>NZ_JARVWP010000025.1 GCF_029846235.1 Bradyrhizobium sp. CER78
ACGCCGTGGCCGACGCAATGGGCAGGCGGCCAGACGGCTTCTTAACAACGCACATTGGTGGTTATGGGTCCCGGCCTTCGCCGGGACGACGATGGAAGGACGCGGACGACGGTAGAGAGATCTACTCCAATCCGATCTGCGTCAGATCCTGAAACCAGTGCTGCGCCTGCACGAAGGATTTCACCTTCGGAGACAGCGCATGCGGATTGGTGTCGTGCACCACCCACACCAGCGCGGCATCGTCGACGATCAGCGCGTGGGCCTGCGCCAGCAGCGCATCCTGTTTGGCGCCGTCGAAGGTCTGCTTGGCCTCGTCGATCAGCGCGTCGACCTTCGGATTCTTGTAGCCGCCCCAGTTGACGCCGGTCGGCGCCACTTGGCCGGAATGGAAGAACCGCACGATGGCATACAGCGGGTCCGACGTGACATAGGCGATGTTGTTGGCGGTGATGCCGGCGTTCATCTCGTCGGCCGCGCCCTTGCGCCAGTGCGAATACAGCGTCTCGAGCTCGACCACCTTGAAATCGATATCGATGCCGATCTCCTTGAAGCTCTGCTGCAGGAATTCGTTCATCGGCAGCGACAGCATCTGCCCGGTGCCGCCCTGGGCGATGATGAAGGTGGTCTTCAGCGGCTTGTCCTTGGAATAGCCGGCTTCCTCCACCAGCTTTTTCGCGGCCGCGAGGTCGTATTTCAGCTCAAAGCTCGGCTTGCCGAACCACGGGCTCGACGGGTCGACCTGGCCCTTGGCGGGCTTGGCGAGGCCATTCATCAGGCCGACCACCGCGTCGCGGTCGATCGCGAGATTGAGTGCCTTGCGCAGGCGGATGTCGGCCCATGGCGAGCCCGGCAGCACGCTCAAGTGATAATTCCAGACATGCGGCGTCACGTTGTCGACGATCCTCATGCCGGCGGCCTTGAGCTGCGGCACGGCGTCGGGCGCCGGCGTCTCGATCAGATCGACTTGACCGGCGAGCAACGCGTTGGTGCGGGTCAGCGCCTCCGGCATCGGGATCAGGATCAGCTTGTCGGCCTTTGCGAGCCGCTTCTTGTCCCAATAGTCCGGGTTCTTGGTCAGCTCGGCGAGTTCGCGCGGCACCAGCTTGGTTAGCTTGAACGGACCGGTGCCGGAGGGTTGGCTGGCGAACTTGTCCCAGTCCTTGCCGAGCTTTTCATATTGCGCGGGGCTCGAGACCAGGAACCAGAGCATCTGGTAGGGGAAGAAGGAATCGACCGTCTTGGTGGTGATCTCGACGGTGAAGTCGTCGATCTTGGCGTAGCTCGCAACCGAGGGCAGGCGGGTCTTCACCTGCGCGCTCTGCCGCTTGTCGAATTGCGGTGCCTTGTCGTTCAGCACCTTGTCGAGATTCCAGATCACGGCGTCGGCGTTGAAGTCGCTGCCGTCGTGGAATTTGACGTTCTTGCGCAGCGTGAAGCGCCACTTTGTCTTGTCGCTGTCGTCGACCTTCCATTCGGTCGCAAGCCCCGGCACCAGTTTGCCCGGCCGGTCGGCAACATCCATCTCCCAGGCGACCAGCGGATCGTAGATCGTGTAGGCCGTGAACTGATAGGCGCCGGCGCCGCGATCGGGCTGGCCGGTCGTCAGCGGAATGTCGGCCATCGAAATGCCGTAGCGCACAATGGACTCGGCCTGCGCCGACGGGGCCGGCCAGCCCGCAGCCAGGGCCAGCGCCACTGCTGCCGTCAGGATCGAATTGCGCGCGCGCATATGAAAGGCTCCGTTGGTGGGAAGTCGGAACCAAATCTTGCAAGCATGATGCCAGAATAGGCATCTTCGCACGCTTCAGGTGCGAAGTGGGAAGAAATGACGCGCCCAACGGTATTTTGCTGAAGAACTATTCCCCTTGGCACAGGCATTGCATACGCTTGCCCAAGAAATAATCACCAAAAACGTCACCAGACTTCGAAGGGGTTGCTGAGATGCGTAACAGGAAGACCAATGCGACGGCGATCATGCTGGCGCTTGCGATAGCCACTTGTATGCCGGCGATCGCTGGCGCCGAGACCGTGCTGCGCATTGGCATGACCGCTGCCGACATTCCGCGCACGCTCGGGCAGCCCGACCAGGGTTTTGAGGGCAATCGCTTCACCGGCCTGACGATGTATGACGCGCTGACGATGTGGGACCTGTCCTCGTCGGACAAGGCGAGCACATTGATCCCGGGCCTTGCCACCGAATGGAAGGTCGACGACGCCGACAAGACCAAGTGGATATTCAAGGTGCGTTCTGGTGTCAGATTTCACGACGGCTCGCCGTTCAATGCCGACGCCGTGGTCTGGAACGTCGACAAGGTCCTGAAGCAGGACGCGCCGCAATTCGATCCGAGCCAGGTCGGCGTCACCGCCTCGCGCATGCCGACCCTGGTCTCGGCGCGCAAGGTCGACGACATGACGGTGGAGCTGACCACCAAGGAGCCCGACAGCTTCCTGCCGATCAACCTCACCAATCTGTTCATGGCGAGCCCGGCCAAGTGGCAGCAGTTCTACGATAAGGCTGAAGGCGCCGATGCCAAGGCCAAGTCGCAGGCCGCATGGGCCGCGTTCGCCAAGGATGCGTCGGGCACCGGGCCCTGGAAGATGTCGAGCTTCACCCCGCGCGAGCGGCTTGAGCTGGTGAAGAACGATAACTACTGGGACAAGGCGCGGGTGCCGAAGACCGACAAGATGGTGCTGCTGCCGATGCCGGAAGCCAATGCGCGCACCGCGGCGTTGTTATCCGGCCAGGTCAACTGGATCGAGGCGCCGGCGCCGGACGCGCTGCCCGAGATCAAGCAGCGCGGCTTCAATCTCTATTCCAACGAGGAGCCGCACGTCTGGCCGTGGCAGTTCTCCCGCGTCGAGGGCTCGCCGTGGAATGACATCCGCGTCCGCAAGGCCGCCAATCTCTGCATCGATCGCGAAGGACTGCGCGACGGCCTGCTCGCGGGCCTGATGGTGCCGGCCACCGGCACGTTCGAGCCCGGACATCCCTGGCGCGGCAACCCGACCTTCCAGATCAAGTATGACAAGCCGGCTGCACAGAAGCTGATGCAGGAGGCAGGTTTCGGTCCGAACAAGAAGCTGACGGTCAAGGTCCAGACCTCGGCGTCGGGGTCGGGCCAGATGCTGCCGCTGCCGATGAACGAGTATCTGCAACAGGCGTTGGCCGAGTGCTACTTCGATGTGCAGCTCGACGTCATCGAGTGGAACACGCTGTTCACCAACTGGCGGCGCGGCACCAAGGATCCGTCGGCCAACGGCTCGAATGCGATCAACGTCACCTATGCGGCGATGGATCCGTTCTTCGCGCTGGTGCGCTTCCTGCAATCGGGCATGGCGCCGCCGGTCTCCAACAATTGGGGTTTCATCAACAATCCGAAATTCGACGAGCTCGTGAAGAAGGCCCGCCAGACCTTTGAGCCCGCCGCCCGCGACGCGGCGCTCGCCGAGCTGCACGCGGCCTCGGTCGACGACGCGGCATTCCTCTATGTCGCCCACGACGTCGCACCGCGAGTGATGAGCCCGAAGATCAAGGGCTTCGTGCAGCCGAAGAGCTGGTTCGTCGACTTCTCGCCGGTCACGGTCGCGCCGTGATGCCGGCAACGTAATCGGTGCACCCTCTCCCCTTGTGGGAGAGGGTGGCTTCGCGAATGCGAAGCCGGGTGAGGGGTTGTCTCCGCGGACGCTTCTTCCCGAATTGAACTGACTGCATCCGCGGAAAGAACCCCTCATCCGGCGCGCCTTTGCGCGCCACCTTCTCCCACAAGGGGAGAAGGAAGAGAGAACGCACCGTGCTCGCCTATACGTCCAGACGGATCGTCTACGTCATTCCGATCGTGCTCAGCGTCGCGCTGGTGTGCTTCCTGCTGGTGCACATCACGCCCGGCGATCCCTTGGTCGCGGTGCTGCCGGCCGATGCCTCGCAGGAGCTCGCCGCGCAATTGCGCACCGCCTACGGCTTCGATCGTCCATTGCCCGTGCAGTTCGGCTTGTGGCTGTGGCGCGCGATCCATGGCGATCTCGGCAATTCGATCGCGACCGGGCGGCCCGTCCTGTCGGAGGTGATGCGCGCGGTCGGCAACACCGTGATGCTGGCGATCTCGGCTGCGATGATCGGCTTCACGCTCGGTCTGCTGTTCGGGCTGATCGCCGGATATTTCCGCGACACCTGGGTCGACAAGGTCGCGACATCAATTGCCATCGCCGGCGTCTCGCTGCCGCATTACTGGCTCGGCATGGTGCTGGTCATCATCTTCTCGGTGCAGCTCAACTGGTTGCCCGCGGTCGGCGCAGGCCCCGGCGGCTCCGGCGCTTGGGCGTGGGACTGGGAGCATCTGCGTTATCTGGTGCTGCCGGCGATCACCACGTCGGTGATCCCGATGGGCATCGTCACCCGCACGGTGCGTGCGCTGACCGGCGATATCCTGAGCCAGGATTTCGTCGAGGCGCTGCGTGCCAAGGGCCTGCGCGAGACCGAGGTATTTCGCCACGTCGTCAAGAACGCGGCGCCGACCGCGCTCGCGGTGATGGGCCTGCAGCTCGGCTACATGCTCGGCGGCTCGATCCTGATCGAGACCGTGTTCTCCTGGCCGGGGTCGGGGCTGCTGCTGAATTCGGCGATCTTCCAGCGCGATCTGCCGCTGCTGCAGGGCACAATCCTGGTGCTGGCGCTGTTCTTCGTGCTGCTCAACCTCCTGGTCGACATCGCGCAGGCCGCGATCGATCCGCGTATCAAGCGGAGCTGAGTATGAGCGCAATGAGCGATACCGCATTGCAGGCCGTCCCCGCGACCAAGGCGCGCGGTTATTGGGCGACGGTTGGTCGCCGCATCCGGCGCGACAAGGTCAGCATGGCTTGCGCCGTCATCCTGTTGCTGATCTTTGCCTCGGCGCTGCTGGCGCCGTGGCTGCATCTCGCCGATCCCTATCAGGGCTCGATGATCCGTCGTCTGCGCCATATCGGCACGCCGGGCTATCCGCTCGGCACCGACGAACTCGGCCGCGATATGTTGGCGCGGCTGATCTATGGCGGACGGCTCTCGCTGGTGATCGGCATCCTGCCGGTGATCCTCGCCTTCGGGATCGGCACCTCGCTCGGCCTCGTCGCCGGCTATGTCGGCGGCAAGCTCAATACCGCGATCATGCGCACCGTCGACGTGTTCTATGCCTTTCCGTCGGTGCTGCTGGCGATCGCGATCTCGGGCGCGCTCGGCGCCGGCATCACCAATTCGATCGTGTCGCTGACCATCGTATTCGTGCCGCAGATCACCCGCGTCGCCGAAAGCGTCACCACCGGCGTCCGCAACATGGATTTCGTCGAGGCGGCGCGCGCGTCCGGCGCAGGTCCCTTCACGATCATGCGCGTGCACATGCTCGGCAATGTGCTCGGCCCGATCTTCGTCTATGCCACCGGCCTGATCTCGGTGTCGATGATCCTGGCCGCCGGTCTCTCCTTCCTCGGGCTGGGGACAAAGCCGCCGGAGCCGGAATGGGGCCTGATGCTGAATACGCTGCGCACCGCGATCTATGTCAATCCCTGGGTCGCGGCGCTGCCGGGCGCCATGATCTTCGCGGTCTCGATCTGCTTCAATCTGCTCAGCGACGGCATGCGCAGCGCCATGGACATCAGGAACTAATGCGATGACAATGCTCGCAGCCTCTCTCCGCAGCGGCGGTTCACCTCTCCCCTTGTGGGAGAGGTCAGATCGCATCGTTAGATGCGATCTGGGTGAGGGGTTACGCCCTTTCGTGGGACCTAAGGCCCTCACCCGGCGCTGCGCGCCGACCTCTCCCCAGTGGGGAGAGGTAATCCTTGCGTGCTCGACATGACCGATACAACAACTCCCATCGACATGCTGGAGCCGGTCGCCGACATCGGCGGTGCCGCGCAGCCGCTATTGCAGGTCAAGGGGCTGACCAAGCACTTCCCGGTGCGCGGCGGGCTGTTCAGCCCGCGCAAGACCGTGCGCGCCGTCGACGACGTCAGCTTTGCGGTGATGAAGGGCGAGACGGTCGGTATCGTCGGCGAATCCGGCTGCGGCAAGTCGACCACGGCGCGGCTGTTGATGCATTTGATGACGCGCGATGCCGGCGACATCATCTATGACGGAAGGCAGGTCGGTCCGTCGCTCTCGCTGCGCGATCTGCGGCGCGGCGTGCAGATGGTGTTCCAGGACAGCTACGCCTCGCTCAATCCGCGCCTCACCATCGAGGAGTCCATTGCCTTCGGACCGAAAGTCCACGGCATGGCCGATGACACGTCACGGACGCTGGCGCGGGAGCTGCTCGGCAAGGTCGGCCTGCGGCCGGAGATTTTCGCCAATCGCTATCCACACGAAGTGTCCGGCGGCCAGCGCCAGCGCGTCAATATCGCCCGCGCGCTCGCGCTGTCGCCGCGGCTCGTGATCCTCGATGAGGCAGTCTCGGCGCTCGACAAATCGGTCGAGGCGCAGGTGCTCAATCTGCTCGCCGATTTGAAGCGCGAATTCGGCCTGACCTATCTCTTCATCAGCCACGATCTCAACGTCGTGCGCTACATCTCCGACCGTGTGCTGGTGATGTATCTCGGCGAGGTCGTCGAGCTCGGTCCGGTCGATGCGGTCTGGGACGCGCCGGCGCATCCCTATACCCGCGCGCTGCTGGCGGCGATGCCGTCATCCGATCCCGACAAGCGCACCGAGGTGCCGCCGATCTCGGGCGATCCGCCCAACCCGATCGATCCGCCGTCAGGTTGCCGGTTTCACACCCGTTGTCCGTTTGCGGAGCCGCTCTGCGCAAACGACACGCCTAAACTCAGCGATCTCGATACAATGGGCCATCAAGCGGCGTGCTACATGGCCATTCCTGGCTCGGGGCACAGCCGCGCGCCGGCAAAAGCAAAAGGAGAAAACGCGGCATGACCAGACCCACTGCCAAGGACGTCAAGGTGATCGCGCACGTTGCCGACGTGCCCGCTGACGACGAAACCGCCACCCGCATCGCCAATTCGATCGGGCCGGCATTCGACGGCTTCGCCGCGATCGCCGGCACGCTGCCCTTCGATCTCGAACCCGCGAGCTTCCTGCTGGCGCAGATCGCAAAGGAGTCGAAATGACCTCTGATCCGGCCCTGATGACGCTGACCGCGGTCGCCAAGGCGATTGCCGACAAGAAGGTCTCCTCGCACGAGGTGACGCGCGCCGTGCTGCATCGCATTGCCGAGTGGCAGCCACGGCTCAATGCCTATATGGCGATCGAATCCGAACAGGCGCTTGCCGCCGCGACCGAGGCCGATGCCGCGCTCGCCAAGGGCAACAGCCGTGGCGCGCTGCACGGCGTGCCGCTGGCGCACAAGGACATGTATTATGACGCCGGCAAGGTCGTGACCTGCGGCTCGCTGATCCGCCGCGATTTCGTGCCGAAGACCACAGCGACGGCATTGCAGCGGCTGAAGGATGCCGGACAGGTCCGGCTCGGCTCGCTGCAGATGGTCGAGTTCGCCTATGGGCCGACCGGCCACAACGTGCATTACGGCCCGGTGCGCAATCCCTGGAACACCGAGCACATCACCGGCGGCTCGTCGTCGGGCTCGGGCTCGGCGGTCGCCGCGCGGCTTACGTTTGCGGCGCTCGGCTCCGACACCGGCGGCTCGGTGCGGATGCCCGCACATTTCTGCGGCGTCACCGGCCTGAAGACCACCGTTGGCCGCGTCAGCCGCGCCGGCGCGATGCCGCTGTCGCAGTCGCTCGATACCGTCGGCCCGCTGGCGCAGACCGCGGAGGACTGCGCGCTGCTGCTCGGCCTGATGGCCGGCGCCGATCCCGAGGATCTCACAGCGTCGACACAGCCGGTGCCGGACTACATGGCAGCGACCAGGCAGTCGCTGAAGGGTCTCAAGATCGGCGTGCCGACGGCATTCTATGTGGACGACCTCGATCCCGAGGTGGCGCGCATCCTCGACGAGACGGTGGCGACGTTGAAGAAGGAAGGCGCCGAGATCGTCAAGGTCGAGCTGCCCGATCAGCGCCAGCTCAGCGCCGCGTCGCAGCTGGTGCTCGCGGCCGAAGCCGCCGCCTTCCATAAACGCTGGATGATCGAGCGGCCGCAGGATTACGGCGCGCAGGTCCTGATGCGGTTGCAGAACGGCCTGACCATTCCCGCGGTCAGCTATCTCGAGGCGATGCGCTGGCGCGGTCCGGCGCTCGCGGCGCACAACGCGGCGGTCAGCGGCGTCGATGCTCTGATCGCGCCATCGGCTCCGGTGCCGGCGCCGACGATCGCCGAAAGCGACGTCGGCAACGGCCCGGGCGCGGAGGCGGTGATCCAGCGGCTCTCACGCTTCACCCGCCCGTTCAACTATCTCGGTGTGCCCTCGCTCTCGATCCCCTCGGGCTTCACCAAGACGGGTCTGCCGGTCGGCATGCAACTGGTCGGCCGCTCTTTCGAGGAAGCCGTGTTGCTCCGGATCGGCGCCGCCTTCCAGCGTGCGACCGACTTCCACGCCAGGGTCCCCAAGCTCGCATGACCAACCTCGTCGAGATCAACAACCTCAACATCCGCTTCACCGGCGATCGCACGGTCCACGCCGTGAACGATCTCAGCCTGCAGCTCGGCGAGGGCGAGGTGTTGGGGCTGCTCGGCGAGTCCGGCTCGGGCAAGAGTGTGACCTTGCGCGCGCTGATGCGGCTGCTGCCGCGGAAACGCACGCAGATCTCCGGCAGCGTGAAAGTGCTGGGCCGGGAGGTGCTGGCGATGGACGATGAGGCGCTGTCCGCATTCCGCGGCCAGACCGTCTCGATGATCTTCCAGGAGCCGGCGCTGGCGCTCGATCCGGTCTACACCATCGGCCGCCAGATCGCGGAGACGGTGATGCGTCACGAGGGCAAGAGCGAGCGCGAGGCCACCGCGCGCGCGCTCGAGATGCTCGAAGTGGTGCGGATCCCCTCGGCGAAGCGGCGCTTGGAGTCCTATCCGCACGAGATGTCGGGCGGCATGCGCCAGCGTGCGATGATCGCGCTGGCGCTGGCCTGCAAGCCGAAGATCCTGCTCGCGGACGAACCGACCACGGCGCTCGATGCCACCGTGCAGATCCAGATCCTGCTGCTGCTGCGCGAATTGCAGCGCGAGTTCGGCATGTCCGTCATCTTCGTCACCCATGACATCGGCGTCGCCATCGAGATCTGCGACCGCGTCGCGGTGATGTATGCCGGGCAGATCGTGGAGCAGGGCGCCTTGCGCGATATCGTGCGCACGCCGGTGCATCCTTACGCGAAGGGCTTGCTGGCTTCGACCATTCACGGCGCGATGCGCGGCCAGCGGCTCGAGACTATTCCCGGCACGCCGCCCTCGCTCGACCACGCGCCGGTCAGTTGCTCCTTTGCACCACGCTGCAGGTTCGCCGAGCCACGTTGCAGCGAGAGCCTGCCGCCCAGTGTGCAGGTTGCGGCCGGCCGTCTGGCACGCTGTGTCCTCGCCGAGCCAACGGCAGTGACGGTCTAGCTCGCCCGCGCGACCGCGTCGGCGATCCAGCGCCGCACCGCTGATATCCGCCGGTCCCGCGCCTGCTCGGTGCGGGAGACCAGGTAGATCGTCTCGTGCTGCGCCGGCTCGAACGCAAACGGCGCCACCAGCCGCTTGCCGAAGCCCGGCCGCACCTTGATGAGAGGCGCCAACGCCAGCGCCACGCCGAGCCCGTGCTCGGCGGCTTCCAGCATCGCCGGCACGCTGTCGAGCCACAGATGCCCGCGCGGGGCGAGATGCGGCAGCCCGGCCTCTTTCAGCCAGGCCGGCCACGCCCGCGGTTGCGTCGTGACGTGGATCAGCACCTCGCGCGACAGGTCTGCTGGCGTCCGAAGCCCTGCCTTGACCAGCGCTGGCGTGCAGACCGGCAATCCCCTGACCTGGAGCAGCGGCTCGACCCGCAGCCCGGCGGCATGTTCCCGTCCGTAGCGGATCGCGACGTCGACGCGGGAGCTGTTGAAGTCGGCATATTGATGGGTGGCCTCGATCCGCAGCGTCAGCTGCGGATGGCGACGCTTGAATTCCGGCAGCGCCGGCAGCAGCACCGCGCTGGTGAAGAACGGCAGTGAGCTGATCCACAGTTCCCCGCCGGTCTCGCCGCGTTGCCGCAGCATGTCGCGGCTCGCCTCGTCCAGCGTCGCCAGCGCCGCCGACACCTTTGCAAGGTAGCGTTCGCCGTCCGCGGTCAGCCGCACCGAGCGCGCGCCGCGGACGAACAGCCTGGTGCCGAACTGTTGTTCCAGCCCGCGGATCTGGTGGCTGATCGCCGACGGGCTCAGCGACAGGTCGCGGGCGGCGCGGCGGAAGCTGAGCTGCGTGGCGGCGCGCTCGAAGGCGAGCAGCGCCGCAAGCGGCGGGATGACCCGCGGATCGGGGGCATCCAATGGGTGAATCCTGTTTACCTCGAGTGATGAATGGCCTTTTGTCATGGCCACTATTCTTGGATCAGATTGGCCAAACGCTCAATCCCGCTCACCTCAGGGACCGCTCGCCTTGGCCATCTTCGAACCCACAGCTACGCCGCATCACTGGAGGCCTGCCGCGCTGGCGGCCGGGCCGTTCGCTGGCCTTCAGGGCGGCGCGGTCGCGAGCCTCCTGACCGCCGAGGTCGAGGCCATGGCAAATGCGCGCAATTGGGGCACCGCGATCTCGGCGTCGGCCTGGTTCCTGCGGCCGACACCGATGGCGGAGTTGCGTACGCAAGTGACGGTCGTGGCCGAAGGCGGCCGGGTCAGCGTCGTCGACAACACGCTCTGGCCGGCCGGTGAGGCGCAGCCCTGCGCGACCGTGCGGGTGACCTTGTCGCGCGACCGTGCGGTGGAGATCCCCGGCTTTCACCGCAGCGCAGCCGACCCGGTCGATCCCGTGCGCTTTCCGTTGCGCAGCCCGCATGCCGTCCATGGCCGCAGCTGGTTCATGGACGCGATGGAGGCCCGGGCCGACGGCGATGTC
The DNA here is from genome assembly GCF_029846235.1 of Bradyrhizobium sp. CER78. Classification (GTDB taxonomy): domain Bacteria; phylum Pseudomonadota; class Alphaproteobacteria; order Rhizobiales; family Xanthobacteraceae; genus Bradyrhizobium. The sequence goes on from NZ_JARVWP010000025.1 coordinate 10,949, forward strand.
GCCTGGTTTCGCATGCATCATGACGTGATTGCGGATGCCGGCCCGATGGCGCAGGTGCTCGGTCCGGCCGACTGGACCCACGGCATCGCGCGCCCGGTGCAGAACGTGGTGGCCGACCCCAATCCGAACCTCGCGGTGCAGCTGTTCAGGCCGCCGCGGGGCGAGTGGATCGGCGTTCGCGCCGAAGCCCGCTGGCGCCCGGAGGTCGGGCTTGGTGTCGGCAGCGGGGTGTTGCTCGATATCGATGGCGAGGTCGGCCGGGTCTCGATGTCGGTCATTCTCGTGCCCTTTCCGGGAAGCGCCGCCGGCTCAAGCCCGGGTTCCGCGGCCGGTTAACCCTAATTATTCCGTCAACTGTCTGTGGGATCACAAAAATAGCTGGCGAACCGTGCTCTGCTCGGCGCGACTTGAAATGGACGGTGGTCACAAACGTCTGTACAACGTGGTGATCACGCAACTCTTTTGTTTTGCAGAGATCGGTTTTTATGGCAGCTGCGCCCGCTGTCCGGCGTTCCGAACTGGCTGAGGCGCTGCGCGCATGCCGCAGTGCCTTCATCGGCGTCGGCCTCATCAGTTGCATGATCAACCTGCTGTACCTGACAGGTTCGATGTTCATGCTGCAGGTCTACGACCGCGTGCTACCGAGCCGCAGCGTTCCGACCCTGGTCGGCCTCGTCGTCATCGCCGCCGTGCTCTACATCGCCCAGGGCGTGCTCGATCTGCTGCGCGGACGGATCCTCGGCCGCGTCGGCACCTCGCTCGACGAAGCCCTCAATGCGCGGGTGTTCGACACCATCGTGCGGCTGCCGCTGATAGCCGGCAATCGCAGCGAGGGACTGCAGCCGCTGCGCGACCTCGACAATGTGCGCTCCTTCCTCGGCAGCATGGGCCCCGGTGCCTTCTTCGACCTGCCCTGGCTGCCGTTCTACATGCTGATCTGCTTCGCGTTCCACTGGCTGCTCGGCGTCACGGCGCTGGTCGGCGCCATCATCCTGGTGACGCTGACGCTGATCACCGAATACATGTCGCGCACGCCGGCCAGGGAGGCGATGTCGCTCGCGGCGCGGCGCAACGATCTCGCTGCCTCCAGCCGCCGCAATGCCGAAGTGCTGGTGGCGATGGGCATGGCCGGGCGCATGAACAAGCGCTGGAACGAGGCCAACGAGGAGTATCTGTCCGGCAATCAACGTGCCAGCGACGTCACCGGCGGGCTCGGTGCGGTCGCCAAGGTGCTGCGCATGATGCTGCAGTCCGCCGTGCTCGCGGTCGGCGCCTATCTCGTGATCCACCAGGAGGCCACCGGCGGCATCATCATCGCCGGCTCGATCCTGAGCGCGCGGGCGCTGGCGCCGGTCGATCTTGCGATCGCGCATTGGAAGAGCTTCGTCGCCGCGCGTCAGAGCTGGCATCGCCTCAACCGCCTGCTGCAGCAGATTCCGGCGCGGCCGGAGCAGACGCTGCTGCAGGCGCCGGAGAAGAAGCTCACGGTCGAGGCGGTGACCATGGTCGCGCCGGGCGACCAACGTCCCATCGTGCAGGACGTCAGCTTTGCCGTCGAAGCCGGCAGCGGCGTCGGCGTGATCGGCCCGAGCGGGTCCGGCAAGTCGTCGCTGATCCGGGCGCTGGTCGGCGTCTGGGTGCCGGTGCGCGGCAAGGTGCGGCTTGACGGTGCCGCGCTCGATCAGTGGTCGTCGGATGAACTCGGCCGCTATGTCGGCTATCTGCCGCAGGATGTCGAACTGTTCGCCGGCACGGTCGCGCAGAACATCTGTAGGTTCGATCCCGAGGCCAAGTCCGACGGCATCATCGCGGCGGCCAAGGAGGCCGGCGTGCATGAGATGATCATCAAGATGCGCGAGGGCTACGACACCCAGGTCGGCGAGCAGGGCGCCGCGCTCTCCGCCGGCCAGGCCCAGCGCGTGGCGCTGGCGCGCGCGCTCTACGGCAGTCCGTTCCTGATCGTGCTGGACGAGCCGAACTCCAATCTCGACAGCGAAGGCGACGAGGCGCTGACCCGCGCGGTGCGTGGCGCTCGCGAGCGCGGCGCCGTCGTCATCGTGGTCGCGCATCGGCCGATCGGCATCGAGGGCGTCGACCAGCTGCTGGTGTTGAAGGACGGCCGCATGCAGACCTTCGGGCCGAAAGAAACCGTGCTGGCGCAGGTGCTGCAGCGCGCCGCCCCGCCGGTGCCGACGCCAATCAAGATCGTCGCCGATGCCGGGGCGGCCAAGTCATGAACGACCGCATGAACGATCGCGTCACCGTTCAACCGCGCAACGCACATGCTTCGATCAGGAAGCACCTCGTGGTCGGCCTCGCCGTGGTTCTGGTGCTGGGCGGCGGCGTCGGCGGTTGGGCGGCGACGGTGCCGATCTCGGGTGCGCTGATCGCGCCGGGCTCGGTGGTGGTCGATACCAACGTCAAGAAGGTACAGCATCCGACCGGCGGCGTCGTCGGCGAAATCCTGGCGCGCGACGGCGACACGGTCAAGGCGGGCGACGTTGTGGTGCGTCTCGACGAGACCGTCGTGAAGGCGAGCCTTGCGATCGTGGTCAAGACGCTGAACGGTCTCTATGCGCGCGCGGCCCGGCTCCAGGCCGAGCAGCAAGGCCTCGACAAGATCGCGTTTCCGCCGCAGCTCACCGAACAGGCGAGGGATCCCGACGTTCGCGATATCATGACGAGCGAAACCAAGCTGTTCGAGGTGCGGGTCAACGGCCGCGCCGGCCAGAAGGCGCAACTGCGCGAGCGCGTCACCCAGCTCAACGAGGAAATCGCCGGCCTGCAGGCGCAGGAAACCGCCAAGGACAAGGAGATCGCGCTGGTGCAGCAGGAGCTGGTCGGCGTCCGCCAGCTCTATGAGCAGCATCTGGTGCAACTCACCCGCCTGACGACACTGGAGCGGGACGCGGCGCGGCTCTCCGGCGAGCGCGCACAGTACATCGCGTCGCGCGCGCAGGCCAAGGGCAAGATCACCGAGACCGAGCTGCAGATCATACAGGTTGACAAGGACATGCTCTCGGAGGTCTCGAAGGACCTGCGCGAGGCCAACGACAAGATCGGCGAGTTCGTCGAGCGCAAGGTGACCGCCGAAGACCAGCTCCGTCGCATCGACATCCGGGCGCCGCAGGATGGCGTCGTGCTGCAATCCACCGTCCACACCGTCGGCGGCGTCATCACCGCGGGCGATGCGATCATGATGATCGTGCCGAGGGCCGACGACCTGTCGGTCGAGGCCAAGGTCAATCCGCAGGACATCGACAAGCTTCAGGTCGGACAGAAGACGGTGCTACGGCTCTCCGCCTTCAACCAGCGCACCACGCCGGAGCTGAACGGCGTCGTTACCCGCGTCTCCGCCGACACCACAACCGACCAGCGCACCGGGCAGAGCTACTACACCATCCGCGTCTCGATGCCGCCGGAAGAGGTCGCGCGCCTCGGCAGCGAGGTGAAGATCATCCCCGGCATGCCGGTGGAGGCTTTCGTCCAGACCGGCGACCGCACCATGCTGTCGTATCTGATGAAGCCGCTGAGCGACCAGTTCATGCGCTCGTTCCGCGAGAAGTAGGTTAGCGAGCTAGATAATTGACCCCGTCATCCCCGCGCAAAGGCTTCGCCTTTGTCGCTGGAGGTGCGAGCCTTGCGGCGCACTTGCGCCGCTGGGCGAGCCTCGAAGGATGCACGGCCCCGCTGGTGGCCGTCGATCGTTCGAGACGCGCTTCGCGCTCCTCAGGATGACGGGGGGAGATCGAGTTCGTGAGCGAAGATTCGATGTCGTCGCGTGTCGCGCATGTGAAGCGATCACCGCTCCAAATTCTTCAACAGTAACTCCAGCGCCGCCTTCGCGAACGCCTGCATGTTGGCCTGCCGGTCGCCGCTTCCGGTCTCCAGCGTGATCACCTGCTGCCTGGGACCTGCGACCGCCATGCAGCTGTGGCCGGCGGCATCGCCGTAGCGATTGCCGGTCGGGCCGGCGGCGCCGGTCTCCGACAATCCCCAGTCGGTCGAGAGGCGCTCGCGGATCTGCCGCGCCAGCAGCTGCGCATAGGGTTCCGATGACGAGCGGAGCCCGCGCATTGCGTCGTCCGGAATATCCATCAGCGCGCGCCGCGCGTCGCGGGTGTAGATCACGCCGCCGCCGAGGAAGTAGGCCGACGCGCCCGGCACTGCGAGCAGCGATGCCGAGATCAGCCCGCCGGTGGACGATTCCGCGACCGCAATCGTCTGCTTGTTCGCGATCAGTTTCGCGGCGACCTGTTCAGCGATGGATGTGAGTGCGTTCATCGGCGCTCTTTCTCGTGGCTTGCCATGAAAATCCCGTAGGGCGTTCTGCCTTCCTAGCACACCACATCCGTCCCTGCCGAGTTGCGGATCGCGGCTCGGCCTGCTTGAATATCGAACAACGATCAAGCTGCGCCTCGCAAGATATTGTGAGCGTGCGCGGAGCCGAGGAAACACCATGACGTTGCCGATCGTGGGCGGCGTGGATTGCGATCTGCATCCCGCCGTGCCTCACCTCACCAGCCTGCTGCCATACATGAACGACTACTGGCGCGACCAGGTGACGACGCGCGGCATGACGGACCTGATCTCGCAATCCTATCCCACCAATTCGCCGATCTCGTCGCGGCCGGACTGGCGCCCCGCGCAGGGCAAACCGGGCTCGAGCCTCGCCGACATGCAGCGCCAGGCGCTCGACAAATTCGGCTCCGCGTACGGCATCTGCAATCCGCTTTACGGCGTGCAGATGGTGTTCTCCGAGGACATGGCCGATGCCTTCTGCCGCGCGCTGAACGATTGGCTGGCCAAGGAATGGCTCGACAAGGACGATCGTCTGCGCGGCGCGATCGTGATCCCGGTGCAGAGCATCGAGAAGGCGGTCGCCGAGATCGAGCGCTGCGCGCAGGACAAGCGCTTCGTTCAGGTGCTGATGCTTGTCATGGGCGACATGCCGCTCGGCAAGCGTCACTACTGGCCGATCTACGCCGCCGCCGAGCGGCTCGGCCTGCCGATCGGTATCCACGCCGGCAGCGCCTATCACAACCCGCCGACCTCGGTCGGCTGGGGCTCCTATCACATCGAGGACTATGTCGCACAGGCGCAGGCGTTCCAGACCCAGCTCACGAGCCTGATCGTCGAGGGCGTGTTCGTACGTCATCCGAATTTGAAAATGGTGATGCTGGAGTCCGGCTTCACCTGGCTGCCGCCATTCCTGTGGCGGTTGCACAAGTTCTGGCGCGGCGTGCGCATGGAAACGCCGTGGGTCGACCGCGCGCCGCTGGAGATTGTGCGCAGCAACATCCGCTTCTCGCTGCAGCCGGTCGACGCACCGCCGGAACCAGAGACGCTGAACCGGCTGTTCGACCATATGCAGTCGGACGAATTGCTCCTATTCTCGACCGATTACCCGCATTGGCAGTTCGACGGTGACGAGGTGCTGCCGCAGGGGTTGTCGCAGGATCTGGTGCGCAAGATCATGATCGACAATCCGCATGCGACCTATCCGCGGCTCAAGGTGGGGCATGATCCCGAAAAGTGGCCTCCGGTTTTCGGACAAGATCATGCCCGCAACTGAATAGGAGACGACGCGATGAACGTCCAGATTCGGGAACGCCCGGAAGCGGCATCGTCAACCGGCATCAAGACCGCGATCGCCGATTGCGACATCCATCCGGCGCGCGCGACCAAGGACGAGCTGTATCCTTATCTCGCCAAGCGCTGGCACGCGCATCTCGAAACCTTCGGCATCCAGGCCTATCAGGGCATGATGGAAGGCCCGCCCTATCCGAAGGCGCAGCCCAACGCGTCGCGCCGCGATGCCTATCCGCCGGAAGGCGGCCCGCAGGGCTCGTCGCTGTCCTTCATGCAGAAGCAGCATCTCGATCCCAACAATGTCGCGCTCGGCGTGCTCAACCCGCTCGCCACCGGACAGGGGCTCCGCAACCAGGATCTCGCCGGCGCGGTCTGCGCGGCGATCAATGACTGGCAGATTGAGAAGTGGACCAGCAAGGACCAGCGCCTCAAGGGCTCGGTCGTCGTCGCCAACGAGGATGGCGTGTCTGCCGCCGCGGAAATCCGCAGGCGGGCGGGGGACAAGAACTTCGTCCAGGTGCTGCTGCTGAGCCGCAATGTCGAACCCCTCGGCCAGCGCCGTTACTGGCCGATCTATGAGGCGGCGCAGGAAGTGGGTCTTCCGATCGGCGTGCACGCCTTCGGATTCGGCGGCAACCCGATCACCGCCTCAGGTTGGCCGAGCCACTACATCGAGGAGATGGTCGGGCATTCGCAGTGCCAGCAGACCGCGCTGGCGAGCCTCGTGCTCGAAGGCGTATTCGAGCGCTTCCCGAAACTGAAGATGGTGATGGTCGAAGCCGGCTTCGGCTGGGCGCCGTCGCTGGCGTGGCGGCTCGACAAGGTGTTTGCGCGGCTGCATACCGAGGTGCCGCATTTGAAGCGCAAGCCGTCGGAATATATCCGCGATCACATCTGGTGGACGACGCAGCCGATGGAGGACCCGGAGAGCCGCGATCATCTGTTCCAGACCATCGAGTGGATCGGCTGGGACAAGCTGTTGTTCGCGACCGATTACCCGCATTGGGATTACGACGAGCCGTCGCGCGTACTGCCGGCCGGCGTCAGCGACGCCAACCGCCAGGCGTTCTACCTCGACAATGCGAAGCAGCTGTACGGTATCGCATGATCCGAAAAAGTGGGAACCGGTTTTTCGAATCAGATCATGCGTGAGAGCAACTAATGGCAAGGCATGTGATCGCTCCGGTGGACGAGTTGCCGCCGGGGTCACGAAAATTCCTCGAGATCGACGGACGGCCGATCGCGGTGTTCAACGTCAAGGGCGAGTTCTTCGGCCTGTTGAACCGCTGCCCGCACCAGGGCGCGGCGCTGTGCGAAGGGCCGCTGATCGGGCTGGCGTCGTCGTCGGATCCCGGCGAGATCGAATACACCAAGCTCGGCGAAATCCTGCGCTGTCCGTGGCACGGCTGGGAGTTCGACATCCGCACCGGCCAGTCCTATTGCGATCCGCGCCGCTTCCGCGTGCGCGCCTATCCGGTCAGCGTCGAGCCGGGCACCAATGTGGTGAAGGGACCGTATGTCGCCGAGACCATCAAGGTCGCAGTGGAGAGCGACTACGTGGTGGTGGATCTGTAGCCGCTCGTCATTCCGGGGCGCCGCGAAGCGGCGAGCCCGGAATCCATTTCACCGGCTATTTTGTGGCCCGATGGATTCCGGGCCTGCGCCTTCGGCGCATCCCGGAATGACGGGAGAAGTCACTCCGCCATCGTCTGCCGCTCCCGCGCGTAGCGCACTAGCGCGACGAAGCGGTAGATGCCGTGTACGAACTTTCCGTAGGGCATCGTGATGAACAGCGCGAACACCACGCCGAGATGCAGCGCCAGCAGCGGGCCCATCGCGGCGGTCTCGCGCCACAGCAGCAGGGCAAGGCCGGTGATGCTGGTCAGGAACAGCATCAGGATGAACGCGGTGTCCATGCCCATGGCCTGCTCGTCGACCAGCACGCGGTCGCGCTTCCATTTCTCCGACAAGAGCCCGATCGGGCCGACCACGAGGCCGATGCCGCCGAGCGTGCCGAGCACGACCGGCAGGTCCCACCACGCATAGGGCGCCTCGCGCGCCAGCAAATAGTGATAGAGCGTGCCGACGCAGGTCGCGGCGAAGCACAGCAGGAAGCCGTAGAACGTGAAGTGGTGGTACAGCTTGCGGCGGTCGGTCGGGTGATCGTCTTCGTTGAAGCAGCCGACACCGCCGCCGTCGAGATAACGCAGCTCGCCGGCGTCGCGGACCGCCTGCAACAGCGCCTTCGCGTCGGTCGTCATGCCGACCGGCTTGCCGATATCGCGCCAGAACGCGCGCACGCCCATCGCCAGCGCCAGGATCGCGTAGAGCAGGGCGGCGCCGAACAGCAGCGCCATCGCATTGTGCGGCATCAGCTTGTAGAACGCGCCGGGGCCGGTGTGGATGCCGGTGAGCACGCCGCGGTCGTTGATCGCGGCGAAGCCGAAGATGAAGGTGGCGACGCTGAGCGCTGCGATCACGCTGATGACGAGGCCATTGCGGGCGAACGCGCCGGAGAAGGCGCGCGGCCAGGCATAGGCGGCGTAGGATTCGGCACGCGCGACCGCGAGCGTCTTCGGAACATTGACGTTGAATTCGTGCGGCGGCGAGAACTGGCAGTCGGTGTAGCAGGCGCCGCAGGAATGGCAGAGATTGGCGAGATAGTTGAGGTCGCCGTCGGAGAACGCGCGGCGCATCTCCATCGCGGGAAACACCGCGCACAGGCCCTCGCAATAGCGGCAGGAATTGCACACCGTCATCAGACGGTCGGCTTCCTGCAATGTCCTCGTCCCGTGCATCGCAGACTCTTTGTTTGACACGCTTTCTTGACGCGAACCGGTTCCCACTTCGCTTGAAAGCGCTATGTTACTTCTTCGTCAGCCCCTTGCCTTACAGCCATGTCTGGATCAGGCTGGCGACCTCGGCATTGTTCTTGTCCATCATCATCATATGCGAATTGCCCTTGATGCCGGTCTTGGGCAGATCGACCACGTCGACGCTGCCGCCGGCGGCGCGGATGGCGTCGGCGAAGGCGCCGCCGGTGGCGCGGATCTTCGGCCAGCGCGAATCGCGCTCGATGTAATCGCCATAGACCATCAGCGTTGGAATGTTCTTCAAGCTTTCGACCTTGGCGGGATCGCCGACGCCGGCCGGCTCGATCGCGATCAGCGCCTTCACCTTGTCGGGTCGCGCCTGCGCGACCTTGAAGCCGAACGTGCCGGCCTGGCTGTGGAACAGGATAATGCACGGGCCGACGCGATCGATCTCGGCGATGTAGGCCGCGATCGTCGCGTCATCGGTGGTGGTCCAGCGCGGCACGTTCTGCTTGACGAAGTTCTCGTAGCCTTCGTTCGGGAACTGGCTGCCGGGCATCAGCCGGCGCTTGGCCGGATCGGGATCGTAGGAGCCAGGGCCGTCGCCGATCCGGAAGCGCTCGAACGGATTGGCTGTCGTGAGGAACACCGGATCGCCCTTGAAGATGTCAGGATATTGCGCCCAGCCGGCGCGGCCGCGCTCGACCGCGTCGGAATTGTAGACGCTCCAGCCCTTGCGCAGGAAATAGTTCAGCCAGCCTTCGCGTCCGTCCGGCGTGGTCTCGTAGGTGACGCCGGTCAGCCCGCCGCCGTGCCACAGCAGCAGCGGATAGGCGCCCCTCTCGTTCTGCGGCAGGAAGTACTGCACGTACATCTGCTCGACCTGGTAGGTGCCGTTCGGATCGACCTTCGCCGGCACGCCGCCGGGCGTGAAGATGACTTCCTTGACCGGTTTGCCTGATATCTCGACGAGACGGCCGCCGACATGGAACGAGCCCATGTCGCGCAGCGCGATCGGTTCGGCGGCGTTGCTTGTGGTCGACGCCATCAGCGCGGCAGCCGCAGCGGCGACAATCGCAAGACGTGACATCGCTCCTCCCCAATCGCGCGAGGCTCAGTTCCGCGCATTCTTCGCCGCTTCCCGTCCGGCGACGCGGCCGAACACGCTGCCGATGGTCATGCCGATGCCGGCGGCGTAGCCCTTGCCGAGCACGTTGCCGGCCATGATCTCGCCGGCGGCGAACATGTTGGCCGACGGCTTGCCGTCCTTCATCAGCATCCGTGACTGCTTGTTCACGCGGGTGCCGAGATAGGTGAAGGTGATGCCGGGCCGCACCGGATAGGCGAGGTAAGGCGGCGTCTCGATCTTGCGCGCCCAGTGCGTCTTGGCCGGGGTGATGCCTTGGGTAGCGCAGTCGTCGAGGATGGTGTGATCGAAGGTCCCAGGCTGCACCGCGGCGTTGAAGTCGGTGATGGTCTTTTCCAGTGCCGACGCGTCGAGCTCGAGCTTGCCGGCAAGCTCGGCGATCGTCGCACCCGCGATCGGCGGAAACAGCGTCGGCATGAAGCTCGTCACCACCGTGGAGTCGAAGATGATGTAGGCGATCTGGTCCGGTTGGGCTGCGACCAGGCGGCCCCAGATCGCATAGCGCTTCGGCCAGATGTCCTCGCCTTCGTCATAGAAGCGTTCGGCATGCTTGTTGACGACGATGCCGAACACGACCGAGTCGTGGCGCGTGATGATGCCGCCGTCGAATTTCGGCGCGCGGGCGTCGATCGCGACCGCATGGCACTGGGTCGGGTCGCCGATCTCCTGCACGCCCTTGGCCAGCAGCATCTTCAGGATGGCGCCGCGATTATAGGGCGTGCCGCGGATCAGGAAATTGTCGGCGGCTTCGCCCCAATATTGCTTCAGCCATTCGATGTTGGCCTCGAAGCCGCCGGCGGCCGCCACCAGCGTCGAGGCGCGCACTTCGGTCCTGCCGCCGACCGGCTGCTTCAGCTGCGCCGAGAGGAACATGCCGTGCTCGATATTCAGATCGATCACCTCGGCATCGTAGAGAATATCGACGCCGAGCTCCTCGGCGGTGCGATAGAGCGCGTTGAGCATCGCGCGGCCGCCGCCGAGGAAAAACGAGTTGGTGCGGCCAAGGCTCAGCGTGCCGCCGAGCGAAGGCTGCCAGCGCACGCCCTGCTCGACGATCCAGTTCAATATGTCCTTGGACTCGTGGATCATGAAGCGGGCCAGTTCCTCGTCGGTCTGGCCGCCGGTCACCAGCAGCAAATCCTTCCAGAACTCCTCCTCGGTGTAGGGACCGGTGAGGATCTCGGTCGCCGCGTCATGGGCGCAGCGCATGTTGCGGGTGTGGCGGGTGTTGCCGCCGCGGTAGAATTTCGGGGCGCCTTCCAGCACCAGCACGGAGGCGCCGGCACGCCGCGCGCTGATCGCAGCGCAAAGGGCGGCGTTGCCGCCGCCGATCACCAGCACGTCGAACCTGCGTGTCAGATCAACCATGCGTTCTTGTGATCGTTGTTGGCATGGAAAGCAACATGCCGGGACAGGCGATCGGCCTGCCCCGAATGCATATGCCGATCAGGCCGCGACCGTCTTGCGCTGCTCGATGGTCTGGCCGCCGCGATAGACGATCAGCGCAGCGACGATGCCCAGCGCCGCGCCGAACATCAGCCAGTAGGCCGGCGAGGCCTTGTCCTGGCCGGTCATTGCGATCAGCTTGGTTGCGACAAACGGGGTCGACGTGCCGAAGATGCCCGCCGCCAACGCGAATGCGATCGAGAAGCAGGTGGTGCGGACATGCGCCGGCACGATCTCGACCAGGCATCCCAGCATGGTGCCGCTGTAGACGCCGAAGTAGAACGAGAACATCATCTGCACCGCCAGCAATTTCCCGAGCGTCGGCTCATGCGAGAGCCACGACAGCGCCGGGTAGGCGGTGACGAACGACAGGCCCGCGATCGCGAGCAGCACCGGCTTGCGGCCGATCCGGTCCGATAGCGCGCCGCCGACCGGATTCCAGATGAAATTCGTCACCGCGACGAGCAGGGTCACCAGCAGTGTCCCGGACGCCGACAGATGCAGCTCCTTGCCGAAGCCGGGCGCATACACCGTGATGAAATAGAACGTCGTGGTGGTCAGCACCGCGATCATCATGCCGAGGATAACGATGCGCCAGTTCTCGATCGCCGAGGCGAACACTTCGCTCGGCGTCGGATGCTTCTTCATGGCGAGGAAGGCCGGCGTCTCCTCGAGCGAACGCCGCAGCATGAAGATGACGGGGATGATGATGCAGCCGACGAAGAACGGAATGCGCCACTTGGCGATGCCGCCGATCGCATCCAGGAAGGTGTCGCCCGGCATGACCTCGCGCAGAACATAGCCGATGATCGCCGCAACGAAGATCGCGACCTGCTGGCTCGACGATTGGAACGAGGTGTAGAAGCCGCGGTTGCCGGGCGTCGCGATCTCGGAGAGATAGACCGACACGCCGCCAAGTTCGACGCCGGCCGAGAAGCCCTGGATCAGGCGGCCGATCAGGACAATGATCGGTGCGGCAATTCCGATCGCGGCATAGCCCGGGCAGAACGCGATCACGACGGTGCCGAGCGCCATCAGCGCGAGCGTCACGATCAGGCCCTGGCGGCGGCCGATGCGGTCGATGTAGGAGCCGAGCACGATCGCGCCGACGGGGCGCATCAGCGCGCCGAGCCAGAATACGCCATAGGCATTGAGCAGCGCCGCGGTCTCGTTCTGGGCCGGGAAGAACGCTTTCGCGATGTCCTGCGCATAGAAGCCGAACAGGAAGAAGTCGAATTGCTCGAGGAAATTGCCGCTGGTCGCGCGCAGGATCGCGCCGAGACGTGACTTGATTTGCGGTACTTGCGATGGACTCGACTGCGACATAACGCCCTTTCCTCCCCGTGACGAAATGGCCGGCGCAAATTGTCTCGCCGGCCAAGGCAGTTGGCTGCCATATGCGGCAATTTGGCACGCCCATCCGGCGCGACCAACCCGAAATCGCGCCGCCGCTATCGGAAAAAAGCCGTAGGTGATTTTGCTAGAGCGCTTCCGAGCGACGTGGACACCGGTTGGTGTGAGGAAAACGCGTCGACACAACAACCCAGCGCGGCGTGCGCCGCATCATGCCGTGGTATGGGCGGTGGCGCCGAGCCAGGAGCGGAATGCCGACAGCTTCGGTGAATCGGCCCGTCCCTGCGGCGTGACCAGATAGAAGCCCGCATCGGCCGGCAGCGCGATCTTGAAGGGAACCACGAGGCGGCCCTTGGCGATGTCGTCCTGCACATAGGAGGTGCGGCCCATCGCGATGCCGATGCCGTCGATCGCGGCCTGGATTGTCACGAACAGCAGGTCGAAGGTCACGCCGGGCTGTTTGGAGATGTCGGTCGGTAGGCCCGCCGCAGTCAGCCACAGCCGCCAGTCGTCGCTGTTGGCGTTGCTGGTGTGCAGCAGCACGTGATCCCTGAGGTCCTCGGGGCATTTGAGCGGCCTGGTTCCCTGCAGCAGCGACGGGCTGCACACCGGAAACAGTTCGTCCGCCATCAGCCAGTCCGCGCGCAGGCCGGCCCATTGGCCGCGGCCGTAGCGGATCGCCGCGTCGACCTTGTCGCGTTGAAAGTCGACTAGGCTGGTCGAGGTGGTAATGCGGACATCGATGCCGGAATGCGCCTCCTGGAAGGCCGACAGCCGCGGCAGCAGCCATTTCGCCGCGAGCGATGCCAGCGTCGAGACCGTCAGCACGTGATCGTCATCCCGGCGCAGCAGGCGGTCGGTCGCGAGCCTGAGGTCATTGAAGGCGGCGCGGACGCCGGGAAGGTATTCGGTAGCCTCCGGCGTCAGGCTCAGCGAGCGGTTCTGGCGGACGAACAGGCGGACGCCGAGCTCTTCCTCGAGGCGGCGGATCTGATGGCTGATCGCGGTCTGCGTCACGTTCAGTTCGGACGCCGCCAGCGTGAAGCTCATGTGCCGCGCGGCGGCCTCGAATGCCCGGAGGCCGTTCAGCGAAGGCAGGCGGCTGGTCATCCCTGGGTGGTCTCCAGATGCATGACTTCAATTCATGCGAAACGGTACAAAGTGTCGTTTGTGAACGGGCCGAATAGCTCAGATATTAGCGCCAACAGGTTACCGGTAGGAGCCGTAAATGTCCATTTTCACCCATGAATCGATGACAAATCATCATATGCCGGAGCATCATGCGTCGGGCCTGTTGAACCAGGTCGGCGAAACCCTCCATGTCTGGTGGGAGCGCTATGAGCGCCGCCGCGAGCTGTCGCAGTGGACCGAGCGCGACCTGCACGACATCGGCATGTCCCGCAGCGACATCGTTTTCGAGACCGAGAAGCCGTTCTGGCGGGCCTGACAAGGACGCCTTCGCCGGCGCCGCCTCGATGAGGGGCGCCGGCCAATTTCTTCACCCGAGGAGCGTGTCATGACTGCGCTGCATCTCGACGATCTCAGGCAATACTCTGACGTGCTGCGCGCCAAGAACGGCAGCGAGATCAAGGTGCGCTTCGTCGAGCCGCGCGACCGCGAAGAGCTGCAGAGCTACATCCGCTCGCTCTCCGCGGGGTCCCGTTACAACCGCTTCCTGGGTGCATTGAGCGAGCTGCCGAAGACGGAGCTCGAGCGTTTCGTTCACGTCGGCGAGGCTGACCGGTTCACGGTGGTCGCGACGATGCTTGTCGATGGTTTTGAGACCATCGTCGGCGAAGCCCGTTACGCCTTCCATGCCGATACGTCGAGCGTCGAGTTCGGCCTGTCGATCGACGACCGGTGGCAGGGCCACGGCATTGGCAAGGCGCTGTTGAAGAATCTCGAATGCCGCGCGGCGTCCTTTGGAGCCGAGCGCATCTTTGGCGACACGTTGCGGTCCAACGCGACGATGATCGGCCTCGCCCGCAAATCCGGTTATGCCTTCGCTGCAAGCCCCGGCGACTGGAAGCTGGTGCGCTTCGCGAAAGAGATCCACGTCGAACCGCAAGACATTCCTTGTGCCAGCTGGCGGCTTGCCGCCACTTCCCGCTCGGCCGTGATGTCCTCGCTTGCGGTTTGACTGACTAGGCCCGGTTCTGGCCCCTCCAGAACCGGGCCCTTTTCTTTTTGATTTCCCTGTCCCTTCAACTTGCCCCGCTGCCGCCTCTCCCACAAGGGGAGAGGTGACTTCACGGGCGCTATGCGCTCAGCTCCCTTTAAACACCGGCTTGCGCTTCTCGATGAAGGCCTGCACCGCTTCCTTGTGATCCGCCGTCGTGGTCAGACGGATCAGCCGCTCGGCCTCGTGGTCGCGCGCGGTCGCGAAGTCGAACTGCAGCGCTTCGTCGAGATTGTCCTTCATGTAGCGCAGCGCCAAGGTCGGGCCTTCGGCGATCGACTTCGCGAGCGCAAGCGCCTCGTCCTGCAGCGTCTCGTCCGGCACCACGCGGTTGACGAGGCCGATCTGCTCGCATCTGGCGGCATCGACCTTCTCCGAGGTGAACATCAGCTCGCGGGCGCGCGAGGTGCCGACCAGGCGCGTCAAGAGCCAGGCCATGCCGTAGTCGCCGCTCAGCGCCACGCGCAGATAACCGGTCGAGATGAAGGCGGATTGCGCGGCGATCCGCATGTCGCAGGCCATCGCGATCGCAAGGCCGGCACCGACCGCGGGGCCGGGCAGCGCGGCAATGGTCGGCTTGCGCACCGAGGCAAGCGCACCGGTGAGCAGGCGCTGGCGCTCCTGCAAATCCGCAACCTTGTCCTCATAGGACATTTCGAGCTTCTTCGCGTCGCGATTGGCGCCCATGCCCTTGACGTTGCCGCCGGCGCAGAACGCCTTGCCGGCGCCGGTGACCAGCAGCACGCCGACCTCGGGGTTCTCGCCGCAGGTCCTGATCATCGTGCGCAGCGCCGGCGTCAGCGTGTCCGACAGCGAGTTGCGCGCATCGGGGCGGTTCAGCGTGATGACCGCGACGCGGTCGCGGATCACACAGAGCAGCTCGTCGGTGCCGGTCTCGATCTTGATTTCAGCGGTCATGTTTCCTTCCCCTGTTTCCCCGTCATTGCGAGGCGCGAAGCGCCGAAGCAATCCATTCTTCGCTTGCGGTGGCATGGATTGCCTCGCTTCGCTCGCAATGACGAATATGGCGGTGGCTGATACCTAAGCCTACGCCGTTTACATGATTTCCGTCATCTCAAAACTTCTCAACCCAGGGCCGCAATTCCAACTCCCAGGTCCAGGCGCTGCGTGGCTGTTGCAGCACGTTCCAGTAGCTCAATGCGATCGCGTCGGGATCGAGCATCGAGTCCGGGCGGTCGGCGGGCTCGGTGCGCGCGGCGCTGCGGATGCCGCCGTCAATCACGAAATGCGCGATATGGATGCCCTGCGGCGACAGTTCCCGCGCCATGCTCTGCGCCAGGCCGCGCAGCGCGAACTTGCCCATCGCGAACGGCGCCGATTGCGCATAGCCCTTCACGCTGGCGGAGGCGCCGGTGAACAGGATCGCGCCTTTCTTGTTGGGCAGCATGCGCTTCGCCGCTTCCTGCGCCACCAGGAAGCCGCCGAACGCCGAGACTGCGATCGCCTGCTCGACCTCGGAGGGGACGAGTTCAACGAACGGCCCGCGCGAGCGGCCGGAGGCGTTGTAGACCACGAGGTCAGGCGTTCCGATCTCGCGTTCGACCAGACCGAACAGACGCTCGACATCCTCGGCCTTGGTGGTATCGCAGGCATAGGCGCGCGCGCCGGTTTCGGTGCAGAGCGCGCCGAGCTTCTCGATGCTGCGGGCGCCCAGCGCCACGCGAATTCCCTCTCGCGAAAATAGCCGCGTCAGCGAGGCGCTGAGGCCCGCGCCGGCGCCGACGATCAGGGCGATCTTGTACTTGGGAATATCCATTGGGCTTTCCTTTGCTCGGCCGGAGGAGGATAGTCGTGCCCAAACAAATGAGCACCGCAGCCGGGAATTCAATGCAGCCGCACAAGCACGATCCGAAAACGCCACCCGCCAGCCAGCCGGGCCTGCTTGCGCCCGATACGACCGGAATGAATTTCTACCGCGCCGATCCGGCGCTGACGGATATTCTGAAACTGCATCTGCCTGATGCGTTGTTCCGCCACATCGAGCCTCATCTCGACCGGCTCGGCGGCTTGGCCGGCGGCCATCTCGACGAATGCGCGCGGCTTGCCGATCGCCACACGCCGGTGCTGCACCAGCGCGACAAGTTCGGCCGCGACGTACAAACAATTGAATATCATCCGGCCTATCGCGAGATCGAGAAGGCCGCGTTCGGCGAATTCGGCATCCACGCGCTATCGATCCGCAAGGGCATCATGGGCTGGCCCGACAAATATCCCGTCGTCGCCAAGCACGCCTTCACCTTCCTGTTCAACCAGACCGAATTCGGCATGGGCTGCCCGATCAATGTCACCGACGGGTGCGCCAAGCTGCTCAATAATTTCGGCAGCGAGGCGTTGAAGGCGAAATATCTCGACGGCCTGACCCAGACCGACATGAGCCAGCTGACGCAGGGCGGCCAGTTCATGACCGAGAAGGAAGGCGGCTCGGACGTCGGCACGCTGACCACGCGCGCGGTGCAGGAGGGCGACCACTGGCGGCTCTATGGCGAGAAATGGTTCTGCTCGAACGCCGACGCCAAGGTGGTGATGCTGCTGGCGCGCCCCGAGGGCGCGGGGCCGGGTACCAAAGGCGTCGGCCTGTTCCTGATGCCGCGGTTCCTCGATGACGGCTCGCAGAACCACTACCGGATCGTGCGGTTGAAGGACAAGCTCGGCACCCGCTCGATGGCTTCGGGCGAGATCAAGTTCGACGGTGCGATCGCCTATGCGGTCGGCAAGCTCGATCGCGGCTTCGTGCAGATGGCCGAGATGGTGAACTCGTCGCGGCTCTCCAACGGCGTGAAATCCACCGCGCTGATGCGCCGCGCCTGGCACGACGCCATCACCGTGGCGCGAAACCGCGTGGTGTTCGGCCAGCGCATCATCGACCTGCCGCTGGCACGACGGCAGCTGATGAAGATCATGCTGCCGACCGAGCAGGCGCTGTCGATGAGCTTTTTGACTGCAGACGCGCTCGACCGCGCCGAGGCCGGCAGCCAGGATGCCGCGGCGCTGCTCCGCATCCTGACCCCAACGTTGAAATTCCGCGCCACCCGCGATGCCCGCAAGGTCTGCGGCGATGCGATGGAGATGCGCGGCGGCATCGGCTACATCGAGGAATTCGTCACGCCGCGGCTGCTGCGCGATGCGCATCTCGGCTCGATCTGGGAGGGCACGGGCAACATCGTCGCGATCGATGCGCTGAAGCGCGCGGTCGGACGCCATGGCGCCGACAGCGCGCTCGCTGCCGATCTGCATGCGCGGCTCGACGATAGTCCCAACGTCCCGCAGGCCTGGCGCAACCGGCTGCGCGATCTCGGCGATCGCGCGATCGCATTTGCGCGCGAGGTTGCGAGCCGCATCGACAATGAGGGCGATGCGCGGCGCGCCACCAGCCTGCTCTATCATGTCGCAAGCGCGGTAGCGCTGGCGTGGGAAGGCGGACGCATCCACGAGATGCGCGGCGATGCGCGCCGGCTGTTGCTGTCGCGGATGGTGATCGATCATCGCGTGACGCCGGGCGATCCGTTCCGGCTAACGGAAAATACCGTTCAGCGCAGGATGACCGAGCACCTGCTCGGCGATCGCGCCATTGGCATGGCCGAGGTTGGCGAATTGCTCACCGCAGCGTAGGCTGCGGCACGAGCGCACTTTTCAAACAATCAAAAACGTCAAGGGAGACCCCGATGAAGGCCGCCGTCCTGCATGAAGTCAATCAGCCGCTGGTGATCGAGGATGTCAGCGTGCCCAATCCGGGGCCGCGCGAGGTCCTGATCCGCACCGCGGTCGCGGGCCTCTGCCATTCCGACCTGCACTTCATGGAAGGACTTTATCCGCATCCGCTGCCGGCCGTGCTCGGCCATGAATCGGCCGGCGTGGTCGAGAAGGTCGGCTCGGACGTCAATTACGTGAAGCCCGGTGACCACGTCGTCACCTGCCTGTCGGTGTTCTGCGGCACCTGCGATAATTGCACCACCGGCCGCACCGTGCTCTGCACTGACACCACGGTGAAGATGCTGCCTGGCGCTTCCAATCGGCTGTCCTGGGGCCGGAAGGAAAAGCTCAACCAGTTCCTCAACCTGTCGTCCTTTGCCGAGCAGATGCTGGTGCATGAGAACGCCATCGTGAAGATCAAGAAGGAGATGCCGCTCGATCTCGCCGCGCTGATCGGTTGCGGCGTCATCACCGGGTACGGCGCCGTGGTGAACACCGCGAAGGTGACCGCCGGCGAGACCGTGGCTGTGATCGGCTGCGGCGGCGTCGGCATGGCTGCGATCAACGGCGCGCAGATCGCCGGCGCCGGCCGCATCATCGCGATCGACACCAATCCGGCCAAGCTGCAACTCGCGACCAAGCTGGGCGCAACCGACATCGTCGACCCGGCCCGCGGCGACGTGGTGCAGCAGGTACGCGAGCTCACCGGCGGCGGCGTGCAGCACTCCTTCGAGGTGCTCGGCCGCAAGGACACCGCCGAGCAGGCCTTCGCCATGTTGGCGGCGGGCGGCACCGCGACCATCGTCGGCATGATCCCGTTCGGCCAGAAGATCGAGCTGCACGGCTTCGACTTCCTGCGCGAGCGCCGCATCCAGGGCTCGTCGATGGGCTCGAACCACTTCCGCGTCGACATGCCGCGCCTCGTCGACTTCTACATGCGCGGCAAGCTGCATCTGGAAGACTGGATCTCGGCCAAGCTGAAGCTTTCTGAGATCAACGAGGGCTTCGCCAACATGAAAGCCGGCAAGACGCTGCGCAGCGTGATCATGTTTGATAGCTGAGCTTGTGTCGTCCCGGCCTAGTGCGCAATTGCGCACTAGGCCGGGACGAGAGTTGAGGTTGTGATCGCTCTCACCGCGCGACGTGTGCCGAGACGGCAAGCCACTTTCCGTTCTGCCTCGCCCAGCAATCGGTGTAGCGGCCATAGGCTTGCTCGCCGTCGGCGTTGAGATAGCTGGTGCGGGCGTGGATGATGGCGAAATCGCCGAGGATGCGGATTTTGACGTCCTCGGCCTTCAGTCCCTTGATCTTCACCGGGATCGCCGTCTGCTTCAGGAAGGCTGCGCGATCGACCAGGCTCTTGTCGGGATTGGTGGCGTAGAAGTCCTGCGCCAGGATTTCATCGAAGCGCTTGAGGTCGCAGTTCTGGACGGAATCGACGTAGTCCTTGTTGAGTTTCGTCAGCTCTTCGAGGTCTGTGCTCATTGATTCCTCCCGTTCACCTCGTCATTGCGAGGAGCGAAGCGACGAAGCAATCCATGCTTCCGCATACGCGGATATATGGATTGCCTCGCTTCGTTCGCAATGACGGCAGCAACTCACTTAATCATCAAACATCTTCGGCGGCACGAAACCGCCGAACTCGCGCTCGATCAGCTCGGCCAGCTTCAGCGGCGTGCGGTCTTCCAGCATGGGCCCGACGATCTGCACGCCGATCGGCAGTCCGTCGGGCGCAAAGCCGGTCGGGATCGCGGTGGAGGGCAGGCCGGGCAGGGTCGCGATGCCGGGCCAGGCGAGCTGGTCGGTGTAGACGTGCGGCTCGCCGTCGATCAGGATCTTGCGCTGCTCCTGATCGGGCGAATGATCGTGCGGATAGGCCGGCGTCGGCATGATCGGGCAGATCACCGCGTCGAACGATTTGAACAGCTCGCGCCATTGGGCACGCAGCCGCGCGCGGCCGCCGTCGGCGATCACCCAGTCGCGATGGCTGAGCGCGATGCCGCGCAGCCGCTCGGCCTGCAGGCTGGTGTCGCCGGGCGGCAGCGCCGCCGCCGCCGCGCAGGCGCCGGCATAGACCTCCGGTGGGAAGGTCGCCGCGAGGAACGACAGCAAAATGCGCATATAAAGCCGCGAGGACGCGGCGAAGTCCGGCAGCAGCGGGCTTGAGCGCGACACCTTCGCGCCGGCCTTGTCGAGATTGCTTGCGAGCTTGTCGATGCTTCCGCGGATCACCTTGTCGGTTGGCAGCACCGGATCGCTGTCGATCACGAGGATGCGGAAATCCTTCAAGGCGGTATGGCGCGGCGCCGGCAGGTCCAGCCGGTAGGCCTTGCCGGCTTCGAGCGGATCGGGGCCGGCCATCACGTCGAGCACGAGTGCGAGATCGGCCGCGCCGCGCGCCATCGGACCGATCACGGACAGATCGCGATCGAACGGCAGTGGCGGCAGCGGCGGCGGGGTATGGCCGCGCGACGGCAGCAGCGCGAAGGTCGGCTTGTGCGCATAGATGCCGCAGTGGAAGCCCGGCACGCGCAGCGAGCCGCCGATGTCGGAGCCGAGCGACAGCGCGCCGTAGCCCGCGGCAAGCGCTGCCGACGATCCGCCGGAGGAGCCGCCCGGCGTGCGGCTGAGGTCGTAGGGGTTATTGGTGGTGCCGTAGATTTCGTTGTAGCTCTGCCAGTCGGCGAGTGCGACCGGCACGTTGGTCTTGCCCAGAATCACGCCGCCAGCGTCCTTCACCCGCTGGATCGAGAGTGCATCTTCAGTCGGCACGAAATCCTTTTGCGGCAGGAAGCCCCAGGTCGTCGGCAATCCCGCGACGTTGAAGGATTCCTTCACCGTCATGGGGATGCCGAGCAGCGGCCTGTGCTCGCCGCGTGCGATCGCTGCGTCGGCGGCGCGGGCAGCAGCGAGGCCGCGTTCGAAATCGCGTACGCAGACCGCGTTGACCTTGCCGTCATGACGCTCGATGCGGCCGATCGCGTCTTCCGCGAGCTCGACTGCCGAGACCTGCTTGTTGCGCAGCGCCTCGGACAGTTCGACGGCGGTCTTGAAACTGTATTGTGATTTGGCCACGGCGTGCTCCCTGATTTTGGCGGCGATCATGCGCAGAATGGAGCGAACGGGCAAGACCGGCTTGATCGCAATTGCGCTGGCGCGCGCGGGCGACGTCACACATCGCCTGACGTGATCGTGATCGTCGGGCTCTGCTCGAGCGACGAATCCGACGCGCGCCTAATACGGCGTGCTGCGCGCCGACAGGTGCGCCATTGGATTGATGGCGCCGCTCGCGCTGGCGCGCTCGCCGTCCTGCTTCGTTCCGGGCACTGGAAAGGCATAACCGATGATGGTCTTGACTACGAGCCGGTCGGATCCGCGTGTCAGGCCGTAGCCGACGCCGAAATCGATGTCGACGTCACCCACCTTGAAGTCGGTCACCGCGAACAATGTATGCTGCTGCTCGGCGAGCGGGCTGAAACTGCCGATCTTGCCGAAATCGGCGTAATATTCGAGCCCGACATACAGATCGTCCTTCAGCCTGCGCGCCACGCGCGCGGCGGGCGCGAAATCCGCCTCGCCATAGCGGCCGAAGCCGACGTCGACGATCGGGTTGACGATGAATTCATAGTCCGCGTTGCGCACGCCGATGATCGGCCGGATTTCGAGGCCCCAGCGGGTCTGCGCGAATTTCGGCATTTCGTAGCTGAGTTCGAAATTGATGCCGTAGAACAGGTTGCGCTTGTCGGCGTTGGGCGAGACGAACAGCGTGCGTAGCTTGAAGGCGTCGGACAGGAACTGCCGGTCCTGCACGGCAAACGGCAGATAGAGCCCGAGCTCCCACCAGTCCGTCATGCCATAGGCAAACTCCGGCGTGCCGTTGAGGCTATGGTTGGACGGAAAGCCGCCGGGGAAGGGCGGGTCCTTCTGGCCGATGCCGACATAGTTGAGGTGCTGCTGGACGGTGAGCTGGCCGACCGCCGCAATGCCGGCATTGTAGACCTGGATCTCGTCGGTCGCGTGCGCATGGTTGCCGTATCCGACCGCGGCGAGCGCAATCAGCGCCGCGCCGGCGGTATCTCGACAATTGCGTCGGGATCGCATCGGTGACCTCGCCGTCCTATGCCGCGCCGATCAAGATGCCGACCGCGAGCACGATCGCGCCGCCGAGCACGATCTGGAACACCGCCTGCAGGAACGGCGTGTCCATGTAGCGCGAACGGATGAAGGCGATCGCCCACAATTCGAAGAACACCACGATCCCTGCGATCGCGGTCGCGATCCAGAATGCATTCGGCCAGGCATCGGGCACGAGATACGGAATGGTGTGGCCGAGGCCGCCGAGCGTCGTCATCAATCCGCAGGTGATGCCGCGCAGCCAGGGCGAGCCGCGGCCGGTCAGCGAGCCGTCGTCGGACAGCGCTTCGGCAAAGCCCATGCTGATGCCGGCACCGATCGAGGCGGCAAGGCCGACCAGGAAGGTCTGCCAGTTATGATGGGTGGCGAAGGCGGCGGCGAACAGCGGCGCCAACGTCGAGACCGAGCCGTCCATCAATCCGGCAAGGCCCGGCTGCACATATTGCAGCACGAACATCCGCCGCCGCGTGCGGTCTTCCTCGGCGCGTACGTCGGGCTTGAGGATGTCGCCGGTCAGCTTGACCGCGAGTTTCTCGTGGCCCTTCTCCTCCTCGGCGAGGTCGCCGAGCAGGCGGCGTACGCCGGTATCCTCGGCCTTCTCCGCCGCCTTGGCATAAAAGCGCTCGGCTTCCAGCTCCATGGTCTCGACCTCCTTGCGGATGGTGTCGAGCGGCAGGTTCTTGGTCAGCCAGATCGGACGCCGGCGCAGGAAGCCTTTGACGTCCTCGCGCCGGATCGGCGGCAGATGCGGGCCGAAGCGCTGCTCGTAGGTCTCGAGCAGCCGGTGGCGATGGCCGCGCTCCTCCTCCGCCATCTCCTCGAAGATTTTTGCGGTATCGGGATAGCGGCCGGCGAGGTCCTCGGCGAAGGACATATAGATGCGGCTGTCCTCCTCCTCGGAGGCAATTGCGACCGCCAGCACCTCGCGCTCGGTCAGATCGGCGAAATTCTTCACAGCAGCACCTTCTTTAGAATTAGAATAATTCTAATATTGCTTCGCGACGCCATGGTCAATCCAAAGGGCCGTGCCTTCGTTGCGTTTTTGATCACGAACGGGGGAACCAGGCGATCTCGCGCCCGTTCGAGTTCCGGTCCTGATCAGCGGAGACTCCATGAGCACGGTCAAATATCGCCTGAACGATCCACGGCTGGCACCGCGGCGGACCAAGCTCGAGATTCCGGGCTGGGCGGGACGACGCGAGCCGCGCACCGACGGTTCACGCGAGCAGGTCTGGCACTGCGTGCCGTTCTCGGAAGGCGCGCAGTATGGGATCGAGTTGTTCTACCCCTACGACTTCGAGCTGCACGTCACCATGCGCGACGGCCGCTTGCACCTCGATGCGGATTGGGGCGAGCCGCCGGACAGCGTCGTGCAGTGGCCGCCGTTCCGGAATTTCGGCGACACGTTCTACACCTACCAGATCCTGCTCGACCTCAAGGTCGAACAGGGCATGGCGGTACGCACCGAGCCGCATCCGCGTTTCTACACCGACCGCACCGACACCGTGCCGATCGCCGTTCCGGCGCTGATCCGCAACTGGTGGCCGATGATGTTCTTCTGTGTGTTCAAGGCACCGGCGGAAGGACGCACGCACATCTTCCGGCCGAATGAGCCGTTCGCGCAGATCATCGTGATTCCGGAAGAGGCGGATTTCCAGCTCGAGCCGATGGGCGAGGAAGAAGCCGCCGAGCGCGAATTGCAGGCGCGCCGCATCTACAGCAATCGGCCCAAACTGGCCGCCGGCACCGAATGGACCTCGTCGACCGACACGGTGTTCGACGGCACCTACCGCCATCTCCACCGCGCCGCCAAGGAGAAGACGCGAGGGACCTGAGGCGCCGTCGCATCATTGCAGGGAAAACAAACGGGGCCCGCAGGCCCCGTTGTCGCGTCGCCCAACCGCCGCGGCTCAGTAATCGCGTCGATAGAAGCTGTGGTGATGATGGTGGTGGTGATGATGGTGATGGTATCGCCGATAGCGCGGCACCACGATGACCCGAGGTCCATAGCCACGATCATAGTCGCGATAGTAGCCATGGTGGTGGTGATGGTGATGATGATGGTGGTGATAGAACTGCGCGAGCTGGACGGTCTCGCGCGCCGGAGGAGGCGTCGCCTCGTCCAGGGCTTGCAGCTTTGCCGAGGCGTTGGTGATCGGCTCCAGCAGTTCTGCGTAGGAGTTCGCCTGTAGTACGTCAGTCGGCGCGGGTGCCGGCGCAGCCTGCGCTGCTCCGAGCGCGCCCAGCGATGCGACCGCTCCCAACAATCCGGCAATCTTCTTTTCCATAGTCCTCTCCACTTCGGTCCGCCGGACAAGACCGGCTGGCTGCAACGCCAGGTTCCATGGAATGTTCCCGTAAATGTCCCGACGAATTTCCCGGAGATTTCTTCTTGCGTCAGCCCGTCACTGCGCCGCGCGCGCGAGGAACTGAAGCAGCAGCCGGCCCACTTCATCCGGCTGTTCCTGCTGCACCCAGTGACCGGCGCCGTCGACCAGATGGCAGCCGATCATTTTGGTACAGGCCTTGGTCTGCATCGCCTCGAACACGCCGGGACGCTGATAGGTGCCCCAATCCTGTTTGCCCGAGATGAAGGCGGATGGCTGGTCGATGGTACGGCCGCTCCAGGTCTGCAGCTCCGCCGTGAACGCGCCTGAGGTGCCGCAGCGATACCATTGCAGTCCGCCCTGGAATCCGGTGCGCTGATACTCGGCGCTGTAATAGGCGAGCTCGCGGTCCGGCAGCCAGCTGTTGGCGGCGATCGCCTCGCGCGAGGGCATCTGTTCGGCGACGGTCGCGGCCATGTCCTTGGCGAGATCCATCACATAGTAGGTCGGCAGTTTTGCCAATTCGCCCGCAGACCACGACTCCAGCCGGTACGGCTTGTTGTCTTTCCAGTCCGCGCTCTTGTGATGGTAGTAGCCGCGCAGGAAGTCGTGCACGCCTTGCGGGGCGCGATGCATGTCGTCATTCGCCGGACGGGTCGAATAGTACCATTGGTAGTGCTTGCGCGGACGCGGCAGTGCGGCGAGCTCGCGATGCACGGGGTCGTCAGTCGCGGGCTTTGCCGGTTCGTTGGCGGTGTTGAACGGCAGCGACGGCGGGCCCGAGAACGGCGCGCTCATCATCACGACCGCGCGAAACACGTCGGGGCGGATCAAGGCGCACCACGCCGCGACCGACGAGCCGAAATCGTGCCCGACCACCGCATCGACGTGGCTGTAGCCGAACGCCGCGACCAGCCCGAGCGCATCGCGCACCAGATTGGGCAGGCGGAATGATGCGAGATCGCCGTCATAATCCGCGCTCCAGCCCGTCGTGCGCCCATAGCCGCGCTGGTCCGGCGCGATCACGTGATAGCCGGCGGCGGCAAGGACAGGCATCACCTTGCGCCAGGAAAACGCCAGCTCCGGAAAACCGTGCAGCAGCAACAGGCAGGGCCGGCCTGACGTTTCGAAGCCGGCTTCGAGCACATGCATGGTGAGGCCGTTGATCCCGTCGACATAGCGCGAGCGGATGATGGAGGGGAGCGGGACGTCGGGAAGGGCTTCCATCTGGGATCACCTGTTGGGCATCGCCGCACAACCAGCGCAATTGGCTGTATGCTGGCGGCCATTGTTCTGACGATAGCAACTTTGCCCAGAGGATGCATACCGCATGCGCTACGCGAGGATTGCAGAGCTGCCCGGCTGGACGGCGCGTTTCGGTCTGACCATCGTGGCCACGAGTCTGGTGCTGATTTCGGCCGCGCGAGCCGCCGACATCAAGCA
This sequence comes from Bradyrhizobium sp. CER78, assembly GCF_029846235.1. Classification (GTDB taxonomy): domain Bacteria; phylum Pseudomonadota; class Alphaproteobacteria; order Rhizobiales; family Xanthobacteraceae; genus Bradyrhizobium. The sequence continues at coordinate 37,094 of NZ_JARVWP010000025.1, forward strand.
GCTGACCGAAAAATTGCCGCGCGCCTATATCGGTGAATTCCTGTGGGATGGCGACAATACGGTGCAGAACGTCGTCATCACCTTCGACAAGGTGAAGGCCCTGAACGAGCAGAATGCCGAAGCGCGCGGCTGCGGGTCATATGAGGTCGGTCGCCACGTGACCAAGATCGGCGTCGAGATGTTCATCCGGCTCTCCGATCTCGAGGTCGAGATATTCGAACGGCCGCCCGATGGCGACGGTGCGTTCGAGTCCGACGGCAGCCATCGCGGCAAGCTGTCGGATGATCTGCAGCAGATCGATGCACAGTGGACCACCACGGCATCAGGCAAGCACGGCCAGCTGCATCTGCGCGCCGCAGCCTCCGCCGCCTGCGAGCCGGCGGCGGAGTTGTAGGTGGAGCCAGATTCGTAGGACGAGACATGTGAGCCGGGGTGGGGTGATCTCTCCGCTCGGGCAGCGCCCGAGTGGATGGACCTTCACCCCACCTCGGTTCGCATTTCATGCGAACCGATCCTCCCCCTCCAGAGGAGGATAAGAGGCGTCCCCTCCAGGGGAGGTGAGGCGCGTCACGCCTTGGCGGGAGCCTTCGGCCAGTACTTGTCGCGCAGGTGCCGCTTCACCAGCTTCCCGGTCGGCGTGCGCGGCAGCTCCTGTTCGAAGTCGATGCTCTTCGGACATTTGATCGGCGACAGATGCTGGCGGCAGAACGCGATCAGCTCGGCTTCGAGCGCCTTGCCGGCCTTGCCGATGTCGTGCGGCTGCACCACGGCCTTGACCTCTTCGCCCATCTCCTCGTTCGGCACGCCGAATACCGCGACGTCGGAGACCGCGGGATGCGTGATCAGCACGTCCTCGGTCTCCTGCGGGTAGATGTTCACGCCGCCGGAGATGATCATGTAGCTCTTGCGGTCGGTCAGATAGAGGAAGCCCTCTTCGTCGAGGTAGCCGACATCGCCGAGCGTCGACCAGCCCTTGGCGTTGTAGGCCTTCTTCGTCTTCTCGGGATCGTTGTGATAGCTGAAAGCCGGCGCGTCGGCGAAATAGACCTGCCCGATCTGCCCCGTCGGCGCCTCCTCCTCGTTCTCGTCCAGGATCTTGACCTTGCCGACCACCGCGCGGCCGACGGTGCCGCGATGGGTCAGCCATTGCTGCGAGGTCGAGACCGTGACGCCGTTGCCTTCGGAGCCGGCGTAATACTCGATCAGGATCGGTCCCCACCAGTCGATCATCTTGGCCTTGACGTCGACCGGGCAGGGCGCCGCGGCGTGGATCGCGCCCTTCAGCGAGGAGACCTTGTAGCGGCTCCGCACCTCGTCGGGCAGCTTCAGCATGCGCACGAACATGGTCGGCACCAGCTGCGACTGCGTCACCTTGTGCTTCTCGACCTGCTTCAAGAACTCCTCGGCGTCGAAATGCTCCATGATGACGGAGGTGCCGCCCAGCACTGTCGCCATCATGTTGAAGCGCAGGGGAGCCGCGTGATAGAGCGGCGCCGGCGACAGATAGATGCTGTCGGCATTCATGCCGCACATGTCGGCGGTGAGAATCCGCAGGAACGGGTTCGGCACGTCGATCCGGTTGCCCTCGAACTCCTTTTTGATGCCCTTGGGGCGGCCGGTGGTGCCGGAGGAATACAGCATGTCGTAGCCGGCGACCTCGTCGGCAACCGGTGTGGTCGGCTGCGCGGCGGCCTCCTTGTCAAAGGAGCGGAAGCCCGGTGCAGGCTCATCCATCATGTAGAACAGCGGTTCGCCCGCCTCACCCTTGATCAGGCCCTTCACCTTGTCGGCACACTGCGGGGTGGTAATGAACACCTTCGCTCCGCAATCCCTGATGATGTAGGCGATTTCTTCTTCGGTGAGGTAACGGCTGATCGCCGTGTAATACAGCCCCGAGCGCTGTGCGGCCCAGCAGATCTCCATGAAGGCGAGGCGGTTTTCCATCAGCAGCGCGATGTGATCGCCGGGCTTCAGGCCGAGCGAGCGGAACAGATGCGCGCCCTGGTTCGAGAGCTCGTCGAGCTCGCGATAGGTGATCGCCTTGCCGGACGCCGCCATCTGGTAGGCGATCTTGTCCGGATGGTTGCGCGCGTGGATCGACGGATGGGTCATTGTGTTTCCTCGAGGCATCAAAAGTGATCGTCCCCGCGAACGCGGGGACCATAACCACCAATTTTTGTTGTTGGACTGAGTGTGGCCCCAGCCGCGCCTAACCACGGGCATTTGTGGTTATGGGTCCCTGCTTTCGCAGGGACGACATCTTTGATGTGGAGGCTGTGTGCCTCGTTTCGCGCGACGTTACAGCCGCTCGACAATCGTGACGTTCGCCATGCCGCCGCCTTCGCACATGGTCTGCAGGCCGTAGCGCTTGTTGCGTTGCTTCAGCGCATGCAGCAGCGTCGTCATCAGCTTGGTGCCGGAACCGCCGAGCGGATGGCCGAGCGCGATCGCGCCGCCATTGACGTTGAGCCGGGCCGGATCGGCGCCGGTGGTCTTCAGCCATGCGGTCGGTACCGAGGCGAAGGCCTCGTTGACCTCGAACAGGTCGATGTCGTCGATCTTCATCCCGGCCTTCTGCAGCGCGCGCTGGGTCGCCGGCAGCGGCGCTTCCAGCATGATCACGGGGTCGCCGCCCATCATGGTGAGGTGATGGATGCGCGCCATCGGCTTGACGCCGAGCGCCTTGAGGCCCTTCTCGTTGACGACCATCACGCCGGAGGCGCCGTCGCAGATCTGGCTGGCGCTCGCCGCGGTCAGCTTGCCGTTCTCGGCGATCAGCTTGACGCCCTTGATGCCGTCGAGGCTGGCATCGAAGCGGATGCCTTCATCGATGTGGTGGGTGTCAGTCGAGCCGTCGGCGCGGGTGATCTTGACCGGCACGATCTCATCCTTGAAATGGCCGGCTTGCGTCGCCGCGATCGCGCGCTGATGGCTGTTGTAGGAGTATTCGTCGAGCTCATCCTTCGACAGGCCGTACTTCTCGGCCATCATCTCCGCGCCGGTGAACTGGCTGAAGACGATGTTGGGATATTTCGCCTCGATGCCCGGGCTCTTGTAATGGCCGAAGCCGTTCTTGGCGGGCAGCGAGGAGGCGAGGCCCATCGGCACGCGGGTCATCGATTCCACGCCGGCGGCGATCACGCAGTCCATGGTGCCGCTCATCACGGCCTGCGCCGCGAAGTGCAGCGCCTGCTGCGAGGAGCCGCATTGGCGGTCGATCGAGGTCGCGGGTACGCTCTCCGGCAGCTTGGAGGCCATCACCGCGTTGCGCGCGATGTTGGTGGATTGCTCGCCGGTCTGCATCACGCAGCCCATGATCACGTCCTCGACCTGCGCCGGGTCGGCTCCGGAGCGTTCGACCAGCGCATCGAGCACGGTCGCGGCCAGATCGGCCGGATGCCAGCCGGCGAGGCGCCCTCCCTTGCGGCCGCCCGCGGTGCGAGCGGCGGCGACGATGTATGCCTCGGCCATGTCTGATCTCCCTGATGTTTCTGGATTGGGGGTCCTAAAAGTTGGGCCGGATTTAAGGGGCAGCTCAGCATTTAGTCAATCAATCAATTAACTCTTGAGTGCAGCCCCGCCATGGGCTTATGTGCGATTTACCGTCGAGCCCAGATACAGAGCGGGACCAGAGCGCAGTTGAATACCAGCGTACCGACGAAACTCGCCGCCGGCAGAAACGCCACTGCCGACAAGCTATTGGTCGCAGCCAGCGAGCTGATGATCGAACGCGCCTCGATCGAGGTCTCGCTGTCCGACATCGCGCAGAAGTCCGGGGTCAACGCTGCGCTGGTGAAATATCATTTCGGCAACAAGGACGGGCTGTTGCTGGCGCTGCTGGCGCGCGACGCCGCCACCGAGATATCGCAGCTCGAATATCTGCTGGCGCAGCCGATCACGCCGGCGGAGAAATTGCGCCTGCATATCGGCGGCATCATCCGCGCCTATCACCAGTTCCCCTATATGAACCGGCTGATCCATTATCTCCTGCACGAGAGCTCGCCCTCTGCCGCGGACGAGGTGTCGAAATTCTTCGTCGCGCCGCTGCTCGATTTTCACCGCCGGCTGCTCGCAGAAGGCATCAAGGCCGGCCAATTCCGCAAGATCGATCCGGTGCTGTTCTACACCAGCCTGATCGGTGCCTGCGATCACCTGTTCTTCGGCCGCCACGCGATGTCGCGCGCGGTCGGCGTCGGTCCGGTCACCGACGAGGTCTGCCGCGAATACATCAAGCATATGGAAGCCTTGATCTTCGGCGGCGTGCTCAATCCCGATAAGGAAACGGTAGCGGTCGCCGCCGGATAAAAGTTCGAAGTCTAGAGAAGAAACGCCCAAGGAAAGGTTGCTCTTATGCAGTTGAAAGACGTTGCCGTTCTCATCACCGGCGGTGGCTCCGGCCTCGGTGCCGCAACCGCGCGCGCCATGGCCGCCAAGGGCGCCAAGATCGGCGTGATCGACCAGAACAAGGAAAACGCCGAGAAGGTCGCCGCTGAGGTGAAGGGCGTTGCCCTGCACGCTGACGTCACCGACGAGGAAGCGATCAAGGCGGCGATCGCCAAGGCCGAGGCCGCGCACGGCATCGCGCGCGTCTTGATGAACTGCGCCGGCATCGGCGGCTCGCAGCGCATTATCGGCAAGGACGGAACGTACCCGCTGGCGAAATTCGTCCGCATCATCAATGTCAATCTGATCGGCACTTTCAACGTGCTCCGCCTGTTCGCCGAGCGCCTCGCCACCGCCGAGACCATCGGTGAGGAGCGCGGCGTCGTGATCAACACCGCATCCGTCGCGGCCTATGAAGGTCAGATCGGCCAGATCGCCTATTCGGCCTCGAAGGGCGGCGTCGTCGGCCTCACGCTGCCGGCCGCGCGCGACCTCGCCAGCCTGAAGATCCGCGTCAACACCATCGCGCCCGGTCTGTTCCTGACGCCGCTGCTGATGGGTCTCAACGAGGAAGCCCGCAAGAGCCTCGGCGCCCAGGTGCCGCATCCGGCCCGCCTCGGCGACGCCTCGGAATACGGCAATCTCGCCGTCCACATCGTCGAGAACCCGATGCTCAACGGCGAGACCATCCGCCTCGACGGCGCCATCCGCATGGCGCCGCGCTAGCGGCATATTCCGCCGTCGTCCCGGCCTTGCGCGCAATTGCGCGCTGGCGCAGGGACCCATACTCCGCGGCGTCTGTAACAGGCAGACCTGGCAGACGCCGCGCAAAACAACAAAAGCCTGTGGTTATGGGTGCCGGCTCGCGCTTCGCTTGGCCGGGACGACGATCGGGAGGACCATGCGCGTGACAAATCCGCTGCTGATCGAACATCACGACGGAGTCGATTGGGTCACGCTCAATCGTCCCGAAAGCCTCAACGCGCTCGATCCCTCGCTGATCGACGCGCTCAACGTCTATTTCCAGGGCTTGCAGCGCAATCGCGACACTCGCGTCGTGGTGCTGAAGGGCGCCGGCGCGAATTTCTGCGCCGGGCTCGACCTCAAGCACGCGATGGCGCGGCGCGGCGGGCAGAGCGAGCCGCCGAGCGTCGCTGACTCCCTGGACTCGCAGCGCCGCATTGCCGACATCGTGATGCTGATGCGGCGCGCTCCGCAGCCGATCATCGCGCTGGTGCAGGGCGCTGCCGCCGGCGGCGGTTTCGCGTTGGCGCTCGCCGCCGACATCCGCATCGCCGCGAAGAACGCGCGGATGAACTGTGCCTTCATCAAGCTCGGCTTAGGGGGCTGCGACATCGGCACCAGCTATTTCCTGCCGCGCCTCGTCGGCGTGTCGGTCGCCTCCGAACTGATCCTCACCGGGCGTTTCATCAACGCCGATCGCGCGCTCGCTGTCGGTCTCGTGTCTGAAGTCGTCGAGGCCGCCGATCTCGATACCGCCGCCAATCCTTATGTCGATGCGATGATGACGGCCTCGCCGGTCGGTCTGCGCCTCTCGAAGGAATGCATCAACATGAGCGTCGATGCCGGATCGATCGAGGCCGTGATCGCGATGGAGGATCGCAACCAGGTGCTGTGCAGCCGCTCGGAAGATTTCCAGGAAGGCATCAGGGCCTTCCTTGAGAAACGAAAGCCTGTCTATATCAGGCGCTGAGAACAGATCCTCAAAAGGACAAGAATTCCGGGAGACGCAAAATGGATGGAGACGCGGCGATGCTGACGAAACCCGCCTTCCGTAAGGTGGATTGGCTCGCGCGTGACATCGCGATTGATCGGCGCGGCGACGGCACCGTCGTCCTGAAGTCGCGGATTCCGCTCCAGGCTTATGAGACGCACATCCCGGCCTATCTCGCCAAATGGGCGGCGCAGGCGCCTGAGCGCATCTGGCTCGCGCAACGCGGCGGTCCCGACCGGCAATGGCGCAAGGTCTCCTATGGCGAAGCCAAGCGCACCGTCGATGCGCTGACGCAAGGCCTGCTCGACCTCGGCATTGCCGACGGCCGGCCTGTCGCGATCCTGTCGGGCAATTCGATCGAGCACGCGCTGATGACGCAGGCCGCGATGCAGGCGCGGCTGCCGGCCGCGCCGGTGTCGCCGGCCTATTCGCTGATGAGCCAGGATCATCTCAAGCTCAAATATCTCTTCAATCTGATCAAGCCCGCCGTCGTGATGGTGCAGGATGGCCCGACCTTCGAGAAGGCGCTCAGGGCGATCGACCTCACCGGTATCACGGTCGTGCACGTGCTGCGGCCCTGCGAGGGCATCAAGAGCGTGGCGTTTGCCGAGCTCGCGGCAACGCCTGTCACGGCTGATGTGGGCAATTCGATCGCGAAGATCACGCCCGATACCGTCGGCAAGCTGCTGTTCACCTCGGGTTCGACCGGCATGCCCAAGGCCGTCATCAACACCCAGCAGATGATGTGCGCCAACGCGGCGATGATGATGCAGGTGCGGCCACGCGAAACGGCGGGGCCGATTCCGACCGTGCTCGACTGGATGCCGTGGAATCACACCATGGGCGGCAACGCCGCGTTCAATCCGGTGCTGGTCGATGGCGGCACGCTCTATATCGACGACGGCCGGCCGATGCCGGGCCAGTTCGAGGAGACCATCCGCAATCTGCGCGAGGTGTCGCCGACCTATTACGCCAACGTGCCGGCCGGCTATGCCGCGCTCGCGGCCGCGATGGAGAAGGACGAGGCGCTTTGTCGGAGCTTCTTCAAGAATCTCTCGATCATGGCCTATGGCGGCGCCCGACTGCCCGACGATCTCTATGACCGCATGCAGGCGCTGGCGGTGAAAACGACCGGCGAGCGCATCGTGTTCTACACCGGCTGGGGCTCGACCGAGACCGCGCCGACCTCGACCGGCACCTATTGGGACACCGAGCGCGTCGGCCTGATCGGCTTGCCGTTCCCCGGCGTCGAGCTGAAGATGGTGCCGTGCGGCTCGAAATACGAATTGCGGCTGCGCGGCGTCAACGTCACGCCGGGCTATTTCGGCCAGCCCGATCTCACGGCGAAGATGTTCGACGAGGAAGGCTTCTACTGCATCGGCGATGCCGGCGTGTTCGTGGATCCTGCGGATCCGCTGCAAGGCATCATCTTCGCTGGCCGCGTGGTCGAGGATTTCAAGCTGACCACCGGCACCTTCGTCCATGTTGGCTCACTGCGCACCGACGCGATCGCGGCCGCGACGCCGGTCGTGCATGATGCGCTGGTGGCGGGGCAGGACCGCGAGTTCATCGGCCTGCTGTGCTGGCCGAACCTGCATGCCTGCCGTCAGCTCGTCGGCAATGCCGACGCGAGCTATGAGGACGTTATCCGGCATCCCGACGTGATCGCCTGTCTCCAAAAGGGCCTGCAGGCCCACAACGCGTCCACCACCGGCAGCAGCATGCGCATCGCGCGTGCGATGCTGATGGTCGAGCCGCCGTCGATCGACGGCAACGAGCTCACCGACAAGGGCTACATCAACCAGCGCGCCGGCCTCGAACGCCGCGCCGCACTGGTGGAGAAGCTCTATGCCGAGCAGCCCTGCGGCGAGGTGATCGTGCTGTGCTGAGGCTAGTCTCTCTCTCCATTCGTCATTCCGGGATGCGCCGCCGAGGCCCAGGCCCGGAATCCATCAAGCCGCATACTCTGCTGTTCCATGGATTCCGGGCTCGCGCTGCGCGCGCCCCGAAATGACGGCTAATTGAAACGACAAGAACCAAGAAGGTAACGCCATGAATTTCGATTTCTCCGACGAACAGAAGCAGATGCGCGACGAGGCGCGGAAGTTCCTCAGCGAGCAGTGCCCGCCGAAGGCCGTGCGTGAGGTGCTCGACGGCAAGGCGTCTTACGACAAGTCGCTGTGGAAGGGCCTCGCCGAGATGGGTTTCCTCGGGGTTGCGATCCCGGAACAGTTCGGCGGTGCGGGCGCCGGCCATCTCGAGCTCTGCGTGATCGCGGAGGAAATGGGCCGCGCGCTGGCGCCGGTGCCGTTCTCCTCGACCGTCTATCTCGCCGCCGAGGCGATCTTGATCGCGGGCAGTGACGCGCAGAAGCAGAAGTGGCTGCCGAAGATCGCCTCGGGCGATGCCATAGGCACGCTGGCGCTGTTCGAGGGCAAGGGCAATCCCTCGCCGAAGGCGGTCAAGGTCACCGCCAATGGCGGCGTGCTCAACGGCGTCAAGAAGCCTGTGCCGGATGGTGCGATCGCCGATTTCGCTGTTGTCGCGGCGCGCACCGGCTCAAGCGGACGCGAGTCGGACATTTCCCTGTTCATCGTCGATCTCAAGGCCGGCGGCGTCGAGGTGAAGTCGCTGACCAACATCGATCTCACCCGTGGCCAGGCCGAGATCACCTTCAAGGATTGCAAGGCCGAGCCGCTCGGCGCGGCCGGCGAGGGCTGGAGCGTGATCGCCCAGGTGCTCGATCGCGCCGCCGTGTTGACGGCGTTCGAGCAGGTCGGCGGCGCCGACCGCGCGCTGGAGATGGGCCGCGACTACGCGCTCGACCGTATCGCGTTCGGCCGTCCGATCGGCTCGTTCCAGGCGGTCAAGCATATGCTGGCCGACATGTATGTCTCGGCGACCTTGGCGCGCTCGAATTGCTACTACGGCGCCTGGGCGCTTTCGACCAATGCCGGCGAACTGCCGGAAGCCGCCGCCGCCGCGCGCATCAGCGCGACGCAGGCGTTCCAGCACTGCGCCAAGAACAACATCCAGGTTCACGGCGGCATGGGTTTCACCTGGGAGTTCGACTGCCACATGTACTATCGCCGCGCCAATGCGATGGCGCTCGGTCTCGGCAGCCTGTCCTATTGGGAAGACGCGCTGATCGATCGCATGCGCAAGAAGAACGCGGCGTAACACCGAGTCGTCATTCCGGGGCGCGAGCAACGCTCGCGAACCCGGAATCCCGAGATGAGTAAATAACCTCTAGATTCCGGGTTCGATGCTTTGCATCGCCCCGGAATGACGGAAAGAGATCAGGATGAATTTCGACGACACCCCGCAGGAGGCCGCATTCCGCGCCGAGGCGAAAGCCTGGATCGCGGCCAATGCGCCGAAGCAATATGAGGACGAGCTGCGCAAGGCCTCGCTCGGCCGCGTTGCGCTCAAGGGCGCCAACATTCTCGAGGTCGCCAAGGCCTGGCAGAAGAAGAAAGCCGATGCCGGCTGGGCCTGCCTGCACTGGCCGAAGGAATATGGCGGCCGCGGCGCCTCGCCGATCGAGCGCGTGATCTGGCAGCAGGAGGAGGGCCCGTTCGGCCGCCTCAGCTCGATGTTCATTATCGGCCACGGCATGTGCGGTCCGACCATGATGGCGTTCGCCGGCGAGGAGCAGAAGCGCACATATCTGCCGCCGCTCGCCTCCGGCGAGAAGATCTGGTGCCAGTTGTTCTCCGAGCCGGCCGGCGGCTCCGACGTCGCAGGCCTGCGCACCCGCGCCGAGAAGAACGGCGACGAATGGGTCATCAACGGCCAGAAGATCTGGACCTCCGGCGCGCATTATTCCGACTACGGCATCCTGTTGACCCGCACCGATCCGACGGTCGCGAAGCACAAGGGCCTCACCATGTTCTTCCTGGACATGAAGAGCCCGGGCGTCGAGGTCAGGCCGATCAAGCAGGCGAGCGGAGCGTCCGACTTCAACGAGGTCTATTTCACCGACGTGCGGATTCCGGACTCGCAGCGGCTCGGCAATATCAATGACGGCTGGAACGTGTCGCTGACCACGCTGATGAACGAGCGCATGTCGATCGGCGCCGGCGTCGCCACCGGCTTCCCCGAGCTGTTCGACTTCTGCAACAGCCTGATGCTGGAAGACGGTCCCGCGATCGAGAACCGCGCGGTGCGTTCGAAACTCGCGAACTGGGCGGTGAAGGCGAGCGGGCTGAAATACACCAGCATGCGCGCGATCTCCGCGCTGTCGCGCGGTGAGCGTCCGGGACCGGAGAACTCGATCGGCAAGCTGGTCGCCGGCTCGATGATCCAGGACGTCGCGACCTACGCGCTCGATCTGCAGGGCGCCGCAGGTGCCTTGAGCGGTCCCGAGGATGCCGAGGTCGCCGGCAAATTCCAGGCGATGCTGCTGCGCGCGCCGGGCACCCGCGTCGAAGGCGGCACCGACGAGATCATGCGCAACATCATCGCCGAGCGCGTGCTGGGCCTGCCCGGCGACATCCGGGTCGACAAGGACGTTCCCTTCAACAAGATCCCGACCAAGGGAAGGTCATGACTGTCGTTCCGGGGCAGCGCGCAGCGGCGAACCCGGAACCTCGAGCCGAATAACAAATCTCCAGATTCCCCGATGCGCAATTGCGCATCTGAGGTTCGATGCTTCGCATCGCCCCGGAATGACAAAGAAAAAGGAGCCGCCATGAATTTCCATGACACGCCGCAGGAAGCCGAATTCCGGTCCATCGCCCGCAAGTGGATCGCCGCCAACGCGCCGAGGGAGTTCGAAGAGGAGCTCTCGAAGTCCTCGCTCGGCCGTATCAGGCTTGCCAAGCACGACATGGTCGAGGTCGGCAAGGCCTGGCAGAAGAAGAAGGCGGAAGGCGGTTGGGCCTGCCTGCACTGGCCGAAGGAATATGGCGGCCGCGGTGCCACCCCGATCGAGCGCGTGATCTGGCAGCAGGAAGAAGGCGTCTACGGCAAGCTGACGCAACCGTTCCAGATCGGCGAAGGTATGTGCGGCCCGACCGTGATGGCCTGGGGCAGCGAAGAGGCCAAGCGCCGCTATCTGCCGAAGCTTGCTGCGGGCGAGGAGATCTGGTGCCAGCTGTTCTCCGAGCCGTCGGCCGGCTCCGACGTCGCGGGCCTGCGCACCCGCGCCGAGAAGAAGGGCGACAATTGGGTCGTCAACGGCCAGAAGATCTGGACCTCGGGCGCGCATTACTCCGACTACGGCCTGTTGATCGCGCGCACCGATCCGAATGTGCCCAAGCACAAGGGCCTCACGATGTTCTTCCTCGACATGAAGAGCCCCGGCGTCGAAGTGCGGCCGATCAAGCAGGCCAACGGCATGCAGGAATTCAACGAGGTCTATTTCACCGACGTCGTGATCCCGGACAGCCAGCGGCTCGGCGCCGTCGGCGAGGGCTGGAGCGTGTCGCTGACCACGCTGATGAACGAGCGCATGTCGATCGGCGCGCGGCTTGCGACCGGCGTGCCCGAGATGTTCGAGTTCTGCTCCAATCTGATGCTGGAAGATGGTCTCGCGATCGACGATCCGGCGGTGCGCTCCAAGCTTGCGAGCTGGGCGGTGAAAGCGAGCGGGCTGAAATACACCAGCTACCGCGCGATCTCGGCGCTGTCGAAGGGCGAGCGGCCGGGTCCGGAAAATTCCATCGGCAAGCTCGTCTCCGGCCTGATGCTGCAGGACATCGCGACCTATGCGATGGATCTGGAAGGCGCCGCGGGCAGCCTCACCGGCATGGACGAGGAGCAGGCCAACGGCCAGTTCCAGCAGATGCTCTTGTCTTCGCCCTCGATGCGTATCGCCGGCGGCACCGACGAGATCCTGCGCAACATCATCGCCGAGCGTGTGCTGGGCCTGCCCGGCGATATCCGCGTCGACAAGGACGTGCCCTATAACAAGATCCCGACCAAGGGGCGGGGCTAGTCGTCATTCCGGGGCGATGCGGAGCATCGAACCCGGAATCCAGAGGTTTGGATCGAGATTCCGGGTTCGCGCTGCGCGCGCCCCGGAATGACAGGAAAGAGGAAGCGCCATGGACGCGAAGACACCGGGCCCGCGCTATTCATCCGAAGACCGCATCGGCGCGCTCGAGGAATTGCTCAACGAGCGCTACTCGGTGCGCGCGTTCCTGCCGCGCGAGGTGCCGCGCGACGTCATCGAACATATCCTCAGCGTCGCGCAGCGCACCGCGTCCTGGTGCAACAGCCAGCCATGGCAGGTGCTGATCGCGTCCGGCGAGGCCAAGGAGCGCTTCCGCAAGGCGATCTATGCCGAGGCTGCGTCCGGCGCCAAGGACGACCACGACTTCACGCCGCCGCGCGAATATGTCGGCGTCTATCTGGAGCGACGCCGCGAGAGCGGCTTCCAGCTCTACAACACGCTCGGCATCGCGCGCGGCGACAAGGCGGCCTATTCGAAGCAGGCGCTGGAGAACTACAATTTCTTCGGCGCGCCGCATGTCGCAGTCATCCACACCAACGAGCCGCTCGGCATCTATGGTGCGATCGACTGCGGCGGCTATGTCTCGAACTTCATGCTGGCCGCGCAGGCGCTCGGGCTCGGCACTATCCCGCAGGCCGCGCTCGCGCGTCATTCCGGGCTGATCCGCCGCCATTTCAACCTGCCTGACGACCGCCGGGTTGTCTGCGGTATCTCGTTCGGCTATGCCGACAACGCGCACAAGGTGAACAGCTACCGCACCTCGCGCGCAACTGTGGCTGATACTGTCACATTCGTTGATGTATAATTTCCTCAAGGCGGAACTTATCCCTCCGCCGAGGACAAGAAGAAGCGACAAGAAAAACCCAAGAAGAACAATGGCGAACAACGCCGCTCCGACGCCAGCCGAGATCAGCTGGCAACTGCACCGTCTGCCTGCGCTCGAGCGCGACGCGTTCATTGCCGCGCATTATCTGGGACAGCCTGTTGCCTGGAAGACCCGCTTCTTCGACGCGATCGACTGGGGCGCGGGCCAGGTGCTGCAATTCAGCTTTCTGCAACGCGGCTGGCACCGCCATGCACGGCTCGACAATCCGATCTATGCCTATATCGACATCGAGCAACATCCGGAAACACGCGGCCTGCGCCGCGGCCGTAGGATCGATCTCCAGGGCACGATCAAGGGCGTCGATTTCGTGACCGGGATTACGCTGGAGCTGGACAAGTTCGAGATCCTGCCGGTCAATTTCCTCGACCGCTTCGTCATCAGCTCCGACAGCCGCTATTAGCCCCTGCGTCCCGCCACGCGGCGCTGCCGCGGCGCATTCGCGTAGCGCGCGGCCATCGCGCCGGTGAGTTCTGCCATCTTCTCGCGCAGCCCGTCGGGCGCGATCACCTCGACCTCGGCGCCGAGTCGCAGCAGCTCGGTCGCGGCATGCCACACCGTCTTGCCGACCGGCATGGTGGCGATGTGCCAGCCGTCGGCGTCGGTACCATCAGCAAGCCGCATCCGCGCCTTCACGTAAGGATGCGCCAGCGCATCGAACAGTTTTAGCCCGAGCGGCGACAGCCGCACCGTGGCCTCGTTCGGATGCAGCTCGGCCTCGAGCCGCTCGATCGAGGCACGCCAATAGGCCGCGAGGTCGAAGTCCACCGGCCGCGCGAACGGCGTCTCCAGGACGGTGCAATCCAGCACGCGCGCGACGCGGTAGGTGCGCACATTGCCGTCGACGAGGCCGGCGAGATACCAGCTGCCGCCCTTCAGCACGAGGCCGAGCGGCGCCGCGCGCCGCCGCTTCTCGGCCTTCCAGCTCTGGTAGCGTATCTCGATCAGGTTTTCGCGCAGCACCGCGCCGGCAATCGCGCGCAGATGCTTCGGTTCCTCGGTCTCGCCGAACCAGCCGGGCGCGTCCAAGTGGAAGCGCTGCTGCATCCGGTTCGCGGTGGGCCGCAAATGCTCCGGCAGCGCCGCCGTCAGCTTGGTCTGCGCCGCCACCATCGCGGCGTCGAGGCCGAGCGCGGCGGCGGGGCCGGGCAGTCCCGCCATGAACAGCGCCTCGGCCTCACCCTGCGACAGTCCGTTGAGCCGCACGCGGTAGCCGTCGAGCAGCCGATAGCCGCCCTCGGCGCCGCGGTCGGCATAGACGGGCACGCCAGCGGCGGCCAGCGCATCGATGTCGCGATAGATCGTGCGTACCGAAACCTCGCAGGCCTCGGCCAATTCGGGCGCGGTGACCTGTCCCCGCGCCTGCAGGGTGGTGAGGATGGAAAACAGCCGGCTCGCGCGCATGGCCAAATCATACCTGACACAAGATGTCAGGTATAGGCGGACATAAGGAGGCGATGCCCCTGTCGGCACAAGGAGACCTGCCTATGACCAATGCTGCACCCACGGACCGTGTCACGCTGTATTACTCGCCACAGAGCCGCGCCACCGGCACCCGGGTGCTGCTGGAGGAGCTTGGCGCGCCCTACGATCTGCATGTCCTCAACATGAAGGCGGCCGAGCAGCGCAAGGACGCGTATCTCGCCATCAATCCGCTCGGCAAGGTGCCGGCGATCCGCCATGGCGACGCGCTGGTGACCGAGCAGGTCGCGATTTTCATCTATCTCGCCGACCTGTTTCCGCAGGCCGGTCTGACGCCGGCGCTGAACGACCCGCGCCGCGGCCCGTATCTGCGCTGGATCGCCTATTATGGCTCCTCATTCGAGCCGGCGGTGATCGACCATTTCATGAAGCGCGCGCCGGCACCGATCACGCAGTCGCCCTATGCCGATTACGACACCATGCTGGGCGCGCTGGAGGCGCAGCTCGCCAAGGGGCCCTATCTGTTCGGCGATGCGATCACGGCGGCCGACATCCTGTGGGGCGTCGCGCTGAGCTGGACCATGATGTTCGGCATCGTACCGAAAAGGGACGTCTTCGTCCGCTACGCCGAACGCATCACCGCGCGCCCGGCTTTCGAACGGATATCGAAGGCCGACGACGAGATGGCGGCGCAGCATGCGGCGGCCGTGGGAGTGTGATACGGATCGTGCCGATGGCGAAAGAGCTGCACAGCACCAACTGCTTCAACACCCTGATCCGCGTCGCCGAGGATTGCCCGGCGCGGAGCGGCGAGGAGCCGCAGCTGCGCGGCGGCCAGCCGACGGTCGCCGTGCTGCAATTCCGGATGATTTCCGGCGCGCCCTACAAATACACCTCCGACGACGTGGTGTTCGCCACGTCGTCGGCCGGCCGCGCGCTCGATAGCAAGGCGGCGAAGAAGGAGCGCAGCCTCGCGCGGGAGACCTTTTTCTCGCGCGGCCAGGCGTGCATGCGCGCCTCGCCGCTCGGCAAACGCTTCGGCTGGGGCGTGCACGCCGACGCCGAAGGCCGCATCGCGATCTACGCCGTCGACAGCAAGCGCTACCAGGCACTGGCGCGCGACCCCGACATCACGCAGACCCGCGCGATGCGGAGCAAGCGGGCGTAAGGTCCCCTTCTTATCCTCCCTTGGAGGGGGAGGATCGACGCGAATGAAATGAGCGGCGAGGTGGGGTGATCTCTCCAATCGGGCGCTGCCCGTGTTGAGAGATCACCCCACCCCGTCTTACATTCCGCTGCGCTGCATGCGCAACGACCCTCCCCCTCCAGGGTAAGGTGGTATCAGTGCGTTCCTGCTAGACCCGTCATCCTGAGGAGGGCCAACGGGTCCGCGCGAAGCGCGGCCCGATGACAGGCTCCGCGCGTCTCGAAGGATGCACGGCCACCAGCTGGGCCGTCGACCCTTCGAGACGGCCGCTCCGCGGCCTCCTCAGGGTGACGGTGCTGATAGTGTGGGGCGGTGCCCTAGAACCTTGGCGCCCGCTTTTCGGCGAAGGCCTTGATGCCTTCCTTGATCTCGTCGCCGCGCATGCTGTCGCGATGGCGGGCGTCGGCGGCGGCCTCATCCAGCTCGCCGCGGGCGAATTCGTTGATCGCGCGCTTCATGCCGGCCATTGCCTTCGGCGCATTGCCGGCCAGGATCGTCGCCAGCTTGTCGACCTCCTCGTCTAGCAGGTCGAGCGACACCATCGCGGTGAGGTAGCCGATCCGCAGCATCTCCGGCGCCGTGATCTTCTGCGCGGTCAGGAACAGCATCTTGGCGTTGTCGACGCCGAGCCGCGTGACGTAGCGCTGGATGCCGCTCTTGTAATAGTGCAGCCCGAGCCGCGCCGCCGGCATGAACATCTCGGCGGTATCGACGCCGATGCGGAAGTCGCAGGCGAGCGCAAGGTCGGTCGAGCCGCCATAGACGCCGCCATTGAGCCGGCAGATCGTCGGCACGCTCAAATCCTCAAGCCGGTTGACCACGACCTCAAACGCCGAGCCCGCGCTCTGCTGCTCATTGGCGCTCACCGCGCGCTCGGCCACCGAGTTGAGATCGTAGCCCGCCGAGAACGCGCGGCCGGTTCCGGTCAGCACCAGCACCCGGATCGCAGGATCGGCCTCGATCCGGTCGAACAGTTTCACGAGCTCGCCGAGGTCCTCAGCCTGCAGGCGGTTGAGATGCTTCGGCCGGTTGAGGCGGATCGTGGCGCGCGCGCCCGCGATTTCGAGCACGGGTCCGCTGGCGGTGTCGGCCGCGTCAGCCATCTTGGTCTCCATTATTGATTCTCACGTTCGCGCCGCTTCGCCTCGGCATCGATGGTCTCGGCGAGATCGGGATGCCTTGCCATCAACAGGCGGAAATCGACCAGGTCAAGCACCAACAGCCGGGTCACCTTGCTGGTCGCGACGCTGGCGCCGCGCTTGGCGTTGCCGAGCAGCGCCATCTCGCCGAAGAACGCGCCTTCGCCCAGCTTGACCTTGCGCCCGGGCAGGTCGACCTCGACCTCGCCGGCGGCGACGAAATACATGCAATCGCCGTTGGTGTCCTTGCGGATGATCATGGTGCGCGGCGGCAGGTCGATGGTCCGCAGCACCTGGGTGACGTCGGCGATCGCGGCGGGGCCGAGATGTGCGAAGAACGGCACCTTGCTGACGGTCTCCCAGGTTCTCAGGAAATTGTCGCGGCGGGTTTCGTTGGCAAAGCCGGTCGCCAGAATACCGGTCCACAACCCGAACACGCCGAGGCCCGAGATCATCACCATGGCGGCGACGATGCGGCCGAGCGGGGTGATCGGCACCACGTCGCCATAGCCGGTCGTGGTCAGCGTCACCACCGCCCACCACAGCGCCGCCGGCACGCTGCCGAAGGTTTGCGGCTGGACGTCCCGTTCCAGGAAGTATTCGGCGACCGAGGCCAGAAACACCACCATCAGGAAGATCACGAGCACGCTGAGCAGCGGGCCGGATTCCACTACCAGCACGCGGCGGAGCTGGCGCAGGCCGGGAATGCCGGGCACCACCTTGAGCACCCAGAGCACGCCGAGCAGCCATGCGGTCTTCGGCTCGATGCCGGCGAGCAGCGCCAGCGGCACCGCCAGCGCGCCGATCGCATCGACGATGCCGGCGCTGGACAGCTGGTAGAACCAGAACTTGTCCTGCCGCCGCATGTGGCGCAGCCGCACCAGCCATTCGAACACGAAATAGGCAAGGCAGGCCCACAGCAGCGCATCGACCCAGCGCGGCACCGCGTCATAGGCCGGCGCGACCGTCAGCAGCGTCATCATGGCAACGCCGACCGTGACCGCGACATAGGCCGCCGTGGTCATATTGCGGCCGGCGGTGGCGGAAACGAAGCGCGTCAAGGCCGGAAGGACGAGCGGCTTGGACATCGGAACGGAGCTTGCCTGTCGCTGAACTGCTGGAATCAAGGCCCCGCGAGCGGTGGAGCCTGTGTCACAACGTGCCTCTCCCGGTTGAGGCCGTCAACGCGCAGGCCGCGGCGGGATGATCGCGGCGAAAGTCCCGTCTGTTGGACGAATGGCCTAACCATGTTGGCCCGTTTTTGCGCCCGCGAATGTGAGAAATCGGACAAATCGTCGCTTTTTTCCCCATATATCAAGGATGCCGGCGGACGCGATAGCTATGCGACTTGGGCGGGCAACCTGAGCAGGAATGAAGCGACTAATAAGGCGATCTTGTTCACTTCTTGAGAATTGGTTGGTTTCCGATGGATACCTCACATCTCGCCCAGCACGCCGGTGCCGCCGGCAGTTTCTTCGCATCGATCTTCGTGGTTGCGACGCTCTCGATGCGCACCATGATCCCGTTGCGCGTCTTCGCCATCCTGACCAACATCATCCTGATCGCGACCGCGGTCCCGACCCACAATTACGCGACGCTGATCCTGCACGCGGTGCTGCTGCCGGTGAACACCTATCGTCTGCACCAGATGCTGCAACTGGTCCGCAACGTGAAGAAATCGGTCAACAGCGATCTGTCCATGGATTGGCTCCGGCCGTTCACGACGGAGCGCAAATGCACCGCGGGCGAGGTCCTGTTCTACAAGGACGAGAAGGCCGACAGCATCTTCTACATCGTCAGCGGCCGCTTCCGCCTGGTCGAATCCGGCATCGAGCTGCCGGTCGGCGCCCTGGTCGGCGAGTTCGGCATGCTGTCGCCGTCGAACACGCGAACCCAGACGCTGGAGTGCGTCGAAACCGGCATGGTGCTGTCGGTGACCTATGACCAGGTCGAGCAGCTTTACGTGCAGAACCCGGCGTTCGGCTTCTATTTGCTGCGTCTGTTCAGCGCCCGCCTGTTCCAGAATATCGCGACGCTCGAGCAACGGCTCGCGCAACACGCCACCCCACAGGTCGCGGAGCCAAAACCTGCATGAGCCCCGCGACCAGTTCTGGAGGCGCCGCAGTGCCGGATGACGACAGTCTGCTGGCTTCGCTCCGTTACTTGTTTGCCGATATCATCGGCGACGAGGACGAGGGACCGCCGGTGTTGCCCGAGGCCTGCCCGGACCATCTCGGGCCGGCGGTCACCGCGGCCATCCAGCTGTTGATCGTCTATCAGAGCACGAGCTACGCCCAGCTCTATATCGACCGGCTCAAGCGCTTCGTCGGGCGCCGCGGCGTTGACGACACCCTGCTGGCAGAGATCGCGCGGCTGATGGCCGAGCGCATGGCCTATGAGGATGCGATCCGCATCGCGCAGCTCAAGCTCGGCGAAGTCAATGCGGCGGGCGGCCTTGCGGCGCGCTCCGCCGACGACGTCAAGAAGCTGCGCCTCGACGAGTTGATCGACGCCTTGCCGGAGATGGTCGCCGATCCGATCCTCGGCGTGCTCGATCAGTTCGGCTGGCGCCGCCGCCGGGTCTCGATCCGCTTCAACGCCAACACCCGCTTCAGCGTTCGCCGGCTCAGGATCGAGGCGGGCCTGAAGCGCTGGCGGCTGTTCTCGGGGCGCTACGCCAAGGAGCGGGTCTGGGTCGAGCGCTGGCTGCACATGATCGACCGCAGCCTGACCAAGCAGCCGGCCGCTGCCCCGGCCATCGTGCAGACCGCGACCATGATCCAGGGCTACGGCGATCGCTATCGCCAGGGCATCGCGGACTGGCACGTAATCATCGACGGGCTGGTCAAGCCGACCTTCGACGGCGTGCTCGCGCTCCCCGACCTTGCTGGCGCCATCACCGAGGCCCGCGCCGCCATCATGCCTGATCCGCGGCAGGCATCGCTCAAGCGCAAGATCGCCGAGATTCGCGCGCGGGTGGCGGTGGCATCCTAGCGCCAGCCTATCCACGTCATTGCGAGTGAAGCGAAGCAATCCATCGCTCGGCAAGCGGAGGAATGGATTGCTTCGTCGCTGCGCTCCTCGCAATGACGTGGACAGACACGGACCTATCACCGTCATCCTGAGGTGCGAGCGAAGCGAGCCTCGAAGGATGCACGGCCACAGACGGGCCGTCGATCCTTCGAGACGCGCTACGCGCTCCTCAGGATGACGGGACGGACATCGCGGAGCTAAGCCTTTCTCGAAACCACCTACCGCTTCACGTGCGGCGGCTCGTCGTAGCCGCGGCGGCTGGAATAGAACAAGAGGCCCATCAGGCCGACGCAGACCGTGCCCAGAACCGCAATTCCGATCGTGAACATGACGATGCCGGAGGTCGGCACCGGAGCGTCTACGGTGAGCCCTTCATAGGCGTAGACGCCGACGGCGGCCAGGAAGACGAGCAGGCCGATGCTGATTGCAATGCGCATGGGTATCTGCCTTTGCTGAAGACCAGAGGAGCAAGGCAGGTTGCAGGCAAGGCAGGTTATGCGAATTTATCCCGCCGCCGCGGTGACCTTGGCCAGCGCCTGCTGTCCGGCTTGGGTGAGCTCGGAGAGCGTCGTCCTGCCGCTCTTGGCGCATTTGATGATGTATCTGGCAACGCGCCTGCGGGTGTCATGTTCCTCGCCGTGAAGCGCGTTGGCGCAGACGTGGTCGAGTGCATAATTCATGGCGGCGAGTGTACGCGAGTCAAATCGTTCCTCGATCATCGCGGCTCTCCCATCGCAGCTTGCTCCGGTCTTGCGGCTATTTGCGGAGTGTCAGCTGCTCGCTGACTTCCATCACGGTCTCGGTCTGCCTGGCCTTCTTCATCAGCGTCTCGCGCTCCCGCCCCGGCGGCAGCTTGCGTGCTGCAATGCGCGAATCCTCGGCGAATTTTTGCAGGCGTTCCTCGAATGATCCGGGAGGCCGCGACCTGTTGCGCTTCTTCTTGACCATGCCGCCTCCTCGCTGGAACCAGCGATACTAGGCATGTTCCCCGGAGGGCGTCGTTAACCCATGACAACGGCTTAAACGAAATCGCCGTCGGCACCGCAGGAACGATCTTCGGCGCCATGCGTAACGCTCACACGTTCGCTGCTTTGCTCCCCGAAGGCAGTGGACTAATCCGGTGACGGGCCTCGGCGAATTGCATCGCCGGGGCCCGCATAGCTTCAAGGCAATTGAGTCAAAGGAAACGAACCAAGGGAAACGAACCAAGGAAAACGAGCCAAGGGAGATGAGCAATGGCACATTCGAACCACGGCATCGTGAAGGACGACAAGGGCCAGGAGCAGCCGGCCGACAAGGCGCGCGCGCGGACCGCCCACAATACAGATCAGCGAAAACCGGCAAAGCCCGAAGCGACGCGGGATCCGAAGTTGAGCGACGCGGACAAAACTCCGGGATCCGGCATGACGGCTGACGATCGCGGAGATCCACCGACCGGCTGAACCGCGTTTTGCTGTGCAGCAACTGCGGCAACGTGGCAGGAACGAAGATCCTGCTTCATCGTTGGCCCCCGGAGATCAATGGAGAATGATATGGCGATGGACGAGAGGGAGCTCGGAAACCTGATCGGCAGCGACAAGGTCGAAGGCACCGCGGTCTATGGCTCGGACGAGCGCAAGATCGGCTCGATCGAGCGCGTGATGATCGACAAGAAGAGCGGCCGGGTGTCCTATGCTGTGCTCGGCTTCGGCGGCATTCTCGGCCTCGGCAACGACCACTATCCGCTGCCCTGGCAGTCGCTCAAATATGACACGAGGCTCGGTGGTTATGTCACCGGCGTGACCGAGAGCCAGCTGCGCGGCGCGCCGAAATACGGCAGCGAGCGGGACTGGAATTGGGCCGACATCGGCACCACGCGGGCGGTGAATGATTACTACGGTGTGCCGTTCGTCTGAGCGACGACGGCTCCCGCAAGGCTGACGCTTGCAGGCCTGCGTCTTTGCAAGGCTCTCCGCTCGCAAGGCTCTTGGGACGCCAACGGCGGCGATGCCCTGACAGTAACTGAACTGTAAGACGCATGAGGACAATAACCGTCGCGTCCTCTGGCGTCTGTACACTAGTGCACATACGTCAATAGCTGTGCAATGTAACATGCGTTATTGAAAACAGCCCGGCAGTTACCCGATTACACCTGCGGGGAGATCAATGTCGTCGGCGTCGCTAGTCTGGAAATTGGAGCAGTTCGTACGGCTTTCGCCGGTAGACCACGTCATCCTCAATCGCGCGGCGACCGAGCGTGTCCGCCATTTTGCGCCGCGCGTCGATATCGTCCGTGAAGGCGAGAAGCCGAAGGATGTCCATCTGATCCTGTCCGGCTGGGCCTATCGCTACAAGCAGCTCGAGGATGGCCGGCGCCAGGTGGTGTCGTTCTTCCTGCCCGGCGACATCTGCGACGTGAATGTTTTCATCCTGCGCGAGATGGATCATTCGATCGGCACCATCACCGCGGTGTCGATCGCCGATCTCTCGCGCGAGTTCTTCGACAAGGTCGCAGCCGGGCATCCGCGCATCGTCACTGCGTTCTGGTGGGAAACCCTGGTCAATGCAGCGATCCAGCGCGAATGGATCATGAGCCTCGGCCAGCGCACGGCGCTGGAGCGGATCGCCCATCTGCTCTGCGAGATCTGGCTTCGGCTGCGTCTCGCCGGCCTGACCCGGGCCGACAGCTGCGACTTCCCGCTGACCCAGGGCGATCTCGCCGACGCCACCGGGCTTTCCAAGGTCCACGTCAACCGGACCCTGCAGGAGCTGCGCGCCGAGGGGCTGATCGTCCTCAAGGGCAAGACGCTGTCCGTCCCCAATCTCGACCGGCTGATGCGCGCGGGCCTGTTCAATCCGAACTACCTGCATATGGATCACGAGGGGAGGCAGCTCGACGCTGTCAGGACGTCGTCGGACGTTGCAGCGGGATGACCGGCGCGTCCTTCGGGAGATGCGCAACGCGCAGGGCTCCACGGGCGCAAGCAGAATCTGGCGCGCCGCAGTTCCCATGAAACCCAGCTAGGAACGATTTCCCTGTGCTTCCTGTTGTTGACCATGGCCGCCGACCATGACGGAGGCGATCGGATGCTGCGCTATTTCTTCGATATCAGGGATGGCACCGGGCTCTATCCGGATGAAGAGGGCCTGGAGTTTCCGGATCAAAGATCCGCCGAAATGGAAGCCGCCCGCACCCTCGGCGAACTGGCGAGGGACTTTGCGGCGCTGGACGACCGGCACGACGTTGCAATCGAGGTGCGGACGGAAGACGGCGCCGTGTTCAAGGCTGCCTTCATTTTCGAAACCCGTCATCCAAGGCAATAAGTCTGTCTCTGTTCGGCGCGCGAATCGCTTATTCGTGTTCCGGCTTCCCGGTCTGGCCGGTCAACCGGCGACCCCCGGCGCTGGAGGTTTCACGGCGCCAGGGATCACCACTCCCGATGGGCTTGGGGGCTGAAGTCGGGAGCTTCGAGTCGACTCCCGGTGTTCCGCTTGGTTCCAAACGGGGCCTCCTAATTTCTGTTCGCCGGTGGTCCGACCGAGCAGCTGCCGGCTATCGGTGCGCGCCAGCGTGTTGTTCATTGGGTGCAAGTTTTCGATCTGTATCAGCCACGCCAACGCAGCTCATCGCGTGCCGGGATGCTTCGCGAGGGTAGCCTTGGCCCTGGCGATCGCCTCCTGGGTGCTTTGGAAGGTCTGCGTCCTGATCGTTGGCCCGCCGGCAAGCGGTGTGATTTCGACCAGATAGCCGCCGCCGCGTTGCTCGACGATGGTTAGTCGATGGCCCTGATATTCGATCTCGTCGACTGGCATTTTCGGGCTCGCCCATCTTCAATCGGTCGGTACGCTTTCTGCTGATCCAAAGCTTTCCCAGATCGGTAGCCTTAGGTCGGCGAAGTCAGCCACTCGGTCATCTGCGCGGCCGTCTCGTCCTGGCGCGCCTTGCGGAGCAGCGCATCGCGCTTGGGGCCGAGAGGAAGGGTACTCGCCGCCTCGCGCAGATCGTTTGCCTCCTGGGCGAGGCGTTCTTCCAGCGACTGGATTTGGCGCACGCGACGACGACGCTTTGTCATGACGCTGCTCCCTTGTTGATGCAGGCGGGAGCACTATTGGTCTCTCAGTCACCGACGCCTACGGGCTATGCCTTGGCCGGTGATGGGGGAAAACGGCTTGGCTGAGGGAAGGTTGCTATAAGTCGGAAATCCGACTCGCGAGCCTCTATTGCCTCTATCGCCATTGCTTCGATCGTTCCTCCGGCCACCACGTCGCAAGCGAGTCCGTCGCGGAAAGCTGGCTGGGAACCAGACATCCTTATTTGCCAGGAGTCCTGGCTTCAAACGTGACGACGTA
Source organism: Bradyrhizobium sp. CER78 (assembly GCF_029846235.1). Taxonomy (GTDB): domain Bacteria; phylum Pseudomonadota; class Alphaproteobacteria; order Rhizobiales; family Xanthobacteraceae; genus Bradyrhizobium. Next base: position 61,184 of record NZ_JARVWP010000025.1, read on the forward strand.
ATTTTTGCGCGCGCCCTCGAAGGTTGCGAGAGGCAGACCCTCCTCATTCCGGATGGTGAGCGTTCGTCCGCTGAGTGCCGCAATCCGGCGGCCGACGTCAAGCGCGGTTTCCTCGTCTGTGAGATCGAGAACGATGACCGACGTTGAGCAAAGCCCGGCGCCCGAAACCGTGAAGACGGGAGATTTTCTCTCGTTCATGACTATCTCGGCGGCTGCAGTCCAGGCGAACTCAGCCACTCGTCCAGATGCGATGCCGTGTCGGCCTGCTGCGCCTTGCGGAGCAGATCCTCCTTCTTGGGGCAAGGCGGGAGCGCAGTAGCAAGCTCACGCGCTTGCTGCGCATAGGAAATGAGACGATCTCGAAGTGTTTGCGTTTGCTCGAAACGACGCCGCTTTTGCATGGCGCAGCTCCCTTGAGTTGGGCGGGAGCGCAACTGGCGTTCTCATCACTGATGGTTGCCGAGGGCTGGGCAGTGATGGGGTTAGTAGATTCCCGTTATGTCGGGTTGTCGACTTAATTCTGCGCAGGAGGCAAAACAATTAGGAACCGGCTCGTTTCAGCAATTCGTAGCACTCGCACGAATTGGCCAGCAGAAGGCGGCGATTCAGGATCTGCAGCTTCCCGCGCGAATAGGTGATGGCGCCCCGCTTTTGGATATCTTTCGCAGTATCCGTGATGGTGGTGCGGCGCACGCCGAGCATCTGGGAGAGCAATTCCTGTTTGAGGTCGAACTGATCGCTCTCCGCCCGGTCCGCAGTGTGAAGCAGCCAGCGGCAGAAGCGCTCCTCAACGAGATGAAGTGAGTTGCAGGCCGCAGTAATCCGGGCCTGGTCGAGCAATATGTCAGCATTCTTGAGGCATATTTCCGCCATTGCGGTGCTGCTTGCCAGGATCGTGCGGAAGTCCTCCATCGAAATCCTCAAGGCGCGCACGGGCAATTGAGCGACGATGCGGACCAGCGATGCTTGCGAGCCAAGGCCTGCGCGGACACCGATCAAGCCTTCCCGCCCGACGACCGAAGTCTCGGCCATCCGCCCGTCTCTCAGGACAACCAGCAGCGAGAGCATGCCCGATAACGGGAAGTAGATGTCCGTGACTTCCTCGCGCTCCCTTTGGACGACGTCGCCTTGGGTGAACTCCACGACGTTCGACTTCGCCGCCAGCGACTGCAAGTCACGAGGAGGAAGAAGCGCCAGGAGTTCGTTGCGAAGGGGGCTGTCCATCATGCGCAACCTTTCGCCCGATCGGTCGGGCAGGTCCGCAGTGGGCAGGTAACGCTCCGAAGGCGTTCCGCGGAACGGGATACGAAAAGCCAATCAGGCCGGCTCCGGTCCGTTCCTATTATTTTGGGGCATACCCACTGACCATAGGTCGCGCAGAAACGGGCCCATCAACGGGATTCGGGGCCACGTCGAAGCCTTGGCGGAGACTGGACCGGGCGATCCAGTACGCCGCGGCCCCTCGGCTTATGCACAGCCGCTGGAATACAGGATCACCCCGCATGCGCGGGTGATGTCACCGCGTGTCTGGTATCTTGAATCGAGAACCGATCCCCATCGTCGTCCTGGCGCACGGGACCCATTGCCCCAAATCTCGAATGCCGCGCGACGCTGTGGCCACGACCCCGTTCATCACCGAGTGCGGTGGTTATGGGTCCTGGCTTTCGCCAGGACGACGGCAATCAATGTGGCGCGACCAACTCGCAAGACCAGATTGGTCCTCACCCGTTCGCGGTCTTCACCACCACGAGGGTGTCATCCGGTGTTGCCGGGTGGCGCTTGAGATGATCGCGGCGCAGGGCGATCTCGTCGCGGACCAGCTCGTAGCCAAGCTTGAAGGTGTCGAGGCCGTCGCTGGAAACCGTGCCGTCGCGCAGGCCGATCACCGCACCGCGCAGGATCGCCTCGAGCTCGTCCTGCAGTTCGTCGAGGTCCTCGGTGCAGGTGGTGTGCTCGACGCGCTCGCCGATGTCGAGGATCCGGCCAGCCAGCTCGCTGGCCCGCGCCGGCGCGACGCGGGTAACCTTGGTGTAGATCGCAGCGAAGATCGAGCCGATGATGCTGAGCGCGGCGGCGCCGAGATACATCACGTCGCTGTAGCGATCCATGAACGACTTGGTGTCGTCGTTGATGTATTCGGCAGCGCCCTGGTGGGCGACGATGAAGGCGTCCTTGTCGGTCGCGGCCGGCTCGATCCTGGAGGCGAAGCCGTTGTCGAGCGCGAGCTCGGACTTGTTCTCATAGACGATGCGCGCAAGCTCGGCGGCCGTCGTCGTGGGCATCCAGGATTGCGCCACCAGCAGCCATTCCAGCCCGATAGTGTCGACGTCGTCGTCGGGGATCGCCGGCGAGGACGACAGCATGCCGGTCGAGACCGTCTCCTCCGAGATCGCCGGATATTTGCGCGCCAGTGCCTTGGCCTCGTCGATTGCGTTCAGCGTGAAGCCGCCGGCGCGCTTGGCGTATTGCTCGTATGTCTTGTCCTTGATGATCTTCGAGGCATGCTCGATCGCGACCACGGCGGCAAAGCCCGAGGCGAACAGTTTGTCGAACGGGGTATTCGGCGGCGCCTGCTGCACCCGCTGCGCCGCATCCGGGCTGTCGGAAATCTCCAGCGCGCTGCGGACGAAATTGACGCCGTTCTCGCCGTCGCCGACGACGGCGATCTTCTTCCGCTTGAGCTCGGGCAGCGATTTGATCTTCTTGCCGCCGGGGCTGAGCACCAGCACCACGTCATGCTCGAGGATCGCGATGGCGCGGGCGCGCGGCGGCACCTTGGCGTCGGTGCGCAGAATGGCAAGCGAGGCGTCGCGGCGGTCGAACTGCGCCAGCGCCTTGGCGTTGTCGGGGTTCGGCGCGATCTTCAGCCGCAGCCGCGACGAATTGTTCTTCAGCACGGTCGCAAGGCGGGCGGCGAACTTCGCCTCCGGGCCGTTGGCATCGCCGACCGCGAACACCAGCGTTTCGGAGTTGCGCAGCCAGACCCGGCCGCCGATCACCGTGATGGCGCTGAGCAGCAATGTCAGCAGGGTGAAGATGATGATCTGCGCGCGGTTGCTCTTGGCGACCGGAGCGCGCGGCCGCGGCGGCATCGGCGAAGGCGCGGGGGCTTCGGCACTCATGGCTGATCACGTGGCTCGTCACGCGTCAGGGACGGCCCGTTGCCGGAACGGCGCCGCGCTGCCCGGCGAATCCGTAAATGACTATAAAAGAAAGAAAATTTCCTGTGCGGCCGACGATATACCTCCCCGGCGGGAATGCAAACCGGCCGCCGGCCGTAACCTTAATCCCGGACGGTCTGCGCCGCGATGCCACATGACCATCGCCACTATCGACGGCTGAACCCAGATGTGATTTTCGAGGGGCCGCAGGTGCATTCCGCCGCGGGAGATGTCATAAATGATACAAGCTTCGGTTTGCGGAATTGTGCTGACGGCCTGACCCGGATTTTCTTGCAATCACATTCATCGAAGTAAAAGGGCGTCAGCTTGTTGTTTCCTGCCATGTCATCGTCGGTGTCGGTTGGTGCCCTGGTGGGATGGATGTTGCTTCTCACTGCAAAGCACATCATCGCCGATTTCATGCTGCAGAATGCCTGGATGGCGATCGGCAAGGACCAGAAGACCGGCTGGGCCATGCCGCTGCTCGCGCATTGCCTGATCCATCTCGCGGTCGCGCTGGCGCTGATCCTGGTAGTGGCGCCGCGGTTCTGGTACGTCGCCTTCATCGACTTCGTGATCCACATCATCGTCGATCGCTGCAAGGGCATCTGCGCCTCGCATTTCGGCGTCACGTTGGAGGCCGGCCATCCCTGGTTCTGGACCCTGATCGGGGTCGACCAGGCGCTGCACCACCTCACCGGCTTTGCGCTGTCGATCTACATGGCCGCGAACTAAGCGGCCGACCAACGCCTCTTCCTTCATTTCAGGCAATCGACCATCCGCCCGCACCTGGCGGATGTGATTCGCGTGCAACGGGCAAGCCTCTCCGGAGACGACCGGAGGCCGTGGTTAACCTTTCGTTAGAGGATTGCGCGGCATCTTCCCGATCGAGGGGGATTTGCAAATGTTTTCAAGCCGCGACGCCTTCGAGAACGATGCCTGCCCGGTTGCCGACGACCTGCTCGGCCAGATGTATCGCGCCAATCCGAACGGGCTTTCGTTGCTGGTCGCCAATGTCGCGCCCGATATCAGGGCGAGGCTGGCGCTGTTCTGCTATCGCCGCAGCCACCTGCACGCACTCGCGGTGGCGATTGCGTCGAGCTGCAGCGAATGGGAGCTGGTCAATTCCGGCGGCCGTGTCGGGTCGACGCTGTACGCGCTGTCGCGTGAGCCGGCTCGCGTGACGACCGCTTCGCATGGCGGCCGCAAGCCGATCACGCTGTCGACCAAGCCGCTGTCGAGCTTCGCACCTGTTGTCGATGACGAACTCGACGACGAGGACGTCAGCGAGACGGTGACTGTGACGGCCTAACTCGTGCTCAATCCGGCTGCGCGCTCGGGATGAGCGGCAGCCCAAGCCGGCGCCGCGCCATCGCGCATTCCGCGTCGCCCGGCTGGCAGGTCCGGCACACCTCCGGCCGCACCGCATAGACCTCGCAGCGCGTTGCTTCTCCGACCCGCCCTGACAGCGCCGAGCAGCGGTCGCCCTCGCAGCGCATCCCTGACTGTCGCGCGTTGACGAATTGCGCCGGGATCAGGTCGAGCTGCGCATCGTCCTCGATCGTGAAGCGCGGCCAGTTCTCCGAATAGCTGCAGCAGGCGCCGCAGGACTGGCACGGGCTCGCATCCGCCGTGTCGATCGCGTTGCCGGCCATCAGGTGTCCCTCGGCGCTTCCCAGACCAGGCTGCGCCGCCAGCGCGCCCTCAGCAGGTCGCGCCGCTCCGGATACTTCTCGTCGTGGTAAACAGCGGTGACCACGCGGTCGGTGCGGAAGCTGCGGAAATCCTTGCGCAGCTCGCACCAGGCGGCGAGCAGCCGTACCGCCTCGTGATAGCCGACCGCGATCGGCCAGATCGTGCGCTCAGAGTCGCGGCCATGCTCGTCGCGATAGTTGAGCGTGATCTTCTTGCCCTCGTGGATCTGGCTGCGGGTCCTGACCATGTCGATGCGGTCGGGCTCCCGGTTCCAGGCGGAGCGGGCGCGGCTTGCCGGCTCCAGCACGAACGGCCGCAGCCGGTCGGGCACGGTCTCGGCGATCTTGGCCATCAGGTCCTCGGCCGCGCGCGCCAATGCCGGATCGGCGTGACCGACCACCCATTGCGCGCCGAGCACGCAGGCCTCGATCTCGTCGGGTGTCAGCATCAAAGGCGGCAGGTCAAAACCCTTCTCGAGGATGTAGCCCATGCCGGCCTCGCCGCGGATCGGCACCCGCTGCTCGATCAGGCTGGCAATGTCGCGATAGATCGTCCGCTTCGATGTCTCGAGCTCGGCTGCGATTGCATCGGCGGTCAAAGGCTTACGGGTGCGGCGAAGCACCTGGATGATCTGAAACAGCCGGTCGGCGCGTCTCATGGCAAAGTTCTCTTTGGTCGCTCTCTTGCAGCTGTCTTGACGACTGTCTTGACGGATCTCGCGGTGTCTCGACGCGTCGGCTTTTCGCGCCCTGTGTCACTGCTGCTGACAGCATGTTGGCAGCAGGTGGGGGCTATATCAGGACAACACCTCAAGTGAAGGGAATTTGTCCATGACGAATCTTGATGAGCTCGGTTTCAGGCAGGCGCAGAGCTTCGCGCTGGAACAACTGGTCACGGTCTACTCCACCTCTGACGACCTGCGCTGGGCCCTGGTCGCGCTGGTCGCACAGTCCATCGGCGCCGCCTGGTCCTACGGGCGGGCACGGCTGGTCAAGCGCGTTCGCGAGGCGGTTCGCCGCCTCGCGCCCGCAGGCCCGCTCGGCAGGGAATGCCACTACTGCTGACACCATGCTGGCAGCAGGGGACAGCTAGCTTCGTTTTACGACCACAGGCGATCGGGAGCTTCATATGATTACGCTTTTTGGCTTTGGCACGGGCTTCGGTCTGCCGGAAATCAGCCCCTTCGTGACCAAGACCGAGGTCCAGCTCAAGATGGCCGGGCTTGCCTACACCAAGGAGAAGGCGATGCCGCCGGCCTCTCCCAAGGGCCAGCTGCCGTTCATTTCCGATGACGGCGAGACGATCGCCGATTCGACCTTCATCCGCGCCCATATCGAGGGCAAATACGGTTTCGATTTCGACGCGCCGCTGAGCCTGCAGGCGCGCGCGCAGGCCTGGGCCTTCGAGCGCATGATCGAACATCACGTCTACTGGGCGCTGGTCGGCGCGCGCTGGGTCGACGATACCAATTTCGCCAAGGGACCCGCGCATTTCTTCGACGGCGCGCCCGATCATCTGCGCGACAAGATGCGCGAGGACGCCCAGTTCCGCGTGGCCGAGAACTATCTGCTCAGCGGGCTTGGCCGCCATGGGCCCGACGAGGACGTCGATGTCGCGATGCGCTCGCTGTTTGCGCTGTCGGTACAGCTCGGCGACAAGCCCTATCTGATGGGCAACGCACCTTGCGGCACGGACGCCACCGCGTTCGGCGCGCTGGCGGGGATCCTGACGCCGTTCTTCGATTCGCCGCTGCGCGAGCGCACCGAGAAGTTCGACAATCTCACCGCCTATGTCGGCCGGATGATGCAGCAATATTATCCGGAGTTCGCCTGGGCGCCGCTGCAGCAGCAAGCGGCTTAAGCCGGCGCGGGCTCGCCCTTCAATGCGGCGAGCTCCGCCTCGAGCTCGGCGATGCGCTGGTCGCGTGAGGACAGCGCGGCCGCAACATCCGCGGCGTCGAACTTCTGCGGAATGTGCTGCGGGCAGTTGGTGTCCCACGCCGCGACCTTGAACAGGATCACCTGCTCAGGCCGTGCGCGATAGCCTTGCGGCATCAGCGCGCGTGTCAGCGCTGGATCGTCTTCCACGACCCGCGCCTCGCCCCACAGCTTGACGCGGCGGCGGTGCGCATAATCCATCACGAAGATATACGCCTTCGCATTCTCCGAGAGATTGCCCTGCGTGATGAACTGCCGGTTGCCGCTATAATCGGCAAACGCGATGGTCTGCTTGTCGAGTACCTTGATAAAACCCTTCGGCCCGCCGCGATGCTGGATGTAGGGCTGCCCGTCCGCCGAGGCGGTCGCGAAATAGAAGCTGTTCACCTCGCCGAGGAAGCCGGCGAGGCTCTCGTCGATCTCGGTGCGCCAGCCGCCGTGCGCCTCGACCTCGGCATACGTGTCGCGCGAACCCTTGCGGGTCTGGATCACCTTGACCGCCGGGGTGAAGGCGACGTCGCTGGGATAGGTGTGGGCATCGGACATCTGGGCCTTCCGAAACGGGCGTCCTGCCACCACAAGATGGACGTTTCCGGATCGTAAGCAATCTTGTGAATTGACACTTCACTGTTGCCGATTATGCAATAGTGCCATGGACCGGATCGACGCCATGCAGGCCTTTGTCGCGGTGGCGGACCTCGAGGGGTTTGCCCCCGCCGCGCGCAAGCTCGGCCTGTCGCCATCGGCCATCACGCGGCTGATCGCGGCGCTGGAGGAGCGGCTGGGTGCGCGCCTGCTGCAACGGACGACGCGGCAGGTGACGCTGACCGACGCCGGCTCGCGCTATCTGGAGCGGGCGCGGCGGATCCTCGCCGATGTCGAGGAGGCCGAGGATGCGGTGGAGAGCGAGCGCACCCGCCCCGAAGGCCGCCTCGTGATCTCGGCGCCGTTCGGTTTCGGCCGACTGCATGTCAGCCCGGTCGTCTCCGCCTACCTGAAGCGCTATCCCGATGTCGAGGTCGACCTGCGGCTGTCGGATCGCCGGATCAACCTCGTCGAGGACGGCGTCGACCTCGCGGTCAGGCTCGGGCACCTGCCGGATTCGACCCTGGTGGCGCGGCATGTCGGCCAGATGCGCCGCATCGTGGTGGCCTCGGCCGGCTATCTCAAGCTCCGCGGCGAGCCGAAGCGGCCGGCAGACTTGACCTCCCATGACACCATCCAGTTCGGCGCCATGACCGCGACGCCGGACTGGCGCTTCATGGAGGACGGCCAGGAGATCCGTATTACGCCTACGCCGCGCTTCACCAGCAACAGCTCGGATGCCGCCATCCAGTTCGCCGAGCAGGACGGCGGACTGACCCGGGTGATGGCCTACCAGGCCGCCGAATCGCTGAAAGCGAAGCGGGTCCGAATCGTGCTTGCCGATTTCGAGCAGCCGCCGGTGCCGATCCACATCGTCTACCCGACATCCCGGCTGCTGTCGGCCAAGGTGCGGACCTTCATCGATCTCGTCACCGAGATCACCGACTGGCATTTCGGTTAGCTTGTCATTCCGGGGCGATGCGCAGCATCGAACCCGGAATCTCGAGGTTCCGGGTTCGCTTCGCGCCCCGGAACGACACTCACCTTCTTCGGCACCACGCGGAACGTGCCGCTGGCGCGCGCGATGGTCACGCCGTCGGCCTTGATCAGGCTCTGCGCGAAGCAGATCGTGCTGCCGGTCTTGATCACATCGCTCTCGATCGCGAGCCACTGCCCGACATTGGCCGAGCCGACGAAATCGACCGTGAGCGAGATCGTCACATACGACGTCGTCCAGCCGGTGGCCTGGCCGCAGCTATAGCCCATCGCATTGTCGGAAAGTGCTGCGATCAGCCCGCCATGGATCAGGCCGCGGCCGTTGGTGTGCGGCCTCGCCAAGCGGAGTCCGATGATGACGGACCGCTCGGTCTTCTTTTGGTAGAGCGGCTCCCACGGCTCGGTGAGCGGGCTCTTGCGAAACAGCGGCTCGAAGCCTTGCGGGACGTCTTGGGGAATGTCGGGTGCGACTTGCGTATCAGTGGTCATCTGAATCTCGCTTGTGACGTTGACGCCATTGAATGCGATGTCGATGACGGTTTCACCGCCTACAAAGTTTTAAACGGGATTTGCGCGGATGTTTGAAAGCGCCGACGCGCGAGCCGGTCACGCCGGCAGTTCGTAGCCGACTTCGCTTTCGATCTCGATCGTCTTCTGCACCGCCGGCCGCGCCATCATCCTGTCGTAATGTGCGGTGAGGTGAGGGAACGTCTCCGGCGGCAACTTCAGCGAATTGGCAAGCCGCCAGTACAGGCGGAACAGATGGATGTCGGCGATCGAGTAGCTGCCGATCACCCAGCCATTCCCGAGGCGGCGGTCTGCGATGCCCCAGACTTGCTTCGCATAATCGAGCCCGCGCCCGCGCTGGATGTAGCGTGGACGCGATGAAGGACATCCACGACAGCGCCTGTGCCTCGGCTTCCAGATCGTCGCGCGGCAGCAGCTTTGCCTCGGGAAAGCGCCTAGCAAGATAGAACAGGATCGCCGCGACTTCGGTCAGCGGCCGGCCGTCGATCACGAGCGTCGGGACCTTGCCCTCCGGATTGATCGCAAGATAATCGGGCGCCTGCATGTCGTTGCGCTTGAACGACATCGGCCGGGCCTCGAAGCCGATACCGATCTCGTGCAGGGCGATATGGACGGCCATCGAGCTTGCGCCCGGTGCGAAGTACAGCGTGAACATGGCGGCCCGCTCCCGGCTTTCTCCGCTGCCGAGGCTGGACGCCGCGAAGGCCTGACGCAAGCGGGATCTTGGATTCGTTAGGCCCATCACCGTCACCCTGAGGAGGCCGCGGAGCGGCCGTCTCGAAGGGTCGACGGCCACCAGCCGGGCCGTTCATCCTTCGAAACGCGCTGCGCGCTCCTCAGAGTCCGACTCATAACGCGCTTCGCGCACCTCAGGATGACGGGTCCCGAAGGAGTCGTCTCCTCGCTAGAACGGCAGCCCCACATAGTTCTCCGACAGCGAGGTCGACGCCGCCTTCGAGCTGACGAGGTAGTCGAGCTCGGCGATCTGGATGCGCGCTGCGAATTCGCCCTCGTCGGGGAATTTGTGCAACATCGAGGTCATCCACCAGGAGAAGCGCACCGCCTTCCAGACCCGCGCCAGCGCCCTGGCCGAATAACCGTCGAGGCCGGCCGAGGATTTCTCGTCGTAATATTCGCGCAGCGCCTGCGACAGATAATGCACATCGCTGGCCGCGAGGTTGAGGCCCTTGGCGCCGGTCGGCGGCACGATGTGCGAGGCGTCGCCGGCCAGGAACATGCGGCCGAACCGCATCGGCTCGGCGACGAAGCTGCGCAGCGGCGCGATGCTCTTTTCGATCGAGGGGCCGGTGACGATCTCGTCGGCGGCCTTCTGGTCGAGCCGCCGCTTCAATTCATCCCAGAACCGCTCGTCCGACCATTGATCGACATGATCGTCGAGCGGGCACTGCACATAGTAGCGACTGCGATGGGTCGAGCGCATCGTGCAGAGCGCAAAGCCGCGTTCGTGGTTGTTGTAGATCAGCTCCGGCGAGACCGGCGGCGTCTCCGAGAGGATGCCGAACCAGCCGAACGGGTACACCCGCTCGTAGCTGGTAATCGCCGATGCCGGCACGCTGGCCCGGCTGATGCCGTGGAAGCCGTCGCAACCGGCGATGAAATCGCAGGCGATTTCGTGGGTGACACCGTCCTTGACGTAGCTGACGCGCGGATGATCGGTGTCGAAATCATGCGGCTTGACGTCGGCGGCGGAGTAGACCGAGGTCAGGCTGGCCGCCTTGCGGGCGTTCATCAGGTCGAGCGTGACCTCGGTCTGGCCGTAGATCGTCACGGTCTTGCCGGTCGCCGCATGCATGTCGATGCGGTGCCGCGCGCCGCCGAACGCCAGCTCGACGCCGTGATGGACCAGGCCTTCCTGGTGCAGGCGGGCGCCTGCGCCGACGCTCTCGAGCAGCGACACCGTGCCTTCCTCGAGCAGGCCGGCGCGAATCCGCCCCAGCACGTATTCCGGGGTCTGCCGCTCGAGAACGACGTTGTCTACGCCGAAAGTATGAAGTAGTTGCCCAAGCAACAGTCCGGCCGGACCTGCGCCTATGATTGCTACTTTTGTCCGCAATACCTGCTCCTCCCGATCGGATAGGCTTGAGCCGGGCGCCCGCGCCGGGGCGGCCACCGTCAACTTGCCATGGCAACTATATCATATAACAGGTTTGGCAAGGCCGATTTGCCGCGGAAAGCTTTCGCCGCAGCGCAAGATGCTGGAGGGGCCGGGTGCGACGAGGCGTCCGCGCAGCGGATTTCGTCTTGAATATTCGCGCGAATTAGATAACATGTTAAGTAATGAGACCGGGCACAAAGCCCGCCGTCCTGGAGAGGAGGAGACGTGATGAGGAAGAGTTTGTTGGCGCTGCTGATGGCAGCCGCCACCGTGCCGGCCGCAGTCCCTGCCATTGGACCTGCCTTGGCGCAGGACAAGACCGTCAATCTCAAAGTGTCGCTCTGGGTCCCGCCGGCGCATCCGCTGGTGCCGGCGACGCAGGCCTGGGCCGCCGACATCGAGAAGGCGTCGGGCGGCACCATCAAGGTCACCGTGTTTCCGTCCGAGCAGCTCGGCAAGGCGTTCGACCATTACGACATGGCGCGCGACGGCATCGCCGACGTCACCTATGTCAATCCCGGCTATCAGCCCGGCCGCTTCCCGATCGCAGCCGCCGGCCAGCTGCCGTTCGTGTTCTCGGACGGCAAGAAGGGCACGCTGGCGCTGAACGAGTGGTACCACAAATACGCGCCGACCGAGATGAAGGACACCAAGCTCTGCTTCGCCTTCATCCACGATCCGGGCGCGCTGCACGGCAAGAAGAAGATCGTGCTGCCGAGCGATCTCTCCGGCGTCAAGGTGCGGCCGGCGCAGAGCACGATCGGCGAGATGGTCAAGATGTTCGGCGGCACCAATGTGCAGGCGTCCGCGCCGGAATCGCGCGACGCGATCGAGCGCGGCGTGGCCGACGAGATCACCTTCCCCTGGGGCTCGATCTTCCTGTTCGGCATCGACAAGGTGGTGAAGTACCACATGGACGTGCCGCTCTACACGACCGTGTTCACCTACAACATGAACCTCGCCAAATATAATTCGATGTCGGACGCCCAGAAGAAGGTGATCGACGATCACTGCTCGCCGGAATGGGCGTCCAAGGTCACCGACCCCTGGACCGATTTCGAAGCCAACGGCCGCACCAAGATGAAGGCGCTGCAAGGCCACGAGGTCTATCCGCTGACGCCTGATCAGCTCGCCGAATGGAAGAAGGCGGTCAAGCCGCTGCGCGACAGCTGGGCCGAGGCGGTGAAGAAGGCCGGCGGCGATGCGGAGAAGATCGAGGCCGATCTGCAGGCCACGCTGAAGAAGTACGAGGCGGGGATCTGATCGCGTTCCCCCTTCACCTCTCCCGCTTGCGGGGAGAGGTCGGATCGCCCCTTGGGCGATCCGGGTGAGGGGGTACCGGTCTCTTCACTCGCACCAGTTTCGCGGATAGCCCCCCTCACCCCAACCCTCTCCCCGCAGGCGGGGAGAGGAAGCTCATCGAGCAGCGTATGACGCAATCTGCCGAAGTCTCTCAAGACGGCGCGATCACCGGTCCACCCGAACCGGCGCGCAAGAATTTCATGGACCGCTTCATCGATTCGATCGAATGGGTGGCGGCCTTTTTCGTCGGCGTCGTCGCGCTCAACACCTTCACCGCGGTGTTCATGCGCAAATTCTTCGCGGTGACGATCCCCGACTATTACAATTTCGGCCAGTTCCTGCTCGGCATCCTGATCTTCTGGGGCATTGCGGCGACCAGCTATCGCGGCACCCACATCACCGTGGATCTGGTCTGGGCCAACGCCACGCCGCGCTATCAGCGCTGGATCGATATCTTCGCGACGCTGGTGCTGCTGTTCGTGGTGAGCGTGCAGACCTACACGCTGGTCGACAAGGTGATCGACACCAAGAACAGCCACATCGTCACGATGGATCTCGGCGTTCCGGTCTGGCCGTTCTTCCTGGTGTCGTGGATCGGCGACGTCTCCGCGGTGCTGCTGATCGCGATCCGGACCTATCGCCTGATCTTCCATCCGGAAGATATCCATGATGCCAAGATCAAGACCGCGGAGTAGACGGCCATGAGTCTGGAACCATGAGTCTCGATTTGAGTCCCGAGGCCGTCGCCGTCATCGGCTTCGTCAGCCTGTTCGTGCTTATGCTGCTGCGCGTTCCCGTCGGCATGGCGATGGGCCTCGTCGGCATCACCGGCTTCGGCTATCTCACCGGCTTTGCCCCGGCGCTCAAACTGGTCGGCCAGACCACCATGCGCACGGTAACGGACTATTCGTTCGGCGTGATCCCGATGTTCCTCTTGATGGGCGCCTTCGTGTCCGTCTCGGGCATCAGCCGCGAGCTGTTCCGCGCCGCCAACACCTTTGTCGGCCACTGGAAGGGCGGGCTCGGCATTGCAACCATCGCGGCCTGCGGTGGCTTTGCCGCGATCTCGGGCTCCTCGGTCGCGACCGCGGCGACCTTCTCGGCGGTCGCCTATCCCGAGATGCGCCGCTTCGGCTATCCGCAGTCGTTCGCCACCGGCGTGATCGCGGTCGGCGGCACGCTCGGGGCGATGTTGCCGCCGTCTACCGTGCTCGCGGTGTACGGCATCATCACCCAGCAGGATATCGGCAAGCTGTTCATCGCAGGTGTGGTGCCGGGCCTGCTCGCGATCCTGATGCACATGATCACGATCGGCATCATCGGCGTGACGCGGCCGGGCTTCCTGCCGGCGGGAAAGAAGGCGTCGTGGCATGAGCGCTTCCTGGCCCTGCGCGACGTCTGGTCGCCGCTGCTGCTGTTCCTGTTCGTGATCGGCGGCCTCTATGGCGGCTTCTTCGTCCCGACCGAAGCGGGCGCGGTCGGCGCGGTCGGCGCCTTCATCATCGGTATCCTCCGCGGCAAGCTGACCAAGGACGGCATCCTGCAATCGCTGCTGCAGGCGACGCGTACCGCGGCTGCCGTGTTCACCGTGCTGATCGGCGCGCTGTGCTTCGGCTATTTCCTCACCATCACCCAGACGCCGCAGAACGTGACCGAGTTCCTCACCGGGCTCGGCATCGGCCCCTATGGCGTGCTGGCGCTGATCCTTCTGATGTATCTGGTGCTCGGCTGCCTGATGGACGCGATGGCGATGGTAATCCTGACTGTGCCGATCGTGTTCCCCGTCGTCACTTCGCTCGGCTTCGATCCGATCTGGTTCGGCATCATCATCGTGATGACGGTGGAGCTCGGCCTGATCCATCCGCCGGTCGGCATGAACGTGTTCGTGATCAAGAGCGTGATCAAGGACGTCAACATGTCGACGATCTTCGTCGGCGTGCTGCCGTTCGTGATCACCGACCTGATCCGGCTGGTGATCCTGATCCTGTTCCCGCTGCTTGCCACCTGGTTGCCGCAGCGCATGATAGGCTAGACCCATGACGCCCGAGCTTCAGACCAGATACGTCTTCACCATCACCGCAAGGATCGCGGAAGTGACCTCCGCCGGCGACATCGGCACCGGCGTCCGCCGCATCATCCCGATCATCGGCGGCGAGGTGAAAGGCGAGGGGGTCAACGGCAAGGTGCTTGGCTTCGGCGCCGACTTCCAGATCATCCGGCCCAACGAGCTGATCGAGCTGGAGGCAAAATACGCGTTCGAGACAGACGACGGCGCTGTCGTCTATGTCGAGAACAAGGGCATCCGCTTCGGGCCGGTCGATTTGTTGCAAAAGCTCAAGCGCGGCGAACCGGTCGATCCGAAGCTGATCTATTTCCGCACCGTGCCGAAATTCGAGACCGGCGCCGAAAAATACCGCTGGCTGATGCAGCACATCTTCATCGGCTCCGCCGCCCGCCACGCCGACCGCGTCGTGATCGACGTGCATCAGGTGTTGTGAGGCCCGGCTGCCATCCTCCCCCTCCATGAAATGCGAATCAAGGTGGGGTGACAGTCTCTCCATTCAGGCGCTGCCCGTGTTGAGAGATCACCTCACCCCGTCTCCCATTCCGCTACGCTTCATGTGAGCCGACCCTCCCCCTCCAGGGGAGGGTGAAAGATCTGCGGCACCCCGCACCGCCTGCGGGCCATATTGACTCCTGCGATGATAGTTATAAAACATAACTATTCTAACCAGGAAACAATGACGCCATGGGAAACGCTGCCGACGCAGGTGACGCCTCGCTGCTCAGGATCGAGACGCGGGGGGCGGTGCTGACGGTCGGGCTGAATCGGCCCGCCAAGCGCAATGCGCTGAATGACGGCATCATCCTGGCGCTGCGGGACTGCTTTTCTGCCATCCCTGAAGAAATCGGCGCGGTGGTCATCCACGGCGTCGGCGACCATTTCTCGTCCGGCCTCGATCTCTCCGAGCTGACCGAGCGCGACGCCACCGAGGGGCTGGTGCATTCCCAGATGTGGCACCGCGTGTTCGACCGCATCCAGTATTGCCGCGTCCCCGTCATCGCCGCGCTGAAGGGCGCTGTGATCGGCGGCGGGCTGGAGCTGGCCTGCGCCGCGCATATCCGCGTCGCCGAGCCGTCGGCCTATTTCGCGCTGCCGGAGGGCCAGCGCGGCATCTTCGTCGGCGGTGGCGGATCGGTGCGGTTGCCGCGCCTGATCGGGGTGCCGCGGATGGCGGACATGATGCTGACCGGCCGGGTCTATTCGGCGACCGAAGGCGCAGCCTACGGCTTCTCGCAATACCTCACCGAAGCTGACGGCGCGTTGCCGAAGGCGCTGGAACTGGCCGAGCGCGTCGCCGCCAACGCGCCGCTGACCAATTTCGCCGTGTTGCAGGCGCTGCCGATGATCGCCGAGGCCAATCCGCAGACCGGCCTCTTGATGGAATCGCTGATGGCGACGGTGGCGCAGAGCGACAAGGAAGCCAAGAAGCGGATCCGCGCCTTCCTGGATCGCAAGACCGCCAAGGTGAAGCCGACATGAGCACTACGTCGCCTGCGTCTACTGCGAGCGCGCATCCGCTCCGCCCGATCTCGTTCGGCAATCCCGACGTCACCGTCGAGCGGCGCGACGACGGCACCATCTATCTTCGTCCCAAGCTCAGGCTCGCCGACTTTCCGGTTCGCCTCACCGACCGGCTGCATCACTGGGCGCAAGCCGAGCCAAACCGTGTGTTCATGGCCGAGCGTGCCGCTGGCGGCGGCTGGCGCCAGATCACCTACGCGCAGCTGCGCGAGAGCACGCGGCGCATCGCCTCGGCGCTGATCGCGCGCGGTCTGTCGGCCGAGCGGCCGATCGTGATCCTGTCGGGCAATTCGATCGATCATGCGCTGATCGCACTCGGCGCGCTCTATGCCGGCATTCCGTTCTGCCCGGTGTCGCCGGCCTATTCGCTGGTGTCGCGCGACTACGGCAAGCTCAGCTTCGTCATCAAGCTGCTGACACCGGGCCTCGTCTTCGTCGACGACGCCGACAAATTTGCCGATGCGCTGCGCGCCAATGTCGGACCCGATGTCGAGATCGCGGCAAGCCACGGGGCCGTGCCCGGCCGCCAGGTGACGCGGCTCGCCGATCTGATGGCAACGCCGGAAGACGGCGGCCTCGACGCGATCCATGCGGCCGTTGGTCCCGATACGATCGCGAAATTCCTGCTGACCTCGGGTTCGACCGGCAATCCCAAGGCCGTCATCAACACCCAGCGCATGATCTGCGCCAACCAGGTGATGCTGCGCGAGACGCTGGCCTTCCTGAAGGACGAGCCGCCTGTGATCGTCGACTGGCTGCCGTGGAATCACACCTTCGGCGGCAACCACAATGTCGGGCTGACGTTGTTCAACGGCGGCTCGATGTATCTCGACGAGGGCAAGCCGATGCCCGGCGGCATTGAGGAGACCGTGCGAAACCTGCGCGAGATTTCGCCGACGGTCTATTTCAACGTGCCCAAGGGCTATGAATCGCTGCTGCCCTATCTGCGCGACGACGCGGCCTTGAGAGCGAAATTCTTCCACCGGCTGCACGCGATGTTCTTCTCGGGTGCGGCGCTGTCGCCATTCATCTGGAACAGCCTCGATGCGCTCGCCGTGCAGGAAAAGGGCTATCGCGTGCCGATGCTGACCGGCCTCGGCGCCACCGAAACCTCGCCGTTCTTCATGTCGGTGCGGCCTGACACCAGCCGCTCCGGCCATGTCGGGCTTCCGGTGTCGGGCAATGATGCGAAGCTCGTGCCGAACAACGGCAAGCTCGAGGTGCGCGCCAAGGGCCCGAATGTGACGCCCGGCTACTGGCGGCAGCCGGAGCTGACGGCGAAAGCGTTCGACGAGGAAGGCTTCTACAAGTTCGGTGACGCGCTGAAGCCCGCGAATCCCGGTGATCTCGACGCCGGATTCGATTTCGACGGCCGCATCGCCGAGGATTTCAAGCTGGCGAGCGGCACCTGGGTCAGCGTCGGGCCGTTGCGCGCGCGCTTCGTCGGCACCTGCGCGCCGCTGGTGCGCGACGTCGTGATCGCGGGCCTCAACCGCGACGAGCTCGCGGCGATCGTGATCCTCGATCTCGATGGCTGCCGCCTGATCAATCCGCAGCTTGCGGCGGGCGACATCGCAGCCGCTGCCAACGATCCGCTGGTGCGTGCCGCCTTCCGCGAACGCTTCGCGCGCGTCTTCGCCAGCGCCACCGGTTCGTCGAACCGGATCGCACGGGCGATCCTGCTCGACACGCCGCTGTCGATCGATCGCGGCGAGGTCACCGACAAGGGCTCGATCAACCAGCGCGCGGTGCTGGAGCATCGCACCGACATCATCGAAGCGCTCTATGCGCCGGTGCCGCCGGCATCGGTCATCACGTCAGTCTGAATATCGAAGAGGAGAATGCCATGCAGTTGAAGGATCAGGCCGCCATCGTCACCGGCGGCGCATCGGGATTGGGCGCGGCGACCGCGCGCCGGCTGGCCGCGCAGGGCGCCAAGGTCGCGGTCTGCGACCTCAACGCCAAGCTCGCCGAGAGCGTCGCGGCGGAGATCGGCGGCATTGCCGTGGTCTGCGATGTCGCCGATGCGGCGGCCGCGGAAGCTGCGGTCGCTGCCGCCGCCAAGGCGCACGGCCCGGCGCGCGTGCTGGTGAACTGCGCCGGCATCGGGGTGGCCAAGCGCGTGATCGGCCGCGACGGGCCGATGGCGCTGGCCGACTTCGACAAGGTGATCAAGGTCAACCTGCTCGGCTCGTTCAACATGCTGCGGCTTGCGACATCTGACATGTCGAAGCTCGAGCCGCTCGCAACCGGCGAGCGCGGCGTCGTGATCTCGACCGCCTCGGTCGCAGCCTATGACGGCCAGATCGGGCAGGCCGCGTATTCGGCCTCGAAGGGCGGCATCGTCGCGATGACCTTGCCGATCGCGCGCGAGCTCGCGCAATTCGGCATTCGCGTGCTGACCATCGCGCCCGGCCTGTTCATGACGCCCTTGCTGGCCGGCCTGCCGCAGGAAGCGCAGGATTCGCTCGCCGCCGCGATCCCGTTCCCGCGCCGGCTGGGCCAGGCCGACGAGTTCGCCTCGCTGGCGCTGCACATGATCGACAATCCCTATCTGAACGGCGAAGTAGTGCGGCTCGATGCCGCGCTCCGGATGGCGCCGCGCTGACGCATGATTGTGACCCGAGAATATTCGACGAATGCGCTTCCACCTCTCCCATTGGGAGAGGTCGGGTCGCGCAGCGATCCGGGTGAGGGGTTAGGATCAACAACGAAGACCGTACCCCCTCACCCCAGCCCTCTCCCCATGGGAGAGGGAGCCCACTTCCGTTGCGGTGCTATCGGAGTTCGGTAAACCATGTTCGTCAATCGGCGTGACGTGCAGATACAGTGGGGCGACTGCGACCCCGCCAACATCGTCTACTACCCGCGCTACTTTGCGATGTTCGACGACTCCACCTCGATCATGTTCGAGGCGGCGGGCTGCTCGAAGCAGGACCTCGTCCACAAATACGGCCTGGTTGGCATTCCCATGGTCGACACGCGGGCGAAATTCCACATCCCGTCGACCCATGGCGACTGGATTACCATCGAGAGCCGGATCGAGAGCATCAAGCGCTCGAGCTTCGAGGTGGTGCACCGTGTGTTCAAGGGCGAGGCACTGGCGATCGAGGCGTTCGAGACGCGGGTGTTGGTCGGCCGTCACCCGGACGATCCCGCCAAGCTGAAATCGGCGCCATTTCCGCAGGAGATCATCGACCGCTTCATGAACGGCTGAGGTGCTCGTGAAGGGCTTATTCGCGGCTCCGCAATGACTCGACTTTTGGAGCATGTGCCGATCGGAAAACCGGTTTCCACTTTTCCGGATCATGCTCTAAAGAAGGGGCTGAATTGGCCCGCAAAACTGGTTTAAATCCAAAAAACTTATCTGCAGGGAGGAATGAATGAGGAAGGCCACTCTCGCCGCAGCGGCGCTCGCAGCTGTTTTCGCGCTACCGGGCGCGCCCGCACTGGCGCAGACCAATGAAATCACCATCGGCATCTCGATCTCGACCACCGGCCCCGCCGCGGCGCTCGGCATCCCCGAGCGCAACGCGCTCGATTTCGTGCCGAAGGAGATCGGCGGCGTGCCGCTGAAGCTGATCGTGCTCGACGACGCCGGCGATCCGACGGCTGCGACCACCAATACGCGGCGCTTCGTCACCGAGTCCAAGGCCGACATCATCATGGGCTCCTGCATCACGCCGACGACGATCGCAGTGTCGACGGTCGCCAACGAAGCAGGCATCCCGCATCTCGGCCTTGCGCCGTTCCCGATCAACGAGGCCCGCGCGAAATGGTCGGTCGACCTGCCGCAGTCGATCCCGATCATGGGCAAGGTGCTCTACGAGCACATGAAGGCGCACAACATCAAGACCGTCGGCTATATCGGCTATTCGGATTCCTATGGCGATCTCTGGGTCAATGACTTCAAGGCGCAGGCCGTGCCGATGGGCCTCACCATGACCGACGAGGAGCGCTTCGCGCGTCCCGACACCTCGGTCGCGGGCCAGGTGCTGAAGCTCGTCGCCGCCAACCCCGACGCCATCCTGGTCGGCGCTTCCGGCACCGCCGCGGCGCTGCCGCAGACCGCGCTGCGCGAGCGCGGCTACAAGGGCCTGATCTACCAGACCCATGGCGCCGCCACGATGGACTTCATCCGCATCGCAGGCGCGTCGGCGGAAGGCGTCATCATGTCGGCCGGCCCGATCATGTCGCCGGAAACCCAACCAGACAGCGCGCTGACCAAGAAGCCCGGGCTCACGCTGAATGCGGCCTATGAAGCCAAGTACGGCGCCAACAGCCGCAGCCAGTTCGCCGGCCACTCCTTTGATGCCTTCGAGGTGCTGAAGCGCATCATCCCGACCGCGCTGAAGACCGCCAAGCCCGGCACGCCGGAATTCCGCGAGGCGATCCGCCAGGCCTTCATCTCCGAGAAGGAGATCGTCGCGAGCCAGGGCGTCTACAACTGGACCGAAAAAGACCGCTACGGCCTCGACGACCGCTCGCGGATCCTGCTGACGGTCAAGGACGGCAAATACGTCCCGGCGATGTGAGCGCGTCGCTACCTGTGAAACAAGGCAGCCGGTCCCGATGAGGGGTCGGCTTTTTCTT
>NZ_JARVWP010000026.1 GCF_029846235.1 Bradyrhizobium sp. CER78
TCGCAGGCGCGCATTGCTAAAATATCGAAAACAACCCCATGCAAAGGAGCCGGCGGCCGCCGGACCTTCGCAGGGAAAGGCGCATGGCCGGTAGCCATATGCCGTCGCCCTGCCGTAAGGACAGAGAGAGGGAGTGGCGGAGATCTCAATTTACCGGCTTCTTCGCGCCCGCGGCCTGCTCGTTCACCTTGCAGACGATCAGGAGCGTGTAGCCGCGCGCGTCCTTGGCGATCTCCGGCGTCTCCCGCTTTAACGAATCACGCCACTCGGCGGTCTGGTACTGCACCGCGCTGTTGTCGAGGAAATCGCGCAGCGCGCCGGTCTTGATCGCGAAATTGATGTTTTCCGGGATGGTTCCTGTTGCCCGTGCGACCGTGACAGCATCGAGCTTGGCCGCGACGACGCCGACCACACTGCCGCCGAGATCGAACAGCGGGCCGCCGCTGTTGCCCGGCTGCACCGCGGCACTGATCTGCAGGAAGCGGGTATCGTTGAGAATACCGCTCAGCGAAGAGACGATGCCCGTGGTGACGGTGAAATCGGACGTCAGCAGCCCGTGATAGGGATAGCCGATCGCCACCACGCCATTGCCGACCGGAATGGGGTTTTGCCTGATCTTGGCGACATCCTTGAACGGCGCCGGCGCCTGCAGCAGCGCGAGATCGTTGGTTTCGTCGCCGGATACCAGCCGCAATTTCACCGGCGCCTCGCCGCTCAAATTGCCGGTGATCTCGCTGCAGCCGTTGATGACATGATGGTTGGTGACGACATGGCCGGCGCTGCTGACCACAAAGCCGGTCCCGGTCCCCGACTTCGCCTGCTTTTGCGTCGGGCTCGGAGCGGGCTGCTGCGGCGGCGCTGCCGCAGGCTTCGCCGCGACCGCGAATTCCCCGGCGCTGGCGACGCCGTTCTTCTTCACCGAGACCACGCAGTTGAGCAGCGCCGGCAGCAGCTGCGCGGTCTGATTGAGGTTGAACTGAAACAATTGGCCCTGCGCGAACGCGGTCATCTGGCGCGCCTTGCGGAACTGATTGATCAGCGCCGAGTTCACCGGCATCTCGACATTCACGAGCTGAGTGCCGAGCGGCATGCCGTAGACATTGAACGCAGGCTGGCCGTCGAAGGTCAGCGCAAGCGGAAAGGCCTCGCCAGGAGTCAGACGCCAGCTCTCATGGGCAAAGCCCAGCCGCCAGCTGCCGTTGTTGGCGATCGCCACCATGAAAAAGATGCCGCTCTGATAGGTGGTGCCCGCCGAGCAATGCGTGAACGCGCCGTCCTTGTCGTTGGTGAAGGCGCCGCCCTTCCAATTGCCGACCGTGATCGAGCCGTAGGGACCGCGGGCGCTCGATGGCGTTGCAGACGCAAACAACCACGCGGCCGCAACGACCGCCCAGACCACAACCCTCATGACGCGCACTCCCCAGCCACAACCCATCATAGGAGGCGGAGAAATTCATCCGCAAGTGGTGTGCGGCTTGGCCTTTGGTCCTGCGGCCGCACAAGACCGCCGCGGATGAGGCGATCGCCACACCCTCTGGTTACAGACGCAATGTTCCTATTTTGTTCTTGAGATGTCAACCCGGACAGAATTCATCGGCCGCACAGCCGGACGCTATTGCGGCTCCCGGGCCGAAGACTGCGCGGGCGGGTTTGGTTCGCGGAACCAGTAGTGGGCTGCGAGGCCGTGAACGCCGACGCCGATCAGAAAGATACCCCCATAGAGTTCGACCGCGTGGTTCATGGCCAGCAGGCGGGCGCGCAGCACGGCGCCATGGCCCGGATAGGCCCAGAACCAATGCCCCACGGCGACGATGCCAACGCCGAGCGCGGCGAAGGCGCGGCCTGCCGCATTCATCATCCTCACGCGAAGGTCTCCCGAGTCGCCCGGCACGAAGAAAATACCGGGAGAAACTGACGCGGACCTGAACGTAGGAAATGAACGTAGCCCGGATGAAGCGCAGCGTAATCCGGGCTACGAAGTATGACCAGCCTCAGCCGTTGCGGAACGCGTAGGCGTAGCCGTTGAGTGCCGGCGCGCCGCCGAGATGGGCGTAGAGCACCTTCGATCCGGCCGGGAAGAAGCCCTTCTGCACCAGATCGATCATGCCCTGCATCGACTTTCCCTCATAGACGGGGTCGGTGATCATGCCTTCCAGCCGTGCGCTGAGGCGAATCGCCTCCTTGGTCTCCTCAGACGGTACGCCGTAGGCGGGATAGGCGTAGTCCTCGATCAGCACGACATCGTCCTCGACGATGTCGCGGCCGAGCTCGACCAGCTTGGCGGTGTTCTGCGCGATCGACAGCACCTGCGCCTTGGTCTGATCAGGCGTGAACGAACCGTCGATGCCGATCACGTTGCGCGCGCGCCCGTCGGCGGCGAAGCCGACCAGCATGCCGGCATGGGTCGAGCCCGTCACCGTGCAGACGACGATGTAGTCGAACTTGACGCCGAGCTGGCGCTCCTGCGCGCGTACCTCTTCGGCGAAGCCGACATAGCCGAGCCCGCCATATTTGTGCACGGAGGCGCCGGCCGGAATCGCGTAGGGCTTGCCACCCGCCGCCTTCACCTCCTCGATCGCCTGCTCCCAGCTCTTGCGGATGCCGATGTCGAAACCTTCGTCGACCAGGCGCACATCGGCGCCCATCACGCGCGAGAGCAGGATGTTGCCGACGCGGTCATAGACCGCGTCCTCGTGCGGCACCCAGCTTTCCTGCACCAGCCGGCACTTCATGCCGATCTTGGCCGCGACCGCTGCAACCATGCGGGTGTGGTTCGACTGCACGCCGCCGATCGAGACCAGCGTGTCGGCGTTGGAGGCGATCGCGTCGGGGATGATGTATTCGAGCTTGCGCAGCTTGTTGCCGCCATAGGCGAGGCCGGAATTGCAATCCTCGCGCTTGGCATAGAGCTCGACCTTGCCGCCGAGATGCTTTGACAGCCGATCGAGCTTCTCGATGGCGGTCGGCCCGAAGGTGAGCGGATAACGCGCGAATTTTTCCAGCATGCTGGCGTCCTCGTTGGTGTCCTGAACGGTGGCCAGACCTATCACCCTGGGCGCGAAAGGTGCTCTCTAACTCGGGCCAAGCAATTATCGAAGATTGCTGGATTTGGTCTGAATGATATGTTTCCTCTCACCAGACCGAACAATGATGAGAGATTCTTCCATGTCCGCCCGGCTCGATCGCATCGACCTCAAGATGTTGAGATTGCTGCAAAAGAACGGCCGGCTCAGCAATGCCGAGCTGGCCGATCAGGTCGGCGTCAGCCCCGCGACCTGCCATCGGCGGACCCAGGCGCTGTTCGACGAGGGCTATGTCAGCGGTGTCCGCGCCATGGTGGCGCCGCGCAAGCTCGGCAAGGGCACGCTGGTCATGGTCGGCGTCGTGCTCGACCGCTCGACGCCGGAAAGCTTTGCGAGCTTCGAGCAGGCGGTGGCGAAACTGAAATGCGTGCTCGACTGCCACCTCGTTGCCGGCGACTTCGACTACTTCCTCAAGATCCGCGCCGGCGACATGGAGGATTTCAACCGCATCCATGGCGACCAGCTGATCGCGCTGCCCGGCGTGCGCCAAACCCGCACCTTCTTCGTCATGAAGGAGGTGGTGGACAATGCGGCGCTGGAGTTTTGATCCGACGCGAGCGATGATGATGCATCTTCATCGCATCGCGCATCAGCCGCCGGCCGTCCCTTCTGCAGCGCCCTCGCGCCCATCCCTCGCCTTGCCGCGCAGCGCGACCTTGTCGCCGTCATAGGTGAGCGTCCAGGTCCAGGCGTCGCCGAGCCCGACATATTGGAGATCGACGACAAGCGTTCGCTCGTCGGTCCACGCGCCCTTGACGGCGCGCACACCGAGGAACGTCGGAGCACTCTTGCGATAGAGGCCGTCGAGACCGATCGGTCCGTTGAGGTCGCGCCGTGCAGGATCGCCCGCGTTGGTCTCCACGACGTAGCGCGGGTTCTCATCGGCAAGGAACAGCGTCAGTGTCTTGATACCGAGGTTGTTGTCGGGGAATTTGTAGGTGCGGCCCGAGATCGCGGATGCAATCGCGGGCGGCGCGCCGACCGGCGTCGGCTTCTCGGTTGAGACGTCCGCAATCGCCTTCGCCAATTGTTCGGCCGCGGCCGCATCATCCGGCAAAGCCTGATCGGACTTGATCGCTCCGGATATCTCGTCGGCCAGCTTGCCGAACGAACAGAAATTGCTCGCCGTCATCACGGCGACGATATCCCGCTCCGGCATCACCATGATCACCTGGCAATGATAGCCGACCGTCATGAAGATGTGCTTGTCGGGAATGGTCCAGAACTGGTTGGCATAGCGCAGCCGCGGATCAAATCGCGCATTCATGTTCACGGTGGCATGGTTGACGGCATCGAGGAAATCCGCTGGCAGCAGCTGCTTGCCCGCCCACTCACCGTTGCGGAGATAGAGATAGCCGATCTTCGCCATGTCCCGCGGCCGCATCATCAGGCCGAAGCCGCCGATCGGGAGCCTTTGCGGATCCCGCCGCCAGAACGGCCGGGCAATGCCGAGCGGGCCGAACAGTCGTTCCTCGGCAAAGTCGGCGGTGTTCTGGCCGGTGAGCTTGCTGACGATCGCGGACAACAGATGCGAGCCGCCGCTGTTGTAGTAGAAGGTCTCGCCCGGCGCATGCGACATCGGGCGGTCCAGAATGAACTGGACCCAGTCCGGGCTCTTTCCCATGTCGCGCAGCGACTGCTCCCGCCCGCCTGCAAACCCCTCGTCCCAGTCGAGGCCCGACGTCATGTTGAGCAGATGCTGGACCGTGATGGCCTTCTTGCGCTCGTCGACATCAGCGATGCTGCGATCGGAAAAGAAATCCAGCATGGGATGATCGAGACGATCCAAGAGACCATCCTTGTAGGCCATCGCCAGCAGCGTCGCGACCACCGCCTTGGTGGAGGAGTTGATCGCGTGCGGCATGTCGGCGGTGAAGGGCGCGTAATACGCATCGAGCACGATGCGGCCATGGCGCGTCACCAGCAGGCTGTCGAAGCTGCGCGTGGTGCCGGCCGCCACCAGCTTGGCCAGGACGGCCGAATCCATCCCCTGCTGCTCCGGCGTCGAGGTTTCCCACTGAGCTGTCGGCCAGACCGGCTCGGCGCCTTGCGCATTGGCCGCGACGGAATAGACCGATGCGAGCAGGATGCCCGCGCCTAGCGCCGCAGCCCTGATCCGTGACGAAAGCCCAACGACGCGATCGACTGCCTGCATAGTCCGCCCCTGCCAGTGACCAACTCGCGCAAGGCATATACCACGAGCGGCAGCGGTCTCGCTTCACAACTTGCAGACATGGGGATGACGGCGCAGCACGAGCCGTGCCGCCCGCAAGTCCCTGTGTGATACGGCTCACGAATTCGTGGCAGGACGCCGCAGTCGATGGGGATGCGCGCGTGTTTCCGGAAGCCGCACGATGCCGTAAGCTGTCCGCAGCCAACCTCGCGTCCAGCGGAGTGCCAGGCCGCCCCATTCAGACCATTGCAACGCTGCGAACGGCCCGACGTTGGTAACAAGCCAACAAAACCGGGAGTACGTCATGACGATGCGACCCGACCCCACGTTTCACGCCTCGCCAAAGCTTGCGATGGAGGCGCCGCCGGAGCAGTTCGCCTATACGCTGCTGCTCAGTCCCGACTTCAAGAAGCCCGACGCACTCGCGGTGATCGACGCCAAGCCGGGCTCGAAGACCTATGGCAAGATCGTCCACACCGTGACGATGCCGAACAAAGGCGACGAGTTCCATCACTTCGGCTGGAACGCCTGTTCCTCCGCACTGTCACCGCTCACCGGACACGCCTTCGTCGAGCGGCGCTATCTCATCATTCCCGGCCTGCGGTCGTCGCGCATCTACATCATCGACACCAAGCCCTCGCCGCTCGAGGCCAAGATCCACAAGATCATCGAGCCGGAGGAAGTGTTCAAGAAGACCGGCTACTCGCGGCCGCACACCATTCATTGCGGGCCCGATGGCATCTACGTCTCCACCCTCGGCGGCAGCGGCAAGGACGGCACGCAAGGCCCGCCCGGCATCTTCATCATGGATTGCGAGACCTTCGACGTGCTCGGCCGCTGGGAGATCGACCGCGGACCGCAGACGCTGCACTATGATTTCTGGTGGAATCTGCCGCGCGACTACATGGTGACCAGCGAATGGGCGCTGCCGCCGCAATTCGAGAACGGCATCGTCGCCGAGGATCTGCTGTCGAACAAATACGGCCACCGGCTGCATTTCTGGGATCTGCGCGCGCGGCGCAATGTGCAGACCATCGACCTCGGCGCCAATCACCAGATGGCGCTCGAGGTCAGGCCCGCGCATGATCCGATCCGTGAATACGGCTTCGTCGGCGTCGTCGTCGACACCACCAATCTCGAAGCCTCGATCTGGACCTGGTGGCGCGAGGGCGGAAAATTCCACGCCGAGAAGACGGCGACGATCCCGCCCGAGCCGGCGCCGAAGGAGAAGCTGCCGCCGCTGTTGCAAGGGTTCGGCGCCGTGCCGCCGCTGGTGACGGATATCGACCTGTCGATGGACGACCGCTTCCTCTACGTCTCCTGTTGGGGCACCGGCGAAATGCGCCAATACGACGTCCGCGATCCCAGGAAGCCAAAGCTTGCAGGGTCGGTGCATATCGGCGGCATCGCGCGCCGCACGCCGCATCCGAACGGCAAGGCGTTTGCCGGCGGCCCGCAGATGGTCGAGATCAGCCGCGACGGCAAGCGGGTGTATTGGACCAACTCGCTGTATTCGACCTGGGACGACCAGTTCTATCCCGACGGCATGCCGGGCGCCGAGGTCATGGCCAATGTCGGCGCGAACGGCGGGCTGGAGCTCGCCAAGGATTATTTCGTCGAATTCCCCGAGGGCTATCGCCCGCATCAGATCCGCCTCGAGGGCGGCGACTGTTCGACGGATTCGTTCTGCTATCCGTCGGTATGGAATTGAGCAACGTCGATACGACGACCATCTGGCTCTGGCTCGCGATCATCGCAAGCGGCCTCTATCACGGGATCAACCCGGGCATGGGCTGGCCGCTCGCGGTGTCCGCGGGCCTGATGGACAAATCCCCGCGCGCCGTCGTCGGCGCGCTGCTGCCGTTGTCGACCGGCCACCTTGCGGCGATGCTGCTCGTGCTGCTGCCGTTCGCACTGCTGATCGCGCTGGCGGAATGGCAACGCCCGATCCAGATCGCAGCTGGTATCATCATCATCGGCTTCGGCCTCATGCGTCTCGTCAATCGCCGTCATCCGCGCGCGCTGGCGCGAATACCGCCAACCAGATTGGCGCTCTGGTCGTTCGCGGTGGCGATTGCTCATGGCGCCGGCCTGATGCTGCTGCCGATCTATCTCGGTCTCTGCGCGACATCGGCAGCGCAGGACGGCCACATCGCGGCGCAGCGCGTGATCGACCAGAACCTTGCGATGGCGCTTTTGGTCGCGCTGGTGCACACCGCCGCCATGCTCGCTGCCGGCGGCCTGCTGGCCTGGCTGGTCTATCGCTACCTCGGCGTCAAATTCGTCGCGCGGAGCTGGTTCAATCTGGAGACGGTCTGGGCGGTCAGTCTCGTTCTTGTGGGCGCTGCAGCGCTTGCCGTCACCGTCGCGGAGTGGCCGTGAGCGGCCGGGCCGGCCGGGCAGCCCGAGAGAAGTAATCCTTTCATCCGACTTGATGGCCGGCGCAAAGCGGCGCAGTCTCTGAGGGAGGCCCCACAGGGCTGCAGGGTCGCGCGCGGACGCGCGGGGGCATTGATCCGCGGATGACATCATGAACGCTACGGCGATGCGACTGGTGATTCCGTTGTTGGCCCTTGCCGCCGGCGGCACGGCGGCGCTCATCTTCGGCATCCACCGAACCCAGCAAATCCTCGGCACGAACACGCCTTTGATGGCCACGGCACCATCCGCGCCGACAGCTCCCGCGCAAGGCCAAGACAAGAATCAGGACAAGACCGCGCTTGCGAAGGCGCAAAGCCAGACCGCGGCCCTGGCCAACGCGCTGGCACCACCGTCGCCGGTGCCGGGCGACAACGCCGTGCCGGAGTTCGACGTCGTCAACGTCGAGCCGACCGGCGAGACTGTTGTCGCCGGTAGGGCAGCACCGGGTGCGACGGTGGAATTGCTGCGTAACGGCGAGGTGCACGATCGCGCCGTGGCGGACAAGTCCGGCCAGTTCGTCATGGTGCCGCGCCCGCTCCCGCCGGGAAACCACGACTTGACGCTGCGCATGACACGCGACGGCAAGCAGGTGGTCTCCAAACAGAGCGTGGCCGTGGCGCTCGAGGCTGCGGCAAGGGAGCGGCCGATGGTGGCGCTGATGACGCCGGACAAGCCGGTCCGGGTGCTATCGCAACCGGCGGCGACGCCGCCGGCCGCCGGGAAAGTGGTGGTCGAGTCGGTCGAGACCGAGCCGGGCGGCATGCTCCATGTCAGTGGCCAGGCCGCGCCCGGCGCGACCGTCAGGCTCTATCTCAACGGCAGCTTGATCACGTCCGCCACCGCCGACGCGGCGGGGCACCTCTCGGTCACGATCAACAAGGGTGTCGCGGCCGGCAACTATCAGGTCCGGCTTGACGAGGTCGACCCCGGATCCGGCAAGGTCCGCGCGCGCGCCGAAGTGCCGTTCAACGTTCCGGACGCGACGACGACCGCATCGATCCCGGCCTCGTCCGGCCGTGCGGATGCGACCGCGCCGCGGCTCGCGGCGGCGACGGCCACCGACGCATCGAGCTCACCCTCCGCCGTGGTCGTGCCGAAGATCACGACGACCACGGTTGCCCGCGGCGACAGTCTGTGGCGGATCAGCCAGCGCGCATTCGGCGCCGGGCAGCGTTATGCGGTGATCTATCGGGCAAACCAGCAGCAGATCCGCAACCCCAATTTGATCTATCCCGGTCAGGTGTTCGTTGTGCCGGCACGGTGAGGCCAGCCTTCCGCCAACCGTCACTTGCCCGGCGATTTCAGGAACGCCACGATCCTGGCGCGATCCTCCGCCGAGCGGACGCCGGTGTACGGCTTCATGCCGTTGCCCGACACAACGGCTTCGGGATCCTCGATGAAGCGCAGCAGCGTGCTCTCATCCCAGACGATGTCGGATGACTTCATCGCCTCCGAATAGCGAAAATTCGCAACCGATCCGGCCTTGCGGCCGATGATATTGTTCAGGTTCGGGCCAGCGCGGTTGTCGCCGTCCTTGACGGTGTGGCAGGTGCGGCAGGAATTGTTGAACGCCTGCTCGCCTGACACGCCCGCGTCCTGGCCAAAGGACGGCGAGAGCGGCAGGGACGCCAATCCGCATAGCAGGACAATCAATCTTGGTCGCATCGATCACTCCGTCGGACGTGCCATGCCGTCAACGCAGAGGCCGAACGAAAGGTCCGCGCCCGTCAGACCCCACATCTGGCGCAGTCGTGCGCGCCGCACTAGATGTGCTGCCATGCAGCACCCCGCCCTCGAGGATTTCGTCGCCGGCCACCAGCGCCTGTTTGTCCTGACCGGGGCCGGCTGCAGCACCAATTCCGGCATTCCCGATTATCGTGACAGCGACGGCAACTGGAAGCGGACGCGGCCGGTCACCATCCAGGCCTTTTCGGGCGAGGCGGCGACCCGGCAGCGCTACTGGGCCCGCAGCATGGTCGGCTGGCGGCGGTTCGGCCGCGCGATGCCGAATGGTGCGCATCGCGCGCTGGCAAAGCTCGAACAGCAAGGGCGCTGCGAACTGCTCTTGACCCAGAATGTCGACCGCCTGCACCAGGCCGCGGGCAGCCAGCGCGTGATCGACCTGCACGGTCGGCTCGACGTGGTGCGCTGCCTCGGCTGCGGTGCCACGATGCCGCGCGAGCAGTTTCAGGGCGAACTGGCGCGGCTGAACCCTGCGTGGCTCGCGCTCGATGCCGCCGATGCGCCCGACGGCGATGCCGATCTCGATCAGGATTTTTCGTCGTTCGTGGTGCCGGCCTGCGAAGCTTGCGGCGGCGTGCTAAAGCCGGATGTGGTGTTCTTCGGCGAGAACGTGCCGCGCGACACGGTTGCATCAGCGCAGGCGCATCTCGAGCAGGCCGACGCCTTGCTCGTGGTCGGCTCCTCGCTGATGGTCTATTCCGGCTTCCGCTTCGTCCGCATGGCGGAGCAGCGCGGCCTGCCGATCGCCGCTGTCAATCTCGGCCGCACCCGCGCCGACGAGCTGCTGACGCTCAAGATCGAGGAGCAGTGCGAACAGGCGCTGGCGTTTTTGCTGTAGGCCGCCGACCTCTCCACGTCATTGCGAGGAGCGAAGCCACGAAGCAATCCATCGTTCCGCATCTGCGGAGGGATGGATTACTTCGTGGAGCCTGTCATCGGGCGCGCGTTCGCGCGACCCGTTGGCTCGCAATGACGACGGACAGAATGATCGCTTACGCCCGATGTCGCGGCGCCTTGGCCATCGGCAGATTGGCGTTCCAATGCGTCCAGCTGACGCTGGCGAGGCTGCCGAGATCCGTCGCCAGCGGGCGGCGGGTGCGGCGCTCGTACTCAGCGATGCAACGGCCGGACTCGCCGATCTTGCGCTGCAATTCGTCGATCGTCATCTGCGTCGCGCGGCCGCAATTGGCCTTGCCGAGCTGATCGACCTCGATCTGCTTCAGCGCCGCACGCAGCTTCTTCAGCTGCGCGCGCTGCCAGGCAATGTGACTGTCGCTGTCTGCCGTCATGTGGCTGCCACCATCTTTGATCGTTGCACGCCGTTGGGAACCTCGATGTCGACCTCGAGCATCGAGACGAACTTGCCGCGATCCATCCGGACCACGACTTTGTCGGGATCGACGTCGATATGCTTGGACACGACGCTGAGGATTTCCGAGCGCAGCATCTCCAGAAGATCAGGCGCACCACTCCGGCCACGCTCATGCGAAAGCAGGATCTGCAACCGCTCCCGCGCGACGGGCGCCGATGCAGCGCGGCCGCCGAACAGCCGCATTACGTTCATCATGCCGCCCTCCGTCGCAGCAGCCGGTCCATCAGCCCCTTGCGCTCGACCGGCACGGTCATCTCGACCTGCTCCCCCATCAGGCGCCGCACCGCGTCGGTATAGGCCCGCGCCGGCGCGCTGCTTGCAGCGTTCAGCGTGACCGGGCAGCCGACATTGGAGGCGCGCAGCACGTCCTGGCTTTCCGGAACGATGCCGAGCAGCGGCGTCGCAAGGATCTCCAGGATATCGTCGATCGACAGCATCTCGCCGCGCGCGGCGCGGCCGGCATCATAGCGGGTGACGAGAAGATGCTTCTCGACCCGCTCGCCGCGCTCGGCGCGGACCGTCTTGGAGTCCAGCATGCCGATGATGCGGTCGGAGTCGCGGACCGACGACACTTCCGGATTGGTGACGATGATGGCCTCGTCGGCGTAGCGCATCGCGAGCGTCGCGCCGCGTTCGATGCCGGCCGGGCTGTCGCACAGGATCCAGTCGAACTTGGTCTTGAGGTCGGCGATCACGCGCTTGACGCCCTCTTCGGTCAGCGCGTCCTTGTCGCGGGTCTGCGACGCCGGCAGCAGCCAAAGGTTTTCCAGCCGCTTGTCGCGGATCAGGGCTTGCGGCAGCTTGGCGACACCCTGCACCACGTTGATCAGGTCGAACACGACCCGCCGTTCCGCGCCCATCACGAGGTCGAGGTTACGCAGGCCGACGTCGAAGTCGATGACGACGACGTTCTGGCCCATTTGCGCAAGCGCCGCGCCAAGCGCGGCGGTGGAGGTCGTCTTGCCGACCCCACCCTTCCCAGACGTCACGACCAAAACCTTGGCCATTTCTCTCTCTCCTTGTAGTCAGTCGGTCAGTTCAATGGTGTGATGCGCAGCATTTCGCCCTCGAGCCACGCCTGGGCGGGCCGGTTGCGCAGGCTGTCGGAAATGTCATCCGCAGTTTGGTAGTAGCCGTCGATGGCAAGCAGCTCGGCCTCGATCCTCTGGCAGAAGATGCGCGCCGCCGAATTGCCGTTAATGCCGGCCATCGCGCGGCCGCGCAGCGTGCCGTAGACATGGATTGAGCCGCCGGCGACGATCTCGGCGCCGGAGCCGACCGAGCCGAGCACGGTGACGTCGCCCTCGGCGAACACGATCGACTGGCCGGAGCGAACCGGGCTCTCCAGCAGCAGCGAGGGCAGCTTGGTCTTGTCCTTGTCTTTGTTTTTTTCCTGCGCCGGCGGTGTCTTCGGCTCGACATGGGTGATCGCGCAAGCGCGGCCACCGCTCAGGAGCGGCGGCATGTTGGCGCCTAGCTTCGATTCGTCGACCCCTTCGATGCCGAGGATCCGGATGTTGCGTTCACCGAGGCTGCCGATCAGATGCGCGATCGCGGCCTGGCTGAGGTCGACCGCCGAGAGGTCGAGCACGACAGGCTTGCCGGCGAAGAAGCCCGGAGACTTCTCCAGCGTCGCGTCGATCTCGGCGAGCCAGGACACGACAGGCACGACCGGCGAGAAAACGAACGCGACATAGGAGCGCCCGCGCATGCGGACCTGCTGACGTGCGACCTGTTGAGTTGCGTCCATCGCCCCTGACTCGGTTGTCTTGTCGAATGGTTAACAATCGACCCGCATGGTTAACCAAAGGTTAACAGGCGTCAGAGTTTTCATTGATTTGGGACAGGTGGCTCTTTCGCACCACCGGCTCGGGCCAGCGGGCCCATTTGGGCTGGATCAAAGTCAATTGGGCCCAATCGCGCTATCATTCCGGCGCGCGCTGGTCGGGCCACATCATGACCAACTCCCGTTGGACTGAGATTCTGCGGTGCCCAAAATACCGACGCACGGGGCACGCCGAGCTGTTCGAGATCGCCCATTCCGCAATCGGATTGTGAGGGTCTCGGAGGATTTCGAGATTCGCACCGACGAGCGCGGCAGCGATTTCCAATGCCGAACTTGCAAGCTACCGGCCCTGCCATGACGTAGGATGCCTGTGGCAGGGCCGGACGGCGCGGATCAACGGCGGCCCGACGGCGATCGCTCGGCCTGCACGGACGCATCGAACACCGCGCAACATGGCCTCAGATGCCGTTCAAGGTCCCGCAGCAGAAACGTTCGCCGAAATTTGCCCTTTAAGTCAAAGGGCCAGATTCGATCCGGAGTGCATTCCGCACCGGCAAGACCTTCTCGCGCCCGCCGCCGCCACTCGACGGCCGCTGAGCCCAAACAAAACGCCGGCGTCGATCGACGCCGGCTCCTGCAAGTGGGTGTACTGGAAAGGAGCGTCTCAGCTCTTCACGTCAGCAGCCCAGGTCTTCTCGATCTGCTTCACGACGCTGTCGGGCATCGGGATGTAGTCGAGCTCCTCGGCGCTCTTGGCACCCTTGTCGAAAGCGAACTTGAAGAACTTGAGCGCTTCCTTCGAGGCCGCCTTGTCGGTCGCATCCTTGTGCAACAGGATGAACGTCGAAGCGACGATCGGCCAGGACTTGTCGCCGGACTGGTCGGTCAGGATCAGGTAGTAGCCGGGCGCGTTGGTCCAGTCGGCGTTCGAGGCGGCAGCCTGGAATGCTTCGTTGGTCGGCTGGACGGTCTTGCCGGCCTTGTTGACCAGGGCGGTGTAGGTCAGCTTGTTCTGCTTGGCATAGGCGTACTCGACATAACCGATCGAGTTCTTGGCCTGCGCGATGTTGCCCGCGACGCCTTCGTTGCCCTTGGCGCCGACGCCAATCGGCCATTCGACCGCAGTGCCGGACCCAATCTTGCTCTTCCAGTCCGGGCTGACCTTGCTCAGATAGTCGGTAAAGTTGAAGGTCGTTCCCGAACCGTCGGCGCGGTGGACGACCGAGATCGCTTCGGACGGCAGCTTGGCCTTCGGGTTGAGCTTCTTGATCGCCGCGTCATCCCACTTGGTGATCTTGCCGAGGAAGATGTTGGCAAGCGTCGAGCCGTTGAGCACAAGGTCGCCGGCCTTCACGCCTTCGAGGTTCACGACCGGCACGATCGCGCCCATGATCATCGGCCACTGCGCAAGGCCATCCTTCTGCAGCTGCTCGGACTTCAGCGGCGCGTCGGTTGCACCGAAGGTCACGGTGTTGGCTTCGATCTGCTTGATGCCGGCACCCGAACCGATCGACTGGTAGTTCACACCGCTGCCCGAATCCTTCTTGTAGGCGTCGGCCCACTTGGACAGGACGGGGAAGATAAAGGTCGAGCCGGCACCGGTGATGTCGGCTGCGAAACTGGGCGTAGCCATGAACACCAGACTAGCGGCCACGATCGATTTGACGAATTTCATGCTGATCTCCGTGGAAACGCGAGATGCCTCGCGTGCTCGATGCTCTCGTTAGCAGCGGCGACGTTTTTTCGAACGCCGATGACGATGGAATGACAGCGGCGCTTGACCTTTGGCCTACATCGAAAGTCCGAAAACGGCAGGGTGCCTGCCATTCGCGCTGCGTTGAAGCTTGCGGGAGCGTCGCGGTTGGAACTCATTCCGCCTTGATGTTGGCCGACTTGACGATCGGCCACCATTTCTCGATCTCGGCGGCCTGATGGTCGTGCAGCGCGGCGGGGCTCTGTTTGTCCGGCGGCGGGATCTCCTGCCCGAGTTCGGCGAAGCGCTGCCGGACGGCGGGCTCGGCGAGCGCCGAAATCACCGCCTTCGACAAGATCGATACGATATCGGCGGGTGTGCCCTTCGGTGCCCAGATGCCGTGCCAATAGGCAATGTAGAGACCCGGCAATCCCGCCTCATCGACGGTTGAAATATCGGGCGCCGATGCAAGCCGCGACGACGCGGTCACCGCAAACGCCTTCACGGTTCCGCTGTTCACCTGCGGCAGCGAGTTGGAAGCCTGATCGAACATGATGTCGATATGCCCGGCCATCAGATCGTTCAGCGCAGGGCCGGCGCCGCGATACGGCACGAAGGAGAAGTTCGCGTTCGTCAACTGCTGGAAGAACACGCCGGCGACATGCGCGCCCGAGCCAGGGCCGGCGGTGCCTGCCGTGGCCTTGTCGCCATTGGCCTTCAGCCAGGCGATCAGCTCCTTCAGATTTTTCGCCGGCAGGTCGGGCCGGCCGATGATGAGCTGCGGTCCGCTCGCGATCAGCGCAATCGGCGCGAACTCGCGCACGTCATATTGCAGCTGATAGATCGCGCCGTTGAGGCAATGCGTGCCCCAATGCCCGATCGTGATCGTGGTGCCGTCGGGTGTCGCGCGCGAGGCGCGCAGGCCCGCGACGGTGCCGGAGGCGCCGGTGACATTTTCGATAATGACGGGATGGCCGACCGCATTGCGCATGTATTCAGCGAGGATCCGAGCCAGCACATCGGTCGGCCCGCCGGCGGCGAACGGCACGATCATGGTGATCGGGCGCGCGATGGTTTCCGCGCGCCCACCTCGTGATGCAAGCGGCAGCGTCGCTGCGCCGAGCGCGAGTTGCAGGAATGGCCGGCGAGACATGTTGGGCATGCGCGTTCCCCCTCCTGCTGTCATAGAGCCGCTTGCCTAGAAGCTCCAGCCCTTCGACGCGCCCCAATCCATCATGAACTGCTCGGTCTCGCGGTAGCCCTGACGACTACGGGCAAGCGACGGGTGCTGTCCGGTGTCACCGTCGGGCGCATCCTCCCTCCCGTGAGCTGGTGCGGCCGATGACGGCGCTCGCAGCGATCCCGGCTGACGATCATTGCAGCCACCGGGCGCCCGCCCCAGGCGGATCACCCGGACGACGTCGACGCCCCGATCGAACGGCATTTGCGGGAGTTGGCCCAATCTGCATAACGCCGACCAGCAGTTCTCACCCCCGTACCATCTTGGCACTGAGCGCTTGGCCATCTGCGGAGGAAGAGGATGGCCAAGGCCGGGATATGGGCGTGGGCTGATAGCCATCATCTGTAGCGAATTCCCGGATAAACAGCCTTTTTGCTTGCCCGTTTTTGTGGCGGTCGGCGGCGGCTCACCGACCAGTCCCGCCCCGGTGGCGACAGGGTCGTTTCCGCATGCTAACGTACATGGAAGGTTATAGTGCGACGGTATAAGCGGGCATGGCAGTGCACACTGACCCTGTGTTGTCCCCTCAAGTGCTGCCTCCCTTTGAGCGGGCTTGTCGCGCGGTCCTTGCGGCTGACGTGGTTGGCTACACCCGACTGATGGAAGCGGCCGAGCTCGAAACCCATCAACGCTATCGCACTCTCCGCGTCGAAGTCACCGATCCGACCATCGTCTCGCATCGCGGTGAAATCGTGAAGAACACCGGCGACGGGTTTCTCGCGGTCTTCGAGAGCCCGCTGGATGCGGTCGAATGCGCGACCGAACTGCAGCAGGAAATCCTCTCCCGGGAGAGCCAGTACTCTCCCGAGCGCCGCATCGCATTTCGAATTGGCATCCATTGGGAGCCTGTCATCTTCGATCTCGATGACGTCTACGGAAGCGCGGTCAATATCGCCGCGCGTCTTCAGACGACGGCACCGGCAGACGGGATCGTGGTGTCATCGGCCGTGCTCGACAATCTTGATGGCGCGGGAGACCTGAAATTCGACAGTCTCGGCGACCTTCGGCTGAAGAATCTGACCCGAGCTGTCCCCGCGTTCTCGCTGCGATTGCCGGGGGTGGACCGCGGCGCGGCAGTCGGGTTCGCGCGCTCACCTTCCAGGCGGGCAAAATTGCCCTCGATCGCCGTCCTGCCGCTCGTCAGTCTTTCGGACGACCCCGCCGACAACTATTTCGCCGAGGGATTCGTCGACGATATCATCGCGACGCTCAGCAATATTAAACATCTTCTGGTCGTTGCCCGCGGGTCGACCATGATGATCGATCGCCGCGCCGTCGATTACGGAACGGTGGCCGGCGAACGACTTGGCGTGCGGTATCTGCTCAGTGGTAGCATTCGCCGCGCCGGCGATCGAATCCGGCTCTCTGTCGAGCTCGGTGACTTGTCGACGGCGTCAGTCATCTGGGCAGAGAAATACGAAACCGATATCGAGCACATCTTCGGCGTGCAGGATGAAATCGCCCTCATGATTGTCGGCCGCATCTCGACGCATGTGCGCCAGGCCGAGGTGAAGCGCGCGCTGCGGAAGCGCCCGCACAACCTCAACTCGTACGATTATTTCCTGCGCGCGCTTGATCTGCTCTACAAGCTGGACTTCGCCAGCTTTTCGATGGCGCGGACGCTGCTGGAGCGGGCGCGCGAAGAGGACGACAGCTATGCGGCGCCATATGCGTTTTCAGCGCGCTGGCACATGCTGAACATCGCCGAGGGCCGGTCGACCGATCCCAACGCCGAGATCGCCGAGATCATCCGGCTCTCGAATTGCGCCATCGAACGAGACCCATCCGACGCGCTTGCCCTTTCACTGCAGGGGCACGCGCGGAGCGCGTTCCATTTTGACTTTGACACAGCCCTCGACTGCTTTGACCGTGCGCTTGCCGCCTCGCCAAACAATCCCTGGGCATGGATGTTCAGCAGCGCAACATACGGCTTCATCGGCAAGCCGGCGTCGGGAATCGAACGAGCCGAACGAGCCATCCGGCTGTCCCCTCTGGATCAACAGGCCTTCACCAGTTTTTCGCGGCTCGGCCAAAATCATTATTTGAACGGCACCTATGAGGAGGCCATTCGCTGGTCGCGAAAGGCACTCAGCCTCAATCCCCGATACGGAAACGCGATCCGGATCGCAGCGGCAAGCCTTGTGGCCGTCGGCCGGCATGAGGACGCCGCGCTGTTGGCAACGCATCACCGGTCGGTTCTGCCGCAATTCACTGTGTCTCATTACGCGCCGCGTTGCCCTTTCAAGGCGGAGCAAGCTTCACTTTACGTGCAACGGCTGGAAGCCGCCGGACTTCCTGTTTGAATTGGAGTGCCTGATTGACAAATTGAATATTGGAGCTGGGAGGTTGCAATGCAGTTTCATGTATTTGATGGCGGCGGGGACGGTGGCGGCGACGGCGGCGGGGATGGCGGGGGAGGCGGCGGTCAAAGTTATGGCGCGGGCGGAGCCTATATGGGTTCGCCACCAGCACAGGGCGCACCTTTCCTGATCTTCGATCCGCTGGGCGGTGAAATCTGCGAGAAAGACCTCGATTTCAACGTGGTTTTCCCCTGGTCGGGATGGGAGCCCGACCTTTTTGGCGTGATCGCGCTGGCTGAGTTCGGCCAAACGGATTGGCGTCGCTCTATTCAAGCTCCCGATCCGCCACATCGTCATGCCGATATTTTTGCCGAGATCGATCAGTTGGCCGCAATGGCGCGCGATGAGCGCCCTCGCCTGATCGGTGAAATTCTCGATCAAAATACGCGACTGCGCGGCTATTTTGCCGAAGTCTTGATGATGTCGCCGTGGTCGCATCCGAGCTCGCTCAAGATCATCGAGATGGCGATCCGGGTTGCCCAAATGGTGGCAATAGACTTCAAGCTCCGGTTCAATCGAGCTCGGCCGCAACAGATCTGTCCTGCGCTCGTTCCCTTGATCAATTCGCCGGGGCACGCCTCGTTTCCGAGCGCGCATTCGCTCGAAAGTCACCTGATCGCTCTGGCGCTCGCGGAGATGCATCCTCGACATACCAAGCGGATGCTCGTCGCGCTGGCCGATCGCATTGGGCGCAATCGCGAGGTGGCAGGCGTCCATTACCCGAGCGATACCCACGCCGGAAAGGTGATTGCCGGCCAGGCGTTCGAGATCCTCAAGGAATGCCCGACGTTCAAGGCGGTGTTGGCTGAGGCCAAACGTGAGCCCGGCAAGGCCGGGACACTCGTCCTGCCGTCCGGACGTTCGACCTCCAAGAAGAAGCGGGGGAAACGATCGTGACACCGGCAGCAGACGAAATCGCTTCTCTCGTGAACACGACATGCGTCCCGATCAATCTGCCCCCGTTCAGGCGATCGAGATGGCGGCTGCTCGACTTCAAGAACGAGCATCAGGAAAAAACACACTGGTGCTGGGCCGCCGTCGCGGCCAGCGTCGCCCATTTTTATCGTCCCTCCAGCAGGGTGACCCAATGCGACATTGCGAACGGACAGCTGGGCCGGACTGATTGCTGCGTGGCCGACAAGGATTCCTGCAATGTCTACGGCTACCTGATGTCGTCGCTGTTCCGCGTTGGCCATTTCAGGAAATGGACCGCGCGCCGCTCTGCGTCCTTGCGAGAGACCCAGGAAGAGATCGGCGGCAGACGCCCGCTATGCGTGCGCATCGTCTGGAACGGCGGCGGGGCCCACCTTGTCACGATCAAGGGTTACTCCGCGGCGGTCAGCCTGCCCGCACAAAATAACTACGGCCTGGCCATTGCGGACCCTTGGTGGGGCCTCTCGGACATCGATGCCGCGCAATTTCCGCGCGGCTATGTCAACTGCGGCACCTGGACGGACACATACTACACCAGGAGGGCAACGGCATGACGATTCCGGCAGCTGACCTTCCCGACGATGCCCGCGACGCCGTCCTTGCCGGCATGGCCAGGCGAGCGCGCACGCGCGGCTTTGCGACGCCCAAGCTCAGCTTCGCGCATCGCAATCATCCCGAAGACCTCGAGCTTTGCGCACCCCATCGCATGGCGTTGCTGCCGTTGAGCGTGTTGCGCCGTCTGGCGGGCCCCGGCGGGTGCGTGGCCAAGGCTCCAGCGGAGATGGAGCTGCCTGCGCTCAGTTCGGTGGCGACCATCCTCGGCTGGCGGTTTCTCATCTATGACAAGAACCTTCTTGAGCCGATCGCTGCTGCTCATGCCGTCTTCACCGACCAGGGCGGCTATCGGTTGGCCGAACTGAACGAGGGACCCTACGTAGCCAGCTTTCTCAAGGCGCTTCAGGCGCCCGCCGTACGCCGCGCGATCTCATCCGACACCGACGATGACAAACCTTGTGAGCCGCTGTTGCTGCTCGCTCCGGCAATTTGCTTTGCCGGATTGTGGATCCGGCATCAGGACAGCCGTAAAGACTTCATCCTGCCGATGGATTCCAGCCACTTGCGGGCTTTCCACAATGTGGACGCCGCGCAGGTTCTCGATGCCCTGCTTCACGCGTCGATCGCAATTCCAAGCGACAGCGCTTCGGCAGGGTGACACGCGCAGCCCAGCGCAATTTGGCGAGTGAACTGCAAGAGCCAATCATTGCGCGGCGACAGCGCGTCGCGCACCGCTGGATGCCGTTCGCTTGCGCCACGGTCATCGAACTCGCACGAAAACGTCATCCCTCCGTCAACTGACCGCGACAAGTTGTCGCGGTCAGTGCAGACGAATCCAATCCTGTCGGAAATAGAGAGGGGCGAACTCATGAGTGGTTTTCGTGACTATGTCTTGTCGACTGCCGCGATCGCGGCGGCCATGCTTGCCTGCGGCGTCGCAGTGGCGCACGCGGATGATGACAACGGGCACTCGCAGCGACATGGCTACAAGCACGTCTTGCTGATCAGCGTCGACGGCATGCACGCCGTCGATTTGAAGCGTTGGGTCGAAAGCCGCCCCGGCGGCAACTTCGCCCAGCTCACCGGCAAAGGCGTCGTCTATCCGAACGCCTACACCACCGCTCCGTCCGACAGCTATCCCGGCATGCTCGCGCAGGTCACCGGCGCGACGCCAAAGGGCGGCGGCCTGTTCTATGACGACAGCTATGATCGCAACGAGTATCCGGCCAAGGCCTTCTATACCAGCCAGAATCTTCCGGACCCGGGTTGCGTGAGCCCGGCAGGCACCGAACTCACCAACTTCGAAGCGCTCGACAAGACCTTCGATTACTCCAGCGGACTGGTCGCCGATTACACCGCCGGCGGCACGCTCGGTCAGGTCTACACGCAGCTCGATCCGGACCACATGCAGCGCAAGCTGGTGAACGGCCAGTGCGTTCCGGTCTATCCGCACGACTACGTACGCACCAATACGATCTTCGAAGTCATCAAGCAGGCCGGAATGCGCACGGCCTGGTCCGACAAGCATCCGGCCTATGAGGACCTCGCGGGCCCGTCGGGCAAGGGCCTCGACGAGCTCTTCACGCCGGAGATCAACGCGCAGGACACGATCGACACCGGCGCCAAGCCCGGCGACGACTACACCAAGAGCTTTGTCGGTGTCCGTTCATACGACTCGCTGAAGGTGCAGGCGGTGTTGAACTGGATCGACGGCTACAACGGCACGCGAACTCAGCATCAAGGCGTCCCCGCGATCTTCGGCATGAACTTCCAGGCGGTCAGCGTTGGCCAGAAGCTCGCCAAGGCCGGCAACGCCGATACCGACAAGTCGCTGGTCGGCGGTTATGCCGATGCCAACGCGACGCCCGGCAACGCGCTCACGCAGCAATTCCAGTTCGTGGACGATGCACTCGGCAAGTTCGTCAACGAGCTCAAGGCGCAGAACCTCTACGATACGACGCTGATCATCATCAGCGCCAAGCATGGCCAGTCGCCGATCAACCTCGCGGATCGCGTGGCGATCTCGGACGCGCTGTACAGCAACACGCCCGGTTTCGGCACCAACGGCTTCGAGATCTGCGACGACGCGGCGCTGGTCTGGTTGTCGCCGGAGCTGCAGCAGGCGACCAATCCGGCGACCGGCAACCCCTATTATGCCGATGCCAAGGCCTACATTCTGGCCCACGCCGCCGATCTGCATATCCAGAAGCTGCTCGACCGCGATGAACTGACCAAGCTCTACGAAGATCCGTTCCACAACAGCCGGGTGCCGGACTTCATCGCCATCACCGATCATGGCGTCATCTGCACCGGCGGCAGCAAGCTCGCCGAGCATGGCGGCTTCTCCAAGGACGATCGCAATGTCCTGCTGCTGCTCTCCTCGCCTCGCATCAAGCATGCGCGGACGATCGAGGAGACCGCCTTCACCACCCAGATCGCACCGACGATCCTCCGTGCGCTCGACCTCGATCCGCGCAGCCTCCAGGCGGTTCGCGAAGAGGGCGTCGAGGCCCTGAAGTTGAATGAAGGCGCGGAGCGGTTCTGACCGCCGCGGTGGCCCGGCCTACAAATCGGCGCCCCACGGGGCGCCGATTTTTCGGATCATGCCCTAGGCAGGAAAGCAGGCCGCTGCCGTCAGCGTGAACGGAGCCAGATTGAGGATCTGGGGAAACTGGAATTGATAGTTTGCACTCACCTGGCTGCCGCACGCCGCGGCGCTGTAGCTGAACGTCGAGGACGGCAAGCTCAGTCCAAACGCCTGCTGGGTAGCGTATGCGGCGATTGCGCTCGGGTTGCCGGTAGGACAAAGCGCGGGGTTGACGCTCGCGCATCGCGCCGTGACCGCCACCGCGTGCTGCATTCCCACCTGCGTCCACATCAGCAGCCCGAACTCGATCACGCCGAACAGGAACGCGAAGAAGACCGGCGCGATCAGGCCGAATTCGAGTGCCGACGCTCCGCTCCGGTCACGCCAGAATGCGCGTTTCACTGCAGCCTCGCCGTGGACTGCGTGCTGATGACATAGCTGTTCGGAACGATCTGATAGTTGATGATCGTCGAGTAGCTGCCTTGCGCGGAGACAATGGTGTATGTACCCGCCATTCCGCCTCCGGGACACGTTCCGCCGCAGGTCATGCTGGTGACGCCCGAACTGGTCGCGCAGCCGCAGAACTTGATCGGAGCAGGCGAGGCGCTGATCGCATTGGAGTTCGTCGCAGCTGCCACGGCCGTCGAGATCGCATTGGCGTCGAACCCATGCGCGATGGCATATTCGACGCCCGCCTGCGAGGAGCCCTCCACCTGCATCTTGCGGTAGATCGCAAGGCCGATATCGGTCACGGAAACGACCATCAGCGAAAGCAGCGGGACTAGGACGCCGAATTCGATCGCCGCCACACCGCGTGTGTCGTCTCCGAACCTGCGACGGAAAAAGCCGCGACGCCGCTGAGAACGGCGCTCACTCCCTATCGTGCCCGTTTTCATCTCATCACTCCGGCTTACTCGACAAGCTGCGCTGTTGCCGTGCCGATCGCATTGCCGCCCATCGCAGCGCAATTGACCTTGACATTGGAATTTCCGACGATCGAGATCGTGTCAGCGATGATTTGCGTGCAGTTCGCGCTCGTGCCATTGCCACCGCTGAAGCTCAGCGCCCCCTTCGGCAGGTAGACCGCTCCCTGCAGGTTCTGCGTACCGCCGCCCGTCAAGTTGAAGCTGCTGCCGACCGGCATCCTGCGGTCGCCATAGATCGCGATTCCCGCGGTCGTTCCGCTGGTCGGCGCGGTGAGGCTGACATTGGCGTTGCTCCCGATCGTCGCCGTGCCCCAGTTGCCGCTCGACCCGGTAAACACCAGGGTGACGCCCGTTCCCGAGATCGTGGCGTTGCCGGCCACCGACAGGTTCGCGCCGTTGAAATAGTAAATCCCGGGATTGAACGTCAGCGTCGCACCGGCGGCGACCGAGATGTCGCCGCAATAGCTGCCCGGACTGAGGGTCGTCGTGCCCTTCACGTTGAACTTGTTCGAGTAGTCGCACCATGTCGGCATCGTGGGCGTGACGTTGGCATAGGGATCGCCGATCGCCCTGATGCCGGTCCGAATGCCGTTGGTCGCCGTGATGCTGCTCGTACCGGAAACCCCGCCGACCACGCCAACCATGGCCGCAGATATCGTTGCCGTCCCGCTGACATTGAGCGCCGAGCTGCCGTTGGAGTTGTCATAGAGGTTGCAATTGATCAGGTTGAGCTGGGTGTTGCCTTTCACGGTGACGGAGGGATTGGCGGTCGGGTCGAGCGCCAGCACGCAGCCCGTTCCGACATTGCCGAGTGCGACGGCGCGGGCCGTGACCTGCACCGCCC
This sequence comes from Bradyrhizobium sp. CER78, assembly GCF_029846235.1. Taxonomy (GTDB): domain Bacteria; phylum Pseudomonadota; class Alphaproteobacteria; order Rhizobiales; family Xanthobacteraceae; genus Bradyrhizobium. The sequence continues at coordinate 23,717 of NZ_JARVWP010000026.1, forward strand.
CGGAGCCGAACAAGGCCGACATCAGCCGCGCTTGCGGCTGGCTGATGATGACTTCGACCGCCTGGGGGCTGGAGGCGAAGCTTCCCGTGGACGGAGGCTGGTTCACCGTGACGGTGACGTTGCCGATCCCGTTTGCATAGCCGTAGAACGTCGTGACGGCGTTGGCCTCGGTCGCGAAATTGGTGCCGGCGGTGGCCGCACTGACAGCCGCCGAGTCGGCCGCACTCATCATGTTCTTGTGCTTGTAGAACCACCACGCGACCTCGGTTCCGAGTCCTGCGGTCCCGACCAGGACTGGCATCAGCAAGGCGATGATGATCGCGTAACTGCCGGACCGGTCGCGCGCAAAGCGCTTCAGGAGACCGTCCTGGCGAACCCGGCACTCATCCGGTGCCGACCTCATTTGCGAGGATATTCCAACTTCCGCCTTCCAAGGAATGAAGGCCGTCATGTTGTCCTCACGCCGCTTGTGGCAAACTCCCCCAATTCCTACGGCATGATAATTTAATGTCAGCTCTGCGCGATCGACGAAAATCGGACATGGCGCTTAACACTCCCTTAGCCAATCCGGGCCGCCAGCCATGGCGATGCCCTCACCAGCGCCTGGCGCGCGCCGCCTGCAAACATGCCGGGCAGCGCCGGCAACGCGAGCGCGATCATGCCCGGCCCAGTCACGCGCAGTGCTCCGCGGCGGGCGCAACGAGACGATGGCGAGAGATTGAACGGCCGCCAGGCGGGTCGTTCATTGGATGGCGGACGACTTCGCAGCCGTCGACCTGATATCGGCCGCTACTGCTCTTGCGCCAAACGGCCCGGCATCGCTTCGAAGCCGTCACGTTTTCCGAAGAGGATCGTCAGCGCGGCGACCAATATCAGGCAAATGCGCAACGCGCGGAGCTGTCAGCGAAGTCCCGCGACATGGACGAATTCCTGACCTCGCTCGGCATGACGATCGAATTCCACGCGTTCGATGCCGTCAATCTCGGGCGGATCGCGCAGCTCATCAACAAGACGAACCAGTTCAACCTGACGACGCGCCGCTACACGCATTCCGAGGTCGAGACCATGTCGCGCTCGCCGGATTGCCTGACCTTCCAGATCAGGCTTCGCGACCGCTTCGGTGACAACGGGGTGATCGGCGTCGTCATTGCGCGAAAGAAGGACGCGACTTTCGACATCGACACCTGGTTGATGAGCTGCCGGGTTCTCGGCAGGCGGGTCGAGGAAGCCATCATTGCCGAGCTTGTCCGCCATTGCCGCTTGAACGGCGTCGACACGCTGGAGGGAAGCCACCTCCCGACCGCCAAGAACGGGATGGTCCGCGACCTGTACAAGAAGCTCGGCTTCGCGCCGGCCGGCGCCACGGACGACCAGCATGTCTGGAAGCTGGATATCTCCGAATACAACGCGCCCGCCCTGCCGTTCGAGGTTATTCGCGACAGCGCCGCGAGTGCGTGAGAACGGCCGCGAGGCTTGAGCGGCGACACCGCCGGCGCGATCCCGCGCTGGCGGGCGGCAATCGAACATTGCCGGGCCTGAGCCAAACCGCTCGCGGCTGATATCTCATCGTCCGATGATTTCACGTTTCCAGCGATGGCCGGATTTGAACATCCGGCCTTCAAGCCACGAAGCCGCCGCTCGCATTGTCCGGGCGGAACGTTGCAGTCGGCCATATGGCGGAGAGAGTGGGATTCGAACCCACGGTACGGTTTCCCGCACACACGCTTTCCAAGCGTGCGCCTTAAGCCACTCGGCCATCTCTCCGGGAGGCCTCTCTTGAAGGGCTGAGGCGGATTTTGCAAGGGAGCGCGGAGCCGGAGCACAAAATTTCCCCAATTGATTGAAAATATTGGGTAAATTGGCGGCGAGATCGGCCGGACGGCACCGCTTTGTCTAGCGTTAGGCGCCGATTCTGGCCGGTGGCCGGCCAAAGACCGGCGCAAATCACGCCATGCATGCGATCGGATGGGTTCGGAGCTTTCGCGGAGCCCGTCATCCGCCGCGCAGCGCCCAACCGCGCCCCACCGGTACGCCACAAACTCGCCGTCGCCCCGGCGAAGGCCGGGACCCATTGCCCCGAATGCGCATTGTTGCGCGACGCTGAGGCCACGATCTCGTCCGCAATTGAACGCGGTGATTATGGGTCCCGGCCTTCGCCGGGACGACAGCACTGGATGGGCGCTATAACGCGCCCATCCCGCAAGCTCTATGCTCGCTCAGTGATATCGCGCGGCAAAATCCGCCGTGCGGCGCGGCCACAGGGTTGGTGGCTCCGGCAGCGCCGCGGCACCCGCATTGTGCGTATCCTGCAGCGCCTCGATGAAATCGGCGAACCATTGCTGGATGGTGCCGCTGTTGAGCTTCTCCATCATGGCTTCCCAGCGCATCCGTCGCTCAGTCAGCGGCATCCCGAGCGCGGTTGCCAAGGTGCGCGCCATGCCGTCGATGTCGTGCGGATTGACCAGCAGCGCTGCGTCGAGCTCGTTCGCCGCACCTGCGAATTTCGACAGCACCAGCACGCCGGGATCGGCCGGATTTTGCGCGGCGACATATTCCTTGGCGACGAGGTTCATGCCGTCCTGCAGCGGCGTCACCACGCCGACCTGCGCGGTGCGGTAGAGCCCCGCGAGCACGCCCTGGCCAAAGCCCTTGTTGAGATAGCGGATCGGCGTCCAGTCCACCTCGCCATGCACGCCATTGACGTCGGTGACGAGCTTCGCCACCTCGCTGGCGAGATTGCCATAGGCCTCGATCGCGCCGCGCGAGGGCGTTGCGATCTGCAGCAGCGACACCGAACGCTTCAGCGCCGGCTGCAGCGTCCACATCTTGTCGAACGCCTTGATGCGGTTGACGAGGCCCTTGGAATAGTCGAGCCGGTCGACGCCGATCGCAAGCTTCTCGCCGTTGAGGCTGCGCCGCAGCCGCGTCACGTCGGGATGCGTCATCGCCTTGGTCGCCTGCTGGGCGAACTTCTCGGGATCGATGCCGATCGGAAACACCGCGGCGCGGGTGCGGCCGAACGGCGAATTGATCACGCCGTCGCGCACCTCGAATTCGAGATCGTGCTGCACATAGCTCAGGAAATTGTCGCAGTCCTCATCGGTCTGGAAGCCGATCAGATCGTAGGACAACATCGCCTCGATCAGCTCACGATGATTGGGCACGCCTGCGATCACCGCGCGCGTCGGCCACGGCGTGTGCAGGAAGAAGCCGATCGGCTGCGTGACGCCGAGATCGCGCAGCTCGGCGCCGAGCGCGAGGAAATGATAGTCCTGGATCCAGAACACGGAATCCGGCTTGCGGAAGCGCAGCAGCGCGCGCGCCATGAACGCGTTCACTTCGCGATAGCTGGTGTAATCCTCATACGAGGCACGAATCAGATCGGCGCGCGAATGCATCGCGGGCCACAGCGCCGAATTGGCAAAGCCTTCATAGTAGCCGCCATAATGCGCGGCCGGCAGATCGAGCATCGCCAGCGCACCCGCACCGAGAGCTTCGACCTCTGCAAAAGGCTCCTTCAGGTTCCCGTCGCGGACCCGTCCGCTGGAACCAACCCATATTGCCCCTGTCTTTTCCACCACCGGCAACAATGCCGCTGCAAGCCCCCCCGTCATGGGTTCATTGGGTTTTCCGCGCGAAACGCGGTTCGATACGACGACGAGGTTCACCAGGTCCCCTCCTGTTGGTCAACTCGCGTATTAACAACCATTCATCAAGATGGTTCCGAGCGCCTCATTTCCGAAGTTGGCGTCGCGTTCGCCGCGATTCCTTACGCCAACTTCGGAAGATAAGAGGCGCTCGCAAACAACAAATCGAGTGCCGCTGATCGATTTGAAGTTCCTACACATGCCAGCCGCGAGATTTTGGGAACTTCAAATCGGCGGCACTCGTCAAGGAATCTCCCAAATGAAACCAAATTCTGGCGAAGCGCGAAGGAACTCGCGGGAACTCGCGAAAAGAAAATTGCGCGCGAGGCTGACGCCACGACGCAAAAGCACCGCATTCGATTCGAACCCGCGATGCAGTTGATCCGGTTAGGACAGATTCACGTCCCTATCATCGTCGAGCAGCCGCGCGAGGAACGCGCGCACATCGCTCGGCCCGTCGAAATGTCCGGCGACGCCGGTCGCGCGACGACCGACGGAGAATGCGAGGCCGTCAAAATCAGGCATGATCGCGAACACGGTCTCGTCGGTGACGTCGTCGCCGATGAAGAACGGGCGACGTCCCCTGAACGGCTCATGCGTCATCAGCTCGAGCACGCCGGTTGCCTTGGTGAAGCCGGAATGCTTGATCTCGCAGACGCTCTTGCCCGGCAGCACCTCGATCGGCGCGTTCGGCAACTCGGCGCGGATCAGCGACACCGCTTCATAGATCGCTTTCTCTGCCTGCGGCGCCAGCCGATAATGCAGCGCCAGCGAGTAACCCTTGTCCTCGAGCAGAATGCCGGGGCTGAGCTTTGCGATCGCGGCGAGGCGACGCTTCAATTCCTTGTCGAGCGGCGGCGCGTGGGCGGCGACCGCCTCGCTGTCCGGCTGCAGCCGCATCTCGGCGCCATGGCCGCCGATCGCGGGGAATACTTCCGGCGCGAAGATCAGGTCGATGTCGTTGAGCGAGCGGCCGCTGACCAGCGCCAGCGCGCCGCCGGTGCGCTCATGCAATTGCTTCAGCGTGGTCGCGAGCTCCGGCGGCACCCAGACCTCGCGCGGGGTCGGTGCGAAATCGAGCAAAGTGCCGTCGATGTCGAGCAGCACCGCGGTCCGCTCCAGCGGCGAAATCAGCGACGCCGGCGCCGGCACGCCGCCGGTCGTGGCGTCAGGGGTGATGTCGTCATCCAGGGGCATTTCGGCTACGTCATGCTTCGTCATAGTCTACTCCACACATGCCAAAGGCCGCGCGACGTGTTCGAGCGATTTTCGCTCGGCCGCGACGGCGTAGCGCCACGCGACGGCTGCGGCGGCGATCATGAGTGCCGCTCCCAGGAGGTAGCCGGCGAAGACGCTGTTGCGCGATCCGGTGTCGATCAGCACGCCGAACAGCGCAGGTCCAATCACGCCGCCGATGCCGGTGCCGACCGCATAGAAGACGGCGATGGCGAGCGCGCGGACCTCAAGCGGAAACGTCTCGCTGACGGTGAGATAGGCGGCGCTTGCCGCAGGCGAAGCGAAGAAGAAGATCACCATCCAGGCGATGGTCTGGGTCTGTGCGCTGAACACGCCGATCGAGAACAGATAGCCCGACAGCGCGAGCAGCACGCCCGACACGGCGTAGGTCAGCACGATCATGGTGCGGCGGCCCAGCGTGTCGAACAGGCGGCCGAGCAGCAGCGGCCCCAGGAAGTTGCCGGCGGCGAAGGGGAGGATGTACCAGCCGACATTGCTGGCGGCGATGCCGAAGAAATCGGTCAGGATCAGCGCGAAGGTGAAGAAGATCGCGTTGTAGAAGAATGCCTGCGCTGCCATCAGCGTGAGGCCGACCAGCGAGCGCTGCCGGTAGGTGGAAAACAGCGTCACCGCGACCTCGCGCAGCGGCGTGTGATCGCGCATCCGGAGCTTGATCTTCTCGAAATCTTCGCTCGACTGTTCGTGACCGAGCACGGAGCTCTCGATACCGGCGACGATCTTGTGGGCCTCGCCGGGGCGTCCATGGATCATCAGCCAGCGCGGGCTTTCCGGAATCCACATCCGCATCAACAGCACGACAAGGCCGAGCGCCGCGCCGGTGAAATAGGCGATCCGCCAGCCATGATCGGGCGCAAGGAAAGCGGGATCGAGCAGGACGATCGCGGTCACCGCGCCGATCGCCGCACCGATCCAGAAGCTGCCGTTGATGACGAGATCGGTCCAGCCGCGATAGCGCGCCGGTACCAGCTCCTGGATCGTCGAATTGATCGCGGTGTATTCGCCGCCGATGCCGGCGCCGGTGAGGAAGCGAAACAGCGTATAGCTCGCGACATTCCACGACAGCGCGGTCGCAGCGGTTGCCGAGAGATAGACCGCGAGCGTGATGAAGAACAGCTTCTTGCGCCCGATCCGGTCGGTGAGCCAACCGAAGCCGAGCGCGCCGAGCACGGCACCGGCGAGATAAGCGCTGCTGGCAAGCCCGACATCGGCGTTGGAGAAGCCCATCGTCGGGCTCTCTTTCAGCGCGCCCGACAACGCACCCGCCAGCGTCACTTCGAGCCCGTCGAGAATCCAGGTGATGCCGAGCGCCAGCACGACGCGGGTGTGAAAGCCACTCCAGCTGAGATTGTCGAGCCGAACCGGAATCGAGGTCTCGATGATGCGGTCGTTATTCCCTGCATCCAGCGACGCCGTCCTGTCCGCCGTTGTCGCAGAGCTGACCTGTGTCTGCTGCAAATTCATCAGATTGGACCAAATGAGAAAATCCCCGGAACGGTGCGTTCCAAGGTTCTCCCTCCCAGGATTGCGGCAAACAGAGTGCCCGCCACGCGATGTCAACGCCGCAGACCGGCAAGGGTTCCCGCAATGCGGCATAGGAACCGCGACCGCGGCAGACTGTTCTCGACCGAAGATCCACGGAGGGATCGATGGCCGCACGCAAGCGAGCGACGCGCAAGACGGCACGAAAGCCGGCACGAAGATCGACCGCACAATCCACGGGCACGGCACGCCGCAAGCGTGGAGCGAAGAAGACAACGCCGAAGCGCTGGTCGCAACGGGTAACTAGAGAGAGCGACGCCCTCGACCTCAAGCGCGGCGTCTTCAAGTTGACGAGCGCGAAGAAGATCGCGGCATCGCTGAAGACATCCGCCGAGCGCAGCACGCGACGCAAGAGCGGTGCCTATCGTTCCGCGTTGTCGATGCTCACCTTCTATATCAACCGCGCCGGCAGGACGCTGCCGAAGACCGAACGGTCACGGCTGGAACGAGCCAAGGTTGAATTGAAGCGTCAGTTCGGGCGGGATTGAGATTGTCGTCCCGACTGCCGTCGTCCTGGCGAAAGCCAGGACCCATTACCACCACTGTCTAATGGTGTAGGGACAACTCGCCGCTTGCCCCTTTCGAGGGCCGCGACGTATGGGTCCTGGCTTTCGCCAGGACGACGGTGGTTTGTCAGCTACCGCAATCCAATCTACGCCGCGCGGATGTTCGCCATGAAGCGATCGAGCTCCTCGCGCAGCCGCGAGCTCTCGACCGACAGCGAGCGGGCGGAGTTCAGCACCTCTTCGGAGGCGGCGCCCGTCTCGGTGGCGCCGCGATTGACCTGGGTGACGCTGGAAGCGGCTTCCTGGGTGCCTTGCGCGACATTCTGCACGCTGCGCGCGATCTCCTGCGTGGCCGCGCTCTGCTGCTCGACCGAACTCGCGATATTGGTCGCGATCCCGGAGATCTGCCCGATCGTGCCGCCGATCTCCTTGATCGCGGCAACCGACTCCTGCGTCGCGGCCTGCATGCCCGAGATGTGGGTGGAGATCTCGTCCGTGGCCCTGGCGGTCTGGCTCGCCAGCGATTTCACTTCGGCGGCGACCACCGCGAAGCCGCGGCCCGCATCGCCGGCGCGCGCGGCCTCGATGGTGGCGTTCAGTGCCAAGAGGTTGGTTTGCTCGGCGATCGCCGTGATCAGCTTGACGACGTCGCCGATCTCCTGCGCAGCGCGCGAGAGCTTGCCGATCCGCGCATCGGTCTGCTCGGCCTGACGCACGGCGGAATCGGCGATCTGGCTGGATTCCTTGGCGCGGCGGCCAATCTCGTCGACCGACGCCGACAGCTCCTCGGTCGCAGACGCAACCGATTGCATGTTGCTCGACGCCTCCTCGGAGGCGCCGGCGACCTGGCTCGACAGGTTCTGCGTGGTCTCCGCGGTCCGGGTCAGCGTACCGGCTGCGGATTCGAGCTGCACGGCGGACGCCGAGACGTTGGAGACGATCGAGCCGACGGCGGCTTCGAATTCGTCGGCGAAACGAATGAGCTCCGCGCGCCGCGCGGTGGCGCTCGCCTTGTTCTGCGCTTCCTGGGTCGCGGCGTCGCGCTCGGCCTTGGCGACCGCCTGAACCTTGAACTCTTCCACGGCACCGGCCATCTCGCCAAGCTCGTCGCGGCGGCCGAGGCCCGGCAGCACGACGTCGAAATTGCCCGCCGCAAGCTCGCGCATCGCGGCACACATCGCCGCGATCGGGCGTGAAATGCCCTTGCCGAGCAGGAACGCCCACACCAGCCCGAGCACGAAGCTGCCGGCCGCAAGCATCAGGATCAGCTGCTCGGTTTCGCCGATCATGGCATGCGATTCGTTCTCGAGCCGCTTCTGGTCGGCGAGCAGATCGGACTTCATCGCCGCCGCGCCCTGGCTGATGGCAGCTGCGGATTCCGTCATCTCGACCGTTAACTCGTCGATCGACTTGGCATTCGCGATCAGCTTGGCGAGCGCCTCGCGGTACTCTCCAAGCAGCGCGGTGATGTCCTTCACGCTTTGGGTGATCCGCTCGTCCTTCGAGGTGATGCCCTTCACCAGATTGTCGGCGAATTTCAGCCGGGCGAGCGCGCTGGAGGCGACGGTCTTGTCGCCATTGACGACGAAGGTGTTGACAGCGCCGGTGATCGACTGCAGCTGGTCGGCGACCTTCTTGGCGCCGAACTGAATCGATTGCAGCTCGGAATCGTCGGCATTGCTCGGCAGATCGTCGAGCTTGTAGCGCATCGAGGTCGCGCTGCGGGTCAGCTGGTTCTGCGCGACCTGTGCGCTCTCGTCCTTGATGCGGACGATCTCGGCAAAGATCTTGGTGAAGGCGCGGAATTCGCGCTCCAGCTTGGTGACCTGCTCGAGCCGGGCCGGATTGGTGGTGCCCTTCATCGACGCCACGATGGCGTCCTTCAGGCTGGCCTCGGCGGCGAGCGCGGCCTTGGCGTCGTCCTCCTTGCCGGTCGCGACGTAGTAGCGCGCCAGCGAACGGTAGGAGATCATTTCACGATCGATGTTGCGGGCAAGATCGGCTTCCGCAACGCTCTGGCGATAGGAGCCGACACCGGCGGAGACCCGCTCGAAGCCCATATAGGCGAAGCCCATGGTGGCTGCCGAAAGCGCCAGCGTGACGGCAAAGCCGACCATGATCTTGGCGCGAAATCTGAGGGTTGGGAACCTGATCGACGACGATCGCTTCAGCCCCGGCATTCCAACCCCCGTCTTCATTCTGAAAACCACGTGGGGTCCGGCGGCAAACCGCCCCAGCCCCGGAGGGCAAAACTAAGGCAAAATCAATAAGGCCCGGTAAATAGGCACTGGCCGCCGGTCTCTGTCCGGTACTACCTTGGTCGGCCCGGGGCTGCGGGCAAGGTGATTGACGCGCGGGTCCGGCCCGATACTTTAGAACCGATCAAACCTGTCCCTGCCCGGGCCAGGAGAACACATCGGGAGGTGTCCCATGTCATCGCGTCGAGCGGCGCCGTTGGCGCTTGCGGCGAGCATAGCTGCCGGCGAAGTGGCCCGGCCAATGACATTCCCCCTCACGACCTAGAATATAAAGACGGGCCGAACCGCGAACCTCGCGGCATGGCGCCGACACTCTTGCGACCCGCGCGGCCGACCGCGCCAAGAAAAGCAAAAAATTCTGGTCAGGGAGGACGCCTTTGGCGAAGCAGAACGGCAGCGCCACCGACAGTATTGTCGTGGTGCAGGCAAAGACCACCGGGCCGCGGGAGGCCGCCGACGAGATCGCGCGCCAATTGGCGGCGGTCGATCTCGCTATGCTCGTGGTGTTCGTGTCGCCGTTCTATGATCCGCAACAATTCATTGCCGAACTGTCCGGCCGGTTGCCCGACATTCCGATCTTCGGCTGCACCACGGCGGGAGAACTATCGCCCGGCGGCTGGGAGGAAGACAGCGTCGTCGCGATGGGCTTCGACGCGGCCGATTTCGTCATCGCGGCCCGGCCGCTGTTCGACCTCGCGACGTTTCGGGTCGACCACGGCCGCTCGATCTGCACCGAGTTGCAGAGCGAATTCGCGCAGCGCACCGAGCATTGCGATCACACCGACGATTCCTTCGGGCTGCTGTTCATCGACGGCATGTGCCAGCGCGAGGAAACCATCATGTCGGCGATCTACGCATCGCTCGGCGACATCCCGGTGGTCGGCGGCTCCGCCGGCGACGGCCTGCGCTTCGAGAAGTCCTGGGTGTTCCACGGCGGCAAGGCCCATACCGACGCCGCCGTCCTGATCCTGATCCGGACCCGGCTGCCGTTCCGCCTGTTCAAGTGCGACCATTTCGAGCCGACCTCGACCAAGATGGTGGTGACCGAGGCCGACATCGAGCACCGCATCGTCAAGGAGTTGAACGCCGAGCCGGCCGCGCTGGAATATTCCCGCGCCGTCGGCCTCAGCGACAGCAAGCTCGAACTGTTCTCGTTCGCGGCGCATCCGGTGCTGGTCCGCGTCGGCGGCGCCTATTATGCGCGGTCGATCCAGCGCACCAATCCCGACGGGTCGCTGCAATTCTTCTGCGCCATCGACGAGGGCATGGTGCTGACGGTGGCGCGCGAGCGCGATCCGATCGACGTCACGAGCCGCCTGCTCAAGGAGCTGACCGAGGATCTCGGCGAGGTCTCGATGTTCATCGGCTTCGAATGCGTGCTGCGCCGGCTCGACGTCGAGCAGCGCCAGCTGTCGCGGGAGATGTCGGAGCTCTATCGCCGCAATAAAGTGATTGGCTTTCAGACCTATGGCGAGCAGTATCGCTCCATGCATGTCAACCAGACGCTGACCGGCATCGCCATCGGCAAGCGGGCTGTCGCGCCGCAATGACCGACACAAAGACCACGCGCATCGCTGCCCTCGAACGCGAAGCCGAGAAGCTGCGCAAGATCAACGCGGCGCTGATGTCGCGCGTCGAACGTTCGACCGACCAGCAGCTCAACGCCTTCTCCCTGTTCGAGACCGCGATCGCGCTGGATCAGCAGGTGCGCGACCGAACCCAGCAGCTCAAGCAGGCGCTGCAATCGCTGGAGAAGACCAACGGACGCCTGCTGCAAGCCAAGCAGCAGGCCGAGGCGGCAAGCTCGCTGAAATCATCGGTGCTGGTTTCGGTGACGCACGACCTGTTGCAGCCGCTGAATGCGGCGCGGCTGACGCTGTCCGCGCTGACCGAGATGGCGACCGAGCCCAAGAGCGTCGCGCTGACCGACCAGATCGACCGCTCGCTGGCGACGCTCGAGGATATGCTGCGGACGCTGCTCGACATCTCGAAGCTCGATGCCGGCGTGCTCAGGCCCGAATTCGGTCCGGTCGCGATCGCCTCGCTGTTCGAGCCGCTGCAGCAGGAATTCGTGGCGACCGCCGCCAAGCGCAATCTCGACTTCCGGATCATGCCGTCGTCGGCGGTGGTCCGCTCCGATCCGCTGATGCTGCGCCGGATCCTGCAGAACCTCTTGGCCAACGCGCTGCGCTACACCCAGCGCGGCACCGTGCTGATGGGATGCCGCCTCAAGGGCGACGATATCTGCATCGAGGTGCACGACACCGGGCCGGGCATCCCGGAAGCCCAGCGCGAGGCGATCTTCGTCGAGTTTCAGCGCGGCGACGCCGGCGCCGGCGACAAGGCAGGCATCGGGCTCGGTCTTTCGATCGTGCGCCGCTTTGCCGACCTGCTCGGCCATAACATCAGGCTGAGTTCGCGCGCCGGCAAGGGCTCGGTGTTCTCGGTCACGGTGCCGCGCACCCTCGATCCGGTTGCGATCCCGGTGCGCGAGCAGGCCAGCGTCGACTATCGCTATGGCGGCATGGAGGGCGCGAAGATCCTGCTGATCGAGAACGACCTATCGAGCGCCGAGGGTCTCGCGCATCTGCTGGAGAAATGGGGCTGCGACGTTGCCGTGACGATCTCGAAGACCGAGGCGCTCGAACGCATCCACGCGCTGGACGGCATTCCCGACGCCATCATCGCCGACCTGCATCTCGACAATGGCGAGACCGGGATCCAGGCCGTCGACGTGATCCGCGGCGAGATCAACGCCAAGGTGCCGGCGATCATCGTCACCGCCGACTACTCGGCCAAGGCCGCCTCCGACGTCTCGGCCTTTGGCCACGAACTCCTGAAGAAGCCGATCAAGCCCGCCGAGATGCGCTCGCTGCTGTCGTTCCTGCTCGCGGCGGAGCAATCGGGTGCGCGGCTATGATTCAGCGTTGTGCGGCGCGGCCGTCACCGGTGCATGGTCCTGCTTGCCGAAATCCAGTTTCGACAGCGCGATGATGGCCTCGGTCCGGCTGCGCACGCCGAGCTTGCGCAGGATCTCCGAGACATGCACCTTCACGGTGGTGACCGAGATATCGAGTTGATAGGCGATGTGCTTGTTCTGCAGGCCGCGGCAGATCATGTCGAGCACGCGCAGCTGCTGGGCGGTGAACTGGCCGAGCTGCTGCACCAGTTCCTTGGTCTCGGCCTGGCCCTTCCGCGCCGCGGCGGCATCGCGGAAGCGCGTCGGCAGGCACACCTCGCCTTCGAGGATGCCGCGCAGCAGGCGGGCCAGTTCGGCCTTCGGCGTCGACTTCGGAATAAATCCGGAAATGCCGAGCGAGATCGCGCCGCCGATGATCCGGGAATCGTCATGCGCCGACACGATCACCAGCGCGCTGCGCGGCGCCGCGGCGCGCACCCGGTAGGCGCCCAGCAGGCCCGTGGTCCCGGGCATCGACAGATCGAGCAGGATCAGATCGAGGCCATCGCGCGCGGCGATCACATCAAGCGCGCCGTCGATCGAGGTCGCCTGCAGCACCTCGGCATCGGGAAATTCGGCCCCGATCACGCCGATCAGGGCGGCCCGGAACAGCGGGTGATCCTCGACGATCAGCAGTCGAGGCGCACCCGCCTGATCGAGCGGCGGCTCGTCCGCCAGGGGCGCGGTCGTGGTCAATGCTGCGCCGTCCTCCCTCGGATCGCTGATGACAGCCATGATGTGCACGACGTTATCTCAAAGCCGACCAACAGCCTATAGGCGGATAGTCAATGCATTCGCCTTGCAGCGCAGCAGGCCTTAAGGCGTCTTCTCCGCCTTCGCTCCCGAGCTGGTCTCAAGGGCCGGAAGCGGAATCTTGCCGAGCTCGATGATCGCCTTGTTGCGGCTGAACAGCTTCAGCTTGCGCAGGATCTCGGTGACATGCGCCTTGACAGTGGATTCCGCGAGCTTGAGCTCGGAGGCGATCTCGCGATTCTGCAGGCCGCGGATGATCAAGTGCAGCACGCGGATCTGCTGCGGCGTCAGCTTCTGGATCCGCTCGCGCAGCGTTCGCGCCGTCTCGGACTGGTCCAGCGCGCCGACCGCGACGAAATCCCGCGGTGCCGAGACCGATCCGCTCAGCACCCGCGCGATCGCCTGCGACAATTCGCCGAGTGAGGTCGATTTCGGCAGATAACCGACCGCGCCCATTTCCAGCGCCTCGCGGATGGTGTGCTTGTCTTCTTCACTGGAGACAATGGCGATCGGCAGCCGCGGATAGCGATCCCTGAGCTTCTGGAAGCCGGAGAAGCCGACCACGTCGGGCAGCAGCAGATCGAGCAGCGCCAAATCAATATTCGGCTCGCTGGCCAGAATGCCGAGCGCGCCCTTGATCGAGGTCGCCTCATAGATCCGGGCATCGGGATGCGAGATGCGGATGGCATTGCCAAGCGCCTCCCCGAACAGGGGGTGATCGTCGATGATCAGGAACCCCATCATGAGGACCCTCGCACTGCTCTTCACCTAGTTCCCGCCGGTATCCTGCACGCTCTGCAGATAGGCATATACGTTTCTGAGCTCGTCGTCGCTGAAGACGTCCTTCCAGGCCGGCATGCCCTTGGCTGGCCGCCCGTCATGGACCGTCTTCCAGAACGTCGATTCCATGTCGTCAGCATAGCGCTTCTTGAGCAGCCTGAGATCGATCTTTCGTTCGGCCTGCACCGCATCCGGACCATGGCAATGGGCGCAGGTGCCGTTGAAGACCTCCCGGCCCGCGATGGAATCGCCTTTGGCATCCCCTGCGGATGCGGCGGTCTGAACCGGCTTCTCGGCCGCAGTCGCCTGCCCAACCGTGACCGGCTCGCTGGCCCCGATGGACGATGTCGTCGCCGGCGCGGCCTGGCCGAACTTCACCGGAGCACCGTTCGGCACACCATATTTGGCGAACAGGGCCGAAATGTCGCCCTGCAGCGACGGCAGCACGCCATCGACCTCATCGCGCAGCGCTCCGGACGCCTTAGCGAACCCGATCGCGGTCGCCCAGAGCAGGCCGTCGCCCTCGGTCGAGACGATCTGATACTTGTCGCCGTAGCTGGTCTTGTTGAGCCAGCCCGCCACCGGCGCCCAGATGAAGGCGACATCGACCTTGCCCTGGTCGAGGGCGGTCATGCCCTCTTCCGGGCTGAGCACGGTGACCTTCTGGACATCGTCGCGCATCGCCAGCAGGTTTTGCGGCGTCGATTGATACTGCACCGCAACCCGCAATCCCCTGAGATCGTCGATGCCGGCAAGCTTGCGATCCCTGGCGCCGACCAGCGCATAGCCTTCATGAGCGATCGGCTTCGAGAAGATCACCGCCGGGCCCATGAAATCGTCGATCAGCGGCAGGCCGACCATGGCGTCGCACTGCTTGCTGAGCAGCGTCTCCCGCACGGTGCGCTTGCCGAAATAGGATTTGTACCAATTATGGCTCACCGTGCGGCCGAGCCTTTGCGCCACCGCCTGACCAATCTCGAGATAGAGACCGGGCTTGCCGGGTTCGTCGCTCGAGAACGGCAGGTTGGTCGGGTCGGCGCAAAGCCGCAGCGGCGGCTTGGCCTCTTCCGCGCCGGCCGAAAAGGCCGGCGCGAGTAGCGTGGCGGAGAGCAGCACGGTCCGGATCACCTTCCCCAACTGCACGCTGCGCGTTGAGCTCGGCACTTTGTTCGAGTTGATGCGTGACACGGACAATGCTGCCTCCTCGTGAGGGTCGTTACTGCAGGGCGAACACGAACAGCGAGCCGCCTTCCGGCGCCGCGGCGACCATCTTCTTGCCGATGTCACCGAGGAAAGCCGGCAGCGCCGCGGTGCGTCCGACCACGATCGCGACATACTGCTTGCCGTCGACCGAATAGGTCACCGGGCCAGCGCCGATGCCGCTGCCGAGGTTCTTGCTCCACAGCACCTTGCCGTTCTTGGCATCGATGGCGCGGAAATCGCCGTGCAGATTGCCGGAGAACACCAGATTGCCGCCGGTCGTCAGCGTGCCGCCGTTGAAGGGCAGGTCTTCCTTGATGCTCCACACCTTCTTGTTGGCCACGGGATCCCAGGCCACGAGCTCACCGAGGAAGCCGCCGGGTCCCGGCTTGGTCGGGAATTCGGCGCCGAGATAGAACACGCCGCGCTTGTAGTTCACGTCAGAGACCGACCAGTCCATGCAGACATTGTTGCTCGGGATGTAGACGAGGCCGGTCCCAGGGTTGAACGACATCGGCTGCCAGTTCTTGCCGCCGATCAGGTTCGGGCAGATGTCCTTGGCGGGATGGCCGGGGCCCGGACGCTTGTCCGGATCCTCTTCCGCCCGCATCGTGTTGATGTCCCACTTCTTGGCCCAGTTGGCGAAGACGTACTTCTCGGCCGAGATCACCTTGCCGGTCTCGCGGTTGGCGACGAAGAAGAAGCCGTTGCGATCCGCCTTCATCAGAACGGGGGTTTCGGCGCCCTTGATCTTGAGGTCGGCGAGCAAGAGCTCGTTGACGCCGTCATAGTCCCAGGCGTCGGCCGGCGTGCCCTGGATGTGCCACTTGATCTTGCCGGTGTTGGGATCGATCGCCAGCGTCGAGGCCGTATAGAGGTTGGTCAGCTTGCCGAAATTGCCGTCGCCGGTGGAGCGCACGCCGGTATTCCACGGTCCCGGATTGCTGGTACCCCAGTAGACCGTATCGGTCTTGGCGTCGTAGGAGCCGACCAGCCAGGCGGCGCCGCCGCCATGCTGCCCGGTGTCGCCCTTCCAGGTGTCGCTGCCGGGCTCGCCCGGCGCCGGCACCGTGAAGGTCTGCCAGAGCAGCTTGCCGTCCTTGAGGTTGAAGGCCTGCAACGAGCCGCGGACGCCGTATTCGCCGCCGCCGAAGCCGGTGATGACCTTGTCGCGGACGATAAGCGGCGGCGAGGTGATGACCGAGCCCTGCTTGTAGTCGACGACCGTCGAGGTCCAGAGCTCTTTGCCGGTCTCGGCGTCGAGCGCGGTCAGCTTGCCGTCGAGGCGGCCGACGAAGATCTTGCCTTCGGCATAGGACACGCCGCGATTGTTGACGTCGCAGCAGGCGTATTGAAGCACGTCATCGGGAATGTCGGGCTGCCAGGTCCATTTGCGCGCACCGGTCGCGGCGTCGATCGCATAGACGTATTTCGGACCCCACGAGGTCGAGACATAGAGCGTCTTGCCGATCACCAGCGGCGAGGACTCGTTGGATCGCAGCGAGGCAAGCGACAGCGAGTAGACGAGCTGCAGCTTGCCGGCATTCTCGGAATTGATCTGCTTCAGCGGGCTGAAGCGCGTATTGCCGTAGTCGTGGCCGGCGATCGCCCATCCGTTCGGATCGGACGCCGCCTTCACGACGGAATCATTTGCTTTCGACGCACCAATGCTGGCCATCACCATGGCAACCAGCGACACACCGGCAAAGAAAATCCCGCTCCTCAGCTTCATTGGCTTCCTCCAATATGGTTTCGTTGCCGCGATGGATGCATCGCGCGCGCGAATCGATACCCAATTTCATGAACCAGCGATCTTGCGTCGCTGCGTCGGCGATCAAAATGACAGCAACGCTTTTGCGTCGTTATAGGCGGAAGGTAGTAGCGTCAGCGGCAACGATTTTTGCGTGCCGCTAACAGCGTCAGTCGGCCCAAAATCGCTTACGCCGCCGGGCATTTTCATCGCGCCGGAGCACGCGACTGGCCGCTTGCAAATTGCCCATTGAACGGCCGCCTGCTAGGATCACAGGCACAGCCCGGAGCCTTCCTGACAGGGCCGCACCTACGACTTTGATCGCGGTTACGTCCCACATGAAGCGTGATCTACTGGGCCCATAACGAAGCTATTGGGAGAAACGCGTGTCTACAGTCAAACTGACGGTAAACGGCAGGGCGGTTTCGGTCGACGTCGAGGACCGGACCCTCCTCGTGCATCTCTTGCGCGAAAACCTCAACCTCACCGGCACCCATGTCGGCTGCGATACCAGCCAGTGCGGCGCCTGCGTCGTCCATGTCGATGGACGGGCGGTCAAATCCTGCACCATGCTGGCCGGCCAGGCCGCCGGCTCCAACGTCACCACGATCGAAGGCCTCGCCAAGGGCGACGAGCTGCATCCGATGCAGGCGGCGTTCCGCGACAATCACGGCCTGCAGTGCGGCTATTGCACCCCCGGCATGATCATGTCCGCGGTCGATATCGTACACCGCCATAGCGGCAAGCTCGATGAGGAAACGGTTCGCCATGAGCTCGAAGGCAACATCTGCCGCTGCACCGGCTACCACAACATCGTTAAGGCGGTGCTCGACGCTGCCGGCCGCATGAAGGTGGCGCAGGCCGCCGAATAGCAGCCCGCACAACGCATACGATCAAGCTCATCACCGCCGGTCTCGATGGAAACGGCGGCAAATCGAATCTCCGGTCGGGAGGACAAGACAATGGGTGTTGAAGGAATTGGCGCACGTGTCGTGCGCAAGGAAGATCGCCGGTTCATCACCGGACAAGGACGTTACGTCGACGACGTCAAAATGGTCGGCATGAGTTACGCGCACTTCATCCGCAGCCCGCATGCACATGCCAAGGTCAAGGGCATCGACTCCACCGAGGCCATGAAGATGCCGGGCGTGATCGCGGTGCTGACCGGACAGCAGATCGTCGACGACAAGGTCGGCAATCTGATCTGCGGCTGGGCGATCACCTCCAAGGACGGTTCGCCGATGAAAATGGGCGCGTGGCCGGCGATGGCGCCGGAGACCGTGCGCTTCGTCGGACAGGCGGTCGCGGTCGTGATCGCGGAGACCAAGAACCAGGCCAAGGATGCGGCCGAAGCCGTCGTCGTCGATTACGAAGAGCTTCCCGCGGCGGCCGACATCAAGGCCGCGATCAAGCCGGGCGCGCCGCAGCTGCATCCCGAAGCCCCCGGCAACATCGTCTATGACTGGCATCTCGGCGACGAAGCCGCGGTCAAGGATGCCTTCAGCAAGGCCGCCAATGTGGTGACGCTCGACCTCACCAACAACCGCCTGGTGCCGAATGCGATGGAGCCGCGCGCGGCGGTCGCGCATTACGACCAGGCCGAGGAGCACTACACGCTCTACACGACGTCGCAGAACCCGCACGTCGCCCGCCTCGTGCTGTCGGCGTTCTACAACATCGCGCCGGAGCACAAGCTGCGCGTGATCGCGCCCGACGTCGGCGGCGGCTTCGGCTCCAAGATCTACATCTATCCGGAAGAGATGGTGGCGCTGTGGGCATCCAAGAAGGTCAACCGCCCGGTGAAGTGGACCGGTGATCGTTCGGAAGCCTTCCTCACCGACGCGCATGGCCGCGACCATGTCTCGAAGGCGGAGATGGCGTTCGACAAGGACAACAAAATCCTTGGCCTGCGGGTCAAGACCCACGCCAATTTCGGCGCCTATATGTCGCTGTTCTCCTCGGCGGTGCCGACCTATCTCTACGCGACGCTGCTGTCGGGCCAGTACGTGATCCCGGCGATCTACGCCGAGGTGATCGGCGTCTACACCAACACCACGCCGGTCGACGCCTATCGCGGCGCCGGCCGTCCCGAGGCGAGCTATCTGATCGAGCGGATGATGGAGACGGCGGCGCGGCAGTTGAAGGTCGATCCGGCCGAGCTGCGCAAGAAGAACTTCATCACCACGTTCCCGTATCAGACGCCGGTCATCATGGCGTATGACATCGGCGACTTCCACGCCTCGATCGACGCCGCGATGAAGGCGATCGACTATGCCGGCTTCCCGGCGCGCAAGGCCAAGGCGAAGGCCGACGGCAAGCTGCGCGGCATCGGCCTCTCCTGCTACATCGAGGCCTGCGGCATCGCGCCGTCGAAGGCGGTCGGCAGTCTCGGTGCCGGCGTCGGTCTGTGGGAGTCAGCGGAGATCCGCGTCAACCCGGTCGGCACCATCGAGGTGCTCACCGGCTCGCACAGCCACGGCCAGGGCCATGAGACGACGTTCTGCCAGATCATCGCCGAGCGGCTCGGCGTGCCGATCAGCCAGGTCTCGATCGTCCATGGCGACACCGACAAGGTGCAGTTCGGCATGGGCACCTACGGCTCGCGCTCGCTCGCGGTCGGCGGTACGGCGATCGTGAAGGCGATGGAGAAGGTCGAGGCCAAGGCCAAGAAGATCGCGGCGCATGCGCTCGAGGCGTCCGAGAGCGACATCGTGATCGAGAACGGCGAGTTCAAGGTCACCGGCACCGACAAGTCGATCGCGCTGCCGATGGTCGCGCTCGCCGCCTACACCGCGCACAACCTGCCTGACGGCATGGAGCCCGGCCTGAAGGAGACGGCGTTCTACGACCCGACCAACTTCACCTTCCCGGCCGGCGCTTACATCTGCGAGCTCGAGGTCGATCCCGGCACCGGCAAGACCTCCTTCGTCAACTTCGTGGCGGCGGACGACTTCGGCCGGCTGATCAACCCGATGATCGTCGAAGGCCAGGTCCATGGCGGCCTTGCGCAGGGCATCGGCCAGGCGCTGCTCGAAGGTGCGGTCTATGACGACACCGGCCAGCTCGTGACCGCGTCGTTCATGGATTACACGATGCCAAGGGCCGACGACCTGCCGTCGTTCCAGCTCTCCCACACCACGACGCTGTGTCCGGGCAACCCGCTCGGCGTCAAGGGCTGCGGCGAAGCCGGCGCAATCGGCGCCTCTGCTGCCGTGATCAACGCGATCACGGACGCCATCGGCAACAACAAGCTGGAAATGCCGGCGACGCCCGATCGCGTCTGGCACGCCATTCACGGTTGAGGGAGGAAGAGCCATGTACGAGACAAATTATCACCGCGCTTCCTCGGTCGCCGATGCCGCTGCGACCTTCGCCAAAGGCGCGGAATCAAAATTCCTCGCCGGCGGACAGACCCTCCTCCCCGTGATGAAGCAGCGTCTCGCCGCGCCTTCCGACGTGATCGACCTCTCCAAGGTGCAGGAGATGATCGGCATCGAGGTTTCGGGCGACACGGTCACCATCAAGGCCGCTACGCCGCATTACGATGTGGCGCAAAGCGATGCGGTCAAGAAGGCGATCCCGGCGCTCGCCAAACTGGCGTCGGAGATCGGCGATCCCGCCGTGCGCTATCGCGGCACGATCGGCGGTTCACTCGCCAACAACGACCCGGCGGCGGACTATCCGGCGGCGGTGCTGGCGCTTGGCGCTGTTGTCAAGACCAACAAGCGGTCAATCGCGGCGGAGGACTTCTTCAAGGGCCTGTTCTCAACGGCACTCGAGGATGGCGAGATCATCACCGCGGTGTCGTTCCCGGTTCCGGCCAAGGCGGGCTATGCGAAGTTTCCGAACCCGGCCTCGCGCTTCGCGCTGACCGGCGTGTTTGTCGCCAAGACCAAGTCGGGTGACGTGCGCGTCGCCGCGACAGGTGCGTCGCAGAGCGGCGTCATGCGGGTGGCGCCGATCGAGCAGGCGCTGAAGGCGAACTGGGCGGCGTCGGCGCTCGACAGCGTCACGATCCCGGCGAGCGGCCTGCTCGCCGACATCCATGGCTCGGCGGATTACCGTGCGAACCTGGTGAAGGTGATGGGACAGCGGGCGGTGACCGCCGCCGGCTAACCGCTATCCTACCGGAACCTATGCAGACGGCGCGCAGCGATGCGCGCCGTTCGCGTTTTGCTGGCATTCCAGCCGAAAGGACTTGCCACATCCCGCATTAGGCGAGAGAATTTAGCTAATCAGCTAATTAAAAATACCGTCAGACGGACGGCCCCGGGGAGAGGACCCATGACGTTCGGCAGAGCAAACGAGCCCCCATTCCCATGGCTAGCGACGGCTAGGCCGCGCCTTTGACGGCAGCGCCGGTGCGGTCCCCTGGCGCGTCGGACAAGTGAACAAGATCCCTTCGATTACTCCCCAATAGCAACAACGGAACAACAACGTGCTCGATAAGCCCGCCTCCCAAACCGCCGCTCGCACCTCGGGCCCGCTCACGGGCTTCCGCATCGTCGAATTCGCCGGCATCGGCCCCGGCCCGTTCGCCTGCATGCTGCTCGCCGACATGGGCGCCGAGGTCATCACGCTGGACCGGGTCGGCGCGGGCAAGAATTTGAAGGCGGTCGCGACCCGCGGCCGCAAGGTCATCGAGCTCGACCTCAAGAACAAGGCGGCGATATCCGAAGTGCTCGACCTGCTGAGCCATGCCGATGCGCTGATCGAAGGCTTTCGTCCCGGCGTGATGGAGCGCCTCGGCCTCGGCCCCGATGTCGTGTTCGCGCGCAATCCGAAACTGGTCTACGGGCGCATGACCGGCTGGGGCCAGGAAGGCCCGCTGGCCAACGCCGCCGGCCACGACATCAACTACATCTCGATCACGGGTGCGCTGGCTGCGATCGGCACCAAGGAGAAGCCGGTGCCGCCGCTCAACCTGGTCGGCGATTTCGGCGGCGGCGCGCTGTACCTCGTGGTCGGCGTGCTCGCCGCGCTCTTGGAAGCGCAGAAGTCCGGCAAGGGCCAGGTGGTCGACACCGCGATGTGCGACGGCGCCGCCTCGCTGATGTCGATGTTCTACGACATGGCTGCGCAGGGCCGCTGGAGCGGCGGCCGCGACCAGAATTTCCTCGACGGCGGCGCGCATTTCTACGGCGTCTACGAATGCTCCTGCGGCAATTTCATCTCGATCGGCTCGATCGAGCCGCAGTTCTACGCACTGCTGCGCAAGCATGCCGACCTCACCGATGCCGACTTCGACGCGCAGATGGACCGCAAGGCCTGGCCGGCGCTGAAGGCGAAGCTGGAAAAGGTGTTCAAGAGCAAGTCGCGCGCCGACTGGTGCAAGATCATGGAAGGCACCGACATCTGCTTCGCCCCGATCCTGACCATGGAGGAAGCGCCGAAGCATCCGCACATGGCGGCGCGCCAGGTGTTCGTCGAACGCCACGGCGTCACCCAGCCCGCCCCCGCGCCGCGCTTCTCGCGCACGCCGTCGGCGATCCGCGAGCCGGAACTTGCGAGCATTGGGGATGTGACGGCCGAGTGGAAAACGGGGAAGTAAATCCCCCGTCGTCCCGGCGAAGGCCGGGACCCATAACCACCGGCCGCGCTGATTGCGCGCAGCTGGGGCCCCAGCGTTTTCTAACCACGAACAGCTGTGGTTATGGGTCCCGGCCTTCGCCGGGACGACACCTTTGACTGTACGCTAGCGTAGCACGCTACGGCTCGCTTACGCCGCGTGATCGACCTTCAGCACGCCGCGGCGGATCTGGTCTTCCTCGATCGATTCGAACAGCGCCTTGAAGTTGCCTTCGCCGAAGCCATCGTCGCCCTTGCGCTGGATGAATTCGAAGAAGATCGGCCCGATCGCGTTCGCCGAGAAGATCTGCAGCAGCACCTTGGTCTGGCCGCCGTCGACCACGCCCTCACCGTCGATCAGGATGCCGTTGGTCTTGAGCCGCGCGACATCCTCGCCATGCTTGGGCAGACGGGCGTCGATCCGCTCGAAATAGGTGTCGGGCGGCGACGGCATGAACGGCAGGCCATCCGCGCGCAACCTTTCGACCGTCGCGTGGATGTCGCGCGCGCCGCAGGCGATGTGCTGGATGCCCTCGCCGTGATAGACATTGAGATATTCCTCGATCTGCCCGGAATCGCCGGCGTCCTCGTTGATCGGAATCCGGATCTTGCCGTCCGGACTGGTCAGCGCGCGGGAGAACAAGCCGGAGGCGCGGCCCTCGATGTCGAAGAAGCGGATCTGGCGGAAGTTGAACAGCTTTGCATAGAAGCCGGTCCAGACATCCATGCGGCCGCGATGGACGTTGTGGGTGAGGTGATCGACGTAATAAAGGCCCGAGCCCGCGGGACGCGGGTTGGCGGCCCCCAGCCATTCGAACTCGGCATCATAGGCCGAGCCCTTGGCACCATAGCGATCGACGAAATAGAGCAGGCTGCCGCCGATACCCTTGATCGCGGGGACATCGAGCGTCTTCTCCGCGGACGACAGATTCGCCGGCTCCGCGCCAAGTGCGATCGCACGCTCATAGGCGTGCTTGGCATCGACCACGCGGAACGCCATCGACGGCGCGCAAGGGCCGTGCGCGGCGACGAAGTTGAAGCCGTGGCTGCCAGGCTCCTCATTGACGAGATAGTTGATATCGCCCTGGCGATAGACCGTGATCGCCTTGGTCCGGTGGCGGGCGACCGCGACGAAGCCCATCAGCTTGAACAGCGCGTGCAGCTCAGCCGGATTGGGATGAGCGTATTCGACGAACTCGAAGCCATCGGTGCCCATCGGGTTGTCGGCGCTGATTTCAGCGGGCGGCGCATCGTGCGGAAACGGACCCATGGCGGTAACTCCCTGGTTTGTCTGGGGATCAGCTTCCGTCATCTTCGACGCAACGTGCGTGCAAAATGAGGCCCGTTTTGCTAATATCGCGCATGATCCGTGCATGAAATGGACATTTAACGCATGCCAGAAGTCGACGCCTTCGACCTCAAAATGCTCGCCGCGCTGCAGGATGACGGCCGGCTGACCAACCAGCAGCTCGCCGACCTCGTCGGGCTATCCGCCTCGCAATGCTCGCGGCGGCGGATGCGGCTGGAGGAGGAGAAGGTGATCTCCGGCTACCACGCCGACCTCGCCGGCGAGGCGCTCGGCTTCGGCCTGATCGCCTTCATCCACATTACGCTGGCAACCCACTCGCCCGACAATGCCAAGCGATTTCGCGAACTGGTCAACCGCGTCGACGACATCCAGGAGGCCTACGCGCTGACGGGGGATGCCGACTACGTGCTGAAGGTGATGCTGCGCGACCTCAAGAGCCTGTCCGACATCGTCAACAACGTGCTGATGCCGCACCAGAGCGTGGCGCATGTGCGCTCCTCGATCGTGCTCGACCGCCTGAAGGAGAGCACCAAGCTGCCGCTGAAATCGCTACCGACCTGATCCGTCGCGAATCGAGGGAAATACGTCATTCGCTTTCCCGGTCCGATTTGCGATCATTCCTCCAACATCCGGCAAGAGAGACAACCATGGCGCTGCAGCTGCGACCGAACTGCGAGTACTGCGACAAGGACCTGCCACCGAGCGCCACCGACGCGCGGATCTGTTCCTATGAATGCACGTTCTGTGCGGATTGCGCTGAGACCAAGCTCGGCAATGTCTGCCCGAACTGCGGCGGCGGCTTTGCGCCGCGCCCGATCCGCCCGACCAAGCCGTGGCGAGCGGGCGTCTGCATCGTGAACCAGCCGCCGTCGGACAAGCGGGTGCATCTGAAATATAGTCTTGATGACTGCGCGGCGCATACGGCGCGGCTGAGGGACATCAGGCCGGAGGAGCGGTGAGCTTCCCTCGTCATTGCGAGGAGCGAAGCGACGAAGCAATCCATCCGTCGTCATACGCGGATCGATGGATTGCTTCGCTTCGCTCGCAATGACGAGACGTCATTCCGCCGCGACGATCGTCCCCTCGACCTCGCCGAACCCGACACGATAGCCGTCGCCCTGGCACCAGCCGCGCATGACCAGCGAATCGCCGTTCTCGAGGAACGAGCGCGTCACGCCGCTGGCAAGCTCGACCGGCTCGGTGCCGTTCCAGCTGATCTCCAGGAGACTGCCGCGCTGGTGCTTTTCCGGGCCGGAGATCGTGCCGGACCCTAGGAGATCGCCGACATTCATCGCGCAGCCGCTGGAGGCATGGTGCACAAGCTGCTGCACCGACGACCAGTACATGTACTTGAAGTTGGTGCTGCAGATCGTCTTCGCCTCGTTCATCGCGCCGGCCCGCAAGGCGACATCGAGCTGCATGTCGTAATTGTTTGGCTGGGCCTGCTTCAGATAGGCCAGCGGCTCCGGCTCTTGCGCCGGACCCTGCATCCGGAACGGCTCCAGCGCCTCGCGCGTCACCACCCATGGGCTGATCGAGGTCGCGAACGCCTTGGCCTGGAACGGGCCGAGCGGCACATACTCCCATTGCTGGATGTCGCGCGCGCTCCAGTCGTTGAGGATGACGAAGCCGAAGATCATCTCCTCGGCCTGCTTCTCGGTCAGCATCTCGCCCATCGCTGACGCCTGCCCGACGACGACCCCCATCTCGAGCTCGAAGTCGAGCCGCTTGCAGGGGCCGAAGCTCGGCACCTCAGCGGTCGGCGGCTTGAGCTGACCGCGCGGCCGCTTCACTTTGGTGCCCGACACCACCACCGTCGAAGCGCGGCCGTTATAGCCGATCGGCATATGCAGCCAGTTCGGCTGCAGCGCGTTGTCTTTGCCGCGGAACATGACGCCGACATTGGTGGCGTGCTCCTTCGACGAATAGAAATCGGTATAGCCCGAGACCGCGAACGGCATGTGCAGCCTGGCGTCGGCCATCGGCACCAGCGCCCGTGCGCGCAATTCCCTGTTGTCGCGCAGCTCCGGATGATCCGAGCGCAGCAGCTCGCTGATCCGCGCCCGCGTCGCCGACCACACCTTCGGCCCGAGCGCCATGAAGGCGTTCAGCGACGGCTGCGAGAACACGCCGAGCGGCCCGACATCGAGCCGGGAATCCTGCTCGAGCTCCCAGAGGTCGAGCACATAGTCGCCGATCGCAACGCCGACGCGCGGCGCAAGGCCGTCCTTCGACGAGAACACGCCGTAGGGCAGGTTCTGGATCGGGAAGTCGGAGGTGGGCGCGACGTCGATGAAGGAGCGAAGTTTGGGGTCGTTGGGGTGGGTCATCGTTTTCTCGATGCAATAATGGTGGTGCCACTTTCGCCACCCTCCCCTGGAGGGGGAGGGTCGGCTCGCATGGAGCGAAGCGAAATGCGAGACGGGGTGGGGTGATCCCTCCACTCGGGTACCGCCTCAAGGGAGAGACTGTCACCCCACCCCGCCGCTCATCTCATTCGCGTCGACCCTCCCCCTCCAGGGGAGGGTAAGATCACGGCTTGGTCGGGTCGAACTTCTTTTCCAGGCCCTTCCAGCAATCCGAGTAGTCATCCTGCAGCGTCGATGACGTCGCGGCGTGCCGCGTCACGCGCTGCGGGAAGCGGGTCTCGAACATGAAGGCCATGGTGCCGGTCAGCTTCACCGGCTTGAGCTCGCTGTTGCTGGCGTGCTCGAAGGCTTCGCGGTCGGGACCGTGCGGCAGCATGCAATTGTGCAGGCTGATGCCGCCCGGCACGAAGCCCTGCGGCTTGGCGTCGTAGACGCCATAGATCAGACCCATGAACTCCGACATGATGTTCATGTGGTACCACGGCGGGCGGAAGGTGTTGTCGGCCACCATCCAGCGCTCCGGGAAGATCACGAAGTCGATGTTCGCGGTGCCCGCGGTCTCCGACGGCGAGGTGAGCACCGTGAAGATCGACGGGTCGGGATGGTCGAAGGCGATCGCGCCGACCGGCGAGAAGGTGCGCAGATCGTATTTGTAGGGCGCGTAATTGCCGTGCCAGGCGACCACGTCGATTGGCGAATGCGGCAACGTGGTCTTGAACAGCGAACCGCCCCATTTCACGTAGAGCTCGGTCGGCGTGTCCTTGTCCTCGTAGGCGGCCACCGGCGTCAGGAAGTCGCGCGAATTGGCCAGGCAATTGGCGCCGATCGGGCCGCGCTCCGGCAGCGTGAAGGCGCCGCCATAATTCTCGCAGAGATAGCCGCGCGCCGGTCCATTCGGAATCTCGACACGGAATTTGACGCCGCGCGGGATCACCACGATCTCGCCCGGCTCGGCATCGATGCGGCCGAACTCGGTGACGAGACGCAGATTGCCCTGCTGCAGCACGAACATCATCTCGCCATCGGCATTGTAGAAATGCTGATCGACCATCGATTTGGTGATGAGATAGACGTGCGCCGCCATGCCCGCCTGGGTGTTGGCATCGCCCGCCGTGGTCATGGTCTGCACGCCCTGCAGGAAGGTCATGTCCTCCTTCGGGATCGGCGCCGGATCCCAGCGCAGCTGCGCGATCGGCATGTCGTATTCGTGGCACGGCGCGGTGCGCCACAGGCCGGCATCGGCCTTCGCGAAGCGGCCGGAGTGCCGCACCGACGGCCGGATGCGGTAGAGCCAGGAGCGCTCATTGGTGCCGCGTGGCGCCGTGAACGGCGAGCCGGACAGTTGCTCGGCATAGAGCCCGTAGGCGCAGCGCTGCGGCGAGTTGCGCCCCATCGGCAGCGCACCGGGCAACGCCTCGGTCTCAAAGCTGTTGCCGAAGCCGGACATGTAGCCCGGGGTCACCTGCCCCGAGCTGCGCACGATCTGATCAGGCGAGGTATTGATGTTCATCACTATCCTCCTTGCAGGGCGGCCCACATTTCCTGGTCGCGCTTGTCGGTCCAGATCACGGGGTCATCGATCCCGGACGCCTCGTCATAGGCGCGCGAAACGTTGAACGGCAGGCAGTGCTCGTAGATCGCAAACTTCGAGAACTTCGGATCCATCACCTCGCGCGTCGCCGCCATCGATTCCTTCAAGGAGCGGCCCTTGGCGACGGACGATTCCGCGGCGCCATAAAGCGTTGTGACGAAATCGCGGGTCATCGCGATCGCATCGCGCCCGGTCTCGAGGCCCTTCAGTGCATCGCCGCGGCCCGGCGCGATCGCCTTCGGATTGAAGGCGCGGATCTCGTTCAAGGTCATCGGCCACTCGCGCAGATGCGCATCGCCGCAATAGCAGGCCGAGTGGTATTCGATCAGGTCGCCGGAGAACATCACCTCGGCATCCGGCACCCAGGCGACGATGTCGCCCGAGGTGTGACCGGCGCCGAGCTGCATCAGCCGCACCTCGCGCTTGCCGAGATAGATCGACATCTCGCCTTCGAAGGTCAGCGTCGGCCAGGTCAGGCCCGGGATGCTCGCGGCATCCTGGAACAGCCGCGGGAAGCGGCCGTATTCGGAATCCCAATCCTGCTGGCCGCGCTCCTGGATCAAGCGATAGGTCTCCTGCGAGGCGACGATGCCCTGCGCGTGATAGGCCGAGGCGCCGAGCACGCGCACCGCGTGATAATGCGACAGCACGACATATTTGATCGGCTTGTCGGTGACGGTCTTGACCCGCTCGATCACCTTGTTGGCCATCGCCGGCGTTGCCTGCGCGTCGAACACCAGGCAGCCGTCCTCGCCGACGATCACGGCGGTGTTGGGATCGCCTTCGGCGGTGAAGGCGTAGAGATCGGTGCCGATCTCGGAGAAGGTGACCTTTTTCTCGGCGAGGTCGGTGGTCGATGCGAAACCTTTGGCCATCAGTTCAATCCTGTCCGTTTGATCTATTGCTGTTGCTGTTGTTGCTGCTGGCTTGCATCCAGCGTTCGTCGTTTCGCCAGCGCGATCGCCTCGCGCAGCACGTCGAGATCGCCGATATGGTTGGCGAGCACCAGGACCAGTGCGGCATCGAGATCGGCGCTCTGTGCGTCGGTGAGGCCGCGATGCGCCTCGACGATGGCGCGGAAGGCGTCATCGGGCTTTGCGAAGTTCGAACTGGTCGAGAGCGCCATCGCAGATCCCTCAGTTCAGGCCAGCTGCGCGCGCCAGCGCTGCATCCAGCGCCGGCCGCGCGACATTCCGGAAACGCGCCGCGACGTAACCATCCGGCCGCAGCAGATAGGCGGCGCCGGGTTCGGCATCGTAGCGCTGGCCGGCAAGGCCCTGCGCGTCGACCAGCCCGCCCGCGCCGCCGACCCGGATGCTGCCGACGCCTTCGGGCACATCGACATCAGCGCCATTGCCAAACTCCAGCAGCGTGAAACGCGTTCCCTGCCTGATGAAAGCGTCGGTCAGATAGCCGGAACCGCCACCCGGCTCGGTCACCGGCGCATCCGGCATCGAGGTGCCCGGTCGCGGGCCGCCGCGCCAGTCGTCGCGATCGCCGCTCGACAGCGGCGTGTCGTAGACCGACGGCACCGAGAGCCGGCCGCCATTGACCATCCGCTTGCCGAACTCGGTATCCTCGGCGAGCGACAGCACCGCCCGACGCAGCCGCGCCTCCTGTTTCGTCACCGGCGCCATGAAATCGGTCGAGCGGGTGGACTCGCGGATGTTCTCGTCCGCCGCGGCGCTGCGCTCGATGTGATAACTCTCCAGCAAAGTCTCGGGCGACAGCCGGCGCAGCACGCGGTCGAGCTTCCACGCCAGATTCTCGGCGTCCTCCAGCCCCGAATTGGCGCCGCGCGCGCCGAACGGCGAGACCTGATGCGCGGAATCGCCGGCGAAGATCACCCGGCCGTGGATAAACCTCGCCATCCGGCGGCACTGGAATTTGTAGAGCGAGATCCACTCGAACTCGAACTTGTCGTGGCCCAGCATGCGCTCGATCCGCGGCCGCACATTCTCAGGCTGCTTCTCGGCGATTGGATCGGCATCCGGATTGAGCTGCAGGTCGATCCGCCAGATGTCGTCCGGCTGCCTGTGCAGCAGCGCCGAGCGTCCGGCATGGAACGGCGGATCGAACCAGAACCAGCGCTCGGTCGGGAACGCCGCCGTCATCTTGACGTCGGCGATCAGGAACTGATCCTCGAACACCTGGCCTGCGAACTCCGCACCGACCATCTGCCGCAGCGACGAACGCGCGCCGTCGCAGGCGACGACGAACGAGGCATGCACCTGGTAGGAGCCTTCGGGCGTTGCAATGGTCAGCGCGACGCCGTCATTGCGGCTCTCCAGCGCGATCACCTTGTTGCGCCAGCGCAGATCGATCTCAGGCAACTGCTCGACCCGATCGACCAGATAGGCCTCGGCATAGAACTGCTGCAAATTGATGAAGGCGGGCCGCTTGTGGCCCTCCTCGGGAAGCAGGTTGAACTGGTAGAGCTGCGAGGCGCCGTGAAAAATCTTGCCGACGCTCCACACGACGCCCTTCTCGACCATGCGGTCACCGACGCCGAGGCGATCCCAGAACTCCAGCGAGCGCTTCGAGAAGCAGATCGCGCGCGAGCCCTCGCCGATCCGGTCGGCATCGTCGAGCAGCACCACGCGCTGGCCGCGCTGCGCAAGATCGATCGCCAGCGACAGTCCCACAGGCCCGGCGCCGACCACGACGACCGGATGCTCCGCGACGTTAGCGCCCGACCGGTCCTGGTCGGGGTGGCGGCGATAGCCGAACTGGGTTTTGGCCTGTGCCGTATTGGCTGCCATTGCTTGACCCTACTTGCGTGACCCTGGATGTTCCCCTCGAGCCTTGTCCGTTCCGATTCAATCGGAACGGGGCTCTCGATTCTTGTTTGACGCGTTTTCTTCACGCGAACCGGTATCCACTTCGCTCGAAAACGCTCTAGTTCTGCCGGCCCTCGTCTGTAGCTCGGGCTGCGGCGTGTGTGACCGGCTTGCGACAGGACCTTGCGGGTCGGCCGCGACCTTGCTAAATTAGTCTCACTTGCAACTATCTTAAACTCCCAGTCGGGCTCGACGTCAACTCAATTTGGAGGAATTTTTGGCCAGGACCTCTGCAAGCCAGCCTCCGATCCGGCCGCGCAGCGCCGTGGAAGCCGACGCGCGCGACGATGCCGCGCCGGCGAAGAAGCGCCTCGACCTGTTCCACTTCATGCCGTTCCGCCTGAACCGGCTGGCGGCCGAGGTCTCCTCGGCGCTGTCGAGCGAATATCAGGCACGCTACGGCCTCGACATTCCGGAGTGGCGGGTGCTCGCGACGCTAGGCTTCCGCAGCGATCCCTGCAGCGCGCAATACATCGCGCATTGCACCCGCACCCATAAATCCACCATCAGCCGCGCGGTGTCGGCGCTGATGGAGCGCGAGATCGTCGAGCGCGTCGAGAACGCCGACGACCGCCGCGAATTCCGCCTGCGGCTGACCAAGAAAGGCCAGGCGCTGTACGAAGAGCTGATCCCGCGCCTGTTGCGCAAGGAGCAGGAGATCCTGTCCTGCCTCTCCGCGCAGGAACGCCGCGACCTCGGGCGCCTGCTCGGCAAGGTCGAAAGCAGCCTCGAGCTGGTGCAGACCAGCGAAGAGGCCGACGCGAAGGACGCGTATTAGGGTCACTCAACCCGTCATCCCCGCGCAAAGGCTTCGCCTTTGTCGCTGGAGGAGCGCGTAGCGCGTCTCGAAGGATGCACGGCCCGGCTGGTGGCCGTCGACCCTTCGAGACGCGCGCAAGAGCGCGCTCCTCAGGGTGACGGTGATGGAATTTTGTGCGTAGTCCCTCCACCGTCATTGCGAGCGAAGCGAAGCAATCCATGCATGCGGAACGATGGACTGCTTCGTCGCTGCGCTCCTCGCAGTGACGGAGCCGTCACGCCCCCTCGATATGCTTGGCGATCACCGGGAAGTAATAATCCTTCGACCCCTTGTCGATCGCCTCCTGCAGCACCGTACCAATCAGCTCCGCGCCGCGGATCTTGATGCCGGCGTCGGCGGCGAGTTCCAGCGCGTAGGACAGATCCTTCAGCGCATATTCGGTCGAGAACGCGCGCTCGGGAAACACGCCGGGCACGATCGCCTTCATGCCGTGGTTGCGCAGCGCGAAGCTGTCGGCGGAGCCCTTCGACAGGGTGTCCAGCAGCAGCTTCGGATCGACGCCATTGTGCTTGGCCACCGCGACGGCCTCGGCCAGCGCGTTCACGGTCTCGAACAGCACCATGTTGTTGAGGATCTTGGTCACCTGCCCGGCGCCGACATCGCCGCAATTGGTGACGTCGGTGGCAAAGCAGCGGATCAGCGGCTCGATCGCAGCATAGAGCGCGGGCACGGCCCCGACCATCACGCTGAGCGTGCCGTCCTGCGCCGCCTGCCGCGTGCGCGCGATCGGTGCATCAGCCCAGGCCGCGCCCTTGGCCTGCAACCGACCGGCGAAATCGCGGGTCTGGCTCACCGACGACGTGCCGAGATCGACCACGACCTGGCCGGCCCTCACGTTCTTCAAAATGCCGTCGCCCTCGAACACCGCGCGCACATGTTTGGCGCTCGGCAGGCAGAGGAACAGCACGTCGCTCTGCCTGATGACGTCGGCGACCGAGCCGGCAATCTCAGCACCGTCAGCGCGCAAGCGCTCTAGCGGTTCGGCCGAAAGGTCAAACACCACGACGCGCTTGCCGCTCTTCCTGACGAGGTTGCGGCAGATCGGCTCACCCATCACACCGAGGCCGATGAACCCAAGAGTCTTGGTGTCGGCAGTCTTGTAGTCAGTCATATCGCTTCTTCTTTGACGTTTCTTGAAATGTTGCAGGTGCGCCTCGTCCGATCGGCGAGGCTATTTCGCGAACGATCGCGATGGCGCGAGATGCAGCGCGAACGCATCGACCTTGTCGCTGGCGCGCGGATAGATCTCGCTGACGATCGGATCGTGACCGGGGATGAAGCGGTCGGGATGACCGGCGAGCCGCTCGACCGTCTCCCAGCCCTGCGCCATGTCGCCGACATTGTAGACGATCGGGAACGGGCTCTTCTTGTGCAGGTTCGCGTAGTAATGCGCGGCGTCGGACGCCAGCACGACCGGGCCGCGCGCGGTCTCGACCCGCACCACTTGCAAACCATCGGAATGGCCGCCGACCCGATGCACGGTGACACCGGGCGCGATCTCGCCATCGCCGGAATGGAAGGTGACACGCTCGCCATAGACGTGGCGCACCATCTGCGTGACATGTTCGATCGAGAACGGATGGCGCAGCATGCCGTTGCACATGCAGCGGCCGGTCGCGTAGCTCATCTCGCGTTCCTGCAGATGGAATTTGGCGTTCGGGAAGCGATCCAGATTGCCCGCGTGGTCATAATGCAGATGGGTGACGATGACATCGCGGATTGCGTCGGCGCTGACGCCGAAGCCGGCCAGCGCATCGACCGGGTTGAGCGTCAGCTTGCGGGCGCGCGCCTTGGCCTCCTCCGCATTGAAGCCGGTGTCGACCAGGATGTCGCGGCCGTGGCCACGGATCAGCCAGACAAAATAATCCAGATCCTGTGCCGTGGTGTCATGCGGATCGGGCACCAGGAAGTTGAGATGAGGCGTTCGCGGCGACATCGTCGCATAGCGCAGGGCGTAGATCTCGTAGGCGTTTCCCATCGGTTTCGCTCTTGTTTGCGGTCTTGTTTGCAGGTCTTTTTAAAATGGCTCGCCGTCCCGGACACAAAGCCATCGCCTCGCGCAAAGGTCAAACCGCGCGGAGTGCGACGAGCGCATGACAGGGCGGCGAGAGCCTCTGTGAATGCAATCACATTATCGGCCCGCCGGAACCGGCACCATGCCAGGACGGCGATGGCCGCCATGACCGCATGCTGTTGCACTGCGGCCTCGCTGAGGTCACCGCGATAAACGATGCTGCCGCAAGCCGTTGACGGAGGTTTGGCGGTGGTTTGATAATAGGTATTCGCTAGAGTAAGGTTCCCGGGGCGCAGGCTGGAAGCGGCGCCATTTCATTGGAATGCCGCGATCTGGATTTGCCGCGATTATGAAAATCCGCCTTGCCTTGCTCGCCACGCTGATTTTTTCAATCGCGTCGCCGACCCTGTCCTTCGCCGCCGGCGACCGTTTCGCGCTGGTCATCGGCAACGCCAAATATCCCGA
This sequence comes from Bradyrhizobium sp. CER78, assembly GCF_029846235.1. GTDB lineage: Bacteria > Pseudomonadota > Alphaproteobacteria > Rhizobiales > Xanthobacteraceae > Bradyrhizobium. The sequence continues at coordinate 57,342 of NZ_JARVWP010000026.1, forward strand.
CGCCGACGCGCCACTGAAGGAGCCGGTCAACGACGCGCGTGACGTCGCCGACGAGCTCAAGCGCGACGGTTTCACCGTCGAGGTCGGCGAGAACCTGACCGGCGACGGCATGCGCCGCGCCTTCGACCGGCTCTATGGCAAGATCAAGCCGGGCTCGGTCGCGCTGATCTTCTTCTCCGGCTACGGCATCCAGTCGAACCGGCAAAGCTACATGATCCCGGTCGACGCCCAGATCTGGGCTGAGGCCGACGTTCGCCGCGACGGATTCAGCCTCGAAACCGTGCTCGGCGAGATCAACAGCCGCGGCGCCGGGGTGAAGATCGCCCTGATCGACGCCTCCAGGCGCAACCCGTTCGAGCGCCGCTTCCGCAGCTTCTCGGCAGGCCTTGCCCCTGTCATCGCGCCCAATGGCACACTTGTCATGTACTCGGCGGCGCTGTCGTCGGTCGTCTCGGACAATGGCAGCGACCGCAGCCTGTTCGTGCGGGAACTGTTGAAGGAGATCCGCACCCCCGATTTGATGGCCGAGGAGACGCTGAACCGGACCCGCGTCGGCGTCACTCGCGCCTCACGGCAGGAGCAAGTGCCGTGGATCTCGTCGTCACTGGCTGAAGATTTCTCGTTCATTCCAGGCGGCGCAGCCACTCCAGGCGGCGCAGCCACTCCAAGCGGCGCAGCCACTCCAAGCGGCGCAGCCACTCAAAGCGGCGCGCCGGGATCGCCAAATGCTGCGCCCGCGCCGACCGCATCGCCGTCAACCGAAGTAGCGACGGCACCGCCGGTCGCGCCTCCGCCGGCCCCGCCCGCAGCAACACCGGCTCCGCTCGCGACAACGCCGACGCCGGCACCGGCGCCTCCTGCGGCGACGGCACCGACGCCGCCACCGGCACCGCCGAAGCCCTCGGTCGCGACAGCGCCGACCGCACCGCCGCCTGCGCCGAATGCGCCCGAGATCGTGCTGCCGCCGCCTGCGCCTCCGCCACCGGTGGTGATCCAGCCCACGCCGGCGCCGAGCAATTCGCCAGTGCTCGCCGACGATCCGACGATCAAGAGCCTGAGCGAGAAACTGGACAAGAACCCTGACGATGCGGCTGCGCTGTATCGCCGCGGCCAGGTCTATGCCAGCAAGGGTGCTTACGACCTCGCGGTGAAGGACTTCACCAATTCGCTGCGGCTGAACCCGAAGGATGTCGAGGCCTACAACAACCGCTGCTGGGTCCGCACCGTGATCGGCGACCTGCAGGCGGCGCTGAAGGACTGCAACGAGGCGCTGCGGCTGCGACCGAATTTCGTCGATGCGCTCGACAGCCGCGGCCTGATGAACCTGAAGGGCGGGCAGAACAAGAACGCCATCGCCGATTTCGATGCCGCACTGAAGATCAACCCGCGGCTGACCTCGTCGCTGTACGGGCGCGGCCTTGCCAAGAAGCGCAACGGCGCGATCGCGGAAGGCGATCTCGACATCGCCAACGCCAAGGCGATGGACCCGAACATCGTCAAGGAGTTCGCCGACTACGGCGTCCAGTAACGACAGCCTGCCGCGGCTCGAACCGCTGATGAAATCGCGCGACTAATCAGAGGGTGCGGGCCGGGCAGCGATGCCGGCCAATCGATCTGAAGCGTTGCATGGAACCGCGCCAGCCGGCGCAGGAGGGACCGAAATGTTCAAGCCGTCGGCAAAGGCCGCGATCCTTTCAATCGTGACAGCCGGCGCCATGCTGTCGTTCGGCATGGCGGCCGCCCGCGCCGGTGACGATGTCACCGAGGACCAGATCATCAAGGCGCTGACGCCCGAGAAGAAGCCGCTGACCCGCGGCCTTTCGGTCGGCCCGCAGACCACCTCGCCCGGACTGAACGCCGAGCAGGCCAAGTTCGTGCAGAGCGTCCGCGGCCGCGCCACCCGCTCGCTGTCCTCGACTGAGCGCGAGGAAATCGCGACCATCGTGCAGGACAAGCCGAAGATCGATCTCGATATCAATTTCGACTACAACTCCGCCGACATCAGTGCGAAATCACTGCCCTCGGTGCAGGCGCTCGGCCGCGCCCTCACCAATCAGGATCTGAAGGGCTCGACCTTCGTGGTCGCCGGCCACACCGACGCGGCCGGCGGCGAGGAATACAATCAGGGCCTTTCCGAGCGCCGCGCCGACGCCATCAAGCGCTATCTGGTCGACAAATACGGCATCAACGGCACCGATCTGGTCACCGTCGGCTATGGCAAGAGCAAGCTGAAGGACCCGAGCCACCCGATGGCTGACATCAACCGGCGCGTCCAGGTCGTCAACGTCGAAAACAAGGACACGGCGTCCAAGTGATCCGATCAAGTGATCTGGTCCAAATGATCTGGACGTGATCGGCGGTGGCGTAGCCGCTTTTTGAGGTTACAATGCGTCCCGCACCCCGGCGGGGCGCATTTGCTTGAGGGCAGAAGCCCAGAGCAGCCCACAGGTGACCCGCCACACATGACGTCAGGGCTTGATCCGGAACAATGGACACCGGCCTTCCGCATGCCTAGGGAATACGATGGCGAGCGTGATGAGACTTCGACGAGCGCCCAAGACAATCCCTGTCGATACGCGCCAAGTTCAGGATTGATCAGGCGATGAACTTTTCCCAATACCTCAAGCCTGCGCTCGGCACTGTGGTCTTCCTCGCGCTGGCTGTCGCCTATTACGCCTTCGAGCACCGCTCCCATCCAGAGGAGAAGGAGACGCCGGGCCAGGCGCTGGTCGTGGTGACGAAGTCGACCAATGCCTGCTTCTCCGACATGGTCCGCGTCACCGGCTTCATCGTGCCGCGCCGCGAGGCGCAGGTGAATGTCGACCAGGACGGCTCCAAGGTCACCGACGTCTTGGTTCGCGAGGGCGACACCGTGACCGAGAACCAGGAACTGGCGCGGCTGACCCCGCCGCCGCAGCAGGCCGCCCAGGCCAATGCCAAGCCGGTCGTGCTGCGCGCGCCGGCCGCCGGCCTCGTCACCGAGGTGCGCACCGCGCCCGGCGCCCCGGCTTCGCCGCAGGCACCCCCGATGTTCAAGATCTCGATCAACAACGAGATCGAGCTCGACGCCGAGGTGCCGGGCTTCCAGCTCCTCAAACTCAATCCCGGCGCCAATGTGCGGATCAGCCGCGATGACGCGCCCGACATCGTCGGCAAGGTCCGCCAGATCTCGCCGCAGATCGACCGCGCCACCCAGCTCGGTCACGTCCGTATCACCATCAACAACAATCCGACGCTGAAGGTCGGCATGTTCGCCCGCGCCAATATCGACGCCAAGCGCTCCTGCGGCGTCGCGGTGCCGCGCACCGCGATCGACCGCCTGACCTTGCAGGTCGTGAAGGGCAACACGATCGAGACCCGCAGGGTGCGCGTCGGGCTGACCTCCGACACCTCGACCGAAATCCTTGAAGGCCTCGACGTCGGCGAAATCGTCGTGGCCGATGCTGGCACCTCGCTGCATGACGGCGACCAGATCAAGACCATGTTCGCCGACGAACTCGATCGCACGCGATCACGCTAATTCGGGCACGCTAATGGCTTTGAACATCTCGGCATGGTCGATCCGGAACCCGCTTCCCTCGATCGTCTTCTCGATCATCCTGCTGGTGCTGGGGTGGGTCTCCTTCACCAAGCTCGCGGTGACGCGGCTGCCGAGCGCCGACATTCCGGTGATCTCGGTCGCGGTCTCGCAGTTCGGCGCAGCGCCGTCCGAACTTGAATCGCAGGTCACCAAGACGATCGAAGACGGCGTCTCCGGCGTCGAGGGCGTGCGCCATATCTCCTCGTCGATCACCGACGGCCTGTCGGTGACCACGATCCAGTTCGCGCTGGAGACCAACACCGACCGCGCGCTCAACGACGTCAAGGACGCGGTGACGCGGGTGCGCGCCAACCTGCCGCAGAACGTCACCGAGCCGCTGATCCAGCGCGTCGACGTGATCGGCCTGCCGATCGTGACCTATGCCGCGATCTCGCCCGGCAAGACGCCGGAGCAGCTGTCTTATTTTGTCGACGACGTGGTCAAGCGCGCGTTGCAGGGCGTGCGCGGCGTCGCCCAGGTCGAGCGCATCGGCGGTGTCGAGCGCGAGATCCTGGTCTCGCTCGATCCCGACAAATTGCAGGCGGTGGGGCTGACCGCGGTCAATGTCAGCCAGATCCTGCGCGGCACCAATGTCGACGTCGCCGGCGGCCGCGCCGAGATCGGGAAGAACGACCAGGCGATCCGGACGCTGGCCGGCGCCAAGACGTTGAACGAGCTCGCCGGCACCATGATCCCGCTGTTCGGCGGCGGCGAGATCCGGCTCGACGATCTCGGCACCGTCACCGACACCATCGCCGACCGGCGCACCTTCGCCCGCTTCAACGGCGAGCCGGTGGTGGCGCTCGGCATCAAGCGCTCCAAGGGCGCCAGCGACGTCGTCGTCGCCGCCGCAGTGCAGAAGCGGATCGACGCGCTGAAGGTTGCCTATCCCGACGTCGATCTCAAGCTGATCGACACCTCGGTCGAGTTCACCAAGGGCAATTACGAGGCCGCGATCTCGACCCTGTTCGAAGGCGCGATCCTCGCCGTCATCATCGTGCTGCTGTTCCTGCGCGACATGCGCGCCACCATCATCGCCGCGGTCTCGCTGCCGCTGTCGATCTTCCCGGCGTTCTGGGCGATGGACCTGCTCGGCTTCTCGCTCAATTTGGTCTCCTTCCTCGCCATCACGCTGTCAACAGGCATCCTCGTCGACGACGCCATCGTCGAGATCGAGAACATCGTTCGCCACATGCGGATGGGCAAGACGCCTTATCGGGCTGCGCTTGAAGCCGCCGACGAGATCGGCCTTGCGGTGATCGCGATCTCGCTCACCATCATTGCGATCTTCGCACCGGCGAGCTTCATGTCCGGCATTGCCGGGCAATTCTTCAAGCAGTTCGGCATCACCGTGTCGGTGCAGGTATTCTTCTCGCTGCTCGCCGCGCGTTTCGTGACGCCGATGCTGGCGGCCTATTTCCTCAAGCATCATGACCATGACGATCCGCAGCCCGGCCGCATCCTGCGCACCTATCACAGCCTCGTCACCTGGTCGGTGAAGCACCATTACATCACCGTGCTGCTCGGCTTTGCCGTGTTCGCGGCGTCGATCTGGAGCATCACGCTGCTGCCGCAGGGCTTCCTGCCGGCGCAGGACACCGCCCGCTCGCTGCTGGCGATGGAGCTGCCGCCCGGCTCGCAGCTTGCCTACACCGAGAAGGTCACCGAGGAGATTGTGGCGCGGCTGCGCAAGCGGCCCGAGGTGCGGAGCGTGTTCGTCGACGGCGGCCGCGTGCCGCCGGGCATCCAGGAAGTGCGCCGCGCCGCGCTGATCATCAACTACACACCGAAGGCGGATCGCAGGATCACCCAGCGCGAGCTCGAACTGTCGATCGGCAAGGAGCTCGATAACGTCCCCGACATCAGGTTCTGGTTCCTCGACGAGAACGGCTTGCGTGCCATCTCGCTGGTCGTCACCGGCACCGACAGCAATATCGTCAACAACGTTGCCAGCGAGCTGGCGACGCAGATGAAGCGAATCCCGATCATCGCCAATGTGATCTCGGAGACCGCGCTCGACCGGCCCGAGCTGCGCATCCGTCCGCGTGCCGAACTCGCGGCGCGGCTCGGTGTCTCGACCGAGAGCCTGTCGCAGACCATCCGCGTCGCCACCATCGGCGACGTCGGCCCGGCGCTGGCGAAGTTCGACGCCGGCGAGCGGCAGGTGCCGATCCGCGTCCAGCTCGAGGACAATGCGCGCAGCGACCTGCAGATGCTGGAGCAGCTGCGGGTGCCGCTCGGCCAGCGCGGCGAGCGCGGTGGTGTGCCGCTGTCCGTCGTGGCCGACATCCAGCTCGACCAGGGCCCGACCAGCATCAACCGCTACGATCGCGAGCGGCAGGCCACCGTCGCGGCAGACCTCGTCGGCAATGCCGCGCTCGGCGATGCCACCAAGCTGATCTACGACCTGCCGGTCATGAAGAGCCTGCCGAAGGGCGTGAAGGTCAGCCCGTCCGGCGATGCCGAGAGCCTCGCCGAGCTGTCCGACGGCTTCGCCACCGCGATCACCGCCGGCCTGATGATGGTCTATGCCGTGCTGGTGCTGCTGTTCGGCACCTTCCTGCAACCGATCACCATCCTGTTCTCGCTGCCGCTCTCGATCGGCGGCGCGATCGGCGCGCTGCTCTTGACCGGCAAGCAGCTCACCACGCCGGTGTGGATCGGCATCCTGATGCTGATGGGCATCGTCACCAAGAACGCCATCATGCTGGTGGAGTTCGCGGTGGAGGCGATCCGCGACGGCAAGGCGCGCGAGGAGGCCATGATCGACGCCGGCATGAAGCGTGCCCGTCCGATCGTGATGACCACGATCGCGATGGCCGCCGGCATGATGCCGTCAGCGCTGGCGTTCGGCGCCGGCGGCGAATTCCGCTCGCCGATGGCGCTCGCGGTGATCGGTGGCCTGATCTTCTCGACCGTGCTGTCGCTGGTGTTCGTGCCCGCGATGTTCATGGTGATGGACGACATCGGCGGCCTGATCTGGCGCCTCGGCAAGCGGCTCGTGGTCTCACATGCCGACCACGAGCTAACCCCGAGCGAGCCGAAGTCCGACGAGGGCAAGCGGCCGCCCGGCCCGCCGAGCATGATCTCACCGGCCGCGGAGTGAGCTGGGCTCGCGCCGCGTCAGCGGCGCGACCCGTACGAGATGACGTACTCCAAAATATCGAAAACAACCCCATGCAAAGGAGCTGACGGTGGCCGCGCTCGACAAGGCGACTTGACACGTCGGCCAAATCAGGGCTATATTTCTAATATTCAGAAATTATTCCCCTCCCTCACCATAGGCCAGTGGCGGCGAATCTTCGCATACTCCAGCTACCGAAGGCGGCTGCTCGCCCCTGAAGATCGCATGCCACGCCTAAAGAACCCGCAGGTCTGGTTCCGCATCTCCCGTCGCCGACCTTTGCTCAGATGACTGCAATGTCCGCTTTCGGCAGATGAGCCGACTTAGGACAGGCGGGCGGCCATAGTCGGCTTTTGACCCTCAGCGGACTCGCGGTCCCTGTCGCGCGTCTGAAAACTATCCATCCAAGCAGCGGGAAGGGCCCGCATCACGTCAGCTCTTCGAGCAATGCCTTGGCCTGCTTCAAGTCGAGCGTATCGAGACCCTCGATGAACCAGCCGTACACTGGCGCGAGAAGATCGTGCGCCTGCTTCCGTTTACTCTGATCGCGCCAGAGGCGAGCGAGGCCGGTGGCCGCACGCAGCTCCAGCGAGCGCGCTGATTGGCCTCGGGCTATCTTGATCGCCTTCTGAAAGGCAGTCGCAGCCTCCTGGAATTGACCTGCGTCCCGCGCGACTTCGCCGCGAAGCCGATGGTTCTCCGGCTCCCAGATGCGCTCGTTGGACCGCTGGATCATTACCAGCGACCGATCGAGCGCGTCTGTTGCCTCGATAAAACAACCCTTGATTCGTAGGACGTCGGCTAAACACACAAGGAATGCCGAAACCAAAAAACCGCCCCACATGTTGCGAAATTCTTCGATACCGATCTGCAGCCACTCAAGTCCATCGGCCACTTCGCCACTTCGAGCCAAACACCATCCGCGGCCAATCTTCCCTAATGCCAGCCAGTGCGGAAACCCATGCTCTTCACAATGCGCGATGAGCTTCGTCGTCAGGATGTTCAGTGCTTCGACATCCTGGGTACAGAGATTTAGGAAGGTCGCCCAGCCGTAGGACACGGCGAGGTTGGGTGCGTGCTCGGATTCAATGGCTAGGCGGATAGAAGCCTCGCTTGCCGCGAGCGCCTCCGTCACCTTTCCCTGCAACCAGAGCGCCCATGATATGTATCCGTTGCACGTCGTGCCTGGGTCATAGCCGTAAAGCAAAGCGTTAGCCCGATGCAGCCGAGGCTGGTATAGGCTTAAGGCTTCTCGAAACTGGTGCTCGGCCGTTCGATGTTCTGCCATGTACACCGCGGTTGATCCGAGTAGTCGGTGCGCCTCTATCAGCATTGACGTGTCACCCTGTTGCCGAGCAATCGCGAGGCACTCCTCGCCGAGGCTCCAGGCACCGGGCCAATCGCCACGCCCCGCTGTCGCTGTCCAAAGCCCAAATAGAACCTGAAACATCTGCCGCGGATCGCCGTGCAGCTGACATAGCTTGCGGGCGCGCACGAGAGTTGCAAGGAGCTCGTCACTGCCGTAGCCCTTCGCAATCCGCAGGGCCACAGCCCGAGTCACGAGCAATCTGATCTCCTGTTGGCGTACTTCTGTCGCGTCCGACATTTCCTTGAGAAGTTCCAAACCCCGACCTAGATGGCTTAGCGCCTCAGCGTTTGCAGAACGCGCCACGGCCTGCTGGCCCGCGCCGAGCCAGTAGCCGACCGCCTTTTCGACCAGGCCCGCTTCCGCGCAGTGGCGCGCCAGTTGCTCAGGCTGGGCCACCACGATATCCGGGAATTTCTCTTCCAGGGTTGCGGCGATCCGGGAGTGAATCTGCTGCCGTCGGCTTCGAACTAGGGTGCTGTAGGCGGCATCCTGAACCATGGCGTGCTTGAAGGTATACTCCGCATCTGGCGGCGTTCCACGCCGGAACATCAATTCGGCGCTAACCAGTTGAACCAGAGCGTCGTCCAGTTGCTGCTGAGGCAAGAGAGCGATTGCGCAAATCAGCTCATGTGAGAAGTGACGTCCCAAAGCCGCCGCGATCTGGGCGACTTCGCGCGCCGGTGCAAGTCGATCAAGCCGGGCCAGCAGCGAGGCATGAAGCGAGGTTGGGATCGTTAACGGTGTTAGTGGTCCAGTGGCATGGAAATGCTCACCAATCACCATGCCGCTCTCTACCACCGCCTTGGTCAGCTCCTCAATGAACAGCGGCACCCCATCGGTGCGATCGACGATCTCGTCGGCAATTTCCTTGGGCAACGATTTACCGCCGGTCACCTGCATAATCATTTCGGCGCGTTGCCGAGGTGGTAAGCGGCTGAGACTAAGAAGCGTCACATGCGGACGCCCCACCCATGGTGACGTGAACTCAGGCCTGAAGGTCATGATGACGAGGACACGCAGAGTCGGCACCCGCTCCACGAGCAGATCAAGTGATTCCCGCGTCGTCGGATCGCTCCAGTGCACGTCCTCCCACACCATTAACACCGGTTGACGACGTGCCAATCCTTGGACCTGTGCGATTTGCGCGTGAAGCGTCTTCTCTTTGCGCTTCTGAGGGGTCAGGGTCAGCGGCGGGTAGCGGCCCCCGGTCGGTATCGATAGCAACTCCGCAAGGAGGGGGACGGCCGTGCTAAGGTCGTTGGTACCCTGCGCGATTATCGCCTCGAGCTTATCGAGCCGCTGCCGGTCGGTATCGTCGCGCCGCAACCCTGCTGCTCGTTCGAGCTGCGTGATGCTGGGATAGAGTGCGCTGTCCTGGTGGTGGGGCGAGCAGAAATAGCGTAGCCGCGTATGTGGCTCGGCGCTGATCCGTTCTAGGACAGTCTGGGCAATACGCGATTTGCCGATACCCGGCTCGCCGGAGATCAGGACGACTTGCCCGTCTCCGCGCTTGGCCTGCTGCCACCGACGAATGAGTAGGTCGATATCCTCGTCGCGGCCTACCAGGGGTGCCGTAGCCGTTCGCATCGCTTCGAACCGGCTTTCGACAGTACTCGCACCCAGCACCTGCCATGCTGGCACGTTCTCGGCAAAGCCCTTGATGGCAACGGTCCCCAGATTGCGGTACTCGAACAGGCCTCCTATCAGCTTGTGTGTGCTCGCCGAAATCACCACGGCGCCCGGCTCGGCCAGCGACTGGAGGCGGGCGGCGAGGTTCGGTGTCTCGCCAACGATGCCGCGCTCCTGCGCTTCGCCCGAGCCAATCAAATCGCCGACCACAACGAGCCCGGTCGCAATACCGACCCGCACCTGGAACGGCTCTTGGATGCGCAGTTTGCCGACCGCTTCGACCAACGCTAACCCCGCCCCCACGGCGCGCTCGGCGTCATCCTCGTGGGCTTGGGGATAGCCGAAATAGACAAGCACGCCGTCACCCATGTATTTGGCAACGAAGCCGTCGAAGCGGGCAACCGTCTCCGCGACACATTTCTGATAGGTCGAAATAACGTCTCGCAGGTCCTCTGGGTCCATGCGTGCCGAGAGCGCGGTCGAGCCGACCAGGTCGGAGAACATCACGGTGACCTGGCGCCGCTCGGCATCGTCTTGCCAAGTGGGCGGGGTTGCCACGGGTGTCGAGGGCGCGGTTGCGGCGACAGACGCATTGTCGAGATTGCGGATCGCGCGCAGTATTTTCAACCTGTCCCCGAGCGCAATACCGAGGTCTTTGAGGTGTTGATCGGTCAAGTCGGGGAGAACAGAAATGTCAATTTTGTTCTCGGCAAAGCGCTCGGCGTACTCAGACATGCCGAGCTTTTCGAGCCAGTCCGTAATTCGCTGCATGGCGACCGCCGTGGCCTGACCGACTTTTCCACCACAGTAACGCAGAGTTTATACCGAGATGTCCGTGATGGCACGTCTCCCATATGGCGTTCCTGCTGCGTTGCCCATCGATATCAGCGCCCGTCGATGGGTTCCCGTTTCGGCAGTTCCTGCAATTCGAGCGGGTGTCCACCGCGGGCTTTCCGACGCTCGATGCGATGCAAAGCCGGGACTGCGGTGCTGCTGGCTCAAGGTCCGGTTATGGCCCAAAGCGTACATTCGCTTGTGCATCTTCGATGACTGCCTTTGAGGACAATCCGGACCAACCCGCGCTTGCTTTGACAGAAGGTCCTGTGCAGCGACGGGCAAAGCACGTCCCCTAGCGCGTCCGCAAATCATTGAAAGCGCACAAACCGAGCATCGAGCGGAGATGCGCAATGCGACAGCCGCGGACATAGTATCCCCTAATTTAGCGGCCGCGGAAATGCAGTGAGGGGCATTAGGGCGACAGATCACTCACCTGGAGATTGGCAGAGGAGCGATTTTCTGACCGAATGCCACTAGCGTGCCGAGAATGTTGCCGCCTGGTTCGCTCCAACAAATGGCCCTGTTGATGAAATCCGGATGCGAAAGCCCGTGCACTGTAAAATCTGCCCGCCAGACAAAGCCCCATTTTTCGGTTTGCGTAGGAAGCGAATTTCCGAACGACCACCCCAAATTCTTCGCATCATCAGCGAAATGGGCTGTACAGGCTTCCACAACAAGCGGATCGACCACCACTGTCTCACGGTCGGGCGACAATGGTGGGATGTCATGAAAGTCGCCCATTGCGTCGCAGCTCTACTTGTTCTCTCATTGTGATCCGGCAAACGTAAGCCGAGCCTTGGAATGGAGGGACATTTTTCGCATCGTGTCGACGACCAGAGAAAGACCCCCAAAGGAGCCCCTCCTGTCAGGCGTCTACCCCGACTCCCGATGGAGACACTCCATTCGGTACACTGTCACGGAACAATGGCTCGCCTCCAAGGTGGAGAGTTTCGTTGGGAGACTTGTTGGCCCGCTCTCCGATTACGGCGCCGCACCAAGTGCTCTTATCGATGCGACGACCGTCCTGGCGCGTTCGGGATCAGACCGGCCAAGGCCCATGTGCACGGACTCAGCCCATTGCAGATACTTCATCAGAGCCTCGTCAGTGGTGTTGTCGCGGACCATGGCTGCGATTTTGCCCGCATAACCATCGTATTCATCGGCGGGGCAACCGCCGATCGGATCCCAGCGCTGGTTCGGAATATCTCTGATCCGGCCGCGCCAGAGGCGAGAAGCTTCTTTCTCTACGGCCATGGCGCCGTTCCTCAAGACCTACATCGCTATACCAGAGCCAAGTTTCAGTCTTCTTCAATCCAAATTCCTGCTTCGCTCACAGCGTTGATAATACGTTCGATGTCTTTAGCGTTCAGCAGTGCACTGTCACAGAGTTGATTCAGTTCATCGAAGGTAATCTTGCCGTTCCGTTCGCCGATTTCGATGGCTCGTCGAATGATTTCCGGCACGCTCATGTTCCTCTCCGTTTGGCCAGGCCCCACTATACGCGGAGAGAGTCCGGTTCTGGCCGCCCTTAGCCGACATGACCGAGAACGCCTCTTTTGTCAGCTTCTGGCTGCAGCGCGGGGCGCCGTTCGGGAGGATGGATTTATAGGTACACGTCCTAGTGTGGCCGCGTACTAATAGAGCCGCGTCCGATAGGCCTCTTCCATCGCCTTCTCGGCGACCTCGACCTCAACAGCGGCGGTCTGCTCGGCGATGATCCGGCCCAGCGTCGGGAAGCTGTTGCGTTCGACCTGCGCCGTGGGACTCCATAGCTTCGAGCGCATCAGCGCCTTGCCGCAATGGAAGTAGACTTCATCGACATGCACCTTGAGGCCGATGATCGGCGTCACGTTCTGCACCGTCAGCGGAGTCAGCAGCTCCGGCTCCTGCGAAATCTCCGCCCGCCCGTTGATGCGCAGCGTCTCGTTGATGCCCGGCACCATGAAGATCAGCCCGACCCCGGGCGATGCGATGATGTTGCCGAACGTATCGACGCGGTTGTTGCCGCGCCGGTCCGGGATCAGCAGTGTCGTGTCGTCGATCACCGAGACGAAGCCGGGTGCATCGCCGCGCGGACTGGCGTCGGCATGGCCGTTGCCGTCGCTCGAGGCGATGACGAGGAATGGCGACAGCGCGATGAAGTCGCGGCAGAACTTGTCGAGATGGTGGAGGACCTTCTTCTCCGCGAGCGGGCTCACCTGCCCGAAATGCCCGCGAAGATCCTCCTGCGACTTGACCGGCGGCTTGCCGCCTGCGCCCTGCTGATCCATGGCGAATCTCCCTTTTTGGTCAGTCTATACCACGTCGATCCCTGAATTGATGCCTCCCGCACGGTGCGCACTTGCCGCGGCCGCGGCGTCGTGAAGGCCTCCGCCGTGGGAGCCTTTCTCGATGCGTTCTGCAGGGCGGAGATGTGGTCGGCGATCTCGGCGATGCCAAAAACGCAACCCGGGAACGCAAAACCCCTGCGGTCAACGGGAAAGAGACCGCAGGGGTTTGCAGGTGGATGGCGTGAGGCCAGCAAGGCTGGGTGTCACCCCAAGGACCGGCAGGCCGGATGAAACCGATACCGGCGCGGTCATGCAAGCAAGTCTTTTAGGCAGGAGTGCGTCAACGCGGGCAAGCAAAGCGCGCGACAGGTGACGATCCTCGCGCGCGCGTTGCATGCGTTCCGCCTGGCTTCTCATTTATCGCGCCCTTGACGCGAGCCAATTGTCCATTTCGTTCGAAAACGTCTCTAATCGTTGCGTGCGACCGCCGTCAGCTTGGTCATGTTGTGCAGCATGATCCGGCCGCGTTGCAGGTCGACGATGCCGTCCTTGCGCCAGGTCTGCAATTGCCGGTTGACGCTCTCGCGCGCGGCGCCGACGAAGATGCCGAGTTGTTCCTGCGAGATGTGCACCTCGGAACCGAAATCCTCCGCGAGCGCGCACAGCCGGCGCGCGAGACGGACCGGCAATGGCTGCAGCACGGATTCTTCCATCCGCTCGCTCTGCCAGCGGATGCGCTGGCACAGCAATGCGATCAGCCTGACCGCGACCTTCGGCTCACGCTCGAGGAAGCCGAGGAAATCCTCCCGCCGCAAGACAAACAGTTCAGTAGGCTCGCCCGCGGTCGCATCCGCGGTGCGATCCTGGCCGTCGAGCACGGCGACTTCGCCGAACAGATCGCCAGGCCCCATGAAATTCAGTGTGAGCCGGCTGCCGTCGGAGGCACCGGTTTCGATGCGCATCTGGCCGCGGCGGACCCCGAACAGGGCGTCGCCGGGATCGCCTTTCTGGAACAGCACCTCGCCGGTGGCGAGCTGCTGGGTGTGGCAGAGGCCCGAAAGCCGCTGCAACTCATCCGCACCGAGATCGGCGAACATCGGGTTCATTTTCAGAATGACCGCAAATTCGGCCTGTTTGCTCATTGTATTGCCTTCCAAATCCATCCGAGCGGTCCCCTGACGCCCGGTTAGCAAAAATCACCCTCATAAGAGTGTGGGAGAAGTCACATAAGTTCATGCTGGAACGGATTATTTTTCCGGTGATTGGAGCGAGGTCCCGTTTGCGGGGTAATCTCGTGCGACCGGCCGTGCCTTTGCGCGGCGGAACCCTGTCCGCCCGGCCTGGAATATCGAGATGAGAGCGCTGAAATTCGCCGGGGCCGCCATTGCTGCCGTGATCTTGATCGTCGCCCTGATCGCCGCGGTCGGGATCCCGTCGTCTTTCCTCACATCGACCATCACCGAACGGGTCGAGCGGGAGACGGGGTACAAGCTCGCCATCAATGGCGGCGCCAGGGTTAGCCTCTGGCCGACGGTCAATCTGACGCTGAGCGACGTCGTGCTGCAGGATCCGCGGGAACGCGAGGTCGACAACCGGTTCGCGGCAAGCCGCGTCGCAGCCGAGATGACGCTGGCGAGCCTGTGGTCGGGCCAGCCCGAGATCACCGACCTCGCGATCGACAAGCCCCTGGTCAATCTGCCGTTGCAGCGTGAACGCACCCGCGACCACAATCCGCCGGCGAAGTCGTCCGGCTCCGACACTGGCGGCATCACGATCCGGCATGTCGGCATCACCGGTGGCACGGTCGTATTCTCCAATGTGCGCGACCGGGTCGAGAACCGGATCGAGGTGCTCAACGTCGATGCGACGATCGGCGACGACCGCAAGATCGTCGTCACCGGCGATGCGCGCGCGAGCGACAAGCCGCTGAAGTTCGAGATCCGCGCGACCGCGCCGCAGGCGCCGCTCGAGCGTCAGAGCGTACCGGCCGAATTCAACATCGATGCGCCCGGCCTGTTGCCGGCGGCGATCAAGGCCAATGCGGAAGCGCGGTTGAACGGCACGGTTGTGATGTTCAACGGCGTGTCCGGCACGCTCGGCGATGGCGGCTTCACCGGCTGGACGTCGGTCGATTTCGCCAGCAACAAGCCGCTGGTGAAGCTCGATCTCGACTTCCAGCGCATCTCGATCGCGATGCCGCCAAGCCAGTCTGACGCAGCGCAGCCGCTCGGCACCAACAGCTGGAGCAATGCGTCGATCGATCTCAATGGGCTCAACTATGTCGACGCGCAGGCGCGCATCTCGGCGGCGGAGCTCGTGATCGGCGACGGCCGCTTCGCGCAGGCTGCGATCGATGCATCGGTCGACAGCGGCGTGCTGAAGGGCAAGCTCGCCAATCTCGGCGCCTATGAAGGCACCGCCAATGGCGACATCACCATCGACGTAAGGACCGCCAATCCAACCTACGCGCTGCGGCTCGACCTTGCCGGCGTTCGCGCGCTGCCGGTGCTGAAGAGCCTCGCCGAGTTCGACAAGCTCGACGGCAGGATGCAGGCCAAGATCGCGCTGACCTCGCAAGGCAGCAGCGAGCGCGCCATCGTCGGCAATCTCGGCGGCACCGCCTTCGTCGTGCTCCAGGACGGCAAGATCCTCGGCCTCAACGTCGCGCAGATGATCCGCAACCTCACCACCAGCACGTTGTCGGGCTGGCAGCAAAGCCAGGAGCTGTCGACCGATCTCAGCCAGCTCTCGGCCTCGTTCAAGGTCGACAAGGGCCAGGCGGTCACCACCGACCTCAATCTGATCGGGCCGCTGGTGAAGATGACCGGGGTCGGCACCGTCGATCTCAACACCCGCCAGATCGGATTCCGTGTCGAGCCGCAGCTGGTGATGACCACCGAGGGCCAGGGCCGCGCCGGCAATCCGGTCGGCCTCGGTATTCCCGTGATGCTCGAGGGGCCCTGGGTCAGCCCGCGGATCTATCCGGAGATGCAGGGCATCCTCGATAATCCAGAGGCCGCCTATGCCAAGCTCAAGGAGATGGGCAAGGGCCTGTTCGGGCAGAACGGTCAAGGTTTGAGCCAAGGCCTGAACCAGGGCCTGAACGGGCTGACCAACCTCCTCAACGGCGTGCAGGGCGGTGGAACCGGCGCACAGCCCGGCACGGGCCAGGCTCCGGGCGGCGCCGGCCAGACCAACCCGCTCGGCGGGCAGCTCGGCGACACCATCGGGAACCTGCTGCAGCAGGGCCTCTCCACCCTGAACCAAGGCAACGCCTCCCGCCCAAGCCGTAGCCTCGCCAAGCCCGAGGCAAACGCGCCGCCCGCTCCTCCGCCGGCCGACACCGCCGAGCAGCACGACAACCCCGCGATGAACGACGTGCTGCGGCAGCTGTTCAATCGCTGATATTCCCGGATGTCCCCCGCCAATATGCACGGCTAACCATGCGACCCGAGGGGCCGCCTCACCCTGCCGATCCGTGCTAAATTGCGGCAGATACAGTGGCGCACCCGACGGATTGGAGGGGACGGACGAGGCTGAATGAACGGGGCTACGGACAAGGGCAAGAACTGGTTCCTGCGCGGCGGCCTGTTCGCCAAATACGTCCTCGCGCTGGTCGGCCTCGTCGTGTTCGTGCTCGCGGTCAACGGCGCGCTCGAGACCTGGATCAGCTACCGCGGCATCAAGAGCACGCTGACGGATGCGATGAGCGAGAAGGCGGACGCCACCGCCAAGCACATCGAGCAGTCGATCTCCGATCTCGAACGCCAGATCTCCTGGGTGACCCGCGCCTCCTCCAACACCATCGAGCTGCGCCGCGCCGACTATGCCCAACTGCTCGGCCAGGTGCCGGCGGTGAACCAGCTCACGCTGATCAACGGCCAGGGCCGCGAGCTGCTGCGGCTGTCGCGCCAGACCGTCACGGTGAACTCCAACGCCGATCTCTCCCGCGACCTGCGCTTCACCGAGGCGGTCGAGCGCGGCACCGCCTACGCGCCGGCATATTTTCGCGACGAGCGGCCCTATATGTCGATCGGCGAGCAGCATTCCGGCTTCAATGCCGGCGTCACCGTCGCCGAGATCGACCTGCGCTTCCTCAATGATTATTTCGGCGATTCCCAGGTCGGCCGCACCGCCTATGCCTATGTCGTCGACGCCAAGGGCCGCGTGCTGGCGAGCTCGTCGAAGGGCCCGGAGGTCGGCAAGGATCTCGCCGCACTGCCGCAGGTCGCCGCGGTGCTGTCCTCGAACGGCAGGCCGATCACGTCCGGCAAGGACGTCGACGGCAACGCGGTGCTGACCACAGCGACATCGGCGCCGAACCTCGGCTGGCACGTGTTCTATGAGCAGCCGACGTCGCAGGCGCTCTCGCCGATCCGCGACCAGCTGGTGCGCATCGCGCTTTTGATCGCGCTCGGCCTCGTGGTCGCGATCATCGCCGGCACGATCCTGGCGCGGCGCATGCTGGTGCCGATCACCGCGCTGCGCACCGGCGCGCGGCGGCTCGGCGCCGGCGACTTCGGCCATCGCATCGAGGTGAAGACATCAGACGAGCTGGAGGAGCTCGCCGGCCAGTTCAACAGCATGGCGGGGCAACTTGCCGAGACCTATTCCGACCTCGAGGCCAAGGTGAAGGAGCGCACCCGCGACCTCGCGCAATCGATCAACGAGCTGAAAGTGCTGGAGGAGGTCGGCCGCGCGGTGGCATCCTCGCTCGATCTCAACGCCGTGCTGCCGACGGTCGCCGCCCGTGCGCTCGAGATCACCCATGCCGACGCCGTGCTGATCTATGGCTATGACGCCGCGCAGCGCAGCTTCAACCTGACGCAATCGATCGGCATCGATAGCGAAGCCGAAGGCCACCACCGCGCGATCGATGCTGATGACAGCCCGCTCGGCGAGGCCGCGGCGAAGGGCGAGCCGCTCGCCTTCCCTGATCTCACCGACCAACCCGATCATCCCTTGCGCGATGTCGTGGTCGGCGCCGGCTTCCACTCGGTGCTCATCGTGCCGCTGGTCGACCAGCAGGGCGTGCTCGGCTCACTGGTGGTGTTGCGCAAGACGGCCGGCGATTTCCCTGCTGGCCTGATCGGCCTGATGAAGACCTTCGCGCACCAGGCGGTGCTGGCGATGCGCAATGCGCGGCTGTTCACCGAGGTCGACCAGAAGAGCCACGCGCTGGAAGAAGCCAATTCCACCGTGCGCGAGCAGGCCGACAGGCTGCAGCAGCAGACCGAGCAGCTCACCGACTGGAACAAGTCGCTGGAGGCGCGGGTCGAGACCCAGCTCGGCGAGATCGAGCGCATCCGCAAGCTCGAGCGTTTCCTGGCGCCGCAGGTGGCGCAGCTGATCGCCTCGTCGGACAATCCCGAGGGCCTGCTCGAGAGCCACCGCCGCGAGGTCACGGTGGTGTTCTGCGACCTGCGCGGCTTCACGGCGTTCACCGAGGCGACCGAGCCGGAAGAGGCGATGAACGTGCTGCGCGAATATCACGCCGCGCTCGGCAAGCTGATCTTCAAATATGAAGGCACGCTCGACAAATATGCCGGCGACGGCGTGATGATCCTGTTCAACGCGCCGATCCAGCTCGCCGACCACACCGCGCGCGCGGTGAGGATGGCGGTCGAGATGCGCGACACGGTCGGCCCGCTGACGGAGAAGTGGCGCAACCGCGGCCATAGTCTCGGCTTCGGCATCGGCATTGCGCTCGGCTATGCCACGCTCGGCCAGGTCGGCTTCGAGCAGCGGCTGGAATATGCCGCGATCGGCAGCGTCACCAACCTAGCCTCCCGCCTGTGCGGCGAAGCCAAGCCCAACCAGATCGTGGTGAGCCGCCGCGTCTACGGCATGGTCGAGGCTTTCGTCGAAGGCCGCGCCATCGACGACCTCGTGGTGAAGGGATTCAACCACCCGATCCTCGCCGCGGAGATCCTCAGCTGGAAGGGCGAGCCTAGCGCGGAAGTGGCGGCGGAATAGCCGACGCTCCTCCCCCCG
>NZ_JARVWP010000027.1 GCF_029846235.1 Bradyrhizobium sp. CER78
CGCCGCGGCTTCTCGGCTCAAGCACAACCGTCTCTGGAATACTGGATCGCCCGGTCGAGCCGGGCGATGACAGTTTTTGCGTGGACGTGGCGACGATGATGCGTCGGCTCAGTATCCCTTGCCGCTCGCCAGCTGATCGGTGTGGAAATTGCTGTCGCCGAACAGCTCCTGGCAGACGCGGGCGCGCTTCATGAAGAAGCCGATGTCGAACTGATCGGTCATGCCCATGCCGCCATGCATCTGCACGCCCTCCTGCACGGCGAGCGTGGCGGTGGTGCCGGCGCGCGCCTTTGCCACCGCGACTGCGGTGGCGGCCTTCTCGGCATCCGTATCGAGCGCCTGCAGCGCCTTCAGCACGGCGGCGCGGGTGATCTCGATATCGATGTAGAGCTGGGCGGCACGGTGCTGCAGCGCCTGGAATTCGCCGATCGCCTTGCCGAACTGCTTGCGCTCCTTGAGATACGTCACGGTGCGGCCGAACACCTCGTCGGAGAGTCCGACCATTTCGGATGCGACCGCGCCGCGGCCGATATTGAGCACGCCCTCGAGCAGCCCAAAGCCCTGATCGACCTCGCCGAGCACGCTGTCGGCATTGACCTCGACATTGTCGAACACGATGCGCGCCGCGTTGTGCGAATCGACCATCGCGGTGCGCTCGACCGCGAGGCCCTTCGCTTTGGGATCGACCAGGAACAGCGTCAGCCCGTTCTTGTCGCCGGCGCTGCCCGCGCTGCGCGCGGCGACGATCAGGAGATCGGCGGTGTGGCCGTCGACCACGAAGGCCTTGTCGCCGGACAGCTTGAAGCCGTTGCCGAAACGCGTCGCCTGCAGTTTGGTCTGCAGCGGGCGATGCTTGGCACCTTCATCGATCGCGAGCGCGGCCAGCAGCGAGCCGTCGGCGATCTTGGGCAGATGCTGCGCCTTCTGCGCTTCGCTCCCGCCGCGCGACAGCGCCGAGGCGGCGAGCACTGCGGTCGAAAGGAACGGCGACGGCATCAAGGTGCGGCCGATCTCCTCCATGACGATGCCGGCTTCGACGCAGCCGAGCCCGCTGCCGCCGAACTGGTCCGGTACCAACAGGCCGGAGAAGCCCATCTCGGCAAAAGTCTTCCAGAGCTCGCGCGAGAAGCCGGTGGTGTCCTTGGCATCGCGCAGGCCGCGCAGATGCGCCACCGGCGCCTTGTCGCTAATAAGACCGCGCGCACTGTCGCGCAGCATGGATTGTTCTTCGGTGAGGACGAGGGCCATTCGGGAATCCGATCTAACGTTCTAAGCAACTGTCTGTAGGTTGGTCATTCCGGGGCGATGCGCAGCATCGAACCCGGAATCTCGAGGTTCCGGGTTCGTCGCTTCGCGCCGCCCCGGAACGACGGGGAGCTACGCGCCCGGCAGATCGAGGATGCGCTTGGCGACGATGCCGAGCATCACCTCCGAGGTGCCGCCTTCGATCGAGTTGGCCTTGGTGCGCAGCCAGGCGCGCGGGCGGGCGCCGCCGCGGGAGCGGTCGCTCTCCCATTCCAGCGCATCGATGCCGCCGGCCGACATCAGGATCTCGTAGCGCCGCTTGTTGAGCTCGGTGCCGTAATACTTCATCGCCGAGGAGAACGCCGGATGCGATTGCCCGGCCTTGGCGAGGTCGACCGCGCGCTCCGCGGCCGCGGCGAGCGCGGCCTCGTCGACCTCGAAGTTCGCGATCTGGCTGCGGAGCTGCGCGTCGTCGAGCTTGCCTTGCGCATCCGCACCGACCGAGTCCGCCGCGATCTGGCCGAGCGGTCGGCCGACGCCGCGCTCGCCCATGCCCGAGATCATCGCACGCTCATGCTGCAAGAGATACTTCGCGACATCCCAACCGCGATTGACGGTGCCGACAACATGCGACTTCGGCACGCGGACATTGTCGAAGAAGGTTTCGCAGAACGGCGAATAGCCGGAGATCAAGAGGATCGGTTTTGTGGACACACCCTTCGACGCCATGTCGAACAGGATGAAGCTGATGCCGTCGTGCTTCTTGGCCGCAGGGTCAGTACGCACCAGGCAGAATATCCAGTCGGCGTAGTTGGCGTAAGAGGTCCAGATTTTCTGGCCGTTGATGATGTAGTCGTCGCCGTCACCGACCGCGCGGGTCTGTAGCGAGGCGAGATCGGAGCCGGCGTTCGGCTCGGAATAGCCCTGGCACCAGCGGATCAGGCCCGCGGTGATCTTCGGCAGGTGCTCCTTCTTCTGCTCCTCGGTGCCGTATTTCAACAGCGCCGGCCCGAGCATCGAGATGCCGAACGAGGTCAGCGGCTGACGCGCGCCGATCGCCGCCATCTCCTGGCGGACGATCTTGGCTTCCTCGCCGTCGAGGCCGCCGCCGCCATATTCCCTGGGCCAATGCGGCACGGTCCAGCTCTTGTCGCGCATCCGCTCGAACCAGACCCGCTGCGCGTCCGACGAGAATTTCGCGTTGCGGCCACCCCAGAAGGTGTCGCCATCCGAGGTCATCGGTTTGCGCATCTCCGCCGGGCAATTCTGCTCCAGCCAGGCGCGGGTCTCTGCGCGGAATTTCTCGAGGTCAGCCATGGTGCGTTTCCAGTCAAAATCGACGAATTGGATTCGACCTTAGACCTACGCAGCCGCCGAATTCAATATGCCTCGCGGCTGCGCCATGCTCTGGCGTCGCTACTCAGCTTGCGGGATCGGGTGTATCGCCGAGATGGGGTAACGTTTGAAAAACAAGAGGAAACGGACATGCGGCTGAAGCTGCTTTCGCCTAGCGAAATGAACGCCGCCCAGAAAGAAACCTACGACGAGTCGATCGCCGGCAAGCGCGGCGCGCCACCGGCGCCGATGATGGCCTGGCTGAACAGCCCGGAGATGGCGCGGCACGCCACCCGGCTCGGCGAGGTGCTGCGCTTCGACACGATCTTCCCCCCAAAACTGTCGGAGATCGCGATCCTGGTCACAGCGCGGCACTGGACCGCGCATTACGAATGGTATGCCCACAAGCGCCTCGCGCTGAAGGGCGGCCTCGATCCGAAGATCATCGAGGACATTCGCGTGCGCCGGACGCCGACCTTCGACGATCCCAAGGCCAGGGTAATCTACGACGTCGCCAAAGCGCTGCACGAAGGTCACGGCCTGCCCAAGGGACTGTATGACGAGGCGGTCGAGGTGCTGAGCCAACGCGGCCTGGTCGAGGTGATCGGTCTCTGCGGCTACTACACCATGGTGTCGATGACGCTGAACACGTTCGAGTTCCAACTGCCCGGCGGCGAGCTGTCGGAGCTCTGCTAGACCCGGCCGGCCGTGGCGTCTTTCGGAAACGCTGCGTTTCCGGATGGATCGCTCCGGCCCCGGCAAATCCGGACTATATCAACGGCAGAAGCCTTGCCCGATGCAGGGCGCTGACCCGAACGGAGCCGGACTATGCCGCAAAATCCTCCCATCATCGCGGGCACGCGGATCGGGCATGTCCACCTCAAGGTCGCCGATCTCGAGCGCGCGCTCGGCTTCTATTGCGGCGTGCTCGGCTTCGAGCTGCAGCAGCGCCTGGGTGCGGATGCGGCCTTCATCTCCGCGGGCGGCTACCACCACCACATCGGCCTCAACACCTGGGAGAGCAAGGGCGGCCGTCCGCCGCCGCCCGGCACCACCGGCCTGTTCCACACCGCCATTCTCTATCCGAGCCGCCCGGCGCTCGCCGATGCGCTGCATCGGGTGCTGTCGGCCGGCATCCAGCTCGACGGCGCCAGCGACCACGGCGTCAGCCAGGCGCTTTACCTGCGCGATCCCGACGAGAACGGCGTCGAGCTCTATTGGGACCGGCCCGAAGCCGAATGGCCGCGCAGCGCCGACGGCAAGCTCGCGATGTTCACGCGGCGGTTGGATCTGGAGGATTTGCTGAAGCAGCGGGTGGCGTAATTCCGCAGCCCGATAATTGCAATTTCGTAGCCCGGATGCAGCGAAGCGAATCCGGGAAACCTGCGTGCGCGGAGACGGTCCCCGGATTGCGCTGCGCTTCATCCGGGCTACGGGTGCAGCAATAGGCGCATCACCCAGCCGGCCGCATAGAGCCCAACCCCGAACACCGCATGCGTGACCAGGCTCTGCAGTCGCGCGGCCCATGGCTGGGGCATACGGCTCGCGGCGAAGCCGGCGCCCATCGCGGGCTGCATCACCAGGAACGGCGCGGCCACGCTGCCGATCCCGACCAGCAATGCCGGACCGATGGCCGGCTGTCGCGCCCAATCGAGGCCGAAGATCGCGAGCAGCACGCCGGCAAAGCCGATCCCGATCAGATAGTGCGCGGCCCATCCGATCACCCGTTCGCCCGCAACCGGCGGCGAGGCGGCGATGCGGTCGTGACGCACCCTCCCGGATGCGAGATGGCCGAGCCAGCGGCCGACCAACGCGTAGTCCAGCGACGGCATGCCGAGCAGATGCGTGCGGACCATTCCCCAGATGTCCATCACGATGGTCGCGCCGGCGCCGATCCGCACCGCACTCACCAGATAGTCCACGGCGTCAGCCATTGGCAGCCTCCACTGGCGCTCGCGCCGCGACCATCCAGCAGGCCGCGGTGAAGCGAATCTCGCCGGCATCGAGATAGCGGTCGAAGGCACCGCGCACGGTGTCGATCACCTCTGCGCGAAGCGGCTCTTCCATCCCCTGCAGCATGGTGCCGACCGGGCCGAGCCAGCTGACGTAACGGGTCAGCTCTGTTGCCGGAAAGCTCAAGCCGACATCGACAGGTTCGACCGCGATCGCATCCCAGCCGCTGTGCTTCAGGATGCTCTCGATCCGCTTGCGGTCCGCGAGGCCGAACTGCCCCGGCGCGTCGGGCCGCCGCGGCGGAAGCTGCGGCAGCAGCGGTTTCGCCGCCCGTTCCGCCGTCGTCATGAACGGGTTCTCGGCGGCGCCACGCCATGCGACGAAGCGGAGCGCAGCCCCGGGCCGGGCCGCGCGGCGCAGATTGGCGAAGGCCTGCACCGGATCGGCAAAGAACATCACGCCGAGCCGTGAGATGACCATGTCGAAACTCGCGGGGGCGAACGGATAGGTCTGCGCGTCGGCGCAGATGAAGTCGGCCGGCCGCCCTTCCCCCTCCGCGCGGGCGCGTGCTGCCGCGATCATCGGCTGGGAGATATCGACGCCGGTGCAATGCCCATCCAGGCCGAGCGCCCGAGCCGCGGCGAAGGTCGTGGCGCCGGTGCCGCAGCCGATATCGAGCACATAGCTCGCCGCGGCATCGGATACTGCCTGGACCAGCAGATCCTCAAGCGGCTTGAACATGCCTTCGAGCACGTCGCGTGTCTCGACCCAGGCGCGTCCGGCGGTGCCGTTCCAGAGTTTGCACTGCTCGTCGTCGGCCTGCGATGCGACGTCCATGATTTTCGTCCTTCTTGATGCCTGCCTTACCCAAGCGGTAGGCTGCACACTGCCAGTTCAAGTGAACTTGAGGTCAAGGGCCATGCGGGACATCGATATCGCGGAGGTGGCGGGACTGTCGGGCGTTCGTGCGTCGACCTTGCGCTTCTATGAAGAAAAGGGACTGATCGCCTCGCATGGCAGGCGCGGGCTGCGCCGCCTGTTCGATCCGGCCGTGCTCGACCGGCTGGCGCTGATCGCGCTCGGGCGCGCCGCCGGTTTCACCCTCGACGAGATCGGAAGGATGTTCGCGCCCGACGGCAGGCCGCGCATCGACCGGAAGATGCTGGCGACGAAGGCCGACGAACTCGACCGCACCATCCGCCGGCTCAACGCGATGCGCGACGGCCTGCGCCACGCCGCCGTGTGCCCCGCGCCGAGCCACATGGAATGTCCGACCTTCCGCCGCCTGCTGCGCGTCGCCGCGGCCGGGAAGATGGAGACACCGAAGAAGGAGCCGGCAAAGTCGCGCCGCAAATCATAACCGTAGCCCGGATGCAGCGCAGCGAAATCCGGGGTTCGTTCCCAGCGGCAATACCGTCCCCGGATTGCGCTTCGCTCCATCCGGGCTACTTGCTTCCCTTCGTCATGATCGTCACCGCGGCGATCAGTTCGAGG
Organism: Bradyrhizobium sp. CER78; assembly: GCF_029846235.1. GTDB lineage: Bacteria > Pseudomonadota > Alphaproteobacteria > Rhizobiales > Xanthobacteraceae > Bradyrhizobium. Next base: position 6,028 of record NZ_JARVWP010000027.1, read on the forward strand.
CCGATGCAGCCGTAGAACGGCAGCGTGTAGCTGCCGGAGAGATCGTGCAGCAGCCCGATCACGCCGGGGCCGAACGCGTAGGTGATCTGGTTGATCGCGGTGATCAGGCTGACCAGCACGCCGAACGCGCGCGGGTCGAACTCGCGCTGCACGATCAGCGCCGGCAGCGTGATCAGATTGCCGACCGAGAAGCCGAACAGCGCGCAGGCGGCGATCTGCGCGATATCGTTGTGCACGTTGATGATGATGACGAGCGCGATCGCCTGGCTGACAAAGGACAGCGCCGACGCCAGCCGCTGGTTGAGCTGGTCGATCACAAAGGAGAAGGAGACGCGGCCGACCACGGCCATCGCGGTCAACAGCGCCATCGCCACCGTCGCACGCTCGCGGCCGATCACCTGGTCGAGATAGGCGATCAAATGGACGATGAAGCCGACCTGGGCGAACAGCACCAGCGCGAAGGCGATCGAGACCGAGAGGAAGCGGATGTCGCGCAGCGCATTGGCGCGCACCTGGGTCGCCGACGGCGCATCGGCCGCGGCAGAAGTCACTGCATGCAGATGCACCGGCGGCCGCCCGACGAAGATCAGGATCACAGGCACCATCACCACGATCAGCAACCCAGCTGCCGCGATCATCGCGCCGGAGAAGCCGAACGTGCCGATGCCCGCCACCAGCAGCGGCACGCCGACGATGCCGCCGAAGCTGGCGCCGTTCAGCGCCAGGCTGATCGCCATGCCGCGCTTCTTGTCGAACCACAGGCCGAGCGTGTTGGTGATGATGCCGAGGCTGGTGCCGGCCCAGCCGAACGCCAGCAGCGCATCGGCGAGATAGAGCTGCCACGGCGCGCGCACCTCGCCGATCGCAACCGCCGCGATCGCCATCGCGAAGGTGCCCGCGATCAGGCAACTGCGCGCCCCGAACGCCTTGATCGCCTCGCTGACGAAGGCGACCAGCGCGGCGCCGAACAAATAGAAGAAGGTAGTGCCCGACGAGATCAGCGACGCCGGCCAGCCGTGCAGCCGCTGCAACTCGGCGACATAGACACTCTGGCCGTAGAAGCCCAATCCCCAGCCGAAGGTCGCAAGCAGGAAGCAAACGACGACGATGCGCCAGCCTTCGTAACCAAGCGAGGATTCGTCAGGCAGCGTGGGTGAGGATGCGTCCATTTCTTGCTCTTGCTTCTGACATCGTCATGACCGGGTTCATCCGTTCTCACGATGTAAGGAGCCGTGCAAGCCGATCATTTCGAAGCCGATCGAAGTGTCAGCAATTGGCAGCAGGACTCTTTTGGGCATGTTCTTGCGGAAAACCGCGACACACTTTTCCGGAACATGCCTAGATGCTTGGGTCCGGGATTTCATCCACCGCGCGCAATTTCGCACGCCGTTTGGCGAACGAGGCCAGCGACAGCACGACGAGCCCGAGCAGAACAGGCGGAAACACCACCATGTTGACGGCGTTCCAGCCGTAATGCGCGAGCAGCTGGCCTGACGAGAACGAGCCGATGGCCATCATGCCGAACACGAGGAAATCGTTGAACGCCTGCACCTTGTTGCGCTCCTGCGGCCGGTGGGTTTCCAGCACCAGCGCGGAGGCGCCGACGAACGCAAAATTCCAGCCGACGCCGAGCACGAACAGCGTGGCCCAGAAGTGTGGTGCGGTGATGCCCGACAGCCCGATCATGGCGGCCACCGCCTCCAGCGCAAGGCCGAGCGCGACGATGCGAGGTGCGCCGAACCGCGCGATCAACGAGCCGGTGAAGAAGCTCGGGCCATACATCGCCACGATATGCCACTGGATGCCGAAATTGGAATCGCTGACCGTGAGCCCGCACATCTTCATGGCGAGCGGCGCCGAGGTCATGACCAGGTTCATCATCGGATAGGCGATCACGCCGCATAGCGCCGCGGCGATGAAGCGCGGCTGCTTTGCGATCTCGAGCAAGGGACGGCCGCCATGCAGGTCCGCCGCCGCGGGCTTCGGCGCGTCGACGCCGGACAGCACCGCCATCGCCACCAGCGCGACCAGCGCCTGCATCACGAAGGAGAACGCGAACAGATAGGGCGGCCAGATGTCCATGGTCCATTGCACGAGCTGCGGCCCGAGCACGCCGGCGAACACGCCGCCGGCCATCACCCACGACACCGCCTTGGGCCGGAACGCGACACTCGCGCCATCGGCCGCGGCAAAGCGATAGGACTGCGCGACGGCGCCGTAGAGCCCGCCGAGGAAGGTCGCGCCGCAGAACAGCCAGAACGATGAGTGCAGGATCGCGAAGGCGCCGAGCGCGCCGGTGAGCGTGCCGCAGAAGGTGCCGACGATGAAGGCGACGCGCCGTCCATAGGCGCGCGAGATCGCCCCGGTCGGCAGCGTGCCCGCCGCGAGGCCGAGCACATACATCGAGAGCGGCACCGTCGCGAGCGAGATATCGGGCGCCAGCGACGCGCCGACGATCGAGCCGGTGGCGAAGATCACGGCCGAATTGGCCCCGGTCAGCGCCTGCGCCGCCGCAAGCCGCCACACATTGCCGCGCGCCCGCGCGTCATCGCTCGCCTCATCCGCAGCTGTCACGTCGATCATCGGCATTCCCGCGCTGAAGCCCCGGCGGGAGCCCCCAAATCGCGCGCACTATGGAGAGCGGGTAGCAGCCGATCAACCGGCGCAAACGGACGTAGGCCATGCGGGAGGCGCACGAGGGATCGCTTTGCACGCGACGGAGGTCTGGCGCACTTGCCAGCCCCGTCATCCTGAGGTGCGAGCGTAGCGCGTCTCGAAGGATGCACGGCCACCAGCCGGGCCGTCGACCCTTCGAGACGGCCGCTATGCGGCCTCCTCAGGGTGACGGTGATAGAACAAGAGCAGGGCTAGCGACACACGTCACTTACCGCGCCGGCTTCCTGCCCGGCCGCTTCTCGGCGCGCAGCGCGCCGGTCTTGTGCACCTTCGAGCGCGGCGCGATCGGGGCGCCGCGCGGATAGCCGCCCGGCCATTCGAGCGCGAGCGAGCTCGCAAAGCCGAAGAAGCTCGAACGGCTCATGCCGAGCTCGGCGGCGCGCTTGTCGATCCGCGTGATCAGGCTTTTCGGCAGGTAGACATTGACGCGTTCGGATGGATCGGGCGGATCGACGCCGACCATGAAGAAGGCGGCGACGTCTGAGCCCTTGGGCGGCACGATCCGCTCGATCGGCGTTGGCTCCGGCAGCGCGTGGCCCTGCTCGACCCAGCCGTCCACCGCCTGCGCCAGCGCTTGCTCGGCGCGCTCGATCGCCTCTTCCTGCGACTTGCCGCCGGCGACGCAGCCGGGGAAATCCGGAAACCACGCCCCGAACGCGCCGCGCGGACCGCGCTCCAGCACAGCCGGATAAAGCCGTCTCTTCATTCTGGCCTCCGTCGTTCAGGTATGCTATTTCACACACCTAGGTGTGTCAAATAGCACAACAAGCAGGAGAGCGCACCGCGATGGACCCGGTGCCGCCAAGTTTCAGCCCGATGCCCTCCGCCAGCATCCCGAGCCGTGATGCAAGGCGTGGCGCTCCCAAGTTAGCTCGCTGTCAAAAGCCATTCCCTGGCAACCTTAGTCACTAGGCCGCCTTCCAAACGACTGGCACGATAAGCTTCAACGAGTCCCTCTTCCGTGCCCAGTCGCTTTACATCCGTTGCAATTTCACTGCTGAGCAGCCCTGTGAGTCTTTCGTATGCCTCTGGTGGACCTGCGTCGCCTAACTCACCCGCGGCACGAATGATCTCCGCATACTGAGGAAAGAGCCTTTCCAGCCTAAAATACAGATGCGCCTGCTCAACGCGATTGAGCTCCGCAAATCCCACCCAAGTGAACCAAAAACCGACATTGATGAACCACTGACGGCCAAAGCCTTTCTCGACTCCCACGAGCGTGACCCTTCGGTCATTCGAAATGCGCATCACGTCTCGACGCCGCTCGAAGCTCTGCTGCAGCAGTGCTTCGAATAGATACTTCTTGAAGGCGGCTCGATTCATTGATTTCCTGCCCGATAGATACCAATGACCGAGGTCTCGGTCTCGTCGCTCATCGACTCGCGCTTCAGGTAAAGGTTCGCAGTGACGGCCCTTCCCGCAGGTAGGAAAGCGAGCGCAATTTCATCGCGGCTACTTCCGCACGAACATCAGGATCATGTTGTTGGCGGGCATCTCGAAACTACCGGCAAGCTTCAGCCCGACGCTCTCGGCAAGCGCCTCGACATCGGCGATGTCGCGCACGCCCCACTCGGCATCGCGCTCGCGCAATGACGTATCGAACACGGCATTGCTGAGCGCGGTGTGCTTGCCGCCGCGCTTGAACGGGCCGTACAGGAACAGCCGGCCATCGGCGCGCAAATGCCGCGCGGCGCCGGCGAACAGGCCCTCGGCGACGTGCCACGGCGCGATGTGAATCACATTGGCGCAGAAGATCGCCAGCAGCTCGTCCGGACCTTTGCCGTCCGACGGCGCCGGCGACCAGGCCGGATCGGACAGATCAATCGGCTGCGGCGGCCGGATGTTGGCAAGGGCGGCATGCGCGCGCCAGGCCTCGATGCTGCGCAGATGCGCGGCATGGAGGTCGCTCGGCCACCAAATGATGTCGGGCGTCTGGCGAGCGAAATAGACCACATGCTGGCCGGTGCCGCTGCCGGCTTCCAGCACATCGCCGGACTGGCCTGAGAGGTAATTCTTCAGGACCGCCCAGATCGGCTGGTGATTGCGGTGGAATGCCGCCGCATCGAGCCGCCCGTCGGCCTCGACGGGGCTGCCGTCCTTGCCGAACTCCGCCACAAACTCCGCCACCGTGCTTCTCCTTGTAACCGCCTCTAGATCGCTCCTATCGGCAAAGCCGGAACCGGCTCGCCGACATTGCCTGATCCGTCACCCCCGCGCAAAGGCTTCGCCTTTGTCGCTGGAGGTGCGAGCGTTTGCGAGCCTCGAAGGATGCACGTCCACCAGCCGGGCCGTCCATCCTTCGAGACGCGCTACGCGCTCCTCAGGATGACGGATCTGATCATGCCCCCGCGGACCACCACGCTTCCACTAACCCCGTCGCAACGCGCCTATTCTCCGTGTTGCCAGCCGATGGCCTTTGTGCTTTCCACTCTTTATATTGCGATGGGATCATCGAGATTGAAGCCCGGGAAACGTCCTTGATCGCCACTTTCTTAAAGCCAGCCCTTGTCTTGGCGCTGCTGGCGGGCACCGCCGTGGCTGCGCCCGCGCAGGCTCAATCCGCCGTCGAGGGCCAGAAGCTCGCCTTCGACCGCGGCAAGGGCAATTGCCTGACCTGCCATGTCATCAAGGGCGGCGAGCTGCCCGGCACCATCGGCCCCGAATTGACCGGTCTGAAGGCGAAATACAGCCGCGACGAACTGATCGCGATCGTGACCGACGAGACCAAGCGCAACCCGCAGACCGTGATGCCGCCGTTCGGCCGAAACCGGATCTTGAGCGAGAAGGAAATCAACGCGGTGGTGGACTTCCTGCAAACGCTGTGACGCGGCGACATCTGCTTGAGGAGATTTTTTCGATGAGCATCACGACCAGCGAACTTCTTGCGAACCGCCGCCTGGTGCTGAAGGGCGCGGGTGTCGCCGCGCTGATCGGCCTTGGCGTCATTCCGTTCGACCTGCCGCAGGCGCTCGCCGCCGCCAACGACAAATATCCGGAAGAGGCGTTCAAGCAGAAGAACGAGGCCGACGCGATCAAGGCGCTCTATGGCAAGACCGCCGAGCCGTCGGACAAGGTCAAGATGGACGCGCCCGAGATCGCCGAGAACGGCGCCGTGGTGCCGATCTCAGCCACCACGACGCTGGCCGACGTCACCTCGATCTCGTTCCTGGTCAGCGAGAACCCGATCTCGCTGATCGCATCCTACAAGATTCCGGCCGGCACGCTGCCGAGCGTCGCCAACCGCATCAAGATGGCCAAGACCAGCAACGTCACCGTGATCGTCGAGGCCGGCGGCAAGCTCTACAGCGCAAGCAAGGAAATCAAGGTCACCGTCGGCGGCTGCGGCGGCTAGTGCATATGATGAGCGTCGATCGAACCCGCGAACTCGCTGGGCCCCCTCTCCCGCTTGCGGGGGAGGGTTGGGGTGGGGGTATCGCCACGCTGGACACTCTTCGTTTGGAGAGAACCCCCACCCGGATCGCATCTAACGATGCGATCCGACCTCCCCCGCAAGCGGGAGAGGTGAAGCGAGCCCGCCGATGGGCCGTTGCGACAACAGAGGACTAAACCGATGGCATCGAGCATTCGCGTGCGCGCCACCTCAAACGGCGACACCACCGAGGTGCAGGCGCTGATCCAGCACCCGATGGATTCCGGCTTCGTCAAGGACGCCAAGGGCGAGATCATCCCGCCGCATTTCATCCAGGTGCTGACCTTCGAATATGACGGCAAGCCGGTGTTCGTCGCCGACTGGGGCGGCGGCGTCTCCAAGGACCCCTACGTCAAGTTCGCCTTCAAAGGCGGCAAGAAAGGCGACGATTTGAAGGTCAGCTGGGTCGACAACAAGGGCGCGACCGACACCACCACGGCGAAGATTCAATGACGGCGCGCTTCGCAATCCGCGCAGCAATCGCCACGCTCACGCTGGGCGTGCTGGCGTGCACACCGGCGCGCGCGGCCGACAGCATCGATCCCGCCGCCGACAAGGCCGCGTTCCAGAAGTTCTTCACGAACAAATTCCCCAAGCTGAAGCTCGAGGATTTCGTCAACGGTCCGTATTCGATGAATGAGGACCTGCACAAGCAGTGGGAAGAGAAGGAACAGTTTCCGCCCTACGAGTTCTCGCTCGAAGCCGGCAAGGAGATGTTCTCGACGCCGTTCAAGAACGGCAAGACCTATGCCGACTGTTTCCCGAACAAGGGCATCGGCATCCGCCAGAACTATCCCTATTTCGACGAGAAGGAAGGCAAGGTCGTCACGCTCGAGCTCGCGCTCAACCGCTGCCGCGAGGCCAATGGCGAGGCACCGTTCTCCTATGTGAAGGACGACATGGCGGCGCTGACCGCCTATATGGCCTTCACCTCGCGAGGCAAGCCGATGGACATCAAGATCCCGAACGATCCGCGCGCGCTTCAGGCCTATCAGAAGGGCAAGGAGTATTTCTACACTCGCCGCGGTCAGCTCAATTTCTCCTGCGCCACCTGCCACATCCAGAGCCCGGGCGAGCGGATCCGCGCCGAGGTGCTGGCGCCGGCGCTCGGCATCCTGAACGCGATGCCGATCTACCGCTCGGAATGGTCAGGCATGGGCACGACCAGCCGCCGCTTCACCACCTGCAACAGCCAGATCCGCGGCGTGCCGCTCAATCCGCAGGACGACGAGTACCGCGACCTCGAATATTATTTGTCCTATGTCAGCAATGGCCTGCCGATTTCGGGGCCGGGAGCACGGCCATGAGGGCTGCCGTCAGAGCGATCTTCGCAGCGTCGGCCCTGCTGCTCGCAACTGCAACCGGTGCCCTCGCCGCCTCCGAGGCCGACTACAAGGCAGCCTATGCCGCGGCTGAAGCCGCCGACAAGGAAGCCGGCTCCCTGCGCAACCAGTGGACCACCACGGCTTCGACGCTCGCCGCCGCAAAAAAGGCCGGTGAGGCTGGTGATTTCGACACCGCAGTCGCCCAGGCCAAGGAGGCCGAGGCGCTGGCAAAGGCATCGATCTTCCAGGCGACCAGCGAAAAGGAACGCTGGAAGGACATGGAAGTTCGTTAAAGGCGCGCTGGCCAGGGGCCGCGCGGAGAGAATGATGATCATCCGCCGCCGGGATTTCCTGATAGCTTCGGCCGCCGCGACGCTTGTGGGCGGGCTGCCCCGCCTTGCGCGCAGCGCCGATACCGCCAGCGTCTACGACCTCGAGCGCTTCGGTAACGCCCGTATCCTGCATTTGACCGACACCCATGCGCAGCTGAAGCCGGTGTTCTTCCGCGAGCCCGGCGTCAATATCGGCGTCGGCGCGATGGCCGGCCAGCCGCCGCATCTGGTCGGCAAGGCGTTCCTCGACCGCTTCGGCATCCGGCCCGACAGCGCCGATGCCTATGCCTTTACCTGTGTCGAGTTCGAGAAGGCCGCCATCCGCTTCGGCAAGCTCGGCGGCTTTGCCCATCTGAAGACGCTGGTCGACAAGCTGCGCGCCGATGTCGGCGAGAAGCGCGCGATCCTGCTCGACGGCGGCGATCTCTGGCAGGGCACCGGCCTTGCCAATGCGATGAACGGCGCCGACATGGTGGAGGCCGCCAACCTGCTCGGCATCGAGGCGATGACCGGGCACTGGGAATTCACCTATGGCGAGCAGGTGCTGCGCGACAATCTCTCGCGCTTCAAGGGCGAGTTCCTGGCGCAGAACGTATTCCTGACCGAGGAAGCCGCGTTCAACGACGCCAAGGCGTTCGATCCGGCCTCGGGGCGGGTGTTCAAGCCGTCGATCATCAAGGAGATCGGCGGCCATCGCGTCGCGATCATCGGCCAGGCCTTCCCCTATGTGCCGATCGCGCATCCCAAGCGTTTCACCCCGGACTGGAAGTTCGGCATCCGCGACGACGAGCTGCAAAAGCTCGTCGACGGCCACCGCAACAACGACAAGGTCGAGGCGGTGATCCTGCTGTCGCATAACGGCATGGACGTCGACCTCAAGCTCGCCGGCCGTGTCACCGGCATCGACGTCATCCTCGGCGGCCACACCCATGACGCGATCCCGATCCCGATCACGGTGACCAATGCCGGCGGCGTCACGCTGGTCACCAATGCCGGCTCCAACGGCAAGTTCATCGGCGTGCTCGATCTCGATCTTGCCAAGGGCAAGGTCGCCAATATCCGCTACCGCCTGCTGCCTGTGTTCGCCGAGCTGTTGAAGCCCGATCCGGCGATGCAGGCGCTGATCGACAAGATGCGCGATCCGCATATCGACGAATGGAGCGACAAGCTCGGCACGGCCAACCGGCTGCTTTACCGCCGCGGTAATTTCTCCGGCACCGTCGACCAGCTGATCTGCGATGCGCTGCTGAACGAGCTCAACGCCGAGATCGCGCTGTCGCCCGGCTTCCGCTGGGGCCTCACCACGCTGGCCGGTCAGCCGCTGACCATGGAAGACGTGCTGTCGGAAACCGCGATCACCTATCCCGAGACCTACGTCGCGACGATGACCGGCAGCCAGATCAAGGACGTGCTGGAAGACGTCTGCGACAATCTGTTCAACGCCGATCCCTATTATCAGCAGGGCGGCGACATGGTCCGCGTCGGCGGCCTCGCCTACACCTGCACGCCCGGCGAGAGCGTCGGCAAGCGCATCTCCGAGCTGAAGCTCGGCAACGGCAAGCATCTCGAGGCCGGCAAGCACTACAAAGTCGCAGGCTGGGCCTCGGTCAACCAGCAGAACGGCGCGCCGATCTGGGATGTCGTCGCCAGGCACCTGCGCGCCGGCCGGCCGCCGAACCTCAACGAGCCCGGCGTGACGCTGAAAGGCGTCGACGACAATTTGGGCATTGCGAGGCACGGATGATGCGACGCGCGCTCATCGCGGCACTCGGCCTTGCGGCGATCGCGCTGGCGACGCCGTTCGCCCGCGCCCAACTGGCGCCGCTGCAGGACAAGCCGTTCGCCGAGCATAAGGTCGTGCTGCAGCTGTCCGACAACGATCCGAAGAAGCAGGGCCTCGTCCTCAGCGTCGCCAGCAATCTGATGAAGCACTACGACCCGGACAAGGTCGCGGTCGAGATCGTCGCCTTCGGCCCCGGCATCGAGCTGCTCAAGCCGGACAACGCCAACCGCAAGCTGGTCGAGAGCCTGGTCGCGCAGGGCGCGCGGGTCGACATCTGCCTCAACACCGTCGACACCATCGAGCGCGACACCGGCAAGCGGCCGGACTACATCGCCGCCGCCACCCCGGTGCAGGTCGGCGTCGCGCAGATCTTGCTGCTCACCGAGAACGGCTACACGCTGGTGCGGCCGTAACGCCCCCACCGTCATTGCGAGCCAACGGGTCGCGCGAACGCGCGCCCGATGATAAACTCCGCGAAGCAATCCAGCTTTGTCGCGAGAAAGAAAGGTGGATTGCTTCGTCGCTTCGCTCCTCGCAATGACGGGGTGACAGCAAAGCCCTCCGAGAGCCCCTCCATGCTTCGCCGTCTCGTCTCTGCCGCGCTGCTTTCGCTTGCCTTCACTGCGAGCGCACTCGCCGGTGACAAGCCGCACCGAATTGCGATCCAGGTCGACCAGAACGATCCGCAGGTCATGAATCTCGCGCTCAACAACGCGACCAACGTGATCGAATACTACCGTGCGAAGAACGAGGACGTGGAGATCGACATCGTCACCTACGGTCCCGGCCTGCACATGCTGCGCAGCGACACCTCACCGGTGCAGGACCGCATCAGGCGGCTCAAGGATTTCGTCTTCCCGGGCAAGATCCAGTTCTCCGCCTGCAACAACACCAGGCAGGGCATGAAGAAGGCCGAGGGCCACGCGATCTCCGTCGTGCCCGACGCCACCATCGTACCGTCGGGCGTGGTGCATCTGATGGAGCTGCAGGAGCAGGGCTGGAGTTACGTGAGGCCGTAGGCGGCATCTCTTATTGGTTTGCCGCGTTAGCCCCGCGCCCGAAATGCGATCCGTCACCCTGAGGAGCGCGCAGCGCGTCTCGAAGGGTGCACGGCCCCACTGCCTCCACACGCCGATAGCTTCGCGGAAACAGCCGGGCCGTCCACCCTTCGAGACGGCCGCTACGCAGCCTCCTCAGGGTGACGGGGGTAGATTCAGGGTGACGGGGGTAGATTGGAAGGCGACGGATACGGAATCGCGCGGGGATGGATTTGCTTTGAATCGCCCATATTTATGGAATAATATCCTCCATGTAACTCGACCCGGAGAACAGGTAAGCCGTCATGATCTTTCGCCAGCTCTTCGACAGCGTGTCCGGCACCTACAGCTATCTGCTCGCGAGCCGCGCCGGTGGCGAGGCGCTGATCCTCGATCCCGTGCTGGAAAAGGCCGACCGCTACTGCAAGCTGCTGCAGGAGCTCGACCTCCGGCTGGTCAAGGCCGTCGATACCCACCTGCATGCCGACCACGTCACCGGCCTCGGCGAGCTGCGCGACCGCACCCAGTGCATCACCATCATGGGCGAGCAGAGCAAGGCCGACGTGGTGTCGATGCGCGTCTCCGACGGCGACAGGGTAACGATCGAGGGGCTTTGCCTGGAGGCGATGTACACGCCCGGCCATACCGACGATTCATATAGCTACCTGATGGGCGACCGCGTCTTCACCGGCGATACGCTGTTGATCCGCGGCACCGGCCGCACCGATTTCCAGAACGGCAGCGCGCGGGCGCAATACGATTCGATCTTCAACCGCCTGCTCAAGCTGCCCGAGGAAACCATGGTGTTCCCCGCGCATGACTACAAGGGCGACACCGTCTCCACGATCGGCGAGGAGAAGCGCTACAATCCGCGGCTGCAGGTGAAATCGATCGACGACTATGTCGAGCTGATGAACAACCTCAATTTGCCGAACCCGAAGCTGATGGACGTCGTGGTGCCCGCTAACATGCATGTCGGCCTGCACCAGGACGAGCTCGCCAAGGAAGGCCTTGCGCTCAATGCGCGCGATGCCATCGCAAGCCTCGGCCGGCCCGATATCCTCCTGGTCGATCTGCGCGAGAGCGCTGAACGCGCCAAGCACGGCACGCTCGCCGGCGCCATGCACGCGCCCTATCCCCAGATTTGCGCCACCTTGCAGCCCGGCGGCATGCTGCGCGAAGTCGCCGCCGCGACCGGCCGCCGCGTCGTGTTCTTCTGCGCCTTCGGCGAGCGCTCCGCGATGGCGGTGGCCGCCGCGAAGAAGGCGGGGCTGGCCAACACCGCCCATATCGAAGGCGGCATCGACGCCTGGAAGAAGGCCGGCGGGCCGGTGGTGATGGGATAGGCGTCCAGCCGTTGGCGGGCGCGCATTATTTCTCACCGTCACCCTGAGGAGCGCGCAGCGCGTCTCGAAGGGCGACGGCCCAACTCCTTCCGCGAGCGCTTGGAAATATCCGGGCCGTGCATCCTTCGAGGCTCGCAAGGGCTCGCACCTCAGGATGACGGATTACGAGGAGTCATCGGGTCATCCGCTGCAGCTCCGCCGTCAACCGATCCAGCGCATCCGCCAGCATCACGCCGCCGCACACCGTGAGCCGCTCCGGCAGCACGATGCGCTTGTTCTCCGGATAGAACCGCTCCAGCGCCGGATGCAGCAGGAAGGCGCGGCCTTCATCCTCGGCGCGATCGCCGGCCTCCGACACCAGAATGAAATCCGGCCGCAGCTTCACGATCGCCTCCAGCGACGCAAACCCGCCCGCGCCGAGGCCGAGCTCGCCGGCCGCATTGGAGAGGCCGGTTGCAGCCATTAGCGAGCTGATGAGGCTGCTGTCACCGGAGACAAAGCCACGCCGCTCCAGCGGCAGCACGCGATAGTGATGCGCGCTCGCTATCGCCCGCGCTCGCGCGATGGCCGCGTCGAGTCGCGCGATCTCGGCTTCTGCGCGGTCCGGATGCTGCACCACATCGCCCATCGCGCGGATCTGGTCCCTCACCTCGTCCAGCGTGCGCGGCACGGCGAACTCGACCAGATGCAGCCCGTGGGCCTTGAGCAAGTCGCGGGTCGCGCGCTTGTCGAACAGGCTGACCACGACCAGATCGGGCTTGAGCAGCAGCACATCCTCGGCCCCGCCGGACAGAAGCGGAAAGTTTCGCGCCTTTTCGGCGGCCCAGGATTGCCAGGCATCGCGCGCGAAGCGGCTGAGCCCGAGAATCTGGTCCGGATCGGTGAGCGACAGCACGAGCTGGTCGCTGCAGACATTCATCGAGACGATGCGCGGCCCGGCTGCGGAGGCGATGCTGGCAGACATCGCCCAAGTCAGAAACGAGAAGATCAGAGCGCAGCGAAACGAAGCTCGATGCCCGTGGCGCCGGAACTGCGCCCCCTCTCCCGCTTGCGGGGGAGGGCTGGGGTGGGGGCTCTCTCCGCGAATCGCATTGTGGAGAGAGCCCCCACCCGCATCGCATCTTTGATGCGATGCGACCTCCCCCGCAAGCGGGAGAGGTGCAGCGAGTTCGTGGCAACGCCACATCATCACACGTCTGCCCATGGCACGATGACCGCCTCGCGCTGAAATTCGGCGCGATAGGCGCTGACTCGAAACACGCTCGCGAGCACGCTCTCCGATAACGCTTCATCAGGCGCGCCCTGCGCCGCCAGCCGTCCCTCCGACAGCACCAGCACATGATCGGCAAACCGCGCGGCAAGCCCGAGATCGTGGGTCACCACGATGACGAGCACGCCGGTGTCGGCGACGTTGCGCAGCTTCTGCATCACATCGATCTGATGGCGCGGGTCGAGCGAGGCGGTCGGCTCGTCGGCGAGGATCACCGGCGCTTCCACCGCGAGCACGCGGGCCAGTGCAACGCGGCTGCGTTCGCCGCCGGATAGCTCGGTGACACGGCGGTCGCTGAACGCCTCGACATCGACCGCCTGCATCGCCCGCAGCACCGCCTCGACATCCCTCGATGACAGCCGCGCCGGATCGGTCGCGCCATGCGGATAGCGGCCGAGCGCCACGATATCGCGCGCCGGCAGCGGCCAATGCACCATGTGCCCCTGCGGCAGATAGGCGAAACGTTTCGCTCGCTCGCGCAGCGAAAGCGACGCCAGCGCGTCGCCGCCGATCCGAATCTCGCCGTCGGACGGGATCAGCCCCGCCAGCGCACGCAGCAGCGTGGTCTTGCCGGCGCCGTTCGGCCCGACCAGCGCCACCAGATGGCCCGCAGCAAGCGACAGCGAGACCTCGTGCAGCACCTTGCGGCTGCCGAGCGACGTGCTGAGGCCGGTGGCAGAGAGCAGCGTCATGCCACGCCTCCGCCGAGCGCGCGGCGTTCGCGCATGATGAGGTAAAGGAAGAACGGCACGCCGATGATCGAGGTCAGCACGCCGACCTTGATGTCCGAGGTCGACGGGATGATGCGCACCGCAATATCGGCCGCGAGCAGCAGCGCCGAGCCGGTGAGCGCGCTCGGCACCAGGAGCCGCGCCGGATCGTGGCCGATCACCGGCCGCATCAGATGCGGCGCGACGAGGCCGATGAAGCCGATCGTGCCGGTGACGGCGACCGCGCCGCCGACGCCGAGCGCAACGCCGGTGATGACGAAGAGCCGCAGCCGCCCGACATCGACGCCAAGGCTTTGCGCGGCCTCCTCACCGAGTGTCAGCGCGCGGAACGCGCTGGCCTGGCTCAGCAGGATGGCTCCGCCCGCGATGATGAAAGGCAGCGCCAGCGCGACGTGTTGGAAGCTGCGATCCTCCAGCGAGCCGAGCAGCCAGAACGCGATCTCCAGCACCACGAACGGATTACTCGAGAGGTTCATCACCAGCGCCGTGGCAGCGCCGGCAAAGCTCGAGATCGCGAGCCCGGCGAGGATCAGGATCAACAGCCCGGCATTGCGGCCGGCAATCGCGAGCAGCGCGAACACCGAGCCGAATGCGGCGATGATCGCCGTCACCGGCAGCGCGTAGGAGCGTACATCGGCGAGGCCCAGCGCGATCACCAGCACCGCGCCGAATGCCGCCGATTGCGGCGCGCCGAACAGCGACGGCGAAGCCAGCGGATTGCGCAGCAGGCCCTGCAGCGCCGCACCCGACAATCCGAGAATACCGCCGATCGCGAACGCCAGGATGGTGCGCGGCAGGCGGATCTCGCGCACGATCACCTGCGCGACGTCACTGCCTCCGCCGAACAGCGCCTCGATCACCGCAAGCGGCGACAGCCGCACCGGCCCGATGCCAAGCGAGAGCACGCACAGCAGCACCACGAGCACGAGCAGCGCTGCGGTAGCGCTCCACCGGCGCCGCGCGGCGACCTCGGCCGCCAAGGCAAAATCCTGCACGCTCATTGGATCCATGCTCTTACAGCGATCGCCGTGGCAGACAAGCGACACTCGACAAAAAGCGTGGCCGCCTCGCCCCCGCCCGACATCCGCCGGATTGACTTTGCTGCCCGGCCGAACCCTAGATGACCATGACGGTTCTTTGATGAGATGAAAAGGGAATGCGGTGCGGGGAAACCTCCCCAATGCCGCGGCTGCCCCCGCAACTGTATGCGGTGAATCCTTCGTCAGATGCCACTGGGAATCTCGGTCCTGGGAAGGCGACGAAGGGTAACGACCCGCGAGCCAGGAGACCTGCCGTCAGCCGTGGTCACACGCGAGGATGCCGGTCGGGGAGTACAGGCATGAGCTTCACCTGATGCTGCAAGCACATGGTGAGACTGGTTCGCGGTGACGTGCCACTGACGTTACCGAGGTCTCGCCTATGTTCTCCTTCCCTGCCCGTCGGCGCCGCGCGCTTCTGCTCGCGTCGACGATGATCGTGCCGGCAATCATCATCTCAACCGCGCGGGCGCAGCAGGCGCCCGCTCCCGATCAGCTTCCCGCGATCGAAGTCACCAAGCCGGGTGACCAGAATTTCACGCGCGCCAAGCCGGCCACTGACGAAACGCCGGCGCCGCGCCGCCCTGCCCCGGGCACCACTCAGAGCAGCAACACGGGCAGCGGCAGCGGATCGGGCACGACGGGGACCGGCCTCGCCACCGGAACGGGCGGCGCTGGTGGCGGTCGCCAGTTCGCCGGCATCGTCGGCTCTTCCTCGACCGTGATCACCGCCGACGACATCGCGCATGCGCCGATGCAGTCGCTGCCCGAGATTCTCGCGCAGGTGCCGGGCGTGCAGTTGCAAACGCCCTATGGCGGACCGAACGGCGCCAAGACCGCGGTCGATCTGCGCGGCTTCGGCGCGTTCGCCTCCGACAACACCCTGTTCCTGCTCAACGGCCGCCGCCTCAACGACGTCGACAAGGCCGGCTTCGACCTCACCACGATTCCGCTCGATTCGATCGCGCGCATCGAGATCGTCAGAGGCAACAGCGGCGCGGTGCTCTACGGCGACAACGCCGTGGGCGGTGTGGTCAACATCATCACCAAGACCGGCGCCGGCGGCCCGCCGGCCACGATACGCGCCGAGGGTGGATTTGGCTCGTTCAACACGCGGATGGCCGCGGTCTCCGCGGCGCTCAATTCCGGACCCTGGTCCACATCGTTCTACGGCAATGGCATCAAGTCCGACGGCTACCGCGTCAACAATGCGCTCGACCAGCGCAATGCCGTCGGCAACGTCAACTACACGACATCCGATCTCACGGCCTTCCTCACCGTCACCGGCAGCGACCAGAAGCTTGGCCTGCCCGGCGGACGGCTGGTCGATCCGTTGATCGGCGTCAACGAGCTGCTCACCGATCGCCGCGGCGCGGCGACGCCCTTCGACTACGCCAACCAGCAGACTGCGAGCGTCACGGCCGGCTTCACCAAAACGCTGATCAACGGCGTCGACCTCATCGTCGATGGCGGCTGGCGGCAACGCGAGACGCAAAGCGGCTTCTTCGGCACGGTGCCGACCATCAGCTTCGCCTCGACCTACAATGACGCCGCGCTGCAGACCTGGTCGCTGACGCCGCGGCTCAGCGTCAAGAACGTCGTGCTGGGGATGCCGTCCACGATCCTGACCGGCATCGACTATTATGATTCGACGTTCCGCGAGGCCCGCGGCGCCTATCAGGGCGTCGATCCCTACCACATCTACAATATCGAGCAGCAGAGCGTCGCCGGGTACTGGCAGCACACGCTCGGCCTGCTGCCGACGACCGATTTCTCCTACGGCGCGCGCGTGCAAAACACCAATGTCTCGGCGCGCGACCGCTATGATCCGAACGCGCCGTTCGCCTTCGACACCCAGGCGGCGCCGCTCGACAGCAACGAGACGCAATACGCGGCCCATGTCGGCGTCGAACATCGCTTCACCGACACCTTCTCGGTGTTCGGCCGCGCCGCGCGCGCCTTCCGCACGCCCGATGTCGATGAGCGCGTCGCATCGGGTCCGTCATTCGATCCGCTGACCTTCGCCCCGATCCCGCAGACCTTCCAGCTCAAGACCCAGACCTCGCAGGACGTCGAAGGCGGCTTCCGGGTCAAGACCAATCTGTTTCAGGTGCAGACCAGCGTCTATCTGATGGATCTCGAGAACGAGATCCATTTCAACCCGGTGCTGTTCTACAATACCAACCTCGACCCGACCCGCCGCTATGGCTCCGAGACCAGCGCCTCGCTCAAGGTCAGCGACACCGTGACGTTGCGCGGCGGCATGGCGATCACCCGCGCCGTGTTCCGCGAAGGCATGTGGGCCGGCAACGACGTGCCGCTGGTGTCGCGCTATACCGGTAATGTCGGCGTGACCTGGAACATCTGGCAGAACTATCTGGTGTTCGACGCGACGGTGCGCGCCTGGAGCGCGCGCATCATGGACAACGACCAGGCCAACACCCAGAGCCGGATTCCCGGCAACGCCACCGCCGACATCAAGCTGAGCGGGCAAGTCGACCGCTTCTTCTGGTCGCTCAGCGTGAACAATTTGTTCAACGCGCTCTACTACGATTACGCGATCGCCAGCACGTTCACGGATGGCCGCTTCTCGGCCTATCCGCTGCCCGGCCGCACCTACATGGTCAAGGCCGGCGCGACGTTTTGAGGTATCCGGTGTGGCCGGGTATGACGCGGCCACACCGTCTCCTCACGTTACAAGCGCGCCGGAACTGGAGTAGAATTCCGGCATGTAATTTGACCCGCGCAGGGGAAACGCATGGCCAAGGCCGGAAAGCAGAGCAAGGGCGGAGCCAAGATCAACGACAAGACCGACGACAAGGCAAAAAAGCCTTCGCCGCCCGCAGCGTCGCAGGACGACGATTATTACGAGGATGGCGACATCGCCACGCCGAAGCTCGACCGCTACGGCAATGACGATGAGCCGTTGTAGGGGTTGCACGAGACCCATCCCCGTCGTCCCGGCGAAAGCCGGGACCCATAACCACAGGGTTGAATCGTTGAAGCGCGCTGTGGCCCCAGCGTTGCGCAAAATGAATGTCGGTGGTTATGGGTCCCGGGTCGCGCTTCGCTTGCCCGGGACGACGTGGGGATGGAGTTAGCCGAAATCCTCACTCTCAATCTTCCTGATACTCCCGCGATCGAGCAGATGCGCGCCGAAGCCGCCGCGGGCCAGCGATGCGGCGATCGGCGGTGAGGCGAGCAGCAGAGCGGCCGTCATCCCAAGCGGCACGGCGCTGAGCCAATCGAGCCGAACCGGCGTCAATTCCTCGGCGCTGCCCCGGTAGAGACCTTCGCCCGCGGCGATGCGGCCGCATTCCCTGATCAGGTCACGCCGCGTGCCGTCGCGCGATGCGCTGCCGAGCAGCGCCTGCATCGCAAGATGCGTCCGCACGCCGGCGCGGCTCTCGGCCAGCGGCGCCGGCGTCTCGCCGCGCGAGACGCGCAGCAGGAGATCGACCAGATCGGTGCCGGACTGGTACGCGTTCATCGGCTCGACCAGCCGCGGATTGCAATCGATCAACAGCGGCGTTGCGCTGTCGAGCGGCATGATGACGTCGACCGAGAGCGCGCCATGCCAGCGAAGATGCGCACCGATCCTCTCGAGCGCGGCGCGGATCGCCGGCCGGCTCACGCTCTCCTTGATCGCCTCGCCGCCGCCGACCCCGGCCGCGATCTGCCGGTAGGCGTGGAAGCCGATGAGCGTGCCGCGGCAGAACACCGACTGCGCCTTCTCGACCGTGCCGGTGATGAGATCCTGCACCAGCACCTCGCCGGCAAGATCGCCTGACGATTCGAGGTCGTAGAGCGCGCGGTTGAGATCGCCGGCATCGCGCACGAACCAGATGCCGCGGCTCGCGGTCCCGACCGAGGTCTTGACCGCCGATGGAAACCGCAGGCCGTCGCGCAAGTCGTCGGCCGAGCTCACGATCCGGGTTGGCGGCTGCGGCAGGCCGAGCTCATCGAGCAGCCGGCTGAAGCCGGCCTTGCTGTGCACTTTGCGATAGGAGGCGAAGTCCGGCAGCGCCAGGCCGGTGCGCGACGTCAGCCGCGCCGCGGCGCGGGCGAACAGGAAGCCCTGCTCATGGGTCGGCAGCAGCACATCGAAATGCCACGACGCCAGCAGCCGCTCGACGAAGCCGAGGTAGCCGGCCGGATCCGACCGCAGCGGCGGACAATGGTGGTATTTGCGGACGAAGCGGGAATAGCGCGCCAGGCACCAGCGCGAGGGATCGCAGACCTCGACGTGATGGCCGGCCAGTCCCAGGATCGTGATCGCCTCGCGGCCGGAGGTGCTGGAGCCCTCCGACACCAGCACGCGGAGCGGCTTTTTGGCGTCGATCATGGCCGATCATCACCGCACCGCCGCACTTTGTCGCCGCCTTTAATGCCGCATGTGTCGATCCGGCACGCCCGCGCCGGGGGCAGCCATGCGCCTGCGTTCATGGACAATTAGCGGCCAGCCTCTATTTTCGGCCGGCCCTGCCGGGCTTTGGAAAAAGTGGGTTGTCGCAGACATGGTCGATATTCTGGCCGCACCGCAGCAAGCGAAAACCGACAGCGCGCTGCGCACGCTGACCGGGATTTCGGTCGCCCATTGGGTCAGCCATTTCCATATCTTCGTGCTGCCGATGCTGTTCCCGTTCCTGAAGCAGCAGCTCGGCGTCGGCTATGTCGAACTCGGATTCGCGCTGACGGTGTTCGCGGTGGTCTCGGGCCTGACCCAGGCGCCGATCGGCTACCTCGCCGACCATATCGGCGCGCGCAAGATCCTGCTGGTCGGGCTGACCGTCGGCGGCTGCGCGCTGATCGGGCTCGGCCTGCATCTGAGCTATACCTCGCTGATCGTCTGCGCCGTGCTGCTCGGCCTCGCCAACAGCGTCTATCATCCGGCCGACTACGCCATCCTCTCGGCCCATATGGACGAGGCGCGGATGGGCCGCGCCTTCTCGATCCACACCTTTGCCGGCTTCCTCGGCGGCGCGGTGGCGCCTGCGATCATGGCGGCGCTGGTCGCCTCGACCGGCGGCCTCGGCGCGCTGATCGTGGCCGGCGCGGTGGGCCCGCTGGTGGCACTGTTCCTGATCGTGCTCGGCATTCCCGATGCCGGCGCCAACAAGAACAAGCCGAAGGACGACACCGCACCGAAGGCCAGCGTGATCACGCCGGCGCTCATGGTGCTGACCGCGTTCTTCACGCTGCTCAGCCTGTCGACCTCGGGCATCAACAATTTCGGCGTGGTCGCGCTGATGGGCGGTTACGGCGCGTCGTTCTCGACCGCCAACATCGCGCTGACCGCATTCCTCGGCGCCAGCGCCGCGGGCGTGCTCGCCGGCGGCTATCTCGCCGACTGGACCCATCGCCACAGCCAGCTCGCCGCGGCCTGCTTCGCGGTCAATGCCGTGCTGGTGCTGCTGATTGCGCTGATGGACCTGCCGCCGGTGGTGCTGACGCTCGCGATGGGGCTTGCCGGATTCCTCGGCGGCGTGATCGCGCCGTCCCGCGACATGATGGTACGCAACGCCGCACCTCCCGGCGCCGCCGGCCGCGCCTTCGGCATCGTCTCCACCGGCTTCAACTTCGGCGGCATCGTCAGCCCGCTGCTGTTCGGCTGGATCATGGACCAGCACATGCCGCACTGGGTGTTCGGCGCCTCGGTGGTGTTCATGGTGCTGACCGTGTTGCTCGCGCTGGTCACCGAGCGCAAGCCGCAGCAGGCTTCCGAGGTTACAATCCAGGCCTAGCGCGCGCTATCGCTCCGACCCTTGAACTGCCGACAATCGCCGTTTGTTGACGGGATTTCGCGCCCCGGCAACTGGCGCCTGCCGCCCGGGAGGATTATCCTAATTTCGACTCTTCCGAACCGGGGGAGGTTATTGTGCTTTCCGAGAAATTTTTCCTGTTTCTTGAAACGCTCATAAGCCACGCCGCCGACGACAATCCGGTCGTGGTCAGCAGCGTGCCGCATATTCCGATTGTTCAGGAAACAGCTTTGGACAGCGCTGGAGCAGACGCGTCGTTGGAGCCCGCCTTGCCCGACGACGAAGTCCGACCTCCGACGCCCTGATGGTGCGCCGGGTTAACCGCGCGCCGACCTAACCTCAACAAGAGGGATGGCTGACGGCTGCCGCTGCCAGACTCAGCGGCCCCAGAATACGGGCGTCGTCTTGAACCGCCGCCAACTCTTGCGCAGCGTTTTTGCCACCGCGATCTGATCGCGGGCCAGCCAGCCGGCCATCGCGCCGATGCCGAGATGCAGCGCAGGCTGGTCATCCTGCGCGATGGTGTGGAGCAGCACCCGCGTGCTGCCGATGTCGCACACCCGCCCGAGGCTGTTCTGCAACCTGGCAAGCCGCTTCACGTAGCGCTTCGCCGGCGCATGAGCGGCATAAAGCGGCAGGAAGAATTCCGCCGCATAGCGCAACTTCTTGAGGTTGATCCTCAGATTGTGCTGCGCGTGGATATCGAGCCGCCGGAAGCGCGCACCACGCTTCAACGTCTTGCGATGCAGCCGCTGCAGAATTCGATCGGCAAGCACCGGCATTGGTTGCGACAGGATCGCGAGCGCTTCGCTGTCGATCTCGTTGCGCCAGCTGCGGCGCTCCACCAATTGCCCCAGCGAGAGCAGGAAGCGGCTGCAACGAGGATCGGCCAGAACGCCATGCAAGGCGCCGTAGCTCGACTTCTGACGCTGTTCGACCGCCTGGCGAAGGCCATCGAGATCGATATCCGGAACCGCGCTGACCAGGCGGGTGATCGTCGTTTCGGCGAACACGTCCCAATCCCGGGCCTTGCCGAGCTGCCGCATCAGCCATCTTGCTTCGGCGTTGACCGTCAGAAATGCCGGCGATGGAATGTCGCGCCGGAACAGCGCACAGATCGTCCGCAAGCGCCGCAACGCCACGCGCATCTGGTGCACGCCTTCGGGATCGGTCCCCTGCTCGGCCACCGCGTGATTTTTCAGGAGATGATGCCAGCAGGAGCCCACCAGCAGTGCGATGACGTCGTCGACCGCAAGCTCCGCGGTGATGCCCGACAACTCGGCCTTCACTGCGGATGGCGCGACATCGAACGCCAGCGCATAGCCGCGTTCCGCCTTGCTTCGCGTGCCGATCTGCAGCGGCGCCGCGTCGAGCAACTGCGTTCCGAGATCGAACAGGACGCCGGCATTGCCGCTCTTCAGCTCGATCTCGATTTCCGACAGCACTTCCTGGCGCGAAGCGGCCTCGATCGTCCCCTCGTCGAATACGACTTCAACCGACGCATCGGGCAGATCGAGCTGTCGGGCGTGCCGGCGCACCTTCGTCTCGAAAACCGGCGCCAGCGCGTGTTTGCTCAGCCCCGCAACGGGATCGCCGACCTCGTCGGCGGGGAAGAGCGCCAGATCGGGGGTCATGCTCCCAACAGGCATCTCCCATTGGCGGCGCATCAGG
The DNA here is from genome assembly GCF_029846235.1 of Bradyrhizobium sp. CER78. Classification (GTDB taxonomy): domain Bacteria; phylum Pseudomonadota; class Alphaproteobacteria; order Rhizobiales; family Xanthobacteraceae; genus Bradyrhizobium. Next base: position 28,428 of record NZ_JARVWP010000027.1, read on the forward strand.
GGCTGCGCGGCATTGGGAGGAAGCTTCAGCGTCTGGATGAAGGTCTTGCCGCTGTGGCGGACGCGCAACGACATGCCATGCTGAAACAGCAGGCGCTCGGCCGTGTCGTAATAGACTGTTTCCAGCCGGTGAAAGGCGCCGCGATTGCGCGCATGCTGCACGATGCAGGGTGCCTCGCGCAGTTTTTCGAGGCTTCCTTGCGGCGCAAGGAGCTTGAGTTCGACTTCCGCCTGATCGCCATGCCCGACGGCAATGGCATTGCCCGCATCGGTCACGACCGGCTGCCGCTTATGTAATGGTAACGCCCCCGACATGGTGTATGAAGGTTTCATGACAATGACAAGGCATATTCCCGTATTGCACCGCGCATTAGCCGCAGATTGTATCGAGATTAACACGATCAAGTTGCATTTGACCGCGCACCGCTAGCCGAGGGCGAGGACGACCCATTCCGCGCGAAGCGTCGTACACGACCCATTCATTCCGATCGTCGCGACAGGACCTGCTTCAACAGCGGCTCGATCCGCGACAGCTCATCGAGATGCACCGCGGACAGTTCGACGCGCGCGTCCACTTCACATGCGAGCCTTACGCCACCGATGAGCGTCATTTCACCAAATCGAGCACAGCTGCCAAGACCAGTGCCAAGATCGGCGACAAGGCGAGTCACCTTTTGAGCGACTTCACCACCGATCCGCGCGTCGTGGTGATCTCGGCGATCGCCGTGTTCGTCTCCGCCGCCGGCGTGCTGGCCGGCGCAGGTCTGCTGGAGCTGATCAAGCTCGCCACCAACATCGCCTATTTCGGCAAGTTCAGTTTCGCCGACCTGAAATTGCAGGACTCACCGCTTGGCCTCTGGACCGTGCTGGTGCCGGTCGCGGGCTCGCTGATCATCGGCCTGATGGCGCGCTTCGGCAGCGAGAAGATCCGCGGGCACGGCATTCCGGAAGCCATTGAAGCCATCCTGCTCGGTCGATCCCGGCTGGATCGCAAGGTGGCGATCCTCAAGCCATTGTCGTCGGCGATTTCGATCGGCACCGGCGGCCCGTTCGGCGCCGAGGGCCCGATCATCATGACCGGCGGCGCGATCGGCTCGCTGATCGCGCAGATGCTCCCGGTGACGGACAACGAGCGCAAGACCCTGCTGGTGGCCGGCGCCGCGGCCGGCATGACCACCGTGTTCGGAACGCCGATTGCGGCAATCATGCTCGCGGTCGAACTGCTGCTGTTCTAATGGACGCCGCGCAGCTTCATTCCCGTCACCGTCGCCGCCGTGGTGGCGGCGGTCGGGCGCACCTTCCTGCACATGCCGGCGCCGCTGTTTCCGTTCACGGGCAGTGTCGACATCTCGGTGCTGCAGCTCGGCGCCTGGATGCTGATCGGGATCCTCTCCGGCCTGCTGTCGGGCGTGCTCACCCAGCTGGTTTACGGATTCGAGGACCTGTTCCTGAAGCTGCCGATCCACTGGATGTGGTGGCCGCTGATCGGCGGCCTGGTCGTCGGCCTCGGCGGCCTGATCGAGCCGCAGGCGCTCGGCGTCGGCTATGACAACCTCGCATCGATGGTGAGCGGCGACGTGGTGCTGAAGGCCGCGCTATTGCTGCTCGTGGTGAAGGCCGTGATCTGGTCGGTCGCGCTCGACTCCGGCACGTCGGGCGGCGTGCTGGCGCCGCTGCTGATCATGGGCGGCGCGATGGACACGGCGCTGAGCGGCTATATGCCGACCGCGAGCCCCGGCTTCTGGGCGCTGCTGGCGATGGCGGCGACGATGGGCGGCACGATGCGCTCGCCATTGACCGCAACCTTCTTCGCGGTCGAGCTCACCGGCAACACCCACGTGCTGCTGCCGCTGATCGCGGCCAATTGTAGCGCGCATGGCGTCACGGTGCTGCTGATACCGTGCCGGCAAGCATCGCACCGCGACGCTCAAGCAGTTGCTGGCGGGGAGCAAGATCACCGTTGCTTATCCCGACGAATATCTCGACCGGCTCGCCGACCGCCTGATGCAGGTCAACATCTCGCATCTGCCTGTGATCTCGCGCGAGGACCAGCGCTTGGTCGGCTATATCGGCTGGAAGGACCTGATGCGCGTGCGCGCCAGGCTGCAGGCCGAGGAGACCCAGAAGACGGCGTTCTTCGGCGCATGATAGACCGCGATGGCTTGCCTGGCGGAACAAATTTCCGCCGGGCGGCAACGCCAAAGCGCGCAGAACGGCCAGCGCATCCCAGAGCTTCATCGGCGATGGTTGACAGCATCAAGGGCTCACCCATGATGCCGCATAACCAAGAACAGCCTCGGGATGAAATGCCATGACCTCGACCCCAGACCTCGTGATCCGCGGCGGCACCATCGCCGATGGCAAGGGCGGCGACCTCTATGAAGCCGATGTCGCTATCTCAGGCGGCAAGATCACCGAGGTCGGCAAGGTCACTGCAAAAGGCAAGGAAGAGATCGACGCGCGCGGCAAGCTGGTGGCGCCCGGCTTCGTCGACGTCCACACCCATTACGACGGCCAGGTGACCTGGAGCCAGGACATCACGCCGTCATCGCAGAACGGCGTCACCACCGCGATCATGGGCAATTGCGGCGTCGGCTTCGCGCCGTGCCGGCCGAGCGACCACAACAGGCTGATCCAGCTGATGGAGGGCGTCGAGGACATTCCGGAGCCGGTGCTTTCGGCCGGTATTCCCTGGGCGTGGGAGAGCTTTCCCGACTACATGGAATGGCTGTCGAAGCGCAGTTTCGACATGGATATCGGCGCGCAGCTGCCGCACGCGGCGCTGCGGGTCTATGTGATGGGCGAGCGCGGCGCGCGCCGCGATCCCGCAACACCCGAGGACAACAAGGCGATGGCGGCGCTCGCAGGCGATGCGGTGCGCGCGGGCGCGCTGGGTTTCTCGACCTCGCGCACGCTCAATCACCGCACCTCGACCGGCGACTACACGCCGACGCTGAAGGCGGGCGAGGATGAACTGACCGCGATCGCCGGAGCGATGCACGGCGTCGGCCGCAGCGTGCTGCAATTCGTGCTCGACCAGAGCACCGTGCACGAAGACCTGCCGATGATGCTGCGGGTCGCCGAAACCACCAAATGCCCGATCTCGTTCTCGGTCGCGCAGGCCGACAAGGCGCCGCGGCGCTGGCGGCAGACCATGGACACCATCAATGAAGCCGCCGCGCGCGGCCTGTCGATCACGACCCAGATCGCGGCGCGGCCGGTCGGGCTGCTGCTCGGGCTCGAATTGTCACGCAACCCGTTCCAGACCCATCCGAGCTATCGTGAGATCGCTAAGCTGCCGCTCGCCGAGCGGCTGACGCATCTGCGGCGGCCCGAGGTGCGCGCCGCGATCCTGAGCGAGAGCGCGACGGCAACCGACGATCCGCTGTTCTTCCGGCCGAACTACGACAAGATGTATCTGCTCGGCAATCCGCCGGATTATGAACAGCCGCCGGAAAAGGCGCTCGGCCCGCAGGCGCGCCGCCAGGGCCGGCAGCCGGAAGAGCTCGCCTATGACGCGATGCTGACCGACGAAGGCCGCGGCATGCTCTATGTGCCGTTCCTGAATTATGCGGACGGCAATCTCGACGCCGTGCACGAGATGCTGCGCGAACCCAGCGCAGTGCCGGGCCTGTCCGACGGCGGCGCGCATTGCGGCATCATCTGCGACGCCAGCTTCCCGACCTATCTGCTGACGCACTGGACGCGCGACCGCAGCCGCGGCGAAAAACTCTCGATCCCGTTCGTGATCGCGGCACAGTCGCGCAAGACCGCGCTGTCGGTCGGCCTCACCGATCGCGGCGTGATCGCACCGGACTTCAAGGCCGACGTCAACGTGATCGACTACGACCGGCTGCACCTGCATCCGCCGAAGGTGCATTACGACCTGCCGGTCGGCGGCCGCCGCCTGTTGCAGCAGGTCGATGGCTACGATGCCACCATCGTCTCGGGCGTCGTGACCCAGCGCCAGGGCAAGGCCACCGGCGCGCGGCCCGGCAAACTCGTTCGCGGCGCGCAGGGCTTGAACTGATCGCCGTCGGAGTCGGCTCGTAGCCCGGATACAGTCGCCACTTCACCCTCCCTGGAGGGGGAGGGCCGCTGGGCATGCAGCGAAGCGGAATGCGCAGCGGGGTGGGGTGATCTCTCCATTCGGGCACTGCCCGTGTTGAGAGATCACCCCACCCCGCCGCTCATTTCATTCGCGTCGACCCTGCCCCTCCAGGGGAGGGTAAAGCGCACCTACCCTATGTCGGCGACATCGCGCCCTTGATCGTGTCGGCGGGCTGAGCCTGCCCGGTCAGCCGCGCGCGCTCGGTGTTCGGCCACAGCAGCAACAGCCCGAGCAGGCCGGAGCCCGCCATGATCGCGGCGTTGATGGTGAAGCCGGACATGTAACCCGCCATCGGCGTGGCTGCGTGCTGGATCACACTGCCCATCACCATCGGCGCCAGGATGCCCGAGATCGTGTACAGCGCGCCGTAGATCGCGATGATCGCGCCGCGCTGCGACACCGGCGTGAACTCGCCGAGCATCGGCGGACACACCACGTAGATCGAGCCGCACAGGCCGGAGCCGATCACCAGCAATGCGATCATCAGCCCGCCCGGAGGCGCGTAGGGCAAGGTCGCGAGAATGGCGCCGCCGATGATCAGCGGCACCGAGCCGAGCACGCCGCGCGCGCCGCGGGTGGTGAAGCCGCGCGCCAGCATCAACTGCGAAATCCAGCCGGTCAGAATCACGATCGTCGCGCCGAATATCCAGGGCAGGATCGAGACGAAGCCGGCCTGCTGCTGCGAGAAGCCGAGCCCCTCGATGATGAAGGATGTGAACCAGGTGAGACCGAGCGACAGCGCCCAATAGGCGCCGAAGGTCGCAATCACACAGCCGACGAAGGTGCGCGACGACAGCAGCTTCCAATAGGGAATCCGCGGCTCGTCGGCGACGACAGTAGTCGTCGACACCAGTGGCCCTTCCTTGCCGAGCGCGAACCAGGCGACGGTCCAGAGCAGGCCGACGATGCCGAGCGCGCCAAAGGCATGATGCCAGCTGTGATTGACGATGATCCAGTTCAGCGCGGGCACCGCGAGGATCACGCCGAACGCCGAGCCCTGCGACAGGATCGCGGTCGGTAGCGTGCGCTTCTCGTCCGGAAACCACTTGTAGATCGCGTGCGCGGCGACCGAGAAGGCCGGCCCCTCGCCGGCGCCGAGGATGACGCGGCAGATCGTGAGTGTCGTGAGGCTGACGGTGCCGATCATCGGAAATTGCGCCAGCGACCAGATCACCGCCAGGATCAGCAGCACCCAACGCGTATCAACGCGGTTGACGATGAACCCGACCACGATCGCCGAGATCGAGAACAGATAGAAGAAGGCCGAGCCAAGATCGCCGAACTGCTCCGGGGTGAGGCCCATCTCCTTCCTGATCGGCACGCCGGCCAGCCCGACCACGATCTTGTCCGCAAAGTTCACCACCATGAACAGGAACAGGAGGAAGGTGATGGTCCAAGCGCCCTTGGGCGTCGACATCCCCTTGGGCGTCGGCTGCGTCGTCATGTCTGGCTCCCCGTCGTTTCGTTTTTTGGCTTCGTAAAATCGGCCCCAATTGGCGATGCTAGCCACGCCTCGCCGCGCAACGCAACACCGCATTTCCTCGGGGTCGCAGGTCCCGGCGCAGTTGTAACGGCCGATCACGATCGCGTCGGCGCGGCCGCGAAGCGGTGATCTGTCATGGGCCGGCTGCTATGCTCGGGGGCAACGAAAAGCCGGGGTTATTTCATGAACAGATCGATGCTTCGCGCGATCGCCTGCACTGCGCTCGCGTCCACCGCCCTCCTCGCTGCGACGGCTGTCCGCGCGGAAGGCACCGCCAGTCCCGACTACGCGGCGATCGTGGCCGCGCCCGATCGCAGCGATGCGGATCGCCAGGTCGATCAGCGCCGCCAGCCGGCCAAGATGCTCGCCTTTGCCGGCGTCACGCCCGGCATGACCATCCTCGACATGGCGGCGAGCGCCGGCTACAGCACCGAACTATTGGCACGCACCGTCGCCCCGTCGGGCAAGGTCTACGCGCAGGATTCGGCCAGCGTGCTCGAGCGCTTCGTCAAGGACAAGTTCGACACCCGCGCCAAGTCGCCCGCGATGAAGAACGTCGTCCACGTGGTGCGGGACTATGACGACCCGATCCCGCCCGACGTCAAAAACCTCGACATGATCACCTTCTTCTTTTTCTATCACGACATCAGCTATCTGCCGGTCGATCGTGCCGCGATGAACAAGAAGATGTTAGCAGCGCTCAAGCCGGGCGGCTTCCTCGTCATCGCAGACCACTCGGCCAAGCCGGGCGACGGCACCAATGTCGCCAAGACCCTGCACCGAATCGAGGAGAGCACCTTGAAGCAGGAGATCGAGGCGGCCGGCTTCAAGCTGGTAGCCGAGGGCGATTTCCTGCATCATGCGGAGGACCCGAAGGACATTCCCGTCTTCAAGGCCCCGGTGCCGATCGACGAGTTCGTCCTGAAATACCAGAAGCCGCAATGAGGCACGGCCATCGCTTCACCTGACCAGACCGCCGCGGTGCTTCGCGTCACCGGCCTGACCAAGAGTTACCGCTCTGCCGGGGAAGACGTCGCGGTGCTGCGCGGCGTAGATCTTGCCGTTGCAACAGGCGAGAGCGTGGCGTTGACCGGCGAATCCGGCAGCGGCAAGAGCACGCTGCTGCATCTGATCGCGGGGCTGGATGCTGCCGACAGCGGCGAGATCGCCCTTGCCGATACCGTGGTCTCCGGGCTGAGCGACGCCGGCCGCGCCGAATTGCGCCGCGACCGGCTTGGGCTCGTGTTCCAGCAGTTCAATTTGATCCCGAGCCTGTCGGTCGCGGACAATCTCGTGTTCCAGTCGCGCATTGCCGGCCGGCACGATGCGGCCTGGCATGACGAGCTGGTCGAGCGTCTCGGCTTGAAGAACCTGCTCAGGCGCTATCCCGAGCAATTGTCCGGCGGCCAGCAGCAGCGCGTCGCGATCGGCCGCGCGCTGGCGCCGAAGCCGCTGCTGCTGCTCGCCGACGAGCCGACCGGCAATCTCGACGAGGACACCGCCGACGAGGTGCTGCATCTCGCGCGCGATCTGGTTGTTCGCACCGGCTGCGGCTTCCTGATGGTCACCCACAGCGCCCGGCTCGCCGCGACGCTCGACCGCCAGATCAACCTGCATGCTGGAGTCATTGCGTGAGGCGCCCGCTGTGGATCCTCGCCGTGCTGCTCAGCCACTGGCGGCGGCATCCGATGCAGCTTGCCACGCTCTTGATCGGGCTGATATCGGCGACCGCGCTGTGGAGCGGCGTGCAGGCGTTGAACCAGCAGGCGCGCATCGCCTATGACCGCGCCGCCGCGACCTTCGGCGGCGCGCGCACCGCTGTCCTCGTCAGCAAAGACAGCGCGACCTTTCCGCAACAGCTGTTCGTCGATCTGCGCCGCGCCGGCTGGCCGGTGTCGCCGATGCTGGAAGGCCGGGTCCAGATCGATGGCCGCAGCTTCCGCCTGCTTGGCGTCGAGCCGGTGACGCTGCCCTCCGAGGTCGGGAATGCACCGGCGGTCGGGCGCGGCAGCCTGCAAACGTTCGTTACGCCGCCCGGCGAAATGCTGGTGGCGGGCGAGACGCTGCGCGATCTCGGCCTCAAGGAAGGCGAGCGGCCGCAGGCGAGCGGCACGAGCCTGCCGCCGCTGCGCGTGCAGGCCGAGCTCGCGCCCGGCGTGCTGGTGGTCGATATCGGCATCGCGCAGGACATTTTGAAAATGCCCGGCCAGGTGTCGCGCCTCTTGGTCGGGAAATCCAAAGGCAAGTCCAAGGCGCCGCATGCCACGCTCGAGAGCGTGGCGGGTGACAAGCTGCGTCTGGTCGAGCCGAGCGCGGAGAGCGATCTCGAACGCCTCACCGACAGCTTCCATCTCAACCTCACCGCGTTCGGCCTGCTGTCATTCTTCGTCGGCCTGTTCATCGTCAACTCCGCGATCGGCCTCGCCTTCGAGCAGCGGCTGCCGATGTTACGCACGCTCCGCGCCTGCGGGGTCTCGGCGCGGATGCTCAACACGGTGCTTGTCATCGAGCTGGTGTCGCTGGCGCTGGTCGCCGGCCTGATCGGCCTGGTGTGCGGCTATTTCATCGCGGCAGCCTTGCTGCCCGATGTCGCGGCCTCGCTGCGCGGGCTCTATGGCGCGCAGATTGCCGGCCAGCTTTCGCTCAAACCCGTCTGGTGGTTCGCCGGCATCACCATCAGCATTCTCGGCGCGCTGGCTGCCGCGGCCGCCAGCCTTGCCAAGGCGATCCGGATGCCGGTGCTGGCAACCGCGCAGCCGCAGGCCTGGCAGCAGGCGCAGCGGCGCTGGCTGATCTTCCAGAGCGCGGCGGCGCTCGCGGTGTTCGCTGTCGCAGCAGCGCTCATTCAGTTCGGCGATTCCCTGATCGCGGGCTTTGCCGTGCTGGCCGCATTGATGCTCGGCGCGGCATTGATCCTGCCGATGGTGCTGCAAATCGCGCTCGCGATCGGCCAGCGCAGTGCGCGAGCGCCGGTCGGCATCTGGTTCTGGGCCGACAGCCGCCAGCAGCTTTCCGGTTTGTCGCTGGCGCTGATGGCGCTGCTGCTCGCGCTCGCGGTCAATGTCGGCGTCGGCACCATGGTGGAGAGTTTCAGCCGCACCTTCCTGGTCTGGCTCGACGGAAGGCTCGCTGCCGACGTCTATATCAGCGCCGCCAGCGACACGCAGGCCAAGCAGATCAAGGCCTGGCTGCACGACCGGCCGGAGGTTGAGGCGATCCTGCCCGGCGGCCGCGCCGACACCCAGCTTGACGGCGCGCCGATCGAGGTGCTCGGCCTGCCCGATCACGCCACCTATCGCGACAACTGGCCGTTGCTGGAAAGCACGGCGAATGCCTGGGTCAGGCTACGCCCCGGCGACGCCTGCCTCGTCAGCGAGCAATTGTCGCGGCGGATGAAGCTTGCGATCGGCGATCACATCGAGGTGCCCGCGCCCGGCGGCGACTGGCCGCTCGAGATCGTCGGCATCTATGCCGATTACGGCAACCCCAAGGGCCAGATCGCGGTCAACTTCGCCGCGCTGACGCGCCGCTTCCCGCAAACGCCGCAGACGCGCCTTGGCCTGCGCGTCGCGCCGGACAAGATCGCGCCGCTGATCACGGCGTTGCAGGCGACGTTCGGGCTCGACGACCGCAGCGTCGCCGACCAGGCGACGATGAAGCGGGAATCCAAGCGGGTGTTCAACCGCACCTTCTCGGTGACCGCAGCGCTCAACGCCTTCACGCTCGGCGTCGCCGGCATCGCGCTCTTGACCAGCCTGCTCACGCTGGCCAATTCGCGGCTGCCGCAGCTGGCGCCGCTGTGGGCGATCGGCCTGACGCGGCGGCGGCTCGCTGCGCTCGAACTGTTGAAGACCATGGCGGTCGCGCTGATCACCGCGCTGTTCGCGCTGCCGCTTGGGCTACTGGTGGCGTGGTGCCTGCTTGCGATCGTCAACGTCAAGGCGTTCGGCTGGCGGCTGCCGTTCCACGTCTTCCCGCTGCAACTGATCGAGCTGCTCGCGGTAGCGATGGCCGCAGCGCTCTGTGCTGCGGCGCTGCCGGTCGCTAGACTGGCCCGCATGCAGCCGGCCACCCTGATCCGGACCTTCGTCAATGAGCGCTAGCGGCACCATCACGCGCCGCGCCTTTGCCGGCGGCGCGCTGGCGTTGGCACTGGGCGGCAAGACGTTCGCGCAGGGCTTTGCCGGGCTCGGCGAGAATGCCGAAGGCTTTGCCGCCGTCACGCCGGGCAAGCCGTTCGTTTTCCCCGTCGATCACGGCCCGCATCCGGAGTTCCGGATCGAATGGTGGTACGTCACCGCGAACCTGTCCGACACCAGCGGCGCGGCCTACGGCGCGCAATGGACGTTGTTCCGCCAGACGATGAAGCCGGGCGGACCGGCCGAAGGCTGGGCCAACCAGCAGCTCTGGATGGGCCACGCCGCGGTGACCAGCGCCACCACGCATCGTTTCAGCGAGACGTTTGCACGCGGCGGCGTCGAGCAGGCCGGTGTCGTGGCCATGCCGTTCCACGCCTGGATCGACGCCTGGGAGATGCGAGGGCTGGACGCTTTCGACGCGCAGCACATCGCCCCGATCGAGCTCAAGGCCTCCGCCGCCGACTTCTCAACCACGCTCCGCCTCGACGCCGATCGCGCGCTGGTGCTGCAGGGCGACCATGGCTACAGCCGCAAGTCGGATCGCGGACAGGCCTCCTATTACTACAGCCAGCCGTTCTACAAGGCCTCCGGCCGCATCGTGATCGACGACAGGCCGGTCGACGTCACCGGCGTCGCCTGGATGGATCGCGAGTGGAGCAGCCAGCCCTTGGCGGCGGATCAAACCGGCTGGGACTGGTTCTCGCTGCATCTGCCCGGCGACGAAAAGCTGATGCTGTACCGGCTGCGTCAGAAGGACGGCCGCGAAAACCTGTTCGGCAACTGGATCACGCCGGATGGCCGCTCGACCGAGATCGCCGCCAGCGGCAACAGCATCACGCCGACGGCGACCACCGAGATCGACGGCCGCAAGCTGCCGACCTCGTGGCACGTGACCCTGCCAGCGCGCGGCCTTGCCATCGAAACGACGCCGCTCAATCCACGAAGCTGGATGGGAACCAGTTTCCCCTATTGGGAAGGCCCGATCCGCTTTTCAGGCAGCCACGCCGGATTCGGCTATCTTGAGATGACCGGGTACTAGGACGTCGACGGAAGATCGGCGCCGCCCAGAACAGCCCTGCCTGTCACACCGCGCGGCCCCGCCGCGTCATGACATCGGGGCCAACAGAACAAGAGGACACGCCTGACATGTACCACTTCACGGCCATCGTCACCTGCCTTGCGGTCGCGTTCTATTTCTTCACCTCCACGCAAGTCGCGCGCGCCCGTGCCGCCTATGGCGTCAAGCTGCCGGCGATTTCAGGCAACCCGGATTTCGAGCGCATCTTCCGCATCCAGATGAACACACTGGAGTGGATGCCGATCTTCCTGCCGTCGCTCTGGCTGTTCGCGATCTATGTCGGCGATGCCCCGGCGGCGGCGATCGGCGCGATCTGGGTGATCGGCCGCATCGTCTACTTCATCGGCTATCGCGAGGCGGTGGCGAAACGCAGCCCCGGCTTCGCCATCCAGGCGGTCGCCTCGATCGTCCTGTGGGTCGGCGCGATCGGCGGCGCGGTGTGGCGGCTGGCGCATTGAAGGCGCGATCGCGCCACACCCACTACTGTCGTCCTGGCGAAAGCCAGGACCCATAACCACAGGACGCGGTTATGGGCAATCCGCTGGCTACAGCGTGGTGCACCGCCATCCAGTTGGGGTAATGGGTCCTGGCTTTCGCCAGGACGACACCACCTATGGATTGGCTCGCTACTTCGTCAGCGGGCAGCCCGAGTCCTTGGCCTTGGGGAAGGCCTGATCGCCGGGCACCACGGCGAGCTGCTTGTAGTAGTCCCACGGCTTCTTCGATTCCGAGGGCTTCTTGACCTCGAATAGATACATGTCGTGGACCATGCGGCCGTTCTCCTGCACCTTGCCCTGGGCGAAGGCGTCGTCGACCGGCAGCTCCTTCAGCTTCTTGGCGACCGCATCGCTGTCCTTGGTGCCGGCGGCCTTGACCGCCTTCAGATAGCTCAGCGTCGCCGAATAGGTGCCTGCATGGATCATGCTCGGCATCCGCCCCGTCCGCTTGAAGAAACGCTCGGAGAAGGCGCGGCTCTTGTCGTCATGATCCCAGTAGAAGCCTTCGGTCAGCACCAGGCCCTGCGCGGCATCGAGGCCGAGACCGTTCACCTCGGCCAGCGTCATCAGCAGGCCGGCGAGCTTCTGGCCGCCCCTGACGATGCCGAACTCGGCGGCCTGCTTGATCGAGTTGGTGGTGTCCTGGCCGGCATTGGCGAGGCCGATGACCTTCGCCTTCGAGCTCTGCGCCTGCAGCAGGAACGAGGAGAAGTCCGACGAGTTCAGCGGCACGCGCACCGAGCCCAGCACCTTGCCGCCCGCGGCGGTGACGATCTCGCTGGTGTCCTTTTCCAGCGCGTAGCCGAACGCATAGTCGGCGGTGAGGAAGAACCAGCTGTCGCCGCCGGCCTTCACCAGCGCGCCGCCGGTGCCGACCGCGAGCGCATGGGTGTCGAACGCCCAGTGGAAGCCGTAGGGCGTGCAGGACGCGCCCGTGATCGCCGAGGTCGCGGCGCCGACCACGATGTCGATCTTCTTCTTTTCCTTCGACAGCTCCTGCACCGCGAGTGCGACCGACGACGTCGTCAGCTCGGTGATCATGTCGACGCCGTCGGCGTCATACCAGCGCCGCGCGATCGAGGTCGCAAGATCGGGCTTGTTCTGGTGATCGGCAGTGACCATCTCGATCTTCTGGCCGAGCACCTCGCCGCCGAAATCCTCGATCGCCATCTTGGCGGCTTCGACCGAGTACTTTCCGCCGTAATCCGCGTAGACGCCGGACTGGTCGTTCAGGACGCCGATCTTGACACCCTGGGCCATCGCCGGCGCCGCCAGCATTACGCTGCACGCCGTGACCGCAACCAAAAATCCCGATTTCATTGTTATGCTCTCCCAGCAGTTTCTATCAGGAAAAATCGGCGCGACATTATTTTATAACCTAGCTGCTGCCCATCGATTTCCGCCGCGGCCCGATCAGCCAAAAGTATGGGATTGGGGCGACACGCGCTTTGCAGTTTCCCGTCACCCTGAGGAGCGCGGAACGCGCGTCTCGAAGGGTCGACGGCCCAGCTGGTGGCCGTACATCCTTCGAGACGCCTGCTTCGCAGGCTCCTCACGATGACGGGGAAGGACGTGCCGCTGCGGAATGCCGGCTCCGCCCCACTACCCCGCCACAGCCGCCGTTTCCTTCGGCTTGCCCTCGTTCTTTCCTTCCGCGAGGTTGCGCACCACCATGTAGAAGATCGGCGTGAAGACGAGGCCGAACAGGGTGACGCCGAGCATGCCGAAGAACACGGCGACGCCGACCGCCTGACGCATTTCCGAGCCCGAGCCGGTCGACAGCACCAACGGCAGCACGCCGAGGATGAAGGCGAACGACGTCATCAGGATCGGCCGCAGGCGGAGCCGGCAGGCCTCGATGACCGCCTCCAGCCGTGGCCTGCCCTCGAGTTCGATGTCGCGCGCGAACTCGACGATCAGGATCGCGTTCTTGGCGGCGAGGCCGACCAGCACCACGAAGCCGATCTGGGTCAGGATGTTGACGTCCTGGCCCATGATGCGCACGCCGATCGTGGCCGCGAACAGGCACATCGGCACGATCAGGATCACCGCGAACGGCAATGTCCAGCTGCCATATTGCGCGGCCAGCACCAGGTAGACGAACAGCACGCAGATCGGGAACACGTAGAGGCCCGCATTGGCGCCGTTGACCTGCTGGTAGGACAGGTCGGTCCACTCGAACGAGAAGCCCGACGGCAGCGTCTCGTCGGCGAGCTTCTTGATGGTGTTGAGCGCCGTCGTCGAGCTGACGCCGGGTGCCGGCTCACCCTGCAGCTCGGAGGCCGAGTACAGATTGTAGCGCGCGACGCGGTCGGGACCCGAGATGTTCTTGAAGTCGACGACGCTGCCGAGCATCACCATGTCGCCATTGGCGTTGCGGGTCCGCAGCCGCGCAAGATCGGTGGTCTCCTTGCGGAACGGCAGATCGGCCTGGGCCGTGACGTGATAGGTGCGCCCGAACAGGTTGAAGTCGTTGACATAGGTCGAGCCGAAATAGGTCTCGATCGTGTCGGTGATGTTGGCGATCGGGACGCCAAGCTTCTGCGCCTTGACGCGATCGATATCGACGAACAATTGCGGCGTGTTCGCGGAGAACGGCGAGAACACCGAGGTCAGGCTCGGCGACTTGCGCGCGGCCAAAACCAGTTCGTCGGTCGCGGATGCCAGCAGTTCGGGCCCGCGCCCCTGCCGGTCCTGGACGCGGATGGTGAAGCCGCCGCCGGTGCCGATGCCGGGCACGGCAGGCGGTGGAATCACGATGATAAAGGCACCCTGGATCACCGACAGCCGCTTGCGCAGCTCGGCCGTGATCGCGGTCGCCGTCAGCCCCTTCTTCAGGCGCGCCTCAGGCTCGTCGAACACCGGGAACAACGCCGCGGCGTTGCCCGCCTGGGTGCGCGTCGCGCCGGAGAAGCCGGCGAACGCCGCGACGCGAACGATGCCCGGCGTATCCAGCGCGATCCGCTCGATCTCACGCACCACAGCCGTGGTCCGCGCCAGCGACGCTGCGCCCGGCAGCTGCGCCGAGATGATGACGTAGCCGCGATCCTGCGCCGGGATGAAGCCCTGCGACGTAGTCGCGAGCAGCCAGCCGGCGCTGCCGATCAGCACGAGGTAGATCGCGACCATCACCACCGTGTGCCGGATCACGAAGTCGGCGACACCAGCATAGCCGTGCGCCAGCCGGTCGAACGCGCGGTTGAACAGCGCGGTGAAGCTGTCCCAGCCGCGGGCGATGATGTTCCAGCGCGCCGGCGGCCGCTTCTCCTCATGCGGGATCAGGATCTGCGAGGCCAGCGCCGGCGACAGCGTCAGCGAGCAGAAGCAGGAGATCGCGGTCGCGACCGCGATCGTCACGGCGAATTGCTGGAAGAACTGCCCGGAGATGCCGCCGAGGAAGGCGGTCGGCACGAACACCGCGCACAGCACCAGCGCAATCGAGACCAGCGCGCCGCCGACCTCCTCCATGGTCTTGAGCGCAGCCTCGCGCCTGCTCATGCCGTGCTCGAGATGCCGCTCGACGTTCTCGACCACGACGATGGCGTCGTCGACCACGATGCCGACCGCGAGCACCAGGCCGAACAGCGTCAGATTGTTGATCGAGAAGCCGAGCGCGGCCATCACCGCGAAGGTGCCGACCAGCGACACCGGGATCGCGATGATCGGGATGATCGCCGGCCGCCAGCCCTGCAGGAACACCAGCACCACGATGACGACGAGCGCCATCGCCTCGTAGATCGTCTTGATCAGCTCATGGACCGATTGGGCGATGAATTCGGTCGGGTTGTAGCCGATGTTGTAGTCGAGCCCCTTCGGGAAGCTCGCCTTCATCCGCTCCATCGTGTCGGAGATGCTCTTGGCGGTCGCCAGCGCATTCGATCCGGGCCGCTGCGTCACCAGCAGCGCGACCGCCGATTTGCGCAGCAGGAAGCTGTTGGTGGCGTAGGACAGCGCGCCGAGCTCGACGCGCGCGACGTCGCGCAGCCGCACGGTGCGGCCGTCGGAGCCGGCCTTCACCACGATGTCCTCGAACTGCCTGATGTCCTTGAGGCGGCCGGTGAACACGAGGTTGGGCTGGAAGGCGCGGTCGGCGATCGGCGGCTCGGCGATCTGGCCGCCGGCGATCTGCAGGTTCTGCGCCCGGATCGCCGCCAGCACCTCGCTCGAGGTCAGGCCGAGATTGGCGATCCTGTCGGGATCGAGCCACAGCCGCATCGAGTAGTCGCGCGCCCCGAACATCTGGATGTCGCCGACGCCGTCGAGCCGCAACAGCTGGTCGCGAACCTGCAGCAGCGCGTAGTTGGAAATATAGAGCTGGTCGAACGTGTCGTCGGGCGACAGCATGAACACGACCATCAGGATGTCGGGCGAGTTCTTGCGGGTGACGACACCGTTGCGCTGCACCTCTTCAGGCAACCGCGGCTGCGCGATCGCGACGCGGTTCTGCACCAGCACCTGGGCCTTGTCGAGGTCGGTGCCGAGCTTGAAGGTCGCCGTGATGGTGAGCTGGCCGTTCGAGGTCGCCTGGCTGTAGAGATACAGCATGTCCTCGACGCCGTTGATCTCCTGCTCGATTGGAGCCGCGACGGTATCGGACACGGTCTGCGCCGAGGCGCCGGGATATTGCGTGGTGACGGTGACGGTCGGCGGCACGACCTGCGGATATTCCGAGACCGGCAGCGTCGGATAGGCGATCGCGCCGACGATCAGCAGCACGATCGACAGCACCATCGCGAGGATGGGCTGGTTGATGGAGAGCCTGCCGAGATTCATGGCTTCGCACCTGCCGCAGGCTTGTCTGCTGCCGCGGGCTTGTCGCCCGCCTTGGTGTCGGCCGGGGCCGCCTGCGCCATCTTCGGCGTCACCTTGGCGCCGACTCGGGCGCGCTGCAGCCCGTCGACGATCACATGGTCCTCGGCCTTGAGGCCCTCGCGGATCACGCGCAGGCCCTCATCGAGCGGACCGAGCTCGACGGTCCTCGCTTCCACCGTGTTGTCGTCCTTGACCACGAACACGATCTTGCGCGACTGGTCGGTGGCAATGGCGGTGTCCGGGATCAGCAGCGCCTCATAGGGCGAGGAGCCGATCAAGCGGACGCGACCGAACTGGCCGGGCAGGATCGAGAGATCCTTGTTCGGGATCACCGCGCGGCTGCGCAGCGTTGCGGTCGAGACGTCGAGGCGGTTGTCGAGGAAGTCCATCTTGCCCTCATGCGAGGGCTTGGTCTCGCCGGTCAGCGATACCTGCACCGGGTTCGCGGTGTCGCGCGAGCTCGGCCGCCGGCCTTCGAACCACAGCTTGCTGTTGCGCTGATAGGTCGCCTCGTCGACGTCAAAATAAATGTAGATCGGATCGAGCGACACGATCGAGGTCAGCAGCGTCGCGCCGCCCTCGCTGCCCTGCACCAGATTGCCCGGGGTCACCAGATGCCGGCTAACGCGGCCGGTGATCGGCGCCAGCACGTGGGTGAATTCGACATTGAGCTGCGCGGCCTTCAGCGTACCCTCGGCCTGCGTCTCGGCGGCGCGCGCCGCCTGCAACGCCTGGCGGCGCTGGTCGACGACCTGCTCCGAGACCGCGCTGGTCTGCACCAGGTTCAGCCCGCGCTCGAGATCGCGCTTGGCAAGCTCGCCCTTGGCCCGTGCGTCGGCGAGCTGGCCTTCGGCCTGCAGCACCACCGCCTCGAACGGCCGCGGGTCGATGATGTAAAGCAGATCGCCGGCATGGACGATCGCACCATCCTTGAACTCGACGCTGTTGACGAAGCCGCCGACGCGGGCGCGGACCTGAACCTCCTCGATCGCCTCGAACCGGCCGGTGAATTCGTCCCAATCGGTGACAGTGCGCTTGACCGGCTGCGCGACGGTCACGGGCGGCGCCGGCGGCGCGGCCTGCGATTGCGCGCTCTTGTTGTCGCAGCCGCCGAGCGCCAGCGCGGCCAACAGCCCGAGCGGCGCAAGGCCGCGCCAAGGGCCGAGCGCTGCATGGCGGCGAAGCGAATGAGGCCCGACGCCGGTCACCGGAGCCGGACGCTCCGCTCTGTCAATCGAACTCAATTCACTCTCCCCCAAAAGACCACGAAGCACGCCGACCAAAGCAGGGCTACGAAAGTCGCAATTGAATTTGCGGTGTTTCAGCGCGGATGGACCACCGCGATGCCGCGGCGGCGGACGTCACAGATGTAGCCGCACCCCAGTCTGTTCAAGATGGCCGCCGGATCAAGCGAATAGTTGCGGAGTCTGAAAGCCTTACGACACGCTCGCGAAACCGTGACGACGAAAAGGGGCAGATTCGCTGGCCTATCCGAGGCGTGAGGTCACAGACGGATCGTCCGGAATCAATCACAACGCGAATTCGCTTCACAGATTCGTCACACCGCCCCTGATTCGACCTTTGACACAGAACCTCCGGCCCGCGGACGTCACGACCGGCCAGGTTCCATCACTCTACCTCCCGCTGTACAGCAAGAATCATCATTAACTGCGCGGTTGTCATCCGTGCGCACATTGACACTCGGAAGCATCGCCAATACGGTCATGGTTGCCAAAGCATGAATATTCTTGGCCGCCGCATATTTCTCGAACATTCATTGTGTTTTCGTCGCGGCGTGAGTGTGTAAAGGCGACTACGTAATGGCAAGCGCATTTGATCTTGCTGATGTCACGGCTCCGCGGACATCGCGGTTTTCCCATGTTGCAGGCGACTCGGTGCCAACCCCGGTCGCGGGCGATCAACTTCAGCGTGTGAACGGCTTCACACGTCATCGTCCCCAACAATTGTAATTATTGATCGGCTTCCACGCCGGTCGCAGGAGCGCTCATGACGACCATACCTGCCTATACAATCGGTGGTTTAACGCGCCCCGAACTTCAGCTTGATTCGACCGGTCATATCATCCTCGACTCGGCCGCGCAGGCGTTCGCCGACACATATGGTCTGCAATATCTCTATCTCGGCTGCCCTCCCGGCACGCCATGGCCGCCGGTTGGCGACTCGCTGTCGACGCCGTTTGACGCCAATTCGGGAAACAACACGGTCAGCGAGGGTGCCGCAGCGAACACGCTGGTCAACATCACCGCGCAAGCCGTTGGCAGCAGCGGCAATCCCGTCACCTATTCGTTGACCGGCGATACCTCCCATGGCGGCTTCAAGATCGATCCGAACACCGGCGTGGTATCGGTCGCCGACCCCACCAAGGTCAATTACGTGACCAGCCCGGGTCACGCCTACACCATCACGGTTCAGGCGAGCGACGGCATCGCGACGAGCTCGCAGAGTTTCGTCATCGGCGTCACTGACGTTGCGCCGTCGACACCGGTCGACAGCAACGCAGCCCCCAACAAGGTCGCGGAAGGATCCGCCGCCGGCACGCTTGTCGGCATCACGGCGTCCGCGGCCGACATGAACGCCGTGACCTATACCCTGACCGGCGACACCTCCGGCGGCGGGTTCAAGATCGACCCCAACACCGGCGTCATCACCGTCGCCGATCCGAGCAAGATCGACTACGCGACTGCGCCCGGTCACGCCTACACCGTCACCGCAACGGCCAGCGACGGCACCCTGTCCAGCTCGCAGACCTTCACGATCGCGGTGACGCTGGGCGCCGCCACGCACTTTACCGTGAGCATCCCGGCCAACGGCGCGGCGGGCACGCCAGGCACGGTCACCGTCACCGCGCTCGATGCGTTGAACCACGTCGTCACCAACTACACAGGCACGGTGCATTTCACGTCGAGCGACGGCCACGCCGTGCTGCCGGCCGACGTCACGTTGACCAACGGCACCGGCAGCTTCAGCGAAACGCTGGATACCGCCGGCAGCCAAACCATCACCGCGACCGACACGGTCGACCACACCGTCACCGGGACGTCGAATGCCGAAATCGTGACGCCCGGCGTCGCCACGCATTTTTCGGTCAGTCTCCCCGCCAACGGCACGGCGGGGACGCCGGGCTCGGTCACCGTCACCGCGCTCGACGCCTTCGGCAACGTCGCCACCGGTTACACGGGAAGCGTGCACTTCACCTCGACCGACGGCATCGCCGTGTTGCCGGCTGACACGACGCTGACCAACGGGGTGGGCACCTTCAGCGAGACCCTCGATACCGCCGGCAGCCAGACCATCACCGCGACCGACACGGTCGCCGCCGCCATCACCGGCACGTCGAACGCCGAGACGGTGAAGGGGGGCGCCGCCACGCATCTGGTGGTCAGCATCCCGGCCAACGGCGCGGCGGGAACGCCGGGCACGGTCACCGTTACGGCGCTCGATGCCTTCGGCAACGTCGCCACCGGCTACACGGGCACGGTGCATTTCACATCGAGCGACGGCCATGCGGTGCTGCCGGCCAACATGACGCTAACCAACGGCGTCGGTAGCTTCAGCGAGACCTTCGAGACCGTCGGCAGTCAGACCATCGTCGCGACCGACACGGTTACCGCCGGCATCACCGGCACGTCGAACGCCGAGACCGTGACGGCGGGTGCCGCCACACATTTCGTGATCAGCATCCCACCCAGTGGAACCGCGGGCGTTGCCGGCTCGGCCACGATCACCGCATATGATGCCTTCGGCAATATCGCCACCGGCTACGCTGGCACGGTGCATTTCACGTCGACCGGCCAGTCCGTTCTGCCGGCCGATATGACGTTGACCAACGGCACCGCCTTGTTCAGCGAGACGCTCGACACCGCCGGCAGCCAGACGATTACGGCGACCGACACGGTAAGCTCGGCCATCACCGGCACGTCCAACGCCGAGACGGTCGCGGCCGGTGCCGTCACGCATTTTGCGGTGACCATCCCGGCCGGCGGAACGGCGGGAACGGCAGGTTCGGGCACCGTGACCGCCCTCGATGCCTTCAACAATGTCGTCACCGGTTACACGGGAACCGTCCACTTCACGTCGACCGACGCCAGCGCTGTGCTGCCGGCCGACATGACATTGACCAATGGCGCCGGCACCTTCAGCGAGACGTTCAAAACCGCAGGCAGCCAGACCGTCGTCGCAACCGACACGCTCCATGCCGCAATCACCGGCACGTCGAATACCGAGACGGTGGCGGGAGCGGCCGCCACGCTCCTCGTGGTCAGCATTCCGGGCAACGGCGCCGCCGGCACGCCGGGCACGGTCACCGTCACCGCGCTCGACGCCTTCGGCAACGTCGCCACCGGCTACACGGGCACGGTGCATTTCACCTCGAGCGACGGCCACGCGGTGCTGCCGGCCAACATGACGCTAACCAACGGCACCGGCAGCTTCAGCGAGACCTTCGAGACCGCCGGTAGCCAGACCATCACCGCGACCGACACGCTCAGTGCCGGCATCACCGGCATCTCGAACGCCGAAACGGTGGCGCCGGGCCCGGCCACGCATTTCGTGGTCACCCTCCCGGCCGCCGGAACGGCTGGTGTCGCCGGATCGGCGACGATCACCGCATATGATGCCTTCGGCAACATCGCCACCGGCTACACAGGCACGGTGCATTTCACGTCGACCGACGGCCAGGCCGTGCTGCCGGCCAACATGACTCTGACCAATGGCACCGCCAGCTTCAGCGAAACGCTCGACACCGCCGGCAGCCAGACCATCACCGCGACCGACACGGTTAGTTCGGCCATCACCGGCACCTCGAACACGGAGACGGTCACGGCCGCCGCCGTCACGCATTTTGCGGTGACCCTCCCTGCCAACGGAACGGCCGGAACGGCCGGTTCGGGCACCGTGACCGCGCTTGATGCCTTCAACAATGTCGTCACCGGTTATTCGGGCACCGTCCACTTCACGTCGACCGACGCCAGCGCCGTGCTGCCGGCCGACATGACGCTGACCAATGGCATCGCCACCTTTAGCGAGACTTTCGACACCGCAGGCAGCCAGACCATCACCGCGACCGATACGGTCGCCACCGCCATCAACGGCACCTCGAATACTGAAACCGTCGCGCCAGGTGCCGCCACGCATTTTGTGGTCACCATCCCGGCCAACGGCAGGGCGGACATTCCCGGCACGGTCACCGTCACCGCGCTCGACGCCCATAACAACGTCGCCACCGGCTATTCAGGCACCGTGCACTTCACTTCGAGCGACGGCAGCGCGGTGCTGCCCTCCAACATGACGCTGACCAACGGCACCGGCAGCTTCAGCGAGACCTTCGGAACCGCCGGCACCCAGACCATCACCGCGACCGACACGGTGAATTCCGGCATCACCGGCACCTCGAATTCCGAGACGGTGGCGCCTCCGGACGCGCCGCCCGTCGTCACCGCCGGCCATACCCTGAGCTACATCGAGGCGCAGCCTGCGACCGCGTTCGATCCGGCGCTGACCGTGACGGATTCCGATTCGGCCAATCTCGCTCACGCCACCGTCCAGATCACCGGCAATTATGTCGCCGGCCAGGACGTGCTCGCCTTCAGCACCATCGGCGCCATCACCGGGTCGTTTGATGCCGTACACGGCATTCTGACGCTGACCGGCAGCGACACCGTCGCGCATTACCAGGCGGCACTGGAGGCGGTGACCTATTTCAACACCAGCAACAACCCGTCCGGCCTCGCTCGCACGGTCACCATCATCACCAACGATGGCATCGTCGACAGCACGCCTGTGACCGACACCATTGACGTCACGCCGGTCAACAACCCGCCGGTGGTGACATTCGGCGCGATCACCAACTTCAGCGAGCCGCCAGTCGGCACGCCGCCGGCGAATTCCGTCCCGGTCACGATCGCCCCCAATCTCACGATCACCGACGTCGACAGCACGAACCTGATCAGCGCGACCTTCGTGCTGAACGACCTCAAGCCGTCCGATGCGCTCTCGATCGCGGGCCATTCCGGCTCGAGCGGCGACATCGGCAACATCCACTTCGCCATCAGCAGCACGGCCACCACCGAAACCGTCACCCTGACCGGCACCGACACGATCGCGCACTACAATTCCGTGCTCGATGCCGTGCAGTTCAACAACACCGGCGAGCCCCCCGACACCACGGCGCGCACATATACCGTGACCGCGCAAGACGATGGCGGCACCGCCAATGGTGGCCACGACACCGGCTCGGCAGGCGCAACCCAGACCGTCACCGCGATCGACGATCCGCCGACCGCGACCGTGCCGTCGGATTCATCGGTCGGGACTGCATTCTCGCACACCAACCTCGCGATTTCGGGGCTCTCGGTCGGCGATATCGATTCCGCGGGCCGCAATGAAACCGCAACGATCACGTCCAACCACGGTGCGCTGAACTTCGACACCACCGGTCTCGCCAGCTTCACCAACAACGGCACCCACACCGTCACGCTCACAGGCACGATCGCCCAGATCAACACCGCGCTGGCGACGCTGAACTACAACAGCGACGACGGTTTCACCGGCTCGGACACCGTCACGCTGAACATCAACGACAACGACCACACCGGCGTCGGCGGTCCGCTCTCGGCGAGCCAGAGCTTCCATGTCGGCGTCGTCCCCCAGGTGTTCTACATCGACAACTCGGCCACCACGAGCCACAACCTCGGCACCCAGGCCGACCCCTACACCTCGATCGCAGCGTTCAACGCGGCGAACCCGGCAGGCTCCGGCGACTACGTCGTGCTCGAACACGGCACCGGCACCTACAGCGAAGCCAACGGCATCAGTCTCGCCAACGGCGTCAACCTGATCGGCGGCAGCCACACGCTGCAGTTCACCAATCCGGTGACCGGCGTAACGGTCACCGCCAATGTCGGTTCTGGCACCGATCCAGTCATCCAGGTGACCGGCGCCCACAACGGCATCGACCTGCTCGGCACGTCGGGCCACACCATTACCGGTGTCAGCATCGACACCTCGGCCTCGACCGGCATCGGCATCAGCGACGACGGCAACAATGTCGGCACCGTCGCGATGTCCGACATCGCGGTCAAGACCGCCAGCGGCGCCGGCATGAGCTTCACCCATGGCGGCACGATCACCGTCACGGGCAGCAGCAACACCATCACGTCGACGACCGGCACCGCGCTCGATGTCGAGAATACCCAGATCGGCTCGAGCAACCTCACCTTCAAGAGCATCACCTCGAGCGGCGGCTCCAACGACGGCATCATCCTCTCCAACACCGGCACCGCCGCCGGCAATGGCGGCCTGCACGTCACCGGCGATGGCTCGACCGCCGGCAGCGGCGGCACGATCGCCAGCAAGACCGGCGCCGACGGCAGCACCACGCAGGGCAGCGGCATCTTCCTGAACAACACCAAGGACGTTCAGATCTCCTACCTGGCGATGCACGACTTCCAGAACTACGGCATCGTCGGCACCAACGTCACCGGCTTCACGCTCGGCAACACCACGGTGACCGGCACCAACGGCGACAATGTCGGCGGTATCGGCGAAGGCGACGTCTACTTCACCGGCCTTTCCGGTACGGCATCGGTGACCAACTCGACCTTCACGGGCGCGGCGCTCGATGCGTTCCATGTCTTCAACAACTCTGGCCAGACGCTCAACCGCATCACCATTACCGGCTCGACTTTCGCGACCAATACGGCGGCGGGAAATCAGTCGGGCGATGCCCTGGTGTTTCAAGCCACCGACGGAACATTCAACGCGACGATCCAGAGCTCGACATTCACGTCGGCGCGCGGCGACCTGTTCCAGCTCGATCTGCATGGCGGCGTCAGCTCGGACCTCGCGCTGGGCGGCGCGAGTGCCGGTCTCGGAAACAGCTTCTCGAACAACAACCAGAACATCGTCTCGGGCGGCGGCGGCATCACCATCAGTTCCGGCGGAACCGGCGACCACGCCAACCTGACCTTCAACATTGCAAACAACACCATGCGCGATGCCGTCGGCACGGCGCTCGGCATCAGCACCGGATCGGGAGCAAGCTCGTTCACCGGCACGATCGATTCCAACACGATCGGCGTGGCCGGCGTCACCAACAGCGGCTCCTCCCAAGGCAGCGACATCGGCTTCATCACCGACGGCGGCGCCAATTCCAGCGTCACGATCACCAACAACCATCTGTATCAGTACAATAACGACGGCATCCAGGTGCAGACCGGCGACGCCGTGGATGGCGGCAACGCGCGATTGACCGCGATCGTCATGGGCAACACGGTGTCCAACCCCGGCACGTTCGGCAATCACGGCTTCGAGCTCAACGCCGGCACGGTAACGGGTGATGCGCAGAGTGTCTCTCTGACGATGGGCGGCACCGGCGCCCAGGAAAATCAGTTCCTGGGTTCGGGCGCCAATGGCGGCACCGATATCCGGCTGCGCGATCGCTTCGACACCACGGTCGGCCTGCACGCCGGCGACGGTACGTCCTACAGCGGCGGCTCGACCGATACCGCCGCGATCTCGGCCTATGTGCTGGCGCACAATACCGTCACCACGGCGCCCACATTCAGCGTCACGGCGGGCAGCGTCAACGGGTTCGGCGCATCGCCGATGCTCGCGGCGGATGGCGGCGTGCAGGCCGCTGTCGCGACGCCGGGCGAAACCCACCTGACGCAGAGCGAGCTCAACTCGGTCGTGTCGGCGGCCATTGCCCAATGGGTGAAAGCAGGCGTCGATTCGGATCAACTCGCCGCGCTGCATGCGGTCACCTTCAGCGTCGCGGACCTCGCCGGCCAGATCGTCGGCCTGGAAAGCGCCGGCCACATTACGATCGATACCGATGCCGCGGGCCACGGCTGGTTCGTCGATCCGACACCGTCGGACAATTTCGAGTTCACGCACGCGCTGAATGCTTCCGGCTCCAGCCTGCAGACTGATCCGTCAACAGCAGCGGCGGGACATCTCGATCTGCTGACCGCCGTGGTCCATGAATTGGGACACGTGCTCGGGCTCCCCGACTTGACGTCGGCATCCGATGCCAACGACCTGATGTATATCGATCTCGCCGACGGCGAGCGGCGGCTGCCGACTGCTACGGATGTCGCTCAAGCCAACGTCGGATCGGTCAAGGCGATGCCGACGCAAAGCGACGCAACCTCAGGTCAGCAGGCGACCAACAGCGGCGGCTTCGACTTCTCGTCGTTCACCCAGACGTCGTCGCAGACCAACACCAGCCAGGTGGATCTGGCCGCGAACAACCAGACCCTGTCTGATTTGTTCAGCGGGCATTCCAATGTCGCCGCCCCTTGGTGGCTCGGCCACGAGACGACGTTCGTCGCCATGGGCGGCACGCCGACCGACAATCATCTCCAGACCCATCACGATCTGGTGGTTTGATCGAACGTCACGCCGACGAGGACACGCCCGCCGGAGCTATCCGGCGGGCGTCGTTCAATCGGTCGGAACGCATTCGAGCCGAGAACGATAGCGATCTTCCGCGTCGGAATAACGACGCGGAAGATCGCGCGCCAAACAAAAAATTCACAAAGGCCCGACAATCGTTGAGGTTGCACTTGGCATAAAACACGCTATCGTGCTCAGCGTATCAACGCTGCATTCATTGTCTCGCATTTTTCACAAATCGTACGACTTATTCGCGGAGGACCGATGGCCGATCCGTTTCTTTCCGAAGTCCGCATGATGTCGTTCAACTTTCCGCCCAAGGGCTGGGCGTTCTGCAACGGCCAGTTGCTCCCGATCAATCAGAATCAGGCGCTGTTCTCGTTGCTGGGCACCACCTATGGCGGCGACGGGCGCGTCAATTTTGGTCTGCCCGACCTGCAGGGCCGGGTGCCGATCAGTACGGGCAATGGCTACACGCTCGGCCAACGCGGCGGTGAGGAGGGCCACACGCTCACCATCAGCGAGATGGCGCAGCACAATCATCTGGCCAACGCCACCAACAGCAACGGTACCCAGCCGATCGATGCGGGCGCCTATCTCGGCGCCTTCAACAACGGCTACAGCACGTCGACGACCAACATCACCACGCTCAATCCCCTGACCGTGGGCAATGTCGGCGGCAGCCAGCCCCATCAGAACATGCAGCCGTTCCTGACGATCAATTTCAGCATTGCCCTCCAGGGTATTTTCCCCTCGCAGACCTGACGAGAAGCGCCGATGGCACAACCTTATGTAGGCGAGATCCGTATGTTCGGCGGCAGTTTTGCCCCGGCGGGATGGCAATTCTGCGATGGCAGCCTGTTGGCGATTTCCGAATACGAGACGCTCTTCAATCTGATCGGCACCACCTATGGCGGCGACGGCCAGTCGACCTTCCAAGTACCCGATCTGCGTGGCCGCGTGCCGATTCACATGGGCACTGCCAGCAGCGGCACGAGCTACAACATCGGGGAGACGGGCGGCGTCGAGACCGTAACGCTCACGACGCAGACCATCCCGCAGCATTCGCACGCCTTCGTCGCCTCGACGCAGACCGGCACCGGGCAGAACCCGCAAGGAAATGTCCTCGATCAGGTGTCCGGCACCATCGCCATATACATCGACGGCCAGCCGCCCGATGGCCCGATGGCAAGCGGTATGCTGACGAATACCGGCGGAAGCCAGCCGCACGAGAATCTGCAGCCGCTCCTCTGCGTCACCTTCATCATTTCGCTGTTCGGCATTTTCCCGAGCCAGACCTAGGAGCGCGACAACATGGCCGATCCCTTCGTCGCGGAAATCCGCATCTTTCCGTTCAACTTTGCCCCCAAGGGCTGGGCCTTCTGCGCCGGTCAGATCTTGCCGCTCTCGCAGAATACGGCGCTGTTCTCGCTGCTCGGCACCACCTATGGCGGTGACGGCAAGTCGAACTTCGCGCTGCCCAACATGCAGGGCAACGCCGCAGTGGCGCCCGGACAGGGCCCGGGGCTGTCGCTGTACGACCTCGGGGAGACCACCGGCACTCCCAATGTGACGCTGCTGCAAAGCGAAATACCGTCTCACAACCATCTCGTGAACGTCGGCACCCAGGACGTTGCCGACATCCAGGTGCCCAGCCCGAGCCGCATCCTGGGCAAGTCGGCCAACGCCTTCGCCTATGTGCCCGCGAGCCCGGCACCAACCCTGGTTCAGATGAACGTCGCCATGATCGGCATGACGGGCGGAAGCCTCCCACACAACAACATGCAGCCTTACCTCACCTTGAACTTCTGCATCGCGCTGCAGGGCGTGTATCCGCCACGGAGCTGAGATCGCCTTGACGCTCCACGTTCCCGCCACTGGCATGCCCGCGTTCGGTTGGGTGCGTGCGGCCGAAGCCGGTTGCGGCTTTCGTCGGATGTCAGAGGCAGACCTGCCGTTCCTCGGCCGGCTCTATGCTTCGACGCGTGCCGAGGAGTTGGCGGTGGTGCCGTGGAGCGAGGCGGACAAGGCGGCATTCCTCGAGCAGCAATTCCGCGCCCAGCACACACACTATCAACAATACTATCCGAACTCCGACTGGCTGGTGATCACCCATGGCGCTGAGGACATCGGCCGGTTCTACATCGAGCGCTGGCCGAGCCAGCACCGCATCATCGACATCGCCTTCATGCCGGCGCATCGCGGCAAAGGCTATGGCGAGGCGTTGCTGCGCGATGCGATGGACGAGGCTGACGCCGCCGGCAAGGACGTCTCGATCCATGTCGAGAAGCTCAACCCGGCGATGCGGCTTTACCGTCGGCTTGGCTTCGTCACCGAGGAAGACAAGGGCGTCTACGACCTGATGCGCTGGCGCGCAGCCGGAGGAACCGAGCGTCAGGTGAAGATCGCCTGATAGCCGTTGCCGTCGCCGAGCGGGCCGATCGGTACCAGGAAGATCTCGATCACGCCGAGCGCGGGATGCCGCACCGGATAGATCGCCTGCGGCAGCCATGCGCCCTTCGGCCCCACGAACAGCAGAGAGAACGCGCCACCCGGCCGGCCGCTGTTGCCCGCGGGCTCGACCTTGGCGAGCTTCAAATCGACGACGCGATCCGCCGCCTGCATCTCGAACCCGGCATGCTGGTGCGGCGTGAAGTCATCAATATGCAGCTTTGCGAGATCGACGGTGGATGACATGCGCACGTCCCTGTTGCTGCCGACGTGTAACACACGCCGCGACGATGCGGTCAAGGTTTCTGCCGCGCTCTCTCGCGGTCATTCCGGAGCTGCTCTCTCTGCACCCTCTGTTCCAAGAGCGGGGCAAGTAAACGCAAGACTCGGACAGATCATGTCGCGAGAATGCGAAGCTGTATCCCATTTTCATCCGTCATCGCCCGGCTTGACCGGGCGATCCAGTACGCCGCGGCCCATCGGTTCAATAACGACCGTCTCTGGAATACTGGATCACCCGCCTTCGCTGGTGATGACAGCAGAACAAGCGGCACGACCCTGCCAAACCACCGGCCCAAGGACTGATGACGGCCCCGCTTTCCTCCGCTAACCTCCGCCCAAGCCACCGCCGGCAAGGCGGAGCATTTTGAGGGAGAGGCGCGTGCATCGAGGCCGTGTCGTATTCGGCGCCATGGACGAGGTCGTGTTCGGGCGGCCCGCCCGTGAGGCCATCGTCGAGCAACTGGACCGGTTGGGCGCACAGCGCGCCTTCCTGATGGTATCGGGCACGCTGAACCGCGAGACCGATGAGATCGAAAAGATCCGCGAGGCGCTCGGCGCCCGCTGCATCGGCACCTTCGACAAGATGCCGGCGCACACGCCGCGTGCCGCGGTCATCGCGGCGACGGAACAGGCGCGTGATGCGAAGGCCGATCTGATCGTCACCATCGGCGGCGGCTCGATCACCGATGGCGCCAAGGCGGTGCAGCTCTGCCTCGCCAACAATGTCACGACATCCGACGGCATCGACGCGATCCGCACCCGTGGCGGCGTCTCGCCCGAGATGAATCCGCCGGCCGTGCGTCAGATCAGCGTGCCGACCACGATCGCGGGCGGCGAGTTCTCGTCGATCGCTGGCGTCACCAACGAGGCCAAGCGGCAGAAGGAGATGCTGCGCCATCCCCTGGTGATGCCGCGCGCCACCATCCTCGATCCGGAGCTGTCGGTGCACACGCCGGACTGGCTGTTCCTGTCGACCGGCATCCGCGCGGTCGATCATTGCGTCGAGGGCATCTGCTCGCGCGAGGCGCATCCTTACGGCGACGCGCAGGCGATCAAGGGGCTCGAGATGCTGGCGACCGGCCTGCCGCGGGTGAAGGCAAACCCGAAGGATATTTCGGCGCGGATGGATTGCCAGATCGGCACCTGGCTCTCGACAGGCCCGCTCGCCTCGGGCGTGCCGATGGGCGCAAGCCACGGCATCGGCTACGTGCTCGGCGCCGAGTTCGACGTGCCGCACGGCTACACCTCATGCGTGATGCTGCCGGCGGTGATGCGTTGGAACAAGCGCGACAATGCCGACCGGCAGGCGCTGGTCGCGGCCGCGATGGGCCATCCGGGCGCGGACGCCGGCGACGTGCTCGACCGCCTCATCCGCGACCTCGGCATGCCGCGCAGCCTCAAGGAGGTGCAGGTCGGCGCCGAACATTTCGACCGCATCGCAGCGGGCGCGATGCGCACGCCCTGGGTGCCGCGCAATCCGCGCAAGATCGACGGTCCATCCCAGGTCCGCGAGATTCTGGTGATGGCCGCCTAGAACAAAATCGAGTCGCGAGTGAGGGGGAAATAAAGCTCAATGTACACCGGCAAGCATGCTTACCTGCGCCCGCTGCAACCCGCCTTCATCATGGCCGGGACCGGCGAGATCGTTACCTATCGCGAGCTCGAGGCGCGCAACAACCGTCTCGCCCATCTGTTCCGCAACCGCGGCATGAAGCGGCTCGACCACTATTCGATCTTCATGGAGAACAACAACCGCTACCTCGAGGCTTGCGGCGCCGGCGAGCGCGCGGGGCTCTATTACACCTGCGTCAATTCCTACCTCACCGCGGGTGAGCTCGCCTACATCCTGACCAACAGCCAGTCGCGGATCCTGATCACCTCGAAGCTGAAGCTCGACATCGCGCGCGAGGCGCTGAAGGAGTGCCCGCAGGTCGAGCTTTGCATCGTGGTCGACGGCGATAGTGAAAGTGATCGCATCGTCGGGCTGAGAGAAGCCACCGCGGGTCTGCCGTCGACGCCGATCGCGGACGAATATGCCGGCACCGCGATGCTCTATTCGTCCGGCACGACCGGCCGGCCCAAGGGCATCGTGCGGCCGCTGCCCGAGCAGCCGCCGTCGCAGAACCTGCCGCTGTTCGATTTCCTGACCAAGCTCTGGCACTACCGCGAGGGCATGGTCTACCTCTCGCCGGCACCGCTCTATCACTCGGCGCCGCAGGCCGCGGTCAATCTCACCATCCGGATGGGCGGCACCGTCGTCATCATGGAGAGCTTCGATCCCGAACGCTATCTCCAGCTGGTCGAGAAATGGGGCATCACCCACAGCCAGCTGGTGCCGACGATGTTCTCGCGCCTGCTGAAGCTGCCCGAGGAGGTGCGCACCCGCTACGATCTGTCGACGCTCGAGATCGCGATCCATGCCGCCGCGCCCTGCCCGGCGCTGGTCAAGGACGACATGATCAAATGGTGGGGCCCGATCATCCACGAATATTACGGCGCGACCGAGGGCCTCGGCTTCACCGCCTGCAACAGCGCGGAATGGCTGGCGCATCGCGGCACCGTCGGCAGAGTGCTGCTCGGCGATCTGCATATCCTCGACGAGAACATGCAGCCCTGTCCGAAGGGAACGCCGGGCACCGTGTGGTTCAAGACCGCCACGCCATTCGAATATTACAACGATCCGGCCAAGACCAGCGAGGCGCGCTCGGCCGACGGCAGCATGAGCACGGTCGGCGACGTCGGCTATGTCGACGACGACAACTTCCTCTATCTCACCGATCGCGCCACCTTCATGATCATTTCCGGCGGCGTGAACATCTATCCGCAGGAATGCGAGAACCTGCTGATCACCCATCCCAAGGTCGCCGACGCCGCGGTGTTCGGCGTGCCCAATGTCGATCTCGGCGAGGAGGTGAAGGCGGTGGTGCAGCCGGCCGAGGGCATCGCGCCGGGGCCGGAGCTGGCCGAGGAGCTGATCGCCTTCTGCGCAAGCTCGCTGTCGCGTCAGAAGGTGCCGCGCTCGGTGGATTTCGAGGCCGAGCTGCCGCGGCTGCCGACCGGAAAACTCTACAAGCGCCTGCTGCGCGACCGCTATTGGGGCAACAAGACCTCGCGGATCGTCTGAGCCAAGCGATGCGGCTCACGGCGCTGATCCGGCCGGGCTAGCTGCAGCGCAACGGACTCGCTCCTCGCGCGGATTTGGCGTTATGCTCTGCGATCGCAAGCCAGCTTCGCCGGAGGCCGCCATGCCATCGCCCCAGCCGCGCGAGCCGAAGCCGGCAGAGGCCGGCAGGCTCGAATTCACTGCCGCCGAGATCGGTGCGCTCGCCCATCTCTATCGTGGCGAGGTCTACCGCAGCACGGTCTGGCGCACCCGCCTCGACAGCTCGACCAACTGGGCCGTTGTCACCACCGGGATCGCACTGTCGGCGACCTACAGCAACGCGGAGGCCTCGCCTCTGCCGATGGTGCTGGTCGGCCTGCTGGTGACGGTCTTCCTGCTGTTCGAGGCGCGGCGCTACCGCTACTTCAACGTTTGGCGCGCCCGCGCCCGATTGCTCGAAACCGATTTCTACGCGCCGATGATCCGCGGCGAAGACCCATCACCAAATGCGGCCTGGACCGAGCTGCTGGCCAACGACTATCGCCGCCCCAGCTATCACATCAGCTTTGCCCGTGCGGTCGGCCGGCGGTTGCGCCGCACCTACGGCTGGATCTTCGCGATCCAGGCCATCGCCTATTACGGCAAGCTGGCGATCCATCCGCTGCCGTTGACCACGTTGAGCGACATCTGGGACCGCGCCGCGATCGGGCCGATTCCCGGGGTCATCGTGGTGCTGGCCGGCGTCGCCTTCCATTCGAGCTGGGCGGTGTTCGCCCTCGTCACGCAGCGTATCGAGGTCGCCGATCGGCGCACGCGGCACAATCTGATCGCAATGGGGTAAGGTGCTGCAGGTCGCGTTGCCGGTGGCGGGCTTTTCCCCTAACCTCGCTTCAACAAGAAAGATCAGGGAGGACCTGCCGATGGAAGTGATCCCACTGCGCGAGGGATTCGGAGCCGAATTGCGCGGCGTCACGCTGTCAGATGTTGCCGCCAGCGATACCGCCTATGCGGCGGTGCGCGCGGCGTTCGAGGAACACTCGGTGCTGGTGTTCCGCGGCCAAGAGGTCACCGACGACATCCAGCTCGCGTTCTCGCGCCGCTTCGGGCCGCCCGAGACGACCAAGGTCGGCTCGATGGGCACCGGCTCGCATTTCGTGATCCTCTCGACCTTCGGGCCCGACGGCAAGGTGGTTCCGTCGGACCATCGGCAGCAGTTGCGCGCCAAGGCCAACCAGCTCTGGCACACCGACTCCTCCTTCAAGCGCGTGCCTGCACTGACCTCGATCCTGTCGGCGCGCATCATCCCCGAGCATGGCGGCGAGACCGAATTCGTCTCGATGCGGCTTGCCTTCGAGCGGCTCGACAAGGACACGGCGAAGCGGCTCGAGAACTCGTTCGCCTGGCACTCCTACGCGCATTCGCGCAGCAAGGTCGCCGCCGGCCTCGCAACGACGGAGGAAGTCGACGCATTGCCGCCGGTGTGCTGGCGCATGGTGTGGCGCAACCCCGTCAACGGCCGCGGCGCGCTGTATCTCGCCTCCCATGCCTATGGCGTCGAGGGTATGGATGCCGATACCGGCAAGGCGCTGATCGAACAGCTGACCGACGCTGCGACCGCGCCCGGCGTCAGCTATCTGCATCAATGGAAGCAGGGCGACGTCGTGATGTGGGACAACCGAGCCACCATGCATCGCGGCCGCCCCTGGCCGGCGCACGAAGGCCGCCTGATGATCCGCACCACGATCTCGGCGACCGATGCGGATGGTGTCGCGAGCGTCAGCCCACCGACGTCGCAGGCGGCGGAGTAACGCGCGAATGTTCTCATCATACCGTCATCCTGAGGTGCGAGCGCAGCGAGCCTCAGGATGACGGAGAGAATTAGGATGCGCTGATCCATATCGGCGACAAACTGTCGCTGATTGCGAGATACTCCACGCCGCACACTTTGGCGAATTCAAGCGGAGATGCGCCACTGCATAGCAAAACAACCGGAGTTCCCCGCAATCGCAGCCATTATTCCCGGTCGGCGGATATTTTGATGCACTCGCGTCATCCGAATTGCCAATCCCCGCGCGACCCTCGCCGGTTGCCCGGCAGCCTCACCGTGGTATCGTCGATGCCAATCGGCCATTGAGACCGACATGCGGGAGGGGACCATGCGGAGCGTGCAAGCGCTGGCCGTTGCGGTGTTGTCTGTGTTGACCATCTGTGACGTATCACGCGCAGCCGAGCCGAAATCCGGCGGCGTCTTCAAAATCTATCATCGCGACAGTCCAGGCAGCGCCTCGATCCACGAGGGCGCGACCTATTCGCTGAACGTTCCGTTCATGCCGATCTTCAACAATCTCGTCATCTTCGACCAGCACATCGCCCAGAACAGCAGCAGCACGATCCGGCCCGAGCTTGCCGAAAGCTGGGCCTGGAGCGGCGACAACAAGACACTGACCTTCAAGCTGCGCACGGACGTAAAGTGGCATGACGGCAAGCCGTTCACCGCGGCCGACGTCAAATGCACCTTCGACATGCTGATGGGCAAATCGCAGCAGAAGTTCCGGCAGAACCCGCGCAAGTCCTGGTACGACCAGGTCGACGAGGTCACCATCAACAGCGACTATGAGGCGTCGTTCAAGCTGAAGCGACCGCAGCCGGCGCTGTTGTCGCTGCTTGCCTCGGGTTATTCGCCGGTCTATCCGTGCCATGTGTCGCCGGCGGAGATGCGCACCAAGCCTGTTGGTACCGGCCCGTTCAAGTTCGTCGAGTTCAAGGCCAACGAATCGATCAAGCTCACCAAGAACCCTGACTACTTCAAGAAGGGCCTGCCCTATCTCGACGGCATCGAGCTCACCATCATCCCGAACCGCTCGACGGCGATCCTCGGCTTCGTCTCGGGCAAGTTCGACATGACGTTCCCGACCGAGGTCTCGATACCGCTGCTCAAGGACGTCCAGTCGCAGGACCCAACAGCGGTCTGTGTGGTGGAGCCGAACAACGTCTCCACCAACATCATCGTCAATTCGACCGCCCCGCCGTTCGACAATCTCGACATCCGCCGCGCGCTGGCGCTGGCGCTCGATCGCAA
The DNA here is from genome assembly GCF_029846235.1 of Bradyrhizobium sp. CER78. Lineage (GTDB taxonomy): Bacteria > Pseudomonadota > Alphaproteobacteria > Rhizobiales > Xanthobacteraceae > Bradyrhizobium. The sequence goes on from NZ_JARVWP010000027.1 coordinate 62,879, forward strand.
GGCGTTCATCCAGATCATGTTCGAGGGCCAAGGCGACATCGGCGGCACCATGGAGCCCGCGCCCGCCGGCCTGTGGGCGATGCCGAAGGACATGCTGGAATCCATTCCCGGCTACGGCCCCGACGTCGAGAAGAACCGCGAGGAAGCGCGCAAGCTGATGCAGAAGGCGGGCTATGGCCCGGACAAGCACCTGCAGATCAAGGTGTCGACCCGCAACATCGCGGTCTACCGCGATCCCGCGATCATCCTGATCGACCAGATCAAGAGCATCTATATCGACGCCGAGCTCGACGTCGTCGACACCGCGCAGTGGTTCCCGAAGATCGCCCGCAAGGACTATTCGCTCGGCCTCAACCTGACCGGCAACGCCGTCGACGAGCCCGATCAGTCATTCTACGAGAACTATGCCTGCGGCTCCGAGCGCAACTACACTAATTACTGCAACAAGGACATCGAGAAGCTGTTCGACCAGCAATCCGAAGAGACCAACCCCGACAAGCGCAAGAAGCTGGTCTGGGAGATCGACAAGAAGCTGCAGGAAGACGTCGCGCGGCCGATCATCTTCCATGCCCGAACCGGCACCTGCTGGAAGCCTTACGTGAAGAATGTCACGATCATGTCCAACAGCTCCTATAACGGCTATCGTTACGAAGACGTCTGGCTGGATAAATAGGCAGGTACAGATCGGATGAGAGCTGGGCTGCTCAAGACTTCACCTCTCCCATCGGGAGAGGTCGCGGCGAAGGCGCGGGTGAGGGGTCACGCCCTAACGTGGGACCTGCGCCCCCTCACTCGGCGCTTCGCGCCGACCTCTCCCCGCCGGGAAGAGGTGAAGACCTCGCCTATGCAAATTCTCATAAGCATCGTTCGGTAGCACACCGACGAAAGGAGAGAGCCAAGGTGTTTGCCTATATCGTGCGGCGGCTGTTCCTGATGCTCGTGACCCTGTTCGGGATCTCGGTCATCATCTTCGTGCTGCTGCGCGTCGTTCCCGGCAACATCGTCGACATCCTGTTCGATGCGGCGGGCTTCGTCGACCCCGCCGACAAGGCCAATCTCGAACGCGAGCTCGGCCTGAGCCAGCCGATCGTGATCCAGTATCTGCACTGGATCGGCGGCCTGCTGCACGGCGATCTCGGCTATTCCTATGTCTCGGAGAAGCCGGCGCTGGAGGAGATCCTGCCGCGGATCCCGATCACCGCGCGGCTGGCGGGGCTGGCGCTGCTGTTCTCCGCCTCGATCGGCATCCCGCTCGGCGTCATCAGCGCCGTGCACCAGGGCTCGAAGCTCGATTATGCGCTGCGGGTCGTCAGCCTCAGCGGCCTGTCGCTGCCATCGTTCTGGCTCGGCCTTTTGATCCTGATGGCCTCGGTGTCGCTGTTCGGCACCATGCCGATCTTCAATCCGAATCCGAAGACCTGGCTCGAGGCGTTGACCATCTATGCGGTGCCGGCGATGGCGGTCGGCTTCCGCAGCGCGGCGCTGACCATGCGCATCACCCGCTCCTCGATGCTGGAGATCCTGCGCCAGGACTATATCCGCACCGCGCGCGCCAAGGGCGCCTCCGAGGCCTCGGTGAACTATCACCACGCGCTGAAGAACGCCGTGCTGCCGGTCATCACCGTGATCGGCATCGAGGCCGCGTTCCTGATCGGTGGCCTGATCGTCACCGAGACCGTATTCAACATTCCCGGCATCGCCCGCTTCCTGGTCGAGGCGCTGCGCTGGCGCGACTACCCGATCGTGCAGAACCTCGTGATGTTCATTGCCGTCGTCGTGGTGGTGGTCAATTTCATCGTCGACATGCTCTATGCGGCAATCGATCCGCGCATCCGGTTCGGGGACTAGCATGATCCGGAAAAGTGGGAACCGGTTTTCCGACAAGATCATGCTCAACTAAAGAGGCCCGATGGCGACGATCAACTTCGATAGTGAACTGCGGCGCGCCGGGGCCAACGCCACCGGCGGCTGGGGACGGCTCGCGTTCCTTGCGCAGCGCCATGTGCTCGGCACGATCGGCCTGATCATCATGCTGCTGTTCGTGTTGACCGCGATCTTCGCCGACGTCATCAGCCGCTACGATCCGCTCACCGTCGATTCAGCGCACCGGCTCGCCGCGCCCTCGATGCTGCACTGGTTCGGCACCGATTCCTTCGGCCGCGACGTCTGGAGCCGCATCATCCATGGCGCGAGGATTTCGCTTGCAGTCGGCATCGGCTCCACGACACTTGGCGCCACGCTCGGCGTGATCGTAGGCCTCGCCTCCGGCTATCTCTCCGGCTGGGTCGATCTCGTGTTCCAGCGGGTGACCGACATCCTGCAATCACTGCCGCTGCTGGTGCTTGCGCTTGTGATGACCGCGGCACTCGGGCCCTCTCTGCCGAACGTGATCCTCGCGATCGCCATTCCCCTGATCCCGACCGTCGCCCGCGTGATCCGCGCCAACACGCTGGCGCTGCGAGAGCAGCCGTTCGTCGAAGCCGCCAAATCGATTGGCATGAGCGAGATGCGGATCGCGCTGCGGCACGTGCTGCCGAACACCATCGCGCCGTTGATCGTGCTCGCCACCGCGCAGCTCGGCTCGACCATCCTGACCGAGGCGTCGCTGTCGTTCCTCGGCCTCGGTATCCCCGAGCCCTATCCGTCCTGGGGCCGCATGCTGTCGGAATCCGCCGCAGAATATGTCCGCACCGCGCCGTGGCTGGTGATCTTCCCCGGCATTGCGATCAGCCTCGCGGTGTTCGGCACCAATCTGTTCGGCGACGCGCTGCGCGACATTCTCGATCCGAGGCAGCGCGGCTGATGAGCGAGGCACTTCCGGCAGAGACGGTTCTCGACGTGAAGAACCTGCAGACGGTGTTCTTCACCAACTCCGGCCTGTTCCGCGCGGTCGACGACGTCTCGTTCTCGGTCCGTCGCGGCGAGACGCTGGCGATCGTCGGCGAATCCGGCTGCGGCAAGAGCGTCAGCGCGCTCTCGATCATGCGGCTGGTGCCCGATCCGCCCGGCCGTATCGTCGGCGGCTCGGTGACGCTCGAAGGCACCGACCTCCTGAAGCTCGACGATGCCGCGATGCGCGCCATCAGGGGCAACCGCATCTCGATGATCTTCCAGGAGCCGATGACCTCGCTCAATCCGGTGATGCGGATCGGCGACCAGATCATCGAAGCGGTGCGGCTGCATCAGAAGGTGAGCAGCAGGGAGGCCTGGAAACAGGCCGTCGACATGCTGCGGCTGGTGCGTATCCCCGAGCCGGAGCGCCGCGCGCAGGAATATCCGCATCAGCTCTCCGGCGGCATGCGCCAGCGCGCGATGATCGCGATGGCGCTGGCGTGCCGGCCGGCGCTGCTGATCGCCGACGAGCCGACCACGGCGCTCGACGTCACCATCCAGGCGCAGATCCTGTCGCTGATCGTCGATCTACAGCAGCGGCTCGGCACCGGGCTGATCCTGATCACCCATGACCTCGGCGTCGTCGCGCAGACCGCACAGCGCGTGATCGTGATGTATGCCGGCAAGAAGGTCGAGGAGGCGACGGTCGAGTCGCTGTTCGAGACGCCGTTGCATCCCTACACCCGCGGGCTGATGGCCTCGATCCCCGCGGTGCCCTCGCCCGACGCGAAGGCCGACGTGCGGCTGGTCGAAATCCCTGGCATGGTGCCGTCGCTGACCAGGCTGCCGCCCGGCTGTGCCTTCGCGCCGCGTTGCAAGCTCGCGGTCGACCGCTGCCGCCAGGAATATCCACCGCTCGACGAGGTCAAGAGCAACCACTGGGCGGCATGCTGGCGCGCCGGCGAGCTGGCGGAGGCGTCATGACCGAGCAACGCCCGCTCCTCGAAGTCACCGATCTGGTCAAGCACTACGCGGTGCGCGGCGGCGTGCTGCGTCGCCAGGTCGGCACCGTGCATGCGGTCGACGGCGTCAGCTTCTCACTCGGCGCCGGCGAGACGCTCGGCCTGGTCGGCGAATCCGGTTGCGGCAAGTCGACGGTGGCGCGCACCGTGCTGCGGCTGGTCGAGCCGACCAGCGGCGCCATCAAGCTCGACGGCGAGGATATCGCGCCGCTCAGCAAGACCGCGCTGCGGCCCTACCGCCGCTCGATGCAGATCGTGTTCCAGGATCCGTTCGCCTCACTCAACCCGCGCATGACGGCGGGCGACATCGTCGGCGAGCCGTTAAGCGTGCACGGCATCGCGACCGGCGCGAAGAAGCAGGAGCGCGTCGCAGAGCTGTTCCAGCAGGTCGGCCTCCGGCCGGACCAGATGAAGAATTTTCCGCACCAGTTCTCCGGCGGGCAGCGCCAGCGCATCTGCATCGCCCGCGCGCTCTCGCTCGGGCCGCGGCTGATCGTCTGCGACGAACCGGTCTCCGCGCTCGACGTCTCAATCCAGGCGCAGGTGATCAATCTTTTGATCGACCTGCAGCGCAAGCAAAATTTCTCTTACCTGTTCATCGCGCATGATCTCGCGGTTGTCGCCCATATCAGCCACCGCGTCGCGGTGATGTATCTCGGTCGCATCGTCGAGATCGCCGACAAGCACGAGCTGTTCGCCAACCCGCGCCACCCCTATACGCAAGCGCTGCTCGCCTCGGTGCCGATCGCCGATCCCAAGGCCAGGCGCTCCGCGCCACTGATCGACGGCGACGTGCCGAGCCCGATCAACCCACCCTCGGGATGCGCCTTCCACACCCGCTGCCGCTATGCGATCGATCGCTGCAAGACCGAACGCCCCGCGCTGCAGGCGGCGGGCGCGGGGCATCAGGTGGCGTGCTGGCTGAATGACGGAACGGGGCGCGACGAGTAACTCAGCCGTCGTCCCGGCGAAGGCCGGGACCCATACGCCGCGGCCATGGAAACGGGCAAGCGGCCAGAGATCGTGCCGCCAACCAACATTCGTGGTT
>NZ_JARVWP010000028.1 GCF_029846235.1 Bradyrhizobium sp. CER78
AGGGTTGCGTTGCAGAGCACGCTGCGGCCCCAGCGTCGCGCAACAATGCGCAGTTGGGGTAATGGGTCCTGGCTTTCGCCAGGACGACGCTGGCGATGACTCGATTCAAGATTTCAAACAGTGCGGTGTCATCACCCGCGAAAGCCGAAAGCGGGTGATCCAGTATTCCAGAGGCAGCAGTGCTTGAGCAGAGAGGCCGCGGCGTACTGGATCGCCCGGTCGAGTCGGGCGATGACAGCTGCGGATGGGGACGGCAATCGGTGAGGGACGTACCGGCGAAAGGGTTCCCTCTCCCCTTGCGGGAGAGGGTTAGGGAGAGGGGTGCCACACGACGTGCTCTCTCCGTATCTGTCAAAGTGACGAGCCAACAAGTTGCGAGTGCGATGCACTCATAGATCATCGTGCCCGGGGCCACCCCTCTCCCCACCCTCTCGCACCCGCAAGTCGGGCCTGCCCGACTTGCGCAAACTTATGACGCGCAACCGGGGTAGACCCCGGTTGCGTGGGAGAGGGAGCCTGTGCAGCGTGCTCACCTTACTGTTCGCTCAGCAGGATGCGAAATCGTCCCCCTCCCCCGCTTGACCTGGCCCCTGCGGCCGCCTCCATAGAGGCGCGGTCAGACGACGCGAGGTGATTCGATGAATGCTCCTGCTGCCCGTTTCCTCAGCCCGTCCGAAGCTGCAAGGCAGCTCGGCATCTCGGCCAAAGCGCTGCGCCTCTACGAGGAGCGCGGCCTGATCGCGCCCGGCCGCACGCCGGCGGGATGGCGCGCCTATGGTCCGGTCGAGATGGCCCGCTGCGCCGAGATCGTCGAGTTGCGCGCGCTCGGCCTCAGCGTCGGCGAAGTGGCGCGGATCCTGAACGGCGACGCCGCCATCCTCGGCCGCGTGCTGGCCGCGCACGAGGCCACGCTCGAAACACGCATCCGCCAATGCGGCGACAGCATCGCCCGGGTGCGTCGGCTGCGCACCGACCTCGGCTGCGGCAAAATGCCCGCGACGCGCGACCTCATCGGTGCGGTCAGGGCGCGGCCGGCAATCGGCGTCGCATTCGACCTGCCATGGCCGTGGGGCGGCGAGCGCTTCGAGCTGCGCGATATCAAATCGCTGAACTACATCGTCGGCCCGCTCGGCAGCGGCAAGACGCGCCTCGCGCAGCGGCTCGCAGAAGCGCTGCCCGGCGCCAGCTTCGTCGGACTGGACCGTGCCGCCGACGGCGGTGCGGCCGTTCGCGCGCGGCTCGATGCCGACCCGGCGCACAAGGCGCGGGTCGAGGCGAGCCTTGTCGTCCTGCTGGCAGATGGCGCCGTGGACTCTGCCGCGCTCACCACCCTGCTCGCCGTTCTCGAGGCCGACGACGGCGCCATCCCAGTGATCGACATGCTCGAGCAAGGGCTCGATGCGGCCAGCCAGGAGGCGGTGATCGCGCATCTGCGCCGTCGTGGACCGGAGGCGCGGCCGCTGTTCTTCCTGACGCGCTCCAGCGCGATCCTGGATCTCGACGCCGTCGGCGACGATGAAGCGATCATCCTGTGCCCGGCCAATCACAGCCTGCCGATCTGCGTCCGGCCCATTCCCGGCGCGGCGGGCTATGAAGCGGTTGCGACCTGCCTCGCCTCGCCGGAGGTGCGCGCGCGCACCGAAGGCATGGTAGCGTGGCTGCCATCCTGACTTCTCGTATTGGTTGTATTATCATTACATGACAATGCACGACGCAGGTCAGATGCACTTCGGAAAAGTGTGCTATAAGCACACGCGATGACCGAGCTTCCCCGTACCCAGGCCTTGCGTTGCTTCATCACGGTTGCCCGTGAGGGCACTGTATCGCGCGCTGCAGCGATGCTGAAACTGACCCAGCCGGCGGTCAGCCTGCAACTCAAGGCGCTCGAGGAAAGCACCGGACTGCAGCTGTTCAACCGCACACCCAGCGGCTTCACGCTAACCGAGGCCGGCGCCGCGCTGCTGCCGCTGGCGCACCGGGCGGTGGCGGCGGCATCCGACTTCAAGGCGATGGCGGATTCGCTGAACGAGGCGCAGCGCGGCACGCTGCGCGTCGGCACCATCCTCGACCCGGAATTCACCCGGCTCGGACCGTTCGTGCGCAGCCTTGCGATGTCCTCGCAACGCACCGAGGTCTTCCTGCGCCATGGCGTCAGCGACGACGTGCTGGCGCAGATCGGCAGGGGCGAACTCGACGTCGGTTATTATGTCGACGCCACGCCGCAGGAGCAGCTCATCCATCACAGCTTCACTGAACGGACCATTGCCGACGGCCGCTACCAGCTGGCGCCGCTGCTCTGCTACGACTACCGCGTGATCGCGCCGATCGGCTGGCGGGACCGCGTCATCGGCAAGGGCTGGGCGGAGCTCGCCGAGCTGCCCTGGCTCGCAACACCGCCGCATTCCGGTCACCGGCGGCTGCTCGACGACATTTTCCGGCCGCTCGGCGCCTTGCCAAAGCGCGTCGGCTACACCGACCAGGAAGAGGCAATGATCGACTTCGTCGAATCCGGCCTCTGCCTCAGCCTCGCGCGCGACAGCGTGCTGGCGCCGCGGATGGCGCGCCCGCATCAGTTCGTGGTCGCCGACAAGGTGAAGCTGACCTGCGATCTCTCCTTCGTCAGCCTCGCCGCCCGCCGCCAGGAGCCGGTGATCGCCCACGCCTTCGCCAGCGTGCGCGCGGTGTGGAATATCAAGCCGGCGATCGCCGGTGCCGGACCGACGCGGACGCGGAAGGTCGCGAAGAACGTGTAGGCGTCGCAGCGCCGCGACCCAAACCGCACGACCTAGAGACAAACCGGAAAAAGCTTTCCCGTTACGGACGCGACCTTTCCATCTGCCGTCTGGTCGATCGTAATGAAGTATCGCTCGTTACAGGGTCCCGCATGGCGACTCCACAGAAGTTCGGCCGAGTTCGGTCGATCCGGCGGTGCCATCTGAAAGCCCGCTTCGATGGCTTGGGCAATCGCGCCTTTCGCATCGGAGCCGACCGGAAATGCCTTTTCTGCAAATTGAGAGAAGGCGCGCTTCAACTCGTCGTAAGAAACTCGGCCTTTTGGAAGGTCCTTCTCCATGAAGGCTGGATAAGCCTCATATCGCGTCAATTGGTAAGCAAATAAATATGTACCGGCACCGATCAAAACGACCACAGCGCCGAACAATGCGCCCAGAACAATCAGAACGCGCCTCAACGAAGCATCTCCCCTCCATCCCGTGATGCAGGCTAGCACACATCCAACTGCGTAAAATTGCCATTCGGTGCGAGTTCGCTGCGGTGTGACCACGCTCAGGATACAATCAGCAACGTGGCGACCGCTCATGGGTCGGGCAAGACCTAGGCGGCAACGACCAGCGGACGCGTCATGTCCGCCATCGCGGGCACCAGCGACGGCGCCTCGCAATCCTGCAGGGACAGTTCATCCATGAGCTCTCGCAGCCTCGGCGGCAGATCGGCGTAATCGCCGCGCAGCACATAGCGCAGTCTCTCGCCAATCTCGTCGCAGATGGCGCGCGCGTGCTCGGGCGCGATCGAATGAGGTTCACGCATCGGCATCGACTGCGTGGACGTGGACTGCTTGCAAAGGCCGCGAGCCGTTAGACGGCATTTCCGCGTACGCGGATCCCGCATGCGCACATGCGATCAAAGCCAGGATCCGAACGATGCTGAACATGGTTCGTACTCCCTTTTCCCGTCCATCAGTAGCAGGAGGTCGTTGCCGCCCGATTAGGGAAACTGGTTCTCACGGCCTTTAGGGAAGTGGTAAACGCGACGTTTCAGGACGGGTTTGCAACGCGGCAATTCCGGCGATCGATCCGGCGCCCCAATCGAGTGTCCCCAATCAGGGGGACAGACGCATCCGGCGGAATCGATATGATGCGCACCCGGACACCGGTCGGCTATCATCGTCCGCACATTGAACAAAAAGACCTTGCTGGGAGGATTTGCAATGAAGCTGGCTGTGGCCGGACTCTGGCTACTCGCGGGCGCGATGCTGGTTGCGCCGGATGCACGTGCCGACATCAAGGTCGGTGTCGTGGTGTCGGGATCCGGACCGGGCTCGGCGCTCGGCCAGCCGCAGATGCGCACCATCGCTGCGCTGCCGAAGGAGATCGGCGGCGAGAAGGTCACCTATATTGCGCTCGACGACGAGTCCGATCCGACCAAAGGCACGCAGAACGCCCGCCGCCTCGTGATCCAGGACGGCGTCGACATCCTGATCGGCTCCTCGCTCACCCCCGTGACCATGCCGATGCTCGACGTCGCCTTCGAGGCGAAGACGCCGATCATCTCGCTCGCCGCGGCGACCGCGATCGTGCAGCCGATGGACGAGCGCCGCCGCTGGGCATTCAAGGTGGTGCCCAACGACGATCTGATGGCGGCGGCGATCCTGAAATACATCGCGAAGTCCGGCATCAAGACGCTCGGCTATATCGGCGTCTCCGACGGCTACGGCGAAGGCTACTACAAGGAGGTGTCGCGGCTGGCCCCTCAGCTCGGGATTACCGTCACGACCCATGAGGTCTATGCGCGCTCGGACACCAGCGCGATGGGCCAGGCGCTGAAGGTGATCGCGACCAACCCGGACGCGGTGTTCATCGCCTCCGCCGGCACGCCGGCCGTGCTGCCGCAGGAAGCGCTGCGCAGCAGAGGTTATGCCGGCAAGATCTTCCAGACCCACGGCGTCGCGTCGGAGGAATTCATCAAGCTCGGCGGCGCTAATGTCGAGGGCGCTGTCTTCACCGGCGAGGCCTTCACCATCGCCGACGATCTGCCGGCGAGCGATCCGTTCCGCCAGGCGCGCGACGAGTTCGTATCGGCCTACGAGAAGGCCAACGGGCAAAAGCCGAACATCTTCGGCGCGCATCTGTGGGACGCGGTCACGCTGTTCAAGCGGGCGGCGGCGAACGCGCTGAAGACCGCAAAGCCCGGCACGCCGGAATTCCGCGCCGCGCTGCGCGACGAGCTGGAGCGCGGCAAGGACGTCTATCTGAACAACGGCCTTTCGACCATGAGCCCGACCGACCACAACGGCTATGACGAGCGCTCCGCGTTCCTGATCAAGGTCGAGGGCGGCAAATTCCGGCTGGTGAAGTAGCGGTTCGGCCGTCAGCTACTGCTGGAATGGCATCGGAGGTTCACCTCTCCCTTGGGAGAGGTCGATTTGCGCAGCAAATCGGGTGAGGGGTTGCGGTCTATCGAGAGACTAAGAGCCCTCACCCGGATTGCTTCGCAATCCGACCTCTCCCCGACGGGGAGAGGTGAATCGAAACCGCGGCAAGCCGACGCAACCAAATCAACCGCTTTAGTCGCCGCCCCATCGCCACCGCGGCGGCTCGCCCTTCCACCAGCACACGGCGGTGAGCAGGACGCCCAGCACGACGACACAGCCGATGAAGCGAGCCGGCGCGTGCGGGAGGGTGATCGCGGCGGCGACGACGACCAGCGCCACGAAGCCTACGAGAACCGCCCAGCCCTGCCAGTTGTTCGGAGGTCCCCAGCCCCAGCCGTAGCGCTTGGCGGGAAACCAGTATCTGTCGTCACGCGGCATGGGATTGCTCCAGCGTCGAAACCCCTTCGCCTCACGTCTTGCCCGATGCGCACACGCCCTTCAGCGCCTGCCATTCGGCGGCCGACAGCAGTGGCTTGCCGATCGTCAGAGTGTCGGCGTCCGCCCTGCCCATGCGTTCGAGACGGTCCTCGGTCAACGGATGGCTGGCGACGAGCGAGAGCCCCTTGCCGCCTTCCTTGCCGGTGACGCGGAACATCAGTTCGCCCATCGGCTTCGCCGGGCGGCCGAGCTTGTGCATGGTCTCGATCGCGAACGTATCGGCGTTGGTCTCGGCGTCGCGCGAATAGGACGAGGTCACCAGCGAGCGCGAGGCGAAGATCAGCGCGCCGGAGCCGGTGATGTCGCCGAACAACAGGCCGATCAGGAACGAGGTGCCGCCATTGTGGATCAGCTCGCGCATGCTGTCGCGCTGGCGGAGATGGCCGAGCTCATGGGCCAGGACGCCGGCGATCTCGTCGGGACTCTCGGCCTTCTCCAGCAGTCCCTCGAACAGATAGACCTTGCCGCCCGGCAGCGCGAAGGCGTTCGGCACCGGCGTTGCCAGCACGCCCGACTGCACCGAATTGTCGAGGCCAGCGGTTTCCCGCAGCTTGCCGACCAGCTTCTCGAAAGCCGCTTGTCCGGCCGCGTTGCTGCACGGCTTGCCGTCGAACACCACCTTGACCTGCGCTTCGGCGACATCGCCGAGGCGGCGCTCGAATGAGTCCGGCACCAGCGGCGTCAGCCGCTCGGCGGCGAGCGGCACGCCGAACAGCACCACCAGCACGATCGACACCGCGGCCGCGAGCGACCAGCCGACGATGCCGGCGACGCCCTTGCGGTTCGGCCGGTCCTGCTCGAGCCTGTCGCAGCGCGCGACCAGCGCGGCGATCAGTTGCGCGTCGCGGATCTCGAGCCGCGCCAACGGCGGCGCCGTCAGGCAGCTCAGCCGCAGCAGGCCGGACGGGCTGTCGGCACGGCGGATGTCGGCAAAGGCCCAGCGCGCAAGCAGTTCGCCGTCTTGCCTGATCTCCAGCGCATCGGACAGTCGGAGCGCGACGGCGCGGCGGCGGCTCGATGCGCCATCGAAGAACACCGCGCCCGGGACCGGCGACGCCGCGGAATTGGCCTGGTCGAGATCGGATTCCATGACGCTAGAATCCCGCGACGTCGAGGCCGTCGGCAAAACCTTCGCCGAGCGCATTGGCAAGATCGCCGCGCGCGGTGACGTTGGCGGCGGCGCCGATGTTGTGCACGATGGTCGTCGACAGCACCCGGACCCAGAGATCGCGCATCAGATAGACCCGCATCACGACGTTCATCGCGAGCGCAAGGGCGAGATAGCCGATGCCGAGCAGGACCATCAGCGGAATGCTCTTGGCGAACGCCTCGGTCTTGAAGAAGGTCTCGATCGAGGAGCCGTCGATGCTGGCCGCCAGGAAGATGCAGAGCACGAGATAGGCCAGGAACACGGTGCCGAGCAGCATTGCCCAGCCGATCACCTTCCAGTACAGGCCGATCAGCGCGCTGCGCGGCATGGTGGACTCCAGCCTGACCTCGCCGAAGCGGATGCCCGACAGCCACCAGCGCCACTCGATCGCCTTGAACGCGGCATAGGCGAACGGGCCGAAGATCGTCACCATCGCGAACGGCATCAACAGCCAGAGCCACCAGCCGCGCTTGAAGAATTCCCAGCCGCGGCCCTCGAACGAGCCTTGCAGATCGCCGTAATAGGAATGCTGCATCTTGTAGCGTTCGAGCGCGGCCTCGCGCCACGGCAGCGCAAAGCCAAACGTGATCACGACCAGGAAGCCCCACAGCGAGGCCTTCAGCGCATAGATCCAGCCCGAGCCGCTCATCCAGAAGCGGACGCCGCGCCACACCGTGCGGGTCAGCCGGTAGCGCCGCGCGCGGTAGATCGCGAACTGACCGAACACATAGAAGAAGGCGACCAGCGGAAACGAGGAGAAAGTCTGGCCGTGCTCGGCCTCGATGGCGAGCAGGGCGTAGCCGAGATAGACCGGCACCAGGATCGCGAGCGCGACCAGAAAGCCGATCAGGAGCTCCTTGCCGCGGCCGGTATATTCAGCCCCATCGCCGTCGATCAGGGTGTTCGACCAGAGGTGACGGCGGATGTCGGTGGTGAGCCAGAACCGGTAGAAGCCGACCGTGACGAGCTCGAGCCCGGCGCCGCGCGCGACCAGGCGGAAGAACTCCTTCCGGTTGCCTGAAAACGCCACCGGCATCGGCGGCGGAACCGGTTGCGGCGGCGGCTGCGGTGGCCCCGGCGGGGTCCAGCTCATGTCGTTCACGGAACAGCTCCAGGACAAGACAATCTCTGCGCACAAAAGCACAGGTTTGTCGCTGCGAGTGTGATCCAGGTTTCACACGGGGTCGAGAGCCGGGGGCGGTTTTTGGCCGGGCGCGGTTGGCTATGCCTTAACAGGGCTGCCGGAAACGGCGCGGTCTTTCCTGCCCCATTGCCGGTCGAGCGTGAGCTTCGAACCCGGGGAGGCAATCGCATGACTTACGAATCAGGCGATGAAGGAACGCGCCGCCGCACGCGAGGGAAGATGGCGATGAACAAGTGGATGTTGTCGGCATGGATGTTGGCGCTCACGGCAGCTCCCGCTGCGGCCGCCGATATACGCCTCGACTCCTACCGCAATCCGAAGAGCGAGAACTATCGCATCTTCAATTATATGTACCTGGATGGCGCAAGGGGCGGCATGATGGCTTCCAATGCCTGGCTCAAACGCCATGGCGGCCAGATGCTGTTCTGCATGCCCGGCGACCTCGCACTGACCACCGAGCAAACCGAAGCGATCATGCTCAAGTCAGCCGAGAAGCGGGCGGCGAAAGGCGATGTGGCGATCGCTTCGCTGCTGCTGTGGGGCATGCAGGACACCTACCCCTGCGAAAAACCCGACGGCGAAAAGCCCGCCGGCCAATAGCCGCCCCGCACCGATCGCACGACACCATCAGACCAAATCAAACGGCGTTTCAAACGGGCGTGATCACCGCCATGCCCCTCCGTCACCGCGAAAGGCCCGGATTCGGCCGCTTTGGCCGGCTACCAATGCGGCCAAATGCGCGCTGAGGCCCCTTGCGCAAACCGCGGAATGAGAATGTAATTCGGTAAAACATAGCGCGCCGGCGATGCCCCGGCTGCTGCAACGGTTGAGGAGCCGCTCATGCACGGGACCATCGATCTCGTCGATACCACCCATCTGGACGCCGCACGCGAACGCGCCAACACGCTTGCGCTGTCGGACTACGATCCCGGCCATCCCGAGCTGTTCAAGACCGATACCTTCTGGCCGTATTTCGACCGGCTGCGCCGCGAGGATCCGGTGCATTATTGCAAGGACTCGATGTTCGGTCCGTACTGGTCGATCACCCGCTACAACGACATCATGGACATCGAGACCAACCATTCGGTGTTCTCCTCGGCCGCCTCGCTCGGCGGCATCACCATCCGCGACGTGCCGCCGGATCTGCGCCGCGAGAGCTTCATCGCGATGGACCAGCCGCGCCACTCGGCGCAGCGCAAGACCGTGGCGCCGATGTTCACGCCGACGCATCTCGACGAGCTCGCCATCAACATCCGCAAGCGCTCGACCGAATGCCTCGACAATCTGCCGCGCGGCGAGGTGTTCGACTGGGTCGACAAGGTCTCGATCGAACTGACGACGCAGATGCTCGCGGTGCTGTTCGACTTCCCCTGGGAAGACCGCCGCAAGCTGACGCGCTGGTCCGACGTCGCGACCACCCTGCCCGGCGCCGGCGGCCTGGTCGCCACCGAGGACGAGCGGCAGGCCGAGTTGATGGAATGCGCCGGCTATTTCGCGCGGCTCTGGAAGGAGCGCTCCGGCCAGCCGCCGAAGAGCGATCTGCTCTCGATGATGGCGCACAGCGACGCCACGCGGAACATGGATCCGAAGAACTTCCTCGGCAATCTGATCCTGTTGATCGTCGGCGGCAACGACACCACGCGCAACACCCTGTCCGGCAGCATCTACGCACTCAGCAAGCATCCGGAGCAGTACCGCAAGCTCAAGGAAAATCCCGCGCTGATCGACAGTTTCGTGCCCGAGGTGATCCGCTGGCAGACCCCGCTCGCGCATATGCGGCGCACCGCGCTCGCCGACTTCGAATTCCGTGGCCGCCAGATCAAGAAGGGCGACAAGGTCGTGATGTGGTACGTCTCGGGCAACCGCGACGAGGAGGCGATCGAGAAGCCCTACGAGTTCCTGATTGATCGCGCCCGGCCGCGCACCCACATCTCGTTCGGCTTCGGCATCCACCGCTGCGTCGGCCTGCGCCTCGCCGAGCTGCAGCTCAAGATCATCTGGGAGGAGATCCTCAAGCGCTTCGACACCATCGAGGTGGTCGAGGAGCCGCAGCGGGTGTATTCCAGCTTCATCAAGGGCTACGAGACGCTGCCCGTGCGCATTGCCGCCTGACGCGTGACGAAATCAGCAAGTTGAGTTTGAACTGTGACCACGACGAGACTGTACTCCCTCTCCCGCTTGCGGGGGAGGGCTGGGGTGGGGGTGCCACCGCAGAAACAGTCTCTGAGTGGAGAAAGCCCCCACCCGCCGCGCTCTTCGAGCGCAGCGACCTCCCCCGCAAGCGGGAGAGGTAAGAACCGCCGCCGGAGCCAATGAAGATGAACGTCCAGACCGCCATCCGTGCCGACCGGGCCGAGCTGCTGCGCCAGGCGCGCGAGGAAGCCTATGCGACGCCATTGAAGGATTTCCATCCCGGCGCGCCGCGGCTATTCCAGAACGACACGCTGTGGCCGTGGTTCGAGCGGCTGCGCAAGGAAGAGCCGGTACATTACTGCACCAATGCGCCGATCGAGCCGTATTGGTCCGTGGTGAAGTACAATGACATCATGCATGTCGACACCAGCCACGGCATCTTCTCCTCGGATTCCACGCTCGGCGGCATCTCGATCCGCGACGTCCCGCCCGGCTACGACTATCCGAGCTTCATCGCGATGGACCAGCCGAAGCACGCTCACCAGCGCAAGACCGTGTCGCCGATGTTCACGCCCGATCATCTCGACGAGCTGGCGAAGCTGATCCGCCAGCGCTCGGCCAGCGTGCTCGACAATCTGCCGCGCAACGAGACCTTCAATTTCGTCGAGCGCGTCTCGATCGAATTGACCACCCAGATGCTGGCGACGCTGTTCGACTTCCCTTGGGAGGAGCGGCGCAAGCTGACGCGCTGGTCCGACGTCTCCACCGCGCTGCCGAAGAGCGGCATCGTCGACTCGCCGGAACAGCGCCGGCAGGAGATGGACGAGTGCTACGCCTATTTCTCGAAGCTCTGGAACGAGCGCGTCAACTCAGCCCCACGCAACGATCTGCTGTCGATGATGGCGCATAGCGATGCCACGCGGCACATGGATCCCGACAATCTGATGGGCAACATCATCCTGCTGATCGTCGGCGGCAACGACACCACCCGCAACACCATGAGCGGCTCGGTGCTGGCGCTGCACGAGCATCCGGACCAGTTCAGGAAGCTGAAGGAGAACCCCGAGCTGATCGACACCATGGTGCCGGAGGTGATCCGCTGGCAGACGCCGCTGGCGCATATGCGGCGCACCGCCCTCCAGGACACCGAGATCGGCGGCAAGACGATCAGGAAGGGCGACCGCGTCGTGATGTGGTACGTCTCCGGCAACCGTGACGACGAGGTGATCGACCGTCCCGACGAGTTCATCATCGATCGCGCCCGGCCGCGCATCCATCTGTCGTTCGGCTTCGGCATCCACCGCTGCGTCGGCATGCGGCTCGCCGAACTGCAGCTCAAGATCGTCTGGCAGGAGATGCTGAAGCGCTTCGACCGCATCGAGGTGGTCGGCGAGCCGAAGCGGGTCTATTCCAGCTTCGTCCGCGGCATCGAGAACCTGCCGGTTCGGATCCCGGGCTGAATAATCCTTGGCTGCAATTGCGATCGGCCCTATGTCTTGCCGCGTCTTGCAGCTTGGGCCGGTTGACGAACCATGAACCGAAAAGAACGGCGCGCGGCCGGTAAGCAGCGGGACGCGTCCGGAAAGAGCGCACCTGGCTTCGGCTCGGCGGGCGTCAGCATTGCCGACCTCACCGCCGAGGCCAGCCGCTTCTACGGGACGCGCCGCTTCAACGAAGCGCAAGAGATCTGCCGGGACATTCTTGCGCGCGAGCCTGCCCATGTGCAGAGCCTGAACCTGCTCGGCCTGATGGCGCAGGCATCCGGCGATCATCGGGCAGCCGTGAAAACCTTCGCGAAGGCAATCGCTGCGGACGAGGTGAACGCCGCCTGCCACTACAACGCCGGCAATTCATATCAGGCACTGGGCAATCGCGGCAAAGCCGCCGCGCATTTCAGCAAGGCGCTCGCGCTCGGCATGGACGCAAAGGCCGTCGGCTTCATCCTGCAAAGTCCGACCGTCACTCGCTATGTCGGGCGGATTGCCGGCAGGTGGCCGCTACCGGTGACGAACGCCGAATTGTTCGGCACCGAGAGCCTGGCCCCGCTTGCCGCCGACCTGTTCCTGCGCTGCGCGATGGAAGCGACGACGCTGGCGAGCATGCAGCTCGAAGTGCTGCTCGGACATGCACGGGCGGAGCTGCTGCGGCTCGCGAGCGAGCAGGTGCAGCATGAAGCCGACGATGATATCGTTGGCTTTGCATGCGCGCTCGCCCGGCAATGCTTCATCAACGAATATGCGCATGCACAGACCGAGGCGGAAGCCGAACGTGCGGATGCACTGCGCGAACGATTGCTGCAGGAGCTGGCATCCGGCGCCACGATCACGCCGCTCACGCTGGCTGTCGTCGCCGCTTACTTCCCGCTTCATGCCCTGCCGGCAGCGGACGCGCTGCTGCGCCGGGACTGGCCTGCGGCCACAACCGGCCTGTTGCGGGTGCAGCTTCGCGAACCGCGCGAAGAGATGGACGAGCGCCGCGCCATTGCGACGCTCACCCCGATCAAGAACGACGTATCGGTCGAGGTGATGCGCCAGTACGAGGAAAACCCCTATCCGCGCTGGACCGTGAACCCGCTGACGGCATTCGTCGCCGATCGGACGCGGGGAAAGACGGTCGCGACCGCGGAACAGCAGGCTGAGCAGGATATCCTGATCGCCGGTTGCGGCACCGGCTCGCACGCGATCCAGATCGCGCAGGTCTATCCGAATGCACGCCTGCTCGCGGTCGACATCAGCATGACCAGCCTCGCCTATGCGCGCCGCAAGACGCACGAGCTGGGCTTGCGCAACATCGAATACGCACAGGCGGACATCCTGGAATTGGGCGCGATCGGCCGCAGCTTCGAGAGCATCGAGTCGGTCGGCGTGCTGCACCATCTCGCCGAACCTTTTGCCGGCTGGCGCGTGCTGGTCTCGCTGCTGCGGCCCGGCGGCACGATGCGCATCGGGCTGTACAGCGAGCTGGCGCGCCGCGTCATTGTGGAAGCGCGCGCCCGCATCGCAGCGCGCAATTATCGCGCCACCGCCGACGACATCAGGCGGTGCCGGCGGGAGATATTCCGCGAGGCGGAGCAATGGAGACCGCTGATCGGCGCCAAGGACTTCTACAGCATGAGCGGCTGCCGCGACCTGCTGTTCAACGTCATGGAGCACCGCCTCACGATTCCGGAGATCGCGGCGTTCCTGAACGAGCATGGCCTGTCGTTCGGGGGGTTCGAGCCGTTCGACGATCCGGCGGTGCTGGAAAAATTCCGCAAGCAGTTTGCGGGCGCGGCCGACGAGACCAATCTGGAGCAATGGCACCGCTTCGAGATCGATCACCCCGAGACGTTCTGGGACATGTACGTCTTCACGGCGCACAAACGCGCGCACTGACGGCAATGTGCTAGTGGCCGTGCTGGCCCTTGTTGGTCGGCAGCGGGCAATTGGTGCAGACCCGGTCGTCGCACATCCGGCAGATCGTGAAGCGATCCATCTCGGAGGTATCCTGCCTTGCCAGCAGCTCGCGGATCAGCGTTGCGAGCTGCTTCCGTTCGGCCGATGACAGCACATCCAGCAGCGACGTGACGGCCGATATCCGCGATGCCAGCAGCTCGTTGCGGGACGCGGCGCCTGACGGCGTCAGGTGCAAGGCGACCTCGCGGCCGTCCTTGCCGGCCCGGCGCTCGACCAGCCGATCCGACACCAGGCGATCGACCAGCCGGACCGTTCCGGAATGCGACAGGCCGAGGATCCGCCTCAGCTTGTCGTTGGTCATGCCCTGGCCATAGCCGATCACGATCAGCGCCGCGGGCGTCTCGCCGCCGCGGCCGACGACCTCGCGCGCACCCTGCTCGATGCGATCCATGACGGCGAGCGACAGCGCGCCCAGCAGATTGGCGATTCCGTTTTCCATGCCGTCAACAATATGTGCGCTGCGCACAAAAAACAACTTGACCAGATATGTGCGCCGCGCACATATTTAGCCGGCAGAGCGACAACGATAAAAAATAGAGCGCAGCGATGACGACCCGAAGCACCGCATTGGCAAGGCCTGACGCCAGCAGCGAACCCGCCCTGAAATACGTGCAGGCCAACGGCGTGCGGTTTGGCTATCTCGAACAGGGCAGCGGACCGCTGGTCATGTTCATGCACGGCTTTCCCGACAACGCCTGGTCATATCGAAAGCAACTGCAGGCGTTCGCGGATGCCGGGTATCGCGCGGTCGCGCCGTTCCTGCGCGGCTATGCGCCGACCGAGATTCCGGCTGACGGCATCTTCGATCCGATCGCACTGGGCCAGGATCTCGAAGCGCTGATCGCCGCGCTGAGCGACGACGGACAGGCCTGCGTCGTCGGCATGGATTGGGGCGGCACATCGACCTTCCAGGCGCTGGCCACGGCGCCGTCGGCGATCAAGGCGGCGGTGGTCATGAACACCGCGCACCCGATCACAATCCCGAGCCTCAGAAGCGATCCCGATGCCGTTCGATCGGTCTTCCATGTCTATTTCTTTACGGTGCCCGGCGCTCACGCGGCGGTCAACATCGAGGGACTTCCCTTCGTCGACTACCTTTGGAAGCTGTGGTCGCCAACCCTGGAGAACGACGAGCATCTCCGCTCGGTCAAGGCGACGCTCAGCTCTCCCGGCACCATGAAGGCGGCGCTGAAATACTACAACGGCCTGGTCGATGCGGGAGTTGCGGGCCGGCTGCCGATCAACGACATGCATACGCCGACACTGACGATCTATGGCGGCAACGACCCGACAGCGCGCTATTCGATCAAGGAAGAGCCGCTGTTCAAGGGGCCACATCGGCGCGTCGTCCTGCCCGATGTCGGGCACTTCCCGCACCTCGAGCGTGAGGCCGAGGTCACCAGTCTGATCATGGACTGGTTCACGACCCACGCCGCCGCCTGAGCAGGCGCGCCGCAATCAGCGGCTACGCCAACCAAAACGTTTTTCGCATTTGAAGAGGAGTGCTCGCAATGGACGCTACGACACAGCAACACCACGCCGAAACGTTTCGCAGTCTGCACAAACAGGGCGATCCGCTCGTCCTGTTCAACGCCTGGGACGTCGCCACCGCCAAGGCCATCGCGAAGAGTTCGCCTGCGGTGGCGACGAGCAGCGGCGCGGTCGCATCCGCGCTCGGCTATGCCGACGGAGAAAACGCCCCGCTCGACATGGTGGAAGGTCTGGTCGCGCGGATGACCGCTTCGGTGCCAGTTCCGGTATCGATCGATCTGGAGGCAGGATATGGCGACACGCCGGACGCTGCCGCGCATTCAGCGGCGAGGATCCTGAAGGCCGGCGCGATCGGCATCAATCTCGAGGACGGACTTGTCGGCGGAAAACGGCAACTCGTCGATCCCGCGCAGCATGCCGCGAAGATCACGGCCATGCGGAGTGCCGCGCAAAAACTCGGAATTGATCTCTTCATCAATGCGCGAACGGAACCGTTTCTGCTGAAGTTCGGCTCGCCGGAGCAATGCCTGGATGAGGCGGCACGGCGCGCGCAGATCTATGCCGATGCCGGCGCCGACGGAATTTTCGTGCCTGGGCTGACCGACCTCGCGCTGATCGAGAAGTTCGTGCAACTGACGCCGCTCCCGGTCAACATCATGGTGACGCAGGGGGTGCCCGAAATCGGCGATCTCGCCCGCGTCGGTGTGCGCAGGATCAGCCTCGGGCCCTGGCCGATGATGGCGGCGATGCGCGTGATCGGACAGGCCGCCGCAACGGTCGCTGCCAGCAAGCAATACGGCACGTTTCTGCGGCCTGAGATTTGACCGCGACGGCACCATTCTGATCTCGCAACGCCGGGATATACAATTCCGGCATAGCTGCGCGAAAAAGATGCGACGGGAGCCAAATCTCTTCCTGCGCTAAGCCCTTCGGTATGAGGACGCGCCACTGCGCGTCCCGTACCGAGGCCATCATGGACCAGATTGCCGTACACCAGGACAGCGCGACCAGCACCGACTGGCCGGTTGCGATCTACCGCACGCTGAAGAGTTTCGGCGTGGCGCAGGTGTCCTACGTTCCCGATGCCGGTCATTCCAAGCTGATCAAGCTGTCGCATGCCGATGCCGGCATTAAGACCACGGTTCTGACCACCGAGGAGGAAGGCGTGGCGATGGCCGCCGGCGCCTGGCTCGGCGGCGACCGCGCGGTGCTGTTGATGCAATCGAGCGGCGTCGGCAATTGCGTCAACATGCTGTCGCTGATGGCGAGCTGCCGCTTTCCGCTGCTGACCTTGGTGACGATGCGCGGCGAATGGGCCGAATTCAATCCCTGGCAGATCCCGATGGGCCGGGCGACGCCGCAGGCGTTCGAGATCATGGGCACGACGGTGCTGCGCCTCGAGAACCCCGACGACGCCGAGGAAGTGATCTCGGCCGCCGCCTCGCTCGCCTATGACGGCGACCAGCAGGTCGCGGTCTTGATCTCGCAGCGGATGATCGGCCGCAAGAAGTGGACCAAGGAGACGCACTGATGTCAGCAACCGGCACTCTCGATCGCCGCGCCGCCGTGAAGGCATTGCTTGCCGACCGCGGCGACCTGCTCGTGATCTCCGGGCTCGGCTCTTCCTCTTACGACGTGTTCGATGCCGGTGAGCATCCCGGCAATTTCTATCTCTGGGGCGCGATGGGCGGCGCGGCGATGGTCGGGCTCGGCCTTGCGCTGGCGCAGCCGAAACGGCCGGTGCTGGTCGTCACCGGCGACGGCGAGCAGCTGATGGGCATCGGCAGCCTTCTGACGGTCGCAACCAAGCAGCCCGGCAATCTCTCGATCGCAGTGCTCGACAACGGCCATTTCGGCGAGACCGGCATGCAGCCCAGTCACTCCGGCCTCGGCGCAAAGCTCGAAGTGATCGCGAGCGGCGCGGGCATCGGCAATGTCTCCGATATCGCCGACATGGCCGGCATCGAGAATTTCCGTGCCGGCCTGCGCGATCTCGGCGGCGGCCCACGGCTCGCGCGCATTCGGATCGCCGCCGGCGAAGTGGAGCGCGCGCTGCCGCCACGTGACGGCACCTACCTCAAGAATCGCTTCCGCGGCCATCTCGGCTTCAAGGTCAGCTGAAAGCGGACAATGTATCCACCGTCATTGCGAGGAGCGATAGCGACGAAGCAATCCATCTCTCCGCGCGTGTGGACGAATGGATTGCTTCGCGGAGTCTGTCATCCGGCGGCGCTACGCGCCGACCGGGTGGCTCGCAATGACGGAAATGAGTGCAACCGCGCTCAGGCGAGCTGGATATCCCAGAGCCCCTCGGCGCGGCAGGCGGCGACCTCGTCGCGCAGCAATCTTGCGATCAGCGTGATGGCGTTGGAGCCGGGATGCTCGACCGGCGAAGCCAGCGTCAGTTCGCGCCGCGGCGCGGGACGTGCGATCGGCGCGGTCTCCAGCCGGCCCTCCGCGACCTCGCCGCGCACCGAGGACGGCGGCAGCATGGTGTATCCGAGCCCCTCCTCGACCAAACTCGTCAGCACCCGAAACGAATCCGCCTCGAGCTTGACGTCGAGCGTGACCTTCTTCTTCGCCGCCGCATGCTCGATCATGGCGCGGAGCCCGTGCGAATGACTGGGCAGCACCAGGCGCTGCCGCAGCAGCCAGCCGATATCGACCTGCTTCTTCTGCTTCAGCCCGCTGCCACGCGGGCCGACCGCGACGATCGAGTCGCGGCCGAGGCTCTGCACCGCCAGATGCAGGTCGACCGACGGGCCGTAGATCACCGCAAGGTCCATCTCACCGCGATGCAGCCATTCGATCAGATGGCCGCTGTAGCTTTCGACGATGCAGAGCGAGATACCGGGATAACGTTCCACCGTGCGCCGCGCCAGCCGCGCCGAGATCACGCAGCTCACCGTCGGCACCAGCCCGAGCACGACGCGCCCGGACGGCGCGCCACCGGCGGACTGGATGTCGTCGCGGATCTGGTCGATCTGCCGCACGATACCGCCGGTGCGCGCCAGCAGCAGCCGGCCGGCATCGGTCAGCACCATGCCGCGGCCGTTGCGCGTGAACAATTCGGTGCGCAGCTCGTGCTCCAACAGCTTGATCTGCCGGCTCAGCGCCGGCTGCGCGACCCGCAAGGTGTCGGATGCCTTGCTCAGACTCCCGAGTTCCGCGACGCACGCAAAGGTCCTAAGCTGGCGGAAATCCATACTTGCCAATCCTGGAAGGCAGGTTCATACGCTATAACAAA
This sequence comes from Bradyrhizobium sp. CER78, assembly GCF_029846235.1. GTDB lineage: Bacteria > Pseudomonadota > Alphaproteobacteria > Rhizobiales > Xanthobacteraceae > Bradyrhizobium. The sequence goes on from NZ_JARVWP010000028.1 coordinate 18,229, forward strand.
ACAGCATAGGGAGTTTACCAGGGCCCCACAACAGCGGGCGTTTGACCTGCAATCTTGTTTTGACGCGTTTTCTTCACGCGAACCGATCCCCACTCCGCTCGAAAACGCTCTGGTGCAACCTCGCGACAAGAAGAACCAATGACCACACACGATCAGCACACCGACGACCACTCAGACATCCGCGACGCCGTCGCAAAACTCTGCGCGCAGTTTCCCGGCGAATACTGGCGCAAGCTCGATCGCCAGATGGCCTATCCGAAGGAGTTCGTCGATGCGCTGACGGAGGCCGGCTATCTCTCGGTGCTGATCCCCGAGGAGTATGGCGGCGCCGGCCTGAAGCTTTCGGCAGCGGCGGCGATCCTGGAAGAGATCCAGCGCGCCGGCTGCAATGGCGGCGGCTGCCACGCCCAGATGTACACGATGGGCACCGTGCTGCGGCACGGCAACGACGCGCAGAAGGCGAAGTATCTGCCGAAGGTCGCGACCGGCGAGCTGCGGCTGCAGGCGTTCGGCGTCACCGAGCCGACCAGCGGTACCGATACCTCGTCGCTGAAGACCTTCGCCCGCCGCGAGGGCGACCATTACGTCGTCAACGGCCAGAAGATCTGGACCAGCCGCGCCGAATATTCCGACCTGATGATCCTGCTGGCGCGCACCACGCCGAAGGAGCAGTCCAAGAAGCGCACCGACGGGCTCTCGGTGTTCATCGTCGACATGCGCGAGGTGAAGGGCAAGGGGCTGGAGATCCGCCCGATCCGCACCATGATGAACCATGCCACGACCGAAGTGTTCTTCACCGACATGAAGGTGCCGGCGGAGAATCTGATCGGCGAGGAGGGCAAGGGTTTCCGCTACATCCTCTCGGGCATGAATGCCGAGCGCATCCTGATCGCGGCCGAATGCGTCGGCGATGCCAAATGGTTCATCGCCAAGGCGACCAACTACGCCAAGGAGCGCAGCGTGTTCGGCCGGCCGATCGGCCAGAACCAGGGCATCCAGTTCCCGATTGCCAAAGCCTACGCCTCGATGCGCGCGGCCGAGCTGATGGTCAAGGAAGCCACCCGCAAATATGAGGCCGGGCTCGACTGCGGCGCCGAGGCCAACATGGCCAAGATGCTGGCGGCGGATGCCTCCTGGGAAGCGGCCAACGCCTGCGTGCAGACCCATGGCGGCTTCGGCTTCGCCGAGGAATACGACGTCGAGCGCAAGTTCCGCGAGACCCGGCTCTACCAGGTGGCGCCGATCTCGACCAATCTGATCCTCTCCTTCGTCGCCGAGCACGTGCTCGGCATGCCCCGCTCCTACTGAGTTCTCAGATCATGCTGCCGCTTGAGGGATTGACCGTCATCGCCGTCGAACAGGCGGTTGCCGCGCCGTTCTGCTCGTCACGCCTCGCCGATGCCGGCGCCCATGTCATCAAGATCGAGCGGCCCGAGGGCGATTTCGCCCGCGGCTACGACGCCGCGGCGAAGGGCCAGAGCAGCTATTTCGTCTGGCTCAACCGCGGCAAGGATTCCGCGGTGGTCGACCTCGCCACCAGGGAAGGCCGCGCAGAACTGGAGCGGCTGATCGCGAGCGCCGACGTGCTGTTGCAGAATTTGAAGCCCGGCTCGATGGACAAGCTCGGCTTCTCGCGCGAGCGGCTGCGCAAGGACTATCCGAAGCTGATCATGTGCACGATCACGGGCTATGGCGACACCGGCCCCTATGCTGATCGCAAGGCCTATGACCTGCTGATCCAGGCCGAGAGCGGCCTCGCCTCGATCACCGGCGGGCCCGAGGGCGCCTCGCGCGTCGGCATGTCGATCGTCGACGTCGCGACCGGCGCCACCGCGCACGCGTCCATTCTCGAGGCGCTGATCGGGCGCAGCCGCACCGGCGAGGGTGCCGACATCCGGATATCGATGTTCGACGTGATGGCCGACTGGCTCACCGTGCCGCTGCTCAATGCCGAGGACGGCAAGTCGCCCAAGCGCATCGGCCTCGCCCATCCCTCGATCGCGCCCTACGGCGTGTTCCGCTCCAAGGACGGCAAGGAGATCCTGATCTCGATCCAGAGCGAGCGCGAATGGAAGACGCTGTGCGCCAAGGTGCTGGGTCAGCCTGGCCTGCCCGACGATCCGCGCTTTGCCAACATGGTCGAGCGCGTGCGCAACCGCACCGTGACCGACCAGATCGTCAGCGACAGTTTTGGCAGGCTGACGCGCGAGGAATTACTGGCGAAGCTTGCCGAGGCCGACATCGCCTTTGCCGAGGTCAACAGCATGGACGATCTCGCCAGGCATCCGCATCTGCGCCGCATCGAGGTCGACACGCCGAACGGCAAGGTCAGCTATCCGGCGCCGGGCGCGATCGTGGTCGGCGAGGACAGGCACTACGGCAAGGTGCCGGCGATCGGCGAGCGCATCAAACGTTCCTAAGCTGTAATGAGATTGCCTCAAATACCAACGACGAATGAGCTGCGCCCCCTCTCCCGCTTGCGGGGGAGGGTTGGGGTGGGGGCTCTCTCCACGAATCCCACCGTGGAGAGACCCCCCACCCGGCGCTGCGCGCCGACCTCCCCCGCAAGCGGGAGAGGTGCACCGAGCCTGCCGGCAGGCTAACTAAGACACCTCTCACTTCGGGCAACACAGTCATGACCGACAAACTCGACCTCGATCATCTCCGCCAATGGATCGGCAAGACCACCGAGGCCTCCGACGTCGTCACCAAATATCTTGTCATGGGGCTGCGCGCGACGCTGTTCCAGGAGATCGGCGAGCCGAAGGCGGGCGATGCCGCGCCGTGGACCACGCATTGGTGCCTGGCGCAGCCGGTGTTTCCGATGTCGCAGCTCGGCCCCGACGGTCATCCGACCCGTGGCGGCTTCCTGCCCCCGGTGCCGTTGCCGCGCCGGATGTGGGCCGGCGGCGAGCTTGAATTCTTGGATAGCTTGCGCATCGGCGATGAAGCCAAGCGCACCTCCAGGATTGCCGACGTCACGGTGAAATCGGGCTCGACCGGCACGCTGTGCTTCGTCTCGGTCAACCATGAGATCACAACCTCGCGCGGGCTTGCCGTCCGCGAGCGGCAGGACATCGTCTATCGCGAGATGACGAGCACACCGACGGCAGCGCCGGCCAAGGCGCCGCCGCCCCCGGTCGCGCAGCATCGCGAGAGCCACGTCTCCGACCCGGTGCTGCTGTTTCGTTATTCGGCGCTGACCTTCAACGGCCACCGCATCCATTATGATCGCGACTACGTCACGAAGGTCGAGGGCTATCCGGGGTTGATCTTCCACGGCCCGCTGCAGGCCTCCTTCATCGTCGAGCTCGCCGCGAAACTCCGTGGCGGCAAACCGCCGAAGAAGCTCACCTACCGCGGCGTGCAGCCGCTGTTCGAGGGCAGCGAGTTCTCGGTCAACGCCAACGACAAGGACGGCGGCATGGAGTTGTGGACCGCGAACGCCGAGGGCCAGCCGACCATGAAGGGCACGGCGAGCTGGTAAGGGACGCACGCCGCTATTCTAATCCCTTGCGAAACCGGCAACAGCCTTGACGATCGGCGAGCGCCAGTTGGCGCTCGTCGTCAGCATCCAGCATTCATAGCGGAAATCCGCGTCCAACGGCAGCTCGACCAGTTCGCCGCGCGCGATCTCCTGCTCGAAGACGAAGCGCGGACCACGGGCGACATGATGGCTTTCGAGCGCCATCCGCTTGATGAGATCGTAATCGTCGGACAGGAACGATTCGAGGTTTTGCCGTTGCTGATCCCCCGACACATCGAGCCAGGCCCGAAAGTCGGGCGTGAGGCCGGCGCTCGCCAGCGACAGCAGTGCGATGTCGGCAGCCGATAGCGGTGCGTGCTTCAGCGCCGGATGGTCCGGGCGCGCCACGACGATGTAACGATCTTCGAACACCTTGACGCGGATGAAATCGTCCTGCGACGTCGCAAGCTGGTGATTACAGAACACCAGATCGAAGGTCCCGGCGCGCAGGGCTCGCATCATCAAGTTCGGCCCGGCATAGCGGGTGACGAATTGCAGCCGGGGAAAGGCCTGCGCCGCATTGCGCAGCACTTTCGGCAGCGGGTGCAACCGCGTCGCAGGCCCGACGCCGATCTTGAGCATTCCCGCTTCGCCCTTTGCCATCTGCTCCAGTTCATGGCCGAGCGTGGCCACGTTCTGCAGCAATGTCGCGGCTTGATCGGCGACGAACTTCCCGAAGGTGGTCGGACGGGCGCTGCTATTGGTCCGCTCGAACAGCTGGATTCCGAGCTTGGCCTCGAGACGGCCGATGCTCTTGCTCAGGGTCGGCTGCGCGATGCCCAGCGCCTTCGCGGCCCCGCTGAAACTTCCGGCACGGCAAATCGCGACAATCTGTTCGAGGTGACGCAAATCCATGCCGCAACCATAGCAGAGGCACGCGGCCAAAGCGCGATGACGATTTAGCCCGATCGCGTCGCGTTTGCGGCTTGCCCCGGCGGTTTGGTCCTGATCAGCATGGCGACCAGTGCGCTCAGCAGGAGTGAGGCTCCGCCGGCGGCGAGAGCCAGCGAGAAGTTGCCGGTATGCGTCTTCACCACACCGAAGAAATAAGGGCCGACCGCGCCGCCGAGATTACCGAACCCGTTGATCAGGCCGATCCCGACGCCCGCGACGGTGGCCGGCAACACTTCGCCCGGCAAGGTCCAGAACGGACCGAAGCGGCCGAGGAATGCACCAGTGGCGAGCGACAGGCAGATCACCGTGACCCAGCTGCCGCCGCCCGTGACCTGCAGGACCAGCAGCGGGACGCCCGCCAGCGCAGTCGCCGCGATCATGTGCCATTTGCGCTCGCGCCGTCGGTCCGAGCTGCTCGCGACCGCGAGCATCATGACGATACCGAGCAACGAGGGGACGGATGCGAACAATCCGACGATCCCGATCGGCAGCCCGGTCTCTTTCAGCACGGTCGGGAACCAGAAATTGACGCCCCATTCGGCCATTAAGGCGAGGAAATTATAGAGAGCGAGCAGCAGTACGCTCGGATGCCAAAGCGTCGAGAGCCAATGGCCCGAGATCTTCTCCACCGTCTCATCGCGCTCGGCCGTGAGCTTTGCCGCCAAATCCACGCGCTCGTGTTCCGGCAACCATCCGGCATCGTCAGGACGATCCTCGATCGCCCACCACCAGACCAGCGACCAGAGCACGCCCGGGATCGCCTCGATCACGAACATCAGGCGCCAATGCGAATAGGTCAGAATCAATCCGGAGATCGGCCCCGCGATCATTGGACCGATCGGGAAGGTGAGGAGGAACAGCGCGTTGGCGCGGGCGCGCTCCGCGCGTGTGAACCAGTTGCGGATCAGCACCAGCGTGCAGGTCAACACGCCGCCTTCGGACAGTCCGAGCGCGAAGCGATTGACGGCCAGCTCGAGCGGCGTTTGCACCAGCGCCGTCGTCAGCGAGATCGAGCTCCACAGCAGCAGCAGGCAAAGCAGGACCCGTTTCGGGCTCCAGGTCGAGGCCAGCCGGCCCGCCGGGATCTGCAGGATGATGTAGCCCCAGAAGAACAACCCGTTCGCAAAACCGAGACCCGAGGGAGTAAGCCCCAGATCGTCCCTGACGAACGGCGCCGCCATCGACAGATTGACGCGATCGACGAAGGCGAGCAGGTACATCACGAAGGCCACGCCGAGGATCCGGACCCAGCGATTGCGCGTTGCCTTGCCGAGAGCGCTCATGCCGTCGGAGCGCGGTGATGCAATGGCCGTGACAACCAGGGGACTTGGCCGGTTGAAACCAGAGGCCGGGCTTTCCCTCACGAGATCAGCCCGCTGGGGACCGGTGTGTACAGCTTCTTGGTCGGCAGGTTTGCCATCACCTGCTCGGGACCGCCCTTGCTCTCGATCAGGAGCCGTTGCGCCTCGTTGGCGCGCCGGTCTTCCGCCTCGGGATCCACGATGCGGCGGAGCTCGGCATCGAGCTCCTTCACGATGTCGGCATATTCGGGCTGTGCGGCCAGGTTGGTGCTTTCCTCCGGGTCGGCTTCCAGATCGAACAATTCCGGCGCGAACCGCACATAGGTGATGAATTTGAACCGGCCCTTGCGCAGCATGTAGGACGCCGACGGTGAGCCGGCCGCATGATATTCGCTGAACGCGATGCGGTCGCGGTCTTCACCCTTGTTGGCGATATCGAACAATGAATGACCGGGGACGCCGTCCGCAGTTGCGGAGAGCCCGACACCGTCGAGCACGGTCGGATAGGCGTCGACGAGCGAAACCGGCGTCGCCGACAGCTTGTTGACCGGCACGCCCTCGCCGGCAACGATCATAGGAATGGCGACCGCCTCCTGGTAGTGGTTCGACTTACCCCAGAACCCGCGCTTGCCCGCGTTCTCACCATGGTCGGAGGTGTAAAGGATACGCGTGGAATCGCGCAGGCCAGCCGCGTCGAGCGCATCCAGCACACGGCCGACCTGGGCATCCATGAAGCTGACGAGGCCAAGATAGGCCGCCAGCGCCCTGCGCTGGTCTTGCGGGTTGGGTGCGCCACCCGCCAGCAGATCCGTCAGCCAGGGATGCGGCTGATATCCGGAGGCAGGCCCGTAGGTGGGATCGGGCATCTGATCGACCGGATAGAGGTCGAAGAACTCCTTCGGCGCCACCAACGGATAATGCGGCGTCACGAAGGATACGAACAACACCCAGGGCTTTTGCGAACCGGCGGCGTCGCGGAGCCATTGCGCGGCGATCTCGGCGACGCGGCGGTCATACTGGGTATATTCGCTTTCGCCGACATCGGCGGCCTCCGCAATCGCGGAGCGCTTGCGCGGTGGGGACACGAAATCCGGGAACTGCTTGCGGATCGACAGCTGGATCATGCCGACACCGCCGGTGATGTGCATCGGAATATGCTGCTTGTCGAAGCCGGTCGGATCCTCCTCGAGCCGGTAGTGCAGCTTGCCGACGGATTCGACGCGCACACCGGCGTTCTGCAGCCTGTGCCCCCAGCTCGGCACCCTGCCGTCATACGCGATGGAATTGTCCCAGTATCCGATATCATGGACGTAACGGCCGGTAGCGAAACTGGCGCGTGCCGGAACGCAGATCGGACAGCTGGTATAGGCATCGACGAACCGCGTGCCACGCGCCGCGAGTGCATCGAGATTGGGGGTCTTGGCGAGCGGGTGACCGGCACACCCCATCATGCGGGCGTTATGCTCGTCGGACATCAGGATGAGCAGATTTTGGGGCTTCAAGCCCGACCTCCCTGGATTTTTGCCGCTCATGCCTGGTCAGCCTGAAGGCAGTTGTTGGCCGGACATTGCCAGAGCCGGCAACCGCGAGGTATCGACAATTCTTCACGATGATCATAGCCGCGGGCTATGGCGACGACGCGTCGCTTCCCCTACTGTGCTATGATCGATCCCTGGGTTTGCAGATCATCATGAGCCGCTTCTGGAGTTCAATCGTCCACAATTTGTCGCCCTATGTGCCGGGCGAGCAGCCGAAAATTGACAACCTCATCAAGCTCAATACCAACGAGAATCCCTACCCGCCCTCGCCGCGCGCGCTGGCCGCGATCGCAGCGACCGCGGATCGCCTGCGGCTCTATCCGGATCCGCGCGCAACCGCCCTGCGCGAGGCGATCGCGACGCGCTACGGCGTCACATCAGACGAGGTGTTCGTCGGCAACGGCTCGGACGAGGTGCTGGCCCACAGCTTCCCGGCGCTGCTGAAGCACGACGCGCCGCTGCTGTTCCCCGACATCACCTACAGCTTCTATCCGGTCTATTGCCGCCTCTATGGCGCGCGATACGAACAGGTGCCGCTCGACGCCGCGATGCGGATTGATCTCGCCGACTACCGGCGGCCGGGCAGCGCCATCCTGCTGTGCAATCCGAACGCACCGACCGGCATCGCGCTGCCGCGTGCCGCGATCGAGGCGCTGGTCACCGAGCATCCCGACCGGCTCGTGGTGGTCGACGAAGCCTATGTCGACTTCGGCGCCGAGAGCGCGGTGCCGCTGGTCGCGCGTCACGACAATCTTTTGGTGATCCAGACGCTGTCCAAGTCGCGCGCGCTGGCGGGGTTGCGGGTCGGCTTCGCCATCGGCCAGCGCCCGCTGATCGAGGCGCTGGAGCGCGTCAAGGACAGCTTCAACTCCTATCCGCTCGACTGCTTCGCGATCGCGGGCGCGGTCGCCTCGATTGAGGACGACGGATGGTTCGACGAGACCCGGCAACGCATCATCAGCAGTCGCGAGGCGCTGGTCCGCGGCCTCACCGAGCTCGGCTTCGAGGTGCTGCCGTCGCTTGCGAACTTCGTGTTCGCACGCCATGGCGGCCATCGCGGCGCGGATCTCGCCGCGAAGCTGCGCGAGCGCGGCGTCCTGGTGCGGCATTTCCAGAAGCCGCGGATCGAGGATTTCCTGCGCATCACGGTCGGAACGGACGATGAATGCGGCCGCCTGATCGAGCTGCTGCGTCAGATGGTCTGAGCCCGTTTCGGCTTACGCTGGAACCGAATGCAGGTCTGCGCGTTCCCCGCCCTGACGGAGGACGCCATGCTTAGAGACGAACAGGTCGCGGTCCTCTGCGACATTGCCCAATCCATTGCCTTTGCCGGTGACGCGCAGGGCGAAGTCGACCGGCTCATCAAGGAGGGATACGTCGCCAAGGACGGTGACCTCTACGAGCTGACGCCCAAGGCCGAGAAGGTTTTGTCCGAGCGCGGCGCCAGCCTCAACCGGGCGTGACGCCGCTCGCAACGACAGCTAGACGGCGGGCGTGCACCGCGTTGCGGTGATCTTGATGCCGAGCCCGGCGCTCTCCTCGCGGAACTGTGCGATCGATCGCGCATTGCGATGCGCCTCGAACGCGGCGTCGTCCTGGTAAACCTCGTAGATCAAGAGCTTCGACGCATCCTCGCGCGGCACCAGGATGTCGAAGTGCAGCGTGCCCGGTTCATCCCTGAGCGAGCGGGCGCCGTGCGCCGCGAGCTGCGACAACACCTGATCCCGCTTTTCCGGCGCGACCTCGACGGTGGCGATGAGTGCAAGTTTCGGCATGACGGATGTTCCTCCTCTATTCTCAGATCAGCTTGCGGAGCGGCCGAAACGCGTCCCGCACTTCCCTGCTGAAAATGTCGGGCTGCTCCCACGCCGCGAAATGCCCGCCGGCCTCGGCCTGATGGAAGTAGATCAGCTTGTGATAGGCCTTTTCCGCCCAGCTCCGCGGCGCCACGAAACTCTCGCCGGGAAACGCCGTGACCGCGGCAGGGATCGCGACATTGGCGGGTAGATAAAGGTTGGTCTTGTTCTCCCAGTACAGGCGGCCCGAGGAGATCGCGCTGTTGGTGAGCCAGTACAGCGTGATGTTGTCGAGCACGTCGTCGCGGGTCAGCGCGCCCGCGGAATGGCCGTTGACGGCATGTCCGAGCATCGCCGACGTCATCGCCGAGGCCGGCTGCGCATAGCCGTCGCCGTGATCGAGCAGCCAGGCGGCGAGGCCCGCCGGCGAATCCGCGAACGCCGCAAGGGACTGCGGGCGGGTCCCCATGATCTGCGCATAGGCCCGTCGCTTGGCGAACTGAAGCTTGATCTGCTCGAAGGCGTGCTGCTCCTCCGCCGACAGATTGTCCGGCGCGGGACCTCCGGTAGAGACGGCCTTGAACACCTCGGGCGGAACGACGCCGGGCAGATTGACGTGGATGCCGAGCAGCTCCGGCGCACCGAGCTTGGCCATTTCGTTGGAAACCGGCGAACCCCAGTCGCCGCCCTGCGCCACGAACTTGCTGTAGCCGAGCCGCTTCATCAACTGGACCCAGGCCCGTGCGATCCGCTGGGGATCCCAGCCGACCGTGGTCGGCTTGCCGGAGAAGCCGTAGCCCGGCATCGACGGGATCACGAGGTGGAACGCATCCGAGACGCTGCCGCCATGCGCGGTGGGATTGGTCAGCGGGTCGATGATCTTCATCTGCTCGATCACCGAACCCGGCCAGCCATGCGTGACGATCAGCGGCAGGGCATCGTCGTGCTTGGAGCGAACGTGAATGAAGTGAATGTCGAGCCCGTCGATTTCGGTGATGAACTGCGGCAGGGCGTTGAGCCGCGCCTCGACCTTGCGCCAGTCGTAGTCGGTCTGCCAGTAGCGGACGAGATCGCGCAGCATTGCCTGCGGAACGCCCTGCGAGTCGTCATTGACGGTCTCCTTGTCGGACCACCGGGTTGCCGCCAGGCGGCGGCGGAGATCGACGAGGTCTGCCTCGGGGATATCGATGTGGAACGGGCGGATCGCATCATCAGCGGCCGCCGCAACCGGGCGCGCCGGAAACAGGCTGGCCGCGCCGGCTGCAGCGAGACCCAGCGCCGCGCCGGTGAGGAGCTTGCGTCTGTTCTGATCGATGGCTTCCTGGTTCGATTGGCTCGCTGCGACCGTTACTGATGCCTGAAATGTCTTGGTCATTGCACTGGCTCCTTTGAACGAGATGCCGCCGGCAAAGCCGCGTGCACCTCGGTTGTCGTCAGAATGGATCGGCCGCCACGGCCGGTTGCACGCGTTGCAGTTCGGCTATTCGGGCAGCGGCTTGCCGGCCTGCTCGCGGACGATGTACTCGGCGTACCAGTCCGGCCAGTTCGCATCGTGCCCGCCGGTCCGCTTCTCGTGCTCGCCATGGGCTGCCGCTGCCCGGCGGAGCGTGGCGGCGAGATCGGCAGATGAATTGAAGTTCGTGCTGCTACCGTCGACGCGGCCCGGCAGGCGCTGCGTGACCTGCTGCAGCAGCCAGACATTGCCGTCGGGGTCGTTGAAGGTGGCAAGCGAGCCGTAACTCGGGCGTTCCGGATCCGGTCCCTTGATGCGGCCTTCCGCGCCGCGATGAAATACCTCGCTGACGTCGGCGCCACGCGCGATCAGCTCGGCGCGCGCCGCCTCGATGTCGTTGACGATCAGGAAGCGCGGCAGCCCGGCTCCCGAGCCGAGATGGATCGAGGTCGGCGAACCCGGCGGCGTGAGTTGCACGGCGCGCGAGCCGTCGGGTCTGACGAAGTCGGCATCAAGCCGCCAGCCCAGGTCCTGGTAGAAGCGCTTGGCGCGGTCGACGTCGGCGACGGGAATGACGACGACCTCGAGCTTCAGATCGACTTTGGCCGCTGCCGGCGTCGGTTCGGTGGACATGGCTCACTCCTTGGTGATGAAAGACCGGGCCATCAACGGCCCATTGCATTCGGAACGATGCCGGGCCATATTTGCTATGAAATTCATAGTAACAAGCCCGATGAAGAAATCGTGATGGCGAAAATCAAGGACAACAAGACTGACCAAACGCTGTGTCCGGTCGCCCGTGCCGAAACCGTCGTGGGCGACCGCTGGACTGTACTGGTTTTGCGCGAGCTGTTCGCGCGCAGTCATCGCTTCGAGGAAATCCAGGCGCAGACCGGCGGCACGCCGCAGATGATCACCGCACGGCTGAAAAAGCTGGAAGCGGACGGCCTGGTGACGCGGCGCGTCTACAACAAGCACCCGTTGCGCCACGAGTATCACCTCACCGAGAAGGGCGAAGCGTTCTTTCCTGTTCTAATGGCGCTGCGCGCCTGGGGCGAGGCCTGGTGCAAATCACCAAAGGAGGGACGTGCGATGAACTACACGCACGTCGTCTGCGGCAAGCCCGCCGGGCTCGGCCCGGTCTGCGAGTCCTGCGGTGAGCCGGTGCGTCGCGCCGACATGGTCGGGGAGCGACTGCCAAAATACCAGAAGGAGCGCGACGCGCGATGGGAGGCCTTCAAGGCGACCCGCTGAATTTTCCGACGCCGCCGGCGCGAGCGGACGACGCGAAAGCTCTCGCACCGTCGCAGCGCCTCAATCACGCGGGACCAAACCTACCCGCACAACACAGGAGACCACCATGCCATTCGTTCGTATCGACCTGAAGCGCGGCAAGTCCCCCGAATATCGCAAGACCCTCGGCGAGATCGTCTACAAGGCAATGCGCGAGACCATCAATGTGCCGGAGAATGACAAGTTTCAGGTCATCACCGAGCATGACCGCGGCGACCTGAACTATGCCGAGAACTATCTCGGCAATACCTACAGCGACGATCTCGTCTTCATCCAGATCACCATGAATGCCGGGCGCACGGTCGAGATGAAGAAGGCATTCTACAAGCGGATCGTGGACGACTATCAGAGCCAGTTGCAGGGACGGCCCGACGATGTCGTCATCAACCTGATCGAGGTCGTCAAAGAGAACTGGTCGTTCGGCAACGGCATCGCGCAATACGCGAGCTGATTGCGGAACAGGCATGCGCCGGACGGCGGGTCGCCTTGTCGGGCGGCTTGCCGCCGGCCGCTTGCCCCCGGCGTTGCCAGCACGCATAGTGCGGCCCGTGCACGAACAATAACAGGCAGGGAGGCAACCATGAGGACGATCGCAGCCGCGCTGTGCGCGCTCGCGCTGATCGCAACCGGTGCGCAGGCACAGACGCTCAAGGATTTCATGGCCACGGTCATGAAGAAGTGGACCGCGCCGTTCGAACCGTATGAGCTGATCGACAACATCTACTATGTCGGCACCGACGGGATCGCGGTCTATCTCATCAAGACGTCGCAAGGGCTGATCCTGATGGACACCGCGATGCAGCAGTCGACCGGCATGATCAAGGACAACATCGCCAAGCTCGGCTTCAAGGAAGGCGACATCAAGATCATCCTCAACACCCACGCCCATCTCGATCACACCGGCGGCTTTGCCGAGATCAAGAAGGAGACCGGCGCGCAGATGATCGCCGGCGAGCGCGACCAGCCCCTGCTCGAGGGCGGCTACTATCCGGGCGACGAGAGCAACGCGGACCTGGCCTTTACGCCGGTCAAGGTCGACCGCACCGTCAAGGAAGGCGACAAGGTGACGCTCGGCGACGTGACGCTGATCGCGCACACGACACCCGGCCATTCGCCCGGCTGCACCAGCTGGGAGATGACGGTGAAGGACGGCAACCAGCAGCGCAACGTGCTGTTCTTCTGCAGTGGGACCGTCGCGCTGAACCGGCTGGTCGGACGCCCGACCTATCCCGGCATCGTCGACGACTACCGCGCGACCTTCGTCAAGGTCAAGGCGATGAAGGTCGACGTGCTGCTCGGGCCGCATCCGGAGGTCTACGACATGCAGGCCAAGCGCGCGCAGATGAAGGACGGCGCGCCGAACCCGTTCGTCAAGCCGGGCGAAAACGCCACCTATGTGGCGGGGCTGGAGCAGGATTTCGACAAGCAACTCGCCAAGCAGACCGCCGCGCTGAAGGCCAATTAGCTGCACAGCGGGAACGTCATCCGTCATCCTGAGGAGCGCGCATCAGCGCGCGTCTCGAAGGATCGACGGCCACACTCGGGCCCCGCATCCTTCGAGGCTCGCTCCGCTCGCACCTCCAGCGGCAAAGGCGAAGCCTTTGCGCGGGGATGACGTGGACCATCGGGACGATTTTCAGCCGTTGCCGCGGCAACCATGGGCGCCGCGGCTTGACATCGTCAGGCAATCCATCGACAGGTGGATTGCCTTTCCGCTTTTGCCGCGCGCAATGACGGAACCAAACAAGACAGAAATGGGAGCCGCCCGATGTCGTCGCGCAAACCCGCCGCCAGCAAAGGCAAGACCGTCACCGTCAAGGACGCCACCTTCGGCCTGCTGCGCGCGTGGGGCATCAGACGCGTGTTCGGCAATCCCGGCTCGACCGAGCTGCCGTTCCTGAGCGACTGGCCCGACGACATCGATTACGTGCTCGGCCTGCAGGAGGCCTCCGTCGTCGGCATGGCCGACGGCTATGCGCTGGCGACGCGCAATGCCGGCTTCGTCAATCTGCATTCGGCGGCCGGCGTCGGCAACGCGCTCGGCAACATCTACAACGCCTACCGCAACCAGACCCCGATGGTGATCACCGCGGGCCAGCAGGCGCGCTCGATCATGCCGCTGCAGGCGTTCCTCTACGCCGAGCGCGCCTCCGAATTCCCGCGGCCCTACGTGAAATTCGCGGTCGAGCCGGCGCGCGCCGAAGACGTCCCCGCCGCGATCGCGCGCGCCTATTATGTCGCGATGCAGCCGCCCTGCGGGCCGACCTTCGTCTCGGTGCCGATCGACGACTGGGCGCATGCGACGCAGCCGCTCGACGCCCGCCAGGTCAGCCGCGAGGTTGGCCCTGAGGCGGCCGCGATGCAGGCACTGGTGGCGGCGCTCGGCGAGGCCAAGCGCCCTGCCCTCGTCGTCGGCCCCGCCGTCGATCGGGCCGAGGCAGTCGATCTCATGGTCAAGGTCGCGGAGAAGACGAAGGCCGCGGTGTGGGCCAGTCCGTTCTCGGCGCGCTGCTCGTTCCCCGAACGGCATCCGCAATTTGCCGGCTTCCTGCATGCCGCACCGGGCCAGCTTTCCGACGCGCTGCGCGAGCACGATCTTGTCGTCGTGGTCGGCGCGCCGGTCTTCACCTTCCATGTCGAGGGCCATGCCGCGATCTTCGACGGCGCGACCCCGATCTTCCAGATCACCGACGATCCCGATGCCGCCGCGATGACGCCGACCGGCCACAGCATCGTCGCGACCATGAAGCCGGCGCTGACGGCGCTGCTCGAGCTGCTGCCCGACACCAGGCGCACCGCGCCTGCGGGCCGCATCCTGCCGCCGGCACCCGCAGCCGGCGATCCGATCCCCGCCGAATACGCGCTGCACGCGCTCTCGGCCGCGATGGGACCGCATGATGCGCTGGTCGAGGAAGTGCCGTCGCATCGCCCGCTGATGCAGAAGGCGATGCCGATGCGCGGCCAGGACAGTTTCTACACCATGGCGAGCGGCGGCCTCGGCTACAGCCTGCCGGCGGCGGTCGGCATGGCGCTCGGCCGCAGCTCGGGGCGCACGGTCTGCCTGATCGGCGACGGCTCGGCGATGTATTCGATCCAGGCGCTATGGACCGCCGCGCAGCGCAAGCTGCCGCTGACGGTCGTGGTGATGAACAATTCCGGCTACGGCGCGATGCGCTCGTTCAGCCAGGTGATGCAGGTGCGCAACGTGCCGGGCCTCGATTTGCCCGGCATCGATTTCGTCAAGCTCGCCGAAGGCATGGGCTGCGACGCGGTGCGGGTGACGAAATCGGCCGAGCTTCCCGGCGCGTACAAGCGTGCCCTCTCGCATCAAGGCGCCAGCCTGATCGAGGTGATGGTGGATTCCGCGGTGCCGCTGCTCTACACGCAGAAGAGCTAGAGATAAGCGCGACTCCCACGCACTCGTAAGGAAGGCACCGGCGGATGGGTTCCCTCCCCGCTTGCGGGGGAGGGAGCACTGACGAGTGCGCTCACCTTACGAGAGCGGGTTCGTGCGGAAGCGCCGACGGCGCCGGCACCTCGCAGCCGGTGGCGCAGCAGCGGCCGGGCTGCTTCGACACCCGCTGGCCCTCGTCGACAAGGCCGCGGCCGAGCAAATTCTCGACCAGTTCGGCCTTCTCCATGATAGGATAGTTGCGCCAGATCTCGCGCTTCATCGCCTCCGGCGAGCCGCCGCCGTGCAGCGAGATCACCGAATACCAGCCGGCTTCATGCGATACGGTGAGGTCCTCGATCAGCCGCGCCACCTCGGCGCGCTGCTCGGCCGGAATATCCGGACGTCCGCCCATCACGGCGCCGAGCGATGCGCGCGTCTCCGGATTGTGGTCCTCGTCGGGCCCCGGCAACGCGACGATCAACCCGCCGGAGACGTAATGTGCGACGCGGTGCATGTCGTAGATCTTGGTCGCCAGCAGCAGCTTGCCGATGTTGGAGAACACGGCGTCCGGCATCACCGAGCCCGCCGGGTCCTTGGTGCAATAGACCGAGGACGCGACGCCGCAGGCATAGAAGCTCTCGGTGATGGTGATGAGCTCGACCATCGCCTCGCGGATATGGGCGTGCTTCTCGGCATCGAGTCCGTTGGCTTCGATCATCAACGCGCCGGCGCCGATCAGGAGATCGCCGAAGCCGGCGCGCGCGCCGATGCAGGAGTGGCGGTGATGCGTGGCATAGGACGTGGTGAGGAAACCGCCCTCCTCGGTCTCGCCGGCGAGGAAGACGCGGTCATGCGGCACGAACACGTCGTCGAACATCACGACGCCGACCGACTGGCCGTACTTCGCCGAGAATTTCGCGCTGGCATCGCCGGGCCGGCCGGCCGGCCGTGCGACGATGGTGACGCCGGGCGCATCGACCGGCACGGCGCAGCAGACCGCAAAATCCTTGTCGGCAGGCACGTGGGTGCGGCACGGCATGACCAGGAATTCGTGCATGTAGGGCGCGCCGGTCACGATCGCCTTGGTGCCGCGGATCACGATGCCGTCGGGGCGACGCTCCTTGATATGAACATAGACGTCCGGATTGGCCTGCAGGCCCGGCCGCCTGGAGCGGTCGCCCTTGGCATCGGTCATCGCGACGCCGAGCGTCAGGTCCTGGTCCTGCACCTCGTGCAGGTAGTTGAGGAAGCGCTGGCTGTAGTCGGTGCCATGGCGATCGTCGGTCAACTTCGTTGATTGATAGAGGCCGTTCAGCGCATCGTGGGTGAGATAGCGCTGGGCGCAGCCCGAGGTCCGGCACACCAGCCGCACCGCCTCGAGCTTGTACAACAGATCCTGCGAGCTCTCATTGATGTGGAGCATGCGATTGACGGTCTTGCCGGAGGTCGCCTGCCGCGCCGTCATGATCGGCGCGTGCTCGGCGAGGTGCGCGAAATCGTAGGTCACGCCGACCCCCGCCACGCCCGGCGCCAGCAACGGCTCGTCCGCGACGCTCGCCACCGCCTCGCCGTTGACGAACACCCGCGGCTTGTAGCGGCGCAGGGATTCCCGGTACTCCGCAGCCGTCATCAGCATGGCGCTTCTCCCTTGCTCATTTATTCGAACACTGTTAAATTATCTAACGCTGTCAGAATTGAGTCAAGAACGGATTCGGCCGGATGCAGATGCGCGAGAGCAGGAAGGAAGCGGTCAGCCGCCACAAGCGGGAGCTGATCCTCGATGCGGCGCGCAGCGTGTTCGCCGAAGAAGGCCTCGAGGGCGCGAGCCTGCGGGCGATCGCGACGCGGGCCGGCTACACGCCTGCGGCGCTGTACTTCCACTTCGAGTCCAAGGAAGCGATCTATGCCGAGGTGCTGCGGCAATCGCTGGCCTCGCTGGGCGAGGCCGTCAGCGCCGCGGTCGCGACGACGCGCGGCGCCAAACAGCGGCTGCATGCGGCGGGCATGGCCTTCTTCCGCTACTACGTTGAGAACCCGCGCGACCTCGATCTCGGCTTCTATCTGTTCCGCGGCGGCATGAAGCCGGCCGGTCTCGGCCATGACCGCGACCACGAGCTGAACGCCGCGCTAGAGGCCGCGCTGCATCCGATTGCGGAAGCGTCCGAGGCGCTCGGCGCATCCAGGCACAAGGCGAACACGGTCATGGTGGATTGCTTCGCGCACGCGACCGGCTTGCTGCTGTTGCTGCACACCGGCCGCATCCGAATGTTCGGCGCCTCCGCGCCCGATCTGATGGATACCTATCTGCGCGAGAAGATCGCGCAACTCGGCAAGGAGTGAGGTCATGCTGACGATCGATCCGAGAAAGTCGCTGCTGCTGATCGTCGACTTCCAGTCCCGCCTGATGCCGGCGATCGATCAGGGCACGACAGCAGTGAGGAATGCACGGCGATTGATCGACATGGCCGGGCTGGTCGATATTCCTACGGTCTTCACCGAGCAGAATGCCAAGGGCCTCGGCGCGACCATCGCCGAGCTTGCGACCACCGAGGCGCAACTGATCCACAAGATGACCTTCGACGCCGTCCGCGAGCGCGAATTCCTCGGCGCGGTCTCACCCGACAGGCACCTCGTCGTCGCCGGCTGTGAGGCGCATGTCTGCGTGCAGCAGACCGTGCTCGGCCTGCTCGACGCCGGCCGCAAGGCCTATGTCGTGCGCGATGCGCTGGGCTCGCGCCGCGCCGAAGACAAGAAAACCGCGATCCGCCGCATGGAGCGGCACGGCGCCGAGATCGTGACCACCGAGATGGTGGTGTTCGAATGGCTGGAAACCGCCGAGCATCCCCGGTTTCGCGAGGCGATCGCGCTGATCAAGTGATGAAGCTCCGCACGCACAAGTGAGGAGGCCACCGGCGATTGGGCTCCCTCCCCCCTTGTGAGTGAGGGAGGGTTGGGGAGAGGGGTACCACACGGGTGCTCTCTCGATTGTCTCAACGGCATGCGAGTGAAAATTGCGATAGCGAGCTTCGATCAATCTCGCCCGGGGCCACCCCTCACCCCACCCTCTCCCACAAGGGGAGAGGGAGCCTAACCAGGGTGCTCACCTCACGGCGACTAGCTTACGCGACACGCGCCGCGCGTCACTTCCCGTGCGCTTCCCGCATCTTGGCCTGGATCTTGGCCATGCCGCCGATCCAGCGGTCGTAGTTCTCGGTCTTCTTGCGCATGTAGCCGAGCACCTGCGGGTGCGGCAGGATCAGGAAGGTCTCCTGCTCGATGCCCTTGAGTGCGTCCTGCGCGACCTGCTCCGCGGTGAGATCGCCGTCGCCGGATTGCGGGCCCTTCGGGATCGAGCGCAGCATGTTGGTGTCGACGCCCTGCGGGCAGAGGATCGAGACCTTGATGTTGTCGGCGCGGTGCGAGATCGCGAGGTTTTCGGCAAAGCCGACCGCGGCGTGCTTGGTGGTCGAGTAGGCGGGACTGCCGACCTGGGACAAGAGCCCCGCCGCCGAGATCGTGTTGAGAAAGTAGCCCTCGCCGCGCGCCTTCATCCGCGGCACCAGATGCCGCGCGGCATAGACATGCGCCATCACATGGATCGCCCAGCTCCGCGACCACGGCTCGTCCGAGGTGCCGCCGGCATTCTTCGACAGCGGATCGAAGCCGCCGCCGATGCCGGCATTGGAGCAGAACAGCGCGATCGGACCGAACATGCGCTCGGTCTCCTCGATCACATGCAGGACGTTCTTCTCCTGCCCGACGTCGCATTTGAAGGCGGCACCGCCGACCGAGGCCGCGACCTTTTCCGCCGCCGCATGGTCGAGATCGACCACCACGACCTTGGACGCGCCCGCGGCGTGGAACGCCTCGCACAGCGCCTTGCCGATGCCATTGCCACCGCCGGTGACCACCACCACTTTCCCTGCCACCTGCATGGCCATCCTCCCGCTATCTTTGCTTGCACGTTGTCAATTTGCTTACCCAACCCTGCGCCTCCCGTCATCCCGAGGAGCGCGTAGCGCGTCTCGAAGGATGCACGGCCAGGCTGGTGGCCGTCGACCCTTCGAGACGCCGCTACGCGGCTCCTCCAGCGACAACGGCAAAGCCGTTGCGCGGGGGGTGACGGTGAGAGGGCTGAATGGGCCTAACGAGAACATGATAGCCCATCTACGGCTGATGGCGAGAACTTCAGCTCGCCAGCACGACGTCGAACACCGCCGTATAGTGGCAGGCGGCGCCGAGCAGCACGAAGCAGTGCCAGATCGCGTTCTGGAAGCGCAGCCGCCGCCAGGAGTGGAAGATCACCCCGAGGCTGTAGAGGATACCGCCCGCCAGCACGAAGCCGAGCGCCATCGTGGGCAGCGCCTTGACGACGCGGTCATAGAGCATGATGCCGCTCCAGCCCATCGCGAGGTAAAGCCCGACCGAGAGCCGGTCGAAGCGGCCGGGATAGCGCAGCTTCAGCCAGATGCCGACGATCGCCACGCACCACACGCCGACGAGCAGCGCGATCGCAAAATAGCTGTCCTTCAGTTCCACGATGAACGGCGTGTAGGTCGCGGCGATCAACAGATAGATCGCGGAATGATCGAAGCGCCGCAGCACCCATTTGGCGCGCGACACCGGCCAGAGATTATAGGTCGCCGACAGCGTCAGCATCCCGAGCAGGCCCGCGACATAGACCGACACCACGGCGACGTCGAACGGGCCGGCATAGACCGTGGTCAGCACGATCAGCGCGGTGGCGGCAACCAGCCCGAAAGCGACGCCGACGAGATGAACAACGCCGTCGGCGATCAGCTCGGCGCGGTCGTAGTTCCACAGCGCGGCGCCGGCCGCGTGGATCGAGGTCGAGGCAAGTTGCTTCAGGCGGAAGACCGTCATGCAGGCTTTCCTGTGGCCGTTTGACTATGGGTAGCGCGGGTGACGCGGCGCGTTCAATCCCCTCATCATCCCTCGCCTGCAAAGGCGCCGGAAATGTGAAGCTTGATTTTGGCCCGATAATCGCCAACTTGCGGGTGATCGCCCGCCCTTTTGGTCCCTCCTGCCGGGTTTGTCGTTAACCCTCCATGCCCCCCAGTTTCTCTGATATCGTCGAGGAAGCCCGTCTCTCGGCGCGGGCGCTGCTCGACTATGGCGAGGGTTTCTTCAACCCGACGGTGCGGCTCGGCGTCACCGGCCTGTCGCGCGCCGGCAAGACCGTGTTCATCACCGCGCTGGTGCATGGGCTGACACGCGGCGGCCGCTTCCCGGTGTTCGAGGCCTATGCCTCGGGACGGATTGCACGCGCCTATCTCGCCCCGCAGCCCGACGATGCAGTGCCGCGCTTCGCCTATGAGAACCATGTCAGGACATTGGTCGAGGAACGGACCTGGCCGAACTCGACCACCGACATCTCCGAGCTTCGCCTCGTGATCGAGTATCAGCGGCAAAATGGCGCGGACCGGCGGCTGACGCTCGACATCGTCGACTATCCCGGCGAGTGGCTGCTCGACCTGCCGCTGCTGAGCAAGAACTACGAGCAATGGTCTGCGGAGAGTCTTGCATTGTCGCGCGAGCCGCTGCGCGCACAACTCGCGGCGCCCTGGCACGCCCATCTCGCGACGCTGAAGCCCGAGGCCAAAGAAGATGAACAGGCTGCGCTCACCGAGGCAAAACTGTTCACCGACTATCTGCGCGCCTGCCGCGACGAGCGTTTCGCGATGAGCCTGCTGCCGCCAGGGCGCTTCCTGATGCCGGGCAATCTCGCCGACACGCCGGCGCTGACCTTCGCGCCGCTCGACGTGCCCATTGACGGCAGCACGCCCGATCATTCGCTATGGGCGATGATGCGGCGGCGATACGAGGCCTACAAGGACGTCGTGGTGCGGCCGTTCTTCCGCGACCACTTCGCGCGGCTCGATCGCCAGATCGTGCTGGCCGATGCGCTCGCCGCATTCAATGCCGGCCCCGAAGCCTTGCACGATCTCGAGGCCGCGCTCGCCGGCATCCTCGACTGCTTCCGGATCGGCCGCAGCACGATCCTGAGCGCGCTGTTCCGGCCGCGCATCGACCGCATCCTGTTCGCGGCGACCAAGGCCGACCATCTGCATCACCAGAGCCACGACCGGCTCGAAGCCGTGCTGCGGCGGATCGTGGCGAGGGCCGCCGAGCGCGCCGAATATGCCGGCGCCGCAATCGACGTGGTGGCGCTCGCCGCGGTGCGCGCCACGCGCGAGGCGCAGGTTCAGCGCGGCCGCGACAAGCTGCCGTCGATCCTCGGCACGCCGGCACGGGGCGAAGTCGCCAACGGCGAGACACTGGATGGCGAGACGGAGGTTGCTACCTTTCCGGGCGACCTGCCCGACAATCCCGAGGAGCTGTTCAACGGCGGATTCCGCGGGCTCTCGAGCTCGGGCGCCGAGGCCGCCGATTATCGTTTCCTGCGCTTCCGCCCGCCGAAGCTGGAACGCAGCGGCGATGCGGAGCCGGCGCTGCCTCACATCCGCCTTGACCGCGTCCTCCAGTTCCTGATCGGAGACAAACTGCAATGAACGAGAAGACGCCTCCGCGGCGGCCGGCGACGTTCAAGCTCGACGATCCCGGCGTGGTCGTGATGGATCCGGACGACAGCGGCCGCCTCATGCGCGGCACCATCCAGATCGTGCCCGAGTCCGAGCCCGCGCAGCTGCCGGTGCCGGTCGATACGCCGCTGCTGCCGGCGCGCCGCGGCTTCCGCTGGGGCACGCTGTTCTCGAGCGCGGTCGCGGGCCTCGTGGTGCTCGGCACCGGGCTCGGCGTCCTCAATTTGGTCGAGGATCTGTTCGCGCGCAATGAAGGCCTCGGCGTCCTCGGGCTCGCGCTCGCCGTCATCGCCGCGGTGGCGCTCGCGGTCGTCACCATGCGCGAGCTCGTCGGCCTCGCGCGGCTTGCCACCATCGAGAAGCTGCATCTGCGCGCCGCCGAGGTTTTGATCAGCGACGACCGGGCGGCGAGCCGAGCCGTCGTCGCCGACCTGCTCAAGCTTGCGCACCGGACCCCGCAGCTCGCCCGCGCCCGCAGCGCGCTGCAGAGTCACACCGACGACATCATCGACGGCGCCGACATGATCCGGCTTGCCGAGCGCGAGCTGATGACGCCGCTCGACGAGGAGGCCCGGCGGCTGGTGTCTTCGGCCGCGCAGCGCGTCTCGGTCGTCACCGCGGTCAGCCCGCGCGCGCTGTTCGACGTGCTGTTCGTGTTCGTGGCGTCATTGCGGATGATCCGGCAGCTGGCGCGGCTCTATGGCGGCCGGCCCGGCGCGCTCGGCATGATGCGCCTGCTGCGCCACGTGATCGCGCATCTGGCGATCACCGGCGGCATGGCCGCGAGCGACAGCCTGATCCAGCAGATGCTCGGCCACGGCATCGCGGCAAAACTCTCGCAGCGGCTCGGCGAAGGCATGCTCAACGGCCTCCTGACCGCCCGCCTCGGCCTCGCCGCGATCGACGTCACCCGCCCGCTCCCCTTCAACGCCTTGCCGCGCCCGGCGCTGACCGATCTGGCGAAGGACCTGATCCGCAAGCGGGAGGAAGAGGAATAGCTCTCTTCGCCTCGCCCCGCTTGCGGGGAGAGGCCGGAATTTTCGCGAAGCGCAAATTCCGGGTGAGGGGGAGTCTCCGCGAGTCCAACTCTCACCGTCCTCAAACTCCCTCTCATCCCGACCTTCTCCCCGCACGCGGGGAGAAGGAGAAGGCCAGCACGCGCCAGCGGAAGAAGGTGGTGTCCGGCGGCGGCGAGAGATCAGGGGTCCAGCCTGAGATTTTCTCCAGCGCATAGGTGTCCATCACCATGCCGCGCCAGCTTCGCGTCACGTGCTCCAGCGGCTGCCGCACCGCTGATGTTTCCTTCCACAGCGGCAGATTGTTCTCCGGCTCGCGCCCGACATAGACGCCGACGTGATCGCGGATCCGGCTCATGCCGGGATCGGCGAAGCCCTGAAAGCGGCCGCGCTCGTTGATCTCGATCACCGGCACCCGCCCGCGCAGCATCCAGCGCAGCATCGCATAGGTGCGGTAATCCGTGGTCGCGACCCAGGTCGCACCGGTCGCCTCGACCTGCGCCAGCGTGCGCGCAGCCACCGCATCGTAGCCTGCCTCGGTGCCGATCGGATCGGTACGGCCGATCAGATTCCACGGCGCGAACATGTAATAGAGAAACACGCAGACGACGAACACGATGCCGGTGGAAATCGCAGTCCGCGCCCAATACACCGTCGATTTGACGAGCCCGACCGACCAGCCCTCGAACGGCATCCGTGTCACGTTGACAGCAACCGCCGCAAAGCCCGCCGGCCACAGAAACATCGGCCAGGTGTCGCCGACCCGCAAGGTCAGCGACTTCCAGAGGAAATAGATGAACGGCACCAGCACCGCGGTCGCCAGCAGGATCGCGACCGGCTCGCGCCTGAGATAGCCGCGCCATGCCGTCAGCCCTGCTGCGAACAGCGTCACCGGCAGCAGCACGAAGCCGACCAGGCCGAACTGCATACCGACGAATTCGCCGAGAGTGCGGAAGGTGAGATCGCGCTCGACGGTGGCGCGCACCGCCTGGAAGCGGAACGAGGCCCAATCATGCTCCGCATTCCAGATCAGCACCGGCGAGAACACGATGATCGCGATCAGCGCGGCGAGATAGGGATACGGGCTGCGCAGCCAGCGCCATCGCCAGTCCGGCACCAGCGCGAAGGCGAGCACCGCCGGCGCGAACATCACCGCGGTGAATTTCGACAGCAGCGACAGCCCGGCGAACAGCCCCGCGGCGAGCCACCAACGTCCGTCATTGCTTTGCGCGAGCCGCACCAGCGACCACAGCATCGCCACCGAAAACGGGATCAGCGCCGTATCGGGCGCGACCTTGGCCATTAACAACCCGTAATAAAGCGCCGCTTCCGGCAGCAGCAGCGCCAGCATCACCGCGCGGATATTGTTCGATGTCACACGGCGGACGATGTCGGCGAGCAGGAGTTGGGTGGCCAGCATCGCCACGATGCCACTGATCCGGACACCGAGATTGCTATCGCCGAGAACAGCGGTGCCGAAGCGAATGAACCAGGCGACCATCGGCGGATGGTCGAGGAACGACAGCACGTTTTCCTTCGACCAGGTCCAGTAATAGGCCTCGTCGGTGCGCAGGTCGAGCGCATGGGCATAGACCAGCCGCATCGCGGTCATGGCAACGATCACGGCGATGACGCCGCGCCAATCCGGCGCGCGCGAACGGGCCGGTTTAACACCGATGTTATCGGAAGGGGCTATCGTCACGGCGCGCTTTTTGTTCGACTCTTAACGGAGTGTCAACGTTCCGCACGGCCCGCGATCCGGCTTGCCCGGGCCCGTGGTGGTATTCAGCGCGGGAATTAAACACTAGACTTGCCGATCATGAATCACATGGCCTCCCCTTCGCGCGAGCACCTGCAGGACATGGCCCGCGGCATCGGCCAGCGGCAGGTCCGCCTGGTCACGGGGGCGATCATGTTCGCCTACCTGATCAGCCATTTCCTGAACCATGCGCTCGGCAATATCTCGACCGAAGCGCTGGCGATCGGGGTGCACTACCACACCAGGTTCTGGCAATTCCTGCCGGTCGCCATCGTGTTCTACTCCGCCTGCCTGGTGCATGCCGCGCTCGGTATCTGGGCGCTGTTTGAGCGACGCGAGTTCCGCTGGAAGGCGATCGAGCCGCTGCAGCTCACGCTCGGCCTCAGCGTCCCGATGCTGATCGTCGCGCACGTCGTCGGCGTCCGGCTCGGCCAGACCCTGTACGGGCACGAGAAGCTCTATCCGCAGGAGCTCTACACGTTCTTCATCGTGTCGCCGAACCGGCTGTGGACGATGCTGGCGGTGCTGGTGATTGCCTGGGTGCATGGCTGCATCGGCCTGTATTTCTGGTTGCGGATGCGCGCGTTCTTCAAGCGCGCGGCGCCCTTCCTGCTCGCGACAGCCGTGCTGATCCCGACGCTGGCGATGCTCGGCATCTATCAGGCCGGCCGCGCCACGATCGCCGACTACCAGGATCCCGACTGGCGGCGCGAGGAGTTGTCGGTCCAGAAGCTCGGCACGGCGGCGCAAGGGGCCATGCTCGAGAGGATCACCGATGACCTGACGATCGGCTATCTCGGCCTGCTCGGCCTCGTGCTGCTGGCGCGCGGGGCGCGGACCCTGCTGGAACGCCGCGGCGGCATGATCGCGCTATCCTATGGCAACGGCCGCACGCTGCGGGTGCCGAAGGGGCTGAGCGTGCTGGAAGCCAGCCTGCGCTACAACGTGCCGCATGCCAGCGTCTGCGGCGGCCGCGCGCGCTGCTCGACCTGCCGCATCCGCATCATCGGCGATCACGCCGCGCTGCCCGAGCCGTCGCCGCGAGAGGCCTTCGTGCTGCACCGGGTCGGCACCGACGATCCGTCGATCCGGCTGGCCTGCCAGTTGCGGCCGACCGGCGACCTGACCTTCTTCCAGCTGTTCCTGCCGAGCACGACGTCGGCGAACGCGCATGCCAGCAATCCGACGCGGGTCGGCCAGGAGCGTTATCTCGTGAGCATGTTCGTCGACATGCGCGGCTCGACGCAGCTTGCCGAGAAGCGGCTGCCGTTCGACACCGTGTTCATCGTCAACCGCTTCCTCGGCGCGGTGTCGCAAGCGGTGCTGGAAGCCGGCGGGCGGCCGAACCAGTTCATCGGCGACGGCATGCTGGCACTGTTCGGGCTCTCGACCGACCGGCACGAGGCCTGCCGCCAGGCGCTGCGCGCCGCGGCATTGATCGCCGCCAATATCGACGAGCTGAACCAGTTTCTGAGCCACGATTTGCGCGAGCCGATCCGCTTCGGCATCGGCATCCATGGCGGCGAGGTGATCGTCGGCGATATCGGCTATCGCGACCACATGGTGTTCACCGCGCTCGGCGACGCCGTCAACGTCGCGGCGCGGCTGCAGGACATGACGAAGGCGCTGGCCTGCGAGGCCGTCATTTCCGACGAGGTGCGCGTCACCGCGGGCCTCGCCGTCGATGCCCTGCCGGCACAGGAGGTTGCGATCCGCGGCCGCAACGAGCCGATGACCGTGCGCACCGTCGAGGCGACGCGGGTGCTGTCCGCGCTGGTCGACGACCGGCGCGCGGTCGCCGCCTGACCGGTTCATCTCCCCCTCATCCAATGTGACCTGCCGCACATCCAGCGGAGCGTTCAGCCACGATGCTCGAACGCGTCCCGTGCCGGATGCGACTGACTGGCGATGGGTAACACTGCAACCGCGCCGCGACAGAGCTCAACGCGCATCTGAAGGAGACGACCATGCTTCGCAAAGTCACGCTTGCTCTGGCCACTGCCGCAACCCTCGGCGCCGCCGCGCTGGCGCCCACCTCCGCGTCCGCCAAGCCGTTCTTCTGGCATCCGTACCACCATCACTTCTGGGGTGGCCCCGGCATCTCCGTTGGCTTCGTCGACTCCGGCTGCTACGTCACCCGCCTGGTGATGACGCCCTACGGTTATCGCTATCGCACCGTAAACGTCTGCTACTGATCGAACCAACTACCTGGAATCGAAATGCCCCGGTCGCCTGATGCGGCCGGGGCTTTTCGTTGTTGCGACGCACCGCGGCGAAAGCTCAATTGACTTGGGGTTGTCAGGTGCGACATTTGTCGCTGCGCGCATTCCATGATGCGAAGGCGCGCAAGGCAATCTGAGCCTGGTGATGACCAGCTCGGGACAGAACAGCTTCGGAGGAAGCGGAATGCTCGATCGACGAGACTTGATGAAGCGCGCCGTGCTGGCCGCTTTGGTGACGGGGCTGGGATCAAGGGGCGCGTTCGCCCTCGACACCGTGACACTGCCCTTCGACAACGGCGAACGGCCGCTGGTGCGCTACCCGCAGAAGCGCCCGATGATCGGCCTGACCAGCCGGCCGCCGCAGCTCGAAACCCCGTTTGCGATCTTCAACGACGGCCCCCTGACCCCGAACAACGCGTTCTTCGTCCGCTATCACCTCGCCGGCATCCCCTACGACCTCGATCCGGACAAGTTCACGCTCGAGATCAAGGGCAAGGTCGACAAGCCGCTGAAGCTGTCGCTGAAGGACATCCGCAAGCTGAAGGCCACCGAGCTCGTCGCCGTCAACCAGTGCTCCGGCAACAGCCGCGGCTTCTTTAATCCGCGAGTCGCCGGCGGCCAACTCGCCAACGGCGCGATGGGCTGCGCGCGCTGGCACGGCGTGCCGCTGAAGACCGTGCTCGACATGGCCGGCGTGCAGGCCGGCGCCAAGCAGGTCACCTTCAACGGCATGGACGGCCCGGTCATGGAGACGACGCCCGACTTCGTCAAGGCGCTCGACATTGATCATGCGCGCGACGGCGAGGTGATGCTGGCCTGGGGCATGAACGGCGAGGACCTGCCGTTCCTCAACGGCTTCCCGCTCCGCCTCGTGGTGCCCGGCTATTACGGCACCTATTGGGTGAAGCACCTCAACGAGATCACCGTGATCGACAGTGTGTTCGACGGCTTCTGGATGAAGTCCGCCTACCGGATTCCGGATACGCCGAACAACGCGATCGAACCCGGCACCGCACCGAAGGCGACGATCCCGATCAACCGCTTCACGGTGCGCTCGTTCATCACCAGCGTTGCCGACGGCGCGAAGCTGAAGGCCGGCCGCACCACGCTGCGCGGCATCGCCTTCGACGGCGGCAAGGGCATCAAGGAGGTCGTGGTCTCGACCGACGGCGGCAAGAGCTGGACACCGGCGAAGCTCGGCAAGGATCTCGGCAAATACGCCTTCCGCGAATGGAAGCTGAAGGTCGCGCTTCCCCCCGGCGCCTCGGAGCTGAAGGTGCGCGCCACCAACAATGCCGGCGACACCCAGCCGATGGATCCACTGTGGAATCCGGCGGGCTATCTGCGCAACGTCGTCGAAACCGTGCGCGTCACCGCGGCGTGAGGAGAAGCATCATGACCAGCAAGCTGCTTGCCTCCCTCGTCGCGATCGCCACGCTGTCGATCGGCGCTGCGATCGCCGCGCCCGTCAACTACACGCTTCCCGAGGAGACCGCGGCGTTCAAGCCGGGTCCAAACCTCGACGTGGTGCAGAACAATTGCTCCGGCTGCCACTCGGCGGACTACATCAAGACCCAGCCGCAGGGCGAGAAGTTCAAGAAGGATTTCTGGCAGGCCGAGGTGACCAGGATGATCAAGGTCTACGGTGCGCCGATCGACCAGGCCGACGTCGGCAAGATCGTCGAGTATCTCTCCGCGACCTATTGAGACGGGGCCGACCAATCCCCGCGCGCCCGTCTCAAGGCAGCGCGCGTGGGGGCCATTGATCCAATTCGGGTCAGTGGAATCAGGTCTTTTGCACTGCATCAATTGACCACGAAACAGGCAATCCGGCGCCAAAACCCTGCAAAGCGGGTTGTTTCCGGGCAAAAACACACCGTGGTTTGATCTACCCAGCTTTTTTCAAACTGCTATCCTGTGCGGCGCGGACAAGCCGGTTTGTGCGGGGACCGGCAGGTCTGTTTTCGATTGATTCCGCGGAGACGACTGGAATGCCCAAAGGTACAGTGAAGTGGTTCAACCCGACCAAGGGTTATGGATTCATCCAGCCCGCAACGGGCGGCAAGGACATTTTCGTGCATATTTCAGCAGTTCAGAAGGCTGGTCTTCAGAGCCTCAACGAAGGCCAGTCGGTTGAATACGAAGAGATCGCCAATCGCGGCAAGACGTCAGCCGAGAACCTCAAGGTCTAGCGCTCCGCGCGAGATCCAGCGGCACACTCTCGGATACCATCCGGGAGTGAGGGCCGATCCAACATCACATGCGTGACGTTCGGCGGAGCGGGCACGATGCCCGCGCGCCACGGTATTGTACTTTTTTCCGGCCGCCTTCGATCGCGTGCCGACGCTTATCCTTTGCGCCGGGAAGACGCGCGGCTGGCGCGTCACAGACAGGTGCCGCCCTGCCCGGTGCCGCACGGCACCCGCTTCGACAATTGGTCGATCTTGCGCTTCGACTCCGCTTGCGCCAGCACGTCGAACACGCTCGACGGTGCGAGCTGCGTCGCCTTGCGGAAGTCCTCGGTCGCCTTGTCGGGTTGGTTGAGCGCCTCATGCGCCTTGGCGCGGGCGAACAGCCCCTCCACCGTCTCCTTCTGCGCAATCGCCCGGTCGAGATCCTCGACCGCCTTGTCGTAGTTGCGCAGCGCCGACCAGGTGATGCCGCGCAATGTCAGCGCCGGCTGATAATCGGGCCGCGCAGCGAGGACGAAGTTGAGATCCTTCATCGCGTCATCCGGCTTCTTCAGCCCGAGATAGGCCCGCGCGCGCAGCACATGCGGGAAGGCATCGTTGGGCGCCCGCGTGATGATCTGGTCGAAGGCGGCGATGGCGCGGTCGTACTGGGACGACGTCAGCATCGCGAGCCCGCGGCCGAGCTGGGCGGTCGGATTGTTGGGGCTGCGCTCCAGCACGTTGTTGATATCGACCAGTCCTTCATCGGCACGGCCCTTGAGCATCAGCGCAAGGCCGCGCCACGATCTGGCGATCAGATTGGTCGGCACCAGCGCCAGCGCCTGATCGAAATCCAGCAGCGCCTTGTCGAGCTGGTTGAGGCCGAAATAGGCGAGGCCGCGTTCGGTGAAGGCGAGCGTCTCCTTGGCATTGAGCGAGATCGAGTGGTCGTAGTCGGAAAGCGCGTCCTGCACCTTGCCGGTGCCGGCCTTGACCAGGCCGCGCGCCAGGTAAGCCAGCGAACTGTTCGGATCGAGGGTGATGGCGCGACCGGCATCAGTCATGGCCTCGTCGAACCGCCGCATGCCGGCGGCATTGAGCGCGCGGAAGGCCAGCAGTTGCGGATCGTTCGGCTTGAGCTTGAGCAATTCGGTGAGATCGTTGCGCGCGTCCGCCATCCGGCCGAGCCGTGAATAGGCCAGCGCGCGCACCCGCAGCGCAGCCTCGTTGCGGGGATCGCCGCTCAGCACCTTGCTGAGATCGGCGATCGCACCTGTGTAGTTGCCCTGTGTGACGAATTGCTTGGCCTGCTCGACCTGCTGGTTGGCCGCGGCCGCCGTCGGCGCGGCCGGAGCCGGCGTCGCCGGCGATTGCGGGGCCGCACCGGCCTTGGCCAGCTCGGCCTGCATCGCGAGCGCCTGCTGGCGCTGCTGCTGGATCTCCTTGTTGTCGGGAAGAAACGTCAACAGCCGGTCGAAATCGCCGATGGCCCTGACGTAGTCGCCCTTGGCGCTGTAGAGCTGGGCGCGGGCGAAATAGGCATTGCGTTCGGTCTGCGGCGCCTGCGCGATTGCGCGCGAGAAATCCTCGATCGCGTGATCGATGTCGCCCTTGCGACGATAAGCCTGGCCGCGCCAGTAGAACGCGTTCGGCGCGCTTGCATTGACCGCGATCGCGGTATTGGCGTCGGCCAGCGCCGCATCGGGCTGGCCGGATTCGACATAGGCCCGCGCGCGTCCGACATGGGCGGCGGGAATATCCTGCCGCAGCGTGATCGCCTCGCCGTAATCGGAGATCGCATCGGTCCAGGCGTGCTGGTCGGCGCGCAGATTGCCGCGCGCCAGGAAGCCGAACGGATTCTTCGGCTCGAGCTCGATCGCGCGATCGAAATCGGCGCGCGCCTGATCGAGGCTGCCGTTGCGCTGCCGAAGATAGCCGCGCGCGATCAGCGCGGGCACGAATTGCGGGTTCAGCTGCAACGCCGCATCGGTATCGCTCAAGGCCCGATCGATCTTGTTGCGAGCGATGTAGAACCGCGAGCGGCCGGTAAACGCCTTGGTCCGATCCTCGGTGGAGCGCGCGGCATCGTTGACGATGCCCGAACACGCAGCCTCGGCCTTTTCCGTCGGTGGGCCGCCGCAATCCTCGACATCCCCCGCGCGGGCCGGGGCGGCGAGCGCAGGCCACAACAACAGCGCAAGCGCAGGCAATAATGGGAAACGAACACCGCCGATCGCGGCATCGATGCAGGTCGAACGTGAACGCATGTCGTAGCCTCGGGTTGACCGAATGCTGCCCGTCTTAATACGTCAGTTGGTTCTTATGGTGATGCGGCGCGGAACGCTGATTCGAACCCTTGGAGTTCGGTTCCAGCGTCAATGACGCGGATCGCCTTCCCTACAATGAATGCGGATGGAACACCACGGAACGCCCGCTGCAGAAACGATTAGCCGTTCAATCTTCCGTCACCCACTGCGCGACGGTCATGACATCGGGCGGTTGCAGATAGCCGCGCGGCCAGAGATCGACGGCCCATTCTACCTTGGTGGCACGTTCAAGCAGAACGGCGGTGTTGTGCGGCGTCTGCACCAGCGAAAATCCGCGGTAGTGCGGATTCCCGACATCGTGGAACTTGAACAGGTTCCAGGTCTGCATCACCAGCATCAGGCTGGTCGTGTTGCGGGTCGTGTCCCAGCAGTCGTAATTGTGCTGATCGTCGTTGGCGCGGAAGTCCGCTTTCGCGACGCGCTTGTTGGTGCCGAGGATCGGGCCCATGCGGCGGTCGAACCAGATCACGGCCTTTTGCACGGCCGCGCGTTCGGCGGCGGCGTTGGCATGGCCGGTGGCCATGATCCGGGTCAGGGCGGCTCTGTCGGCCGCGCTGAAGTCGAGCATCTCGCGGCGCCGGCAGACGAAGCCGTAGCAGACCGTCATTGTCGAGGCCGACGGCGGATAGATCGACACCGATGTGTAGAGCTGCATGATGCCGGAGCTGAGCTCGGCCGCAGGGGCCGGCGTCGTCGCGAACAGGGACAAGATCGCTGCGCATAACGCGCCGGCAACCCCGGTTCGCGTCGCACGTATCGGCTTATTGGCATCGTCCATGTCGCGGCCCCCAACTGGGGGGAGAATTATCGCGGGTGCGCCGCGATGCCAAGACATCCGGCGCATGGCTGTGGATCAGATCAGCCGACCGGCAACGGCGCGTCGCGCTTGACTTCTTCCATCACCGCGTAGGTTCGCGTCTCGCGCACGCCCGGCAGCGCCAGCAGCGTTTCGCCGAGAAACCGGCGATAGGCGGTCATGTTGGCGACGCGCGCCTTGACCAGATAGTCGAAGCCGCCGGCCACCATGTGACATTCCAGCACTTCCGGCGCGGTCTGCACCGCCTTGGCGAAGCGCTCGAACACATCGGGCGTGGTCTTGTCGAGCAGCACCTCGACAAACACCAAGAGGCCAAGGCCGAGCCGGTGAGGATTGAGCCGCGCGCCATAGCCTTCGACGAAGCCGTCGCGCTGCAGCCGCTTCAGCCGTTCGCCGACCGAGGTCGGCGACAGGCCGATCCGCTCGGCCAGCTCCACATTGGCAATCCGGCCATCCCCTTGCAGGATCGAGAGGATTTTACGGTCTGTCTTGTCGATATCTGTCATATCCACGGCAAAAACTGAAATACTCCAGATTTTATAAGGCAAATCTGCTAATTTGTCTATCGAACTACGGTCCAC
Organism: Bradyrhizobium sp. CER78; assembly: GCF_029846235.1. Taxonomy (GTDB): domain Bacteria; phylum Pseudomonadota; class Alphaproteobacteria; order Rhizobiales; family Xanthobacteraceae; genus Bradyrhizobium. Next base: position 50,880 of record NZ_JARVWP010000028.1, read on the forward strand.
GGGCGCGTAGGTGTTCCCGTGCAACCCCGTTCGAGGAACTGCCCGAGGAACCGCCATGCCAGACCCGCTCCCGCCCCCGTTCAGCGCGCCCTACGCCCCCGATGACACGGCGATCGCCGGCCGCCTGCGCCAGGACGCCAGGCTGGGCGCGGACCAGGAGGCCAGGGTCGACCGCACCGCGACGCGCCTGATCGAGGCGATGCGGGCCAATGACGATCCGCTCGGCGGGGTCGAGGACATGCTGCGGGAGTTCGCGCTGTCGACCAAGGAAGGGCTGGCGCTGATGGTGCTGGCGGAGGCGCTGCTGCGGGTGCCCGACGCGCGCACCGCCGACCAGTTCATCGAGGACAAGCTCGGCCAGGGCGACTTCGTCAATCACGAGACCAAATCCAGCGCATTCCTGGTCAACGCCTCGGCCTGGGCGCTCGGCATGTCGGCGCGCGTGATCCAGCCCGGTGAAACACCGCAAGGCACGATCGGCCGGCTGACCAAGCGGCTCGGCGCGCCGGCAGTGCGCGCCGCGACGCGGCAGGCGATGCGGCTGATGGGCAGCCATTTCGTGCTCGGCGAAACCATCGAGGCGGCGCTGTCGCGGGCGCAATCGCACACCGCGCGCGGCTCGCGCTATTCCTTCGACATGCTCGGCGAGGGCGCGCGCACCGCCGACGATGCCCGCCGCTATTTCGAATCCTACGCCCGTGCGATCGAGGCGATCGGCAAGGCGGCCGGCGATCAGCGCCTGCCCGACCGGCCCGGCATCTCGGTCAAGCTCTCCGCGCTGCATCCGCGGTTCGAGGCGGTCAGCCACGCGCGGGTGATGAGCGAACTGGTGCCGCAGCTGATCGATCTGGCGCGCCGCGCCAAGGCGTACGACCTCAACTTCACCGTCGATGCCGAGGAGGCCGACCGGCTCGAACTGTCGCTCGACGTCATCGCCGCGGCCTTCGCCGACCCGTCGCTCGCCGGCTGGAGCGGCTTCGGGCTTGCGATCCAGGCCTATCAGAAGCGCGCCACCGAGGTGATTGATTATATCGATGCCCTGACGCGAGCGCTCGACCGCAAGATGATGGTGCGCCTCGTCAAGGGCGCCTATTGGGACACCGAGATCAAGCGCGCGCAGGAGCGCGGGCTCGACGGCTACCCGGTGTTCACGCGCAAGGCGATGACCGACCTGAACTACGTCGCCTGCGCGCGCAAGCTGCTGGCGCTGCGGCCGCGGCTGTTCCCGCAATTCGCCACCCACAACGCGCTGACGGTCGCGACCATCCTCGAACTGTCGGACGATCCCGCGAGCTTCGAATTCCAGCGGCTGCATGGCATGGGCGAGGCGCTCTACGCCCAGCTCGGCCAGGATCACCCGGACATCGCCCACCGCACCTATGCGCCGGTCGGCAGCCACCGCGACCTGCTCGCCTATCTGGTGCGGCGGCTGCTCGAGAACGGCGCCAACTCGTCATTCGTGGCGCTGGCCGCAGACAATCGCGTCTCGATCGTGGACCTGTTGCGCCGCCCTGCCGACATCATCGGCGGCGACAACAATGCAGCGCATTCCGGAATCCCGCTGCCGGCCGACCTCTATCGGCCGCAGCGCCAGAATTCGCACGGCATCGAATTCGGCGAACGAAAGGCGCTCGATGCGCTGACATCTGCGATAACAGCCGAAACCAAGGCGGCGTCTGGTGCGGTCGCGACGTCGACAATCGAGCAGGCGAATGCCGCCGTCGCCGCGGCGCGCGGTGGCTTCAAGGCCTGGAACGCGACGCCGGCCACACAACGCGCGGCCATGCTGGACAAGGCGGCCGATCTGCTCGAGCAGCGCCGTGCGCACTTCCTCGCGCTGCTGCAGAGCGAAGGTGGCAAGACGCTCGACGACGCACTGTCCGAGGTGCGCGAGGCGATCGACTTCTGCCGTTACTATGCGGCACTCGGCAAAAAACTGTTCGGCGAAGGCGAGACGATGCCTGGCCCGACCGGCGAGAGCAACGTGCTGGAGCTGCACGGCCGCGGCGCCTTCGTCGCGATCTCGCCGTGGAATTTCCCGCTCGCGATCTTCCTCGGCCAGGTGACGGCGGCGTTGATGGCCGGCAATGCGGTGATCGCAAAGCCGGCCGAGCAGACCCCGCGCATCGCGGCCGAAGCCGTCGCCCTGCTGCATGAGGCAGGCGTGCCGAGATCGGCGCTGTATCTGGTCCAGGGCGACGGCGCCGCCGGTGCCGCGCTGGTCGGCCATCCCGCCATCGCCGGCGTGGTCTTCACCGGCTCGACCGAGGTGGCGCGCGCGATCAACCGGACGCTCGCCGCCAAGGACGGCCCGATCGTGCCGCTGATCGCCGAGACCGGCGGCATCAATGCGATGATCGTCGACGCCACCGCGCTGCCCGAGCAGGTCGCCGACGACGTCGTGACTTCGGCGTTCCGCTCCGCCGGCCAGCGCTGCTCGGCGCTGCGGCTGCTGTTCGTGCAGGACGACGTCGCCGACCGCATGATCGAGATGATCGCGGGCGCCGCGCGCGAATTGAAGATCGGCGATCCCTCGCAGCCATCGACGCATATCGGACCTGTCATCGATGCGGAAGCCAAGCAACGGCTCGACGCGCATATCGCGCGGATGAAGAAGGAGGCGCGGGTGCATCTCGCCGGCGAGGCGCCGGCCGGCACGTTTGTTGCGCCGCATATCTTCGAGCTGTCGTCGGCAAGCCAGCTCACCGAGGAGGTGTTCGGCCCGATCCTGCATGTCGTGCGCTACCGCGCCGAGCGGCTCGGCGACGTGCTGGCCGCGATCGAGGCGACCGGCTTCGGACTGACGCTCGGCATTCATTCCCGCATCGACGACACCATCGAGCACGTCATCGACCGCCTCCAGGTCGGCAACATCTATGTCAACCGCAACATGATCGGCGCCGTCGTCGGCGTACAGCCGTTCGGCGGCAGCGGCCTCTCCGGCACCGGCCCCAAGGCCGGCGGCCCGCATTACCTTGCGCGCTTCGCCACCGAGCAGACGATCACAATCAACACCGCCGCCGCCGGCGGCAACGCCGCGCTGATGGCGGGGGTGGAGTAGTCGGACACGTCATTGCGAGGAGCGAAGCGACGAAGCAATCCATCCATCCCCGAGATGAGGTATGGATTGCTTCGCTCCGCTCGCAATGACGGTCAACAACCCGTTGCATCATCGCCCCGAGATGGGTCAAATGGCCGCTCAACGGGATCATCGCACACGATAATTCCAGCTACCGGAAAAACACCAACAAGCGCCACGGGAGCGACGGCACGATGGAAAAAGGCATTTTTGACGGGCTCAAGGTCCTGGACTGCGCGAGCTTCATCGCGGCGCCCGCGGCCGCCACCGTGCTGTCCGACTTCGGCGCCGACGTCATCAAGATCGAGCCGCCCGGCGCCGGCGACCCCTACCGCAATCTGCCCAATTTGCCCGGCTATCCCGCAAGCGAGCATAATTTCGCGTGGATGCTGGAGGCCCGCAACAAGAAGAGCCTCGCGCTCGACCTCACCAAGCCGGACGCACGCGAGGTGCTCTACAAGCTGGTCGCTGAAGCCGACGTCTTCATCACCAACATGCCGCCGCAGGTGCGCCAGAAGCTCGGCATCACCCACGATCATCTCGCCCATCTCAACGACCGGCTGATCTACGCCTCCTTCACCGGCTATGGCGAGAAGGGCGAAGAGGCCAACAAGCCCGGCTTCGACTCCAATGCCTATTGGGCCCGCTCCGGCCTGATGGATCTGGTGCGCGCCGACGAGGACACCACGCCGGCGCGCTCGGTCGCCGGCATGGGCGACCATCCCTGCGCGATGGCGTTCTACGGCGCGATCGTCACCGCGCTGTTCAAGCGCGAGAAGACCGGCAAGGGCTCGCACGTCTCGACCAATCTGATGGCCAACGGCGTCTGGGCCAACGGCGTGCTGGCGCAGGCCAAGCTCGCCGGCGCCAAGTTCAAGAAGCGCAAGCCGCGCGAAGAGGCGCTCAACGCCGTCACCAACCACTATAAATGCAAGGATGGCCGCTGGCTGATCCTGTCGCTGCTCAACGAGGACCGGCAGTGGCCGACCTTGGCGCGCTGCATGGGCCGCGAGGACCTCGTCGCCGATGCCCGCTTCGCCACCAAGGCGGACCGCCATGCGCGCTCGGTCGAGCTGATCAAGATCTTCGACGAGGTGTTCGCCGGCAAGGATCTCGCCGAATGGCGCAAGATCCTCGACGGCAATGGCCTCGTATTCGGCGTCGTCGGCATCCTCGACGACATCCCGAACGACAAGCAGATGATCGAGAACGAGGTGCTGGTGCGCTTCGAGAACGACACCATGCTGACCGTCAACAGCCCGATCTTCATCGACGGCGCCAAGAAGGTGCAGCCGCGCAAGCCGCCCGAGGTCGGCGAGCACTCCGACGAGATCCTGCGCCAGGCCGGCTACGACGAGGCCACGATCCAGCAGCTGCGCGCGTCCGGCGCAGTGGCGTAACGGATCGATCTCCGTCGAGCGTCACTTCAGCGCTTCATCCAGGCCCAGACGATGGCCACCACGATGATGCCGATGATGACCGCGAGCCCGATCGCCCAGCTGCTGACGCGGACGGCGCTCACCGCCTGACGCTCGGCCTCGTTGGCCGCGATCTCGCGGTTACGCTGCTTGTTGTCCTCGGAAGCACTCATCGGGCCGGTCTCCGGTCAAGAGCTGTCAGGTCCAGGCAAGCTCGAGTGTAGCATCAAATAATGACGCGCAGCCGCTCCGGTTCCGGCTGAAATCAGCGCCCCTTCACGAAGCACATGCCCATGCGGGAGGTTTTCCCGGCAACCTGGCATGCAAGCCCCTCGGCGCAGGTCCAGCCGCGAAAGCTGCGGTCGGTCTCGGCCGGCTTGCCGCCCGGCAGATAGCAATGCGCGCCCCAGCCGTCGCTGTATTCGGTGCCGGCAAGCTCGGCGCCGCCGCGCTGCTGCGGCCGGTTGGAGAAGCCGCGCGAAAAGTCTGGCGCTTTGCCGTCGCGGAAGCTTGCGAGGATATCGCGGCGGCGTGGCTGGTCGCCGAAGAAATGCGGTGAGGCCGGCACCACGGTGGAGTTCGACGGCTTTGCCGCCATCCAGTCGACGCCGGAGAAATGGAAGCCGCCGATGCCGCGGGTCTGGTGGCAGCCCGCGCAGGTGACGTCGTTGAGGCGCCGCTCGAAGCCGGCCAGCGACTGGATATTCCTGAGCTTGGTTCCGTCGGCGGCGGCCTTCTGCAAGGCTCCGACGACGTCCTCATCCGAGAACACCGCATTGCCGGCTCCGTCCTCACCCTGCACCATCCCGAACTCCGGCTGCAGATCGCTGATGTCGAAACCGGTCGGGGTCGGCGCGACGGCACCGGTTGCAAGGAAACGGTCGGGGACCAGCAAGGTGCCGCGATCGAGCTCGGCGAAATGCCTGGGATCCAGCAGCCAGGCCTTGAAGTCGCGCTTCAATCCCTCATCCGCGAGAATGCGATCCCGATCGATCTGGTTCTCGAGCGGCGCCTCGGCAAAGCGTTTTGCCGCGCCGTCATAGTCGAACACCTTCAGCAGATAGTCGGTGCGGAAGTCGCGCACTGCCGATTTCGGCGCGTGCGCAATCTGCAGGTTGGTCTCGATGCGATCGATATTGCGCGCATCGATCAAATCGAACGGCCCGTCCTTGCCGAACAGTTTGTCCATCGCAGGCTGAGCGCTGGCGGTCGCGAGCCAGCGGCGCGCGATCTCGCGGCAACTGAGTGACGCGTCATTGCCGTCGCCTTTCGCCTTCAGCACCAGGTTCAGCGTCATCGGCAGCCGCTGCGAGACCGCGTTCTCGCCGATCAGCGGCACGTCGGTGCGGGTCAGCCGGTAGATCAGCCGGATCTCGCCGCAGTCTTTCGGCGCCACATAGGCGCGGTCCATGCGGTTGACGATCCCCGCCAGCACAAAGCGAACATCTGACGATTCGAACAACGCACGGTCGAACAGCTGAAACGCAAAGCCATCGCCGACCCCGATGCTCTCGTTCGGCAGGCTCGCTGTGTGCTTCGTGACATAGCGATCGAATTCGCGATCGAGCGCCTCGCGCACCGGCACCATCGCAGGCAAGGCGAACAGCTCGCGATTGGACAGCGGCGTATCGGCGGAGCGTTCCGGCGCGAGCATCCGGCCGAGGCCAAAGCGACCATGATCGAGCTCGCGCAGAACAGCGGGATCGATCACCGCCGCGCCGCGCTCGAGCGCGCGATCCTCCGCAGCACGCGCAGGCATGGCGCCGCCGAGCAGTACGGTCATCAGCAAGAGGCATTTCAGCGCGCGGCCCATGCCCCACTAACACCGCGCGGCAAATCCTATTCAAGAAAAAAGGCGCTTCACATCGCGGTGAAGCGCCTTGGTGTTGTCGTGGTTCCGCAATGATAGCGTTTTCAAGCGAAGTGGGCACCGGTTCGCGTGAAGAAAACGCGTCAAAACAAGAATCTAGAGCTTCGGTTCTGATTCAGTCAGAACCGAAGTTCTAGCGCGAAACGATCAGACCCTTGCTGGTGACGACCACCCAACGGCCGTCCTGCTTGCGAATGGCGTCGACGCGGCCGAGGCCGGGGACGGGATCGCCGGCATAAACCTCATAGATGCCGCCGCGGCCCTCGATCAGCGCGCCGCCATTGCCGACGTCGCGCAGCGCCCAGCCATCGACCACCGGCAGGCGGCCGACCCCGGGCCTCGGGGCGGCAGGCGCGGCCGCCGCAGTCGCCGGCGGGATCGAGCCGGTGACCTCGCGGGCGGGCGTCGCCGCAGCGACAGTCGTCTGCGGGGCGCGGAGCTTGTCGACGGTCTCGCTGAGCTTGTTGAGCCTGGCGATCGGCTCGGCCTGGGCCTTCTCGACCTTCTCGATCCGCTCGCTGGCCTTGCTGAACTGAACGGTCCCGTTCCTGGCGGTCTGGTCGATGCTGGACTTCAGGGCGGCGATTTCGCCATCGATCCGGGCGATCGCGGCGTCGGCCGCTTCCTTTGCAGCGTCCTTGGCAGCCACGTCCCTGACGGAGGCAGCAGCGGGGGCGGCGAGATGGCCGAGCCCTGCGGTCGCGAGCGCGCCACCAATGGCGCCTGCCACGGTCGCCAGCGCAATCACCGCGGCCATCGCCCCGAACCGGCGCGAGCCGGCCGGTTTGGCGGTCTGCTCGGCACCCGGCTTGGAGGCGGTCGCCTCATGGTCCCAGGTCCGGTCACCGGGTGCCATGATCATCAGTCTGCCCGGGAAACGCGGCTCTGCACGCTTGCCGGTCTCGACCTTGGGCACCGCCATATTGGTCGGCTCGATCTTGGGGTCAATCTTGGCGTCGATCCTGGCCTCGATCGCGGGATCAAGCCGGGACGGCTCAGCCTTGGGCGCTTCCTTGGGAGCTTCGACCTTCGGCGCATCGATCCTGGGCGCGTCCGCCTTCGGCGAGGTCTCTTCCTGTTCGGGCGCGAGCCGCGGAGCCTCGACACCGGCCACAGCCATCGCGGGCTCGCTGTTCGCCGCCATTTCGGCGCCGGTTTGACCGCTGACCGGCTCGCTCTGCTGCTCACTCACGTTCAAAGTCTCCAGGCTTGGTTGACAATTCGGTAACTTTTATTGCTTGCGAAATGGTTACCCCGCGCCGCCATTACCTAAATTTTAGGGAGTTTTCCGGGCCGGATTTGGGCGATGCTGCCCTGCGGCAATCTGCGTCAGCTCCGTTTGCGCGCGACGCTTTCCCGATTAACATGCCGTCATCTTCCAGCCAGAAGGCAGGGGAGCACCATGACGATCGAGAAATGCATCAATGAATTTGGTGTCGATGACGTCATTTTTGAGGAAGGCTCGACCGGCCGAGAATTATTTGTCGTGCTCGACGGGACGGTCGACATCGCCAAGATCGATGGCGGCAACAAGACCGTCATCGTCAGCCTCGGCAAGGGCGAGTTCTTCGGCGAGATGGCCGTGATCGACGGCTCGGCGCGCTCGGCGACCGCCATCGCAGCCGCGCCCGCGACGCGCGTGATGCGGATCAACCACGCCCGCTTCGTCTATCTGGTCAGCCAGCAGCCGGCCTTCGCGTTGATGGTGATGGATGCGCTCTCGAAACGCCTGCGCGCCTCCAACGCCGTCACTTACCGCGCGGCAGCCGCACCATGAGCGAGCGCAAGCCGAGCCCGTTCAAGACGCTGTTCGAGGCCGACGTCGCGACGCTGATCCAGGCTGCCGACGATGTCTACCAGATCCGCTTCAAGAACCGTGCGGCAAATGCCTATCTCGTGCGCGGCAGCAAACGCACCATCATGATCGACGTCGGGCTGTCGACCAATTATCCCTCGCTCGTCGCCTGTCTCAACCACCTCGGGCTAACGCCCGAGATGGTCGACATGGTGGTGCTGAGCCACGAGCATCTCGATCACATCGGTGCGGCCTATCATTTCCACGGCTCAGCCTACATCGCCGCGCACCGGCTCGCCGCCAACAAGATCATGCTGCGCGACGACTTCTCGATGCTGCGCAAGATGTTCAACGAACCGAACGTGCCGATCGACATCGACATCTGGCTCGAGGAAGGCAACCTGATCGACCTCGGCAATTTCCGCCTCAACGTGATGTATACGCCGGGCCACACCTCGGCCTGCATCTCGCTGTTCGATCAGGACAAGGGGCTGCTGTTCGCCGCCGACACGCTGATGCCCGGCGGCGTGATGGGCGGCGTGTTCGGCTCCGGCTCGATTGCCGACTACATCCAGTCGCTGGAGCGGCTGAAGGGCCTCAATTCGAAGATCCTGCTGTCGGGTCACGGCCGGCTGTCCGACACGCCGCAGGACGATGTGCGGATCGCACTGCAGCGCTCGCACGCTTTGCTCGAGGACACCGCGCAACTGTTCGACGCGCTCGATGCGCGCTCGAACTTCGAGCCGATCATGCAATCGGTGCGCGACCTCAACAAGCTCGACGATTGAGGCTCTGTCCCGGCCGAAGCCGCCCGTTGTGACCTGCCATGACTTTGCACTAGGATCGGCTCGCAACGATAAGAATCACAGACGCGGCGATGCAAGCCGTTGCCGACAGCGGGGAGACGAAGCGAATGCAGGCTGACACGATGGCGCAGATGCGCCGCCGGGTGGTAATCTCCTCCACGATCGGCAATGCGCTGGAATGGTTCGACTTCACCGTTTTTGGCCTGTTCGCCGGCATCCTGAGCAAGCTGTTCTTTCCCGCGGACAATCCGCATTCCTCGCTGCTGCTCACCTTCGCGACATTCGGGATCGCCTTTGCAGCCCGGCCGCTGGGGGGCCTGGTGTTCGGGCTCTACTCCGACAAGCACGGCCGCAAGAAGGCGCTGGTCGTGATGATATCGCTGATGGCTGTCGGCACCGGCCTGCTCGGCGTCCTGCCGACCTATGGCGCGATCGGAATCGCCGCGCCGCTGTTGCTGCTGCTGGCGCGGCTGATCCAGGGCTTTTCCGCCGGCGGCGAGTTCGGCAGCGCCAGCGCAATGCTGATCGAGTTCGCGCCGCCTGACCGGCGCGGCTTCTACGGCTCATTCCAGATGGTGTCGCAATCGCTGGCGTTCGGCCTCGGTGCCGCGATGGCGATCGGCCTCAATCTCGGCCTGTCGGCGGACGCCTTCGCGAGCTGGGGTTGGCGCGTGCCGTTCATCCTCGGCATTCTGATCGGGCCGACCGGATGGTACCTGCGCCAAAGGTGCGACGAGTCGCCCGAATTCAAGGCTTATCTCGCCGAGAAGGCCGCGACGGCGCAGCCGAACAGGCAGACCACGCTCGGCCAATTGTTCTCGGAACATCCGCGCGAGTTGATTGCCTCGTTCTGCCTGATCGCTGCCGGCACGGCGATCAACTATGTCAATGCGATCTTTCTGCCGACCTATGCGGTCGCCGAGTTGAAGCTGCCGATCCTGAACGCGCAGCTCGGCCTGCTCGTCGTCAGCCTCATCAATGCGGCGGTGGCGGTGGCCTGCGGTGCCCTCTCCGACCGGATCGGTCGCCGTGCAGTCCTGGTTCCGGCGCTGATCATCTACAGCTTGCTGTTCTATGTGATCTTGCAGCGGCTCGTCGCCGCGCCGACCACGGCGAACCTCTGGCAGTTGCAGATCGTCGCGGTCCTGCTCGGAGCCCTGGCCGGGCCGATGCCGGCCTTCATGACCGAGATATTTCCGGTCGGCGTGCGCTCGACCGGAGCATCCCTGATGTACAATCTTGCCGTGATGCTGTTCGGCGGGCTGGCGCCGTTCATCAACACCTGGCTGGTCCAGGTCACGGGCGACAAGGCTGCTCCGGTCTACTACATCCTCTTCGCCGCAGCGGTGGGCCTCGTGGGCCTGTCGGTCTATCGCGGTCGACCGTCGGTGCCGGGAATCGCAACTCAACCGGCGCAATGACCGCGACCGGTACGACGGCTGATGCTCGAGCCTGCGCGATCGTGCATGCGGCGCTGCATTTGACAAACCCGCTTGTGCCCTGTTCAACAGCGGCAACAACAACGCTGAAAAACAGGGAGCGAGGACCATGAAGCTTTACGACTCGGTCGGACCCAATCCGCGCATCGTGCGCATGTTCATGGCGGAGAAGGGCATCGAGATACCCAAAGAGACCGTCGACCTGCGCAAGGGCGAGAACCGCGAGGAAGCGCATCTGAAGCGCAATCCGCACGGCCAGATGCCGGCGCTCGAGCTCGACTGCGGCAACTACCTCTCGGAGATCACGGCGATCTGCGAATATCTCGAGGAGAAGCATCCCTCGCCCGCGATGATCGGCAGCACGCCGGAAGAACGCGCCGAGTGCCGGATGTGGACGCGCCGGGTCGATCTCAACATCGCCGAGCCGCTCGCCAACGGCTACCGCTTCGGCGAGGCGCTGAAATTCTTCGAGAAGCGCATTCCGGTCGCGCCCGAAGCCTCACCGGGCTTGAAGATGATCGCCGCCAATCGCATCAAATGGCTTGATAACCAGATGGCCGACGGACGCGACTATATCTGCGGCAAGCGCTTCACGCTCGCCGACATGCTGCTCTACTGCTGGATCGATTTCGGCAACCAGGTCGGCCAGCCGCTGGATCAGTCGAACGCCAACATCGTCGCCTGGTTCAACCGCGTCGCCGCGCGGCCGTCGGTGAAGGCGTAAAGACGATCTTCTTATCCTCCCCTGGAGGGGAGGATGAAGAAGGCCAAGTAACTCAATCCCTCAAATCACCACCGGCCTATCCGGCAGCTCGTTCGAGCCGCCCTCGGCATGCGGAAAATGCTTCGCCAGCTCCCGCGACACCGCGGCGATGCCGTTGATCACGCCCTGCTCGAACCGCCCGGCCCGAAAGTCCGTTTCCATGGCGCGGCAAATCGCTTCCCAGCCGGCGCGGCCGACCTTTGCGTCAATGCCACGATCGGCGACGATCTCGACATCGCGGTCGGCGAGCAACAGATAGATCAGCACACCATTGTTGTGATGAGTGTCCCAGATCCGCAAATGCGAGAACACGTCGAGCGCCCGCTCCCGCGCCGGCTGATTGCGAAACAGCGGCACGCCGTCGAGCGCGCCTTCGACGACGAAGCGGATCTGGCCCGAATGGGTGGCCTCGCCGGCCTTGATCGCCTGTTCGATCGCATCGAGCACGCGCGGCGGAAACTCGCGCCGCACGCGCCAGCGATGCTCGATGAGATGCTTGCCGATGCGCTTGATGCTCATATGCCTACCAGCTCCCCGAAGCGCCGCCGCCGCCGAAGCTGCCGCCTCCGCCGCTGAAGCCGCCGCTGTCGCTCGAGCTCGAGCCGCTGCTCCAGCCCCCGCCGCCGCCGACCCAGCCGCCGGAATAGCCACCGCCGCGCCGGTACGGTCCCGAGCCCGCCGCCGGACCGCCGAAATTCAATCCGCCAAAGATCAGCGCCGCAACACCGGCGAACAGGCCGACCACCAGTGCGGTGGCGAGCGAGCCGGCCAGCATCCAGGTGAAGGCGCCGACGATGCCGCCGGTCGCGGCCGAGCCCAGCAGCCGCCCCAGCAGGCCGCGCAGGAAGCCTGCCACGATGATGACGCCGAAAATAACGACCGGGTTGGCGAAGTCGACGAGATTGGGCGCCTGCCAATGCTCGGGCTCCGGTGCCGGCAACTGCTCGCCATTGACCAGGCGGATCATCCGGTCGATGCCGGCCGAGATACCGCCGGCGAAATCGCCGGCCTTGAATTTCGGCGTGATGTCCTCGTCGATGATACGGTGGGTGACGACGTCGCTCAACACGCCCTCGAGGCCGTAGCCGACCTCGATGCGCAAATGCCGATCGTTCTTGGCAACGACGAGCAGCGCGCCGTCGTCGACCTTCTTGCGCCCGATCTTCCAGGCCTCGGCGACGCGGATCGAGAACTGCTCGATGGTCTCCTCGCCGGTGGTCGGCACGATCAAGACTGCGATCTGGCTGCCCTTGCGGGTCTCCAGATCCTTCAGCCTGTCGTTCAGCGACGCGACATCACCGGCAGACAGCGTGCCGGTCTGATCGACGACGCGGCCGGTGAGCTGAGGCACTGCAACCTCGGCCCACGCCGGACACATGAAGCCCAGCAGGAAGGCGAACAGGATGACGCGTGCGGCGGTCATCGCGACGGGCGCCGGGCAGCGCTATTTCGACGGCGCGGGGGACGGCGCCGGTGCCGGATTGAAATCGACCTTCGGCGCGGTCGATATCTCCTTCTCATTGTCGACCGTGAAGTTCGGCTTCTCCTTGTAGCCGAACGCCATCGCGGTCAGATTGTTCGGGAAGGTTCGGATGCCGACGTTATACTCCTGCACCGACTTGATGTAGCGGTTGCGCGCCACGGTGATGCGGTTCTCGGTGCCTTCGAGCTGCGCCATCAGGTCGCGGAACAGCGCATCCGATTTCAGCTGCGGGTAGTTTTCGGTGACAACCAGGAGCCGCGACAGCGCGCTGGTCAGTTCCCCCTGCGCCTGCGTGAACTTCTGGAACGCTGCGGGATCGTTGAGTACCTCTGATGTCGCCTGGATGCTGCCGACCTTGGCGCGCGCATTGGTGACGCCGAGCAGCACGTCCTTCTCCTGCTGCGCAAAGCCCTTCACCGAGTTGACCAGGTTCGGCACCAGGTCGGCACGCCGCTGGTACTGGTTCACCACCTCCGACCAGCTCGACTTGACCTGCTCGTCATTGGTCTGGATCGCGTTGTAGCCGCAGTTGGTCAGGCTCAAGGTCGCCAGCGCTGCCAGCACGGTCCAAAGCTTGCGCATGAAGATGGTCCTCCCGGTGGATTCTCTCTCACGGTAACAGATTTCCGCCCGATAATCCCGTGGCGCGGATTTCGCGCGCTCTTTTGCGGATGATGGCCCTTGCCTATCCCTCCCCGCGCCGTTCATCATGGCGGAAAAATCGATCGCGGGAGGATCCATTGGCGTCTGAACAATTCGAGACGATTGTTGTCGAGCGGCCCGACCCCGCGATTGCGCGGATCGTGATGAACCGCCCTGAGGCGCGCAACGCCCAGAACCTGCAGATGACCTACGACCTCAACGCCGCCTTCGATCGGGCGGTGCAGGACGACGCGGTCAAGGTCATCATCCTCGCCGGCAATGGCCCGCATTTCTCGGCCGGTCACGATCTGCGGCCGGGAGCCAAGAATGAGGCGGGCGTCGATTTCCCGCCAGTCGGAAATTGGGGTGGCTTCGCCGAACCGAACGCGCACGGCCGCTTCGCGCGCGAGCAAGAGATCTACCTGCAGATCACACGGCGCTGGCGCAATCTCGCCAAGCCGACGATCGCGGAAATCCACGGCAAGTGCATCGCCGGCGGGCTGATGCTGGCCTGGGCCTGCGATCTGATCGTCGCCAGCCACGATGCCGAGTTCTGCGACCCCGTGGTGACGATGGGCGTCTGCGGCGTCGAGTGGTTCGTGCATCCATGGGAGCTCGGCGCGCGCAAGGCCAAGGAGATGCTGTTCACCGCCGACGTCTGGAGCGCCGACGAGGCGCATCGCCTCGGCATGGTCAATCACGTGGTGCCGCGCGGCGATCTCTCGTCGTTCACGCTGGCGCTGGCGCGGAGGATCGCCGCAAAACCCGCGTTCGCGCTGAAGCTGAGCAAGGAAGCGGTGAACCGCTCGATCGACATCATGGGGCAGCCTGCCGCGATTGATCAGGCGTTCGCGCTGCATCAGCTCTGCCACGCCCATAACCTTCAGGAATTCGGAATGGTGGTGGACCCCGCAGGTCTGCATCCCTCCGTCAAGAAAACCGCCAACGTGTAGAAAGCCAGATGGACCTCACTCTCAGCGACGAGCAGCGCCTGCTGCGCGAAAGTGCCGACCGCTTCGTGGCGGAAACCTTCACATCAGAGCATCGCAAGAAAGCGGTGAACGATCCGCTGGGCTATTCGCCGGCAATCTGGAAACAATTCGCCGAACTCGGCTGGCTGGCGCTGCCGATCGCCGAAGCCCATGGCGGGCTCGGCGGCGGCGCGATCGAGATCGGGCTGTTGATGGAAGCGTTCGGCCGTGGCCTGGTGTCCGAGCCGTTCCTCTCCACCGTCGTGATCGGCGCCGCGCTGGTGGCCGAATGCGGCACCGAGGCGCAGAAGCAGGCGATCCTGCCCAGGATCGCCGAGGGCGCGCTGACGCTCGCCTTTGCGCATTCGGAGCGCGCGGCACGCTTCGACCTCGCTCGTGTCGACACAACGGCGACCAAAACCGCCGACGGCTGGCGGCTGAACGGCAGCAAGGTCGCGGTGCTCGACGGCGCAGCCGCCAACCAGATCATCGTTTCCGCTCGCATCGCCAACGCCAATGGCGCATCCGGCAAGCTTGCCCTGTTCCTGGTGCCGGCTGGAACGCCCGGCCTCACTCTGCGCGATTATGCGCGGCTCGGCGGCGGACGCGGCTGCAATCTCGATCTCAGGGATGTGCAACTGCCGGCCGACGCGCTGCTCGGCGATGGCAGCGATGCGCTGCCCGCGATCGAAACCGTGGTCGACCGCGCAATGGCCGCGCTCGGCGCGGAAGCCGTCGGCATCATGCAGACGCTGCTCGACACCACGCTTGAATATACAAAGATGCGCAAGCAGTTCGGCCGGCCGCTGTCGGCCAATCAGGTGATCCGTCATCGCCTCGCCGATGTCGCGATGCAGGTCGACGAGGCACGCTCGATGGCGCTGCGCGCGGCGCTGATGGCCAATGCCGAGCCGGTGGCGCGCAGCCGTGCGGCCTCCGGCGCCAAGGCCAAGATCGGCAAATGCGCGCGCTTCGTCGCCGAGCAGGCGGTGCAGCTGCACGGCGCCATGGGCGTCACCGAGGAGCTCGACATCGGCGCCTATTTCAAGCGGCTGCTCGCCTTCGACACGCTGTTCGGCGGCAGCGCCCATCATTATCGCCGCCACGCCGCCCTGAGCGGCCGCGTCCACGCGTAACGGAGAGCGCACCATGGATCTCACCTTCAGCGCCGAAGAGCGCGCCTTCGAGCAGGAAGTCCGCGACTATATCGCCGAGAGTCTGACGCCGGAGATGAAACGCGCCACAGCGCTGACGCCGTCGGTGTTCTCCGATCCTGATATCGGCATGGCCTGGCAGCGCGCGCTGCACAAGAAGGGCTGGGGCGCGCCGGGCTGGCCGGTCGAACATGGCGGACCGGACTGGACGCCGGCGCAGCGCTGGATCTTCGAGGCCGAATGCGCCCGCGCCGGCGTACCCAATGTCAACGTGATGGGCGTGAAGATGGTCGGCCCGGTCATTATCGGCTTCGGCTCACGCGAGCAGCAGAACTTCTACCTGCCGCGGATCCTCTCCGGTGAAGACTATTGGTGCCAGGGCTATTCCGAGCCGGGCTCCGGCTCCGACCTGGCCTCGCTGAAGACCCGCGCGGTGCGCGACGGCGACGACTACGTCATCAACGGCACCAAGATCTGGACCACGCATGCGCATCACGCCAACCGCATGTTCGCGCTGGTGCGCACCAATGAGGGCGAGCGGCAGCAGGACGGGATCAGCTTCATTCTGATCGACATGAAGACGCCTGGAATCACCACGCGCCCGATCCTGACCATCGGCGGCGACCACGAGGTCAACCAGGTGTTCTTCGACGACGTCCGCGTGCCCGTCGCCAACCGCGTCGGCGAGGAAGGCAAGGGCTGGACCTACGGCAAGTACCTTCTGGAATTCGAGCGTGGCTCCGGCATCGCGTCCGCCAAGCTGCGCGAGGCGCTGAAGACGATCACCGATCTCGCAGGCTCCGAGGTCACCGGCCGCGCCATCGAGGACCCCGACATCGCGATGCGGATGTCGGAGGTCGAAGTCGACATCGATGCGCTCGAGATGACCGAGCTGCGGGTGCTGTCGGCGCTGCAGACCGGGCAGAATCCCGGCGCGGTGTCGTCGCTGATCAAGCTCCGCGTCAGCGAGATCCGCCAGGCGGTGACGCGGCTCGGCGTCGACGTGATCGGCCAGGACGGTCTCGCCGTCGAGCCGGCGCGGCCGTTCTACCGGCTCAACCACGAGCCGGCGATCCCGGAAGAACTGCTGCCGGTGGTGCCGGAATATCTCAACGGACGGGCGTACACGATCTTCGGCGGCTCGTCGGAGATCCAGCGCGACATCATCGCAAAGATGGTGCTGGGGTTGTAGGCCGCGTCCGGACGCGATCGCCTTCCCTTGACCCTCCCCTGGAGGGGGAGGGTCGGCACGCATCGCTAGATGCGTGACGGGGTGGGGTGATCTCTCAACTCGGGCACTGTTCACGAGGAGGGACTTTCACCCCACCCCGCCGCTCCTTTCAGTCGCGTCGCCCCTCCCCCTCCA
>NZ_JARVWP010000029.1 GCF_029846235.1 Bradyrhizobium sp. CER78
TCGCGCTTGCCTCAAGACGAAGCCGTGGTTTTCCTTTATGAGAATAGCACCTCCGCGCTTTAGATGGGGCCATTGATGATCCCTTGCTGGCCACGTTTCCGGTCGATCGTCACCGCCGCCGGCCTGCTCCTGATCTGCGCGATGCGCCCGGCCTCGGCACTGGATATGCCGAGCCCGTTCGTCCAGGAGGTGCTGATCAAGAGCATCCTGGCCTCGCTCAACGATGCGGTGGCCGCGAATAATTTCACCGTGTTCCACGCCAAGATCTCGAAACCGTTCCGCGACCAGTTTCCGCCCGACAAGCTGCAGACCATCTTCAAGGACCTGGTCGACAAGCACGCCGTGTTCGACGCCGTGGTCGCCAAGCCGATCGTGCTCGATGAGGACGCCAAGATCGACGACAAGGGCGTGCTGCGGCTGAAGGGCCATTTCGACACCACGCCCAAGCAGGTGAAGTATCAGCTCGGCTTCATCCCCTCCGACGGCGCGTGGAAGCTGTCGGGCATCTCGATTGATATCGAGTAGCGGTCGGCACCGCCTATCAGACCCGTCATCCTGAGGAGCGCGTAGCGCGTCTCGAAGGATGCACGGCCCGGCCGGTGGCCGTCGACCCTTCGAGACGCGCTACGCGCTCCTCAGGGTGACGGGACCAGGAGACAAGCCAGCTCCAACTAGAACGCCGTACCGGCCCGCTTCGGCTTCTTCTCGTCGAACTCGGCGACCTCGCGCGGGACGGCTGTGATGCGTAGCGCGGTGATGCGGTTGCGCTCGCGGCGGAGCACGCGGAAGCGGAAGCCGTGGAAGGTGAAGCTCTGGCCCCGCTCCGGGATCGAGCGCGCTTCGTGGATCACGAGGCCGGCGACCGTGGTCGCCTCCTCGTCCGGCAGGCGCCAGTCCATCGCACGGTTGAGGTCGCGGATCGGCACCGAGCCGTCGACCACGACCGAGCCGTCCGGCTGCGCCCGCACGCCGGCGACGACGACGTCGTGCTCGTCGGAGATGTCGCCGACGATCTCCTCCAGAATGTCCTCCAGCGTCACCATGCCTTCGACCTCGCCATACTCGTCGACTACGAGGGCGAAGTGGGTCTTGCGGCGGCGGAACGCCTTCAGCTGTTCGGAGACCGGGCGCATCTCCGGTACGAACCACGGCGGCAGCGCGATCGCGGAGGCATCGATCGCGGACATGTCGCCCTCATTGGCGCGCATCGCGCGCAGCAGATCCTTGGCGTGCAGCACGCCGACGATATTCTCCGGCTTCTCCCGCCACAACGGGATGCGGGTGTATTCACTGGCCAGCACCTCGCGCACCAGCTCCTCGGGCGGCAGGTCGGCGTTGACCATGGTCATCTCGGTGCGATGGACCATCACATCGGAGACCTGCAGCTCGCTGAGGTCGAGGAGCCCGCCGAGCATGTCGCGGTCCTGCTTCTCGACCTTGCCCTCGTGATGCAACAGATCGACCGCGCCGCGCAGGCGCTCGGTCGGTGACAGGATAGCCTGATGCGCGCCGATCTTGATGCCGAGCAGCTTCATCAGGGCGCGGACGATGCCTTCAATGATGCTGAGCAGCGGCCCGAGCACGAACACCGTCAACCGCATCGGCCGGGCTACCAGGAGCGACACCCGGTCCGGCGCATTGATCGCGACGGTCTTCGGCAGCACTTCCGCGAAGATCACCACCAGCACCGTCATCACACCGGTGGCATAAAGCACGCCGACATCGCCGAACCAGGCGGTGAAGATGCCGGTGGCGAGCGCGGAGGCGCCGATATTGGCGATATTGTTGCCGAGCAGCAGCGCGCCGATCATCCGCTCGCGCATCGCCATCAGGCTCGAGACCACCGTGGCCTCGCTGTTGCCCTGCTTCGACAGCCGCAGCATGCTGGCGCGCGAGGCGCCGGTCAGCGCGGTCTCACTCGCCGAGAAGAAGGCGGAGATGAGCAGGCAGAGCAGCACGATCGAGAAGGTCAACCATCCCACTGGCGTGATCCGTGGCTTTTAAGCCTTCAGCTTGGCTTGCAGGAAATCGCGCACCGGCTGCGGCTCGACATTGTTGGTAATCACGGCGCGGCCGACCGCCTCCAGCAGGATGAAGGTGAGCTTGCCGCGCTTGACCTTCTTGTCCTGCGCCATCAGCGCCAGCAGCGCATCGGCATCGGCGAGCCCTTCCTGCGTGAAGCCTGCGATGTCCTGCAGGCGCGTCGGCAGTCCTACCGCGGAAAGATGACGGGCGATGCGGGCCGCATCGTCAGGTGAAATCATGCCGAGCTGCGCCGAGAATTCCGCGGCGAGCACCATGCCGACCGAGACGCCCTCGCCGTGAAACAGGCGGTCGGAGAAGCCGGTCGCGGCTTCCAGCGCATGGCCGAAAGTGTGGCCGAGATTGAGCAACGCGCGCTCGCCGGTCTCGCGCTCGTCGCGGGAGACGACGCCGGCCTTGGCGCGGCAGGAAGTTGCGATGGCGTGCTCGCGCCCGGCGCCACCTGCAAAGATGTCGGCGTGGTTCGTCTCGAGCCAGGCGAAGAACGCCTCGTCGCCGAGGATCCCGTATTTCGCGACCTCGGCGTAGCCGGCGCGGAACTGGCGCGGCGACAGCGTGTCGAGCACCGAGGTGTCGGCAATGACAAGCACGGGCTGATGGAAGGCGCCGATCAGATTCTTGCCCTGCGGCGAGTTGATGCCGGTCTTGCCGCCGACGGAGGAATCGACCTGCGCGAGCAGCGAGGTCGGCACCTGCACGAAATCGACGCCGCGGCGCAGGATCGCGGCCGCAAAGCCCGCGAGGTCGCCGACCACGCCGCCGCCGAGCGCGATGACGAGATCATTGCGCTCGATCTTCGCCGCGATCAGCGCTTCGCTGACCTCTGTCAGCGTCGCGTAGCTCTTCGAGCCCTCGCCCTCCTCGACGACGATCCTCGACGTCGGCACGCCTGCGGCAGCGAGCGACGCTTCAGTCGGCTCCAGCCAATGCCTGGCGACGGTGCGGTCGGTGACGATGGCCGTGCGCACGCCGGGCCGCAGCGCCGCGACGCGCGCGCCGAGCGAGGCCAGCACATCGCGGCCGATCACGATGTCATAAGCACGGTCGCCCAGCGCGACGTCGACGGTAACGGATGCGGAATGTTTCAAGGGCGCAGTCATGAGGTCGCGTTCAATCCATCAGGTGGTGGCTCGCCGGCCGGCCGCACGCCGCACAGATGCGCATGCAGAGCCTCGAGGCATTCGTCGACGATGCGGTCGTGCGGCACATCGCGCGAGGCGATCGTCAGGTCGGCCGTGCCATAGACCGGCTCGCGCTCGCTGAGCAGGCGGTTGACGGTCGCCTCGGGGTCGGCGGTCTGCAGCAGCGGCCGATCGGCGCGGCGGCGGACCCGGCGCATGATTATATCACTGTCGGCCTTGAGCCAGATCGAGATCGCGCGGTCGCGGATCCGGCTCCGGGTCTCCTCGCGCATGAAGGCACCGCCGCCGGTCGCCAGCACGATCGGGCCGCTGTCGAGGATGCGGGCGATCACCCGCGCCTCGCCGTCCCGGAAATAGGCCTCGCCATGGGTCTCGAATATCTCCGGGATCGTCATGTCGGCCGCGGTCTCGATCTCGGTGTCGGCATCGGTGAACGGCAACTTGAGCCGCACCGCCATCCGCCGGCCGATGGTCGACTTGCCGGCCCCCATCATGCCGACCAGCACGATCGACCGCGGCCCCAGCGCGGCCGCGATATCGGCCTCCAGGGTCGGGTGGGTGGTGGACGCCGGGACGGCTGCGTCGGACATCAAAAAGCTCGGATATTGGGACGAATTGTTCAGAATTCGAGCCACCTATACTACCCCCGGCGACACCGTTACCAGCGACTCTTGCAACCGCGCGGGGAACATGTTGGATGATTTCATTGGTTAATTCGCCGCCCGAGTCGCCTCCATGCCCAGCCTGTTCCGCTTCCTGACGGTCGTCGCCGTGATTTTCGGGATCGGCTACGGCATCGTCTTCGCGCTGGCGAATTTCGTGCACCCGAAGCCCCGGGAAATGACCGTAACCATCCCGCCGGATAAGTTCCTCAAGAAATAGGCGCTATGAGTCTTGGCATGACCGCTCTCGCCAAGATCACCAAGACATCCGCCAAGGCCACCACCAAGGCTCCGGCCAAGTCCTCCGACGCCAAGCTGACCGCGTTGTTCCTCGACATGCTCGCCGCGGAACAGGGCGCCGGCGTCAACACGCTCGACGCCTACCGGCGCGACCTCACCGATTTCTCCGGCTACCTCGCCCATGCCGGCACCGATTTCACCAGTGCCGACACCGAGGCGCTGCGCGGCTACCTCGCCGACCTGGACACGCGCGGCTTCAAGTCGACCAGCGTGGCGCGGCGGCTGTCGGCGATGCGGCATCTCTATCGTTTCCTGCTCAACGAGCGGGTCCGCTCCGACGATCCGGCCGCGATCCTGTCCGGCCCGAAGCGCGGCCGCGGCCTGCCCAAGGTGCTGTCGATCGCGGACGTCGACCGCATGCTGACCCGCGCCAAGGAGCTGACCCAAACCGACGCCTCGCCGGCGCAGCGGCTGCGCGCGCTGCGGCTCTATTGCCTGCTCGAGGTGCTCTACGCCACCGGCTTGCGCGTCTCCGAGCTGGTGTCGCTGCCGGTCGCCGCGGCGCGGCGCGATGCGCGGATGATCGTGGTGCGCGGCAAGGGCAACAAGGAGCGGCTGGTGCCGCTGAACGATGCTTCGCGCACGGCGATGGCCGATTACCTCGCCGCGATGGAAGTGATGCAGCCGAAGGCGAAGAAGGCGGCGCCCTCGAAATGGCTGTTTCCCTCCTCCGGCGAGAGCGGCCATCTGACCCGGCAGCATTTCGCCCGCGACCTGAAGGAGCTTGCGGCTGCCTCCGGACTGGCGCCGCGGTTGGTCTCCCCGCACGTGCTGCGCCACGCCTTCGCCAGCCATTTGCTGCACAACGGCGCGGACCTGCGTATCGTGCAGACGCTGCTGGGCCACACCGATATCTCCACCACCCAGATCTACACCCATGTGGTCGAGGAGCGGCTGAAGAGCCTGGTCCGCGACCTGCATCCGCTGGCGGAGAAGTAAGTCCGCCGCCGACCGGACATCGATACCGCCACCTGATCCGCCTTGACTTCCGCGGCGTCTCCGCAGAAAGAGCGTCACCTGCCTGCGATCCCGAAGCGTGCATTCCGCGGGAATGCGCGTTAACCAATTGAAGTTACAAAACTTCTCTTCTCTACGCCAAAACCGCTTCGCCCCTCGCACCGTTCCTCCCTATATTGAGTTGATGCCCGATCCGATGCGCAGCTATCTCGACTTCGAAAAACCTGTCGCCGAGCTTGAATCCAAGATCGACGAGTTGCGTGCGCTTGCCGCGAGCGGCAGCGACATCGGCGACGAGGTCGCGCGGATCGAGGACAAGGCGGCACAGGCGCTCACCGACCTCTATGCCAATCTGACGCCGTGGCAGAAGACGCTGGTGGCGCGGCATCCGCAGCGGCCGCACTTCACCGATTTCATCGGCGGCCTGATCACCGAATTCACGCCGATGGCCGGCGACCGCAAGTTCGCCGACGACGAGGCCCTGATCGGCGGCTTCGGCCGCTTCCGCGGCGAGAGCATCTGCGTGGTCGGCCAGGAAAAGGGCGCCACCACCGACAGCCGCATCAAGCACAATTTCGGCATGGCGCGTCCCGAAGGCTATCGCAAGGCAGTGCGCCTGATGGAGATGGCCGACCGCTTCGGCATCCCGGTGCTGTCGATCGTCGATTCGGCCGGCGCCTATCCCGGCATCGGCGCCGAGGAGCGCGGCCAGGCCGAGGCGATTGCGCGCTCGACCGACGCCTGCCTGTCGCTCGGTGTGCCCAATGTCGCGATCGTCACCGGCGAAGGCATGTCGGGCGGCGCCATCGCCATCACCACGGCCAACCGCGTGCTGATGATGGAGCACGCGATCTACAGCGTGATCTCGCCGGAAGCGGCGTCCTCGATCCTGTGGCGCGATGGCACCAAGGCGCAGGAAGCCGCCAACAGCATGAAGATCACCGCGCAGGACATGCTGCGCTTCGGCGTGATCGACCAGATCCTCAAGGAGCCCTCCGGCGGCGCGCATCGCGACCCCGCCGCGATGATCGCAACCACGGGCGATGCCATCGCCCAGGCGCTCAACGACCTACGAAATCTTGATCCGGACGCGATTCGCAAACAGCGGCGCCAGAAGTTCCTCGATATCGGCCGCAAGCTCGCCTGACCCGACCGAATAGCCCTATTTTTCGACCAAATCGGCCGATTTTGCCGTAATTGGGCCCCGAGCGGGGTCTTTAACGTTCCTTGAACCATGCCTGCTACCGTGAAGGCTGTCAGCCCCGGTTCAGGTTGCGAGCAGGGGTGGTCGAAGGCTAATATTTTACACAATGGCTTCAGGGCATATTCGCCGTGTTGGGGTCGCGAAAATCGCCCGGTGGGTGTGGAGCTCGGACTTGACTCATCGCACGCTCGTACGCGCGCTTCTGACTTCGGCGGTGCTCGCCGCGGGCGTCATGCTCGCCGGTTGTGACAGCGACCAGATCTCGCTCGCGCAGAACGCCAAGGCCAATCAGCCGGTCCCGCCAAAGCTCGTCGCCGCCATGGCCGAGAAGGACATGGACCTGCAGTCGCCGATCCTGGTGCGCCTGTTCAAGCAGGAGGCGGAGCTCGAGGTCTGGAAGCAGACCCGCTCCGGCCAGTTCGCCCTGCTCAAGACCTATCCGATCTGCCGCTGGTCGGGCGATCTCGGCCCGAAGGTCCGCGAAGGCGACCGCCAGGCGCCCGAAGGGTTCTATTCGATCAACCCGAGCCAGATGAATCCGCAGTCGGCCTATTACCTGTCGTTCAACACCGGCTATCCCAACGCCTTCGACAAATCGCTCGGCCGCACCGGCTCCGAGCTGATGGTGCATGGCGACTGCTCGTCGCGCGGCTGTTACGCGATGACCGACGAGCAGATCGCGGAGATCTATTCGCTCGGCCGCGAATCCTTCTTCGGCGGCCAGAAGGCGTTCCAGTTTCAGGCCTATCCGTTCCGGATGACCGCGGTGAACATGGCCAAGCACCGCAACAATCCGAACATGCCGTTCTGGAAGATGATCAAGGTCGGCAATGATCATTTCGAGGTCACGAAACAGGAGCCGAAGGTCGACTTCTGCGAGAAGAAATACGTCTTCGACGCGGCGAAGCCGGCGGATGCTGTGCGCGATCCGGTGTTCAATGCATCGGCGAAGTGCCCGGCCTATGTGATCCCCGAGGAGATCGCGAGCGCGGTGCGCGAGAAGGAGCAGCGCGACGACGCCGAGATGGCCAAGCTGGCCGCCAAGGGCACGCCGGTGGCGCGCCTCAACACCGGCATCGACGGCGGCATGAACGCGATCTTCGCCTCGAAGATTCCGGAAGGAAACACCGGCCTGTCCGAAGGCGGCGACAGCCAGGCGCTGGCATCGATGTCGCTGGCGCGCGCGCCGGGCACCATCCCCGGCACGGTCAATCCGCCCAGGCCGAATCTCGCGGTCCAGCAGGAAGAGCCTGTGGTCGCGACGACGTCGTCGACCTCGGTCGCAACAGCGACCACGCCGCCGGCCACCACCCGTGTGGCGTCGGCGAATGCGTCCGACAAGTCCGAAGGCTTCTTCTCCAGCTTTGCCCGCAAGGTCGGCATCGGCGGCACCGCCGATGCGAGCCAGCCGGCCGCAAAGCCTGCGGCCGCTGCCGCTCCAGCCAAGCCGAAGGTTGCCGAGGCCAAGCCGCAATCGGTCGTGCGCGTCGCACCGAAGGCCGAGCCGAAGGCGCCCGCCAGGCCCGCGCCGAAGCCGCAAGTCGCCGACACCGCCGCCGCGCCGGCGGCAACATCGTCGACCCAACTCGCCGGCTCCGCACCTGTCGTGCAGACCAACTCGTTCGACACCCGCTTCTCCGCAGTGAAGTAAGCGCGCCATCGTTCCGTTATCCCGACCGACGGACTGCCACCCTCCCCTGGAGGGGGCGGATCGTATTGAGCGAAGCGAAATGCGATCCGGGGTGGGGTGACGGTCTCTCCACATCCAACACTGTCCGCGTTGAGAGATCACCCCACCTCGGTCCGCATTCCGCTGCGCTGCATGCGCACCGACCCTCCCCCTCGAGGGGAGGATGAGGTGAACTTGCGGCGATGTTTCGATTCATCTGTCAACTAACCGGCTTTTAACCGGCTTTGGGTGTCATCACCCGCGAAAGCGAAAGCGGGTGATCCAGTATTCCAGAGGCAGCAGTGCTTGAGCCGAAAGGCCGCGGCGTACTGGGTCGCCCGGTCAAGCCGGGCGATGACAGCTTTGGTCAGTCATTCCGGGGCGCGCGAAGCGAGAGCCCGGAATGACGGGAAGATGGAGGCCCCCTCGCATCACCGCGCCGTCGCCACCACATTCCGCTTGTGGACGCGGACAATCGTCAGATCATGCACGCGCGCAGAGCCGGAGAGATTGCCATGAACGATCAAGCCGTGCGGTCGGCGCTGCAGCGCCATTGGGATGCGTCGGATGCCAGCGATTTCGAGCGCGAGCATGACATCTATCGTGACGATGCCGTGCTCGATTATCCGCAATCGGGCGAGCGAATCCGCGGCCGGCGCAACATTCAGGAAAGCCGCACGGCGCAGCCGAACAAGAAGCGCTTCTCGATCCAGCGCATGATCGGCGGCGGCGATCTATGGATCACCGAATACATCCTCACCTATGACGACAGGCCGTCCTATGTGGTGAGCATCATGGAATTCCGCGACGGGCTGGTCGCCCACGAAACTCAGTATTTCGCCGAGCGATTCGACCCTTCGCCCTCACGGGCACATCTCGTCGAGCGCATTGACGGAACGTCGCTGCGATAGACCGACAGAGAGTTGCCGCTGCGACCGGCAAGCGACGGCTACATACCGTGGCTCTCAAACACCTTCTTGCAGCTCCGGCTCAAACTGTCGCGCTTCATCTGCAGACAGTTCTGCACGGCGTCGTCATTGCCGAGGTCCTTGCGGCAAAAGCGCTGTGCATCGCGCGAGCAGGCGGATTGTTCCGACTTGGTGCCGGCATGCTGTGCCAATGCGGCACCGCTGCTTATGACGGCAACGACTAAAGCAGCAGCAATCGAGAAATAGCGCATCGTGAATTCCTCCCGCGGCCCAACGGCAGCGGCGGCGCTTCGTTCCCAAAGGAGCCGGAGGGAACCCTGGGATTCTACGGCGCGAGGTAGCGCAGCAGTTCCGGATCGTTGCGCACCTCGCCGGCGCCGCCCTGCAGCGCGACGCGGCCGCGGTCCAGCACATAGGCGTAGTCGGCGACGCGCAGCGCGAGGTCGAGATGCTGCTCGACGATCACGACCGCGATGCTCTTGGCGAGCTCGATCAGCCGCTCGGTGATCTCCTCGATCACGCCGATCCAGACGCCCTCGGTCGGCTCGTCCAACAGCAGCAGCTTCGGATTGCCGAGCATGGCGCGGCCGATCGCCAGCATCTTGCGCTCGCCGCCGGACAGCGTGCCGGCCGGCTGGTCGAGGCGCTGGCCGAGCTTCGGGAAGATCTCCAGCACGCGATCGACCGCGCTGGTATCGGAATTGGTCAGCGAGCCGACCGCGAGATTGTCACGCACCGACAGGCGGGCGAACACCGAGTGCTCCTGCGGCACATAGCCGATGCCGGAGCGCACGCGCTCCTCGGTGCGGCGCCGCGTGATGTCGCGGCCGTCGAAAAACAGTTCGCCCTGCGAGCTCGCAAGCTCGCCGACGATGGTCTTCATCAGCGTGGTCTTGCCGGCACCATTGCGGCCGAGCACGGCGACGCCGCCGCGCCAGGGAATCCCGATGTTGACATCGAACAGGACCTGACTGCGGCCATAACCGGCATCGAGATGCCTGATATCGAGGAAGGTTTGCTCAGGCACGGCGAAGATAGATCTCCTGGACGTTCTTGTTGGCCTGGATTTCCGCGACCGTCCCCGACGCCAGCACCTTGCCCTGGTCGAGCACGGTGAGGCGGTCGCAGATGTCGCGGATGAAATCGAGATCGTGTTCGACGATGACGAGCGAGCAATGCTGCTTGATCGGCTGCAACAATTCGCCGGTGACGCGGCGCTCCTCGAGGCTCATGCCGCCGGTCGGCTCGTCCAGCAGCAGAAGCCGCGGCTTGCCGGCGAGCGCCATCGCGATCTCGAGCCATTGCTGCTGGCCGTGCGACAGCGCCGCTGCGGCATCATGCGCGCGATCGGCAAGCCGGAACTGGGTCAGCATCGTCATCACCTGATCATGCAGTTTCCTGCGGGTGCGCGAGAGCACGAGATCGAACAGCGAGCAATGCGCCTGCAGCGCCAACAGGATGTTGTCGTACAGCGTCAGCGTCGGCAGCACCGAGGTGATCTGGAATTTCAGGCTCATGCCGGCGCGGGCGCGTTCGGTCGGCGTGAACGCCGTGATGTCAGTGTTGATGAAGCTGACCTTGCCCGTGGTCGGCACCTCGGCGCCGGCGACGCATTTCATCAGCGTGCTCTTGCCCGAGCCGTTCGGGCCGATCAGGCCGTGAAACTCGTTCTCGCCGACGGTCAGCGCCGCACCGTCGAGCGCGGTGAGCTTACCGAACACCTTGCTGATCCCTTGCGCCTCAAGGAGCGGCATTGCCGGCCTCCTTTGACGCCTTGGGTCCCTTGCCGAAGCTGCCGACGCGCTCGCGCTCGCCGAGCACGAAGGAGATCAGCCCGAGGGGGCGGAACATGATGACGAGCAGCAGCAACACGCCGAGGATGATCGGCCAGACGTCGCGATAATTATCCGACAGCCAGAACGAGACGCCCTCGATGATCACGGTGCCGATCACGGCGCCGATCAAGGTGCCGGAGCCGCCGAACAACACATAGAGCACGACCTGGGTCGAGAACACGACACCCAGCATGTTGGGCCAGACGAATCCCTCGTGGAAGGCATAGAGGCTGCCGGCGAGCCCGGCGATGGTGCCGCCGACCGCGAAGATGATCGCCTTCAGATGCTGCGCCTTGTAGCCGAAGAAGGCGATGCGCTGCTCGTTCTCGCGCAGGCCGGCGAGCGCGAGGCCAAATTGCGAACGCACCAGGAAGCGGCAGAGCAGATAGACCACCACGAGGATGCCGAGCACCATGTAGTAGTAGACCGGCCCTTCCTCGAACTCGTAACTGCCGAGCGTCAGCGGCGGGATCGACGGGATGCCGTTCTGGCCGCCGAGATAGTACCAGCCGCGCGCCAGCCGATCCGCAGCATAGGAGCCGGTCAGCGTGCCGAGCGAGACGAAGATCACGCTCGACGGGTAACGCCCGAGCAGCAGGAAGCCGCCGAGCAGCAGCGCCGCGGTGAGGCCGATCAGCGTGCCGGCGGGCAAGATCAGCAGGATCGAGGTGACGTTGAGGTCGCGCGCCATCAGCGCCACGCCATAGCCGGCAGCGCCGAAGAACAGCGCCTGGCCGAAGCTCATGATGCCGGCATAGCCCCACACCAGATCGAACGATAGCGCGAACAGCGCGAGGATCACCACGCGGGTGGCGAACACCGTGAGATAATCCTGCAGCACCCATGGCAGGACCAGTGCGATCAGCAGCACCAGCCCTTCCACGATCGGCAGGACCTTCCATCCTGCCGACGCCTGTCCCGCCGGCGCGCGTGCGGCCGGTGCACTTTCACCCGTCACGACATCTGGTTCCTCACCGACGCGTGCGACGGCCTCGCTTGCTCCACCCATGGATCGCTCAGCACTCCTTGGGATCAACGAGACCGTCGCTGCGCGCCACGATCTCATAGTTCCCGCCTTTGGCAACAGCGGTGTACATCTTCATCTTGCAATGACGCTTGCCCGGCACCATTTCGGCCGGTCCACCCGGACCTTCGGCGATCTTGGCGTGGTCGAGCGCGGCCGCGACGGACTCACGGTCGACCTTGCCGGCTTCCTTGACCGCCGCTTCCCACAGCTTGAGGCCGCGATAGGTTCCGGTGGCAGCGCTGCCGGCCGCGAACAGGAAGTTGCCGGGAAAATCCTTCTCGTAGGCAGCCTGAAGCTTGGCGTCGAACGGATCTTCCTTGGTCAGCACCTTGAAATAGTCGAGGCAGCTGGCGAGGCCCTCGATCTCGTTGGCCTGATTGATGTTGAGCGTGTTCTCGTCATAGTAGACGCAGGCGAGCCGGCCGCCGTTCTTGAGGAAGCCTGCTTCATAGAGCTGCTTGAAGAACGGACCGACGCCCGGCGGGATCACGGTGTTGAAGACCACGTCGACCTTGTTGGAGATGACGCGGTTCACCGTGGCCGAGAAGTCGACCTGGTCGAGCGGGTAATACTCCTCGAACACGACCTCGCCGCCATTGTCCTCGATCACCTTGCGGGCATAGACGTTGAGCGTGTGCGGCCAGACATAGTTGGCGCTCGGCAGCGCGAACTTCTTGCCGCCGTTCTTGATCAGCCAGGGAATGAAGGTGTCGCATTGCTGCGCCGGCGTCGGCCCGGTGCAGAACAGATAGGGCGTGCACTCCTTGCCCTCGTAGAGCTGCGGATAGATGTAGAGCGTCTTGCCGCGCGCCACGATCGGATCCTTGATCGCGTTGCGCATCGAGGAGGTGATGCCGCCCAGCACCATGTCGACCTTGTCGCGCTGGATCAGCTTGCGGACATTGCCGACCGCGACCGATTCGTTCGAGGCGGTGTCCTCGATATAGAGCTCGAGCGGCCGGCCGAGCAGGCCGCCGCCGGCATTGATCTCCTTGATCACCATCTTGGCGACGTTGGCGTCGGCATTGCCGGCATAGGCGATCGGGCCGGTCAGGTCGGTCGCGATGCCGACCTTGATCGGGCCCTCGGCGGCGTTGGCCCAATCTGGCCTGATCACCCAGCTGCCGACCCCGGTCGCGAGTCCTCCGGTCGCGAAGGCGAAATTGCTCATGAAGCGGCGGCGCGTCAGATTCATGCGTTCAATCGACATGGTGATTAGACCCCTTTCCCAGCAATGAGGCCTTGCGGCCGGAATTTGATGAAGGCGATGGCGAGCACGAAGACGAGCACGTCGGCGACGACGGGCGACATGACCCATGGCAGCGCGGCGCTGAGCGTGCCGATCAGGCCTGCGCCGGCGACCGGGCCGATGAAGGAGCCGACCCCGCCGACCATCACGGCGACGAAGCCCTGGATCAGGAAACGGATGCCGAGATCGGCGAACAGGCTGAACACCGGCACGATCAGCGCGCCGGCAAGCCCGGCCAGCGCCGCGCCGAATGCGAAGGTCGCGCCGTAGATCAGCGGCGTCGAGATGCCCGAGGCGCGCGCCAGCGCCGGGTTTTCCAGCGTGGCGCGGACCCGCAGCCCGAAGCTCGTGCGCGCCAGCAGCAGATAGCAGGCGCCCATCACCAGCAGCGTGATCACGATGATGGTGAAGCGCCAGGCCGAGATGTGGACCGAGCCGAGGTCGATCGAACCGCCGATCGGCTCCGGCACCGTGAGATAGAAGCCGCCGATCAGGCCGCGGACGCTTTCGCGGATGATCAGGCCGAGCGCATAGGTGCCGAGCATCGCCACGATCGGCGCGGCGTAGAAGCGCCGGATGATCAGCGCCTCCAGCACGAAGCCGAGCGCGCCGACCACGAAGGGCGCCGCGACCATGCCGGCCCAGACCGGCGCGCCGTGGGCGTAGGCCAGGTAGGTCACATAGGCCCCGAGCAGGACGAACTCGCCCTGCGCAAAGTTGAAGATGCCCATCATGCTGGCGATGATGCCGAGCCCGAGCACGACCAGCACGATGATCGCGCCGAAGCTCACGATCTCGAACACCGCGGCGAAGGTGCTAGCCATGGTGTTCGATCCCTCCGGTCTGCGACAAACGGCGCCTCACATCTTCTTCCAGTCGCCGGCCTGCTCGAAGGCGTGCGCGGCGCGGTAGATGGTGGATTCTTCGAACATCCGGCCGACCAGCATCAGGCCGACCGGCAATCCGTCGACCATGCCGCAAGGCAGCGACATCGCCGGGTGGTGGGTGATGTCGAACGGCGCGGTGTTGGAGATCATCTCCAGCGCGCGCGCGACGTATTCCTCGCGGCTGGCATTGGGCTCGGGCAGTTTCGTCGCCTTCATCGGCGTGGTCGGCATCAGCAGCAGATCGTAATCCTTGAACGCCTTGTCGTAGGCCGCGGCGAGCCTTCGGGAGATGTTGAGCGCCTTGCCGTAGAAGCGCGGACCGAAATTGTTGTTGATGTAGGTGCCGAGCATCATGAACAGCTTGGTGGTCTCGGACAGCGAATCCGCCTGGCGACGCCAGCCGCGATGGAAGTCCATCAGCGAGGTCGAATAGAGATCGCCGCGGCTGAGGCCGTAGCCATCGCCGAACATCATGGTCTGGGTCAGGCCTTCGGTGCCGATCGGAGTCCAGATCGCACCGCCCGCCATGTGCATCGGGATCGAGACATTCTCGACCGACGCGCCGAGATCCTTGAGGCGCTTGGCCGCCTCGCGCACGCTCTCATTCACCGCAGCTTCCGCGGTCGGCTGCTCAAAGCCTTCCTTGAGGATGCCGATCTTCATGCCCTTGACGCCTTTGCCGAGCGCCTTGGTGTAGTCCTCGACCTTCGGCGCCTTGATGCGCGGATCGTAGCCGTCGTCGCCGGCGAGCACTTCGAGCAGCAGCGCGTTGTCTTCCACGGTCGCGGTCATCGGGCCGGTATGGTCGACATAGATCTCGATCGGCATGATGCCGGTGTAGGGCACGAGGCCCCAGGTCGGCTTCATGCCGTAGGTGCCGCAGAATGAGGACGGCATGCGGATCGAGCCGCCCTGGTCGCCGCCGATCGCCATGTCGACCTCGCCGAGCGCTACGACGACGCCGGAGCCCGACGATGAGCCGCCGGCCGAATAGCCCATCTTGTGCGGATTGTGCACCGGCCCGTAGGAGCCGGTGTGGCTGCCGCCGGACAGGCAGAAGTGTTCGCAATGCACCTTGCCCTTGATCTCGGCGCCGGCATCCAGCATGCGGGTGACGATGGTGGCGTCGAAATCGGGCACAAAGCCTTCCAGCGTCGACGAGCCGTTGGTCATCGGCACGCCGGCCAGCATGATGTTGTCCTTCAGCGCCACCGTCTTGCCCTTGAGCTTGCCGGAGGCCGCGCCCTTCACCGTCGACTTGCGATACCAGGCGTTGTGCTTGTTCTCTTCCGGCGCCGGGCGATAGCCGGGCGTGCGCGGATATTTCACCTCGGGCAGTTCGTCCGGCATCGTGGCGACAAGGTTGTAGGCCTCGATCGAGCCCTGCATCAGACCGCGGAACGAGGTCACGTCCTCATCGGTGAGAGACAGGCCGCACTGCTCGGCGACGGCGCGAAGTTGCGTTGGCGTGGGAAGGACGACGGTCACGGCGCTCTCCTGAAGTTTTTGATCTTGGATCTGATCCCTCGGCGCAGGGCAGCGTGCTGCGCGTTGACGCCGCGCGAACCGCTCACCCCGTTGTTGTATTGAAAACGGAAATATTTTCCTTTTCAAGTATTATTTCACAAGGCTCCCTCTCCCGCTTGCGGGGGAGGGTCCGGGTGGGGGTATCTCAAGCGAGTCGCATGGTGGAGAGAGCCCCCACCCGCTTTGCATCTTCGATGCAATGCGACCTCCCCCGCAAGCGGGAGAGGTGAAGAAAGAATCAGATCGCCTTGATCACCCTGAAGTCGAGGCCGTCGGCTTCGGCAAGATACATCGGCATCCTGGCGTGGCCGCTGCGCACCGTGACCGGACCGCGCGGCCCGCGATAGACGAGGTTGTCCGCAGCCTGAAGCAATGGCCGCAGGTCCAGCGTGCCGGCGCGTTTGGCGGCAGCCTCGAGCAGGCAGAAGCCCTCATAGGCGGACTCGCCGCACGATCCGACCGGCGGCGCGAACGGCCCGAACATCGCGCGGTAGCGATCCCTGAAATCGTCGCCGGCCTGCGAGCCGACCGAGGGGAAATAGCCGGAGGCGCAGAACAGGTTCTCGGTCTTGTCGGCGCCGATGCCGAGCAGCGCGGTTTCGTCGAAACAGCCGGCAAAGCGCAGCGTGGTGGCGGCGAGCCCGGCATCGGCGAAGGCGCGGTTGAAGGTCACGCTGTCGGTGCCGATCAGCGAGATCAGCACGACATCGGGTTTCGCCGCGCGGATCCGTTCCAGCGCCGCCTCGTGATCGTCCTCGCCGACCGGCACGAACTCCTCGCCTACCACGAGGCCGCCGGTCTCCTTGATGTAGCGCTTCACCGCGCGGTGCGACTGCCACGGCCAGACATAATCGCTGCCGATCAGGTACCAGCGCGAGGCGCGCTTGGCCTCGGCCAGCCAGTGGATCGACGGCCGGTTCTGCCAGCGCGGCGTCTCGCCGATCGCAATCACGCCCGGCGTCCGCTCGCCGCCCTCATAGACCGGCGTGTAGATGTAGGGGATCCTGCTGCGGGTGATGAGGCCACGCAGCGCGACACGCACCCTGCTGGTGTGCATGCCCATGATGAGATCGACCTCGTCGGACGCGATCGCCTGCTCGGCGCGGTCGATCACCTCATCAATCGGCCCGCCGGCGTCGTAGACCTGGAACTCGATCTCGCGGCCGAGGATGCCGCCGCGCCGGTTGATGTCGCTAACCGCGAGCTGCGCGGTCGAGGTCGCGGCGGGCCCCCACATCCCGGGCGAACCGGAGCAACAGACGAAGCCGGCGATCCGCAGCCGATTGCGCGCGCCGCGCGGACCGAATCCGCCACGATCCATCGGCGCGAGCACGCGATCCGACGCCGCCGACGCCAGGTTCCTGAACAGCAGGGATGGCGGGAACGGGAGACCGCCATTCCTGTTGAAGCTTCCGGCCCTGACATCGAGCGTCGAATGCACACCTGCTCCTGTCTGGCACCGCGCCCTGGGGCAAGCGCGGCGTCGCCCTCGCGGACGACGATGCCAAGCTAGATCGTCTTGATCACATTGAAGTCGAGACCGTCGGCTTCGGCAAGATAGATCGGCATTTCGGCGCGGCCGTCACGAATGGTGACCGTGCCGCGCGCACCGCTGTAGTCGAGGTTGCGCGCCGCTGAGGACAGCGGTCCCGTCGACAGCGAGCGGGCCCGGTTGGCCGCCGCTTCGAGGAAGCGCATCCCCTCATAGTTCGACTGCCCGACCGAGCCGATCGGCGGCGCGTGCGCCCCGAACATCGCGCGGTAGCTGGTCTGGAACTCGTCATTGGCGCGCGAGCCGACGCAGCCGAAATAGCCGGAGGCGCAGAACAGGTTCTCGGTCGCGTCCGGCCCGATGCCGAGCAGCACGGTCTCGTCCATTGCGCCGGCATAGCGCAGAGTGGTGGCGGCGAGCCCGGCTTCCGCGAAGGCGCGGTTGAAGGTGATGCTGTCAGTCCCGATCAGGGTGATCAGCACAACGTCGGGCCTTGCTGCGCGGATCCGCGCCAGATGCGGCTCGTGATCGTCCTCGCCGAGCGGCACGAACTCCTCGCCGACCACCTGGCCGCCGGCCTCCTTGATGTAGCGCTTCACCGCGCGATGCGATTGCCAGGGCCAGACATAGTCGCTGCCGATCAGGTACCAGCGCTGCGCCTTCTTGACCTCGGTGAGCCAGTGGATCGCCGGGCGGCTCTCGGCCCGCGGCGTCTCGCCGATCGCCATCACGCCGGGCGTCCGCTCGCCGCCCTCATAGACCGGCGTGTAGACATAGGGGATGCGGCCGCTCGTGACCTTGCGCAGCGCGAGGCGGACCGCACTGATATGCGAGCCCATGATCACGTCGATCTCGTCGTAGGCGATCGCCCGCTCGGCGCGGCGCACCACCTCATCGATCGGCCCGCCGGCGTCGTACATCGACAATTCGACCTCGCGGCCGCGGATGCCGCCGCGCCGGTTGATCTCGGCAACCGCCAGCATCACGCTGTTGGCGGAGATCGGCCCCCAGATGCCGGGCGCGCCGGAGAAGGTGATGAAATTGCCGATCCGAAGCTTGCTGTCGGTGCCGCCACGGCGCGAGGAGCCCGGCTTGACGGTCAAAGCGAGATCGGCCGCGCAGGACGACGGACTTCGAAACAGGTGCGGCGGCGCGACGGGCAAGCCGCCATACGCCTGGTAAGAGACCGTCGAGAGCACGCCAACTCCTGTCTGGGAAGCAATACGCAACGCAGCCAGCGGGCGGTCACGGCATCCGCCCTTTGGTTGGGGGAATATCCTAGGGGAAAATATTGAATATTCAACAATTGAAGTGCATATAGAAATGGCATGCATTGCCGGACATTCATTCACCGGGTCAGGAACCAGGTCTCACGCCGTGGCTAAACCGCCGAAAGAAAACTCCCCGATCACCGAACACCTCACCTACCTGCTCGCGCAAGCCAACCGGGAGATCAACCGGCAGTTGGAGACGCGACTGGCCAAGGAAGGCGTGCCGGTCGAGCAGTGGCGCATCCTGAAGGTTCTGTCCGACGGCAACGGCCATTCGATGGGCGAGCTCGCCGATGCTGTGCTGCTCAACCATCCGACGCTGACCAAGATGATCGACCGCATGGTGTCGGACGCGCTGGTCTACCGCGTCCAGGACCCCAAGGATCGCCGCAAGGTGCTGATGTTCGTCTCCGACCGCGGCAAGGCGCTGTGCCGCCGGCTCAACTCGCTGGCGGTGAGCCAGGAGGAGCACATCGTCGAGAGCTACGGCGACAAGTCGACCACCGAGCTCAAGCGCCTGCTGGAAAGCCTGATCGGCAGCGCCAATTGACGCTGCGGCTGTTCGCCGTCGGCTGAGCAGCGCCGCTGCACTTCGCGGCGCCCGACTATCGCATCACTTGAGATAAGTGCGGACAACGTCGATCAGGTCGGCGGCGCCTTGCGCCCGTGCCGGATCCTTCTCATGCGCGGGATCGACGACGTGATGCCGGATGTGCTCCTCAAGCAGCTCGGCGGTCAGTCCGTTCACGGCACCGCGCACCGAGGCGATGAGCATCAGCACGTCGGCGCAGCCGAGCTCGGATTCAAGCGCACGCTCGACCGCCTCGACCTGCCCCTTGATGCGCCGGATGCGGCCGACGAGCTTCGACTTGTTCTTGATCGTGTGCGACATGATCATCTAATATAGGGGGGTACCCTATATCGAGCAAGCGGCAAAGGGCCGGCCGAGATGATGTCGATGAAGCCGATATGCCGCAGCGGCGCGCTCGTGATCGTGCCGATGTTATGGGCGCAATCGGCCGGCGCGCACGGCATCGCCGGCAACCGCTATTTCGCCGGCACCATGACCATCGACGATCCCGCGGTGGCCGACGAGCTCATCCTGCCGAACTTCAACTATCTTGGTTTCCCCGCGCAGGGCAGCGACGTCGTCGAGAATCGCATCAACGGCGCCTTTGCCCGGCTGCTCACGCCGACGCTCGCCTTCACCCTCGACAGTTCGTGGGTGCATCAGAGCTGGCCGATCGGCCGCACGTCGGGCTTCGACAAGACCAGCATCGGTCTCAAATACGAGGCCTATCGGGACAACCGCCACGAGACGCTGGTCTCGGTCGGTCTCGCCTGGGGCATTGGTCACTCCGGCGCGGCCGCGATCGGCACCGATGCGCCCGACACGATCCAGCCGGGCATCTTCTTCGGCAAGGGGCTTGGCGATCTCCCGGACTCGCTGTCGTGGTTGCGGCCGGTTGCCATCACGGCCGCGGTCGTCGACGAAGTTCCGGTCGGCTCCGGCGGCGTGGCGCTGGCGCCCAATCCCGTCACCGGCCGGTTCGACACCGTCCTCTCTCCTGCCGTCGAGACGCTGCATTGGGGCTTTTCGGTCCAGTACAGCACCTTCTATCTCACCAAGCGGTTCGACGGCGGGCCACCCAGGGATGAGCCGCTGAATCAGCTGGTTCCGCTGATCGAATTCAGGTTCGACAGCCCCCGCGGCCAAGCCACAGCAGCGACCGCGAACCCCGGCTTTGCCTATGTGGCCGTGACCTGGCAGGTGGCCGCCGAGGCGATCATCCCGCTCAACCGCGCAGGGGGAACCGGGCCGGGCTTCCGGGCACAATTGCTGCTCTTCCTCGACGACCTGGTGCCGTCGCTGTTCGGCAAGCCGCTGCTCACCGACCGCCCCGCACACAGCCAGATCGCGTGGTAGCGCGGCCGGTCAAAAAACCAACCGGCCAATGTCGGACGCCCATCCGCCCGTTCGTCCTCGGAACCGAGCGCCGCGAACGGTCCCCTGCCCCGGCTCCCGTTCGCGGTGCCGCCTTCTCGCTCTTGCGCGAAGGTCCCGTCCCCCGACCAGTCAACGAGGATTCCCGCCCATGCCTTCGATCACGCCGTTCCTCTGGCTCGACAACAACGTCCGCGATGCCGTCGCGTTCTACAAATCGGTGTTTCCGAACGCCGAGATCGAGACCGTCAGCGATTTCATGGCAAGCTTCGAGCTCGAGGGCCAGCGGTTCTACGCGCTCAATGGCGGGCCGCAGCACAAGTTCAACGAGGCGGTGTCGTTCTTCCTCAGCGTCGAGACCCAGGAGCAGGTGGACTACTTCTGGAACAAACTCACCGACGGCGGCCAGGAATCGCGTTGCGGTTGGCTCAAGGATCGCTTCGGCCTGTCCTGGCAGGTGATCCCGACAGCGCTGAGCCGCTACCTCGGCGATCCCGACCGCAAGGCCGCCGACCGCGTCATGCAGGCGATGCTGAAGATGCAGAAGATCGTGATCGCCGATCTCGACAGGGCATATGCCGGGTGAGGCTTCAACATCAATTCGAAGGCTCATTCGCAACAATGCGAGCGTGCTAGCGGGTGTAGGGACAGACCGTAAGCGAAGCGTGCCCACCGTCGAGAGCAACACAAGACGTGGTGGGCACGCTTTCGCTTTGCCCACCCTACAATCGCGACGATTGCCGCGGCTTACGCGTACCGCCCGTGGCAGTGCTTGTATTTCTTGCCGCTGCCGCAGGGGCAGTCCTCATTGCGGCCGACCTTGCCCCAGGTTGCCGGGTCGTTCGGATTGCGGTCGGCGGCGGGCATGCCCGGCGCCAGCGAGGCCTGGGCGTAGGTGGCCTCGAGCAGGCTGGCGCGGGCGAACTCGTCCTCGCCGGTGTTGGGATCGAGCTTGTGCGCTTCCATCACCGGCAGCGGCTGCGGCGGCTCGTCCGGCGGCACGATCTCGACCCGCATCAGCTGCGCGGTGACCGCCTCGCGCAGATGCGCGCTCATCTCCTGGAAGAGATTGAAGGCTTCGGTCTTGTACTCCTGCAACGGATCGCGCTGGCCATAGCCGCGCAGGCCGATCACCTGGCGCAGATGATCGAGCATGATCAGGTGCTCCCGCCAGAGATGGTCGAGCGTCTGCAGCAGGATGGTCTTCTCGACGTAGCGCATCACGTCGGGGCCCCATTGCGCGACCTTGGCCGCCATGCGCTCGTCGACGTGATTCTCGATACGGTTGAGCAGCTCCTCGTCGGCGATGCCCTCTTCCTTGGCCCATTCGTCGACCGGCAGGTCGACATCGAGCACGCGCTTCAGCTCTTCCTTGAGGCCCGCGGTGTCCCACTGCTCGGCATAGGCGTGCTCGGGGATGTGCTTGGCGACCACGTCCTCGACGAAGGCGTGGCGCAT
Source organism: Bradyrhizobium sp. CER78 (assembly GCF_029846235.1). Classification (GTDB taxonomy): domain Bacteria; phylum Pseudomonadota; class Alphaproteobacteria; order Rhizobiales; family Xanthobacteraceae; genus Bradyrhizobium. The sequence goes on from NZ_JARVWP010000029.1 coordinate 21,598, forward strand.
ATCGGTCACGGTCTCGACGACGCTGTCGTCCTTCATCAGGTCGACGCGCTGGTCGAAGATCACCTTGCGCTGATCGTTCTGGACGTTGTCGAACTTGAGCAGGTTCTTGCGGATGTCGAAGTTGCGCGCCTCGACCTTCTGCTGGGCCTTCTCGAGCGCCTTGTTGATCCAGGGATGGATGATGGCCTCGCCTTCCTGCAGGCCGAGCCGCTGCAGCATGCTGTCGAGCCGGTCGGAGCCGAAGATGCGCATCAGATCGTCTTCCAGCGACAGGAAGAATTTCGATCGGCCGGGGTCGCCCTGACGGCCGGAACGGCCGCGCAGCTGGTTGTCGATGCGGCGGGACTCGTGGCGCTCGGAGCCGATGATGTAGAGGCCGCCCGGCTTCTTCACGGTCTTGGCCGGCTTGTTGCCCTTGGCGGGCTCGACCTCGAAATCCTCTTCCGCCTTCAGCACGATCTCGCGGAAGCGCTCGATATCGGCCTTGATCTGCTCGATCTTCTTGGCCTTCTCGGCCTCGTCGGTGATCCCGGCGGTCTCCTGCTGGATCCGCATCTCGAGCGAGCCGCCGAGCTTGATGTCGGTGCCGCGGCCGGCCATGTTGGTCGCGATCGTGATCGCGCCCGGCACGCCGGCTTCCGCGACGATATAGGCTTCCTGCTCGTGAAAGCGCGCGTTCAGCACCGCGAACAGTTTTGCCGGCTTGCCGGCGCGCGCGGCGGCGTAGAGCTTCTCCATGCCGGATTCGGAGGTGAAGTCGATCTGCTTGTAGCCGTGCTTCTTCAGGTAGTCGGCCAGCACTTCCGATTTCTCGATCGATGCGGTACCGACCAGCACCGGCTGCAGCCGCTTGTTGGCGCGCTCGATCTCGGCAAGGATCGCGCCGTACTTTTCGTTCTGGGTGCGGTAGACCTCGTCGTCCTCGTCGAGGCGCGCTACCGGCAGGTTGGTCGGGATCTCGACGACCTCGAGCTTGTAGATGTCGAACAGTTCGTCGGCTTCGGTCAGCGCCGTGCCGGTCATGCCGGACAGCTTCTGGTACATCCGGAAATAGTTCTGGAAGGTGATCGAGGCCAGCGTCTGGTTCTCGGGCTGGACCGTGACGTGCTCCTTGGCTTCCAGCGCCTGGTGCAGGCCTTCCGAGTAGCGGCGGCCCTGCATCATGCGGCCGGTGAACTCGTCGATGATCACGACCTCGTCGTCGCGGACGATGTAATCCTTGTCGCGGGTGAACAGCGTGTGGGCGCGCAGCGCCTGGTTGACGTGATGCACGACGGAGACGTTCTCGACGTCGTACAGCGAATCGCCCTTGAGCTGGCCGGCGTCGCGCAGCAGGTTCTCGAGCTTTTCCATGCCGCCTTCGGTCAGCGTCACCGTGCGCTGCTTCTCGTCGACCTCGAAGTCGGTGACCTTGGTCAGCTGCGGCATGAAGGTGTCGATGGTGTTGTAGAAATCCGAGCGGTCGTCGAGCGGGCCGGAGATGATCAGCGGCGTGCGCGCCTCGTCGATCAGGATCGAGTCGACTTCGTCGACGATCGCGTAGAAATGCTCGCGCTGGACCATGTCCTCCAGGCGGTACTTCATGTTGTCGCGCAGATAGTCGAAGCCGTATTCGTTGTTGGTACCGTAGGTGATGTCGCAGGCATAGGCCGCCTTGCGCTCGGCGTCGTCGAGGCCGTGCACGATCACGCCGGTGGTCAGCCCCAGGAAGGCATAGATCTGGCCCATCCAGCCGGAGTCGCGGCGGGCGAGGTAGTCGTTGACGGTGACGACATGAACGCCCTTGCCGGCGAGTGCGTTGAGGTAGACCGCCAGCGTCGCAACCAGCGTCTTGCCTTCACCGGTCTTCATCTCGGCGATGTCGCCCTCGTGCAGCACCATGCCGCCGATCAGCTGGACGTCGAAATGGCGCTGGCCAAGCGTCCGCTTGGCCGCCTCGCGGACCGTGGCGAAGGCCGGAACCAGGATGTCGTCCAGCGTCTTGCCGCTGGCGAGCTGCTGCTTGAATTCGGCGGTGCGGGCCTTGAGCTCCTCGTCGGTCAGTTTGACGAGCTCGGGCTCCAGGGCGTTGATGGCGCTGACGCGGGACTGATACCCCTTGACCCGACGGTCGTTGGCGGAGCCGAAAAACTTGCGGGCGAGCGCGCCGATCATGCGAAATTCCTGTTCTTCGGTCTCGAGTTCGGTCTTGGTTCAGTCTTGGAAGTTCTTGGAAGTCTTGCTTGGAAGTCTTGGATTTTTATCTTGGATTTTTGTCTTGGATTTCAGTCTTGGATTTCAGTCTTGGAATACAGCCTGAGATGATCCGCCGGATCGCCTATCAACTCACCGTGACGCGCTACGGTTCGAGCCCCGGCCCGGGGCTCCTCCGCCAATTGAGTGGGAAACGGGCCATCCTGGGTTCAACGGCGAAAAACGCAGCAAAATAAGCGTTCTCACCGGTGACACGGTCGGCCAGAGATATGGCCCGGTCGGGGGGTTGTCAACGCCGCCAAGATGTCAAGGAATTCATCATTTTGACAAGACTTTCGCGTTGCCAATGTAACACGATTGGGCGAGTGTCCGCCCCGCTCGAGCTTCCCCCCTTTAGACCAAGGATTTTGCATGACCACCTCGCCTCCGGAAACCAAAACCGGCCTGCGCCTCGGCCTCGCTACCCTCGCCGCCACGGGCTGTCTTGTCGCAGTGCTGGCTGCCGGCCTTCCGGTCCGCGCCGCGGAATCCGACCCGGTGCTGGCGAAGGTGAACGGCGCCGAGATCCACGCCAGCGACGTGGCGCTCGCCGAGGAGGAACTCGGCCCGAGCCTGCAGCAGATGGACCCCTCGACCCGCAAGGACAACGTGCTGTCCTTCCTGATCGACATGAAGATCGTGTCCAAGGCCGCCGAGGACAAGAAGATCGAGAACAATGACGACTTCAAGAAGCGGCTCGCCTTCACCCGCAACCGCCTGTTGATGGACAGCCTGCTTGCCAGCGAAGGCAAGGCCGCGACCACCGACGACGCCATGAAGAAGGTCTATGAAGAGGCCGCCAAGCAGATCACCGGCGAGCAGGAGGTGCACGCCCGCCACATCCTGGTCGAGACCGAGGACGAGGCCAAGGCGATCAAGGCCGAGCTCGACAAGGGTGCTGACTTCGCCGAGCTCGCCAAGAAGAAGTCCAAGGACCCCGGCGCCTCCGACGGCGGCGACCTCGGCTTCTTCACCAAGGAGCAGATGGTGCCGGAATTCTCCGCGGTCGCCTTCACGCTCGAGCCGGGCAAGATCTCCGATCCGGTCAAGTCGCAGTTCGGCTGGCACATCATCAAGGTCGAGGAAAAGCGCAACCGCAAGGCGCCCGACTTCGAGCAGGTGAAGGCCCAGATCGAGACCTATGTGACCCGCAAGGCCCAGGCCGACTACGTCGCCAAGCTGCGCGAGGCCGCCAAGGTCGAGCGCATGGACAAGCCGGCCGCCGATGCGGCGGCACCGGCGGATGCCGCCAAGGACGCGCCAAAGCCGGCCGACAACAAGATGGCCCCGGCGAAGAAGTAGGCTTCTCGGCACTGAACCGATCGAAGTTGCGATGGCCGGGCACGTCCCGGCCATTTGCTTTTGCGGTGCCTTCGTAGCCCGGATGGAGCGAGGCGTAATCCGGGACAGGATGATCCGCGGGCACAGCGGCCCCGGATTTCGCTTCGCTCCATCCGGGCTACGGATCGTTGTTTCTTGAACGATTGATGACACTCGCGTTGCCCTCTCCCGCTTCAGGCGGCGAGATGTTATGCAGCGCTTCCCTCCCGTAGCCGGAAGCTTGCCGATGTCCACCGCCGTCTCCCCCCTCGCCCCGCCCGACGTTCCCGAGATGCCCGTGATCGCGGGGGTGCGGCTTGCGACCGCTGCCGCCGGCATCCGCTACAAGGGCCGCACCGACGTGCTGCTCGCACTGCTGGACAAGGGCACCACGGTGGCCGGCGTCTTCACCAAGTCGAAGTGCCCGTCGGCACCGGTCGAATGGTGCCGCGCCAAGCTGAAGGGCGGAGCTGCGCGCGCGCTGGTGGTCAATTCCGGCAACGCCAATGCCTTCACCGGCAAGACCGGCAAGGTCTCCACCGCGCTGACCGCGCAGATCGCAGCGAAGGCGGTCGGCTGCGCGACGTCGGACGTGTTCCTGGCCTCCACCGGCGTGATCGGCGAGCCGCTCGACGCCACCAAGTTCGACGGCGTGCTGGCGCAGCTCGCAGAGACCGCGACCCCCGATCTCTGGATGGACGCGGCCAAGGCGATCATGACCACCGACACCTTCCCGAAGGTCGCCACCGCGACCGTGAAGCTCGGCAAGGCCAAGGTGACGATCAACGGCATGGCCAAGGGCGCCGGCATGATCATGCCCGACATGGCGACCATGCTGTCCTTCATCTTCACCGACGCGCCGCTGTCGGCTGGCGTGCTGCAATCGCTGCTCAAGGCCGGCGTCGAGGACACCTTCAATGCGCTGACCATCGACGGCGACACCTCGACCTCGGACACGCTGCTCGCCTTTGCAACCGGCGCTGCGGCCGCCAACGGCGCGCCGAAGATCTCGCGCGCCAGCGACCCGCGTCTGAAGGCGTTCACCAAGGCGTTCCAGCAGATCCTCGCTGACCTCTCCGAGCAGGTGGCGCGCGACGGCGAAGGCGCCCGCAAGCTGGTCGAAGTCGTGGTCGAGGGCGCGACGACAAAGCCGTCGGCGCGCAAGATCGCGATGTCGATCGCCAATTCGCCGCTGGTGAAGACCGCGATCGCCGGCGAGGACGCCAATTGGGGCCGCGTGGTGATGGCGGTCGGCAAGGCCGGCGAACCCGCCAACCGCGACAAGCTCTCGATCTCCTTCAACGGCATCCGCGTCGCCAAGAGCGGCGCACGCGATCCGTCCTACAATGAGAAAGAGGTGTCGGAGGCGATGAAGGCGCCGAAGATCCAGATCAAGGTCGCGCTCGGCCTCGGCAAGGCGAAAGACCGCGTGCTGACCTGCGACCTCACCAAGGAATACGTCGCGATCAACGGCGATTACCGGTCGTAGGCCGCGCTCGCCACCGCGAGGAGTACTATTCTCCGCCATCATCCTGAGGTGCGAGCGGAGCGAGCCTCGAAGGATGTACGGCCCGGATGGCGCCCCGTGGAGAGAGTCGGGCCGTCGACCCTTCGAGACGCCGCGCGAAAGCGCGGCTCCTCAGGGTGACGGTGAGAGAGGGTATGGGCTTTCGCTAGCTGCTGATCCGCGCGTCGGCGACCGCCTTCTTGAACAAGGCATTCATCGCATCGGCGATGCCCTGCGTCGGGCTGACCTCGAAATAGAAGCCCGGCGACGCGCAGGCCTGCATGTTCTGCGCGATCTGGCTGTTCGGCGACGGGCCGAACGGGCCCTGGTTGAACGGATCGATCCAGGTCATGTACCAATTGTTGGTCGGCAGCTGCAGATAGGTGGTGTAGAGCACCGCGATCTTGATGTTGCGCTTCTTGATCGCATCGCAGAGCGCCGGATTGATCGGCGACTGGCAGCGATTGCTGCCGGTGATCGGCTTCAGGCAGCTTGAATTCGGCTCATCGGCGACGCCGTCGGACACGAAGAACAGATACTTCATCGGCGCCGACGACGTGCCGGCGCCCGGGTTTGCGATCGCGTTGTTGATCTGCGGAAAAATTGCGGTGAACTGGCTGTCCTTGTCCGCGGTATAGGAATCGTTGTTGCCGTAAACGCCCATGAGATCGATGTTGCCGGCCGCCGACTTTGCGCTCGACAGGCTGGACGACAGCGAAAACAGGCTTCGCAGGCCATAGGTCGCCGAGGACGCGCCGAAGTCATAGATCGCCATGCGGAACTGGCTCGAATAGGTCTGGGTCGCCGCCGCGGTATCCATCAATTGCTGGGTCGCACTGCGAAGCACGTCGATCCGCGTCGTCACGCCGAGCGATTTCGCCAGATTGTAGTAGTTGTTGGGATCATTGTAGTCGTGGCAGGCGAAGGCGCATTGGTCGTTCGGCTTGAAGCTGTTGCCGGTGGTGGCCTTGACCAGGGCGGCGACGTCCGTCGGCGTAGCGCCGACCCCCATCGACGGCGAATTGTCGAGCAGGAGATAAAAATCGATATAGAGCGGCATGTTCGCGGTCGAGGTCGACGTGCCGGACACGCTCACCTTGCTCCGCCCCATCACGCCGAGGAACATGGTCGGGACGTCGGCGGTGAATTGGACCGTCGAGGTGATGGTGCCGCCGCTCTTGGTCATGGTCGGCGTCACGCTGGTCAGCGTGAAGCCGTTCTGGTTGGAGATGTTGCCGTTGAAGATCTTCCTCGCATCGGCTTCGCCTGCCGTAATCTCACCGTCCGACGTCATGGCGCCCGCGGCGATGAAGCCGGGCGAAGCCTTGGCGATCGATCCGACGCTCGCAGCATCGGCGGCGGATATCAACTTGCTGCGGATCTGGTTGGCGCGGGAATAGTCGACCGCGCATCCGACCGCGATGAGCAGCGGCAGCAGAGCGAGGCCGAAGATCATTGCGATATTGCCGGAGCGATCGCGGCGGAAACGGCTGATGGTCCGGATCAAGGTGCTCATGGGTTATGTCGGCAAAGAAAATGATGGGTCGATCAACCCCTTCACCCTGCCGACCGCGAATTAAGGCCGAATTATCGCGCGCGCAGAAAAGACCTGCGAACACAAATCGTTTGGCTGACGACGCGGAGCTGGTTAATGAAAGCTTGCAAATTGGAAGGGACATCCGGGCCGCATGGCTGACATCAAGCTGACCCTCGTCGTCGCCTGCGCGCTGGTCGATGCCGACAAACGCGTACTGCTGGCGCAGCGCCCGGAAGGCAAGGCGCTGGCCGGACTGTGGGAATTCCCCGGCGGCAAGATCGAGCCCGGCGAGCGGCCGGAGCAGACCCTGATCCGCGAGCTGCACGAGGAGATCGGCATCACCGTGAGCGAGCCGTGCCTCGCGCCGCTGACCTTCGCCAGCCACGCCTACGAGACCTTCCATCTCCTGATGCCGCTCTACATCTGCCGGCGCTGGGAGGGCATGGCGGTGGCGCGCGAGGGCCAGAACCTCGCCTGGGTGCGCGCCAACAAATTGCGCGACTACCCGATGCCGCCGGCCGACATCCCGCTGCTGCCGCATCTGATGGATCTGCTGATGTGATCTGCGCTTGTGGTGCGACCATCTGCCTCCCTTTTGGGGCCGTCGCACGGGTGCGCTGAAAAATATCGAAAACAACCCCATGCAAAGGAGCCGGCGGTGTTCGGCACGGCGACTTGACACGTCGGGCAACTCACCGGCATAATTCCATTATTCCGAAATCGCGCAGCCAACCGGTCGCCCACCTTGTGAGAGAGGTTGGATCGCATCGGCAACTGCGATCGATCGTAAGGGACACACGGTGGACAGGCTCCCTCCCCCCTTGCGGGGGAGGGCTGGGGAGAGGGGTGCCACACGGCGCGCTCTCTCAGCATGCACCTTGAAGACGGGCGCAGAATTGCGAAAGCGATGATCACGCTAAGGCGGGATGAGTTTTGGTTGAATCGGTTTGGCGCGGTCTCGGTTCACCTCTCCCCGTTGGGGAGAGGTGAACCTTCGACGCCGTTCCAGCTCAACCTAATCTCATCAGGCTTTAGTATCTCACCCGGGGCCACCCCTCTCCCCAACCCTCTCCCGCAAGGGGAGAGGGAGCCCTGGCATCGTGCGCCCCTAACGGCTCAACGCTTCACCCGTTTCACTGCGGCCTCCAAACTCGCCTTTGCCGAACCCGGTTTCAGCGGCTTCGGCTGGCTGTCATGCGGCGCCCAGCCGGAGAGCCAGACGATGTCGAAGGTGGCACGGATGCGGCCGTCGGGATCGGCGAAGCGTTCGCCGTAGATTTGCGCCATGCGCAGCATGGTGGCGCGGCGGGTCGAGGCGTGACGACGCTCGCGCAGCACGTTGGTCGCACCCATCCGCCTGAGATCGGCCATCAGCGCGAACGCGCTTGCATAGCGCACCACGACGCGGTCGACGTCGGTGACCGGCAGCGCGAAGCCGGCGCGCTGCAACAGCGCGCCGATGTCGCGCAAGTCAGCAAACGGCGCGACGCGCGGCGACACCCCGCCCTCGCATTCGGCCTCCGCCGCGGCAAAACTCTGCCTGAGCTCGGTCAGCGTATCGCCGCCGAGCATCGCAGCGAGCAACAGCCCGTCCGGCTTCAGCGCCCGGCGGATCTGCGCCAGCACGCCAGGCAGATCGTTGACGAACTGGAAAGCGAGCGCGGACACCACGAGATCGAGCGACTCCGGCGACAGGCCGAGCGCTTCCGCCTCACTGAAGCCGATCGTATCGACCGATCCGACACGCCCGCGCAGGACGACCGCAAGCCCGTCCCCCGGCGTCCAGACGTCGGCCGCGGCCGAGAAGCTGCGCGATACAGCCTGCAACCGGTCCGCCATGTCCTCCGTGGCGCGTTCGAGCAGGAACGTCGCCGCCCCCTCGCGCCGCGCACGCGCCAGCCTTGCGCCGAGCAAGGCGCGATCGAACAGAGTGGGGGCCGTGGCCGGGGTCGTTGCCATCCGCGCTGGTTACGCCGGACCGCCGCAGCAGGCAATGCGCCTTGAGCCGGCGTTGCTCAACCGCTAGCCTCGCCCGATGGACGCCGAGGCATCACCGACACGCTCCATTACCGGACATGTTCAGCGCGCGCTTGGCGCGGTCGGGGGCGCCTGGCTGCAGACAGCGCGGCTCCTGCTCGACATCGCGCTGCCGACGCTGTGCGTGTCCTGCCGCGAGCCGGTTCACGGCGAGGGCGTCTGCGCGGCCTGCTGGGCCAAATTGTCGTTCATCGCGCCGCCGTTCTGCCCGCGGCTCGGTATTCCCTTTGTCTACGATCCCGGACCCGAATTGCTGTCGATGGAGGCGATTGCCAATCCACCGGCCTACAGCAGAGCCCGCGCCGCGGTGCGCTATGACGACGTCGCGCGCACGCTGGTGCACGCATTGAAATACCAGGATCGCACCGATCTGGCGCCGACGATGGGCCGCTGGATGGCGCGGGCGGGGAAGGAATTGCTACACGATGCCGACATGGTGGTGCCGGTTCCCCTGCATTGGCGGCGCGGCTGGAGCCGGCGCTACAACCAATCCGGGGCGCTCGCCAAGGTGATCGCGCGCCAGAGCGGCGTCAAAATGGTGTCCGAGGCGCTGCGGCGCACCCGCGCCACCGAGCAGCAGATCGGGCTGTCGCGCAAGGACCGCGCCAGCAATGTGCAGGGCGCATTCGGGGTCACCCAGGAACGCAAGGCTGACATCCAGGGCCGCCGCGTGGTCCTGATCGACGACGTCCTGACCTCGGGCGCCACAGTCGATGCCTGCGCGCGGGCGCTGTTGCGCGCCAAAGCCGCGCAGGTCGACGTGCTGGTGTTTGCCCGGGTTGTCGATACCCACCGTGCTCCCATATAATCTGTCATTCAGGTTCAACCGAGCACACCATGACCGCTGCCATTGAAATCTACACCCGCCCGGGCTGCGGTTATTGCACCGCGGCCAAATCGCTGTTGACGCGCAAGAACGCCGCGTTCACCGAATTCAGCGTCGCCAGCGACCCGGCCTATCGCGACGAGATGTACGATCGCGCCGGCGCCGGATCGACCTTCCCGCAGATCTTCATCGGCAAGACCCATGTCGGCGGCTGCGACGAGCTCTACGCGCTCGACCGCGAGGGCAAGCTCGACGGCCTGCTCAGCAACGGAGGCGGCGCCTGATGGGCACGGACAACATTTTCACCGCCGCGATGGTGCAGATGCGCACCGGTCTGCTGCCGGAACCCAGCCTCGAGCAGGGCACGCGGCTGATCCGCGAGGCGGCGGCGCAGGGCGCCAAATATGTGCTGACGCCTGAGGTCAGCAACATGATGCAGCTCAACCGCAAGGCGCTGTTCGAGCACTTAGCGAGCGAAGAGGACGACAAGTCGCTGAAGGCGTATCGCGCGCTCGCGGCCGAGCTGAAGATCCACCTCCATATCGGCTCGCTGGCGCTGCGTTACTCGCCGGAGAAGGCGGTCAACCGCTCGTTCCTGATCGGGCCCGAGGGCAATGTGCTCGCGAGCTACGACAAGATCCATATGTTCGATATCGATCTGCCGGGCGGCGAGAGCTACCGCGAATCGGCCAATTACCAGCCCGGCGAGACCGCCGTGATCTCCGACCTGCCTTGGGGCCGGATCGGCCTCACGATCTGCTACGACGTGCGCTTCCCGGCGCTGTATCGCGCACTCGCCGAAGCCGGCGCGTCGTTCCTCACCGTGCCGTCCGCCTTCACCCGCAAGACCGGCGAAGCGCATTGGCACACGCTGCTGCGCGCCCGCGCCATCGAGACCGGCTGCTTCGTGTTCGCAGCGGCGCAGGCCGGCCTGCATGAGAACAAGCGCGAGACCTTCGGGCATTCACTGATCATCGACCCCTGGGGCGAGATCCTTGCCGAGGGCGGCGTCGAGCCCGGCGTGTTCCTCGCCGAGATCGATCCCGCCAAGGTCGAGACCGCGCGCAAGACCATTCCGTCGCTGCAGCATGGCAGGCGTTTCGGCATCGCCGACCCCAAGGCCGGCCCGGAACATCTGCACCTCGTTCGGGGTTCGGCATGATCCGCTACACGCTGCGCTGCGAGCAAGGTCATCAGTTCGAGAGCTGGTTCCAGAGCTCCTCGGCTTATGAATCGCAAGAGCGGCGTCACCTGATCAATTGCCCGTCCTGCGGCTCTGACAAGGTCGAGCGCGCCATCATGGCGCCGCGGGTTGTCAGCAAGAAGGGCCGCGAACCGGCCCGGCCGGCACCGGCGACGCCCGTCGAGACGACGCCCAACGAATCGACATCGCTGATGATGGCGCAGGAGCGCGAGCTGCGCAGCAAGCTGAAGGAGCTGCGCGACCACATCGTCAAGAACGCCGACAATGTCGGCGACCGCTTCCCCAACGAGGCGCGCAAGATGCACTATGGCGATATCGAGCATCGGCCGATCTATGGCGAGGCCTCGCCCGAGGAAGCGCGCGCGCTGATCGACGAGGGCGTCGAGGTCTCGCCACTGCCGACGCTGCCGGAAGATCGGAACTGACGCGCAGCGTCATTCCGGGGCCTGCGGAGCAGGAACCCGGAATCTCGCGCCACAACTTCTGGATTCCGGGTTCGGTGCTGCGCACCGTCCCGGAATGACCACTTGGGACAAGCATGACCCCCGAGACATTTTCTTCCTGGCAGGTCTGGGCGTTTCTTTCCGCCGTGTTCGCCGCCCTGACCGCGATCTTCGCCAAGGTCGGGGTCGAGGGCATCAACTCCGATCTCGCGACCCTGATCCGCACCGTGGTCGTGCTGATCACGCTGTCGGCGATTCTGTTTGCGACCGGGCAGTTCACGCAGTCCGGACCGATCTCGGCGAGAAGCTGGCTCTTTCTGCTGCTATCCGGGCTCGGCACCGGCGCGTCGTGGATCTGCTATTTCCGCGCGCTCAAGCTCGGACCCGCGACGCTGGTCGCTCCGATCGACAAGCTCAGCGTGGTGCTGGTGGCGCTGTTCGGCGCCGTCTTCCTCGGCGAACGCCCGTCGGCCTATGGCTGGGTCGGGATCGCGCTGATCTCCGCGGGCGCGGTGCTGATCGCCGTCAAAGGCTGATCGGGTTTTTCGAACCTACGCGGCAATCAGCAGCGCAACGCCGATCACGATCAGCACGATGCCCGTCAGTTCGCGCAGCGAGAACGGCTGCTTGAGCGAGAAATACGCCACGCCCTGCGCGAACAGCACCTCGATCAGCGCCAGCGTGCGCACGTTGGCGGCCGCGGTGAGCGCGAACGCCAGGAACCAGAACTGCGACGAGAACGCGCCCATGAAGCCCGCGAACAGCGAGGGCCGCCACAGGCCGAGGATCTTCCGCAGCACGTCGGGCGCGCGCAGCAACAGATAGACCGACAGGATCAGCGTCTGCACGAGGAGGCTCCACATCAGCGTGTAGGAGGCCGCCGTCACGAACGAGACATCGGGCACCGCGATGATGGCGCCGCGAAAGCTCACCGCCGAGATCGCGAACACCGCGGCGGCGCCGAGGCCGAGCACGGTCGGACGCAGATCGGCAAAGCTCTTTTTCCCGCCCGGCCTGAGCGCAGTGACGACGACGCCGATTGTCGCGATCACGATCGCGATGACCTTGGCCGACGTCAGATGATCGCCGAGGAAGATGAACCCGAAGATCGCGGTCTGGATCGCCTCGGTCTTCATATAGGCCGTGGTCACCACGAAGGAGCGGTCGTTCATCGCCAGCAGCATGAAGCCGGTGCCGACGATCTGGCTGAGCGCGCCGGACAGCAGCCACGGCCAGAACGACGCCATCGGCCACGGCACGGGGTCGCCGGTCAAGATGATCGCGAGCAGGAAGAATACCACCGAAAACGGCAGGCCGAACAGGAAGCGGATATTGGTCGCGCCCCAGGTCCCGAGCGGCCCGGTGAGCTGCCGCTGCATCGCATTGCGCGCCACCTGCCCGAACGCAGCGACGATGGTGAAGGGAATCCAGAGCGAGGCGATGGTGAGCATGGGGGGATGAAAGCGTGCCGGGGCGGGAGTACACGCGCAGCGTGCCGATTGCGGATGATGCGGTCAACCGGGCCGGCGCATGACAGGCTTGCGCGTCAACCGCACAGTCGGTGTCGTCCCTGCGAACGCAGGGACCCATAACCTCAGGGAGCAGTATGTGGCACGGCTGTCAGACAAGAGACCACCACCGTGCGCTGGCGCGGTCAGCAAAAAGCGCCAACCGTCATCACTAACTGGAGCCGGTGGCTATGGGTCCCTGCTTTCGCAGGGACGACACCGCCCGGGCGGCATCTGCGTCTCGCATCTCCACGGGGCGCGCCACAAACTCCCCGTCGTCCCTGCGAACGCAGGGACCCATAACCACAGGAAACAGTTCGTGGCACGCTAGTCAGACAAGCAGATCGCTGAGGTCTCGCCATTCGAGATTCTCGCGCTCAATCAGCTCGATCTTCCAGTCGCGCTTCCATCGTTTGAGTTGCTTTTCGCGAGCGATGGCTTCTTCAGCCCGTTCGTAGGCTTCCACGTAGACGAGACGGTAGACACGATACGTCTTGACGAACGATGAGCCTATTCCGGCTCTATGCTCCTCGAGCCGTTTCTGCACGGAATTCGTCACGCCGATATACAGCGTGCCATGGCGCCGGCTGGCGAGGATGTAGACGTAGTACATGCTCGGAACGCGGACCTCGCCCAACTATTGGGGCCGGTGGTTATGGGTCCCTGCGTTCGCAGGGACGACACCTTCCGGATGGCAACAGCGTCTCACATCTCCACCAGTCGCGCCACAAACTCCGCGTCGCCCCTGCGAAAGCAGGGGCCCATAACCACAGGGAGCAGATTGGGGCACGATGGCCGGATAGCCGACCTACAACAATCGGAACGCTGACCTCGCCCGGTTATTCGGGCCGGTGGTTATGGGTCCCTGCGTTCGCAGGGACGACACCTTTCGGAGGAACACCGTCTCACATCTCCACCTGTCGCGCCACAAACTCCGCGTCGCCCCTGCGAAAGCAGGGGTCCATAATCACAGGGAGCGGATTGGGGCACGATGGCCGGACAGCCGACCTACAACAATCGGAACGCTGACCTCGCCCGATTATCCGGGCCGGTGGTTATGGGTCCCTGCTTTCGCAGGGACGACACCTATCGTGTGGCCGAGATCGGGGCCTAACTCACACCTCCTCCGCCACCACCATGTAATTCACATCCATGTCGGTCGACACGGTCCATTTGTCGGCGAGCGGGTTGTAGACCACGCCGGCCTGCTCAGTGATGGTGAGGTTGACGTCGCCGAGATAGCGCTCGAGCTCGGCGGGAGTGACGAACTTGCTCCAGTCATGGGTGCCGCGCGGCAGCCAGCGCAGCACGTATTCGGCGCCGACGATCGCCAGCGCAAAGCTCTTCCAGTTGCGGTTCAACGTCGAGACCACCATCAGCCCGCCGGGCTTGAGCATCGCGGCGCAGCGCTTGATGAAGGCGCCGACGTCGTTGACGTGCTCGACCACCTCCATCGCCAGCACGATGTCGAAGCGCTCGCGTGCGTCCATCTCCTCCACCGTGGTGCAGCGGTAGTCGATCGACAGATGGCCCTTGTCGGCGTGCAGCTTCGCCGCCGATATGTTGGTGGCTGAGGGATCGATCCCGATCACCTGGGCACCGAGCCGCGTGAACGGCTCGCACAACAGGCCGGCGCCGCAGCCGATGTCGAGCAGGCGCAGGCCGGACAGGCAGCTCAGACTCTTGGCGTTGCGCTCGAACTTGCGGCAGGCGGCGTCGCGGATATAGGTCAGGCGCAGCGGATTGATCTTGTGCAGCGGCGCCATCTTGCCGCGCGGATCCCACCATTCATCCGACAGTTTCGAGAACTTCGCGACCTCGGCCGGATCGACCGAGCCCGAGGAGGCATTGGCGGAGGAACTGGCGGAGGAACTGGAAAGCGTTGTTTGCGTGGCCATGATTGCGCGCGCCCCTATCGCGCGGTGATCGAATTGCGGAACGACAGCGGCGAGGCGATGGTCTTGATGGTCTCGATGCCCTCGCCGACACCGCGGATGGTGACGTCGCCATAATTGAGCAGGCGCCCCATGATGCTCTGGTTGACGTCGACGCTCTCGACCTTGTCGAGGCTCATCTCGAAGGTGCGCCGCTTGATGAAGCCGCTCTTGTGCACCACGCGGAAATTGGTGACATCGGTTTCCGTGGTCCAGCGATGGAACCAGGCCGCGCCGGTCCAGTACAGCGCCGCCACCGCGACCACGGCGGCGGCCGCCAGGCAGGCCAGCGCGAGGGCATCGACCGTTATCATCCGCGACAGGATCAGCAGTGCCAGCACCACGATCCAGGCCCCGATCGCCGGCAGATAGAACATCCAGTGCGCGTTGGTGGAGTACAGCACCTTCTCGCCGGGCTGCAGGATTTCGTCGATATAGCGTCCCATCCAATCCGCCTTCGCATGACCCCGAGTCACCGTTGCGCCACAGCCCGCCCGCAACCGGCAAAAACACCCCCGAAGGACCCCAAGGACCTAAGGGCACCCCTTCCAACCGGCTTGCCCCCGGGCGCGGCGCTATGTATACGCGCCTTTCGGTCCCCGCGCTTGCGGTTTTCGGCGTGGGTTAACCTACTTATCCTCTTAAAGGAATAGACGCGTCGTCATGGGCCGCCTCGTGATGAAATTCGGCGGTACGTCCGTCGCCAATATCGATCGTATCCGCAACGTCGCCCAGCACGTGAAGCGTGAGGTCGACGCCGGCCACGAGGTCGCTGTCGTGGTCTCCGCGATGTCCGGCAAGACCAACGAGCTGGTGGCCTGGTGCACCGAGGCCTCGCCGATGCACGACGCCCGCGAATACGACGCGGTGGTCGCCTCCGGCGAACAGGTCACCTCGGGCCTGCTTTCGATCGTGCTGCAGGGCATCGGCATCCAGGCGCGCTCCTGGCAGGGCTGGCAGATTCCGATCAAGACCTCGGATGCGCATGCCTCGGCGCGCATCGTCGAGATCGACGGCACCGAGATCATCACCCGCTTCAAGGAGCGCAAGGAAGTCGCCGTGATCGCCGGCTTCCAGGGCATCAATCCCGATACCGGCCGCATCACCACGCTCGGCCGCGGCGGTTCGGACACCTCGGCGGTGGCGATCGCGGCCGCACTGAAAGCCGACCGCTGCGACATCTACACCGATGTCGACGGCGTCTACACCACCGATCCCCGCGTGGTGCCGAAGGCGCGCCGGCTCGACAAGATCGCGTTCGAGGACATGCTGGAGCTGGCCTCGCAGGGCGCCAAGGTGCTGCAGGTTCGCTCGGTGGAACTCGGCATGGTGCACAACATGCCGATCTTCGTGCGCTCCAGCTTCGACAAGCCAGAGGATATCGACCCGCACGCCAACCAGCCGCCGGGCACGCTGATCTGCAGCGAGGAGGAAATCATGGAAATGCACGTCGTCACCGGCATCGCCTTCTCCAAGGACGAAGCCCAGATTTCCGTGCGCCAGATCGAGGACAAGCCCGGCGTCGCCGCGGCGATCTTCGGGCCGCTCGCGGACGCCAACATCAATGTCGACATGATCGTGCAGAACGTGTCGGAGGACGGCAAGACCACCGACCTCACCTTCACCGTGCCGGCCGCCGACTACAACCGCGCCAAGGACACCATTACCTCCGCCAAGGCCAAGATCGGCTATGCCAGGCTCGACACCGCAACCGACGTCGCCAAGGTGTCGGTGATCGGCAGCGGCATGCGCAGCCATGCCGGCGTCGCGGCGAAGGCGTTCAAGGCGCTGGCCGAGCGCAACATCAACATCCGCGCCATCACCACCTCCGAGATCAAGTTCTCGGTCCTGATCGACGCCGCCTACACCGAACTCGCGGTGCGCACGCTGCACACGCTGTACGGCCTGGATCAGGCGTAGGGTCTGGCAGGTACACCCTCCTCGTCATTCCCCGGTGCGCAATTGCGCACCTGGGGGCCCGCGAAGCGGGAGCCCGGAATCCATCGGGCCACGGGTTTTGCGGATGAATGGATTCCGGGCTCTCGCTTCGCGAGCCCCGGAATGACGGAGGGCGGGAGCCGTGCTCCACTACCCCCGCCCCGGAGTTAGAATTTCTCTTAGCGGGCGCAGCATTGGGCTGACGCAGACGTTATTTGCTACTGGCAGGCGTTTTGCTTGGCAAAGCCAGCCTCGATTGGCTATACGGCCAGTCAGGTAGGCTGTCGCAAACTGTGGCACAGTTTTAGTGACCGCGAATCGGCGGGAACTGGCGCGAGCGGCACGCCGAATGACTAAAATTGTTGTTTTTGACGAGTTTTGCGCCAGCGGCCGGCCGGCCCGGTGCGCTAGCCTCGTGGGGAGGGACTGAAGCACATGCGGAGCGCGTCGGGAGGCCCACGCATCCTGTTGAGACGGCTCCGCGAAACCATGGCGGAGCAAGTCTCCGCCCAGGAGCGCCTCGACAAGATCGTGGTGCTGATCGCGGCCAACATGGTGGCCGAGGTCTGCTCCTGCTACGTGCTGCGCATCGACAACACCCTCGAACTCTACGCCACCGAAGGTCTGAACCGCGACGCCGTGCACCGTACCGTGCTGAGCGCGCATGAAGGCCTGGTCGGCCTCGTCGCCAGCGAGGCGACGCCGCTCAATCTGTCCGACGCGCAAAGCCATCCGGCCTTCGCCTACCGCCCGGAGACCGGCGAAGAGGCCTACCACTCGTTCCTCGGCGTGCCGATCCTGCGCGCCGGCAACACGCTCGGCGTGCTCGTGGTGCAGAACCGCGCCAAGCGCACCTATGTCGAGGAAGAGGTCGAGGCGCTGCAGACCACCGCCATGGTGCTGGCGGAGATGATCGCCTCCGGCGAGCTTGCCGCGCTGGCGCAGCCCGGCGCCGAGCCCGCCGCGCGACACTCGCTGCACAAGACCGGTGCAGTGCTCTCCGACGGCATCGCGCTCGGCCATGTCGTGCTGCACGAGCCGCGCGTCGTCATCACCAACTATATCGCCGAGGACCTGCCGAAGGAGGTCAAGCGGCTCGACACCGCGCTCGCCAATCTGCGCGCCGACCTCGACCGCATGCTGGAGCGCGGCGACGTCGCCGACGGCGGCGAGCACCGCGAGGTGCTCGAAGCCTACCGCATGTTCGCCAACGACCAGGGCTGGTCGCACAAGCTGCATGAGGCGGTCGCCACCGGCCTCACCGCGGAAGCCGCCGTCGAGCGCGTGCAGTCCGACACCCGCGCGCGCATGCTGCGCTCGACCGATCCGTATCTGCGCGACCGGTTGCACGACCTCGAGGATCTCGGCCATCGCCTGATGCGGCAACTGGTCGGCCAGGACCATGCGCCGTCGCGCGAGCAGCTGCCCGACAACGCCATCCTGATCGCCCGCGCGATGGGCCCCGCGGCGCTGCTCGACTATGACCGCAAGCGGCTGCGCGGCCTGGTGCTGGAGGAAGGCACCGCGAACTCCCACGTCTCGATCGTGGCCCGCGCGCTCGGCATTCCCGCGGTCGGCGAGGTGCCGAACGCGCCCGGCATCGCCGATCCCGGCGATGCCATCATCGTCGACGGCATCTCCGGCGAGATCTATGTCCGCCCCTCGACCGAGATCGAATCCGCCTATGCCGAGCGCGTCCGGTTCCGGGCGCGGCGGCAGGCGCAATATTCGGCGCTGCGCGACAAGGCCTGCGTGACCAAGGACGGCCAGCCGATCGAGCTGCTGATCAATGCCGGCCTGACCATCGACCTGCCGCATATCGACGACACCGGCAGCGCCGGCATCGGCCTGTTCCGCACCGAATTGCAGTTCATGGTGAGCCCGAACCTGCCGCGCTCGAGCGACCAGCTCGCGCTGTATCGAACCGTGCTCGATGCCGCCGGCAGCAAGCCCGTCACCTTCCGCACGCTCGACATCGGCGGCGACAAGGCGCTGCCCTATATGGAGACCGTGGTCGAGGAAAATCCCGCGCTCGGCTGGCGCGCGATCCGGCTCGGCCTCGACCGTCCCGGCCTGCTGCGCGGCCAGATCCGCGCGCTGCTGCGCGCCGGCGGCGGCCGCGCGTTGAAGATCATGTTCCCGATGATCTCAGACGTCGCCGAGTTCGACCAGGCCAAGGCGATCGTCGAGCGCGAACTGACCTATCTGCGCCAGCACGGCCATTCGTTGCCCGAGCGGATCGATATCGGCACCATGGTCGAGGTGCCGGCGCTGCTCTACCAGCTCGACGAGCTGCTGAAGAAGGTCGACTTCGTCTCGGTCGGCTCCAACGACCTGTTCCAGTTCCTGTTCGCGGTCGACCGCGGCAATGCCAAGGTCTCCGAGCGCTTCGACATCCTGTCGGCGCCGATCCTGCGCGCGCTGCGCGACATCGTGCGCAAGGCCAAGAGCGCGAAGAAGGCCGCCTCGCTGTGCGGCGAGATGGCGTCGAAGCCGATCGGCGCGCTGGCGCTGATTGCGCTCGGCTATCGCTCGCTGTCGCTGTCGGCGACCGCGCATGGCCCGGTCAAGGCGATGATCCTCGACCTCGACGCCAGGAAGGCGGAGGCGATGATCAATCCGCTGCTGGACGCGCCGGTCGGCAGCGTCTCGATCCGCGAGGCGCTGACGAAGTTTGCGGAAACCGAGGGGCTGGCCTTGTAGCGACGCTGCCGTCGCTTCCGCCACCCTTCGCGCCTTCAGCAAATTCGAGATACCGCCATGCTACCCGAAGCCAAACTCGACGTCCTGCTCGCCCATCACGCCTCGCTCGAGGCCGAGCTGCTCGGCGAGGTGAAGTCCGATCGCTACGTTGCGATCACGCGCGAACTCGCCGAGCTCAATCCGCTGATCGACGCGGTGAAGCTCTATCGCTCTGCGCGCACCGAACTCGCCGACACCGAGGCGTTGCTGGCGGACGCGGGGACCGATCCCGAGATGCGCAGCATGGCGGAAACCGAGCTAGAGACGTTGCAGGCGCGCATCGGCGAGCTCGAGCAGCAGATCCGGATCGCGCTGCTGCCGAAGGATGCGATGGACGATCGCAACGTGATGCTGGAAATCCGCGCCGGCACCGGCGGCGACGAAGCCTCGCTGTTCGCCGGCGACCTGTTCCGGATGTATGAGCGCTTCGCGGCCCTGCAGGGCTGGAAGGTCGAGGTGATCTCGGCGAGCGAGGGCACTGTCGGCGGCTACAAGGAAATCATCGCCGAGGTGCAGGGCCGCGGCGCCTTCGCCAAGCTGAAATTCGAGTCCGGCGTGCACCGCGTACAGCGCGTGCCCGACACCGAGACGCAGGGCCGCATCCACACCTCGGCCGCGACCGTCGCCGTGCTGCCCGAAGTCGAGGACGTCGACGTCGACATCAAGGACACGGATTTGCGGATCGAAACCATGCGCGCCGGCGGCGCCGGCGGTCAGCACGTCAACAAGACCGAGTCCGCGATCCGCATCACCCATCTGCCGACCGGCATCGTTGTCATGATGCAGGACAGCCGCTCGCAGCACAAAAACCGGGCGTCGGCGATGAACATCCTGCGCTCGCGCATCTATGACGCCGAGCGCCAGCGCGTCGAGGCCGCGCGCTCCGCCGACCGCAAGGAGAAGGTCGGCTCCGGCGACCGCTCCGAGCGCATCCGAACCTATAATTTCCCGCAAGGGCGAGTCACCGACCACCGCATCAACCTGACGCTCTACAAGCTGCCGCAGGTGGTCGCGGGCGAGGCACTCGGCGAACTGATCGATGCGCTGACCACCGAGCACCAGGCCGCGCAGCTCGCGGCACAGGGCGCGGCGGCATAAGATTTCAATTTGCGCATGATCTCCGTGCAAACGCGACGCGTTTGTCGCGAGGAAAACTGCCGCACACTTTTCCGGATCATGCGCTACTTCTTTTGCGACTGCCTGAAGTGACGCAGGATCTTGCCGAGGGCTGGGCCTGCCGTGGTCAGCTCCTCGAGATGAATCTTTGACAGCGCCTGCAGCTTGCGCTCGCCCTGCGCCGTCAACGTCACCAGGACACGCCGGCCGTCGGCGGCATCGACGGCGCGCATCAGCAAGCCGAGCTTGGTCATCCGGTTGACCAGCTCGACCGCGGTGTGATGGCGGATCAAGAGATAGCGGGCGATGTCGCCGACCGTGGTCGGCTCCGTTCCGGAAAATCCCTTGATGGCGAGCAGCGCCTGATGCTGCTGCGGGGTCAAGCCCGCCGCCTGCGCCGCCTCCTCGCTGAACCCGAGAAAGCTGCGCAGCTGGTAGCGGAACCGGGCCAGCGCCGCGTAGTCGATCGTCGCAGCCGCTTTGCTGCGCTTTGCGGGCGCGGTAGATGCTCGCCGCTGCTTTGATGGAGGCATTCCGTCGTCCCGTTGCCGACTCGCTCCGCCGGATCGCGGAAGCCGCGCGACGCTATCAAGCCCAAGCCTAACGGACCATCCTACCGGCAGCCTTTGCACGCTTGTTTCACCGGTTGGTCGCGGAGCGGGACTGGACTGAGCGACCTCACGACTGCGGCAAGTGATCGAAGTTCGAACTCATGGCCGCGCGTTCCGGATCGATGCGTTGAGGCTTCGTGCACGCGGGCAACGCGCGGCGCAAGCCATATCGACGCCGCATCGACCATCGGCTAACAACGCGCAATGAGCACCGCAGCTGAACATGGCAGCCAGACCGTCGAGAGCGCCCGGCGCGCGCTCGCCGCGCGCCTCAGGGACGTCAGCGGTGACGATGCCGAGCTCGACGCGCGGCTGCTGGTCGGCGCCGCGCTGGGGCTCGATCTGACTGGAATGGTCACCGGCGCCAGGCGCACGCTGACGCAAGACGAAGCGGACCGCATCGAGAACCTCGCGCGGCGCCGCATCGCCGGAGAACCGGTCGCGCGCATCCTCGGCATCAAGGAGTTTTGGGGACTGCCGTTGCAGCTCTCCGCTGCGACGCTGGTGCCGCGTCCCGACACCGAGACCGTGGTCGAGCGCGCGCTCGAATTGCTGCGGGCCGATGGTGCGACCGACCGCGCATTGCGGATCGCCGATCTCGGCACCGGCTCCGGCGCGATCCTGCTGGCGCTGCTCTCGGAACTGCGCCACGCGCATGGCTTCGCCACCGACATCTCGGCGGAGGCGCTTGAGACCGCGAGCCGGAACGCCACAGAGCTCGGGCTCGCGGATCGCACCACTTGGATCCAGTGCGACTATGCCAGCGGATTGACTGGCGCGTTCGACCTGATCGTGTCCAATCCGCCCTACATCCCCTCGGCCGACATCGCCGGTCTCGACATCGAGGTGCGCGCACACGATCCGCGCGCGGCGCTCGACGGCGGTGCCGACGGGCTCGACGCCTACCGCGCGCTGATTTCGCAATCTGCGCGTCTTTTGACATCAGGTGGATTTCTGGTTGTGGAAGTCGGACAGGGCCAAAGCGGCGACGTTGAAGCGCTGATGACGGCTTCCGGGTTATCCCCAACGGGGCCGCCCAAGGCCGATCTTGGGAACGTTCCGAGGGCCGTTTCAGCCCGCCGGCTGCCCCGATAAAGTCCTATTGGAACGCAAAAAAACCTCTTGGAATATCCCCGGGGAACGACTACGTTCCGGGCACAACATCGGTGCTGGCCCCGTAAACCGTTACGGGTGATGACCAGGGTTCAGCAGAGCCCGCCGATCGAAAGGTTCCAGGAACGCAGGTCTCATTGAGCGCAATAGCCGAAGCTGTGCTGCTCTGACCGCCAAGCGAACGAAAGCCTGTTATTGCGCTTGAAGACTTACGCACGAGAACTGGGCCTGTCTCAACGGGCGGAATGATTTGGTCGCTGGCGCGATCTGCCGGCGGTTGGGGAACGCGTATTTGCTGAACGCGACTTTGCTGAACGAGATGGTCAGCGACATCGAAGCCACTTCGAACGGTATCGCGATTCCGTGCGCCTCGGTGCGCGCCGAATCGGACTTCTGAGTATCTGACTTCTGGGAATTCGGACTTCTGAGAAATCGGACTGTGGACTGCAATAACTTCAGGGCTGGAATTAAAGGCGACAGATGAGAAACGGTCAGAACAACAAGCGGATGCGCAATCGGAATAACAACAACAATAATAACAACAATAACCGGCGCGGCCAGAATCCCCTGACACGGGTGTACGAATCGAACGGACCCGACATCAAAATCCGCGGCACGGCCTCTCACGTTGCCGAGAAATACGTCCAGCTCGCGCGCGATGCACGCTCCTCCGGCGATCCGGTGGCAGCCGAAAACTACTACCAGCACGCCGAGCACTACTACCGGATCATCGCGGCCGCGCAGGAGCAGTTCCGGCAGAATCAGCAGCAGCCGCGCCCCGACGCCGAGCCGGTCGCGACCGAAGACGGCGACGACGACAGCGACGGTTACTCGAGCTTCGGCCAGGAGCCGGGCTTCGTGCCGCAGCAGCAGCCCTTCATGCGCGACAACGGCCAGCAGCCGTACCAGCGCGAGCAGCAGCAGCAGCCGCGCGAGCACCGCGAGCGTGACCAGCAGCAGCCGCGTGAACACCGCGAACGCGAGCATCGTCCGCAGCCGCAATATCAGCCGCAACCGCAGAACCAGCCACAGCCCGCGATGGCCGATGCCGGCGGCGTCGATCGCCTGCCCTCGTTCATCACCGGCGGCGCGCAGCCGCAGGTCAACGGTGGCGCCTATGAAGGCAACAATGGCGGTGCTGCCGAACGCGGCGAGCGCAGCGAGCGTTTCCCGCGCCGCCGCCGCCGTCCGCACGGTCCGCGCCCCGACATGGCAGCGCAGCCCGCGCCGAGCGGCGACGACTTCAATCCTGGCAACGAGTAACGCACCGCGCAGCCACCCTCCCCTGGAGGGGGAGGCTCACATGAGCGCAGCGAAATGTGAGACGGGGTGGGGTGATCTCTCAACATGGGCAGCGCCCGATCGGAGAGACTGTCACCCCACCCCGTTACGCATTCCGCTGCGCTTCATGCGCAACGGCCCTCCCCCTCCAGGGGAGGGTGAACGATCGGTGTCACGGCTGCGTCGTCTTACAATTCCGAGTGACTGGATTTGCGCGTCGCGGTCGAGGACGGCACCAGCACCGGCCGCAACGACGGGATCAGCTGCGTGCGCTCGCGGCGCGCCGGGATCGCGCGATAGACCTGCTTGCTCGCTTCCACGATATGCACGCCGGCGAACGGCATCGACAGCGCCGCGCCGACGCGCTCCCACGCCATTGCCGAGCGCAGGAACCAGCTGCCCTGCACCGGCGGCATGAACAGCGCCTCACCCCATGACGCCGGCGTGAACCAGGTCTGCCGCAACAGCTGGGTGATCTGCGCCCGCGAATAGGGCCGGCCGTGACCGAACGGCGTGGCATCGGTGCGCGTCCAGACGCCGCGGCGGTTCGGGATGATCGCGATCAGCCGCCCCGACGGCGACAGCACCCGCCACACCTCGCGCAGCAGCCGCTCGGGATCGTCGGACATCTCCAGCGCATGCACCATCAGCACGCGATCGACCGCGGCATCCGGCAGCGGCATCGAGAATTCATCGATCAGGGTCGCCAGCGCAGGCCGGCCGGTCGGCCATTTCAGCACGCCCTGGGCCGCCGGCATGAAGGCAATGCAGCGCTCGCAGGTATCGCGGAACAGGCCGAGATAAGGCGTCGGATAGCCGAGCCCGAGCACGCGCTGGCCTTCCGCATTCGGCCACCGTGCACGGATGCCGCGGTTGATCAGCTGCCGCGCCACGATGCCGAGGCGCTGCGAATAGAAGTCGCGGAGGTCGATGACGTCCATGATCGCTAGCCTACCATGCCCCCTGCCGCCGGGGTGCGCGGAAATTTGCGTTGCCGCCGGAGCGTTAACGCCATATTTCACACCTATATTGGGCGCGTTAAGAGCATGATCCGAAAAAGTGGCCACCGGTTTTTCGAAAAGATCATGCTCTGAAATGCCCGTCCCGTTTGTTCGTGGAGATATCATGACCGCCGAAATTCGCACCTTCAGCTGCCTCACCGACAATTTCGGGTACCTGATCCACGATCCCGCCACCAAGGCGACCGCATCGATCGACGCGCCGGAGGCCGGCCCGATCATCAAGGCGCTTGAGCGCGAAGGCTGGACGCTGACCGACATCCTGATCACCCATCACCATGGCGACCATGTCGGCGGCGTCGCCGAGCTGAAGCAGAAATACGGCTGTCGCGTCGTCGCCCCGCACGACCAGTCGGCGAAGATCGCCAATGTCGATCTGCGCGCCGCCAATGCCGACGTCATCAAGGTCGGCAGCCTGCTCGCGCGCGTGGTGGAAACGCCCGGCCATACGCTCGACCACATCTCCTACGTATTCGACAGCGAGAAGGCGGTGTTCGCCGCCGACACGCTGTTCTCGATCGGCTGCGGCCGGGTGTTCGAAGGCACTTATCCGATGATGTGGGATTCGCTTTTGAAGCTGCGTTCGCTGCCGGACGATTTCCGGCTGTATTGCGGCCATGAATACACCGCCTCCAACGTGAAATTCGCGCTCACCATCGAGGCCAACAATCCGCATCTGCAGGCGCGTGCCGAGGAAGTCACGAAGCTGCGCGCCGAGAACAAGCCGACGATCCCCGTGCTGCTCGGCGACGAGAAGAAGGCCAACGTGTTCCTGCGCGCCGACGAACCTGCGGTCGCAGCCAAGCTGCACATGAAGGGCGCCGACCCGGCGCTGGTGTTCGGCGAGCTCCGCGAGCGCAAGAACAAGTCGTGACGGCCGACCTCTCGGCTGCCGACATCATCGCGCGGCTCGCGCTCAAGCCGCATCCCGAAGGCGGGCATTATCGCGAGACGTTTCGCGACGAGCGCACTGACGCCGACGGACGCGCGCATTCGACCGCGATCTATTTCCTGCTCGCGCGCGGCGAGCGCTCGCACTGGCACCGCATCGACGCGGTCGAGATGTGGCACTATTACGCCGGCGCGCCGCTGACCCTGCGGATTGCACAGGACGGCGGCTCACAGCAATCGATCACGCTCGGGGGCGATATCGCGCGCGGCGAACAACCACAGGCGATCGTGCCGGCGGGCGCCTGGCAGGCCGCGGAAAGCAGCGGCGACTGGACGCTGGTCGGCTGCACCGTCGCGCCGGGGTTCGAGTTCGCGAAGTTCGAGCTGGCACCGAGGGGCTGGGAGCCGGCTTAGTCCGTCATCCCCGCGCAAAGGCTAAGCCTTTGTCGCTGGAGGTGCGAGCCTTGCGGCGCAATTGCGCCGCTGGGCGAGCCTCGAAGGATGAATCGGCCACAGACGGGCCGTCGACCCTTCGAGACGGCCGCCTTGCGGCCTCCTCAGGGTGACGGTGCAACAGGCTTCGCTTTGCCTGCCCTACTTCCTCAACACCATGTCTTTCGCCGCGATCAGCCCGCCGCCGGCGATCAGGATCGCGGCGATCGCGATGTTGGCGCTCGGCTTGGCAAAGCCCGCTGCAATCAGGAACGCGGTCGAAAGCAGCGGCGTAGCGTAGGATGCGGCGCCGAGCACGCGGATGTCGCCGCGCTTCATGCCGATGTCCCAGGCAAAGAACGCAGCGCCCACCGGACCAATGCCGAGCGCCACGACGGCGAGCCATTGCAGCGGTGTCGCGGGCCATACCGTGGTCTCCACCATCATGTGCACGGCTGCTGCGAGCACCGCCGTCGCAAGGCAGAAGCCCGCCACCGCATCTGTGGGCACCGCCTTGAGCCGCCGCGACATCACCGAATAGGCCGCCCAGACGAACGCCGCGACAAACGCCGCCACAAAGCCTGGAATCTGCGCACTCGTGAAGGCGCCGGTATTGCCGGCGAACAGCAGCACGGTGCCGGCAAGGCCAAGCAGTGCGCCGACGATGTGATGGATCGCAAGCCGCTCGCCCGGCAGCAGCGAGGAGAACAGCACGATCAGCAGCGGCCAGAGATAATTGAGCAGGCCGGCCTCGGCCGGCGGCGCGAAACGCAGCGCCAGGAAATACAGCGCGTGATAGCCGAACAGCCCGCCGACGCCGACGACCCAGGCGACCAGCGGCTGCTTCAACGCGCCGAAGGCGGCCGGACGCAACAGGAAGCTTGCGAACGCGACCGCAGCGCCGATCGCAAACGTCATGGCGGCGAGCTGGAAGGCCGGGATCACCCCGGTCGCAACCGTCATGACCGACAACAGCGACCACATCAGGATGGCGGTCAGTCCGACAAGAGTGGCAGTTCGGGTCGTCATTCAATTCAATCCGTCGTGGCCGGGCAGGACCGTGTGCAGCCACGTCCTTGCTTCGCGCCCCGCGGTTGTAGCGACGAAAATGCCCGGCACAAGGCCGGGCATTGGACTTGATTGAGGGCGTCTGCGACGCGACGACGCTTCCCGCGTCAGGCGTGATACTGGCCGCCGTTCACGGTCAGCGTCGAGCCGGTGATGAAGCCGGCATCGTCGGCGGCGAGGAAGACCACGGCGCGCGCGATCTCTTCCGGCTCGCCGAGCCGGTTGACCGGAATCTGCGGGATCACGTTCTTCTCGAGCACGTCCTTCGGCACCGCCTGCACCATCTCGGTGTTGATGTAGCCCGGGCAGATCACGTTGACGGTGATGCCGCCCTTGGCGTTCTCCAGCGCCAGCGCCTTGGTGAAGCCGATGTCGCCGGCCTTCGCCGCCGAGTAGTTGACCTGGCCGAACTGGCCCTTCTGGCCGTTGATCGAGGAGATCGAGATGACGCGGCCGAACTTGCGGGCGCGCATGCCCTCGATCACCTGGCGCGTCATGTTGAACAGCGAGCCGAGGTTGGTGTTGATCACGGCATTCCACTGCTCGAGCGTCATCTTGTGGAATGCGGTGTCCTTGGTGATGCCGGCATTGTTGACGAGCACGTCAACCGGGCCGAGATCCGCCTCGACCTGCTTCACGCCGGCCGCGCAGGCGTCGAACGATGAGACGTCCCACTTGTAGACAGGAATCCCGCTCTCCGCCTTGAACTTCTCCGCCGCGGCGTCATTGCCGGCGTAGCTTGCCGCCACCTTGTAGCCCGCCGCTTTCAACGCCTTGCTGATCGCAGCTCCAATACCGCGCGTTCCGCCCGTCACCAATGCAACACGTGCCATGTCCGTTTCCTCCTTGGCCGTCTTTTATAACCGGATAACTCCGGCCTACGCACTCACAACGAAGCGCGATGGGTCGTCGCGCTTCAGCTCCCTTTTGAGCATGATCCTTTCGGAAAACCGCTTCACACTTTGCGCTAACGCGGCCCTTCGGGTCCGGATCATGCTCTCGAAACAAAAATGCCCGGCGCAAAGCCGGGCATCTTTTCTATCAGTTCGCGTCGTGGTTGACAGATGATCTTTTCATCACCTAGCCGGCCTCGCTGCCTTTTGTTCAGTCGCGTGCAACGCACATAGCGATGCCCATGCCGCCGCCGATGCACAGCGTCGCGAGGCCCTTCTTGGCATCGCGCTTCTGCATCTCGTGCAGCAGCGTCACCAGCACGCGCGCACCCGACGCGCCGACCGGATGGCCGATCGCGATCGCGCCGCCATTGACGTTGACCTTGGCCGGATCCCAGCCGAGGTCCTTGTTGACCGCGCAGGCCTGCGCGGCGAACGCCTCGTTGGCCTCGATCAGGTCGAGATCGGCGATGTTCCAGCCGGCCTTCTTCAGCGCCGCGCGCGAGGCGGGGATCGGACCGGTACCCATGATCTTGGGGTCGACGCCGGCCTGGCCCCACGAGACGATGCGGGCGAGCACCTTCTTGCCCTGCTTGGCGGCTTCCTTGGCGGTCATCAGCACGACGGCGGCGGCGCCGTCATTGATGCCCGAGGCGTTGCCGGCGGTCACGGTGCCGTCCTTCTCGAAGGCGGCGCGGAGCTTGGCCATCGCGTCGAGCGTGGCGCCATGGCGCGGATACTCGTCGGCGTCGACCACGATATCGCCCTTGCGGGACTTGATGGTGACCGGAACGATCTCGTCCTTGAACCTGCCGGCCTTCTGCGCCGCCTCGGCCTTGTTCTGCGACCCGACCGCGAACTCATCCTGCTGCGAGCGGGTGATCTGGTACTGCTTGGCGACGTTCTCGGCGGTGTTGCCCATATGGTAGCCGTTGAAGGCGTCCCACAGGCCGTCCTTGATCATGGTGTCGATCAGCTCGAGGCCGCCCATCTTGACGCCGCCGCGCAGATACTGCGCATGCGGGGCCATGCTCATCGACTCCTGGCCGCCTGCCACGACGATCGACGAGTCGCCGTTGAGCAGCGCCTGGTAGCCAAGCGCCACCGTGCGCAGGCCCGAGCCGCAGAGCTGGTTGACGCCCCAGGCCGGGCTTTCCACCGGGATGCCGGCCGCGATCGAGGCCTGGCGGGCCGGGTTCTGGCCCTGCGCCGCGGTCAGGATCTGGCCCATGATGACTTCGGAGACCTGACCACCCTCGACACCGGCACGCTCCAGCGCCGCCTTGATGGCGATCGCGCCGAGGTCGTGGGCCGGCGTGGTGGCGAACGCGCCGTTGAAGCTACCGACGGGGGTGCGGGCGGCGCTGACGATGACGACATCGTCTGACATGGACATCTCCTATGGTTGTAGCTGGGTTTCTCGACGGCGGGCGGCCGGTTTGGCGGGCCTGTCTCTTGGTGACTATCCTGTAAACCTCGTCGGGACATGTCAATCGCGCTGACGCGCAAATCGCGCCGCGACGCACTCAAAATGACGCCCTTGGCACATTCATGAGCAAATCCTATGCTTTGGAATTAACCGCACAGCACAAAACGGTAGCCGAACCGCTTTGAAAATGCTTACCTTTGCTGCGATGCGTTGCATTTTGCCCTGCGGCGATGCCGTGGGGTTCCAGGTTCTTCGGTGTTGAAGTGAGAGCCCATGGCAAAATCTGAACAACCGACCACGATCAAGAAATACGCGAACCGGCGGCTCTATAATACCGGTACGAGCACCTACGTGACGCTCGAGGATCTCGCGGCGATGGTGAAGGAAGGCGAGGATTTCCTCGTCTACGACGCGAAGACCGGCGACGACATCACCCGCTCCGTGCTCGCACAGATCATCTTCGAGCAGGAGAACAAGGCCGGACAGAACCTGCTGCCGACCACGTTCCTGCGCCAGCTGATCCGGTTCTATGGCGACAGCATGCAGATGGTGGTGCCGAAATATCTCGAACAGTCGATCGAGACGCTGACCAAGGAACAGGAGAAATTCCGCAAGCAGATCGCGGGCGCCCTGAGCGGCACGCCGTTTGCGCCCTTGGAAGAACAGGTCCGCCGCAACATGGAGCTGTTCCAGCAGACCTTCTCGATGTTCAAACCGTTCGTGCCGCAGCGCGGCGGCACGGAGACCGAGAAGGTGCCGGAGCCGACACCCGACGACGGCAACATCGACGATCTGCGCCGCCAGATGAAGGACATGCAGGAACGCCTCGAGCGCATGTCGCAGCCCGCGAAGAAGGACGAGTAGGTCCTTCGACGGCATTTTCGCGCGAAGCGGATGCCGGTTCATGCGAGGAAAATGCGCCAAAGCCGGCCCCTGGAGCTGCAGTTCTGCTTCGATCAGAACCGAAGCTCTACACGGGAACGGCTTCGATCACGGCGAACCTGCCGATCGGCGTGATCGATGTGGTTCGAAAGCCTGCTTGCATGAGCAGGCCGCGGTATTGCGCTTCAGTACGCTCCCGGCCTCCGGGCCCGCGCAGCATATTCAGATCGCTGAACGCGTGGGACCGGTCCGCGTCGCAGGGCATCGGCGCCTCCGGCATGATCCGCTCGACCAGCAACAAGCTCCCGTTTGCCGGAAGCGCGAGCCGGCAATTCCGAAGAATGACGTCACTTCGCTGGTCGTCCCAGTCGTGGATCACGCTTTTCAGGATGATGGCGTCCGCGACGGCGGGCACCGAGACGAAGAAATCTCCCGCCTGAAACGCGACACGATCAGCTATTCCCAATCCGGCCAGATGCGCGTTCGCGGCTTCGCCGCAGCGGACGAGATCGAACACCGTGCCACGGACCTGCGGATATCGCGTCGCGACCGCCCCGATCAGTTCGCCTGAACCACCTCCGACGTCCATCAGATGGGCGATACGTCCGAAGTCGTAGGCTTCGAGCAAATCAGCCGTGACGAGGCCGGTGAGATCGGCCATCGCGGCATTGAACATGCGCACCTGGTCTGGCGCGCCGGCCATCATATCGAAACTGCTGTTGAAGCCGCGAAGCTGGGCGGCCGTCTTGCCGGTCATGATGGTCTCCAGCATCCCACTCCAGGATCGCTGCAGCATCTCGGCTTCGAAGATTGCCCAAGCCTTGCAGGAAGGCCGTGCCGTCGATGCAAGCGCAGCCCCGGTCTCAGTCAGGGTGTAGCGATCCTGCGCGGTTCGCTTGCAGAGGCCGATGGTCGACAGGGCAGCAAGGAGGCGCGCCAGCGCCTGCCGGTCCGCGCCGGTCGATGCTGCAATATCGTCAAGCGGCTTCGCGCCGTCCAACAGCATGTCGGCGATTCCGAGTTTGGCCGCCACGTAGATCGCGGACGTGATGCGATGCGACTGGATGAGATCGAGGAGTGTCAGTGCTGCCGGTGACGACATGGCCATGCTCCTGTCCGCTATCTCGCGTCACGAATATCGATCAGTTGCGCGACTTCGGCGAGCCAGGCCCGCTGTCTCTCGATTCCAGCCCGCAATTCTTCCACCGTTCCTGCAAGGACGTTGAGACCAGCGGCCTCGAGCTTACGACGAACTTCGGTGTCTGCGCAGACTGCGGCAACATCTGCCGCGATCCGCTCCTTCAGCGCATCCGGCATGCTGCGGCTACCGAAAATTCCGGCCAGGCCATCGATCTCCAGTTCGGGATAGCCGAGTTCTCGCGCCGTCTTCACATCCGGCAATGCAGCCGCCCTGACCGGATTGATCACCGCCAGAAATCGCGCCTTGCCGGTTTGCACCGGAGATTGGGAAGCCGCCAGCGATGTCACCAACGCCTGAATCCGTCCCTCGCCCAGATCGGCTTGCGGCTGCGCGGCGTCGCGATAGCTCACATAATTCATCGAGAGCCCGCGGCGCTTGAGGAACGCCGCAAAGACATATCTCGGCAGCGTGGGACCGGAGGTCCACGCATATTTGCCCGGCTGCGCCTTCAGCCCATCGATCAGCTCTGAAATCGTGCTGGCGCCGATGTCGTTGCTCACCGCGAGCGTGAGAACGATCGATGTGGTCGCCGCGATCGGCCGCAGATCGCGTTCGACGTCATAAGGAAGCTTGTCGATCAGCAGCGGCGCCACGGTCACTGAACCAGCCACCGTGTAGAGCAAGGTGTGATCGTCCTGCGCCGAGACGAAAGCCGCAACTCCGATCGTGCCTTCGGCGCCGGTCCGATCTTCGATGATGACCGACTTGCCCCAGCGCCTCGACAACGCGTCCGCGAAGATACGTGCCGCCGCATCGTTGGCGCTGCCGGGGGGAAACGGCACGATGATCTTGACGGTGCGTTCCGGCCATTCGGCCTGCGCAGCCCTCGTCGGGCCGATGACAATGCAGCAAGCCAGCACGGCAATCGAGAGCAGGCGGAACAGACCCATGATCGCCTCCCTAGGGGTGAGAATGAGACTCCAATTTGCGGCGTGGTTTGCGCCGGCCATTGCCTGGCCGGGCGTAGCTTTCGTTGGCTTCAATAACGCGTGCGAGCATGTCCAGTAACGACGCCCGCTCCGTTCGGGTCAGCGGCGCCAGAATTCGGTCTTGTGCGGCAAGCAGGGAGGGGCGCAGGCCTTGGCGCAGCTCCGCGCCGTCGCGTGTGAGGAAAAGCTGTCGTGCCCGCCGGTCATCGGGATCGATCTGCCGTTGCACAAGGGCCTTTTGCTCGAGAAATTCGATGATCTGGCCGAGGGTGACGGCGTCGATGCCGAGCCGCTTCGCAACATGCCGCTGGCCGCTGCCGGGCTCCTCCGAGATGGCAGCCAAGACCGCCCATTGCAGCGGGGTGAGGTCCTGGCGGCCGAGGATTTCCGCGGTGACACCGAGACAGAGCTGATGAAACCGGCGAGCCAGATGCGCAGGCACGCGGTGCGACGCCAGAATTGCAGCCGTCTTGGGACTCCCTCGGCTCATAGCCGCCCTATATCGTAAGACTTCTAATGATAAGAATATTTATTAATATGTCAATGGGTCCGTACGCGACTGATCGCGACGTCGGCATTGAGGACAGTCATGCGGGCGGTCGCATGGGCGTCGCATTGACGCTGCCCAATCATCGCGCCCCAGATCGAGCCGTACCAGCGCACCTTGTCTTGCAGGCGCGCAAGCCCGGATTGCCACGCGGCAAGGTATGACCACCAACGTTGCTGCGCGCTTTGCGGGCGGTCAGCCCGCAGCCGGCACGGCCTTCTCCGCCGGCACGTTCCACGGCCGCTCCGGCGAGGCGAGGCCGATCAGGCGGCCCTGGATGAAGTCGCAGCCCCATTCGCGCAGCATCACGGCGGCTTCCTCGTCCTGCACCCATTCGGCGACCGTCTTGATCTCAAGCCGCCGCGCGAGATCGATCAGAGTCTGCACGAAGGCGCGGTCGTCGGCCGAACGCACGATGTTCTGCACGAACGCACCGTCGATTTTGACGATGTCGACGCCGAGCTTGCGCAGGTTGCGGAACGAGGTGTAGCCGGCACCGAAATCGTCGATCGCGATCCGGCTGCCGAAATTCTTCAGCCGGGTGACGAAGCCGCGGACGTCGTCGATGTCCTGGATCGCGACCGTCTCGGTGATCTCGACGATCAGCCGCTCGCCGACCCCGGGATGCGCGCGCATCAAGGATTCGATGGTCGCCCACCAGTCCGGATCCATCGTGGTGTCGGGCGAGATGTTGAGGCTGAGCTGCACGCCGGGAGCTGCAGCGAGCTCGGCGACTGCAAGCTCCAGCACGCGATGATCGACCAGCCGGATCAGGCCGAGCCGTTCGGCGACCGGCACGATGTCGGGCGCCAGCAGCGCGCGGCCGTCGTCCTGCTCCATGCGGACCAGGCACTCGTAGAACGACGGCTGCCGCGAGCGCGCATCGACCACCGGCTCGAAGCCGATCACGATGCGGCGCTCGTTCAGCGCGGTGACGATCTCGTCGGTGACGCGGATGTTGACGCGGCGCTGGGCATCGCGCTCGACATTCGGCTTCCACAGCGCGAACGATCCGGCGCGGCGGCTCTTGGCGGCATCCAGCGTCTCCTGCGCGCGATTGACCGCCTCCTCCGCCGACTTCGCATGGCGCGGGATGGTGACGGCGCCGATCGATGCCGTCACCGACACCGGGCCGGACTTGGTCGGCACCACCTCGTCACGCACCGCGGCGAGGAAGCGCTCGGCCGCGACGTTGGTGTCGTCGACGGTGCAGTTGCGCAGGATCAGGCCGAACTTGTTGCCGGAGAAGCGGCCGAGCATGTCGCCGCTGCGCAGCCGGGCCCGAATTCGCTTCGCGACCTCGGCGATGACGGCGTCCGCGACGTCGAAGCCGAACGCATCGTTGACGCGCGCCAGATGATCGATGCCGATCAGCATGAAGGCGCAGGAGGTGCGGAAGCGGGCGCACTCCTCGATGCTCTCGGCGAGCGAGGCGATCAGATGGGTGCGGTTGAGTTCGCCCGTCAGCGGATCGTGCCGCGACAGCTTCAACAGCTGTTCGTCGCGGGCGTGCCGTTCATTGTTGATGCGGACGACGCCTTCCACGCGCGCCGGCCTGCCGTCGGCGCCGGCAAACCAGCAGCCGGTCTCCTCGATCCAGATCACCGGCGCCGAGGTGACGGCTCGTACGCCATACTCGATCCGGTAAGGCACCGGCTCTCCGCTCCGCGCCGGCGCGGTCTGGCCGAGCGCGTCCACCCGAATGGTGCGCGACGGCTCGATCAGCTTTGCGAGCTCACTGCCGCTCGCCAGCGCCGCGGCCGGGATATCAGGGAAGACCGTCGCCACGTTGTCGCTCCAGGCGATCGCGTCGCTCGCCAGGTCCCAGGCGAATGTCGCTTGGCCGAGCGAGGCGAGGATGCTGGCGGCTGGCGGGACAGGGGGCATCGAACATGTCTCGATTTGGGACGGCACCCGGTGATTCTGTACGCTCTCAAGATAGTGGTTCCGGCGAATCCAACGCTAGGAGAAGTTGATAAATAATCTGGAAACCACGTTTTCGACTGCCGCGGAACGAACTGGGGATGGTGGGCATGACCCTTGCCATGAGGGTGTTGCAGAGGGACGCAACGTCCCAGACTATGACGCTCCAACGGGTCGCAGGCGATGCGCGATATCGATCAGTCAGAGATCCTCGACGGCGAGTTCACCGACACCGCCGGGGTGACCAGCACGGCTCTGGTGCCGCTGGCCGTGACCACCCATTGGGCGCCCAAGATCCCGTTGCCCCACGGCGACCCTTCATTTCTGGCTCATTTGATCGCAACTGCCGCACACGAGCCGCAGACGCGCGGGCTGCGGCGTGGGTCATTGGCCGACGCGCAGACCGCCTACGGCCCGCATATCGACGAACGCCGCAGCGTTGCGCGGCGCACCCGGCAGATCATCTAGCAAATCATCACGCGATTAGTGGGCCTTGACCGGCCGGCTGCCGTGGCTGTCCTGCGGCACGCCGCGGCGCAGCGACATGTGGGAATGGATGCCGAGCCATCGCCCGTCGGCCTGACGCGCGAGGATGATGGTCGCCCGCCCCGGCCGGTCGAAGCGGCTGCCGTCCGGATGGAAGCCGGTGCTGGTCCACGGCGTGATCACCGTCGCCATGCCGCCGTCGCCGCTGATCAGCACCTCCGTATGCGCGAGATCGAAGGCGAAATCGGCGGTGCGGGGCCAGACGTTATCCCATTGCATCTCGGTCCAGCGCGCGCGGCCGTGGATCAGCTCCTGATAGGTGCCGAACGAGATGATGTCCGAATGCCAGAACGGACGGGCGGCAGCATAGTCGACCGCCCTGACGCAGGCGGCGAACCGTTCAAGCCAGTCGAAGATCGATCGGGTGGTCGTCGGATCGGCGATCGGAAGGGGCGCTTCTTCGCTCATGACCTCCCCCCCGGAAACGCTCTAGCGCTGCGGGCCGTCCGAAGGCGGCTGGCCGCCCGGCTGCAAATCCGGCGAGGTAATGGTCGGCTTCGGCGCGGACTGATCGAGCAGCACGGATTCGGCGACCGACGTCGCGGAAGGAACGGGCGCGGCCGGCGGCGGTGCAGCGGGCGCAGGAGCGGCGACAGGCGCGGGTTCGGGCCGCGGCGCGGGCTGCGCGACGGGCGCGGGCTGCGGGGCCTCGGGCTGCGATTTGCTGACGCTCGGTGCCGGTGCCGGCGCCGCAGGCACGACCACCGCGCGACGGCGGGTGCGCAGCGCAATTCCGGAAGTGAAATCGACCAGCGCAAGCAGCGCGAGCAGGCAATAGGTCGAGTTGCCGAATTTCGGCCAGAGCACGAACTCGGCGGCGGCCGCGCCGAACACGATCAGCGACAGCAGGTGGTCGGTGAGATATTTCGCGCCGGGGCGCGCGCCCTTGATGACCTCGAGCAGCAACAGCAGCACGCCGGCGGCAAGCAGCATGTCACTGAGCGTGATCTGCCACACTTCGCCCGACAGCAATGTCAGCCTGATCAGCGGGTCCGTGAAGGACACGCCGGGCATCAGGAAGGCGATGATGTTGTAGACCGCGAGCGGAACGAGCAGCAGCGGAAAACCGACCATCGGGGCTTGCGCCTTATTCAGGGAGAACCAGCAATGCGGCGATGGCATTTGCCTCGCCGCGGACGCGCCCGTCTTGACCGCACTCGTTGGCCGAATTCAGGCGCAGCGCCGTTTGATTGGAGCGTGACCTCATCGGAAAACCGCTACGCACTTTTCCGGGTCAAGCTCGAGCTTGCGGCGCGACAGCCGAAGTCCGATCAGGACTCTTTCTTGGCCTTCAGGACCTGGCGGCCCTTGTACATGCCGGTCTTCAAGTCGAGGTGGTGCGGACGGCGCAGTTCGCCGGAGTCCTTGTCCTCGACATAGGTCGGGGTCTTGATCGCATCGGCCGAACGGCGCATGCCACGGCGCGACGGCGAGGTTTTTCTTCTGGGAACGGCCATGACGGTGTCCTCTAGGGTGTTGCGGAGGCATCGTCCGAAATGCGGACGGGCTCAGCGCTTCGAAGCGCAAGCTGCGATGCCGGTAAGGCCGCGCTTATAGAGGAAGGCACTCCGTAAAGCTAGGGCTGCAGACAGCAAAAAGCGCCCGAAATCGCGCTCAATCGCCGCGATTTTCGCGCCAGCAGCGCGTCACGGTATTGGCCCGGGCCATGTAGGTTCCGGACAGCCTGCGCACCCCCGGCCCCGGGTTCCGGGCGCTCCTTTTCACCGGATTCGGCAGAATCGCCGCCAGAAGCGCGGCTTCCCGGGGCGACAGCGTCGCGGCGGGGCGGCCGAAGGCATATTGGGCGCCGGCTTCGGCGCCGAATTGCCCGGCCGGGCCCATTTCCGCGATGTTGAGGTAGATTTCCAGGATCCGCTGCTTCGGCAGCACGAAGTCGATCCAGAGCGCCAGCGGCAGTTCCAGCCCCTTGCGGATCACGCTGCGGCCGGACCACAGGAACAGGTTCTTGGCGACCTGCTGGGTGATGGTCGAGCCGCCGCGGGCCACCTCGCCATCCTCGGCATCGTCGAGCGCCTCGCGCAGCGCGCCCCAATCGATGCCCCGGTGCTTGCAGAAATGGGCGTCCTCCGACCCGACCACAGAGCGGGGCAGATAGGGCGATATCGCGCCGAAATCGACCCAATGCCGCGTGACCGGGGCCCCGCGCAGGCTCCGCCACGCCATCAGGGCCGAGACTGGCTGACCGGTGCGGTAGAATGGCGTCACCAGATAGGGCAGCAGCAGCACGGCCAGCAAAAGCAGCAATAAAATTCGGACAATGCGCAAAACGAGGGTTCCCGGGGAGGACCTCTTCAGCAAGGATTTGGTACCCGCCCGCCAGGACACGGCCGACGCCGTCTGATGTCTGTGGGATAATTCACGGTTTTTCCAGCACTTTTAAGGCGCGAATCCGCCGCAGGGTGGAATTGACGAAGCCGATCTCATCAACGATTGTCCGGCCGAAAATCGATCTGGAGCAATTCTTAATGACGACCGGTACTGCAGAGTTTTCCAAGCGGCTGGACCAGACCGCGGAGGATACCGAAGCCCTGCTCGCAAAACTGCTGTCCGACGCGACCGAGAGCGACGAGATCGTGCGCCCGAAGCGGCTGATCGAGGCGATGCGCTATTCGAGCCTCGGCGGCGGCAAGCGGCTGCGGCCGTTCCTGGCGGTCGAGAGCGCCGCGGTGTTCGGCATCCCGCGCGAATCCGCGCTGCTGGTCGGCGCCGCGCTCGAATGCATCCACTGCTACTCGCTGATCCATGACGATCTGCCGGCGATGGACAATTCCGATCTGCGCCGCGGCCGCCCGACCCTGCACAAGGCCTATGACGACGCCACCGCGATCCTCGCCGGCGACGCGCTGCTGACGATCGCCTTCGACATCATCACCCGCGATGCGATCCACAGGGATGCCCAGGTCCGCCTGCTCCTGACCCGCGCGCTGGCGCGCGCCTCCGGCGTCGGCGGCATGGCCGGCGGCCAGATCCTCGACCTTGCCGGCGAAGGCCGCTTCGGCGACCGCGAGCCGGTCGACGTCGCCCGCCTGCAGCAAATGAAGACCGGCGCACTGCTCCGCTTCGGCTGCATCGCCGGCGCGATCCTCGGCCAGGCCTCGCAGAAGGAATACCAGGCACTCGACGATTACGGCAAAGCGCTCGGCGAGGCCTTCCAGATCGCCGACGATCTGCTCGACGTCGAGGGCGACGCTGCCGCACTCGGCAAGCCGGCCGGCGCTGATGCTGCGCTCGGCAAGACCACCTTCGTCACCCAGCTCGGCATCGACGGTGCCAAGCAGCGCGTGCGCGACCTCTTGGCGCGCGCCGACGCCGCACTGTCGGTGTTCGGCGATCGGGGCGACGTGCTGCGCGCGGCAGCCCGCTTCGTCGCAGAACGCAAGAACTAGCGGAAAGCGAAGCGTGAGATGAACAAGGAGTTCGACGACCGCCTTGTTCGTTTCCGCAAGCTGCCGATGCCGGTCCGCGTGGTGGTGGGCCGGCCGCGCACCTTCACTTCGATCATGGTCGGCATCATGGTTGCGCTGTTGATCCCCGGCTCGATGCGCCTCGTCACGCGCCTGCTCGCCGGCTGGGACGCCTTTGCCGCGCTCTATCTCGTGCTCGCCTATGTGATGATGCTGCGCTGTGGTATCGCCCACATCAAGCGCAGCGCCATATTGCAGGACGACGGCCGTTTCCTGATCCTGCTGCTGACCGCGTTCGGCGCGCTGGCGAGCCTGCTGGCCATCGTGTTCGAACTCGGCGCATCCAAGGGCAGCCCGGCCGGACTGGCGGTGGCGATCGTCACCATCACGCTGTCATGGACGATGGTCCACACCGCATTCGCGCTGCATTACGCGCATGATTTCTATCGCGGCAGGAAGCCCGGCGGATTGCAGTTTCCGAGCGGCGACGAGCATACCGACGCCGACTACTGGGACTTCGTCTATTTCTCATTCGTGATCGGCATGACCGCGCAGGTCTCCGATGTCGGCATCACCGACAAGATCATCCGCCGCACCGCGACCGTGCACGGCATCATCTCGTTCGTGTTCAACACCGCGCTGCTGGCGCTGATGGTGAACATCGCGGCGAGCTTGATCTAGCTTCGCGATAGAATTCGGTCGCAAAGCGGCCGCGGCGGCGCTGCGCTCCCTCGCCCCGTTCTTACGGGGAGAGGGTTGGGGGTGAGGGGCTGTGTCCTCAGATTCAGTGATGGCGGAGTTTGCGGAGAGTCCCCTCATCCGAATTCAAGCTGCGCTTGAATTCGACCTCTCCCCGCAGGCGGGGCGAGGTGAAGCGGAGCCCGCCGCGCGATTTGCGGGTCCATTCATCTGCTAATTGCAGACCTCGACATTGCCGACGTTGCCGCCGGGGCCGCCGCCGCCGCGGTACTCGAGATGGCAGCCGCGCCTGACCGGGCGGCACAGATAGGCATCGCACATGATCTGACCGCTGCCGCCGCCTTCCGCCCTGGCACGGCCCTGCGGGCGCGGAATGGCCGCGGACGGGACCTGCGGCTCGCGCTGCGGATTGAAGGCGCGCTCGCGGCGTGACGGACGCTCGTCGCTGTCACGCTTGGCGACAGGCTTCCGCTCGCGCCGCTTCTCGCATTCATTGTCGTCGTTGAGGAACGAGCCCTCGGTACACACGATCCTGGTGCAGCGATCGCCCTCAGCCTTGTAGCCGCGCTCGCAGACCAGCGGGCAGACGCGGGACTGCTTCAGCTTGACGGCATCGAGGGTGTCGACGTTCGCGGTCTTGATATCGAGCTTGGTGCCGGCATAGCGGTTGAACAGCGTCAGCGAGCGCTGCGACGCCGCGTTCCAGTCGCCATCGACGGCGCCGGTCAGGCAGCCGACGCGGCGCAATTCGGTCTGCACCGATTTGACCACATCGGCCTCGGGCGAACCGGCCGCCAGGGCAGCCACGGTCGTGGCCTTCTCAGGGGAAGCCGGCGGAGCTGATGGAGCGGCCGCAGCCTGCGTTGCCGGCTCATCGGGAACCGCCTTGTTCGCCGCGGCGCGATCGGCGAGCGCAGCATCCGCCTGACGCTTCTGCTCGGCGGCCGTGGCCTGCTCCTGCGCGACCTGCTTGGCCCGTTCGGCGGCAAGACGCGCCGCTTCGGCGGCCTTCGCGTCGGCCTCGGCCTTCGCCTGCTGCGCCTTCTGCGCGCCCTCGGCGGCGAGCCGTGCACGCTCCTGCTCGGCCAGACGCGCCTTCTCGGTAGCCGCGACGCGCGCGTCCTCGGCCGCGAACTTCTCGAGCTGCAATCTGGCGAGGTTGGCGTAGTAGCCGCTCGGATACTGGGCGAGGAAAGCGTTCATCGCGTTTCTGTTGCCGATCTGAAGCGCCAGCTCGTAATCGCGGCGGGATTCGGACTGCGGCGTCGGCGCGGGTGCCGTGGGCGCGGCGGCAGCGGCGGGCGCCGGCTTGGCCGGTGCCGGCACCAGCGGCACGTCCTCGCCGCCGAGCGAGCCATAGACGAACGGCTCCTGGCGGTTGTTGGTGGTCTTCAGCACGTCGTCGCGGACATAGCCGAAGGCGCGGCGGACATCGAGTCCGGGGGTCGGCAGGAACTTCGACAGCGCGATCGTGAACGGGCTGTTCTTGCCGTCGCCGTCGGCCGCCGTAGACCCGGCCTTCGCCGAATAGGCGATCAGCACATTGGGGCTGGTCGGCTCGACCTTGGCGAGACCTTGCCCGATCGCCCGGGTCGCCAGCGTCCGCTTCATGGTCTTGGCGAACGGGTTGTCGCGGCAAGCATCGAGGATCACCAGCCGCAGCTTCCGCGCCGGCTCGATCGCGACCAGGATGCGATCGAGCGAAAGCGCCTCGTCATAGACGTCGGTATCGCGCTCCAGCTTGGCATCGACCGGGATCAGGTAATTGGCGCCGTCCACCTCGATGCCGTGGCCCGCATAATAGACCAGCGCGATGTCGGCATCGCGGGCGAGGTCGGCGAATTCGCGCAGCGCGCGGCGGGTCTCGACGGCCGGCAGGTCCTTGCGGAAGTCGACCGCGTCGAAGCCGGCATTCTTCAGCGTCGCAGCCATCACCGAGGCATCGTTGACCGGGTTGGCCAGCGGCGCGGTGTTCCGATAGGCCGAATTGCCAAGCACCAGCGCGACGCGCTTCTCGGCGAAGGCCGGCTGGCAGACGATCAGCAGAAAGGCCGCGACGGCGAGCAGCAACCGATTCAAGTTCAAGAATCCAGACCCGTTCATGGCGACACTCTGGCCGTTTTTTAGCATGCAGGTCCGTCTACCAGAATCAAGCGCGGCACTTTGTGAGACACCTCACGATCCGCGCCGGCGTAGACCATGCCATCCTGACTGTTAGTCGACGAAACCGACCGCCGGTTCGGATTTGGCCGGGCACGCATTTTCGTGCACGATCCGGGCAACGAGAACAGACGCACGGAGGACGTGATGCAGGGCACAAGCGCGGCGGTTCCATCCGCCAGGGCCGGCACGGTCGACGCCAAGTTCGGCGCCATGGTCCGAAACCTCCTCGTCCTTGCGCTGCTGGCCGGCTGCGCCGCGGGCTGTGGCCTGGTCGACGCCGTGTTCGATGGCTTCAAGCACGCCAAGGCCGTGGAGAACGATCTGGTTGCGATGGTCGGGGTCAAACCGGCGGTCGGGTTCAACTGGCACAATGGCCGGCTCACGTCGGTGACCGTCACCTTCCCCAGCCTGCTGCAGGACAAGCCGTTGCAAGAACTTGCCGGCGCTGCGCGCACCGCGGTCGGAAAGGAGTTCAAGCAGCGCGCCGACGACGTCGTGCTGGCCTTCTCGCTGGGGCCGTCCGAGACGTCAGCGGCACAAGCGGACCAGGCTCAGAACAAGAACTTGCCTTGAGCGGATTTATTCCCCGCCATTTATTCCCCGTCTTGCGTCACGTGCTCCTGATATTGCGGCAGGTCGTCCAGGATCGCGTACCAGGGCGCCTTGGAGCCGACGAAGATATGCGCGGTTGGCCGGATCGAAGGCGCGTCGCGCAGCGTGCCCATCGTGACATGGACATAAGCGCCGTTACGGACCTGCGAATAGAGCAGCGACCCGCAGCGGCCGCAATGCGCGTCATGAGTGATCTCATCGCCGTAGATCAGGAGACCGTCGGCGCCGCTGGTGACGGTGAACTTTTCGCGCACAATCCCCGCGAACGGCTTGAACGCCGATCCCGTGGTGCGCCGGCAGTTCGAGCAGTGACAATTCAGCGCATAGGCAAACGCGTCGGCCACCTCGTAGCGCACATCGCGGCAGAAGCATTCGCCGGTCAGGATCATTTCATTCG
This sequence comes from Bradyrhizobium sp. CER78, assembly GCF_029846235.1. Classification (GTDB taxonomy): domain Bacteria; phylum Pseudomonadota; class Alphaproteobacteria; order Rhizobiales; family Xanthobacteraceae; genus Bradyrhizobium. Next base: position 64,003 of record NZ_JARVWP010000029.1, read on the forward strand.
AATTTGCAGATGCGGTCACAACTTGCTCCTCACGCAGAATTTTGCCGCCGGCCATGGCGCGCTGCGGCGGTTCGCGGCTAAAGTTCTAGAGCCCTTTCCGTTCCGCTTGAATCGGAATGGGGCTCTCGATTCTTGTTTGACGCGTTTTCCTCGCGCGAACCGCTACCCACGTCGCACGAAAACGCTCCTGTAGACCGAAACCCTGCCGGGAGGACCAACCCATGAGCCAAGATCGATCCACCGTCGAAAAGGTCGTGCAAACCTATTTCGACGGCCTCTATGAGAGCAATGCCGACAAGCTCGCCGAAGCCTTCCATCCGAGCGCCGATCTGCGCTGGGTGGAGAAGGGCGAGCTGAAGGTCCTGACCGTGCCGGATTGGCTCGCTTTGGTGCGCAAGCGCACGTCGGCGAAGGCCGAAGGCAAGCCGCGCGAGGACTTCATCGTCACCATCGACCGCTCCGACGACAACACGGCCTTCATCAAGGTGCGTTGCCAGCTGCCGCCGCGCTATTTTACCGACTACCTTGTCGCCATGAAGCTCGCCGACGGCTGGCAGATCGTCTCGAAGTCCTACCGCTACGACCTCAAGGACTGACCGCCGGTCCAACAGCGTCTCCACGACGGCTTTGTGACATCTCATCTCTTTGTCTGAGCATCATGCTCGAGCGGTCCGGCTCCGGCCGGACCGCATTGACTAGCGCTGGTTTCCGGGCGAATTGAGCCCGTTATGGAAGCAAAATTTCAGATCTTTCTCACTTTGCTCGGCGTGCTGGCGGGAACCGCCCTGGTTGCGCGGCGGACCGATATCGCGCCGGCGATCCTGCTGCTGCTGGTCGGCGTCGTGCTGGCCTTCGTCCCGGGCATGCCGTCGCTGGAACTGCCGCCCGAGCTCGTGCTGCTGGTGGTGCTGCCGCCGCTGATCTATTCGGCGAGCGTCGCGATGAGCTGGCGCGAGTTCAAGGCCAATCTGCGGCCGATCATCCTGCTTTCGGTCGGCTGCGTGATCTTCACCGCGTTCCTGGTCGCGGCCGCGACCCATTATCTGATCGGCCTGCCCTGGAGCGTCGGCTTCCTGCTCGGGGCGATCGTCGCGCCGCCGGACGTGGTCGCCCCGCTCGCGATCGCCCGCAAGCTCGGCATGCCCAGGCGCATCCTGGTGATCCTCGAGGGCGAAGGGCTCGCCAACGACGCGACCGCGCTGATCCTGTACCGCTTCGCGCTGGCCGCCATCACCACCGGACTGTTCTCGCTGCCGAAGGCGACCGGCACGTTCTTCGTCATCGTTGCCAGCGAGATCGCGTTCGGCACGGCAGTCGGCTGGCTCAGCCTGCGCGCCCGCCGCAGAGCCCGGGATCCGCAGGTCGAGATCACGCTGTCGCTGATCACGCCCTATCTCGCCTACTGGATCCCCGAGCATTTCGGCGGCAGCGGCGTGATCGCAACCGTCGCCTGCGGGCTCTATATGAGCTGGAACGGACCGCTGCTGATCTCGGCCGCAACGCGCCTGCAGGGCATCTTCTTCTGGGACTTGATCATCTATCTGATCGAGGGCCTGCTGTTCCTGCTGACCGGCTTCCAGATGCGCTCGCTCTACGAGAAGTCGAAGGCGTTTCCGCTGCACGACATCCTGACCGCCACCGTGCTGGTCGCCGTCATCGTGATCGTGGCGCGGTTCCTCTGGGTGTTTCCCGGCACTTATCTGCCGCGCTGGCTCAGCCGGCGGGTGCGCGACCGCGATCCGCTGCCGTCATGGCGGGCGGTGTTCGTGGTCGCCTTCACCGGCGTGCGCGGCGCGGTCTCGCTGGCTGCGGCGCTGGCGCTGCCGCTGACGCTGCCGAGCGGCGAAGCCTTCCCGTATCGCGACCTGATCCTGTTCGTTGCCTTCGGCGTGATCTTCGTGACGCTGGTCGGGCTCGGCCTCGGACTGCCGCCGGTGGTGCGCTGGCTCGGCCTCGCCAGGGACGGACGCAGCGAGCATATCGCCGAGCACGAGCAGGAAATCACCGCGCGGCGCGAGGCGCTGAACGCCGCGCTGAAGTCGCTCGATGCCATCACCGACGACCGCGAACTGTCCGACGAGGTCGTCAAGCTGCTGCGTTCGCGGCACGAGATCCGCATCAACCAGCTGCCCGACGTGCTCGATCCCGACAAGCACGACGTCTCCGCCACCGGCACCGAGCTGACGCGCGAGCTGATCTCCTCCGAGCGCAAGTTCATCCACATGCTGCTGCGCGACGGCAAGATCACCGACGAGACCAGGCGCCGCATCGAGCGCGACCTCGATCTGGAGGAAGCGAGCCTGTCCAACCGGGAGTATCGCAGGATTCCGTTATAGCGCGGTATCCCTCCACACCCGTCATCGCCCGGCTCGACCGGGCGATCCAGTACGCCGCGGCCTCTCGGCTCAAGCACTGCTGCCTCTGGAATACTGGATCG
>NZ_JARVWP010000003.1 GCF_029846235.1 Bradyrhizobium sp. CER78
CGCCCGCCGTCCGGCCCCATCACGAGGTTCGGCAGCCAGGTCGAGATCTCCGGGAAGAAGCACAGCATCAGCACGGCGAACATCATCAGCAGCACGAACGGCAGCGTGCCCCAGATCACCTCGCTCAGGGGGATGTCGGGCGCGACGTTGCGGATGACGAAGATGTTGAGGCCGACCGGCGGATGGATCAGGCCCATCTCCATCACGATGGTCATGACGACGCCGAACCAGATGATGTCGAACTCGGCGGCGCGGAGCGGCGGCAGGATGATCGGCGCGGTCATCAGGATGATCGAGACCGGCGGCAGGAAGAAGCCGAGCACGATCACCATCACGAGGATCGCGAACAACAGCTCCCAGCGCGGCAGGTGCATCGCGACAATGGCTTCCGCTGCCGACTGCGAGATGTGCAAATAGCTCATCACGTAGGAATAGAGCAGCGACATGCCGATGATCAGCATCAGCATGGTGGATTCGCGGATAGTCGATTTCAGGATCGGCGACAGGTCGCTCGGTTTCCACACGCTGTAGATCACGGCGATCAGCCCGAGCGCCAAGAGGCCGCCGAGGCCGGCGGTCTCCGACGGCGTGGCGTAGCCGCCATAGAGCGCGATCATCACGCCGGTCAAAAGCAGCACGAACGGGATCACGCGCGGCAGCGCGCTGAAGCGCTCGGCCATGGTGAACTCGTCGCGCTGCAGGATCGCGGCGTCCTTGCCGGTCGCGTCATAGGCGGCCTTGGCCATCGCGTATTCCTTGCGGAAGCGGAACACGGCGTAGAAGCCGAACAACGACACCAGCAGCAGTCCGGGGCCGATACCTGCGAGGAACAGCCGTCCGAGCGATTTCTCGGCTGCGACGGCGAACAGGATCATCGTGATCGAGGGCGGCAGCAGAATGCCGAGGGTGCCGCCGGCGGCGATGATCCCCGCGGCAAAGCCGCCGGAATAACCGCGCTTGCGCATCTCCGGAATGCCGGCCGAACCGATCGCCGAGCAGGTCGCAGGCGAAGAGCCGGCCATCGCCGCGAACAGAGCGCAGGCGAACACATTGGCGACGCCGAGGCCGCCGGGGACGCGGTGCAGCCAGGCGTGCAGCGCCGAGTAGAGATCCTGGCCGGCGCGCGATTTGCCGATCGCCGCGCCCTTCAGGATGAACAGCGGGATCGACAGCAGCGTGATCGAGGCCATCTCCTCGTAGACGTTTTGCGTCACCGTATCGAGCGAGGCCGCCGGCATGTAGATCGCCATGAACACGACGGCAACCGCGCCGAGCGCGAATGCGATCGGCATGCCGGAGAACATCGCAAACAGGGTGGCAAGCCCGTAGGAGATGCCAATACCAAACACGGTCATCGACGCGCGCCACCAGTCAACGGAATGAGGATCTGCAGAAGGAGCTGCACGCAGAGCAGCGTCATGCCGAGCGCCATCAGCCCGTAGGGAATGGCAAGCGGCGGCGACCACATCGAGTTGGAGACCTGGCCGTCGACATAGGCCTCGTGCGCGAGGGTCCAGGATTTCCAGGCGAAGAAGGTGCAGAACGCGAAGCTCGCGACATCGACCAGCCACAGCCTGATGCCGTTGGCGCGAGCCGAGAGCAGGCCGACGAACGCCTCGATGCTGACATGGCCGCGCTGGCTCTGCACATAGGCCGAGGTCATGAAGGTGGCGCCGACCAACAGGAACACGGCGGCCTCGTCCTGCCAGTAGTTCGGGCTGTGGAACAGGGCGCGGCCGAGCACGCTATAGCTCAGGATCACGCAGGCCGCGATCAGGGCGAGGGCGGCGAACACCACGATGATGTTGTTGCAGACGGACAGCGCGCGCCCGAGCAGAGCCACAGGCGTATTGCCCGTGGCCACGCTCGAGGCTTCGGCCTGATCCACGACCGGACCATGCATCATGCGGCGACGTCGCTTGCGAGCTTGAGAAGGTTGGCGGCGGTCGCCGTCTTGGCGCCGTAGTCCTTCCAGGCGGTGTCGCGCGCGATGTCGCGCCACTTGCCGACGGTGGCGGCATCGAGCGCGCTGACCTTGGCGCCGGCCTTCTCATAGACCTTGGCGACCTCGGCATCGTCGTCCTGCGCGCCCTTGCGGCCGAACGCCTCGAGCTCGGCGCCGACGGCGAGGATGATGTCCTGCTGGTTCTTCGGCAGCTTGTCGAAGATCGCCTTCGACATCATCAGCGGCTCCAGCATGAACCAGTAGGAGGCGCCGGCGCCCGAGGTCAGCGACTTCGCGACCTCCTCGAGGCGGAACGAGATCAGGCTGGTGGAGGAGGTGATGCCGGCATCGCAGGCACCGGTCTGCATCGCGGCGTAGATCTCGTTTGATGGCACCGACAACACGGCGGCGCCGGCGGTCTGCAACACCATGTCCATCTCGCGCGAGCCGCCGCGCACCTTCAGGCCCTTGGCATCCTCGGGCGCCACGATCGCCTTGGAGCGGCTGGCGACGCCGCCGGCCTGCCAGACCCAGGAGATCAACAGAATGCCCTTGTCGGCGAGGAAGTCGGTCAGCGCCTTGCCGACCGGCTCCTTCTTCCAGCGCAGGCCCTGGTCGTAGGTCGTGACGAGGCCCGGCATCAGGCCGATATTGGTCTCCGGCAACTCGCCTCCGGCATAGGGCATCGGATAGAGGCTGAGGTCGAGCGCGCCCTTGCGCATTGCCGAGAACTGCGCGTTGGTCTTGATCAGCGAGGAGTTCGGATAGACCTCCGCGGTCAGATCGCCGCCCGAGCGCTTGGCAACCTCGGCCGCGAACATCCGGCACAGCCGGTCGCGGAAATCGCCCTTGTCGATCGTGCCGCCGGGGAACTGGTGCGAGATCTTCAGCGTGGTCGCGGCGTGTGCGGTCCCGACACCCATCCGCAGGATCGCGGGTGCGGCGAGGGCGGAAGCGAGGACGTGGCGGCGTGTGAGCATGGTTGTTTCCCTGAGGGGCTTCTTGAGTGGCTGTTAGATCGGCGCGGAGCTTCAGCTTAGCCGGTCTTCGCGTGAATATTCTCTAGTCTGATAGTTGAGCCGCCCTGATAGTGCGGGCCGATATGCGGCGGCAAGTCCTGGCATCGGGGGCTTGCTGATGTTGCGGCGCACACTGCGCGCCAGCTACGCAACCCTCGCGGGTGCGTGCCGTTGCGGCTCAAGAATTTGTTATTGGAGGTAACAACGGCCCGCGCAAGTGCGTCGAGTAGAGAGCGGCAAGTCGTCGCGCTCACATCCGACCACACAAGGGACCACCATCATGACCACCAAGACCCGCCTCGGCTTTTCCGCCGCGCTGCTCTCGTTCAGCCTCGCGCTCGCGCCCGCCGCCTTCGCTCAGGACAAGATGGGCCACGACGATGCGATGAAGAAGGAAGGCACGATGTCCAAGGATGCCATGTCCAAGGACGCGATGAAGAAGGACGATGGCATGAAGAAAGACGACGCCATGAAGAAGGACGGCGGCGCGATGATGAAGAAAGACGACGGCATGAAGAAGAACTGATCGCCAGCCTCGCTCATCCTTCGCAGGCCCGCAATCGTGGCGGGCCTGCCTGGTTGCGCGTTAGCGCTTCTTCTTGCCGCGCTCCTTGCGCGCCGCATAGCGCGCGTCACGCTTGGCCTTCTGCTCGGCGAGCAGCGCCTCCTCGCGAGCGGCTTCCTCTTCCTTCTCGCGCGCGATGCGGGCGGCCTCGGCAGCGGCGGCCTCTTCCTCGCGACGCTTCTGTTCGGCCTTTTCGGCCTCACGGGCTTCCTTGGCCTTGGTGCGGCGTTCGGCGATCGCCGCGCGCTCGTCGGCACGTGCCTTCACAGCGGGATCGTCAGCTCCCGGCTGGGCGCGAAACTTGTTGAGGAGGTTTTGCCGCGCCTGCAGGGCCGCTTTTTGGCGGTCGGCAAAACCCGGTTCCTTGAAGCCACTCATAGAGGAAGCCTTGCTGCTTTCTGTTCGGGTGATGGATGGGGTTGGGTTCGGCGCTTCAATAAGTGAACGGCGCAGAAATTGCCAGTGGCGAACGGAGGGCTGTGGAGCAAGGGAGATATGAGCGGACAGCAAATGGCCGATGGCGGAGGTTACGCCCGCCTGGCTGCCGGCGTGGTGAGTGGTTGGTCACCGAATCTGCCGACAAGTCTGGATCTGCCGAAAGGTCTAGCCGCGCTGAATCTGCTCGCGCCGGCCGTTGCCCAGTACCTTGGCGACCGTCTCGGCGGTCATCGCGCTGCGGTCCGAGGCGCGCTGGACTTCCAGCCTGTCGCGGGCCTTTTCGCTGATCAGCAGGCTGATCAGTCGCAGCCTGCTGGTTTCGTCGACAGCCTCCGAAAGCAGCTGCCTGTAACGCTGATAATCGTAAGTCGCTTCTTGTTCGCTCACCGGCACGCCCCGCACACGCGCTCCACTTCAGCGGGTAGTGTTTCGCGAGTCGCCGCTGCCCGCAATCGAATTGCGGCACCGGTAGCCGCGGCTTGCGCATTTCGCTGTGCCACTGTTGCAGAATTGATCGCACGCAACCGTGCAAACCGTCATGATGCGGGCGTTGCAACCGGGAACCGAAACAAGGATGAGCGAACCCGAAGATGGAGGCAGCCGCCGGGGCGCGCTGATCGGACTGCTGGTGGCCGCGGTCATGCTCGCGGTCGGTCTCTGGCTTGCGCACAGCCTGACCGCGGCGAGCAAGTTGCAGGACTGCGTGATGTCGGGCCGCTCCAACTGTAATGTGATCGAGCCGGCACGCTGACCCGCCTTGCGGCAGTGCAATATTACTCCCACATCAAACCTAAAGACTCGGGCTGAACTGTTTGGTCCCGGTTGTGATTCCGGTCACACGCGGACAGGCGGGCTGCCTCATTTCGTCCCAGAGATCGGCGGGAACCAAGGCCATGATATCCAAGCTGTGGTCCGGAAAGGGCGCGGCGCTGGCTGCCGCAGGTGCGGCGGGTGCCGTTTTGGTTGCGTATGCGTCCCTCACGCTGGCATCGCCCGAACAGGTGTCGAGCGCGGGGTTGGGCCCCGGATGGCAGTGCAGCAGGGTGGCCTTCGTGCTGACCACCTGCACCCGGGCAGACGAGACCGAGCGCGAGGCCAAAGTCGACGCCGAGGTCAAGGCGATCCCAGTGCGGGCCAAGGACGATTGTCCGCCCGAGCCCTAGGTTTTGCTTGCTGACGCGTCGTCGTCACACCAACCGGTGCCCATTTCGCTCGGACGGGCCCTGGACCGCTGGCGCGTCGCGGCGGCTGTATTTCAAATCATTTCTTGGTGGCGCCACGCGGCTTGATGGAGAGGCCGAGGCGCATCGCCATCTTCTTGATTCGCTCCGGCGAACGGCCGGTCGCCTTCACGACCTCCTCCAGTGTCTTGGAGGAGCGCGCCAATTCCATCAGTCGTCGGTCCTCCTTGAACGACCACCGCGGCTTTCGGGCCATCTTGTTGGTATCCTTGTGCATTGCTGGGCAACAAAGCCGCCAGGCGGGGTCGCCTGACGGCCTTGCCGGTGTGGGCCCGGACCTTGGGGAAATGTCCGGTGGATAAGCAATACTGCTTCCGAATAAGGTCGCAATTGAAACCGGATCTTAACCTAACCCATCAAGGTTACTTGGTTAGAGCGTGGCAGGAGGCCTTATGCGCAAGGTCGCCATTTTGAGTGCCGCAGCATTTTTACTGTCCGGTTGCTGGAACGACCCGGAGGTCACCGGATCGACCAACAGCTGTGCGGCCAATCTCTACAGTCAGTATAATCCCAAGGTCATGGATCAGTGCGTCAACACCTGCATCAAGTGTGACCATGGCAACGTCACGACCTGTACGACCTCGTGTACGCTGAGAGGTGCGCGGTAGCCGGCCTGAGCATGCGCCGCCGCGAACGGAGCCTTGAGCCATCACGGCAACGGGCCGCCTTGCGCAGCGCGAGGAAGGCCTTTATCGCGCCTCAGCAGCGGCGCCATTGCCGCGCCGGAAACTGAGAGCGTGAAACAGAGCGCGGTGAGCGGGCCTTCCTATGTCGCGGTCGATTGGGGCACCAGCAGCTTCCGGCTCTGGCTGATGAATGCCGGCGGCCAGGTGTTCGGCGAACGTCGCAGCGAGGAGGGCATGACGACGGCCGCCAGGACCGGCTTTGCCTCCGTGCTGCAATCGCATCTCGACGCGCTGGGTGCGCCGGCCAATCTGCCAGTGGTCATTTGCGGCATGGCGGGTGCACGGCAGGGCTGGGTCGAGGCCGGCTATATCGACACGCCGGCGCACCTCTCCGACGTCCTCAAGGGCGCCGCCGTGGTCAGCGGGCAGGCGCGTGACATTCGCATCCTGCCGGGGATCGCACAGCGCGATGCCGCGGCTCCCGACGTGATGCGTGGCGAGGAGACCCAGTTGCTCGGCGCGCTCGGCCTGGACGCGCCGGATGACGCCCTCGTTTGCATGCCGGGAACCCATTCCAAATGGGTGCGACTGCGCGGAGGCACAGTCGAACGCTTTGCGACCTTCATGACCGGCGAATTGTTCAGCGCGGTCGCGCGCGACACCATCCTGTCACACGCCATCGCGGGCGCGGATGAGGCTGTCGATGCCGATGCGTTTTGCTCGGCCGTCATGGAGGCGTTCGCTGCGCCAGCGTTATCAGCCAACCTGCTGTTTCGGGTGCGATCGCGGCAATTGTTGTTCGGCGGCAGCGCGCAGGCCGCGCGCGAGACGATCTCGGGCACGTTGATCGGCGCCGAACTGGCGGCCGGCCTTGCGGAGCGGGAGCAGACAACGCCGGTGACGCTGATCGCGTCGGGCCGCCTGCAACGGCTCTATCGGATCGCGCTGCAACGCCTTTCGATTCCGCTCAACGTCATGGATGCGGAGGAGGCGGTTCGCCGTGGCCTCGCCGGCGCTGCGGCGGCGCTCTGGGAGAATTGAGGGATAACGCATGAGTATTCCGTTTCCGCCGATGAAGCGTCCGCTGGTTGCGATCCTGCGCGGCATCAGGCCGGACGAGGCCCTGGGCATCGTCAGTGCGCTCATCGAGGCTGAGATGACCGCGATCGAGATTCCGCTGAACTCGCCCGAGCCGTTCCGCTCGATCGAGATCGCGGTGAAGCGGGCGTCTGCCGATGTCCTGATCGGCGCCGGCACGGTGCTGTCAGCCGCTGACGTCGATCGTCTCCACGACGCCGGCGGGCGCCTGATGGTATCGCCGAATGTCGATGTCGACGTGCTGAAGCGGGCCCGCGATTACGCAATGGTCACGATGCCCGGCGTGTTCTCGCCGACGGAAGCGCTGCTTGCGGCGCGTGCCGGTGCCTCGAGCCTGAAATTCTTTCCGGCGAGCGTGCTCGGTGCCTCCGGCATCTCGGCGATCCGCGCCGTGCTGCCGGCGGATGCGATGATCGCCGCCGTCGGCGGCGTCTCGGACCAGAATTTCGCGGAATATGTGAAGGCCGGCATTCGCGCTTTCGGCCTCGGCAGCAGCCTCTACAAGCCGGGCATGACGGCGGCGGATGTTGCGGTCCGAGCGAAGATGACGATCGAGGCGTATGACAGGGCCGTGCAGGGCGCGAGCTGAGCCCGGTCCGTAACTTGTGATCGCGGACTAATCGTCGCGCCTGCCGCCGTCGATCACCCTGAACAGCGGCGCCGCCTCGCGAGGGCTCTCGAGCAGTTCGTCGACCATGGCGATCGCAGCCGCGACGTATTTCTCGGTCGCGGCGTCCAGCGGTCGCTCGGCTTCGTCTGACAGCGCGAGCTTGGCGCCCTCGAGCAGTTTGCGGGTGCGGACAGCGGATTCGTCGCCGGCGGTGAGGGCTGCGCGGGCGATCGATCGCAGCACGAACAGCTCGCCCTCCAACCGCAGCAGGCGGTCGTTGAGCTTGCTCAGCACAGTATTCAGGTTCCGCATGACGTCCTCTCCGGGCATTGGACCCGTCTTCCATACACGGTCATTCCTGACGAAATTCTTGTGCTGGCCACCAACCATTTGGTTCGTCGAACGGCTCCTTGCCGGCGGGCGCTGCCCGCTGGTGGATCATCGCGGAGAGCCCTAGTAGAGTGACCGCGATCCGCCGCCCGGCCGGGCGCCAGGGGCGCACCCATTTCATCCAATCAGGACGAAGGAACGCATATGAGGATTGCCGTCGAAACCATCGTTGCCGCGCCGATCGCGGATGTCTGGCGCGCCTACACCACCCCCGACGACATCAAGCAATGGAATGCGGCTTCCGACGATTGGCACACCACCGCTGCGACCGTGGACCTGCGCGCCGGTGGCGCCTTCTCGTCGCGGATGGAAGCCAAGGACGGCAGCATGGGGTTCGATTTCGCAGGCACCTACACCCGGGTCGAGGCGGAGCGGCTGCTCGAATATTCGTTCGGTGATCGCACCGCGCAGGTTGCATTCACGCCCGAGGCCGGCGGCGTCAAGGTGCAGGTCGGCTTCGACAGCGAGGATACCCATTCGGTCGAGCAACAGCGCGGCGGCTGGCAGGCGATCCTGGATAATTTCAAGCGCTACGTCGAGGCAAAGCCACGATCCTGATCCGGCGACGGGAGGGCGACGTGATCGATGCGCCAGAGGTGCGGGCTGCGACCAGATGCTCGCGGAATTGAGCGCGGGCGGGATTTGCGTGGGAATGGCACATCGGCCGAGCAAGCGGACGAGATGAGAGCGCTCTCGGCGCGATCGCGATGGTGGTCGGGAGCAAATGCGATGCGCTTTGTTTTGGCACTTGGTCTGTTGGTCGTGCTATGCGCGTCCGCGGACGCCGCACCACGGCGTCATCCCCATGCACGGCAACCCGCAACGGTTCGTGCGCCCGCGGATGCGACGCCGCCGGGGCGCTTCGCCGTTCCTGGCTGGAGTGACGAGTCGACCCGCCAATGGCTCGACCGCGCGTCGGAGAATGCCGGCCGCGGCGGATAGTCCGATAAGCCCGCGGCGCAATTTCAATCGTCGCTGTCGTCTTCAGTTCCGCGCGAGCTCGATGCCGAGCGGCCGCCATATCGCCGTGGGGCGGCGCTGGCCTTTCTCGCGCTCACGCCTTCGCTCTCACGCAGTTCCTTCCGTGCGCGCCGCGCGGTGCGCATCGCGCGCTTGATGTTTGCATCGTGCGAGTCCTCGTCGAAGAACAGCACGATCTCGCAGCTTGGACATTGGCGCGAGTAACCGTTCTGCAGCCGCTTGGCGCGATCGCGAAAGACGTTCTTGCAGCGTGTGCAACGGATCTGGACGGAATCTTCCATGACGGCCTGAAGTATCGGCGAACGGCGCACGCGCTCACAATAGCTTTGCGGAGGCAATTCCGGAGCAAGCACTGCCGGAACTTTGTTCACGCACGGAGAACTACGGAAGCATTCGTGCGCTGAATGATAAAGAACAAGACGTGACGTCAGTGCAGGCCGTGAACATCAAAAAGAAAAGGCCTCAGCGCGTGGGCCACGCCGAGGCCAAGTTGACACTTTGGTCGCGAGGCACCGTCACCAGCGCCTCGATACTTACCCTACCTTCGTTTCTCTGCAGCAAAATAGCCCATATGGGCCATGATGCCTGGCACAGAACGTGCAGACTTGGAGCCGTCAGGATTTTGCATCACCTTCCTGGGGCTAAGAGCAACGCCGTCCGCCTATATTTCAAGCGGACGGCGTTGCGCATTTGACGGTCGGCACGCGGCTCCAGCTGCGATCAGTGATCCATCGGCCGAATCTCCAGGCTCTCGATTTTCACCGGCGGAATTGCCGGATCCTTGTCATCGAGCGGATGCAACGTGATCGTAGCATTCGTGCCGCCGGCAAGAACATTATCGCCGGCGCCGCTGGCGTGCGCGTAACTGCCGGCGAGATCGTCGAGCCCGAGCCACGGCACCGGCGCCATCACCTTCCAGGTCAGCGCGACGTCCTGATCGCCGATGAAAACACCAAGGTTGGGAAAGGCTGCGACGTAGCGGCGGTCCGGCGCGCTCTCGATGTGCAGCACGCAGTTGAGATTGGTCACCGGGCCCAGGATGAAACCGTTATCGGGGCCGCCGCTGCACGCGAGCGTTCCGGCCTGCACCTGTTGCGTTTCGGCCGTCGTCACAGGCGCGGCGAGAGTTACTACGCCGCACAGCGCAAGCAGCACCCAATGACCCGTCGTACGCATGGTGCTGGATAACGCCGATCGATGCGCAATCGCTCCTCGTTCTCGGCCGTGGCCTTCGCTTGTGGTTAAGAGAGTTTTAGAGTTGGGGTTTTGTTGCCGCCAACGGGTAGGCCTTTGCGCCAAGCCGCAAAAATGCGCCGGCCACGACCAAGATGCTCAGTCGGAAAAAACTACGCCGCCGGGCTCGAAATGGATTGTCCCGACGGCGCCCTGTTTCAATCTGGGCCCGCAATCCCAGTCATGGTCTGTGTGCAAGACCGGCGCCAAGGTTCGAATGCCCCGGAGTCGTACAGGGATTAGCGTCTGGCGACCGTCTGCTGCTGGCCGCTGACCTTCTTGTGCCCGGGCGGAGGTCCGATGGTGGCCCAGACCACCGCGGCAATCACCATCGCCGTGAGGATGGCGCCGGCCAAGGGCTGATCGTTGTCCATGCTCCGCGCCCGTTCAGATATGGTGCTCGAGCTTCCGCATCTCCTGCAGGCGAGCCAGGCAAAAATCCCGATACAATTCGTTGATGAAATCCCACATGACCGAATCCCCTTTGGTCCAATAATGGGACGCTACGCCGGGTTTGTTTCCGGTCGGCTTCGTGGCTTCCGGAAAATGGCTTCATGGGAGGCGATACGGGCAGGACCCGAACGTATGAGCTCCTTGCCCCAGCCGCGGCCTGGCGCCTCCCGCTGCGGATGCGACCCTCAAACGCTGGCCGGCTCTCGCAACGGTGCGCCCGTTGCTGTCTCGCTCGCCGTGCGCCGCCGGTAACTCATCAAGATGACCGAGATCACGGCCGCGCACATGAACGGGCCGACCGGCCACAACACCAGCGGGAATACGTATCCCAGCACGAACACGATGCCGACACCGATCCGAAAGACACGACGATTGGAGCGCGGCGCGATCCGGTCGTCCGTGCTCGCATTCATGAGAAAGACGAGCGCGATCGCCAGGATCGGCATATCGTAGATGGCGAAGTAAGGAGAGACGAGCGGCGTTGCCGCAAGCAGACTCGCGGCCTGCACCGAAAAGCTGATGTGGCGGCGCCAAATGATCAGCACCCAAATCGCGCAGGCCAAGGCGATTGCGATGTGCAACGACATCGCCGATCCGTAGTCCAGGCCGGCAAACCGAAGCAGGCCATAGTTGCTTTGCAATTTGTACCACGGCAGCGCGCCGCTGAGGTGAAACTGCGTCGCCGCGTAAGTTGCCGCTTCACGAAATCCCTTGAAAGTATCCCAGCCGAAGATGACCCCCGTGAGCAGGATGAGGGTGGGCGCCACGAGGCTGGCCGTGATGACGACACGCCAGCGCTTGGTTGCGATCAGCACGAAAGGAAGCAGAACGCCGTATTGCGGCTTGAAGATGAGCAACGCGAGCAGGAAGCCGCTCAGCAGCGGGCGCCTGTCCAATGTCAGCAGGATGCCACCGAGCAGCGATGCTGCGAGCAGCGCACTTTGGCCGGCAATGAAATCAAAGAAGACCGGCGGCGCAGCGAGCGCAAGCAGCATTGCGGCGGAACGTGGCCGGATCGCATGAACGACGAGGAGCCAGCAGAGCAGCTTTGCCGCGCTCCAAACCCAGAACGCGATCCAAAACGGCAGGAGCGCCAGCGGTGCCAGAACCAGGAAAAATACCGGCGGATAGAAAAACGGAACCGGCATCTGATCGTAAGGATACGTGGTGTGAGTGACTGGCTGCATCTGGATGAGCAGCTGATGCAATTGCTGCCAGTCGTAGGCGGCCGCCGCGCGGCCCTCGAGCGCCATCGTGCCCGCGCCCCAGAAACACGAAAAGTCGATCCCGGGATGGCTGCCGCCACTGGCAAATATCAGCACTACGGCAAGGATCGTGAGGCAAAACAGGACAGCGCAGGCTGCTGCTTGCGCCGGGTCGTCTCCCGCGGAAACATCCCAGTTCAGCATCTTTTTCGACGAACCGGTCATGATCAAGGCTGCTTCTGAAAAATGGTAAAACTGTTCGCGCGACTCGAAGAAATCAGTGTCGCCGTCGGGCAATGTTCAAAAATATTCAAACGCCACGCCAAGGTTTATCCCGGCAATCTGCGATGCGGCAACGATGTTTTGTTCTTAACCTAACCGGCCGATGCCAGCTGCTTGGTGGTCCTGTCTCGGTGGTGGCGCGGTCCCGAGGTCGGCTCAGGGGGCCAATACGCGACACCGAAATGAATTAGGCCGCCAACTGAGGCGGCCTAGGCATTTGACCAAGGCTAGTGCTCACTTCTCAACTTCTACGATGTATCGCCGTATCGTCTTTGCTGTTTTCGCGCCTTCAGGTGCAAGGTCCTTCCAGACCTCGGACTGGAAAAATGCTATGGCGGCATCTGCACTATCCCATTCGGTCATAGCCACACTGATTGGCGCAGGTCCGCCCTCCGCGTGGAAAACCCTACCTTTCAAAGTCCCCATTGAGCGGCCACCGGCGTCGGCCAGTGCCCTTCTCGCTGCATCGATATAAGCGGGCGAAACAGTTGTACCAGCAATTGGTTCGATCTCAGCGATACTGTACGCCTTCAGTTTGGTTTGCGCTTGCAAACCTTGAAACGCGAACCCGCCGATTGCGATGCCGCCGAGCAGTGACAATGCCATCAAGTATTGAGTTCTCATGATTTCCTCCAGCTTTGCCGGTAACCGGCCGGGAGAGGGTAGGCACGCGCCCATGATGCGGCGGGCCGGGAGCAATCGGCAAGCTCAGAAACAGGTGAAGAACATCGAGTGACTAACCGTTTTCGAAACGGTGACTAACAGCCCGTCAACCGATTGCAATTCCGACAGAAAAGTTTTGACTGGCGATCCCGGCAGGATTCGAACCTGCAACCCGCGGAGTAGAAATCCGCTACTCTATCCAGTTGAGCTACGGGACCGTGGCCGCCTTGTAGCACCGCCAATATGAAAAATCCGCCTTTCCGCCAAGTCTGTCCGAACCGATTTCTGGGGGCGAACGACAAAGGCGAGCAGGGGTCCCGCCCTGCGTTGACCTGACCAGTCCGCCGGGCTGGCTTGACACTGGCGCCGAGACTTGTCGAAGGATGTCGGCAATGCGATCTGCGACGTTTTCGTCCGTTCACGCCCGCGCCTTCACTCCGTCACCTTTTCGCGCATTTTTAGCCCCAACGCGGCGCTCGACCGCGGGGCGTTCAGGAGCTCCATCATGATCGGATTGGTTCGTGCCGCCGCAATTTGCGCCGCGCTGGCGCTCGGCATGGTCAGCGCCCAGGCTGCGGACAAGGCCTTCAAACGCGACGATCTCGCCGATTCCGCGATCAAGCTGGAAGCCCAGATCAAGAGCGAGGCGGGGGCGGTCAACAAATCCGCGGCGACATTGCGCACCGATGCCGACGCCGCCTTCAAGCGCAATGATTTCCGCGGCGGGCTCACGATCCTCGGCCAGATCGGGGCGACCGCGCCCGAGGACGGCGCCAACTGGCTACGGCTGGCCAAGACCGTGTTCCAGATCCGGTCGGCGAGCTCCAGCGAACAAACCTTCCTGATGGAGCGTGCCTCCACCGCCGCCTACATCGCCTATCAGCGCGCCGGAAACGCTGGGGAGGAGGCCGACGCTCTGGCCGTACTCGGCAAGGCACTCGCCGAGCGCAAGCTGTGGCGGCCATCACTCGACGCGCTGCGGCTGTCGCTCGACCTGCGTGAGGTCGCCGATGTCAGGGGCCAGTATGAGAAGATGCGCGACGAGCACGGCTTCCGACTGCTCGACTATACCGTCGATTCGGATGCGGCCTCGCCGCGGGCCTGCTTCCAGTTCTCTGAGGAGCTGGCCAAGCGCGTCGACTTCGCGCCGTACCTGGCACTGGCCGGCACCGACAAGCCGGCCTTGTCGGCGGAAGGCCAGCAGCTCTGCGTCGACGGGTTGAAGCACGGCGAGCGCTACAACATCAATCTGCGCGCCGGTCTGCCGTCGACCGTCAAGGAGACCCTGTCGAAATCGGCCGAGTTCAACATCTATGTCCGCGACCGCAAGCCGTTCGTGCGGTTCACAGGGCGGGCCTATGTGCTGCCGCGAACCGGCCAGCGCGGTATCCCGGTGGTTAGCGTCAACACGCCGGCAGTCACGGTCGACGTGTTCCGGATCGGCGACCGCAACCTGATCAACACGGTGATCGACAGCGACTTCCAGAGCACGCTGAGCCGCTACCAGCTCTCCGATCTCGGCGGCCAGCGCGGCGTCAAGGTGTGGTCTGGTGAGCTTGCGACCGCGACCACGCTGAACCAGGACGTGGTCACGGCATTTCCGGTCGACCAGGCGCTCGGCGACCTGCAGCCCGGTGTCTATGTGATGACCGCCGCGGCCAAGGGCCCGGGCACCGACGACGATGGCACGCTGGCGACGCAATGGTTCATCGTCTCGGACATGGGCCTGTCGGCCTTCTCCGGCAATGACGGTATCCACGTCTTCGTCAACTCGCTGGCCTCGACCGAACCGGTCGCCAATGCCGAAGTGAAGCTGGTTGCTCGTAACAACGAGATCCTGGCCATCCGCAAGACCGATGCGGCCGGCCACGTGCTGTTCGAGCAGGGGCTGGCGCGCGGCGAGGGCGGGCTGTCGCCGGCGCTGCTGACCGTGACGAGTGAGAAGGCCGACTACGCCTTCCTGAGCCTCAAGACCAACGCCTTCGACCTCACCGATCGCGGCGTTGCGGGCCGCGCGATCCCGGCTGGCGCGGATGCTTTCGTCTACGCCGAGCGTGGTGTCTACCGCACCAACGAGACCGTCTATTTGACCGCGCTGCTGCGCGACGGCCAGGGCAACGCCCTGACCGGGACGCCGCTGACCATGGTGATCGAGCGCCCCGACGGCGTCGAATTCCGCCGCGCCGTGCTGCCCGACCAGGGCGCCGGCGGCCGGATGCTGGCGGTGGCGCTCAACTCTGCGGTTCCGACCGGCACCTGGCGGGCCCGCGTCTTTACCGACCCCAAGGGCTCGTCGGTCGGCGAGACAACCTTCATGGTCGAGGATTACATCCCCGAACGGATCGAATTCGATCTGACCAGCAAGGAGAAGGTGATCAAAGCTGAAGTTCCAGTGGAACTTCAGGTCTCGGGCCATTTCCTCTATGGCGCGCCGGCCTCGGGCCTCCAGCTCGAGGGCGACATGCTGGTCGCACCGGCGGCAAACGGCCGGCCCGGCTATGCCGGCTACCAGTTCGGTGTCGACGACGAACAGACAGCAAGCAATGAGCGGACCCCGATCGAGGATCTGCCGGAGGCCGATGCCAATGGCGCGGCGACCTTCCCGGTGAAGCTCGACAAGGTCCCGGCCTCGACCCGGCCGCAGGAGGCCCAGATATTCATCCGCATGACGGAGAGCGGCGGTCGGTCGGTCGAGCGCAAGATCGTGCTGCCGGTGGCCCCCAGCGCATCGCTGATCGGCGTCAAGCCGCTGTTCGGCGACAAGAGCGTGGCCGAGGGCGATAAGGCCGAGTTCGATCTCGTGTTCGTCGCGCCCGACGGCAAGCAGCTGCCGCGCAACGGACTGCGCTACGAGCTGTTGAAGCTGGAGTCGCGCTACCAATGGTACCGGCAGAATTCGTCGTGGAACTATGAGCCGGTCAAGTCGACCCGCCGCGTGTCCGATGGCGACGTCAACCTCGCGGCCGACAAGCCGATGCGGCTAACTTTCCAACCGCAGCCCGGCCGCTACCGGCTCGATGTGAAATCGACCGACGCCGACGGCCCGGTGACCTCGGTGCAGTTCGACGTCGGCTGGTATTCGGACGGCAGCGCCGATACGCCCGATCTGCTCGAAACCTCAATCGACAAGCCGGAATATCAGTCCGGCGACACCATGACGGTGTCGGTCAATGCACGCACCGCCGGCAAGCTCACGGTCTACGTGCTCGGCGATCGCCTGCTGACGACGCAGAGCGTCGACGTCAAGGAAGGCACCCAGCAGGTCAAGCTCCAGGTCGGCAAGGACTGGGGCACCGGCGCCTATGTGATGACGACGCTGCGCCGTCCGCTTGATGCCGCCGCCGGGCGCATGCCGGGCCGCGCGATCGGGCTGAAATGGTTCGGCATCGACAAGAAGACGCGCACGCTAGCCGTCGAGCTGTCGCCGCCGGCGTTGGTGCGGCCCGGCTCGACGCTGAAGATCCCGGTCAAGCTCGGCGGGCTCAATCCCGGCGAGGACGCCAAGGTGGTGCTGGCTGCGGTCGATGTCGGCATCCTCAACCTCACCAACTACAAGCCGCCGGCGCCGGACGACTACTATCTCGGCCAGCGCCGCCTGACCGCCGAAATCCGCGACCTCTACGGCCAGCTGATCGACGGCATGCAGGGCACCCGCGGCCAGATCCGCAGCGGCGGCGACGCCGCCGGCGCCGAGCTGCAGGGCTCGCCGCCGACCCAGAAGCCGCTGGCGCTGTATTCCGGCATCGTCACGGTCAGCTCCGACGGGACCGCCGAGGTGAGCTTCGACATCCCCGAATTCGCCGGCACCGCGCGGGTGATGGCGGTGGCGTGGAGCGCCACCAAGCTCGGCCGCGCCAATGTCGACGTGACCGTGCGCGATCCCGTGGTGGTGACCACGACCTTGCCGCGCTTCCTGCTGACCGGTGACAAGGGCACCATCAGCATGGATATCGACAATGTCGAAGGCGCCGCCGGCGACTATGCCGTGAGCGTCAAGGCGAGCGGCCCGATCAAGGCCTCGGGCAATCCGACCACGACGGTGAAGCTTGCTGCCAAGCAACGCACCTCGCTGTCGCTCGGCCTCGAGGCCGGCGGGGCAGGCCGTGCCGATTTCGATGTCGATATCACGGGACCGAACGGGCTGACGCTGGCGCGGCATTATGCGCTCGACGTCAAGCCGGCGACGCAAGTGCTGGCGCGCCGCTCGATCCGCACGCTGGCAAAGGGCGAGAGCCTGACGCTGACCGCGGACATGTTCTCCGATCTCGTGCCGGGCACCGGCAGCGTCTCGATCTCGGCGAGCCTGTCGACCGCACTCGATGCGGCGAGCATCCTGAAGGCGCTCGACCGTTACCCCTATGGCTGCTCCGAGCAGATCACCAGCCGCGCGCTGCCGCTGCTCTATGTCAACGATCTCGCCGTCGGCGCACATCTGGCGATGGACACCGCAGTCGACCAGCGCATCCGCGATGCGATCGAGCGGCTCCTCGCGCGACAAGGCTCCAACGGCTCGTTCGGCCTGTGGTCGGCGGGCGGCGATGATGCCTGGCTCGATGCTTACGTCACGGACTTCCTGACCCGGGCCCGCGAAAAGGGCTTTGCGGTGCCGGACGTGCTGTTCAAGAGCGCGCTCGATCGGGTCAGGAACTCGGTGGTCAACGCCAACGAGCCGGAGAAGGACGGCGGCCGCGATCTGGCCTACGGCCTCTACGTGCTCGCGCGCAACGGTGCGGCGCCGATCGGCGACCTGCGCTATCTCGCCGATACCAAGCTGAACAACCTTGCGACCCCGATCTCCAAGGCGCAGCTCGCCGCGGCGCTGGCGCTGGTCGGCGATAGAGCGAGGGCGGAGCGGGTCTATGGCGCTGCGCTCGACGCGCTGAACCCCAAACCGGTGATCGAGTTCGGCCGGGTCGATTACGGCTCGGCGCTGCGCGATGCGGCAGCACTGGTTTCGCTCGCGGGCGAGGGCAATGCGCCGCGCACCACGCTGACGCAGGCGGTCTTGCGGGTCGAAGCGGCGCGGGGGTTGTCGCCCTACACCTCGACGCAGGAGAATGCGTGGATGGTGCTGGCGGCGCGCGCGCTCGCCAAGGAGACGCTGGCGCTCGACATCAACGGACAGGGCGTCAAGACCGCGGTCTATCGCAGCTACAAGGCCGAGGAGATGACGGGCCAGCCGCTCAAGATCACCAACACCGGCGATGCGCCGGTGCAGGCGGTGGTCTCGGTGTCGGGCTCTCCGGTGACGCCGGAACCCGCGGCCTCCAACGGCTTCAAGATCGAGCGCAGCTATTTCACGCTCGACGGCAAGCCGGCCGATGTCACCAAGGCGAAACAGAACGACCGCTTCGCGGTTGTCCTGAAGGTGACGGAAGCCAAACCGGAATTCGGCCACATCATGGTTGCTGATTACCTGCCGGCCGGGCTCGAGATCGACAACCCGAACCTGGTGTCGTCGGGCGATTCCGGCAGGCTCGAATGGATCGAGGATGGTGTCGAGCCGAAGAACACCGAGTTCCGCGATGATCGCTTCACCGCGGCGATCGACCGCGGCGCCAACGACAAGTCGGTGTTCACGGTTGCCTATGTCGTGCGCGCGGTGTCGCCGGGCAAATACGTGCTGCCGCAGGCCTATGTCGAGGACATGTACAACCCCTCGCGCTACGGCCGCAGCGGCACCGGTGCGGTTGAGGTGAAGCCGGCGAAATGAGCGATCGTGGAATGAGCAGCGACGAAGGCCTAACGCTCTCCTCGTCATCCGGCGTCAAGTCCGGACGCGAGGGGCGCCGGCGGTGGGTGCTTCGCATGGCAGCCGCGATGGTTGCCGTGCTGGTCGCGATCACCGGCGCCTTCGCCGCTTGGGTTGTGTCGCTCGGGCCGCTGCCGCTCGACAAGGCGCAGCAGGTCTCGACAACAGTCGTTGACCGCAACGGAAAACTGTTGCGCGCCTATGCGATGGCGGATGGACGCTGGCGGCTGCCGGTCGAGGCCAAGACGGCGGTCGATCCCGACTATTTGAAGCTCCTGTTCGCCTATGAGGACAAGCGCTTCTACGAGCATCATGGCATCGATCCGCTGGCGCTGTCGCGCGCTGCATTCCAGCTGCTCACGAGCGGCCATATCGTCTCGGGCGGTTCGACCATCACGATGCAGCTGGCGCGACTGATCGAGCCGCGGCACCAGCGTTCGGTCTACGCAAAACTGCGGCAGATGGTGCGCGCGGTCGAGCTGGAGCAGCAGCTCTCGAAGGATCAGATCCTCGATCTCTACCTCGCGCTGGCGCCGTTCGGCGGCAATCTCGAGGGCGTGCGCGCCGCCTCGATCGCCTATTTCGGCAAGGAGCCGAAGCGGCTGTCACTCGCCGAAGCCGCGCTGCTGGTAGCTTTGCCGCAATCGCCGGAGCGGCGGCGGCTCGATCGCTATCCCGAAGCCGCCCATGCCGCGCGTGACCGTGTGCTCGATCGCATGGTCGAGGACGGAGTGGTGTCGAAGGACGATTCCGCGCAGGCCACGGCGACGGCGGTGCCTAAGCTGCGCAAGCAGATTCCGATCCTCGCGCCGCATTCGTCCGATCAGGCGATCGCGACAATGAAAGATGCTCCCGTCATCAAGCTGACGCTGGATGCGACGCTGCAACGGAACCTGGAGGCGCTGGCGCGCGACCGCGCCATCGCGCTCGGACCTGACGTCTCGGTCGCGATCGTCGTGGTCGACAATGCGACGGGCGACGTGCTCGCGCGCGTCGGCTCTGCCGATTATTTCGACGAGCGGCGGGCCGGGCAGGTCGACATGACGCGCGCAGTGCGCTCGCCGGGCTCGACATTGAAGCCGTTCATCTATGGGCTCGCCTTCGAGGATGGCTTTGTCCATCCCGACAGCCTGATCGAGGATCGGCCGATCCGCTTCGGCACCTACGCGCCTGAAAACTTCGACATGACGTTCCAGGGCACGGTGCCGATCCGCAAGGCGCTGCAATTGTCGCTGAACGTGCCCGCGATCGCACTGCTCGACCGGGTCGGCGCGAGCCGGCTGTCGTCGCGGCTGAAGCAGGCCGGCACCAGTCTCGTGCTGCCGAAGGACGAGGCGCCGGGCCTTGCGATGGGTCTCGGCGGCGTCGGCATCACGCTGCAGGATCTCGCCCAGCTCTATTCCGGCCTGGCGCGGCTCGGCGTCACCAGGCCGCTGCGCGAGATCATGCGGGAGAATGATAGCCGCGACACGATGCGGCTGATGGATCAGGCCGCGGCCTGGCAGGTCGGCAATGTCCTGCTCGGCACGCCACCACCCGAGAACGGCGTGCATAACCGGATCGCGTTCAAGACCGGCACCAGCTACGGCTATCGCGATGCCTGGTCGGTCGGCTTCGACGGCCGCATTACGATCGGCGTCTGGGTCGGCCGCCCGGACGGCGCGCCGGTGCCGGGTCTGGTCGGCCGCACGGCGGCGGCGCCGATCCTGTTCGACGCCTTTGCGCGCACCGGGAAAATTCCGGCGGCGTTGCCGAAGCCGCCACGGGGCGTGCTGGTTGCCTCCAACGCGAAGCTGCCGCCGCCGTTGCGCCGCTTCCGGCCACTCGGCGAACTGGTTCGGAGCGGCAACGACCAGGCTCCGCACATCCAGTTCCCGCTCAACGGCTCACGCATCGATGTCGATCAATCCGAGGGCGGCCGTAATGCTCCGCTGCCGGTCAAGGTTGCCGGCGGTGTGCTGCCGCTGACGGTCCTCGTCAATGGTGTCTCAGCCGGGGACATCGACAGCCGCCGCCAGCGCCTGATCGACCCGCCCGGGCCAGGCTTCGCGCGGCTCACCGTGATCGACGCCACGGGTGCCACGGATACCGTTGTGATCCGCGTGCAATGATCGCGCAGGAAAGCGGAGCGGCACGGTTGGAAAGCGGAACAGCACGGTTGTTTGCGCTGCGGTTTCATCGTATGCGAAACCCATGGTGGACGGCCTCCAACCCCGGCGCTTCGGAGCAGGGCAACAGTTTGTAAAACCTGCGCATTCGAGCCGCAGGCTGTTCATGGCGTTCGAGTTCGCAACGGCCAGCCAATGGCGTTCGATCCTGTTCCTGACGCTGACCTGCCTGGTGCTGTTCCTGCCCGGCTTCTTCACCATCCCGCCGGTCGACCGCGACGAGGTCCGCTTTGCCCAGGCGACCAAGCAGATGGTCGAGAGCGGCGATTTCGTCGATATCCGCTTCCAGGACGACGTCCGCTACAAGAAGCCGGTCGGCATCTACTGGATGCAGGCGGCGGCGCTGAAGACCATCTCCACGCTCGGGGTGCCGCGCGCCCAGGTCCGCATCTGGGTCTACCGCCTGCCGTCCCTGATCGGCGCCATCGGCGCCGTTTTGCTGACCTATTGGACGGCGCTCGCGTTCGTGACACGACGGGGGGCCGTGCTGGCCGCCTTGATGATGGCAAGCTGCGTGCTGCTTGGGGTCGAGGCGCGGCTCGCCAAGACCGACGCCATGCTGCTGCTGACGGTCACCGCGGCGATGGGCGCGATGGCGCGCGTGTATCTATCCTGGCAACGCGGTGAGGATCCGGCGCATCCATCATGGGGACCGCCCGCGATCTTCTGGACGGCGCTGGCGGTCGGGATCCTGCTCAAGGGGCCGTTGATCCTGATGTTCGTCGGCCTTGCGATGGCCGCCCTTGCGATACTCGATCGCTCGGCGGCGTGGTTCTGGCGGATGCGTCCGGTCTGGGGCCTGATGTGGACCCTGGTGCTGGTGCTGCCGTGGTTTGTCCTGATCTTCCTGCGCGCCGGAGAGACCTTCTTTGCCGACTCGGTCGGCGGCGACATGCTGAGCAAGCTCGGCGCACAGGAATCCCACGGCGCGCCGCCCGGGCTCTATCTGCTGCTGTTCTGGATCACGTTCTGGCCCGGCGCGCCGCTGGCCGGCCTCGCGGCGCCCGCGGTCTGGCGTGCGCGACGCGAACCCGGCGCGCAGTTTCTGCTGGCCTGGCTGGTCCCGTCGTGGATCGTGTTCGAGGCGGTTCTGACCAAGCTGCCGCATTACGTGCTGCCGCTCTATCCGGCGATCGCGATCCTGACCGTGGGCGCCCTTGAGCGGCGCGTGCTGTCGCGCTCCCCCTGGCTGTTGCGCGGTGCCGCCTGGTGGTTCGCGATTCCCGCGTTCGGCGCGGTGCTGGTGATCGTCGGCGCCATCAAGGCGATCCATCAGCCGGTGTTTCCGGCCTGGCCGCTGTTTGCCGTCGCGATGGTGTTCGGCCTGATCGCGTGGTGGATGTTCGAGGACAGCCGCGCCGAGCGCTCGCTGCTCAACGCGGTGATCGCCGCGGCGCTGATGGCGGGCGCGACCTATGGCGTGGTGCTGCCCCGGCTCATCACCGTGTTTCCGAGCCAGGAGGTGGCGCGCGCCTTGCGCAACGTGACCTGCGTCGGTCCGAAGGCGGCGGCCGCCGGCTTCCACGAGCCGAGCCTCGTGTTCATGACCGACACCTCGACGCTGCTCACCGACGGATCGGGCGCCGCCGATTTCCTGGGGCAGGGCTCCTGCCGCTTCGCGCTGGTCGAACAGCGTTCCGAGCGCGCCTTCGTGCAGCGCGCCGAGGCGATCGGCCTGCGCTACAACGCGCCGGTACGGATCGAGGGTTACAACATCTCGCAGGGCAAGGCGGTCTCGATTGCGATCTTCCGTTCCGAAGGGACGGAGTGACATGCCGGCGCCGCCAGCCAACCCGGAATCCGCCAACTATTTCGGACGATTGCTGACGCTGGTCTGGCTATCCTTCGCGCAGCTCGTGCAAGCACCGTCGCATTCGCGCCGGGCCGAGGCGGCGCGACGCTCCGCGCGCCATGTGCTGCTGCTCGTCGTCATCGTCGGTGCCGTGATCATCACGCTGATGTATGCGGTCGATGTCGCCGAGATCAGCCTGATGCCGCCACGCGGCACGCCGAGCCTCTGGTGGGTGAAGATACTCACCGATTTCGGCAAGGACGAGTACGTGCTGAGCGCGTTGGGTGCGCTGCTGATTGTTGTCGCGTTGACGGCGCCTGCGCTGCGCAGTGTGCCGCGCGCGACCGTGCTCGGCCTTGGGACGAGGCTGCAATGCCTGTTCCTGTCGGTCGCGCTGTCGGTAGCGGTCGGTGAGGTGATCAAGTGGGTGGTCGGCCGCGGCCGGCCGTTCGTCGGCGGCAAGGCCAACGCCTTCAACTTCCAGCACTTCGCGGGCACTGAGGCCTATTCGAGCTTTCCGTCGGGACATTCGATCACGGCATTCGCACTGGCGTTCGCCGTTTCGGCAGTCTGGCCGCGCGCACGGGGCGCGATGCTGGTCTATGCGCTGATCATCATGGCGACGCGGCTGGTGCTGCTGGCCCATCATCCGAGCGACGTGGTGGCCGGCGCGGCCGTCGGCGTAATCGGCGCAATGGCCGTGCGCTATTGGTTCGCCGCCCGCCGCCTTGGTTTCGCCATTGATCGCGATGGTACGGTCGTGGCCCTGCCGGGACCGTCGGAAGAGCGCCTCAAAAGGGTTGCGGGGAGCGCCTTCGCCCCATAAAAGCGGTCGCCCGGCGGCCGGATCGGGCGGGTTCCAGCCGCGAACCCCACATCAACCACGAGTGTCGAATTGCCTGTTTCCGACCAGACGCCGGTCGCCGTTTCCATCGTCGTGCCTGTGCGCAACGAGGCGGATAATATCGCGCCGCTGATCGCCGAGATCGCGGCGGCGCTCGACGGACGCTGGGTCTACGAAATCGTTTACGTCAATGACGGCTCGACCGACGCCACCGGCGAACGGTTGAGCGCGATCATGACGCAGCGGCCCAACCTCCGGCAACTCCGCCACGCGGTCTCCTCGGGGCAGTCGGCGGCCGTGCGCAGTGGCGTTCGCGCCGCGCGCGGTGCCATCGTGGCAACACTCGACGGGGACGGCCAGAACGATCCGGCCTTCCTGCCCAACCTGATCGCGGCGATCGAGAGCGGCAACGGCCGGGTCGGCCTCGCCGCAGGCCAGCGGGTCGGGCGCAAGGATACCGGTTTCAAGAAGCTGCAATCGCGCATCGCCAATGCAGTGCGCGGTATCATTCTGCGCGATGGCACCCGCGACACCGGCTGCGGCCTGAAGGCGTTTCCGCGCGAAGTGTTTCTGACGATGCCCTATTTCGACGGGCTGCATCGTTTCCTTCCGGCGCTGGTCCGCCGTGAGGGCTTCGCAATTGCCTATGTCGACGTCGTCGACCGCCCGCGCCATTCCGGCGTGTCGAATTATGGATTTTTCGACCGGCTCTGGATCGGGATCATGGATCTGGCCGGCGTGTGGTGGCTGATCCGCCGCAAGAAACCGACGCCGCTCGTCACGGAGGTGACGGACGTCACTGAAGTGACGGGTGTCACCGAGGTGAAGTGATGCTGATTCAGTACGGCCAGGCGCTGAGCGCCTATCTCTACGACGTGTTCATCGCCAAGTTCGATTTTTGGCTGGCGTTCGGCCTCATCGCGCAATTGTTCTTCACTGCGCGCTTTCTCGTGCAGTGGATTTCCAGCGAGCGCGCCGGCCAGAGCGTGGTGCCGATGGCGTTCTGGTTCTTCTCGATGGGCGGCGGTCTGATGACGCTGGTCTACGGGCTCGCCAAACGTGAACCCGTCATCATCATCGGGCAGGGCCTCGCCACCCTGATCTATATCCGCAACATCATGCTGATCGTGAAGAACCGCGGACGCGCGTCAAAGACGCTGGACAACTGACCCTCGCGGCCGTCCGCGCGGCGAGCGGTATGCCGGGCCTCCTCGCCAATCTCGACAGATTCCAGCTTCGCGCTCGGCGCGACAGCCATGCGAATCCGAACGACGGTCAAACAATCGCCCCAAGGCGCATGGCATCTACGGCTTGTCGTGGGCGTGGCATCCCGAGTCCATGCGCCGAGGGATGAGGGCCGTCGATGACCAGCCGTGGCGAACCGACCAAAGCGGGTGGTTATCTGTCGCGTGCCAGTGAGGTCGCATTGCTCGACGAGCCGCCGCTGACCGGCGAGCGCGGTTTGCCGGACCGGCGTGCCGTCAGTATCCGCTGGATGGCGGGGACGGTTCTGATTGGCGCCGCGGCCGTCGCGCTGCTTGGTGGCGCGCTTCGCGGCGCATTCGGCTATCGCGCCCGATTCGCAGCATCGCCCGTCGTTTCGCTTCCGCGCTTCGCAGGGCAGGTGGTCGACGAGGCGCGGCGCGGCGATCGCCTGGATCGGAGGCCCGGCCAGCAAGGCGATCCCTCGGCGCTCAAGATCGAGCAATTGAGCGATGCCGGCTCGGTCCGTCGCTTTACCCGCGTGTCGGCGCGGCTCGCGGAGATCGATCCCGAACCGCAACAGGAGCATCGTCGCGAGGTTCCGGAAGATGGCAAGGACGAGCAGCGCGCGAATTCGCAATTGCTGTCGGAGTTGCCGGCCATCATACGGGCAGGTCCGTCACGCCGTGCGCTGCCCGGTCGCACCAGCGCCTATGCGGCCGATGAAGGCGCGCCACATTCGCCTGCTCCTATCGGTGAAGCTGTCAACGTCACCAGCCTTCCGAAGTCTCCTTCGGCGCCGCATCACCATCGGCATGTCATCATCGCGAGAGCTGGTGACACGCTGTCGGCCATTCTGCGCGCGCTTGCCGCGGCTGCGAAAGATGCGCCGGCGATCCTAGCCGCTTTCCCGTCGCCAGGCGGTCAAGCGACGCTGTCCGGCGGCGAGAAAATCACGATCGTTGAGCAGAGCGGAGATACTGCTTCGTCACGCGCCCAAGTCGCGAAAGTATCGATCGAACGGGCAGACTCCACTGTGGCTGCCGTCGGTCGCACCGATAGCGGCCAATACCAGGCGATCGCGCCGGAACAGCCGGACGTCGCCTCGCGGAGCGAGAGCTCGCTACGCGAGTCGATCGACACGCACTCCGTGCCCGGCGAGACGCTAAGTGACGCCCTCAACGCGCTTGCGCGTTCCAATCACGTCGACGAGGGGATCGTCGCTGAACTGATGCGGCTGTGTGGCCGCGATTTCGATCTCGAGGAACCGCTCGGCGACAGCGATGTGGCCGAGATCATCTATGCTCCCAACGACATTGGCCAGCCGGAGCTGGTCTTCATCGACTTGACCGCCGGCGGGCAGACCCGCCGCTACTATCGCTTCACGGCGCCGGACGATGGCAGCTCCGATTTCTACGATGAGGATGGCCAGTCCATCACCAAGTTTCTCTTGCGCAAGCCGGTCGTCAGCGGGCGGCTCGGCGACGGTTTCGGCTGGCGCATTCATCCGATCCTTGGCGACCGCCGCTTCCATGAGGGCGTCGATTTTGCAGCTCCCTATGGTTCGCCGATTGCGGCGGCAGGCGCCGGCGTGGTCGAGACCGAAGGGTTTGAACCCGGATACGGGAAATATATCCGCGTGCGTCACGATCGCGGCTATGAGACCACCTACGCCCATATCGCGGGCGTTCCGTCCGGGCTGAAGGTCGGCGACCGCGTTCGTCAGGGCGAGACGATTGCCTATGTCGGATCGACCGGGCTCTCGACCGGACCGCATCTCTATTACGAGGTGCGGATCAACGGCCGCAACGTCGATCCGCTGCGGATGAAACTGTCAGGCGGCCGGGTGCTGCAAGGGGATCTCCTTGGCGCCTTCGACCGGCAGCGCGACAGTATCAACCAGCTCGCTGCCGCATCCGCATTTTCGCGGCCGCAGCGTGGCTCCGCACACCGGCCGCCGACGTAGCGCAGGCCGCAGCCCGGTTGATCAGAGCCGCCCGGGCGCCGGAAGTTCGGCTGCCTCCACCGCATTCTGGCGATCGGCCGAGGTCTCACCGGCGGCGTCGAGCACGGGATAGGCGACCGAGCAGATGTGCGAATGGATGCGGCGAAGGTCGCGCAGCACGTCGAGGTGCAGCGAAGTGGTCTCGATGGTCTCGGGCCGGCCTTCGCGCAGCCGCTCCAGATGGCGTTCAACGGCGGCGAGCTCGGCCGCGCGCAACGCGGCCTTCTCGGTGAGCAGCCGGCGCGCCTCGCTTGCATCGCCCGACATGAACACACCGAAAGCGATCCGCAGCGAGTCGATCGTGCGTTTATGGAATGCCGACAATTCTTCGGCGCCTTCAGCAGAGAATTGCAGGCGATGCTTGATCTTCTTGGTCGCAAGCTCGCTCAGGTTCTTGTCGATGATGTCGCCGATATGCTCGAGATTGATCGCGAACGCGACGATCTCCATGGCGCGGTGACCCTCACGTTCATCGAGGCTGCCGCGGGTGAGCTTGGTGACGTAGAGCTTGATCGCCTCGTTCAGCCGGTCGACGGTGTTGTCCATCTTCGACACCTGGTCGACCAAAGCGCGATCATTGGTCATCATCGCCGCCATCACCTTGCGCAACATCGCTTCGGTGTGGTCGCCCATATGCAGCACCTCGCGCGCGGCATCGGCCAGCGCGAGCGAAGGCGTCTCCAGCGCGCTCTCGTCGAGATAGCGCGGCCGTGACGGATCGGTCTCCTGCGCCCGCTTCGGCAACAGGCGCTCGAGCAGACGCGCCATGTGGTCGAGCACGCCGATGAACAGCAGCGCGGTCGCAACGTTGAAGGCAATGTGGAACAGCGCAGTCGCCTTGGCGAGATCGGGTTGCCAGGTATAGATGGTCTCGGTGATCGGGCGCAGGAACGGCGCTACCAGCAGGATGCCGACGACACGGTTGACGAGGTTGCCGACCGGCAGTCGGTAGCTCGCCGGATTGTCGCGTCGCGCGCCCTCCAGCAACGGATTGACGGCGCTGCCGAGGTTGGCTCCGAGCACCAGCGCAAAAGCGGCATAGGGGGAGATGAACTGGGAATAGGCCAGCGACATCACCAGCAGCACGCTCGCGACGCTGGAATGGACCAGCCAGGTCACGACCGCGCCGATCAGGATGCAGAGCACGGGATCGCCGGTGATCGCGTTCAGGAACACGCGCACGCCCGGGGCATTCTCGGCCGGCGCCATCGTATCGAGCAGGATATGCAGCGCGAGCAACATCAGGCCGAGGCCGATCGAGACGCGGCCGAGGTCCTTGATCCGGGAGCGTGGCCCGCTGCGGAATGCGACGAGGCCGACAATGAACAGCACCGGTGCCACCGCCGCGACGTTGAACGACAGCACCTGCACGATCAGCGTGGTGCCGATATTGGCGCCAAGCATGATCGCAAGCGCCGGCACCAGGCTGACGATCTCCTCGGCGGCGAAGGAACTGGTGATCAGGGCGGTCGCGGTCGAGCTCTGGAGCAGGGCGGTCAGGCCGAACCCGGCGCCAAGGGCGGTGAACCGGTTGCGCAGCGCTCTCGCCAGCAACAGCCGCAAATCGGGCCCGAAGGCTCGCAGGATCCCGCTATGGACCATGTGCAGGCCCCACAGCAGGAGCGCGACGCCCCCCATCAGATCAAGCAGAACAAGACTTCCCATACGTCGTGGATATCCCGGCAAATTCGAGTCGAAGGGTTCACGCTATAGAGCCAATTGACCCGCGATCAACCCCTTTCTGTTCCGGTTGGAACCGAAGCGAGGGAAGGGGTTGCAACGAAATGTTCCGTCAATTGTGGCGGACTGCTCCGGGGCCGGGACAGCCTCAAACCACGTGCGCCCCCTTGGCTCAGATCGGACGGCGACCGGGTCGCGCCCGGTAAATGAATCCTAGAGATGACCGTTCAATTGCGATGTGTTCCGCTAGGCAGTTCCCAATCTTTCCCCGCTATGAAGGTGGAAACGAGAAGCTGTCCAGCAAGGCTTGGGGATCAGGATGTTTGTCAATCGCCGCAAGAGCGAACGCCGTGAGTGCCGGAGCGTCGCCAAAATTCAATTGGGCACAGGGTCGTTGCCGCGCGACTGCATGATCACCGACATCTCGGCCGGCGGCGTCAAGGTGATCGCCGAATATCTCGAGATACCGCCGGAATTCACCATCATCCTGTCGAGCGGCAGTCCGCGTCAGTGCCGTTTGGCTTGGCGGATCGGGCACGAGTTCGGCGCCCAGTTCGTCGACTGACCTTGCCACCAGGCTGGCGCCCGCCAAGGCGGGCAGCCGCGCTTCTGGGCCGGATGACGGCGAGATGATGGCATCCTTAACCGGAACTTAGGGTTAAGCTGTGAGCATCCCGGAACCTTCGCTGTTCCGAGTCTCATTGATGTCTGAGAAACTAACCCGACCTTCCGGCCGCATGCATCGTCTTGCCGGCTCGGTATCCGCCGCGATACTGCTGATCGGGCTGTCCGCCTGTCAGACCTCGGGTCCGTCCGATATCACTGGGTCACTGGGCGATACCGCGGAGGCCACGCCGGCTCCCGCCGACCCCCGGCGCGACATCGCGACCTATCACGAGCGGGTCCGCGCCAACCCGAAAGACACCGATGCCGCGCTGAAATACGCCCGGGCGCTCCGCACCACCGGCCAGCGGGCGCAGGCGGTCGCCGTCATGGAGCAGGCAGTGCTGGCGCAGCCCAGCAACAAGGCGCTGCTCGCCGGCTACGGACGGGCGCTCGCAGACAACGGTAATTTCCAGCAGGCATTCGACGTGCTCGGGCGCGCCCACACGCCGGAAGACCCGGACTGGCGGATCCTGTCGGCGCAAGGCGCCGTGCTCGACCAGCTCGAGCGCCACGACGAGGCGCGCCAATATTATGCCAGCGCCCTCAAGATCGTGCCTGATGATGCCTCGGTGCTCTCCAATCTCGGCCTGTCCTACCTGCTGTCGAAAGACCTGCCGAAGGCCGAGGAGACGCTGCGCCGCGCCCGGGAGCGCGCACCTGGCGACATGCGGGTACGCACCAATCTCGCCGTCGTGGTCGGCCTGGAGGGCCGCCAGGCCGAGGCGGAAACCATCATGAAGGCCGATCTGCCGCCGGAGCAGGGCTCAGCCAATGTTGCCGTCTTGAAGCGGCTGTTGGCGCGCAGGGACGCGAGCCGCACCGATACCGACAAGATCCCGGTCGCGGCCAGCCGCCGCGACTAGGCCAGTCAGCGCCTCAGATTCGGGTTAGCCCGCGGCGCGGCGTCCATCGCTGCGGCGCGGCTGTAGCTTCTTGAGGATCGGCGACAGGAACGATTCGCGCGCCTCGGCAAGATCAGGACGGCCGGTCAGGCGTTGCGCGATCTGCAGGAAGGTCTTTGTGGTGCGATGGCGTGCGCAGACTTCCGCAATCATCTGGCCGTTATTGGCGGCTTCACCGAACAGCCTGCAATCGAACGGGATGGTCGCGATCGGCTGGCTCTCGATCGTCTTGGCGAAGTCCTTGACCTCGATCTCGGGGCGCTTCGACATGCCGACCTGGTTCAGGCAATAGAGCGGCGGCCGGTCGTTCGGACGCGCGGCCTTGAGCAGGTTCATCATGTTCTTGGTATTGCGCATGTTGGCGAGGTCGGGTTCGGCAACGATCAGGATATCGTCGGCGCCGACCAGCACGCGCTTGGTCCAGGCGGTCCACTGATGCGGAACGTCGAGCACGATGCAGGACATGGTCATGCGCATCGTATCGAAGATCGCATCGAATGCCTCGGCGCCGAAATCGTAGACCTGATCGAGCGTGGCCGGCGCCGCCAGCAGGCTGAGGTGATCGCCGCATTTTGCGAGTAGGCGCTCCATGAAGGCGCTGTCCGGACGCTCCGGTGAGAACACCGCGTTGGCGATGCCCTGTACCGGATCCTGGTTATAGTCGAGGCCGGCGGTGCCGAAGGCGAGATCGAGATCGACGACAACCGAATCCAGCCCGAGGTCGCGCGCGATGGTCCAGGCGACATTGTGGGCAATGGTCGAGGCGCCGACGCCGCCCTTGGCGCCCGCGACCGCGATCAGGCGGCCGACCGAGACCGCTTCGGAGGACGAGAACAGGCCGCAGATCGAGCGCACGACGTCGAGCACCTTGACCGGCCCGACCACGTAGTCGTTGACGCCGCGCCGTACCAATTCGCGATACGGCGCAGTCTCGCCGGGCGCGCCGAGCACGACGACGCGGGTGCCGGGATCGCAGACCGTCGCGAGCTCGTCGAGGGCGGCGAGCAAATCGGTGTCCGGCTCGGTCTCCAGCATGATGACATTGGGCGTCGGCGCCTTGTGATAGGCGTCGATGGCCGCGGCGATGCCGCCCATATGGACGGAGAGGTGAGCCTTGGCGAGCCGGCGGTCGTCGGCGGCGGCGCGCGCCGTGGTGGCGGTCGCGACGCTGGCGCAGAACGCCTGCACGGAAATCCGCGGCGCCGGCGCGATGTGGTCGTTGGTGTGCTGTGGCTCGTCTTGCTGTTCGGTCATTTCCCGGCGTCGCTCAGCTTGGCTCTATCGGCTTCAGGGTAGGTGGTCGCGGTCGTCTCACCCTTGCTGTATTTCTGGAACGCGATCGACCGGCGCGGGGTGTAGGATGCGGTCTCGGTCCGCGGCTGTTCGAGGTCGGACGGATTGGCGACCATCGCAGCCAGATTGCGCTGGGTGGCGCAGCCGAAATTGTCCCACTGCTTGTTCTCGTTGTAGCTCGGATTGTAGATCGACGGGCCAAGGTCTGCCGGCCACACGCCGCAGGGCCCGGCGACCGCGGCCATCTTCGGATAGCTGAGGCGGATGGTCGGCAGCGCGCGCGGGTCGTCGAGGCGGTACGAGCGCCTGGTGATGGCGTGGGCGGGCACGCCCATCGACGCCAGGACGCCGCGGATTTCCTGGTACACCGCCTGAGCCGAGCGCGCGTTCGCGGTGTCGGCGGGCACGTCGACCGCGATCGCGCCGGTGCCTTCGCGGCGCCAGCTGCGGGCGAGCCCCATGACGTCGTCGCGCTGGGTTTCGGTGAGATTGCCACGGGCGCGGCCGACGAACACGACGATCGATTGCTCGCCCTCGGTGACCGCGATCGGATGCCGTTGCCGGTAGTCGTCGGGCACGGTGCCGGTAACAACATCGCCCGTCAGATTGCAGCCGCCGAGCGCGATCGCCGTGGTGACGAGCGCGCCGAACAGCGACAACGTCCTCGCGTTACCTGCTTGTGTTTTGCGTGTCATCATAGGATCCCCCAACCCCTTCAGGTCCGCGCCTCAGTCGATGATGAAACCGAAATTGACCGGCGTGGCGCCGATCGGCTCGGCACGGGCGGCAACGCCGTAGATGCGATTGACGCGCGCCAGCAGTGCCGACTGTGCGTCGGAAGCCGGGGCGAAGCCGTCATCGGGACGCGACAGTTCCTTCTGCGCAACCGCGCGCACCACGTAGGGCGTCACGATCACCATGAGCTCGGTCTCGTTGTTGACGAAGTCCTGGCTCCTGAACAGCTGTCCGAGGACCGGTATCTGATCGACGCCGGGCATGCCATTGATGGCCTGCTTGGTCTGCTCCTGGATCAATCCGGCCATCGCGATCGAGCCGCCGGAGGGCACTTCCAGCGTGGTGTCGGCGCGGCGGGTCTTGATCGAGGGAATCGTCGTGCCGCCCTGGCCGCCGGTCAGCGCGTTGTCCATCGAGACTTCGGACACTTCGGTCATCACTTTCAGGCTGATGCGTCCCTCGGACAGCACCACCGGGGTGAAGTTGAGCGAGATGCCGAACTTCTTGAAGCTGACGGTCTGGACGCAATTGCCGATCGTGCCCGTGCTCGAGGTCTGGCAGGTCACGCCGGTCGGAATTGGGAATTCGCCGCCGGACACGAAGGTTGCGGACTCGCCGGAGATTGCCGTGAGGTTCGGCTCGGCCAGCGTCTTGACCACGCCCGCGCTTTCCATCGCGCGCAGCGTCGCAGTAACGGTCGGCACGCCGAGCTTGTTCAGCGCCGCGCCGGCCAGCACGTTGCTGTTGAGCGGTCCGTTGTTGGCGGTGAAAGGGTTGGCGTTGTTGAAGACCACAGCTGCGGTGCCGTAGTTCATGTTGGCGGAGAGATCGACGCCGAGCTGCTTGACGACGTCGCGCCGCACTTCAGCGACGGTGACCTTCAGCATCACCTGGTCGCGGCCGCGCACCACGATGGAGTTGACGACCTTGTCGGGGCTGCCGACGAGCTTGGCGGCGATGTCGCCGGCCTGCTGGGCTTCGACAGGGCTTGCCACCGTGCCGGTCAGCACCACGCTCTCGCCGACACCCTCGATCTGCACACCCGGCAGCATCTGCTTCAGCGCGGCGCGCATGCCGTTGAGATCGCGCTTGATCGCGATGTCGTAGGAGGCGACTTGGTTGCCGTCGGCGTCGAAGAACACCACGTTGGTCTGGCCGACCGCTGCGCCGATGATGTAGGCGCGCTGTGCCGAGCGGATCACGGCGTTGGCGATCTTGGGATCGGCGACCAGAACGTCCTTGGCCTCGCGCGGCAGGTCGACCACGACCGACTTGCCGACGCCGAGCGAAACGAACCGCGTCTTAGCGGCAATGCTGCTCGTCACCGCGACATCCGCGTTCTTGTCCGGATCGGTCGCGCTGGCGAGAGCAGGGATCAGCATCAGGGCGGTGACCGCCGAGATCGACAACGAGCGGACCAGCGTGGTCCGCATCGCCAGTTGTTGTGCATCCGTGTTCATATCGAAGCCCCCATCACTTCTGTGTCGTCTGAGAGCTCGGGATGCCGAAGCGCACCACCCTGATGCTCTCGCCCCGCTTCGGGGCATGATCGCTGGTCTCGTCGGTCTTCTCGTTGACGTCGGCGATGCTGCGTAGCGCCAGCGCCAGCGTGCCGCTCTGCCGGGCGCGCGCGAGCGTCTCGGCCTGTTCGGGCTTGAGCTCGAGGGTCACGGTCTTGCCGACGAGGGAGTTGTTGCCGTCCTTCTCCTTCGGCGCCTGGTCGATCGCCAGCACGCGGACATTGGACAGCAGGATTTCGGTGGTGATGATGTCGCGGCCGCCCTGCACCTGATCGGGATTCTTGTCGCGTCGCGACAGGATCACATCGACGCGGTCGTTCGGCAGGATGAAGCCGCCGGCGCCGGTCTCCGGCGAGATTTCCGTGGAGATCGCGCGCATGCCGGAGGGCAGGATCGCAGCCATGAAGCCGCTGCCGTTGGCCTTGACCAGTTTCTGGTCGCGGATCGGCTCGCCGACGATGAAGGGAGCCCGTGCGATCGAGCCGATGACGTCCTTCATGGCGTCGGCATTGGCGTCCTGGCGGATGAATGCGCTGCTGGCGGTCTCGGCCGGCCAGCGCTGCCATTGCACGTCTTCAGCCTTGACCGACTGACCAAGCCCGATGTCGGACTTCGCCACCAGCACCTCGACGGTCGGCAGTTGTACCACTGGCGGCGCGACCGGCGCCGGTTTGCGATCGCCGGTGCTCGCGAGATACATGGCCGCGAGGCCTGCGACGCCGGCGATGCCGAGGACCACGATGCGTGCCGTCTTCATGCGATTGTCTGAATGCCCTTAACGCCGGGCAGTCACGTCCTTGCGGCACTGACAGCCCTTCCCGGAGCATCACTACGGCCGCAAAAGTATAAGGGAACTTGATGGAAGGTCCGGACAATTAAGGGATTGGTGGGGATGGTGAACGGCGAGTTATCGGTGTCCGTCGCATCTCCGCAGAATCCCGGAGATCGTACGCGCCCAACGTGTACGACGCTGCTCCCACACGGCGTCACGGCCGCTCGGCCGTGGTTAATGTCGTCTAACGCGCGAGGTCGCCTGGCACGATCAGAGCGCGGCCTTCAACGCGGCAAACCCGCGATCGAGATCGGCCTTGAGGTCGTCGAGATTTTCGAGCCCGATATGCAGCCGCAGCGTCGGCCCGCCCGGCGACCATTTGGTCGCGGTGCGATAGTCGCTGCAGTCGAACGGGATGGCGAGGCTCTCGAAGCCGCCCCAGGAAAAGCCCATGCCGAACAGCTGGAGCGCGTCGAGCATCGCATCGACCGCGGTCTGCGGCACCGGCTTCAGCACGACGCTGAACAGTCCGGAGGCGCCGGTGAAGTCGCGCTTCCAGATCGCGTGCCCCGGATCGGTCTCGAGGGCAGGGTGCAGCACCCGATCGACCTCGGGCCGCGCGCCAAGCCAGCGCGCGATTTCGAGCCCGGAGCGATGGTGCTGCGCAAGCCGCACCGACAGCGTGCGGACCCCGCGCAGCGCGAGATAGACGTCGTCGGGACCCGCACAGATGCCGAGCAGGCGGATCGCCTCCTGAACCAGCGGCCAGGCCTTCGCATTGGCCGCGATGGTGCCGAACATGATGTCGGAGTGGCCGCCGATATATTTTGTGCCGGCCTGCATGCTGATGTCGACGCCCTGTTCGAGCGAGCGGTGATAGAGCGCGGTCGCCCAGGTGTTGTCGTCGATCACGAGCGCGCCGCGGGCATGCGCCACCGCCGATATCGCGCGGACATCGGGCATCTCGAAGGATTGCGAACCGGGCGCCTCGAGCAGCACTGCGCGGGTATTCGGCTTGAACAGCGTCTCGATGCCGGCGCCGATCAGCGGATCGAAATAGCTGGTCTCGATGCCGTAGCGCTTCAGCATGTTGTCGCAGAAATTGCGGGTCGGCCGATAGGCGTTGTCGCAGACCAGCAGGTGATCGCCGGCCTTCAGCACGGCAAGCAGCGTGGTGCTGATCGCTGCCAGTCCCGACGGGGCGAGGCCGACGCCGGCGCATTGCGGGCCTTCCAGCGCCATCAGCACGTCCTGCAGCGCCCGCGTGGTCGGGCTGCCGTGACGGCCGTAGGTAAATTCGGCGCGGTGGGCGTGCAGGGCCTCCGCGGTCGGATAGAGCACGGTCGAGCCGTGAAACACCGGCGGATTGACGAAGCCCTTCTGGGCCTTGGTGTCGCGGCCGGCCGTGACCAAGCGGGTCGCGGCATCTTGCGGGCGGGAGGGCGTGGGGCCGTCGGAGGAGGTCATGGTTCGCTGCCGTTGGACTTTAGACTTTTTGCCACAGCCGCACCCGTCGGGAAGACGGGGCTAAGCCGGGAGTTGCTACTAACAAGAGGTAGAAGACATGCGTCAACCCCTTGACCCGGCTCGCCAGTCGCTATGTGATGCGGCGCAACTACCCGTCGCCGCACGTTGAGGGGCCTGCCGCGACCTACGATCCGTTGCCTGACCGGTTTGACGTCAAACTGCCGGTTCGATCAGCATGATTTGCTGCAGGGGATCATTGGGATGGCCCGTGAACGCGAGGCGATCACAAAGCAAACGTCCAACGGACGACCCTGAAAGGCCCCGCCCATGAAACGCGTATCCCTGGCTGTCATACTTGCCGCTGCCGCCGCTCTGTCGGTCCAGGCGGCCTCGGCGCAAACCCTCAAGACGGTCAAGGATCGCGGCCAGCTGTCCTGCGGCGTCAGCCAGGGCCTGCCCGGTTTTTCGGCACCCGACGACAAGGGGAACTGGACCGGGATCGATGTCGACGTGTGCCGGGCCATCGCCGCCGTGGTGCTCGACGACCCGACCAAGGTCAAGTTCGTGCCGCTGTCGGCCAAGGATCGCTTCACCGCGTTGCAGTCCGGCGAGATCGACGTGCTGTCGCGCAACACCACCTGGACGGTGTCGCGTGACACCTCGCTCGGCGCCAATTTCACCGGCGTGACCTATTATGACGGGCAGGGCTTCATGGTGAAGAAGTCGCTCAAGGTCAATTCGGCGCTAGAACTGAACAGCGCCTCGGTCTGCGTGCAGACCGGAACCACCACGGAGCAGAACCTCGCCGACTTCTTCAAGGGCAACAACATGAAGTATGAGGTGATCGCGTTCGGCAGCATCGACGAAGCGGTCAAGGCCTATGAATCCGGACGCTGCGACGTCTTCACCGACGACGCCTCCGGACTCTATGCCAGCCGTCTGAAGCTCGCGAACCCCGCCGATCACATCGTGCTCCCGGAAATCATTTCCAAGGAGCCGCTGGGGCCGATGGTGCGCCACGGCGACGACCAGTGGTTCGACATCGTGAAGTGGACGCTGTTTGCGATGATCAATGCCGAGGAACTCGGCATCACCCAGAAGAACGTCGACACGATGCTCAAATCCGACAAGCCGGAGATGAAGCGGGTGCTCGGCACCGACGGCAATCTGGGCGAACAGCTGGGCCTCACCAAGGACTGGGTGGTCAAGATCGTGAAGGCCGTCGGCAACTACGGTGAGACCTTCGAACGCAATGTCGGCACCGGTTCGCCGCTCGGCATCGCGCGCGGCGTCAACAATCTCTGGAACAAGGGCGGTATCCAGTACGCGCCGCCGATCCGCTGATCGATCCCGGCCAACGGCTGCCGCGATGAGCATCGCGCCCCGCAAACCACCGCTGCAATTTGCCCTCAGGCTGAAGCGAGCGCTTGGCGGCAGGGCCGGCTGGAACGGGTTGGCCGCCCAGATTGCCTTCGCCGCGATCCTCGCCTGGATCGCCTACGAGATCGTGGCGAATGCGCGGACGAACCTGGAGACCCAGCACATCGCGTCGGGCTTCGGCTTCCTCAACTACAATGCGGGCTTTGACGTCAATCAGAGCCTGATCGCCTACAACAATTCCGACACTTATTGGCGGGTGTTCTTCGTCGGCTTGTTGAATACGATCTTGGTCTCGGTGATCGGCATCGTGTTCGCTACCGTGATCGGCTTCATCGTGGCGCTGTGCCGGTTGTCGCCCAATCTGCTGTTGTCGCGGATCGGCGGCATCTATGTCGAGATCATCAGGAATTTGCCGCTCCTGTTCCAGATCCTGTTCTGGTATCTCGCGGTGCTCGCGGCGCTCCCCGCGCCGCGGCAGAGCATCTCGATCTTCAATACCTTCTTCCTCAACAATCGCGGCCTGGTCGTGCCGCAGCCGGTCACCGAGCCGGGGCTCTATCCGTTCATCGCCGCGCTCGCGGTCGGCATCGTCTTGGCGCTGGGATTGCGACGCACCGCGCGGCGTGCCCTGTTCCAGCGCGGACAGATGATCCGGATCTGGCCCTACGTGCTGGGTTGCCTCATCGGTCTGCCGCTGGTCTCGATGCTGATCTTCGGCGGGCCGTTGCAGTTCGAGCTGCCGCAGCTGAAGGGCTTCAACTTCGCCGGCGGGGCGCGCATCATTCCCGAATTCGTTGCGCTGACGGTCGCGTTGTCGACCTACACCGGGGCTTTCATCGCCGAGATCGTCCGCGCCGGCGTCATGTCTGTCCACAAGGGACAGATGGAGGCGGGCTCGTCGCTCGGCCTCAGCCGCGCCGCGACGCTGCGGCTGATCGTGGTGCCGCAGGCAATGCGCGTCATCGTGCCGCCGCTGACCAGCCAGTACCTCAATCTCACCAAGAATTCGTCGCTGGCGGTGGCCATCGGCTATCCGGATCTGGTCTCGGTATTCGCCGGCACCGCGGTGAGCCAGACCGGGCAGGCGATCGAGATCATCGCCATGACGATGGGTGTCTACCTGCTGCTCTCGCTGACGACGAGCGCGCTGATGAGCGTCTATGGCTGGCGCATCAACCGGAGCATGGCGGCATGACCGATATCTCCGCTCCGTCCTTTGTCCGGCAGGAGCTGGTCGCCGAACGCGCGGCGCCGGCAAAGACCACCGGCTTCATCGGCTTCGTCCGAATGCGGCTGTTGAATTCGCCGGGCAACATCCTGCTCACGATCCTCGGGCTCTTGCTGGCCTGGTATATCGTGATCCCGGCCATCAAGTTCCTGCTGGTCGATGCGATCTGGACCGGCAAGGATCGCACCGCCTGCCTCGCCGACAAGGCCGGGCACGAGGTCGGCGCCTGCTGGCCCTATATTCAAGCCAAGCTGACGCAGCTGATCTACGGCTTCTATCCGGAAGCCCAGCGCTGGCGCGTCAATCTGACTTACGGGCTCGGCGCCGCGCTGTTGCTGCCGCTGCTGCTGCCGCGCCTGCCGGCGAAGGGACTGAACTCCGGCCTGTTCTTCTTCGCGTTTCCTGTGGTGGCGTTTTTCCTGCTGCATGGCGGCGGCATCGCGGGCTTCGGCGTGAGCTGGACTGCCGGCCTGTTGCAGCTGTTTGAACAGAGCATTGGCGGCGCCGGCGATCTACTGGTCAATCTCAGCAAGAGTTCGGCGTTCGGCCCGCTGCCGTGGGTGCTGGGCAAGCTGCTCGTCCTCTTCGGCTTGCTAATCCATTGGCTGATCTTTCCGCTGACCTGGCTGCGCGATCAGTTGCAGCTCTCGTCGGTGCCGGTCTGGGGCGATTTTCTGCTGACTGCCGTGATCGTCTCCGCCGTGCTATTCGTGCTCGGCGGCGGCCTGCGCACCGGCGGCAGGGCGCTGATCGGCAGCCTGCTGACGTTTGCCGGGATCGCCGCCGGCATCAAGCTGATGGGGCTCGATCGCGGCGGCTTTCCGATCGTCGACACGCGGCTGTGGGGCGGCCTCCTGGTGACGCTGGTGATCGCGATCACCGGCATCGTCGCCTCGATGCCGATCGGGATTGCACTCGCGCTCGGCCGCCGCTCGACCATTCCGCTGATCCGGATCTTCTCGATCGCCTTCATCGAATTCTGGCGCGGCGTGCCGCTGATCACGGTGCTGTTCTTTGCGACCTACATGCTGCCGCTGTTCGTGCCGGGCAATTTCGCGGTCGACGGCCTGCTGCGCGCCTTGATCGGCGTCGCGATCTTCACCGGCGCCTACATGGCCGAGGTGATCAGGGGCGGGCTCGCTGCGGTGGCGCGCGGGCAGGCGGAGGCCGCATCGGCGCTCGGCCTGTCCTGGTGGAAGACGACGTCGCTGATCGTGCTGCCGCAGGCGC
The DNA here is from genome assembly GCF_029846235.1 of Bradyrhizobium sp. CER78. Classification (GTDB taxonomy): domain Bacteria; phylum Pseudomonadota; class Alphaproteobacteria; order Rhizobiales; family Xanthobacteraceae; genus Bradyrhizobium. The sequence continues at coordinate 39,387 of NZ_JARVWP010000003.1, forward strand.
TGCGCTACGTCATTCCCGGCATCGTCAACAGCTTCATCTCGCTGTTCAAGGATACTTCGCTGGTGTCGATCGTGGCGCTGTTCGATCTGTTGGGTTCGCTGCGGGCGTCGTTCTCGGACCCGAACTGGTCGACGCCGACCACGGCCTTTACCGGCTTCGCGTTTGCCGGGATGATCTATTTCGTGTTCTGCTTTGGAATGTCGCGCTACTCGCTGTTTGTCGAAAATCGGCTCAACGCTCATCGCCGCCACTGAACAGGGTCACCATGTCCACAAACCCGATCGTCAACATTTCCACGCTGAACAAATGGTACGGCGACTTCCACGTGTTGCGCGACATCAACCTTGAGGTCGGCAAGGGCGAGCGCATCGTGATCTGCGGCCCGTCCGGCTCGGGCAAGTCGACCCTGATCCGCTGCATCAACGCGCTGGAGGAGTTCCAGGAGGGCGAGATCGTGGTCGACGGCATCGAGCTCGGCCCGAACCTGCGCCGGGTCGACGAGGTGCGGCGCGAGGTCGGCATGGTGTTCCAGAGCTTCAACCTGTTCCCGCATCTCACCGTGCTCGACAATTGCACGCTGGCCCCGATCTGGGTGCGCAACATCCCGAAGAAGGATGCCGAGGCGACCGCGATGAAGTTCCTCGAGCGGGTCAAGATCCCGCACCAGGCCAACAAGTTTCCCGGCCAGATGTCGGGCGGCCAGCAGCAGCGCGTCGCGATCGCCCGCGCGCTGACCATGAACCCGAAGGTGATGCTGTTCGACGAGCCGACCTCGGCGCTCGACCCGGAAATGGTCAAGGAGGTGCTCGACACCATGGTCGATCTCGCCCGGGAAGGCATGACCATGTTGGTCGTGACCCACGAAATGGGCTTCGCCCGCGAGGTTGCCAATCGCGTCGTGTTCATGGACGCCGGCCAGATCATCGAGTCGAACACGCCGCAGGAATTCTTCGCCAACCCGCAGCATGCGCGGTCGAAGCTGTTCCTGAGCCAGATTCTCAGATGATTGTTGTTGTCATTCCGGGGGCGCCCGAAGGGCGAACCCGGAATCTCGAGATTCTCAGGTGCGCAATTGCGCACCATAGTTCGATTTCGCATCGCCCCGGAATGACGGCGTAGGCCTCGGCCTCATACGAACGGCAGCTCGATCTTGCTGCGCTTTTCCAGCCATTCCGGCACCGGCAGATTCTTCGAGCGCATGAAGGCCGGGTTGAACAGCTTGGACTGATAGCGGTTGCCGGAATCGGCGAGGATGGTGACGATGGTCTTGCCGGGGCCGAGCTGCTTGGCGAGCTGGATCGCACCGGCGATGTTGACGCCGGTCGAGCCGCCGAGGCACAGGCCTTCGTGCTCCAGCAGTTCATAGATGATGGTCACGGCGTCCTCGTCGGAGACCAGAAACGCGTCGTCGACATTCGCGGTCTCGATCACCGGCGTCTTGCGTCCGAGCCCGATGCCTTCCGTGATCGAGTCACCGGGCGTCGATTTGACCTGGCCGTTCTTGAACAGTTCGTACATCGCAAAGCCGTGCGGATCGGCGCAGGCGGTGACGATGTCCTTGTTCTTTTCCTTCAGATAGCGGCTGATGCCCGCGAGCGTGCCGCCGGTGCCGACCGAGCAGATGAAGCCGTCCACCTTGCCGTTGGTCTGCTGCCAGATCTCGGGCCCGGTCGAGTCGTAGTGCGCCTTGGGATTGTCGAGGTTGTTCCACTGGTCGGCGAACAGCACGCCGTTCGGCTCGGTCTTGCGCAGCTGGTCGGCGAGACGCCGGCCGAGATGCTGATAGTTGTTCGGATTGGAGTAGGGCAGCGCCGGCGCCTCGACCAGTTCGGCCCCGCACAGCCGCAACATGTCCTTCTTTTCCTGGCTCTGCGTCTCCGGAATCACGATCAGGGTGCGGTAGCCGCGCGCACTCGCCACGACCGCAAGCCCGATGCCGGTATTGCCCGCGGTCGATTCGACCACGAGGCCGCCGGGCTTCAGATCGCCGCGCTTTTCGGCCTCCAGGATCATCCCCTTGCCGGCGCGATCCTTGACCGACTGGCCGGGATTCATGAATTCGGCCTTGCCGAGAATGGTGCAGCCGGTCAGTTCGGATGCGCGTTTCAGCTTGATGAGGGGGGTGTTGCCGATTGCTTCAATGACGTCTTTGTTGAATGCCATGTCGGGGAATTTCTTTGCCGGTCTGTGTCTTGCTTGCCGCGAACCTAGTGTGCTGATCGAAAAAGGGAAGGGCTTTTGCACTGCGGCAAATGGCGGATTCACCACGTATGACGGCGCGTGCATGGCCATCACGGGCATGCGGAGAACAGTGTTTTTCGGCAGTCAGGGCGTCCGGCAGAATCGTTCCGCTGCAGGCAGTTTTGCGTCAGTCGCCGCGACGGCGTCGCTGTGCCGGCGCATCTTGCGGATTCGGCGCAACAGGGCCGAGAAATCCCCATGAAATCTTTGTTAGAATCTGACTTCAGGCACGGGTCTGAAACGCGCTGAAATGCCCTAAAAATAGGGAAAAGCCCGCAATCAGGCTGGCCTCGAATCACCTGCGATGCGACGTCGCGCATTCGTGACAGGGCTGTCCGCCCTATCGTCCCAAGGGTAGGATGGGACAGCCAGGTTCCATTGAAAGCATTACCCCGTGTACGTCACCCAGACCACCGCTGAACGCGTCACTCGTGCGCCACGGGCGAAGTCTGGCTCCGGCGGAGAACGGGTGTGACCCAGCAAGCATCCGTGATGGTGCCTGGAGGCCGGTTCGGCCTCGCTGCCCGCGCGCGGCGGCTGGCGGGACGTTCGCTCGTCGCGCTTGGCCTCGTCGCGGGCTCGGCCGGCTGCATTCTGACCCAGGACATCCCCGATCCGGCGCTCGACGTGCCGCAGGGCTATAAGGCCGCGCGGCTTGGCCGGCCGGGCGACGCGCTTCCAACGCTCGACTGGTGGCGCGGCTTCCGCTCCAAGGAGCTGACGCAGCTGATGGAGGAGGCGCAGACCGTCAACCTCGACATCGCGGCGGCCGTGGCGCGTTTCCGCCAGGCCGATGCGCTGGCGCGGCAGGCCGGCGCGGCACTGCTGCCGACCCTTAATCTCAATGGATCGGAAACCTACTCGCGCACCTCCGGCTCCAGCGCCAGCGGCCTCACCAATGGCGGGCGCGAGGTGGTGAACTACAACGCCTCGCTCAGCGCCAGCTACCAGCTCGACTTCTGGGGCCAGAATCGCGACGCCGCGCAGGCCGCGGAGGAGACCGCCGTTGCCAACCGGTTCGACCGCGAGGTGGTGGCGCTGTCCACGCTCAGCAGCGTCGCCAACGCCTATTTCACGGTGCTTGCCACCCAGGACCGGTTGCGCACCGCGCAGCGCAATATCGCCAGCGCCGAGCGCATCCTCAACGCGATCAAGGACCGCTTCAAGGCCGGCACCGGCTCCGATCTCGACGTCGCGCAGCAGGAGAGCGTGCTCGCGAACCAGCGCGCGCTGGTGCCGCCGCTGCGGCAGACGCTCGAGCAGAACATCAACGCGCTCGCGGTATTGGTGTCGCGGCCGCCGGAGAGCGTGCGCGTCGCCGGCGGCTCGCTCAACTCGGTTGCGATCCCGCGCGTCACACCGGGCCTGCCGTCTGAATTGCTCACCCAGCGTCCCGACATCCGCCGGCAGGAGGCACAGCTCGCATCCGCCACCGCCAATGTCGGCAGCGCGCGGGCGCAGTTCTTCCCGAGCATCCAGCTGACCGGGACGGGCGGCTACCAGAGTCAGGCGCTGGTCTCGCTGTTCCAGCCGCACGCGGCGTTCTTCAACCTGGTCGGCAGCATGACGCAGCCGATCTTCGACGGCGGCCGGATCCTCGGTAATTTCGAGAACGCGAAGGCGAAGCAGGACGAGCTGCTGCAGACATACCGCAAGACGGTCGTTCAATCGTTCACCGATGTCGACAACGCGCTGGTCGCGATCCGCGAGACGACGCGGCGGCTGCAGCTACAGCGCGACGTGCTGTCGTCGTCGCGGCGCGCCTTCGACCTGGCCGAGCAGCAGCTCAAGGCCGGCACCGCCGACATCGTAACTGTGCTAAACACGCAGCTGACTTTGTTCCAGGCGGAAGATGCTTATTCGCAGGCCCAATTGGCCCGGCTATTGGCGATCGTAAGCTTGTATCAGGCCTTGGGGGGCGGCTGGGAACCGAAGATGGAAAGACCGGTCGATGCTCTTTAAGCCCGACTCCAAGGAAAACGACAGGGACGACGAGAAAAGCACCGCGCCGCGCAAGCGGAGCCTGATCTCGCGCCTGCTTGGGCGCATGGTGTCGCTGCTCATCACGTTCGTGATCCTGGGCGGGCTCGGCTATCTCGGCTGGCTCGCCTTCCAGCCCAAGCCAAATGGAGGCGGCGGGCGCGGCGCGGCGGCGCGGCCCGATCTACCGGTACCGGTGCTTGCGGTCACGCCCAAAGTGCACGACGTGCCGGTCTATCTCGATGGCGTCGGCTCGGTGAAGGCGCTGAACACGGTCACCGTGCGCTCGCAGGTCGACGGCAAGCTGCTCAAGGTCAATTTCGCCGAGGGCCAGGACGTCAAGAAGGACGACGTGCTCGGCGAGATCGATCCCGCGATCTATCAGGCGCAATACGATCAGGCGGTGGCTACGAAGGCCAAGGACGAAGCGCTGCTTGCCAATCAGAAGATCGACCTTGCCCGCTATGAGCAACTCGCTGCCACCAACGCGGGCTCCAAGCAGCAGGCCGATACGCAGCGTGCGCTGGTCGCGCAGCAGCAGGCCATCATCAAGGCCGACCAGGCCCAGATCGACAATGCGCGCACCACGCTCGGTTACACCAAGATCGTAGCGCCAATTTCCGGTCGCGCCGGGCTGCGCCAGGTCGACCAGGGCAATATCATCCACGCCTCCGACACCACCGGGCTCGTGATCCTGACCCAGCTGCAGCCGATCGCGGTGTGGTTCAGCCTGCCGCAGCAGCAGATCATGCGGGTCAACGCCGCGGCCGCCAAGGGCCAGCTTGCGGTCGACGTGTTCGGCAATGACGGCGTCACCGTGATCGATACCGGCAAGCTGACCGGCATCGACAACCAGGTCGATCCGACTACCGGCACGCTGAAGCTGAAGGCCGAGCTCCCGAATGCCAGCTACCAGCTGTGGCCCGGGCAATTCGTCAACGTGCGGCTCAAGGTCGAGACCTTGCCGCAGGCGATCGTGGTGCCGACCTCGGCCGTGCAGCGCGGTCCGGCCGGAACCTTCAGCTATGTGATTGGCGCCGATAACGTCGTCACCGCCAAGCCGGTGACGGTCACGCAGCAGAACGAGCATGAAGCCGTCATTGCCAGCGGACTGGCCACGTCCGACCGCGTCGTCACGACCGGCTTCGCCAACCTCGCCGACGGCTCCAAGGTCATCGTCGGCAAGGACGATGGGCCGCCGGCAGCCGATCTCGCGCCGCGCAAGCGCAGCCGCAGTCCCGACGGCAAAACCGGGGGCCAGAGCAAGGACGGCAAGCAGGACGGGCAGGGCAAGAACGGCGAGAACCCCGGCCGGCGCGAGCACAGCGAAGGCGACCAGAAGGGGCAGACCGGTCCGGCGCCCGCGCCGGCGGCAGGGGGAGAACAGTCGGGCGGCGCGCCGAAGGCACAGCCATGACCGGCATCCCGACCTCGTAATGTCCGACGCTAAAGCGAGAACGCAACCATGAGCGTCTCCGAACCGTTCATCCGCCGGCCGATCGCCACCTCGTTGCTCGGCATCGCCCTGATGATCGGCGGTGCGCTCGGCTATTGGGCGCTGCCGGTCTCGGCGCTGCCGCAGGTCGACTTCCCGACCGTGCAGGTGACGACGCAGCTGCCCGGCGCGAGCCCTGACGTCGTGGCCTCGTTGATCACGGCGCCGCTGGAGCGGCAGCTCGGCCAGATCCCGTCGCTGTCGTCGATGAACTCGACGAGTTCGTTCGGCGTCAGCCAGATCTCGCTGCAATTCGACCTCAACCGCGACATCGACGGCGCCACGCAGGACGTTCAGGCTGCAATCAATGCCGCCGCCGGCATCCTGCCGAAGACGCTGCCGTACCCGCCGGTCTACGCCAAGGTGAACCCGGCGGACGCGCCGGTCATGACCCTGGCGCTGACCTCGGACACGATCTCGCTGCGGGCGATGAGCGATCTCGCCGACACCATCCTCGGCCAACGGCTGAGCCAGATTTCCGGCGTCGGCCGGGTTTCGATCCTCGGCGGTTTGAAGCCGGCGGTCCGCGTGCAGGCCGATCTCGCGCGCCTTGCTGCCTACGGCATCGCGATGGAGGATTTGCGCAACGCGATCGCCGGCGCCAACGTCTCGGGGCCGAAGGGCTCGCTCGACGGCGCCCAGCAATCCTACACCATCGCCGCCAACGACCAGATCGCAGCGGCTGACGCCTATCGGCCGATCATCATCGCCTATCGCAACGGCTCGCCGGTCACGATCGGCGACGTCGCCCAGATCGTGGACGGGCTGGAGAATGACCGCACCGGCGGCTGGTACCAGGGCACACCGGCGGTCATCATCGACATCCAGCGCCAGCCCGGCGCCAATGTCATCGACGTCGTCAAGCAGATCCGCGGCGAAATCCCGCGGCTGCAGCGCTCGGTCCCGGCCGGCGTCAAGCTGACCGTCGTCTCCGACCGCACGGTGACGATCCGCGCCTCGGTCCACGACGTGCAGTTCACGCTGATCCTGAGCGTCGTGCTGGTGACGCTGGTGGTGTTGCTGTTCCTGCGGTCGCTGCGTGCGACCCTGATCGCCGGCGTCGCGCTGCCGCTGTCGCTGATCACGAGCTTCGGCATCATGTATTTCGCCGGCTTCAGCCTCGACAATCTGTCGCTGATGGCGCTGACCATCGGCACCGGTTTCGTGGTCGACGACGCCATCGTGATGATCGAGAACATCGTCCGCCACATGGAAGACGGCGAGACGGTGATGGAAGCCTCGCTCAAGGGCGCCAGCGAGATCGGCTTCACCGTGATCTCGCTGACTGTGTCGCTGATCGCGGTGTTCATCCCGCTGTTGTTCATGTCCGGCCTGGTCGGCCGCATGTTCCGCGAATTCGCGCTGACCTTGACGATTGCGGTCGTGACGTCGGCGATTGTGTCGCTGACGCTGACGCCGATGATGTGCTCGCGGCTGCTCAAGAACATCCATGAGGAGATGGCGGTTCCGGGCCTCGCCGCAGTCAGCCGCTTCATCGACGGCATGGTGGAGTTCTACCATCGGACGCTGCTCTGGGTGCTGCAGCACCAGCGCGCAACGCTGCTGGTGACGTTCGCGACCATCGCGCTGACGCTGATCATGTATGTGCTGGCGCCGAAGGGGTTCCTGCCGTTGCAGGACACCTCCTCGATCACGGCGGTGACCGAAGCCGGTCCCGACGTCTCGTTCGCCGAGATGCAGCGCCGGCAGAGCGCGATCTCCGACATCATCAAGGCCGACCCCGACGTGGTCGGCGTGGTCTCGGTGATCGGCTCGGGCTCGGTCAATCCGACCACCAATGTCGGTCGCCTGGTGATGACCCTGAAGCCGCTCGACCAGCGGCACGACGGCGTCGTCAACGTGATCGAGCGGCTGAAGCAGAGAATATCGACGGTCCCCGGCATGACCGTCTACTTCCAGCCGGTGCAGGACGTGCAGATCTCGACCCAGTCCAGCCGCTCGCAATACCAGTACACGTTGACCGCGACCGATGCCGCCGAGGTCTCGCAATGGGCGCAGAAGCTGGTCGCCGAGATGCGGCGCGACCCGATCTTCCGCGACGTCTCCTCGGAGGCGCAGGATGGCGGCTTGCGCGCGGCGCTCGACATCAACCGCCAGCGCGCCGGCCAGCTCGGCGTCAATCTTCAGGGCGTCACCGACACGCTGAACGACGCCTTCGCGCAGCGGCAGATCTCGACGATCTACGGCCAGGCCAACCAGTACCGCGTGGTGCTCGAGGCGCTGCCGATGTACCAGCGCGACCCGTCGATCCTCGACAAGCTCTATCTGCCCGGCGCGAATGGCGCGCAGGTGCCGTTGTCGGCGGTGGCGACGCTGGTCCGCACCACGGCGCCGCTCGCGATCTCGCACCAGGCGCAATTCCCGTCGGTTTCGCTCAGCTTCAACCTGGCGCCCGGGGAGGCGCTGGGCGATGCGGTCGTCGCGGTCAAGGCGATCGAGAGCAGGATCGGGATGCCCGGCAGCATCGTCGGCATCTATTCCGGCGACGCCGCCGAATTCGCGCGCTCGCTTGCCGGCCAGCCCTGGCTGATCCTGGCCGCGATCATCACGATCTACATCGTGCTCGGCGTGCTCTACGAGAGCTACATTCATCCGATCACGATTCTCTCGACGCTGCCCTCGGCAGGCGTCGGCGCCATCCTCGCGCTGATGCTATGCGGGCAGGACCTGTCGGTGATCGGGCTGATCGGCATCATCCTGTTGATGGGCATCGTCAAGAAGAACGCCATCATGATGATCGACTTCGCGCTGGAGGCCGAGCGGCATCAGGGCCTGTCGTCCTATGACGCCATCGTGCAGGCCTGCCTGTTGCGGTTCCGCCCGATCATGATGACGACGCTCGCGGCATTGTTCGGCGCGCTGCCGCTCGCGATCGAAAGCGGCACCGGTGCCGAGCTGCGCTTCCCGCTTGGTATCTCGATCATCGGCGGCCTGCTGCTGAGCCAGCTGCTGACGCTGTACACCACGCCGGTGATCTATCTGGCACTCGACCGGCTCAACCGGCGGATCGAGCGGGCCGTGCCGGAGCCGGGTCCCAGCGGCCCGCCGATCGCGGGCGCCACCGAGGGCATGCAGTGATCTCGATCTCCGAGCCCTTCATCCGCCGGCCGGTGGGCACCACGCTGCTGGCGATAGGGCTGTTCCTGGTCGGGATCGTCGCCTACGAGTTCCTGCCGGTGTCGTCAGTTCCGAACGTCGATTTCCCGACCATCCGGGTGTCGGCGTCCCGGCCCGGCGCCGATCCCTCCGTGATGGCTTCGACCGTTGCCGCGCCACTGGAGCGCAAGCTCGGCACCATCTCGGGCGTCGACCAGATCACCTCGACGAGTTCGCTCGGCGTCACCAGCATCCAGGTGCAGTTCTCGATCGGCCGCGACATCGACCGCGCCGCGCGCGACGTGCAGGCGGCGATCAATGCTTCGCTCGCCGATCTGCCGAGCGACCTGCCGTCGCTGCCCAAGTTCCGCAAGGCCAATCCGGCCGCGGCACCCGTATTCGTGCTGGCGCTGACCTCGAAGACGATCTCGACCAGCGCGATGTACGACGTCGCCGACACCGTGCTGGCGCAGCGCATCTCGCAAGTGCCTGGGGTGGGCGAGGTGACGGTCAGCGGCGCCGACCAGCCGGCGGTCCGCATCGCGCTCAATCCGGTGTCGCTGGCAAATGCCGGGATCTCGACCGACGACGTCCGGCTCGCGATCATCAATGCCAATCCGCTGGGGCCCGTCGGCATCTTCAATGGCGACCGGCTGAGCGAGACGCTGTCGATCAACAAGCAGATGCGTACCGCTGCCGAGTTCCGCGACATCCTCATCAAGAGCTCGAGCGGCAATTTCGTCCGTCTCTCCGACGTCGCCGAGGTCGAGGATTCCGTCCGCAACTCGCGCTCGATCGCCTGGTTCAACAAGCAGCCGGCGGTGCTGATCCAGATCACCAAGCAGGGCGATGCCAACGTCATCGACACCGTCGACAACGTTCGCCGGCTGCTGCCGGAATTGAGGAAGTGGATTCCGGCCGGTGTCGAGATCTCGACCCTGGTCGATCGCACCGGAACGATCCGCGCCAGCGTCGAGGACATGCAATTCACGCTGCTGGCGACCGTCTTGCTTGTCATGGTCGTGGTGTTCGTGTTCCTGCGCCGCGTGGTGCCGACGATCGCGGCCGGCGTCTCGGTGCCGCTGGCGCTGGCCGGCACATGCGCCGGGATGTGGCTCGCCGGGTTCTCGATCGACAATCTGTCGCTGATGGCGCTCGCGATTTCCGTCGGCTTCGTGGTCGACGATGCCATCGTGATGATCGAGAACATGTACCGCAATCTCGAGCAGGGCATGGCGCCGTATCCGGCCGCGGTCGAAGGCGCCAAGCAGATCGGCTTCACGGTGCTGTCGATCTCGCTGTCGCTGATCGCGGCCTTCACGCCGCTGATCTTCATGGACGGCATCGTCGGCCGGCTGCTGCGGGAATTCTCGCTGACCCTGACGTTCGCCATCATCGTGTCGACCCTGGTGTCGGTGACGATCACGCCGATGATCTGCGCGCACTACATCAAGGAGGCCACCTCGGGTCACGCCACCTGGTACGACCGCGCCATCGAAGGCATGCTGTCGCGGATCGTGGCGTTCTACGCGTCGACCCTGCGCGTCGTGCTCGGCTATCCCTTCCTGACCCTGGTCGTGTTCTTCGCCACCGTCGCGCTGACGGTGACGCTCTATATCAAGACACCGAAGGGCTATTTCCCGACCGACGACAGCGGCTTTGTGATCGGCTCGACGCGGGCGTCGGCGGACATCTCGTTCCAGTCGATGCTCCAGCTGCAGCAGCGGCTCGCCGACATCGTGATGGCCGACCCCGCGGTCGCCGGTATCGGCTCGTCGGTCGGCTCCGGCGGCGGCCCGGGCGGCGCCACCTCCAACCGCGGCACCATGTTCATCAGCCTGAAGCCGCCGGAGGAGCGGGCAGGCCTATCGACCGCCCAGGTGATCGACCGGCTGCGCCGCAATTTGTTCATGGTGCCCGGCATCCGCCTGTTCATGTTCGCCGCGCAGGACATCCGCACCGGCGGCCGGCAGAGCGATTCCGACTACCAGTACACGCTCGCCTCGACCGATCTCGATCTGTTGCAGAAATGGGCGCCGCTCGTCGCCAAGCGGATGGAGACGGTGGAGGGCATCACCGACGTGTCCTCCGACCGCGATCCCGGCGGCCTGCAGCTCAACCTCGTGATCGACCGCAAGATCGCCTCGAGCCTCGGTGTCCGGGTGCAGGACATCGACAACGCGCTGAACAACGCGTTCTCGCAGCGGCAGATCTCTTACATCTACACCCAGCGCAACCAGTACGTGGTGGTGCTCGAGATCGACCCGAAATTCCAGAGCGATCCCTCGAACCTCGAGCGCATCTATGTCGCCGGCGCCAATGACGTGCAGGTGCCGCTGTCGGCGCTGGTGCACTACCAGCGCGGACTGTCGGCGCTCGCGGTCTATCATTCCGGCGGCTTCCCCTCGACCACGGTGTCGTTCAACCTGTTGCCGGACGTGCCGCTGGAGGTCGCGACCACGAACATCCAGCAGGCGGTCGATGAGCTGCACATGCCGGAGGGCATTCGCGGCAGCTTCGATGGCAATGCGGGCGACTTCAACAAGACCAGCGGGCGGCAGCCGCTGTTGATCCTCGGTGCGCTGATCGCGATGTATATCGTGCTCGGCGTGCTCTATGAGAGCCTCGCGCATCCGATCACGATCATCTCGACACTGCCGTCGGCCGGCCTCGGCGCCTTGCTGGCGCTGCAGGTGACCAATACGCCGCTGACGGTGATCGCCTTCGTCGGCATCATCCTCCTGATCGGCATCGTCAAGAAGAACGGCATCATGATGGTCGACTTCGCGCTGGAGGCCGAGCGGCATCAGGGCCTGTCGTCGCGGGATGCGATCTTCGAGGCCTGCCGGGCGCGCTTCCGCCCGATCCTGATGACGACGATGGCGGCGCTGTTCGCCGGCATTCCGCTGGTCATTGCGACCGGCCCGGGCACCGAGCTGCGGCGGCCGCTCGGCATCACCATCATCGGCGGCCTGTTCGTGTCGCAGATCCTGACGCTCTACACCACGCCGGTGATCTACCTCTTGATCGACCGGCTGCGCCAGCGCCCGGCGCCGTCGGGTGTGCACGCGCCGGCGGAATAGTTTGAATTGCGCCGGCGTGAGCGTATAGCGAAGCGATGTCCGAACCGACCGAAGTCAAATCCGACGTGATCGCCGAGATCGAGGATTGCGCGCATTGCGGCAAGCCGCTGCCGCTGTGCATCTGCGACAGCGTCACACCGATCGAAAGCCGCATTCAGCTCCTGATCCTGATCCATCCGCAGGAGCAGGACAGGGCGCTCGGCACCGCGCGGCTGCTGGCGCAGCATTTCGAGAACGCCGTGGTGCGGATTGGACTGTCGTGGCCGAGCCTTGCCAAGGCGCTCGGCCGCCCGGTGCCCGACCCGTCGCGCTGGGCGGTGCTCTATCTCGGCTCGGCCAAGGTCGAGGACCTCGAGACCGATGCCGAGATCGTCGCGATCAACCGCAAGGGCGAGCTCGAGCCGCATCAGCGCGCCATCCTGTCCGACATCGAGGGCATCGTGCTGCTCGACGGCACCTGGAGCCAGGCCAAGGCGCTGTGGTGGCGTAATGCCTGGATGCTGAAGTGCCAGCGGGTGATTCTCGGGCCGAAACGCCCCTCGCTGTACGGCAAGCTGCGCCGGGAACCGCGGCGCGACGGCCTGTCCACCATCGAGGCGGCCGCGATCCTGCTGGCCGGGCTGCAGAAGCGGCCCGATATCGCCGCAACGTTAACTGAAAGTTTCGAGCGGATGCTGGCGAGATTCCGCGAAGTCCAGGCCAAAATGCCGGAATTGGCGCCAAAACCCAGGAAAAAGGACTACCGGAAGCGCCGGCGTTAGCTGCTGGGCTTGGTTGCCTATCTGACAGAGGGCGTATATGAAGTGCGCCGCAAGGGGCCACGTGGCGGAGTGGTTACGCAACGGTCTGCAAAACCGTGTACACCAGTTCAATTCTGGTCGTGGCCTCCACTCATCTCATCAATGGCTTGCAGCCGACAAATGAGAAGCCGCATTAGCTGGCGGCGTACCAACCTTCAGGAAACGGAATCAGCGGCCACGGCGCCTGGTTGTCATTGGCAGCGCGCGGCGGCGGCTGAATGCTGGGCGAGGGTTGGGCCACGAAATCCTCCTGAGCAATAGGCGCGATCGCCGTTCGCACGGCGTCCAGCAGCAGATCAAATTCGACTTCGCTCATCGCGCTCTCCGAGGTTCGAGAGCGCAATGGTCGCAAAACTGTCTTCGGTCCGGATTGAGCGATTCGTTCGAATTTTATGAAAAGAACGATGGCGCCCTGTTTGGTTAATAAACCGCTGATGATCCCTTCGGAAACCTAGGTCGGCACCGCCGCACCTGGTGTGAGACAAATCACATCTTGCGAAAAACTCTTCCCGGAATTCCCGGCAGTATTCATAGCTGTCAAATATCGCAGGAATTTTAGGAAGACGTGACAATGAAGGCAAACAGACCGCGGTGTCGCCTGTTGCGCGTTGCATCGACCCGCGGTCCTCGCTGACTTCGTTCGCCAGACCTGGGCAGCGCCGCTCTACGCCCGATGCCTATCGCCCTTGCGTGGCGGAAATTCCCGAGGTCGGTGCGAACATGGTCAAGCCAGCCCGGCGAGGTCATCCGGCAGCATGGTCTTGAATTGCGCCAGCACCTGTCGCGCTTTTTTCGGCGGCAGCGTGATCGCGTGGCGTACCGCGGCCGCGATCAGCGTCATCGTCAGTGCGGAGAAGCTGGCGAGGGTGGCGGACGGCACGCTCGGCGCAACGCGCCTGATCGCGTCGGAGAGCAGGCCGGAAAGCACGGCCATGTCGTCGGCATCGAGCTTTTGCAGGCCGCGGTCGGCCTGCGTCGCCTGCCAGATGTCGCGCATGACCGGCTCGCGCATGAACATCTCGTAATAGCTGTCGACGATCCGGCACAGCGCCGGATGCAGGTCGCGCGGGGCGGTGACCGCAGCCAGATCGCGCCTGACACAATCGCGTCCAACTGCGTTGTGCCGTTCCGCCAGCGTGCCGATGATTGCGGCCTTGTCCGGGAAATATTGATAGAGCGAGCCGAATGCGACGCCGCTGCGTTCGACGATGTCGCTCATCCGGAAGGCCTCGCTGCCCTTTTCCGCCATGATCTCGGTCGCGCAGGCGAGGATGCGCTCGAACCGCTCGCGGCTGCGCTGCTGCGTCGGGGCAAGCCGTGCCAGGCCGGGCAGGGGAGCCGCCACGGGCGCGGCCTTTCGTCTCGCCACCTTCTGTCTCCGAAATCGGGTTGACGTCTCTAATACGAGAGTTTATCGCATTTTACAAATACGAGGACTTCTCGCATTTAGAGGTGGAACGATGCGCAATATCCTGACCTCGGGCTTGCTGTGGTTTTCCGCGCTCGGCTGCGGCCTGCTTGCCGGGCTCTATTTCGCTTTCTCGACGTTCGTGATGACCGCGCTCGGCCGCATCGATCAGGCCGCCGGCATCTCGGCGATGAATGCGATCAATGTCGACATCGTACGTTCGCTGTTCATGCCGGTCTTCCTCGGCACCACGCTGTCCTGCGCCGTACTGGCCGTGCTCGGTGCGCTCAGATGGCAGGAGCCGGGCGCCATTGCGATGATCTGCGGCGGCGGCCTCTACGTCCTCGGCATGTTCGTCGTCACCGCCGTATTCAACGTGCCGCTGAACGACCAGCTTGCGTCGATGGATCCCGCCAGCACCGCGACTGCGCCGGTCTGGGCGCGCTATCTGGTCGACTGGACCTTCTGGAACCACGTGCGGACCATCGCTTCGCTCGCGGCGACCGCGCTGCTCATCGTCGCCATCGCCGCGCGCTGATCGGATCGGAGAAGCAAGCTCAACGTGCCGAGGCTGCGCTACGACCCCGGCACCAAGACCACCTCGTTCATCGCGGAATGACATCAAGGGGGCGGGGCCCCGGCCGGGAATCACGGCGCGGCCGTAACGCCGCGCCATTGGTCCATCCCGGCCGCCCTGCGCCGAGAACGGGACAACCGGGACAGCCCTGCATTACCCTGGGACGCCGGCAAACCCTTGCATTGCAGCGGCTTACCGTCTTGGGCTAAAGTTTCGCCGAAGGCCCATTTGGTTCTTTGCAAGCCCGAAAGGCTTTGTTATACGCTGCCCGCTCGCGAACACTTTGTTCGCCTATTCCTCGGTAGCTCAGCGGTAGAGCATTCGACTGTTAATCGAATGGTCGCTGGTTCGAATCCAGCCCGGGGAGCCAGCTTTGCTGGCCCACCAACATCGCCATCGACGATCACAAGCACGTGGTCCGCAACACGCGAACCAAAAGCGTCGTCAAATCGACTCAATAACTGTCGACACTTCGTCGTGCCGGGTCTTGAGAGGTGATTCTGATGGCCATTAACCTGATCGACCTGTCGATGCCGCAGCCGACGCTTGTTCCGCATGATGCTCCCGTCATCAGCGACGATGAGTGTGTCCGCAGGCTGGCGAGGGCGGTTGAGGAACATGATTCCGAGCATCTCGATGAAGTGGCCCGGCTGATCGGCCGGCTTGCGGTCACGATCGAATAGAGAGCCCTCCCGGGAGCATCCCGCACGCCAACGGCGTGTTGCGTTTTGGCGGAGCTTGTTCCAAAAGATGGCCCTGTTCTAGCTTCTCCAGCGGCAATGCCGCGACTTGCAGGGTCCCCGCCAATGACCGGTTTTTCGACCGCGCGCCAGTACATGGTCGATGGTCAGGTGCGTCCGAGTGACGTGACCGATGATCGTATTCTCGAAGCCATGCTGACCGTGCCGCGCGAAGTGTTCGTGCCGGCCAGCAAGCAGGCGCTCGCCTATCTGGACCTCGACCTCGATGTCGCCGAGGGCGGCGCCGCCAGGCGCTGCCTGATCACGCCGGCGCTGCTCGCCAGGATGCTGCAGGCCGCCGAGATCAAGGCCACCGACCGCATTCTGGTCGTCGGCTGTGCAACCGGTTACGCCGCCGCGATCGTGGCGCGCTTTGCCGCGCAGATCAGCGCCACCGAGAGCGATCCGGCGCTTGCCGCGAAAGCGACCGCAGCGTTGGCCCAGCTCGGGATCCAGAATGTGACCGTCAAGACCGGAGCTTCCGCGGACGGCGACGCCGCGGGCGCGCCATATGACGTCATCGTCCTCAATGGTGCGACCGAGATCCTCCCGACCGGGCTTTTTGCCCAGCTCAAGGAGGGAGGGCGACTGGTCGGGGTGTTTGGCCTGACGCCGCCGCCGCGCGCCACCCTCGTGACGCACTCCCACGGGGATTTCGGACATCGCGAGCTGTTCGACGCCACCGCCCCGGTGCTGCCCGGACTGGAACGGCTTCCCGCCTTCGTCTTCTGACCGACCGCTACGGCGCTGCGCCACCTTATAAAATCCCGTTCTGAATCAGAAGTGTGGCCCGTTTGCCCCATGTGAAGAGTTTCCACCATGTTCCGTTGCGGGGTAGTTCCGTTGCCCTTAGCTGCGGACTAAGGTGAGGCGGGACTCACTTCGTCTGAAGCGACCGCCGGAACTGACTTGCGTGTGGAGACGGCGACTACAATGATTGGATTACCGGGGATGCGAGGGGTGAAGGCTATCACCGCGGCTGCGACTGCCGCCCTTCTGTTGGCGGAGCTGGGCCCAGTGCCTGCGCTCGCCGAAACTATCGAGTCCGCGCTGGTGCGGTCCTACCAGAACAATCCCCAGCTGAACGCACAACGTGCACAGGTGCGGTCGATCGACGAAAACGTTCCGCAGGCACTCTCGGGTTACCGTCCGAAGGTCTCGCTGACCGCAACGGCCGGCGGACAATACACCGATGAGCAGTTGACGGCGGGAAGCGCGCCCGTGTCGGGTGTGAGCCGGCAGCGCACCGTTGGCATCACCGCCAGCCAGTCGCTGTTCAATGCGCAGAACGGGCCGAAGGTGCGCCAGGCTGAAAGCCAGGTGTCGTCGGCACGTGAGGGTTTGCGCGTGCTCGAGCAGTCGGTGCTCCTGAGCGCGGCCACGATCTATATGGACTATCTCCGCGACGCGGCGATCGTCGAAGTCCAGCGCAGCAACACGCGCGTGCTGGAACAGACGCTGAAGCAGACCCAGGACCGCTTCAATGTCGGCGAGGTGACCCGCACGGACGTCGCGCAGTCCGAGGCCCAGCTCGCGGCCGGCAGAACCCAGCAGCTCACCGCGGAATCGAATCTGACGACGACGCGATCGAACTACCGCCGCATCATCGGCGTCGAGCCGCAGAATCCCGCGCCGGGCTCGCCGGTCGACCGGTTCCTGCCGTCGTCGCTCTCGGCTGCTGTCGAACTCAGTCTAACCCAGAATCCGAACGTCACCGCCGCGATGTACGGCGTCGACGTCAACTTCCTGCAGACCAAGGTTGCCGAAGGCGCGCTGTTGCCGACGGTTGGGCTGCAGGCGTCGGTCAGCCAGGGCTACGAAACGCAGTTGACCGTGTACCGTCTCTTCAACGCCTCGGTCGGCGTTCAACTGTCGCTGCCGATCTACCAGGGCGGCGCTGAATACTCGCTGATCCGCCAGTCCAAGGAATCGCTGGCGCAGCAGCGCCTGGTGCTGGACCAGACCAGGGATCAGGCGCGTGCCAACGTCGTCACCGCCTGGGGTCAGCTCGTCGCCGGCAAGTCGCAGGTGGCATCGGCGCAGGCGCAGGTGACCGCGTCCGAAATCGCGCTGAACGGCGTGCGCGAAGAGGCCAAGGCCGGCCAGCGCACCACGCTCGACGTGCTCAACGCGCAGCAGGCGCTCGTCAACGCGCGCAATGCGCTGGTCACGGCACAGCACGACCGCGTCGTCGCTTCTTACAACGTGCTGAATTATATCGGCCGCTTGTCGCCGCAGGTCATGGGTCTTTCGACCAACATCTATGATCCTAGCGTGCACTACCAGCAGGTTCGTGACAATTGGGCCGGCGTTCGTACACCTGACGGCCGCTAAACACCTTCACTTCATCATCGCTTGTCGCGCCATGTTTGTGGTTCTGAGTTAATCAGGACCACAAACGGGCGCGTTTGCTTGCAATCGATAATTGGCCTGACATACCGTTTTGTCGGGCAGCAAGGCGATTCGCGGCGAGCCGGCGTAGCGTGATGACAGGTGCGACGCCACCTGTGATCACGCTGCATTGGGCGACACGAGGCTTGCAGGATGGCCTCGGGCGGGCGTGATCTGGGGACAAGTCGGGCGAGAGCAATGAAAATCTCCGCCCGCATCATCGGAACCGGCGAATCCCCTCGGGCTTGATGTAAAATAGTTTCGATGTGGAGTCGGAGATGACGCAACCTGCGAAGGTCCAAGAACCCTCGATGGAGGAGATCCTGGCGTCGATCCGTCGCATCATTGCCGACGACGAAGCGAAGCCGGGTGCGGCCGAGAAGCCGGCGGCTGCTGCGCCACCGCCGCCTCCTAAGGCCGAGCCTGCGCCGCCACCTGCAGCGAAGCCGGCGATGAAGAGCCCGCCGCCTGCAGCGCCTCCGGCTGCAAAGGCCGCGGCGCCCGCGCCGAAATCACCGGCGCCGGCGCCAGCTGCCGCCGCCAGCAACAGCCAGGACGACATCGATTCACTCCTGGCCAGCCTGGACGAGGCGACGCCCGCGGCCGAGATCAGGCCGTCGCCGCAGCCCGAGGCCGACGTGTTCGAGCTCACCGACGACATGGCGCTGCCGGAGCCGGCCCCCGCGCCATCGTTCCGCAAGGTCGAGCCGCAGGACGACGTCGAATTCACGGAGGCCCGCACCCGCGTGCCTGCTCAGGAATCCGTTCGAGAGCCGGTCCGAGAACCGCCGGCGATCGAAACCGCGCCGATGCAGCAGATCATCTCGGGAACCACGATGCGGGCGGTCGAATCCGCCTTCAACTCGCTGGCCAACACCGTGCTGAGCAACAATGCTCGGACGCTGGAGGATCTGGTCAAGGAGATGCTGCGGCCGATGCTGAAGTCCTGGCTGGACGACAATCTGCCGGGCCTGGTCGAGCGGATCGTCAAGGCCGAGATCGAGCGGGTATCTCGCGGTCGATAGCCGGCCCCGCAAGGGCTTGGCAGCCCCCATTCCGTCCCCAAATGCCCAAAACGCCGTTTTGACGCGCCAGTCCGGTTGACTTGGTGCGCTCCGGCGGCTTTCTAACCTTTCCCCATGGTCCACAGCGCATTGTCATGATCGAGAAAAACTACCAGCCCGCCGATATCGAGCACCGCATGGCCCGGATCTGGGAGGAGAGCGGTGCGTTCAAGGCCGGCCGGCCCGAGCGCAAGGACGCCGCGCCCTTCACCATCGTGATCCCGCCGCCGAACGTGACCGGCTCGCTGCACATGGGCCACGCGCTCAACAACACGCTGCAGGACATCCTGTGCCGCT
Source organism: Bradyrhizobium sp. CER78 (assembly GCF_029846235.1). GTDB lineage: Bacteria > Pseudomonadota > Alphaproteobacteria > Rhizobiales > Xanthobacteraceae > Bradyrhizobium. The sequence goes on from NZ_JARVWP010000003.1 coordinate 58,580, forward strand.
TCGAGCGGATGCGCGGCCGCGACGTGCTGTGGCAGCCTGGCACGGACCATGCCGGCATCGCCACCCAGATGGTGGTCGAGCGCCAGCTGATGGAACGGCAGGAGCCGGGCCGGCGCGATATCGGCCGCGCCAAGTTCCTCGAGCGGGTCTGGCAGTGGAAGGCCGAGAGCGGCGGCACCATCGTCAACCAGCTCAAGCGGCTCGGCGCGTCCTGCGACTGGTCGCGCGAGCGCTTCACCATGGACGAGGGCCCGTCGCGCGCCGTCGTCAAGGTGTTCGTCGAGCTGCATCGCGATGGCCTGATCTACAAGGACAAGCGCCTCGTCAATTGGGACCCGAAGCTGCTCACCGCGATCTCCGATCTCGAGGTGCAGCAGGTCGAGGTCAAAGGCCATCTCTGGTATCTGCGCTATCCGATCGAGGGCCGCAGCTTCAGCCCGGATGATCCGAAGTCGTTCATCGTGGTCGCGACGACGCGTCCCGAGACGATGCTGGGCGACACCGCGGTCGCGGTGCATCCGGACGACGAGCGCTACACCGACCTGGTCGGCCAGCACGTCATCCTGCCGCTGGTCGGGCGCAAGATTCCGATCGTCGCCGACGACTATTCCGATCCGGAGAAGGGCTCGGGCGCCGTCAAGGTGACGCCGGCGCACGACTTCAACGACTTCGAGATCGGCAAGCGCCACGGCCTGCCGCAGATCAGCGTGCTCGATCAGGAGGGCTGTCTCAGCCTCTCCGACAACGAGGACTATCTGCGCGGCCTGCCGATGGGCTCCGACGAGTTCGCCGCCGAGTTCGACAAGATCGAACGCTTCGCCGCGCGCAAGAAGATCGTCGCAAGGCTGGAGGAGTTCGGCTTCCTCGAGCGGATCGAGCCCAATACCCACATGGTGCCGCATGGCGACCGCTCCGGCGTCGTGATCGAGCCGTATTTGACCGACCAATGGTATGTCGACGCCAAGACGCTGGCGCAGCCGGCGATGGCGGCGGTGCGCTCGGGCGAAACCACGTTCGTGCCGAAGAACTGGGAAAAGACCTATTTCGAATGGATGGAGAACATCCAGCCTTGGTGCATCTCGCGCCAGCTCTGGTGGGGCCATCAAATTCCGGCCTGGTACGGCCCGGACGGCAAGGTGTTCGTCGCCGAGACTGAGGAAGAGGCGGTCGGCAACGCGCTCGGCTATTACGTCGAGCAGGAGGTCATCACGCCGGAGCAGGGCCATGACATGGCCACCGACCCCGCCAAGCGCGAGGGCTTCATCACGCGCGATGAGGACGTGCTCGACACTTGGTTCTCGTCGGCGCTGTGGCCGTTCTCGACGCTGGGCTGGCCGGACGACACGCCGGAGGTCGCGCGCTACTACCCGACCAACACGCTGGTCACCGGCTTCGACATCATCTTCTTCTGGGTCGCCCGCATGATGATGATGGGCCTGCATTTCATGAAGCAGGCGCCGTTCTCGACCGTCTACATCCACCGTCTCGTCCGCGACGAGAAGGGTGCCAAGATGTCGAAGTCGAAAGGCAACGTCATCGATCCGCTCGGCGTGATCGACGAATACGGCGCCGACGCGCTGCGCTTCGCGCTGACCCGCGAGGCGGCGCAGGGCCACGACATCCGCCTGTCGCCGCATCTGGTCGAGACCAACCGCAACTTCGCGACCAAGTTCTGGAACGCCTGCCGCTTCGCGGAGATGAACGAGTGCGCCAAGCCGGACGGTTTCGATCCGAAGGCCGCCAAGGAAACACTGAACCGCTGGATCGCGCACGAGACCTCGCGCGTCACCCGCGAGGTGACGGAGACGATCGAGGATCATCGCTTCAACGATGCAGCCGGCGCGATCTACCGTTTCGTCTGGAACGTGTTCTGCGACTGGTATCTCGAGCTCGCCAAGCCGGTGCTGATGGGCGAGGAGGGCGCGGCCAAGGCCGAGACCCGCGCCATGATCGCCTGGGCGCGTGACGAGATCCTCAAGCTGCTGCACCCGTTCATGCCCTTCATCACCGAGGAGCTGTGGGCCGTGACCGCAAAGCGCGACGGCCTGCTGGTGCTGGCCTCCTGGCCGCGCAAGTCGGGCGTCACTGGCGAGCAGCTGGCGGCGATCGCGACCGCAGGGCCAATGGTCGACCCGATCATTCCCCCGGTCATTGCCGCGCTCGACGCGGACGAGTTCAGCGATCCCGCCGCTGAGGCCGAGATCGGCTGGGTGGTCGATCTCGTCACTGCGATGCGGTCGGTGAAGGCGGAGATGAATATCCCGCCGTCGACGCTGACGCCGCTGGTGATCGTGACGACATCTGACGAGACGCGCGATCGCGCACAGCGCTGGAACGACACCATTAAGCGTCTCGCGCGCTTGTCGGAGATCTCGTTCGCGGACGCTGCGCCGGAAGGCGCCATGCAGCTTTTGGTGCGCGGCGAGGTCGTGGCACTTCCGCTGAAGGGCGTGATCGATCTCGCGGCCGAACGGGCGCGGCTGGAGAAGGAGCTCGGCAAGGCCGACGCCGACATCAAGCGGGTCGACGCCAAACTCTCCAACGAGAAGTTCGTCGCCAACGCGCCGGAAGAACTCGTCGAGGAAGAGAAGGAAAAGCGCGCGGCGGCTCAGGAGCGCCGGGCCAAGATCCTCGAGGCGATCGAGCGGCTGAAGAAGGCGTCGTAGCGGACGCCGCGATAGGAGACGTCTTGGCGCTCAGAACCGCTTGCTGAGGAATTTCGATCCTCTCAAGCCGTAGCGCCAGGGGAGCTCGACGGCCTTGGTGATGCCGATCCGGATTCCGGTGACGATGTCGGGTTTCTCCAGCCGAGCATGCAGCGCGATCGGCGGCCGGTCGAGCGGCAATTCGCTGTGCGCGATGGTGATGCCCATCGCCTCGCACAGCTTGCCCGGCCCAGAGCACAATGCGCGCTCGTCCTCCAGCCCGCGCCGCCGGCGCATCGCGGCGAGCCCATGGGTCGGCTCGATCGCACGGATCAGGACGGCGCTGGCCGAGCCCGCTTCCTCGCACACGAAGTTGACGCACCAGTGGATGCCGTAGGAGCGGTAGACATAGGAGAACCCCGGCGGGCCGAACATCACCTGATTGCGCGGGGTCGGGCCATTGAACGAGTGGGCCGCCGGCTCGGTGTGATGGTAGGCCTCGACCTCGGTGATGATGCCGCCGACGCCGCCGACCAGGAAGGTCGCACCGATCAGGTCGGGCGCGACCTCATGGACGCTGCGATCGAAGAATGCGCGTTTCAGGGCCTTGCCGAGGCGCGGCGCGGTCGCACGGGTGAAGCGAGGATTTTGAGCCATTTTGAGGTGGGAATCGGCATGGAACGGACCGCAACACTGCCAATATCTGGGCTGATCTGCTAGGGTCGCAGCGCGGGTTGCGAGCCGCGCCAACACCGATTAGCTATGGTTTCTCGCGACTTGCAGGCACCTATGGTCACCATCGTCGACACCATCTCCACCACTCAGCTCCGCCCCCGTCACCCCGAAAAGGTGAACCGGCCGGATGCCGTGTCGCCGCCGAAGCCGGACTGGATCCGGGTTCGCGCGCCGAACACGCGCGGCTATGCGGATACGCGCCGGATCGTGAAGGAGAACGGCCTCGTCACGGTGTGCGAGGAGGCAGGCTGCCCCAATATCGGTGAGTGCTGGGACAAGAAGCACGCCACCTTCATGATCATGGGCGACACCTGCACGCGCGCCTGCGCGTTCTGCAACGTCAAGACCGGCATGCCTGGCGCGCTTGAGGCGAGCGAGCCGGAATACGTCGCGGAGGCCACCGCCAAGCTCGGGCTCAACCATGTCGTTGTGACCTCGGTCGATCGCGACGATCTAGCCGACGGCGGCGCCGAGCATTTTGCCCAGACGATCCACGCCATCCGCGCGCGCTGCCCGAGCACCACGATCGAGATCTTGACGCCGGACTTCCTGCGCAAGGACGGCGCGCTCGAGCGCGTGGTCGCGGCGAAACCCGACGTCTTCAACCACAATCTGGAAACCGTGCCCTCGCGCTATCTGACGGTCCGTCCGGGCGCGCGCTATTTCCATTCGATCCGGCTGCTGCAGCGGGTCAAGGAGATGGACCCGACCATCTTCACCAAGTCGGGCATCATGGTCGGCCTCGGCGAGGAGCGGCACGAGGTGCTGCAGGTGATGGACGATCTGCGCTCGGCAGAAGTCGATTTCCTGACCATCGGCCAGTATCTGCAGCCGACGCGCAAGCATCACGCCGTGATGCGATACGTGACCCCTGACGAATTCGCGGGCTACGAGCGCGTTGCCTATACCAAGGGTTTTCTGATGGTGTCGGCGAGTCCGCTGACGCGCTCGTCGCATCATGCCGGCGAGGATTTTGCGAAACTGCAGGCGGCACGCACGGCACGTGGCCGCTAGATTTTGATTGAGAGCGGGAAGCCGGCGCCATCATGCGCCGTTGCCGGATCGAGCCCTGATCGAGCCTTGACCGAACCTTGGACGGGACCAATGCAGCGCGTTCTGGTGATGGGATCGTCGGGATCCGGCAAGTCGACCTTTGCGCGGCGGCTGTCCGCCCTGACAGGCATCCCGACCGTGTCGATCGACGCGCTGTTCTGGAAGCCGGGCTGGGTCGAGTCCGACAAGGACGAATTCAACCGCCGCATGACCGCAGCGGCGCGAGAGCCGCGCTGGATCATGGATGGGAACTACACCAAGAGTGGTGCGGGTGAGTTGCGCAAAGAACTCTCCGATACGATCATCTGGTTCGACCTGCCGCGATCGACCTGCATGCTCGGAATCCTCGGCCGCATTGCCGCGAGCTATGGCCAGGTGCGGCCGGAGATGGCGGAAGGCTGCCCGGAGAAGATCGATCTGGAATTCTTCCGCTACGTCTGGACCTATCGCAGGCAACAGCGGCCGAAGCTGATCGAATATTTTTCAGGACTGCGTGCCGATCAATCGCTGGTCTGCTTTACCAACCGAGGGCAGGCCGACGACTATCTGAACAACCTCGCACTCCCGCCAAACCGTGCGAGTATCCACTGATGCCACGATTCTCCAGCAAGCGGCGGGTCCGCCACACCGCACCTCAAATGTTCGATCTGGTCGCCGACGTCGAGCGCTATCCGGAATTCGTGCCGCTGTGCCAGGCGCTCAAGATCCGCCAGCGGACGCCGAAGGACGACGGCACCGAGGTCGTGGTCGCCGACATGACGGTCTCCTTCAAGCTGGTGCGGGAGACCTTCACCAGCAAGGTGACGCTCGACCGGCCCAACCTGAAGATCCTGGTCGAATATCTCCGCGGCCCGTTCAGCAATCTGGAGAACCGCTGGAGCTTCGAGCCGAAGTCGGAGACCGAATGCGATGTCGGCTTCTTCCTGAACTACGAATTCAAGAGCAGGATGCTCGCGATGCTGATGGGCTCGATGTTCGACGCCGCTTTCGGGCGGTTTGCCCACGCGTTCGAGAAGCGCGCCGACCAGGTCTACGGCAAGCCGGCGATCTCGACCTAGCGAAGCCGTCTCGTCTTCCTCCCGAAACGGAAATGCCCGGCACAGGGCCGGGCATGACGTATGACGTGTATGCGCGTTCGCCGCCGTTAAGGGCAGGAACGCCGCACGCCGCCGGAGGCGATGTAGGTGCCGGAAGCCGGGTCGTAGGAGCGGAAGCGCTGCGAGCAATAGGCGTCGTTGTTGGCCTTGGCCTGGCTCGCCGCGATGGCGCCGCCGATGATTGCGCCGGCCGCAAGCCCACCGATGACCGCAGCGCCGTTTCCGCCACCGTGGTGATGGTGGTGGTATCCGCCACGGTAGCCGTATCCACCCCGATGGCCGTAACGCGGGCCGCCGTGCCAGTGGCGATACTGCACGTGCTCGACGGAGGTAGGCTGGTCCTGCAAGCGGGCGGCGGGCGCGAGCGGCGCGGCAAACGAAGGGACAACAGTCGACAGCGTCATGGCGCCGGCGGTGATTGCGGCCACGACCAAAGTTCCCAACTTCATCATTTTCTCCTTGTTGTGGGATTTTGCTGTTCGAAGAACAGTTGAAACAGCAGAGTTGGATCAGGAGAAAACGGCGAGGTGACATCAACGTTCCACCTGAGGTGGGCGGCACTGGGTCGCAGTTGACTCGAAGGTATCGCCGAGGACGTCGCTTGTGCGAACAGACTTGGGTAGGCCTAACCGCGCGGCGGCCGCCGACGTTTCGCGGCGTGGCTCCGCGGCGAACGGGCCACCCTCGGCCGCAAGCGGCTGGCGGTCTCACGGCGCGGCTTGGCGGCCTGTGGCGGGCGCGCGAGTTCCATCAACATGCGCAGCGCTTCGACCACCGAACGTTGCCGCACCGTGCTGCGGCCGATCGCGCCGAAGCGCTGCTCGCGATGCAGGATGCGGCCGTCGCGCGCGGCAACGGCAAAATGCACGAGGCCCACCGGCTTGCCCGGGGTCGCACCGCCAGGGCCCGCGATCCCGGTGATCGAGACCGCAAGGTCGACACCGGCCTTTTCCAGCGCGCCGATCGCCATCGCGGTCGCGGTTTCTTTGCTCACGGCGCCGAACGTCTCCAGCGTTGCCGCCTTGACGCCGAGCATCACCCGCTTGGCCTCGTTCGAATAGGTGACGAAGCCGCGATCGATCACGTCGGACGAGCCGGGGATGTCGGTGAGCGCACCTGCGACCAGACCACCGGTGCAGGATTCGGCGGTCGCGATGGTCAGCTTGCGCATCCGGCACAGGTCGAGCAGCGAGCGGGAGAGGGCACGAGCGTCGCTGCCGCCCATGTCAGGCACTCCAGCTCTTGTCGTCCCAAGGAAGACGGATCGTCGCGCTCGCGGTTGCTGCGATGCCTTCCTCGCGGCCGGTGAAGCCGAGCCGCTCGCTGGTGGTCGCCTTGACCGCGACGCGCGAGATGTGGACGCCGGAGATCTCCGCGATCTTCGCGCGCATGGTGTCGCGCAGCGGACCGATCTTCGGCCGCTCGCAGATCATCGTCACCTCGAGATTGGCGATCCGTCCGCCGCGCGCGGTGACGCGCTCGACGGCATATTTGAGGAACTGGTCGGAGGAGGCGCCCTTCCACTTGGCATCGCTCGGCGGGAAATGCGAGCCGATGTCACCGTCGGCCAGCGCTCCGAGGATGGCGTCGACCAGCGCATGCAGCCCGACATCGCCGTCGGAATGGGCCAAAAATCCCTTGGTGTGCGGCACGCGCACGCCGCAGATCATGACATGGTCGCCGTCACCAAAGGCATGCACGTCGTAGCCGGTGCCGGTCCTGATGTCGCCGAGCTGGCTTGCGAGCCGCGCTTCCTCGCGCACGAAGTCTTCGGGTGTGGTGAGTTTCATGTTGGCAGCATCGCCTTCAAACGTCGCAACGGTCAATCCCGCCCATTCAGCAAGCGCGGCATCGTCGGTGAAATCGCTGCGGCCCTCGCGCGCAGCGCGACGATGCGCCTCCAATATTACGTCGAAACGAAACGCCTGTGGCGTCTGCGCGATCCGCAGGCGCGCGCGCTCCGGCGTCGCCTCGACGTCGCCGGTATCGCCGGTGAGCTTGATCGTATCGGTGACGGGAATCACGGGGATCGCTGCGCCGGTCCGTCCGGCCGCCGCGATCGCGCGTGAGATGACGGCTGCGGTGACGAAGGGGCGTGCGGCATCGTGGATCAGCACGATGTCCGGCTTCTCGCCGGCAAGCGCCTCGAGCCCGGCATGGACCGAGGCCTGCCGGGTTGCGCCGCCCGGCGTTGGCGGCTGATGGCGCAGGCCTGCGACTGCTTCGTCGAACAGCGCGGCATCGTCAGGATTGACCACCGGCTGCACCGCAAAGACATCCGGATGTCCGGAGAACGCCTCCATGGCGCGATAGATCACCGTCTGTCCGCCGATCGTTCGGTATTGCTTCGGACCGCCTGCGCCGGCGCGCAGTCCACGGCCGGCTGCGACAAGGATGGCTGCGGTACGCTCAGACTTCGGCATTTTGAACCAGTGACAGACGAATCGGGGATGAGGGGGATGGCGGGGATCGCCCGCCGCGCACAGCCCTTAGCATGACCGCTGCGCAAAAACAGAGCGTTTGCCGCTGACTGTGGGAAAAGCAGATTTTGTTGCAGTGCACTTGCGTCGGTGATAGAAATGTCTAAACCGTAGGCATGAACCTTGACTGCACAAGAATTGTGCGCAGAATAGACGATGTCAGCTGCAATGGCGTGGCTGCAAAACGACGAGACGGCTGTGACCGGCGTGCAAAGTACTTCTCGTAACCCATTGAAGATAGGCGATATTGCTGTCGCCAACCGGGTTCTCCTCGCGCCCATGTCCGGCATCACCGACGCGCCCTTCCGGCGACTCGCTGCCACTTTGGGCGCCGGCCTGGTGGTCTCCGAGATGACTGCCAGCGACGATCTGGTGAACGGCAAGCCGATGTCGAAGCTGCGTTGTGAGGCAGCCGGGATCGGGCCGCATGTGGTCCAGCTTGCCGGCTGCGAGACGCACTGGATGGCGGAGGGCGCGCGGATCGCCGAGGGCGCCGGCGCCGACATCATCGATATCAACATGGGCTGCCCGGCACGGCACGTCACCGGCGGCCAGTCCGGCTCGGCGCTTATGCGCGACCTCGACCATGCGGTCGCGCTGATCGATGCGACTATCGCCGCGGTCAAGGTTCCGGTGACGCTGAAGATGCGGCTCGGCTGGGACGATCGCTCGCTCAATTCGCCGGAACTGGCGCGCCGCGCCGAGGCATCAGGCGTCCAGATGATCACCGTGCATGGCCGCACCCGCTGCCAGTTCTACAAGGGCGAGGCGAACTGGAACGCGGTACGTCCGGTCAAGGATGCCGTCTCGATCCCGGTCGTGGTCAATGGCGACATTACGTCATTCGACAAGGCCGTCGGCGCGCTTGAGAAGTCGGGCGCCGACGCCGTCATGATCGGGCGCGGCGCCCAGGGGCAGCCCTGGCTGCCCGGCCAGATCGGCCGCCGGCTCGAGACTGGGGTCGCCGAGGCCGCGCCGTCGCTCGCCGAGCAGCTCAAGCATGTTCGCGCGCTCTATGACGAGGTGTGCAGCCACTATGGCCTGCGCATTGGGCTCAAGCATGCGCGCAAGCATCTCGGCTGGGCGCTGGAGACCGCCGCGGCCTACAGCTGCGCGCCGGTGGCAACCTTGAAGACCTGGCGGCAGGCGATCCTGACCTCGGAGGAGCCGTCCAGCGTGCATCGCGCGCTCGAGGACGCTTACGACGATTTTGCCTGGAGTGCTGCCGCATGACGTCAGCCATGGAATTCCGCCGGCCCGTGCCGACCGACGGTGAGGCCATCCTCAACGCGCTGCCCAATCCGGTGCTGCTGGTCGCACCCGACGGCCGGATCGTCGATGCCAACATCGCCGCCGAATCCTTCTTCGAGATCTCGACCCAGTTCCTGCGCCGGCAGTCGCTGAAGGAGCTGGTGCCGTTCGGCAGCCCGCTGCTGGCGCTGATCGAGCAGGTGCGCGCGAGCGGCTCGCCGGTCAACGAATACAAGGTTGATCTCGGCACGCCGCGGATCGGCGGCGATCGCCAGGTCGATCTGCACGTCGCGCCGCTGACCGAGCGGCCCGGCCACATCGTGGTGATGCTGCAGGAGCGCACCATCGCCGACAAGATGGACCGCCAGCTCACCCATCGCAGCGCGGCGCGCTCGGTGATCGCGCTGGCCGCAATGCTCGCCCATGAGATCAAGAACCCGCTGTCGGGCATCCGAGGTGCCGCGCAGCTGCTGGAGCAGCAGGCGTCCTCCGAGGACCGGCTGCTGACGCGGCTGATCTGCGACGAGGCGGACCGCATCGTGACGCTGGTCGACCGCATGGAGGTGTTCGGCGACGACCGCCCGGTGGCGCGCGGTCCGGTCAACATCCATTCCGTGCTCGACCACGTGAAGCGGCTCGCGCAATCCGGCTTCGCCCGCAACGTCCGCTTCATCGAGGACTACGATCCGTCGCTGCCGCCGGTGCTCGCCAACCAGGACCAGCTGATCCAGGTGTTCCTCAACCTCGTGAAGAACGCGGCCGAAGCGGTCGCCGATCTCGGCACCGATGCGGAGATCCACCTCACCACGGCGTTCCGGCCGGGCGTGCGGCTGTCGGTGCCCGGCAAGAAATCGCGGGTCTCGCTGCCGCTGGAATTCTGCGTCAAGGACAACGGCTCGGGCGTGCCGGAAGACCTGCTGCCGAACCTGTTCGATCCCTTCGTCACCACCAAGCAGACCGGAAGCGGGCTCGGCCTCGCCCTGGTCGCCAAGATCGTCGGCGATCACGGCGGCATCATCGAATGCGAGTCGCAGCCGCGCAAAACCACTTTCCGCGTGCTGATGCCGATGTACAGCGCCGCCAAGCAACACGACCATAGCAACCGCGATGACGTTCCGGGTACGTCCTCGCCTGCCTCTCAGGATGCACGATGAGGAACACCAATGCCTGCAGGTAGCATACTTGTCGCTGACGACGACACAGCCATCCGGACCGTCCTGAACCAGGCGCTCTCCCGCGCCGGCTACGAGGTGCGCTTGACCGGCAACGCCGCCACGCTGTGGCGCTGGGTCAGCCAGGGCGAGGGCGATCTCGTCATCACCGACGTGGTGATGCCGGACGAGAACGCGTTCGATCTGTTGCCGCGGATCAAGAAGATGCGGCCGAACCTGCCGGTCATCGTGATGAGCGCGCAGAACACGTTCATGACCGCGATTCGCGCCTCCGAGCGCGGCGCCTACGAATATCTGCCGAAGCCGTTCGACCTGAAGGAGCTGATCACCATCGTCGGCCGCGCGCTGGCCGAGCCGAAGGAGCGGGTCTCCAGTCCCGCCGACGACGGCGAGTTCGACTCGATCCCGCTGGTCGGCCGCTCGCCGGCGATGCAGGAAATCTACCGCGTGCTAGCGCGGCTGATGCAGACCGATCTCACCGTGATGATCTCCGGCGAGTCCGGCACCGGCAAGGAGCTCGTCGCCCGAGCGCTGCACGACTACGGCCGGCGCCGCAACGGCCCGTTCGTCGCGGTCAACATGGCGGCGATCCCGCGCGACTTGATCGAGTCGGAATTGTTCGGCCATGAGCGCGGCGCGTTCACCGGCGCCAACACCCGGGCCTCCGGCCGCTTCGAGCAGGCCGAGGGCGGCACGCTGTTCCTCGACGAAATCGGCGACATGCCGATGGAGGCGCAGACCCGTCTGCTCCGTGTGCTGCAGCAGGGCGAATACACCACCGTCGGCGGCCGCACCCCGATCAAGACCGACGTGCGCATCGTCGCGGCCTCCAACAAGGACCTGCGCATCCTGATCCAGCAGGGCCTGTTCCGCGAGGATCTGTTCTTCCGCCTCAACGTGGTGCCGCTGCGGCTGCCGCCGCTGCGCGAGCGCATCGAGGATCTGCCCGACCTGATCCGGCACTTCTTCTCGCTCGCCGAGAAAGACGGGCTGCCGCCGAAGAAGCTCGACGCCCAGGCGCTGGAGCGGCTCAAGCAGCACCGCTGGCCGGGCAACGTCCGCGAGCTGGAGAACCTCGCTCGGCGGCTCGCAGCGCTCTATCCGCAGGACGTCATCACGTCCTCGGTCATTGATGGCGAACTGGCGCCGCCCGCGGTCACCTCGGGCAGCACCGCGACCGTCGGCGTCGACAATCTCGGCGGCGCGGTCGAGGCCTATCTGTCCTCGCACTTCTCCGGCTTCCCGAACGGCGTGCCGCCGCCGGGCCTCTACCACCGCATCCTCAAGGAGATCGAGATCCCCTTGTTGACCGCCGCGCTGGCGGCGACCCGCGGCAACCAGATCCGGGCCGCCGATCTGCTCGGACTGAACCGCAATACGCTGCGCAAGAAGATCCGCGACCTCGATATCCAGGTCTACCGGAGCGGCGGGTAGGGCGTTTTCGAGCAAGGCGCACGCCGGTTCGTGTGAAGAAAAACGCGACGGAACAAAGGGCTCGAGCTTCGGTTCTGTCTTGATCAGACGCGAAGCTCCGGCGAATCCGGACGGCGCGGTTACCGTTATTGAGTAGTCACAAATGGTTTTGAGGACACGGCGCCGCACCGCGGTTTGCGCCGCGGAAATGTCGCAATTCGGCAACATTGTGATATGATTGCATCAGTTCGCAATTCCCGCGGGCGATCGCACTCAGCTCAATTGCCGGTATGACCAGCGCAGAGACAACCGCTTCAACGATCCACGCGCCGCCGGCCGAGCCCCATGCAGAGGCGCGGGGCTTTCCGCTGCGCCGCTGGCTGGCGCCGTTCGCCGTAGCCATCGCACTGCTGTCCGCCTTCCTGACCTTCGTGGTACTGACCGGCCTGACCCCGATCGAGCCGACGCCCGAGGTGGTCCGCTCCTTCCTGATGATCAATGCCGGCTCGATCCTGCTCTTGGTCGGCATCATCGTCCGCGAAGTCTGGCAGATGGTGCAGGCAAGGCGCCGCGGCCGGGCGGCGGCACGGCTGCATGTGCAGATCGTCGGCCTGTTCTCTGTCATCGCCGTGCTGCCCGCCGTGCTGGTGTCGATCGTCGCCAATGTCACCATCGAGCGCGGCCTCGACCGGCTGTTCTCGGGCCCCACCAAGCAGGTGATCCAGAACTCGCTGACCATCGCCAGCGCCTACATGCAAGAGCATGCGCAGCTCATCAACGGCGACACGCTGGCGATGGCCAACGACCTCGCCCATGCCCGGCCGCTCTATGACCAGGATCGCATGTCGTTCCTGCAGCTCCTGACCGCCGGCGCCGCGGCGCGCAATCTGCCGGTCGCGGTGCTGATGGACAAGGACGGCCACATCGTCGCGAGCGCAGAGACCGGCAGCCGCCTGAACTACGAACCGCCGCCGCCGGACATCCTCAAGGACGTCAACGAAACCGAGCCGAAGATCTCGGTCTTCCCGGAAAACTACGTCGCCTCCGTGGTCCGCCTGCGGGCCTATGACGACATGTTCCTGTACGTGGCGCGGCTGCTCGATCCGGCTGTTGTCGCCCAACTCAAGCAGACCCAGACCAGCGCCGCCGAATATGCCCAGGTCGAGACTCAGAGGCTCGGTGTCCAGGTGGCGTTCGCGCTGATGTTCGCGGTGATCGCTCTGACCATCCTGATGGCCTCGGTGCTGATCGGCCTCAACTTCGCCAACGGGCTGGTGTCGCCGATCCGCCACCTGATGGGCGCGGCGAGCGAGGTCTCGACCGGCAATCTCAATGTCCAGGTGCCGGTCAACAAGTCGGAGAGCGACCTCGCGCTGCTCGGCGAGATATTCAACAAGATGACCCGGGAGCTGCGCACCCAGCGCAACGAGCTGGTCGATGCCAGCGAGACCATCGACAGCCGCCGCCGCTTCATCGAAGCAGTACTGTCGTCGGCCAGCGCCGGCATCATCGGGGTCGACGCGTCGGGCACGGTCGGCGTCCTCAACCGCTCGGCGGAAAAGCTGATCGGGCACGCCGAGTCGGAGACATTAGGCCATCCGCTCTCGGACGTGCTGCCCGAGCTCGACGAGATGATGAAGACCGCGCGCGAGGGGACGCAGCGCCTGGTGCAGGGGCAGGTCACGATCCTGCGCGACGGCCATGAGCGCAATCTGTCGGTCCGCGTCTCGGCCGAGCAGACCAGCCAGTCCCGCGACAGCTACATCATCACGCTCGACGACATCACCGAATTGGTCTCCGCGCAGCGCACCTCGGCGTGGGGCGACGTCGCCCGCCGCATCGCGCACGAGATCAAGAACCCGCTGACCCCGATCCAGCTCTCGGCTGAGCGCATCCGCCGCAAGTTCGGCAAGACCATCACCGAGGAAAAGGACAAGTCGATCTTCGAGCAGTGCACCGACACCATCGTGCGCCAGGTCGATGACATCAGGCGCATGGTCGACGAGTTCTCGCGCTTTGCGCGGATGCCGAAGCCCGTGATGGAAGGCGAGGACGTCGCCGACGTGGTGCGCCAGGCGGTGTTCCTGATGAAGGTCGCGCATCCCGATCTCGCCATCGAGGCCGACATCAAGCAGTCGCCGCTGCCGGCGCAGTTCGACCGCCGGCTGATCTCGCAGGCGCTGACCAACATCATCAAGAATGCGACCGAGGCGATCGAGCAGGTGCCGCCCGAGGAACTCGGCAAGGGACGCATCGACGTCGTGGCCCAGCGCGAGGGTGACGACATCCTGATCGACGTCGTCGACAACGGTATCGGCCTGCCCAAGGTCGCACGCGCGCGGCTGCTCGAGCCCTATGTCACGACGCGGGCGAAGGGCACCGGCCTTGGACTTGCGATCGTCGGTCGCGTTCTGGAGGACCATGGCGGCCGCATCGAGCTCAAGGACGCATCCGATTTCCGCGAGGGCCAGCGCGGCGCCTGGATGCGGCTGCGCTTTTCCGTCACCGGCCAGCCGGCCAAGCCGGAGAGCAAGGACCAAAAGCCGGACGCGAAACCGGCATCAAACGACCCCGACAGTGAAAAAAATCCGCCGGAAGAGCCGACCAACGGCCCGGCACAGGCGACCAACAATGAACCAAAAATCCAAGAAGCAAATAGCCAAGAGCCAAATGCGCAAGAGCCAAGAAGCCAAGAGCCAAAAATCAAAGCCGCGACGGGCGACTGACAAGGCAGGTGTAACCCATGGCAAGTGACATTCTGATTGTCGACGACGAAGCTGACATTCGTGACCTCGTCGCGGGTATCCTGGACGATGAGGGCTTCTCCACGCGCACCGCGCGCGACAGCGATTCGGCGCTGGCCGAAATCGCGAACCGCCGCCCGAACCTGATCTTCCTCGACATCTGGCTGCAGGGCTCCAAGCTCGACGGCCTGCAACTGCTCGAGCAGATCAAGAAGGACAATGCCGATCTGCCGGTCGTCATGATCTCCGGCCACGGCAACATCGAGACCGCGGTCGCCGCGATCAAGCGCGGCGCCTATGACTTCATCGAGAAGCCGTTCAAGTCGGACCGGCTGATCCTGGTCGCAACCCGCGCGCTGGAGACCTCGCGGCTGAAGCGCGAGGTGAAGGAGCTCAAGCAGCTGGCGCCTGCGGCGAGCGTGCTGACCGGCCGCTCGGCCTGCATGAACCAGCTGCGTCAGACCATCGACCGCGCCGCCAAGGCCAACAGCCGTATCCTGATCGTAGGTCCCTCCGGCGCCGGCAAGGAGCTCGCTGCACGCACGCTGCACCATGCGTCGGGTCGCGCCGAAGGGCCGTTCGTGGTGATCAATGCGGCCGCAATCACGCCGGAGCGCATGGAGATCGAGCTGTTCGGCATCGAGGGATCGAACGGCGAGCAGCAGCGCAAGGCCGGCGCGCTCGAGGAAGCGCATGGCGGTACGCTGTTCATCGACGAGATCGCGGACATGCCGCGCGAGACCCAGAACAAGATCCTACGCGTGCTGGTCGATCAGACCTTCCAGCGCCAGGGCGGCACCAGCAAGGTGCATGTCGACGTCCGCATCATCTCCTCGACCGCACGCAATCTCGAGGAGGAGATCGCCGGCGGGCGTTTCCGCGAAGACCTCTATCATCGCCTCTCGGTGGTGCCGATCCGGGTGCCGCCGCTGTCGGAGCGCCGCGAGGACATTCCCGAGCTGATCGACTATTTCATGGACCAGATCTCGGCGGCCACCGGCCTGCCGAAGCGGCAAATCGGGCAAGACGCGATGGCCGTGCTGCAGTCCCATGTCTGGCCCGGCAACGTCCGCCAGCTCCGCAACAACGTCGAACGCGTGATGATCCTGGCAGGCGGCGGCCCGGAAGCGATCATCACTGCCGACATGCTGCCGCAGGACGTCGGCTCGATGGTGCCGGCGATGCCGACCTCCAACAATGGCGAACACATCATGGGCCTGCCGCTGCGCGAGGCCCGCGAGGTGTTCGAGCGCGACTATCTGATCGCCCAGATCAGCCGCTTCTCCGGCAATATCTCGCGCACCGCGGAGTTCGTCGGCATGGAGCGCTCGGCGCTGCATCGCAAGCTGAAGGCGCTCGGGGTCGGCTGACCCCGCGCCCCGGGCCGGCAACCGCAGGCGACTAGGAGTGCAGGCGACTTGGCGTTAAGCCTCGGCGATCACCCGCCGGGGCGGGGGGACCAGCTCGGGGCCGGGTGGGCCGGTAAGCAAGGCGAGGGTGGTACCGGCACAACCGGGGATTTATCCACTCTCCACGAGAATATTCGTCTCTTTCTTCGCCCTTTCTTAGAATTGCCACCGTGTTCCTACCGACTGCACCGCGAACCGGCTTGCCTAAAAACCGCGCGTGGCCTCTAATCCTACCGCTACGCCTGCCAGAGGGGGATCTCAGGGCAGGTGGGCAGCCGGAGGAGGCTCCGTGAGAGAGCCGCAACCGGTTCAATAAAAAGAAGCACAAGCTTGCGGGACAAAAACAATGGCGGCAGACCGCGCACAAAATCTACAAGACACCTTCCTTAATCACGTTCGTAAAACCAAGACGCCACTGACGATATTTCTGGTCAACGGAGTAAAGCTGCAGGGCATTGTCACATGGTTCGACAATTTCTGTTTGCTGCTGCGGCGCGACGGTCACTCGCAGCTTGTCTACAAGCATGCGATCTCGACCATCATGCCCGGAGCCCCGATTCAGCTGTTCGAAGGTGGTGAGGACGCACCGGCTTGAGAGTGAACTGATTGGAACCCTTCAATCGTGAAGGGGGCGCCGACCGGACCAAGTCTAGGCCCGGGTCGGCGGGGAACGGCAGCAGCGGGCGGGTGATCGTCATCGGCCCGTACCTGCGCGTGCGCCGTGGCGACGGCGACGCGCAAACGGAGTCCTCTGTCCGCGACTATGAAGCCCGGATCGAGGAGGCCGCCGGCCTTGCCGGAGCGATCGACCTCACCGTGGTGGAATCCGTCATCGCGCCGATCAGCCAGATTCGGCCCGCGACCTATCTCGGCAAAGGCAAGGTCGAGGAGATCAACGGCCTCGTCGCCAGCAACCACGTCGAGCTCGTGGTGATGGATTGCGCGCTGTCGCCGATCCAGCAACGCAACCTCGAGAAGGCCTGGAGCACCAAGGTGCTCGACCGCACCGGTTTGATTCTGGAAATCTTCGGCCGCCGCGCCAAGACCAAGGAAGGTGCGCTGCAGGTCGAGCTTGCCCATCTCAACTACCAGCGCAGCCGCCTGGTGCGGTCCTGGACCCATCTCGAGCGTCAGCGCGGCGGCTTCGGCTTCATGGGCGGCCCCGGCGAAACCCAGATCGAGGCCGACCGCCGCCTGATCTCCGAGCGCATCACCAAGCTCGAGGGCGAATTGAAGAAGGTGCAGGCGACGCGGCGGCTGCATCGCGCTGGCCGCCAGCGCGTGCCGTACCGCGTGGTGGCGCTGGTCGGCTACACCAATGCCGGCAAATCGACCCTGTTCAACCGCCTGACCCGGGCCGACGTGCAGGCCGCCGACATGCTGTTTGCGACGCTGGATCCGACGCTGCGCGCGCTCAACCTGCCGCATGGCGGCAAGGCGATGCTGTCGGACACGGTCGGCTTCATTTCCAATCTGCCGACCCAGCTGGTGGCCGCGTTCCGCGCCACGCTGGAGGAGGTGCTGGAAGCTGACATCATCCTGCATGTCCGCGACATCTCGCATGAAGATGCCGAGGCACAGGAGCGCGACGTCGAGGGCGTGCTGCGTCAGCTCGGCATCGATCCCGACGCCGACGGCGGCCAGCGCATCATCGAGGTCTGGAACAAGATCGACCGCTTCGATCCCGAGGAGCGGGACAATCTGCGCAACATCGCTGCGCGCCGGCCGCCGGAGCGGCCTTGCTTCCTGGTCTCGGCCGTGACCGGCGAGGGGATCGACGCACTGTTGTCAGCGATTGAGGATCGCCTCGCGGCCAAGCGCATGACGCTGCAGCTCTCGATCGACGCCTCCGACGGCGCCGGCATCAGCTGGCTGCATCGCAACGCCGAGGTCCTGCACAAGGAGCTCCACGGCGAGCGCTTTGACATGACGGTGCGGGTCGACGAGACCAAGCGCGACATCGTGGTGAGCCGGTTCGCCGCCGTGCCGCACGGGGCGTAAGGCTCCGGCACCGCGCGCCGCAATCCGCCGAAATATGACGGCGCCGTGACTTGGCCTCACTCGACCACACCCTGCGACGTGCCGCCGCACTTTCTGTTTGAAATCTGCGTCGCCTTGGTTCATTGCGCTCCAGAACGCAAAGGCGAGGGCGATCGATGCAAGATTCCGAAACCATGACCAAAGAGACGCTCAGCCCGAACGGGGACCTCGCCCATGCGCGGGCGCCCGAGATCGTCGATGCGCTGAACGCCCGGGAGCCGGTGGATGCGGCAAAACTGCTGCAAGCGCTGCCGGCGGAGAAGGCGATCGAGGTGCTCGACCTGCCCGGGCTCGACAACACCTGCGAGATCCTGGCCGAGCTGCCGCAGGACACCGCGGTGTCGCTGCTCTCAGGCGTCTCCGACGACCGCGCCGCCGACATTTTCAAGGAACTGGTCGAGCCGCTGCGCACCACACTGCTGAACGGGCTCAATCCGGAGACCCGCAGCGTCATCTCGGGGCTGCTGGCCTATCCCGAGCGCAGCGCCGGCAGCATCATGACGACCGAGTTCGTCAGCGTGCCCTCGAATTGGACCATCGCCGAGGTCCTGCACCACATCCGGATGGTCGAGCGCACCCGCGAGACCGTGTACTCGATCTTCGTGATCGACCCGGTCAAGAAGACACTGATCCAGGCCGTGCCGCTGCGCCGCCTGATCTCGGCCGATCCGCACGCCAATGTGCTGACTGCTGCGCCGGCGCGAAAGCCGCTGATGATCGCGCCCGAGGCCGACCGCATGGAGGCGGCGCGGCTGATCTCGCGCTACGATCTGCTTGCGGTCGCGGTCGTAGACGGTCCCGGCCACATCCTCGGCATCGTCACGGTGGACGACGTTATCGACGCCATCGTCGAGGAATCGACCGAGGACGCCCAGAAGTTCGGCGGCATGGAAGCGATCGACGAGCCGTACTTGCGGATCGGTTTCGGCGAGATGATCAAGAAGCGCGCCGGCTGGCTGTGCGCGCTGTTCCTGTCGGAAATGCTGACCGCGACCGCGATGCAGTCGTACCAGAGCGAGCTTGAGAAGGCGATCGTGCTGACGCTGTTCATCCCGCTGATCATGAGCTCCGGCGGCAACTCCGGTTCGCAGGCGACCTCGCTTTTGATCCGCTCGCTGGCGCTTCACGAGGTGCGGCTGCGCGACTGGTGGCGTGTCGCCGTGCGCGAGCTGCCGACCGGTATCGTGCTCGGCTCCATCCTCGGCCTGATCGGTATTGTCAGGATCACGCTCTGGCAGACGATGGGTCTGTTCGACTACGGCCCGCATTGGGTGCTGGTTGCCGCGACCGTCGCCGCTGCGCTGATCGGCATCGTCACCTTCGGCTCGCTCTGCGGCTCGATGCTGCCGTTCATCCTCAAGCGCATCGGCTTCGATCCGGCCAGCGCCTCCGCGCCGTTTGTCGCGACGTTGGTCGACGTGACCGGCCTCGTGATCTATTTCGGCGTAGCCGCGGTGATCCTGCGCGGGACGTTGTTGTGAGGTGAGGGGGCTGCGCTTTCTTTCTTTTGGGCGCAGCTCCATCGGCACACTCAATGTCGTCCCTGCGAAAGCGGGGACCCATAACCACCGGCCCGCATTGCTGAGCACGGCGGAAGTTCACCTTCACGACGGCATCTGGCTGTGAATCACCCGGTACCAGCACCGTCACCCAATCGATAGATCACGCAGTATGGGTCCCTGCTTTCGCAGGGACGACAGCGGTCTTCGCCTCGTTCCACAACGCGTCCATCTCCTCCAGCGTCGCGCCCTCCAGCGAACGCCCCTTCGCCGCCAGCGCCTCCTCGATATAGGCGAACCGGCACTCGAACTTGGCGTTGGTCGCGCGCAGCGCGGTTTCCGGATCGGCGTCGACGTGGCGGGCGAGGTTGACCAGCGCGAACATCAGGTCGCCGGTCTCCTCGGCGACCTCCTGCTTGTCGTTGCGGTCGAGCGCAGCCTCGATCTCGTCGGCCTCCTCGCGGATCTTGGCGAGCACCGCGCGCGGATCGTTCCAGTCGAAGCCGACGGTGGAGGCCTTGCGCTGCAATTCCATCGCTCGGGTCAAGGCAGGCAGGCCGGCCTTCACGCTAGCCAGCAGGGATTTGTGCGCGGTGTCCTCCGGCGGCCGGCGCGCCGCGCGCTCGGCCTTCTCCTCGGCCTTGATGCGTTCCCAAGCGCTCTTGACGCCGGCGGGCTGGATATTGCCGTCCTGGTCAGCAAATACATGCGGATGACGGCGGATCATCTTCCTCGTGATCGCCTCGACCACATCGCCAAACGCGAACGCGTTCTGCTCCTCTGCCAAGCGGGCGTGATAGACCACCTGCAGCAGCAGATCGCCGAGCTCCTCGCGCAGATCGTCGAGGTCGCCGCGCGTGATCGCATCCGCAACCTCATAGGCTTCCTCGATGGTGTAGGGTGCGATGGTCTCGAAATTCTGAATGAGATCCCATGGGCAGCCGGTCACCGGCGTGCGCAGCGCGGCCATGATCTCGATCAGGCGGGAAATGTCGCGGGAAGGGGTCATGGGACACCGGACTGTGAAGGGTAGACGCGTTATGCCAAATCGGCCCAGCCGATCCCAGAAGAACGCGCCAGAATCACGGCGCTGTCCACCGATTGGCCTCGGGCGCCGTCAGGTGCTAAATCGCGTTCCATGACCGATCAGAACACTTCCGACACCGCGCTGGTGCTGTTTTCCGGTGGCCAGGATTCCACCACCTGCCTGGCCTGGGCCTTATCGCGGTTTGCGCGCGTCGAGATGCTCGGCTTTTCCTACGGCCAGCGCCACGCCGTCGAGCTCGATTGCCGCGACCGGCTGCTGGCCGGGATCAAGCAGATGCGGCCGGACTGGTCGGCGAAGCTCGGCGACAGCCACACGCTTGCGATCCCGACGCTGTCTGATATCTCGGACACCGCGCTGACCCGCGACGTCGCCATCGAAATGGGCGCGGACGGGTTGCCCAACACCTTCGTGCCCGGCCGCAACCTCGTGTTCCTCACCTTCGCCGCGGCGCTGGCCTATCGGCGCGGCATCCGCCACATCATCGGCGGCATGTGCGAGACCGATTATTCCGGCTATCCGGATTGCCGCGACGAGACCATCAAGGCGCTGCAGTCCGCGCTCAACCTCGGCATGGCCAAGGACTTCGAGCTGCACACACCGCTAATGTGGCTCGACAAGGCCGCGACCTGGCGGCTCGCGCACGATCTCGGCGGGGCAGGGCTGGTCGATCTGATCCGCGAGCACTCGCACACCTGCTATCTCGGCGAACGCGGTGCCCAGCACGATTGGGGCTATGGCTGCGGCGAATGCCCGGCCTGCGCCCTGCGCGCCAAGGGCTGGCGGGAATATGTCGCGCAGGGCGATTAGCCGCTCGCAAGTCTTGGCTCAGGCCGGTCCGCGTCGGCCGGCAAGGACGATGAGTGCGGCGAGCACCTGCGCGGCCGCAGCCACAACGAAGGCTGCTGTGTAGTCTGCCGTAACGTCGCGGATCGTACCGAGAATGGCCGGAGCAAAGGCGAAGACAGCCTGATTGATCGCGACTACCAGCGCCACCACCGTACCGACATTCTGTCCGTGGAACTCCTTCTGCGCGATGAAGGTTGGCAGCGGAGCGACATTCCCAACGCCGAGGCCGAACAGCGCGCAGCCGATCAGGAGGACGAGATGGGTGTCGGCAACGCACAGCAGGCCGACACCAACACTCTGGACGAGAAAGTTGATGCTCGCGGCTCCACGCCGGTCGCGGTCTCCCAGCAGCCAGCCGAGCAGCGTTCGGCCTGCAATCGCAGCAATCGTGGTGAAGCTCATGATCGCGGCAGCCCGGCCTGCGCCGAAGACAGGCGACAGCCGAGCCAGCAGGTGGGAGAGCACCCCGACCTGGGCAAAGAGCGCCAAGGCAAAGGCGGCCGACAAGGTCGCGAATTCCGGTGTTCGCATGAGCACGGCGCGCGGCAGCCGCTTCTCCGCAGCCGCAGCCGCCTGCGTGGCTTCGAGTGGACGCCCATCCGGCATGAGGCCGAGATCGCGGGGAGACAGCCCCAAATAGCGTTGTGCAAGCAGACTGACCACGAGAACAATGGTGCTGCCGAGGCAAAGCGCGGTGGCAGGGAAGCCGATGCTCGCGATGAGCGTGACAAAGAGGGGAGTAAAGACGACGCCCCCGATACTGGCGCCATTGAAGGCAAGATTGATCGCCTTCGGCCGATCGCGGTCGAACCACGGTGCGATCATCGCGTTGAGCGCTGCGCCGCTCGTCATGGCCCAACCGCTGCCGGAGATCACGGCCGCAGGAGCAAGTTGCCAGGGCGCTGATGCCATCGACCATGCGACTAGGCCGGTCGCGGTCAGGATTGCGCCAGCGATCGTGGCGCGGACGATACCCAATGCCCCGTGCAATTCAGGCAGGAATGCCACGATGCAAGCGCCGACGACAAAGTGCAGGGTGACGGCTGCCGAAATCACCGCGATCGGCCACCCCGTCGACTGATGCAGCGTTTGCAGGAAGACGCCTGGACCGTAGAAGCCGATGCCCCAGGCAAAGACCGCGACCACGAACGCGGTCCATGCGACGGACCAGCCGGCAAAGCGTGTCTGCGGGTTCATGTATGCACCGTGGTTCGTCAGC
Organism: Bradyrhizobium sp. CER78; assembly: GCF_029846235.1. Lineage (GTDB taxonomy): Bacteria > Pseudomonadota > Alphaproteobacteria > Rhizobiales > Xanthobacteraceae > Bradyrhizobium. The sequence goes on from NZ_JARVWP010000003.1 coordinate 81,231, forward strand.
GATGACTACCGCTTGGTGGCGGCAGATCGATGCCTTATCATCGGCCGGCGAATGGGACTCGCCGGATTCGGACGCGGTCGTCCCGCGGGCCCGGAGGACGTTCATGCTTGATGCAGATGAATGTGAGCGGGCACGGGTCGGAAGGGATCATCGTTATGACGGCCGCTTCTTCTCCGGCGTCAGGACGACGAAGATTTACTGCCGGCCAGTGTGCCCTGTTCGTCCCGCCAAGGCCGCAAATGTAAAATTCTATCCGTCGGCGGCGGCAGCCGAGGCTGCAGGTTTCCGCCCGTGTCTTCGGTGCCGGCCCGAAGCTGCACCGTTTTCGCCGGCATGGAACGGGACACGTACAACCGTCGAACGCGCGCTTCGCCTGATCAAGAACGGATTCCTCGACCACGGCAATGTCGGCGATCTTTCGGACAGGCTCGGGATCGGACCGCGGCACCTGAACAGGCTGTTTCAAGAACATCTCGGCGCAAGCCCGCTACAAGTTGCACAGACCACGCGCGTTCAGCGCGCCAAACGGCTGCTCGACGATACCGATCTATCGATGATCGACGTCGCCGAGCAGGCCGGCTTCCGCAGTCTCCGGCGGTTCAATGCAGTCTTTGCAGACATCTATCGACGGCCGCCGTCGCATGTCAGACGCATCAGGCACTTGATGCGGCGGTGACGTGGGGCGGATCTGCGGCTCTATGGATTCCGGGCTCATCGCTTCGCGATGCCCCGGAATGACGGAGGGGTGGCGGCAAAATACAAAGCTTGGCCAAAACATGTCGCGAGAACGTGGATGTTTGGCTCACAGCCCGTGCAACACATTCAGTGTCGTCCCTGCGAAAGCAGAGGACCCATAACCACCGATCTTTTTGTTGAGCTATGCTGGAACGGCCAGTTCCATTCACTACGCCTGCTACGGAGTATGGGTCCCTGCGTTCGCAGGGACGACGGCTGCGAGTGTGGCGCGACCCAGTCAAATGACGGAAGAGGGCCGCTACTCGAAATCCTTCGCCGTCAGCTCGATCGGCTGGCCGTGCGGGGTGCGATCGGCAGCGTGGTCCCAGGCGTCGCGGTAGCGGTGCAGGGTCTCCGTTGTGGTGACGCCCTTGGCGGCGACGAGGTGCTCGAGCGTCGCCAGCCAATGCTGGTAATAGGTCTCGCCGGTGTCGGGATCGCCGGCGGCCTGCGCGCGCTTGATCTGATCGGCGAGGGCGGCCGCCCATTCGGGCCAGGTGAACACGCCGCGATCATGCAGCGTCAAGGCCATGGCGAACGCCTGCGCCTCCCACGGTGCGCGGAACACCGGACCGTCCTGATCGCGGGGAATGCTGGACACGGCGCTGGTCGCGCGCGCAGCGGCTCCGGCATCCATCAGATGGCCTCCAGATACGGCTCGAACGCGTCGATCGAAACCTTGATGGTCGGATCGGAATCCGGTCCCCACAATTCGCGTCCGTCGAACACGACGGTGTACAGCCATTGCGGATGTTCGCCGGCGTCGTTCGCCGCGGTATCGGGGAAAACGTGACAGCCATGATCGCGCTCGACCACGCCGACATGACCACGCACATAGCGCGGCAGCCGCGTGTGCGTGGCCGGATGGATGTTCTTCGCCCGCACCCGATCGCCGGCCTTGAATTTCGCAGCGGCCGGCGCGGCACGTCCGAACTTGCCGCGCACCATGATGCGCTCGATATCGGCGGTCGAGAATTTGCCGTGCTTGAGCGCTTTCGCCGGCGCGACGGAATGTCCGGCAGCGACGTCGTCCTTGGAGATATAGCCCTTGTCGAGCAGCAGCGCCTCCAGCCCGAGCAGCCATTTCCTGTAATAGGAGCTCGACAGATAAACCTGCGGGGGCAGGGTCTCGCGGTAGAAGCGCGAGGCGTCGATGTTGAATGCGCCGGCCGCGCCCATCGCGCGGACCATCGCGAGCACCCGCGATTCCCATTCCTCATGGAACATCGGCTCATTCAGCTCGGGCTCGACCTTGCCGAACCCGTCCATGCCGCCCATGTCGTGGACGCCGTTCACGACGGTGCTCCCGGCGTTCTCGGGAAGCCGGTGCCGATCATGGAATCGCGCGTCACGAGCTCGGTGAGTTGTTCCTCGCTCCAGCCCTCGGTGCCTGCGGGCCGCATCGGCAGCACCAGGAAACGCGTCTCAGCCGTGGAGTCCCAGACCCGGATTTCCGTTTCCTTCGGCAGGCTGACGCCGAAATCGGCGAGCACGCCGCGCGGATCCTTGACCGCCCGCGAGCGGTACGGCGAGGCCTTGTACCAGACCGGCGGCAGGCCGAGCATTTCCCAGGGGTAACAGGAGCAGAGCGTGCAGACGACCATGTTGTGACGGCCGGGCGTGTTCTCGATCGCGACCAGATGGTCTCCGACGCGGCTGACATGGCCGAGGGTGCCGACCGCCTTGCTGGCGTCCTCGAGCAGCGCCTTCTTGAAGGCGGAATCGGTCCAGGCCTTGGCGACGACCTTGGCGCCGTTATGCGGACCGATCTTGGTCTCGTAGGCCTGCACGATGGCGTCGAGCGCTGCAGCCTCGACATAGCCTTTCTCGGTCAGGATCGATTCCAGCGCGCGGACGCGCAGTTCGGTCTCCGACAGTTCGGAATGGTCGTGATCGTGGTGGTGGTGATCATGTTCGCTCATGCCTACAGAATAGGCGAAATCGCCGTGTTATGTCGAGGCAAGCAATACACAACAATGCGAGCTGGGAGGTATGCGTGGTTGACTATGTGACGATCGAAAAAGGCCTCGGGCCGGAGGGGCGCATCGCCGTGGTGCGGTTCGACCGCGGCGACGGTATCAACGCGCTGTCGCCGCAGGCGTTGCGGCAGCTGACTGACGCGGCGCGCAGCTTCGAGGACGATGGCGACACCTCGGTGGTGGTGCTGACTGGTGGCGCCAAATCGTTCAGTGCCGGCTTCGACCTCAAGGATGCCGAAGGGCGTTCGCGCGCGACCATGGATATGGGCGCGCCGCGCCGCCACCTGAAGCTCGGGCCGCGGCTGACGCGCACCTGGCAGGAGATGGAGCAGGTCACGATCGGCGCCATCGAAGGTTTCTGTGTCGGGGGCGGCGTGGCGCTCGCGGTGGCGTTGGATTTCCGGGTGATGGCGCGCGATGCGCATATGCGGGTGCCGGAGATCGCGCTCGGCATGAACATGAGCTGGCAGAGCGTGCCGCGCATGCTGCACCTGATGGGCCCGGCGCGGACCAAGCAGGCGGTGATCCTGCCGACGACCGGATCTCGGCCGACGAGGCCTATCAATGGGGCCTGGTGGAGCAGGTGGCCGATTCCGGCAAATCGTACGAGGCCGCGATGGCGCTCGCGGCCAAGGTCGCGGCCCAGCCGCCGATTTCGGTCGCGATGACCAAGCTGACGGTCAACCGGCTGGCGCATGCGCTCGACGATCTCGCAAGCCACATGGATCTCGACCAGTTCGCGCTGGCGAGCCTGACCGACGACCATAAGGAAGGCGTTGCGGCGTTCCTCGGACGGCGCAAGCCGCGCTTCAGGGGGCGCTAAACACGGATTATGGCCGTGAGGGGTAGCCCGTCCATACATCCAAATAGCCACCCGCCGCTCCTTGCTTTCGTGTCTTCCCGATCGCTTAATCGACGAAATCTGCACGAACGGCGCGGCTGTTCGTCGAAAGCCATTGGCTTGCGCGTGAGCGCGCTCTCGCGATCGGAATGCACGTATGACGTCTGACCGCCGCCCCGAGCCCGACTTTTGCCAAGCTTCCGTCGCGGGCAGGGGCGATCGCGACGGCGCATCGGGTGTGGGCCGGGGAACAGCGTCGCGCAGTCTGAGCTCCTTCGACGAAACCGTCGAGCTGAGACCGGGGATGATCGCGCCAGTTCTCGAGAATGACGGTTTAGAGGTCCTGGCATTCGCGCTCGATGCGGAGCCGGACATCATTCGCGTCATGGATATCGGCCTGAACGACGAGGAACGCCGGCGCGCCGAGCGGGTGAGGCTGGAGAGGGACCGCCGCCGCTTTGTTGTTGGACGCGGCCAGTTGCGCCGGGTCCTCGCTTCCAAACTGGGAATTTCGCCGTCCGACATCGAACTGGAATATGGACCGCTTGGCAAACCCTATTTGTCGCACCGCATGCCCGCGCGCGACCTGCGTTTCAGCTTCTCCCGGTCCGGCGATGTGGCGGTCGTCGCCCTCTCGACGAGGCAAGAGGTCGGCGTGGACATCGAGGCGGTCCTCCCTGTGCCCGAAGCGGACGACATCGCAGCGCTCTGTTTTTCCGCCTCCGAGGGCGCGTCCTACGCCGCCCTTGGCGCGGAAGACCGCCTGGAAGGCTTCTTCCGGCGCTGGACGCAGTTGGAAGCTATCTCCAAGGCCTTGGGGTGCGGCTTGGGACAGTCCATGTCCTGGAATGAAAGGGATTGGGTTGTCCGAAGATTCATACCTCGAAGTGGGTATATCGGGTGCGTGGTCATCCCGAACTGGCAATCGCGCGATGTCACTACGCATTGAACGAGCAGGCTCATCGAAGTCCATTAGACTGCACGGGCGCTCATTCGTGCCGCACTTCGCTCCCGCACATGGCGGTCGCAGACGAGAACACGGGCCAGCCCCATGTCAGCGCAGTTGATACAGTTTTCCGAGCTCCTCGCAGCCCTCGCGGTCAGGGACGTCAGGCTCTGGGTGGAGGGCGACCGGCTGCGGTGCAACGCGCCGGCTGGCGCACTCACGTCAGAGCTTCGCGACCAGTTGCAGGACCGGAAAAGCGAGATCATCGCGTTTCTGAACATGGCCGCGGCGGCCGCGCGACAGCCCGCAATCATTCCCCTGCAGTCTGGCGGAACACGTACGCCGATTTACGCCGTCCCCGGGCATGTCGGGGCGCCGTTCACATTCTCGGACCTGTCGAAGCATCTGGGCAGCGATCAGCCATTCTACGCACTGCAACCGACCGGCTACGATGGGCAGAGCGAGCCGATGGACCGCGTCGAAGATATCGCCGAGTATTTCGCCCGCCAGATCGTCGAGTATCAGCCCAACGGTCCGTACATCATCGCCGGATATTGCTCCGGCGCTCCAACTGCTTTCGAACTCGCGAAAATCCTGGGACGCCGCGGAGCTGAGGTCCCATGCGTCGCGCTCTTTGGCCCTCTTCACCCGACCACCTATCAGGAACTGCCGCGTCTGCTTTATTTCTCCGCCAGGAACAGACGCGAAGCTATCCAGCGCGAGATGGCGAAGCGGCCGACGTTCGGCGCTCGTCTGCAATATTTCGGCAGCCGTCTCCGCGGTCTCGTGACCCTCGTTCGGAAGGACAAGGAGCCGATCGCGACAGACCTGGTGCTGGCGAGCAGAGCCCGGCTCAAATCCACGGCGATCACCGCTTTTCGGCAGTACGTTCCTGCTCCGTATTTGGGGCGGGTATGCATATTCCTTCCGAACAAGGCCTGGCTGCGATCGGGGGCGGGGCCGCGCCGATGGCTTCGTGCGGTGCCTCATGCCGAATTTTTTTTCGGGCCCGAGGGCTGTCACGCGGACTCCATGCTGGAAGAACCTGACGTGTCTGCGATCGCAGCGCTTTATCGCCAGGCAACCCAGGAGCCGAGCGACTGACGCAATTTCACTGCTGCAATTTGATTGTTGATTGCTTGATGGAGCGTGGTTCATGAATGAAGTCCTGCCCATTGTGGAGGAGGGCGTAGCGCTTCCCCTGCTGAACAGTGTCGATCATCAAACGCTGGTTGTCGCGTACAACGCCACGGCGGCAAGCTACCCGTCGGACCGAACGATCATCGATCTGTTTCGCGACCGGGTGACGCGTAGCCCGGACGCTGAAGCGATCCGCTTCGGCGATGTCATGCTGACGTACCGGCAGCTCGACGGACGCTCCAATCAGATGGCCGCGCATTTGAGCGCGATCGGCTTAGGGCCGGGTCGGATTGCCGTTGTATTCATGGAGCATTCCATTGAGGTCGTCGTCGCGATCCTGGGCGTCCTGAAATCCGGCGCAGCCTATGTGCCGGTGGACGCGGCAACGCCGAAGGGGCGCATCGCAACGATCCTGACGGATATTTCCGACGGAACCGACGGGCTGGCGCCAGTCGTGATCACGCAGGCGCGCCTGGAATCCGCCATTTCCGCCGATCTTGCCGAGATTGTCGTGCTCGACGCCGATTTCGCTGCGATTGCGCGTCAACCGGACTCTGCCCGGCCATCCGCTGCCACGCCGGACGGCACCGCCTATATCATCTTCACCTCTGGCTCGACCGGCACACCCAAGGGCGTCGAGATCGCGCACCGGAGCCTGGTGAACTACATCTGGTGGGCCGCCCAGGTCTACAGTTCCGGCGAACGTCTGGCCTGGCCTCTGTTCTCATCTCTGGCTTTCGACCTGACCGTCACGACGCTGTTCACGCCCCTCATCACCGGTGGCCGCATCGTGGTCTATCTCGGTGATCCCGGCGTGCAGAGTATGGTCGTGCTCAAGGTCATCGACGACAATGCCGTCGACATCATGAAGCTGACGCCGGCGCATCTGGCGATGATACGCGACCGCAATCTTGAAACCACACGCCTGCGGAAATTCATCGTGGGCGGTGAGGACTTCAAGACCGAACTGGCACGCGACATCACGAAAGCGATCCCGCATCCGGTCGAAATCTACAACGAATACGGGCCAACCGAAGCCACGGTGGGCTGCATGATTCACCGTTTCGACATCGATCGGGATCAAGCGGGATCGGTCCCGATCGGCGTTCCGGCCGCCAATGCCGGAATCTACGTCCTCAGCGAAGCCTATCAGCCTACCGGTCCCGGCATCATCGGTGAGATGTTCATTGCCGGCGACGGCCTCGCGAAGGGCTATTTCAACCGACCTGACCTGACCGACGACCGTTTCCGCACGGCCATAGATCCTCGAGACGGGTTCACGAATCTGCGGCTGTACAAGACGGGCGATCTTGCCCGCTGGACTCCTGAAGGGCGCCTGGAATTTCTCGGCCGTGCAGATCATCAGGTGAAGGTCGGTGGTGCGCGTGTCGAGCTCGGCGAGATCGAAGCGCGGCTTCTCAAGCACCCGCAGGTGCAGGAATGCGCGGTCACCGTCATCGAACCGTCCGCGGCCGGAGGCGGCTTGACTCGACTTGCAGCCTACTATGTGTCGCCAGACGCTCTGACCGTGGCGGACCTGCGCGCCTTTCTGGCCGAAGAGCTGTTGGAGTCGATGATTCCGACGCACTATGTCTGCCTTGAGCGGATGCCGCTCACCTCCAACGGCAAGGTCGACCGGACCGCGCTGCCCGAGCCGACGGCAGAAAACAACCGGTCTGCGCAGGAATTCACCGCTCCCGCGACGGAGACCGAAAAGACGCTGGCCGCGTTGTGGTGCGATCTGCTGAAGATCAAGTCGATCGGACGTCGCGACAATTTTTTCGAACTGGGCGGCGAGTCGCTGCTGGTGGTGCGGGCGGTAGCGCGGATGCGAAAGGCCTTCGGCGTCGACGTGCAGATTCGCAACCTGTTTGAGCGCCCGACACTGTCCGAATTGGCGGAAGTGATCGACGGCATGCGTTGGGTGGCCCATTCCGAAGCCGCTTCTGCATCGGAGGGACCGAGAGAGGAAATCGAACTGTAGCGTGGCGGCACGCTCCCAATCCGGACGGAAACATTTGCGTTGGACTGATGGCAGAGCGCACGAACATGATGGACAAAGCTTTGGGACCGGCGCGAGGACCGGGGCTGCCCTGGACGGCGGCGGAATATGAGCTGCTGCGGGATCAGGTCCGCCGGTTCGTCGAGGAGGAGATCAAGCCTTGCGCGGATAGCTGGGAAGAGCAGGGGTTCATTCCCCGTCCGGTCCTGCGCCGCATGGGCGAACTCGGTTTCTTCGGTATCCGTTACCCCGGCGGGTATGGCGGGGCCGAGATGGACGCGGTCGCGTCGACGGTTTTCGCCGAGGAGCTTGGGCGCTCGACCTATGGCGGAGTCGCCGACGCGATGCTGGTCCAGGCCGAGATGGCGTCCGTGTATGTCTTTCATGACGGGACCAGAGCCCAGCGGGCCCGCTGGATGCCGGGCATCATCCGCGGCGAGGTGATCACCGCGGTTGCCATCACGGAACCGGATGCCGGCTCGGATGTGAAGGCCATCCGCACGCGCGCGCTCCGGGAGGGTGACTCCTACATCCTCGATGGCACCAAGCTCTACATCACGAACGGCGTCCACGCAGATCTCTACTGCGTCGCGGCCAAGACTAATCCCTCGGCGGGAAGCAACGGTATCACGATGTTCCTGGTCGAGAAAGGCACGCCCGGCTTCAGCGTCGGCCGTGTGCTCGACAAGCAGGGCTGGCGCTCCTCAGACACGGCGGAACTCGTCTTCGACGGTTGCCGGGTGCCCGCCGAGAACGTGCTCGGCGCGGAGGGGCAGGGCTTCTACTCTATCATGCGCAACTTCCAGAACGAGCGCCTCGTCCTCGCCGCCATGGCGATCGGAATGGCCGAGGCGGCGATCGAGATGACCCTCGCCCATGTGAAGGCTCGCCGCGCATTCGGGGGCGTCCTGTGGGACTTGCAGGCGATCCGTCAACGCCTCGCGATGCTTGCCGCGAAGGTCGAGGCAAACCGCGAGTTTCTCTATGCTACCGCGTGGCGCATGGCGGCGGACGACGATTGCATCCGTGAGATCTCGATGTTGAAAGCCATATGCGCCGAACTCGTCAACGAGGTCGCGTATGCCTGCGTCCAGTTCCACGGCGCTATGGGCGTCATGCGCGAGAGCCCCATCGAGCGCATCGCACGTGACGCGCGCGTCCTGCCCATTGCCGGCGGCGCAACGGAGGTGATGCTGGAAGTGGTCGCCTCGATGTCGTGACCCGCACGCGGCCGTCGGGTCGCGGAGGGTGTCCAGCAACGACGCCTGATCCAGCGCGGCATCACCCCAGACACCACCGGCCCAATCCGTAATTCGCATAAGGTATATTATGGAATATTTATATCTACAATTAGATCAGATATTTAGTGGGAAATCTTCGCACCCGACCGCAGCCAGGCGTCTGTCCTGACCGATCCCGGCTAGCGGTCCAGCCCGTGCGGATCGCACAGCGATCCACGCGCACGCGTCTCGTCAGAAAGCCGATATTGCCGCGGCGTACGGACGCTGCAATAAGCCCCAGCTGTGCAGAGATCGCTGGTGACCCCGCGGCATCAGGTCCGTATAGGATGGCATCTCAGAACAACAACAAGCCTCTCGAGGGAGCAACACCAATGAGCTTTTCACGACGCACGCTGCTGAAGGTCTCCGCCGCTTCCGCCGTCCTGGGCGGGATTGGCGCGCCGTATGTCGCGCGCGCGCAGTCGGCCGAGTTCTCCTACAAGTTCGCCAACAACCTGCCGGAGTCGCACCCGTTCGTGGCGCGCGCCCGGGAGATGGCCGCGGCGATCAAGACCGAGACCAACGGCCGGTTTGACCTGCAGGTGTTCCCGAACAGCCAGCTCGGTTCCGATACGGACATGCTGAGCCAGGTGCGCTCCGGCGGCGTCGAGTTCTTCACGCTGTCCGGCCTGATCCTAGCGACCCTGGTGCCGGCGGCCTCAATCAACGGCATCGGTTTCGCATTCCCGGATTATCCCACGGTCTGGAAGGCCATGGACGGCGAGCTCGGCGCCTATGTGCGCGGCGAGATCAACAAGGCCGGCCTCGAGGTGATGGACAAGATCTGGGACAACGGCTTCCGCCAGACCACGTCGTCGACCAAGCCGATCAACGGTCCTGACGATCTCAAGGGCTTCAAGATCCGCGTGCCCGTGTCGCCGCTGTGGACCTCGATGTTCAAGGCGTTCGATGCGTCGCCCGCCTCGATCAATTTCAGCGAGGTCTATTCGGCGCTGCAGACCAAGATCGTCGAGGGCCAGGAAAACCCGCTGGCGTTGATCTCTGCCGCGAAGCTCTACGAGGTGCAGAAGTACTGCTCGCTGACCAACCACATGTGGGATGGCTTCTGGTTCCTGATGAACCGCCGGGCCTGGGCGGCGCTGCCCGATGATATCAAGACCATCGTCGCCAAGAACGTCAACGCGGCGGCCGTCAAGGAGCGCGAGGACACCGAGAAGCTGAACGCTACCGTGAAGCAGGAGCTGACCGGCAAGGGCCTTGTGTTCAACCAGCCCGAGGTCGGGCCGTTCCGCGACAAGCTCCGTACCGCCGGCTTCTACGCCGAGTGGAAGGGCAAGTACGGCGAGAAGGCCTGGGACCTGCTCGAGAAGTCCGTCGGCAAACTGTCCTGATCGATCAGGCGGGAGGCTCGCCAGCGGGAGATTTGCTATGGCTCATGTCGAGATGGCGCCGGCCGTGGCCGGCGAGGCGGCGTCACAGCCCCCTCGCCGACGCTCTGTTCTCGGTTCCATCGAGGCGGCACTCGGATGGCTGGTCGAGATCCCGGCGGCGATCCTCGTCGTCGCCGAGGTCGTGATCCTGTTCGCCGGCGTGGTGTCGCGTTACGTGCTGCATGCGCCGCTGATCTGGTCCGACGAACTGGCGTCGATCCTGTTCCTGTGGCTTGCGATGCTCGGATCGGCGGTGGCGTTCCGCCGCGGCGAGCACATGCGGATGACGGCGCTGGTCGCCAGCGCCGGGCCGCGGCTGTGGGCCTATCTCGACGTGGTCGCGACCTGCGCCGCGCTTGCGTTCCTGATCCTGATCGTACGGCCGGCCTACGAATACGCCTACGAGGAAAGCTTCATCACGACGCCGGCGCTGCAGATCTCCAATACCTGGCGCGCGGCGGCGCTGCCGGTCGGCACCTGCCTGATGGCGCTGTTCGCGCTGCTGCGGCTGGCGCGGGTCGGCAGTTTCAAGACCTTCCTGCTGGCCGCGCTGACCGTGGTCGCGTTGATCGGCGTGTTCTGGCTGGCGCAGCCGCTGCTGCGACCGCTCGGCAACCTCAACCTGATCATCTTCTTCGTCGGCGTGGTCGGCTTCTGCGTGTTCGCAGGCGTTCCGATCGGATTCGCCTTCGGCATGGCGATCTTCGGCTATCTGGCGCTGACCACGCACACGCCGCTGATGGTGCTGGTCGGCCGGATGGACGAGGGCATGAGCCATCTGATCCTGCTGTCGGTGCCGCTGTTCGTGTTCCTTGGCCTGCTGATTGAGATGACCGGCATGGCGCGCGCGATGGTAGCGTTCCTGGCGAGCCTGCTCGGGCACGTCCGCGGCGGCCTGCACTATGTGCTGGTCGGCGCGATGTACCTGGTGTCAGGCATTTCCGGGTCGAAGGCCGCCGACATGGCCGCCGTTGCGCCCGTGCTGTTCCCGGAGATGAAGCAGCGCGGCGCCAAGCCGGGCGATCTGGTCGCCCTGCTCGCCGCCACCGGCGCCCAGACCGAAACCATTCCGCCGAGCCTGGTGCTGATCACGATCGGTTCGGTTACCGGCGTCTCGATCTCGGCGCTGTTCACCGGCGGCCTGCTACCGGGCGTCGTGCTGGCGATCACGCTGTCGGGGCTGGTGTGGTGGCGTTACCGCGGTGAGAACCTCAGCCATGTCCAGCGCGCCACGCGAAGCGAGATCGGCAAGGCCTTCATCTACGCCCTGCCCGCATTGGCGCTGCCCTTCGTGATCCGCTACGCGGTGGTCGAAGGCATCGCCACCGCCACCGAGGTGTCGACCATCGGCATCGTCTACGCCTTCGTCATCGGCCTCCTGATCTACCGCAAGTTCAACTGGCGGCGCCTCGTGCCGATGCTGATCGACACGGCGTGCCTGTCGGGCGCGATCCTGTTCATCATCGGCACTGCGACCGGCATGGCCTGGGGCCTGACCCAGTCAGGCTTCTCACGGGCGCTCGCAGCGGCGATGACCGGGCTGCCCGGCGGTTCGGCGACCTTCATCGCGGTCTCGATCCTGGCCTTCGTGATCCTCGGCAGCGTGCTCGAGGGCATTCCGGCGATCGTGCTGTTCGGCCCGCTGCTGTTTCCGATTGCGCACCAGGTCGGCGTCCACGAGGTGCACTACGCCATGATCATCATCCTGGCGATGGGCATCGGACTGTTCGCGCCGCCGTTCGGCGTCGGTTATTATGCCGCCTGCGCCATCGGGCGCGTCGATCCGGCCGAGGGTATCCGGCCGATCTGGGGCTACATGCTGGCGCTGTTGATCGGCCTGATCATCGTCGCCATCTTCCCCTGGATATCGATCGGTTTCCTTTAAAGCACCTTGCGGATGGGATAGAGCCATGAGTGCAGCTCAAAACCAGTACTCGATCGGGCTCGACAAGACGCCCGCCAATTACGTACCGCTGACACCGCTGAGCTTCCTGGCGCGCTCGGCCGCGGTCTATCCCGACCACCTCAGCGCGGTCTATGAGGGCCGCAGCTTCACCTGGAGCGACACCTACGAGCGCTGCAAGCGGTTTGCGTCCTATCTTGCGGGCCATGGCATCGGCCATGGCGATACGGTCGCGGCGATGCTGCCGAACATCCCGGCGATGAACGAGCTGCACTTCGCGGTGCCGATGACCGGCGCGGTGCTCAATGCCTTGAACATCCGCCTCGATGCGGCGTCGATCGCATTCCAGCTCGACCATGGCGGCGCGAAGATCATCCTGGTCGATCCCGAATTCTCTGGTGTGATCGCGGAAGCCCTGCCCCTGATGATGGGCCCAAAGCCGTTCGTGATCGACGTCGACGATGCCGCGTTCGCCGGCGGCAAGCGGATCGGCGAGATCGAGTATGAGGCCGCGGTCGCGCAAGGTGATGCCTCTTTCGTGGAGCGGCCGCCTGCCGACGAATGGGATGCGATCGCGCTGAGCTATACCTCCGGCACGACGGGCAATCCGAAGGGCGTGGTGACCCATCACCGCGGCGCGTATCTGAACGCCGTCAGCAATATCCTCGCCGGCAATCTCGGCCAGCATCCGGTCTATCTCTGGACGCTGCCGATGTTCCACTGCAACGGCTGGTGCTTCCCCTGGACCATCGCGGCGACCGCCGGCGTCAATGTCTGCTTGCGCAAGGTCGATCCCGCCAAGATCTTCGAGCTGATCCCGAAGCACGGCGTCACCCACATGTGCGGCGCGCCGATCGTCTACAACACGCTGATCAATGCGCCCGATGCGCCGAAGGGCGGCAAGGCCAAGCCGGTCGTCGGCCTGATCGCCGGCGCGGCGCCGCCGGTTGCGGTGCTCGAGGGCGCCGAGCGCATCGGCGTCAAGCTGACCCACGTCTATGGGCTGACCGAGGTCTATGGCCCTGCCTCGGTCTGCGCCGAGCAGCCCGGCTGGGACGAGCTGTCGGCCGATGCGCGGGCGCAGCTGAAGCGGCGTCAGGGCGTGTCGTATCCATTGCAGGAAGGCGTCACGGTGCTCGATCCCGAGACGATGCGCGAGGTGCCACGCGACGGTGAGACCATCGGCGAGGTCATGTTCCGCGGCAACATCGTGATGAAGGGCTATCTGAAGAACGAGAAGGCGACGCAGGAAGCCTTTGCCGGCGGCTGGTTTCACACCGGCGATCTCGGCGTGCTCGACGAGTACGGCTACGTCATCATCAAGGACCGCTCCAAGGACATCATCATCTCCGGCGGCGAGAACGTCTCCTCGGTCGAGGTCGAGGACATCCTCTACAAGCACCCGGCCGTGCTGTTCGCGGCTGTTGTCGCCAAGCCCGATCCGAAATGGGGCGAAGTGCCCTGCGCCTTCATCGAGCTGAAGGACGGCGCCAAGGCGACCGAGACCGAGATCATCGCCTATTGCCGCGAGCACATGTCGGGCTTCAAGACGCCGAAGTCAGTGGTGTTCGGCGTGATCCCGAAGACCTCGACGGGCAAGATCCAGAAGTTTCTGCTGCGCAACGCGGTCGGATCGGCCAAGGCGATCTCGGCGTAAGCTGCGTCGCTCAGCCCTCCGCGAGGCGGCTGAGCAACTCGTACAGCAGTCCCCTCTCGTCGGCCTTGAGCGGCGCCAGCGTCGTCGCGGTGCATTCGGTCTCGATCGGGATCAACTGCTCGACCAGCGCTGTGCCGGCCGCGGTCAGATCAATCAGGATCAGCCGCTTGTCGGTCGGGTCGCGCCGCGTCGCGACCAGCCGCCGCTTCTTCAGCCGCAGCACGACGTCGCGGATATTGGCGGGCTCCATAGCGACCAGCCGGCCGAGCAGGTTCTGCGACAGCGCTCCGCGCTCGTAGAGCCGGGCCAGCGTCGCGTATTGCGGAGCCGTCAGATCGTAGGAGCCGATCCGCTCGACCAGGTTAGACGAGGCGCGCTGATAGGCCTTGCGCAGCAGGAATCCGACCTGATCCTCCAGCCGGTAGTCCGGCGCAAGGCGCCGGACCGGCGCCTCTGCCTTAGTCGACGTTCTCGGCATCGCGGTACATCACCTTGTGGCGCGTGGTCGAAACCCATTCGTCTATGTCGGCCTCGGTCATGAAGTGATGATCATCGAACCTGTTCCAGTTGCTGATCTCAGCCAGGCTCTTCTTCCAGCGTTTGTAAGGCGGCTTGGCCGGCGGACCGAAGCACATGATGTCGAGCACGGACAATTCTTCGGGGATGCCGAGCAGCGGCTTCATCGCTTGCTGGGCCTTCTCCTGCCCGATCGCGGTCACCCACCAGACGTTATAGCCAAGCGCCGCGGCCGCGAGATGCGCCGACATCGTCGCCGCCGCCACGCTCTGCAGCAGGATGCGCTCGGCATTCTCCTTGTACATCTTGTCGAGCTCGGAGCCGTCGTTGAGCACGGGAAATGCCTTGACCCAGCGGAAGTCGCTGGCGACCACGATGAAGCCCGGCGCCGACGCGAGGCCGCGATAGTCGGGCGTCGGAAACTTCATCTTGAGCCGGGCGCGGGCGACCTGCTCCTCGCGGAAATACTCGGTGATCCTGTTCTTCAGGTCCTGGTCGGTGACGGCAATGAAGTGCCAGGGCTGCGCATTGGCGCCCGACGGCGCGTGCCGCGCCGCTTCCAGGATCAAGTCGTAATGTTCCGGCGGCATCAAATAACTGGAGTCGAACGCCCGGGTCGTCAGGCGGTTCTTCACGACGTCCATCAGCGCGTCATATCGCGTGCGGTCGGTGTAATCCTGCACTGCCACAGCTTCCGCCATCGAGGCCTCCCGATATTGTTATGATCATAACGATATCGAATGCGCGCAAAAGGTCAATGCCCGGCTGCGATGAGGCGCGGTCAGCAAAGGCGCGTGGAAGCACGCGCCCGCGTCGACGCGCGACGTCCGGCCAACCCAGGGATGATTGAGGTCTTCAGCCCGCCCGGTCGAGCGTCAGCCGCATGCCGTCATAGGCCGGGATCACGCCGGCCGGCAGGCTCTGCCGCAACACCTCGTAGTCGAGGTCGGAATGCATGTTGGTGATCACGGCGCGCTTCGGCTTGAAACGCTCGATCCATGACAGCGCGTCCGCAACGCTGAAATGGCTGGGATGCGGCGCATAGCGCAAGCCGTCGACGATCCAGAGGTCGAGGCCTTTCAGTGCCGGCCAGCTCTCCTCGGGAATGTCGTGCAGATCGGGCGTGTAAGCGGCATCGCCGATGCGGTAGCCGAGCGCCGGAATCCGGCCGTGTTGCACCAGGAAGGCGTCGAGCTTCAGCGGACCGCCCTTCCCTGTGACGGTGTGGCTCTCGCCGGCCTCGATCGAGTGCCGGGTCAGGATCGGCGGATAGTCGCTCCCTTCAGGCGAGATGAAGCAATAGGAGAACCGCGCCATGATGTCCTTGGCGGTCGACTGGTTGAAGTAGACCGGGATGCGGCGGCGCTGGTGCAGGACGACCGAGCGCAGATCGTCAATGCCATGGGTCTGGTCTGCGTGCTCATGCGTCAGGAACACCGCGTCGATATGCTCGACATTGGAATCGATCAACTGCTCGCGGAGGTCGGGCGCGGTATCGATCACGACCCGCGTGGTGCCGTGCTCCATGGTGCGCTCGGCCATGATCGAGCAGCGGCGGCGGCGGTTTTTTGGATTGTTCGGATCACAGGCGCCCCAGCCGAGCGCCGGGCGCGGCACGCCGGCAGATGAGCCGCAGCCCAGAATTGTCAGTGTCAGCGTCATGCAGCAACCTTCGGCGCCGGCACCTTGGAGAACAGCCGGAAGAAGTTTTCGGTGGTCTGCCGCGAGATCTCCTCCAGGGAGACGCCGCGCGTTTCGGCAAGCACCTTGGCGACCTCGACGACGTAGGACGGCTCATTGCGCTTGCCGCGGAATTTTCCGGGCGCAAGATACGGAGCGTCGGTCTCGACCATGATGCGGTCGGCCGGCAACTCCGCGGCCAGCGCGCGCAGGGCGTCTGACTTCTTGAAGGTCAGGATGCCCGTGAACGAGATCGACAGCCCGAGCGCGATCGCCTTCATCGCGAGTTCGCGCCCGCCGGTGTAGCAATGCAGCACGGCCTTGAACGGCCCCTTCGCGACTTCGTCCTCCAGGATGCGACCGCAATCCTCGTCGGCCTCCCTGGTGTGGATGACGAGCGGCAGGCCGGTTTCGCGCGCAGCAGCAATATGCGCGCGAAAGCCGCGCTCCTGGGCTTCTCGCGAACCGTGCTCGTAGAAATAGTCGAGCCCGGCCTCGCCGAGCGCGACGACCTTCGGGTGCTTGGTCAGCTCGATCAGTTCGCTCGCCGGGATGCCGTCCTCTTCATCGGCATGATGCGGATGAGTGCCGACCGAACAATAGATGTCGGGGAAGCGCTCCGTGATCGCAAGCAGGCCGCCGAGCCGCTTCACGCGGGTCGAGATCGTGACCATGCGGCCGACCCCGGCCGCCTCGGCGCGCCCGACGATCCCGTCGAGATCGTCGGCGAAGTCAGGAAAATCGAGATGGCAGTGACTGTCGACCAGCATGAATTTCGAACCGCTCACTCGGTCTTGGGTTCCACGTAGCGCGGAAACACGCCGACAGGCGCCGGCAGCGTCGTGCCCGGCCTGATCCGCTCCGCGATCGCCGTGAAGTTGCGGGCGTCCGCTGCTATGCCGAGGCTGTCGAGCATCTTGGCGCAGGACTCCGGCATCACGGCCTGCGCCATGATCGCGATCTGCCGCACGACTTCGGCGGTGACATAGAGCACGGTCTTCTGGCGCGCCGGATCGGTCTTCGCCAGCGCCCACGGCGCCTCGCCGGCAAAATAGCGGTTGGCTTCGGCGACCACGGCCCAGACCGTGTTGAGCCATTGATGGATCTGCTGTGCCGCCATCGCGGTGCGCGACGTCTCCAGCATGGCGTCGGCCTGCGCCAGGATCGCCTTGTCATTGTCGCTGAACTCGCCGGGCTCCGGCAACACGCCGCCGAGTTGCTTGGCGATCATCGACAGCGAACGCTGCGCCAGATTGCCGAAATCATTGGCAAGGTCGGCGTTGATGCGCGCGACGATGGCCTCGTGGTTGTAGTTGCCGTCCTGGCCGAACGGCACCTCGCGCAGGAAAAAGTAGCGCACCTGGTCGACGCCGTACTGGTTGGCCAGATTGAAGGGATCGACCACGTTGCCGACCGACTTCGACATCTTCTCGCCCCTGTTGAACAGGAAGCCGTGCGCATAGACCCGCTTCTGCAGGGGAATGCCGGCCGACATCAGGAAGGCCGGCCAGTACACCGCATGGAAGCGGATGATGTCTTTGCCAATGATGTGCACGTCCGCCGGCCAGTAGCGCCAGTGCTTGTCGCTCTCGTCGGGATAGCCGACGCCGGTGATGTAGTTGGTCAGCGCGTCGACCCAGACATACATCACGTGCTCGGGATCGTTGGGGACCTTGACGCCCCAGTCGAACGTGGTGCGCGAGATCGAGAGATCCTTCAGCCCGCCGCGCACGAAGCTCATGACCTCGTTGCGACGGGAATCCGGACCGATGAAATCGGGCTGGGATTCATAGAGGTGCAACAGCCTGTCCTGGTAGGCCGAGAGCCTGAAGAAATAGCTCTTCTCCTCGACCCACTCGACCGGCGTGCCCTGCGGGCCGCGGCGGACATTGTCCTCGCCGACCGTGGTCTCATCCTCGGCGTAGTAGGCCTCGTCGCGCACCGAGTACCAACCGGCATAGGTGTCGATATAGATGTCGCCATTGTCCTGCATGCGGCGCCAGATTTCCTGCACCGACTTGTGGTGGGCAGGTTCCGAGGTCCGGATGAAGCGGTCGAAGGAGACGTTGAGGCGCTCGTCCATCTCCTTGAAGCGCGCGGCATTGCGGGTCGCGAGATCGAACGGCGTCATCCCCTCGCCCTGCGCGGTCTGGATCATCTTCTGGCCGTGCTCGTCGGTGCCGGTCAGGAAGAACACGTCCTTGCCATCGAGCCGCTGGAAGCGCGCCAGCGCATCGGTCGCAATCGCCTCATAGGCGTGGCCGATATGCGGCTGGCCGTTCGGATAAGCGATCGCGGTCGTGATGTAGTAGACATTGCCGCGATCCGCGGCGGGCGCCGAAACGGATGTGGATGCGGGAGCCGTCGCTGCAGCCTTGGATTGCTTCGGCGCACGGACCGTTGCTGCCCTCGGCGCCTTCTCGGTAGCCGGAGGCTTCGGAGCTGCGGGCTTCTTTGCGGCTGGCGCAACAGCAGCTGCGGCTGCCTTCGTCGGCGCAGCCTTGGCGGCTTTTGCGAGAGCCTTAGCTGTTTTCTTAGCCATCTTCTTCGCAGCCTTCTTGACGGCCTTTTTTGCGACCTTCTTGGTCGCCGATTTCTTGGCGCCCTTGGCTCCCGTCTTGGTGGCCTTCTTCACCTTCTTGGTGACGCGCCCACCCTTCTTGGCCGCGCGCGATTTCGCCGCAGACTTCTTCTTGGTCGCGCGAGCGGGCGATGCCTTCTTCGTCTTCTTGGCCTTCTTCGACGATGTCTTCTTAGCGGTCGCCACCACGGAATCCTTTGCAGATCGAAACGAGATTGTCGGGAGTGTTGTCAGACAGAGATATTGTCAGACAGATGTGTTTTGAGATTTGGCGTCTATCGGGTCGCGTCCGCGAGCATCGAAAACACCGAGAATACCAGCGGCTTGCGCTCCAGATTGTAGGCTTCGGTATCGCGCGCGGCGCGGACGATCTTTTCCCATACCTCCGCCAGCCGTGCAAGGCGCGGCAGATTGGCATTGGCGTCGCCGGTTCGCATGCGCTCGCTCATCCAGCGATCGATGCCGTCGATGAAAGCGGCGAGCGCGACGCGGTCGCTGGTGCCGAGCGCATCGCCCAGCGCATGCAGTTCGCGCGGATCGACGCTCGGAAGCGTCGCGAGCAGCGCGGCCGTGCGCTGCTGCAGTTTCAGCGCGTCGCCGCCGAGCAGCGACAGTGCCCGCCCGACGCTGCCCTCTGATGCCGCCGCGGCTTCAGCCAGTGCCGGATCATCAGCTGCGATGTCGGTTGCGGCCGCGGCTGCTCGCAGCACGTCGCCCGTCTCCAGCGGCCGCAGCAGCAATTTGCGGCAGCGGGACAGGATCGTCGGCAGCACCCGCGACGGCGCGTGGCTCACCAGCAGGAACAACGACTGCTGCGGCGGCTCCTCGAGGATTTTCAGGAGCGCGTTCGCGGCATTGGGATTGAGCTCGTCGACGGTGTCGACGATGCAGACGCGCCAGCCGTCGACAGCGGCCGTCGAGCCGAAGAACGAGATCGTCTCGCGCGTCTCGTCGACCGTGATCACCGTGCGCATCACGCCGCGGTCGTTGAGGCCGCGCTCCAGCACCAGCAGACCGCCATGGGCGCCCGCCGTGATCTGCCGCGCCACCGGATCGGACGGATCGACCCGCAGCGTCGGCGCCGCCTGGACCTGGGACGATTTCGGATTGCGGAACGCCAGCACGAACCGCGCCATGCGGTAGGCCATTGTCGCTTTGCCGATCCCCTGCGCGCCGCCGATCAGCCAGGCATGCGGAATCCGCCCGCTGCGATAGGCATCGAGCAAGGCGGTCTCCGCCTCGCGATGCCCGAACAGATCGGGCGTTTCGCGCGGATGGCGAGCGGTGCTCTCCTGTTCGACCTTGCGCGCGCTCATGCGGGATTGTCCGCCGTGAGCGTTGCGCGCAGATGCTCGCGCAGCGCGGCCCATATCGTCGCCGTGACCGTGTCCGGATCCGCCGTAGCGTCGATCAGCACGCAGCGCTCCGGTTCTTCCGCCGCGATCCGGCGATAGGCGTCGCGCAAATCCTGATGGAACTTGATGCCCTCGGCCTCGAAGCGATCGGCCGAAGCGTTGCCGCGGCGCGCCGCGGCACGCTGCAACCCGACCTCGACCGGTACGTCGAGGATGAATGTTAGATCGGGCTTGAGATCGCCGATGGTGACGCGCTGCATCGCGTTGACGAGTTCGGGCGACACCTGCCCGAGCTGGCCCTGATAGGCGCGCGTGGAATCGAAGAAGCGATCGCACAGCACCCAGATGCCCTGGTTGAGCGCCGGCAGGATCACGGTGCGGACGTGGTCGTCGCGCGCGGCGGCAAACAGCAGCGTCTCGGCTTCCGGCCCCAGCAGCTTGCCCATTCCCGACAGCACGAGGTGACGGATGATCTCCGCGCCCGGCGAGCCGCCGGGCTCGCGGGTCACGATGGCGCGCAGCTTCGCGGTATCGAGCCGTTCGGCGAGCTTGCGGATCTGGGTCGATTTCCCCGACCCCTCGCCGCCTTCAAAGGTGATGAACCGACCGCGCAAGCTCGGCCGCTGGACTTCTGCTTCCGCCATGTCAGAGCTTCTCGACCCCTGCGCGGAACATTCCGATGACGAGCTCCTGGGCGCCGTCGAGCGCACGGCGCATCGTCGATCCCGTACCGACGGCATCCGCCGCATAGACAGGAGTCTCCATCGCGACGTTGGCTCCGCGCCAGACCCGGACGACGCCGATCTGCTGGCCGGCGGTGATCGGTGCCTTGACCGGGCCGCTGTAGATCACGCGGGCCAGCAGCTTGTCGTTGCCGTTCTTCGACACCATCACCGTGATCGGATCGGGGCTGACCAGCTTGACCGAACGGGTCTCGCCGCCGAACACCCGGGCGTAGCCGACCGGCTGGTTGGCCGCGATCAGAACCCGGGTCTCGAAGCTGCGGAAGCCCCATTCCAGCATCTTCTTGGCCTCGGTCGCGCGATCCTCCGAATCCTCAAGTCCGTTGATGACGACGATCAGCCGCGTGTCGTTCTGGACGGCCGAACCGACCATGCCGTAGCCGCCCTCCTTGGTGTAGCCGGTCTTCAACCCGTCGGCGCCGGGCAAGGCGTTCAGCAGCGGATTGCGGTTCTGCTGGCGGATCTTGTTCCAGGTGAATTCCTTCTCGCCGAACAGCTTGTACCTGTCCGGGTAGGTCAGGATGATGTGGCGGGCCAGCACCGCGAGTTCACGCACCGTCATCTTGTTGGTCGGGTCCGGCAGCCCGTTGGAATTGCCGAAGGTCGACTTGGTCATGCCGAGCTCGCGGGCGCGCTTGGTCATGAAGTCGGTTGCGAACGTATGCTCGTTGCCGGCGATGCCCTCAGCGAGCGCGATGCAGGCGTCGTTGCCGCTCGGGATGATCGCACCGTGCAGGAGGTCGTCGACCGAGACCTTGCTGTTGATGGCAGCGAACATCGTCGAGGTACCGGACGGCGCCCCGCCCCGCCGCCAGGCGTTCTCGCTGATCCGGTACTCGTCGGTGAGCTTGATGTCGCCCTTCTTGATGGCGTCGAACACCACCTCGGCCGTCATCAGCTTCATCATGCTGGAGGGCGCACGCAGCTCGTCGGCGTTCTTCTCGAACAGCACACTGCCCGAGGAGGCCTCGACCAGGATCGCGGTCGGCGCGTCGCCGTCGAAGCCGGCGTCTTCCTTCTTGGCGCCCTGGACACTGTTGTTGGCGGCATAGACCACCCCGCCGCAGCCGATCGCCGCCACGACCGCCGCTGCGATCACGCCACGCCAGCAACGCCCGGCGCGAGCTAGCAACGTGCGGGGAACTGCGGTTGGGGCTGCCATCGGCGATGTCCTGAAAGACTGCGTTCTAACAGCTGGAAGTATCGCAAACAACTGAGGTTTCGCCGCTTGTACACGGCCGGCTGGATTGCCGGCTGCGCTGAACGCCCGTATCCTTGTCAGTAATCCCTGGAACCAGCTAACGACAACAGAACCGGCAAACAAGGCGGAAACGCGAATGTCATCCTCCCGCACCATTTCCGCCAACGGCATCGACATGTTCGTGCGCGAAGCCGGGCAAGGCCCGCTGGTCGTGCTCTGCCACGGCTGGCCGGAACTGTCCTATTCCTGGCGACTCCAGATCGCAGCGCTGGCCGCGGCAGGCTTCCGGGTGGCGGCGCCCGATATGCGCGGCTTCGGCCGGACCGCCGCGCCAGCCGACGTCGGTGCCTACACGATCTTCGATACCGTCGGCGACATGGTCGCGCTGGTGGCTGCGCTCGGCGAGAAGAAGGCTGTCATCGTCGGTCACGATTGGGGGGCGCCGGTGGCCTGGCACGCGGCCCTGTTTCGGCCCGACGTTTTCACGAAGGTCGCCGGCCTCAGCGTGCCGCCGCCGTTCCGCGGCCGTGGACGTCCGCTGGAAACCCTGCGCGAGAGCGGCATCACCAATTTCTATTGGCAGTACTTCCAGCCGCCCGGCGTCGCGGAGGCCGAATTCGAGCGCGACATCGCCCACACCATGCGCCTGGTGCTCGGGCGCGGCGTCTCTGATCCGAGCTCGATGTTCGTCGACGAAGCCAAAGGCTTCCTCGGCAAGCTGCCGGCCGGAATGCCGCTGCCGGCCTGGATCACCGAGGCAGACATCGCCGAATTCGCCGAGGGCTACCGGCAGTCCGGCTTCCGCGGCGGCCTGAACTGGTACCGCAATCTAGACCGCAATTGGGAGCTGACCGCGCCCTGGCAGGACGCGCAAATCCAACAGCCCTCACTGTTCATCGCCGGCTCGAACGATTCTGTCATTACCGGGCTGATCGGCGCCAAGCGGGTTGCGGACATGGAGCGCGTGCTGCCGAACCTCAAGCAGAAGCTGATCATCGAGGGCGCCGGCCACTGGATCCAGCAGGAGCGCCCCGACGAGGTCAATGCGGCGCTGATCGCGTTTCTGAAATGATCAGGCCAAGGGCCTGATTCGCAACGATTTGACTCTAGTAGAGCCCGCGTCCGCTCAGCACTTCGGCGGGGCCACGCGCGTCGATCGGCACATAGGCCGCGGCCGGGCTCGGGGCTGCCGCATAGCGCGGGTCGCTCTCATAGGAGACTTCGCGCGGATTGTTCGCGACACGGCGGTGCGAGCGGCTTGAGGCCGACATCTCGGAGGTCGCGCTGACCGAGGCATAGTCGGCCTGGGTGTTGCCGAGGCTGTAGGGCCGTCCCTCCGGCAGCGGAACATCGCCGCGGAGCCGACCGGACGAGGACGACATCTCGGGGACGAACGGCCGTGCAGAGGCGACGCGGACCATCGACGGTGACGGCGCCGGCGTGCCGGTGCGCAAGGTCGCCATCAGCTGGCGGTCGTCGGAGCCCTCGAGCGGTGCTCGGCCGACATATTCGACACGGACGCGAGCCACGCCATTTCCTTTGAAATCAAGTAGTTCGGCGGCCTTGTTCGAGACGTCTATGAGGCGGTTGCCGTGGTACGGGCCGCGGTCATTGACGCGGACGACGAGCGATTTGCCGTTGCTCAGATTGGTGACCCGCGCGTAGCTCGGCATCGGCAGCGTTGGATGGGCGGCCGTCAGCGAGCCCATGTCGAACACCTCGCCGTTGGCGGTCAGGCGGCCATGGAAATCATCGCCGTACCAGGACGCCATGCCCTCGGCGCGGTAGTTCTCGTTCTCCTCCGGCACATAGGTGCGGCCGGCAACGACATAGGGCTTGCCGATGCGGTAGGTGCCGCCGCCCTTCGGCACGGGGTCGCCCAACGCGACGACGCGCGGGCTCGACGACACGCCGTATTTCGGGTCGACCCGGCTGGCGAACTTGTTGGACGAGGCACAATTGGCGAGGACGAGGCACGTCGCCGCCGCGACGGCTCCGCGCGCCGTCCGGATCATCGAATCTGGCCGTCTAGTCCCCATCTGCCCCAAGTACCATTCTGCCGGTCCCACGCCCACTTCGCGGCGTCGGGATCATTTTCTTCACGATGCGGCCCACCTCCGCACCAGAGCTTGACGATATCGCAACCGGAACACGGCGGAAATGGGGAGAGCCTTAACCCTATGGCACTTTGGTAAACCGCCTGTTGCGCCTCCTCAGTTGTTCTACGGAGCTTCAGTCGCCCAAAACGCCCTCGCCTGTCCCGCCATCAGACACACTGTTGCAGCAAATCATCAGTGGGTCGGCATCTTGAATTCCAACAATTGAATCTTTTTGACTGTGCAAGGCTGCAATCGTTTTCTCTTCCGCGTGGGGCGCAAAGGAAGTTTGCGATGATCGAGACGGTTACAGCGGTGATGGGCCTGGTGAGTGCGGCGATCTTCTTGGCGCACGCCGTGGAAGGCTATCGGTACCGGGCCTGACAGTCCGTTGAAGGCGGAAAGACGCGTCACCTCTTTCCAGGAGAGAATGTTCGGAAAGCTTTAATCAATTCGGATGAGCATCGGTTGAAAGCAGGTGTATCATGCGTAATCACGATTTGGTCTCCGACGGATTTCTAACCCTCACTGCGGCAAGCCTCGTGCTGCTGTGCTCGAGCCTGCTGGCCTTCGCTTTCGGCTGAAGATGTAATGCGTGGGGCGCCATCTGCGCCCATGCGACAGGCCGACCACCTTCACCTCATCCCTCGCCGATCCGACGTCGGCATCAGCGCGAAGTCCTGATGTACTTGGCCAGGCACACAAAGCGGCGACCTGATTCGCAGGCCAACTGCGCCGTCTTCTCCCAGCCCCAGTCCTGACGCACCCTCCACCTTCCCAGCGAGAGGATTGACGAATGACCGGCGCGGTAAGAGAGGGAACGTCTGCACTCCTCGTCAGCACGGACGGCCGGTTGCTCATGCAACTGCGCGATGACCTTCCGCACGTTTCCGATCCCGGCAAGATCAGCCTGTTTGGCGGACGGCGGGAGGGCACCGAGACCTTCCTGGAATGCGTCGTTCGCGAGATCCATGAGGAGATCGGCCATTACGTGCCGCCCGAGCGTTTTGAGCTGATCGGGAGTTATTCCGGACCGGATCCTTCGACACCGGGTGGCGCCCTTCGTGGCGAGGTGTTCCTCGCTCGGGACGTGCCGATCGACCAGTTGAGGGTCACCGAAGGCCGCCTTGAGATCGTCGCGGTCGAGGACCTCGAACGTCTCAGCGGCATGCTCGCACGGCCGGCGGAGTATGCGCTGGCGATCTTCCTGAAGCGCGAACCGGCTACCTGAGTGACGAAACCAGCCCGCGCACGAGATCGTCGATCATTGGCAGCGCGTCCGCGGGATGGGCAACGTCGATATCGTGCACGTGCCAATAGGTCACCCTGCCGGCAACCTCAGGGAACCGCCGCTCGATGAGCGGACGATGCTCGGCCTCCTTGAGCGCGATCACGAGGTCCGCGCCGTCGAAATCAGCCAACGAACATGGCTGCGGATAGCGCGTTGCGCCTTCCGGAACGATGCCGCTGGCGCGGAGACGATCATCCGCAAACACCGACATGGCTCCGACATTGTCGGGCGAGCCGCGTTCGGCTGCGCCTCTGGACGATGCGTGCCACGGCAGGCTTTCGGCTCTTGCAAGATGATTGAACAGCTCTTCCGCGTATCGACTGCGATAGTAATTGCCGGTGCAAAGGAACAGGACGCGCTTCATGGGTTCATGATGGCCAACGTCGGCCTCGGCGGTCAACCGCGTTGCATTCAACTGCACATGATCCGCGGCGCGGCTCGTTGACGCCGGCAAAGCCAAGGCCGGCCTTTTCGATCAAATCAGGGCCTTTTTCAATGTGCATACCGGCAAACGACCAATTGGCGCCCGGTTGCACAGGCAGGTTCGCGTTGCGTTCGGCCGCGCCCTACGCTATGGGCCTGATCAGCTCAGACGGAAGGGTGGCCGAGTGGTTTAAGGCACCGGTCTTGAAAACCGGCGTGCCCGCAAGGGTACCGTGGGTTCGAATCCCACCCCTTCCGCCATGCATACCGCCTCCGCAAAGCGGCCTCGTTGCGATCCCTTGCCGAACCAACATTTAACGAATCGGCTGGAATATTGGGGTCATTGCCCGTTCGGCGCCCAGCGAGAGGTTGAGATGAATTGGGTCAAGGCATTGCTGCTGCTGTCCGTACTGCTTCTTGGATGTGCCGACCTCGCCACCACCAACAGGATCTTGGAGCTCGGGTTCGGCGAGGCGAACCCGTTCATGCAGATGGCCCAGGCCTGGTTCGGTGTCTGGTGGCTGATCCCTAAACTGGGCTTGACCTATCTCGTCATCGCGCTGCTCTGGCGCAGCGAAAACCTTTTCAGGATTGCGCTTGTCGTGGCGTTCTGCTCAACGCCCGTCATCAACAACCTCGTCATCCTCGCCGGCGCAAGCTGAACCACGACGCGCCGTTTGCGCTGGCGATGCGATCATCCTGCTCGTTGGCGTGAGCGGGCATGATCCAATCAATGCTCCATATCTCGGTCGCCTGAACTAACTCCCGTTGTCTTGCCGGGCGTGCCGTCAGGTCTGCGCGATGAACTCGGCGATCAAGCCGGTGATTTCCTGCGGCGCATCCTCGAAGCAGTAATGCCCGACGCCGGCAAGGCGCCTCACCGGCGCCGCCGGGAAGATCGCGGAAAACAGCGGCAGGAAATGGTCTGCATGCAACGTGCGGTCCGCTTCGCCCCAGATCGCCAGCGCCGGCTTACTGCGGATCGCGCGATCGGCGGCGGGAGTCGGCGCCTCGAATTTGTGCGCCCCGGTCGCAAATCCCTTGGCCCATCCGATCGCACCGAGGCAGTCAGCCGGGCGCGCGAAAGGTGAGCCGTAGGCGGCAAGCCAGGCGTCGGTGATGACGGCGTTGTTTTCGAACCCGTTGAGTTTCAGCGTGCTCAGGATGTTGAAGCCGAGTTGGCCGAGAACCGGCTCGAGTTCACCGTTCGCCTCAGCAATTGCGATCCATTGAAACCAGGGCGAGACCTTCGCGTTCGCGGTGACGCGCGCGAACAGATCGCTCTGCCCGAACGGCGTCGGCCCGTTGGCCGAGATGATCCGGCGGATTCGATCCGGATGGCGTGCCGCGAGCCCCATGCCGACTGGCCCGCCGAAATCGTGCATGACAAGGGTGATGCCAGTGAGGTCGAGCGCTTGAACCAGGGCTTCGAGATTGTCGACGTGGTCCTGCAGCCAATAGCTGCGCTGGGCGGGCGTCGCGCTTTTGCCAAAACCCATGTGATCCGGGACGACCACCCGGTGCGCCGCGGACAGGACCGGCACGAGGTGGCGGAACAGATAACCCCAGGTCGGTTCGCCATGCAGGCAAAGCACCACCTCGCCGTGCCGCGGGCCTTCATCGACATAGTGCATCCGGAAGCCTGGAGCCGCGCTGAAGTGCGGCGTGAAGGGAAAGGTGCCGTCGAACGTCGCATCAGGCTGAATCATGGCTGGCCTCGGATGGTTTTAATTTGAAACCATCCTGTAGTCCTTGAGGTTTTACTTTGCAACCGATATATCGAGTCCTTGATCGGGCGGTCTTTCGGGCCGCGCCGCGATGAAGAGCGTCAGGCGGATCACGATGGCCAAGCGAGTGAGCCACAGGGACTCGATGTGCGGGGTGGCCCGGCCGCTCGATGCGATCGGCGACTGGTGGTCGTTGTTGATCGTCCGCGACGCGTTCGACGGGCTGCGCCGGTTCGGCGAGTTTCAGAGGAGCCTCGGGCTTGCCAAGAACATCCTCTCTGCCCGGCTCCGCAATCTGCTGGCGCACGGCATCATGGAGACCGTGCCCGCGGCGGACGGCAGCCCCTACCAGGAATATGTGCTGACCGAAAAGGGACGCGGCCTGTTCCCGCTCCTCGTCGCGCTCCGGCAGTGGGGCGAAGATTTCTTCTTCGAGCCCGAGGAGGCGCATGTGCTCCTGGTCGATCGAAAAAGCGGGTTGCCGGTGCGGCGACTCGAACTGCGCGCGCAGGACGGACGCGTCGTCGGAGCAGAAGATACGATGGTGCGGCTGCCGCAGGCTTCCGCCGGGAAAGGCATCGCGTGAGGCGCGCATGCGCCGCGTGGACACCGTCATCAGCAACTGGATCTTAACCCTCCTTGCCGCAGCATCGGCTGCGTGGAGGTTCGACCAATGCAGACATTCCGGATTTCGCTGAGCGATGGGACGCGGCAATTCCACACGGCGATTCAGGCGCCGGATCCCGCCTCCGCGCGCATCAAGGCCGCCTACTTCTTCGATATATCGAAGTGGCGGATCCTGAGCGTGTCGCTGACCGGAGCCAGTGTCGCGGCGGCGTAGTGGCTGCGTGCCTTACGCCATCCGGTCGAGCTCGGCGGCCGCAAGTCGTGCGATCGCAAGGTCGATCTCGGCGAGCGGATCCTCATCGCCGAGGAACCACGCTGCCGACAAGCCTGTCCAGGCGATGATCCATGACAGCAGGCGCCGGCGATCCAGCTTCGCTGCTTCCACGACGATGTCGAGACGCCGCGCAAAGCGGCCGGGTTCGGTTGCGACCGGCCGTGTCGGGTCGGCAAGATCGGGGTTGGTGAAGATGTTGGCGAAGTCGAAGCCGCGTTCGCCGACGAGATGCTTGGGATCGGTCGCGAGCCAGCCACGCGTGCCGAAGTCGAGCACATTGTCATGGTGCAGGTCGCCATGCAGCACCACGATTTCGCGCTGATCGCCGAGCAGCGCTTCGGCGATGTCGGCAGATCGGTTCAGGATGCCGCCGTGCGCCCTCGCCGCGGGCCACAACTCGCGGAACCAGTCTTTGAGTGGCGTCAGGTCCGGCCGCGGTTTCGCTCTCGGGGCGTGCATCCGGTCGGCCGTTGCACAGAGAATTCGGCAGGCCTCATCGTCGCGGCCGGTTCGCGCCGTGTCGCTCAGCGAAGCCGAACCCATCGCCCGTTCGAGCAGGAGCGCCTCGTCGTCATGGGCAAGGACCCGCGCCGCGCCGTCCCCATCCCACCACGCCATGACGATGCCGCCGAGACGTTCATCCGGTTCGTGTGACAATTTGAGCATCGCCGGTTCGCCGTGCCGCCGCACCGGCAGCAACCGTGCGGCGTGGGCACGATCGGGGCGCCGTCGGGGACAAGGCTCCAGGCCGAGAGATAGGGTTCGAACATCCAGGCAGGTTGGGTGGTGAAGGGCGTGACCGTCGTTCTAGTCATTGCCGGCGCGCGCTGTCATGCTGGTTCCCTGCGGCGCATCGTGGCAGGGCCGCTCCAACCGGTTCCGCGCTGCCCTGCCCATGTTGGCTGATGACAGCCCCCACCCATCTCGCGCTACAATGTCGTAGCCGGTGTGACGGAGGGTGTGGCGATGCCGCGAAAGGGAATTACCGGACACGACGAGTGGGTGGTCACCGAGGCCCTGGCAACGGCGCTGGTTGCGCTCGAGCAGTTGCCGTCGAAGCACCAGCCCCGCGCGCATATGGAGGATGTCCGGAAGATTCTGACCGCGCGATGCGAGGCCGGCGCCGTCACGCTGCATCTTGCGCAGGCCAAGTGCCGGTTGTTTCCCGATACCAATCCGCTGACCATCTATGAGGAATACGGCCTCAAGGATGGACTGGGGTAACGGCCGCCGCGTTGCCGGCCTGACCGGCCCTACTAGAAGAGCGAACGGCTACTCATGGCTGATGCGCCAGATCGTGCCGTTGCCGTCCTCAGAGACCAGCAGTGCGCCGTCGCGCGCCACCGTCACACCGACCGGTCGGCCCCAGACCTCATTGTCGCCGATGACAAAGCCGGTGACGAAATCCTCGTACTCGCCGGTTGGCACGCCGTCCTTCAGCCTGATGCGAATGACCTTGTAGCCGGTGCGCTTCGACCGATTCCACGAGCCGTGCTCAGCCGCGAAACCATCGCCGCGATACTCGGCCGGAAAGCTGCTGCCGGTGTAGAAGGTCAACCCGAGCGAGGCCGAGTGCGCCTGCAACAGCACGTCGGGGACAGTCACCTTGTCCTTGAGGTCGGGCCGTGCGCCGGCATGCGCGGGGTCTTCGTTGGCGCCGATATAGTACCAGGGCCAGCCGTAGAACGCGCCCTCGCGGATCCGCGTCACATAGTCGGGCACGAGGTTGTCGCCGCGGCCGTCGCGCTCATTGGTCGAACACCACGGCGTGCCGCTGCCGGGCTGGATTGCTAACCCCACGCAGTTGCGGATCCCGGTGGCGAACAGTTTCTGGTTCTTGCCGTCGGAATCGAAGGCAAGGACAGCGGCGCGATCGGTTTCCGATCCCCAGGCCGCGCCAAGCGCGTGAGCGCGACTCCAGACCTCGATGCCACCAGGAGGCTGGCCGAGCCCCTCGCCTGCATTGCCGGCAGAGCCGACCGATACCAGCATGCGCTTGTCGTCGAGCGTGAATACGATGTCACGCGTCGAATGGCCGTAGCCGTGAGGAAGATTTGCGACAATGGTCTCAGGCTTTTCCGACGCCTTGAGGTCGCCGTTGCGGTAGGCAAAGCGCACGACGCTGTCCGTGTTGGCCACATAGAGCCATTGCGGATTTTCGCCGCTCGGGAAGAACGCGATGCCGAACGGCCGGTTCAGTCCGGTTGCGTAGACCTCATTGGTCGCAGCCTTGGTGGCGCCGTCGGCGCTGCGTAGCACACGGATGCGGCCAGGGCCGGTTTCCGCGACAAAGATGTCGCCGTTGGGCGCGGTCCGGATGATCCGCGGTCCGCTCAGCCCGCTGGCAAACAGCTCGATCTTGAACCCTGCCGGCACCTGCGGCATCGCTGAAGGAGGTCGCTGCACGACGCGCGATGAATTGCTGCTGGAGGCCGTTGCGCCCGGCTTGGGCAGGTCCTGCTGTGTGATCAGACGCACCGTGCCTGGTCTGTCGCGCTGCCAGTCGCCGTACGCCTCCGTGCCTTTCAGGACCGGCTCGGCTGTCGTCCCGGTGATGCCGATCGCTGCGAGGATGACGACCGACAGGGTGGTGCCAACAAGTTTAATCCTGGACATATGCTTCTCGCGCTCGTTCCCTTGAGTCATAGCGCGCTTCGATCGCCAGCTGCGTTCACAATGTCGTCTGCCGTCAAGTCCTTAATGTCCCTTGGGCGGCGCCGTCAGATCGACCGGCTTGATAATCAACGCGAGCGGGATCATCACAAGGCCAATGATCGAGAGCAGCCAGAACACGTCGATATAGGCGAGAAGATCGACCTGCCGTTGCAGGGTCTGGCCGACCCATGCGATCGCCTGCGACGCCGCGTCCGACGCATTCGATCCCTGCGACTGGAAGTAGCGCGTCATCGTGTCGATGGTCTGCTGATATCCGAGATCGGACGGCGCGGCATGCTCGATCAGCCGGCTCTGGTGAAATTGCTGGCGTTGCGCCAGCGCCGTCTGGGCCAGCGCGACGCCCATCGATCCGCCGACGTTGCGCGCGACATTGATCAGCGCCGAGGCCTGGTTGGTCTTGTCCGGCGGCACGCCATCGTAGGACGCCGTCGTGACCGGCAGGAACAGGAATGGAAGTCCCGCGGAGAGGAAGATGCGCGCCAGCGCGGCGTAGCCATAGGTGATGTCGCCGTTCAGCCCGGTCAGATGCCACATCGAGAACGCGACGATGCAACCGCCGAGCGCAATCAGGTATTTCGGCTGGACGCGGCTGACGAGGTTGCCGACCACCGGCATCAGGATCAGCGTGACGATGCCGCCGGGTGACAGCGCGAGCCCCGCAAGCAGTGCGGTATAGTTCAGCTCGGTCTGCAGCAATTGCGGTATCAGCTGCGTCGACGAGATGAGGATCGCACCGGTGCACAGCATCACCAGGAAGCACGATCCGAACTGACGCCGCCCCAGCAGGCGAAGGTCGACGATCGGGTCCTCACGCGTCAGCTCCCAGGGGATCAGGGCGATCAGGCAGACCGCCGAAGCCAGCGCGAAGCCGATGATCATGTCGGACCCGAACCAGTCCTTGCGCTGGCCTTCGTCGAGCACGAATTCAAGCGAGCCGAGCCCGATCGCGACCAACACAAAACCGATGTAGTCAACGCGCAGCCCGTCCTTGAGCAATTTCC
Organism: Bradyrhizobium sp. CER78; assembly: GCF_029846235.1. Taxonomy (GTDB): domain Bacteria; phylum Pseudomonadota; class Alphaproteobacteria; order Rhizobiales; family Xanthobacteraceae; genus Bradyrhizobium. The sequence continues at coordinate 113,296 of NZ_JARVWP010000003.1, forward strand.
TGCGCTCCTCCTCGGCGCCGGACGGCTCCTTGACCAGCGTCCCGACCAAGAACAGCGAAAGCAAGCCCATCGGCACATTGATCAGGAATATCCAGTGCCAGGTGTAGGTATCGGTGATCCAGCCGCCGAGCGTCGGGCCGATCACGGGGGCAACCACAACAGCGACGCCATAGATCGCGAACGCCTGGCCACGCTTGGCCGGCGGAAACGAGTCGGCAAGAATCGCCTGCTCGCTCGTTGCCATCCCGCCGCCGCCAAGGCCCTGGATGATCCGGAACAGGACCAGCGCTTCCAGGCTCCAGGCAAAGCCGCACAACAGTGAGGCGAATGCGAACGTCGCGACACAGATCATGTAGAACCGCTTGCGGCCTATCACGGTCGACAGCCAGCCGGAGATCGACAGCACGATGGCGTTGGCGACGAGATAGCTGGTGATGATATAGGTGCTCTCGTCGATGCCGACCGCGAGGCCTCCCGCGATATGGCGCAAGGCGACGTTGGCGATCGTGGTGTCGAGCACTTCCATGAACGTCGCGATCGAGACGACGAAGGCAATCAGATAGGGATTGTGTCCGCCGGCCGCCGACCGCTCCGGCGACCACGCCGCGCCGCCGCCTGCAGCGACGTCGCTCATCGCACCCTGGTCCAGGGCACGACCGACATGCCCGGCCCGACCGGCACATCCGCCGGCCAGCTGTCGACCACGATCTTCACGGGAACGCGCTGCACGACCTTGACGAAATTGCCGGTCGCATTCTCGGCCGGCAGCAGGCTGAACGCGGTGCCCGAGCCCGGCTGAACCGAAGCCACGTGGCCCGTGAGCTTGCGGTCCGGGTAGGCATCGATCCTGATCTCGACCGGCTGCCCCGGACGCATGTCGGTGAGTTGCGTTTCCTTGTAGTTGGCGGTGATCCAGACCTCGTCAGGCACCAGCATCATGACGCTCTGTGCCGGCGCGACAAAGGTACCGACGGCGCCGCTCAGTTTGACGACGCGTCCGGACTGCGCCGCGGCGATGCGGGTGTATTGCAGGTTCAGCTTGGCTTGATCGAGCTGCGTCTGCGCCTGCTCCAGCGATGCCTTGCTGCTCTTGAGCTGCGCCTCGAGCGTCCTGACGCCGAGCTCGGCCGCGGTCACCGCCGTTCTCGCGCGGCTCGCATTGGCCTGTTGGGCGTCGAGATCCGAGCGTGTCTGCTGCTGGCGCTGGACGGTGCCCGCCCCCTTCTCGACGAGGTCTTGCGCGCGGGCGGCCTCCTGCTCGGCAAATTTCAATTGTGCTTCAGCCTGTTGCGCCTGCGCCCTGGCTTCCTTGATCTGCTCCTGCTGGCTGTCGATCTGCGCTTGCACGTTGGCGATGTTGGCCTCGGCGACCGCGACCTGAGCGCTGGCCTGATCGACCGCGATCTTGTAGTCGCGCTCGTCGATCCTTGCGAGGAGATCGCCGGCATTGACGTGCTGGTTGTCGGTGACGGGGACCTCGACGACATAGCCGCCGACCTTCGCTGCCACGGCAAAGCTGCGCGCGGCCACAAAGGCGTCATCGGTCGATTCATAGTGACGGATATTGAGCCAATAGTTCACGCCACCGACGAGCGCGATCAGGAACAGGCAGGCGCCGGCGATCGCGAGTATCCAGTGCTCGCGCAGCCGGTCGCGCATCGACGGCTTGCGCTCGGTCTCCTGCTGCGGTGAGGACATGTGGTCCGGCCGCGAGTTTTGCTCTGGGGCGCGCTCAGGCTGCCGCGGTTCCTCCACGGACGGCCCGCGCTCTCGGGTTTGGGCATCCACGGCAGCACCTCAGGCCACGAACGGGAGCGATGTCCCCCGACAACCGCAGCGTCAGGCGCTTGGTTCCTGTTTCGCGAGATGCACTACACGGCGCTGGAACTGACCATCGGCTTGCGCTCGGCCGCCGCCGACAGGTCGCGGAAGGCCGCCGCTTCGCCAACTGGCGCCTTGAGCGGAACTGTGAGCCGGCAAATCAGGCCCTCGGCGCGCCAATCGAAGTCGGCCCGTCCGCCGAGCTGGGTCTCGATGCTGGCGATGACGCTTCTGGTGCCGAAACCCTTCTGCTTCGGCTTGGTCACCGGAGGCCCGCCGGATTCCACCCAGGCCAGGATCAGCGTCTCGTCCTGCACCTCCCAGGTGATCGCGAGCCGGCCTGGTAGCACCGAGAGGCTGCCGTATTTGGCGGAGTTGGTGACGAGCTCGTGCAGCGCCAGCGCCAGCGTTTGCGCGGTCGCGGGCTGCAACTGCACCTCCGCGCCCTCGATCTGAATCTGCCCGGCTTCGGAATAAGGCGCGATCTCCTCGGTCACCAGCCGGCGGATCTCGGCGCCCTGCCAGCTCGACAGCGACAGCACGGTGTGAACGCGCGCCAGCGCCGTGATGCGGCCCTCGACCGCGCGCACATAGGCGGTGACGTTTTGCGCGCGCGTCAGCCGCACGATCGATTGCGCCAGCGCGAGCGCGTTCTTGGCGCGGTGGTCGACCTCACGGGTCAACAGGCTCTGCCGTTCCTCGGCCTTCTTGCGATCGGTGATGTCGACGGTGACGCCGCTCACCCGCACCACCCTGCCGTTCCTGTCGCTGGTGGCCGCGGCCGTGCCGACGCACCAGCGCACCTCGCCGTCCGGCCGCATGACGCGGAATTCGGCTTCATAGGACGTCTGTCCCTTGCCGAATCCGGCCCAGGCTTGCCGCAGCTCCTCGACATCGTCAGGGTGAAACAGCTGCTGGATGTTGTCGGAGGTCAGTGAGAAGGATTTCGGGTCGACGCCGAAGATCTTGTATTGCCCCTCGTCCCACATCCAGTCGCCATTGACCCAATCCCAGTCCCACGAGCCCATCTTGCCCGCGGCAATCGCCATGCTGCGGCGTGCCTCGCTCTCGACCAGCCGGGTGGTCGACTGCTCGAGCTCGGCGGTGCGCGCACGCACGCGGTCCTCGAGCTCGGCATTGAGACGTTCGAGCTGCCGTGTCTTGCGGTAGAGCTCGGCGAACACGCGGATTTTTGCGCGCAGCACTTCCGGCACGACGGGCACCGGAACGTAGTCGACTGCACCCATCTCATAGCCGCGCAGCCGGTCGATGTCGCTGACCTGGATCGCCGAGATGAAGATCATCGCAGTCTTCTGGAAACGCGGATGCTCGCGGATCATCGCCGCGAGTTCGAAGCCGTCGAGCTCGGGCATGCAGACGTCGACCAGGATGACTGCGACTTCGTTCTTGAGCAGGAACTCGAGCGCCTCGCGGCCCGACGAGGCCGCGACCAGCGTTTCGCCGAGCTCCTTCAGGATGACCTCATAGGCCAATAGCTTGGCCGGTTGGTCATCGACCAGAAGGATGTTTACCTTTTCATGGTCCATCATGTTCGATCGCCGATCAGCGATGCAACCACATGCGGATCGCCAGCAGCAGTTGCTCTGTGTTCACGGGTTTCGCCAGATAGTCGGATGCGCCTGCTTCCAGGCATTTCTCACGGTCACCTTTCATCGCCTTCGCAGTCAGCGCGATGATCGGCAGCCGCGCAAAGGCGGGGTTTTGCCGGATGGCGCCGATGGTCTGGTAACCGTCCATCTGCGGCATCATGATGTCCATCAGCACGATGGCGATCTTCGGATTGGATTCGACCAGCGATATCGCCTCGTGACCGGTTGTCGCAGTCAACACCTTCATACCTCGCCGCTCAAGCACACTCGACAGCGCGAAGATGTTGCGGGCGTCGTCGTCGACCAGCAGCGCGGTCTTGCCAATAAGATCCTCATCGGAACTATTGAGCTTCTCCAGCATCCTCTGTTTTTCGACGGGCAATTCCGTGATCACACGGTGCAGGAATAGTGACGTTTCGTCGAGCAGACGCTCCGGTGACTCCACACCCTTGACGACGATGCTGCGCGCCATCGTGTGCAGTTCCGCATCCTCTTCAGCCGAGAGTTCCCTGCCGGTAAACACCACAACGGGAATATTGGAGAGCGCATCGTCTTTGCGGATCTGATCCAGCACCTCGAACCCGCTCATGTCGGGCAGCCGCAGATCGAGCACGACGCAATCACACGGATTTTCGCGCAGCGTCGAGAGCGCCCCTGCCCCGGTCCCGCTGGTCACGATCTCGATATCCTCGTGCCCGAGCAACTCGGTGATGCTGAGCTGCTCCGCCGCATTGTCCTCGACGATCAAGAGGCGTTTGCGACGCGGTCTGGCGTATTCCTTGATCTGCGACAGCGCCGCGCTGACGCCTTCGGTCGTCGTTGGCTTGTTGACGAAAGAGAAGGCGCCGCGTGCCAATGCGTGCTGCCGATCCTCGTCGAGCGTGATGATCTGGACTGGAATGTGCCGGGTCAGCGGATTGTGCTTGAGCTGGCTCAGCACGGTCCAGCCCAGCATGTCGGGCAGGAAGACGTCGAGCGAGACCGCGCTCGGCTGGAATTGCTTGGCGAGATCGAGCGCCTCGGCGCCGCGGCTTGCGACCAGCACCTTGAAGCCCTTGTCGCGCGCGAGGTCGATCAGCACCCGCGCGTAATGCGGGTCGTCCTCGACGATCAGCAGGATGGTGTCGCCGGGCTCGAGCTCGAGCCGGTCATCCGGCAGTTGCTCGATCACGCGCTCCTGCACGCCTGTCGCCTGCAACGATGGCGCCGGCGAGTGCGGCATCGGCAGCGGTGCCTGCGGGCGCAACGCCACGGACGGTCCGGCGTATTTCAGCGGCAGATAGAGTATGAACGTCGAGCCCTTGCCAGGCGCGCTGCGCAGATGGATCTCGCCGCCGAGCAGGCTCGCCAGCTCACGGCTGATGGCAAGGCCAAGACCAGTGCCGCCGTATTTGCGGCTGGTGCCGGCATCGGCCTGCTGGAACGCCTCGAAGATCAGCTTCTGCTTGTCCTGGGGAATGCCGATGCCGGTATCCGACACCTCGAACGCAACGACGGCGGGCGCGGCGTTCAGGATCGGATGCTCGGCGCTCCAGCCGCCGAGCGCGGCCGACACTGTCAGGCTGACGCCGCCGTCAGCGGTGAACTTGAACGCATTCGAGAGCAGGTTCTTCAGCACCTGCTGCAGCCGCTTGGAGTCGGTGACCATGCTGCGCGCGAGGTTGGTGTCGACATCGATGCTGAAGGAAAGATGCCGGTTCTCCGCTTCATGCCGGAACGGCCGTCCAACCGTTTCAAGCAGGCTCGAGGTGAGAATTTCCTCGGCATCGACCGTCACCGTACCGGATTCGATCTTGGACAGATCGAGGATGTCGCTGATCAGGTTCAACAGGTCGGTCCCGGCGCCGTGAATGGTGCGGGCGAACTCGACCTGCTTGCCGGTCAGATTGCCGTCGGGATTCTCTGTGAGCTGCTGGCCCAGGATCAGGATCGAGTTCAGCGGCGTCCGCAACTCGTGCGACATGTTGGCGAGGAATTCGGACTTGTATTTCGAGGTCAGCGACAGCTCGGTCGCCTTCTCTTCCAGCGCGCGCCGCGCCTGCTCGATTTCCTGGTTCTTGCGCTCGACGTCGACATTGCGTTCGGCGAGCTGTTGGGCCTTCTGCTCGAGCTGGTCGTTGGTCTGCTGCAATTCCTTCTGCTGGGTCTGCAATTCACCGGCGAGCTGTTGCGACTGTTTCAGCAGCGCCTCGGTCTGCATCGTCGCCTCGATGCTGTTGAGCACGATGCCGATGCTGTCGGTGAGCTGTTCGAGGAAGGTGATCTGCGAGGTCGTGAATGACGAGATCGAGGACAGCTCGATGACGGCCTTGACCTGGTTCTCGAACAGCACCGGGAACACGACGAGGTTCTTCGGCATGATCCGCATCAAGGCCGAATTGATCGGTACCGCATCGCCGGGAATGTCCGAGACCAGGCGCTGGCGCTTGTCGAGTGCGCACTGGCCGATCAGGCCCTCGCCGAACTGGACGATCTGCGGATGCGGATTGCTGCTGTCGCTGGCATAGGCCGACAGGAGCCGCAGCTGCGCATTCTCGGGATTATCGACCTGGTAGATCACGCCCATATGCGCGTTGATCAGCGGCGCAAGCTCGGTCAGCAGCAGGCGGCCGACGGTCGCGAGATCGCGCTGGCCCTGCAACATGTTGGTGAAGCGCGCCAGATTGGTCTTCAGCCAGTCCTGCTCGGTGTTGCGCTCCGTCGTGAGACGGAGGTTGCCGATCATCGTGTTGATGTTGTCCTTGAGCTCGGCGACCTCGCCGCGCACGTCGACCTGGATCGACCGCGTCAGGTCGCCCTTGGTCACCGCGGTCGCGACTTCCGCGATCGCGCGCACCTGGGAGGTCAGGTTGGCCGCGAGCAAATTGACGTTGCCGGTGAGGTCCTTCCAGGTGCCGGCGGTGCCGGGCACGTTGGCCTGACCGCCGAGCCGTCCCTCGACGCCGACTTCGCGCGCCACGCTGGTGACCTGTTCGGCAAAGGTCGCAAGCGTTTCCGTCATGTTGTTGATGGTGTCGGCGAGCGCAGCCACCTCGCCCTTAGACTTCACCGTGAGATTTTGCTTCAGGTCGCCGTTGGCGACCGCGGTCACCACCTTGACGATGCCGCGCACCTGCTCGGTCAGGTTCGCCGCCATGACGTTGACGGTGTCGGTGAGGTCCTTCCAGGTGCCGGCGACGCCGCGCACCTCGGCTTGGCCGCCGAGCTTGCCTTCGGTGCCGACTTCGCGCGCGACGCGCGTCACCTCGCCGGCGAAGGCGTTGAGCTGGTCGACCATCGTGTTGATGGTGTTCTTCAGCTCGAGGATTTCGCCCTTCACGTCGACCGTGATCTTGCGCGACAGGTCGCCGCGCGCCACGGCCGTCGTCACTTCGGCGATGTTGCGGACCTGGGTAGTCAGGTTCGCGGCCAAGAGATTGACGTTGTCGGTGAGGTCCTTCCAGGTCCCGCCGACGCCGGGCACCACGGCCTGGCCGCCCAGCCGTCCCTCGGTGCCGACTTCGCGCGCCACGCGCGTCACTTCGGCGGCGAACGAGCGCAGCTGCTCGACCATCGTGTTCAGGGTGTCCTTGAGCAGCAGGATCTCGCCGCGCACGTCCACGGTGATCTTCTTCGACAGGTCGCCGCCGGCGATCGCGCTCGCCACCTCGGCGATGTTGCGGACCTGCGCGGTGAGGTTCGACGCCATGAAGTTGACGTTGTCGGTGAGGTCCTTCCAGGTGCCGGCGACGCCGGGCACTTCGGCCTGACCGCCGAGCTTGCCTTCGGTACCAACCTCGCGCGCCACGCGCGTCACCTCGCCGGCAAAGCCGTTGAGCTGATCCACCATCGTGTTGATGGTGTTCTTCAGCTCGAGGATTTCGCCCTTCACGTCAACCGTGATCTTGCGCGACAGGTCGCCGCGCGCCACCGCGGTCGTCACTTCGGCGATGTTGCGGACCTGCGCCGTCAGGTTGCCGGCCATCGAGTTGACGTTGTCGGTCAGGTCCTTCCAGGTGCCGGCGACGCCGGGCACGTTGGCCTGGCCGCCGAGGCTGCCGTCGGTGCCGACCTCGCGCGCCACGCGGGTCACCTCGCCGGCGAAGCGGTTGAGCTGGTCGACCATCGTGTTCAGCGTTTCCTTCAACTGAAGGATCTCGCCGCGGACGTCGACCGTGATCTTGCGCGACAGGTCGCCGCCGGCGATCGCGGTTGCGACTTCGGCGATGTTGCGGACCTGCGCCGTCAGGTTGCCGGCCATCGAGTTGACGCTGTCGGTCAGATCCTTCCAGGTGCCGGCAACGCCGGGCACTTCGGCCTGGCCGCCGAGCTTGCCGTCGGTGCCGACCTCGCGCGCCACGCGCGTCACTTCGCCTGCGAAGGCGTTGAGCTGGTCCACCATCGTGTTCAGCGTTTCCTTCAGCTGAAGGATTTCGCCCGACACGTTCACCGTGATCTTCTTCGACAGGTCGCCCTTCGCGACCGCCGTCGCGACCTCTGCGATGTTGCGGACCTGCGCGGTCAGGTTCGAGGCCATCGAGTTGACGCTGTCGGTCAGGTCTTTCCAGGTGCCGGCAACGCCGCGCACCTCGGCCTGGCCGCCGAGCTTGCCTTCGGTACCGACCTCGCGCGCCACGCGCGTCACCTCGCCCGCGAAGGCGTTGAGCTGATCCACCATCGTGTTGATGGTGTCCTTCAGCTCGAGAATTTCACCGCGCACGTCCACCGTGATCTTCTTCGACAGGTCGCCGTTGGCGACCGCGGTGGTGACCCCGGCGATATTGCGGACCTGGGCGGTCAGGTTCGAGGCCATGAAGTTGACGTTGTCGGTCAAATCCTTCCAGGTGCCTGCGACGCCGAGCACGTTGGCCTGGCCGCCGAGCTTGCCTTCGGTGCCGACCTCGCGCGCAACGCGCGTCACTTCGGACGCGAAGGCGTTGAGCTGGTCGACCATGGTGTTGAGCGTTTCCTTCAGCTGAAGGATCTCGCCCGACACGTTCACCGTAATCTTCTTCGACAGGTCGCCGCCGGCGATCGCGGTCGCGACGTCGGCGATGTTGCGGACCTGCGCGGTCAGGTTCGACGCCATGAAGTTGACGTTGTCGGTCAGATCCTTCCAGGTGCCGGCGACGCCGGGCACCTGGGCCTGGCCGCCGAGCTTGCCCTCGGTGCCGACCTCGCGCGCCACGCGCGTCACTTCCGACGCAAACGAGTTGAGCTGGTCCACCATCGTGTTGATGGTGTCCTTCAGCTCGAGGATTTCGCCGCTGACGTCGACCGTGATCTTGCGCGACAGGTCGCCGCGCGCCACGGCCGTGGTCACGTTGGCGATGTTGCGGACCTGTGCAGTCAGATTGCCGCACATCGCGTTCACGGAGTCGGTGAGGTCCTTCCAGGTACCGGCAACGCCCGGCACGATCGCCTGGCCGCCGAGCTTGCCGTCGGTACCGACTTCGCGCGCCACGCGCGTCACTTCCGATGCGAATGAACGCAGCTGATCGACCATCGTGTTGATGGCCTCCTTCAGCTGCAGGATCTCGCCGCGAACGTCGACCGTGATCTTCTTGGACAAGTCGCCGTTGGCGACCGCGATCGTCACCTCGGCGATGTTGCGGACCTGGCCGGTCAAATTGTTGGCCATCGAGTTGACGCTCTCGGTCAGGTCCTTCCAGACGCCGGTCACTTCCGGTACCTGGGCCTGGCCACCGAGCTTGCCTTCGGTGCCGACTTCGCGGGCGACGCGCGTCACCTCCGAGGTGAACACCGAGAGCTGCTTGATCATCGTGTTGACGATGTTCGCCGACTGCAGGAATTCACCGCGCAGCGGCCTGCCCTCGACGTCGAGTTGCACGGTCTGCAGCAGATCGCCCTGCGCCACCGCGGCGACCGCGCGGGTGACTTCGCGGGTCGGCCACAAGAGATCGTCGATCAGCGTGTTGACCGAACTTTCCATGTCGGCCCACGCGCCACTGGCGAGGCCGAAATTGACGCGCTGGCGGGTCTGTCCTTCGCGGCCGACGACCTGCCCGACGCGTGCCAATTGCTGCGCCATGCGCTCGTTGGCGGCGGCGATTTCGTTAAAGGCGTCTGCGATCTTGCCGTCGATGCCGAGATAATCGCCACGCATCCGCACCGAGAAGTCGCCGCCGCGCATCGCCTGCAGCGACTGCAGCAGATCGTGCGAGGAATCGAGACTTCCATTCGATGATTGGGCGCGGCGTGTATCAGCACGGGGACGAGGCGGAGAACCGAGATCGGTCATGGAATTTCCCCTACGCGCTGGCTACGAATCCGGGGACTCGGAAAAGCCAGTGTGACCATAAGAATGACTGCCTTGGATCTATTCAAGCGGGAAAACGCCAAAACCACGATTTGTGACGCAAACCGAGTGGCTTAATGGTGAATGGAACCAAAAGTTCCAAAGACGAATGAAACTTTTTCGCGAAACGTTGCTAGCGATCCGCCGGCCAGGTTCGCCGCACCAATTGCACGCGCTCGATGCGGCTGCATTGCTCGCAGCGATACTGAAGAATGTCCCTGCCCTCGCTGCCAGGAGAGCTGCTCTCGAGCCGCATCGTCCTGACGCAGCTGATGCAGGAGATCAGCGTCAGCAGCGGGCTGCGATCGTCATTCATCGATGCCCGCGGTGGTGCGGTCGGATCGGCGATCATGGCGCTGGGCGATGCTATGGTGTTGGCTCTCACCACAAGAAAATGCCGATCCTGCGGCTCGGGTTCCGACCCGGAAACCCGATTTAGGCTCAAGGCGGCGTGTCGGCCCTGGTTCAGCCGAGCCGCCGGATCACACCCTGGTGTTACTGAGGCCCGGTTTGGGCTTGGCCTGCTTGGTCTTCTCCGCCTTGGCCTTGTCAGCCTTGGCCTTGTCAGTCTTGGCCATTGCAATCGGGCGATCCGCATAGCTTCGGCTGAGCCGCTCGCGAACGGTCGGGAGGCGCTCACCGCCACCAGCGGCCTTCCATCGGCCGATCAGCTCGGTGACTTCGGCGCGCATCGCCATCAGCCGGTAGGACGCTTCGCTGCAATCCAGGTCGCGATTGACCTGGTCCCGGATCGACGCTTCGATCAAGGTCATCTCAGCCCGCAAAGTGCTGATCCTGCGACGAATTTCATTGATCTTGTTGTCCATGTCTTGTTAGAACAAAAATAGAACATATTGTCAAGTCACGATCCGGCAAGCGAGGTGGATGATGAGCATGGCAGCGGTGAAGTTTGGCGGGGTTGCGGACCGGCTGGGCGGGCTGATGTCCCGCGCCCAGGCGCTGCGGTTGAGGAGCCTGGCCGAGGAGGCCTACCAGCCGAACCAATACGCGCGCGACCTGACGTCAGAGGAAGCCGAACGGCGCATCGATGCCCTGCGGGCGGAGATTGCGCTGGCGGACTCGTTCTAACCCCCGGCGAGCCGGACACTCCCTTAAGGCTTTGATAGAGCGGCGCAGCTAGGTCTGTTCTGTTATGGCTGCTTGGCCGCTGCATGACCTTTGGGGGAGCCTTTCGTGCTGGAGCTGGAGAAGCGGTCGCCGCTTGCGTTCCCGATCACGCTGAAAGACGGGCGAATACTCGCGACGATTGGCGATGCCGCGGACTATCTGTCAGCGCTGAACGCCGATCAGCGCGAGCGCGGCTATTGGAAGACGGCTATCTTGATGTTCAACAACGCGATGCGCGAACCCAGCTATCTGAGGATCGCAACGATCAACATGCGCTCTGCCCTTGTGTATGACCGCCTCATCGACGACGTCGGCCCCTGATTGTGGCGCAGCAGCTACAGCCGAATCGGCGGTGGTTGCGTAGGGCCGTCTTCGTTATGGCCGCAAACAAGGTAACGGCGGTACACGCGACGGCCGGGCGCAATGCATTTCGGCCGCACTCTCGGGCCGCCTCGGAGGGCCAAGGCGGCCCATTTCTTTTCAAAGCAACTTTGCGCGGACGAACAACGTCCGCAGCGCGTTGGTCGCTTGCACCGTCAGCATCGCGTTCCCTGCCGCGCGCTCCAGCGCAACCAGCGCTTCGTCATGCAGGGAGCGGAACTCCATCCATTCGACGGCGCTGAGATTGCTGATGAAGCGGTAGGCCTGGCCGACGGTCGCGAGCGTCACCGTCTCGCCGTTCAGCCGCACCTGGAATATCGCCTTCAGCGGCGTATCGGATTTGGAAACGTCACCCATGGCGGGGTTGTGCTCCGCGCCGCGTTAATGTCAATCTAATTTCTCTGCGCCCGCGCAGGTCCGCCTGCCTCACTGAATCGCATTGTCTGTTAGCGTTTCGTGGGGGTGATTCGTGCCTGATCTTGACAACACAGCCTATCTCGATGCGCTCAATTCCGAGCAGCGCCGCGCCGTCGAGCACGGCGTCGGCAAGGATTGCATCGTCGGCGCGCCATTGCTGGTGATCGCCGGCGCGGGCTCCGGCAAGACCAACACGCTCGCCCATCGCGTCGCGCATCTGATCGTCGCCGGCGCCGATCCGCGCCGCATCCTGTTGATGACCTTTTCGCGGCGCGCCGCCGCCGAGATGGCAGGCCGCGTCGAACGCATTGCACGGCGCGTGCTCGGCGACCGCGCCTCCGTCATGACTGATGCGCTGAATTGGGCCGGCACGTTCCATGGCGTCGGCGCGCGGCTGCTCCGCGAATTCGCCGAGCGCATCGCCCTCGACCCGGCCTTCACGATCCATGACCGTGAGGACTCCGCCGACCTGATCAACCTGGTCCGCCATGACCTCGGCTTCTCCCGCACCGAAAGCCGGTTCCCGACCAAAGGCACCTGCCTTGCGATCTATTCGCGCTGCGTGAATTCGGAGATGCCGATCGAAGCCGTGCTCGGCCAGTTCTTCCCATGGTGCTCCGGCTGGGCCGGCGAGCTGAAGCAATTGTTTGCGGCCTATGTCGAAGCCAAGCAGCGGCAGAACGTGCTCGATTACGACGACCTCCTGCTCTACTGGGCGCAGATGGTGACCGACCCGGCGCTGGCCGAAGAGATCGGCGGCCGCTTCGACCATGTGATGGTCGACGAATATCAGGACACCAACCGCCTGCAATCTTCCATCCTGCTCGCGCTCAAGCCGGCAGGACGCGGGCTCACCGTGGTTGGCGACGACGCGCAGTCGATCTATTCGTTCCGTGCCGCGACGGTGCGCAACATCCTGGACTTCCCGGCGCAGTTCAACCCGGCCGCCGAGATCGTCACCCTCGATCGCAACTATCGCTCGACCCAGCCGATCCTGTCGGCCGCCAATGGCGTGATCTCGCTCGCCAAGGAACGCTTCACCAAGAACCTGTGGACCGACCGGACCTCGACCCGCAAGCCGCAGCTGGTCACGATCCGCGACGAGGCCGATCAGGCCCGCTACATCGTCGAGCAGGTGCTTGCCAACCGCGAGGAAGGCACCCTGCTGAAGCACCAGGCGGTGCTGTTCCGCACCTCCTCGCACAGCGGACCGCTCGAGGTCGAGCTGACCCGCCGCAACATTCCGTTCGTGAAGTTCGGCGGCCTCAAATTCCTCGATGCCGCGCACGTCAAGGACATGCTGGCGCTGCTGCGCTTCGCGGCCAATCCGCGCGACCGGGTCGCCGGCTTTCGCATCCTGCATCTGTTGCCCGGCGTCGGGCCGGCCTCGGCGCAGCGTGTGCTCGACCACATGGCCGAGGCCGCCGATCCGATTGCGGCGCTTGTCGCGCTGCCGGCCCCGCCCCGCGCCGGCGCCGACTGGTGGCTGTTCGTCGAGGCGATCGAGAATTTGCGCTACTCGGAATGGCCCGTCGACATCGAGCGCGCGCGCCTGTGGTACGAGCCCCATCTCGATCGCATCCATGAGGACAGCGAAGTCCGCCGCGCCGACCTCATCCAGCTCGAACAGATCGCGGCCGGCTATCCGTCGCGCGAGCGCTTCCTCACCGAGCTCACGCTCGATCCGCCCGACGCGACCAGCGACCAGGCCGGCGTGCCGCTGCTCGACGAGGATTACCTGATCCTGTCGACCATCCATTCCGCCAAGGGACAGGAGTGGAAGTCCGTTTACGTGCTCAACGTCGTCGACGGCTGCATGCCCTCCGACCTCGGCGCCGGCACCTCGGCCGAGCTCGAGGAGGAGCGCCGCCTGCTCTATGTCGCGATGACCCGCGCCAAGGACGATTTGCATCTCATGGTGCCGCAGCGCTTCTTCGTCCACGGCCAGGCCGCCAAGGGCGACCGCCATATGTACGCCTCTCGCACCCGCTTCATCCCGGAACGGCTGCTGCCGATGTTCGAGCGAACCACTTGGCCGCGCGCCGCAGCCGCGCAAGCCTCCTCCGCCAGCCGCGCGCCGCCGATCGACATCGGCGCCCGGATGCGCGGCATGTGGCGCTGACGAAAATCCTGGCCACGGCCGGAACGAAGCCGCCAACGCTGCGTTGAGGCAGAGTTCGTAATCGGCAAACGACCATCCCCGACGGCTTCGGCGCGGTGCTCCGCGCGGGAGCCGTCTTTTTGTTGCGCCGCGTCAATTCACGCAGGAAACAGCGCAACCGGGTGGTCGAAGCCCTTCAGGGTAAGATCGGAACCGGCCGCCGTGATCATGTCGCGCTGGGAGATTGCCGCACTCAGGCGGTCGTCACGAAACTCACTCCAATCCGCGTCTTCTTGCTCCAGATCACTTGGCACTCATGGACCACCGAAGCGTCGCGGGCCATGACCAGGCGGAATCGGTGCGGGACGAAGGCCGGATTCTCGACCTCGATAGCCGCCCCTTCCGGAGATATGTTCACGATCGTGCAATGCATGACCGAACCGCCCGACGAGACATAGCCGGGTTCGTTGACTTCGGTTCGCGGATGCCTGCGCTTTTCGTCCACCCGGACTGCCTCCCCCACTCTCTTCACGTGAACGTGGGCGATCGGCATTGCAGGAGTCAACGGCTGGCGCGGCTCACATCAGGCTTTCGCACCACGATTTGTGCGCAGCACTAAGCCGAATTGCGTATCGCCTCCGCGCAGATGAGCCCCGCGTCGGCGCGGGCTTGCCGTTCGCGACGGCGCGAGGATAGCCTTATCTGATGGGCGATGCGCTGGCGCGACGCAGGCTCCCAACAACAATGAACAGGCGCCATGGGGAGACGCGCCATGTTCGAGATTCTCGATCGCCGGACGACTCTGACCGGCAACCAGATCAAGATCCTTGCGGCGGCCATCATCGGCGATGCGCTGGAATTCTTCGATTACTTCCTGATCGGCTTTGTGCTCGCCTTCCTGATCGGGCCATGGAAACTCACCTTCGGCCAGTCGGCCACCGTGCTGATGAGTTCCGGCATCGGCGCGATCATCGGCGCCTATCTCTGGGGCTGGCTCGCCGACCGGGTCGGGCGGCGCATCGTCTTCATCGGCACGGTGCTGAATTTCTCGATCGCGACCGGTCTCCTTTACTTCACGCCCGACAATGGCTGGGTCTATCTCGCGATCCTGCGCTTCTTCGTCGGCACCGGTGTCGGCGGCCTCTATTGCGTCGACCTGCCGCTGGTGCAGGAGTTCATGCCCTCGCACAAGCGCGGCTGGGTCGGCGGGCTCGTCACCTGCGTGATCCCGCTCGGCGTCGGCCTCGGCGCGGTGCTGGGCGCGATCATGGGCACCGATCAGTGGCGGCTGTTGTTTGCGATCGGCGTGCTGCCGGCGATCCTGGTTCTGTTGGTCCGGCTCTGGGTTCCGGAATCGCCGCGCTGGCTGTGCCGACAGGGACGCTATGACGAGGCCCGCAAGTCGCTGGCCTGGGCCCTACAGGTGCCGCCGTCGGAACTGCCATTGCCGAGCGCGGCCGACGCCGGCCCGATCGTCACGACCAGCTGGTTCGACCTGTTCAAATATCCGCGCAGCCTGGTCGTCTCCTGGCTCGGCAATGCCGGCGCGCAGACCGGTGTCTACGGCATCACACTGTGGGCGCCCGCCCTGTTCGTGCTGCTACTGAAGGTCACGCCGCAGGAGGCCGCCAAGATGATGATCCTGCTCAGCGTCACCGGCTTCGTCGGCCGCATCTCGTTTTCTTATTTCTCGGAGTTGCTGGGACGGCGCGTGGCCGGCGGCTTGCTCGGCTTCGGCGCCGGCGCGCTGACCATCGTTGCCGGCTATCACTACGACGCGGCGCTGTTCGGCATGTCGGCGTTCTGGCTGCTGCTTGGCGCTGCCTTCTTCTTCGCCGACGGCGGCTTTGCGATCGTGGGGCCCTATGCGGCGGAGGTCTGGCCGTCGCATCTGCGCACCACGGGCATGGGATCGGCCTACGGCTTTGGCGGCATCGGCAAGATCATCGGGCCGGTCGGCCTCGCATTGATCGTCGGCTCGAACAACTACCTCAAGCCGGACGTGCCGCTGACCCAGATCCCGACCGCCTTCGTCTATCTCGGCTGCTGGTTCCTGATGGCGGGCGCCGTCTATCTGTTCTTTGGGCTGGAGACGCGGGGCAAGTCGATCGAGCAGATCGACAAGGAGCTCAACGCGACGGCTGATGTCGCGGCCTCCGCAACGATCCGGCGCGCCTGAGGGAGGCGGACATGGACACGACTTCTGCGGATCTCGCCGGCGATCGTGACGTGATCGCCCGTGCCGAGGCGATCAGGGACGCGGTTGCGGCCGCCGCCGACGAGATCGAAACGACCCGCCGCCTGCCGCCCGATCTGCTCGACCGGCTGCATGAGGCGCAGCTGTTCCGCCTGCTGCTGCCCCGTTCAACCCACGGGATCGAGACCGATCCCGTCACCTTCTTCCATACCATCGAGACCATCGCCAAGGCCGATGCCTCGACGGCGTGGTGCCTGAGCCAGGCCGGCGGCTGCGCGATGTCGGCGGCCTATCTCGACCTGCCGGTCGCACGGGAGATGTTCACCGATCCGCGTGCCGTGCTGGCCTGGGGCCCCGGCCCGAAGGTCAAGGCGATCGAATGCGAGGGGGGCTACCGCGTCACCGGTGTCTGGTCGTTCGCGTCGGGCGGGCGGCACGCCACCTGGCTCGGCGCGCACTGCCCGGTCTATGCCGCGGACGGCTCGCCGCGCCGCGACGCCAATGGCGAACAGGTCGAACGCACCATGCTGGTGCGGACCGAGGACGTCCAATGGACCGACATCTGGAACACGGTCGGGCTGCGCGGTACCGCCAGCGACCAGTTCGCGCTCAACGACTTCTTCGTCCGCGCGGACCATTCGATCACCCGCGAATTCGACCGCGAATGCCGCGAGGATGGTCCGCTGTACCGGATGAGCAACCACACCTGCTACCAGGTCGGGTTCGCCGGGGTTGCCTGCGGCATTGCCCGCAGCGCGCTGGACAATTTCGTCGACGTCGCCCGCAACAAGGTGCCGCGCGGCATGAAGAAGACGCTGCGCGACAATGCCGTGGTGCAATCCGGCCTAGCCCAGGCCGAGGTCAATCTGCGCGCCGCCCGCGCCTTCCTGCTGCAATCGACGGCAGACATCTGGAAGGACCTGGTGGCCGGCCACAGCATTACGGTCGCGCAGCGCATGACGATCCGGATGGCGGCGACGCACGCCATTCATAAGGCGCGCGAGGCCGTCGACTTCGCCTACAACACGGCCGGCGCCACCGCGATCTTCGACGGCCATCCGCTGGAACGGCGTTTCCGCGACATTCATACCGTGACGCAGCAACTGCAGGGCCGCTTCAGCCATTTCGAGACGGTCGGCGCCTGGATGCTGGGCGTCGATGCTGATCTCAGCTTCGTCTAATCTGAATTCTCAAGGAGAAGAACCATGCCGTTGGGCGGACTGCAGCATTACACCATCGAACCGCAGGATTTGGAGAAGACCAAGGCGTTCTATTGCGATGTGCTCGGGCTCGAGAATGGCGATCGTCCGCCGCTCGATTTCCCCGGCTACTGGCTCTATTCCGGCGGCCAGGCCACTGTCCATTTAATGGGCACCCGCAAGCCGCGCGACGGCATCGTCGTGCGGGGCACCGAGAAAAAATATGAAGACACCGGGCGGCTCGACCATATTGCCTTCGCTGCCACCGACGTCGACGCCGTGCGCAAGCGCCTGCAGGCGAAGAACGTCAGCTTCCGTGAGCAGATCGTGCCGCGCACCGGCGACACCCAGATCTTCCTCTACGATCCCGACGGCGTCGGCGTGGAGCTGAACTTCCCCAAGAGCTAAACCGAAAAGGGCTGAACCGAAAAGAGCTGAAGCAGCCTTCGCCGGATTGCCTTGCTCAACAAATGGCCGACGCAACCGTCGGCCATTTATTTCCCATCGCGAAATCGGTTCCCGACAAGGCCCAGACTCGGCCATCACTCGGGCGTGATCCGGTCGGTTTTTCTTCAACATTGAATGACGAATTAACCGGGCCGCGCCGCTGCGGCAGAATAGCCGGGTGCTGCGCCTTTAACCTACCCCAGGGCTTGGTGGCCCGGCTATTCGTCCCCACTTCGGGGGCGAAAAAGTGCTCAGTCGAGCCCGCGCTCGTGGCTGAGGCGGACCATTTCATTGATGAAGATTTGTTTCTGCTTGTCGTCGAGACTGGCATAAAGCGGCTCGGCGGCATCGGCGACGCCGCGCTGATCGACCGCGCGATCATTGAGGAACTGGGCCTCGTTGCGCATTTGCTCGATGATGTCGTCGGGCGGATCGCGCTGCGCGCGTGCAATGCGCAGGTTGAGCCGGTCGGCGCCATTGTGCCCGAGATAGTGCATCGCACTGTTGAAGCCGGCCCAGTTCTTCTCTTGCTCCGGCGTCAGGTTGAGTTCCTTCTTGATCCGCTCGATGTTGGCGTCGCTATTGGCGACGATCTGTTCGGCCGTGAGCTGCGGTGCGCCGGCCTGGGTCAGCACGGTCGGCGCTTGCTTGGCGACCTTGTCCTTGGCGGCGGCCTTGGCCGATTTGGCGGCCTTGGCGCCCTGCTTGTCACCGGACGCGGGAGCCTGTGCGTTCTTGCCGTTGCCGGCATTCGGGTTGCCGTTGTTGCCGGTCAACACCCCGGTCACGCCGGTCACAACCCCGACGACGCCGCCGATCGCTCCGCCCAGAACCCCGCCAACTGGTCCGGCAGCCTTGTTGCCTTCGCGGGCGCCCTGCTCGACACCCTGCACGATCTGCGCATCGACCATATGGGGCACGGCAAGCAGCGTGACGGTGGCGGCCCCAACCGCGGCGCACAATTTCCATCGTGCTCGCAGCTTCGCTACCGGGATGAGCATGGTCGGGTCTCCGTGATCGATGATGGATTGCAGAATGGAAGCGGGGGTAGGCTCGACGAATCCGACTTTATCGTCTCCGCCTTCGGCAAGTCTATCGGTCGGGCTGGGCATCAACATGACGGAACACGGATCGGTCGGGCTTGACCGGAAAGCTGCGGCTCAACCGCGCACCGTCCGCGATCACGGCCGCGCCAACCTTCGGGTGCGTCGCAGCATGATTGCAAGAACCGCCGCAAACCGCCGGCAATGGCAGTGATGCGATGATGCTGCCTCCGATTTGACCACAACGTTAGTACTACGTGGCACAGGCATCTCGTTTCTCGACAGCCGCCGGCAATTCTGTTCTGATCGGTGTGAACGAAATCCCGCGACGTCGCGCGAACGCGACGCACAAAAACAACAACGGGATTCAAAAAAGTCTTTTGTCCGTCGGCTACCAGGGAGGGAATGCCATGTCACGGAAGAAGCTTTCGCGCCGAGAATTCGTTGCAGCGACAGCGCTGTCATCGGCGGCGCTCATCACAGCCCCCTACGTGCGTGGCGCCTACGCAGCCGGCAAGCTCTCGATGGGCTTCTGGGATCACTGGGTGCCGGGCGCGAACAGCGCCTCCACCGAGCTCGTCAATGAATGGGCCGCCAAGGAAAAGGTCGAGGTTCAGCTCGACTACATCACCAGCCAGGGCAACAAGAACATCGTCACCATCGCCGCCGAGGCGCAGGCGAAATCCGGTCACGATATCTTCCAGATGCCGACATGGTGGCCGCAGGCCAATGCCGAGCTGCTCGAGCCGGTCAACGACATCATGGACCCGCTGATCAAGCTGAACGGCGAGGTCAACGGCACGGTGAAGTATCTGGGCCAGGCCGACGGCAAATGGCTCGGTGTTCCCGCCAGCGTCGGCAGCCAGATCAAGGGCCCCTGCTCGCGCATCGACCTGATGAAGAAATACGCCAACATCGACGTCCAGGAGATGTACCCGGCTGGAAGCCCGCCGAAAGCGGATAACTGGACCCTCGACACATTCCTCAAGGCGGCCGAAGCCTGCCACAAGGCCGGCTTCCCGTTCGGCATCGGTCTCGGCGAGACCAGCGACAGTGTCGACACCGCCGGCGCGATCTTCCAGTCGTTCGGCGCGCAGCTGGTCGATGCCAAGGGCAACCTCACGGTCAAGACCGACGCGGTGCGCCAGTCGCTCGACTACTACAAGAAGCTGCTCGCCTTCCTGCCGCCCGATGTCTCCGCATGGGACGATGCCTCCAACAACAAGTGGCTGGTGGCGGGCAAGGGCGCGATGATCATGAACCCGCCGAGCGCCTGGGCGGTCGCCAAGCGCGATGCCCCGCAGGTCGCGGAGCAATGCTGGACGCACGGCTTCCCGGCCGGACCCAAGGGACGCTTCGCGCCCTATCTGCCGTTCTTCTGGTCGATCTGGTCGTTCTCGAAGAACAAGGAGGCGGCCAAGAGCCTGCTGTCGTTCCTGTCGCAACCCGCATCGATCGAGAAGATGGTGGTCGCGAGCGGCGGCTACGATCTGCCGGCCTACGAAAAGCTCACGACGCTGAAGGTCTGGGAAGAGATCGGACCGCCGAAGGGCACGCTCTATCACTACCCGAACCCCTATAAGCACCAGACGCTATCGATCGCGGCCTCGCCCGCGCCGCCCAAGGTCGCCCAGCAGATCTACTTCCAGGCCACGCTGACCAAGATGTGCCTGCGGTACCACCAGGGTGAGGCCATGGAAAAGACGCTTGCCTGGGCCGAGGGCGAGTGTGAAGGCTTCATGCGAAGCTGACGACAGGCGAGCTCTCGCGCGACCGCCTTTGGTGCTGGCCGCGCGAGCTCTCGTCTCTACTTCCCGGCCGCCGAACCGGCGAGCTGTGCAACCAACCCGCGCGAGGGACCTGCGTTATGGTTGATGTCGCATTCCAGCCCAACCGCACGGCGGCGGCCCAGTCAGGGCGACGGCGTGTCGGCCTGCGCAACGCGCTGCGGCGCAAATCAATGTCGGCGTTCCTGATGACGCTGCCGTTGATCCTCCTGATCGCGATCCTGGTGATCTATCCGGCGATCTATTCGCTACATCTGGCGACGCTGAACAAGGCGATGACGAAGTTTGTCGGCTTCGGCAATTTCGAGTTCCTGTTCAAGCGCGAAACCTTCTGGCTGGTGGTCAAGCAATCCTGCATTTTCGCGATCTCCGCGGTGATCTTCAAGGCGCTGATCGGTTTCATCGTCGCGCACTTCGTGCACAACGTGCCCGCCAACAAGCAACGCAAGTGGCGCGGCATGCTGCTTGTGCCGTGGGTGATCCCGCCGGCAATGAGCACGCTGGCCTGGCTGTGGCTGTTCGACCCGTCCTACAGCGCCTTCAACTACACGCTGTCCTTCTTCGGCATCGGTCCGATCCCGTGGACCGGGGATGCGATGTGGGCGCGCTTCTCGGTGATCCTGGTCAACGTCTGGTACGGCGCGCCGTTCTTCATGATCATGTATCTGGCGGCGCTGAAATCGGTGCCCGAGCAGCTCTATGAGGCGGCCGCGATCGACGGCGCCAATTGGTGGCAGCGGATCTGGTACGTGACGCTCCCGATGATGCGCAACATCATCGCGATCACGACGCTGTTCTCGCTGATCGTGACGTTCGCCAATTTCGACATCGTGCGCATCCTGACCGCGGGCGGACCGCTCGACCACACCCACATCTTCGCGACATGGGCGTTCCGCGTCGGCATCGAGGGCAGCGATATTCCGCTCGGCGCCAGCGTCTCGCTGTTCATGGTGCCGATCCTCGCGATCGCGGCGATCTTCATCCTGCGCGATATCACCAAACGCGGGAACGAAGCCTGATGAGCACGGTGACGATCGACAAGTCGGGACCGACCCGCAAGGTCAAGTACGGCAGCATGAGCCGCGACCGGACCTGGGCACTGCGCTGGTCTTATTTCTTCCTGACGCTGTTCGCGATCTTCTCGCTGACGCCACCATTCTACATGCTGATCACTTCGCTGAAGGGCAGCGCGGAGATATCGGCGGCGACCAATCCGTGGTGGGTGCACCAACCCACGCTCGAGAATTACGTCCAGCTGCTGACCTCGAACCAGTTCCTGCGCTTCTTCTGGAATTCGGCCTGGGTCTCGATCATCGTGGTCACCATCACGATGCTGATCAGCGTGCCGGCCGCCTTTGCGCTGGCGCGGATGAAATTCTGGGGCTCGGCGACGCTCGCGACCGGCGTGTTCCTCACCTACCTCATCCCGGACAGCCTGTTGTTCATCCCGCTGTTCAAGATGTTCGCGGTGTTCGGCGACTGGACCGGCATCCAGCTCGTCAATCGCTGGTACGTGCTGCTGTTCATCTATCCGACGCTGACGGTGCCATTCTGCACCTGGATCATGATCGGGTATTTCGCCTCGATCCCGAAAGAGCTGGACGAAGCCGCGATCATCGACGGCGCGAGCTGGTTCCAGACGCTGACCCGGATCTTCATCCCGGTCGCACTGCCCGGCCTGATCGCGGCGACGATCTTCGCCTTCACGGTCTCCTGGGCCCAGTTCCTCTATCCCCTGGTGTTCACCACCTCGACGGATCAGCTCGTGCTGCCGGTCGGCATCATCACCACCCTGATCAAGGGTGACGTCTTCAACTGGGGACAGATCATGACCGGCGCCCTGCTCGGCGCCGCGCCGCCGCTGATCATCTACGCCTTCCTGATGGACTACTACATTGCCGGCCTGACTGCCGGTGCGACAAAGGGTTGAACGCGACAAGGGTAGGAATTCATGGCCGACGTGAGTTTGCGCAAGGTGGTGAAGCGTTACGACGAGGTCGAGGCGGTGCGCGGCATCGACCTCGATATCGCCGACCACGAGTTCGTGGTGCTGGTCGGGCCGAGCGGCTGCGGCAAGTCGACGACGCTACGGATGATCGCCGGCCTCGAAGACATTTCCGACGGCGACATCATGATCGGCGGCGACGTCGTCAACGACGTGCCGCCGAAGGACCGCGACATCGCGATGGTGTTCCAGAACTATGCGCTGTATCCGCACATGACCGTCGCCGAGAACATGTCGTTCGGGCTGCGGCTCAAGAACTACCCCAAGGCCGAGATCAAGAGCCGGGTCACGGAAGCCGCCCGGATGCTCGACATCACCGACCTGATCGACCGCAAGCCCAAGCAGCTCTCCGGCGGCCAGCGCCAGCGCGTTGCGATGGGACGCGCCATCGTGCGCAATCCGAAGGTGTTCCTGTTCGACGAGCCGCTGTCCAATCTCGACGCCAAGCTACGCGTGCAGATGCGGATCGAGATCAAGAAGGTGCATCAGAAGGTCCGCACCACGACCGTCTATGTTACCCACGATCAGGTCGAAGCGATGACGCTGGCAGATCGCGTCGTGGTGATGAACCACGGCAGGATCGAGCAGATCGGCACGCCCAACGAGCTCTATCACAAGCCCGCGACCCGCTTCGTCGCAAGCTTCATCGGCTCGCCGGCGATGAACTTCGTGCCATGCCGGCTCGAGGACGTCGGCGGCAAGCTCAACGTGCGGCTGACCGACCGCCTCGCCTTCGCGCTGCCGCCCGCGCGCGCCGCCCGCTACCAGGCCCTCTCCCGCACCGACAGACTGCTGCTCGGCATCCGGCCCGAGCACGTCATGGAGGCGCGGCCGCATGCCGAGCCCGGCGTCGAGCCGTTCGACGCGGTGCTCGACGTCACCGAGCCGATGGGCATGGAGACCCTGGTCTATTTCACGCTCGAGGGCAGTCAGGTCTGCGGCCGGGTCAGCCCCAATGCGGGCGCGCAAGATGGCAGCCCGCTCCGATTGGCTGTGGACCTCAACAATATGCATTTGCTAAACGAGGTGACCGGCGCCGTCCTTTGACGGCGCACAAGAAACCTCAAGGGCAGGAAATGGCCACCAACAAGAAGAAGATCTTCATCACCCAGACTCTGTCTCCGGGGGCGCGGGTCCTCCTCAACGAGCGGGACGACGTCGAACTCATCGAATTTCCCAACCTGATCTCGGCCAAGGACTTCCAGGCGATGCTGGAGCAGCACGCGCCGGTCCATGGCGTGGCGCTCGGCGCGACCCGCTTCGGCGAGGCTGAGCTCGAGGCCTCCAAGGGCATGCTGGTGGTGACCCGGATCGGCGTCGGTTACGACGCCGTCGACGTGCCCGCGCTGTCGGCCCGCAAGGTGCCGCTGATGGTCGCAGGCACCGCGAACTCGCCGTCGGTCGCAGAGCATGCCTTGTTCATGATGCTGACGCTGGCCAAGCGCGCGCAGGAAATGCACGCGATGGTGAAAGACGGCACCTGGGCGAGCCGGCTCGGCGTGCTGCCGTTCGACCTCTACGGCAAGACGGTCCTGATCGTCGGCTTTGGCCGCATCGGCACCCGCACAGCCAAGCGTTGCCTTGCGATGGAAATGAACGTGCTGGTCTACGACCCGTACAAGCCCGCCAGCGAGATCACTGCGGCCGGCTGCGAGGCGGTGCCGAGCCTCGAGGCGGCGCTGCCGCGGGCGGATTTCGTCACGATCCATTGCCCGAAGTCGCCCGAGACCGTCGGCCTGTTCAACGCTGCGCGGATCAGGCTGATGAAGCCGACCGCGTATCTCATCAACACGGCCCGCGGCGGCATCGTGGACGAGAAGGCGCTGCACGACGCGCTGGTGTCGGGCAAGCTCGCCGGCGCAGGCCTCGACGTGTTCGAGGTCGAGCCTCCGCCGGTCGGCCAGCCGCTGCACGCCCTGCCGAATGTGATCATGGCACCGCATGTCGCCGGCGTGACCGTCGAGGCCGTCGATCGCATGAGCGAACAGACCGCGCGCAATATCCTGAGCGTGCTGGACGGCAATCCGCTGCGCCAGAACGTGATCAACCAGGACGTGCTCGGCTGAGCTTTCATCGATCCTCGTTCACGCCGCGGCCGATCCGCATGATCGGCCCGGCGATGCGGAGCACCTAAATGGCCTTCAAGGAATTCGGCAACTCCGATGCGGTCGGTCTCGCCGAGCTGGTCCGCAACAAGGACGTGACGCCGAAGGAGTTGCTCGACGAGGCGATCGCGCGCACCGCCGCGATCGACCCCAAGATCAACGCCGTTGTCGTCAAGCATTACGACTACGCCGAGCGCCAGATCGCCAAGGGCCTGCCTGACGGCCCGTTCACCGGCGTGCCGTTCCTGCTGAAGGACCTTGATCTGCTCGCGGGCACCCGCACCACGTCGGGCGCCAGCCTGCTGAAAGACTTCGTCGCAGACCACAACGGGACGCTGACACAGCGCTTCCTCGATGCGGGTCTTGCGATCTTCGGCAAGAGCGCGAGCCCGGAATTCGGTCTGATGCCGACGACGGAATCCCGTCTGTTCGGCCCGACCCGCAATCCCTGGAATCTCGAGCATTCCTCCGGCGGCTCGTCCGGCGGCGCCGGGGCTGCGGTCGCGGCGCGTATCCTGCCCGTCGCGCATGCCAGCGACGGCGGCGGCTCGATCCGAATTCCAGCCTCCGCCTGCGGTGTGTTCGGCATGAAGCCGACGCGCGCCCGCAACCCCTGCGGTCCCGACCGCGGCGAAGGCTGGGGCGGCTTCTCGGTCGGCCATGTGCTCAGCATCAGCGTGCGCGACAGCGCGGTCATGATGGATGCGATCCATGGTCCGGAGCCGTCGAGCCTCTACGTCGCGCCGCCGCCGGAGCGGCCGTTCTCGCAGGAAGTCGGCCGCGACCCTGGTCAGCTACGCATCAGCTTCACCGACAAGTCGCCCTACGGCGATGCCATTGATCCGGAGATATCAGCGGCGGTCCGCGACGTTGCCAAGCTGCTGGCTGGCCTTGGTCATCATGTCGAGGAGCGCGCGCCACAGCTTGCGGCCGATCCCGCCGCGCTCATGACCACGATCGTCGGCGGCAACACGGCGCTGACCATCCGCTTGCTCGAGCAGCGGGTCGGGCGCACCCTGACGTCGGACGATGTCGAGCGCCTGACGCTCGCGAGCGGCCAGAACTCGGCCAAGATGGTCCCGGCCGATTATGTCGCCGCGCAGCTTGCGGCATTCCAGGTCTCGCGCGGGCTTGCGACCTTCTTCGAGGGCTGCGACGTCTTCCTCAGCCCGACCCTGTGTGCGCCGCCGCTCCGCCTCGGCGAGTTGAACACCATGTCCGAGGATCTGAGCCACATCGCGCCGGCGCTGCGCCGCTACATGCCGGGCACCTCGATGTTCAACATGTCCGGGCAGCCGGCGATGTCGGTGCCGCTGGCCTGGAACAAGGCAGGGCTGCCGCTCGGTATGATGTTCGCGGCCAAGCTCGGCGAGGAAGGACTGCTGTTCCGCCTCGCCGGCCAGCTCGAGCAGGTCCGTCCCTGGAAGGACCGCCGTCCGCCGGTTTGCGCCTAGCGCTATCAAGCGAAGCGCCTAGCTGACAAAGGATAGTCAGATCAGGTAGATAGGAAGGGCGTCGGCGCGATTCCGCCGGCGTCGTGCCTGGGAGACCGAACCGTGAGCGACCCGACCGACAATGCGCTTGCCGCGATCGCGAGCATTCTCGATCAGACCAAGACACCTCCCGAGAAGGCCACGTCGCCCGACAAGACGGCGGACAAAGCATCCGAGCCGACTGAGGGTCCGCCGGTCTCCATCGCGATGCCGCCGCCCCTGCCCTCGTCGGTCGAAGTCGTTACCGTCGAGACCGTATCCATCAAGACCGTGACCATCGAGGCCGCGCCCGCCGAACCGGCGGCCGTCGAGCCGGCACCAACCGAGGAGCCCGCGCCGATCGAACAGGCTCAGCCGGTCGCGCCGGCTGAGCCGAGTGAGCCCGAGCTGAGTGAACCCGAGCCGAGCGCGCCGGAGCCGGAGCCGGAGCCGATCCAGCCGCCTCAACCGATCGAGGCCAATGGCTATTCCAAGTCCGGCCCGGGCCCGATGGCCGCGCTACGCTTCCGCTGGACGGTGCGCCAGGACGGCGCCCAGTACTATGTCGACGAGACCGTCGGCGAAGGATCGGCCCCTCTGGTCAACGGCCCCATGGACCGGGACGCCGCGATCAAATTCGTCGACGATCGCGAGGCCGAAGCGCGGCGGCGCTTCGAGCATTTCAAGCACGAGATCGCCAGCCGCACCGCTGCCGCCCTGCGGATGAGCCGGGACAGCAACGAGGCCTAACCCTGCGGCGGCCTCGGCGGTCCGAGAAAGTCCTTCTTCGCGAGATCGACGCCGGCATGGCGCAGGATGTCGTAGGCAGTTGCGATATGGAAGAAGAACTGCGGAACGCTGAAGGTCAGGATCAGGGACTTGCCGGTGAATGGCCTGGTCGCGCCGCTGCGGAACGTGAAGACGACATCCCTGTCGGCGGCGGCGTCGATCACCTCCCGTGGCAGGCCCTGCGCAAAATCAATCGTGGCGGCTATCCGCGCTTTCAACTCCGCAATGTCCGGCTCCGCCTCTGCGAAGGCGAGCGGCGCGCGCCCCGCCAGCAACGCGCAGCTCAGCACGACGTGCCGGTTCGCCTCCCCGATCTGCTGGCGAAGGCTGTACATGTTCGGCGCGAGCCGCATTCCGAGCAACACGTCGGGATCGAACTTGCGCGCCCTGCTGTGCGCCTCGGCATGATCGAGCAGCGCGGAAAGATTGCGCAGATACGGCAGATAGACGCCGACGGATGCTTCATGGAGCGAGATGGTCACTTTTGCCCTCGCGATGCTGGCTCGATCGCTTCATCTGGTCTAAATGCTCCGCAATGACATGTCATCGGAATTGACGGAGACGTTTGATGTTTCGCGCGCTGGCCGGCCTCACTCTCGCTTTGCTTCTTTCCGCCGCACATGCGCAGCAGGCGCCATCCCGGCTCGATGAGATCGTCAAGCGCGGCACGCTGCGCGTCGGGATGACCGGCGACTACCTGCCCTTCACGGCGCTCGACAAGGAGACCAAGGCGTTTCGCGGCTTCGACGTTGACATGGCGCAATCGCTCGGCAAGGCGCTGGGCGTCAAAGTCGAGTTCGTGCCGACATCGTGGCCGCAAATGACCAGGGATTTCGAGGCCGACAATTTCGACATCGCGATGGGCGGCGTCTCCATCACCTTCGACCGGCAGAAGAAGGGCCTGTTCTCGACCCCGATCATGCACGAGGGCAAGACGCCGATCGCGCGCTGCGCCGACAAAGGCAAGTTTGAGACGCTCGCCGAGATCGACAAGCCGGGCACCCGCGTCATCGTCAATCCCGGCGGCACCAATGAGCGCTTTGCGCGCGCCAATGTGAAGACCGCCGATATCCGCGTCTTCAACGACAACACCAAGATCTTCGACGAGATCGCCAAGGGCGATGCCGACCTGATGATGACCGACGCGTCCGAGACGCGCTATCAGCAGAAGCTGCATCCCGGCGTGCTCTGCGCCGTGCATCCCGACAAGCCGTTCGACTTCGCGGAAAAGGCCTACTGGATGCAACGCGACGTCGCCTTGAAGGCGTTCGTCGACCAGTGGCTTCACATCACGCACGAAGACGGCAGCTATGCGAAGATCTACGCCGCATGGTTCGAATAGCCTGCGGCATCAGACCCGCGTGCCCAAAAATTGATGCGCTCGGCCTGAAACCGAACCGCGATCCAATGCTTTGAACCAAAGCTCTCAGGACTCGACTCATGTTTTGACCGTGATCTGGGGCACGTTCAACGAGGCGGCTACCAAATAGCCTTGCGAACGGGATTCCCTGCACTGGAGATCGAGATGAAGAAGCTTCTGGCGATCGCCACGCTTGTGCTGGCGAGTACAGTGACAGCGCAGGCACAATACACGTTCGATTACGGCGGCCGCACCATCCGCATCGATCCGGACCGTGGAACGGTTTCCATTCCCGGCGTCTACGACAATACCGGCCGCAGCTCCAAGCGCGCCACGCACAAAGACGCCGAGCAGAAGCGCGAGAGCGCTCCGAAGGACGCCAGGACGGATTCTCCGTCTCCGCCCGTCACGCCACCCACGGCCACTGCATCACCCTCTCCGGCTGCGGTTGATCACGCCGCTGCCCCGGCGGCGCCGGCAGCCGCAACGGCAGAGCCCGCGAACACGAGCGTCGCGCCGCCGCCGGCTACAGCGGCGACCGCACCGCCACCACCACCGGCGCCACCTGCTGTGCAGCAAAGCGCAGCGCCGGCGGCCAGTCCCATCCCACCGCAAACGGTCGGCGCCGCATCACCTGCACCCAAGCCTGCAGCGAACCCCGTGCAGGCAGCCAACTCGCCGCTCGGCGTCTGGCTGACCGAGGAAAAGGAAGGCAAGGTCCGCATCGAGCAATGCGGCGCCAATCTCTGCGGTTACTCGGTCGACAAGAAATCGAACGCCAATGGCGAACAGGTTCTGATCAACATGAAACCCGGCAAGGACAAGTGGAGCGGCCGCATCTTCGATCCGAACAGCGGCAGCACCTACGATTCCACCATCGCGCTGAAGAGCCCCGACACCCTGCGCGTGGAGGGCTGCGCGTTCGGCGGCATGTTCTGCGGCGGCCAGACCTGGACGCGGGTGAATTGATCTCCTGTAGCCCGGATGAAGCGCAGCGAAACCCGGGGACCTTGCCGCGGGAAAGATCGCCCCGGATTGCGCTTCGCTCCATCCGAGCTACGAAAGCAAAAGCCCCGCTCACGAGCGGGGCTTTCTGTCTTGGCGGGCAACGACGGCTTAGCCGACCTTGCCGTTGTATTCCTCGTCGGTGACGTGCTCCATCCAGGTCGAGTAGACGCCGTCGAGTGCCTCCTGCATGGCGATGTGGGTCATGCTGTTGTCGGGCGACGCGCCGTGCCAGTGCTTCTCGTTCGGCGGAATCCAGACCACGTCGCCGGGGCGGATCTCCCGGATCGGCCCGCCCTTGGCCTGCACGCGGCCGATGCCCGAGATCACGTAAAGCGTCTGCCCGAGCGGATGGGTGTGCCAGGCGGTGCGGGCACCGGGCTCAAACGACACCCGCGAGGCGTTCAGCCGGGCCGGTGCCGGCGCCATGTTGATCGGGTCCTGCAGCACGCTGCCGGTGAAATTCTCCTTCGGCGCGCGGCGGGTCGGCCGCGAGCCGGAAACGTGGATATCCATGGGGTTACCTCCCTCTCTTGACGCTATTTCTTGCTCGCGGCGTAGCGCGCCTTGGTCTCGGCATTCATCGGGTACAGGCCTGGCAGCTGGGCGCCGTTGTTCACCTCGTTGACGATCCAGGCTTCCATCCGTTCCTGCTCCGGCCCTTCGGCCAGCACGTGATCGAGGAATGCCTGCGGGATCAGCACCGCGCCGTCCTGGTCCGCCACCACCACGTCGTTCGGAAACACGGCAACGCCGCCGCAGCCGATCGGTTCACCCCAGCCGACGAAGGTCAGACCCGCGACCGACGGCGGCGCGGCATAGCCGTCGCACCACACCGGCAGGCCGGTGCCGAGCACGCCCTCGACGTCACGCACCACGCCGTCGGTGATCAGCGCCGTCACCCCGCGCTTGACCATGCGCGCGCAAAGGATGTCGCCGAAAATGCCGGCATCGGTGATGCCCATGGCATCGACCACGGCGATGCAGCCCGCCGGCATCGCCTCGATCGCAGTGCGGGTCGAGATCGGCGACGACCAGGATTCCGGCGTCGCCAGATCCTCGCGGGCCGGCACGAAGCGCAGCGTGAAGGCCGGTCCGACCAGCCGCTTCTGTCCGGGCTTCAAGGGCTTGGTGCCGCGCATCCAAATGTTGCGCAGGCCCTTCTTGAGCAGGACCGTGGTGATGGTGGCGGTGGACACGTGCGACAGCGTCGCGATCGCCTCAGTGGACAGTGACATCTCGAAAGCTTGCTCCGATGGGAGGAAAAGACCGGCGCATGTTGCCGGGCAAAGGCCGTGCGTCAAGGGCTGCGCGAAAATGCTGCGATCAGCCAAATTTATCGCCGGCATGCCGATTAATTTATTGAAGTTGCTGCATCATTTTGCACGAAGCGAATTCCGTTTTGAACCGAAACACGCTAGCTTGATGGCCACCGAAGTCCGCTTGATCCAGATGGCCGAACCCTTAAGTCCTCCCCGCCTTTTGCCGAGTGGCGATGCCGCCATCACGGTGGAATTCAGCCGCACCATCGATGACGCCGCCAACCGGCGGGTGCTTGCGCTCGACCGCCTGATAGCAGCCGAGCCGATCGCCGGGATCACCGAGACCGTGCCAACCTACCGGTCGCTGCTGGTGCATTACGATCCCGTGCAAATCAACTTTGATGCACTCGGCGAGCAGATTCTGGCGCGCGCCGCCAAGGCGCTGCCGTCGGAGACCGGAACACGGCGCTGGCGCATCCCGGTCACCTACGGCGGCGAGCACGGCATCGATCTCGAGGATGTCGCGAAGACACTCAACACCACGCCCGATGAAATCGTCGCCCGCCACGTCGCCGGCGACTATCGCGTCGCCATGATCGGCTTCACGCCGGGCTGGTCCTATCTGAGCGGGCTCCAGACATTCCTGCACATGCCCCGCCGCAAGGACCCGCGGCTGCTGACCCCGGCCGGAACCATCTCGATCGGCGGCATCCAGACCGGCGTGCAGTGCCTCGCCGGCCCGAGCGGCTGGCACCTGCTCGGCCGCACCCCGGTGCGAACCTATCAATTGCATCGCGATCCGACTTTCCTGCTGGAGCCCGGCGATGCCATCACCTTCACGGCGATCGACGCCAAGACCTTTGCCGAACAGGACCGCGCCGCCGAGGCCGGCGCATTCGTCGCCGAACTGGTGACGCCATGAGCAAGCTCGTCGTCACCTCGATCGGACCGGCAAGCTCGGTGCAGGACGGCGGGCGACCGGGCTCGCAGCGCTATGGCCTGGTGCCGAGTGGTGCGATGGACCGGCTTTCGCTGGCGGCCGCCAACACGCTGGTCGGAAATGACCTGTTCGCCGCCGCGGTCGAGATCGGCCCGTTCGGCGCCTCCTTCACTGCGCGTGGCGGCGCGGTGCGCGTCGGGCTCGCCGGCGCATCGCGCAATGCGGATATCGGCGGCCGGCCGATCGCGTTCGACAGTTCGGCGACACTCGTCGAAGGCGAGACGCTCAATCTCGGCTTCGCGCGCGACGGCTCATTCAGCTATCTCGCGATCGAGCACGGCATCGAAGGCGAGCCGATGTTCGGCAGCCTCGCGGTCAACGCCCGCGCCGGGCTCGGCAGTCCCTACCCGCGGCCGCTGCAAAGCGGCGACGAGTTGAAGACGCAGGCCGCGAGCAGCGCCGCCGAGCGCCGCATCGAATTGCCTGTCCCCGCCGACGCGCCGATCCGCATCGTGTTCGGCCCGCAGGACGACGAGTTCGCCGAAGACAACAAGAAGCTGTTCATCGACAGCGAGTGGAAGATCTCGGCCACCAGCGACCGCATGGGCTACCGGCTCGAAGGCCCCGTCATCAGACACCTCGACGGCCACAACATCGTCTCCGACGGCACCGTGACCGGCAGCATCCAGGTGCCCGGCAACGGCCAGCCGATCGTGCTGATGCCGGACCGCGGCACCAGCGGCGGCTATCCGAAGATCGCGACCGTGATCACGGCCGACTTCGGCCGCTTCGCGCAGATCTCGGCCGGCCGGCCGTTCCGTTTCAAGGCGGTGACGATGGCGGAAGCGCAGGCCGAAGCGATCAAGTTCCACGCGTTGCTGCATTCCCTGCCCGATCGCCTTCGCGGCATCGAGGATCTTGGCCTCAACATCGAAGCGCTGCGTGATGCGAATGTCGCGGGTCAGGCCGTCAGCGCCGTCGATGTGACGACCTGGCAGGTTGCGGTACCCTAGAGCATCGTCCGGAAAAGTGCGAAGCGGTTTCCGACAAGACGATGCTCAAACAAGAGAGCCACCAACAACAAACGGATCGATCGTCATGACCAAAACTGTCGACCTTAATTGCGATCTCGGCGAAAGCTTTGGCCCCTGGGAAATGGGCAATGATGCGGCGATGATCGAGCTTGCGACCTCGGTCAACGTCGCCTGCGGCTTTCATGCCGGCGATGCAGATATCATGCGCAAGACGGTCGAGCTCGCGAAGGCGCGCGGTGTCAGCGTCGGCGCCCATCCCGGCTATCGCGACCTGCATGGTTTTGGCCGCCGTCCGATGCCGGGGCTGACATCCTCGGAGATCGAGAACCTGATCGCCTACCAGATCGGCGCCTTGCAGGCGATCGCGACCGCGGCCGGCCACAAGGTCACCCATGTGAAGGCGCATGGCGCGATTTCCAACGTCGCCTGCGAGGACGACATGACCGCGCGGGCGATCGCCAATGCGATCAAGGCCGTCGATCCGAGCCTCGTGTTCGTGGTGCTCGCAAACTCGAAGCTGGTGCGCGCCGGCGAAGCCGCGAACTTACGGATGGCGCATGAGGTGTTTGCCGACCGCGCCTATGAGGACGACGGCAATCTGGTGTCGCGCAAGAAGCCCGGTGCGGTGCTGCACGATCCCAAGGCGATCGCCGAGCGCGTGGTGCGGATGGTGCAGGATGGCGCGGTCGTTTCGGTCACCGGCAAGGTGATCAAGATGCAGACCGACACGGTCTGCATCCACGGCGACACGCATGGCGCCGTCGAGATCGCGCGCGATCTGCGCGCAGCGCTGAAGCAGGCGGGCATCACGGTTGCGCCGTTCAAGACCGCGCATTGAGCCGCGCGCGTATCGATTCGGGAGGGCCGGCCATCGCGCCGGCCCTTTAGATTCCGTTAAGAGTCTTCTTAAACCCAAACTTGCCGTTTGGTTGGTAGGTGCAGCTTCCGAGCCTTTGATTGTCCTCTCAGGAAATTGGGTACCAAAGCATGTTCCGCACCAGCCTCTCCCTCACCATTGCCGCGGTTGCCACCGCCGCCTTCACCAGCGCGGCCTCCGCCCGCTGCTACAGCTGCTATACGCCGCCGCCCCAGCCCTGCACGACCTGCTATCAGGTGCAGACGGTGCCGCCGCAATATCGCACGGTGCAGGAAACCGTGATGGTGGCCCCGGGCCGCGTCGTCGCGCATCGCACGCCAGCGCAGTATCGCACGGTGATGGTGCCGAAGACCGTGATGGTCGCGCCCGAAGGCGTCGCCTATGAGCGGATCGCGCCGCAATACGCCACGCAGGAGCGCACCGAAATGGTCTCGCCGGGCTATTCCTACTACGCGCCGGTTCAGCAGACCTGCAACACCTGCGGCGGCTACGGATACGGATACGGTTACGGCCGCTACTGAGCGACCCGTATCCAGCCAACACAAAGCCGCCGCCTGAGGACATCAGACGGCGGCTTTTGAATTTTCCGAAGGTCTCAGAACGGGTGGACGGACAGCGTGCCGAACACGATGGCCGCGATCACGGCAAAGGCGCTGTAGAGCGCCGCGGTCTGAATTCCGGTCCCGGACTTCCTTGAAATTTGTCGCGCGTAAAAGTGCAGGCGGGCTTCCGCCGATAGCTCGCGCATGGTCGATCTCCAACGCCCCATTCTCGGGCATATGGAATATCGTTCGCGCCGCAATTCAAGCGGGTGGGAAAAATAGCGACGCTGCCGCCTTCAGGAACACGGTTCCGAGAGGAATATTCCTCCTCGAGCGCAGGCTCGAGAATCTTATTCGTTGCAATTCGAGGCGTCGGGAACCCGCGCCAGTCCCGCACCAATCGAAAATATCGAAAACAACCCCATGCAAAGGTGCCGGTGGCGGCGGCCGCTGCGCCGCGCTCAGGGCTTCCAACGCCCGATCTTGAATGCAGCCAGATGGCCCGGAACGTCGCTGGGGTCGAACGGCGGACCGGCGAACGCGCCGATGGCACTGGAGGTGCCAGCTGGGCGCCCCGACGCGGCGTCGTAGAGGTCGGGCCTGAACACAGCCATGGCGGCCTTCAGCGCCTCCGGCCGATATGGCGTCTGGCCCCAGCGCACCATCTGGGCGTACAGCCAGGCCGCCTGCCCGGGGTCCGGCCGCGCCGCTGCCTCGCGCCCGACCAGCAGATAGCGGTTGCTTTCACGCATGGTGCCGTCCGGCGAGATCTTCAGCCGACCATCGAGCGTGCGCTGGATGACGCCGGCGTCGACGCCGAGCCGCTCGGGCTGCGCCAGCATCCGCGCCACCTCGCCCCGGTTCTCGGGTTGCTCGATGAACTCGGCGGCGCGCAGATGCGCGCGCACCAGTGACGCGACGGTGCCGGGATGCTTCTCCGACCAGGCCTGGCGCACCGCCAGCACCTTCTCCACCGCACTGAGCAGGATGTCGGAGACGAAATGCAGGATGTGGCCGACGCCGAGATCGACCGCGATCGAATTCCAGGGCGCGCCGACGCAGAACGCGTCGACGTGCCCGTTGGCGAGACTGTCCACCATGTAGGGCGGCGGCAGCACCACGAGCTGGACGTCCTCGTCGGGGTCGACGCCGCCGGCCGCCATCCAGAACCGCAATTGATAATTGTGGGTCGAGAACGGGAAGGTCATGCCGAAGGTCAGCGGCTCAGCCCCGCTCTTGCGCCGCTTTACGACCACCCGCGCAAGCGCCTGTGCGGTCGCCATTGGATCGAAACGATCGCCGTCGATCTCTTCCATCAGCGCGGCATGCAGCGCCGGCGACACCGTGATGGCGTTGCCGTTGAGCCCAAGATTGAACGGCGCTGTGATCGGCACCTTGACGTGGCCAAGCCCGAGGTGTGATGCGATCGCGACCGGCGCCAGCAGATGCGCCGCATCGAACAGGCCGATGTTGAGCTTGTCGCGGACGTTCGACCACGACACTTCCCGCACCAGCGTGACGTCGAGGCCTTCGGCTGCGGCAAATCCCTTGTCGACCGCGACGATCAATGCGGCTGCGTCCACCAACGGAATGAACCCGACGTGCAGGGGTGTGGTCATTTCAGGAGCTCCGACGCCGTCAGGATCGATTGCGCGATCTCGCCGATCTTCTTTTTCTCGCGCATCGCGGTCGAGCGCATCAGCACATAGGCCTCCTCCTCGGTCAGCCCCTTCACCTTCATCAGGATGCCCTTGGCGCGGTCGATCACCTTGCGCTCCTCCAGCGCATGCTTAGTGCGGTCGAGCTCGTCCTGCAATTTGGCAAAGGCATTGAAGCGCGACACGCAGAGATCGAGGATCGGCTTCATGCGCTCCTTCTTGAGGCCGTCGACGATGTAGGCCGAGACGCCCGCTTCGACCGACGCCTGGATCGAGGCGGCGTCGCTCTGGTCCACGAACATCGCGATCGGCCGGCGCACCGCGCGGCTCACCTGGAACATTTGTTCCAGCACGTCGCGGCTGGGGTTCTCGAGGTCGATGACGATGATCTCGGGATCGAGCGCATAGATCCGCGAGAGCAGGCTCTGCATCTCGCTGATATGGACCACGTCGGTGTAGCCGGCCTCCCGAAGCCCCTCCTCCAGGATGGCCGCACGGATCGGGCTCTCGTCGACAATGACGATCTTGGGAGACGATTCAGCGCTCATCGACATCTGTTAAGGCCCAGCAGCAACCATCCATATCACGCCGGGAGCGCCCGGAAAGGGTTGTAATTCTCGGCAATTGGGACTAGCCCCTGCCGATCAATCAGGCAGATTCAGAGATGCAGGAGGCCACCGCGCTGAAAGTGAGGTTTGTGTCCTTGGGTGGTCCTTAGACAACGACTGTAAACTTCTGAGCCACCCGCTCCCAAAGAAAGTCTGTCCTGAGGCGGCTGTCATCTGGAATGTCAACTCGTCAGTCTCGGCAATGATCTGCAAGAACGACATGTTCGCCCCAATGCTCGTCGCGTGTCCGGTATTCATCCCGGCCTGGCACGCTTTCCTCAACGAGTGGAAAGATGGCTACGAAGAACTGCCATACTATTTGGCGTTTGGAGATTTAGCGTACCATCTCGTCGAGCAGCTGGACGCCGGCGCGCCCCAAAATTTCGAAGCGGTATTTGAAGTGGTTGAGCAATGGCATTGCAATGGAGACCCTACGTAAAGGAAGCGGCCACGATTGGTCTGCTTGAGGGAATTCAGAACGTCGCTCTGAAAAGAGGTATCAACCCGAGAAGGTTCGAATTCTGGCTGAAACCCGAGTCAAAACGCTGGTGGGATAGGCTAAATCGCTTCTGGAACGGCGAAGATGTCCTCTCGGACGATTGACCGTCCGTTTCGCATCAGCAGATGTTGAATTTTTCCATCAGATCAATTACTTCGATCACCAATCCGAACAATTCAGACGTAGGCTCCAGGCGACCACATGGAAAGAGCGCCCCATATTTCGTTCGTCAGTCTCGGCTGCCCCAAGGCGCTGGTCGATTCCGAACGCATCATCACCCGGCTTCGCGCGGAGGGCTATGAGCTCGCGCGCAAGCACGACGGTGCCGACATCGTCATCGTCAACACCTGCGGCTTCCTCGACAGTGCCAAGCAGGAGTCGCTGGCCGCGATCGGCGAGGCTATGGCCGAGAACGGCAAGGTCATCGTCACCGGCTGCATGGGCGCCGAACCGGAGCAGATCGAGGCCGCCTACCCCGGCGTGCTCTCGATCACGGGACCGCAGCAATATGAGAGCGTGCTGGACGCCGTGCACCGCGCGCTGCCGCCGGCGCACAATCCGCACCTCGACCTGGTGCCGCCGCAGGGCGTCAAGCTGACGCCGCGGCACTACGCCTATCTGAAGATATCCGAGGGCTGCAACAACCGCTGCAGCTTCTGCATCATCCCGAAGCTGCGTGGCGATCTGGTGTCGCGACCGGCCAATGACGTGCTGCGCGAGGCCGAGAGACTGGTGAAGGCCGGCGTCAAGGAATTGCTGGTGATCTCGCAGGACACCTCAGCCTATGGCGTCGACCTGAAATATGCCGAGAGCCCGTGGCAGGATCGCAGTGTCCGCGCCAAGTTCTACGACCTCGCCAAGGAGCTCGGCGAGCTCGGCGCCTGGGTGCGTCTGCAATATGTCTACCCCTACCCGCATGTCGACGAGGTCATCGGCCTGATGACCGAGGGCAAGGTGCTGCCCTATCTCGACATCCCGTTCCAGCATGCAAGCCCCGACGTGCTGCGCGCGATGAAGCGCCCGGCGGCGCAGGAGAAGACGCTGGGGCGGATCCAGAAGTGGCGCGAGCAGTGCCCCGAGTTGACGCTGCGCTCGACCTTCATCGTCGGCTTCCCCGGCGAGACCGATGCCGATTTCGCCTATCTGCTCGACTGGCTCGATGAAGCCGGGATCGACCGCCTCGGCTGCTTCAAATACGAGCCGGTCGCCGGCGCCACGTCGAATGCGATTCCCAATGCCGTGCCGGACGAGGTCAAGCAGGAGCGCTGGAACGCGCTGATGGCGCGGCAGCAGAAGATTTCCGCGCGCCGCCTGAAGCGCAAGGTCGGCACCCGCCAGCAGGTGATCATCGACGAGGTCGGCCCGACGGTCGCAAAAGGCCGGTCAAAGGCCGATGCACCGGAGATCGACGGCGCCGTCTACCTCACCAGCCGCCGCCCGCTGAAGGTCGGCGAGATCGTCACTGCGAAGATCGAGCGCGCCGACGAATACGACCTGCACGGCAGCGTCGCGGGGTTCTGACGCTTGACACGATCTGGCGTTCGGCTGTATGGCCCTGCGCCATGAAGCTGAACCGGACCCACCGCCGCGCCATCTGCCGTCGTCGCACCCGCGACGATGCTGGGCTGCGCCGTGTCCGACGCCATCGCTGATTAGCTGATATCAGCCAAGGTTTTCGAGAAGGCCGCGCCCGCAAAGCGCGGCCTTCTTGTTTATCGGCCCGTCCCCCAATCCCCGCACCGACCCCAGAGGAGATCGATATGACCAACGCCGCCCATCCGTTCGACGCGCTGATGGACATCACCGCCCGCCCCGAGGTCGTGTTCGTGCGCGGCGCCGGCTCATATCTGTGGGACGCCAACCGCAACCGCTATCTCGATTTCGTGCAGGGCTGGGCCGTCAATCCGCTCGGCCACTCGCCGGTCATCGTGGCCGACGCGCTGGCCGCGCAGGCCAGGCGGCTGCTCACGCCGAGCCCGGCCTTCTACAACGAGCAGAGCTTGAAGCTTGCAAAGCTGCTGGTCGACAACAGCTGCTTCGATCAGGTGTTCTTCGCCAATTCAGGCGCCGAGGCCAATGAAGGCGCGATCAAGCTCGCGCGGAAATTCGGCGCCAAGTACAAGAATGGCGCGCACGAGATCATCACCTTCGAAGGCGGCTTCCACGGCCGGACGCTCGCGACCATGTCGGCCTCGGGCAAGAAGGCATTCGAGCCGCTGTTCGAGCCGAAGGTCTCGGGCTTCCGCAAAGCCAGGCTGAACGACATCGAGTCGGTGCGGCAGCTGATCAATTCGTCAACGGTCGCGGTCATGCTCGAACCGATCCAGGGCGAAGCCGGCGTCTGGCCGGCGACCGACGCGTTCCTCCGAGAGTTGCGGGCGCTGACCCAGCAGCGCGGCCTGCTCTTGATCGTCGACGAGATCCAGACCGGCATGGGCCGGACCGGAAAATTGTTCGGCTATGAGCATGCCGGGATCGCGCCCGACATCATGACGCTCGGCAAGGGCATCGGCGGCGGCGTGCCGCTCGCAGCGCTGCTCGCGACCGAGCATGCCTCCTGCTTCGATCACGGCGATCAGGGCGGCACCTTCAACGGCAATCCGCTGATGTGCGCCGCCGGGCTTGTCGTGCTCGATCAGATCGGCAAACCCGATTTCCTGAAGTCGGTTGTCGACACCGGGCTGCTGCTCGAGCGCGAATTGCAGCGGCTGTCGGCGCGGCACGGGCTCGGCGAGATCAGGGGCCGCGGCCTCCTGCTCGCGCTCGATCTCAAGATGCCGATCGGCGCCGCCGTCGTCGCGGAGGCATTCGCGGCCGGCGTGCTGGTCAACTCGCCGCAGCCGGACACGCTCCGCTTCATGCCGGCGCTCAACGTCACGCGGGAGGAGATTTCCTCGATGATTGACTGCCTAGATACCGTGCTGACCAAGGTCGGCGCCGCAAGGCGGGTGGCGTAACTATCGCCCTGTCATTCCGGGGCGATGCGCAGCATCGAACCCGGAATCTCGAGGTTCCCCGGTGCGCAATTGCGCACCTGAGGTTCACGCTTCGCGTGCCCCGGAATGACGATCTCTACGGCCTGAGAATCGCCGCACCGGTGGTCGCCCGGCTCTCCAGGTCGACGTGCGCCTTTGCGGCATCCTTCAGCGCATAGGCGTGGTTGATCGGCACGTGCAGCTTGCCGTTGATCACCGCGGCGAACAGCGTGTCGGCGCCTTCGAGCAGCTCCTTGCGGGTGCCGACATAGTCGTTGAGCTTGGGCCGCGTCGCAAACAGCGAACCGTGGTTGTTGAGCTCGGCGAGCGGGAACGGCGGCACCGGACCCGACGCATTGCCGAACGAGACGAACAGGCCGCGCGGCCGCAGGCACGACAGCGATCCCGGGAACGTGGTCTTGCCGACGCCGTCATAGACGACGTCGCAGAGCTCGCCGCGGCTGATCTGCTTGACGCGTTCAACGAAGTTTTCCTCGTTGTAGAGGATGACATGATCACAACCATTGGCGAGCGCGAGATCGGCCTTCGCCTTCGAGCCGACGGTGCCGATGACATGCGCGCCGAGCGCCCGCGCCCACTGGCAGGCCAGCAGTCCGATGCCGCCGGCTGCGGCGTGGATCAGCACCCGATGGCCCTGCTCGACCTTGAAGGTCTTGTGCAGGAGATACCAGACCGTGAGCCCCTTGAGCATCAGCACGGCGCCCTGCTCGTAGGTGATGTGGTCGGGCAGCTTGACCAGCTTGTCGGCCGGGATGACGCGCTCGGAGGCGTAGCCGCCGAGGTTGTAGTAGTAGGCGACGCGATCGCCGGGATGGAAATTGGTCACTCCGGGCCCCACGGCCAGGACCTCGCCCGCGGCCTCGTTGCCGGCGATGAACGGCAGGCCGGGCGCCTTGTAGAGGCCGGTGCGGAAATAGACGTCGATGAAGTTCAGGCCGACGGCGTGCTGGCGGATCCGGACCTCGCCGTTCCCCGGCGGGCCGACCTCGACCTCCTCATAGGTCAGGACTTCCGGGCCCCCAACCTTGTGCACCCGCACAGCCTTGGTCATGTCGTCGCTCCCCTCAGAAAACTCGCGTCAAGCGAGCGAATGCCATCGGGCCCGCCTTGTCAACCAAGCAGCCCGGAACCGGCCTAGCCGGCCACCTTCTTGCGGTTGCGCTTGGCCATGACGTTGAACGCCTCGACCGCCGCCGAGAACGCGATCGCGAAATAGATGTAGCCGCGCGGGATGTGGAATTTGAATCCGTCGGCGACCAGCGCCACGCCGATCAGCACCAGGAAGGCCAGCGCCAGCATCTTGGTGGTCGGATGCTCCGCCACGAACCGCGCCACCGGTCCGGACGAGAGGTACATGATCGCGCAGGCGATCACCACCGCCGCGATCATGATCTCGATGTCCTGCGCCATGCCGATCGCGGTGATGATCGAGTCCAGCGAGAACACCAGGTCGATGATGATGATCTGCACGATCACCCAGAAGAACGCACTGGCGCTCGGCTTGTCGTCGGCCTCCGCCTCGCGCGCCTCGACCTCGCCGTGAATCTCGTGGGTTGCCTTGGCGATCAGGAACAGGCCGCCGCCGATCAGGATGATGTCGCGCCAGGACAGCGCGACGTCCCTGATTGATATCACGGGCTGCGTCAACCCGATCAGCCAGACCAGGATCGACAGCAAGAGGATGCGGAACACCAGCGCCAGCAGCAGGCCGATCTGCCGCGCGCGTTTGGCCTGCGCCGGTGGAATCCGCGACACGATCACCGAGAGGAAGATGACGTTGTCGATGCCGAGCACGATCTCGAGCGCAGTCAGGGTCAACAGCGCAGCCCAGGCTTCCGGGCTGGTGATCAATTGCATCATGCTCTGAAGGCTTTCATCCTGCGGATCACCGTGTCGCTGCCGACGATGTAGACGGCGATGGCGCAGAGACCGAAGGTGATCGGGGCTCCGACCACGAAATCGTTGGCGAGGGTGTACGCGCCGAGCAGCGCCCAGGCGCCGAGCAGCCACAGCGTCAGCCAGCGCAGCCGCACCACCCGGAACGGGTGCAGCACATGGAACGGTGCGAAGGTCAGCACGATCAGCAGCGCGACCACGATCGTCGACAGCACCGGCGGCAGATGCAGCAGGAACAGATAGAACGCCGCCGCATTCCACAGCGCCGGGAAGCCGCGGAAATGGTTGTCGTCGGCCTTCATGCGGCGGTCGGCGAAATACAGCGCGCTGGAGACCACGATGCCGATGCCGAGGATCGGCGCGGCCAGCGGCAGCAGCATGCCGCTCGCGGTGATCGCATAGGCCGGCACGAACACATAGGTGACGAAATCAACCACCAGGTCGAGCACCTCGCCCGACCAGTTCGGCTGCAGCCGCACCACGTCGAGCCGGCGCGCCAGCGGGCCGTCGATCCCGTCGATGATCAGCGCGACCCCGAGCCAGGCGAACATGTTGGCCCAGTGCTCGCGCACCGCCTCCAGCATCGCCAGCAGCGCGACCCCGGCGCCCAGCGCCGTGAAAATATGAACGGAGAATGCGGCGGTCCGCATCCGTTCTGGCAACGCATCCGGCTGGCTCGAGTGCTCCATCGGCCGAAGTGCTATCAGGAATCGGCCACCTTTGCATATGCAGTCTTGCGGCGTTCCGCCGCGCAAAGCGTTGGAAACTCTTGGTGGTTACCGATGGCTTGAAAATCGGGCCAAGCATGTCAAATGTCCTGATATGACCGACAGCTCGCAGGATTATGACGTTATCGTAATAGGCGGCGGCCCGGCCGGATTGACGGCTGCGATTGCCCTCGCCGATGTCGGCGCCCGGACCGCGCTCCTGGCGCGCCGCGCGCCCTATGCCGACAACCGCACCACCGCGCTGCTCGGCGCCTCAACCGACATCCTGGAGCGGCTCGACGTCTGGCGGCGCTGCAGCGACGGGGCGGCCGCGCTCAAGACCATGCGCCTCGTCGACGACACCGGCCGGCTGATCCGCGCGCCGGAGGTGCGGTTCAATTCCGACGAGATCGGCCGCGAGCAGTTCGGCTTCAACATCGACAATCGCTCGCTGGTCGCAGCACTCGAGGACCGCGCCGGCGAGATGGCCGCGCTGACGCGGTTCGACGATGAGGCCGCCTCGGTGCAGCCGGATGAAGCAGGGATCACCGTGGTGACGCGGCAGGGCCCGTCACTGCGCGCCCGGCTCGTGGTCGGCGCCGACGGGCGCAATTCATTGTCGCGCGAGGCCGCCGGCATCGAGGTGACGAGCCACGCGCTCGGGCAGTCCGCCCTCACCTTCAACATCACCCATACCAGGCCGCACCAGAACATCTCGACCGAGTTTCATACCGAGCACGGCCCCTGCGTGTTCGTGCCGCTCGCCGGCAACCGCAGCAGCGTGGTCTGGGTGTCAGCGCCCAAGGAGGCCGAGCGGCTCAAGGCGCTCAGCGACGAGGAATTGTCCGTCGCGGCGGAGCGGCAGTCGCATTCGATCCTCGGCCGCGTCGAGGTGCAGCCCGGCCGCAACGTGTTTCCGCTCGCGATCGAGCGGCCCCGGCAGTTTGCAAGAGACCGGATCGCGCTGGTCGGGGAATCCGCCCATGTGCTGCCGCCGATCGGCGCGCAGGGCCTCAATATGGGGCTGCGCGATGCCGCCGATATCGCCGAGATCACGGGCCAGGCGATCGGCCGCGGCGAGGATCCCGGCGCACCAAGCGTGCTGGCACGCTACCAGTCGGCGCGGCGCCCCGATGTGGCCAGCCGGACCTGGGCGATCGACATCGCCAACCGCTCGCTGCTGAGCGATTTCCTCGGCGTGCAGACCGCGCGCGCCGCCGGCCTGCACCTGCTCGGCGCCTTCGGCCCGCTGCGGCGGCTGGCGATGCGCGAGGGCCTTGCGCCGTCATGGCGGCGGTGACCAAAGCGTTTTCG
Organism: Bradyrhizobium sp. CER78; assembly: GCF_029846235.1. Taxonomy (GTDB): domain Bacteria; phylum Pseudomonadota; class Alphaproteobacteria; order Rhizobiales; family Xanthobacteraceae; genus Bradyrhizobium. The sequence goes on from NZ_JARVWP010000003.1 coordinate 156,794, forward strand.
AGCGAAGTGGGTACCGGTTCGCGTTAAGAAAACGCGTCAACTAAGAATCGCCTCTTAAGGAAACACCAGCCGTCCGCTCTGGATGAACCACATCACGCTGGTCAGCGTGACCACCGAGGCGAAGGTGCCGATCAAGACCGCGACCGACGCTGGCTCGATCCAGGTCTCGTTCTGCCGCGCGATCACGAACACGTTCAGCGCCGGCGGCAGCGAGGCCATCAGCACCGCGGTCGCCGCCCAGGGCTGCGCGAACGGGCCGAACAGCAGCATCAGTCCGAATGCCAGCAGCGGGTGGATCAGGAGCTTGATCGCAACCACGCCCGGCACCTCCCACGGCACCCGCTCGAACGGCCGCAGCGCCACGGTGACGCCGAGCGCGAACAGCGCCATCGGTGCTGCGGCGTTCTGCAGGAACTGGATGGTGCGGTCGAGCGCCGTCGGCAGCGGGATGTGAAACGCGGCGACCAGCGCGCCGAACACCGCCGACATGATCAGCGGGTTCTGCACGATCTGCCGCAGCACCACGCCGAGCGCGTGCAGCAGCGAGGGATGGTCGCGATCGGTGAGTTCGATCAGGAGCGGCACGATCGAGAACAGGAAAATGCTGTCGCAGCAGAAGATCAGCGCGGTCGGCGCGGCCGCCTTGGCGCCGAGCACGGCGAGCGCAAGGCCGGGGCCCATATAGCCGATGTTGCCGTAGGCGCCCGACAGGCCGGCGAGCGTCGCCTCACGCAGCGTCAGGCGTCCCAACAGCTTGGCTGCGACCATCGCCAGGAAGAACGCGATCACGGTTCCGAGCGTGGTCGCGATCAGGAATGGCGGGTTGTTCAGCTCCGCAAACGGCGTCTTGGACATGATCCCGAACAGCAGCGCCGGCAACGAAACGTAAAGCAGGAAGAAATTCATCCAGGCGAGCCCGCTCTCGGGCAAACCCTTGGCTTTTCCGCACGCATAACCGATGAAGATCAAGCCGAAATACGGCAACGCCAGATTGAGGATATCGATCATTCTGAATGTAGTTTCTCGGCCGGATTTCGGGTCGTTTTTGCAGGTCTGGAATCGGTAAACCAGGGGTTAATTCGAAGCTTAGCCCCTAGCATCGGCCACAATGTTGGTCTATCGACGAACCATGATCAAAGCGCGCACCGCCAAGTTTCAGATCGGGCAGATCGTCCGTCACCGGGTGTTCTCCTTCCGGGGCGTGATTTTTGATATCGACCCGGAGTTCAACAACACCGAGGAATGGTGGCTGTCGATCCCCGAGGACATGCGGCCGCACAAGGACCAGCCGTTCTATCACCTGCTCGCGGAAAACTCGGAGACCGAGTACGTCGCCTATGTCTCGGAGCAGAACCTGTTGCCCGATGATTCCGGCGAGCCGATCCGGCACTCGCAGGTCGCCGAGATCTTCATCAAGGACAAGTCGGGCGGCTACCGTCCGCGCAATCCCTCGCTGAACTGACATTTGGCGCGGGCGCTCACACGCCCTCGCGCCTGGCCAACACCACCGCAATCGCCCAGACGGCAAAACCCGCCAGCGCCAGTCCGGCGCCGACGAGCCCGGTCGACGTCCAGCCGTAGCCGGCCGCAACCGCCATGCCGCCGAGCCACGGCCCCAGCGCATTGGCGACGTTGAAGGCGGAGTGGTTGAGCGCCGCAGCAAGGCTCTGCGCCTCGCCCGCGACATCCATCAGGCGGGTCTGCAGCACGGTCGCGAGCGCTCCGCCGAGCCCGATCAGGAACACGTCGGCGCTCAGCGTCCAGAAGTTCGCCGCCGCCAGCGGATACAGCGCCAGCGTCGCCGCCGACCACAGCAACAGCCCGCCCGCGGTCGCCATCAGCGCGCGATCGGCAAAGCGCGGCACGATGATGTTACCGGCGGTGAGGCCGGCCCCGAACACGCATAGCGTGACCGGCACCAGCGCCGGCGAGGTGTGCGTCACCGCCAGCATGGTCGATGCGAGATAGGTGTAGACCGAGAACAGCCCCCCGAAGCCGATGGCGCCGATCGCCAGCGTCAGCCAGACATGCTTGCGCCCGAGCGCGGACAGCTCGCGCAACGGACTCGCTTCGCTGTTGGCGACGTCCCGCGGCGCGAAGATCAGCACCAGGATGGCGGTGAGCAGCGCAAGACCGGCAACGATCGCGAACGCCCAGCGCCAGCCGATCGCCTGCCCCACCCCGTTGGCAAGCGGCACGCCGATCGTCGTCGCGATGGTGAGGCCGAGCAGGACGCGGCCGACCGCGGCCGTGCGTTTATCCATCGGCACCAGCGAGGCCGCGACCAGCATGGCGATGCCGAAATACGCGCCATGCGGCAGCCCGGCGAGGAAGCGCAGCGCCAGCATGGTGTGATAGTCGGGCGCGAGCCCCGAGAGGCCGTTCATCAGCGCGAAGAAGCCCATCAGCGCGATCAGCAGATTCCGCCGCGTCATGCGCGCCGACAGCACGGCGATGACAGGCGCGCCGACCACGACGCCGAGCGCGTAGGCGCTGATCGCATGACCGGCCTGTGGCTCACTGACATGTAGATCGTGCGCGAAGAACGGCAGCAGGCTCATGGTCGCGAATTCGGCGATGCCGATTGCAAAGCCGCCCATCGCCAGCGCGAGGTGGACGATGCCCGGATGAAAGGCGCCGGGGACGTTGTCCTGATTGACGCGATCACCCGCATCGGCCGAAGGGCGGCCGGCCGGCTGCGGCAAATGCTCGCTTCTAGGCCGGGCGACCGGCTCTCGCCGCTGCGTGTTGATTTGCTGGGACATTCCGGCGACTTCCATGACAGCGAACGGCGGCCAGGGTTCGCGGGAGAACCGCGCGCACATTCGCGCGTCGACGGCGCGCGTTGCGCGCCTTCGTCTGGCCTCCCGTGACGGATTTATGATTGTGCTTCGACGCCCGAGGACTTCTCCGGACAAGGCAACGGTGATGCGGCTTGGCGCGAGCGATTTGCCTTGCGCAACCATCGCACACGAGCTGCGCAATCACCAGCGCGGCAGGCTGCCATCAGCCAGTCCGTATCGCATGACAAAAAAAGGCGCCCTTCCGGGCGCCTTTTGAGTTGCGATGATCTCGCGATGTCGTGAACGCTTGAGCGCTTACTTGGCTGCGGGATTGGCCGGAGCCGGCGTCGCACCAGCAGCGCCGGCGCCTTCCAGCTTCTTGCGCTGCTCTTCGGCGCGCTTCTGCAACTCTTCCTGCAGCTTCTTCGAGTTTTCCTCGAACACCTTCGGGTCGGTCGGCGGGCCGTCGAAGGCCTTGGCGAATTCGGTGTTGAGCGGCAGCGGCAGCGTCAGCGGCGCGCCGTTCGAATTGATCGCCTGAACAACGAGGTTCTGGCCCTTCTTCATGTTGGCGATCAGTTCGGGCGTTGCTTCATAGTCGGACATGCAGCCGTTCTGGAAGCAGATCACGTAGGGCGCCTGCTGCGGCGGGTTGTTGTCGACGATGATGCGGGTGCCGTGCACGAGTTGCATGCCGAGCGGCAGCGTGACGCGCAGGATCTTCTTCGGCTCGCCTTCCGGCTCGATGATCACGGCGGCGATGACCGGCTGGCCCGACTCGATGCGGCCGTCCTTGCCGGTGAAGCAAACCTGTTTGGCGTTGGCTTCCTGACCCTTCAGGCAGAACTTGGTCCAGGGGGCGTAGATGAGCTGGATCTGCTGATCCTGGGCCGGCTGCTGGGCGGCCGCAGCGGGCGCCTGACCTGCGGCCGGTGCTTGGGCCGCTGGTGCCTGGGCCGGAGCCGGCGCGGCCTTCGGAGCTGCCTTGGGTGCCGCCTTGGGCGCAGCCTTCGGTGCCGCAGGCGCCGGCGCTGCCGGCTGCTGGGCCTGAGCGGCAGGAACCAGGAGCGCTGCAGAGAATGCCGTCGCCGCCATCAGGGCAACAATTCGCCCATGCGGCCGGACCGGGGCGGCCAAGATACGGAAATTCATTGCGGAAAACCCTTTCTGAACGGCAGCGCCCGAAACCGCTGCAGGCGCCGACACATAGCCGTTTGGGCGGCTGTCTCCTAGTCAATTGAGGCGGATACGTGACAGGCGTTCCCGCCTTCGAATTGCACGCCTTCAATACAGCGGCGCGCGGAAAGATCAATGCCGACAAGCGCATTTGCGCGTATGTGACGACGAGTTTCGGCGGCCTGTGATAAACCTCGGCCGTGACGTTTCGCGAATCAAATCCGGCGCCTCACGCACCTGTTCCCGGGCACGGTTGGCGCGCCGCATTGGCCGCCATCTGGCTCGCCTTGGTATTCGTCCCGGCACTGCTGACCGGCGCACCTGCCCCGGCGGTTGCCGCCGAGAGCCACGCGATCGCGATGCATGGGGCGCCGGCGCTGCCTGCCGATTTCACCCATTTGCCCTATGCCAATCCGGACGCTCCCAAGGGCGGCCGCCTGGTCCTGAGCCCACGGGAAGGCACCTTTGACAGCCTCAATCCCCTGGTTGTTCGGGGCCTCGCCGTGCAGCAGCTCCGGGGCTACGCCTATGAGCGCGGCTATGTCTACGAAAGTCTGCTGGTGCGGAACAATGACGAGCCGTTCACGCTCTATGGCCTGCTCGCCCGCAGCATCGAGACCGACGACGCCAGAAGTTATGTGACATTCCATATCGATCCTCGGGCGCGCTTCTCCGACGGGCACGAGGTCACGGCCGACGACGTGGTGTTCTCGCTCGAATTGCTGCGCGACCACGGCCGTCCGCTGCATCACCAATATTATTCGAAAGTCGCAAAGACCGAGGTGCTCGACCCGCTGACGGTGCGGTTCGATTTTGGCGGCGTCGCGGATCGCGAGTTGCCGATGATCCTCGGCTTGATGCCGATCCTGCCGCGCCATGCCACCGACGTCGCCAAATTCGAGGAGACCACTTTGGCGCCGCCGATCGGCTCCGGCCCGTATCGCGTGACGGCGGTCAAGCCCGGCACCAGCGTGACCTTCACCCGCAATCCCGATTACTGGGGCCGTGACCTGCCGGCGAACCGCGGCTTCTGGAATTTTGACGAGATCAGGCTCGACTACTACCGCGACGCCAACGGCCAGTTCGAGGCGTTCAAGCGCGGCCTCTATGACTTCAGGACCGAGCCCGAACCGCTGCGCTGGCACGATGGCTACGATTTCTCCGCGGCGAAAAACGGCGAGGTGATCCGCGAGGCCATCAAGATCGGCACGCCGCAACCGTCTGAATTCCTGGTGTTCAACACCAGGCGGCCGAAATTTGCCGACGTCAGGGTGCGGCAGGCCCTGCTGTTGCTGTTCGATTTCGAATGGATCAACCGCAATTACTATTTCGGGCTCTATTCGCGCTCGGGCGGCTATTTCGCCGGCTCGGAGCTGTCCGCCTATGGCCGCCCCGCCGATGATCGCGAGCGCGAACTGCTGAAGCCATATCTGTCGCACATCCCGCCCGACATCCTCGAGGGCCGCTATCGCCTCCCGATCACCGACGGCTCAGGACGCGACCGCACCATCCTGCGCAACGCGCTCGCGCTGCTGTCGGAGGCGGGCTACGCGCTTGACGGCACGGTGCTGAAGCAGCGCGCGACCGGAACGCCGCTCCGGATCGAGATCCTGGTGACGGCACGCGAGCATGAGCGGATCGCCCTCGCCTACCAGCGCGACCTGAAGCGCGCCGGCATCGACGCCGCTGTGCGGGTGGTCGACGCGGTGCAGTTCGAGCAGCGCCGGGTCGCCTATGACTATGACATGATCCCCATTCGCTGGGACCAGTCGCTGTCGCCGGGCAACGAGCAGTGGTTCTACTGGGGCAGCCAGGCCGCGGATATGCCGGGCACGCGCAACTACATGGGTGCCAAGGATCCCGCCATCGACGCCACGATCGCCGCGCTGCTGGCGGCGCGGGAGCGGCCGGCCTTCGTCTCGGCGGTGCGGGCGCTGGACCGGGCCCTGACCTCGGGCTTCTACGCTATCCCCCTATTTAACTTGGGAGAGCAATGGATCGCGCGGTGGAATCGGATAGAACGGCCTTCGACCACGGCGTTGACGGGCTACCTGCCGGAGACTTGGTGGCAGAAGCCCGGCGCGCAATCAAAGTGATCTGCCAAGTTAACTGCAATGTGAACTGCCGGGTGATGCGGACCGACGCGGCATGACCTGGTCCGATCGAAGCGATGCAACCGACGTTGAACCTGTGAACCAGTCGATCACCTCGCCCACGCTCGATACGCTGTTCAAGCGCACGTTGGCGCGGCAGCCCGAGGCGCTGGCGCTGGTCGACCCGCTCAACAAGCAGCGCATCACCGGACAGACCCGCAAGCGCCTGACCTACACGCAGGCCGACCGCGCGATCTCGGCAATCGCGGCCCATTTCGTCGAGATCGGATTGCCGGCCAATACGGTGATCGCGGTTCAGCTGCCCTCAACGATCGAGTTCGCGCTGACGGTGCTCGCCGCCCACCGGGTCGGCCTCGTGGTGGTGCCGATGCCGCTGCTGTGGCGGCAGGCCGAGCTGACGTCCGTACTCAACCGCACCGCGGCGCGGGCGATCGTGACCTGCAGCAAGATCGATGGCGTCTCCTACGCCGACATCGCCATGAACGCCGCGGCGGAAGCCTTCTCGATCCGCCATGTCTGCGGCTTCGGCGCCGATCTGCCCGAAGGCATGTCGTCGCTCGACGAGGCGATCCTGCAGGACTCCCGGACCACGCGCCGCATGATCGAGGACGGCCGCAAGCCGGCGCTGATCTCCTTCGACGTCACCAGCGACGGCTTCCGTCCGGTGCCGCGCGCGCATTTCGGCCTGATCGCCGGCGGGCTCGCGATGTCGCTGGAGAGCGACCTCGCGCAAGGCGCGACCATCATGTCGGCGTTCGCACCGATGTCGTTTGCCGGCATCTGCTCGTCGCTGGTGACCTGGTTGCTGTCGGGCGGAACGCTCGTCATGCATCACCCGTTCGACGAGGAGACGTTCGAAGCCCAGTTCAATGATCACGCCTGCGACACGTTGATCGCGCCGGCGCAGCTCGCACTGCGGCTCGACGAGCAAGGCCTGTCGGAACGGCTGCCCACCCTGCGCAACGTGATCGGCCTCTGGCGGACGCCGGAGCAGGTTGCCTCCAGTGCGCACTGGACCTCGCGGCGGGTGACCATGACCGACGTCTACCTGTTCGGCGAGGCCGGGCTGTTCGGCGCCCGCCGCAATGCCGAGGACGGATCGCCGGCGCCGATCAAACCGGGCCCGCACAGCGCGCCGCGCGAAGCCCCCGGCGCATCGATCGCCGGCGAGATCCTGCTGACCCCGAAGGGCACGCTCGGCCTGCGCGGGCCGATGGTGCCGGTCGCGGCCTATGCGCCGCCACCACCTCCGGGCGACAGCCTGATCGCGCCGCCGCCGCGCGATTACGTCGACACCGAATACGCCGCCCGGCTCGACCGCGTAACCGGCGCCGTCAACATCACCGCCCCGCCGTCGGGCGTCATGACGGTCGGCGGCTACCGCTTCCTTGCCCAGGAGCTGCAGGAATGGTCGCGCCGGCTCGGCCAAGGCGCGCTGTTGACGGCTTTGCCGGACCGCCTCAGCGGCCACCGGCTCGCCGGACGGGCGCAGGACAATGCGCGGGCCCGCGACGCCCTGACAGAACTTGGGCTTAACCCATTGATGGTCGAGGCATTTCGCGACCGTAACGGCACCGGAACGCCTTAAGATCTTATCATTGCGTTAGTCTTAGCATTGTGTTGACGCCGCATTAAGCCATGCCAACTAGCATCGCAGCCGTTGCTGTTCTTAAGCATTGGTTTCGAGCGTTCGAATGTCTCAACAAGGTCCGGTCCTCATCGTCTCGGCGTCGGCAAAGCCGCCGTTCGCCGCGGTCCTCGATGAGACCAAGCTGTTTCCGGTCGTCGTCACCGACTGGAACGAGGTCGGGCGCGCCATCGAGCAGGTCAAGCCGGCGGCGATCATCGCGGCCGCCGAGGGCGTCGACTTCGTCACCCTGTCGGGCTTGGCCAAGCGCGCCGCCGCCCGCGCGCCCTATCTGCCGCTAATAGCGGTCGATCCCGCGACCACCCTGCCCGACACCGTGATCGCGTTCTTCCAGCACAAAGGCATGCCGGATCGCCTGGTGGCCCGGCTCAACGCGTCCTTACGGGTTCGCGCGCTGCACGCGACCGTGATGCGCCGCCTGGTACCTCCGGCGCCGCTCGCAATGTCCGATATCGATCCGGTCGGAGAGGCCACGGCGCTGCTGATCGGCCGTGGCGGCGCCTACCCGGCGCTGTCGGTCGCGCTCGGCGAACGCGCTGGCGTGGTTGGCGCGCTCAGCATCGAGGCGGCCGCCAAGCATCTCTCCAACCGTGACATCGACGGCATCGTGCTGGCCGAGGGATTCACGCCGCGCGTGATGGATGCGTTCCTGACGGTGTTGACCGAGGATGTTCGCTTCCGTCCGTTGCCCGTGATCGTCGCATCCGGCGACCTGACGCCGCGCTACGAGCTGCCCAATCTCGAGATCGTCACAGCCGGGCCGACCCGTGTTGCCGACATGGCGTTGCCGATGATCCGGCAGCATGCCTTCGAGGCGCGGCTCGGGCGCATGCTCAAGGCGATCGACGCCAAGGGCCTGATCGATCCCCGCACCGGCCTGCTCACCAAGGCCGCGTTCGAACGCGACTTCGCAACCGCCGTCTATCACACCGCCGAGCGCGGCGGCGCGCTCTCGGTGGCGCGCTTCACCTTCGACAACGCGCAACCGCGTGCGCAATTCGACGGCGCGCGGATCATCAGCCGGCTGATGCGCCAGGCCGATTTCGGCGCGGTGTATGACGACCGCTCGCTGGTCGTGGCGTTCGCCGGCACCGACCTGCGCAACGCGCAGGCGATCACGCGGCGATTGGCGAGCGTGATGCGCCACACCCAGAACGGCCGCCGCGACGTCAGGGCCGAGCCGACGGTCAGCGTCGCCACGCTGCTCCCCAGTGATTCCGCGATGTCCCTGCTGGGGCGGCTGTTCGGGACGCCGGAGCGGGCGGCGTCGTAACAAGCAATGCGCCGCATTATAAGGTCGCAAATCTTTCGAGTGTCGTCAGCAAATCACCGGGGAATCAGTAACGGCGGCTTTGCGCGTGCCCGGGTGAACACTGGTCGTAGCCCAGCATCGGAAGCAAACGGACTTGGATAGACGTTCCGCGGGTCACAGAGCTGGCAACCGTTTGGCCCCCAGGGCTGCGTGGCCGCCGCACCGCACAGCGGCAGCGCCATGCGGGCCGCAACAGCTGGCGGAACAGCCTGTTGACCGCCCTCGCAGTAGTATGCAACCGCAGTCTTGCTCGCCGATAGTGCAAGCAACGCTGCGATGAACAGAGTTCTCATGCTCGCCTCCAAGCTCTTCGGACCCGATCAGCAGAAAAGCAATTTGAGAATAGTTCGGGCCCGCGCAGCCGTATAGTCGCTCGTCGAGCCCGCCGGTGCGCCCCCGCTCGCAGACCCTGACCCCGTCCGGCCACACGGAAATAGACGCACCGCCGCCTGCGGCTCACCCGCCGGCACGCGGCGATTGGCGAGCGTGATGCGCAGCACCCGGAACCGTCGCCGCGACATGCGCGCGGAGCCCGCCGTTAGCGTCGCAATGCTCATGCCGGGTGACTCCGCTCAGTCGCTGCTGGGACGTTTGTTCGGGACGCCGAAGCGCGCGGCGCCGTAAACTGCGCGAGCCCCGCGAGCCAATACCAGCAAAATCAAAAGATTACCGGCGCTTACGAGAGCACGTCGCTCAATGCAGCCGCAGCACAGGGTTTTGCGGTACGTTCACCAGAACGGCCGCCGAATTGCTTGACTGTGAATAGCCTGCAAAACCTCGAATCTCCGCCGTTGCGCGAGAGCGATCATGCGAAGTTGGCCCGACAACTAAGGGTGATTCGATGAGTGACAATTTCAGTTGGGCGGACAAAGATTGCGTGGTCGTGCCGTCCCAAGACGCGATCGCAGTCTATGCAAACGCTAACAACGACCTCGTCATACGTCGTGAGCGGACGTGGGACGAGGATGAGGACACGTTCATCGTCATTTCTCGTCGGTACACCCGAACTGTGATAGAGGCCATGGAACGGGTGCTCAAGGAGACCGCTACGCCAGCTTGATCAAGAAGACCGCTGGTTCGGGCCAGCGGGCCTCGTGAGAGTTACAGGGCCAGCTACGAGCATAATCGAGACGATTTATGTTCACCCGCACGAAGCAGCTGGCGCACTACATTGCGAAGCGTCATCCAGGTATTCTGAAATGAAGCCATTCATCAATTGCTCTGGCATGGTCAGCGAAGAGATCGCAGCCGAATTTCGTGAACGGCGGCCGGAGGGCTTGTCCGATGATTGATCCAGTGACCGCCGGTGCTGGTGCAGCGGCCAGCCTCCTAGCTTTAGACCCAGTGAAAAGACTTCTAGGACCAACAGCGGACTTCTTGGGCGCAGAGCTGGCTGCATACACCAAACGCCGTTGGTCCCACGCCGAGAAAGTTATCGAACTCGCCGCCGAACACGTACCAGAACCAGACGGAAAATCGGTTCCGCCGAGGGTTCTACTTGCCGCCTTAGACGAGGGCTCAAAGATTGAAAGCGAAATTGGTCATCGATATTTCGCAGGTGTGCTCGCCTCATCGCGGAGCGAAAGTGGAGAAGATGATAGCGGCGTAGTGTTTACGTCTATGCTTTCGACGATGTCATCCGAGCAGATGAAATTGCATTGCGCGCTATACACAGCGCTACACATGCAGTGGGCGGGCTCGGAGAGGAATTTAGGGGACGGAGACGGGCGCGGCAGGACGAAGACAGCTATTAAAATAGATGTGTTTCTTCGGATGTTCGGCGGTGGGACCAGGTTCGCTGCTCAAATCGAAACCGGAATGTTTAGCCTCTATCAAAACGGTCTAATTGATAACTTCCGTTATTTTGAAACCGGAGCCGTATCAGGACAGGTTTTTCACTATCTCAGCTTCACTCCAACCGTCTTAGGCTGTCAGCTTTTCTTGGCTGCCATTGGACAAAACAGACCCAAAGCATCCGACATTATAAGCGGCCAGATCACGTTTAAGCCTATGGTTGACCTTTCTAGGAATGAAGTTTTCGATGCATCTGCAATCCAAGAATTCGATCCGAGCCAACATCAGGCGCCACTCGGACCCATTCCCCCGAACTGACACCCATCATTGTGCGCCGTGCCCAACGTTCTCATCGCACGCGTGATGGTGGGCACGCTTTGCTTTGCCCACCATACGAACTACGAACCGGCAATGGCGTTGATAGTCCGGTGAACTTCTACGCCGCCTTCTTGCTTTCCGCGAGATTGGCCAGCTGCCGCAGGCTCTCGGTGGTGCCGGCCGCCGGAAAACGGCTACAGTTGCAATCGCGGTCACCAGGCGTTGCGGCCCGTGTCCCCACTTTTCAGCACCAGGCCCATCTGCAGCCGACGAAGCGGTAGTAGTAGATTCTGCGGACGTGATGGCCGCCGGACGAGCGTCGCGGCCCACTCGCATTCAGCTGCTTTGGCACGTTTGGGTCCTGGCTGCCCGGATCGACCTGGACAGCCCTGCGCCGCAGCTCGGCGGCCTTGGCGGCATCGGGCGCACCGAGTAATCCCCGCTCCTGCATGACGGCGAGGTATTTGAGAGAAAATCCATCGTTGAGATCGGCCGCCTGCTGAAAATATTGCGCGGCCGTAGAGTAGTCGCGCGGCGTTCCCTTGCCGTAGAAGTACATCAAGCCGGTCTGGGCGAGGGCGAAAGGATTACCCGCCTCGATTGCCTTCTGATAGAGCTCGAGTGCTCTCGCCTCATCCTTCTTGACGAAATTGCCGTTGGAATACATCGCGCCGAGATTGCTGATCGCGCCCGGCTCTCCCGCTGCGGCCGCCTTGCTGAACAGCTCGAATGCCCGCGGCATGTCTTTGACGACCCCGCGCCCCGTCGCAAAATAGACCCCGAGCTTGCCTTGCGCCGGTGCGTAACCGGCATCCGCAGCTTTGGTCAGATAGCGTTGCGCCGCCAGGTAGTTTTTCGTTCCGCCATAGGCGAGGCCGAGTAGGAATTCGAGCCGTGGCTGATCGGGATTGGCGCGCACCGCCGCCTCGCAGATCGGGACCGCGGCCGCAAAATCATGCGTGTTGTCGATCTTCAGCTGTTCCGGACTGGCGAACGGCGGCGCAGGCGCGGCCGCGCGCTCGCATTCGCTGTCGAGGCCGCCGGCGCCACTCTGCGGCGTTGGGGATGTGGGTGGCATCGCCTGCGGCGCAGCTGCGGCAACCTGCTCAGCACCGCCAGCTGCCGCTTGGGGCGCAGCAGCCGGTTGCGTCGACGTCGAGGGCGCTGAGCCGCCGTCAACCTGCGACGGCGGAGCGGCCAGATAGACGTCACCGACCAGAGAGGAACTGTCCCAGGGCGTCTGCTTCTGATCGGTTGCCGCGAGCACGTCGCCGCGAACCCTGGACAGCATCTGGCGCACTTCGATGCCGGGTGTCGCGATATGTTTCAGGAGCGCGGATGTGAATGGCGAATTTCGCCCGGCACCGTCGAGCGCAACGTTGTTCGGCTGCGTCGAATAGACGATCAGCGACCCCTGCCCGCTGGCGTCGACGCGGCCGAGCCCGCGACTTGGCGCCGCGCGGCTGCCGCGCGCGAGCTTCTCCAGAAAGGGATTGTTGCGGCAGGCGTCGAGGATGATGATGTTGGCCCGCCCCGTCCCCTCCATCTCCTGCTGGATATCGGCCAGGTTCACGGTGTTGAAGCGCACATCCGCCGGCGTTTCGATCTTCGCGTCGATCGGGACCAGATAGTTTTCACCGTTCATCTGCAGGCCGTGACCTGCGTAGAAGAACAATGCGACGTCGGCACCGCTCAGCCGCGCGGAAAAATCGCGCACCGCGTTGGCCATGGCATCGCGGGTTCCGTCGCGCGCTTCGATCACGTTGAAGCCCATGCCACGCAAAGCCGTCGCGAGATCGGCTGCGTCATTGGCGGGATTATCGAGGACGGGAACGGCCCGATACTTGCTGTTGCCAAGCACCAGCGCCAGGCGCGTGCCAGCGAAGGCCTCGATCGGCAGAACGGTCAACGCAAGGCAAAGCCCGATGAAAAGCAACCGGCAATGGAGGTGATGCATCGTGCTTGCTTGCGGCTTTCAGTACCGACTGCGAACGACCTTGAGATGCAAATCATACCGGCAACACCCATCCCAGTCAAAACCCTGATCCAACACGACGTTGTGTTGAGACCAAAGGCGCTCGAAGAAGACCGCTGCCGTGTGCACGGAACCGCGCACAGCGTCGTGCCGTTCACTTGCGACAAGATCAGTGAGCGAAGTGTGATCCCCGCCCACCCGCGTCAGACGTGAGCCGACCCGGATAGCGCCGCGAGCGAAGTTTCACGCCGCCTTCTTGCTCTCCGCGAGGTTGGCGAGCTGGCGCAAAATCTCTGTCGTGCCGGCGAGCCGCTCTTCCGGCGTATCCCAGTCCTGGAAGAACACCACCTTCATGTCCGGCCGCACCTTGGCGGCCTGGCCGTGCTGACGGATGAAGGTCACCAGCCGCTCCGGATGCGCAAAGCTGTTGTCGCGGAATGCGATCACGGCGCCCTTCGGGCCGGCATCGACCTTGCCGACATTGGCCCGGCGGCAATAGGCCTTGATCGCCGCGACCTTGAACAGATAGCGCACCTCGTCCGGCAGCACGCCGAAGCGGTCGCGCATCTCGGCCGCGAAGGCGTCGATGTCCTCGTCGGTGTCGAGATCGGCAAGCCGGCGATAGAGCGACAGCCGCACGCTGAGATCGTTGACGTAGTCTTCGGGGATCAGCACCGGCATGCCGATCGTGATCTGCGGCGACCAGCGGTCGGCGGCAGGCTCGGCAACGCCGGCCTTGAGATTGACGATCGCCTCCTCCAGCATCGACTGGTACAGCTCGAAGCCGACTTCCTTGATGTGGCCGGACTGCTCCTCGCCGAGCAGATTGCCGGCGCCGCGGATGTCGAGGTCGTGCGAGGCGAGCTGGAAGCCTGCGCCGAGCGTCTCCAGCGATTGCAGAACCTTGAGCCGACGCTCCGCCTGCGCGGTGATCTTCTGCTGCGCCGGCAGTGTGAACAGCGCATAGGCGCGCAGCTTGGAGCGGCCGACGCGGCCGCGCAGCTGATAGAGCTGGGCAAGGCCGAACATGTCGGCACGATGCACGATCAGCGTGTTGGCATTTGGAATGTCGAGACCGGACTCGACGATCGTGGTCGACAGCAGGATGTCGTATTTGCCGTCATAGAACGCGGACATGATGTCCTCGATCACGGTCGGCGGCATCTGGCCGTGGGCGACCGCGACCTTCATCTCCGGCACGTTCTTGTCGAGGAAATCCTTGACGCCGGCGAGGTCCTCGATCCGCGGCACGACATAGAACGCCTGGCCGCCACGATAGCGCTCGCGCAGCAGCGCCTCGCGGATCATCAGGGGATCGTGCGGCGCGACGAAGGTGCGCACAGCGAGGCGATCGACCGGCGGCGAGGCAATGATCGAGAGCTCGCGGACGCCGGTCAGCGCCAGTTGCAGCGTGCGCGGGATCGGGGTCGCCGACAGCGTCAGGACGTGGACCTGGGCGCGCAGCTGCTTCAGCCGCTCCTTGTGGCTGACGCCGAAATGCTGCTCCTCGTCGACGATCAGAAGGCCGAGGTCCTTGAACTTGATCGCCTTGCCGAGCAGCGCATGGGTGCCGACGACGATGTCGACACTGCCGTCGGCGAGCCCCTTCTTGGTCTGGCTCAGCTCCTTGGTCGAGACCAGCCGCGAAGCCTGCGCGACATTGACCGGGAAGCCTTTGAAGCGCTCGGTGAAGGTGCGCGAATGCTGCCGCGCCAGCAGCGTGGTCGGCACCACGACCGCGACCTGCCGGCCTTCGAGCGCCACGGCGAACGCCGCGCGCAATGCCACCTCGGTCTTGCCGAAGCCGACGTCGCCGCATATCAGCCGGTCCATCGGGCGGCCGATCTCGAGGTCCTTCAGGGTCGAATTGATCGCCCCCAGCTGGTCCTCGGTCTCGTCATAGGGGAAGCGTGCGCAGAACTCGTCATAGACATGCGGCTGCAGCGGGAATTTCGGCGCCTCGTGCAGCTGCCGCTCGGCGGCGATCTTGATCAGCTCGCCCGCGATCTCGCGGATGCGGTTCTTGAGCTTGGCCTTGCGGGCCTGCCAGCCGCCGCCACCCAGACGGTCGAGCTCGACATTGGCGCTGTCGGAGCCATAGCGCGACAGCAGCTCGATGTTCTCGACCGGCAGGAACAGCTTTGTCTCGGCCGCGTAGTGCAGCTCGAGACAGTCATGCGGCGCGCCGGACACTTCCAGCGTTTGCAGGCCGACGAAACGGCCAATGCCGTGCTCGACGTGGACCACGAGATCGCCGGTCGCAAGGCTCGTCACCTCCGAGATGAAATTGTCGAGCTTGCGGCTCGCCTTGCGCGGCCGCACCAGACGGTCGCCGAGGATATCCTGCTCGCTGATGACGGCGAATTCGCTGGTCTCGAAGCCGGACTCCATGCCGAGCACGGCCAGCATGGTCTCGTTGCGCGGCGTCGCCTGCACGATCCGCCAGGTGTTGACGCTGGTGGTGTTCAAGAGCTTGTGGTCGCGCAGCATCGCGCCCATGCGATCGCGCGAGCCTTCGCTCCACAGCGCGACGATGACCTTCTTGCGCTGCGACTGCAGCGCGCCGATATGGCCGACCACGGCCTCGAACACATTGACGTTGCTGTCGGCGCGCTCCGGCGCGAAATTGCGGCCCTGCCGCGCGCCGGCGTCGAACACATCTGCCGTGCCTTCGGGGACCGCGAACGGCGTCAGCCGCGCCAGCGGCAGGTCGCCGAGCAGTTTGGTCCATTCGGACTCGGTCAGATACAGCTTGTCCGGCGGCAGCGGCTTGTAGATCGCGCCGCTGCCCGGATGCTCCAACGCTTCGCGCCGCGCGTCGTAATAGTCCGAAATCTGCGAGAAGCGTTCTCGCGCGGCATCCTCGCCCTGCGGCTCGATCGCAATGGTCGCGCCGTCGAGATAGTCGAACAGCGTGTCCATCCGCTCCTGGAACAGCGGCAGCCAGTGCTCCATGCCGGGATGGCGCCGTCCCTCGGAGACCGCTTCATAGAGCTGGTCGTCGCGTCCCGGCGCGCCGAACGCCGCGACATAGCCCATGCGGAAACGGCGGATGGTCTCAGTTGTGAGCTGGAATTCCGAGACCGGCACCAGATCGAGGCCGCGCATGTCGAGATGCGTGCGCTGGGTCTCGGCATCGAAGGTGCGGATCGATTCCAGGCTGTCGCCGAAGAAGTCGAAGCGCACCGGCTGGTCGAGGCCGGCCGGAAAGAGATCGAGGATGCCGCCGCGCACGGCATATTCGCCGGGCTCTCGCACCGTGGACGAGCGGGTATAGCCATTGTGTTCGAGCCAGGCCACGACCGAGTCCATCGGCACGACGTTGCCGGGCGCGACCGACAGCGCTTGGGCCGCGACCTGGTCGCGCGCCGGCACCCGCTGCACGGCGGCGTTCACCGTGGTCAGCACGATCAGCGGCTTGTCGGAGCCCGCCAGCCGCGACAGTTTGGCCAGCGCGGTCAAGCGCTGCGCCAGGATGCCGGAATGCGGCGAGACGCGGTCATAGGGCTGGCAGTCCCAGGCCGGAACCTGCATCACGGCGATGTCGGGTGCGAAGAATTCCAGCGCGCGGGCGAGCTGCTGCATCCGCGCACCGTCGCGGCACACCACGGCAAGGCTGACCGCGGGCCGCTTCGGCTGCGCGGCGATGGCACGCGCCAGATCGGAGATGACGAGCCCTTCGGCGCCCTCGGCGACGTTGGCGATGGTCAGCACCCGGCCCGGCGCGAGCATCGCGGCCGGAGATTTCATCGGCTGCTTCATGCGCTGGGATCCGCGACCCGGAACGCCTTGATGCGGGCAAACAGCGCGGTCTGATGCTCGGCAGCCAAAACCTTGTCGCCGGTCAGCGCGGCGTAGAGGTCGGGATCCGGCACTTCGATCAAATGCTCGAGCTCGCCGAGCTCCTGATCGGTGAGGTCAGCGATTTCGGCATCGGCAAAGCGGCCGAGGATCAGGTCCATCTCCCGGGTGCCGCGATGCCAGCAGCGAAACAGAAGCCGCTTGCGGCGGTCATCGAGCCCGCTGCTCGATCGTGTCGATCCCGTCATGTCCCAAAATCCATCGAACGCCAAAAGCCCGGACGTGCCGGGCGGGCTTGATATAGCGATGGCGGAAGCCGATGTCAGCCCTCATTCGCTGCCTTTTGGGGTTTCCTTGCGCGCATGACGTGAGTCGTGTGTAAAGGGCACCGATGCGCCCCGCTTTGCTCAATCCGCTGTTTGCCCAGGTCACGACGCTTTCGGGGGTCGGCCCGAAGCAGGACAAGCTGCTGCGCTATCTGCTCGACCGCAGCGAGACGCCGCGGCTGGTTGACCTGCTGCTGCATCTGCCGGCGAGCGTGATCGACCGCCGCGCGCGGCCGAAGATCCGCGACGCCGCGGTCGGAACCATGGTGACGCTGGAGGTCACCGTCGACCGTCATCGCCCGCCGCCGCCGCGCAATTCGCGTGCGCCCTACCTCGTCTATGCCAGCGACGACACCGGCGATGTGGTGCTGACCTTCTTCCGCGCCCAGCCCGGCTATGTCGAGAAGCTGCTGCCGGTCGGCGAGAAGCGCTACGTCTCCGGCACGCTGGCGATGTATGACGGCATTCCGCAGATCGTGCATCCCGATCGCGTCGTCGACGAGGCCGGCTTTGCAAAGCTCTCCGGCATCGATCCGGTCTATCCGCTGACCGAGGGGCTGGCGATCGGCTCGCTCCGCCGCGCCATCGCGCAGGCGCTGACCAAGCTGCCGGATCTGCCGGAATGGATCAGCCCCGAGGTGCTGCGCCGCTGCAACTTCCCGCCGATCCGAGAGGCGCTGACCCGCGTCCACGTTCCGGTCGAGCTGACCGACATTTTGCCCGATGGACCGTTCTGGTCGCGGCTTGCGTTCGACGAATTGCTCGCGGGTCAGCTCGCGCTCGCTTTGATCCGTGCCACGCTGCGCCGCCCGGCCGGCGTGCGCAATGCCGGCGACGGCCATCTGCGCCAGAAGATCATCGACGCGCTACCCTATGCGCTGACCAAGTCGCAGCGCGAGGCGGTCGCGGCAATCACGGAGGATCTGCGCCAGCCGGTGCGGATGCTGCGCCTCGTGCAGGGCGATGTCGGTTCCGGCAAGACCGTGGTGGCGCTGCTGGCGGCCGCTGCCGTCGCCGAGGCCGGCAAGCAGGCCGCGCTGATGGCGCCGACCGAAATCCTGGCGCGCCAGCACATCAAGACCATCGCGCCGCTCGCCGAGAGCGCAGGGATGCGTGTTGCGATCCTGACCGGCCGCGAGAAGGGCAAGGAGCGCCGCGAACTGCTGGCGCAGCTCGAGGCCGGCGAGATCGACCTCTTGGTCGGCACCCACGCGCTGATCCAGGACGACGTGATCTACAAGGCGCTGGCGCTTGCCGTGGTCGACGAGCAGCATCGCTTCGGCGTGCGCGAGCGTCTCGCGCTCACATCCAAGGGCGAGGCCGTCGACGTGCTGGTGCTGAGCGCAACCCCGATCCCGCGCACGCTGGTGCTGACTTATTTCGGCGACATGGACGTCTCCGAGTTGCGTGAAAAACCCGCGGGCCGCCAGCCGATCGACACCCGCGCGGTGCCGATGAGCCGCATCGAGGACGTGATGGACGGCGTCGGCCGCGCGCTCGGTGCCGGCAAGCTGGTGTACTGGATCTGTCCGTTGGTCGATGAATCCGAGGCTGAGGGCACCGAGCACCTCACCAACGCCACCGAGCGTTTCGAGAGCTTGCAGCAGCGGTTCGGCGATCGCGTCGGCCTGGTGCACGGCCAGATGAAGGGCACCGAGAAGGATCGCGTGATGGCGCAATTCGCCGCGCACGAGATCGGGCTCCTGGTCGCAACGACCGTCGTCGAGGTCGGCGTCGACGTGCCGGCGGCGACCATCATGGTGATCGAGAACGCCGAGCGCTTCGGCCTCGCGCAGCTGCATCAGCTGCGCGGCCGCATCGGCCGCGGCTCGGAAGCCTCGACCTGCCTGTTGCTCTACAAGGAGCCGCTCGGCGAGATGTCGAAGGCACGGCTCAAGGTGATCCGCGAGACCACGGATGGATTCCGGATCGCCGAGGAAGATCTGAAGCTGCGCGGCGAAGGCGACGTGCTCGGCATCCGCCAGAGCGGCCTGCCCGGCTATCGCATCGCGCGCTCCGAGGTGCACGGCCAGCTCATCACCCAGGCCCGTGACGAGGCGCTGCGGATCATGAAGGACAATCCGAAGCTGAACGGCGAGCGCGGCGAAGCCCTGCGCGTCCTGCTCTACCTCTACGAACGCGACGAAGCCGTGCCGCTGATCGGCGCGGGGTAGCTGGTTTCGCCCCCTCGATGCAGCGGCGATCTGCTTCCCCATCGTCATTGCGAGCGCAGCGAAGCAATCCATCGCTCCGCATACGCTGAACCATGGATTGCTTCGTCGCTTCGCTCCTCGCAATGACGGGGAGAAAACTCGGCTTTGCTGTTAAAGCCCCGCTGAGGCGCAATGGTGGCGCTATTTGTTGTGAGGCTCGTCAGACCCCGCATAAGGCACCAGCTCATGTCCCGCAGCCTGCCAGCCGCGGCAGCCGCCCTGGATCACGGAGACATTCTCGAAGCCGATCTCGCGCAACGCCTGCGCAGCGCGCGAGGCCTTGCCGCCACCGCCGCAGGTCAGGATCACCGGACGCTCGCGGTCGACGAGCGCCGGATCGATAGCCGCGACGGCCGCGATCTCTGCGTGGCTGATATTTCGCGCACCCGCGATGGTGCCGCGCTCGAGCAGCTGCCAGGGCTCGCCGACATCGATCAGGGTGACGCCGCCCTGCTCCAGCGTGTGCTTGGCCTCGTCGGGCGATAGCATGCGAACGGCCGCGTCGCGCGTCTCGGAACTCATCAGCCCTCGACCTTGGCCGGCGCCGCCGGCTGCAACGAGGCCTGGTTGGCGATCCGCGCGGCATTGGCCATGCCGGCGAGCGCCGCGGCGCGCTTCTGATCGCTGGTGCCGGGCTGCACCACACCGGCCGACATGATCAGCGTCGCGGCATCCTCGGTGCTCATCTCGATCTCGATGATCTTGCTCTTCGGCACGTAGAAGAAGAATCCGGTGGTCGGGTTCGGCGCGCACGGCAGGAACACCGAGATGTGCTCCTCGTCGCCGGGGAAGCTGGCGGCGAGCTCGGCGCTCGGCGCCTGCGAGATCAGCACGATCGACCACATCCCGGGCGAGGGAAACTCGACCAGGCCGACGCGGCGGAAGCTCGAGCCGTTGCCGGAGAACAATGTTTCGAACACCTGCTTCAGGCCGCGATAGATCGCGCGCACCGCAGGGATTCGCCCGAGCAGCCGCTCGCCGAGATCGACCAGCGTACGCCCGATCAGGTTGGCGGTGAGGAAGCCGAGCAGCGTCAGCGCGATGACCGCGACGATCAGGCCGGAACCGGGCAGCCCGAACGGCAGATAGGTCTCCGGCCGGTAGGCGGTGGGCACGAACGGCCGGACCAGATTGTCGACCCAGTTCACGAACCACCAGGTCAGGTACAGGGTGATCGCAACCGGCCCGGCGACCACCAGGCCGGTCAGGAAATAGTTCCGGAATCGCGCCATCAGCCCGCGTGGGGCATCCGGGGGCAAATCACCCGTGACGGGAGGCACTTGGTTGGAAGTCATTGCGGTTCCAAGGTCGTCGAAGCGGCCGTAGTCCACCACCCAGCTAAGCCATTCTGCCGCATTTTTGAAGAGCCGCGTGACGGCCAGCCTTGCGACTATTCGACCGTGACCGATTTGGCCAGATTCCGGGGCTGATCGACGTCGGTGCCCATCACCACGGCGGTATGATAGGCGAGCAGCTGGACCGGAACGGCATAGACCATCGGCGCGAAGGTCGCCCCCATGTCCGGCATCACGATCGTCACCAGCGACTGGATGGTCGCCTCCGCGGCGCCCTTGGCGTCGGTCATCAGGATGATCTTGCCGCCGCGGGCCGCGACCTCCTGCATGTTGGAGACGGTCTTCTCGAACACCTTGTCGAACGGCGCGATCACCACGACCGGCATGTGCTCGTCGATCAGCGCGATCGGGCCGTGCTTGAGCTCGCCGGCGGCGTAGCCCTCGGCATGGATGTAGGAGATTTCCTTCAGCTTCAGCGCGCCTTCCAGCGCCAGCGGATAGCTGGTGCCGCGGCCGAGATAGAGCACGTCGCGCGACTTCGAGATCTCGCGCGCCAGCTTCTCGATCTGCGGTTCGGTGGTCAGCGCTTGCGACATCAGCCGCGGAATCTCGACCAGGCTGTGCACCAGCTTGGCCTCGTCGGCATCGGACAGTTCGCCGCGCGCCTTGCCGGCGGCAACTGCGAGCGAGGCCAGCACCATCAGCTGGCAAGTGAACGCCTTGGTCGAAGCGACGCCGATCTCGGGACCGGCCAGCGTCGGCAACACCGTCTCGCTCTCGCGCGCGATCGTCGAGGTCGGCACGTTGACGACCGACAGCGTGTGCGCGCCCTGCGCCTTGGCGTAGCGCAGCGCCGCCAGCGTGTCGGCGGTCTCGCCCGACTGCGAGATGAAGATCGCAAGGTCGCCCTTGCGCAGCGGGGCCTCGCGGTAACGAAATTCCGAGGCGACATCGAGCTCGACCGGCAGCCGTGCCAGCCGCTCGAGCCAGTATTTGGCGACGAAGCCGGCATAACTCGCGGTGCCGCAGGCGGTGATCGAAACGCGCTGGATGGCGTTGAAGTCGAACGGCAGCTTGACCGGCATGGTGACGCGCTCGGCCGCCAGGTCGACGTAGCGGGCGAGCGTGTGCCCGACCACTTCCGGCTGCTCGTGGATCTCCTTGGCCATGAAGTGGCGATAGTTCGCCTTGTCGACCAGCGCGGTCGCCGTCGTGTGCTTGATCGCCTCGCGATGGACGATGGCGTTGTCCTTGTCGAAGATGGTGGCGCCCTTGCGGTTCAGCACCACCCAGTCGCCGTCCTCGAGATAGCTGATCGTGTCGGTGAACGGCCCGAGCGCGATCGCGTCCGAGCCGAGATACATCTCGCCGTCGCCATGGCCGACCGCAAGCGGGGGGCCATTGCGGGCGCCGATCATCAGATCGTCCTCGCCGGCGAAGATGAAGCCGAGTGCGAAGGCGCCGCGCAGTTCCGACAGCACCGCCCTCACCGCCTCGACCGGCTTGACGCCGCCCTTGAGCAGATTGTCGACCAGATGCACCACGACCTCGGTGTCGGTCTCGGTCGAGAACACCGCACCCTTGGCTTCGAGATGCTCGCGCAGCTCGCGGAAATTCTCGATGATGCCGTTATGCACCACGGCGACGCGTTCGGTTGAGTGCGGATGCGCGTTGTTCTCGGTCGGCCGGCCATGCGTGGCCCAGCGGGTGTGGCCGATGCCGGTATGGCCGCCGAGCGGCTTGGCCCCCAGCCGGGCCTCCAGATTCTTCAGCTTGCCCTCGGCGCGCCGCCGCGCCACGACGCCGTTCTCGAGCGTTGCGACCCCCGCGGAATCATAGCCGCGATATTCGAGCCGCTTGAGCGAATCCACCAGTTGCTCCGCGACCGGAGCGCGTCCAAGAATGCCGACGATGCCGCACATGCGGTTCAATGTCCCCAAAAATCGCCGAAAATTTGCCAAAGCGGCGACACGGTCCCTTAACGGGAATCGCCAGTCGCAAGATACTCAATAATTATTGCCGATTGCGACAGTCTTAAACGGCAAGGTTGATGCGAAAGGCTGGTTAATCGGGGCTAACTAATTTGGCAAGAGTGCGTAGCGGGCACTGCCGTCGGCAGCCCAACTTGGGCTTTACCCATGCATCTTGGCGTGAGCGAATATGCCCACGAGGCCCCAAAACATCATTCCGCTGATCATCGCCACGATGTCGTACGGCCGAAGGCCGACGAGGCCGCAGACCCCGCGACCGGTCTTTGTGAAGAACGTTTCGACCAGAGCTTGGAGCAAATAAAGGTTCCCAGCCCCGACCACGCAGCCAGACGTCGCGGCACGTCACCAGTATGCCCTGCAGTCCGTTCTTGAGCAAAGCAGATAGAGCGCGAAGTACGTCACCAGACTGCAAAAGAGTCCAGTCAGAACCGTCGCGGCATGTTTGCGCATGATGTGCTTTGCACCACCGCCGACTAAGAGCGATGAAACCGCCAACGACAAACGCCGCCAAGTGCGGCGCGTGTTCAAGGCCGGCCAGATCACCTTCAACGCCGGCCATTCCACGATCGACTGCACGGTGCGCGGACTGTCGCGCGACACCGCGACGATCGAGGTGCTGTCCACCTCGGGGATTCCCAATCAGTTCAAGCTCGCGATCGCCGCCGACGCGCTGTCGCGGGCCTGCCGCATCACCGCAAAGGCCGACAACCGGATCGAGGTCGCCTTCACCTGATGCTCCCCTCCGATCGTCATTCCGGGGCTCGCGAAGCGAGAGCCCGGAATCCATTTCACCGCTTGTCCTGAGGCCCGATGGATTTCCGGGCTCGACGCTAACGTGTCGCCCCGGAATGACAAGTGGATGGGTCGCACAGTCCGGACGAGCTAACGGGTCCGACATATCGCTTTGCCCGTACGGGCAAGCGCTGCGGCAGGGCATCGCCGCCGTCGCACGAGCGCCCTAATGCTCGACCCGGTACAGCCGCCAGCGCTCCGGCACGCCCTTGAGCTGATGTGCGCCGCGATCCTTGAAACGGACTTCGGACTCCAGCATCAGGTCCTTGACCGCGCTCGAGACCAGGACCTCGCCGGCACCCGCTTTGGCAGCGACGCGCGCGCCGATGTGAAACGCAAGACCGATGACCTCCGCTCCGCTCACCTTGTACTCGCCCGCGTGCAGCCCAATCCTGATCTCAAGCCCCAGCGTGCGCACGGCTTCGCGGATCGCGGTCGCGCAGCGGATCCCGGCCGCCGGCTTGCCGAACGTCGCCAGCACGCCGTCCCCGGTCGTCACGACTTCCTTGCCGCGCAGAGCCTTCAGCTCCCTGCGGACGGCGGCATAATAGTGGTTCATCACCGTCGCCCAACGCGAATCGCCGAGCCGTGCGGCCTTTTCGGTGGACCGAACGATATCGACGAACAGGATCGTGGCGAGCGCCTGCTTGAGCTCCGAGCCTCGCTCGGCGGTCCGGCGCCGGTTCGCGATATTTCCTGTCAGCGGTTCATAGCGATGGCTGCGCCGCCGCGCGATGGCAGCCTTGGTGTAGTCCTGGGCACGCTGCACCGTACGGCAGCGAATGGTCTTTTCCTGCGGAGGGAACGTCCAGTAGACCTTTCGCCCGCTTCCGGCGCCCTGAACCTCCACGGCGCCCCACTTCAGGAAAACCGTCGAGCCAGTCCGCCGAATGCACCATGCCTTGGATGTGTATCCGGAGACGTTCGATTGATGGACTCCGATGCGAAGGAATTTGGGCATGAGCGTCCGGCCGAGAGCGCTTGGGGTCCTACCTCCGGTAAAGCGTAGTCAGACATTCCCGCATTGGCAACAGGACGCGCGATCGGCACCTGGCTTTCCGCCTCTGCAAGGGAGAGGGCGGAACGAAGAGCAAAGCTCGGTAAATCATGTCGCGAGAACGCGAAGCTGCGTTCCCACCCGGAGCTGTCATCGCCCGGCTCGACCGGGCGATCCAGTACGCCGCGGCCTCTCGGCTCGATAGCAACTGCCTCTGGAATACTGGATCACCCGCTTTCGCTTTTCGCGGGTGATGACATCCCACGTTGGGATACGCAGGAATGGCAACGTCACGCGCAG
The DNA here is from genome assembly GCF_029846235.1 of Bradyrhizobium sp. CER78. GTDB lineage: Bacteria > Pseudomonadota > Alphaproteobacteria > Rhizobiales > Xanthobacteraceae > Bradyrhizobium. The sequence goes on from NZ_JARVWP010000003.1 coordinate 181,629, forward strand.
ACAAACTCGCGATCACGCCGGCAGAAGTTCACTTCCCCTTCGCGGCCTTCTCTTTCAGCTTCGCCGCGCGGTAGCGCGTCGCGCCGCCTTCGCGGATCGACTGTTCGCTGCGCTCCAGCGCCATCGCGTCGTCGGGGACGTCCTTGGTGATGACGGAGCCCGAGCCGATATAGGCGCCCTTGCCGATCGTGACCGGCGCGACCAGCGACGAATTGGTGCCAACGAAGGCGCCCTCGCCGATCAGCGTCTTGTGCTTGAGGAAGCCGTCATAGTTGCAGGTGATGGTGCCGGCGCCGAGGTTGGAATTGGCGCCGACATGGGCGTCGCCGACATAGGAGAGATGGTTGACCTTGACGCCGGCCTCGAGCACGGCAGCCTTGGTCTCGACGAAATTGCCGATCCGCGCGCCGTCGCCGAGCGAGGTGCCCGGCCGCAGCCGCGCATAGGGACCGACCGACACCTTCTTGCCGACCTTCGCCTCGACGATGTGCGAGAACGAATGGATCACGGCGCCGTCGTCGATCGAGACGCCCGGTCCGATCACCACGAACGGCTCGATCACGACGTCCTTGCCGAACTTCGTGTCGGCGGCGAGATAGACGGTGTCGGGCGCGATCAGGGTCACGCCGGCCTCGAGCGCCTGCTTGCGTAGCCGCGCCTGCATCACGGCCTCGGCCTCGGCGAGCTGCGCCTTGGTGTTGATGCCGCGCACTTCGTCTTCGCTGGTTTCGATCACGACGGCCTCCAGTCCCAATTCCCTGACGATGCCGACGGCATCGGTCAGATAATATTCGCCCTTGCTGTTGGCATTGCCGATCTTCTCGATGATCGCGAGCGCCTTCCTGCCGTCGAACGCCATCACGCCGGCATTGCACAGCGTGATCTTGCGCTCCTCGGGGCTGGCGTCGGCCTGCTCGCGGATCGCGACAAGCTTGCCGTTCTCGACCACCAGCCGGCCGTAGCCGGTCGGGTCGGCGGCCTGGAAACCGAGCACCGCAAGCGCCGCGCCGTCGCGCAGCGGCGCGCGCAGGCGCGCAAAGGTCTCGGCCGAGATCAGCGGCGTGTCGCCGAACGCGACCAGCAGGTCGGCGGCGCCGCGGGCGATCGCCTCGCGCGCGGCCAGCACCGCATGTGCCGTGCCGAGCCGCTCGCGCTGCACGAAGGTCTGCGCATCGGGCCGCACCCGGCGGGCCTCGGCGGCGACCGCCTCATGGTCGGGACCGATCACGACCGCGAGCTGCGAGCCTTCGCCTGAGGCGGCGGCATTGAGCACGTGCGCCAGCAGCGCCTGCCCGGCCACGGGGTGCAGCACTTTCGGCAGCGACGAGCGCATCCGCGTGCCCTCGCCGGCCGCAAGCACCACTGTCAGGCTCGTTCGCGCAGTCATTCACAATCCTCGATATCTCGCGCAGCTCGCTGCGCCAAGCTTGGTTCGAGGCCGTCTTTAATTGTTTTCCCCGGCAGAAGAAACCGTTTCGCCCTCACGGTCCTCCGGATTCAAGTTCCCGGTCCATTTCCTGTTAATCTTTGCCTCGTGATTCGGCGGGCCTTGAGGAGGGCCAAGCGGGCTTTGGCCAAAGATCGCGACAATCTGGCGGCGGATTTCGACACCGAGAGCACCTCCGGCTTTTTGGCCGAGGAGGATGCTTTCGATCGCCGCATGCTGTGGCGGCTCGGCTCGTGGGGCGTGGCCGCAGTCGGCGCCGTCACCATCGCCGTGATGGCCAACCAGTCGGCGCTGACGATGCGGCGCGACCTCGTCGCTGCGTCAGACATCGCACGCCAGGCCCAGCAGCTGCAGACGCTGGCGAAGGAAAGCCACACCGAAACGCGCCGGCTCGCATCCGCGATCGATACGCTCAACGGCGACCGCGACCGGCTCTATTCGCGCGTAACCACGCTGGAACAGGGGCTCGACTCGGTGACCGGCACGATCGCCAAGCAACCGTCAGCACTTGTGCCGGCGCCAGCAACATCGGCAGCCGCGCCCGGCACGCCGCCGGGCTCCGCCAATTCGGCGCCAACCGTTGCCGCGGTCGCAACCGCACCGCCGGCCGCATCGGACAAACCGGTCGTGGCCGAGAAGGTGCCGGCATCCGCCGACAGTAAGGTCTCGGCACCGATCGAGAAGCCGGTAGCGGCGGCCGAAAAGCCCGCAGTGGCCGACAAGAAGCCGGCACCCGCCACGACCAGGCAACAGGCTGCCGTCGAGAAGCCGTCGGCATCCGACAATCCGCCGCCGGCTTCACCCAACACCCCATCCGTTGCCAGTCCGATGAGCGCCGCGGCCGCCGCAGCCAGTGCCGAGGATGCGAAAACGGCCGCGCCGGCTTCCGCAACGGTTGCCGACAAGCCACCTGCCGAGAAGCCGCTGCTGGCATCGTTCGAGCCCGCGGCGAGCAAGGGAAGCGAAGCGGTCAAGCCGCCGACCGCCAACGACGTCAGCGCCGCGCCGATCCCTCCGCTGGTGATCACGCCGGATCCGGACTCCGATGTTGAAGACGATGCGCCGAAGGCGCAGATCCACCGCACCGAGTTCGGCGTCGATCTCGGCACCGCAAATTCGGTCAATGGACTGCGCGCGCTGTGGCGCGGCTTGTTGAAATCGAAGGCCAACGCGCCGCTGGTCGCGCTGCGGCCGATCATCGTCATCAAGGAAAACAGCAACGGGCTCGGCATGCAGTTGCGTCTGGTCGCTGGACCGCTGAACGACGCCGGGACCGCCGCCAAGATCTGCGCCGGCCTCAGCCTGGTGCAGCGGACCTGCGAGACGGCGATCTATGACGGCCAGCGGCTGGCCCTTAACGAGCCGCCCGCCGCAGCCAGGCCGGCGCAGCCGCACCGGCGGCTGGCGCCGAAGCGCACCACCATCGCTCCGCCGCAGCCGGTCGCCGAGGAAAAGAAGCCTGAGCCTGCGACGATCTCCTCGATGTTCCGGCGGAACAGCCAATAATCATGCCTGGCGAAGCGATTGCGGCCAAATTCTCAACCGATTTCGCTGCTCCAACCGAGCCTTGTCCCAGCCCCCGTTCCCGACCATAGTGCCGCGATGACAAAACCTCCGTTCCGCCTCTCTCCCTATCAGGTCCAGTTCCTGATGGTCGTCGGCTTCGTCACCGTCGGCTACGCGCTGTACGTGCGCTATCTGGCCATCGAGTTCTCGCCCGTCGCGCTGGCCTGCGACGCCGGCACGCAGACCATGCTCTGCAAGGCGCGCGCGCTCTCGACCGTGCTTTTCAAGAACTCGGTGTTCGGCATCACCGCGCTGGTGATTGCGCTGTTGAACCTAATGCGGCCCTCGATCGTGCTGCTCACCGGCGGGCTGATCGCCGCCGGGCTCGGGATCGTGCTCTACAACGTCGTGTTGTCCGGGCTTGCGATCGGGCTGTTCATCCTGGGTTTTGCGCGGCCCGCGCCCGCCACAGCGTAGCTGATAGCAAGAGGTACATCACGCAGGTCCAGTCCGACTGCCAGTTGATCGTGCCCTCGTTGTAGATCGTGTAGAGGGCGGCGATCGCAAGCAAGCCGGCGAACACGGATTCCGCGATCGGCCGGACGCCTTCCTTCGGGCGGTTGAGCATGGTCAGCAGCGCGAACGGCACCACGGCCATGGTCAGTGAGGCATACGGGAAGTCGCGGTAACGCGGATCGAAGGCGAAGCCGAGCGCGGTCTCGGCGGCGATGACGGTAGTGATGGCCAGCACGATCGCCAGCAGCGCACCGATCGCGCCCTTGCCGCGATAGTCGCGCGGCCCGATCAGTTCCAGGAAAGTCGGCAGCGAGCGTCCGGCGATCAGCGCATGCGCGGTCAGCAAGGGTGCGATGATCGCGGCCGCGAGCAGCACGCCCCAATGCAGAAAGCCGCTGGTGCCGTAGCTCTCGTAGTAAATCTTGTCGCCGGCGATCCCGAGCAGCGTCCCCGCCGTGGTCGCCGAAATGCCGACCGCGATCCAGGCCGATGGCCGCGGCGTCCAGGGCCGGCGGCGCAGCGTCAGCCAGGCCACCAGGAAGGTGGCAACCGACAGCGCCATGCCGCCCGCCATCTGCAGCTTCCAGGCCGGATAGTTGGTGATCGCAACGCCGGGCGGGTACTTGACCTGCCGCTTGACCGAATCGAACAGGCCCCAATTGCCGCCGACGGTACCCTCGAGCATGCGCTTCCAGGGCTGGTCATAGGCTTCGATCAGGTTGACGCGAAAACCCTCGCGCTTGGCGAGGTCGAGGATCTCCGACACCACCCGCGCCTGGTTGGTGCGCGACGGCAATGCGCCCTCCCGCATCCGTCCCTGGCTCGGCCAGCCGGTCTCGCCGATCAGGATCTCCTTGCCCGGGAACGTCACCGCCATCCGCTTGCGGATCTCGTCGACATGCGCGGCGGCGTACTTCGCCTTGACCGGGATGTCCTCCCAATACGGCAGGATGTGAATGGTGATGAAATCGACCGCGTCATAGATCTCGCGATTCTTCACCCAGTATTCCCAGACGTCGGCATAGGTGACCGGGAGGTTGCCTGCCGAAGCCTTCACCGCGCGGATGTTGCCGGCAAGATCGGCAGCCGTCATCTCACCGCGCAGCAGCACCTCGTTGCCGACGATCAGCGAGGTCACCACGCCGGGATATTCCTTGGCGAGCCGCACCGCGATCGCGATCTGCTGCAGGTTCTTGAAACGGTTGCTGCTGAGCCAGATACCCTGCATCACCTTCAACCCGACCTTGGCTGCGACGCCCGGGACCTGGTCGAGGCCGTTCTCGATCGAATAGGTGCGCACGCAGTCGGTGACCTTGGCGAGATCGGCAAGGTCCTGTTCGATCTGCTCGACCGGAATCTGCGTGGTGGGGTCCAGCGGCGTCTGGGCGCCGCGGAACGGCGTGTAGGACACGCATTGCAACTTTGCGGCAGGATCGATCGGCGCACGCGCGAGCGTAATCGGCGTGGCGAGCCACCACCACACAGATGCAATCACGGCGAGCGAGATCAGGAGAAGCGCCAGCGGCGTACGAAGCGAAATCGGTTCCATCCTCCGGGGGACCGTCGAATTAGCCGGTCACAGCCCGTCTGCCAAGTGTAGGATTAGGTCAATACCATGGTTGTCCTGCGACAGTTTTGCGCTGGATCGATAAAGTTGTGAGTTTGCTGGACAAAATACCAAATTCCAGTCATCTGACTCCGCCAGAGTCTCCGCCGCACTGGAGACCTATTTGGACGGCATCACGCGAGCCGTTAGGATGATCCCGCGGGGGCAGGAACATATCGGGGAATGCATGCGTCGACGGCTGCTTGAGTTGAAGAACACTGCTTTGCGCCACCTTGCCGTAACGGGCCTTGTCACAGGTCTTGCGCTCCTGACCGGGGCCGGCGGCGCTTTGGCCCAGAGCGGCACACCGAATCCGCCGGACCAGGCCAAACAGCAGCCCGGACAGGCCGACGCCAACGCCAATGCCGCGCGGGAAGCCAACCAGCGCAAGGTCGAGGAATTCGTCGAGGCCCAGCAGGCCATCAACGGCCCGGCGGGCAATCCGGAATGCGTCTGGCTCGGCCGTCGCGTGGTCCGCCTGATGTGGAACGACGACCTCGACACCGCCTTCCGCCATCTCGACCTTTATGACCGGTTCGGCTGCCCCGGCGGCCACGTCCAGGCCGCGTTCCGCTGCCTGACCCGGTTCGGCGCCCAGATCGACGACAAGGTGCGCGGCAGCCTCGACGGCCGCATCCACGCCTGCTGGATCAATCCGGGCGCCCAGCCGCAGGCCGCGGCCGCCGCCGCACCCAGCCCGGCGCCGTCGACGGCCGGCAATGCCGCGCCCGCGCCGGCCGCGTCGCCCTCGCCTGCGCCGACCCCGTCGGCATCACCGGCGCCGGCGTCGAAATAAGCGCCTCGCCCGATCGGGTCCGGCCGCGATTTTTTTCGCGGCTGGAACGGCTTGCGCCCTTAAAACGCCATCGCGGCACACCAGTTGTTAAATCGGATGGCGGAGATATCTTTCGCTCCGCCACGTTGGTCGAACCCAGGGGACGGGTTCGCTTAGTCCTCAATCTCAGGCCCCGTATGGTTTAACCGCGATGCGCGCCGTCGTCGCCGTCCTGTTGCTTGTCACCGCCGCTCACGCCGCCCTGTGGGGTCTCTTCCAGGAGAAACAGGCCGCGCCCGATTTCCGTGGCACGCTGCCGAGCCTGTCCTACGCCCCGTTCGAGTCGGGCCACACCGTTGCTGATGTTGCCGCCGACTCCGAGAAGGTGCGCACCGACCTCAGAAAGCTCTCCACGCTGACAAAGGCGGTCCGTCTCTATTCGTCGACGGAAGGCAATGAGCTGGTGCCGCCGGTCGCCGCCGAGTTCGGCATGAAGGTTACGGTTGGCGCCTGGATCGACAAGGACGCCAACCGCAACAACCGCGAGATCGAAGCCGCGATCAACCTTGCCAAGCGCAACAGCAATGTTATCGGCATCGTGGTCGGCAACGAGACCGTGTTCCGCGGCGAGCAGGTCCCGCTCGAAAACCTCGGCTCGGTTCCGGAGGTCGGGGTGCCGCCTGAGGAATCCGAACGAATCCTTCGCGAGGAAGCGCAGCGCCTGCACGATGCGGAAACGCAGCCCGAGGACAAGCGCGCCGAGGCGATCAAATGGGCGATTGCCGAAAGCAACGTGCACCGGCTGATCAAGGTGATCCAGCGCGTCAAGAAGTCGGTCAACGTTCCCGTCACGACCGGTGAAATCTGGAACATCTGGCGCGACCATCCGCAGCTCGCCAATTCGGCCGACTTCATCGCCGCGCACGTGCTGCCGTACTGGGAAAACTTCACCGACAAGCAGGCGGTGGACCAGGCGGTCGACCGCTACAATTTGTTGCGCGACTCCTTCCCCGGCAAGCGCATCCTGATCGCCGAATTCGGCTGGCCGAGCCAGGGCTACAATCTGCGCAGCGCCGTGCCCGGTCCGTTTCAGCAGGCCACGGTGCTGCGTAACTTCGTCACCCGCGCCGAAGCCATCGGCATGGACTACAACATCGTCGAAGCCATCGATCAGCCGTGGAAGTTCTTCGAAGGCGGCGTCGGTCCCTATTGGGGCATCCTCAATGCCGACCGCGAGGCGAAGTTCGCCTGGACCGGCCCGGTCACCGATCTGAACTACTGGAAGCTTGCCACGGTCGCGGTCCTTGTCGGCCTCTTCATGTCGCTGCCGATTCTGCGGCTGGACCAGCCGACCGTGACGCAGGCGCTGCTGCTGTCGGCTGCGGCCAACGGCGTCGGCGCCTGGGTTGCGACCGTATTCTCATATTGGACCACGCATTATTTCGTCTGGGGCTCGGCCTTCGCGCTCAGCCTCGGCCTCGTGCTGCTGGTTCCGCTGGTCCTGATCGCGATGGCGCGGATCGAGGAGATCGCGGCGGTGGCGTTCGGCCGCGGGCCGCGCCGGCTGATCGGCAAGAGCGCGCCGCTGGCGCCCGCGACGATCGGCGAGAACGTGTCGTTCCCGAAGGTCTCGATCCACATCCCGGCCTATTTCGAGCCGGTCGAGATGCTGAAGCAGACGCTGGATGCCGTGTCGCGGCTCGACTATCCGAATTTCGAGTGCGTCTGCATCATCAACAACACGCCCGATCCCGAGTTCTGGCGGCCGATCCAGGATCACTGCCGGCTGCTCGGCGAGCGCTTCAAGTTCATCAATGCCGAGAAGGTGCAGGGCTTCAAGGCCGGCGCGCTGCGCATCGCGATGGAACGCACCGCAGCGGATGCCGAGATCATCGGCATCATCGACGCCGACTATGTCGTGCACCCGGACTGGCTGAAGGATCTCGTGCCGGCCTTCGCCGATCCCCGCGTCGGCCTGGTGCAGGCGCCGCAGGAGCATCGCGATGGCGACCGCTCGCTGATGCACTACATCATGAACGGCGAATATGCCGGGTTCTTCGACATCGGCATGGTCCAACGCAACGAGTTCAACGCCATCATCGTGCACGGCACGATGTGCCTGATCCGCCGCGCCGCGATGGACAAGGTTGGCGGCTGGTCCTCTGACACGATCTGCGAGGACACCGATCTCGGCCTGTCGATCCAGCAGCAGGGCTGGCTGACGCACTACACCAATGTGCGTTACGGCGAAGGCCTGCTGCCCGACACCTACGAGGCGTTCAAGAAGCAGCGCCACCGCTGGGCCTATGGCGGCTTCCAGATCGTCAAGAAGCACTGGCGGCGCTTCCTGCCCGGCGCCAGCCGCCTGACGCCCGACCAGCGCCGCGAATTCTCGCTCGGCTGGCTCAACTGGCTAGGCGCCGAAAGCCTCGGCGTCGTGGTCGCGATCCTGAATTTGATCTGGGTCCCGATCGTCGCCTTCGCCGATATCGCGATCCCCGACAAGATCCTGACGCTGCCGATCATCGCCTCCTTCGTCGTCTCGCTGGTGCATTTCGTCGCGCTCTACCGGCTGCGCGTGAACATCAAGGCCGGTCAGATGCTTGGCGCCATGATCGCGGCGATGAGCGTGCAGTGGACGGTGTCGCGCGCCGTGGCGCAGGGCCTGATCACCGAGCACCTCGCCTTCGCCCGCACCTCTAAGGGCGGCCTGTCGCGGATGTCGATCGAATTCCAGGCGTTCTGGGAAGCGGTAATCGGCGTGCTGCTGTTGATCGGCGCCATCGTGCTGGTCGTCACCAACGGCTACAAGCAGGTGCGCGAGATCTACATCTTCGCCGGCGTCCTGGTGTTGCAGAGCCTGCCATTCCTCGCGGCGGTCTCGATCGCGATCCTGGAGAATTCGCGGATCAACGAGTTCGCATTCTGGCGCAACAGCGCGATCCGCACTGCGGAACTGATCGGGCTGCGCCCGGTCAGCCTGCCCTCGGTCGCCGCCCCGCAGCAGCCGGTCGGCTCGGAAATCGGCCGCGACAACTGAGCTACTTCAAGAAACGGCCCTAAACACAGGCATCGGAACGGCAAATCCGCCCCAACGGTGCACAATTGACCGCCCCTCGGCTATTGACCCGATGGGCCCCGCCCCCTACACAGCGCGGGCTGGAGCATGATCCGGACGGTTTCACCGCTCGGTCCGGATGAGATGTTCAGGTGAGTGAGCGCGTAGCTCAGGCGGTAGAGCACGTGACTTTTAATCATGGGGTCGAGGGTTCGAGTCCCTCCGCGCTCACCAAACAAATTCCAACAGCTTCCGCCAAGTCATCCGGCCGCTGACCAGATCAACGAACCGGCGGGTTGTAGCGATCCCAGATGACGGTTCTCGAGCCACTCTGCGTCGATCGCGAGATGGCGTCGTCGAACTTGTGATAGTGGTCGAACTGCTGCTGCTCATCGCGCAGCTGCGGCGCTTGGGCAGGCGAGTAAGGACTATTCGTACCGTTCCACTGATCAGATCCCGACACGACACAACCCCATCCTGGTTCAGATACGGGCTGGTTAGCATCGTTGCGCTTGTAGCTCTGTATCGTCGCCGCAACAGCGCCGGCAATCCGCGCAAATATGCGCACACGGATTGTTTCGGTGGTTCTCCGTGCGTGAACGGTGCGCCGACCTTTGATTTCCGTGCCGATCCTGCAAAATGCGGCGCAAGGAGCCAGCACATGAAACTTGCCAGGGCGGTCGCAGCTTGGCTCGCGCCTTGCGTACTTGCCGCAACGGCCAATGCACAAAGCTGCCTCACGGGCCCGATCAAAACGAAGGACGGCACTTTGCAGACGTGGACTGTCGTCAATCGCTGCGGCGCGCCGGTGACACTGCGCTATTCGCTGACAGGTCCCCTGGGCAAGGAGCCAAAGAGCGCAATCGTCTCCGCCTGCAGCAGGCAGCGGATTGTGCAGACCTTCGCGACAGATCAGGTCGATTTTCTGGACACGGCCTATGGTCCCGGCTGGGAGAAGACTTGCCCGTCATTGGACGATGAGGTGCGTCCCAGGAAACGACCGGAAAAATCAACCAACGAAGCCGATCAGATCCCGTTTCCATCCATCAGCCCGCCGCCCTTGGCCGGTCCCAAGCCGATAGGTCCTGCGGGAGGGAAACCGATTCCCACCAAATGACGGTGTTGCGATGATCCGAAATATGCGTGCTTAGAATTTTCGCCCGGCGGATTCCATCTTCTTGCATTCCCCGCTGACGGTGAGGGATTTCCCTTCCGACGAAAGGGTCTTGGTCGCCTTGCCCGACTGTCGGGAAATGGAGATCGAAAGCGAAGCTGTGCGATCCTTTCCACCGATAGTGACATTTGCCGGGCCGTCGAAGGAGAAGGAATCCTCGCTTACTTTCCAACCTCCCGCTGTATCGATGTAGTATTGCAGCGTCGACGCGGCCATGTTCCAGTCATCAGTTGAAGCGGTTGGAAAATCGCACTCCAATGCTGCGACCGTCGTTTGCGCGCGACTTTCCGGAGCCAACGCTCCTAAGACCAGAAGCGATAAAAACCCATTTCGTATGACTCGCACCTATACACTCCTCAAAGCGTCCAATGGGTGACGCCGCAACGTAGCCCCTGAGCTTAGGCGAGGCGAGCGCCCACCAAAGACGGAATAGCTTCTGAGCGTGACGCCCTCCACCGTAAATCTCCGGACCGAAGCACGCAATGCCCCGCTCCCCGGCATGCCTCGGCCTCGGCGCGGCAGCGCGCGACGACCGCGCGAACCTGTCGTCAATCATTCAGGTGACCCCTGGCAAACGCCGGGTCGCGTCGCTGGGTTGTCGCGTCCCTGGATTCCTGGGCAAGGGTTCAGGCGTCAAGCCAGCGGCAGTTCGCCCTGCCCGCCCGTCCAGTCGATGATGTCGACCTGAAGCCCTCGCTTCAGCATCTCGGCCTCGAGACTGCCGGCGTGCCGCTTCCACTCAGGCGTGGCGCGGACGCGGAATTTTGGCTCTTCGCCATGGGCCTCGAATTCATCGTCGGCCTTGAGCGCGCCGCGGACCGCTTCGTACATCATCTTCAGGCTGGCGTCGGTGAAGGCGCCGTAGTCCATCGGTCGTCTCCCTTCAGCACTTGCGAAACGCAAAAGGCCGCCACGGAGCTAGTTGTGGCGGCCTTCTGCACAGCGGCCCATCCAGACGGCCCAACATCAGCGTTGCGTGAGTCGGGTTAATGAAACGTTGTTCGTGCGACGACGGCATTGCATCGCGGGGGCGCCAAACGATCCTGACAAAGAAAGGCCTCGCCGAAGCGAGGCCCCCTTTGATGAGCGAGATGCGTCCGGCACTCGCTAGTCGTCGTCCCAGTCACGACCACGGATGACGACGCCACGGTCGCGGTAGTAATCGCGATGATGGTACCAGCCGTGGTGCCAGCCGCGATCGTACCCCCGGTATACGCGCGGGCCGTCATCTCGATAGCCGTAATAGCCGGGGCTGCTGCCGATATAGACGCCCACGCCCTGCGCGCTGGCAATGGTGGGTGCCGCTATCGAGAGCGCCGCCGCTGCGGCAAGAGCGTAAGTAAGCTTCGTCATGACATCCTCCTTTCCAGTACCCGGTGCTAACGGCTGACGTCCGCGCATGTTGCAGGAACACGTTCGGAACTTTCGTGAACGCCTGTTCAACATCATGGCGAGTTCGATGTGCGGGCCGATTACCAGATAGCGACCGGTAGAACCTTCCGTGGTCGCGTGTTTCCCACTTCAATCGCAACCGCGCTACCAGCCGGGAACCGAGACTGGTTCCATCCAGTTCGCCGTTTTCAGATTTGACGGTCGGGACCGCGACGTGACGCGGCCCCTTTCATTTGGCCGCGTGTCGAGCGCGAGAGTTCTTCTCTTTAAGGCGCTGAGGTTATGTGAGATGTCGCTAACCGGACATGCCTTGAATCTACGTCAGCCGCAGGGGCGGTCGCGGCTCACAGCCGGAGGCATCGAAACAATTGGGCGAGCGCCGTGTTGGCGGATTGCGCGCGCCGTTCGAGCATTTCGGCCGCGGTGGCGTAGTTGCGGGCCAGGATCTGGAGCGCATGTCGAGCATCCGGCAGCGTCGACTGCTTGGCCATCTCCAGGCACTGGTGCTCGAAGTATCGAAGCTCCTCAAGTTCGGTCATTGCGTTTCGTCCGATTCCGTTCAGCATTTTCGAACTCACTGCGCCAACGGCCTAGTGAAAGTTTGGCAAGATTGTTGCGAACGCCGGACTATCTGGTCGGAGTGTTGCTGGACGCATGATTTGATAATCACCGCTCCGTGACCAGCGCGGGCACGGGCCGAGCGCGGCCCCGCGCGCCGGGCTGATCGACAAGCGCACCCGATCGCTTCAGTATGTGTGAGTCTTGGGTCGAACGCAGCAACTCTCGACCGGAGTGCAAGGGGCATCTTCGCGAGGATGGCGGTGGCGCGGCGCTGAGTTGGCTCTGTTGAACCAGATGAAGAAACGCGATTGGGTCTTCGTGGCGGCCTGCATGGCAGGCGCGCTGCTGTTCGGTATCTGGAGCGTCCAGATGGGCTTCGCGTTTCATCGCTCTCGGCAAGTCCCGACCGATCTGTCGAGCTCGCACCGGCGCAGCCAGGGCACCTCTTCCGCGCACAGCCCTGCCCGGCTCGATGCCGACGACGGCGATCAAGCGGACCACCAGTCCCGATAGGCCGCGCAATCGCGTTTCTCATCGCCATGCCGCCTAAGCCCAAGCCAGGCCTGCGACGACGGCGCCGTCATCGTCATCATTCCCGGCACGCGTGAGCCGCCTGCGGCGCGCGCTGTCCGTTGCGCGACGATGGCGCGTGTCAAGCCTGCGCAGCGCCATCGTCACGCGCCCCGCGGTGTCGCGAACGAACGCGATGGCCTGCCTGACGATGGCCATCACGGTCGCAACGCGCGTGAACAAGCCGATCAGGAAGATCATCGAGAAGACGTCGATATAGGCCAGCGCATCGCCGACCAGCATCAATTCGGGAGGAAGCGGAATCCGGTGCAGATAGGCGACGATCAGGATGACGACCGGGATCAGCGCAATCAGCTTGCGCATTGTCAGCCGGTCCAGCAAGGCGGCAAGCTCGACGACCAGGACCTGCCAGAGCCAGTCGCCAAGCGCGGCCGGCTTGTCGATGGTCCAGGTCTGCCACAACCGCTGCCACAACCCCTTCCACATCACGGCATCCGCCTTGTCCCCGCGGCAATAGCGGCTAGGGCTTTGCCGTCGCCTCGCTGCCGTCGCCCTCGACCGCGGCGCCTTGCGGATCAGCCGGATCGGCCGATGGAAAGATGCGGTCGTAATTGGCCCGGGCCTCGCGGATCAGACGCGCGCGCTCCAGTTCGGACTTCGAGATGAACTTGATGATCTCGCCCATGTGCTCTCCAACGAGGGGGAATTATCCAACCATCGGCGATGCAACCATCGTGCCTGATGGCTGCCCGGCCGACATGCGCGGCGCTTACCGGGGCGCCCGCGGCGCTATCCGCTGCTGGCTGAACGCCACGCGCGGATTGATGCCGCAATAGGCATCACGACCTGAGGCCGACGCCTGGCACTGCTCGTAGGTCTGATAGCCGCAATAGCCGGGATATCCCTCGTCCCTGCCCTGGATGCACCAGGGATAATCGTAGGGATCGGCCGCCGCCGGCTGCACCGAGCCGGCAATCCAGCTCATCCCGAGCGCCGTGAACGCGACAAAAGCCCAACTCGTCCTGCCCATGATCCTGCTTCCTTCGTCGATCGGCACCCAGCCGTCGATGTAGGTACGCCGGCGAGATCTGCGAGGTTTCTGCTTACGGCCTCAAGAAGCTGTGACCCGGGCGCGACCGCGCGCATCAGGGGACAAGGGCCCCCGGATGGGATCGGGACCATACAAAAAAACACGAGGCCCGGTGTGCCTAGGAGACCGGGCCTCGTGTCTGATGTCCCCCGCCTCGTGGCGGATCAGGTGTTGTGGTTACGCGAGCTTGCGCGCGCGATCCATCCCGGATGACTACGGGGATCAGCCGCGCACGGACGTCACTTGCTGTAGCTGTAGAACCCCTGCCCGGTCTTGCGGCCGAGATGGCCGGCATCGACCATCTCCTTCAGCAGCGGCGCCGGCCGATATTTGGGATCGTTGAATCCGGTGTAGAACACTTCCATCACCGACAGCATGGTGTCGAGCCCGATCAGATCGGCGAGCGCGAGCGGTCCGATCGGATGGTTGCAGCCGAGCTTCATGCCGGCATCGATCTCCTCCGCGGTCGCAATGCCTTCCTGCAGCGCGAAGATCGCCTCGTTGATCATCGGGCACAGGATGCGGTTGACCGCAAAGCCCGGGCTGTTCTTCGCGGTGATCGCGACCTTGCCGACGCGCTTGGCGAAGGCTTCGGCCTTGGCGACCGTATCGTCCGAGGTCTGCAAGCCCTTGATCAATTCGAGCAGTGCCATCACCGGGACCGGATTGAAGAAGTGCATCCCGATGAAACGGTCGGGACGATCGGTCGAGGCCGCCAGGCGGGTGATCGAGATCGACGAGGTATTGGTCGCGACCAGCGCGCTCGGCTTCAGCCCGGCGCAGAGATCCCTGAGGATCTTGACCTTGAGCTCCTCGTTCTCGGTCGCCGCCTCGATCACGAGATCGCAGGCGGCAAGCTTGGACTTGTCGGTGGTGGCAACGATCCGCGCGAGCGTCGCGTCGCGATCGGCGGCGGTCATCTTCTCCTTGGAGACCAGGCGATCGAGACTGCTCCCGACCGTCTTCAGGCCGCGCTGCACCGCCGCGTCCGAGATGTCCACCATGGTCACGTTCAGTCCTGCGGCCGCGCAGACCTGCGCGATGCCGTTGCCCATGGTTCCGGCGCCGATGATGCCAACCGTCTCGATCATTGCGTTCGTTCCTCGCAGCTAGCGCGGCCGCACGGCCGCATCCTCAGAAAACGGCGGACCGTGGGGTCCGCGGATGGCGCAGGAATAGCAGTCCGGTCGGGTGGCCGATACAGGAGAAGTCGGTACTCTGGTAACGTTTATTCAGGCCGCGGGGGCAGCGGTCGCCGTGGCGGCACGGTGGTGCGCGACGGCAGCTCGGTCCGCGGTGGATCGGCCATTCGCGACGGCTCAAACACGCGATTGAGCCGCACGATCCACCAGGCCAGTCGCCCGTAGTTGCGGCGAAGTGCCGATCCGAATCCGTCGTCGATGTCCTGGTCACGATCCATACCCCTATCGTTAACGTGCATCCTTGAAGGAACGGTGAGTGCCATCACGAGCTGTGCCGGCAATCGTTAGGAACTTGGCAACCATTTCGCGCAAGCCTCGGTGCGTTGACGGCGCCGGCACCGGCAATCTTGCGGATTGCATATTGAAGACCCTGCGCCGCAGCATCGCCATGGCGGTGCGACTCGCTTTTAGTTGATCGAATTATCCGCGGAGCGCCGCGACATAAGGACATTAGACGACGAGGGCTACGCCCATGCTTTCTGAAAAGTTCTTTTTGGTTCTCGAGACATTGCTCAACGGTCAGACCCATTCCGACGGAAGCCCGCGCGTGGTGAGCACTTCGCCCCACGTCCCGGTCAAGCTTCCGCGTGAAGGCAAGCCCGAAGGCAACCAGCCTCGCTAGGCCGCTTGCGGGCGGCAGGTGAATCCACCGCCCATCCGAATTCTCGATCGCCGCGGCCACCACCCGGCCGAAGCGGGATCGTTGCTCTCAGCTTCGCCGGCCGGATCGATCGCCGTGACGTGCGAAGCCGATCGACGGCCTCGCACCCGATCGCGCTGGATTGCTGTGCACCGACGCGTGCGACGCCCGCTGACGCAAGCGGTCGCATGCCTGCCGCACCCGATCTCCCCCGTCGTACACGCGCCTGAAGCAACATAGCGCTAGGTGAAGCGACGCGAATCAGCGTTACTTTGCAACTGATCACTTCGTGGGATTTGGCTGCATGACCCAGCCCGGCGTGGATCAGAAGGTTTTGGATCAGAACATTCGCGAGCTGCAGGAATGGCTCCGCAACGCCTGGCAGCAGCTTGCGGACCCCTCGCTCACCGCGTTCTCCCGCCGTGAACTGCGCAACCAGATGAAGCAGTGCAACGCCGATCTGCGCATGCAGCTGCAGGCCGCTTCCAAGCAAATGCTGAATCAGCCCGCGGCATCGGGCAAGATATTCGCCAAGCCTGAGCTGCGAATCCTCGCCTAGAAGCGCTTCTGCGCGAAGCCGGAGCTTGCCGGCATTTCGCGTCGGCCGCATGCCGCGTCACAAGCGCCTGCGCGCCAAAATGCCGCGATCTCCTGCTGCATGCGCGCCATACGCACCCTCTGCTTGTGCAGATACGCCCGACGGGGCACAGCAAAACCGCGCCGGTATGCCTATATTGGGCGTCGTCGAGCGGCCAACGCCGCCAAAGCTTAGGGACTCCCGTGTTATATCTGGAACTTGCGATCGTGGCGGTCTTGATCGTCGTCAACGGTCTGTTGTCGATGTCGGAGCTTGCGATCGTTTCCTCCCGTCCGGCGCGGCTCGCGGCGCTGGTCGAACGCGGCGTCAGCGGTTCGCGCCGCGCACTGGCGCTGGCCTCCGATCCCGGCAAATTCCTGTCCACGGTGCAGATCGGCATCACGCTGATCGGCGTGCTGTCGGGCGCGTTTTCGGGTGCCACGCTCGGCCAGCGGCTCTCGCAATGGCTGTTCGAGCTCGGGCTGTCGGCAAACGTCGCCGATGCGGCCGGTGTCGGCATCGTGGTCGGCGTGATCACCTATGCCTCGCTGATCGTCGGCGAGCTGGTGCCGAAGCAGATCGCCCTGCGCGACCCGGAGCAGGTCGCCGTGCGGGTCGCCCCTGCGATGACCATGATGGCGCGGATGTCGCTGCCGCTGGTGTGGCTGCTCGACCGGTCCGGCAAGCTCTTGCTGTGGGTCCTCGGTCATCGCGAGGATGCGCTGGACCGTGTCAGCGAGGACGAGATCAAGACGCTGGTGGTGGAGGCCGAGAACGCCGGCGTGCTCGAGCCCGGCGAGAAGGAGATGATCGCCGGCGTGATGCGGCTCGGCGATCTTCCGGTCGGCGCCGTGATGACGCCGCGCCACGAGGTCAGCCTGATCGATCTCGCCGCCCCTGCGCCGGAGATCCTGGCGACGCTGCAAAAGAGCAATCACTCGCGCTGCGTGGTGTTCGACGGCAACCGCGATCATGCGCTCGGCATCGTGCAGGCCAAGGACGTGCTCGACGTCTACCTCGCCGGCCAGACGCCCGACATCCGTGCGCTGACGCGTGACGCGCCGATCATTCCCGAGACCGTCGACGCCCGCGACGTGGTCGCGATCCTGCGCGACTCCGCGGTGCATATCGGCCTCGTGCACGACGAGTACGGCACCTTCCAGGGTGTCGTGACCAGCGCCGACATCCTGGAAGCCATCGTCGGCGCCTTCCATACCGAGGAAGGCCCGGCCGAGCCCGCCTATGTCAGGCGCGACGATGGCTCCTATCTGATCTCGGGCTGGATGCCGGCGCTCGAGTTCAGCGAACTGCTCGGCATCGTGCTGCCCTCGCCGCGGCCCTACCAGACCGCGGCCGGCTTCCTCTTGCATGCGTTCGGCGCTATTCCCGACACCGGCGCGAAGACCACCGCGCAGGGCTGGGAGTTCGAGATCGTCGACCTCGACGGCCGACGGATCGACAAGGTGCTGGCGAGCAAGCGGCCGGCGGTCTGACATTGCCAGCCGGCCGGCCTGTTGATAACGGGCAGGACAGCGAAACAGGCGGCCGCTGTGTGCTATCCGCATAACGGCCGCTGAAATCCCTCCGAGTAAACCCCACGGAATAGATCCCCATGCGCATTACCCTTGTCGGCTCCCGCCATTTCGGCGTGACGACCCTGAACATGCTGCGCGAGCACCACGTCACGCTGGTCAGGGTGGTCGTCCATGACGGCGAGGACCGGCTGGCGGCGGCAGCAAGGGCTGCCGGCATCGACGTCGTCGTCCAGGCCGATCCCAAGCTGGTGACCGCCGACGAGATCGCACCCGGCACCGACCTGATCGTGACCGCCCACAGCCATGCCCGCGTCAGCAAGGAGGCGCTTGCCGTGGCCAAGTTTGGCGGCATCGGCTACCACCCGTCGCTGCTGCCCCGCCATCGCGGCATCGCAGCGGTGGAATGGACCATCAAGGAAGGCGATCCGATCGCCGGCGGCAGCATCTATCACCTCGCCGACCGCATGGACGCCGGTGCCATCGCCGCGCAGGACTGGGTGTTCGTCAAGAAGGGCGAAACCGCACGCGAATTGTGGGAGCGCGCGCTGGCGCCGCTCGGCCTGCGCCTGCTCGGCGAGGTCATCGACTACGGCAAGGTCAACGGCGCGCTGCCGGCCAAGCCGCAGGACGAGCAGTTTGCGACCAAGGCGCCCAATCTGAGCCCGGGCAAGCACTAATCCGGACTTCGGTATCAAATTACCGCAATTCGACAGCCAGGGATCGGATTCTTCGTTCCCTACCCGGAACCGAATTCACCATGATGTGTTTGAGTTCACAGGAACATTCGAGGACTCTCGCGACGCAGCAAATTTTGAACACATTGTGACAGGATAAGCCGCGTCATCACACGAAATGACAGGGATTTGATTCATGCGTTCGATCCGCATTCGCGACCTGATTTTGGTCACTTCGGTCGCTTCGGCTGCCGCGCTCACCGCAGCTCCCGCCTCCGCCCAGCAGCCTTATGACGGCCTTTGGAACGTCACCGTGGTCACCAAGACCGGCAGCTGCGAGCCGTCGCAGAGCTCGACCGTGACCGTCGCAGAAGGAAAGATCTCGGCGCAGGGCGCGGCGATCTCCGGCACCGTCGGCAGCGGGGGTCTTGTGCGAGTCTCAATCAATGGTGCATATGCGAACGGACAACTCAGTGGCAACTCCGGATCGGGGAAGTGGAATGGGGCATCAGCTGGCGTACCGTGCAGCGGCCGATGGGAAGCGTCCCGTCAGTAAGATCACCAGCGTATCGCGTTTCTTCGCCATCGCGCGGCGGCCAGCATTTGCAGCCGCCGCGTTTTTCGTGACTGCACTCGCGAGCACCGCGGGCCATGCCCAGTCCGGCCCGTTCGCCGGCATGGCGGGCACCTGGTCGGGCGCCGGTTCGGTCATTCTTGACGACGGCTCCAGCGAGCGGATTCGCTGCCGTGCGACCTATCACGTCGGCGGGCCCAGGATGACCATGAACCTGACCTGCGCTAGCGACGCCTACAAGTTCAACCTGGCGGCCGACGTGCAGGCCGAAGGCAGCGCGGTCACCGGCAATTGGAGCGAGGCGAGCCGCAATGTCAGCGGCGACCTGCGAGGTCGCGGCGGCGGCGGCAACTTCCAGGTCGTTGCCAGCGCCCCCGGCTTCAACGCCGACATCGCGATGCGCACCGCCGGCAACAAGCAGTCCGTCACGATCAGGGCCGACAGCCAGTTCCGCGGCGCCAACATCACGCTGAGCAAGTAATCCATCGATACGCCGACGAAAAAGCCCTCGGGTCATCCCCGAGGGCTTTTTTGTCGGCTGCGTAGTCGCGATCGCTGACGCCTCAATGGCGCTATGCGGCAGGCACGAACGCCGTGACCTCGATCTCGACCTTGGCGCGCTGATCGACCAGGCCGTCGATATAGAGCAGCGTGGACGGCGGGAAATTACGCCCGAGCGTTTCCTTCCAGGCCGCACCGATACCGGCGCCCGCGGCCTCATACTCGCTGCGGCTGGTCAGGTACCAGGTCAGGCGGACGATATGCTCAGGACCGGCGCCGGCTTCGTTCAGGAGCTTGATGATGCGCTTGAGTGCGGTGCCGACCTGCGCGGCCATGTCGGGCGCATACTCGCCCTTCTCGTCGCCACCGGTCTGCCCCGCGAGCACGACCCATTTTCCCGGGGCGTCGAATGCGACACCGTGCGAGAAGCCGCGGGGTTTCGACCACTCGGCCGGTTGCAAGACACGCATGAGCTGATCCTCCTGATGATGATTGTCATTCCGGGGCGATGCGTCAGCATCGAACCCGGAATCTCGAGCTTCCGGGTTCGCTTCGCGCCCCGGAATGACCGTCGATGCTTAGCATCGATCGCATGTCCGGCGCATCACCGCGTCGGCAGAATTGCGCGTTGCAAATTCGTATCAGCTCGCTGATACCGGGCGTCCCTTCTCACCTTGTTCCCCGTCATGGATCGCACGCCCTCAAAGACTCGCGCAGCGCTATGGATGTCCGGTTGGCTCGCGCTGATGCTGATCGTGGCGGTGGCCGGCCGCGAGGCGACGCGCGAGGTCAACGTCTTCCAGCTGATGGCCGTCCGCGGCGTGCTCGGCTTCGTGATGCTGTATCCGCTGATCCACATCAATGGCGGGCTTGCGATCGTGAAGACCGCGCGCGTCCACGTCCACATCGCGCGCAACCTGATCCATTTCTGCGCGCAGCTCGGCTGGTTCTATGCGCTGACATTGATCCCGATCGGCCAGGTGGTCGCGATCGAATTCACGATGCCGATCTGGACCGCGATCCTTGCGGCGAGCTTCCTCGGCGAACGGATGACATCCTGGAAGATCGTCGCGATCGTGCTCGGCGTGATCGGCGTGGTCGTGATCGTCCGGCCGGCGACCGGCGCGATCAATCCAGGCCAGCTGATCGCGCTCGCCGCAGCCGTCGGCTTCGGCATCTCGGTCGCCGTGGTCAAGTCGCTGACGCGCACCGAGCAGACGCTGACGATCATGTTCTGGATGCTGGTGGTGCAGTCGCTCGCCAGCATCGGGCCGGCGCTCTATGTCTGGACCTGGCCGCCGCTTTCCACCTGGGGCTGGCTCGCCGTGATCGCATTCTGCGGCACGTTCTCGCATTACTGCATGGCGCGCGCTTTGCTCCACGCGGACGCGACCGTCGTGATCCCGATGGATTTCGTCCGGGTGCCGCTCACCGCGATCGCCGGGTGGCTGATTTATGCCGAGCGGCTCGACGCCTATACGGTCCTCGGCGCGGCCATGATCCTGGCCGGCAATCTCCTGAACCTGAAGCCGGGCGCGACAAGGCCGGCGCGCGCAAGATGACCGCCGCGTTACGCCACGTCCAACGCCGCCGCTCCACCACAGCAAGAAGTCCGGGGATCATTCCGGGCTCCTTTGCTTGCGACGCGCGTTACTTGCCGGCGGCCTTGCGCAGCGCCGCGTTGATGCGGTCCTGCCAGCCGGGACCGCCTTCCTGGAAGTACTGCAGCACGTCCTGATCGATCCGCAGCGTGACCTGCTCCCGGACACCGGGGACGGCCACGGTCTTTGGCACCGCGTCAGCGACCTTGGTGGTGGCGCGTTTGAACGCCGCCTCGGCTTCGCTACGGGCATCGTTCAGGGTTCGCGGGCGCCTCGGCTGATCGGCCATATCTTGGATCCTGTGTCTCAGATTCCTTCAAACAACACCGTGGAGAGATAGCGCTCCGAGAATGACGGCACAATCGCCAGGATGGTCTTGCCCGCAGCTTCCGGCCGCTTGCCGATCTGCAAGGCGGCCGCGATCGCGGCGCCCGACGAAATACCGCCGGGGATGCCTTCATTGCGCGCCAGCGCGCGCGCGGTCTCGATCGCCGTCGCGCTGTTGATCTTGACGATCTCGTCGATCACGGAGCGGTCGAGGATGTCGGGAATGAAGCCAGCTCCGATGCCCTGGATCTTGTGCGGTGTGTGCTGACCGCCCGACAGCACCGGGCTCTCCTCCGGCTCCACGGCGACGATCCGCAACGACGGCTTGCGCGGCTTCAGCACCTGCCCGACGCCGGTGATGGTGCCGCCGGTGCCGACGCCGGCGACGAAGTAATCGATGTTGCCGCCGGTGTCGTTCCAGATCTCCTCCGCGGTGGTGCGGCGATGGATTTCCGGATTGGCGAGGTTCTTGAACTGCTGCGGCATGACCGCGTTGGGTGTCGTGCGCACGAGTTCTTCGGCGGTCGCGATCGAGCCCTTCATGCCCTGCGCCGCCGGGGTCAGCACGATCTCCGCGCCGAGGAAGGCCAGCATCCGCCGCCGCTCGATCGACATCGACTCCGGCATCACGAGCTTCAACCGATAGCCGCGCGATGCCGCGACATAGGCCAGCGCAATTCCGGTGTTGCCTGAGGTCGGCTCGATCAGCACGGTGTCGGCGTTGATGATGCCGGCCTTCTCCATTGCCACGATCATCGCCGCCCCGATGCGGTCCTTCACGCTCGCCGCCGGATTGAAGTATTCCAGCTTGGCAAGGATCGTCGCGTTGACACCGTTCGCCTGCGGCAATCTCTGCAGCCGCACGATCGGCGTCGAGCCGATCGCATCGACGATCGAGTCAAAGACGCGGCCGCGTCCGGGTTGCACTGCACTCGTTGTCGACGGCGCGTCCATCAGGCGGCTCCTGTTGCGGGATGTGCTGGGAATAAGCGGTCTTCCCTCATTTGGAGCAGCGCGTCATGACGCGCAAGTGAGAAACCGCTGCGACGCACATTCGTTGCATCTTCGCTGCATCGCAAAAATCAGAACCCGCACAAATAACGTAAAAGCTACGCATTTGTGTTGCGACAAGGTCAAACAAATGGGCTTATATACTTTCGTCAGGTGCAGCTCAGAACGCAAAGGGAGGCGCACATGCCAGCACTTGCTGAAGTTCGGTCGACCGTCGCGTCCAGACCCGATCCGCGCGGCAGCGATTTGCCGACTTGTCCGGTATGTGCTGACTCAATGGTCGCGGCGGAAGCGTCCGCGTACCTGTTCGACAATCTGATCAGCTATCTCTGGACCTGCGACAATTGCGGTTACGGATTCGTGACCAAGCACTCGGTCAAACCAATCCCGATCGTGTGCAACTGATCATACAAGCTCATCTCGGAGCGATGTCACCGCGCGCCCAACCGGCGCGCGTTTTCGTTCTGAAATCCTCGAACGTGCCGTTGGCCACCGCGTCGCGGATGCCCTGCATCAGTTCCTGGTAATAGGCGACGTTGATTTCGGACAGCAGCATTGCCCCAAGGGTTTCGCCTGCCCGCACCAGATGGTGCAGATAGGCGCGCGAATAATCGCGTGCCGCCGGCCACGGGCTCTCCTCGTCGAGCGGACGCGGATCGTCGATGTGACGGGCGTTACGCAGATTGATCTGTCCGAACCGGGTGAACGCCATGCCGTGGCGCCCGTTCCGTGTCGGCATCACACAATCGAACATGTCGACCCCGCGTGCCACCGCCTCCAGAATGTCCTCCGGCGTGCCGACTCCCATCAGATAGCGTGGCCGATCGACCGGGAGCGCCGGTGCGGTCTCCTCGATCATCGCCAGCATCACCGCCTGCGGCTCGCCGACCGCCAGCCCGCCGATCGCGTAGCCGTGAAAGCCGATGTCCGTCAGGGAGCGCGCGCTGGTGTGACGGAGATCGGGGATATCGCCGCCCTGCACGATGCCGAACAGCATGTAGCCGTCGGGCGCGCGCTCGAAGGCGCGCTTGGAGCGTTCGGCCCAGCGCAGCGAGAGCTGCATCGCGCGCTCGACGTCGGTGCGCTCGGCCGGCAGCCGCACGCATTCATCCATCTGCATCGTGATGTCGGAGCCGAGCAGCCGCTGCACCTCGATCGAGCGTTCCGGCGAGAGCTCGACCTTGGCGCCGTCGATATGCGAGCGGAAGGTCACGGCCTTCTCGGTCACCTTGCGCAGCTCCGAGAGCGACATCACCTGGAAGCCGCCGGAATCCGTCAGCATCGGACCGCCCCAGCCGGTGAAGCGCTGCAGCCCGCCAAGCCCCGCGATCCGCTCGGCGCCCGGCCGCAGCATCAGGTGATAGGTGTTGCCGAGCACGATATCGGCGCCGGCATCGCGCACCTCGCGCCAATGCATGCCCTTCATCGCGCCCGCGGTGCCGACCGGCATGAATGCCGGCGTCCGGACGGGACCATGCGGCGTGGTCAGGCGTCCGGTGCGGGCGGCGCCGTCGGTTGCCAGCAGCTCGAAATGATTGGGAAGATTCATGCGGCTGCTTATTGCGTGTCACTGAAGCCCGATCAACCCGTCCGATAACGGCTTCCGCGCGACTTCGTGAACGCGAACCGGCGGACGGACGCTTGCCCCGGAACGGAACCTCCATTAAACAAAACGAAACCGTATCGTTTTATGTCAACAATAAGGCGACGGACCTCCCCGCCGCGACTGCAATCCGCGCGAAACCAGACCGAGATGTTCTCCCTCTTCAGCGCCCGGCCTGACGGCGTCCGCCAACGGACGACAGCCGCCCATGCGATGCGGCAAGCGGCCATGCTGTGCGGGCTCGCGTTGACGCTTACCGCCTGCAGCTCGCTGCCGCGGACGCCCTACACGGCTGCCGACGCCGTCAATTCGCGGGTGCTCGATCTCGACGGCCTGCGCCGTTATGCCGACGAGCCGGCATCGAAGTTCAAGCTCGAGAAGGACAAAATCGCTCCGATCAAGACCTATCTCGCGCTCTCCGGCGGCGGCGCCGACGGCGCCTATGGCGTGGGTGTGCTCAACGGCTGGACCGCAGCCGGCAACCGTCCGAGCTTCTCGGTCGTCTCCGGCGTCAGCACCGGCGGCCTGATTGCGCCGTTTGCGTTCCTCGGCTCGCGCTACGACGACACGCTGAAGGAGGTCTACACGTCAGGCATCGCCGAAAGCCTGCTGCAGGACCCGAGCCTGATGCGGGTGCTGTTCGGCTCCGGCCTGTTCGGCAACAAGCGGCTGCGCGAGCTGGTGGCACGCTACGTCGGCGAGGACCTCCTGAGCGAGGTGGCGCGCGAGAACGCCAAGGGCCGCAAGCTCCTGATCGTCACCACCGATCTCGACACCCAGCGCACGGTGATCTGGGACATGGGACGGATCGCCGCCGTCGGCACGCCCGAGGCGCTGCAGCTGTTTCGCGACGTGATGGCCGCCTCCGCCAGCATCCCGCTGGTGTTTCCGCCGATCATGATCGATGCCGAGGGCCAGGGCCGGCGCTTCCAGGAGATGCATGTCGACGGCGGCGTGACCGCGCCGGTGCTGACGCTGCCGGACGCATTGATGTTCCGCGAGCGTGCCTGGCCCGCCAATGGCCGCATGAACATCTACATCCTCGTCAACAAGAAGCTCGAGGGCAATTTCGAGCTGGTGTCGAACTCGACGATCGACGTCGCCTCGCGCAGCATTTCCGCGATCACGCAGGCGCAGACCCGCTCCGTCATTCTCTCGACCTATGATTTCGCCCGGCGCAACCGCCTCGGCTTCCATCTGTCCTATATCGAGCGCGACTACCCGGCCCCGGAAACCCAGGGCTTCGACACGGCCTATATGCGCGCGCTCTACCAGTACGGCTACGACAAGGCCGCCGCCGGGCAGGCCTGGACCGCGACGCCGCCCTGAGCGGCCTGCCCCCGGTACCGCCGAATGGACGAATCCGCACCGCGCGGGTTATAGACCGGACGAACCCGTCCGACGCACAACGAGATGAATGGGCAAATGGGATTGACGGCTACCAAGGCCAAGGCGGCCAACAAGGCGGCCAAACGCGGCGTGATCAAGTCACGCGGCGGCCGGCCGACCCGGGACGCTGCGATCGAGCGCGACCAGCGGCTGATCGAGGTCGCCACCCGCCTGTTCCTCGAGCGCGGCTTTGATGCGACGTCGATCGACGCGGTGGCCGAGGCCGCCCGCGTCAGCAAACCCACCGTGTACGGCCAGTATGGCGACAAGCGCGGCCTGTTCACGGCGGTGCTCCGGCGCGAAATTGCCCGCTGGCTCGCTCCGCTCGCCGCCGCAGCAGCCGAAGCGCAGGGCGACGGCAACTGCGACGGCTCGGCCGAGGAACGGCTGATCGAGCTCGGCCGCCAGCTCTTGGTGCTGAATTGCAGCGCGGACTCGATTGCCTTCAGCCGGATCCTGACCGCGCAGGCGATCAATTTCCCCGAGGTCGCCAAGCTCGCCGTCGACGAGGGCTGGTCGAAAGCCGTGTCCACGACCGCTGATTTCTTCGACCATCTGGCCGACAAGGGCGTGCTCGATCTCGAGGACACGACGATTGCGGCCGAGACCTTCCTCAACATGGTGGTCGGCCACACCCACCGGATGGCGACATTCGGCATTCCGATCGACATGAAGGCGGCCGAGACGCGGATGGAGGTCTCGATCCGGCTGTTCCTGTCCGGCGCCGTCGGGCCTCGGGACCGCCTGCGCGACACGGCCAAGGACGCCACCAAGGCGCGCCGCCGGCCGGCCCGCTGACGACTTCAGCAGGATCGTCCTATCGCCTCGCACGTTATCGTGAGCAGTCTTTGATGGCGGGTGGCCTTGAATAAACAGAACGAAACCGTATTGTTTAGTTGCAAAGAGACGCGGAACCAAGTTCAGCCCCCAACGGTTTTGTGTCGCCTTGTAAACTTCGACCGTCACGACGGAGCAGCCGCCATCGCTTCGTCTGAACGTTCGGCGGCCGACCTCTGACTAACGGAGGTCGGCCGCATCTTCTCTGCCTGGGCGGCGGTTCGACGCGACGGATGCGACCATGACGACGGGACGACTACAGGCACTGCGGCGTTGGGCATTCGGAACGGGGCTGCTTGCGACCGTGCTGCTGGCCCTGCCCTTGAGCCTGCCCTTGGCGTCGCCGGCCCATGCGGTCACCGGCTCGGCCGCCGCAGCTCTCACTCCGCCCGACAATGACAGCGCGTTCGACATGCACGCGGTACGCCGCGAGCTCGACAGCTTCCAGTCCGCCCAGATCACGCTGCGCAAGGCGATGGCGATCGCGGAGGCGCTGCACGCCGGCGCGATCACCGCCGATGTCAGCTTCGACGGCGCGACGGAGCCCGCGGTCTACCGGGTCAAGACCATGCAGCGGGACCGCATCTGGCAGCATTCGATTGACGCCTCGACCGGCGAAGTGATCGGTGGCGAGGCGCCTTCGTCACTGGCATCCCTTGGTGCCGAAGACCGTGACAACCTCGCCGTGCTCCGCGCGCTCCGCCATCGCCTCGCCGATGCGGTGCGGGTTGCCGAACACACCACCTCGGGCAAGGCGATCAGCGGCGGCCTGATGCGCGAACGCGGCAAGCTCAATTTCGTCATCGTGGTGCTCGCCGGCAGTGATCTGAAAGAGGTCATCCTCGAACCGCCGGGCGCACGGAGGCGCTGAGACCGGCGACGGCGCCAGGTTTTCCCTTGCGAGGTTTTCTCTTGCCAGGTTTTCTCTTGCCAGATTTTCGCCCAAAAGCCGTTGACGGACGCCGTTCCGTCCCGCATAAGTCGGCACCATGATCACCGCGACCAAACGCACCACCAAAACCACCAAGCCCTCCGGGGCCTCGGGAGGCGTGCGCGCGTAGTCGGTCGAACCGCATCATCTTCACCCGAAGCCCCGCCTGATAAAGGTCCGGGGCTTTTTTGTTGTCTGCAGCACATCTCAAACGGAGGACAAAGTGAGTAACGATCCCGTCGTCGCGATTGTCGGCGTCACCGGCGCAGTCGGCGCCGAATTCATCGCCACCATGGACAAGCGCGGCTTCCGCGTCGGCAAGCTGAAGGCGCTGGCGAGCGCCCGCTCGGCCGGCAAGACCGTCAGCTTCCGCGGCCAGCCGGTCGTGATCGAGGAGCTGACCGAGCGCGCCTTCGAGGGCGTCGACATCGCGCTGTTCTCGGCGGGCAGTGGCATCTCGAAGAAGTTCGCGCCGGTGGCGGTGAAGTCCGGTGCCGTCGTGGTCGACAACTCCTCGGCGTTCCGCATGGATCCGAACGTGCCGCTGGTGATCCCCGAGATCAACGCCAACCGCATCCGCGACCACAAGGGCATCATCGCCAACCCGAACTGCGCGGCCATCACCGCGCTGGTGCCGCTGTGGCCGATCCACCAGAAGAACCGCATCAAGCGCGTGATCATCTCCACCTACCAGGCCGCCAGCGGCGCGGGCGCCGCTGCGATGGAGGAGCTGGTCGAATCGACCCGCGCCAATCTCAACGGACAGGTCTACACCCCGAAGGTGATGCCGCACCCCTACGCCTTCAACCTGTTCAACCACAACACCGCGGTCGATCCGGAGACCGGCTACAACGACGAGGAGACCAAGGTCATCAAGGAGACCCGCAAGATCTTCGAGGACGAGAAGATCGCGATCGGCGTCACCTGCGTGCGGGTGCCGGTGCTGCGCGCGCATTGCGAGGCGATCACCTTCGAGTGCGAGAAGCCGATCACCGAGGACCAGGTCCGCGCCATCATGGCGCAAGCGCCGGGCGTCAAGATCGTCGACGATCGCGCCAAGAACTACTTCCCGATGCCGATCGACGCTTCCGGCCAGGACGACGTGCTGGTCGGCCGCATCCGCAAGGATCTCAGCGATCCCTCGGGGCACTCGATCTCGATGTTCGTGGCGGCCGACCAGCTGCTCAAGGGCGCCGCGCTGAACGCGGTGCAGATCGCCGAGTTGCTGCCCGAACGCGCGATGGCGTGAATGCAAAACCCGTCATCCTGAGGAGCGCGAAGCGCGTCTCGAAGGATGCACGGCCCCAGTCGGGCCGTCGCCCTTCGAGACGGCCGCTGCGCGGCCTCCTCAGGGTGACGGTGAAATGTCTGTGCTTGCAGGTCTAACTCTTTGCCCGAAACAACAAACACGCATCGCCATACGAATAGAACCGGTAGCCGTCCCGAATCGCGTGCGCATACGCGCCTTGCATGGTCTCGAGGCCGGAGAAGGCCGAGACCAGCATGAACAGCGTCGAGCGTGGCAGGTGGAAATTGGTCAGCAGGATATCGACCGCGCGGAAGCGGTAGCCCGGCGTGATGAAGATCGAGGTTTCCGCGGCGAACGGCTGGACCTCGCCGTCCGGTGTCGTGGCACTTTCCAGCAGGCGTAGTGACGTGGTGCCGATCGCGACGATCCGGCCGCCATTTGCCCGCGCGGCATTCAAGGCGGACGCAGTCTCGGCGGTGATGCAGCCCCATTCGGCATGCATCTTGTGCTCCGAGGTCTCCTCGGTCTTGACCGGCAGGAACGTCCCGGCCCCGACATGCAGCGTCAGGCGATGCAGCGCGACACCGCGGCTCTTCAGCGCGGCCTCCAGCGCCGGCGTGAAATGCAGTCCCGCGGTGGGTGCTGCGACTGCACCTTCATTGGCGGCGAACATGGTCTGGTAGTCGCTGACGTCCTGGTCGTCGGGCGTGCGCTTGGAGGCGATATAGGGCGGCAGCGGCGTGGCGCCGACATCGGCGATGGCCTGATCGAGCACCGGGCCATGGAACGAGAATGACAGCGTCACCTCGCCCTCCTGCCCCTTGGCCTCGACCTCTGCATCGAGATTGCCGAGCAGGCAGACCTTGCCCTCATTGCCGAAGCGGATGGTGTCGCCGGGGCTAAGCTTCTTCGCCGGCTTCACCAGCGCCTGCCAGCGCGAGCCGTCGAGCCGCTTGATCAAGGTCGCCTCGATCTTCGGCTCGGTCTCGCGCCCGATCCGGCGGCCCTTGAGCTGCGCCGCGATCACCTTGGTGTCGTTGACGACAATCTGATCGCCAGGCTCCAGCCAGTGCGGCAGGTCCGCAATGCTGGCGTCGCGCAGCACGCCGTCCGGATGCACCACCAGCATCCGCGCGGAATCGCGCGGGCTCGCGGGGCGAAGCGCGATGCTTTCGGGCGGCAGTTCGAAGTCGAAGAGTTCGGTGCGCATGGGGCTCGCTGCGCCTCACGGTACGTCATTCCGGGCACGCGAAGCGTGACCCGGAATCTCGAGATTCCGGGTTCGATGCTGCGCATCGCCCCGGAATGACGGAGTGCTCGGCTTACGCCGCGTCGGCGGCCATGCGCGCCTTGACGATCTTGTCCGGGTTCTGCACCGGCTCGCCGCGCTTGATCTTGTCGACGTTCTCCATGCCCTCGGTGACCTTGCCCCAGACCGTGTACTGGCCGTTGAGGAAGGAGGCGTCGTCGAAGCAGATGAAGAACTGGCTGTCGCCGGAATCCGGGTTGGCGGCGCGGGCCATGGAGGCGGTACCGCGGACATGCGGCTCCTTGTTGAACTCGGCCTTCAGCTTCTTGCCGGAGCCGCCCATGCCGGTGCCCTGCGGACAGCCGGTCTGCGCCATGAAGCCGTCGATCACGCGGTGGAACACGATGCCGTCGTAGAAGCCTTCGCGCACCAGCTCCTTGATCCGTGCGACGTGGCCGGGCGCGAGATCCGGACGCATCTCGATCGTGACCGGGCCCTGGGTGGTTTCGAGGATCAGAGTATTTTCGGTAGCAGCCATGCTCGCTTCTCCTGGCTTCGGGGTGGATATTTCTTATTCCTGAACGGGATCGCGAATGGGCGGCCAGCCACTGCGCCGCCCAGGCTCTCGGTAAATGGCATCGGCGTGCAGCGTTGCAACGCCTCCATCACCGCGACCCGGTATGCAATCCGGTCGTTGTCGGTCGCTTCCTGCGATTCATAGCTGATCCTGGGATGCCCGAGGATCGCGCCCTCACGGTTGAAGCTGACAATGACGGTAATGTCGATCGGGCCTGCCTTGTCCGGCGGCGGCGGCCGCCAGCAGCGATGGATGGCAAGAACAACGTCCCTGATCGTGTTGAGTTGCTCCGGCTCGGCTGCCGCCGGTCCGGACAGCGCGAGCCACACCGCCAGCGGCGCGGCGAACCAGGCAAGTGGTTTGCTGCGCGCCGCCATCGCGGATCACTTGATGTCGGATGCGACCTGCACCTTCACCATCTTGTCGGGATCGGTGACGGCGCCGCCGGGAGAGCCGGCCGAGGCCTTCTTCAGCTTGTCGACCACGTCCATGCCCGAAACCACCTCGCCGATCACGGTGTATTGCCCGTTCAGGCTCGAGCCATCGGCGAACATGATGAAGAACTGCGAATTGGCGCTGTCGACGCTGTCGCCGCGCCGGGCCATGCCGACGATGCCGCGCTTGAACGGCACCTGCGAGAATTCCTGCTTCAGGTTCGGATATTTCGAGCCGCCGGTGCCGTTGAAGTTCTGGCCGTCGCCGGTCTGCGCCATGAAGCCGTCCATCACGCGATGGAACGGCACGTTGTTGTAGAAGCCCTCGCGCGCCAGCTGCTTGATGCGCTCGGCGTGCTTCGGCGCGATGTCGGTGCGCAGCTTGATGACGATGCGGCCCTTGGTGGTGTCGATCACGATCGCATTGGCCTTGTCGAGATTGGCGGGCAGCGGCTGCGCGACCGCGGGCACGACGCAGAGCAGCGCGGCAACGAATGCAAGAATGCGGATCATGGAAACTCCGGATCTCTGTAACGTTCGGGGTGTGGCGGGCCGCCGGGATCAGCCGGCGAACTTGGCCTTCAGGCTAGCGGCGACTGATGACGGCACGAATGCAGAGTAGTCGCCGCCCATCTGGGCGATTTGGCGCACCAGTGTGGCGGTGATCGGGCGGACCGCGACCGACGCCGGAACGAACACGGTATGCACCTCGGGCGCCATGGCCTCGTTCATGCCGGCGAGCTGCATCTCGTAGTCGAGATCGGTGCCGTCGCGCAGGCCGCGAATCATGATGGTCGCGCCGAGCTTGCGCGCCGCCGTCACCGTCAGATTGTCGTAGGTGGTGCAATCGAAGGCGCAGCCCGCATTCTGGGCGATCGGGCCGCACACCTCGCGGAGCATGTCGAGCCGCTCTTCGGTCGAAAACAGCGGCTTTTTGCCGGCATGGATGGCGACGGCAACGACCAGGCGGTCGCACAGGCCGACGGCCTGCCGGACCACGTCGAGATGGCCGTTGGTGACGGGATCGAAGGAGCCGGGATAGAGCGCGATACGGGACATGGTCCCTCCTAACCCGCCCGGCTCGCCCCGGCAAGCCGCCCGGGTTCCGTCCATGGCGCGAAATAAATTTCCACTGGCCCACTGAACGAGTTCTGGGATGCCAGCGTCTACGAGGGTGAATGTTTCGTCGGCCGCTGGCGGACGAAACAAAACCGGCCCGCGATGAAACCATTTTCCATCCTGGCGAAGACGCCAGGAAACGTGCGGCCGGTAGACATTGGACAACGAAACGACGGGCCCGGGGGGCTCGTTCATATGGGGACCGTCATGATCAAGGCACTTTCCGCTATCACCGTTGCCGCGTTCATTGCCGCCGCGCTCACCGTTCTGCCGGGCTTTGCGCCGCAGGTCGAAGCCTCCACCCCGCAGCCGCTGGCCAAGAGCGACCGTCTCGACATCCACCCGGTCGGCAAGGACTGCTCGCAGCAGGCCTGGCCGAATTTCGAAGCCTCCTGCCTGCGCAGCGCCGGCAACAAGACGGTGGTCCGCGAGGCCCGGCTCGTCACTGCCGACCGCACCCCGTAGAAGAAACTTCCAGACGAGATGGATACCGGTTCGCGCACGGACAGCGCGCCCAAGCAATCGTTCAGCCTCGCGTAAGGTCAGGCTGTCACGCAAATCCCATGGTAATTTGCGACGTCCCGTCGCAGACTATCGTCTAACGCGCCCGTCCGGATGATCCGGCGGGCGCAAGCCATCGGGGGATTGCCGTGACCAGTACACCCACTATCGTTTCTTCTGGCCATCCTCCATCCAGCCCGATCCCGGTTGCCATCACATTGGGTGCCTTGGGCGTCGTCTACGGCGACATCGGCACCAGCCCCCTCTACGCCTTGAAGGAAGCCGCCAAGGCTGCCGCCCATGGCGGGCCGCTCACCCACAGCGCAGTGCTGGGCACGGTCTCGCTGATCCTGTGGGCGCTGATCCTGATCATATCGGTCAAATACGCGATGCTGATCCTGCGCGCTGACAACCGCGGCGAAGGCGGCATCGTCGCGCTGCTGGCGTTGCTCTCCGCACGCAACGCGGCGCCCGGCACCTGGCGCTCGCATCTGCTGGTCGTCGGCCTCATCGGCGCCGCCCTGCTCTATGGCGACGGCGCGATCACGCCGGCCATTTCGGTGCTGTCGGCGATCGAAGGCCTCAAGGTCGACGCGCCCTCGCTGACGCCGGCGGTGGTGCCGCTCACCGTCATCATCCTGATCGGTCTGTTCTTCATGCAGAAGCAGGGCACGGGCTTCATCGGCAAGATCTTCGGCCCTGTGATGCTGTTCTGGTTCGCCGTGCTCGCGGCGCTCGGCATTCACGGCATCGTCAAGGCGCCCGGCGTGCTGGTCGCGCTGAGCCCGTTCTATGCATTCGATTTCCTGATCCACCAGGATTTTCACGTCAGCTTCGCCATCCTCGGCGCGGCGTTCCTCGCCGTCACCGGCGGTGAAGCGATGTATGCCGACATGGGGCATTTCGGCCGCTTTCCGATCCGGCTCGCCTGGTTCGCGGTCTGCCTGCCCGCGCTGGTGCTGAATTATTTCGGCCAGGCCGGCGAACTGATCAACGACCCGAATTCGATCGACAATCCGTTCTTCCAGCTCGCCCCCGACTGGGCGCATTACCCGCTGGTGTTGCTCGCGACCATCGCCACCGTGATCGCCTCGCAGGCCATCATCTCCGGCGTGTTCTCGCTGACCCAGCAGTCGATCCAGCTCGGCTTCCTGCCGCGCATGCATATCGAGCACACCACGAGCGATGCGATCGGTCAGATCTACGTGCCGCTGGTGAACTGGCTGCTTGCCGCGGCAACGCTCGGCGCGGTGCTGGCCTTTGGCACCTCGGACGCCCTCGCCGGCGCCTACGGCATTGCGGTGTCGTTGCTGATGGCGATCACCACACTGCTCGCGGCGCTGGTCGCGATCCAGTGGGGCTATTCGCCAATCCTCGTGATCGCGGTGAACGGCTTCTTCTTCATCATCGACGCGATCTTCTTTGCGGCAAACACCGAGAAACTGTTCGAAGGCGGCTGGTTCCCGCTGCTGCTCGCAGCTGCCGTGGCGTTCCTGATGATGACCTGGCGCGGCGGCGTGAAGCTGGTCGAGAAGGCACGCGCCAAGCTGCGCCAGCCCGAAGAGGATCTAATCGAGACCGCGGTCAACAAATGCAGCGCCCGCCTGCCCGGCACCGCTGTGTTCCTGGCCTCGGCACCCAATGGCGTGCCGCTCGCGCTGACGCAATTCGTCAAGCACAACCACGTGCTGCACGAGCGCGTGCTGCTGGTCACCGTGCAGATCGAGGAGCGGCCGAGGATTCCCGACGAGGAACGCGCCGACGTGCACGAGATCAGCCCGGGCATCACAAGGATCCTCCTGCACTACGGCTTCATGCAGTACCCGACGATCTATGAGGGACTGCAGCTCGCCTGTCGGCAGGGCAAGCTGCCCGGCATCGACCTCTCCGACGTGACCTATTACATCGGCCGCGAGACCATCATCCCGCGCGAGGATGTTCCGGGCATGTGGGTGTGGCGGGAATCGCTGTTCGCCTTCCTGCAACGCAACGCCGAGCGCTCGGCGGCCTTCTTCGGCGTGCCGACCGGCCAGGTGGTGGAGTTCGGCACCGAGATCGAGATTTGATCTCACGAACGTCGTGGCCGGGATGTTGCTGCGCTACATCCCGGCTACGGCCTGCAAGGCGAGCCGGCGTTGATTGTAGCCGGCTGCCGGCAAGCGGTCATGCAAGATGCGGCGGAGCCGCGAGCACCATTGGGCTGACCGCGGGCTGACTCACCACGAGCGTACCGCCATGGCCGTCGCTGGAAGCGACGAAGGTTGACGCCATGTAGTTGCCCAGCAGCGCGATGTTCGCAGCATGGGTGCCGTCGGTCAGACTGAGCGTCCCGCCCGAGCTGTCGCCCGAATAGCCCGGCACGACCGCCTTCGAAAACGCGATGTCCGCGAAATCGATGGCGTCCTTGCCGGTCATTCCCGCAACCGTCCCGGTGAACGTCCGGGAACTGTCCAGCTTCAGTGTGCCGCTATCCGATGCAAAGGAAAGATCGGCAGAGCTTGCGGAGGGAAGATCGAGTGTCTGTCCGGTCGTGATGATCGGCGGATCCTGAACCGTGAACGCGCTCGACCAGTTTCCCCAGACCGTGCCATCGAACGCTCGAATCCAGAGCGTGTCGCTGCTCGAACCGACCCGGTAGGTCAGCTGCGAGAGCTGGGACGCCGACACATAGTTGTCCTGGTTCGGCGCCAATGCCAGCCCATTGAGGAGGAACGTGCCGCCGCCAGCTCCGGCGTTCCACACATCATACTGCGTAGCCGCGCTGCCGAACGGATCGGAATAGTTGAAGAGCACCGAGCCGGGATAGATCTGCCCCTGGATGGACGTCACCGTCAGGTTGACCGGCGTGACGACCGGTCCGGTATCGATCGGCGCGGTGACCGTGAACGCACTGGACCATGCGCCCCAAACCGTCCCGTCATTGGCGCGCACCCAAAGCGTGTCGGCTCCCGATCCCGATTGGTAGGTCAGGTACGGAAGCTGTGCAGCGGAGAAAATATTGTCGCCGTTGGGCTGGAGTGCCTGCCCATTGAAGACGAAATGCCCGCCACCGCCGCCGGTGTCCCACACGTCATACTGGGTCGCCGCGCTTCCGAACGGATCGCTGTAGGTGAACAGCGACGACGCGGCGTAGCTTTGCCCGTGTGTCGCGGTCTGATTCTGCACGATCTCGACGGGGCCGGGATCGACCGGGGCCGAGATTGTGAAGGCGTTCGACCAGGCGCCCCAGACGGTCCCATCATTTGCCCGGATCCAGAGCGTATCGGTACCCGATCCGGCCTGATAGGAGAGCGACGAGAGTTGGGCGGCCGAGATGTAGTTGTCCCGGCCAGCCTGAAGCGCGACGCCGTTGAGCGAGAAATGGCCGCCGGGAACGCCGCTATCCCAGACGTCGTATTGGACCGCGGCACTGCCGAGGGGATCGCTGTAGGTGAACAGCCACGACGCTGCATAGCTCTGGGCATGAGCAGCCGTATGGTTGGCGACGGTCTCGACCGGACCGCTGTCGAACGGAGCAGTCACCGTGAACGCGGACGACCAGCTCCCCCACACGGTCCCATCATTGGCACGGACCCATAGCGTATCCGCGCCGGAACCCGACTGATAGACCAGCTGCGAGAGCTGTGCGGCCGTGATGATGTTGTCCGTGTTGGCGTTGAGCGTCACGCCGTTCAGAACGAAATGTCCGCCACCGGTGCCGCTGTCCCAGAAGTCATACTGCGTGGCGGCGATCCCGAACGGATCGCTGTAGGTGAACAGCGCGCTGGCTGCGAAGCTCTGGCCGTGCGCGGCCTGTATGGACGCGACTGCCTCCACCGGTCCGGTATCGATCGGGCTGGCCACCGTGAAGGGATTTGACCACGCGCTCCACACATAGCCGTCGAACGCGCGGACCCAGAGCGTGTCGGAGCCGGAGCCGGCCTTGTACGTCAGGCTCGCGAGCTGGCTCGCATTGATGATGATGTCTTGGCCACCTGCATAGGGCGCAAGCGAGCCCAGCTGGAAATAGCCGCCGTTGGATCCGGTATTCCAGACATCATATTCGGTGGCGGCACTGCCCAGCGAGTCGCTATAGTTGAACAACGACTGCACGTTGAAGATTTGGTTGTGAGCAGCGGTCTGGCCGAGACCCACGACACTGGGCGTGTCGATCGGGGCGGTGGTCTGAATGGCCTGCCAGGAGCCCGTGACGCTTCCGTAGACATACTGGACCCAGAACGTATCGCTACCGGATCCCGCAAAGTAAGTGGCCTGCGCCAATTGTGCCGCCGTCAGGCCTACCGTTACGCCGTTCGGCTGGACTGCCCCGTTGACCGTGACTTTCGCTCCGCCGCTCCCGGTCTCCCAGATATTGTAGAGCGTGACCGTGCCGCTCGCGGACGCGGCTCCGCTGGACACCAGGGTCGCCAGCGGCATGCTGCCGGCGTGCGCGAAACCGAACGAGGAAACGCTCAGTGATCCGTAGGTGTCGGCGTCAAGGATGTTGTAGTACCCGTGTCCGCCTGTCGAGGGATCGCCCGACCAGCGGCTGACGGCAGTAAAGCCGCTGACCGTGACGCCCCCGGACGCTCCGTTGACGGCCCAGGTCGTGCTTGCGCCGTTGATGGCGAGTTGCACGATGCCAAAATCGATCGCGCCCGCAGAAACCGGCTGGCCGTTGAGGAAATAGACCGGCGTGTCCCATTCAGTGGCAATCTGCGACAACGCCTGAACTTCGGAGCCAAGCACCGAGAAACCTGCATTCGCCAACTCGGTTGCGTCGTTGGCGAGCTGCGAGCCGATCGCGAGCGGCGACTGCCCGTTGGGTTGTAGCAGCGCATTGACCAACGGCTCGATCGCATCGAAGGTGTTCTGAACGCTGTAGCCGTTCGCGATGTAGGCGTTCAACGTCGATACGAATTGGACGTTCTCGGCGATCAAGTTGTTGTAATAGGCAAATGCGCCGACTTCGAGCGTGACCGTGATAGGGCTGCCCTGGATCGAGCCGAACGGCGTGTATTTGAGGAGCGTAAAGACCCCGTTGGCCCCGGCCTCATTGAGGTGGTCGACATATTCCGGGTCGGGGATCAGAAGCACGCCGGCGATGGCGTTTGTCGAGACCGTGTAACTCTGCACCAGCGTGGGTGAAGCCGAGATCGTCGTCTGCCAGGCAGGGCCGCCATTGGCGGCGATCAGTGTCGGACTTCCCAGAATTGAATAAGTCTGTACCGCGTTAGATAATATTATGAGCGCCATGCACCTGTACCTGCCATCTAGACCGTAGAGGCAATGACAGTCAACTATCAGATGCCGCGGCAAATGGCGAGATGCCTGATCTCGGTTCGCGCCGTCGGGGTTACCGAGCGGCTCTCGGAAGACCGATGTCAGGCGACCCACCTCTTCAGCTAAGGCCGCGGCTGGCGATTTCGATCGACCAGGCGCCGGGGCTCGAAGAGCCGGGAAACACTGATCGGATCGTGCCGGCTTCGGACCAAGGTCAGAGCCTGACTCTTTTCGGTGGCCTCGATCGTCTTGGCTTCACACGGACATGGGAGCCAACAGATGAGCCTCGAGAAAAAAGTCGCCGTCGTCACCGGTGGGAGCCGCGGTCTCGGCCTCGGCCTGGTTGAAGCGCTTGTTGCCGAGGGCGCAAACGTCACGGTCGTTGCACGTGGAACGGACTCGCTCAAGGCCGTCCGCGACCGGCTCGGCGTCACGACGATCCCGGCTGACGTGACCGATCGCGCCGCCGCCAATCGCATCCTCTCCGAAATCAAGCCGGATATTCTCGCGCTCAACGCGGGCGTCACGCCGCGGATGGGCCGGCTGGATCGATTGAGCTGGGAGGATTTTTCCGCCGCCTGGGAAACCGACGTCAAGGCAGGCCTGTTCTGGCTTCAGGCAGCGCTCAATCTCCCCATGAAGCCGGGCAGCACGGTTCTCGTGGGATCAAGCGGTGCCGCGGTGACCGGATCGCAGATGTCGGGCGGTTACGGCGGCTCGAAGCGAATGCTATGGTTCATGGCCAAGTACGCCAACGGTGTTTCGCAGGAGTTGAATCTCGGTATCCGTTTTCGAGCCATTGTGCCGCGGCAGATGATCCTGGGGACCGGGATTGGCGATTCCGCGGCTGGTGCCTATGCGGGTTCGATGGGGATTACGCCCGAGCAGTTCGTCGCGCGCTTCGGCGCACCCATGCCTCCGCGGAAATTTGGTGATCTGGTGATCTCGATTCTGAAGGACCCGCAATACGCCGACGGCATCGTGTTCGGACTCAACGGCGATGCCGGCGTGACCGTCATGGAGGGAGCGGCAGCTTGACCAGCGGCGAAGACCATTCGAGCACCAATCGGTGGGCCGCGCTTCTCGCACTCGCCGAGGAATTGCGGCCCGAGCTTCACCGCTATTGTTCGCGCCTGATGGGCTCGGTGATCGAGGGCGAGGACGTCGTACAGGACACCTTCGCCAAGGCCTTCGTCGCCCTGGAAACAATGGCCGAATTGCCCCAACTTCGCGCGTGGCTGTTCCGTATCGCTCATAACCGGGCATTGGATGTCTTGCGCAGCAAGGCCATCCGCGCGGCCGAGCCGATCGAGGCGGCGTACAACGTTGTCGACGGAGCAAGCCCTGATCCCGTGGAGCAGTTGATGCATCAGGAAGCGGTGCGGACAGCGGTATCGCGCTTTGCGGAGCTGCCGATTCTGCAACGTAGCGTGATCATCCTGAAGGACGTCCTCGATGAGCCACTCGCCGACATCGCCGCACTGCTCGATCTCAGCGTCGATTCCGTGAAGGCGCATCTCGCGCGGGGGCGTGCGCGTCTTCGCGAGATCAACGCGGCCGCATCCCGGCCGCCGGACGTCAGATCGCCCTCCGCAGCGGTCATGCGGTATGTCACCCTGTTCAACCAGAAGGATTGGGACGGGCTGCGCGCGATGCTCGCGGATGATGTGAAGCTCAATCAATCGGCTCACGCCGTCCGGACAGGACGGACGGACGTTGGGATGTTCTTCAGCATCTACGGGAAAATGGACCGGGTACGGCTGGCGCCCGCCTGGTTGGAGGGCCGCGAGGTCATTGCGGTGTTCGAAGACAGCATCGATAGCAAGCCGAGCTACTTCATGTGGCTCGAATGGCGCGACGACGAAATTACGTTCATCCGCGACTACCGGTACGTCCGCTATATCATGGCGGACGCCGAGCTCATCTTCTCAACGAGCAATCGAACGCAATCGTAGAGAACGGCGCGTCCCGGCCGACTATCGTTCGCGGCGTGCCGCTACAGATAAACCGAGACGCAATGTAACCGGACCCAATTGCTCCGGGGCGGAGCCTTGCAGCACGCCCCGAAGCTCTCCCGACCAAATCCGCGTCGGCTAGCCGCCGTTGCCGTTCTCGCCGTTTTCCTCTTCCGGAATGTGCTCGACCGAGACCACGTGCTCGTCCTCGGCGGTGTCGAACACGATGACGCCCTGGGTCGAGCGGCCGGCGACGCGGATGTCGGCCACCGGGCAGCGGATCAGCTGGCCCTTGTCGGTGACCAGCATGATCTGGTCGGCGTCCTCGACCGGGAACGACGCCACCAGATTGCCATTGCGGTTGTTGACGCTCATCGCGACGATGCCCTTACCGCCGCGGCCGGTGGTGCGGTACTCGTAGGACGAGGTCCGCTTGCCGTAGCCGTTGACGGAGACGGTCAGCACCACCTGCTCGGCGGCCGACAGCTCGGCATAGCGCTCCTGCGACAGCTGGATCGCATCGTTCGCCGTCTCTTCGCCTTCGGTCTCGACCGGCTCTTCGGTCGTGGCTTCGCCGGCCACCGCGCGTCGCATCTTCAGATACGCCGAACGCTCGTCGGAGGTGGTCTCGACATGGCGCAGGATCGCCAGCGAGATCAGCCTGTCGGCCTCGGCCAGCGCGATGCCGCGTACGCCCATCGAGGTGCGGCCGGTGAAGACGCGCACATCGGGGACCGGGAAGCGGATGCACTGGCCGCCGGCGGCGGTCAGCAGCACGTCGTCGCGCTCGGTGCAGATCTGCACGTCGACGATCGCCTCGCCCTCGCCGAGCTTCATCGCGATGATGCCGGAACGGCGGACGTCGACGAAGTCGGACAGCTTGTTGCGCCGAACGGTGCCGCTGGTGGTCGCGAACATCACGTCGAGATTGGCCCAGGAGGATTCATCCTCCGGCAACGGCATGATCGTGGTGATGCGCTCGCCCTGCTCCAGCGGCAGGATGTTGATCAGCGCCTTGCCGCGCGCGTTGGGCGCCGCCATCGGCAGCCGCCAGACCTTCTCCTTGTAGACCTGGCCGCGGGACGAGAAGAACAGCACCGGCGTGTGCGTGGAGGCGACGAACAGCCGCGAGACGAAATCCTCGTCGCGGGTCTGCATTCCGGCGCGGCCCTTGCCGCCGCGGCGCTGCGCCCGGTAGGTCGACAGCGGCACGCGCTTGACGTAGCCGGCATGCGAGACGGTGACGACCATGTCCTCGCGTTGGATCAGGTCCTCGTCCTCGACCTCGCCTTCCTGCTCGATGATCTGGGTCTTGCGCGGCGTCGCGAACTGCTGCTTCACCTCGGCCAGTTCAGTCTTGACGATGCCCTGCACGCGCGCACGCGAGCGCAGGATGTCGAGGTAGTCGGCGATCTCAGCCGCGAGCTTGTCGAGCTCTTCGGAAATCTCGTCCCGCCCCAGCGCGGTCAAGCGCTGCAGCCGCAGATCGAGGATGGCCCGCGCCTGCTCGAGCGACAGGCGGATGGTGCCGTCGTCGTTGATCCGGTGCCTGGGATCGTCGATCAGCGTGATCATCGCCTCGACGTCGCGCGCCGGCCAGTCGCGCGACATCAGGGTGTCGCGCGCCGTATTCGGATCGGGCGAGGTCCGGATCACCCGGATCATCTCGTCGATATTGGCAACCGCGATGGCGAGGCCGACCAGGATATGGGCGCGGTCGCGCGCCTTGCGAAGCAGGAACTTGGTCCGGCGGGTCACCACCTGTTCGCGGAACGCGACGAAGATGGTGAGCAGATCCTTCAGCGTCATCGTCTGCGGACGACCGGAATCCAGCGCCAGCATGTTGGCCGGGAAGTTGGTTTGCAGCGGCGTGAACCGATAGAGCTGGTTCAACACGACGTCAGGCACCGCCTCGCGCTTCAGCTCGATGACGACGCGATAGCCGTCGCGGTCGGACTCGTCGCGGAGGTCACCGATGCCCTCGATCTTCTTCTCCTTCACGAGGTCGGCGATGCGCTCGACCATCGTGGCCTTGTTCACCTGATACGGAATCTCGGTGATGATGATCGCTTCGCGGTCCTTGCGGATGGTGTCGATCGTCACCTTGCCGCGCATCACGATCGAGCCGCGGCCGAGATGATAGGCGGAGCGGATGCCCTGGCGGCCGAGGATGATGCCGCCGGTCGGGAAATCCGGGCCCGGGATGATGTCGATCAGTTCGTCGATCGTGAGCGCCGGATTGTCGATCAGCGCCACGCAGGCGTCGACCACCTCGCCGAGATTATGCGGCGGGATGTTGGTCGCCATGCCGACGGCAATGCCGCCGGCGCCATTGACCAGCAGGTTCGGGAACCGGGCCGGCAGGACCGACGGCTCCTGCTCGGAATTGTCGTAGTTCGGCTGGAAATCGACCGTTTCCATGTCGATGTCGGCGAGAACGGCGAGCGCCGCCTTGGTCAGCCGCGCTTCGGTATATCGGTAGGCCGCCGGCGGATCGCCGTCGATCGAGCCGAAATTGCCCTGGCCGTCGATCAGCGGCACGCGCAGCGAGAAGTCCTGCGCCATGCGGACCATCGCGTCGTAAATCGACTGGTCGCCATGCGGATGGTATTTACCGATCACGTCACCGACGACGCGGGCGGATTTGACGTATTTCTTGTCCGGCGTGTGCCCCTGCTCATGCATCGAATACAGGATGCGCCGGTGCACCGGCTTGAGCCCGTCGCGCGCATCGGGCAGCGCTCGCGACACGATCACGCTCATCGCGTAATCGAGGTAGGACTTCTTCATCTCGTCGAGAATGGAAACGGGACGAATATCTGAGGGCGCCGGCGGCTCGCCGGGCTTGTCATCTTC
This sequence comes from Bradyrhizobium sp. CER78, assembly GCF_029846235.1. Lineage (GTDB taxonomy): Bacteria > Pseudomonadota > Alphaproteobacteria > Rhizobiales > Xanthobacteraceae > Bradyrhizobium. The sequence goes on from NZ_JARVWP010000003.1 coordinate 223,889, forward strand.
GTTATCGGACAAAGGGGAAATCCGGTCAGTTTTACTGGGGAATCATATAGCCCATCGGGGGCCTGATAACCACCCCTGAGCGGCTCCGGCAAGCCGTTTTTCCCTTCGTTTTTTCATACACTTACCAGCCGCACTGCGGGCTTGCCGCGGGCCTGCTTTGCGCTGCGACCGCAAGCCGGCCGGGGCCCGACGGAACCGGCCCCGCGACGCCTCAATCGCCCAATTACTGGCCGAAAATCTCGGCGTGCATGATCCGCCCGGGCATCAAGGTGAACAGCCCGGCAATGACCAGCGCGCCGAAGAAAATGCCGATCATCGTGAACTTGTGGCTGCGGACATTGTGGCTCCGCGCCGCCATCACGCCGAGCACCAGCATCACCAGCGAGAAGATCGACAGCAGGTGGATCGGGCTCCAGGGGCCGACCAGGCGGATCTGATGGATCCAGAACGAGCTCCCGGCGACGACCAGCATCAGGATCACCCAGATCCAGCCCAGCGTCCGGTGCGGCAGCGTCCCCTTCGGTGCGGCGAGCTGGATGGAGCCGAGCACGAAGGCGGCCATCGCGGCGAAGGCATGGAGCGGGATCGCAGGCGCAGCGTCGAGCAATGGCGCGAGGCTCATGGTGGCGGCCCTCGGGTGAAGCGCGCGGCCAGATCTCACTCGCCGCAGGCCAATGTAAATATCATTCACATCGGCCTGTGTCAAAGTCAGGGGAACCCGCCCTCGCCGCCTGCAGAGATCCGTGATCCAGCAAGCAGCTATGGAGTTATCCTCATAATTCACACGAGGAAATTGCCGTCGTGCATCGCGACGCCGCTCCGGAAAATGATCTTCACGGAGCGACGGCGTGAGCGCCGGAAAGCAGCGTTCGATCAGAACGGGATATCGTCGTCCATGTCGCTGTTGCGGCTGCCGCCACCGGCGGCAACTGCACGGCGCGGTGCAGAACTGACCGGGCCGGACGAGCCGAAATCGCTGCCGCCGTCATCGGAGAAGCTGCTGCCTCCGCCGCCACGCCCGTCGAGCATGGTCAGGTTGGAGTTGAAGCCCTGCAGCACGACTTCGGTCGAGTACTTCTCGACGCCGGACTGGTCGGTCCATTTGCGGGTCTGCAACTGACCCTCGATGTACACCTTGGCGCCCTTCTTCAAATACTGCTCGGCGACCTTGCAGAGGCCCTCGTTGAAGATCACGACGCGGTGCCACTCGGTCTTTTCCTTGCGCTCTCCGGTGCCCTTGTCGCGCCAGGTCTCCGAGGTGGCGATGGAAAGGTTTGCGATCGGACGGCCGTCCTGCGTCCGCCGGATTTCCGGATCCTTGCCGAGGTTTCCAACCAGGATCACCTTGTTCACGCTTCCTGCCATCGCATCATCTCCACTCAAAAACCGGGCGTCCGGACATCGGCCGCCGCTCTCAACCTTCGCCACTTACTTTGCAGGCGTCGTGGATGACCCTATACGCCGGCGCCGGCTCGCCGCCTTCGCCCGCGCACGGTTATCCACGACTATCGAGATATAGCACCGCAGCCGACAATGTTCCAGTTTTGTTCGCAACAACCAGCCGTAGAAGCGGCATATGGCGATGGAACGGCAGCCGATTTCGGTTCCGGCCGCCTATCGGCTTGATGGGATCCGAAAACACAAACCAAATCAATCACTTGCATCAGCCTTACTTCTTCCGCAGGTGTGGCTTTTGGGAGACGGCGTCTCCGGTTGAATCAGCGTATAGCTATCAACCATGGCGCGGGCGCTCGCGTCTGAGATCGTGCTTCGGGACAATATTGGAAGCCGATCGGGGAGCTGGGAGATTGATGATGAAGAAGTTTTTGCTCGGTACGGTTGCCCTGATTGCGTTCGCCGCGCCTGCCGCGGCCGCCGACCTCGCGGCGCGCCCCTACACCAAGGCGCCGCCGATGATCGCTGCGGTCTATGACTGGAGCGGCTTCTACATCGGCGCCAACGGCGGCTGGGGCTCGAGCCACAATTGCTGGGACCAGGTCCCGGGCGGCGTGTTCATCGGATCGGATGGTTGCCATGACGCAACCGGCGGCGTCGCCGGCGGCCAGATCGGCTATCGCTGGCAGGCTGGCGCCTGGGTGTTCGGCCTCGAGGCGCAGGGCGACTGGGCTGACCTGAAGGGCAGCAACAACAGCGCGATCTTCCCGGGTCTCTTCACCAACCAGTCCAAGATCGACGCGTTCGGCCTGTTCACCGGCCAGGTCGGCTACGCCGTCAACAACGTGCTGCTCTACGCCAAGGGCGGTGCGGCGCTGACCGACAATCGGTTCAGGACCTTCTTCACGCCGACCGGCGTGCTCGCCGGCAGCGCCAGCGACACCCGCTGGGGCGGCACCATCGGCGCCGGCATCGAAGTCGGCTTCGCGCCGAACTGGACCGCCGGTATCGAATACGACCACCTGTTCATGCAGGACAAGACCTACAACCTCACCACCCCCACCGGCGCGCTGTTCAGCAGCATCCGCGATCGCCAGGACGTCGACCTCGTCACCGTCCGCGTGAACTACAAGTGGGGCGGCCCGGTGGTTGCGCGCTACTGATCGCGCGATCCGGTTTGATCCAGACCAAAGGCCGGCCTCGCGCCGGCCTTTTTGTTTGTGGGCTCGGCCGTGAGCGGTGGTGCCGCGGTTGGCGACATCCTGCGTCGCTACAATGCCGGGCTCGTACCTTCCCCTGCCTCGGCCAGCGACACGCGCTGGGACTGCACCGTCGGCGTCGAATACATATCCGTAGCGAAGTGCTGAGGCGGCCTCAGCTCACGCATCACTGCCTCGCATCGAAATATCGGAGCCGGCCTCGCGCCGGCTCTTACGCTGCGCAGGCACGCCAGCGCGGGCCATTTTCCGTGCATTGTGGTTTCACGGATACACAACTTCCAGCATTTCTATGTAGAAACACGCGAACGTCACGCGACACCGCGGTGACGCTTCCCTTCAATGTTTGAGGGGACAACAAGAAAATGGGACTGGGACTTTGAAAATCAGGAATGTTCTGCTGGCCTCGGCCGGCATGGTTGCCCTCAGCGCAATTGCACCGGCAATGGCCGCCGATCTCGCCGCACGCGGCCCCTACGTCAAGGCTCCGCCGCCGGCCGAGATCTACAACTGGACCGGCTTCTACATCGGTGGCTTCGGCGGCTACGCCAGCGAGGATTCCGGCAATCCGAAGATGGAAGGCGGCTTCGCCGGCGGCACCATCGGCTACAACTGGCAGGCCGGCAACATCGTGTACGGCATCGAGGCCGACGGCGGCTGGGCTGACGTCAACGCCTCCGCTTCCGCGTTCGGCATCACCGCGACGAGCAAGATCGACGCGCTCGGCACCGCGCGTGGCCGCATCGGCTTCGCGGTCGACAAGGTTTTGTTCTACGGCACCGGCGGCTACGCCTGGGTCGACAACAAGCTGACCCTCAGCGCGGGCGGCGTGAGCGCATCGCAGAGCAACTTCCACTCGGGCTGGACCGTCGGTGCCGGCATCGAAGCGTTCATCGCGCCGCAGTGGTCGATCAAGGGCGAATACCTGTATCGCAGCCTCGGCGGCGAGACCTACTTCGGCGTGCCGTCGGCCGACATCAACCTGCACAGCGTCCAGTTCGGCGTGAACTATCACTTCGGCGGCCCGATCGTCGCCAAGTACTGAGACACGTACTAAGTGTCGATCCACGTTCGGATCGCTCGGGAAGGCCGGCCTCGCGCCGGCCTTTTTTGCGTCCGGGAACCGGGCCCTGCTGACGGCTGCTGCCATCAGGCAAACTATCCGTTGATGGACGCCATTCAGCACTGGAAATTGTCGGCCGTTCTTCCTACGTTCCAGTCCTCACACCCCATCGGCGCAAGCTCCCGGCATCACCGGCGATGCGCGCCCAAAAGGCGCCCAAGCATGCGCCCGGAACTGTCGCAATGGATGAAGTGCTCAAGGCGAAGCGCCAACAGAACGCCGGCTCCTCATCGCGCGCCATCACGATCCGTGGCGCGCGCGAACATAATCTGAAGAACATCGACGTCGAGATTCCGCGCGACAAGCTCGTGGTGTTCACCGGCCTGTCCGGCTCCGGCAAGTCGTCGCTCGCGTTCGACACCATCTATGCCGAGGGCCAGCGCCGCTACGTCGAGTCGCTGTCGGCCTATGCGCGGCAATTTCTGGAGATGATGCAGAAGCCTGATGTCGACCAGATCGACGGCCTGTCGCCGGCGATCTCGATCGAGCAGAAGACCACCTCGAAGAATCCGCGCTCCACCGTCGGCACCGTCACTGAGATCTACGACTACATGCGCCTGCTCTGGGCCCGCGTCGGCGTGCCCTATTCGCCGGCCACGGGACTGCCGATCGAGAGCCAGATCGTCTCGCAGATGGTCGACCGCGTGCTGGCGCTGCCCGAAGGCACCCGCCTCTATCTGCTGGCGCCGGTCGTGCGCGGCCGCAAGGGCGAGTACAAGAAGGAGCTCGCCGAATACCTCAAGAAGGGCTTTCAGCGCGTCAAGATCGACGGCACCTTCTATGAGCTGTCCGAGGCACCCGCGCTCGACAAGAAATTCCCGCATGACATCGACGTCGTGGTCGATCGCATCGTGGTGCGCCCCGACCTCGCCCAGCGCCTCGCGGAAAGTTTCGAGACCGCGCTGAAGCTCGCCGAAGGGCTTGCGGTGATCGAGTATGCGGACGCGCCCGCTGCGGCCGCAAGCGAAGACAAGAAGAAAACGGCAAAAATCCACGACAAGAGCGGGCCCGAGCGCATCCTGTTCTCGGAAAAATTCGCCTGCCCGGTGTCCGGCTTCACCATCCCCGAGATCGAGCCGCGCCTGTTCTCGTTCAACAACCCCTATGGCGCCTGCCCGGCCTGCGGCGGCCTCGGCGTCGAGCAGCATATCGACGAGGACCTGGTCATCCCCGACAAGGAGCTGACCCTGCGCAAGGGCGCGATCGCGCCCTGGGCGAAATCATCCTCGCCCTATTACATCCAGACGCTCACCGCGCTCGGCAAGCACTACAAGTTCACGCTCGACACCAAGTGGAAGGACCTGACCAAGAAGGTCCAGAACGCGCTGCTGCACGGCTCCGGCGACGACGAGATCAAGTTCTCCTATGAGGACGGCGTCCGCTCCTACGACACCAAGAAGCCGTTCGAGGGCGTCATCACCAACATCAACCGCCGCTACCGCGAGACCGAGAGCGAGTGGGCGCGCGAGGAGCTCGGCAAGTATTTCTCCGACGTGCCCTGCGCGGGCTGCCACGGCTATCGGCTGAAGCCCGAGGCGCTGTGCGTCAAGATCGGCGGCAAGCATATCGGCGAGATCTCCGAGCTCTCGGTGAAGCGCGCCGGCGAATGGTTCGAGACGGTGCCGGAGGCGCTCAATGCGCAGCAGAACGAGATCGCGACGCGCATCCTGAAGGAGATCCGCGAGCGCCTGACCTTCCTGCTCGACGTCGGCCTGAATTACCTGACGCTGTCGCGCTCCTCCGGCACGCTGTCCGGCGGCGAGAGCCAGCGCATCCGCCTCGCCTCGCAGATCGGCTCGGGACTGACCGGCGTGCTCTACGTGCTGGACGAGCCGTCGATCGGCCTGCACCAGCGCGACAATGCCCGCCTGCTCGACACGCTGAAGCGGCTGCGCGACCTCGGCAATACCGTTGTCGTGGTCGAGCATGACGAGGACGCCATCCGCCTTGCCGACTACGTGCTCGATATCGGCCCCGGCGCCGGCATGCATGGCGGACACATCGTCGCCGAAGGCACGCCCGACCAGATCATGCGCAACCCGAAATCGCTGACCGGCAAGTACCTCACCGGCGAGCTTTCGGTCCCGATTCCCGACCGGCGGCCGCCGAACCATCGCCGCACCATCAAGGTGATCAATGCGCGCGGCAACAATCTGAAGAACGTCTCGGCCGAGATCCCGCTCGGCCTGTTCACCTGCGTGACCGGCGTCTCCGGCGGCGGCAAGTCGACGCTGCTGATCGACACACTCTACAAGTCGATCGCCCGCAAGCTGAATAATGCCAGCGAAGGCGCGGCGCCGCACGACCGCATCGAGGGTCTCGAGCACATCGACAAGATCATCGACATCGACCAGTCGCCGATCGGCCGCACCCCACGCTCCAACCCCGCGACCTATACCGGCGCCTTCACGCCGATCCGCGAATGGTTCGCCGGCCTGCCCGAGGCGAAGGCGCGCGGCTACGAGCCCGGGCGCTTCTCCTTCAACGTCAAGGGCGGCCGCTGCGAGGCCTGCCAGGGCGACGGCGTCATCAAGATCGAGATGCACTTCCTGCCCGACGTCTACGTCACCTGCGACACCTGCAAGGGCAAGCGCTACAACCGCGAGACGCTGGAGGTGCTGTTCAAGGGCAAGAGCATCGCCGACGTGCTCGACATGACCGTCGAGGAAGCCGCCGAGTTCTTCAAGGCGGTGCCGCGCGTGCGCGAGACCTTCCAGACCCTGCACCGCGTCGGCCTCGACTACATCCATGTCGGCCAGCAGGCCACCACCCTGTCCGGCGGCGAAGCCCAGCGCGTCAAGCTGGCAAAGGAATTGTCGAAGCGCGCCACCGGCCGCACGCTCTACATCCTGGACGAGCCGACCACCGGCCTGCACTTCCACGACGTCGCCAAGCTGCTCGAGGTGCTGCACGAGCTGGTCGCCCAGGGCAACACGGTCGTGGTGATCGAGCACAATCTCGAAGTCATCAAGACCGCCGACTGGGTGATCGACCTCGGCCCCGAAGGCGGCGACGGCGGCGGCGAGATCGTCGCCTGGGGCCCGCCGGAAGACATCGTCAAGGCGCCGCGCAGCTACACCGGCAAGTTCCTGGCGCCGGTGCTGAAGAAGGCGAACAGCAAGCCGAGGAAGAGCAGCAGCGCTAGCGAGGCCGCGGAATAGTCGTGGCAATTGAAATAACTTCGATCTCAACTGCACAGTTCGCTGATCTGTTGGATCGTGGTGAAGGGCATTTCCTTGACTTTAAGGCGAAAGAGGTCTCTCCGGCAAAACTGACGAAATCTCTCTCAGCTTTTGCGAATGCAGACGGTGGCGAACTCTTCATCGGGGTGCTGAATAGCGGGGCATTCGCGGCAAAGCGCTGGTCGGGATTTTCAGATGCAGAGGCCGCCAACGGGCACATCCAAGCCTTCGAACAGTTCTTCCCACTTGGGACTTACTTCAAGTACCAATTTCTGAAATGCGAAGGCCTACCCGGACTAGTACTCCACTGTGAAGTTCTGAAAACGCCCGACATTCGCGCCGCGAGTGACGGCGTCATGTATCTTCGGAGAGGCGCACAAAATCTGCCACAGACTACTGAGGGGCAGATATCGAGGCTCAAATTCAATAAGGGGATAACCTCTTTTGAAGATCACATCGTAAAGGTCGATGTGAGTGAAGTAACGAACTCGACTCCAATCATAGAATTCATGTTGGACAACATTCCCACAGCTGAGCCATTGCCTTGGCTCAGGAAGCAACAGCTCGTTGTGGATCAAGATCGACCGACGGTTGCTGCTGTGCTCCTCTACGCCGACGAGCCTCAAGCTGCACTGCCGAAATCCGGTATAAAGATCTACCGTTACCAGACCTCAGGAGACGGGACTCGCCAAACGCTCGTTGGAAACCCCATTAGTATCGAAGGCCATCTATATGCCCTCATACCGAAAGCTGTCGAATCGACCATAGCTATCGTCGAAAAGCTTTCGGTGATGGGGCCCGCGGGTCTTGAGAAGATTTCGTATCCACGTGAATCGATCCACGAAATTGTCACTAACGCTGTTCTGCATCGCGACTACAGTTTGAATGACGACATACACATCCGGGTTTTCGACAATCGCATCGAAGTACAGAGTCCAGGCGTATTACCGGCTCATATAACCGTAGAAAACATTCTGGAGGAGCGCTTTGCGCGAAATCAACGGATTGTACGGCTAATAAACAAGTACGAAGACCCACCAAATAAGGATGTTGGTGAGGGCCTAAACACTGCATTTGAAGCAATGAGACGATTGAAATTTCGCGATCCGGTTGTTGAGCAACTCGACGGGAGCGTGAGGGTCACCTTGCGTCACGAGAAGCTTGCTTCACCGGAGGAGATTATCTGCGAATTTCTGAGAAATCATCCCGAGATCAACAATTCGAAGGCACGAGAAATAACCTTTATTGGCTCGGAGAACTCAGTGAAGCGAATTTTCAATAAGATGATCAAGAATAAGATGATTGAACGGATACCCGACCGTCCTCAAGCGAAAACAGGCTATCAGAAAGGACCGAACTTTCCGAAAGCGCGATAGATCAATTTGAAGCCCGGATAAGCGAAGCGACATCCAGGACTGTCGGCGGGACACGTTGGCCGCTCCCGCATGGTGGGTGCTCAGCACGCCGCCGGTCTTGATGATGGCGTACGCCACCGTTCCACTTACCTTGTCGAGCATCAGCCGCTCGATCAGGCGAGCTTTGCGCCGTCGCGCCCAAAGACGCAGACGTATTCGATCCGATCCCTGGGTTCCAAGGTATGATGCATGGCATCCTCCCTGTTTCCTTGTGTTTGGCGGATAGTATACGCCGGTCTGGGGAGCAAAATGCGATGGACTGCAATCCTTGATTGCGCTCAATCTAAGGTTACTCTTCCTATAGTTTGGCGCCACCTAGAGCGTCGCTTTGAGACGAGATTTGAAGCAAGTAGCCCGCATGAGCGAAGCGATATGCGGGGTTTGTCGGCAAGACGCACCGCTCCCGCATGTCGCTTCGCTCATGCGGGCTACAACAGCCGCCCCTTACCTCTCACGGTACGTCGCAATCTGCCAGACGTTGGCCCAGGCATCCCGCACCATCGCGCGTCTGTCGCCATAGGGCGTATCCCCGGGGGTCTCAATCGCTTCAGCGCCCGCCGCGACCGCGTGCCGATAGGTCTCGTCGGCGTTCTCGACGTAGACGTAGAGAAAGGCCGGCATCGCATCGCGAACGCCTCCGCCGTCACTGATCAGGATGATCGAGTCTCCGATGCGAATTTCCGTGGGCGCGCCGGACCGAACTTCGCCTTCGGCACCGAATACATCTCGCAGGAATCCGGCGAGCCCGATGAGGTCGCGTGTGACAATTCTCGGGATGACGGAAGGCCAGCCGGCGGGTTTGTATTGGGTCATGTGCCTGCCACTGAATGAGTACGTAGCCCGGATGAGCGAAGCGATATCCGGGGCCGCTGGCCGGACAAGTCAACAGCCCCCGCATGTCGCTTCGCTCATGCGGGCTACGTCACCGCCCCCACCTCCGCGCTACACCGCCCAATAATTCGGGTGCGTGTACGACCGCGAGCGGTCGCCCCAGTCGAATTCGTCGCCGTCGAATTCGGACGGGCCGGCGCGCAGGTCCTCCAGCGTCACCTCGGCCTCGAAGGCCTGCCGTGTGGGATCGAAGTGCAGTGCGGTCCATCTGACGGGATAGTGGTGATGGGTGCTCAGCACGCCGCCGGTCTTGATGATGGCGTAGGCCACCGTGCCGCTCACCTTGTCGAGCATCAGCCGCTCGACCGACCCGAGCTTGGTGCCGTCGCGCCCGAAGACGCAGACATGCTCCACCCGGTCACTGGGCACCAAGGTATGATGCATGGCATCCTCCCTGTGTTTCCTCGTATTTGCCCAATAATATATGCCTGCCGCGCTGGTGAGCCAATGGGTCGCAGCTCGGCGACAAGCCAGAGGGAAGCACCCGACCAATGCTATCGCGCGGCGGCGGGCACCTGCCAAATTTCGGAATAATAGAAACATATCGCTGATTTGCCCGACGTGTCAAGTCGCGTTTCCGAGTGTGGCGGCAGCCTGCTCCTTTGCATGGGGTTGTTTTCGATATTTTGCGACACCCCAGCTTCTCACCTACTCCGTCCGCCTGAGGAACGTCCCGAATGCGCGCGGACCGTCGCCGACCTTGACCTCGCCGGTCACCTTCATCTCCACGGCATCGATCACGCTGAGCGTGTTGCTCTCCCAGTTCGCGACCAGGATGCGCTTGCCGTCAGCGGTGGCCTCGATGCCTTCGGGGTAATCGCCGACACTGATCCGCTTCACGGGTTCCAGCGTCGCGAGATCGAACACACTGACCTTGCCGTCATACTGATCGGTAACGAAGCCGCGGCCGTGCGCCAGCGCCACCGCGTAGGGGCGCAGACCGACATGGACGCGGCCGATCTCGCTGAAGGTTGCGATGTCGATCACGGAGACGTCGTTGGAGCCGACATTCGCGGTATAGGCGCGCTTGCCATCGGCATCGATGGTGACGCCGAACGGACGCGTCCCGACCTTCACGATCCCTCGCCGCTCATGCGCGGCAATGTCCGTGATCGAGACGCTGTCGTCGTCGCGGTCAGCCGAGAGCAGCAGCCGCCCGTCCGGCGTCACCGCAAGCCCTGATGGCGATGCGCCAACCGAAAGACTGGCGATGACCCGCAGCTCTTTCGCGTCGATCACCCGCACCGCGGCGGCGTACCAGTCGGCGACATAGACCGTCGCGCCATCGGGTGCCACCGCGATGCCGAGCGGCCCGCCGCCGACATCGACCCGGCCGACCACCTTGCGCGCCGACGCATCGACCACCGTGACCGCCTTCGCATCCGGGCTCGTCACATAGGCGAAGCGGCCGTCATGGCTGACGGCAACGCCCGCGGGCTTGCCGCCGATCGCGATCGTCGCGACCGGCTTGGCGGTCGCGAGATCGACCACCGTGAGGTCGTCGCTGAGCTGGTTGGTGACAAACGCCTCCTCGGCCCGCGCACCGCCGAGGCCGGCGAGCAGCGCCAGCAGCGCGATCGCGCGCCGCATGTTCAGCTTCCGCTCTCGATCTTCTTCTTCAGCGCTTCCAGGCCGGCCTTGTAGAGCCCGCTCACGGCCTTCATTGCGGCCTCGTCGTTCAGTTCCGGCGGCGGATCGTTGTTCGGGAAGCCGCGATAGAACGCGCCGGACCATTCCAGCTTCGCCTTGCCGCCGGGCGCCGGCGACACCTCCAGCGTCGAGGAATAATTGGTGACCGGCAGCACCTTCACGTCGACCGCGGTGATCCGGTACGAATAGCTCATCATCTCGGGCTCGTATTTGTAGAGCTCCTCGTCGATGGTGACGCCGGGCGCCAAGGTCAGCCGGCGCGTCGCGCCGATCTCGTTGCCCTTCTCGCCCTCGGTCTTGCTGACGCCGGCGAGCCAGCTCATGTCCTGGAAATTGCCGATCACCGCCCACACCTTGGCCTGCGGCGCGTCGATCTCGATGGATTCCCGCACCTTCTGCCGGGTCGGCCCATGCGCCCACGCGGCCCCCAACACAACCAGCGCCGCCACCACGACGCCAGCCCTCGCGATCATCAGCCTCATCCTTGTCTCCCAGTTTTTCGGTCACCACGCCAGGCGCGTGCCGAAGCTTATGTGTCGGTATTCTGGACCAGATGGAAAGCGGCTTCTTGCACCAGAGCGAAGTCAGAACTTCCCCGTGGGACAAGCCTCTCCTGCCGCCCTTACCCCTCGATCACCGCCTCGACGAACCCCTTCGGGTCGTCGCAGAACTCGCGCATGACCTTGAAGTGATCCGTGTCCTTCAAGCTCACCGGTTCGAGGCCGTACTTCGTCAGCCGCAGCAGTGTCGCGTCCGGATAGGCCATCAGGACCGGCGAATGCGTGGCCATGATGACCTGGCAGTGGCCGGTCCCGTTCATCCGGTGCAGCAGCTTGAGGAATTCGATCTGCCGCGAGGGCGACAGCGCGGATTCCGGCTCGTCGAAGATGAAGATGCCCTGCCGCTGGCAGCGCTCCTCGAAGAAGCGCAGGAAGCCCTCGCCGTGCGAATGCGACAGGAAGTCCGGCGGCGCGTCTCCGACGTCCAGCGCTGCCGCGTCGACATAGCGCGCCACCGAGAAGAAGCTCTCGGCGCGGAAGAACCAGCCGTTGGTGATTTTGGGCAGCCAGCTCGCACGAAGCGCCGCCGCGAGCGAGCCGCCCATCTTTTCCACCGCGCCGCCGTGGTCGACCGGTCGATATCCCTTGCCGCCGCCGGCATCGTCATAGCCGGCCATCACGGCGATGCCCTCCAGCAGCGTCGACTTGCCGGTGCCGTTCTCGCCGACGATGATGGTGATCGCCTTCTCGAAGCTCAGCTCAAAGTCGTCGCGCAGCAGCGGCAGCACGAACGGATAGGCTTTGCGGTTTGGAATCCGCGCCGGGTCGAGCCAGACCCGCCGAAGATACGGCGCGGGCATGTTGATCGGGCGGTTTCGTCTGGCCATGTGCGCGGATCCGGGGAAACAACGGCGGGTGGCTCAGTTTATGATAGATGCCCGCGACAATCCTAGATGGATCGATGTCCCAATGCCCAGCAAGGCCTACGCCCTCTTCCGCAAGGCAATCCTCACCGAGCAACAGGTCGCCTGCACCTATGACGGCCGGCCACGCGAGCTGTGCCCGCACATCATCGGCCACAACAAGAGCGGTGAAGAGGTCGTACTGGCCTGGCAGTTCGCCGGCGAGAGCTCCGGCAAGCTGCCGCAATGGCGCTGCCTACGGCTCGCTCATGTCAGCGACATCAGCCTGCGCAGGGGTCCCTGGTACGAGGGCGGCTCGCACAAGTCCGAGCAGCGCTGCGTCAGTGCGATCGACCTCGACATCAACATCCATGTGCGCAAGCGGCGCTGAGTGAGCCGCACCTCTGACTTGCCGACGGTGGTCCCCGCCCGCACCTGTCATCGCCCGGCTCGACCGGGCGATCCAGTACGCCGCGGTCTCTCTGCTCAAGCACTGCTGCCTCTGGAATACTGGATCACCCGCTTTCGCGAGGGCGCGTGATGACACCGGACAGGCTGTTTGCAGTTGAGGCGAGAACGAACCGCATCGTCGTCCCGGCGCAGGCCGGGACCCATAACCACAGGGTCGAGCCGTCGAAAACAGCTGGTGCTCCAGCGTCGCGCAACCACGACCATTTGGGGTAATGGGTCCCGGCCTTCGCCGGGACGACGATGGAGATAGGGCGCGCAGCACCCCTACGGCCGCTCCGCCTCCTCCAGCACCTCGAGCACCAGCTCCATCGTCATCAGGACCGGATTGTCGCCGCGCACCAGCCGTCCCTCGGCGATGCCGCCGAGATAGTCGACCAGCGCGATGTCGAGCTCGGCGTGCATCAGGCCGTCTTCGTCGGCCGCGATCTGCCCTGCGGTCACCGCAAGTTCGGTCGCGAACGGCACCACGCTGTGGCCGTCGGCGAAGACGGCGCCGATGGTCGAGCCGACCCCGCCGTGCAGTCGCGCGCGCAGGATGCCGTGGTGGCGGCAGAAACCTTCCAGCGCGCAGGCGAAATCCTGGTTCGGGCGCAGCCGCAATGCGAAGGCATGGCTGGTGGTCTTCGCACCAATAGGCGCGCGGGCGACCGGACCGAACAGCTTGAAATTGGTCTCGCTGTCGGGCTCGGCCAGGAACGTCGCACCGTCGATCCCGAATGCGCTGACCTCGAACGGCTCGGCGACGATGGTCTCATCGGGCAGCATGTGTCCGCCGTTGAAGCGGCCGTCGGCCTCGGTCCACAAGCCGTGGCAATGGAAGAACGGCGCACCATCGCGTTCACCGAAGGTCAGTGCCGCGAGCTTGAGCCGCGTCACGCCGTCGGGACGAAACGTGTCGCTGTAGAACGCCGCGTTGACGCCGTCCTTCGAGAGCGCCGGCATCACATAGGCGAATGGCCCGAGCGCGCCACCCGTCGCGCTCAGCACGCCGCCGGAAAAGCCTTCCGCCGCAAAGCCGCGGCGCACGGCTTCGAGCAAGGGAATGCCGGCCTCCAGCACGAATGAAAAGGCGCGGCCGCGCGCGGCGACCCACTGGATGCGCTCGGGAAGCGGAGCGCCAGGCTGGGCGATGCTGCGCATCGCCCTACGCGTCCGTCGATTTGGCGACCACCTCGAGCAGCCCGCGCGCCTCGAGTTCGTCGCGGATCAGGCGCTTCGGCACTTTGCCGTAGCCGGACTTCGGCAGCGCCTCCCAGAAGAAGAAGCGCTTCGGCATCTTGTAGCGCGGCACCTTTGGCGCGAGATACGCCGCAAGCTCCGCCTCGGCGACCGCCGCGGTGCCCTCGCGCGCGACGCAGACGGCGACACCCACCTCGCCCCAGAACGGATCGGGCACGCCGAGCACGGCGACCTCGCCGACCGCGGGATGGGTCAGGAGCTTCTCCTCGATCTCGCGCGGATAGATGTTGGAGCCGCCGGAGATGTACATGTCGGAGGCGCGGCCGGTGATGTAGACGAAGCCCTCCTCGTCCATATGGCCGAGATCGCCGGTGCGGAACCAGCCGTCGCGAAACGCCTTCGCATTGGCTTCGGGATTATCGTAGTAGCCGGCGAACACGCCGGGTCCGATCACGCAGATCTCGCCGGTCTCGTGCGCTTTCAGCTCGCTTCCGTCGTCGCTCTGGATCGAGACCTGCATGCCGGTGCGCTCGAAGCCGCAGGTGCCGATCCGCGCATGCGGGCCGTCCTCGGGATCGTGCAGGCCGGGCGGCAGCACGGTAATGTTGCCGGTGACCTCGCCGAGGCCGAAATACTGCACGAGCACACAGCCGAGCTTGTTCAGCGCTGCCTTCTGGTCCTCGCGATACATCGGGGCGCCGGCATAGATGATGTAGCGCAGCGAGGAATGATCGTGCTGGTCGGCCGCGGGATGCTCGACCATCATCTTCAGGATGGTCGGCACCGTGAACATGTTGCTGACGCGGTGCTTGGCGATCAGCCGGAACGCCTCCGCGATGTCGAACTTCTCCGACGGCAGCAGGATGGTCGGCACGCCGCGCGCGGTCTGCACCAATTGATGCACGCCGGCGCCATGCGACAGCGGCGCCACCACCAGCGAGGCGTCGTCCTCGGTCGTGCCGGGCATCAGGTCGGCGAGATGGTTGGTGATCACGAAGGCCATCTGGCCGTGGGTCAGCACCGCGGCCTTGGAGCGGCCTGTGGTGCCGGAGGTGAAGAAGAACCAGCAGGGATCGTCGTAGTCGACCGCAACGTTCTCGACCGCCGCGCCAGCGTGTTTGGCAATGCCATCACCGACCGTCGCCTCGCCGAACGTGCCTTGCTCGCCGAAGCTGTTTTGCTCGCCGATCCGCCAGACGAATTCCAGCGCCGGATTGGCGGCCGCCTTGGCGTGCTCGGGGAAATCGGCATGGCAGAGAAACGCCTTGGCGCCGGAGGCCGCCGCCAGATAGGCCACCTCGTCCGGCATCAGGCGGAAATTGGTCGGCACCCAGACCGCGCCGAGCCGGAAGGCCGCGAACATCGACCAGAACATCTCGTCGCAGTTCTTGGAATGCACCAGGATGCGGTCGCCCTTGCCGATGCCGCGCGCGGCCAGCGCCGCTGCCAGCGCCGAGACGTTCTGGTCGATATGGCGCCAGGACCAGGCCTTCTCGTTCCAGATGAAGCCCGGACGATCGCCGTGGCGGCGGGCGTTCTGGGTCAGGATGTAGGCGAGGTTCATTACCCGGCGCGACACCCGCGCGATCCCGCCGCGCGGCGCGGTCCCAGCCGTCCCGCTCATTGCCGCCCCGCCGATACGCACAACAGACAGGGCATGGTCAGGACGGTCATCGGGTGTTTCCTTGGTCAGAACCGGGCGTCTTCAAGCGCCGCAAGGGGTTGGTACCACCCGGTTTATCGCCAAGCAGCGCGCCTCGGCAAGGCCCGCCGGGGCGCAGCGCGATGATACCGCGCGCCAGCGGTCGCCAGCCCGATCTGCCCGGCTCCGACCGCTACTGCGGATACTTGGCGAGGTCCTGCTCGGTCAGGTTCCAATCCTGCCAGAGCTGCAGTGCCCCGATCAGCGCGACCAGCGCGCCGAGCAGGATGTGCCAGAGCTGCAGCGTCTGGTCTTCCGAATAGCCGAAGATGTTGGGCGACGCGATCAGCCAGAGGCCGAGCAGAATGCTCGCCACCTCCTCCCAGCGATGCAGCGCGACATATTCGAGCTGGGCGAGGCCCAGCACCAGCATGCCGACCACGAAACTGTTGAGCACCAGGTGGCTGCGCTCGACGTCGACGACGTCGCTGACCTGCATCGGAAACCAGGGCGAGACCATGATCAGCACGCCAAGCAGCATGCCGAGCCAGTCCTCCCAGGGGCGGTGTGGGCCGAAGAAACGATTGTCCGACATGACGAACCTCCTCGAAGGGGCATACGTCGGCGGCCGGCCTCACCACTCCGTACCAGACGACCATCGGGCCGCATCACGGGCGTATGTCTCGGCTCAAGCCTAATCGAATTGCGCCGGCCCGCAAGGCCCGATCGGCGTGTGTGCAACGCGGCAGGATCGACTACTGCGGGCGCCGTGCGTCACCGTGTCCCGTCGAGCCGCGCCAGCGCTTCCCTGGCGGTCTTCAGATCGGGCTGCAGCTCGAGCGCCTTGCGGAAATCGGCCGCCGCGCCCTTCTTGTCGCCGAGCCGCAGCTTGGCCTGGCCGCGGTTGTTCCAGGAATAGACGTCGGCGGGATCGTATTGCAGCGCCTTGTCGTAGTCGGCGAGCCCGCCCTTGTTGTCGCCCTGAAACAGCCGGATCATGCCGCGGTTGCGCCACCCGCGCGCGTCGGTCGGCGCGAGCTTCGTCGCCTCGCCGTAGTCGGCCGCGGCGCGGTCAAGCTGCTCGGCCTCGCGGTAGACATTGCCGCGGTTGATATAGGCGAGCACGTTGGGATCGAGCTTGATCTCGGTGGTGAAGTCGGCGATCGCATGCGCCGCGTCGTGCTTGCGGTAGTAGACGAAGCCGCGATTGCCATAGGCCGTGGAGAGCTGCGGACTGTACTTGATTGCGAGGTTGAGATCGTCCAGCGCGCGGTCGAGATCACCCTTGTTGAGCCAGGCATCGCCGCGGTTGTTGTAGGCCATCGCAAAGCCCGGATCGATCCGGATCGCCTCGTCGTAGTCGGCGATGGCATGGTCGAGATCCTGCTTGAAGGCGTAGACGCGGCCACGGTTGGTGTACGCGCAGGCAAATGCGGGATCGAGCTTGATCGCCTCGTTGAGGTCGGCGAGCGCGGCATCGAACTCGCGCTTCTCGGTCAATCCATGGCCGCGGTTGCAATAGGCCCCGGCCAGATGCCTGCCGGTCTGGGTCTTGCCGTCGATGACAGCCGTGCAGGCAGTCACGCGATCGCCCGGGGCCGTCGTGGAGCCGATGCAGGTCTGCCAACTCGGATCATCGGCGGCAGCCGCTTGCGGGGGCTTTGGCAGCGTCAGCGCGGCGCCGAGCAATGCGGCGGTCAGGCAGGCCGAAATGCGCATATCGTCAATCCACAAATGCCAATATGCGGGTTGGTCGCGGCTTTGCACCGGCGGGTTCACGCGCTTAGATCAAGGTCAGTGAATCAAGTCAGGATTTTGCGATGGCTGCCGTCCGCGACAACAGGGACCAAAACCGCTTCGAGCTCGACACCGAGGGCGGTCTCGCTTTTGCGAATTACCGGCGGACGCCGGCGGCCGTGATCATCACCCATACCGAGACACCGCGCGCCCTGCGCGGCCGCGGCATCGCGTCAGAGCTGGTCAAGGGCGCGCTGGAGCTGATCCGCTCCGACGGCCGCAAGGTCATCGCCGGCTGCGGCTTCGTGGTGGACTACCTCAACAAGCATCCGGAATATGCGGATCTTGCCGGCTAACGCCGTTTTGGTCAGACGATTTTGATCGACATGTCGGGCAAGCCCTCGAGCTTGCAGAGCAGCACGTCACCCTTGACGACCGGGCCGACATTCTCCGGCGTGCCGGAATAGATGATGTCGCCGGCCTTCAGCTCGAAGGCCTCGGAGAGCGTTGCGATCTGCTCGGCGACGCTCCAGATCATGTTCTTCAGATCCGAGCTCTGCCGCACCGTGCCGTTGACCGCGAGCGAGATCGCGCCTTGCGTGAAATGGCCGGTCTTGTCAGCCGGATGGATCGGCCCGAGCACCGCCGCGTGGTCGAAGCTCTTGCCGATCTCCCACGGCTTCTTCTCCGCGGCCATACCGTTCTGCAGGTCGCGCCGCGTCATGTCGAGGCCGAGCGCGTAGCCAAAGACGTGGTCGAGCGCCTTGTCGGCGGGAATGTTGCTGCCGCCCGACTTGAGCGCCGCGACCAGTTCGACCTCGTGGTGATAGTTCTTGGTCAGCGACGGATAAGGATGATCGGCGACGGTGCCGACCGCGACATTCTGAATCGCATCGGTCGGCTTCTGGAAGAAGAACGGTGGCTCGCGCGTCGGATCGGAGCCGCGCTCGATCGCGTGCGCAGCATAGTTGCGGCCGATGCAGTAGATGCGGCGGACCTGGAATACCTCGGTGGCGCCGACGATCGGGATCGTCACGGCCGGGACCGGAAATAGCGCCTTCGGCGCGGCCTCGGCATGGGCCGGCGCGGATTGCGCAGCGGCGCCGGCCAGTGCGAGGGCGCCGGTCGCAAGCATCGTCCGGCGATCGAGATCGGTCATGGATGTTCTCCTTCTTGTTGGCCGATCTATAGTGGCTCGCCGCTCCATAAAAAAGGGCCCGCGCTGGCGCGGGCCCTGGCCGTGTGCGGGACGATCGCCCCGTTAATGCTTGATGTCCGGGGGCAGCTTGCCGCCATTGGCCGCGAGCTTGGTCATCACCTGCTTGTGCAGCCAGATGTTCATGCTGGCGGAATCGTTGGTGTCGCCGCTGTAGCCGAGCTCCTTGGCGAGCTCCTTGCGGGCCGACAGGCTGGAGTCGATGTCGAGCGCCTTCATCAGGTCGACGATCGAGGTGCGCCACTCGAGCTTCTCGCCCTTCGCGGCAACCGCCTTGTCGAGGATGGGGGCGACGTCCACGGACTGAGCGGGCGCAGCACCGGCGGGCACTGCGGCAGGAGACGGCGACGCGCTGCCGGATCCACCGGCGGGAGCTGCGCTTGTGGCCGATCCGCCGGCCGGCGACGCGCTGGCGCTGCTGCCGAAGATCGCGCCCATGATTTTTCCAAAAATGCTCATCGTTCGCTCCCAAGAGAGTTGAGATGTGAAGGTCACACGGCGGTGCGCCGGCTGACCGCGGTCGCAGTTCAAGTGTATCGCCCCCTCAATACCTTGCCAATGCGACATTCACTTAAGCGTGAGTGCTTTTGACGCGGTTTGGGAGTACCCTCACTCAACAGTTCGCGACACGGCCAGTTCCCTGCTCTGTCTTTCGCGTCTGGCTTGCTCGTGATCGCTTCGAGAGGCGGTACGTTTGTGCCCGCGCGCCGGGCGCAGAATGCGCCCGCTCAGAGGGAGTCAACGACCATGGCCACACCATACCAAGGCAATGTCACATCGATGACGCAGAGCGGTGAAGGTGCCGCGTCTGCGCCCGTCATCCGCACCATCGGCCTGTCCGATCTGCACCAAGCGCTGCGTCTCGGCTGGGAAGACTTCAAGGCGGTGCCAAGCCACGCCATTATCCTGTGCCTGATCTATCCGGTGCTCGGCATCGTGCTTGCGCGCACCGTGCACGGCTATTCCGTGCTGCCCCTGCTGTTTCCGCTGGCCGCGGGCTTTGCCCTGCTCGGCCCGTTTGCCGCGATCGGCCTCTACGAGATGAGCCGCCGCCGCGAGGACGGCGGTGAAGCATCCGCGTGGGACGCCATTCAGGTATTCCGCTCGCCGTCATTCGGCGCAATGCTCGGGGTCGGAACGATCTTGTTCGCACTGTTCGTGACCTGGATTGCGACCGCGCAGGCGATCTACACGGCGGTGTTCGGCTATGCGATTGCGGCCGACATTCCCGATTTCGCCGGGCGCGTGCTCACCACCCCGCAAGGCTGGTGGCTGATCGTGGTCGGCTGCAGCGTCGGCTTCCTGTTCGCGCTCGTGGCGCTTTGCATCAGCGTCGTCGCTTTCCCCATGATGCTCGACCGCCAGGCCACCGCCGGCGAAGCCATGGTGACGTCGATGCGCGCCGTCGCGCAGAACCCGGTGCCGATGGCGGCCTGGGGCCTGATCGTCGCGGTGCTGCTGGTGCTCGGCACGATCCCGTTCTTCCTCGGGCTTGCCGTCGTGATCCCCCTGCTCGGCCACGCCACCTGGCATCTCTATCGCGAGGTCATCGTCAAGGATCCGAACGCACGGCCGGTGTTCCCCGAACCGCGCGAGCGCAAGCCGGCCGCCGACTTCCCCGCCAACCTGTTCCCGTGGCGGCGCAGCGATCGCGGATAGGCGCCAGGTCAACCTGAACTCGTAAACGTCACAGCAACCGCCGGTCGATATATTCGGCCGGCGGTTTGTCGTCCCGGACCGTCAAATGGATGTGAAGTTGGCGTGGCATTTGCAGCGCGACCTGAGAAAAACGGCCCTATCACGAGCCTTGTTTTGGCCGCTGTTGCCGCGAACATACCCGCCGCGTTGCGCGACCAATCGATGACATCGCAGACTTCGGAGTGAAATTGCCTATGACCTCTCGCTTGTCCCTTCACACGCTCGCCGTTGGGGCGTGGCTCTTGACCTCGACCGCATCTGCGCTCGCCGCCCAATGCGGCACGGGCACATTCGAGTCCTGGCTCGACGATTTCAAGAAAGAGGCCGTGGCAAAAGGTATTTCACAGAACGCGATCCAAGCCGGGCTGAATGGCGTCACGCAGGACAAGGCGATCCTGGCGCGCGATCATTCGCAGCAGGTGTTCAGCCAGACCTTCGAGCAGTTCTCGGGCCGCATGGTGCCGCCGCGGCTCAATCGCGGCTCCGACATGATGAAGCGCTACGGCTCGGTGCTGTCGCGTATCGAGGAAGCCTACGGCGTGCCCGGCGAAATCCTGGTCGCGATCTGGGGCCTGGAAACCGATTTCGGCGTCAACACCGGCAAGTTTCCGACCCTGCGTTCGCTGGCGACGCTGGCCTATGATTGCCGCCGCTCCGACATGTTCAAGGCCGAGTTGATGGATGCGTTGCGCATCGTCGAGCGCGGCGATCTCGCACCGCAGGAGATGCGAGGTGCCTGGGCCGGCGAGATCGGCCAGACCCAGTTCATGCCGTCGTCCTACATCAAGTTCGCGGTCGACTTTGACGGCAACGGCAAGCGCGACCTCTTGCACAACGTGCCGGACGTGCTGGCGTCGACGGCGAACTTCCTGAAGAGCTACGGCTGGAAGAAGGGCAAGGGATGGGAGCCCGGCAGCGAGAATTTCGCGGTCATCCAGCAGTGGAATAAGAGCGAGGTGTACGCCAAGACGATCGGCTACTTCGCCACCCAGCTGGCCAAAGCGCCATAAGGTCATTCGCCATAAGGTAGGTCAAAGGCCGACTGCCCCGGGCAATCGGCCTTTATCGCCTTGATCAAGATTCACTTCGCCATGCCAGGGCGCGCGGCCCCGGCAGGCGCCGATCTTGCCGTTCAGCATCGCCGACCAGCGACAATCGCGACGGTATGCCGTTGAAGCGTTTGCCGTCAGTGGCGTAGCGATGCGGCGCGGATGTCCGACGGCGTTGCGCCGTAATACCGGCGAAACGTCCGATTGAAGTAGGACAGGTCGCCAAATCCCGATTCAAACGCGATCGTGCCGATGGTGCTGTCGCTCCGGACCGGGTCCGTCAAGAGCCTATGCGCGTGCGCCAGGCGCTGAGCCAGCACGAATTCCGAGAACGTCGTGTCCACGCTTTCGAACAGTCTTTGGATATAACGCGGCGTGAGCCGCAGGCGCGCCGCCACGGCGAGCAAGGTCAGATCGCCGTAGCTGAGATTCTCGGAGATGTCGGCCTTGACCGCGGCGAACCGCGCGGCCGCGAGCCCTCGATCTTGCGCGACGGCCGTCCCGTCCGAATTCGCGCCGACGACCAGCGACCCGAGGTCGATCAAATGGGTGACCACGGCATCGAGCAGTCCGGGCGTCGAAAGACGATATCCGTCGTCCAGTTTCCGAAGGTAAAGCGTGAGCAACCGCAGCGCTTCCGTGTTCGATGGCAAACCACGCATCAGCACGTCGTCGAGATTGGAGACCAGCGGCGCCAACGCCTTGCGGGGCAGCCTGAGGCCGATGAAGCGGGTTGGCGATTGTGGGAGGACGGCCATGCGGCCGACTTCCGCGCTCGACATCAGCACAGCTTCGCCCGGGCCGAGCGTGACCTCCCGACCGCGTTGTGATGCGTTCATGCTGCCGCTTGTTGCGATCGTCAGGACGAGGTCATCAGTACCGTCGAGCAGTTCGCGCGGTCTTACGACCCGCAGGTTGGTGCACGCCCAGGATCCGGTGCCAAGGCTAGTGCCAAGGCCGGGCAACTCACACAACCTCGCTTCGGCATGGAATGCACCTTCGATCAGTGGCTCCGGGTCGAGCTTCATGACCAGCCGTCCGACCTGTTCCCGGAAAATCGCCAATCGGTCTCGTTCACCCCAATCAGCAGTCGAGAACCGAAACTCGATGATACTTTGCGGCTTCATTGTCATCGGCGCATCCTCATGGGTGGGGACCCAAGATTCTTGCCATCCGGCCAGCGGCTAACGTCGCGCGCGGCGGGGATGCCGGTTGCAGCAAGTGGTCAGAACGATGCGCAAGTGGTCGAGAGCGTGAGGCCAACCGACTGTTGATGAAAGCGCTGCCTGTACGCGGTGCCGATCTGCGTCAAGCGCGCCAAGGTCTCCGGGGTCTCGGCAGCGATGATGCGCACGACAAAGGACTGCTCGCGTGTGATCCGGCCCGTGTCCGGGTCGCGCCACTGGCCGGAAGCCCTGAGCAGGGTCAATCCATCGGGAAAGCGCGGCGTCACCTCCTTCAGAAGGAAGTCCGACCACTGGGCGTCCGATACGCGGCCGTGTCCGGCGATACGACGTCCAAACAACAGTTCGGCCTGCATCATCGACTTGCCGTTGATCAGCTGGCAGGAAGTTGCTGCGCCTTCGGCGGCGGATGCGTTGCTTCCCGCAACGAGGACAAGCCACGCCGCGGCGTGGATCAGTGCGCGCATGAAGTTCGAACTGTGAGCTTTGCCACTCCGGCCGCCGACGTCTTGGGTGTTGCGGTCCGGTACACGATCCGGGCAAACAGGAACATTCCGAGGAGCAGGCCCAGTACACCGATGATGCCCATGGCAAGCCTGACGTCGCCGGGCGCGCTATGGACACGCAAAAATAGTGCTAAAATCACCCGTTATCCTTCTGCGAGCAGGCCAATTTTGCGCTATGGGTTTTAATGACTTGTCCGCCCACCGGCTTGGACAGGCGCGACAACGCCTTGGATCAAAACGACTTGGCGGGTCGGTATTTCAATCTGGATACGTTCCGGCCAATGGGACGTGCGTTTCACCCCGGACTGCACCTGCCCCCCTGAGGGAACCGTGGATGGAGCATACGTAGGGCACTTTGACAGCGCCGGGTCATTGGCTAGAAGCCCTGCGTTGCGTTCGTTTGTTGCCGCCGAACCGGGTCGCCTTGGTGAACCAGACGCGGCAGTCCGGCGACATCTGTTGCGACAGCCTGAGTTTCCCGATGACCTCGACGGCCAACGACGTTGCACTTTCCCGGTTTTCCCTGGAAGATTTTGCCGAGAAGGACCGTATGGCCGCATGGCGCGATCTGTACGGCCGGCTGGTGCTGAAGGCCGACCTCGCGCCACTGCCGGATCATTCCTTGCATGCGGATGTAACCGTGCGGATGCTACCCGGGCTGTCCATCACGTCGGCCAGCATGTCGGCGTTTCGCTACGAGCGGGGTGCCGAACAGTTGGCGGATGGCAACGACGGGCTTGCCCTGGTGTTGGGTTCGCACGATGCCACGATGGTGCAGCGTGGACGCGAGGTCACGTGGAGCGCCGGTGACGGGCTGCTGGTCAGCTCGGCGGATCCGGTCGCGATGCTCTGCCCCGCCCCGGCGAAGATTCTGTGCCTTCACGTTCCGCGGCCGGCACTGGCGCCGCTGGTGAGCAGCGTCGATTCCTCCGTGATGCAGCCGATTGCACGCTCCACCGAAGCGCTGAAATTGTTGGTGAGCTATGTCGGAGCGCTGCAGGAGGATGATGCGCTTGCCACGCCTCAGCTACAGCACCACGTGGCCTCGCACGTACACGATCTGATCGCAGTAGCGCTCGGCGCAACGAGAGATGCCGCGGCTCTTGCCCATGGGCGGGGCGTCCACGCAGCGCGGCTGCGTGCCATCAAGGCCGATATCATCGACCATCTCAATCACGGCAATCTCACGGTTGCGGCTGTCGCGCGGCGGCACGGCGTCACCCCGCGCCAAGTGCAACGGATGTTTGAAGGCGACGGGACCACATTTTCGCAATTCGTGCTCGGGCGCCGTCTCGCGCGAGCGCATCGATTGCTGGTCAATCCGCGCTACGCCGATCGGCCTGTGAGCGCGGTCGCCTTTGAGGTTGGTTTCGGCGACGTGTCCTATTTCAACCGCACCTTCCGCCGGCAATACGGAGCGCCTCCCTCGGACGTGCGTGAAGCGGTGCGCAGAGGGCTGATCGCGAACAATGGCTCCTGATTCAGTCCAGGCCGATCGCGCTCCAGCCAAATAAAAAGGGCCGATTGCCCCAG
The DNA here is from genome assembly GCF_029846235.1 of Bradyrhizobium sp. CER78. Classification (GTDB taxonomy): domain Bacteria; phylum Pseudomonadota; class Alphaproteobacteria; order Rhizobiales; family Xanthobacteraceae; genus Bradyrhizobium. The sequence goes on from NZ_JARVWP010000003.1 coordinate 248,379, forward strand.
GCAATCGGCCCTTATCGTCATGATCAAAGCTTACTTCGCCATGCTGGCTTCAGCAGCCTTGCCGAGGTGCGCGCCGCATTCGCCCCACTTGTTGTTCAGCATCGCGTCCTGGGCGAGCGAGACTTCCTTCTCCGCCGCGAATTTGACCTCATTGTCAGCCATAGCTTCGACCGCCGCTTCAGTCTTGCCGAAATTGGCGCCGCTGCAGCCGACGCCCATGTGATGGCGATGAGCGGCCTGAGCCGGGGCAACAGCGTAGACGACGACAGCCATGGTGGTCGCTGCGATCAATGTCTTGATCATGGGATGTTCCATCTTTTGTTCTTGAACAGAAACCTGCGTGATTGCGGAATCTGCGGGATGATTATTCGCTGTTCCCGGCGCCGCTCAGAATGAACTTCGCGCGATACGAATGTGATGAGCGCTGCACGCGGATCGCGCATGCGTTGCATAGTGTTTTGATTACAAGCCGGTAAGGAAGCGGCGCCGCATTAGCGCGGTTGGAGGCGTTCACTTCAATCAACCCATTTCCGATAAGCAGCAGGCGATCCCCCGCGACTTCCTGCACCCGGCCCAAATCCGCGCGGCGCGCAGTGCCGTATTACCTCAAGAGTCAATGCGGCTGATTGACGCTACGTCCGCTGAGCGTCGGCGCGACCATACAATGAACTAAAACTCATTTCTAATAGCAGGATGTTGCATGCGAATCACGCATGGAACACATCGACGTGATCATTCACTCACGACGCCATTTCAGCTTGATCACGCGGTCTGTAATTACCACATACTTAATGCGGTAAAGGCCAGCGGGATCCCTAGCAACTCACTGATCTATAGAAGATTTTATCGAGAGCGGCGATGCCGGCGGAACTTCCGCCCTCTGCCTCGTTCCTGATGCCGCAAACGGTTAACCGGAACTTACCTCCGCCATGCATTTTGAGCTTAGCTGCATCGCAACATTGGAACTACCGCACTGCACTATATCATCTATATTCACTTCAACGATGAGGCTTTGGAAAAGCTGAATCCGAACTACTAGGAGACTACCATGTTGCTCTCGCTCATCCGCATGATCCAGGCTTTCCGGGATTATCAGCGCAATGTCAGCGAACTGTCCCAGCTCAGCGATCGCGAACTGGCCGATATCGGCCTCGACCGCTCGGACATTCCGCGCGTTGCCGCCGGTACCTACAACGGCTAATCGGCCGCAAGCCATCTGATGAACGGATAACGCCCGCTTCCACAGCGGGCGTTGTCGTTTTCAGGGCCTATCCGTTCCGATGACATCGGAACGGATAGGCCCCGATCCCCTTGGTTTGACGCGTTTTCCTCACGCGAACCGGTATCCACTTCGCTTGAAACTGCGGCGCGGTTTCAGATGCATATGGTCACGAAACGCGCTAACGCTGCGCGATGACACCGCATCAATCCTCTTCCCAACCCGTGCACATCGTGGGCGCGGGGCTCGCCGGCTCGGAAGCCGCCTGGCAGGTCGCCAATTCCGGCGTCCGCGCCGTCCTGCACGAAATGCGCCCGCAACGGATGACCGAGGCGCACCGGACCGACGGCTGCGCCGAACTGGTCTGCTCGAACTCGTTCCGCTCCGACGACGCGGCCAACAACGCAGTCGGGCTGCTGCACGCCGAGATGCGGCGGCTGGGCTCCCTCATCATGCGCTCGGCCGATGCCAATCAGGTGCCGGCCGGCGGCGCGCTCGCCGTCGACCGCGACGGCTTTTCCGCCGCCGTCACCAAGGCGCTGAACGAACACCCGCTGATCGAGATCAGCCGCGAGGAGGTCGCGGGCCTGCCGCCGGCCGACTGGAGCAACGTCATCGTCGCGACCGGTCCCCTCACCTCGGCACCGCTCGCCGACGCGATCAGGCAGCTGACCGACGAGAACGCGCTGGCGTTCTTCGATGCGATCGCGCCGATCGTGCACAAGGACTCCATCGACATGTCGGTGGCCTGGTTTCAGTCGCGCTACGACAAGGTCGGTCCCGGCGGCACCGGCGCCGACTACATCAACTGCCCGATGACCAAAGAGCAATATGACGCCTTCGTCACGGCGCTGCTCGACGGCGAGAAGGTCGACTTCAAGGATTGGGAGACCAACACGCCATATTTCGACGGCTGCCTGCCGGTCGAGGTGATGGCCGAACGCGGTCACGAGACGCTGCGCCACGGGCCGATGAAGCCGGTCGGATTGACCAATCCGCACGATCCGACGGTGAAGCCATATGCGATCGTCCAGTTGCGGCAGGACAACAAGCTCGGCACGCTCTACAACATCGTCGGCTTCCAGACCAAGCTGAAGCACGGCGCGCAGCAGCGCGTGTTCCGCACCATCCCGGGCCTCGAGAACGCGGAGTTCGCCCGCCTCGGCGGCCTGCATCGCAATACCTTCCTGAATTCGCCGAAGCTGCTCGACGCGCAGTTGCGCCTGCGCGCACAGCCGCGGCTGCGCTTCGCCGGCCAGATGACCGGCTGCGAGGGCTACGTCGAGTCGGCCAGCGTCGGCCTGATTGCCGGCCTGTGCGCCGCCGCCGACATGCGCGGCGCCGCGCTGACGCCACCGCCTGCGACCACCGCGCTCGGCGCGCTGCTCGGCCACATTACCGGTGGCCATATCGAAACCATCGATGCCGGGTCGCGCTCGTTCCAGCCGATGAACATCAATTTCGGCCTATTCCCACCGCTGGCCAGTGCGCCGACCAAGAAGCCGGACGGCTCGCGGCTGCGCGGCAATGAGAAGACCGTCGCCAAGAAGCAGGCGATCAGCGCGCGGGCGCTCGCCGACCTCGATCACTGGATTGCAGAGCACCTGCGCGTTGCGGCAGCGGCCTGACAGACATGAGCTTGCCGAAAGACGACGACGCCACCCTGTCGGCGCGATGGAGCCAGGGCGTGCTGCTCAAGCGCGACGTGTTCTCGACCGTCGAGCGCGGCCGTTTCCGCGCCGATGACGGCGAGGTCGAGGGCGTGCTGCGCCGGCTCGATCAGGTGCCGTTCTGGTCGTTCGCCGTGGCGCTGCATCTGTTCTCGCGCGAACGCCGCGCGCTGACCCTGGCGCGCGACCTCGACGTCGGGCCCAAGCTGTTGTGGGCCGGCCGGCGCGCGCTGGTGCGCGGCTTCATCGACGGTGCGGCGCTGCATCTGGCGAAGCCGCATGGCGACGTCGCGTATTTCCGTTCCGCCAAGGCCGCATTGCGCAAGCTGCATCGCGCCGGCATCTGCCACAACGACCTCGCCAAGGAGCAGAACTGGCTGGTCGGCCGCGACGGCCGCGCCTATCTCACCGACTTCCAGCTCGCCGCCTGCTTCAAGAGTCGCAGCCGGCTGTTCCGCATCGCCGCCTATGAGGATCTGCGGCATCTCTTGAAGCACAAGCGCAGCTACGCGCCGGAGGCGCTGACGCCGATGGAGCGCAAGGTGCTTGCGAAGAAGTCCGCGGCCGCCAGCATCTGGCTGAAAACCGGCAAGAAGGTCTACCAGGCGATCACCCGCGGCATCTTCAATTTCACCGACCGCGAAGGCGGCGGCCGGCGGCTGGTCAACGACGCCCCGGTGCTGGTCGATTTGATCCGCAGGAATCCTGACGTGCGCGATGCCGCGATCGTCGCCTTTGCCGACCGGCGCGTCGGCGTCGGGCTCTACGCCTTCGTCGAGGCGGATCAGTCGGCGCTGGAAAAGACGCTGCGCAGCGAGCTCACCGCAGCCAAGGGCGTCAAGCCGCCCGAACACATCCAGATCGTGCACGCGCTGCCGCGCGATGCGGCCGGCAAGCCGCGCACCGAAATCCTGCAGCTTGTCGCGATGAATCAGATCGACCTGATCGAGCCGATGATGCGCAGCGACGCCGATCGCGAGTTCCTCAAGGACATCCTCGAGCAACGCAAGAATCTGCGCGACCGATTCAATTTCGAAGTCGCCGAGATGGATCGGCCCGTCGGCTAATTTGCGCGCATCTTGGTGTGCGCGTGGCCCTCGACAAACGCGGCGCGAAGCCCCACTCTTTGCGTGGGCTAGCGCGCTCAAGGGACAAGTTTAATGCCACTCACCCGTGGCCGTATCGGGGGATATGATTCCGAACGCTTGGCGTTCGGTTTCACCATGATGCACGGCGATCAGGAAGTTGAATGCCAGATCAGCGACGCCGCAATGGACGAGCTGGCCGGTACGCGTGGAACAGCCAGCATGGCGCGGCAGGCGCAATTCGTCGCGTTGCGCGACGCGGTCGAACAGATTGCATCCGACATTTATGACAGCGGCCCGATGGTCAAGGGCGTCACGGTCCGGATCTTCACCAAGCACATCGCCAAGGAACCGAGCTAGCGGCCGAACTCTTCGGTGCGCGCGGCTCGCCACAAGGTCCATAGCGTGCGAAGGCGCGAGACCGGTTTCGGTAGAAACGGATCGTTGTCGGCTGCCCTCGCCCGGCTCAGCTCGCGCCTGACGTGGGCGAGCGGCAGGAAGATCGGCCGCACGCCGGATGGTACGTCCGCAAGCAGCCCGAACGCGGTCTTGAGATGGCCTTGCGCTTCGTCCGCAAGCTGATCGATCGCAGCGCGGATGTTCGGCGTCGGCTTGCCGGCAAACACCTCCTCCTTGCTGCCGCCGTGCTGCTGCAGCAGCTGCAACGGCAGAAACAGCTGCTGCCGCGATGCGTCACGGCCCAGCGATGCAATGACCTGCGCCATGCCCTGGGCAAGGCCGGCATGGCGGGCCAGGTGATCGATCGCCTCCGATGGCCGCGCCACCACGCGCGTGGCCTGCGAGAACAGCGCCGACGCCGTGGCGTCGAGATAGCCCTCGAGCGCGGCCAGCGTCGGCATCGGGTCGTTGTAGAGATCGAACTGGTGCTCCTCGACCAGCTGTGAGAACGGCGAGACCGGCAGGCGGTGATTGCGGATCGCGTAGAGCAGCTCGGCCGCGACCGGATTGCCCTCGACGCCGCCGTGCCCGGCGCCTGCCAACATGTCGGTCCACCATTGCAGCCGCATCTCGCCGGGCAGCGGCTGGCTGACCTGCTCGTGCACGCGCGAGACCTCGATGTTGAAGGCATAGATCGCGAGCAGCGCCCGGCGCTCCGGACCCGGCAGGAACAAGGTCGACGCGTAGCGCACGAAGTCATGGGTCCGCACCAGATCGGCGCAGAAGGCTGCGCCGTCCCTCGGCGCCTCCACCGCGCTCATGGCACCGCAATCAGCGCAGCCGCGACCCGGCGCCGCTCACCCAGCATGATGTTGTAGGTGCGAATCGCAGGGCCCGTCTGCATCGGGTCGAGCACCACGCGGACCGCACGCAGGGCCTCGCGTAGGCCCTTTGGCGGCACCCAGACCTCGGTGCCGGTGCCGACGATCAGCGTGTCGATCGCATTCGCTGCCGCAAACACCTTTTGCAGCGAATATTCGTCGATGTCCTGCGGCCTCGTGACCGGCCAGGCCCAGATCGAGTCCGGCAGGCACAACAGCGAGCCGCGATGCGACATATCGGCAAACGCGAAGCCGCCCTTGCCGTAGGCCTCGATCGGCGCCGACCTCGGAAGATGGGGAGCGTCCGAGGGGTTGCTCATGACCGGCTACTTCTTGGCTGCCGCCGTGTCCGGCTTCTTGGCCGGCGCATCCTGCGCCTCACCCCGCGTGGTGTGAACGCCGAGATAGATCAGGATCGGCGCCGCGATGAAGATCGAGGTGTAGGTGCCGACCAGCACCACGCCGAACATCATCACGGCGGTGAAGCTGTGGATTGCCTGGCCGCCGAACAGCAGCAGTGCGAGCAGCGCCAGCGTCACCGTGACGTGGGTGATGATCGAACGCGACAGCGTCGAGTTGATCGATTCGTTCAGCAGCTGCGGCATCGGCATCTTCTTGTAGCGCCGCAGCATCTCGCGGATACGGTCGTAGATGACGACGGTGTCGTTGAGCGAGTAGCCGAGAATCGTCAGCAGCGCCGCGATACTGGTGAGGTCGAAGTCGACCTGGGTGATCGACATGAAGCCGATCGTGAGCACGATGTCGTGGACGTTGGCGATCATTGCGCCGAGCGCGAACTGCCATTCGAACCGGAACCAGAGATAGATCAGGATACCGACGATCGCGAGCATCAGGCCGAGCATGCCGTAGGCGAGCAACTCGCCGGAGACGCGCGGTCCCACCACTTCGACGCGGCGGTAGTCGACGTTATCGCCGAGCGCGCCGCGGATCTTGCCCACCGCGTCCTGCTGGGCCTTGTCGCCACCCGGTTGTTCGGCGACGCGAATCTGCACGTCTGCCTCGCCCGAACCGCCGAGTTGCTGCAACTGCACCTCGCCGAGACCAAGGCCGTTCAGGGTCGTGCGCATTGCGGCAATGTCGGCGGTGCCTGACTTGGCCCGTACTTCCAGCAGCGTGCCGCCCTTGAAGTCGATGCCGAAATTCAGGCCATGGGTGAAGAACAGCGTGATGGCGAGGATCGAGAGCAGCGCCGAGATCGGGAAGCTGATGCGGCGGAAGCGCGTGAAGTCGAAATGCGTATCGTCGGGCACGATGCGCAGCGACGGCAGCAGACCGAGCACTGCGACCACGGTCAGCACGGCAATCAGGATGCCAAGGCCAATGAGAACGGTATGGGTCACAATAGGCCTCTCAGATCGGCACGGTTTGCGGCCGCTTCCACCGCACCCATGCGGCGACGATCAAGCGCGTCAGGGTAAAGGCAGTGAACACCGTGGTGATGATGCCGATGCCGAGCGTCACGGCAAAGCCGCGAACCGGCCCGGTGCCGATATAGAACAGCACGGCGGCGGCGATGAAGGTGGTGATGTTGGAGTCGAGGATGGTCGCCAGCGCCCGCTTGAAGCCGGCGTCGATCGCCGAGATCGCGTTGCGGCCGCCGCGCAATTCCTCACGGATGCGCTCGTAGATCAGCACGTTGGAGTCGACCGCGATGCCGACAGTCAGCACGATGCCGGCGATGCCGGGCAAGGTCAGCGTGGCGTTGAGCAGCGACAGCAGCCCGAAGATCATGGCAACGTTGATGGCCACCGCGATGTTGGCGAACACGCCGAACAGCCGATAGGTCAGCAGCATGAACACGACGACCAGGATCGAGCCGACATAGGCCGCAAGCTCGCCCTTCTCGATCGAGTCCTGCCCGAGGCCGGGACCGACGGTGCGCTCCTCGACCACGGTCAGCGGCGCCGGCAGCGCGCCGGCGCGCATCAGGATCGCCAGATCGTTGGCCGACTGCACGGTGAAGCTGCCGGAGATCTGGCCCTGCCCGCCGGTGATCGGCTCGCGGATCACCGGCGCCGAGATCACCTTGTTGTCGAGCACGATCGCAAACGGCTGGCCGACATTGTCGGCGGTGGCCTGGGCGAATTTGCGCGCTCCCGACGTGTTGAACTTGAAGCTGACGATCGCCTCGCCGGTGCGCTGGTCAAAGCCGGGCTGGGCATCGGAGAGCTCGCCTCCGGACACCAGGACCTGCTTCTTGACGACATACGGAACCGGCGGCGGCGACGCGCTCATCAACAGTTCGGAGTCCGGCGGCACCCGGCCCTGCTGGGCCTGATCGGCCGACACCGAGGTGTCGACCATGCGGAATTCCATCTTCGCGGTTTTGCCGAGCAGCTCCTTCAGATGGGTCGGGTCCTGCAGGCCCGGGACCTGCACCAGGATGCGGTCAGTGCCCTGGCGCTGGATCACAGGCTCGACGGTGCCCAGCTCGTTGACGCGGCGCTCGACGATCTGGATCGACTGCTCGATGGTCTTGCGCATCCGCTCGATCATCGCGGGCTGCGACACAGTCAGACGGACCAACCCGCCCCCGGCATCGGTCACGTCGACATCGCGCTGGCCGCTGGACCCGAGCAAGCCACCGATCGGCTGCGCAACCTCGCGAAGCTTGGTGATCGCCGCCGGAACATCGGCCTCCTTCGTGATCCGGACCTCAACACCGTCGTTGCGGATCTGCACGCCGCCGTTGAAGAGGATCCTGGCGTCACGCAGCGCCTTCCTTGTGTCGTCGCGGACCTGCTCGAGCTTCTCCTTCTTCACGTAGTTGGAGTCGACCTCGAGCAGCAGATAGGAGCCGCCCTGCAAATCGAGGCCGAGGACGAGGCGCCGCTGCGCCCAGGTCGGCCAGGTCTTCACCTGCGCTTCGGGGAAGAAATTGGGCACGGCGCACAGGCAGACCACCAGCGCTGTCAGGATAATCCCCAGCGCTCGCCACCGCGTGAAATACAACATCGAATTGACCTGTCAGATTCGGCAAAAGGCTTCCGCGGCGATCAGCTCGCGGATGCCTCGTCCTTGGCGTCGCCCTTCGCCGGCTCACCCTTGGTCCGCACGCCCGAAATCATCTGCCGCATCTGCCGCACGCGGACGCCGTCCGAAATCTCGAACTCGATCTGGTCGTCGTCGACCACCTTGGTCACCTTGCCGACGAGGCCGCCCGAGGTCACCACGGTGTCGCCGCGGCGGATGTTCTTCACGAGGTCGGCATGGTCGCGCACCTTCTTCTGCTGCGGGCGCAGAATCAGGAAGTACATGATGACGAAGATCAGCGCGAATGGCAGCAGCGACATCAACATGCTGTTGGTGTCACCACTTGCTCCAGCCTGAGCAAACGCAGGAGTAATCAGCATTCGGACGATCCTCGGATAAGACGGGAAAGAACCGGCAGTGCCCTCGACCTTCGGGGCGGTATGGCGGTCCGGACAAATTCGCGCGGACTATAGCGGCCGCGGTCCCAATTGCAACGTTAACGGACCTTCATTTAGGGCGCTTGCGGGACTGCCGCCAGCCCGATAAGGCTGCGCCGACAGGAACTGGACAAATGCCGAAAAAAGCCAAAAAAACAACCAGCAAAACCGCCCCCAAAGCTGCCGCCAAGCGTACCGCAAACGCCGCGACAAAACGCCCGGCGACGGCGCTCGACGGCGCGGCCGCCGAGCGGATCGCGAGCGCCCTGGAAGCCATTGCGAGCCGCCTCGCAGCCGCCTCCCCGGCGTCCGATCCGGCTCGCTCGTTCGGCGCCGCGGACGCCTTTGTCTGGCATCCGGACGGCCGCCTTGCCCCGGTGCCGCGCGTCAGCCGCGTCGAGATCGGCCTGCTCAAGGGCGTCGACCGGATGCGCGACATCCTGATGGAGAATACCGAGCGCTTCACCAACGGACTGCCCGCCAACAATGCGCTGCTGTGGGGCGCCCGCGGCATGGGCAAGTCGTCGCTGGTCAAGGCCGTGCACGCCAGCATCAATGTCGACCGCAAGCCGGCCGACCGGCTGAAACTGATCGAGATCCATCGCGAGGACATCGAGAGCCTGCCCGGCCTGATGGAGCTGCTGCGCGGCTCCTCGTTCCGCTTCATCGTGTTCTGCGACGACCTCTCCTTCGACGGCAACGACGCCTCGTACAAGTCGCTGAAGGCGGTGCTGGAAGGCGGTATCGAGGGACGCCCCGACAACGTCATCCTCTATGCCACATCGAATCGGCGCCATCTGTTGGCGCGCGAGATGATCGAGAACGAACGCTCGACCGCGATCAATCCGGGCGAAGCGGTCGAGGAGAAGGTGTCGCTGTCGGATCGCTTCGGCCTCTGGCTCGGTTTCCACCGCTGCAGCCAGGACGAGTACCTCGCAATGGTGAAGGGCTATTGCAACCATTACGGCATCAAGATCGGCGAAGACGAGCTCGAGCGAGAGGCGCTCGAATGGTCGACCACCCGCGGCTCGCGCTCGGGCCGCGTCGCCTGGCAGTACACCCAGGAGCTTGCCGGCCGGCTCGGCGTGCGGCTGAGCGGGGCCTAGCGCAAGCGGCGCTTGCAGCGGACCGCGGGCCTTCTGAATTCGGCGCGGCATGGGTACACTCGGACCCATGCCGGCCAATCCAAACATGACTGCGAGACGCTGTGGCGAGTGCACCGCTTGCTGCGATGGCTGGCTGAAGATCCGGATTCGCGACCACGACGTCCATCCCGGGCAGCCGTGCCCGTTCAGCAGCGTGGGCAAATGCACGATCTACGCCGAGCGTCCGGTCGATCCCTGCCAGAATTTCGTCTGCGGATGGCTGGCACCGACGAGCCCGCTGCCCGACTGGATGCGTCCGGACCGATCCGATCTCATTTTCCTTCCCGCAAACTTCGTCTGGCGGACGATCCCGGTTGACGTCGCGGTCGCCGTCGGCGCCCGCCCGAAGGCAAAGGCGCGTGCCTGGCTCGAAGCCTTCAGCCGTGACATGCGACGGCCCCTGCTGCTGCAGTCGGACGGCGAATGGCACGCGTATGGGCCGCCGCAATTCCTGCGCGAGATGGTCGACCGGATATCAGGCGGGCTCGATCCACTGGGGTAATATAAAACCTCAAGCGAGTGCGCCCTCGCCCGGATTTGGCATTCATTATCCCAATTTCGCTGTCTGATGTTGCGTTGCGATTATAATCTGTCAGCAACACTGACGCAGTTCACAAAGAGCCATTACATCAACAACTTCAATCTGCAGCAAGTAAGTCAAATTTTATTCCGAATCTCACCATGCGACAAATTGATGCAGTGCAGAAGTACTATAGTACCCTTTATGTCACACAGCACGTTTATCGCCTTGCGCGCGTTCGGCACCGGTGTATCTGGCATTTCGTATACCTTAGAATTTCCGCCCGTTTGCAGCCCCTGCACCCCGCAGAGGCAACTGGCAAATGGGGGAATGAATGAAGAAAAGACTTCTCGCAGGAACGGCATCCGCTGCGGTGTGCCTGGCGCTCATGCAAGGCCCGATGCACGCGGCAACGCTCGACGACGTTATGGCGCGTCTGGATGCACTCGAACGAAACAATGCGAAGCTCGCCAAGGAGAACGCTCAACTCAGGGACCGCGTGAACCACATCGCGAGCCACCCGGCTCCGCCCCCAACCGCAGCCGCCACCCCACCAAAGGGCAATCCGGTCCAGCACGCGGGCGTTGCGCCCTCACCGACGCCACCACCGCCCGAACACGCCGTCGTCAGCATCGGTGGCGCGCCGCTCTACACCAAGGCGACCGGCAGCAACGCCTTCGTCGACAACACCACCGTCACGCTCTACGGTCACGTCGACCTCTCGGGCGACTTCTTCAACGCCGGTGTGTTCGATCAGGGCAACAAGTTCGGCGTTGCGAGCAACCTCACCTATTTCGGCGTTCGCGCCCGGCACAATCTCGAGCCGTATGGCTTCGCCGGATGGGCCGCGGTGGCGCAGTTCGAATCGCTGGTCGAGGTTGCCGCGACGCCAACCGAGCGCGCCGCGTTCGGCACGCGCGACAGCTATATCGGAATGGAAACGCCGTGGGGTGCGATCAAGGCCGGCAAGGCCGATACGCCGTACAAGAAATCCACCGCCAAGTTCGATCCTTTCTCGGCGACGCTCGGCGACTACAATTCGATCATGGGCAACACCGGCGGCGACCTGCGTGCCGAGTTCGATTGGCGCGCCGCGCACGCGGTCTGGTACGAGTCGCCGATCTGGAACGGCTTCCAGGCGACCTTGATGGCTTCGCCGGGACAGAACACGGCGCGCGACAACAGCGATTTCGCGCTCGGCGACTTCAACTGTCCGGGCACCTCGGCCCGCGGCAGCGGTAGCGGCTTCCCGCTGACCGCGGCGCCGGAGGGCTGCACCGACGGCTCATACGGCAACCTCTACAGCGCATCGCTGACGTACAATCAAGGACCGTTCACCGCTGTCGCAGCCTATGAGATGCATGAGGGCACCAACCGCACCGGCGACGAGGCGGTGACGCCGCTCAGCAATGGCGGCGTATTGATCGTGCCGCCAGGCGCCGTCGGCATCGCCAACGAATGGGCCGCGAAATTCGGCGCCGGCTACGGCTTCAACGACGGCATCGGCAAACTGCAACTCTACGGCATCTATGAGATCATGCGCCGCGAGAACACTGTTGCCGACTTCAACGAGCGGTCGCGTGACGGCTACTTCGTCAGCGCCACGCAATCGGTCGGCGCCTGGGACGTCAGCGCATCCTGGGCTCACGCCAACGCCTCGCCGGGTTCACCCGGGACCGGCGTGTTCAACAACTACACCGTCACTCCGGCGGCCGGCTCGGCTGACTTCGCGCTCAACAGCGTCGACAGCAGCGCCGATCAGTATGCGGCAGGCGTCAAGTATCACTTCAGCCCGTTCGCGACCTGGTATCTCGTCGGCAGCTATCTGCGCAACGGCCCAGGCGCGCATTACTGCCTCGGTGTGAGCGGTCACGGCTATGGCGTGTGCGGACGTGATGCCAACAACAACGTCGTTGCCGGCAACAAGGCCAAAGCAATCACGACCGGCATGACCTTCGACTTCTAGATTTTTGTTTGAGCATGATCCTTGCGGAAAACCGGCTTCCACTTTTCCGGGATCATGCTCCAAAACAAAACGGGGGAGGCTTGCACCTCCCCCGTTGTCTTTGTTGCGAGACTTGGAAGTCCCTTGGAAGTCCCGGCGCGTAGCTTATGCGCCGTTGAGGAACTGGAGCGGATCGACCGGAGACGATCCCTTGCGAATTTCGAAGTGGAGCTGCGGCGAGCCTGCCTCGCCGGTCTGACCCGACTTGGCGATCACCTGGCCGCGCTTGATCGTATCGCCGCGCTTCACCAGGATTTCGCTCGCATGGGCATAGGCCGTGACGTAGCCGTTGGAATGGCGAACCAGCACGAGATTGCCGTAACCCTTCAGCTCATTGCCCGAATAGGCGACGACGCCGTCTTCGGCAGCTTTCACCGGCGTGCCCTCGGGCACCGCGACGTTGATGCCGTCATTGACCTTGCCGTTGGTCTTCGAGCCGTAGGCGGTGATGACCTTGCCGCGCACCGGCCAGCGGAACGTCGGCAATGCGCCGGTGGCTTCGCTCGACTTGGTGACGACAGGCGTTTCTGCGGCGGCGACCGGCTGTTCGACCGTTGCGGTCGGCTGAACCAGCCGCGCGCTCTGCTGCGGCAGCGCCGTGGCGACGACCTTCGGGGCGGCCATGGCCGGCGCCGGAGCGACAGCGACCGGTGCGGCGGCAACAGGCTGCGCAACCGGCGCGGGAGCTGCCATCGCTGTCTTGGCGCCGGGCACCACGAGCTTCATGCCGAGGCTCAGCCGGGCCGACTGGTCGAGATTGTTGGCGCGCGCGAGCTCGGCCACCGGGATGTGATGCTGGCGCGCGATGCTGTGCAGCGTGTCGCCGCGATTGACATAGTGGACGCCGGCAGGCGCGGCCGCCATGGCAACGGGCCGCGTGGCCGGTGCGGCCATGGCGGGCGCTGCGGCGACGGCCCCCGGACGCGGAATGATCAGCTGCTGGCCGGGCGACAGCGCGCGCGGCCCCTTGTAGCCGTTGGCGTGCAGGATCTCGGCGGTCGACACATTGTAGCGGCGCGCCAGCACTTCCAGCGTGTCGCTGGTGCCGACGATGATGGTGGTGCCGCTATGCGAAGCATGCGCGGCGGCGACCGAATGCGGCACGCTGCCGGTGGCTTCGATCTGCGGGCGCGCCGGCGGCGGGGTGTAGGACGACATCCCGCGTCCGCCTCCGGAGACGCCGGCATTGGCGACCGGATAGGACTGCGGCGCGGCAACCGGCGGCGGCAATGGCTGCGACTGATACTGCGAATATTGCGGTTGGGTTCGCGGCCGCGCGTATTGCGGCAGCTCGCGCGGCGGCGGCGCCTGCACGGTGCCGGTCGGCTGCGGATCGAACGCAAACGGATTTTGCGAGTAGGAGTTTTGCGAGAAGCGCGACGACATGTCGGCACTGCAACCGGCAAAAGCCATGGACATCAGCGTCAGCACCGCAACCTGCGGCACGCGACGCGAGCGAAGCAACTCAACAACCCCAGACATGGTTACTCACTCGTACGCAACAAAAGACTGTTTTGAGTAAACACCTCGCGAGTAAATAACCGCTTAACCCTGCGAATAAGGCGTTGGTGCCAAGCAGCAAATCGCCAAAATTACAATTCGCGCGCGATTCCCGGCAGCGCCGGCACAAAGCGGACGTCGACGAGTTCCTTGCGGTCGAAGCCGCTCTCGGTCCGAACCACGCGGACCAGGGTCTGGGTGCCCTGGTGCGGTCCGACCGGGGCGATCAGGATGCCGTCCGGATCGAGCCGCTCCAGCAGCTTCTCCGGGATCTGCTCCATCGCCGCGGTGACGATGATGCGGTCGAAATCGCCCGCCCCCGCCGGAACGTCGAAGCCGTCGCCGAGCAGCACCTCGATGTTGTAATAGCCGAGCTTTTCAAGCCGTTTGCGCGCGCTGTCGGCCAGTGTCCGGTACCGCTCGATGGTCAGAACCTGCTTGCACAGCCGGGACAGGACGGCCGCCTGATAGCCCGATCCGGTGCCGATCTCGAGCACGCGGTGGTCCTTCTGCAGCTGCAGCTGCTCGGTCATGTAGGCCACGACGAAGGGCTGGCTGATGGTCTGCCCGCAGGCGATCGCAAGCGCGCTGTCGCGATAGGCCTCGTTGCGATCGCGCGGATCGACGAACATCTCGCGCGGCACCTCCTCCATCGTGCGCAGCACCGCCTGATCGCTGACCCCTCGCCGCCGCAGGGTGAGCTGAAACATCATCTTCTCGGTCGGATCGGGCTTCAGGGCCATGTTCATCAGCGTCTCTGGGCAGCAGCGCGGAATCTTGCTCCCGCTAGATGCCATTGAAATCCGAAATACCGCGTTAAGGAAAAATTTCCCGTCATCCTTTTGTTCCCGGCCAGGAACCAGCATGCTGATTTCGTGTTGGCGCCAATCCGCAAGCTTCCCATATAATCGACAGCGATGCGCTGATAATGCCGAGATGCGCGGGCGACGGTTGACCCATTGCCCCCCGTCAGAGTCTCGACGAATCTTGCGCAACGCGTCAGTCAGGACCATCCGGCGATGCAGCGGCGCGCGCTGGAAACCGACTAATTCCCAAACGTTTGCATTGCGCCTTGTAGTGTTATTTGCGAGCCTATTTCAGGGACGGGCAAGGATTCCATCATGACAGCGATACGGCCGGCGGGCTGTTCAGTTTTCCTCGTGGAGGACGAGGTCATGATCCGGATGATGGTCGCCGATATGCTGGAAGAGCTCGGCCATAGTGTCGCGGCCGAGGCCGGCGAAATCGGCGAAGCGGTCAAGCTCGCGCAATCGACCGAATTCGACCTCGCGATCCTCGACGTCAACGTCAACGGCAAGGTGATCACCCCGGTCGCCGAGCTGATCAACGCCCGCAATCGCCCCTTCATCTTCGCCACCGGCTATGGCTCGTCCGGCCTGCCTCCGGAATATCGCGACCGTCCGGCCCTGCAAAAGCCCTTCCAGCTGGAAACCCTCGCCCAGGTGATCTCCAGCGCGATGGGGAGCGCGCCGGTCTAGATCACCTGATCCGTAGCCCGGATGGAGCGAAGCGCAATCCGGGAAACCGTCCACACATTCCGAGCGGCCCCGGATTTCGCTTCGCTTCATCCGGGCTACAAGAGATCACTTCAGCGTTTCGACCAGCGTCTCCGAAAACACTTCATCGGTGCGATCGAGCCGCAGCGGCGTCACCGAGACGTAGCGCGCGGCAAGCGCAGCGAGATCGGTGCCCTCGGCCGGCGTATCCATCATCGCCGCGCGCTCGAAGCCGATCCAGAAATATGGATTGCCGCGCCCGTCGTGCCGGCGATCGATCTTCAGGAAGCCCTGATTGCGCTTGCCCTGCCGCGTGATGCGGATGCCCTTGACGTCATCGGGCATGCAGGACGGGAAGTTGACGTTGATAACGGTATTTCTCGGCACGCCGGCGTCGATCACCTTGCGGATGATGTCGGGTCCGAACTTCAGCGCGGTGTCCCACAGCGGCGCGTTGCGCGTCTCGATTGAGAATTCCTGCGAGAGTGCGAATGACGGAAAGCCCAGGATGGTGCCTTCGAGTGCGCCGGCGATGGTGCCCGAATAGACCACGTCCTCGGCGACGTTGCGGCCCTTGTTGACACCGCTGAGCACGAGATCCGGCAGTTTGTCACCGAGGATGTGGCGCGCGCCCATGATGACGCAATCGGTCGGCGTGCCGCGGACCGCGAAATGGCGCGGGCTGACTTCGCGCAGGCGCAGCGGATCGTTGAGCGAGAGCGAATGCGAGACACCGGACTGGTCGAGTTCGGGAGCAACAATCCAGACGTCGTCGGACAGGGCGCGCGCGATCTGCTCGACGACCTGCAGGCCGGGAGCGTGGATGCCGTCATCATTGGTGCAGAGAATTCGCATCCGTCAAAGTGCCTTTTGTTCCGATTCGACGCCGGTTTCTTGAATTACGGCTTCTTGAGTTGCGGGTTCTTGAGTTGATTGCCGTCTTAACCGGCTAGGGCCGCGGAGGCAAACCCGACGACGGCCCGCGCCAACGCGCCGACGTCACGCGCCAGGGCTGCAGAAACTTGCCGCTGCCGGCGATCTTGCGGGCGAAGACCGGCCAGGCCGGCCTCCGCACAACTTTGACGACGGGGACCAGCGGCGGCACTTCGAGTTTTTTGGCCGGCGCCGCCTGACGTCCATCGTCGAGGGCCTGGGACTTGAGAGCTTCTGATCTGACGGGCTCAGGCTTCCGAGGTTCGGGCTTGGGAGCCTCCCGTTGGGCAGGTTCAGCCTTGGTAGTTTCCTTGGCAGGTTCAGCTTTGGGAGATTCAACCGTACGCGCCTCAGGCCTGGGCGGCTCGGACGTGACCGGTGCGGATTGGCGAGGCTCGGGCTTTGCGGCCTTCGGGGGCTCCGATTTAGGCAGCTCCGGCCTGATAGATTCGACCTTGCGCGGCTCAAGCTTCGGCGTCTCAAGCTTGGGCAATTCGGGGCTGGGCGGCCGCGGTGTGGGCGCCTCCGCGGCCGGCGGTGGCGTTACCGATTTCGATTTCAGCCTCGCCAGCAGTTCCTCGATCGAGGGCACCGAAGCTGCGTCAAGCGGCGCACGTGGCGCGGCCGGCGGCGCCGCCCGGACCGGAGGTAGCGGTGCCACAATCGTCGTCGGCGGCGGCAGATCGTCCGGCGCCAATTGGGCGAACTTGCCGCGCGCGATCTCCAGCGCCTTGTCGAAGTCGGGCCGGTCGATCCACGCCTTCGACTGCACCTCGCTCACGCGGGCTTCCCACAAGCGCGCGGCCTCGATGTCGTAATAGCCCATCTGCTTCTGGTTGATCAGTTGCAGACCATGGCCGGTGACCGCCCATTGCTTGCCAAGCCAGTGGATGTCACGGTGGAGCGGCATCGCACTGGCCCTCGCCTTACATGCCGTGCTCGATGACCTTGAGCCCGCCCATATAGGGCTGCAGCACATCGGGCACCACGATCGAGCCATCCTGCTGCTGGTAGGTCTCCATCACAGCAATCAAGGCGCGGCCGACCGCCGTGCCGGAGCCGTTCAGCGTATGCACGAAGCGCGGCTTGCCGTCGGGGCCGCGGTAGCGCGCATCCATGCGGCGGGCCTGAAAGTCGCCGCACACCGAGCAGCTCGAGATCTCGCGATAGGCGCCGCCATCGCCCTGCCCCGGCATCCATACCTCGATGTCGTAGGTCTTCTGCGCGGAGAAGCCCATGTCACCGGCGCACAGCGTCATCACCCGGTAGTGCAAATCGAGCTTCTGCAGCACCTGCTCGGCGCAGGACAGCATGCGCTCGAGCTCGTCCTTGCTGGCTTCAGGCGTCGTGATCGACACCAGCTCGACCTTGGTGAACTGGTGCTGCCGGATCATGCCGCGCGTATCGCGTCCCGCAGCTCCTGCTTCGGCACGGAAGCACGGCGTCAGCGCGGTGAGCCGCATCGGCAGCTCTTTCTCGTCAAGGATGGATTCGCGCGCGAGGTTGGTCAGCGAGACTTCCGCGGTCGGAATGAGGCCGAGACGCTCGCTGCGCAGATCGGCGTTCGGCGCCGAGAGCAACTCACCCTTGATCGCCCAGAACTGATCGTCCTCGAACTTTGGCAACTGGCCGGTGCCGAACATCACGGCGTCGCGCACCAGCAGCGGCGGGTTGATCTCGGTGTAGCCGTGCTCGCCGGTGTGCAGGTCGAGCATGAACTGCCCGATCGCACGCTCCAGCCGCGCCAGCCCCTTCTTCAGCACGACGAAGCGCGCGCCCGACAATTTCGCCGCCGCCTCGAAATCCATGTAGCCGAGCGCGATGCCGAGATCGTCGTGCAGCTTCGGCGCAAAGCCGTAGTCGCGCGCCTTGCCGAACACATGGTGCTGGACATTGCCGTGCTCGTCGACACCGTCGGGCACCTCGTCAAGCGGCAGATTGGGAATCGAGGACAGCTGCTTCGTCAGCTCGTCATCGGCCGACTTCGCGGCCAGCTCGAGCTCGGGCATCGTGGTCTTGAGCTCGGCGACTTCGGCCATCAGCTTGGCCGCGCGCGCCTCGTCCTTGGCCTTCTTGGCGTCGCCGATTTCCTTCGACGCTGCATTGCGCCGCGCCTGGGCCTGCTCGGAGGCCAGGATCGCCGCGCGCCGCTTCTCGTCGATCGCCAGCAGCGACGGCGACAGGGCTTCAAGTCCGCGGCGTTTCAGGCCGGCGTCGAAGGCGGTCGGGTTGTCGCGGATCGCTTTGATGTCGTGCATGGCAGTCCTGATGGCGGGCTTGCAGATAACGTCGTACGTCAACGCTTGCGTTGTATGTTTCCACTACCACGACGGTCATCACCCGCGAAAGCGGGTGATCCAGTATTCCAGAGGCGTCAACGTGTGACGGAGGGGCCGCGACGGACTGGATACCCCGCTTTCGCGGGGTATGACGGCCGGGTATGTGATCAAATCACCCTACTCGGCCGGATTGGTCGCCGACGGCGCCCCGGACGAGGCGCTCGAGGTCGTGGCCTTCTTCTCCACCATGCGCACCGCGATGATGGCGCCCTCATAGAGCAGCAGCAAGGGGATCGCCAGCGAGGACTGGCTCAACACGTCCGGCGGCGTCAGCACTGCTGCGATGATGAAGGCGATCACGATGAAGTAGCGCCGCTTCTCTTTCAGCATCTTCGAGGTGACGATGCCGATGCGGCCGAGCAGCGTCAGGATCACCGGCAGCTGGAACGCGATGCCGAAGGCGAAGATCAGCGACATCATCAGCGAGAGATACTCACCGACCTTGGGCAGCAACTGGATCTGCGCCGTCTCCGCGCCGCCGGCCTGCTGCATGCCGAGCGAGAACCGTACCAGCATCGGCAGCACGACGAAATAGACCAGCGCCGCGCCCATCACGAAGAACACCGGGGTCGCGATCAGATACGGCAGGAAGGCGTTGCGCTCATGCCGGTAGAGACCGGGCGCGACGAATTTGTAGATCTGGGTGGCGACGATCGGAAACGAGATAAAGCCCGCGCCGAACAGGGCGAGCTTGAGCTGCGTGATGAAATATTCGAGCAGCGCGGTGTAGATGAACTTCGAATTCTCGGGGCCCGCGATCCAGACGAACGGCCAGACCAGCACGTTGTAGATCTGCTTGGCGAAGAAGAAGCAGATGATGAAGGCCACGGCGAAGCCGAGCAGCGCCTTGATCAGCCGCGAGCGCAGCTCGATCAGGTGATCCATCAAGGGGGCCTTGCTGGCCTCGATGTCTTCAGCGCTCATGACGCCCTCGCGTCCTTGAGCACGTCGGGCTGTGCCGGCGTGACGTCCTGCGGTGCCGGCTCGGGCTTCACCTCATTGGTGATCGCGAGCGGCTCGCCGGCGGCGGCATGCGTCTCGGCCTCGACGAAGGTTTCCGGCGTCGGCTCGGCAGGTGTCGTCGGCGTCACCGGTGCGTCGCTTGACGTCACCGGCGCGTCGATCGCCGAGGCGACCTGGGCATCGACCGGCTTGTCGATCTGCAGGGCGTCGCTGACGTCCTTCTGCAGCGAGGTCATGATGTTGCCGCTGGTGATGCCGGTTGCGGCTTCCCTGACCTCGTCAAAACTCTTCTTGAGGTCGGCCATCTCGGCCTCGCGCATGGCTTCCTGGAACTGGCCCTGGAATTCGGCGGCCATCTTGCGGGCCTTGCCCATCCATTGCCCGACCATGCGCAGCACGCCCGGAAGTTCTTTCGGGCCGATGGCGATCAGCGCGACGACCGCGATGACGACCAGTTCACTCCACCCGATATCGAACATGAATTGTTCCGCCTAAGCGCGCCATCGGCCCCATCGCTCCCAACAGGATGTGGGGCTGTCGGCGCCTTTTCTCAATCGGCGTCCATAGCGCGTCTCTGCGACGGCGTCACCGTTTCGCGCGAAGAAAAACGTCGAAATATACGTCAGTACAAGCGCGTTAGACGGCCTTGCTGCCGACGTCCTGGCGCGCGGCCGACGGCGTCGAATTGTGATCGATCGACTTGGTGGGCTCGGTCTTGTCCGCGACCTTGTCGTCGTCCTGCATGCCCTTCTTGAACGCCTTGATGCCCTGGGCGACGTCACCCATCAGGTCCGAAATCTTGCCGCGACCGAACAGCAGCAGGACCACTGCGATCACGACGATCCAGTGCCAAATGCTAAGCGAACCCATCCTGCAACCCTCCAGAAATGGCCGGCGGACCGGCCTGAACATGGCCGGAAGTTAGGCCCGCGGGGTGTCAAAAACAAGGACCTCTGCCGCGGCAAATCGCTGTCGCGGCTACGTAATATTGCTAGGCTTAACCGGGAATATTCCGCCCTATTCGCCCTTCTCGGCGCCGTCGTGATCGCCGGCGTCGTCGGCGCGCTCGTCCGGCTCGTCGGCGTCGGGTTCATCGGCGTCGGGCTCGGCCGCGTCAGGTTCGCCTGCCTCCACCTCACCGACCACTTCGGCTTCGGCCTCGGCGGTCGCTTCAACCTCGGCAGCGGCCTCGGGTTCGGTCTCGGTCTCGGTCTCAGCCTTCGGTTCCTCGGCCTCCGGCTCGACGGCCGGCGCCAGCAGCAGTTCCAGCGTATCGCCGGGCTCGAGCGGCTCCTCGTCCTCGCGCAGCGTCGCATCGTCAGATGGCGACGGAACGGAAAAGCCGGTCGGCAGACGCGAGTCGAGCAGACCCGTGCCCTTCAGCTCCTCGAGCCCCGGCAGGTCGCCGAGCGCTTCCAGGCTGAACTGAGACAGGAAGCCGTCGGTGGTTCCGAAGGTCAACGGACGGCCCGGCGTCTTGCGGCGGCCGCGCGGGCGGATCCAGCCGGTCTCCAGCAGCACGTCGATTGTTCCCTTTGACGTCACCACGCCGCGAATCTCTTCGATCTCGGCTCGGGTCACCGGCTGGTGATAGGCGACGATCGCCAGCACCTCGATCGCGGCACGCGACAGCTTCCGCGTCTCGGTGCTCTCGCGCGTCATCAGCCACGACAGATCGCCGGCGGTGCGGAACGTCCACTTGTTGGCGACCTTCACCAGGTTGACGCCACGCGGCGCATATTCCGCCTGCAACTGCGCGAGCGCCTGCTTGATGTCGACGCCGTCGGGCATCCGCTTTGCCAGCGTCGCCTGATCGATCGGCTCGGCCGATGCAAACAACAGGGCTTCAAGGAGCCGCAATTCCTCAGGACGCGCTACCGGATGATCCATAGGAGAAACCTCCTCCTCGGGCTCGTCTCTGCGCACTTCCGCCAAGCTTGCCATGGGCTTGCTCTCCTTCTTCCACTTACTCGACCGACTGGTCCGGCGCGGCCATTGCGGACTGCGCCTGACGCTTTCGGAAATAGATCGGCGCGAACGCCTGCTTCTGGTTGATTTCCATCTCGCCTTCGCGAACCAGCTCGAGGGCCGCGGCAAAGCTCGATGCGAACACAGTCGCCTTCTGGGTGGGATCGGCGACGTAGTTCATCAGGTATTCGTCGAGGCAGCTCCAGTCCTCGGCGATGCCGACCAGCCGCTCCAGCGAGGCGCGCGCTTCGGCGAGCGACCACACGGTGCGCTTCTGCAGATGAACCGTGGTCAGCACGCGCGACTGGCGCTGCGTGGCATAGGCCGACAGCAGGTCGTACAAGGTCGCGGTGAATTTCGGATGCTTGATCTCGGCGATCGATTCCGGATTGCCGCGCGGAAAGATATCGCGCTGGAACTGGGGCCGGTTCATCAGCCGGTTGGCCGCCTCGCGGATCGCCTCCAGACGGCGCAGCCGGTTGGCAAGCGCGGTCGCCATTTCCTCGGCGCTCGGCCCCTCCGCGCTCGGCGGCTCGGGCAGCAACAGCCGCGACTTCAGGAAGGCAAGCCAGGCTGCCATCACCAGATAGTCGGCGGCGAGTTCGAGGCGGATCTTGCGCGCCGCCTCGATGAACGAAAGATATTGGTCGGCGAGCGCCAGGATCGAGATCTTCGACAGGTCGACCTTCTGCTGCCGCGCCAGCGTCAGCAGCAGGTCGAGCGGGCCTTCATAGCCCTCGACGTCGACCACCAGCGCCGGTTCGCCCTCGGCGAGGTCGGCCGGCCGCCCGGTATCAAACGATAGAATTTCAGCGGTCATGCCGTCCCTACCCGATCCAACAACGCATCCAGTTCAGCCCGTGCCGCCTGCCGGTCGAGCGGCTGGGGCTGCTTCCGCGCGGCGAGCGCAGCCTTGGCGCGCTCAAGCGCCTTGCCGGTCAGTTCCGGCGTCTCCCGCGCGACCTCGCGCATTTCGTCGATATTGCCGTTGCAGTGCAGAATCACGTCGCAACCGGCGCTGACGATGGCGCGGGTCCGCTCGGCAATTGATCCGGCCAGCGCATTCATCGACACGTCATCACTCATCAACAAACCCTGAAACCCGATCAGGCCGCGAATCACCTCTTCGATGATTGTCGCAGAAGTCGTTGCCGGATGGACGGGGTCCAGCGCGCTAAACACAACATGTGCAGTCATCGCCATCGGCAGGTCCGACAAGGGCTGGAACGCGGCAAAATCGGTCCGTTCCAGCTCGGCTTTGGCGGTATCGACCGTCGGCAGGCGGAAATGACTGTCCGCTGTCGCCCGGCCATGGCCGGGAATGTGCTTGAGAACCGGCAGCACGCCGCCCTGTTCCAGCCCCTCCGTCACCGCACGCGCGATCGCCGCGACCTTCCCGGGTTCGGTTCCATAGGCCCGGTTGCCGATGACAGCGTCTGCCCCGGCCACTGGAACGTCAGCCAAAGGTAGGCAATCGACGGTGATACCGAGGTCGATCAGGTCGGCCGCAATCAGCCGCGAGCTGAGCCTAGCCGCGGCAAGGCCGAGCTTCGGGTCGATGTCGTAGAGCGCGCCAAAGCTCGCGCCGGGCGGATAGGCCGGCCAATGCGGCGGGCCGAGCCGCTGCACCCGGCCGCCCTCCTGGTCGATCAGGATCGGAGCATCGGCCATGCCGGCCGCAGACTTGAGTTCCCCAACAAGAGCCGCCACTTGGGCCGGACTCTCGATGTTGCGCTTGAACAGGATGAAGCCCCATGGCCGCTCGGCGCGAATGAATTCGCGTTCAGCGTCGTTGAGGGTCAGACCGGATATGCCCGTGATGAATGCGCGGTTCGTCATTCGGCCGATTAGGCCGTATGCAGCTCACGGGTCAAGGAAACGGCCTTTAATTTCTTTGGATGAGGCACTGCGGCCCACCGGCCGACATCAGGCTCCGGCACAGCTGGTTCGCCTCTTCCGACGACGCGAACGGGCCGGCGAAGGCGCGGTAGTAGACGCCCTTCTCGCCGAGATCGACGCGTTTCACCACCAAAGGCTGCGAACCGAGCACGTTGCGATACTTGCCCTGCAGCGTCCGGTACGACGCCTGCGCGTCCGCCTCGTTCTTCTGCGACGACACCTGGACCAGGTATCCGCCGCCGCCAACCGAAGCGGTCGAGGTCGACGCCACTCGGGTCGGGGGCGCGGCCGGAGCAGCCGCCCCGTCAGCCTGCCCGGGAACCAGCGACATTGGCGAGTTCACGCTGGCATTGGCTGCCGACGGATTGCCGCGTGACACCGGGGGCTTCGTCGTGGCGGGCTTGGCCGGCACGGCCGCGGTTGCCTGCGCGCCGTCAGGCGTGTCGCCGCCCTTGACCGAGAGGGTACGGATCTTGCGCGGCTCGTTGTTCGGCAGGGTCCCATTGGCGCTGAGCGGCGCCGGCGCGGGCTGCGCCGTCTGCACACTGGCGGCCGGCGGCGGGTTCGCATTGGCGTTCAGCGGCGGAAACACGACGCGCGGTCCGGCGGTCTTCGAATTGACGTCGACCGGGGTCTCTTCACGCGACACGATCTTTTCCGTGCCATCACCGGTCGCCATGCGATCCGGCGTCTTGGCCGGCGCATCGGCCTGGGCCGGAATCACCTTGGTCGGCGTGTTGTCAGCCTTGATGATCGGGGGCTCACCGGTTCGCGGCGAGCCGACATAGTTGCGATAGGCGAGCGCGCCACCGGTGCCGACCACCGCGAGCGCCACGACCGCGGCAACCGTCATCAGGCCACTGCTCCGCTTGCGCGGTTCGGGTTCTTCCTCGTACGCCTCATAGGCGTAGGGATCGTCCGGATAGGACGGATCGCGCTGCAGATCCTGCTCGCCGGCTTCCAGCTGGCCATAGAGCGCATCGTCATAGCGCGACGGATCCTGCCCCTGATCGCCGCCCTGATAATGCGGCTCCTCATCGAAGGCCTCAGGCTGCCGGGGGGGCTCGACCGGCCGATAGGCTGCGACCGGCGCGGGCGCAGGCGGCTGCGCCTGCTGGGCCGCATAACGGTGCAACGGATGCACCGGCTTCGGCTGATAGTCCTGCTCCGGCTCTTCGTATTCGGTGTGCTGCACGGGCGGCGGCGCGGCCGCTTCCTGCCGCGCGCGCCGCATCCACGGCGGCGGGCCTGCGGGCGGCGTGTCGTCCTCTTCCGCCTGCGGCTCATACTGTTGCGGTCGTGCATTGGCGCGCGACTGCAGCGGACGCGGCGGCGGCTTGTTGGCGGTACCGAATGGATCCGTCTGGCCGATCAGACGGGCCAGTTCAGCAAGCGGATCGCTCTCGGCCTTGGAGGCCGTGTCGGCGGAAAAATTTCGGTCCTGATATCGATCAGCCATTGTGATGATGCATCCCCTTCGGGACAGCGCCAAGATCGCCGGCACAGCCGGTCCGAACGAGTTGGCCCCTGCCAGATGCCCTCACAAATCCCCACTCGTGAGGGCCTAATGCCCCTGCCTACCGCATCTCGGTCGGAGCGTGGACGCCTAGAACAGCTAAGCCCGATGCCAGAACCGAGACGACGCCCTGAACCATTGCCAGACGCGCCCTCGTGATCTCTGCATCATTATTGATAATGAAGCGTAAATAGGGCAAATCGCGCCCCTTGGTCCAAAGCGCGTGAAATTCACTGGCCAAATCATATAGATAAAAAGCGATTCGGTGCGGCTCGTGTGCCACCGCCGCGGCCTCGATCATCCGGGGATAAAGCGCAAGCCGCTTGAGCAGGTCGAGCTCGGCCGGATCGGTCAGCCGCTCGACCGCGGCGCTCCGCAGATAGTCCAGCCGGGCCTCGTCGGTCTCCGGCAGGTCGGGAACCGCCTCCTCCCGCGCATTGCGGAAGATCGAATGGCCGCGGGCGTGGCCGTACTGGACGTAGAAGACCGCGTTGTCCTTGGACTGCTCGATCACCTTGGCGAGGTCGAAATCGAGCACCGCATCGTTCTTGCGGAACAGCATCATGAACCGCACGGCGTCGGAACCGACCTCGTCGACGACTTCGCGCAGCGTGACGAACTCGCCTGAGCGCTTCGACATCTTCACCGGCTCGCCGTCGCGCAGCAGCTTCACGAGCTGCACGATCTTGACGTCGAGCACGGCCTTGCCTGCGGTCACCGCTTTCACGGCCGCCTGCATCCGCTTGATGTAGCCGCCGTGATCGGCGCCGAACACGTCGATCAAATTGGTGAAGCCGCGCTCGAACTTGTTGCGGTGGTTGGCGATGTCGGACGCGAAATAGGTGTACGAGCCATCCGACTTGATAAGCGGCCGATCGACGTCGTCGCCGTAGGCGGTGGCGCGGAACAGCGACTGCTCGCGGTCCTCGTAATCCTCGACCGGCTTGCCCTTCGGCGGAGGCAGACGTCCTTCGTAGATGTCGCCCTTGGCGCGCAGGAAATCGATGGTCTCGGCGACCTTGTTGTTGCCTGAGGTGATCAGCGAGCGCTCGGAGAAGAACACGTCGTGATGGATGTTGAGCGCGGCGAGATCGCCCTTGATCATCTCCATCATCATGGCGATCGCCTTGTCGCGCACGATCGGCAGCCACGCGCCTTCCGTCATGTCGAGCAGCTTCTCGCCGTACTCCTTGGCAAGCGCTTCACCGACCGGCACGAGGTAATCGCCGGGATAGAGCCCTTCCGGGATCGCGCCGATGTCCTGCCCCAAAGCCTCGCGGTAACGCAGGAACGCCGAGCGCGCCAGCACGTCGACCTGGGCGCCGGCATCGTTGATGTAATATTCGCGGCAGACGTCGAAGCCCGCGAATTGCAGCAGGCTGCACAGCGCGTCGCCGAACACGGCGCCGCGGCAATGGCCGACATGCATCGGCCCGGTCGGATTGGCCGAGACGTATTCGACATTGACCTTCTCGGCCTTGCCGATGTCGCTGCGTCCGTAGGCGGAGCCGGCCGCCAGCACCGCGCGCAACGCATCCGCCCAGACCTGCGGCTTCAAGGTCAGGTTGATGAAGCCGGGACCTGCGACATCAACGGAGGCCACCAGCGCGTCGGCACGCAGCCGCTCGGCGATCTTGTCGGCGAGCTCGCGCGGCTTGGCCTTTGCGTCCTTGGCGAGCACCATCGCCGCATTGGTCGCCATGTCGCCATGGCTGGCATCGCGCGGCGGCTCCACCACGACGCGGGACAGGTCGATACCCGCGGGCCAGTTGTCCTCGGCTCCGACCGCGGCACAGATCGCGTGCACGCGCGTCAGCATGTCGGCAAAAAGGTGTGGTGAAGCAGTGGTGTCGGCCATGGCAGGGCGCTAACGCAAATCGGGGGTCGAGTCAAAAAGCCTTTGGTGCTCGATCAGGGCGAAGCGGTCGGTCATCCCGGCAATGAAATTGCCGATCCGCCTGTTCCGCGCGCTCGCCGTCTCCTGAACGCTGCCCTCGATCCATTCCGCCGGCAGGTCGCCCGGCGATTGCCGGTAGCGCTCAAACAGGTTGCGCACCACCTGCTCCGCCTCCCGCATGACAATCATCACCCGCCGGTGGCGATACATCCGCCGGAACAGGAACGCCTTGATCGCCGCCTCCTGCTCGGCCACCTCAGGCGGAAACGCGATCAGCGGCGCATTGTGGCGGCGCACGTCCTGGGCCGATTGCGGCTGCGCGATGGCGAGGCGCCGGGTCGCCTCGTTGAACACAGCGCTGATGAAATGTGAGATCAGCTCACGCACCAGCTCGGCGCCGCGCCGGACCTCGTCGAGCCCGGGGTAATGGCGGTCGATCTCGGCGATGATCTCTGATGTCAGCGGCATCTCGTTGAGGTCGTCGACCGCGAACAGGCCGGCGCGCAGGCCGTCGTCGATGTCGTGTGCGTCATAGGCGATATCGTCGGCGAAGGCCGCGATCTGCGCCTCGAGCGAGGCATAGCTCCAGAGCTCGAGGTCGTAGGTCTTGTTGTAGTCGGCGATCCCGACCGGAAGGCCGCCTTGCAAATAGCGGCCGGCCGGCGCGCCGTTGCGCTCGGTCAGCGGGCCGTTGTGCTTGACGATCCCCTCGAGCGATTCCCAGGTCAGGTTCAGGCCGCCGAATTCGGGGTAGCGGTGCTCCAGCGAGGTGACGACCCGCAGCGCCTGCGCATTGTGGTCGAAACCGCCATCCTCTTTCAGGCATTCGTCGAGCGCCCGCTCCCCGGCATGCCCGAACGGCGGATGGCCGAGATCGTGCGCCAGCGCCAGCGTCTCGGTCAGATCCTCGTCGACCCCGAGCTGGCGGGCCAGTGCGCGGGCGATCTGCGCCACCTCCAGCGAATGGGTCAGCCGGGTGCGGTAGTGATCGCCCTCATGGAAGACGAAGACCTGGGTCTTGTGCTTGAGGCGGCGGAACGCCGTGGAATGGATCACCCGGTCACAGTCGCGCCGGAACGGGCTGCGGGTCCGGCTCGGCGGCTCCGCGACAAGCCGGCCACGGCTGCGGTCGGGGTCGCAGGCATAAGGCGCGCGGGGGGCAGCCATTCCGACCGACACGGTATTTTAGTCCTTATCCATTTGATTCCATGGTCCGACGCACTTAACTATGACTGAGGCGGCTGACCAAATGAATTGGGCATGACGCCGGGCATGATCCGATCCGACCATGCCAAGAATTAAGGTTTCGGAGACCGATATGACTGCTGCCATCACCGTCAGCGAACGGGCCGCCCGCCGTATCGGGCAGATCCTCAGCAAGGAAGGCGAAGGCGCCAAGCTGCGCATTTCGGTCGAGGGCGGCGGCTGCTCCGGTTTCCAGTACAAGTTCGACGTCGAGCGCACCCAGGCCGATGACGACCTCGTGATCGAACGCGACAGCGCGGTGGTGCTGATCGATCCCGCCTCGGTCCCGTTCCTGGCAGGCTCGGAGGTCGACTTCGTCGACGACCTGATCGGTGCCTCGTTCCGCGTCGTCAATCCGAACGCCACTGCCTCCTGCGGCTGCGGCACCAGCTTCTCGATCTAACACATCTTCATCAGATCCGGCTTCCCGGCGCGAACCGCATTCCGGTTCGCGTGAGAGCACGCGCTATTCCGCTGCGACCACCTGCGGCCGCTCGACGTCGTCCGCCGCCTGGGGATCGAGCTTGCGCCGCAGCCTGCGGTCGATACGGTCAAGATAGATGTAGATCACGGGCGTGATGAACAGCGTCAGCAGCTGCGAGACGCAGAGGCCGCCGACCACCGCGACACCGAGCGGCTGACGCAGCTCGGCGCCGGCGCCCGCGCCGAGCGCGATCGGCAGCGTGCCGAAGATCGCAGCGAACGTCGTCATCATGATCGGGCGGAAGCGCAGCAGCGCCGCCTCGCGGATCGCGTGCTCGGCGCTGAGGCCGACGCGGCGGCGCTCCAGCGCGAAGTCGACCATCATGATCGCGTTCTTCTTGACGATGCCGACCAGCATCACGATGCCGATCATTGCGATGACTGACAGCTCCATCCCGAACAACATCAGCGTCAGGATCGCGCCGATGCCGGCCGACGGCAGGCCCGAGATGATGGTGATCGGGTGGATGAAGCTCTCGTAGAGAATGCCGAGGATCACGAAGGCTGCGAACACGGCGGCGAGGATCAGCACGCCCTGCCCGCGCAGCGAATCCTGGAACACCTGCGCGGTACCGGAGAAGCCGGTCGCAATCGTCGGCGGCAGGTTCGCGCTCTGCTCGAGCTCGGTGATCTTGTCGACGGCATAGCCAAGCGAATTGCCGGGCGCGAGATTGAACGAGATCGTCACCGCCGGTTGCTGGCCCTGGTGGTTGATCTGCAGCGGCCCGACCGTCGGCACCAGCCGCGCCACCGCATCCAGCGGAATGGTCTGGCCGTTCAAGGTCTTCATGTAGAGCTTCGACAGATCGGACGGATCGACCCTGAACTGCGGCTGCACCTCCAGGATGATCTGGTAGTCGTTCGACGGCATGTAGATGGTGCCGACCTGCCGCGCGCCGTAGGCATTGTAGAGCTGGTTGCGGACCTGATCGACGGTGACGCCGTAGACCGCCGCCTTCTCGCGGTCGATGTCGACCGTCATCTGCGGGTTCTTGATGTAGAGGTCGGTAGTGACGTCGAGCAGGCCCGGAATCTTCTCGATCTTGTCGCGCATGTCCGGCGCGAGGCGGTACAGCCCCTCGGTATCGCCGCTTTGCATCACGTACTGGTACTGGCTCTTGGAGATGCGGCCGCCGATGTTGAGGTTCTGGATGCTCTGGAAGAACGCCTGCATACCGGGGATTTCGCGGGCCTTTTGCCGGAGACGACCGACCACGACGGCAGCGCTGTCGCGTATCTTTTGCGGCTTCAGCGCGATGAACAGCCGGCCGTAATTCGCGGTCGGATTCGGACCGCCGGAGCCGACCGTGGAGTTGATGTACTCGATCGCCGGATCGGTCCGCAGCACCTCGACCAGTGCCTGCTGGCGCACCTTCATCGCCTCGAACGAAGTGTCGGTCGCGGCCTCCGTCACGCCGATCAGGAAGCCGGTATCCTCCTGCGGGAAGAACCCCTTCGGCACGATCATGTAGAGGTAAATGGTGCCGCCGAGCGTTGCCAGTGTCACCACCAGCATCAGCGCCTTCTTGGCCAACACCCAGTCCAGCGCCCATTCATAGGCGCGCAGCCAGGCCTCGAACATCGCCTCGAACGCGCGCAGCACGATGTTCGGCCGCTTGGCCGCATCATGCGCGCGCAGCACGCGGGCGCACAGCATTGGGGTCAGCGTCAGCGATACGAAGCCGGAGACGATGATCGCGACCGAGATCGTCACCGCGAATTCGCGGAACACGCGGCCGACGATGCCGCCCATCAGCAGCACCGGGATGAACACGGCGATCAGCGAGAAGGTGATCGAGATGATGGTGAAGCCGATCTCGCGGGCGCCCTTCAGCGCCGCCTCGAACGGCTTCATGCCGTGCTCGATGTGGCGGACGATGTTCTCCAGCATGACGATGGCGTCGTCGACCACGAAGCCCACCGAGAGCGTCAGCGCCAGCAGCGTCATGTTGTTGATCGAGTAGTCCAGCGCGTACATCACCGCGCAGGTGCCGAACAGCGAGATTGGCACCGCCAGCGCCGGAATGAAGGTCGCGGATGCCGAGCGCAGGAACAGGAAGATCACAAGGATCACCAGCGCGATCGCGATCAGCAGGGTCTCCTCGACGTCGCTGACCGCCTGCCGGATCGAGACCGAACGATCCATCATGACCTGCATGGTCACCGACGGTGGGATCGCGGCGCGCAGCGACGGCAGTTTTGCAAGGACGGCGTCGACGACGGCGACGGTGTTGGCGTCGGGCTGCTTCTGGATCGCGAGCACGATCGCCCGCTCGTCGTTCATCCAGGTCGCGATCTTGTCGTTCTCGACGCTGTCATAGACCTTGGCGATCTCGTCGAGCCGGACCGGCGAGCCGTTGCGCCAGGCGACGTAGATCTGGCGGTAGTCGGCCGCCTTGTCCATCTGCCCGGAGGCCTGCAGCGCGACGTCCTGCTTGGGGCCGTTCAGCGTGCCGACCGGGGTCGAGGAGTTGGCGCGCGACACGGCGGCGCGGATGTCCTCCATCGAGACGCCGCGGGCGGCCGCGGCCTCCGGGTCGGCCTGGACGCGGATCGCAAATTTCTGCGCGCCGTAGATCAGGACCTGCGCGACGCCCGGCAGCTGCGACAGCGCCTGCCCGATCGTGATGTCGCCATATTCATTGACCGCCGACAGCGGCAGCGTCGCCGATCCCAGCGAGACGAACAGCACCGGGAAATCCGCCGGGTTCACCTTCCGGAAGCTCGGCGGGATAGTCATCTCGATCGGCAGCCGACGCTGCGCGATCGTCAATGCCGTCTGCACGTCGAGCGCGGCGGCATCGATGCTGCGGTTGAGGTCGAACTGGATGGTGATGACGCTCGTGCCCTGCGAGGAGTTCGAGTTCATCGATGAGATGCCGGCGATGGTCGAGAGCTGGCGCTCGATGATGCCGGCGACCGAGGCGGCCATGGTGTCGGCGCTGGCGCCGGGAAGCGTCGCGGTGACCGCGATGGTCGGAAAGTCCACCTTCGGCAGCGCCGAGACCGGCAGCAGGCGGAAGCCGAACACGCCGAATGCGATGATCGACGCCGTGATCAGCGTCGTCATGACCGGGCGGCGGATGCAGAGCTCGGAGAGCGTCATCGGTCAGGCTCCGGCCTTGCGCGCCCGCAGCTCGACCCGCGATCCCTCCGACAGCAGCAGCTGTCCGTCGACGACGACACTTTCATCGCCCGCCAGACCGTCCGCGATCACCGATGAACCCTGGAAGGTGCGATCGACCTTGACCGGCCGAACCTTGGCGACGCCGTCCTGGACGACGAAGACGAAATTGCCGTTCTGGCTGCGCTGGACCGCGACCGTCGGCACCACGACGGCGTCCTCACTGCGGATGATCAGCTTGGTCTGCACGATGGTGCCGGGCCACAGCGTCTCGCTTGCGTTGTTCATGATGCCGCGCACGGTGACCATGCCGGTGGTCGCGTCGACGGCGTTCTCGACCATCGCGACCTTGCCGCTCTCCGAGCGCTGGTGCCCGGGAATGGTCGCGATCACCTTGGAATCGCCCTTCCCCATGGCATCGCGCAAATCGACCAGCGCCCGCTGCGGGATTGCGAAGGTGACGTAGACCGGCGCCATCTGGTTGATGACCGCGAGCGGCTGGGTGTCGGCGGGACGGACGAAGTTGCCGACCTTGACGTTGGCGGCGCTGATCCGCCCGGCGAACGGCGCCCGGATGACGGTGTAGCTTTTCTGGACGCGGAGATTTTCCAGCGCGAACTGGTCGGCCTTGATGGTGCCGATCAGGACGTCGGACTGGGTCTTGGCGTTGTCGAGATTGACCTGGGTGGTCGCGCCCTTGCCGACGAGTTCGGTGTAGCGGCGGAGGTCGCGCTGCGCGCCCTCGAGCTGGGCCTGGTCGCGGGCCAGCACACCCTCAGCCTGCTCGATCTGGGCGTCGATCTGCCGCGCGTCGAGCATGAACAGCAGGTCGCCTTCATTGACCCTGGCGCCGTCCTCGAAATGCACCGAGACGATGGTGGTCTCCAGCCGCGACTTCAGCGCGACGCTGGAGATCGGCGTGACCTGCCCGATCGCGTCGACATCGACCGGCACCGATTTGCGTTCCGCCTTGGCGAGGTCCACCGAGACAACGCGCGGCCGCGGCGTCCCCTGCGCGGTGGCGGCACCCCCACCCATCCATGAAGCGCGGGTCATGTAAGCCGCCCCGGCCGCAATGCCGAGAACAGCGACAGTCAGAACCAAACTGCGTTTTTTCATAAGTTTTGCACATGCGCCGTCCGCTTCCCTTGAGGGCCGGGACGCTTCGCAACTCCCCCGTCGGCAATTGTTACGCCTTGTTTCTGGGGAGGGTTAGCACAGCAGGACTGCGCATGGTATGCCACCAAAGTGAAAGAGTGCGCCGCGTCGGGCGCTGCGAATCGCTGCCTTATGTCCACCTCCGTCCTGATCTGCAGCTGGGAAGACGCCCGCGAACGCGCCGGCGCCATCCGCTACAATGTCTTTGTCGAAGAACAGGGTGTGCCGGTCGGACTGGAGTGGGACGACATGGACCCGTCGAGCTGGCACGCGCTGGCATTTGTCGCGGATGGCACCGCCGTGGCGACGGGCCGGCTGCTCCCCGATGGCCACATCGGCCGCATGGCCGTGCTCAAAACGGCACGCGGCACGGGTGTTGGCGCCCGGGTGCTGGAGGCGCTGATGGCCAAGGCGGCCGAACTCGGCTATCCCGAACTGATCCTCAACGCGCAGACGCACGCGGAGCCGTTCTATGCGCGCGCCGGGTTCGCACGGTGCGGCGACGAGTTCGAGGAAGCCGGCATCCCACACATCGAGATGCGGAAACGCTTGGGCCAGGCGGAGCGCTTGCCAACGCGCCGCATCAAATAGAGGACTTCCGATGACTGTTCGCATCGCCACCTGGAACGTCAACTCGGTCCGGCAACGGATCGAACTGCTGGTCGCTTGGCTGAAGGAGTGCTCCCCCGACATCGTCTGCCTGCAGGAGATCAAATGCGTCGACGACGCGTTTCCCCGGCTCGAGGTCGAGGCGCTCGGATATAATGTCGTCACCCACGGGCAGAAGACCTTCAACGGCGTCGCGCTGCTCTCCAAGTTGCCATTCGACGAGACCAAATCGGGCCTTGCCGGCGACGACGAGGATGCCCATGCGCGTTTCCTCGAAGGCGTGGTCACGCTGAAACAGGGCGTGGTGCGGGTGGCGTGCCTTTACCTGCCCAACGGCAACCCTGCCAACACCGACAAATATCCCTACAAGCTCAAATGGATGTCGCGGCTTCTTGAGTACGCGAAGGAACGGCTTAAGGCCGAGGAGCCACTGATCCTAGCCGGCGACTACAATGTCATCCCGGCGGCGCGCGACGTCTACAATCCGGCCGCATGGACCGACGACGCCCTGTTCCGGCCTCAGACCCGGGAGGCCTTCCAGTCGCTGCTCGGCCTGGGCCTGACCGATGCGCTGCGGGCGGTCAATGACGAGCCCGGCCAGTACACCTTCTGGGACTACCAGGCCGGCGCCTGGCAGAAGAACTGGGGCCTACGGATCGACCATCTGCTGATGTCGCCGCAAGCCAGCGACCGGTTGATCGATGTCGGCATCGACAGCTATGTCCGCGCCTGGGAGAAGCCGTCCGACCACGTGCCGGTGTGGGCGGATCTCGATTTCGAGACCGCCTGACCCCCAAGCAGGCTGCGAAGGCCGCCCGCGATATCAGTCGCGGCGGCCTCTAATCGCGACGACCCTGCACCCAGTGCTCGAGCATCTGCAGCGCCATCGCACGGTCGTCTTCGGAGGCCTTGGCGATCGCCCGGTTGTAGCTTTCCTTGATCCAGGCCTCGTCGGGCGTGGCGCTGTCACGCGCCAGGGTCAGCCACATCAGGCCGCGTGCCCGCTGCGGCGGCAGCCGGTCGCCGTTGAACAGCATCTGGCCAAGCAGCGCCTGCGCCTGATGCTGGCCCTTCTGGGCGGCAAGGCCCAGCCAGCGCGCGCCATAGCGGAAATCATCCCGCGAGGCGTCCGGCGTCTTCAGGTACAGCCGGGCAAGGTCGTACTGGGCGTCGGCGTTGCCGAAATAGGACGCCGCATAGGAGAACATCTCCCGCGCGCGCTCGGTGTCCGCCTTCACCTTGGAATTGGGGATGCCGCTCAGATAGTAGCGGCCGAGCGCCACGAAGGCGTTGGCCACGATCGAGGCCTGCGGCGCCGACGGGGAATCCTCGGCATGCGCATTGGCGATCCGGCTGAAATACTCGAAGGCGCGCATGTCGTCCTGGATGACGCCGTCGCCCTCGGCGTACATCTTGCCGAGCTTCCACTGCGCCACGGGATGGCCGCCCTCGGCCTGGTACTGCAGCGTGCTGAACGAGGAGGTCGGTGAGGTCGCGGTCGGAGCGACCGGGCTCGCGGCCCGCTTCAGCGCGGCGGCCGTCCCCGGCTGCGGGGAAACCACTGGAAGAACGGTATCCTGGGGGCTGACCGGGGCGCCGTCGAATCCGAATCCAGGGCCCGCCACCGGAATGGCCCCTAACGCAAACGCAAGAATCGTACGCTTAAACGTCCGCATAACACTGTTTCTCGTGCGCGCCACCCGGATGGGTGACTGCGCCATCCACCGCCGGCCCCACTTGCTCGGCGTACTTCCACAGCGCACCAGATGTGTGGTTAGTCGCGCGAGGGGCCCATTTGGTCTTACGATTTGCGAGCTCGGCGTCGCTCAATTTTACGTCAAGTGTGCCGGCGACCGCATCGATCTCGATGATGTCGCCGTCCTGCAATAACCCGATCGGCCCGCCGACGGCCGCTTCAGGTCCAATATGCCCGATGCAGAAGCCACGAGTGGCGCCGGAGAACCGGCCATCGGTGATCAGGGCAACCTTGCCCCCCATCCCCTGCCCGGTCAGCGCCGCCGTGGTCGCCAGCATCTCCCGCATCCCGGGACCGCCCTTCGGCCCCTCGTAGCGGATCACAATCACTTCGCCTTCCTTGTAGGTGCGCTTCTGCACCGCCTCGAAGGCGTCCTCCTCGCGGTCGAAGCACCGGGCCGGACCGGTAAACCTCAGGTTGGACATTCCCGCGACCTTCACGATCGCACCCTCCGGAGCGAGATTACCCTTCAGACCGACAACGCCACCTGTCACGGTGATAGGTTTGTCGGCCGGCCGCACCACGTCCTGGTGCGGATTCCATTTCACGCTTTTGAGGTTTTCGGCGATCGTTCGGCCAGTGACGGTCAGGCAATTCCCGTGCAGGTGGCCATTATCGAGCAGCGTCTTCATCAGCAGCGGAATGCCACCTACTTCAAACATGTCTTTGGCAACATAACGGCCGCCCGGCTTCAAATCCGCGACGTAAGGAGTCTTTTTGAAGATTTCGGCAACGTCGAACAAATTGAATTTAATGCCGCACTCATGGGCGATCGCCGGCAGGTGCAGCGCAGCATTGGTCGAACCGCCCGAGGCTGCAACCACAGCCGCAGCATTCTCAAGGGCTTCGCGGGTAACGATGTCGCGGGGCCGGATGTTTTTCTCGATCAGCTCCATCACCTTCTCGCCGGCGGCGGCGCAGAAGGAGTCGCGGATCTCGTAGGGCGCCGGGGCCCCTGCCGAGTACGGGAGCGCGAGGCCAATCGCCTCGGAGACCGTCGCCATGGTGTTGGCGGTGAACTGGGCGCCGCAGGCGCCGGCCGACGGGCAGGCTACCCGCTCGATCTCGTCGAGGTCCTCGTCCGACATGGCGCCGACCGAATGCTTGCCGACCGCCTCGAACATGTCCTGCACGGTAACCGGTTGCCCGCGGAAGTTGCCGGGCAGGATCGAGCCGCCATAGATGAAGATCGAAGGCACGTTGAGCCGGACCATCGCCATCATCATGCCCGGCAGCGACTTGTCGCAGCCTGCGAGCCCGACCAGCGCGTCATAGGCGTGGCCGCGGACGGTGAGCTCGACCGAATCGGCGATGCATTCGCGCGACGGCAGCGACGAGCGCATGCCGTCATGGCCCATCGCGATGCCGTCGGTCACGGTGATGGTGCAGAATTCGCGCGGCGTGCCGCCCGCGGAAGCCACGCCCTTCTTCACCGCCTGCGCCTGGCGCATCAGCGAAATGTTGCAGGGGGCCGCTTCATTCCAACATGAAGCAACGCCGACAAAGGGTTGATGAATCTGGGCTGTCGTCAGCCCCATCGCGTAGAGATAGGAACGATGCGGCGCGCGCTGGGGGCCCTCCGTCACGTGACGGCTCGGCAGCCTGCTCTTGATGTTCGTCTTGACGTCCATCGCGACCCTGTTCCGACGCTCTTTTGCTGCGCTCTTTCCTCCATCAACGCCGGAACCCGAAAAAATGTCCCGTCGTCGGAGCGCTGGCTATTCAGCTAGGTGAATATCCTTTCATGTGAGGGTGTGGCTAAAAAGCGGCGCGACTACGGATGGGCTGCTTTTAGGGTTAAATGTTCAGGTGTCGTTGCAACAGCGCAACAATCGTGGCCGCCGCGCAACCATGTATTACCAGTCCTTATGGGAACCTGACACGTGGCTGACGGGTGGTCGTAAAGTAGAGGCCTTGGGACTAAGTTCGCTCTGGTTGTGATCCGACGGATGTGAACGGAAAACAGCTTCGCAGCCCTCTCCCTGCATCATTCCGGGGCGCGCCGCTTGGCGCGAGCCCGGAATCCATTGGGCGGCGCCCCATGGATGAATGGATTCCAGATTCTCGCTTCGCGAGCCCCGGAATGACGGGTCTGTGGGACGCGTGGCGCTTCGCTCGATCCACCCTGCAACCTACTCCGCCGCCAACTTCGGTGGCACCGGAGGCGCCCAGCACTCGACACGATTTCGGCCGCGCTCCTTGGCCTGGTACAGCGCCGCATCGGCGGCCCTCATCAGGGCGTCGATCCCGGGCATGCTGGTGAAGGCCTCGGCAACGCCGATGCTCACCGTGAGCCGCACCGGACGATCATCCGCGCCCAAGGTCAACGCTTCCGCCCGCTTGCGAATACGCTCGGCGACGGTGCGAGCGCGCGACAACGTCGTTTCCGGCAACAGGACGGCGAACTCCTCGCCTCCGACGCGGCCCACAACGTCAGACTTGCGTTTGCCGCGAATGCAAATCTCGGCGACGGCCTTGATTGCCTCATCGCCGACCGCATGGCCGAACCGGTCGTTGATGCTCTTGAAGTGATCGATATCGACCATCAGCACGGATACGGAACGATAATAGCGCTGGAACCGGCTCCACTCTGCATCCAACGTCGTCAGGAAGTGCCTGCGGTTGAACAGGCCGGTGAGCGGATCGGTGGTCGCGAGCACCTCAAGCTGCTGCGCGTTGCGCACGAGATCGGTGACGTCGACAAAGGTCAGCATCCGGCCGCCGTTTGCCATGCTCGAGCAATGGACCCTGATGCTGCGGCCGTCCGGCGTCTGCACGTCGCGCTTGTGATCGCCCGCCTTGATCTCCGCGATCCGCTTCGCCGGAAAGGCTTTGATCTGCTCCGGCGTCGCGCCGGTCGGGACCGCGCGGCGATTGCGCGTGATAAGCGTGACGTAGGCCGGATGCCGCGCGACCTCCTCCTCGCTCACCTCCCAGAATTCCCGCATTCTCCGGTTGAGGAAGATCGCATTGAGATCGCGATCGAGCAGCACGACGCCGTCCTCAACATTCTCGAGCGCACCGGTCAGCACCTTCAGCTTGTCGGACGCGCGCACGATGTCGGTCACGGGCGTGTAGCTCACCATCCGTCCGCCGTCGGGCAGCGGCGTGCACTGACACCGAACCACATCGCCGTTGCTGCGCCTGAGATCGATCGGGTTTGCGTCCCCGACGCTCACGAGACGGACGCGCTCGGCAACATAGGCCTGGAGCTGCTCGGCCGGCAGCTCATAGGCCATGATCTTGCAGCCGTGATGCATCAGATCGGTGAAGCTGGGGTTGCGGTCGGCAACCAGATCCGGAAGCGACCACATGGTCCGGAACGCGCGGTTGATGAACTGGGCTTTCAGCTCCGCGTCCAGCAGCAGGATGCCGACCGGGATCTGATCGAGCGCCGCCCTCAGCGCCAGCATGTGCCCACGCAGGATATCGCCACTGCGCCGCTCGGGAATTGCGGCCGGTGCGGGAGCGGCAGGGACTGCGGGCGCGGGCGTCGCCGCACTTGCCCGCTGATCTTCAAAGGCAAGGCCGAGCTGCCGGTCCGACTGCCACAGCCGTTTGCACGGCCTCACCTGGTTGGTGCCGACGAGCAGCAGCTGGACGTGGTCGGGAATGCCGATCGTGGCTTCGAGCTCCACCGTCGCGCCCGCATCGGTGAGCTGCCGGACCGTG
This sequence comes from Bradyrhizobium sp. CER78, assembly GCF_029846235.1. Lineage (GTDB taxonomy): Bacteria > Pseudomonadota > Alphaproteobacteria > Rhizobiales > Xanthobacteraceae > Bradyrhizobium. The sequence goes on from NZ_JARVWP010000003.1 coordinate 287,313, forward strand.
CAGTCGAACGCGGACCGACCGAAATTGAAGACGATCTTCCCGGCCAGGAAAGTTCGGCCGCGAGAAGCTGACACCTGTCCGGACATGGCAAAACCACCTGGAGCAATTGCGAGCCTCCTCACGTCAGCACCTTTGAGTCACCAAGCCATGAACGCTTTCAGGGGATTTTGAATCGGGAACCGGCGACGAGGACTGCGTGCGCTGCACTGCAAAACGAATTCCATTCGGCGGCCCCACGCAGCGATATCGGTCAAGGTCGCTGTCGGGAAGAATTTGGTTCGACCCTATAATTTTGGTGGCGCTAGACGCAGTCGGAGTAGTAGCGTCGCAACTCCCTCAGTAACAGTCAGGGAAACGCCCGCCATGTCTGCTCTCCAAGCGAAGCTGGAACGTTTTGAGACCCTCGCCAACGAATGCGAGCTGATCGCGAGCAGGACGCTGGATGGGAGCAACCGCGAACTATACCAGCGGCTGGGCGGGCGTTATCGCGAGCTGGCGACCGACATGAGGACCATGATCGCGACCATCGACGCAGCGGCGGCGTAAGAAAAAGGGCCGCTCGAAACAACAAGCGGCCCAAGTCTAGGGAGGAAACGCCCTCAAGGAGGGCGGCGATAGCGCGAGGCGCTACCGCACGGTACCCATATGGGGTGAGAATTCGGCTTCGGGAGCCCGGACTACGCAAGCCAGAGGCGCGACTTGTGCGCCTTGAATCTGCGCGTCGCAGCGCATACCTCCGAACGCGACCGCCGCAGACAACGAGCACTTCGCGGATAGCTCGCAGCGATACCCACCCTACAATTTACGACGCGCCGAGCCGCTTCCGCTTCGCGTTCAGCGCCGAGGCGACGCGGCTCACCGGCGGGCGGCCGAGCAAGCCGGCGACCTCGTTCGTCGTGGTCAGCAGCCTGTCCATGTCCACGCCGGTTTTCACGCCCATGCCCTCGAGCATGTAGACGACATCTTCGGTCGCGACATTGCCGGTGGCGCCGGGCGCGTAGGGGCAGCCGCCGAGGCCGCCGGCGGCGGCATCGATGACGCGGACGCCCTCTTCCATGCCGGCATAGAGGTTGGCCAGCGCCTGGCCGTAGGTGTCGTGGAAATGCATCGCAAGATTAGCCACCGGAAGCTCGGCGCCGACCGCACGCAGCATCTCCCTGGCCTTGAGCGGCGTGCCGACACCGATAGTGTCGCCGAGCGAGATTTCGTAGCAGCCGAGATCCCACAGGGTCATCGCGAGATCGGCAACCGCCTTCGGCTTGATCTCGCCGTCGAACGGGCAGCCGAGCACACAGGAGATATAGCCGCGCACCTTGACGCCATCGGCCTTGGCGCGCGCCAGCACCGGCTTGAAACGCTCGATCGACTCCGCGATCGAGCAATTGATGTTGGCGCGCGAAAAACCTTCCGAAGCCGCCGCGAACACCGAGACCACCTTGGCGCCGGCTGCACGCGCGGCGTCATAGCCCTTCTCGTTCGGCACCAGCACGTGGAATTCGGCGTCCTTGATATGGCCGACGCCGCGCAGCACCTGGTCGGAGCTCGCCATCTGCGGAATCGCCTTCGGCGAGACGAAGGCGCCGACTTCGACGGTGTTGAGCCCTGCCGCCACCAGCGCCTCGACGAAGGCAATGCGCGCCTCGACGCTGACCGGTGTCTTCTCGTTCTGCAGGCCGTCGCGCGGCCCCATCTCGACGATACGGATCTGATCGCTCATGACGCGGCCTGCGGCTCGACTTCGGCAAGCTCGACACCCTCGCCGACGATGTCGCCGACCTTGCATTTGAGCTTTTTCAGCACACCGGCATACGGCGCGCGCAGGGTCTGCTCCATCTTCATCACCTCGAGCGTCAGGATCGGCGCCCCCTTCTCCAAGGTCGCGCCCTCCTCGGCCAGCAGCGCGACCACGGTGCCCGGCAACGGCGCGACGATCTTGTCCTCGCCAACCTGCTCCTCGCTCTCGCCGCCGAACGGATCGACCCAGTGCAGGTCGAAGCGGCCGTTGCGGGTGCGCAGATAAAGCTCGTGGCCCTCGATCACAGATGCAACGCGCGACTTGAGGCCGTTGAGCGTCAGGTCGAAGCCATCCTCGCCGGCCGACGAGATCGCAAAGGCGAGCTCACGACCGCCGACCGATAGCGTCGACGGGCCGTTGCCATAGTGCAGCGTGATGGTTTGCGGCGGCTCATGGCCCTGTCGCAACGAGAACACCCGCTGCCGGCGGCCGACCGGCATCCAGCCGAAGGCCTGCCAGGGTGAATTCGCCTCGCGCCCCGCCGCCATCTGCTCGTCGTTGACGATCGCAGCCACCGCCGCGCAGAGCTCGAACTCGCCGGCCGCACCGGTGCCGGCCGTCAGGTTCTTCAGCTCGCGCTCGATGAAGCCGGTATCGATCGCATTGGCGCGGGTCGCCGGATGCGTCACCAGCGCCGACAGGAACGGGATGTTGGTGACGATGCCGCGGACGTCGGTCTGCTCCAGCCCGCGATTGAGCTTCTCGATCGCGCCTTCGCGCGTCGGCGCCCAGGCGATCACCTTGGCGAGCATCGCGTCGTAGTAAGGCGAGACGTTATCGCCGCTGCGATAGCCGGCATCGATCCGCAAGCCGTCGCCGTCCGGCGGCGTCCGCCAGGTCTTGATGCGGCCCACTGAAGGCATGAAGTTCTTCTGCGGATTCTCCGCATAGACGCGCGCCTCGATGGCATGCCCGTCCAACTTGATCTCATTCTGCTTCAGCGGCAACGCTTCGCCGAACGCGACGCGCAGCTGCCATTCGACGAGATCGACGCCGGTAATCAACTCGGTGACGGGATGCTCGACCTGCAGGCGCGTATTCATCTCGATGAAGAACACGTCCTTGCCGTCGGAGACGAACTCGATGGTGCCGGCGCCGACATAGTTCACCGCACCGGCCGCCTTGCGGGCGGCCTCGCAGACCGTCTCGCGCTGCGCGGCATTCAGGGTCGGCGACGGCGCCTCCTCGATCACCTTCTGGTGCCGCCGTTGCAGCGTGCATTCGCGCTCCCACAGCGAGAGCAGATTGCCATGGCTGTCGCCGATGATCTGCACCTCGATGTGGCGCGGGTTCTGGACGTATTTCTCAATCAGCATCCGGTCGTCGCCGAACGCCGCCTTGGCCTCGCGCTTGGCGCTGGTGATCGCGGCCGCGAGCTCGGCCGCCGAATTAACCACGCGCATGCCGCGGCCGCCGCCGCCGGCCGACGCTTTCACCAGCACCGGGAAGCCGATACGGTTGGCAGCCTCGGCCAAAATCGTCTCGTCCTGGGCCTCGCCATGATAGCCGGGCACCAGCGGCACACCGGCCTTCTCCATCAGCGCCTTGGAACCGGACTTCGAGCCCATCGCCGTCATCATCCCGGCGGTCGGGCCAACGAACACCAAACCAGCGTCGAGGCAGGCCTGCGCGAACTCGGCATTCTCGGACAGGAAGCCGTAGCCGGGATGCACCGCCTCCGCCCCAGTCTCCTTCGCCGCGGCGATGACCCGCTCGATGTTGAGATAGCTGTCGCGGGCCCGCGCAGGCCCGAGCAGCACGGCCTCGTCGGCGAGCGCGACGTGCATCGCGTCGCGGTCGGCCTCGGAATAAACCGCGACCGTGCGCAGCCCCATGGCGCGCGCCGAGCGGATGACGCGGCAGGCGATCTCGCCGCGGTTGGCGATCAGAAGCGTGCGGAAACGCCGGTAGAGTTTTGAGCGGTCCATGATCACATCCTGAACAGGCCAAACTTGGTAGGCTCGATCGGCGCGTTGGCGGCGGCCGACAGGCCGAGCCCGAGCACCAAACGCGTGTCGGCGGGATCGATCACGCCATCGTCCCACAGCCGCGCGGTCGCGTAATAGGGATTGCCCTGCTTCTCGTATTGCGCACGGATCGGCTCGCGGAACTTGTCCTCCTCTTCCGCCGACCAGCTCTCGCCCTTGGCCTCGATGCCGTCGCGCCGCACCTGGCTCAGCACCATCGAGGCCTGCTCGCCACCCATCACGGAGATGCGGGCGTTCGGCCACAGCCAGAGGAAGCGCGGGCTGTAGGCGCGGCCGCACATGCCGTAATTGCCGGCGCCGTAGGAGCCGCCGATCACGACGGTGAATTTCGGCACACCGGCGGTCGCAACCGCCGTCACCAGCTTGGCGCCGTCACGCGCGATGCCGCCCGCCTCGTATTTCTTGCCGACCATGAAGCCGGTGATGTTCTGCAGGAACACCAAGGGAATGCCGCGCTGGCAGCACAGCTCGATGAAATGCGCGCCCTTCAGCGAGCTCTCGCTGAACAGGATGCCGTTGTTGGCGATGATGCCGACCGGATAGCCCCAGATGTGGGCGAAGCCGCAAATCAGTGTAGTGCCGTAGAGTTTCTTGAACTCGTCGAACTCGGAGCCGTCGACGATCCGCGCGACGATGTCGTGCACGTCGAACGGCTTGCGGCCGTCGGCGGAGACCACGCCGTAGATCTCCTCGGCCGGAAACAGCGGCTCCTGCGGCAGGCGCATGTTGAGCGGTGCCTTCGCCGGCTGCTTCAGCGTGCCGACGATGCGGCGCGCGATGCCGATCGCATGGGCGTCGTTCTGCGCGTAGTGATCGGTCACGCCCGACTGCCGGGAATGCACATCGGCGCCACCGAGCTCTTCGGCGGTGACGACCTCGCCGGTCGCAGCCTTCACCAGCGGCGGGCCGCCGAGGAAGATCGTGCCCTGGTTGCGCACGATGATGCTCTCGTCCGACATCGCCGGCACATAGGCGCCGCCGGCGGTGCAGGAGCCCATCACGATCGCGATCTGCGGGATGCCTTGCGACGACATCTGGGCCTGGTTGTAGAAAATGCGGCCGAAATGCCGCTCGTCGGGAAAGATCTCGTCCTGCAACGGCAGGAAGGCGCCGCCGGAATCCACCATGTAGACGCAGGGCAGATTGTTCTGCCGCGCGATATCCTGGGCGCGCAGATGCTTCTTCACCGTCATCGGATAATAGGTGCCGCCCTTGATGGTGGCATCATTGGCGACGATGATGCATTCGCGCCCGGAGATGCGCCCGACGCCGGTGATGACGCTCGCCGAATGCACGTCGCCGCCGTACAGGCCATTGGCGGCGAGCGGCGACAGCTCGAGGAACGCAGTGCCGGGATCGACCAGGAGATCGACGCGGTCGCGCGCCAGCATCTTGCCGCGCGAGGTGTGGCGCTTGCGCGAGGTCTCGCCGCCGCCGCCGGCGACATGCTTGAGCTTGTCGCGGAGCTCCGCGACCAGGCCCCGCATCACGTCGGCGTTGCGGGCGAATTCGGAAGATGTGGGATCGATCGTCGAATGAAGCGGCATCGGTGTTGCACGTTTCGTTGGAGGAGCCGACAGGATTTTGGGGAAGCGGACCGCCGCGCCGGAGGCGCGACGGTCGGCGCGAGGCTTAGGCCGTCTTGGCGAACAGTTCGCGGCCGATCAGCATGCGGCGGATCTCGCTGGTGCCGGCGCCGATCTCGTAGAGCTTGGCGTCGCGCAGCAGGCGGCCGGTCGGGTAGTCGTTGATATAGCCGTTGCCGCCGAGCAGCTGGATCGCATCCAGCGCGCATTGGGTGGCCTTCTCGGCGGCATAGAGGATGGCGCCGGCGGCGTCCTCGCGCGTGGTCTCGCCGCGGTCGCATGCCTTCGCGACGGCGTAAACGTAAGCGCGCGAGGCGTTCATCGTGGTGTACATGTCGGCGATCTTGCCCTGCACCAGTTGGAACGACCCGATCGGCTCGCCGAACTGCTTGCGCTCGTGGACATAGGGCAGCACCACGTCCATGCAGGCCTGCATGATGCCGATCGGACCCGCCGCCAGCACCGCACGCTCATAGTCGAGGCCCGACATCAGGACGTTGACGCCGCGGCCGACCTCGGAGAGCACGTTCTCCTCCGGCACTTCGCAATCCTCGAACACCAGCTCGCAAGTGTCGGAGCCGCGCATACCGAGCTTGTCGAGCTTCTGCGCGGTGGAAAATCCCTTCATGCCCTTCTCGATGATGAAGGCGGTCATGCCGCGTGGCCCGGCATTGGCGTCGGTCTTGGCATAGACCACGAGCGTCTCGGCGTGCGGACCGTTGGTGATCCACATCTTGTTTCCGTTGAGGACGTAGCGGTCGCCCTTCTTGTCAGCCCGCGTCTTCATCGAGACCACATCCGAGCCGGCGCCGGGCTCGGACATCGCCAGCGAGCCGACATGCTCGCCGGAGATCAGCTTCGGCAGATATTTGCGCTTCTGCGCCTCGTTGCCGTTGCGGCGGATCTGGTTGACGCAGAGGTTGGAATGCGCGCCGTAGGCCAGTCCGACCGAGGCGGACGCCCGCGAGATCTCTTCGACCGCGACGCAGTGCTCGAGATAGCCGAGGCCCGAGCCGCCATACTCCTCCTCGACCGTGATGCCGTGCAGGCCGAGCGCGCCGATCTTCGGCCAGAGGTCGCGCGGAAAGCTGTTGGAGCGATCGATCTCGGCGGCGCGCGGCGCGATCTCGTTGGTCGAGAAATCATGCACCGTCTCGCGGATCGCGTCCGCGGTCTCGCCAAGGTCGAAATTGAAGATTGCCGCCTGGTTCGAGGCCATGATCCCTCCCGTGAGATTCATTCTGCAATTAAACGATCATACGTTTTTTTCTTGGCTTCGCAAGCGACTGTGCTAAGGTTGCTTCATGAAATCCGCAGTTCATTGAATTCACTGGGGTTTCATGCGATAAACATACGGTCGTTCGCTTGTTTCCGGCACTCCCTGACAAGCCAACATCCCTCCGAGGCCCCGATGGCACGCACGATCGGCTCACATGGCCCCACGACGCTGGAGGCGATCCGCAAGGCCGGCGTACGCCTGATCTTCGAGCACGGCTACGAGGCGATGAGCCTGCGCCAGCTTGCCGCCGAGGTCGGCATCCAGGCCGGCTCACTCTACAATCATATCTCAACCAAGCAGGACCTGCTGTTCGATCTGGTGCAGGACCATATCAACGATTTGCTGCGCGAGCTTGATCTGGCGCTGGAGGGCAAGGCCGATCCGGTCGAAAGGCTGCGCGCCTTCGTGGCCTTTCATGTCACCTATCACATGACCCGCAAGCGCGAGGTCTTCATCGCCAATTCCGAGCTGCGCAGCCTCGATGCCAAGAACTACGACGCCGTGGTGGCGCTGCGCGGCGCCTATGAGCAGCGGCTGGCGCAGATCCTCACCGACGGGCTGTCGGAGGGCGTGTTCGAGGTCGTCGACATCCAGGTCGCGACTTTCGCGATCCTGGCGCTGCTGACCGGGCTGTGCACCTGGTACCGCCCCGGCGGCCGCCTGACCCGCGACGCCATCATCGCAGCGCACGAGAAGCTGGTGCTGTCGGGCGTTGCGCCGCAGGCCGCGACCGGCCGGGCGAGCCACGGCAGCAAGGGCCCGCGGACCGCGGTGGCAGGCTTGTGACCGCGACAGAGCGCCCGCAGCTCGATGACATCGATCTGCGGATCCTGTCCGAGCTGCAACGCGACGGCCGGATCAGGATCAACGAGCTCGCCGAGCGGGTCGGCATCACGGCCCCGCCCTGTTTGCGCAGGGTCCGCGCCCTGCGCAGCCGCGGCGTGGTGCAGGCGATCCGCGCCACGCTCGACGAACGGCTGCTCGGCTATGAGGTGACGACCTTCGTGCTGATCCAGCTCGACAGCCAGAACCTGGTTGCGATCGAGGCGTTCGAGGCCGCGGTGGCGGCCGTGCCGCGCTTCCTGCAATGCTGGCGGATCTCGGGCGATGCCGATTTCATGCTGAGATGCGTCGCGCCCAGTGTCGACGACATGCGTCAGCAGCTGCTGCAGTTCGCCGGCCTGCCGAACGTGCGTAAAATTCGAAGCTTTCCGGTGCTCGGCGTCTCCAAGGACGCGCCGCTGCCGATCCCGGGAGCCCTCGCCGCGGAAAGCCCTGCGGGCTGATCTACCGCCGGCCCGGGTTGGTCGAACCAGGGGTTCGGTCGGTGGGACCCGACTAGTGGGTCCACGGCTCCCAGCGGCGGAACGCAAAATTGTCCGCATAGGCGATCTGGCGGTGCGCCGAATCCTTCGGCTCGATCACCTGGTAGGCGATGCCCTTGCGCTCGCAATAGGCCACCGCCTCCTCCTTGGTATCGAAGTGCAGCGTGAGCTGCTGCTTCATGTCGGTCGACGAGGTCCAGCCCATCAAGGGCTCCACGGTGCGCGGCTGCTCCGGCTCGTAATCCAGCTGCCACGCCTTGGTCTTGGCACGTCCCGATTGCATCGCGTTTTTGGCGGGCTTAAAAATGCGTGCGGTCATGGATGGTCGGCCCCGTGGGATGTGCAACATGGAAGCGATTTGAAGGAAACCGTCGGGATAGTATAGAGACACCGTTCAACGAACTGATCGGTGATTCCTCGATCTCGGAGGTCGCCTTTGCCGGACCGGTATAGTCATTCTGCCGCGCTGTGACAATCTGGCCCGGGGCGCGCTCCGGAGGCTCTCCTCCGGGCCCGCGGGGCCAGATTGTCATAGTGCGGTCTTCTCGACAGCATCACCTCGAGGAAGCGGCGCCCCATGGAAATCCACGCTCATTTGCCCGAAAAAGGACGTGACCTCAGGCTCGACCTGTTCCGCGGGATCGCGAACTGGGCGATCTACCTCGATCACATCCCCGACAACATCGTGAACTGGATCACGACGCGCAATTACGGCTTCAGCGACGCCGCGGACCTGTTCGTCTTCATCTCCGGCTACACTGCGTCCTTCGTCTATGCCCGCATGATGCTGGAGCGCGGCTTCATCGTCGGCGCCACGAGGCTGACCAAGCGGGTCTGGCAGCTCTACGTCGCCCACATCATCCTGTTCGTGATCTACATCGCCTCGATCAGCTATCTGGCGCTGCGCTTCGGCGATTCCGAGATCATCAACGAGTTCAACGTCGCCGGCCTCGTCGACAACGCCACCGAGACGCTGCGCCAGGGCCTGTTCCTGAAGTTCAAGCCGGTCAATCTCGACGTGCTGCCGCTCTACATCGTGCTGATGGGCCTGTTTCCGCCGGTGCTGTGGTTCATGCTGCGGCAGCCGAACTGGACCATGCTGGCCTCGGTCGCGCTGTGGCTGGTCTCGCGCCATTTCGGCTGGAACCTGCCCGCCTACCCGGCCGGCACCTGGTACTTCAATCCGTTCGCATGGCAGGTGCTCTTCGTGTTCGGCTCGTGGTGCGCGATGGGCGGCGCACGCGCCAACATGCACATCATCAACTCGCGCTACACGCTGTGGTTCTGCGTCGCCTATCTGATCTTCGGGCTGATCATGACGATGGCCGGCCGCTTCCCGGACTTCGGCGCGATGTTCCCGGACTGGCTGTATTCGGCCTTCAACCCGAACGACAAGACCAACCTTGCGCCCTACCGCTTCCTGCACTTCGTGGTGATCACGGTGCTGGTGATCCGCTTCGTCCCGAAGGACTGGTCGGCGCTGGAGTGGAAGGTGTTCGATCCCCTGATCGTCTGTGGCCAGCAGTCGCTCGCGGTGTTCTGCGTCGGCGTGTTCCTGTCCTTTGTCGGACATTTCGAGCTCTCGATGAGCTCGGGCTCGCTGTTCGCGCAGATCTTCGTCAGCATCTCCGGCATCGCGATCATGACGATCGTGGCCTATTACATCTCGTGGTCGAAGCGGCAGGACAAGCCGGTCAAGCCGCCGGCGCAGAAACCCGCGGCACCGGCGAAAGCGGCATAACCCTTGTTATGTGAGCATGGCCTTGTCGGAAAACCGCTTCGCAGTTTTCCGGGCCATGCTCTAGCTTCCGCCGCGGCTGGGGTCCTGCGTCGTCGAGGAGACGATGGTGGCGACGTCGCCGAACGTCGTCATCACGGGTGCAACGACCTTGTGCATGGCGGTCTTTGATACCAGCGTGTCGTGCATCACGAGGTTGTCGATGCCGGTGGTGAGGAAGCAGCTCACCGCATCCTGCGGCGTCTCGATGATCGGCTCGCCCTTGACGTTGAACGAGGTGTTGATCAGCACCGGCACGCCGGTCAGCGCCTCGAACTCCTTCAGCAGGCGATAGAGCATCGGGTTGGTCTCCTCCCGCACGCTCTGCACCCGCGCCGAGCCGTCGACATGCACGATCGCCGGGATCTTGTCGCGCCATACCGGCCGCACCGGCTTTGCGATCAGCATGTAGGGCGAGTCCTCCTCGCCCTCGAAGATCTCCTTCATGCGCTCGGCCAGCACGATCGGCGCGAACGGGCGGAACGCCTGGCGGTGCTTGACGCGGCTATTGAGGATGTCCTTCATCTCGGCCTTGCGCGGATCGGCGATCAGGCTGCGGTTGCCGAGCGCGCGCGGCCCGAATTCGGACGGTCCCTGAAACCAGCCGATCACGCGCTCGTCGGCAAGCAGCCTGGCGGTGTCGCGGCAGATGTTGTCGCTGCGCTTCGCATCGATCTGGATGCGCACCAGGAAGCTTTGCAGCGCGGCCGCCACTTCGGCGTCGCTGTAGCGCCGGCCGACATAGGCGTGGTCCATCACGAACGAGCGGCGCTGTTTCAAAATTTCCAGCCAGCCGTAATAGGCGCAGCCGATGGCGATGCCGTCGTCACCGGCGGCGGGCTGGATCCAGATGTTCTCGAAGCCGGCCTCGCGCGCGATCCGCCCGTTGGCCACGCAATTCAGCGCGACGCCGCCGGCGATGCAGAGGTTCTTCGCACCGGTGCTCTCGCGCAGCCAGCGCGCCCGCTCCAGCAGCACGTTCTCGGTGTCGTCCTGCACCCGCCAGGCGATGTCCTCCCAGTGCCGCATCGTCGGGCTCTTGTCCCAGCTGCCGCTGTCGAGCACGAAGGGCTGCTGGTTCTCGGCGCCCCAGAACGGCACGTGCAATTTGCCGTCCTTCATCTCGAGCAGATGGCCGACCTGCTCGCGCCGGCCATAGGGCGCAAGCCCCATCAGCTCGCCGCACTTGTTCCAGTCGCCGAACACATAGGTCGAGACCCGGCTGTACAGCGCGCCGAGACCCGGCATGTTGTAGAATTCGTCCGACAACAGACCGCGCGCCGGCTCCATGAAGACTTTCTTCAGGCATTCGAGCCTGGTGTCGTCGAACCTGTAATAGCTCTCGGACTCGCGGGCGAGCGGCGAGGCCCCATCCTGCGGATAGGACTCCATCGCGTCGGCCTGGTAGTTGCCGACGCCGTCGACGATCATCACGACGCCATCCTTGAACGGCGACACCGCGAACGCGCTGTAGGCATGCGCGAGGTGATGCGAGATCGACACCACCTTGTCGGATTTGGAACGAAACAGCGGATGCTTGATTGCCTCGTTGCGTTCGGCGATCGGCAGGAAGCCCGGCATGTCCTGGTGGAGCATGCGCTCCTCCATCTCGGGCACCGGCAGGATGTAGCTGTTGCGCACCACGAGATCGACGTCGTCGAGCGTGATGCCCTCGGCGGACACGCAGTAGTCGATGACTTCCTTGTAGAAGCCGGAGGCGTGCTTCTCGCGGGTGATGCGCTCCTTGGAGATCGCGTAGGCGATCGCACCGTCACGCAGCAGGCAGGCGCTCACATCATGGTCGTAGACGTTGAGACCAAGGACGTAGGTGTGTTGTTTCGGCATGGGCACTCTTCAGGGAGGATTCTCAACGCTCAGAGAACATGATCGTGTCGACTTCAAGTTCGCGACGGCACTTTCCGCACATCGCAAATCTCTGCTTCTGCGACGCACAAATCAAATCGGCGCCAAGTCGATGCAAAGTCGATGCAATGCAAGATGAACAGAATGAACGGCGGATGAACGACAAGATGAGCGCAGCAACCACGTCGTCCTTTGCAGGCGGGAGTGTAACTTGACCTTACCTTTTGGTCTCAATAGAGTCGTTAAAGCTCGCAAGAACCTTAGTGAAAATACTGTCTTAGCATGCTCGAACCGGATGCCGGTCTCGCGCGTCTAAGCGAGACAGCCAGCATCAGTTCAGATGTTTGGAAGTGACTGGAGATCTTCAGAATGACTAAACGCTACAATATCCTGACTCGTTGCTTAGCAGCAGTCGCTTTGTTGTTCGTCTATGTCGCAAGCACCTCTGCCATCCTGGTCGGCGCCACCACGTCGTCAGCGCAAGCGCAATGGCGCGGACGCGGCTGGGGCTATCGCGGCGGCTGGGGCCGCGGCCGCGGTTGGGGCTATGGCCGAGGCTATGGCTATGGCTACTACGGCGGTTATGTTGGTCCTCGTTGCTGGTGGACCCCGCGTGGTGTTCGCGTTTGCCGGTGGTAACAACCACCCGGCCGACACAAGCGATATTGAAGACATAAATCAGGTGCGTCGATTTCGGCGCACCTGATTTTCTTTGGGGCGGTATCCTTTTTGGGACTTATCTTTTGGGACTTATCTTTTGAGACTTGGCTCGCCGGACACGCGCAACAATCTATGGCGCGCAAGAAAGAGCCCCGGGAGACGCCGGGGCTCTAGTCACGGGAGAGAACGCTTCGGAAATCGGGACGCGAGGAGGAGCCGGCGACCCGATCACCCAATGCATCTACTACGTGCATCAGAGCAGATTCGGCCCCCTCAGGCTGTAGCCGTGCCGCAACAACCTGCAGTAATGAACAGCCTGTCCACCGGTTCCCTCGCCGGCCGAAAACCGCCTCAGCCATGCGCTAACCGTCGAGGATGGCGACCGCCCTCGTCCACCCCGCCGACGCGCGCTCGATCTTCACCGGGAAGCACGACACCATGAATCCGGTCGACGGCAGCAGCTCGAGATTGTGCAGTTTCTCGATGTGGCAATAGCCGATGTGCCGCCCGGCCTTGTGGCCTTCCCAGATCAGGCTGGCGTTCTTGGTCTCGGCATATCTCCTCGCGGTGAAGACGAACGGCGCGTCCCAGCTCCAGCCGTCGATGCCGGTCAGCCGTACGCCGCGCTCGAGCAGATACATCGTCGCCTCATAGCCCATGCCGCAGCCCGAATTGACGTAGTCGGGCTGGCCGTATTTCGCACCGGCGCTGGTGTTGACGACGACGATCTCGAGCGGCGACAGCGTATGCCCGATACGCTTCAGTTCGGCTTCGACATCGCCGGCGGTTGCAACGTAGCCGTCAGGCAGATGCCGGAAGTCGAGCTTCACGCCCGGCTGGAAGCACCATTCCAGCGGCACCTCGTCGATAGTCCACGATCGCTCGCCGCGGTTCATGGTCGGATGGAAATGCCAGGGCGCATCGAGATGCGTGCCGTTATGCGTCGAGAGTGAGACCTGCTCGACGGCCCAGCCCTGCCCGTCAGGCAGATCCGCAGCCTTCAACCCATCGAAGAATTGCAGCATGCGCGGCAGCCCCTGCTGATGGTCGATGTACTGGATGGTCGGGTGGTTGCCGGGCGGATCGGCCGGAACGTCGTTCTGCAGGGGAACGGAGATATCGATCAGTCTGCGCGCCATGGTGCCTCCTCGCGGATTGGTCTTGTCAGGCTGGACTACCCTGCCAGCCCGCGCGCGTGATCGGCAAGCCACATCCGCTCGGGATCGCGGCTGGCGATCTCAGGGTTGGACTGCGGCAAGGCGGCGCAACGTTGAACCTATTTCCCGCCGGGGCGACCCATGGGCACTGGGGATTTCAGGGCCCAGTATTCGACGGCGCCGTCTGGACGAAGATATTCCGTCCGGGCGGCGTTGTTGCATCAGGCAAGACGATCTCGATCGAATTTTGTTCGCACGCAGTCCCGCGCGGCCAGGCCACGGCCGGCCCGGTCAGTTCTTTCGATCAAGCTTTGCGATGGGATGGTCGGGGCAGCTGGATTCGAACCAACGACCTGCAGTACCCAAAACTGCCGCGCTACCAGGCTGCGCTATACCCCGACATTTCCGAGAAGCCCCGTGGATACACGCTTCAGCCAGCGCCAGCAAGGCACCGGTGCGGGGCTTCCGGCCGCGAAATCGGCGGCGGTTTCCGTCCGGAAATCGTGTAAAAAACCTAGTGAGCGCCGAACAGCGGATGGCCGACCCGGTCGCCGGGCTGGATGCCGTATTTCTGCGCAGTCCCGGCAATCACCTCGAGGACGCCCTTGGCGAGCCCCCGCGACGGAATGATCTTGGTCGACATCGGTTCGGTGTTTTCGGCGATCCGCAGGATGCGCCCGTCGGCGCGGATGAAGATCATGTCGAGCGAGATGTAGGTGTTCTTCATCCACATCGACACTTCCTGTTCCGGCGTGAAGTCGAACAGCATGCCTTTGCCGTCCGCGAGCTCCTTCCGGTACATCAGGCCGGTCTCCTTCTCCTGCTCGGTGGTCGCCATTTCGACGGAGAAGACGTGCACGCCTGATTTGGTGACGATCTCGAGCGGCTGGACGCTGGCTGCCTGCGCGGCCGGGGCCAGCAACGCGCCGAACATCATGACGAGGGAGGCCACCAGCCACGGGCGAAGCCGCCCAACCATGCGATCGAAATTCATCGACAATACTCACACCGGGGAAGATTTTCCGGCGGACCCTAACCCGATGATTGCGGCAAATGCCAGAGCCCTGGAGGCTCGCCGACGGCTCACGTTTCCGTCAGGGCGGATGACCGGAGGGTCTTGTTTGAGCATGATCTATTCGGAAAACCGCTTCGCACTTTTCCGGATCATGCTTAGTGCGACGACAGCGCCGACGGACCGGTCTCCGGGTGGATCTCGGCGGCCATCATACCCTTGGAGCCGGGCCCGAACCGCACGAGCACATACTGGCCGGGGCGCAGCTCGGTCATGCCGAAGCGGCGCAGCGTCTCCATGTGCACGAAGATGTCCGGCGTGCCCTCGCCGCAGGTCACGAAGCCGAAACCGCGCAGCCGGTTGAACCACTTGACCTGTGCACGCTCGAGCCCGCTGGTCGCGGTCACCGTGACATGGGTTCGCGGCGGCAGCATCTGCGCCGGATGGATCGCGGTCGACTCGTCCATCGATACGATGCGGAAGGCCTGATAACCCTTCGCTCGCTGCACGCACTCGACGACGAGGCGCGCACCTTCATAGGCGGTCTGATAGCCGTCGCGCCGCAGCACCGTCACATGCAGCAGGATGTCGGGCCAGCCATTGTCGGGGACGATGAAGCCGTATCCCTTGGAGGCGTCGAACCATTTGATGACGCCGGAGACTTCGACGAGGTTGGCCGCGGCGTCGCCGAGACCGGAGAAGGCATCCATCGCTGGATCGCGCGGCGCGCTGCCGTACTCGCCTTGTCCAATCCGGCTTTGCCCAACTCCGCCTATCGGCGGTCCGCCGAGCTTCTTGGACTCAAATCCGTCCGACCCCATGACCCCGGACCCCACACATCAAATGCAGAGCGCCGACGTTGCGGCGCACCCTGTACACGCTGCTTTCCATGACCAACTCATTTGGACGCTGCGCGAATCTCTCAACCAAAAGATAACACTCCCGCTTCCCGGGCATAGCTAAAAAACGATTCTTGCGGGAACTATGAACAGGCTTGCACAGCCGCGAATCAATCGGGCGTCAGTTGCCTACGAAAGGACCAAGCGTGTCGCCGATGTCGTGACGGATCACCAGATCGGCGATGTCGTCCTGATCGGTCGGCTCGTTGTTGATGATCACGAGCCGCGCACCGCTCTCCTTGGCCATCATCGGAAAGCCCGCGGCGGGCCACACCACCAGCGAAGAGCCGATCGCCAGCAGCAGGTCGCAATGCCTTGCGAGTTCCGTCGCGCGGCGCATCGCATCCTCGGGCATCGACTGCCCGAACGAGATCGTCGCGGTCTTCACCGGATCACCGCACTCGGCGCAGTCGGGCGCACCACCGGTCCTGTCGAAGTGCAGCTTCACCCACGCGAGGTCGTAGGCCTTGCTGCAACCGATGCAGCGGGCGTAGGTGGTGTTGCCGTGCAGCTCGATGACGTCATCGGCCTTGAAGCCCGACGCCTGATGCAGATTGTCGATGTTCTGGGTGATGACGCCGGGAACCTTGCCTGCCCGGTACAGCGACGCGAGCGCGCGATGCCCGCGGCCCGGCTTGGCAGCCGCGAATGTCGGTTCCATCGCGAAGCGGCGCCGCCATGACTCGTCGCGCGCCTCCTGACTGGCGACGAACTCGTCGAACGGGATCGGCCGGTTGCGGGTCCACAGCCCGCCGGGCGAGCGGAAGTCGGGAATGCCGCACTCGGTGGAGATGCCCGCCCCGGTGAAGGGCACGATCGACGATGCCTCGGCAATCATGTTGCCGAGCCGCTCGACGCCGCTGCGCAGATCCTTTGCAATCGAGTCTTTTGCAATCGAGCTTTTTGCAATCACTGGAATTTTTCCGGTTGGCCACCGCGACTATAGCACGGCCCGACCGATTGCGAGATCGAGGGCGATGCGGGCGGCCGGCTGCGAGCCGCTTCGGCCCGGTCGCTGCCGCCCCAGCATCATCACATTCCTGCACGGCCTGCTCCGCATTGACGCCCAATTCACCGATGCCAATGCGCGCGGGATAGGACCACCATAACGAGGATGGGCAATGACGGATCTGGAAGAGCGCGTCGCGCGCGAGCGCGAGGAGATCGTCGCGCGCATCGCCAGCTTCAGGGCGACGCAGCAGAAATTCGAGCGTGATCGCCAGGAATATTACGACAACACGCTCGGCAATGTCTGGAGCGGATTTCAACGCAAGAGTGCCTGATGTCGTTCACGCGCACATTCCCGCGCTATCGCATCATGACGCACAGATGAGAAAGCCCGGAGCGGTGTGCTCCGGGCTCGTCGCCGTTACCAATAGTGGCGATAGTAGTGGTGCCGATAGTACGGACCGCGATAGTAGGCGTAACCGTCGTCGTAGTAGCCGTAGCGCGGGCCATAGTAACCGTAGTCGGGCCCGTAATAGCGTGGGCCGTAATACGCACCGGCTGCGCCAGCTGCGAGCGCGCCGGCAGCCAGACCGAATGCCAGGCCAGGTCCGATATGACGCGCCTGCGCCGGCGCGCTGACCATCGTCGCGCCAACCGTCGCAACCGTCGCCAAAACTGCCAATGTCTTTTTCATGGGCAACCTCCTCACGTTGTTATGTGCACCAACGCGGGCGGATTGGGATGGTTGCAGCAAAACACCTGTTCCGGTTCCCCAGCCATGCGATAGCGCAAAGCTACCATCGGTTAGCGCCGGAACAAAAACACAACCTCAGTGATTAGCTGTGATGTGAGCGAGGTTGGCATCGATGCCGGCGTGGATGGAACTGCTGCTGAACGTGTTGGGCTTTGCCGGCTTTATCGGCATCGCGATGTATCACAAGCATCCGAACAGGAAGCTGCCGGACTGAGCGCCGGCGTCGCCCCGCCGTGTGCTGCGCCTCAGTTTGCCTTGCGCGCCTCTCCCGCCGTGCGGACCAGCCGGTCCGCCTTCACGAGCACCTTGCCGCTCTCCGGCTGCGGCCGAAGCCAGAAGCTGATCACCACAAAGGCGGAACAGAACAGCAAGCCCACCACCATCACACGCCGGTGGGTCGGTCTGTCAGCGCTATGGAACGACGGCATCATGGCTGTCACCTGCAACCATCCCTAGCGCAATCGCAGGTGGTGGCAATGCAATGCCACTCTTAACCTAACCCGGTAGGGTTAGTGGTGGCGGGGCACGGCACGGACGCCGATCTCCTGATCGCCGGCCGCCGCGGAGTAAGTTGCCGTCTCAGTTTGGAATTTTGGGGAGGTTCTCGGACCAAAACATGGTCGAGAGCTTGTATTCGGAGCATCGGCTACAGATTGCCACCTCGCGCCGATTGCGAACCCCTTGCAAGTTCGCCCCCTCCCCGAGTTGATCGGTAAGCCTTGTGACGGGATTAGAAAGCCGCAGCTCCTGAACAATGCAATCATCGCAAAAGTAGTGCCCGGCCCGCTTGCGCAGGAAGTGAATCACTCGCTCCGCCGTATTCACGCGCTCTCTCCCTTGCCTAGGCTACGGCAGCGAACCGCAAATTTCCAAACTAAGGCCATCCGGAATCCACAACATATCCCGCACTTGTCCGCAGCAAATTCACAGGGGCCGTAAGCCCGTTTCCTCAACAGACTCCGGCGCTTGCCGCGCACTCGTCCACAGCCTCGCCCGATCAGGCGTCCGCCAGACGTTTCAGGGTCGCCTGGAAGCTCAGGCTGCGGGTTCCGACCAGCACGGTCCCGAACACCTCGGCGTGGTCGCCGCTGAAGGTGCCGGAGAAGCCGCTCGTCACCTCCTGCCCGGCGAACAGCGGCCGAGCGAACGGATCGGAAAACGGGGAATGCTGGTTGGTCCTCAGGTGCCCCTTCCAGGTGCCCTCGCCGGCCGTATAGGCCCCGATCGACCAGAAATACGGCCCGCCGCCGATCAGAAGACCATCCCGCAGGATCAGGATGCCGCTGTCGCGGCCGCGCACGCCGTCGGTCATATGGATATGGATCGAATAGAGCCCGTTCCGCATCGATCGCGCCGTCCGGTCCTGAACGGCCGCAGTATGACGCCAAGCCGGGCGGCGCGCGAGCACGCTGATACCGCCCGGCCGCCGATTCGGGCCGAAAGCGTCGGTCCAGGCGCTAACAAGTCGTTAAGAAAGCCCTGACAAGGTTCGGACCGCCGGAGGGAGGGAGCCATGCTCATTTACCCCGTACCTGTCGAAGTGACGCAAGCCAGGGTGCAACTCGTCGTCGATCAGACGGCGAAGGAGCAGCCGCGCATCATCAGCGCCGATGTTCTTGACGTCTTCGCGGCCAAGAACAAGGCCGACCGTGATGCCGTCGAGACCATGCTCGACATCAAGGTGTGAACGCAGCGCCAGCGGAATGCGGGCCAGCGCAGGTTCGCTCGCCAGAGGAACCACTCCAGGACCCGCGGGTCGTCTCCACTGAAACCAGGAGACAGCCATGAACAGGCTTATCGTCGTTGGTATTCTCGCTTTGATATGCGGCCCAGCGTTCGCCCAGAATGCGGGTCCCGCCCCGCAGAGCGGCATGGAGCGGCCTGAAAACACCAACGGGGCCACACCGAAAGGTGCGATGGACACCACGGGCATGGATGTGAAGCGAGCCAACGAGTCCGAGACAAAGGACACGACGCGTGGCACAGCCGGCGCTTCAAAGTCAGGAACCAATCCGCCGAAGCCACATTGACGAGCGGAACGGCGATCACACCGGTGGTGCCGGCAGATCACCGCCCTGTCGGCTTTGCAAGGCCCTGCGAATCCGCCTCGCGGGTCTTTCCTTTGAACCTTTTGCGCGCAGCGAAGACATACCGGCACTGGGGATTTCAGGGCCCAGCATCCGGCGCAGCGCTGTGGGACGAGCATATTCCGTCTACGCGGCGCTGTTGCATTTTATGAATTCAACCTTAAGTTTGATCCCCAACAGTTGACGGCTCACGCCCTGAGAGATCCCCAGTCCGTCAACTGGGAAAGCCCCGCATCCAGCCTGCGGGGCTTTCTATTTTCCGGCCCCGGGAACCTTCTGTCCGCCGCGACATTGTATGCTTGGTTGCCGGCACGATCTCCCCAAGGCCGGTCGGCATCAGACCTCGCGAGCCCGCTCGCGGGGTTTTGCTTTTTAGAGGATGTCCAACCTCGCGCGTCCTTGATTGGCGGTGATGGGCATTCGATGAGATAGAGGCACGTGCCTCCAAGGCTCGACCACGAAAGCCCTGTCCCGGAATTTTCCTGGGCGGGGCTTTCTCGTATCGCGTGCGGCGCATGCTTGCGGCGATGCGGCGCTCAGCGCAGAGAGGCGCGGCACGGCCCACCGGCCTGACGAGATTGCCTTAAGGGATCGAGTCTTCACGCAATCGCGATCATGAATGGCGGGAAGGCGCGAACGGCAGCGGGGCAGACCCGCACGTTAGCGCTGCCCCTTGATGCGATTTGCTGCTAGTTTTCGTCTGGACCATCCCACCCAAACAAGCATCTCTGCAAGAATCTGAATCTGCCAGGAGGACAACAATGCGCTATCTGCACACCATGCTGCGCGTCCGCAATCTCGATGTCGCGATGAAATTCTATCAGGATGCACTCGGGCTGAAGGAAGTGCGCCGCATCGACAATGACAAGGGCCGCTTCACGCTGGTGTTTCTCTGCGCGGAGGAAGACCTCCATCTGCTCAAGTCCCTGCCGCAGACCCGCGGCGCGCCGCTGGTCGAGCTGACCTACAATTGGGACGAGGAGAAGTACGGCGAAGACCGCCATTTCGGCCATCTCGCCTACGAGGTCGACGATATCTACGCGACCTGCGAGAAGCTGATGAAGATGGGCGTCACCATCAATCGTCCGCCGCGCGACGGCAACATGGCGTTCGTGCGTTCGCCCGATTTACACTCGATCGAGATCCTGCAGAAGGGCGATCCGAAGGCGCCGGCCGAACCGTGGGCCTCGATGCCCAACACCGGTCACTGGTAAGACGCGAAAGTAAACGCCGCACCCGAGCGCACGTTCCTGTCTGCACGTCTCCATCGGTGACGGGCGGGACAAGCGCCAGGCGGGACAATCGCTAGGAACGTGTCGCAACCGTTGAAGTTGCCTCCTCATACATTGAATGCGAGGAGGCAACGAGATGGGAAAAGGAATTTTGCTTTGGCTGTTGGGTGTGCCGATCCCGGTGATCATCGTGCTGTGGTTGTTGTTCGGTCGGTGACGGGGTTTTGATGCTGCGCATGAGTGAGGCTCTGCCGCGATGCGGTGGAGCCTCTTTTTTTTGCACTCGATACATTCGCCGCGCGCTTTTCCCCGACGTTTCAGCTAAGAACGCGCGCAAAGCACAGCAGCGGGAAGAATCGCGTGATGGACAGCAAGCCGCAACTGACGATCTGGGGCCGGGCCAATTCGGTCAATGTGCAGAAGGTGCTGTGGTGTCTCGCCGAGCTCGACCTCCCCTATCAGCGCATCGACGCCGGCATGCAGTTCGGCAAGAACGATCAGCCCGAATATCTCGGGATGAACCCGAACGGCCGCGTCCCAACGCTGGTCGACGGCGACTATGTGCTGTGGGAATCCAATTCGGTGATGCGCTATCTCTGCATGGCGTACGGTCAGGACTCACCGATCTATCCGCAAGCGCCGAAGGTGCGCGCCGGCGTCGACCGCTGGCTCGACTGGACGCTGTCGACGCTGCAGCCCGTCGACCGCCCCGTGTTCTGGGGGATCGTGCGCACGCCGCCGGAGCAGCGCGACATGGTCAAGATCCAGAACGACGCCGATGCCGAGGCCGTAGTGTGGCGCGTCGCCGAAGCGCAGCTTGCAACGCACCGCTTCATCGAGGGCGATCAGTTCACCATCGCCGACATCGCGATCGGCGCCTTTGCGCGGCGCTGGTTCGGCGTTGAGGGCCTCACCAAGCCGAAGCTGCCCAATCTCGAACGCTGGTTCGGCGAGATCGCACAGCGTCCCGCCTTCGTGCGCTTCGTCGCGCCGCCGATGTCGTGAGCGGCAAGGCGGTTAGAGCATAATCCTTTCGGAAAACCGCTTCGCACTTTTCCGGATCATGCTTCAACGTCCGCCGGACACCCCCGCACCGACACTGACGGCGCCACCGAGCTTCACGCAGGTGTCGGTGCCTTCGACCTTGACGAAGCCCGGTCCGTATGACGCGCAGGAATTGCTGCGCGTCGCGGATTTCGACGGCAACGTCCGGCCGGCATCGGGCGGCGTCTGGAAATTGCGGCGATCGCCGGCTTGCGCGAACGCAGTGGCGGGGAGCAGGACGGCGATGACGGCGAAGCAGGTCTTGCGCATCCGGCCTTTTATCGCGCGCGGCCGGATGAGGCTAGGTCATGATGCGAAGGGATCGCATCATGACCTAGCTTCTCCTTTTATTGCGTGATCTTTCCGGAAAACCGGCGTCCACTTTTCCGGATCACGCTTCAGCGCACGAATTTGACGCCGAACGTCCTGCCCTCGCGCCAGACCACCTCGCAGGCGCGCCCGGTGCGGGCGTCGCGCGAAAACGCCAGCCGCAGCTTGGCCGGCAGCGTGTTGTTGTCCTGCACCGTGATCTTTGCGCCGGTCGAAGACATGTCCTCGACCACGCACGGCCGCGCGGCGAATCCGCCATCGAGCGTGATCCAGCCGGACTGCCGCAGCGATTTGCGCGCTTCGCGCTTCTTGGACCCTAGAGCCATCACATCATCCCGGGGATCACGCCTATCGCCGCTGGCTTACCAAAGGGTTGCCAAAGCGCCTCGGATTGCAGCGATTGTGGGGTTGTTCACACACCTGCCGGCAGGCGCGAGGCCCTTCGCCCAGGGACGGTGAAAACGTCGCCCTACCAATTCAGGGCACTGCAATTTTCGAACTAGGCTAAGAGATCGCAAACAGGCCAGCGCCTCCACGAGAACAAATTACGAACGCGATATCCAGGGCAAATTGACGGAGCCGAGAGGGAGCCGAGAAAGGCGCCAACCGGGCCAGGAAAATCGAGCATCTCGTCACAACGCTGGGGTGGTCTTGCCTTGGCCCCGCCGAAGGGATCGGTATGCCCGATGCTGTCACGTCGACCGCGCGAGCGCTTCGCGATATGAGACTGCGCTCAGGCCAGATAATCGATTCGATTTTTTTGGCGATCCCTCTTGACGCTCTCGAATCCTAATCTAATTCGTTGGTCGTCGGTCCCCTGCGGGTCCGATGCCTGGATGCCAATCGGGTCCAGGTGTAACGGGCACCGGTCGTGTCCGGTGCTACTCATACCCATCTTGCTCTCTGGAGGATTTGGCTATGCGCACATACGACTTCTCCCCACTGTTCCGGTCGACGATCGGATTCGATCGCCTGTTCGACCTGGCCGAAACGGCCCAGCGGGCCACCGAAGACAACTACCCGCCCTACAATATCGAACGACTTTCCGAAGACCGTTACCAGATTGCGCTCGCGGTCGCAGGCTTCTCGCCTGACGAGATCTCGGTGACGGCCGAGCAGAACGTCCTGACGATCGAAGGCAACAAGGTCGAAAAAGCTGACCGTGATTACCTCTATCAAGGGATCTCGACCCGTCGATTCCGGCGGCAGTTCAGCTTGGCTGACCATGTTCTGGTGAAGAACGCTGCGTTCGACAACGGCCTGCTCAAGATTGAGCTGGCGCGCGAAATTCCGGAAGCGATGAAGCCGCGTCGGATCGCAATCAACTCGACGCAGCCGAGCCGGCCACACCAACTCGAATCCGCTGCGGCCTGATACGCGCGAAGCCGCGTCCGGATTTGCCGCTCGCGGCTTCAACCATAGCATCTCGTCTTGGAACGGAGGCAAACATGCGGCCGACGACCGCGAATGTCATTTCCTTGAATGTATCTCACCGCAAGGAGGCGCGATTCAATCATCCCTTGGACGTCTTGGCGGACTTGTCGCTGACCAAAGAAGAAAAACGCGCGCTCTTGGCGTCCTGGGCATCCGACGCTGCCGCGGTCCCATCCTGTCCGCGCTTACGGGCGCCCGCGGATTTAAGATCACCCGTAAAGATCGACGTTATTCTAGACGCCCTTTGCCGTGTTGACGACGGTCCTCACAATCCGCCGGGGGGCAAGCCTTATCGTCTTCGATCGACATTGCGTCCGCTGGCGGCCTAGGAGGGTGACATGGACGACATCAACCTTCCTAAACACATCGTGGACCGAATCGAGTCCCGCTGGTGTGCTCGGCGACTCTCGACAAAAGAAAAGCGCGAGATCGTCGATCGCCAACTCGAACAGGTTCGGGCACGTCGCAACAACATCAGGCGATATCGATGGCTACTCAACACAAAGCTGAGCGACCTTGAGCGCAACTTCATCGAACGACGTCTTTCCGAGGAAACCTCGGCGATGGAAACTCTAGGAGCCGACATTCCCCTTCTCGCTCGGGAACAGCTGCTGATCGATGCCGACATCGGACCAGCAGGTGCTTCACCATGAGCACGACGCAATTTCTGATACAGGGAAGCCAGAAGATAATCGGTCACTATCGGTTTTTGCTCGACACGGCAAAAACAGGGCAGGAGCGGAAGGAGTTCACGAAAAGGATCGACGAGGAGAAGCGCAACCCGGAACGGCTGCTTTCCGATCTCGCTCGGCCAGCGCAAGCGGCCTGATCGGTTATAAGTCCGACGGAAACATAGATGGCGAGGCTCAGACCATGAGAACGCCAATATCGGCAAGGGACCTGGAGTTGGTCGCTTTACGCGAGATTCGCAGCTTCCCCGGCGGCGAGTATGTTTGCCATGTGGAAGTCGTTCAGGCGAACCCGGATTGGAAACTTCATGCCACGGTCAGGGACGGCGCCGATCTCGACCGAATCCAGCACGCTACGGGAGCCACGGAGTTTAGGTTAAAGCATCGGTATCAACTGCGAACCGATTGGTGAACGAGCCACTAACCAGCCAAGCGCTCCGTGCAACAAAACGTCCGACAAGAAATCCGCCGGCGATCTAACCGCTTGATAAGACTGGAGTTAATCTGAGGATATTGCGGGCTGGCGCTCCCTAGCGGAATCGAACCGCTCTCTCCACCGTGAAAGGGTGGCGTCCTAACCGATAGACGAAGGGAGCAAAACTCCCGGCAAATCAATACGTTACACGTGAGATAGGCCGGACTGGCCGCAGCCGTCAACGGCCGCGACGGGCGAACGTATAGTTGCGATTGGCCGGACGGGCAAGCGTCGAGAAACGCTTTTCCAGTACTGGCCCTGAACAGCCTATCTGCAGGACAATCCGGCCTCGATCGAGGTCCAGAAGCCGCAATGCAGCGGCACATGGGCATGGGCCCGCGAGCCACCGACATGAATCAGAATGACGGCGGCAAGCGCGACAACGACGGCGGGAACGATGAGTCTTCGAAACGACATAAGGCTGCGCATCGAACGATATCGTGGCCTAACTAAGGCCGCGAGGCCGATGCAACAAGCGGCTTAATGATTGCTGGCGACGTCCTGACGATTGGTCGGCTGCGCCTCGGCCACTGCCGGCGTCTGCTTGATGCAGGTGCTGCAGATCACGAGCTTGCGCGCCAGCCGATCGTCCGCATCCGCTTCCGACAATTGCGTCTCCGCCACCGCCGGTGACGCATTGCGCGCATGGCGCCGCGGCTGCGGGGCATTTGGATCCTGCCCGGCACCGTCCCAGGCCAGCGGCCCGGTTCCGGACGGCGGGGTGGTCATGCTGTATTGCTGAGAATATTGCGCGCAGGCGCCGAGCGCGATCGGAAGAAACAGCACAGCGGCCTTGCGGGCCCAGTTCCGGAATGCAGACATGATCACACTCACACGCTATTCGTACCGCGACCTAAGAGCAGAACCGCTAAGAAATCGTTTGCCCTGATTGTTCCGTCGCATCCAACCGCGACGGCATCAAGACGGGATTGCGGCGCCAAGCTGCAAATCGAGACGCCAATCAGAGACGCTAATCCGGAGTCCAATCATGCCAGGCATCAACGGTCGCTTCGACGGCAAGCGCGTGCTCGCCGATCTCAATGCGCTGCGCGCGATCGGCGCCTACAAGACCGGCGTGCACAAGCCGACATTCTCGGAGCCGCATCTGCGCTCGCTCGACTGGCTCGCGGCGCGCCTGCCCGACGCCGATCTTGTCGCGACGATCGATGGCATCGGCAACGTGTTCGGCACCAGCGCGAAGGCCGGACCGAAGCTGCTCGCGGGCTCGCATCTCGAAAGCCAGAACCATGCGGGCTGGCTCGATGGGCCGCTCGGCGTGGTCTATGCGCTGGAAGCCGCGCGCGTCATCAACGGCGATCCCGGCATCAACGGCGCGGTCGAAGTCGCCGCATGGTGCGACGAGGAAGGCCATTTCGGCAGTTTCCTCGGCAGCCGCTCCTTTGCCGGCGCCGTGACCGAAGCCGACATCGATGCGGCGCGCGATCGCTCCAGCGATCGCACCATGCGACAAGCATTGCGCGATGCGGGCTTTGTCGGACGCCCGCGCCTCAAGGCCGAAGCCGGCCGCCACATCGGCTATCTGGAAGCGCATATCGAGCAGGGCGACACGCTGGAAAGCAGCGGGCTCAAGATCGGCGTCGTCACCTCGATCGTCGGCATCTGGCAGTATCGCATCAATTTCACCGGCGAGCAGAACCATGCCGGCACCACGCGGATGGCGGTGCGCCGCGATGCGGGCCTGGCGCTGGCGCGATTCTGCGTCGCGATCGACGACAGCTTCCCTGCCCTGTGCGGACCGCGCACGGTCTGGACCACCGGCCGCATCACGCTTGATCCTGGCGCGCCGAGCATCATCCCAGGCGGCGCCGAGATGCTGTTCCAGATCCGCGACGACAATCCCGAGGTGATCGCACGGCTCGAGGCGCAGTTGCATCGGATGGCCGACGAGGCCACGACACACGGCCGCTGCGGCGTCAAGGTCGAGCGGATCCGCACCGGCGTCCCCGCGATGATGACGCCCGCCTTCCAGGACGCGATCGAGGCCGCGAGCGCGGCCTTTGCCGGAGGCAAATCGATCCGCATGCCGAGCGGCGCCGGCCATGACGCCCAGGTCCTCGCCACCCTCATGCCGGCAGCGATGCTGTTCGTGCCGTCGATCGGCGGCATCAGCCATCACTGGAGTGAGAACACCGACGACGCCGACATCGTCACCGGCGCCGAGGTGTTCGTCGAAACCTGCCGTCGGCTGCTGGCAGGTTAGCCGCCTTATAGCGACGCTGCGATCAGGTCGGACCGCTCCGGTTGCCGGATCTCAGCGAAGCCAGCGCGTGCGAACTCTGTACCGTCCCTCTCCTCGCGGTGAAGAAGACGTACAGCAAGCAGACGTCGATCAGGATCGTGGCGGCCATGACGCCATAGGCCCACGGGCTTTCCATCAGCTTCACTTCGATCAGCACGCGTGACAGGCCAAATCCCACGACCCACGCATCAAAGCTCATGCAGATCCGGCGAAACGTCTCGGCATCCAGCCGCCGGATCAGCCAGGCACCAAGCGGTATGCCGACGACGACGCAAGGAACGAGCACGAACAAGAGGCTGCGGCTCTCTTCGATGAACAGACCGAGCTTGTAGTACGCGATCGCAGTCAGACTGGACTCCGTCACCCGGACCAGCGCGAGACCGGCCCGAAACTCATCTTTGACGAGGCCCTGGTTGTTGAAGAGGATCGCCAGCGGCGGTCCCGAAATGGTCGTGACCGAGTACAGGATCCCGAGCGTCGTGCCGAAGGGCAAACCGACCAGCCATTTCGACTGGATCGGCTTCCGCCAACCGGCCGCCTGCAGCAGGATCAGCGGCAGGATAATCGAGTAGGTGGCGAATTTGGTCCATCCGGGCTGAAGCGACGTCAGGGCAAAGGCTCCGACCGCGATGCCGGGCAGCATGCCGATGAGGATCGGCAATATGCGCCGCCACACCGCTGGGACGCCGCTCAGGTTGATGCAGAGAACGTAAAGGTTGACGAAGACTTCGACGATGACGATCGCGGGATTGAGAACGCGATTGGTGTAAAACACGAGTGCGACCGGCACGGTGAGCGACGAGAACCCGTACCCCAACGCACCGTTTACAAAGGCCGCAAACAGGGCGCTTACGGCAAGAACGATCACAGCAGAATCAATCGAAGGCATCTCTGGCTTTTACCGGATCAGTCACTGCCCGCAGCATTATAACCCAACGAAGGAGACGCGGTGCTCGAAACTTGCGATGGGCCTTGCGAGGCACCCCGTGCTCGCCGCGACAGCGCACACTTCATTCGCCCGTCGAAGAGGCAGGCGCCACGCCCACGCAAGTTCACCGCGATTTGTGGATCGGTGATGCCGTCATGGCGCAGGCGGCGGTGCCGGGGCGCCCGTCCGGCGTCAGGAACCGTCCGGCAGCCCCTTCTCCCCTGATCTGATCGAGGCCCATAACGGTACGTTCGGCCGCGCTTTCGCGGGCCCGTGGCATATTGGACACGAGAACAGCGCCAGCCGAACCGATTCCGCCAATCGTCCATTTGCAATCCGCTGAACTTGCTGCCATTTCTTCAAAGCGCATCGCTGTGGTGCCATTGAAGGGGCCCGTTCGGCTCATGTTGTTGCTTGAGTCGCTTCCGACTGTGATTGGCGCCGCCGCCATCGCACCCGCACTGCTGGTGCTGTGGCTGGTGATTGCCGCCGACGAGCGCCCCGGACCGCCGGTGCAGGTATGGCTCGCCTTCGTGCTCGGCGCGGCCAGCATCTCGCTGCTGGGCCTGGCCCGTATTCCCTTCAATGCGCTGCTGGCCATTCCCGACAATCCCTGGGCGACGCAGGCGGTGCGGGCGTTATTTGGCGTCGCGGCGCCGGAGGAGATCGTCAAGGTCCTCGTCATCGTCGCCATCTCGACCCGGCGCCGTGCCTTCGCCGATCCGATGGATACCGTGGTGTATGGCGCGGCGGCCGGCCTCGGCTTCGCCGCCTATGAGAACCTCGCCTATCTGGTCCAGCACAAGGACATGTGGCGCGCGCTTGCGGCGTTGCGCAGCGTGCTCACCGTGCCGTTCCACGGCGCGCTCGGCATCATCGCCGGCGCCTATCTTGCGATCGCGCGCTCGGGCGGCGCGCTCGGCGCCTACCGGGGTCATCGCGACTGGGCGCGCATCACCAACTGGGCGCTGGTGCTGGTCGCGCCGGTCCTGCTGCATGCGGCGTTTGATTTTCCGCTGCTCGCGCTCCAGCGCATTCCCGATCTCAGCTCGACCGCGCACCTACTGCTCGGTTCGGCCAGCGTGCTGATCGGCTTCTCCTCGATCGGGTTCGCAGTCCGCCTGGTGCACCGCCTCGGCAAGCATCATGCCCCGCGCACGGACGTCGCGCGCGAGCGGCTGAGCCAGTTGCGACGGATGTGGGCGCTGCTGCTGATTGGCGGCGGCACCGGCTTTGCCGGCGTCTCCTTCCTGCTCACTTCGCTGCACCACTGGTATGTCAATCCCGAGCGCAACGCCTCCTTCATCCTGATCCCGATCGGCTTCACCTCGATCCTGATCGGACTGGCGCTGCTGATCGCGACCACCGCCGTCTACTTCCTCGGCCGCAACCGAATGCGGACCGCCGCCGAGGGCTTTCCGTCCGCGCCAGGCCAGAGCTAGGATACGCCGCACGCGGGCAGATCTGGAGAACCGCGATGACCCTGTCCAACGACCTCGACAAGCTGCGATCGCAGATGCAGGCTGCCGTCAAGGCGCACTGGAAGGCGTTCCTGTTCGAAGGCATCCTGCTCGCGATCCTCGGCATTGCGGCGATGATCGTGCCGACATTCGCCAGCCTCGCCGTCACCATCTTCCTCGGCTGGATGTTCCTGATCTCGGGCATCGGCGGGCTGATCGTGACGTTCTGGGCGCGCAACATGCCGGGCTTCTGGTGGTCGCTGATCTCGGCGGCGCTCGCCGTGCTCGCCGGCATGGTGCTGCTGGCGCGCCCGATGCAGGGCGTGCTGACGCTGACCATCGTCATCGGCGCCTATTTCGTCGCCGAGGGCGTCGCCACCATCATGTACGCGCTGGAGCACCGCCGCGAATTGTCGGGACGCTGGTCCTGGCTGCTGATCGCCGGCCTGATGGATATCGTCGTCGCCTTCTTCATCATCGCGGGCCTGCCGGAATCGGCGGGATGGGCGATCGGCCTCCTGGTCGGTCTCAACCTGATGTTCGGCGGGGCGACCCTGATCGGGATGGCGTTGGCGGCGCGCAACACCTGACGGCGAACCGCAGCGGGCTTGTATTTGGGGGGTGACAGCCCCAAATCCCTGGGCTATAGAGCCGCCCGATGATCACATCAGCCACCAGCTATTTTTGGTACTTTAGCTACGACAGCTCGCTGGCGGCAGGAGGATCGCGCTCAATCTGAAGAATTGCAGCAAACGTCCAAAACAAGCCGCCAGACCTGGCGGCTTTTTTGTGCCGGCAGGTCCCGAAAAATCCAAAGGAGCCAGCCGTGTTGAGTACGACAGACGATCTTCGCATCAAGGAACTGAAGGAACTGAGTACGCCCGAAGAGGTGATGCGGGAGGTCCCGCGCACCCTGACGGCGACCCGCGTCGTGATGGGCGCCCGCAACGCCATCCACGCGATCCTCAATGGCACCGATGACCGCCTGCTGGTCGTCGTCGGCCCCTGCTCCATCCACGATCCCGCGGCGGCCGTCGATTATGCCGAGCGTCTCGCCGGCCTGCGCGAACAGCTCGCCGACCGCCTCGAGATCGTGATGCGGGTCTATTTCGAGAAGCCGCGCACCACCGTCGGTTGGAAGGGGCTGATCAACGATCCCGATCTCGATAACAGCTTCGACATCAACAAGGGCTTGCGGCTTGCCCGCAACGTGCTGTCGGCCGTGAACAATCTCGGCCTGCCGGCCGGCACCGAATTCCTCGACATGACGACGCCGCAATACATCGCCGATCTGGTCTCGTGGGCCGCGATCGGCGCCCGCACCACCGAGAGCCAGATCCATCGCGAGCTGGCGTCCGGCCTGTCCTGTCCGGTCGGCTTCAAGAACAGCACCGACGGTGGCGTGCGGATCGCGGCGGATGCGGTGAAGTCGGCGTCGCACCCGCATCATTTCATGGCGGTCACCAAGGGCGGCCGCTCGGCGATCGCCGCGACCAGCGGCAACGAGGACTGCCACGTCATCCTGCGCGGCGGCCGGGTGCCGAACTATGATGCAGCGAGTGTCGATGCCGCCGCCGTCGAGCTCGGCCGCGCCGGTGTCGCAGCGCGGCTGATGATCGACACCAGCCACGCCAACAGCAGCAAGAGGCCGGAGAACCAGCCGGCGGTTGCCACTGACATCGCGCAGCAGGTCGCGAGCGGCGAGCAGCGCGTCATCGGCGTGATGATCGAGAGCAACCTTGTCGCGGGACGTCAGGACGTCGTGCCGGGCAAGCCGCTGACCTACGGTCAGAGCATCACCGACGGCTGCATCGACCTCGACACGACGGCTGACGTGTTGAAGCAGCTGGCCGATGCCGTCGACGCAAGGCGCAACGTGCGGCGTGACGGCCTGCAAGAGCGCTCGGCCTGACGCGGCCGAACGGATTGAGCGTTGCCGGCGGGGCGAATATCGCGCTCCGCCGGTCTCCGTGGCCTAGCAGCCGCGGCAGATGCTCTTGATCTTCTTGTCGAGCGCCGCGTCTTCCTTGTTGGCCTGGCTGTTCGGATCGCTGATGTTCTTTTCGTTGCCAACGTCGCCGCGGCGCGGCTGACGATGTCCGACCGGTGCTTCCGGCACCCCGGTATTCTTCTGCATGGAGGACGATCCGCCCTGTTGCTGCGCCAAAGCCAGGGACGTTCCAAGCTGGGGCGCTCCGACCGCAACAACCATCAGAGCCGTCAACAAAACAGTCTTCCGCATCTCGCCTCTCCGCTTCTCAACCCTATTGCGCCCGTTCCGGCACCTCGACGCTAGCACAGTTGCGTCGTCCCTGCGCTGCGCAATCCTGGACTTTCCGTATATCGGCCATGGCGCCAAGGAGCCAGATTCCGGCGGCGACAGCACCACAAAGAAGCCCAACATCACAGCATTTTCGATGCTGCGGTTGCCCTCGTCCTCGGGCGGCTGCGCCGTCCGTTCCCGGCCCCGCCCATCGCCGACTCACGATTGCGGCGGATAAGTATGAACATCCCCGCAATAATCGACGACACGGTACCGCCGTTCCACGGGATCTTCACGATCTCGGGAAACCGGCTGCGACAAATAGGTCGGTCCGATCGGCGCCTTGCCGTAGCCGCCGGGGATGTCAAGCACATAGTCCGGCTGGCACAGTCCGGAGACGCGCCCGCGCAGCGCCCGCATCAAGTCCTGCCCGGCCTCGATCGTGGTGCGCAAATGCGCGGTGCCGGGCGCAAGGTCGCCGTGATGCA
Source organism: Bradyrhizobium sp. CER78 (assembly GCF_029846235.1). Classification (GTDB taxonomy): domain Bacteria; phylum Pseudomonadota; class Alphaproteobacteria; order Rhizobiales; family Xanthobacteraceae; genus Bradyrhizobium. The sequence goes on from NZ_JARVWP010000003.1 coordinate 319,046, forward strand.
GGTAATAGGGCTTGATCCGGCACTCGACGAAGGCGCGCATCAGCGCCGTGAGCGTCGCGACATCGTCGTTGATGCCGCGCAGCAAGACCGACTGGCTCACCAAGGGAATGCCGGCGTCGGCAAGGCGAGCGCACGCCGCGCGGGCATTGGCGGCCAATTCACGCGGATGGTTGGCATGGATGGCGATCCAGGTCGCCGCCCCCTCGACCCGCAGCGCCGCGATCATCTCGGGACTGATGCGTCCGGGATCGGCGATCGGAACGCGGGTGTGGAGGCGGATGATCTTGACGTGATCGATCCCGGCGAGATCGGCCATGATCTCGGTCAGCCTGCGCGGCGACAGCATCAACGGATCGCCGCCGGTCAGAATGACCTCCCAGATCTCCGGATGGCTCCTGATGTAATCGAGCCCCGCGCGGTAGGCGTCGTCCGACAACGCCGAGGCCTTCCCCGGCCCAACCATTTCGCGCCGGAAACAGAACCGGCAATAGACCGCGCAGACATGGACCAGCTTGAACAACACCCGGTCCGGATAGCGATGCACGATGCCGGCGACCGGCGAATGCGCATCGTCGCCGATCGGATCGGCGTTCTCGCCGGGCTGCTCGACGAGCTCGTCAGCGCTCGGGACGAACTGCCGCGCAATCGGGTCGGCCGGATCGGCCGGGTCGATCAGCGCAACGAGCTCCGGCGTCACTGCAACGGCGTAGCGCGCCGCCACCTGTTCGAGCTCGGCAAGACCATCGACCGGCGCGAGGCCGGCATCGATCAGCTCGCGCGACTGGCGCAGCGTCGCCGCCAGTTTCGGATCGATCCTCTTCATGGCTCTCCTGCAGGCGGCATCCAGACCACCTGATCAATTCGTGGCGCGCCGCTCGCCAGCATCACCAGCCGGTCGAAGCCGAGCGCGACGCCGCTGGCTTCCGGCATTTGGCCGACCGCGGCAAGGAAATCGTCGTCGAGCGGATAGCGCTCGCCGTAACGGCGGGCCTTCTCGTCCATCGCTGCGGTAAAACGATGGCGCTGCTCGGCCGCATCGGTCAACTCGCCAAAGCCGTTGGCGAGCTCGACCCCGCAGGCGTAGACCTCGAAACGCTCGGCGACGCGTGGCTCGCCCGCCTTGGTGCGCGCCAGCGCGGCCTCCGGTGACGGGTATTCGAACAGCACCGTCAGCCGGCCTTGTCCCAGGTTTGGCTCGACATGCTCGACCAGCACCTTGCTGAAAATGTCGGACCAGGTGTCGTCATCGGCGATCCGCACCCACTCTCGCGCGGCCGACGCCAGCGCCTCGCGGTCGCCTTCGCCGCCCGAGATCGTCGCCAGCAGGTCGATGCCGGCGAAGCGCTCGAAGCCTGCCGCAACCGTCAGCAGCTCCGGCTCGGCAAACGGATCGGCCACCTTGCCGCGGAATGAAAACCGCCCGATCCCGGTCGCCTGCGCCGCATGGGCGATCACGACGATGGTGTCGGCCATGATGGCGTCATAGCCGGCATTGGCGCGGTACCATTCCAGCATGGTGAATTCGGGCAGATGCAGATCGCCGCGCTCGCGATCGCGGAACACCCGCGCGAACTCGTAGATCTTCGGCTCGCCGGCGGCGAGCAGCTTCTTGCAGGCGAATTCCGGAGACGTGCGCAGAAAGCGCGTCGCCTGCGAGCCATCGGCCTGCCTGAGCTCGGTCCGCGGAGCGTGCAGATGCGTCTCGTTGCCGGGCGATATCTGCAGGACGGCAGTCTCGACCTCGGTAAAGCCCTGCTCCTCGAACCACGCCCGGAGCGCCCGCGTGATTGCGGTCCGCGCCTGCAGGAACGGCCTGCGGTCGGCGTAGCGCCGCGGCGTCCACCACGGCGAGGTCTGGTCCGGTCCGGTCATGTCAGCCCAACCTCCGGCAGCGCGAAGCGGCATGAAGCACCCTGCTTACCCGCTCAAGAAACGGGCGCAAGCTATTGATATTCAAAGCATTGACGGCCAGCATGAATGCTCGATCCCGGACAGGCGCAGCGACGCGTGCTCCTTCATGTCGAAAGACACCGGCGTTGTCCATCTGGCGTGACCCGCCAGCCCCGGCGATCCCGCCGCTAAACCGTCCCGATTGCCTCTGAATAGGCGTTCGCAACCGGCCGAAAACAGCCGTAAAAAGCTGGCATCTCAGGGACAAATCAGTATGTTGCAGCCCGAAATCGCCGCCACGGCCGAGGGGCTGCCGGTCCGGTTTGCGCCCCCGCTTCTCAAATTCAGGAAAACACCTTTGAAAGTCATCGCCAGTTCCATCCGCAAGGGCAACGTCATCGAGCAGGACGGCAAGCTCTATGTGGTCCTGTCCGCCGAAAACATTCATCCCGGCAAGGGCACCCCGGTCAGCCAGATCGAAATGCGCCGCATCGGCGACGGCGTGAAGGTCTCGGAGCGCTACAAGACCACCGACCAGGTCGAGAAGGCCACCGTTGAGGACCACAACTACAACTACCTCTATGAGGACGGCGACGGCTTCCACTTCATGAACAACGACAACTACGACCAGGTCCAGGTCTCCAAGGAGATCGTCGGTTCGTCTGCGCCGTATCTGCAGGAGAACATGACCGTGAAGCTGTCGATGCACGATGGCAATCCGGTCGCGATCCAGCTGCCGCAGCGCGTGACGCTGGAGGTCGTAGAGACCGAGCCCGTGACCAAGGGCCAGACCGCCTCGTCGTCGTACAAGCCGGCCGTGCTGTCGAACGGCATCCGCACCGGCGTGCCGCCGCATGTTTCCACCGGCACCCGCATCGTTGTCATGACCGAGGACGGTTCCTACGTCGAACGCGCCAAGGACTGAGCGGAAGCACTGAGCGGCAACGCGCGGTGACGTTCGTCATGAACCATCGCTGCGCATCAGGTTGTTGTTTAGGCTCAAACTTTCCGGAAAACTGCTACACACTTTTCCGGAACTTGCTCTAATCTCTCGCGATCAGACATGGGCCGGGGGGTGCAGTGAACAGGAAGATTGTCAGCTTCATCAGTTGCTGGCTCGCAGTCCTGCTGTTGCCTCTCCCCGGCGCTCATGCCGACGAATTCCGAACACCTTCGATCTCGGCCATGCGGGTCGAATGGCGCGCCGTGCTCGACCAGCTCCGGCAAGAGATCGCCACCCGCCCGGCCATCGTCACCAGCTTCACATTCGCCGGACAGCGCCGCGTCCCGGCCACCGATCCGCGCGCGATGCCCGCGCTGGTGCAGCTGAACGCGGTGACATCGCCGCTCTTCCCCGGCATTGCGCAGAGCCCGATCCCGGTGTTGCTGCCGTTCGACCCCGCAAGCTATCTCGATGCACGGCAAGGCGACACAGCGGACGGCCTGCCGGTCGCACGCTACCAGGCCGACTTCCGCGCGGCCGACGTCTTCCATGCCGGCGCCTCCGGCTATGACGCGGTGTTCTCGCTCGACCCCGGCGCCGGCGACGGCATGCCGCCGCGGACGTTTGCAAGACCGGTCGAGGTGCAGATCTCGGGCTCGATCCTGGTCTACGACCTGGCCGATCGGCTCGGCGGCAAGGGCGAACCGGTCAAGACGCTGGCCACGCAGTTTCCGGACCTGCGCCGCTTCATCCGCGAGGGCTATGTCCGCTACGCCTTCACCCGCTTCGGAATCCCCTATGTCGTCTCGATCCAGTGTCTCGATAGTGCGCCGCGGCCGAAGCGGCTGGCGTGCCGAGAGGCCTACCCGGTCGCCGAGCGCTTCCTGAAGGCGTTGCGCATCGCCGGTGGCCAGCCGTCACGGCCGCGCAGCGACACCGCCTCCGACATCTCGGAGCGGCCGATCGCGCAGTCGGCCGATTTCACCTACCGCCCGAGCGGCGACATCATCGCGGGCAGCGGCGGCCGCAGGCAGCAGGGCGGCCACGCCGACATCACCGTCTATTCGCAAATCCGCTTTCCGCTCGCGAAGGCGCCGGCCTTCGCCCATTCTCAGTCCTTTCCGAAGCGCGCGCGGGTCGACGAGTATCCCTGGCAGGACAATTTCTGCGAGGCGCGCAGTTTCGAGGTCGGCCAATGCGCCAGCGGCTTCGGCCATCAGGGCCAGGACATCAGACCGGGCGCGTGTCCGGTCGACGGCAAGGACGGTTGCGACCCGAGGCAGCAGGCGGTCGTCGCGGTGCGCGACAGCATCGTGATCCGCTCCGCGCAGCAGCAGGCCGTGACGTTGCAGGTCAACACCCCCACCGAGCACGTTCGCTTCCGCTACATGCACATGAACCCGTCGGTGATGGATACCGACGGCCTGCTCAACGGACGCCGCCTCGGCGAGGGCGAGAAGATCGGTGTGGTGTCGAACTATCTCGACCATCCGAACGGCACGTCACGTCACCTGCATTTCGACGTGCAGGTGTTCACGCGCGACGGCTGGCTGTGGGTCAATCCCTACACCACGCTGGTGTCGGCCTATGAACGGCTGATCCGCGGCCGCGGCCGCGAGATCGGACCGGAGCCCGGACCCGCAGCCGCCGTGGCGCACGCCCTGCCCGACGACGTCGTGCATCGCATCGACACCCAGGAAGGCGGCGGCAATTAGCCGGGCGGCGTCTGCTCTCACCTATGCAGGATACGCGGCTTATGTCAGCTCGCCGGTGATGAACTACGCGCGTCCCATGCCGAACGACCAGTCCTCATCGTCATCGATCACGAAGTTGATGACGAGGTCGCTCGGCGCGATCGCGCAGGCCGCCGACAGCCGCTCGGCGAGCACGCGATAGAAATCCAGCTTCAACGCCTTGTCGCGCGGACGGCTGGTCAGCTGCAGCATCACCAGTTGATCGGTCCGGCCAATGGCCAATCCGGTGTCGAGAGCGACGACGCGAGATCGCGGATGAACATGCACGACCTGATAGCGATCGCGCTGCGGCACATGGAGGGTTTCGACCAGTACTTCGTGGGTGACATCGAGTAGCCGCTGGATCTCTGCATCGCTTCGTCCCTCGATCAAATCAAACCGCAGAAACGGCATGTTGATGGCTGCTTGCTCGATCTGCCGAGGACTAAGGCTTCGGAGCAACTGCCGGCGATCAGTTGCCCCCGCATAGCGAACCGGATCCAATCCGCGTCCGTTTCAGTGTTTCGAAATGTCATGTGTGATCGCGGCTCTCGGCTCGGCCCATCAGACGAACCGGACCGCTCTCTTCCGACTTGCCGCATTGAAGCATGCCGCCGGATGGAGGGATAATGATTATCTGAGATGGCAGTGATCTGAATCCCAGATCACGTCTCGTCGATGCGCCGGAAGGAATCCCGGATCGCCGGCGCGTCCGCCTATTTCTTCCAGGGGGCATCGCCGCGTGCCGCAGCTGCTGCGAAGACGCCCTGCTCGTAATCGATGAAGGCGCGTATCATCGCGCGGTACGCAGCTTCCGCAACTTTGGGTGACAGCCCGTCCGCTTCCGCAAGCGCCATCGCCTTCTTCACAACGGCCTCGGCGCGCTCGGGCGCCTCGACCTGCGCCGGGTTGGCCTTGAAGCGGGCGGCCTCATGGACGTAGCGGCCGCGCTCGGCCATCAGGCGCACGATCTCGCGGTCGAGCCGATCGATGTTGCTGCGCACCTCGCCAAGCGTCTTGCAGCAGGCGCCGTTGTCGACGGTGGGACTGCCCCACAGCGCCGGCGCATTGGTTGCGGGCTCCTCGGCCCACGCCACCGCGGGAATCAGAATCGTCAACAGAACCACCGCTAATCGCATCGAACGCCTCCCAGTCAGCGCGCACACCGGCAATTGTTATGTCGATTTTGTGCGCCGATGGAAGCCACGATGGCCGGATCCATCTCGCGCGGCCTTGGAGCGATCAGCCGATGTCCATTGCGGACAACACCTCACCCACCTTCTTCTGGGCGTCCGGGGGCAACGGCAGGATCGGACGCGGCGGCTCGGCCGCGCAGATCCCCCTGAGATTGGCGATCGCGTAGACGACGCGCAGGCTCGAGAATGTCTTGAGCAGCTGCCAGACCGGCTGCAGACGCGCATCCAGCTGCCGTGCCCTGGCGGCATCTCCACTTGCCACGGCGCGGACGATATCGAGGCAGACCTTGGGGAAGACCCCTGCGAGAACGCTGTACCAGGTCTCGCCACCCGCCAGCAGCGCCTCGGTGCAATTCCAGTCGGCGCTGTAACCCAGCGAGAAGCCACCCGGCACGACAGCTCGCAATTCGGCGACATGGCCCGCCAAGGCAGACGCGTCCAGCGCAGGACTCTTCACCGCAATAATCCCGTCCACATGACTCAAGCGGCCGATCAAGGCCGGTGTGAATCGGAAATGCGTGGTGCCCGGATTGTCGTAGATGCAGATCGGCAATTTGCTCTCACGCGCCACCGTTTGAAAATGCTCGAAGACCTCGTCATCCGTCAGGGGCGTATAGGAGACCGGCGCCAGCAGGCCGGCTGCCGCGCCGGCATCACGCGCATCCACCGCCAGCTTCACCGCATCGTCGGTGCGCAGCGCGCCGACGCCGACCAGGATCGGCGTTCTGCCATCCGCGAGGGCGGCAGCCGCCTGCACCGCGCGGCGACGCTCATCGCGGCTGAAATACGGATATGAACCGGTGCTTCCGAGCAGCCCGATCGAATCCACCTTTGCGGCGATCAAGGGCTCCAGCAATGCGCGGAGAGCGCCCGCATCGACCTGCCCATCTCGAGACGAAGGCGTGATCGGAAAGGCGGAAAGCCCCTTGAGATTGACCATCGATTGCTCCTGTTCAGTAGCCGCCGCGCGAACGGCGAAATCGCATTCCGGCCGTTGCCGCCGCGCCATCAATCGCTGCGCGCAATGCCGCTTGCAAGGTCCAGTTTGCTGCGGACTTCACGGCAAACTGGTCCAGTGCTCGGCGGATCCCGCGATCGGCGGAATGGCGCGGGCTGCGGCTATTCCAGCATCGTGGTCAGCTGCGCGCCCTCGTCCGCCACGAACACTGCGATCAGCTCCGCCGGCTCGGTGGTGCTCGCATTGGCCGAGACCATGTGGGTCGACCCCGGCGGCTCGAAGAAGGACTGGCCGACATGGAAGGTCTCGACAGGTCCGCCGCCGAGCTGGGAGCGGATCTCGCCCTTGGTGATATAGGCCGTCACCGAGCCGGAATGACGATGCGGCGGTGTGAAGCCACCGGGACCGTAGAACACGCGCACCACGGTGACGCGCTTGCCCGGCACGTTCGGCAACGCATGCGAGGTGATGACCTCGACCTTGTCGAGCGGCGACGCCGCATTCGCGCTGGCGCATAGCGGCGCGATCACCGAGGAAATCGCGTCCATTGGGGTCGGCAGCGCCTTGCCGATCACGAAGGCCGAAGCCAGTCCCGCAATTGCGGCCAGCAAAACCGGCCGCGGCGGCCGCACGAATGCAAGAGATGGTGTCATCGCCATCGAGGTCATCGGTTGTTCTCCCTGTCGATTGTTTTTGAAATCGTCTCACGACGCCGCAGCGGCGACCCGTTGCCGGCGCGACGGCGGCGTCCAGCGATAGGCGGCGCCGAACCGGTTCCAGACATTGATCGAAGCGATCGCCGAGGTCAGATAGGTCAACTCCTTTTCGGAGAATTCGGCGGTGGCCTCGGCATAGACCTCGTCGCCGACGCCGTTCGGCATGGTCGTCAGCGCCTCGGTCCAGGCCAGCGCGGCGCGCTCGCGCGCCGAGAACTGCGGCACCTCGCGCCACACCACGACGAGGTTGAGCTTGTCGACCGGCACGCCGAGGCTCTCGCCCTGCAGGATGTGATACTGCACGCAGAAGGCGCAGCCATTGATCTGCGAGGCGCGCAGCTTGACCAGTTCGAGCAACTGCTTGTCGAGACCGGCCTTCGCCGCGAACTGGCCGAGGTCACGCACGACGGCGAAGACGTCGGGGGCGAGCTTCTCGAAGTCGGTATATTCCTTGCGGGCATGTGACATTGGCTTGGCCTCATGTTATCAGTGTACTGACATATTATCAGAGCTCTGATATTGAACAAGACGCAGACATTCGCGAAGGCAACATGGCGGCAATGCAGAAACGAGGGAAATCCGGCTCGGCCGAGCGGCGGCCGGCGGGGAAAGCGGCGCCGGGCAAGGTCGCGATCGGGGCGGAAGCAGACGCCCTGCCCGCCCCCGCCGTCCCGCCGCCTGGCGAAGGCAAGCGCGGCGAACAGGGCTATCTCGCCTATCTGCTGCGCCAGGCGCAGGCGGCCTCACGGCTGTCGATGGAGCGTCAGCTGGGGAGCCTCGGCGTCACCTCGCCGCAATTCGTGGTGCTGACCATGCTGAAGGCCTATCCGGGCCTTTCAGGCGCCGATCTGGCCCGAGTGGCGCTGCTGACGCCGCAGACGGTCAGCGTGATCATCCGCAACCTCGAGCGCGACGGCGCGATCCGCAAGACGCAGCATCCGGTCCACGGCCGGGTGCTGCAATGGACCCTGACCAGCCATGGAACCGCGCTGCTGGAGAAATGCCGCCACATCGCCCAGGCTCAGGAGCGCCGGCTCGCCGCCGGCCTCGATGCCAAGTCGGAACAGGTGGTCCGGCAGTGGCTGTCAAAAATCGCCACAGATCTGCAGGATAGCTAGAGCATGACCCGGAAAAGTGGGAGCCGGTTTTCCGACAAGGTCATGCTCAAATAATAGTTCCTGCGGCGGCGTGGCTTTTGGCTCACCCGATCGGCGCCGCTAGACTGGCCCGATGAAACAGCTTGATTCTCCAAGATCCCGCCGCACCGTCTTGAAGGCCGGCCTCACCGCGGGCCTGCTGCTCACCAATCCGCTCGGCGCACTGGCGGCAGCCCCTCCCGGCTTCGACCAGTGGCGCGACAATTTCCGCGCCCGCGCACTGGCGAAAGGCATTTCGGAAGCGACCTGGAATCGCTGCATGGCGCGGGTCGAGCCCGACATGAGCGTGTTCAAGCAGATGCGCAACCAGCCGGAATTCCACGAGCAGATCTGGCAGTACATCAACCGCCGCGTCTCCGACTGGCGCATCATCCACGGCCGCGAGGCGCTGAAGAAGAACGAGGCGCTGTTCGCCAGGATCGAGCGCGACTTCGGCGTCGAGCGCGGCACGCTGCTCGCACTGTGGGGCGTTGAGTCAGCCTATGGCGATCCGCTGGTGCAGCAGAACCACATGACGCCGGTGTTTCCCTCGCTCGCGGCGCTCGCCTGGAACGAGCCGCGCCGCAAAGCCTATTGGGAAACCGAGCTGATCAACGCGATGAAGATCGTGCAGCGCGGCTGGAGCACGCCCGAGGAGATGAACGGCTCCTGGGCCGGCGCGATGGGCCATTCGCAGTGGATGCCGGAGGTTTGGCTGAATGTCGGCTTCGACTATGACGGCGACGGCAAGGTCTCGCCGTTCGGCCGGCCCGACGATGCGCTCGGCTCGACTGCGAAATACCTGGTCAATCGCGGCAGGTGGCACCGTGGCGAGCACTGGGGCTACGAGGTCCGCGCGGCTGGTGGCCGCGCCAGCGGCAGCCGCACCTATGCGGCCTGGGCCAGCGCCGGCGTCGTCAGGGCCGACGGCCAGCCGTTTCCGCAGCCGAACGCGTCGGCGCAGCTCTGGATCCCGGTCGCCGGCGGCCCCGCTTTCCTGCTCGGCCCGAACTTCAATTCGGTGAAGAGCTACAATCCCTCGATGAACTATGCGCTCGCGATCTGCCATCTCGGCGACCGCTGTCTCGGCGGCCCACCCTTCATCCAGCCCTTCCCGGGCTCGGAGCGCGCGCTGACGCTGGCCGAGGTGCAGGAGATGCAGACACGGCTGACCAAGGCCGGCTTCGACACCGGCGGCACCGACGGCCGCGTCGGCAACGACACCATGAAGGCGATCAAGGATTATCAGGTCAAGATGGGCCTGCTGCCCGCCGATGGCTACGGCGGGCTCAAGGTGCTTGCGCGATTACGGCAAGGTGGTTAGCTCGCAGCACATACTCCGTGTCGTCCCTGCGAAAGCAGGGACCCATAACCACAGACGATGATTGTTGCACATCGCCGGAATGACAAGTCCCGCTCACAACGTCGGACGCGGAGTATGGGTCCCTGCTTTCGCAGGGACGACGACGGTTGGGATGCAAGCGCGCCGCTCAACTCTTCGCAATGACGGAGACCTACGTCGGCTGCCGCACCACGCCGCCGGCATTCATGCCGCCGTCGATCACGAGCTCGCTGCCGGTGACGTAACGCGACGCGTCCGAGGCGAGATAGAGCACGCCCTGCGCGATCTCGACGGCCTGGCCGGCGCGGCCGAGCGGCGTCGCGAACCTGGCCCGCTCCTCGGGATCGATCGGCGCGTTCTGGCCGGCGCCGGTGGCACCGGTCGGGATCTTGCCCCAGATCGGCGTGTCGATGATGCCGGGATGCACGGAGTTGACGCGGATGCCGTCGCCGATCTGCGCGCATTCCATCGCGATCGACTTGGCAAACAGCCGTACTGCGCCCTTGGTCGCGCTATAGCCGGAAAGCGTCGCCGCGCCGCGCAGGCCGGCCAGCGACGACATCATGATGATCGAGCCGCCGCCGTGCTTGCGCATCAGCGGCAGCGAATGCTTCACCGACAGGAACACGCCATCGATATTGATGGCGGTCTGCCGGCGCCAATCCGCGAGCGACATCTCGACAATCGACGGCGCCCCGATGCCGATGCCGGCGTTGGAGACCATGATGTCCAGGCGGCCATGGCGCTTGCCGATCTCGGCGACGACCTCGATCCAGCGCTCCTCGCTGGTGACGTCCTGCGGCAGGAAGCTCACCTTGCGCCCGGCTTTGGTGAGCCGCGCTACGAGCTCGGGTCCCCTCAACTCGCCGATATCGGTCGCAATAACTGTCGCGCCTTCCTGCGCCAGCAATTCGACGATCGCCTCGCCGATACCAGACGCGCCGCCGGTCACCAGCGCGACCTTGCCTTCAACCTGTCCTGCCATGTCCTCTCCCAACGTTTCTTATCGGATCACCGTCGGGCCCTGATCGGGGACAGCGACGTCGAGGACACGGAATTGCACACGTTCGGTGCCTTGCCAACGGTCGACCGCAAGAGAGCCCGCCACGTGCAATTGCTGGCCCCGATTTTGCGTCAAGGCGCTGCCGAGCTTCTGTCCGACCGAGCGGAATGCGATACCGTTGACGATGGAACCATCGCCGGATTTGAAGCGCAGCCTCAAATGCGCCTGCCCGACCTCGTCGGCATAAACCAGCTGATGCGACGGCAGCGCGATCACCGGCTCGGGATTGGCGGCACCGAACGGGCCTGCGCGATTGAGCGTTGCGGCGAACTCCGGCGTCACCGCGCGCGCGGTCACGGCGCCGTCGATGAACAGCTCGTTCTCGTGACGCGAATTGGCAACGTCGGCCGCCAGCGCGCTCTCCATGAAGGCGCGGAATTCGGCGAGCTTCTCCTTGCGCAGCGTGACGCCGGCCGCCATCGCATGCCCGCCGCCCTTCATCAGCAAGCCGTCATGCACCGCCTGGCGCACCGCCTTGCCGAGATCGACGCCGCCGATCGAGCGGCCCGATCCGGTGCCGATGCCGCCCGGCTCGAGCGCGATCGCAAACGCCGGACGCGCGAACTTCTCCTTCAGCCGTGCCGCGACCAGCCCGACCACGCCGGGGTGCCAGCCTTCCGCGGCGGTGACGATGACCGCGCCCTTGTCCTCGAGCCCGAGCGAGGCCAGCGCCTCGGCCTCGGCCTGTGCTTCAGCCGCCTGCTCGATCACGCGACGTTCGTTGTTGAGGCGATCGAGCTCTGCCGCGATCCGCGCAGCCTCCGAGACGTCGCCTTCGAGCAGCAGCCGGACGCCGAGATCGGCGCGTCCGATGCGGCCGCCGGCATTGATGCGCGGCCCCAGCATGAAGCCGAGATGCCAGGCCTCGGGCGGGCCATTGAGCCGCGCCACATCCATCAGCGCGGTGTGGCCGACATGATCGCGGCGGCGCATCGCGATCAGGCCCTTTGCAACGAAGGCCCGGTTCAGCCCGATCAGCGGCGCGACGTCGGCGACGGTGCCGAGCGCAACGTGATGCAGCACGCTGAGCAGGTCCGGCTCCGGCATCTCGCGGGTCCAGAAGCCGCGCTGGCGCAGCTCGCGATTGACGGCGACCAGGGTAACGAACACCAGGCCGACGGCGGCGAGATGACCGAGCCCGGAGAGATCGTCGGGCCGGTTCGGATTCACCAGCGCGTCGACCTCGGGCAATTCGTCGCCGGTCTGGTGATGGTCGATCACCACCACCGACATGCCGAGCTTCCTGGCTTCCGCCAGCGGCTCGATGCTGGTGGTGCCGCAATCGACCGTGACCAGCAGCGTCGCGCCCTTGGCCGCCAGCGCGCGGACGGCATCGACGTTCGGCCCGTAGCCTTCGAAGATGCGGTCCGGAATGTGGATCAGCGGGTCCAGCCCGCAATGGCGCAAATGCCAGGTCAGCAGCGCCGCCGAGGTCGCGCCGTCGACATCATAGTCGCCGAAGATCGCGACCTGCTCGCCGCGCGCCGCGGCATCGGCAATGCGCTTGGCCGCGTGCTCCATCTCGGTGACCGTGTGCGGGTCCGGCATCAGCTTGCGGATGGTCGGGTCGAGGAAGTCGGCGACCTCGTCGATCGCGACGTCGCGCCCCGCCAGCACCCGCGCCAGCATTTCCGGCAATTGATAGCGCTGCACGATCGCGAGCGCCCGCGCCGCGCCGCGCGCATCCAGCCGGTCGCGCCAGAGCTTTCCGGTCAGCGACCGCGTCACACCGAGAAACGCCTGTGGCGCCTCGATGGGCAGTGCGGATGCGTGAAGTGTCATGATTCCTTCCGAATTAAGAAGGAACCGTAGCGCTTGAATGAATCGCAGGCCAGTTCTAGCAGCCCATCCGGCTGGCGATTTCCCCGAAATCCTTGGCCACGATATCCCAGGTCCCGGTGGCGTCGAAATCGACCTTCTGCAGCGGCCCGTATTCGGTCGGCCGCGCTACGAAGGCGGTCTTCAGGCCGTGCTTCTGCGCGTGCTTGAGATCGTAGTTGTGGGCGGCAACCATCATCACCTGCTCCGGCGGCAGGCAGAGCAGCTTCGCGGCGCCGAGATAGGTTTCCGGATCGGGCTTGTAATGCTCGAACAATTCGGCCGACATCACGAGGTCCCACGGCAGCCCTGCGAACTTCGCCATGTTGGTGAGCAGCGCGACGTTGCCGTTGGAGAGCGGCGAGATGATGTACTTGGTCTTCAGCCGGGTCAGGCCGGCGACGCTGTCGGGCCACCCATGCAGGCGATGCCAGCCCTTCGTCAGGTGCTGCAGGTCGGCCTCGGTCAGCCCCTTGATGTCGAACTGCGCGACCAGCTTCTCCAGCGAGCGGCGGTGCAAGACATCCAGGATCACGTAGCCGTTCTGCGGATTCTTGCGCACCTCGTCCATCGAGGCCGTATAGACTGCGCGCCAGCCATCGACCAGCGCAGTCCAGTCGGCCTTGATCCCGCGCGTCTCGCCCCATGTGGTGAAATCGTTGATCAGGCTGGTGCGCCAGTCGACCACGGTGCCAAACACGTCGAACACCAGCGCCTTGACCCCGGACAGATCGGACATGCGCGTCTCCCTTGTTTCTTGTTGTTATTTATCCCGTCGTTCCGGGGCGATGCGAAGCATCGAACCCGGAACCTCGAGATTCCCCGATGCGCAATTGCGCATCTGTGGTTCGGCCTTCGGACGCCCCGGAATGACGGAGTCTGCTTAGTCCAGGTGGAACTTCTCGAGCTGCCGATGCTCGGCCTTGATGTAGCGCACGGTGCCGGTGACCGAACGCATCACGACGGTCTCGGTCTCGATCACGTCCTTCTTGAACTTCACGCCGGTCAGCAGCGAGCCCGTCGTGACGCCGGTGGCGGCGAACAGGCAGTCGCCCTTCGCCATGTCCTCGATGCCGTAGATCATCTTCGGATCGGTGACGCCCATCTTGTGCGCACGCTCGCGCTTCTCCTCGGTGTCGAGGATGAGGCGGCACTGCATCTGGCCGCCGATGCAGCGCAGTGCGACCGCGGCCAGCACGCCCTCGGGCGCGCCGCCGGTGCCGATATACATGTCGACGCCGGTCTCATCGGGCTTGGCACAGTGGATGACGCCGGCGACGTCGCCGTCGGTGATCAGCTGCACGGCAGCGCCCGTCGAGCGCACGCTGTTGATGATGTCGGCATGGCGCGGACGGTCGAGCACCAAGACGTTGATCGCGGTCGGGTCGACGCCCTTGGCCTTGGCGAGCCGGCGCACGTTGTCGGCCGGCGGCGCGTCGAGCTCGATCACATTCTTGGCGTAGCCCGGGCCGATCGCGATCTTCTGCATGTAGACGTCGGGCGCGTGCAGCAGCGTGCCGCCGTCGGCCATCGCCATCGTGGCGATCGAGCCCGGCATGTTCTTGGCGCACAGCGTCGTGCCTTCGAGCGGGTCGACCGCGATGTCGACCTTGGGACCGGCATTGAGGCCGACCTTCTCGCCGATGAACAGCATCGGCGCCTCGTCGCGCTCGCCCTCGCCGATCACGACCGTCCCCTCGATCGGCAGCTTGTTGAGCTCGCGCCGCATCGCGTCGACCGCGGCCTTGTCGGCGGCCTTCTCCTGGCCGTGGCCGCGCAGCCGCGCGGCCGACACCGCCGCGCGCTCCGTCACGCGCACGATTTCGAGCGTCAGGATGCGCTCGAGCAGCATCTGCGGCGGAACGGAAATATGGGTCGACATCGGCGTACTCCTTAAGCCTCGGGGACAGGCCAGCCTGCCCGCATCAATCGTCTCACGCCCGACCCGTTCAGGCCATGCGTTAGTTTTTCTCGATCCGGATCACCTGCGGCCGGCCGCTGATGACCTTATCGCGCTGCACTGCGGCCAGCGCACGATGTACGGCATCCTCGCTGGTCGCATAGGTAATCAGAATGACCGGAACCGGTGAAGGTTTTTTGGCCGCACCGTTCACATCGACGCCATCCGGATGCCGCTGCACGATGGATTCCAGAGATATCTTCTGTTCCGCAAGGCGGGTGGCGATTGTTGCGGCAGTGCCTGCAAGATCGCGCGCCATCAGGCGGATATAATAGCCGCCCTCATGGCGTTCCATCGGCGCCTTGGTGGTGTCGCGCAACCGCTCCACCGGACGGCCGAACGGCTTGGCGCGGATGCCACGCGCGACGTCGGCGATGTCGGCGACCACGGCCGAGGCGGTCGCGCCGCCGCCGGCGCCAGGGCCTACCAGCGTGATCGGCGGAATGCCATCGCCGTCGATCGCGACCGCGTTGGTGACGCCCATCACCTGCGCGATCGAGGATGATTTCGGCACCATGGTCGGGTGCACGCGCTGCTCAATGCCCTTTGCCGTGCGCACGGCCACGCCGAGCAGCTTGACCCGGTAACCGAGTTCCGAAGCCGCCTTGAGGTCTTCCGGCGTGATCGAGGAGATGCCTTCGACATAAACCGCGCTTTCCGCAACCTTGGTTCCGAAGGCGAGGCTCGCCAGGATCGCAAGCTTCTGCGCGGTGTCGTGACCATCAACGTCGAACGACGGATTGGCTTCGGCATAGCCGAGACGCTGGGCGTCCTTCAGGCATTCCTCGAACGACAATCCCTCCTGCTCCATCCGGGTCAGGATGTAATTGCAGGTGCCGTTCAGGATTCCGTAGACGCGGTTGACGCTGGTGCCGGCGAGGCCCTCGCGCAGCGTCTTGATGACCGGGATCGCCGCACCGACCGCCGCCTCGAAGTTCAGCGCGCCGCCGTGCTTCTCGGCGGCTGCGGCGAGACGCAGTCCATGCTTGGCGATCAGCGCCTTGTTGGCGGTGACGACCGACTTGCCCGCCTTCAGCGCGGTCTCGATCGCGGACAGCGCGGGATCGCCGGCGCCGCCCATCAGCTCGACGAAGCAGTCGATGTTGGGATCTTCGGCCAGCGCCTCGGGGCTCTTCGCCCAGGCGATGTCGCGCAGGTCGAGGCCGCGCTTCTTGGCTTTCGAGCGCGCCGTGACGGCGACGACGCGAACGGACCGGCCGCTGCGCTCGGCCAGCGCCCGTCCTTGCGTTTCGATGAGGCGGACGACATCGGCACCGACGGTGCCGAGCCCCGCTATGCCCACGTTCAGGGGTGCGACCATGGATTTAAGGGACCTGGAGATTTAGCAACCTGGAAGGATTAGCGTCGGTTGGCGAGAGGAACGACGTTGTGCAACGTTTCGATGCCGCTTTCAAGGAAGCGGCGCACGCCGCGCGCGGCCTGCCGGATGCGCTGCTCGTTCTCCACCATCGCGATGCGGACATAGCCCTCGCCGTGCTCGCCGAACGCGACGCCCGGCGACACCACGACGCCGGATTTCTCCACCATCAGGGTTGCGAACTGCATGCTGCCGACCGCCTCGAACTCCTTGGGCAGCGGCGCCCAGGCGAACATCGAGGCCTGCGGCGGCGGAATGTCCCAGCCGGCGCGGCCAAATGACTCAACCAGCGCGTCGCGCCGCTTGCGATAGGTGTCGCGCATCTCGCGGATGCAGTCGTCGGGACCGTTCAGCGCCGCGGTCGCCGCCACCTGGACCGGCGTGAAGGCGCCGTAATCGAGGTAGGATTTGACCCGCGCCAGCGCTGCGATGATGCGCTCGTTGCCGACCGCAAAGCCCATGCGCCAGCCGGCCATCGAGAACGTCTTCGACATCGAGGTGAATTCGACGGTCACGTCGATCGCGCCGGGCACCTGCAGCACCGACGGCGGCGGCTTGTCCTCGTCGAAATAGACTTCGGCGTAGGCGAGATCGGACAGGATGAAGATGTCGTGCTTCTTCGCGAACGCGACCAGATCCTTGTAGAAGTCGAGGTCGGCGACATAGGCGGTCGGGTTCGACGGATAGCAGACGATCAGCGCGATCGGCTTCGGGATCGAATGGACGATCGCCCGCTCGACCGCCTCGAAGAATTGCGGCGTCGGCTCCGAGGGCACCGAGCGGATCACGCCGCCCGCCATCAGGAAGCCGAACGCATGGATCGGATAGCTCGGGTTCGGGCACAGCACGACGTCGCCGGGCGCGGTGATCGCCTGTGCAACGTTGGCAAACCCCTCCTTCGAGCCGAGTGTCGCAACGACCTGGGTATCGGGGTTCAGCTTGACGCCGAAGCGGCGCGCGTAATAGGCGGCCTGAGCCTTGCGCAGGCCATTGATGCCGCGGGAGGCCGAGTAGCGGTCAGTCCGCGGCTTGCCCAGCGTCTCCTTGAGCTTCTCGATGACATGCGGCGGGGTCGGCAGGTCCGGATTGCCCATGCCCATGTCGATGATGTCGGCCCCGGCGTTGCGCGCGGCCGCCTTGGCCTGGTTGACCTTTTCAAAGACGTAAGGCGGCAGACGGCGAATGCGGTAAAAATCTTCCATGGGACCCTTGCTCCGACAACCGCGACGCCAGAATCGCCTCCCTTTGCTGGCTTTTCGGAAGCCTGCACGGCCTCTTACAGAAATCGCCTCAAAATCAATGACTTAGAGCGAATTCAGGGGCGCGATCTGGGGACTGCGGCCGGATCTGCGGTTGAATTGGATTTCTTTTAGCACGGACGCCGGGCGGCGCCAGCGCTGATCGCCGGTTGGGGCGGGCTCACTTGCCGGCCTGGGCAGCCGTCGAGGCCTGGCGCTCGCGCACGGCAATCAGTTCCTGCTCGATCTTGGCCTGATCCGCCGGCTTGATCGTCGGATCGGCCCGGTCGGGCGGCAGGTCGTGGACCGGGAGGTAGCCGTTGGCATCCTTTTGACGCGCAGGCGCGTCGGCCGGCATTGCCATATCGGCGATCGTGCTCGCGCACCCGCCCAGCGCCACCAATGACGCGAGCAGCACTGCGACCGCGAGCCCCCTGTTCTTTTGATCGACCGGCATGCGCCGAATTGTCCCCAACAAGCTAGCGCGCACGTCGCACGGTTGCCGACACGGGTCGCACTGGTACGAGCCTTGCAGCGTCCCCGCTGCGTTAATCCCAGCTTTAGTCGTTTCAAACCATTGTCGCCCGAAACGCTTAAAGCGTGAACAACAAAAGCGACCCCTGAGGCTTCAATATGACGGAACAAAGATTTTTTGTCGCACCGCAACAGAGCGAAACATCGGATTTTCACTGATTTTCGTTGCCGCACCGCGCGATGACGCCCCCCAAACGACGCGATATTGTCCTTCAGATGAGCAACGTCAGCACCGACACCCAAGCCACCCCGAAATTCAACGCCGAAGCCTTCGCCATGAACATCGCGCGGGCGATGGAGAGCAGCGGCCAGGCGCTGGCAGCCTATCTCAAGCCGCGCCAGACCGGAGAAGTCCGCGACAATCCGCCGAACGAGCTTGGTGAGGTCATCAAGACCTTCAGCGTGATCGCCGAATACTGGCTGTCCGACAAGGAGCGCGCCTCCTCGCTGCAAATGCAGCTCGGCAAGGATTACCTCGATCTCTGGGGCTCGGCGGTGCGCCGCATGGCCGGCGAAGCCGATGCCAAGCCCGCGATCGCGCCGGCCCCGCGCGACAAGCGCTTCCAGGATCCGGAGTGGAAGTCGAATCAGTTCTTCGACTTCATCCTGCAACTTTACCTGCTGACCTCGAAATGGGCGCAGCAGCTGGTCAACGACGCCGACGGGATCGATCCGCACACCCGCAAGAAGGCCGAGTTCTATGTCCAGCAGATCACCAACGCGCTGGCGCCGTCGAACTTCGTCTTGACCAATCCGGAAGTGCTGCGCGCCACGGTCGAGACCAACGGCGACAATCTGGTGCGCGGCATGAAGATGCTCGCCGAGGATATCGAAGCCGGCCACGGCACGCTGAAGATCCGCCAGTCCGATTCGAGCAATCTCGAGGTCGGCGTCAACATGGCGACGACGCCGGGCAAGGTGATCTACCAGAACGAGCTGATGCAGCTGATCCAGTATTCGCCGGCAACGGAGAACGTGCTGCGCACGCCGCTGCTGATCGTGCCGCCATGGATCAACAAGTTCTACATCCTCGATCTGCGCCCCGAGAAATCCTACATCAAATGGTGCGTCGACCAGGGCATCACGGTGTTCGTGATCTCCTGGGTCAATCCGGACAAGGAACTCGGCAAGAAGACCTGGGCCGACTACATGACCGAAGGCCCGCTCACGGCGATGGACGTGATCGAGAAGGTCACCGGCGAGATGAAGGTGCACACCGCCGGCTATTGCGTCGGCGGCACCATGCTCGCCTCGACGCTCGCCTATCTCGCCGAGAAGCGCCGCCAGCGCGTGACGTCGGCGACGTTCTTTGCCGCGCAGGTCGACTTCACCCACGCCGGCGACCTCCTGGTGTTCGTCGACGAGGACCAGATCTCGGCGCTGGAACGCGACATGCAGGAATCCGGCGTGCTCGAAGGCAGCAAGATGGCGATGGCCTTCAACATGCTGCGCTCCAACGACCTGATCTGGTCGTATGTCGTGAACAACTACCTGAAGGGCCAGCCGCCCTCCTCGTTCGACCTGCTGCACTGGAATTCGGATGCGACGCGGATGCCGTCGTCGAACCACTCCTACTACTTGCGCAACTGCTATCTGGAGAACCGGCTGTCGACGGGCACCATGGTGCTCGACAACACCTTGCTCGATCTGTCGAAGGTGAAGGTTCCGGTCTACAACCTCGCCGCACGCGAGGATCACATCGCGCCGGCGGAATCGGTGCTGTACGGTTCGCAGTTCTTCGGCGGCCCGGTGAAATATGTGCTGTCCGGCTCCGGCCATATCGCCGGCGTGGTCAACCCGCCCGCCTCGAAGAAGTACCAGTACTGGACCAACGACAACATCAAAGACATGAAGCTCGCCGATTGGCTGAAGGGCGCCGAGGAGCACAAGGGTTCGTGGTGGCCCGACTGGCGCGGCTGGCTGGAGAGCCATGATCCGGAGACGGTGCCGGCGCGCATCGTCGGCTCGAACGGAACGCAGGTGCTCGAGGACGCTCCGGGCAGCTATGTCCGCGTCCGCGCGTAGCGCCGAGTCTTCGCGTACTGCAAGGCTTGGCGTAGCGCCAAGTCTCGTAGCGCCAAGTCTTCCGCTCAGCTATAAACAGACGATCCCGACGGTCGGGAATCGAATTCACGTGAGGGGGAGACGATGACGCGCGAACTGTTCTGGCTGTCGCTGACGGTGATCCTGACCGGGCTGTTGTGGATCCCCTACATCATCAACCGCTGCCAGGTCCGCGGCCTCTCCGGCGCGATGGGTAACCCCTCGCGCACCGACAAGCCGCATGCCGAATGGGCCAACCGGCTGATGTTTGCGCATGACAATGCAGTCGAGAACCTCGTGATTTTCGCGCCGCTGGTGCTGATCCTCAACGCGGCCGACTACTCCACCAAATGGACCGTGCTGGCCTGCGCCGTCTATTTCTGGGCCCGCGTCGCCCATCTGATCGTTTACACGCTCGGCCTGCCGGTGTTCCGCACCCTGGCCTTCACGGTCGGCTTCCTCGCCCAGGCGGTGCTGGCACTCGCGATCTTCAAGGCGCTTTGACGCAGCCAATTCCTCCCGATTGCCGCTACGGCCGCACCGCTGGCACGGGGCTATGAACTCCCGAGGAGGTGTGGCGCTGCCAGACAATGGCAGGTTGCTGGCGTAGCGGCCGGCGTTGGAATGGTCCGATGCTCCCCCTTGACGATCCTCGCTGGAGTGAGTTGCGGCACGCTTACGGTGATGCCGCCGATGTGCCGGGCCTGCTGCGGGCGCTGGCATCATTTACGGGGCCGAAGGCAAATCATCAGGACGAGCCGTGGTTCAGCCTATGGTCGAGTCTGTGCCATCAGGGCGACGCGTATACCGCCTCGTACGTAGCAGTTCCACATATCGTACAGATTGCGAGCGAGGCGGAGGGGCCGGTCGATTTCTCATTTTTTCAGCTGCCCGCCGCCATTGAAGTAGCGCGCCAGACTGGGCGCGGACCGGATATCCCAAAAGCTCATGCGGACGATTACCACCGGTCGATCGCGAGACTGATCGAAAACGTAAGCCTTCACCGGAACGAAGATTGGGACCAGTCTATGCTCCTGGCAGCGGCGGCGGCACAGGCTGTCGCAAAAGGGCATATCGACGTCGCTGAAGCGCTGCTGAACTTGGATGCCAACTGGATCGCCAAAATCAACAATTGCGAGTTCGACTAAGCTTTGCCGGCGTCAGAGCGGCCATGGCTGCGCGTCTGCATGTTTTCGGCTTAGCCCTCGCCCTTGCGCACCACGATATGCAGCATCGTCGCGGGCGCCTCGTCAAAACTCTTGATCTCGCTGGTGTCGGACGAGACCTGCGTCCACGCCCCTGACGCTGCGTAGGTCGCCGCCAGCCAATCGGCCTCCGGATAATTGTAATAGCGGCCGATGCTGTCACGACCATCGCCATGGCCGATCTTGTAGCTTGCGTAGAAGACGCCACCGGGTTTCAGCGCGCGATGGATGCGGCCGAGGATGCCGGCGAGTTCGTCGCGCGGCACGTGCAGCAGGCAGGCGCTCGCCCAGACGCCGTCATAGGCCTCGCGATCCCCGAGCTCGTCGAACCGCATCGCCTCGACGGGATGGTTGATGCGGCGCGTCGCGACCTCGGCCATCTCCGGCGAGCCATCGGTCGCGCGCAGCACGAAGCCTTCCGCGAGCATGACGGCGGCATGATTGCCGGCGCCGCAGCCGAGTTCGAGGATCGCCCCGCCCGGCGGCAACAGCTTGAGAAAGCCGATCAACCGGGTGGACGGTGCTTTCGCCCATCCGGCATAGGCCTCGGCATTGCGCCGGTAGAATTGCAGCGTGGCGTCGTCCACGATGCGTCCTCGCGTCAGCTGTCGGCCAGACCGAGCATCAATCGCATGTTCTGCACGGCGGCACCCGAGGCGCCCTTGCCCAGATTGTCGAGCCGGGCAACCAGCAGCGCCTGGCGATGCTTGTCGTTGGCGAACACATAAAGCTCGAGCTGGTTGGTCTCGTTGAGCGCTTCCGGCTCGATCTTGCCGCTCGCGGCGGCCTCGTTCTGGAGCGGCATCGCCGAGACGTATTTGCTGCCGGCATACCACTTCGCCAGTACCGCCTGCAGATCGGCTCCATCAGGCTTGCCCGGCAGCGCGTCGAGCTGCAGCGGCACCGACACCAGCATGCCCTGCCGGTAGTTGCCGACCGACGGGATGAACAGCGGCCGCCGCGTCAGATGCGAGTAGAGCTGCATCTCCGGCACGTGCTTGTGCTCGAAGCCGAGGCCGTAGAGATGGAAGGCCGGCGCCGAGCCGTCCTCGAAGCTCGCGATCATCGACTTGCCGCCGCCCGAATAGCCGCTCACCGCATTGATGGTGACGGGATAATCGGCGGGCAGCAGGCCGGCATCGACGATCGGCCGCAGCAGCGCGATCGCGCCGGTCGGATAGCAGCCGGGATTGGAGACCTTCTGCGCGTTGCGGATCTTGTCGGCCTGGCCGGGCGCGAGCTCGGCGAAGCCATAGGCCCAGTCCGGCGCGACCCGATAGGCGGTCGAGGCGTCGAGCACTTTCGGCGCAGCATTCCCCATGGTGTCGATCAGCGCGACGGTCTCCTTGGCGGCGTCGTCAGGCAGGCAGAGGATCACGAGATCCACCTCCTCCATCAGCGCGCGCTTGGCACCGGCATCCTTCCGCTTGTCCTCGGCGATATGCTTCACCGCGACATCGCCGATCGAATGCAGCCGCTCCTGGATGCCGAGGCCGGTGGTGCCGGACGCGCCATCGACGAACACGGCCTTGGTCGCACCGCCCTTGGTTTTCGGCTGATCAGTATCGGTGAGGGTCATGGCACGTTCCTTTCAAGCTCATTCGTTTCGTTTGCTAGCACATCTGGCCGCGCCTGCGCCGCCAATAGATTAAGCGCATCCTCGTGCGCGACAATAACTCCCGCTCACGGAAACAGCGCGATCTGCTCCAGCCCGGTGGTTTCGGGCAAGCCGAACATCAAGTTCATGTTCTGGATCGCCTGTCCGGCCGAGCCCTTCACAAGATTATCGAGCGTCGAGAGCACGATGGCGCGGTTCTTGATCCGGTCGGCAACGACGCCGATCTGAACGTAATTCGAACCGCGCACGTTCTGCGTCTGCGGCAGCACGCCCTTCTTCGTCACATATACGAACGGCTCATTGGCGTAGGCCTTTTCCAGCTCGGCGCGCAAATCGTCCGGCGTAGCCCCGTTGAGCTTGACATAGGATGTGCAGAACTCACCACGCGCCATCGGAATGAGATGCGGGGTGAAGTTCACGGTCACGGCCGAGCCCGCGGCTGCACCGATCTCCTGCTCGATCTCCGCCGAGTGTCGATGGCTTCCGATCGAATAGGGCGACAACCCTTCGCCGACCTCGCTGAACAGCGTGTTCTGTTTCAGTCCGCGTCCGGCGCCGGTGACGCCCGACTTTGCATCGATGATGATGTCGTCGACGTCGATCAGCTTTGCCTTCGCCAGCGGAACAAGCGCCAGCAGCACTGCGGTCGGATAGCAGCCGGGACAGGCCACCAGCCGCGCGGCCGTGATCTGCTCCCGGTAGAGTTCAGTCAGCCCATAGACGGCCTCGCCCTGCAATTCGAGCGCCCGGTGCTCATGGCCGTACCATTGCGCGTAGCTGTCCTGGTTGCGCAGCCGGAAATCCGCGGACATGTCGAGGATCTTGATTGCGGGATTGGCTTTGAGCACCGCAGCGATGATCTCCTGCGTCGTCCCGTGCGGCAGTCCGCAGAACACGGCATCCAGCCGTGTCCAGTCGACCTTTTCCCATTCCACGAGTTTCGGCAGGTCGAGCATGAAGAAGTGAGGAAACACCTCGCTCATCGTCTTGCCGGCATGGGTGTTGGCGGTAAGCGCGGTGATCTCGGCATTCGGGTGCCGCGCCAACAGGCGCACCGCATCGGAGC
Source organism: Bradyrhizobium sp. CER78 (assembly GCF_029846235.1). Taxonomy (GTDB): domain Bacteria; phylum Pseudomonadota; class Alphaproteobacteria; order Rhizobiales; family Xanthobacteraceae; genus Bradyrhizobium. The sequence continues at coordinate 342,883 of NZ_JARVWP010000003.1, forward strand.
CGGTGTAGCCGGACGCGCCCAGGATGCCGACTTTCTTCTTCGTCATCACGCGCCCCCTTGAAGCGAAGTCATTTCGGTCTGTAGCGTCGCGAAAGCCTGCGGGCGCACCTCGCGCATCAAAGCCGCGATCTGCCGGGCACCGGCTTCCGCCTGCAAAGCGAGCGCGTTGCCGACCGCAGCAAAGTCGGGCTCGGATTTGTGTTGGTTCAGCTTGAAGCTGCCCTCCACCTCTTCCACCGTCATCTCCAGGCCCACGATCGCCTTCTTCATTGCTTCGAGCCGCGCCGCTGTCATCTTGGCTGACGTCCACGGTTTTTTCGGCAACAGCCAGTCCTCGAACTTGCCCGTCAGCACATCGATTTGAACCGCGAGTTCCTCACCCGACAGAGTCCGCACCGGCCCGGTCAGATGCACGGCTTGATACAGCCAGGTCGGCACCTGGTCGGGCGATACATACCAGTCCGGCGACACATAGGCATCGGCGCCGGTCACGGCCAGCAGCCAGGGGGCTCCGCCCGCCAGCTTTACCAGCGGATTGTGACGGGCAACATGAAACAACGCCCGCGGCGTGCCGTCGTCGGCATAGCTCAGATAGAACGGCAGCGCGGACGCGATCGGCTTGCCGCCGTCCCACGCGCAGGCAAGGCCGAAACCGCGCGCCTCCGCGAAGGCGAGACTTGCGGCACGGTCGGGCTTGAACGGCTGCGGCGTATACATGGTCGAACACTCCTGCTTGACGAAGGAGCCGCCAGATCGAACCGCGTGTCTTTTTGAGAAGAGCGCCGCGGGATCAGGTCCGGCGGCAGAGGCGATGGTCTTAAACGCGAGCGACCGCCCATACCGCGAGAATGCGGCGGCGGCGGGCGATGATGATGGTCGCGGCGTTGATCATGGGCGCGGCTATAAGGCCGCACCCTCTTTGCGTCAAGGTATCATAACTCGTCATTCCGGGGCGATGCGAAGCATCGAACCCGGAATCTCGCTCCGCGACCTCTGGATTCCCCGATGCGCGATTGCGCATCTGAGGTTCGCGCCCCCTGCGCGCGCACCGGAATGACGGGCTTAAATCACCGGATTCCACGGCGCCGGCACGACGCGGTAGCCGCTGCCGTCCTTCACCACATTGCCGAGGCCCGGGAACGGATAGTGGAAGCCTTGCACCTGCAGCCGCTCCGCGACGATCATGTCGTAGACGCGGCGGCGAGTTGTCTCGGCGACGTCAGCGTCCTGGTCGAAGAACGCGTGCCAGCCGGGATTGGTCGCGAACAGATGCGGATTGTTGGTGACGTCGGACTGGATGAAAACCTTCTCCGAGCCCGAGGCCAGCACGTAGGAAGTATGGCCCGGCGTATGGCCGACGGTCTCGACCGAGGTCAGGCCCGGCGCGATCTCCTTGCCCCATTCATAGGGCGTGACCTTCTTCTTGAGGGCAGCCTCGAAGATGTTGCGGTTGTTCTTGAACAGGCCCTGCATGCGGCCGGCCGGCGCACGGCTCATTTCGCCATCGTCCATCCAGAACTTCCACTCGGTCGCCGGCACCAGCACTTCGGCGTTCGGGAACGCCGGCGTGCCCTCGGCGGTGAGCAGGCCGTTCACGTGATCGCCGTGGAAATGCGAGATCACCACCATGTCGACATTCTTGGGATCGAATCCGGCTGCGACCAGATTGTCGGCGAACAGACCGTTGGCGCCCTTCGAGCTGGCCTTGGCCAGCGCGCCATTGCCGGTGTCGATCACGACCAGCTTGCCGCCGGTATTGAGCACCAGCGGCGCGTACCAGATCGTCACCATGTCGCGCGGCATGAACGCCTTATCCAGCGCCGCGTTGACATCGTCCCGCTTCGCATTCGGAATGAAGGAATCTTCCAGCTTGAAGACGGTCTTGCCGTCGGACACCGCGGTGACGAGGATGTCGCCGACCTTGTAGCGATAGAAGCTCGGCGCCTGCTTGTCGGCAACCGGCGTCGAGGCGGACGCAGGAACGGCTGATAACAGTGGTGCGGTTGCGATGCCGGCGGCGCCAGCGAGTGCGTGACGTCGTGTCAATTCCATGTGTTGTCCTTCCCAGTGAAGCGGCGCCCAATGAATTCGCAGTTGGCGGGCGAGGTTGTATCAACGTTTCGATGCTCGCGCGATGACCGACGGCGCGAGCCGTTTGTTCTCTCGCCTAACCCCCGCAGGTTGGCCTTATTCCGGGAACTCGCTACACCACGCGCCACATCCATTCGAGAGCCTGGGCGATGACGTCGCCGAACAGCAGCAACGCGGCCGACCAGACCAGCGCGGAGACAAAATTGGCGATCTGGAACTGCCAGTACGACATCTCGAAAATGCCGGCCGCAAGCGGCACCGAGGCGCGCAGCGGACCGAAGAAGCGGCCGATGAAGATGCTTGGCACGCCCCAGGTCTTCACGAAGGCTTCGCCACGCGGCAGGATCTCCGGATAACGCGACAGCGGCCACATCTGCGCGACCTGCTCCTTATAGCGATAGCCGAACCAGTACGAGACCCAGTCACCGAGCGCAGCGCCAATGCCGCCCGCGATCCAGATCGGCCAGAAATTGATCCCGCTGACGCCGATCAGGGCGCCGATCGCAACCAGCGCGCCCCAGGCGGGCACCAGCAACGAGATGAAGGCGAGCGATTCAGCAAACGCCAGCAACATGACGATCGGAGCGGCCCAGGCCTGGTGATGGCGGACGAATTCGGCCAAGGCCCGCGCAAAATCTTCCATATCGTCGTGTGCCTTCCGCTCCGTTGAACCTCGAATGAACCTTTCTAGCGGCACGCAGCCTAAGAACAGGTAAGCCAGCCCATTGCGTGACATCAAGTCACAAAGGCGGGGATCAAACGTGATTTCCGGTTAGGCCCCTGCGGTCCAGGCTGGCTGGCATCTCCCTTACAGGAAAAAGGAATCACTGGATGATCGGGTCACTGATGATGTGCGTGAGCGTTCTCATCTTGCTGGTCGGAGTGCTCGCGGGCATCGCCATGGGTATCCAGCACGACTTCACGTTGGGGCCGGCGCACGCGCATCTCAATCTCGTCGGCGGCGTGCTGCTGTTCCTGTTCGGCCTCTACTACCGGCTGGTGCCGGCGGCCGGCAGCATGCTGCTGGCCAGGATCCAGGGCTGGCTGCATATCGTCGGCGGCGTACTGTTTCCGGCCGGCGTGGCTGCCGTGCTGTTGAAGGGTCCCGCGTTCGTGGCCGCCCCGATCGTCGGATCGCTGATGGTGGCAGTCGCCATGGCCCTGTTCACGGTCATTGTATTCCGTACCTCGCGGGCGTAATCGCAGGCTCCTGTCTAGGGGGACGGCCGGGCCCGAGGTGCGGTCGTCCCCATTGGCAGCCCATCCGTGGCATAGTCAAAGCAACCGATTCGCCGCGCCATAACTGGCGCGCTACTTGAAGAAAAATGGCCAAATCATTGAAGTCGAACGCCAAAAGCAAATCTGCTGACGATCTGTTCGGAGCCTCGGAACCGAAGGGCCGCGCCGTCGCGAAGGCTGCGGCCAAGCCCGTGAAGGACGCCGAAGCCGGCTATACGGCGGCGAGCATCGAAGTTCTGGAGGGCCTGGAACCGGTGCGCAAGCGCCCCGGCATGTATATCGGCGGCACCGACGAGAAGGCGCTCCATCACCTGTTCGCCGAGGTGATCGACAACGCCATGGACGAGGCCCTGGCGGGCCACGCCACCTTCATCGAGGTCGAATTGACGGCCGACGGCTTCCTGTCGGTGAACGACAACGGCCGCGGCATTCCGGTCGACCCGCATCCGAAATTCCCGAAGAAGTCGGCGCTCGAAGTCATCATGTGCACGCTGCACTCGGGTGGCAAATTCAATTCCGATGTCTACGAGACCTCGGGCGGCCTGCACGGCGTCGGCGTCTCCGTGGTCAACGCCCTCTCCTCCCGGCTCGAGGTCGAAGTCGCGCGCAGCGGACAGTTGCATCGCATGACATTCGAGCGCGGCCATCCCAAGGGCAAGCTCGAGGACCTCGGCAAGGTCAGCAATCGCCGCGGCACCCGGGTCCGCTTCAAGCCTGACACCGAAATCTTCGGCGCCAAGGCCGCCTTCAGGCCGCAGCGCCTGTTCAAGATGACGCGCTCGAAGGCGTATCTGTTCGGCGGCGTCGAGATCCGCTGGCACTGCGATCAGGAGCTGCTGAAGGGCATCGAGGACGTCCCGGCCGAAGCCAAATTCCACTTCCCCGGCGGCCTGAAGGATTATCTCGCCGCGGCGATCCACGCCGACACGCTGGTGCATCAGGACATCTTCTCCGGCAAATCCGGCCGCAGCGGCGCGCATGGCGCCTGCGAATGGGCGGTCGCCTGGACCGCCGATGCCGACGGCTTCCTGTCGTCCTACACCAACACCGTGCCGACCCCCGACGGCGGCACGCATGAATCGGGACTGCGCAGCGCGCTGCTGCGCGGCCTGAAGGATCACGCCGAACGCGCGGGTCAAGGCAAGCGCGCAGCCTCCATCACCTCGGAAGACGTGATGGTTGGTGCGGCCGTCATGCTCTCGGTGTTCGTGCGCGAGCCTGAATTCCAGGGCCAGACGAAAGACCGCCTCGCCACCGCCGAAGCGCAGCGCATCGTCGAACAGGCGATGAAGGACCCGTTCGATCACTGGCTGTCCGGCAATCCGAACCAGGCCAACCGCCTGCTCGATTTCGTGATCGATCGCGCCGAGGAACGGCTGCGGCGCCGCCAGGAAAAGGAAACCGCGCGCAAGACCGCCGGCAAGAAACTGCGCCTGCCCGGCAAGCTCGCCGATTGCTCCGATGCCGGCACCGAAGGCTCTGAACTCTTCATCGTCGAAGGTGACTCGGCCGGCGGCAGCGCCAAGCAGGCGCGCGATCGCAAGACGCAGGCCGTGCTGCCGCTGCGCGGCAAGATCCTCAACGTCGCCTCCGCCGGCAAGGACAAGCTGACCGCGAATGCGCAGCTCTCCGATCTCGTGCAGGCGATCGGCTGCGGCACGCTCGCGCACTACCGCGAGGAAGATCTGCGCTATCAGCGCATCATCATCATGACCGACGCCGACGTCGACGGCGCGCACATCGCTTCGCTGTTGATCACCTTCTTCTACCGGCAAATGCCGCGGCTGATCGACGAAGGCCATCTCTATCTGGCGGTGCCGCCGCTCTACAAGCTCAAGCACGGCACCAAGTCGATCTACGCCCGCGACGACGCGCACAAGGAAGAGCTGCTCAAGAGCGAGTTCAACGCCAACGCCAAGGTCGAGGTGAATCGCTTCAAAGGCCTCGGCGAGATGATGCCGGCGCAGCTCAAGGAGACCACGATGGATCCGGCCAAGCGCACGCTGCTGCGCGTGGTGCTGCTGGCCGACGATCGCGAAGGCACCGCCGACTCGGTCGAGCGGCTGATGGGAACCAAGGCGGAAGCCCGCTTTGCCTTCATCTCCGACAAGGCCGAATTCGCCAGCGACGATCTGCTCGACGTTTAGGCCACAACCGACTGATTTGACACGATTTTCCGGCCGCCCCAGTTGGGGCGGCCGTTTTCATTCGCCTTTCCGGAGCGCACCGTCGGTTTCGTTTTCGGGCGGTTGTGTCTCACCCGCAACAGCATTTCCGGCGGAACTACGTATAGTCCCCAACATGAGTTTCGGGAATCGGTGCCAGCGCACCCCGGTCAGCGACCCGATCGAACGCTAGTCGAGGATTTGGATATGAAGAAGATTTTGCTCGCTCTGACCGCGGTTGCTGCGATGACGGGTTCCGCGTCGGCTGCCGATCTGGCCGCCCGCCCCTACACCAAGGCTCCGGCCCCGATCGCGGTGGCGCCGAGCTGGACCGGCTTCTACATCTTCGGCGGTGGCGGCGGCGGCGTCTGGGACGCTGACACCGGCGTCCAGTCGACCGTCACGGGCGCGCCGATCCTCGGCTTCAACCAGCGCCAGGGCGGCGACGGCTGGTTCGGCACCGTCGGTGCCGGTTACGACTGGCAGACCGCCAACAGCTGGGTCATCGGCGTGTTCGCCGACGGTCAGTTCGGCAGCCTGAAGGGCACCATCCAGGATCAGGGCCTCGGCATCGCCGGTAACATCAAGAACGACTACAGCTGGGCCGCCGGTGCGCGCCTCGGCTACCTGGTCGCTCCGAACGTTCTGTCCTACGTCAACGCCGGTTACTCCAGCTCGCACTGGAAGGGCACCACCCTGTTCAACACCGCGACCGCTCTTCCGGTCGGTGGCCACACCAACGGCTTCGATCGCAGCGGCTGGTTCGTCGGCGGCGGCGTCGAGAACAACCTGAACATCTTCGGCATCACCGCGCCGGGCTGGTTCATGAAGACCGAGTACCGCGCTGCTTACTACGACAACAAGAACATCTCGGAACTCGCCGACGTCACCAACATCTCGAACGGCCGCGACATCACCTTCAAGCCGTTCGTCCAGACCATCAGCACCTCGCTGGTCTACCGTTTCAACTGGACCGGCCCGGTTGTCGCCAAGTACTGAGCGACTTACTAATCCCTGCTGATCTAGCAGACGAAAAGCCCCGGCATTGTCCGGGGCTTTTTTGTTGCCTGATGTCTTCGGGAACAACCTCGCGCTCACCTTATCTCACACGTCCTTGGCGCAGGGCCGACCGGCTGCTCCCGATCTGGTCAGCGTTCCGACGATCGGGCACTCTCGCGACCGGATTCAAACCACAGCGGACAACAACAATGAGAAACGGACAGTTTGATCTCTCGGGCCGGGTCGCGATCGTCACCGGCGGCAATGGCGGCATCGGGCTCGGCATGGCGCGCGGCCTGGCGGATGCCGGCGCTGCGGTCGCCGTGGTCGGCCGCAACGAGACGAAATCGAAGGCCGCCGTCGAGGATCTGGGCAAGCGCGGCGTCAAGGCGATCGCGGTTGCCACCGACGTGACCGACAAGGCCGCCGTCGCGGCCATGGTCGAGCGGGTCAATGGTGAGCTCGGCCGGATCGACATCCTCGTCAACAACGCCGGCATGAGCATCCGCAAGCCACCGCACGAACTCGAGCTCGACGAGTGGAGCAAGGTGATCGATACCAACCTCACCAGCGCCTTCCTGTGCTCGAAGGCGGCCTATCCCGCGCTCAAGGCGTCGGGCCACGGCAAGATCATCAATATCGGCTCGATGATGTCGATCTTCGGCGCAAGCTTCGCTGCGGCCTATGCCGCGAGCAAGGGCGGCATCGTGCAATACACCCGCGCCTGCGCCAACGCCTGGGCGCCCGACAACATCCAGGTCAACGCCATTCTTCCCGGCTGGATCGACACCGATCTGACCAAGGGTGCGCGCCAGCAGGTTGCCGGGCTGCACGAACGTGTGCTCGCGCGCACGCCGGCAGCGCGCTGGGGAGCCATCGAAGACTTCGCCGGCATCGCCGTATTCCTGGCCTCGCCGGCGTCGGATTTCGTCACCGGCACTGCGATCCCGGTCGACGGCGGCTATTCGGTCATGGCCTGAGACACACACGAGCCCGAAACACGCTGGCCCGAAACACAAGAGCCCCGGCAACCGCCGGGGCTCCTGCATCCTGTTCGCCTCAGTCTTGGTTCAGTAGCGCGCGATGACCGGCGCGTCGAACTTGTAGTTCATGCGCACCACCGCCCACTGGATGTCGCGCGGCTTGGCGTCGAACGCATAGGTGCCCGCGGCCGTGCCGGCGAGCTGATAGGTCTGACGCTCGAACGCCGCGTAATTGTACTCGACGCCGATGGTCCAGTTGCGGGTGATGCCGTACTCCCAGCCGGCACCGATGGTCCAGCCGCTGGCCCAATGGGTCTGGCTGCCGGAGCCGGTCGACGGCGGAACGTTGTCGACGACGGACAGGCGGTTGTTCACGCCGGCATAGCCGCCCTTGAAATAGAGCAGATTGTTCTGGATCGCGTAGCCGGCACGGCCGACGATCGTCGCCATGACATTCGAGCGCCAGCTGAATTGATCGTCGCGGCCGATTCCGAACACCGTGTTGGTGACGCGGCCGGAATTGTCGAGCCCGGAGACCGTGCCCTCGACGCCGAACACGAAGTCGTTGGCCTGCCAGTTGTAGCCGATCTGACCGCCGCCCACGAAGCCCGAGCCGCGCTGCCGAAAGCCCTGGCCGGGCGCGAGATCGCCGAACACCGTCGTGTTCGCGCTGTTGACCCACTGCTCGTTGGTCCAGGCGCCGCCGAGATGGCCGCCGACATAGAAGCCGGACCAGTTGTAGAGCGTTTCGACATAGGCCGGCGCCTTGGTGTAGGGACGCGCCGCGAGATCGGCGGCCGCGGCGGCACTGAGGCCGAGCGCGCTGGTTGCAGTCAACACGGCAATGAATTTGGCACGAAACACGATGGCACCCCCAGGTTGTCCGATGGGCACCAGCTTTCCCAGAGAGACCCTTACCAAAAGAAAACCGCGGGAACCGGCAGTGCAGAATCCGTGACCGCCGGTTTCGAATCATGTCTCGCTGTTGCAACCGCGCAACTTCTAGCAGCCAGATTAAGCAGCTGTTATCCTTGATAAATTCCTTCCGCGCGCACGGCCACGCGTCAGCTCGCGGCCGGCGAGTGCACGTGCTCCGGCCGCACCCCGACCGCAACGAGACGGGCCGCCAGCCCCTGCAGCCAGGGCATCGCCGTGATCAACCGCAACGCGAACGGCACCGGTTGATCGCCCCCCTTCAGCGCCGCGCTGATGATGTTGTCCTGTGCGATCACCTGCATGCGCTGCGTCACGCGCACCGGGAATTCGCGGCGACGCCGCACCGCATCGAGCTCGTCCTCCGACGGGCGGCCTTGTGCGAGCTTCGCCGCCAGGATGTTGGCGGTCGCGACCGCGTCCTGTACCGCGAGGTTGACGCCGACGCCGCCGATCGGCGACATCGCGTGCGCAGCGTCGCCGATGCAGAGCAGGCCCGGCAGAGTCCAGCGTGTCAGCCGGTTGATCGCGACCGTGAGCAGCTTGACGTCGTCGAAGCTCTTCACGTCGGCGATGCCGGCCTTGAGGATCGGCGCCAGCCGCAGCACGTCGTCGAGCAGCGCCGGCAATCCCCTCGCCTTCACGGCCTCGTATTGTCCCTTGGCGATCACATAGGCGCATTGCCAATAGTCGCCGCGATCGAACGTCACCATCATCTTGCCGTTGTCGATGCGGGCGAACAAACTCTCGGTCTCGTCCGGACGCCGCCCGACGCGAAACCACAGCACATCCATCGGCGCGCCGATCTCCTCGACCTTGAGGCCGGCGCGCTCGCGCACGATCGAATGGCGGCCGTCGCAGCCAATCGTGAGATCCGCCTCGATCTCGATGGGACCATCAGGCGTGTTCACGCGGACACCCGAAACGGCGTCGCCGCGCCGGATCAGGTCGGTCGCCTCTGCATTCATCAGCACCTTCAGCGAGGGGAAACGCCTGCCGCTCTCGCGCAGGAAATTGAGAAAATCCCACTGCGGCATCATCGCGATGAAGGGATATTTGACGCTGAGGCGGCTGAGGTCGGCGATCCGCACCGAGGTGCGGCCGAACATGCCGTCGAGCTTCTGGATGTTCTGGTGCGGCAGCTTCAGGAAGCCGTCGATCAGGCCGAGTTCGTCCATCACCTGCAGGGTCGAGGGATGCACGGTATCGCCGCGAAAGTCGCGGAAGAAGTCGGCGTGCTTCTCCAGCACCACGACGTCGATCCCGGCGCGTCCGAGCAGATAGCCGAGCATCATGCCGGCCGGCCCGCCGCCGACCACACAGCAGCGCACCTTCATCTGACGTGTGTTCGATCCTGCCGGATTGCCCGCATCCATGACGCCGTCCTTACGGTTGTCTCGCCGCTCCCCTTGTAACGCGGGCCGGACGACAAGGATGCAAGCTATCGCCGGAAGGTCTTGATTTCCGACACGCTGCCGTCGCGATAGGTCAGCTCCACCGAGACCGATTTGGTCTGCGGCGAGAGCTTCAGATAAGGCTGCGCGTCGGACGGGATCGCGCTCGGATCGCGCGAATTGCAGGGTGGCATCTTCAGCACCTTGTCAGGCACCGCGCTGTCGATGCCGATCCGCACCTCGCGGATCGCGCAGCGATACGACATCAGGTGGGTGTAGTAGACCAGCAGTCCGTTGAACTCGCGGAACGACAGCCAGCTCGTCGCAGTCATGTCGAGGATCTTGCGCTGGTCGCGAATCAGCGCGGCGTCGGGATCGAACTTGATCGGGAATGGCCCCTGCATTTCGCCCTGGGTATCGACATAGCGCAGCTCGATCGTGGCCGCCGGCGCGTCGGCGGGCAGCTCGATCGATGGATTGGGCATCCGCTTGCGCGTGCGCGGGTCGAGCGTGTCCATGAAGCCGGTTTCGCGGAAGTCGCCGCTATCGCCGATCCGCCAGGAAATGCCGAGCGTCGGATCGGCGATCGAGAAAACTACAGTCCAGCCGCCATTGTGCCGCGAGAAGCTCGCGATCGGCGCGTTGATCGCATCCTCCTTCGGCAGTTTCGGCACCGAGACCGGCGGCAGCGCGGCGACCTGCTGCGGCGGAGCGGACGGCTTGGCCGCCTCGGCCTGCGCCTTCGCGATCCCGTTCAGGAAGACGTCGTCGACCATCTGGTCGAAATAGACCGGGATCTGCTTGTGCTTCACGGTCTCGGCCATCTCGCTGACCAGGCGCCGCGTGCGCTGCGCGACCTGCACGAGGTTCTCGCCGGGCTGCAGCAGCTCCTTGGCAAAGGTTCGCGTGAACACCGAATTGGGATTGGCATCGTCGTTCGACAGCCGGTCGAGCGCGGTCTGGCGTGGCCCCGCCGAAAACACCGAGAACACGCCCTCGGGCAGCTGCGTCATCGGCGCGAGGCCGCCGCCGCCGGCAACCGCGCGCGTGCCGGCCCGCTCGAACGGATTGTTGCGGCAGGCATCGAACACCAGGATCGAGGTGCGCGCCTTCTTGTTCTGCAACCGCTCGATGATGCGGTCGGCGAGAACCGAGGCGTCGCGCACCAGCTCCTCCTGCCCTTCGGTCGCCGCCGGTACGTCGGTCGGCAGCAGGAAATTCTGGCCCGCGATCTCGAAGCCGTGACCGGCGTAGAAGAAGAACGCGGTATCGCCGGGTTCGACAGCGCGGTCGAAGGCGAGCAGCGTCTCGGAGAACGCCTGCCGGTTCAGATTCTCGGCCACCATGACGTTGAAACCGAGCTGCTTCAGCGTGTCGCCCATGGTGCGGGCGTCGTTGACCGCCTTCTGCAGCTTGGGCACGTTCCTGTAGTCATTGTTGCCGATCACCAGCGCGACGCGCTTTTCGGCCTGGGCAGGCGCCGCCGATGTGACGAATGCGACCGCCAACAGGGTCGCCGAAAGTCTCGAAAGCCAGCTCTTCATCCCGATTCCCGCCTGCGCCGCGCATGCGACCGCCGCCTAATAGTCGGATCAGCCGTTTGGCCGGTTCAAGGCCCGCGGCGGATGGCCGTCATGGCCGCCCATCCCGTAGCGACCATGGGGCGTCCCGTCCGTCCCAGGTCAAGTTTCTTTTTACAGCCCGCGTGATAGATTCGGGGCTTCACTCTGCCGCGAGTTCTCCACAGGTCCCAGGCGCTTTTCCGTGTACACATGGTCCACTGAGCAGGTCGATCCCCGGGATCGCTTCGACTATTGGCGCGAGGTGCGCGCCAAGGGGTTGTTCGGCGTCACCGCCGAACTCGAACCCGAGCACCGCCGCAACTTCTTCGGCGAGTTCTCGCTGCGCAAGCTCGGTGATGCCGGCCTGGTCGAGCTGCGGGCCTCGCCCTACCGCGTCGAACGGGGCGCGGGCGACATCGCCGACGCACGCAGCGACAGCCTGTGCATCTACCAGCAGCTCGGCGGCGGCGGCTGGTTCGGCGGCGCGCGGCTCGATGAGTTCGCGGTGCGCGACGGCATGCTCGCGACCAGCTATTCGGACCTGCCCTATCGCACCGTCCCGCTGCACGACGACGGCTTCCACCTGCGCATCATCAAGATCCCGGTGACCGATATCGTTCCGCGGGGCGCCGAGCTCGGCGAGCTCGTCCCCAGCCCCGTGCAGGATGAGGCCGCGCTGCAGCCACTGCTGGAATCATGCTTCCGCGACCTCGTCGAGGACAACGGCGCCGCGGCGGCGGACCCGGCCCCGATGGTGCAGGCGCTGGCCCATATCGCGCTGATCGAGCGCGGTGTCATGCGGCCCAAGAGCCGGCTCGCGCAGCAGGCGCTGCGAACCGCCCATCTGTCGCTGGCGCGCCGCCTGATCCGGCGGCATCTGCCCAATGCGGCGCTGACGCCCACCCTGATTGCGGGCCTGCTCGGCATCTCGGTCCGTCACCTGCACATCCTGTTCGAGGAGACGGAGATGAGCTTCTCGGAGACCGTCACCGCGCTCCGCCTCGCGCAAAGCCGCCGCCTGCTCCGCGAGCAGCCCGGGCAGACCATCGCCGAAGTCGCCTTTGCCTGCGGCTTCGAGAGCCTTGCGACGTTCTACCGCCTCTTCAACGCCGCCGAATCGATGACGCCGGGCGATTACCGGGCCCGACCGGCCTGAGCGTCCCTCCGGACGCGCAGGCGCACCGGGCTCTTGCGGGTTGCTAAAGCGCCTTGATGCCCGTAATCGGGATTCCCGGCGTCACGCGCCGCCCCTCGTCGTCCCCGGACTCCTGATGTCGAAGAAGATGATCAAGCCTGGACCCGACCTGCTGATGCAGGTCAATCAGGCTTTTCTCGACTACGGCTATAGCGGGCTGTCGATGGTCGGGCTGGCCAAGGCCTGCGGTTTCACGCAGCGCGCGCTGTACTACTACTTCAGCAACAAGGAAGAGGCATTTCGCGCCGTCATCGCCTGGCGCCACGTCGAGGACGTCGCGCTCGCGCTGGAGGCCGGCCGGACCGTGCGGGCAAAGGGCGGCGGCGCGCTCGATATCTTCGCGACGATTCTCGACGCCCGCTACGGCGAGACGCGGCGCCGCCTCACCGCTTCGCCGCACACCGTCGAGCTCAATGCCGAGGCCTTCAAGCGCTGCCGCGATCTGATGATCAAATCCGCCGTCTCGTTTCAGGCTGATCTGGAAAGACTGGTCATCGAGTTGCAAGCGGCACGGCTGCTCAAGCTGAACGGCGAGTTCACGCCGGAGCAGATCGCACAGGCGTTGGCCGACGGCGCCCGCGCCGTCAACCAGGCGCTGCCGCCGATCGCCCGTGACGACTTCTCGGCCCGCTACCGCCAGATGTGCGCCATGGTGCTCTACGGCTGCGCCGTGATGCCGAAGCGGAAGTAATCCGCGCTAAAGCGCGATGAGATTGGGTTGAATCCGTTTAGCGCTGTCTTGGTTCACCTCTCCCCGCCGGGGAGAGGTCGGATTGCGAAGCAATCCGGGTGAGGGCTCTTGCTCTCTCGATAGACCGTCACCCCTCACCCGATTTGCTGCGCAAATCGACCTCTCCCAAGGGAGAGGTGAACCTTCGGGGCCGTTCCAGCGCAACGTAATCTCATCGAGCCTCTAGCGCCCGCGCGCGGCCTCCCGATCAGCAAATCCCTCCGACAATCGACCATCAGCCGCCGGCCAGACCGTTTCCCGGCGCGCCGACAAGTTTTGACACGTGTTATCTATTTCATATTTTACATGACTATGTGAAATATACGATATTACATCGCAAGACCTTTGGAGAGTCTCGAATGGCTGACATGGGGCAACCGGACGATCCGGCCGATCGTCGCGCGGCCCGGCATTCTCCGGACCGATGTGATCAGCCTGCGCGCATTGAGAAGATAATTTCCGTCGATTTCGCCAGAACCGCGCTGGTGCTTCGCCCGGACCCGGCACTGCCAATTTCGTTACCGGCGAGGCGCGCTCTGACGCAGAGCGAGGGATCATGCACCGCACAAAGCTTGAGGACAGCCCGCACACGCGTGCGCCCGATGCCGTGGACCAGGCCGCAGCGATCGAACTCGCCCGTCGGGGCTCTCTGACGACCAGCAATCGCGGCTGGGTGCCGCTGCTCGAAGCCTGCCTTGCCGACTTCAAGGACGCGATGGAGGCCGGTGATACCGCGGGCATTCCTGCGCTGGTCAAGATCATCGCCGACCTTGCGCTGATCGAGCGCGGCGCGATCAGGCCGGGCAGCCGCCGCGCCCAGCAGGCACTGCGCGTCGGCCGGCTCAGCCTCGCGCGCCGTCTGATCACGCGCCACCTCGCCAAGCCCGCGCTGTCGCCGGGCATGGTCGCCGAGATGCTCGGCGTCTCGATCCGTTACCTGCACGTGCTGTTCGAAGCAACCGGCGCGAGCTTCTCGCAGACCGTCACCGCGCAGCGCCTGAGCGAGAGCCGCAAGCTGCTGTGCGAAAAGCCGCCGCGGCCGATCGCCGATATCGCCTTCTCCTGCGGCTTCGGCAGCCTGGCCACCTTCTACCGGATCTTCAGCGCATCGGAAGGCCTGACGCCTGGCGAGTACCGGGCTGCGGGGCACTAGCCGCGGCGGCGACCCGATGAGGCCTTACGGCCACACTTGGCTGCATTTTTGCGGCAGGCGCGCTTTGGACCGACGGTATGCGCGCACTGAGAAGACGCCGCACGACCGTTACGCCAGAAACAACCAGTTACATTGGCATGCGGGGGCAAGGTCATGGCGAGCGGCGGCGGGTCGGGGATTTGGCGCGGCGCGCTGCTCGGCTCGGCGTCGTTGATCGCGCTGAGCTCCGCGGCCGAGGCTGCGGTCTACTGCACGGGCGTCGGCACCGCCAACGTGCTCTGCGACGCCGCCCACCCCTCGGACGGCGGGCTCAACACGAGTTTCGGCGGTGATCTCACGGTCAACATCAACGCCGGCGCCGGGATCACGACCCGCGGCGTGACCGCGAGCAGCAGCGGCAACCTCACTTTCAATCACAACGACCCCGCCGGCATCACGGCGCACCAGCCGTACAATGGCATCGGACTCTCCGCCCTCGGCACGATCACCTACACGGGATCGGCCGACGTCACCGCCGACGGGTACGCGATCACTGCCGGAATCGGCAACGGTCTGACCTCCATTACGCAGACCGCCGGCACGATCAGGGGCGGCACCGGCATCCAGGCCGTGGGCAGCGGAGCGAATGCCAGCGTCAACATCAACACGGTCGGCAGCCGGATCGTGGCCGGTCAGGCAATCTTCGTCGTGACCGACGGCAGCCAATCCGACGTCACGATCGCGACAGGCGCAGTCAACGGTATCACAACCCAAGCCGGCGGCGCGATCTACGTCCGGATGGGACAGAGCCTTCATACTGCACGCAACCTTTCCGTCACCACTAACGGCGCGATCGTCGGCGGCATCTATCTCCAGAACGGCGGCGTCGGGACCGTCGACCTCACCACCAATGCGAGCGTCTCGGGCAACATCACCGTCGAGGGCAACAATTCGGCCAATGCCAACGCGTTCACGGTGAAGCTCAACCAGGATGTCAGCGGCTCCGTGAGCTTGCAGAACTACGGCACTGGGACCACGACGGTCCGAACGCACGGCATCACGGGTGGGACGCTTTCGGTGTCCGCCGCCGGCGGCGCCAACAACAGCCTTGTCGTGGACGGCAATATTGCCAGGGGAAGCGGCCCCGATACGGCCTACTACGGCGCCCTGGCGTCCGTCGCTTTCTCTGCGGCCAGCGGCACCAACACCGCGACCTTCAATGGCGATATTTCCGGAACCTTCGACACCAGGACTTCGACCTCCAAATCGGCCGGTGGCAGCGTCGCCGGCCTATCGGCCGCGCTAGGCAGTACATCCAGCAATGGATCGGCGACACTGAACGCCAATGGATCGATTGCGATCACCGGCATGACAAGGTCCGGCTCCGTCGCAAATGTGACGGGGGCCGCCTTGTCGGCCTTCGGCGAGGTCCCGGTCGACTTCAACCTGCACGGCGCCGTGACGGCCACGTCGATCAGCGACACCGCGTCGAAAGTCGTCGGCGTCAGCGTGGGACAAAACAATCTGAGCACAGTCCGGTTGACCGCCGACGGCGCCGTGACGGCGACCGCGATCGGCGCTGGCAGCACCGCCACCGGCATCAGCGCCTCAGGCGGCAGCTTTGCTCCGAGCAACATCAACACCGGCATCCTCACCGTTCACGCCAATGGCGATGTGAGCGCGACCTCGGATGGCGCCGCGACCGGCATCGGGCTGAGCCGCGGCAGCACCAGATTCGCGGCCTTGACCGCGGGGCTCGGCGGCATCGATCTCGACACCAAGGGGACCGTGAGCGCCACCTCGGCAAGCGCGGCGGCGATCGGCATCAGCGGCGTCATGGTGAATGGCGCCGACAACGCCGCGACGCTGGCGCTGCGCGCTGAAGGCAACGTGATTGCGAGCGGCACGGCGGCCGGCAGCTACGGCATCTTCGCCCAGCGCGACGGTCTGGGCGATATCAGGATCGATGCGCTCGCCGGCGTGCAGAGCTCAGGCGTCGGCATTGCCGCATCGCGCTCGACACCGGGCAACATCTTCATCACGACCGGGACATCAGTCACCGGCACCACCGGCATCACGACGTCGGGCGGCACCACCACCTTGATCGCGAACGGCATCATCACCGGCACCGGCGGCACCGCCGTCCAGTTCGGCGGCACCAACGATGTGCTGCAAGTCCAGTCCGGCGCCGTGTTCAACGGCAACATCGTCGGCAGCGGCACCAGTATCGTACAGTTCGGCGGAACCACCGCGTCGAGTTTCGACCTGTCGAAACTTGGCAGCGGCTTCGCCAATTTCGGGGTTCTCGCCGGCTCGAACTGGAGCTTTACCGGCAACTCGAACTTTGCCGGGTCTGTCAACGTCGACAGCGTGTTCATCCTCAACGGCGCGATGCCGAATGCAAGCGTCACGGTCGGCCCGAACGGCACGCTCGGCGGCAACGGCACCATCGGCAACACTGTGATCAGCGGCACGCTGTCGCCCGGCAATTCGCCGGGGACCATCACGATGGCGAGCCTGACCATGACCGCGGCGGCGACTTATCTGGTGCAGGTCACCAACACGATCAGCGACAAGGCGATCGTGACGGGCACCGCTAACATCGCCGGCAACGTCATCGTGCAGCCGCTCGAACGGATCACCAGGAAGACCACCTACACCATCGTCAATGCGGGAACGCTGAGCGGCACGTTCGGCTCGGCAAGCCTGTTGCTCGCCAACAACCTCGCGCGCAATCCGGTGCTGAGCTACGTCGGCAACGACGTGCTGCTGTCGGTCGATCCCGGCCTGCTCTCCCCGATCCTGCCGGCCAATGCCGGCATCAATCACAGGAGCGTCGCGGGTGCGATCGACAACGGCCTGCTCGGCGGCGCCAATCTCTCCAACGCCTTCAGCGCGATCTTCAACCTGTCGGGAGACAATCTCCTGAACGGCCTGACCCAGCTCTCGGGCGAGAGCGCGGCCGGTTCGCAGCAGACCACGTTCAACGCCATGAACCAGTTCATGGGTACGATGCTCGATCCCTTCGTCGACGGCCGCGGTGCAACGACGATGCCGACCGTGTCGACGGCTTACACCGACGACAATTCCCTGGCCTTTGCGGCAAAGCATCCGACCAGCGACACTTATGCCGCGATTTATCGCAAGGCGCCGATTGCCCAGGGCTACGATCCGCGCTGGAGCATGTGGGCAGCGGCCTACGGCGGCTCACAGTCCACCGACGGCAACACGGCGCTCGGCTCGAACAACACCACCAGCCAGGTGTTCGGCACCGCGATTGGCGCCGACTACCGCTTCTCGCCGAACACGATCGCCGGCTTCGCGCTCGCTGGCGGCGGCACCAATTTCAGCGTCGCCAACAGCGGCGGCGGCCGCTCCGACCTGTTCCAGGCCGGCGCCTTCATCAGGCACACTATCGGCGCGGCGTACCTTGCCGGTGCGCTGGCCTATGGCTGGCAGGACATCACCACGGACCGCACCGTGATCGTCGGCAGCATCGATCGCCTGCGCGCCGAGTTCATGGCCAATGCCTGGTCGGGCCGCGCCGAGGGCGGCACCCGCTTCGTCGCACCATGGATCGGCGGCGTTGGTCTTACGCCCTACGCCGCCGGCCAGTTCACGACGTTCCAGCTTCCGGGTTACGCCGAGCAGGCGATCGTCGGCGCCAACACCTTTGCGCTCGCTTACAACGCGAAGAGCGTCACCGACAGCCGCAGCGAGCTCGGCCTGCGCGCCGACAAATCCTTCGCGCTGTCAGATGCGGTGCTGACGCTGCGCGGCCGCGCGGCCTGGGCGCATGATTTCAACCCCGACCACAGCATCGCCGCGACATTCCAGACCCTGCCCGGCGCGAGCTTCGTCGTGAGCGGCGCGGCGCAGGCCGCCGACTCCGCGCTCACCACCGCCTCCGCCGAGCTGAAATGGGCGAACGGCTGGTCGGCGCTTGCAAGCTTCGAGGGCGAGTTCTCCAACGTGACCCGCTCCTACGCCGGCAAGGGCGTGGTCCGCTATGCCTGGTAATGCCTTGCGGCGAGCATGCGTCTGCGTGATTTCGGAATATTAGAAAAGTATCCGTGAGTTGCCCGACGTGTCAACTGGCGTGGTCGAACGCCGGCCACCGCCGGCTGCTTTGCATGGGGTTGTTTTCGATATTTTGCCAACGCGCCTCCCCGCAAAGGCGGCGCAGGCCCTCGCCGGGGGCCTCGTCATCGGACTGGGGACTGGCGATTCATTTGACCGTCAAATGACGGAAATGACGGTTATTTTGGCGAAAACGTTAAGCTTTTTGGCCCATCCGGCCGGTTCCAAGATTGACTTTACCGGTTTCGCCCCTATGTTGCGGGGCAACGCGGCCCTCGGATCGAAACGCGATTCGTCAGGTTTGCCGTCCGTCAGCGTTAGTCAGAGCCCCCGAGCTTTATAGAAAAGCGAGCCGTTTCGGGGCCGAACGCGACAGCCTTTTACCTTCGATTCCGAACGGCGGTTTCGACCAGAGGCTCAATGTCTTTTTCCAATCTAGGCCTGTCCGATAAGGTCCAAGCCGCTGTTGCGGCCACCGGTTACACCACCCCCACCCCCATCCAGGAACAGGCAATCCCGCACGTCCTCGCCCGGCGCGACGTCCTCGGCATTGCCCAGACCGGCACCGGCAAGACCGCTGCCTTCGTTCTCCCGATGCTCACCATCCTCGAGAAGGGCCGCGCCCGGGCACGGATGCCGCGCACGCTGATCCTCGAGCCGACTCGTGAGCTTGCCGCGCAGGTGAAGGAGAACTTCGACAAATACGGCGCCGGGCAGAAGCTCAACGTCGCCCTGCTGATCGGCGGCGTCTCGTTCGGCGACCAGGACTCCAAGCTGATGCGCGGCGTCGACGTCTTGATCGCAACGCCCGGCCGCCTGCTCGACCATACCGAACGCGGCGGATTGCTGCTCACCGGCGTCGAGCTGCTGGTCATCGACGAAGCCGACCGCATGCTTGACATGGGCTTCATCCCCGACATCGAGCGCATCTGCAAGCTCGTTCCCTTCACGCGGCAGACCCTGTTCTTCACCGCAACGATGCCGCCGGAAATCAGCCGCATCACCGAGGCCTTCCTGCACAACCCGGCCCGGATCGAGGTGTCCAAGCCCGCGACGACTGCGGTGACCGTGACCCAATCGCAGGTGCCCGCCGGCCGCGAGCCGCACGAGAAGCGCGAGATCCTCCGCCGCCTGCTGCGCGATGCCAAGGACCTCAACAACGCGATTATCTTCTGCAATCGCAAGCGCGAAGTCGCCGTCCTTCACAAATCGCTGCAGAAGCACGGCTTCAGCGTCGGCGCCCTGCATGGCGACATGGACCAGAGCGCGCGCATGGCCGCGCTCGATCAGTTCCGCAAGGGCGAGCTGCCCCTGCTGGTCGCCTCCGACGTCGCCGCCCGCGGCCTCGATATCCCGGCCGTCAGCCACGTCTTCAATTTCGATGTGCCGCATCACCCCGATGACTACGTCCATCGCATCGGCCGCACCGGACGCGCCGGACGCACCGGCACCGCGATCTCCATCGTCACCCCGCTCGACAGCAAGTCGATGGCCGCAATCGAGAAGCTGATCGGTCAGCAGATTCCGCGCACCGAGGGCGACTACACCGTTCACAGCGACGCCTCCGACGAGGACGCCGCGCCGCGCCGCTCGCGCAGCCGCGAAGGTTCGCGCGATGGCGCCCGCGGCGGCCGCAAGCCGCGGCGTGAACGCGAAGCGCGCGAGCCGCGTCACGACCAGGAGCCCCGCCAGGAGCGTGCAGCCAAGCCGGAGCGCGAGCCGCGCCACGGCCGTGGCTCTTCGCCCCAGGCAGCTCCGTCGCATGTGCCGTCGATCGGACGTGCCGAACCGCGGCGGCCGCAGCGCGAGGTCGACCACGAGCCCGCCGATCATTCGCACCTGCCCGCCTTCCTGCTGCGACCCGTGCGCGCACGCGCCTAAGGGCTGCTGTGTTGCCGCCGCGCCAGCGGCGGTATTCCGGACAGTTGATGTTGCCGCCGGCCGTCGTCACACGCGCTGATCTCCCGCGTTTGAAACAAATGCGCCCTGTTTTCGCATCGCGTTGACACGCAAGCGAAAAGCTTCCGAAAGCCGCTCGCGAACGCGACGGCGTCAGGCGCATTGAACAATAGTCGCGGCCGGCTTCCCGTAGTTCTACTGTTTACCTTGCCTTCACTCTCGTCCCGTACCCTCGCCCCTATAATTTAGTCATTGCTGCCCGACACGACCGGCATTGGTGCATTGAGGACGTAACAGTGGTCAAACTGCTGGACGAACACGAACGTACGTTGGCCTTTGCCGAAGTCGCGCTTGGTCAGATCCGCTCGCTTCGCCAGACCGCCGTCCCCCGCAATTATGAGATCTGGTACGTCTACGCGACCGGATACAACGCACCGCTCAACAAGGTCATCAACGAGACGCTGGCGCGCAGCGGCAAGCTCTCTGAATCCGATCTCGAGCAGATCTACGAAACCTATCTTTCGCACATCAAGACCTCGGACCGCATCGACAAGGTCGGCGCGCGCGTCATCGGCGAGATCGATGCCGTCATGAAGCTGATCACCGATGCGCTCGGTGTGTCCGCGACCTATGACGCCAGCCTCGTCGGCGCCAGCGACCGCCTCTCGACCGCGACGACCCGCGACCAGATCAAGACCATCGTCGAGGGGCTCGCCAAATCGACCCGTGAGATGCGCGAGACCAATCAGGCGCTGGAGAACCGGCTCGCGCTGTCCAAGTCTGAGATCAACGAGCTGCAGCACAGCCTCGAGGCGATCCGCGCCGAGAGCCTGACCGATCCGCTCACCGGCCTCGGCAACCGGAAATATTTCGACCGCTCGATGGACATGGCGGTGCAGGCCGCGCTGGCCAGCGGCGAGCCGCTGTCGCTCCTGATGTTCGACATCGATCACTTCAAGTCGTTCAACGATTCCTACGGCCATCTCACCGGCGATCAGGTGCTGCGGCTGGTGGCGCAATCGCTGAAGCAGACCATCAAGGGCCAGGACATCACTGCCCGCTACGGCGGCGAGGAATTCGCTGTCGTGCTGCCCAACACCGCGCTGCGCCAGGCGCTGACGGTCGCCGATCACATCCGCCGTGCCGTGATGGCCAAGGAGCTGAAGAAGAAGTCGACCGGTGAAATCCTCGGCCGGGTCACGATCTCGGTCGGCGTCTCCATGTTGAAACCGGCCGACGACACGGATTCGCTGATCGAGCGCGCCGATGCCTGCCTCTATGCCGCCAAGCGCGCCGGCCGCAACCGCGTGATCTGCGAGGCCGATCCGGAATTCAGCGCCGAGACGCAATCGCGCGTGGCGTGATCTGATCGCTTAAATTCCGCCGTCGTCATTGCGAGCGAAGCGAAGCAATCCATCGTGCCGCATATGTGGAACGATGGATTGCTTCGTCGCTATCGCTCCTCGCAATGACGTGGAGGGGTTTCGCCCGTCAGAATCAGGATAGTTTTCTTTTCTGTGTCCGCTTCTTTGAAGGTCGCTTCGCCGCAGACTTCCTCACCGCCGCCTTCGCCTTGTTGCCTGCAACTTTCTTTGCAGCAGCCTTCTTCGTCGACGCCTTCGCCTTCCTTGGCCGCTTGCGCAGCGCGGCACGCTGGGCGGCGCCGAGTGCCGAGCGCGCCCAGACCGCGAGTTCCTCGGAATCATCGAACAGCCGGGCCGGCAGCTGCCAGTAGGAGTTCACCGTCACCGTCTTGGAACGCGTCTGGTACTGGAACGGCCCACAGCCCTCCGCCTCGAATTGCGGGATGGTTTCTTCGTCGGCGCGGAAGTAGAGCCCGGCACGCAGCGCGAGCGCGAAATTGGTGCCGTCAGCGGAAATGCCGTAGCCGGAGAACATCCGGCGCAGCGTGACCGGGCCGAAATCGGCGAACAGGTCGGTCAGGAATTCGCGGTCCATGTGCCCATCGCCCCGCTTTGCGCGCTCAGGGGAAGAGCGCGTCTCCATCCACGTCATTGCGAGCCAACGGGTCGCGCGAACGCGCGCCCGATAACAGGCTCCGCGAAGCAATCCATCCAACCGGGTATGCGGACCCATGGATTGCTTCGTCGCTATCGCTCCTCGCAATGACGCCGGATGGAATTGGTGGTTGCGCCGCAGAGACCGGCGTTCCCTTGATCTTCTAGACCGTGGCCGGCTTGAGCTGCACCGATTCGCCGCAGCCACAGGCGGAAACCTGGTTCGGGTTGTTGAACACGAACTGGGCCTGCATCTTGTCGGCCACGTAGTCCATCTCGGTGCCGAGCAGGAACAGCACGGCCTTCGGATCGACCAGGATCTTCACGCCCTTGTCCTCGACCACTTCGTCGGTCGGGCGGATCTCGTGGGCGTATTCGACGGTGTAGGACTGTCCGGCGCAGCCGCCATTCCTGATGCCGACGCGCAGGCCGACGATCTCCGAGTCAGCGCGCTTGGTCAGCTCGGAAATCCGTTCCGCCGCGGCATCGGTCAGCTTCATGACCTGCGGGCGCGGCCGCTTCGGCTTGGCTGGGGTTGGTGAAACTTGCGTCATGTCACTCATGTGGTCAGTCCCAGCGGCAAATCAATTGCCGGATATTCCAAGGTTAAGTTCAATCCCCTAACGCATCACCACATATTGAGGACGAGGCGCGCCTCATCCGACATCCGGTCCGGCGTCCAGGCCGGATCCCAGACCAGATTGACGTTGACGACACCGACGCCGGGAACGCTGGCGACCGCGTTCTCGACCATGGTCGGCAGCTCGCCGGCCGCCGGGCAGTTCGGCGTGGTCAGGGTCATCAGGATGTCGACCGAGCGATCATCCTTGAGATCGACCTTGTAGATCAGGCCGAGCTCGTAGATGTCGGCCGGGATTTCCGGGTCGAACACCGTCTTCAGCGCCGCGACGATTTCGCCGCTCATGCGCTCGGTCTCCTCCGCCGGCAGTGCCGAGGTGGTTTCCATGGTGGCCGTCTTGACTTCGGCTGTATCGGTCATGCGAACAATTCCCGCGCCTTGATCAGCGCCTGCGCCAGATGGTCGACTTCTTCCCTTGTATTATACATCCCGAAGGATGCCCGGCAGGTGGCCGTGACGTTGAACCGCTCTAAAAGCGGCATCACGCAATGGGTCCCGGCGCGCACGGCGATGCCCTGCCGATCGATCACGGTCGCGACATCGTGGGGATGCGCGCCCTTCATCTCGAACGAGATCACCGGGCCCTTGTTGCGGGCGATGCCGATCACGCGCAGCGAGTTGATCTCGCGCAGGCGCTCCTGCGCGTAGGTGAGCAGCTCGTGCTCATGCGCGGCGATGCGCTCCTTGCCGATCGAATTGACGTAGTCGATGGCGGCGCCGAGCCCGATCGCCTCGACGATCGGCGGCGTGCCGGCCTCGAACTTGTGCGGCGGATCGCCATAGGTGACCCAGTCCTTGGCCACTTCACGGATCATCTCGCCGCCGCCGTTGAACGGCCGCATCGCCACCAGATGCTCGTGCTTGGCATAGAGCGCGCCGATGCCGGTCGGCCCGTACACCTTGTGGCCGGTAAAGGCGTAGAAATCGCAGTCGAGGTCCTGCACGTCGATCGGCAGATGCACCGCGCCCTGCGCACCGTCGACCAGCACCGGAATGCCGCGGGCGTGGGCGAGCCGGATCACCTCCTTGACCGGGACCAGTGTGCCGAGCGCGTTCGACATCTGGGTGACGGCGACGATCTTAGTGCGCGGTGTGAGGAGCTTCTCGAACTCCTCGATCAGGAAGTTGCCTTCGTCGTCGACCGGCGCCCACTTGATCACGGCGCCCTGGCGTTCCCTGAGGAAGTGCCACGGCACGATGTTGGAGTGGTGCTCCATGATCGAGAGGACGATCTCGTCGCCCTCCTTGAGGTTCTCTCCGCCCCAGGACGACGCCACCAAATTGATCGCCTCGGTGACATTGCGGGTGAAGACGATCTCTTCGTTGCGGCGCGCGTTGATGAACTGCGCGACCTTGCCGCGGGCGCCCTCATAGGCCTCCGTCGCGGCATTGGCGAGGTAATGCAGGCCGCGATGCACGTTGGCGTATTCGCTCTTGTAGGCCTCAGTCATGCGGTCGAGCACCGCATTCGGCTTCTGCGCCGAAGCGGCGTTGTCGAGATAGACCAGCGGCTTGCCGTAGATCTGCATGGCGAGCGCCGGGAAATCCTGCCGCACCAGCGCGACGTCGTAAGAACCGTTGGCGACCGCCTTGTGCATGCTCACGCCCTCGCTTCCAGCCAGCGCTGCGCGGTGGCGATTGCCACCTCGCGCAATGCGTCGCTGGTGATGCTCTCGATCGCCTCGCCGACGAAGGCCTGGATCAGCAGCGCCTGGGCTTCCTTCTCGGGCAGGCCGCGGGCGCGCATGTAGAACAGCAGGCTCTCGTCGAGCGCACCGGTGGTCGCACCGTGACCGCAGGTGACGTCGTCGGCGAAGATCTCGAGTTCCGGCTTGTTGTCGGCTTCCGCATCGTCGGACAGTAGCAGCGCGCGGGTCATCATCTTGGCGTCGGTCTTCTGCGCGTCCGGACGCACGATGATGCGGCCCTGGAACACGCTATGGGCGCGGTCGTCGACGACCGCGCGGAAGATCTCGCGGCTCGCGCAGTGCGGCACCGCGTGATCCATGAACAGCGTGGTGTCGGCGTGCTGCGTGCCGTTGATCAGATTGACGCCGTTGGTCTCGACCTTCGAGCCCTCGCCGGCGCAGGTCACCGTCAGCTGATAGCGGCTGACATGACCGCCCGAGGTCAGGCCGAACGTGTTCAGGTGAGCGTGCGCGCCGAGCGAAATCGTCGCCGAGGAAATGTTGAACGCATCGACGCTGTCCTCGACCAGACGCACGTGGTCGAACCGTGCATTGTCGCCGATCGCGACGACCAGCCCGTCATGCGCCTGGTAGGCCTTGGCGCCCTCACCGGCGAGATAGCTCTCCACCAGCGTGACATTGGTATCGCGGCCGAGCCGCAGCAGCGAGCGCGTGAACATCGAGGCCGGCGCCGTGCCGGAGGCGACGTGCACGATGTGCAGCGGCTGTGCCAGCACCGTGCCGTCGGCGAGCTCGATGACGACGCCATCGGTCGCCATCGCGCCGTTCAGCGCGATCATCGGATTGGAGATGTCAGTGGCAAAGGCCTGCGCCGAGAGCGCGCCATCGCTGGCGTCGAGCACGTCGCGCAGCGGACGGATGCCGAGCCCCTTTTCGAGGCTGCCGAGATCGGACAGATCAGGCGCGAACGCGCCATCGACCAGCACCAGGCGGCGTACGCCGTCGATCGCCCGCAGCTTGACGGCGGCAGCAGCGCGAGCCAGCGCCGCTGCGTCCGGCGCAGGCGCCAGCGGCAGCACCTCGCGCATCAGCGCGCGCAAATCGGTGTACTTCCAATCCTCGATCCGGCGATGCGGCAGGCCCGAGCGCTCATAGGCCTCGAATGCTTCGCGGCGCTGATCGGCGATCTTGCCCTTGCCCGGCAGACGGTCGCGCGCGACGGCGAATGCATCGCCCAGCGCGCGCCCGGTCTCGGTCTTTGCGACAACGTTCATTTGAAAACCCGTATTTGTCAGGCAGCGTCTTCGAACTGCGCGTAACCGGACTCTTCCAGCTCCAGCGCCAGTTCCTTGCCGCCGCTCTTCACCACCCGGCCCTTCGACATCACGTGCACGAAGTCAGGCACGATGTAGTTGAGCAGCCGCTGGTAGTGGGTGATCACGACCATCGCGCGCTCCGGCGAGCGCAGCGCGTTGACGCCGTCGGCCGCGATCCGCAGCGCGTCGATGTCGAGGCCGGAATCCATTTCGTCGAGGATGCAGACGGCCGGCTCGAACAGCGCCATCTGCAGGATCTCGTTGCGCTTCTTCTCGCCGCCGGAGAAGCCGACATTGACGCCACGCTTCAGCATGTCCTGCGGAATGTTCAGCGACTTGGCGACTTCGCGGACCTTCTTGAGGAAGGCCGGTGACGAGATCTCGTCCTCGCCGCGCGCCTTGCGCTGGGCGTTGAGCGCCGCGTGCAGGAAGTTCCAGGTGGTCACGCCGGGGATCTCGACCGGATACTGGAACGCCAGGAACACGCCCTTGGCGGCGCGCTCGTTCGGCTCCATCTCCAGGAGGTCCTCGCCCCTGAACAGGATCTGGCCGCCGGTGACTTCATAGCCCGGCTTGCCGGCGATGACGTGCGACAGCGTCGACTTGCCGGAGCCGTTCGGCCCCATGATCGCGTGCACCTCGCCCGGGTTCACCGTGAGCGACAGCCCGTGGAGGATCTCACGTTCCTCGACACGAACCTGCAGATCTTTCACTTCCAGCAGAGACATCTGATTTTTTCCTGAGCATCATCCCGGGGCGCGTCGGCCGCGCCCTTAAGCGGGATGGATTAGCCAACCGAACCTTCAAGGCTGATCGAGATCAGCTTCTGCGCTTCCACCGCGAACTCCATCGGCAGTTGCTGCAGCACGTCCTTCACGAAACCGTTGACGACGAGGCCGACGGCTTCCTCCTGCGAGAGCCCGCGCTGGATGCAGTAGAACAGCACGTCCTCGGAAATCTTCGACGTCGTCGCTTCATGCTCGAACGTCGCCGAGGAATTCTTGGCCTCGACATAGGGCACGGTGTGCGCGCCGCATTTGTCGCCGATCAGAAGCGAGTCGCAGGCGGTGTAGTTGCGCGCGCCAGTGGCTTTACGATGCGCGCTGACGAGGCCGCGATAGGTGTTCTGCGACTTGCCGGCGGCGATGCCCTTGGAGATGATCCGGCTCGACGTGTTCTTGCCGAGATGAATCATCTTGGTGCCAGAGTCGACCTGCTGGAAACCGTTCGAGATCGCGATCGAGTAGAATTCGCCGCTCGAATTGTCGCCGCGCAGGATGCAGCTCGGATACTTCCAAGTGATCGCCGAACCAGTCTCGACCTGGGTCCAGGAGATCTTGGAATTCTTGCCGCGGCAGTCGCCACGCTTGGTGACGAAGTTGTAGATGCCGCCCTTGCCCTCGGAATTGCCGGGGTACCAGTTCTGCACCGTCGAATACTTGATCTCGGCATCGTCGAGCGTGATGAGCTCGACCACTGCGGCGTGCAGCTGGTTCTCGTCGCGCTGCGGCGCGGTGCAGCCTTCAAGATAGGAGACGTAGGAACCCTTGTCGGCGATGATCAGCGTGCGCTCGAACTGGCCGGTGTTGCGCTCGTTGATGCGGAAATAGGTCGACAGCTCCATCGGGCAGCGCACGCCCGGCGGCACGTAGACGAACGAGCCGTCCGAGAACACCGCCGAGTTCAGCGTCGCGAAATAGTTGTCCGAGGTCGGCACGACAGTGCCGAGATACTTTTGCACCAGCTCGGGATGCTCGCGGATCGCCTCCGAGATCGGCATGAAGATCACGCCGGCCGCCTTCAGCTCCTTCTGGAATGTGGTCGCAACCGAGACCGAATCGAACACGGCATCGACCGCGATCTTGCGGTTCGCAGACGGCGGACCGCCCGGCGGGGGCTCGACGCCCTCGAGGATCGCAACCTCGCGCAGCGGGATGCCGAGCTTCTCATAGGTCTTGAGAATTTCCGGATCGATCTCGTCGATCGAAGACAGCGTCTTCTTCGGCTTCGGCGCCGCGTAGTAGTAGATGTCCTGGTAGTCGATCTTCGGATAGTCGACGCGCGCCCAGGTCGGCTCGGTCATGGTCAGCCAGCGGCGATACGCCTCCAGGCGCCATTCCAGCATCCAGGCCGGTTCGTTCTTCTTTGCTGAGATGAAGCGGACGGTGTCTTCCGACAGTCCCTTCGGGGCCTTGTCGGACTCGATCTGCGTCTCAAACCCATATCGATACTGGTCGACGTCGATGCGCCGGACGCGCTCGACCGTCTCTTGTACAGCAGGCATTCATATCCTCCGCTCGCGGTTTCAAGGACCGCGGTGGATCTCAGTTCCGAAAATCTCTTACGATGCTTGAGGACGAAATCCGCTTAGAACAGTTCAAGCTGTGTTTCGTCGTTCCCCCTTAACTAAGGTATCGGCGAGCTTTCGCCAAGCCTTGAGGGTCAAATCCACGTCTGTCTCCGTGGTAGACCAGCCAAGACTGAGCCGCACCGCTCCCTGGGACACCTCCGAGCGGTATCCCATTGCCTCCAGGACATGGGACGGCTGGACCTTGCCCGACGAACAGGCGGAACCGGAGGACACCGCTACCCCACCGAGGTCGAATCCGATCACCGCCGTTTCAGCCTTCAATCCCGGCGCGGTGAATAGAACGGTATTCGGCAACCGTTTGACGTCATCAGAGAACACCAGCACGTCCGGCGTCTGCCGCAACCCGTGCTCGAGCCGGTCGCGTAGCCCCCGGACGCGGGCGGCGTCGGCCTTCAACGCCGCCATCGCGGCCTTCACGGCCGCACCAAAGCCTGCGATCCCCGCGACGTTCTCGGTCCCTGCCCGACGCCCGAGCTCCTGCCCGCCGCCGCGCAGTGACGCCTCCAGTCCTTCGACGCCTTCGGCAAGCACCAGTGCGCCGGTGCCCTTCGGTCCACCGATCTTGTGCGCCGACAGCGTCACGAGATCGGCCTGGGACGAAGTGAGGTCGAACGGGATCTTCCCGAACGCCTGGATCGCATCGACATGCAGCAGGCCGCCGGCCGCGTGGACGATCGCGGCGACGTCCGCCACCGGCTGGATGGCGCCCGTCTCGTTGTTCGCCAGCATCACCGAGACCAGCGCGGACGGACCATCCGCCAGCAGCGCGCGCAGATGGTCGAGATCGATCACCCCGGCGCGCGTGACATTGACGGTGCCGATCGCTCCACGCGAAAACCGCCCACCCGCGAGGACGGACGCATGCTCGATCGCGGACACCAAAAGCCGCTCGACCGGCGCGCCCGCACCGCGGCGCATTCCCGGTGTCAAGGCGAGCGCATTGGCTTCGGTCCCGCCGGAGACAAACACGACGTCCTGCGGCCGGCCGCCGACCGCCTTCGCCACCGCGTTGCGCGCATCCTCGACCATCCGGCGCGCGCGGCGTCCCTCGCTGTGCACCGAGGACGGGTTGCCGCTCAACTCCCACGCCGCGGCCATCGCCGCTTTCGCTTCCTGGCGAAGCGGCGTGGTGGCATTCCAGTCGAGATAGACGCGATCGGCCATCGAGCTTGTCCGCGGCAACCACCGTGGTTGCGGCCTTCCACTGCGACATAACGACAGTCGGGCAGCGAGACCAGATCAGAGTCAGCCGTGCCTGAGATTTTTCACGCGCACGGAAACCTCACCTGTGTTGCCAGGCAAGACATCCGTTTGCGGCGAGCGCGATAGCAATGCGACAAACCAAAACTTCAGGTAGCCAACGAACAATTCGGCGTGTTGAACCGCACCGCGCGGCGCAGCGCTGATTCACGCCGGCCAAGCGGCACAATTTCCTTGATTTTTGCCCCTTGCGTCATGCTAGAAGGCCCTCCAGCGTGCCGCCCGGCGGCGCCTGTGCCGATTTCATCATGAGCCGCCCTGTTCGCGCCCCGTCGCTGAAGATGGCTCCAACCGGTTGATTGATCGACGTCAATCAAGGGAACGCGTCAATCAAGGGAACACAATGCCTGAAGTCATTTTCACCGGCCCTGCTGGCCGTCTCGAGGGCCGCTATCATCCGGCCAAGCAGAAGAACGCGCCGATTGCGATGATCCTGCATCCGCATCCGCAGTTCCACGGCACGATGAATCACCAGATCGTCTACCAGTGCTATTACGCGTTTGCGCATCGCGGCTTCTCGGTGCTGCGCTTCAACTTCCGTGGCGTCGGCCGCAGCCAGGGCTCGTTCGACCACGGCACCGGCGAACTGTCCGACGCCGCGAGCGCGCTCGACTGGGCGCAGGCGATCAATCCCGAGGCGCGCGCCTGCTGGGTTGCGGGCTTCTCGTTCGGTGCATGGATCGGCATGCAGCTCCTGATGCGCCGGCCGGAGGTCGAGGGCTTCATCTCGATCGCGCCGCCCGCCAATCTCTACGACTTCTCGTTCCTCGCGCCCTGCCCGTCGTCGGGCCTGATCGTGCACGGCGACAAGGATGCCGTGGTGCCGCCCAAGGACGTCAACACGCTGGTCGAGAAGCTGAAGACGCAAAAGGGCATCGTGATCGACCAGCAGGTCATCCCCGGCGCCAACCACTTCTTCGACGGCAAGCTCGAGCCGCTCATGGAGACGGTGACCGGCTATCTCGACATGCGGCTGGCTAACGTGCGCTGACGCGGGGCGCTGACCTTGTAGCCCGGATGAAGCGTAGCGAAATCCGGGACCACTCTCGCCGCGGACAAGAACCCCGGATTGCGCTTCGCTGCATCCGGGCTACGCATCCCTCACTCCGGCGCCAGCTTCAGCGCGGCGATCCCGATCAGCACGAACACGATCCCGGCAACCTTCATCGGATTCAGCGCCTCGTTGAACAGCAGCACGCCCATGGTCAGCGTGCCGGCCGCGCCGATGCCGGTCCACACCGTGTAGGCGACGCCGACGCCGAGCACCTGCAGCGCGCGCCCGAGCAGGAACACGAACGCGGCGAGCAGCAGCAGCGAGACCAGCGTCCAGCCGAGCCGTGTATAGCCTTCGGCATACTTCATCGAGATCGCCCAGCCGACATCGAGAAGACCGGCGACGACGAGCGCGATCCAGGCAACCGAGTGCGACATGGCTTACGCGGCAAGCTTCAGCATGTGCGCGCGGTGGCCGACCAGGAACGCGTGCAGCAGCGCGGGATAATCCGGTGACACCGCGCTGCGAACGCTCGGCCGCTGCGCCAGCGCGCTACGCCAGGCACGGAGCTTCGGCGTGTGGGTGAAGACCGCAAGATCGGTGAGCTGATCGAACAGATCGAAATAGCGGAAGATCGGCGCGAACACCGCATCGACCAGGCTGAACCTCTCGCCTGCGAAGAACGGACCCGCGCCGAGCGCAGCCTCGACGCGCGCGAATTTCGCGGCGACCGCCTGCCGCTTGCCCTCGAAGGCCGCCGCATCGGTCGCGGTCTCGAGCCCCCAGAGATCGCCGAGAATCGCCGAGCCGAACTCCATCCAGGCGCGATGCTCGGCGCGGGTGAGCGGATCCTGCGGATGCAGCTTCGCGCCGCCTTGCGTCTCCTCGATGTACTCGCAAATCACGTTGCTCTCGAACAGCGCGACCTCCTTGCCGTCGCCACCGGTCACGACCAGCACCGGCACCTTGCCGAGCGGCGAGATCTTCAGGAACCAGTCGGGCTTGTTGGCGAGATCGATGTCGATCCGCTCGAACGGCACGCCCTTCTCTTGCAGCGCGATCACCGCGCGTTGCACATAGGGACAGAGCTTGTGGCTGATCAGCTTCAGGGCGGCCATGACGATCCTCGCGTTCAATGCATCTGCATCGAATTAAATGCAGCGGCATGGAACTGTCAAGGTAGATGCATTTGCATCTAAATCACGGTCGCGCGATGATGCCCCCGGTCATCGGGATCGGCACCCCAGTGGTGGCGGGGTAGCTCAGCGGCAGGCCCTTCATGCCCCGCGCGGCGAGGAAGCCGAACGCCTGCGCCTCGATCGCGTCCGCGGCCCAGCCTAGCGCCTCGGCGGGCTCGACGGTCGCCGGCGCCAGGCGCTCGCGCAGCATCCGCAGCATCGTGAGGTTGGAGGCGCCGCCGCCGCAGATGATCCAGCTCTTCGGCCGTTTCGGCAGCAGCGGCACGACGCGGGCGATCGCGGCCGCGGTGAACGCGGTCAGCGTCGCGGCGCCATCGGCCGGCGCCACGGCGCCGAGCTTCAGGCCGGCAAAGTCGTTGCGGTCGAGCGATTTCGGCGGCGGAACCGAGAAGAACGGCAGCCTGAGCGCCTGTGCGATCCAGGCTTCGTCCGGCTTGCCGAGCGCTGCGAACTTGCCGGCGGTGTCGAACGGCTGATGCATCTGGCGGAACATGAAGTCGTCGAGCAGCGCATTGCCCGGCCCGGTGTCGCAGGCGATCAGCGTGTCCAGGCCATCGATATATGTAATGTTGGAAACACCACCGATATTGACCACGACGATCGGGCCCTCGCGGTTCAGCGACTGCGCCAATGCGCGGTGGTAGACCGGCACGAACGGCGCGCCCTGCCCGCCGGCTTCGACGTCGGCGGCGCGGAAATCATGCATCACGGGAATGTGGATCGCCCTGGCGAGCGCAAGGGCATCGCCGATCTGCACCGTCAGCCTCCGCTCGGGGCGATGCAGCACGGTCTGACCATGGAACCCGACGATGTCGATCTCCTGGGCCAAGATCCGGTTCTGCGCCGTGAAGGCGGCGACCGCCTCGGCATGGGCTGTGGTGACGACCTGCTCGGCCTGCCGCAGGATCCCGGGCCGGGCGTCGCGCTGCGACAGATGAACGGCCTCGGTCAGCGCCTGGCGCAGCAGGCTGCGCTCGCCGTCCGTATAGCGGCGATAGCCCGACGGTCCGAAAGCCTTGATCTGGCGGCCATCGGTCTCGATCAGTGCCACGTCGACCCCGTCGAGCGAGGTCCCGCTCATCAGACCGAGTGCCGTTAACATCATTGTAGAAGCGCCCCAGCCGGGAACCCCCGGCTTGTCTCAAACAAGTACATCCTATAATGCCACTGCGCGTCCGCCTGCGGCAGCCTCAAGCTTCAGGGTTCCGCAAATAGATGCAAAAACCGTAAAACAAGAATGATCTGGCTCGCCGACAAATGACTGCATTTAAATCGGATTTCCTGAACACTCTACAGGAACGCGGCTTCGTTCACCAGTGCTCCGATTTCGAGGGCCTCGACGCGCTTGCCGCGAAGGGCGAGGCCACCGCCTATGTCGGCTACGACTGCACCGCGCCGTCGCTGCACATCGGCAACTTCCTCACCATGATGATGCTGTACTGGCTGCAGCAGAGCGGCAACAAGCCGATCACGCTGATGGGTGGCGGCACCACGATGGTCGGCGACCCCTCCGGCAAGGACGAGACGCGCGCGATGCGCACGGTCGCGGAGATCGAAGCCAACAAGGCCTCGATCCGCGGCGTGTTCGCCAAGGTGCTGCGCTATGGCGACGGGCATTCCGACGCCATCATGCTCGACAATGCCGAGTGGCTGACGAAATTGAACTGGATCGAGATGCTGCGCGACATCGGCCGGCACTTCTCGGTCAACCGCATGCTGACGATGGACTCGGTGCGGCTCCGGCTCGAGCGCGAGCAGGAAATGAGCTTCATCGAGTTCAACTACATGGTCTGCCAGGCCTACGATTTCGTCGAGCTCTCGCGCCGCGCCGGCTGCCGGTTGCAGATGGGCGGCTCCGACCAGTGGGGCAACATCGTCAACGGTGTCGATCTCGGCCGCCGCATGGGCACGCCGCAACTGTTCGCGCTGACCACGCCGCTGCTGACCACCGCCTCCGGCGACAAGATGGGCAAGACCGCCAAGGGCGCGGTGTGGCTCAACGCCGACCAGTTCTCGCCGTACGACTTCTGGCAGTACTGGCGCAACGTCGAGGACGCCGACGTCGTCAAGTTCCTCAAGCTGTTCACCATCCTGCCGATCAGCGAGATCAACAAGCTCGCGGCGCTGGCGGGCGGCGAGATCAACGAAGCCAAGAAGGTGCTGGCGACCGAGGCAACCGCCTTGCTTCACGGCCGCGATGCGGCCGTTGAGGCCGCCGAGACCGCGCGCCGCACCTTCGAGGAAGGTGCGCTGGCCGAAACCTTGCCGACGGTGGAAATTCCGCGCGGCGAATTTGAAGCCGGCGTCGGCGTGCTTGCCGCCTTCGTCAAGGCCGAGCTCGTCGCCTCGAACGGCGAAGCGCGGCGGCAGATCAAGGGCGGCGGACTGCGCGTCAACGACGCCGCCGTCACCGACGAGAAGATGCTGCTGACGCCAGCCAATCTCACGCCGGAAGGCGTGGTGAAACTGTCGCTCGGCAAGAAGCGCCACGTCCTGTTGAAGCCTGCATAGGCGCATTCGCTTTTGTCGGTTGTAGGGAGTGCCGAAAGCGCGCTCCCTGCTTTCCGATGGACCAGACCACGCCTCCGAACGACACGCTCGCAGCGCCAGCGAAACAATCGCGCGTCGCGCTGAACGTGCTCGCGCTGTGCTTCGTGCTCTCGGTGCTCGGGCGTGGCCTCAGCGACAGCTTCACGGTGTTCCTCAAACCGATCTCGGAAAATTTCGGCTGGGATCGCGCCTCTGTCGTGTCGGTCTATTCGCTGACCTGGCTCGCCAGCGGCTTGACCGCGCCGCTGGTCGGGCGGCTGTTCGACCGCTCCGGTCCGCGCGTGGTCTATGCGCTCGGTCTGTCGCTGCTCGGTTGCGCCTTCCTGATCGCCTCGCGCGCGCAGCAACTCTGGCAATTCCAGCTCAGCGTCGGCCTCTGCGTCGGCTTCGGGACCGCGCTGATCGGCAACGTCTCGAACTCGATCCTGCTCGGCCGCTGGTTCGGGCCGCGGCTGCCGACGGCAATGGCCGTGATGTATTCGGCGACCGGCGCCGGCCTCCTGGTGCTGCTGCCGCTGTCGCAGGTGCTGATCGACCGGATCGGCTGGCGCGAGGCCTACCAGGTGTTCGGCGTCAGTGCGCTCTGCCTGCTCGTTCCGCTGGTCATTCTGCCGTGGCGGCTGCTCGCCGGCGGATCGCCGCACATCGTCAAGAAGGTCGAGACCGGCCTGATCGACGAAGGCTGGACGCTGCTTGCCGCGATGCGCCACCACGCGTTCTGGGCGCTGTTCTCGACCTTCTTCTTCACCGCGATCGCGATGTACGCGCTGACGGCGCAGATCGTCGCCTATTTGATCGACGTCGGCTTTCCGCCGCTGCAGGCCGCCACCGCCTGGGGCTTCTCCGGCGTTGCGCTGTTCGTCGGCATGCTCGGCGTCTCCACCCTCGACGGCATCATCGGCCGCCGGCCCTCGGTGCTGTTCAGCTACGGCGTTTCGATAGCAGGCATCATCCTGCTCTGGCTGCTGCAATGGTATCCGAACTACTGGCTGCTGACCGGCTTCATCATCTGCTTCGGCAGCATGATCGGCTCACGCGGCCCGCTGATCACGGCGACCGCGCTGAAGATCTTCCGCGGCGAGCGCGTCGGCACGATCTATGGAACGATCATGATCGGCAGCGGCCTCGGCTCTGCGCTCGGCTCCTGGGGCGGCGGCCTGATCCATGACTGGACCCACAGCTACAATCCGCTGATCGCCTTCGCGCTCGTCAACGTGGTGCTCGGCCTGATCCCGTTCCTGGTGGTGCCGGCGCTGCGGCGCTGACTAGACCCACGGCAGGCAGCCCCAAGGAAGCTCAGGCTGACAGCGGGCTGTCAGCAGGCGCCGTCCATCAAGACGTTGCACGGCTTTCTCGACCGCCTCTCAACGTACTTGCTCTGGATATTGCCGGCGTTCTAAAACAAGCGAAGATTGCAATTGATTGTGTCGTGCATGCGCCCGGTTGCTTCTGTCATCCTCTTGATCTGTGCTTTTGTCTTTGCGTGTCCGAAGAACGCGAGCGCGCTCGACTGCGCCAAGGCGTTCTGGTGGAACTTCGATCGCACCGATGGCGATCAGCGAAAGCAGCGGCGGGACGCCGAGGCGCGAGCAACACTGGCGAATATGGGGCCGCTCGTGTTTCGCGGGCGCATCGCATGGACGCGCGATCTATCCGATGTAAGGAAAGATTCGACCCCCAGGTTTTTGATCGTCCTTAAGGACGTTGAAGTCTTGCGGGGAGAGATGCCGCGATCGGCTCGCGATCGAAAAGCTTTCGTCGTGCTCTCCCGATGGTGCGACACCAGATGTGAGTCCATATCGCGGTGGCGTCCCCAAGGGCTGACCACCTTTGCTGCGCACCCCTACACGGGTGGGCCGGTAAGGAGTTATGATGATCCAAACGGCGGAAAGGTCCTCTACAATGGACGTGTCGACGCTGTGATCGGCGTTTGCGACCCGATTCAGCTGACGCCTCTGCAGGAGCAACTGCTCAACGCACCAGCCGATGAAATTGCCCGCCTGGTTCGAGAATACCCGTTTCATCCTATTCGCGAAACCCAGCCAGCAATCCGCTGATCGCCTTCGCGCTGGTCAACGTGGTGCTCGGCCTGATCCCGTTCCTGGTGGTACCGGCGCTGCGGCGCTGAACTCGCACGAGTACGTCCGCTGACCAGAGGAAGGCGGCGCAGAAGCCGACATGAATGCATGTCGGCCTTCGGCCAACAGGCGACATTCGCGAAATGAAGAGGCCGCGAACTGAAGCGGCCTTGAGTGGATGGCTCCCGATTTCTTGGTTGCGAGAGCCGATCCTCTAGTCCGGTACTCTTCTAGTCCGGTACTACTAGTCGCAACGACGGATCCTGCGGACCGAACCGTCGTCACGCTCGACCGTGACGGTGCGGCATCCGCGATATCCGCGATCATAATCGTACGCGCGATAAGCGCGTCGATCATAGTCTCGATCGTAACGGTGCTCCGGACCCACTCTCACGCCGCCGAGCGGAGTGTCGACGGCAACCTGAGCTGACGCGGGTGCAGTGGAGATCGGCGTCGCCATAGCGAAACCAGCAACCGCCAGCACACCAGCCAATAACAGTGTCCTCATGAGGGCTCCTCCTGAGTTGTTGAATTGCTCTCCAACATCCCAGATTGAGCAAGGTTCCTGCGCGAACGTCATCCCGATGGCAGGCGGCTGGACCTGGCGCGTCCACCCCAGATGATTGCAGACAGGACCCCGCCGCGCATGTTCCCGAACCAAACAAATTTCAGCTGGAACCTCTATCGAGGGTCAAGACCGGACGTTGATCAGCGCTGATCTCAATTGCGCTTGTCTCAATTGTTCGTCGTCGGCAGGTCGTTCGGGCCGTATTGCTTGAACTCGAAGATCTTGCGCGTCAGGCCGGGCGCCAGCGCCGAGATCGGGTTGACGCGCAGCACCGGCGCGCTCGGTGTTCCCACCACTTCATAGGTCACACCGATCAGGCCTTCATTACTGCCGGCGCCGAGGAATATCCCGAAGAACGGGATCTGGCCGAACATGTTGTTCAAGCCGTACATCGGAATGAAGGTGCCGTTCATCCGCACCTGGTTGCCGATATAATCGATGCTGCCTTCGATGGTCGCGCCGATGCTCGGTCCCTTGACCACGCCGTTGCGGATCGACAGCTGGCCGCTTTGGCGGGTGAACTCGGCGCGCAGCGCGTCGAACCCGATGCCGTTCTGGGTGCTGACCGGGCCGCCGGCGACGGCGCGGTCGAGCTGGGTTTCGCCCTTCACCGAGAAGCCGGTGATGTTGATGAGACCTTCTCTCGGGCCCGGCTCGGGGATCGGCGGCTCCATCGCCAGCGTAAGCTGGCCGCCGACCACCTTCGAATAAGTGTCGATGAAACGCAGGAACGCGCCGGCGTCTCCGGTCTGCAGGTAGATCACCTCGCGGCCCTGCTGGCGTCCGCGCATATCGACCGCGACCGGCGTATCGCGGCCGACCTTGCCGCTCAGGGTGAACGCCTTGAAGAACCCGTTGCGGCGCGAGATCTTGGCATCGACGCTGCGCAGCGCCTCGCCGTTGAAGCCGGCCACCGCACCGAGCTTCAGATCGACATCGAAATCGGTGGTCTTGGTCTTGCTCTTGGGATCGCTGTCGCGGCCGGAGATCGCCGATTTCAGGAAGCCGCGGCCATCGAACACGTCGCCGCGCATCGTCACCTTGATGACGCCGTCGGGCCCGCGATCGGCACGCAGCGATGTCTTGTCACCTTCCGACGGCGCATAGGTCGGGAAGTTCGCATTCATGAGATCGCCGTTCTGGTCGACCTCGAGCGCGCCCTTGATCGAAACGCCGGCGCCTTCGATCGAGATGTCCTCGAACCGCGTCGATTGTCCCTTCGGCACCACGTTGAAGGTCGCCTTGCCGGCCCTGCCCTGCGTCTTGACCCAACCGGGCAGGATGTTGTCGAGCTTGAGCTGGGTCAGGTCGGCCTCGACGCCCATCTTGGTGGTCGGATTGTCGCCGCTGCCTATCTTGCCGTTCAGCTTGATCGGGATCGCACCCGACACGGCAGGACCGAGATCGAGTCCGAGGCGCGCGCGGCTCGCATCGTCAAGCGTTGCCTGCAGCTTGACGTCGGCATCGCCGTCGGTCGGCTTGCGATAGTCGAGCGAGGCCGCCTGCCCGTTGATCTTGACGTCACCCTTGACCTGGAAGCCGGCGTTGCTGGCCACCAGCTTCAGCGTGTTGGCCTCGAGCTTCTGGTTCATCACCAGCTTGTCGACGGCGACGCCGGTGATGTCGGCGGCGACCGAGTACATCGTATCGGCCTTGGTCAGCTCGCCCTTCACCGGCATGCCGAGATTGATTATCGCGGTGACGTTGCCCTTGCTGGCGTTGGGATCGATCGGCGGACCGGAGAGATCGCTGAGCCGGTCGGACGCGAGGATCTCGGCGGCGGCCGGCACCGGACAGTCGACCCGGAACTTGACCTTCGACGGCGACGGCTTCGGCGCCATGTCCGGCACCTCGAAGGTGAAATCCGACAGCGTGATCTTGCGGCCCGCCGGTGTGTCGGCGACGCCCTGGTTGATGGTCACGGTCGCG
Source organism: Bradyrhizobium sp. CER78 (assembly GCF_029846235.1). Taxonomy (GTDB): domain Bacteria; phylum Pseudomonadota; class Alphaproteobacteria; order Rhizobiales; family Xanthobacteraceae; genus Bradyrhizobium. Next base: position 381,857 of record NZ_JARVWP010000003.1, read on the forward strand.
GTGCGGCCGGTCACCCTGGCCTTCAGGTCCGCATCATGCACGGCCGGCATCTGATCCACCGGGCGCACCGTGACGCCCGAGGCGACGATGTTGACCGAGAGACCGTCATCCGGGATCGGCGGGCCCTTGCGCGACAGATTATGCACCGGCGAATTGACGCCGACATCGATGCGCTGCAGCGTGCCGCGGTCGATCCGTTCGAGCACCCATTCGCGCACCTCGGGCACGATGATGATCGGCCACATCCGCTTCAGGGCGGAGGCCGACATCGGCGTGCCGGCGAATCCGAGCTGCAACCGCGGCTCGCCGGAATAGTCGACGCTGCCGGTGCCGGCGACGCCGATCTCGCCATTGGAGACGTCGGCCTGGGTCAGCAGCACGCGTTTCTTCTCGGTGTCGAACCGGAAGCCGATGTTGATGCGATTGAAGATCAGCGGCGGTTCGTTCTTGTCGGCGCCGGCCAGCACGATGGTGCCACCGGACAGTCCCGCCTGCCAGTCGGTGACATTGTCGTTGGGCGGCTCAAGATGCCCGAGCAGCGTGATGCGGTTGGCGCCCGAGACGATCTTGATCGGCGCCAGCAGCACGCGCCGCCCCGAATCCCATTCGACGCTCATCTCGGCCGAATCGATCGGCATCGGGTAGTCGGGCGTGTCGGTGTCGATGATGTTGCCGGCGCCGACATTGATCTTGCCGCGGAAATAGGTCGGCAGACCGTCGCGGCCGAGCTCGCCCTTCATCTCGCCCGACAGCGGCAGGTCGGCGGTGTAGGTGAGATCCTTGGTCCGCATCGCGAGCAGGATGTTCCGGGTGGAAACCTTGTCGGCCTTGACGTCGACCGAACGCACGCCGTTCTGCTGCGGTCCGACCAGGACGCGCACCGACCAGGGCTTTGCGCCCTCCTCGCCGAAGCTGAGCGCCACGCCGCCGCCGCTCGGGCGCCGCAGGCTCAGGCTGATATTCTCGAAGCTCCATTTGTTGCCGCGCTGCTGGTCGTCGACGACGAGATTGCCGTTCTTCAGGCCGATCTCGTTGAGGTTCTGACCGTCGAGGCCGGTCATGCTGAGGCTGTCGAGCCAGTCGAGCCCGGCAAGCAGCCCGCTCTGGGCCGAGTCAGGTGCGGCCGCCGAGGGCTCGGACGCAACCGGCGGCGAGGCCACCGGCGGCGGTGCTGCGGGCGCCGGACGCGGGAATGTCGGCGGCAGGCCTGCTTCACGCTTGGACGCAACGCCGGTGGCGAGCGGCTTTGCGGTGTCGCCAGCGGATACGGTCACATTGCCGTCGGGCGTGATGCGCACCGACAGTTCGGCATCGACCAGATTGAGGCTCTCCGCCCGCAGCTGTCCCATCAGCAGCGCCGTTCCGGACAACCGCACTTCGGCTTTCGGCGCGCTGGCAACCACCGCATGGTCGCGGTCGCGGACGATGATGTCGCGGATCCGCACCGCGATCCTGACCCGGCCGGCACGCTCGATCTGTGTTCCGCCGACCTCGACCGTGTTGCCGTGGCCGATATTCTCCTCGATCGCCGCGGCCAGCCACGGCGTCGCCAGATCGAGATTGATCGGGCCGGCACCGAGCCGCCACCACAATGCGCCGAAGCAGGTCGCGAACAGCGCGACCAGCACCACGAGCACCAATCCGATGCGACGGATCCAGCGCTCGCCATGCAGCCAGCGCTGCATGCCGGAACAGAAATCAGTGAAGCGATGCAGGTTGGTGTTGGAACGCGACAGCAATTGCCGCGCACGGTTGCCCGCCGCCTCATCCTGCTCGTCCCACGCGGCGTCGTCTTCCCATTGCGAGAAGTCAGCTCCGGCGCGCGGATTTGGACCCTGCGGCGACGTTTTCCTTGCCATTGCCTCTCGGTGCTGACGGCGAAGCTGCTCGCCGCCATCGGGGCGCCCGTCGATTCGTATCGAGCGCTCCCGTGCCGGCATCGCCGCCTATCCTCGCCTAATCATGTTACTCGCCGATGGCCCACGGAACGGACCAAACCAACCAATCAAAAACCAATTCAGCAAGCGAACGGGTTACGCGTCGAATTCCTTGTCACCATACTCCGTGGCCATCAAACTTGCCCAGCGGCCGATGCGAATCCGGCCACCGCGAAGAAGACCCGCAATACCCCAATGGTTGAGCTTCGGAAAGCGACGAAAGGAAGGCGTATGTCCAAGAAAACGCGCAAGAAATCCTCCAACACAACCGGAAAGCGGGTCGCAACGAAGGTTGCGCGCGCCGCAAGCGCAAGCACTGGGAAGTCCGCGGCGAAAACCCGCACAACGGTTGCGAAAAAGCCTGCGCCCAAAACAGCCAAGGCCAAGGCGTCTACGAAAAAGACCGCAGCGGATGTTCAAGGCAAAGCCTCGCACAAGGCTGCATCGAAACCGTTAAAGCGGGAGCCGGCCGCGACTGTGACCAAGACCGTGACCAAGTCGTCCGCCGTCACACTGGCCGAAGGCACGTCAGCACCTGGCTTCGACCTGCCGCGCGACGGCGGGGGCAGCCTTTCGCTGAAGGATTTCGCCGGCAAGAAGCTGGTGCTGTTCTTCTATCCCCGTGCCGACACCCCAGGCTGCACCAGGGAGGCGATCGACTTCACCCGGCTCAAGGGCGAGTTCACCGCTGCTGATACCGAGGTGGTCGGCATATCAGCCGATACGGTTAAGGCGCAGGAGTCATTTCGAAACAAACACCAGCTGTCCGTGCCGCTGGTCTCCGACGGCGCCCATCAGATGCTGGAGGCGTATGGCGCCTGGGGCGAAAAATCCATGTATGGCAGGACCTTCATGGGAATTATTCGCACCACGGTTCTGGTCGATTCCGGTGGAAAAGTCGCCCGGATCTGGCGCCATGTGAAGGTCGACGGCCATGCCGAAGCGGTATTGGAGGCCGCCCGTTCACTCTGACCGGAGCGGTTCCATTTCCTGAAAATTAACCATGGCGGGCTCAAATCGGCCCCGCAAATTAGCCGTACGGAGCTTGGTCCGACCGGCCGCGGGAGTACCGATGTCGAGCCGGTCCGGTCATCACCAGAAACACCATCATCACCAGGACCATGGCCGGGCACCGGCGCGCCGCCCGGGCGCCCATCACGCCGCACCGGCGGTGGCGGCCTCCGGCGAGGGCTATACGCTGGTCCATGCCGGCAAGCAGGTCCGGTTCGGGCCGGTCGTGTTCTGGATCGCGGTCGGCAGCGTAGTTCTGCTCGGCATGTGGTCGGCGGCGACCGCGACCTACTTCGCGTTCCGCGACGACGTCCTGACCCGGTTGATCGCGCGCCAGGCCGAGATGCAATACGCCTACGAGGATCGCATCTCCGAGCTGCGTGCCAAGGTGGACCGCACCACGAGCCGCCAGCTGCTCGACCAGGAGCAATTCGACCAGAAGCTCGACCAGATCATGAAGCGGCAGTCGACGCTGGAATCGCGCGCCACCGCGCTCGGCGCGATGCCCGATGCCACCTCAACCGGATCGATCAAGCCGCAGGGCCGCGCCGAGGCGGCGCCGTCCTCCGGCACGCCAAAGCCCTCCCCGATCAGCGACACCGTGATCTTCGTGGCGCCGCCGGACCGCGAGGCGCGGCTGGAATCCCGCGCACCGCTGATCGCCAAGGCGCAGCCGAACCAGTTCGCCAAGGCTCAGGGCGTCGACAATGTCCTGGTCCGTCTGCAGACCTCGCTCGATCAGGTCGAGCGCCGCCAGGTCGCGGCGCTCTCCTCGGTCGAGGACGGCATCGAATCGCGGGTGCGCCGGATGCGCGGCGTGATAAGCGATCTCGGCCTCAACATGTCGCAGCTCGAAGCAGCCGTGCCGCGCTCAGGCATGGGCGGCCCCTATGTGCCGGTGAAGCTCGCGCCCGACGCCGGCGCGTTCGAACGCCAGCTCTATCGCATCAACATCAACCGCGCGCAGATGCAGCGCTTGAACCAGACACTGGCGCTGGTGCCCTACCGCAAGCCCGTGGTTGGCGAGGTCGAATTCACCAGCGGCTTCGGCGTTCGCAGCGATCCCTTCCTCGGCCGGCCGGCGATGCACACCGGCCTCGACTTCCGCGCCGCGCAGGGCGATCCGGTGCGCGTCACCGCCAACGGCAAGGTAGTGTCGGCAGGCTGGGCCGGCGGCTATGGCCGCATGGTCGAGGTCGATCACGGCAACGGTCTGTCGACCCGCTACGGCCATCTCTCCGAGATCGGCGTCAAGGTCGGCGAATACGTCAAGATCGGCCAGGTGATCGGCGCGGTCGGCTCGACCGGCCGTTCCACCGGTCCGCATCTGCACTATGAAACCCGCATCGACGGCGAAGCGGTCGACCCGCAGAAATTCCTCCGCGCCGGCGTCCGCCTCAGCGCAGGATAGAGCTTCCAATCACATCTTATGTCTCTGAAACCGGCGCGGGCCAAACCTGCGCCGGTTTTGCGCGCGGCGCGAGATGATGGGATCGCTCATGACCCACCGCCCTCGCTTGAATCGTCGTCGACCGGACCGTCCGGGCCTTCGCGATAGATGTAGATGCCGAAATTCCAGCGGTAGTCGCCGCCCTTGTCCTTGGCGAGCGCGCGGTTGGCTTCGCGGTTGGCGACCTTCAGCGCCTCCATCGCAAGCTCGCGCGAACGCCCCTCGAGCCGCTTCGCCAGCTTTGCCGACAGCCCGTCGTAATGCACCGCGCGTTCGAGGAAGCGCGGCGTCGCCGGCGACACGTTCTGCTCGGCGGCCGCGACATGGTCGTGCAGATTGCGGCCGAGATAGTGCCATTTGCGGTCGTCGTCGCCATGCGGCACGAAGGCCTCCTCGACCAGCATGATCTGGTCGCGGTCATTGATGGTGACGAGCTTGCGGTCGAGCCATTCGTCCAGCACCGCGCGCGGCCGCACGTCCTTGGTAATCGATTCGACCAGCGTCTCGAACGAAGGTGCGCCTCCGTCGGCGGTGCGCGGCAGCGGCAGCGGATCGCCCTTGGCATCGGTGAACTCGGGCGCGGCCAGCCAGCGCGCGATGATCGCGCTGGTGCGCGACAGCGTCGCCGGCACCGCGTTGACCGGCGCGCCCGCGCCGCGCAGCCGCGCCACCTCCTTGCGGTGGATGCCGGTCAGCAGGCTGACGCGGCTGTCGGTCTGCTCCTTGCCTTCGAGTGCGAAGTCGTGTTCGGCGACGTTGACGAAGAGCTCGCGCAGCAGTTGAGTCAGCGCCGGAAAGGTCATGCCGCCGCGGATGCAAAGCCGCACCAGCGGGCGCAGCATCCGCGCCAGCGGCGCGTGCAGCGTCGCTGCGGCGATCGGCACAGGCGATCCCACCTTCGACTTCGGGGCCTTGGCATTCATGCCCAACTTTTAGCCATCCCCGGCGTGGGACACAATCCCACCTCACTTAGCGTGTGATATTTTCCCACTTATGGGAAACAAGGTTCACCCTTCGGACGGAACGCGCGCTTGCGGGCGCGATCTGTCACAAGTGACCCCGACACTGCCGCTAAGACGGACCGCTCCATGCCATCAACCCGATTCGACCTTGCGATCGCGGAAGCCTGCCGGACCGCCGGAGTCGCCGTCGCCAGCCTCGTGGTCTGGACCACCTCACCCTATCTGCGCCAGCGCATCGCCGACATCGGCATCGAGTATCACGCGCAGGACACCTCGGGCATCGCCTCCACCGCGCAGCGCCTGGCCTATGGGCGGAAGTCGATCAAATTCATCGCCGAAGCGCCAATGCAGGGGCGTGGCACCGGCTCCATCAACCACATGTTCACCATGGATGCCGTCGGGCGAACCGGCCTCGACGCCGAGGTGATCAACAACCCGCACAACCAGACCTTCAACGTCGCGATCCAATAGGGGCTCATCGGCATCCTGCTGCTTTACGCGATGTGGACCAGTCACATCAGGCTGTGCTCCGGCAGCGGCTTCGTGAGTTGGATCGGGCTCGCCTTGGTCGTGCAGAGCATCACGAGCTCGCTGCTCAATTCGCATCTGTCGGATTTTCACCAGGGCTGGATGTACGTGATCGGCGTCGCCGGCGGCATGGCGCTCCGCGTCCGCCAGCCGGAGAAGATTCCGGCGGCCGGTGCCGCGGCGCGCCCAAGATAGCTGCGACGGGTGCGAGGCGTGTGACTCGCAGCCGTGCAACGCATTCCGTGTCGTCCCTGCGAAAGCAGGGACCCATAACCACGACTGGTTATTGCTGCACGATAGCGGAACGACGAGTCCCGTTCACAACGCAGGCCGCGGAGTATGGGTCCCTGCTTTCGCAGGGACGACGGCGGATGTGTTGGCTTGAGTGCGGCCCTATCGCGTCGCGTCGTGCCCGACCTCACCTGTGATGACGTCGCCGAACAGCTCCCACGCTTCGCCGTTGAACCGCATCAATTGCATCTGCTCGATCGGGAAGTAATCGTCGGGCGAGGTATTGACCATGACGCCCGGCAGCATCAGGTCGGAATGGAAGTTCTTCAAATTGGCGGCCTGCTTCATCACGTTTTCGCGCGTGAGATTGTCGCCGCATTGCTTCAGCACCTGCACCATCGCCTCCGACTGCACGTAGCCGTAGACGTTGTTGAAGTTGGCCTTGTCGCCGTCCGGATAATATTTGTCCATGAACTCGCGCCATTTCACGACCGCGGGGTCCTTGTCCCAGGTTGGATCGGTCGGATCCTTCAGGTATTGGGTCGAGATGATGCCCTTGGCATATTCGAGCCCCGCCGGCTTCAACACCGAGGCGACCGTGGTCGCGGTATTGGCGAGGAAGAACTTTGGCTTCCAGCCGAGCTCGCCGACTTTCCGGATCGCCTGCGCCGAGCCCTTCGGCGCCGCCCAGGAGAAAAAGATATCGGCGCCGGAATCGTGCAGCGCGACGATCTGCGAATCGATCGAGGGATCGGAGACCTCGTAGGACTTGTCGGCGATGATCATGCCCGCCTTGTCGCCGAGCCCATCCTTTAGGCCCTTGAACTGATCCTTGCCCGCGTCGTCATTCTGCCAGAACACCGCGATCTTGCTGTTTGGAAACTTGTCGCGAACGTATTTCGCGTAGATGCGCCCCTCGCTCTGGTAGTTGGGCTGAAAGCCCATCGTCCAGGGGAAGTTCTTGGGGTCGCCGAACTTGGTGCCGCCGGACGCGACGAACAATTGCGGCACCTTCTTGGCATTCATGTATTTCATGATTGCCGAATTCGACGGCGTGCCGAGCGCCTGGAAGATCAACAGCACCTCGTCGCTCTCGACCAGCTTGCGCGCCTGCTCGATTGCCTTGGGCGGCGAATAGGCATCGTCGTAGCTGATGAAGTTGATCTTGCGGCCGTTGATGCCGCCCTGCTCGTTGATCATCTTGAAGAACGCGGCCTCGGTCTTGCCGATCACGCCGTAGGACGACGCCGGGCCGCTATACGGCATGATGTTGCCGATCTTGATTTCGGTATCGGTCGCGCCGGGATCGTATTTCTTCTGGGCGTGGGCCGAGGTCGCGAGCAGTGCCACACTTGCGAACGCCACGATTGCGCCAATATATCCAGAACGAGCCGGCATCGTTTTCTCCCGATTTTTGTCGTGGTTTTGACGGCAAGTCTCGCAAGAGACGCATGTGCTGGCAAGCGCCGGGTTTTTCCGTTGGGCGAAACGGCATTGTTGCCTCGCGCTATTTATGATTGAAGGTCGATCTGGGGATCACGAGTCGAGGCGTTCTGATTGCGTAAACCGGACATTCGTACCGGTCCGCGGCATCCGCGTATTGCGGCTGCGGGCTATGAAATCACGCGCCGCCTCAGCGAACGTGCGCTGGCTGGTCGTGGCCTGCACAAGGCCAATGGCGAGTTCGCGCAAGCCACGATCGCCTCGATCCGCGAAAGGCTGCAGCGCGGCGAGACCGTCTATATCGCGGGCCTCGCCTGCCCCGGCACGCACAACACCGGCGTCGCGCTGGTTGAGGTTACCCAGAAGGACGGCCCGCGCCTGATCGTCAACAACGAGGAAGAGCGCTTTTCCGGAAACAAACATACCAACGAGTTTCCGCAATACGCGCTCGACGACATGCGCAAGGTGTTGCAGCGGATGGGCCGCGACATCGGCGACATCGCCGCCTTCGTCACCACATGGGACTATCCGGCACTGCTGGCGATGCTGATCCGCACCTCGCTCGAGGAAGCGCCGACCAGCATCAAATTGCTGCGCGCGCCGATCGCGCCCGCGATCAACCTGCGACAGATGGACCAGGTGCGGCGCATCTCGCGCAGGCTCGGCAAGATGTACGGGCTCGGCGAGCAGCTGCCGCTGATATGCATGCCGCATCACGACAATCACGCCTGGTACTCGTTCACCGCCTCGCCGTTCGCCGATCTGCGCGAGCGCGTCGCGATCGCGGTGCTCGACGGCACCGGCGATGTCGGCTCGATCTCGCTCTATGTCGCCGACAACGGCGAGATGAAGCAGCTCTACTGCAATGAGAGCCTGTTCGATTCGCTCGGCGCTTTCTACACCGTGATCTCGTCGAGCCAGGGCGGCTGGACCTGGCTCTCCAGCGAGGGCCGCTACATGGGCGCCGCCGCCTGGGGCGACATGAACCGCGCCACCAATCCCTATTATCAGCGACTGAAGGCGGTGCTGCATCTCGGCCCCGATGGCAGCGTGCAGCTCAATCGCGCGATGGCCAACTGGTACGCCGATCCTGCCGACAATCCGTACAAGCAGCCGCTGATCGACATTCTCGGCCCGCCGCTGCGGCCCGACCAGCTCTGGAATCCCGACGCCATGCTGCGTGTCGAGGACATCAATCACCGCCCCGATACCAAGGATCGCGTCGACAAGGCCGCCGCGACGCAACTGGTGTTCGAGGACGCGATGATCCATGTCATCGATCACCTCCTGCGCATCACCGGCACCGATCGCCTGGTGCTGACCGGCGGCGTGGCGCTGAACGCGCTCGGCAACATGCGGCTGCTCGAGCATTTCGACGAAGCCTGGTTCGAACGCGCGCAGCAGCGCAAGACGCGGCTGCATATGTGGGTGCCGCCGGTGCCCGGCGATCCCGGTGTGCCGATCGGTGCGGCATGGCTGTTCGCGCACATGGCAGGCGCGCCGCGCGGTGCGCCGCTGTCGCACGCATTCTATTGCGGCCTGCCGCCCTCGAACGCCGACATCACCGCGGCGCTCGACGCCGACGACATCGCCTCTACCGAGATCGGCAATGTCGCAACGTCAGAGGGACGAGATGCGGTTGCCGATCTGATGGCCAGCATGGTGGCGCAAGGCGGCGTGATCGCGATCTACCAGGGCGCGGCCGAGACCGGCCCGCGCGCGCTCGGCCATCGCTCGATCCTCGCCAACCCCTGCGATCCCGCGGTACGCGAGCGGCTCAACGAGCGCGTCAAGTACCGCGAGGCGATCCGGCCGCTGGCGCCGATGGCGACGCTTGAGGCCGCGCGCGACTATTTCGAGCTGGAAGACGGCGCCTCCGACGGCGACTACAACGCCTATAATTACATGGTGCTGACCGCGCATTCGAAGCCGGAAGCCCGCGAGAAGATTCCGGCCGTGGTGCATGCCGACGGCACCGGTCGCATCCAGATTGTGCGCGAGGCCGACGATCCCCTCACCTATGCTTATCTGAAGGCGCTCGGCCGCCATATCGGCGTCGAGATGTCGGTCAACACATCGTTCAATGTCGCGGGCCCGATCGCGCAGACCCCCGTGCAGGCGATGGACACGCTGCGCCGCTCCAAGGGGCTCGATGCCGTGGTGCTGGTGGCCGATGACGGCACCGCCTATGCGGCCTGGCGCGGCGGCGAGCGCGACAGCGGGCGGTTCAGCGGATGGTACGCGGCATGGAAGCAGGGATATCCGAGCACCGCCGCAATCTAGAGACTGGAGGAGCCGATGTACGACCTTCTAAAGGATTGGGCTCAAATCTCTCCAGGATTTGTACCCGTTGTCGCGCTTCTCGCCGTACTGATAGCTGGGCGGCAACTCGCCCTTAATCGAATAAGTCATCGGGAGACGACCGCAAAAGCTACCCTCCGAGAGTATCTCAAGCTTGCAGTCCAATACCCAAAGCTTTCTCAGGGTGACTTCAGCCAACTGCAGGGTGAAGAATTGGAGCGCTACAAATGGTTGGTTGGCTATCTTCTTTGGTCAGCCGAGGAACTCCTTGAATTTGATCCGAAAGAAGATGCCTGGACGCGTAATCTGAAGATGTTAATGAAGCATCACGGCGACTACCTCAAGTCGCCGGAGTTCAACGCGCAAGAGCTCGGAACCTACTCCGCGAAAACGCAATCCTTCATCAAGAATGCCGTTGCGTCGAACTAAAAATCACACACGCCGGAACATAGATCTACAGCGCAGGATTTCGTCGTGGCTTGGAGCCGACCAGACGCTGTTTGCGCCGGCTGAACCAGCCCAGCACACGCCCGTCGATCAGCAGCAGCGCGCTTGATATCACGAGCGCGCCGATCACCTCGCGCAGCGCGATCGGCTCGCCGAGGACGAGGTAGCCGAGCAGCATCGCGGTGACCGGAATCAGCAGCGTCACCAGCATCACATTGGTCGCCCCGGAGCGCTGCAGGATCTGAAAGAACACGATGTAGGCCAGCGCCGTCGACAGCGCCGCGAGCCCGAGCACGGCGAGCCATGTCGTTGCGTGCGGCATCGGCAGCAGCCAGGGCTGATCGACCACAGCCGCGATCGGCGCCATCATCACGGCCGACGTCATCATCTGAAATGTCGCCGTGCCCAAGGGCGGCACACGCTGCGGCAGCCGCCGCCCGACCAGCGCCGCGATGCCGTAGCTGAAGGCGCCCGCGAGGCACAGCAGGATGCCGATGCCCTGCCGGCTCTCGAAGCCGAGCGCATCACCGTGCAGGATCGCAACCCCGATCAGCCCGACCACCACGCCCGCGACGCGGCGCGCCTGCAGCTTCTCCTCGCCGGCCGCCGCCATGATGATCACCGCGAACAGCGGCGTCGTTGCGTTGAGGATCGAAGCCAGCCCGCTCGGAATATAGGTCTGCCCGAACACGATCAGCGAGAACGGCAGCACGTTGTTGAACAGCCCCATCGCGAAGAACGGTGCCCAGGCGGAGGCGCCGCGCGGCCACTCGATCTTCGCGGCGCGCAGCAGCGGCAGCAGGATGATGGTGCCGAGCACCACGCGCAGCAGCACCAGGGTCAGCGGCGGCAGTTCGCGCAGGATCATGCCGTTGAAGAAGAACGAGCCGCCCCAGAGCACCGACAGCAGCCCAAGCAATCCCCAGTCACGGCTATCGATGCGGTTGTCGGCGGAAGGCATGGCGGGCACTCACCTGCAGTCGCAGGCACGACTAGCAAGTCGCCGCGAATATTCCCACCCGATTTCCGTGAATGGCTGGCCCGCCTATTTCGGCCGCGACACGATCTCGATCATCTGGCCTTCATCGCCATCAGGCGCATGGGCCCTGGCCTTGTCGTAGGCGGCGAGTGCGGCGCGGCTCACCGGCACGCCCGGCAGCAGCGTCTCGGCCAGCCGCACGGCATATTCCGCATCCTTGTGGCGCAGCGCCGCGGTGAATGACGCGCCCGAGAAATTGCGGTCGATCATTCGCTTGGAGTGGCGGATCACCTGCGGGCTGGCGATCGCGCCGGTTCCCAGCGCCTCGGCCACCAACTGCATGTCGAGACCGGCCTGCTCGGCGATCGCAACCCCCTCGGCGAGGCTTGCGATCTGCACCGCGCCGATCAGATTGTTGATCAGCTTGAACACGGTGCCGGTGCCGACCGCGCCGAAATGGCGGATCGTGCTGCTGATCGGCGCGAGGAACGGCCGCGCCTTGTCGAGGTCGGCGCTATCAGCCCCAACCAGCAGCGTCAACTTGCCGGCAGCGGCCGCCTCGGGAAGCCCGGTAACGGGACAATCGATGTAGATCAGGCCGCGACTCTGCAGCTCGCGCGCCATGTCGAGCGTGTGCTGGTAGGAGACCGTGGAGCACTCGATTGCGAGCGTGCCGGCCTTCATCGTGGCCGCAGCGCCGTCCTTGGTCAGCCAGACGTCGCGCGAGGCCGCATCGTCGGCGACCATGGTCACGACCGCATCGGCATCGATCGCGGCATCCTCCGGCGAGGTCGCCCAGTGCGCACCGCGGGCGATCAGGTCCGCGGCCTTGGCCTTGCTACGATTCCACACCGCGACCGTGAAGCCGGCGTCGAGGTAACGGCCGGCCATCCCGTGGCCCATGCGTCCCAATCCGATGAAAGCGACGCGCGGCATGGGCTAATCCACATCCTCGACGGAACCGGGCCCGGTGCCGAAGGCACGTTGCGCCAGCGTTGCCGCCATGAATTCATCGAGGTCACCGTCGAGCACCCCCGAGGTGTCGGAGGTCTGTACACCGGTGCGCAGATCCTTCACCATCTGATAGGGCTGCAAGACGTAGGAGCGGATCTGGTGACCCCAGCCGATATCGGTCTTGGCAGCCTGATCGGCGGCCGCCTGCTCCTCGCGCTTCTTCAGCTCGATCTCATAGAGCCGCGCGCGCAGCATGTCCCAGGCCTGCGCCCGATTCTTGTGCTGGGAGCGGCCGGCCTGGCAGACCACCGCGATGCCGGTCGGAATGTGCGTCAGGCGCACCGCCGATTCGGTCTTGTTGACGTGCTGACCACCGGCGCCGCCCGACCGCATCGTGTCGGTGCGGACGTCGGACTCCTTGATCTCGATCTTGATGGAGTCGTCGATCACGGGGAAAATCTGCACCGACGAAAACGAGGTGTGCCGCCGCGCATTGGAGTCGAACGGCGAGATGCGCACCAGGCGGTGCACGCCGGCCTCGGTCTTCAGCCAGCCATAGGCATTGTGGCCAGAGATCTGGATGGTGGCCGACTTGATGCCGGCCTCTTCACCCTGGGACTCTTCGAGAAACTCGATCTTGAAGCCGTGCTTCTCCGCCCAGCGCGTGTACATGCGGAGCAGCATCTGCGCCCAATCCTGGCTCTCGGTGCCGCCGGCCCCGGCATGGACCTCGAGATAGGAATCGAACTTGTCGGCCTCACCCGAGAGCAGCGCTTCCAGCTCGCGCCGGGCGACCTCCTTCTTGAGGTCCTTGAGCGCCTTCTCGGCCTCGGCGACCACGCCGGCATCGTTCTCGGCCTCGCCGAGCTCGATCATGCCGACCTGATCCTCGAGCTCACGCTCGACCTTGCCGATGCCCGAGAGTGCGTCCTCCAATGAGGTGCGCTCCTGCATCAGCCGCTGGGCCTTCTGGGGATCGTTCCAGAGATTGGAATCTTCTGCGAGCTTGTTCAGCTCAGCGAGGCGTGCCGTCGATTGTTCGACGTCAAAGATGCCTCCTCAGCAGCCCGACTGACTGCTTGATCTCTTCAACAAGGCGTTCGATTTCCGCGCGCATGATCTTTCAGGTGTTGGCAAAAAAGGTTCCGGGGGATGTAGCGACCGGCGCAGCAAAGCGCAATCGGCTTGGCTGCACTATCCCGGCGATTTGGACGTCCAGACGGCTAGGGCCATTTCCGTTCCGATTGGATCTGAACCGGGCTCTAGGTTTTTGTTTTGACGCGTTTTCTTCATGCGATCCGGCGTCCACTTCGCTCGAAAACGCTCTAGTAAAGCCCCCCGGTTCCCGGCCGCATGAAGAAGCCGCCATCGGGCTGCTGCCCGCCACCCTGCGAGGGCTGCGGTCCAGGCGCAGGACCGCGGCCGTCGGCATCGGCGACCCCGATCACCGAATAATTCTCCGGCGGCGCGGTGCCCGGCTTGAAGGCTTCGAGGATGGTGTTGCCGCCATCGCCCGGGCCGGCACGCATGCCGGTCTTGGCGTCGACGCGGATCAGCTTGATGCCGGCCGGGACCTTGAACGGCGTCGGCGGCTTGTCGGCGAGCGCAAGCTTGAGGAAGTCGCGGGCGATCGGCGCTGCCACGTGACCGCCGGTGGCGGTGCGGCCGAGATTGCGCGGCTTGTCGTAGCCCATGTAGACGCCGACCGCGAGATCCGGCGAGAAGCCGACGAACCAGACGTCCTTCTCGTCGTTGGTGGTGCCGGTCTTGCCGGCGATCGGCTTGCCGACCTCCTTCACCACGGTCGCGGTGCCGCGCTGGACGACGCCCTCCATCATCTCGGTGATCTGGTAGGCCGTCATCGGATCGAGCACCTGCTCGCGGCGGTCGACCAACTGCGGTTCCGGCTGGCTCTTCCAGCCCCCCGGCGCGTCGCAGCCGCGGCATTCGCGGGTGTCGTGCTTGAAGATGGTATGGCCGTAGCGGTCCTGGATGCGATCGATCAAGGTCGGCTTCACGCGGCGGCCGCCATTGGCGAACATCGAATAGGCCGTGACCATACGCATCACGGTCGTTTCACCGGCGCCCAGCGCATACGACAGATAGTTCGGCAATTCGTCATAGACGCCGAAGCGTTTGGCGTACTCGCCGACCAAGGGCATGCCGATGTCTTGCGCCAGCCGCACCGTCACGGTGTTGAGCGAGCGCTGCAGTGCGTTGCGCAGCGTGGTCGGACCATAATATTTGCCGGTCGAATAATTCTCCGGACGCCACACGCCGGCGCCCTGCCCCTGATCGATTTCGATCGGCGCATCGATCACCGTGGTCGACGGCGTATAGCCGTTGTCGAGCGCCGACGAATACACGATCGGCTTGAACGACGAGCCCGGCTGACGGTAGGCCTGCGTCGCGCGGTTGAACTGGCTCTGGTCGAACGAGAAGCCGCCGACCATCGCCAGCACGCGGCCGGTCCACGGGTCCATCGCCACCATCGCGCCGGACACCTCGGGCAATTGCCGCAGGCGATACTGGCCCTCGACCGCAGCGCCCTCCTTGGTCACCAGCGGGTCGGCATAGATCACGTCGCCGGGCTGCAGCACCTGCGACACTGCGGTCGGCGCCTTGCCCTTGGTCTTGGCCCAGCGCACGCCATCGATCGTGATGATGCCGGTCTGCCGTTCCTTGCTGACCGCGCCGCCGAGCTCGCGGCCCGGCTGGAAGCCGATCCGCGCCGACTGATCGCTGGTCTCCAGCACGACCGCCATCCGCCACGGCGAGATGTCGGAGAGCGATTTGACGTCGGCAAGCTTGACACCCCAGTCGCCGGAAATGTCGAGCTTGTGCAGCGCGCCGCGCCAGCCCTGCGCCTCATCGTAATTGACGAGACCTGCGACCATGGTCTTGCGCGCCATGACCTGGATCTTGGGATCCAGCGTGGTGCGGACCGAGAGGCCACCCTCATAGAGTTTCTTCTCGCCGTAGCGCTCGAAGATGTCACGGCGGACTTCCTCGGCAAAATATTCGCCGGCGAAGATGTGCGCGCCGTTGGAGCGGCTGGTGACGTTGAGCGGATCCTTGCGCGCCTTGTCGGCGTCGGCCTGCTTGATCCAGCCGTTCTCGAGCAGGCGGTCAATCACATAGTTGCGGCGCTCGATGGCGCGGTCGCGGTTGCGGACCGGATGTAGCGCGGCCGGCGCCTTCGGCAGCGAGGCGAGATAGGACGCTTCCGCGATCGTCAGCTCGTTGACCGATTTGTCGAAGTAGACCAGCGACGCCGCCGCGATGCCGTAGGCGCCGAGCCCGAGATAGATTTCGTTGAGATAGAGCTCGAGGATGCGGTCCTTGGAATAGGCGCGCTCGATGCGCATCGCCAGCAAGGCTTCCTTGATCTTGCGCGCGAACGAGACCTCGTTGGTCAGCAGGAAGTTCTTGGCGACCTGCTGGGTGATGGTCGAGGCGCCCTGCGGGCGGCGGTTGGAGCCGTAGTTCTGCGCGTAGAGGATCGCAGCGCGCGCCATGCCCTGATAGTCGATGCCGCCGTGCTCGTAGAAGTTCTTGTCTTCGGCGGCGAGGAACGCGTTGATCACGAGCTTCGGCACCGCCTGGATCGGCAGATAGAGCCGGCGCTCCTTGGAATATTCACCGAGCAGCGCGCCGTCGGCGGCGTGCACCCGGGTCATCACGGGCGGCTCGTAGTCCTGGAGCTGCGAGTAGTCGGGCAGATCCTTGGAGAAATGCCAGATGGCGCCGGCGACCGCGGCAACACCGACCAGGAACACGACGGTTCCAGCGGCGAACAGGAAACCCAAAAACCGCACGAGCAGGCGCATTATCGACGTTCCGTTCCTACCCTCCGGCGCTCAGTCGTCAGAAGCGCCTGGTCCAAATGTGCGAAGCCTCACACAACCAAGCCTCACACAACGAAGGCTCACAACAAGGCCTGGCCCAGCGAGCTGCCTTGCGCATGCGAATAAACAAGAGCCGCCGGACAATATGGTCGATCCTGCGAACCTGCGGTCCTTTGTCTATACCGTCGCCGCTGTGGCCAAACTAGGGCTGCCGCGCAACGGCCCGGGCTTTTCAAACGGCCGATTTCACTTTGCCGGTCCGGCAGTTGCCAACCGCTTGGCGAAGAACGTGTCGATAGCCTGGACCATCGATCCGACGGCCTTATTCCGCCAGTTCTCGGACACCAGATGCTCGAGGTCGCCCTTGTTGGAGACGTAGCCGATCTCGACCAGCACCGACGGCACGTCGGGCGCCTTCAGCACCCGGAAGCCGGCCGATTTGAGCGGATGCTTGTGCATCCGCACCGTGGTCTTCATCTCGTCCATCAGCAGACGGGCGAAGCGGTTGGAGAAGGTCTTGGTTTCGCGCTGCGCGAGGTCGATCAGGATGTCGGCGACCTCGGTCGGCTCGTCGGTCAGGTTCACGCCGGCGATGGCGTCGGCCTTGTTTTCCGCTTCCGCCAGCCGCTCGGCCTCGGCGTCGGAGGCCTTGTCCGATACCGTGTAGATCGTGGCGCCCTGGGCATCGCCCTCGCGGCGCGGCAAGGCATCGGCGTGGATCGAGACAAACAGCGCCGCGGATTGCGAGCGCGCGATCTTCACCCGGTCGTTGAGCGGAATGAAGGTGTCGTCGGACCGGGTCATGACCACCCGGTACTTGCCCGACTTCTCGATCCGATCGCGCAGCGCAAGGCCAAAGCCCAGCACCAGGTTCTTCTCGGTCTGATCGCCGGACTGGGTGCCGTTGTCGATGCCGCCGTGACCGGGATCGATCACGATCAGCGGGCGCGCGTCGGTGGTCGCAACCGGCGGCAACGCCGCGGTGTTGACGGCCGGGATGGTCGCTGTGGTCGATTCGGAGATCGCGGGCTTCAATTCCGGACGGCTCTCGGATGCGAGCGACTGCACGAAGCTGGTGCGATCGACCTGCTCGAAATCCAGCACCAGCCGCGGCGGCTGGCCGTTGGCGGCATCGAGCACGTAGGAATTGGCGATCTTCACTGGGCCGGTCATGTCGAACACGATCCGCGAGCCGCCGGGCATCACCAGGCCATAGCGGAACGCCTTCACCAATCCCCGCGCCGCCGAGCCGGTGCCGGCGGCGAGCTGGAAATTGACCTGCGGAATATCGACCACCACGCGGTAAGGGTCGGCCAGCGGGAAGGCGCGAAACTCGATCTTGCGGTCGAGATCGAGGATGAATCGGGTCTGCTTGTCGTCGCCGGCAAGCCTGGCGCCGGACGCGACCGGGAAATTCGGGGCGTCAGCCGCGGAGGAAGTGGCGGCCGGAGCACTTGTGTCCGGCGCAGGCTGATCTGCCTGCGGTCCTTCGGCCGCGCTCGGGCCGCTCGCCAGGGCAAACACTGATGCTGCAGCGCACAACAGCCCGCATCCCAGAAAAACAAGGTGTTTTGCGCGGTTCTCCACCCGATTCGGAGCCTCCCAGCTGCTTCTTACCGCATTAGAACCACACGGTTAATCGCACCCTAATGACGCCAAGGCGAAAAGAACCGAGTGTTGCGGCGGCGTGACGCTTCCCTTGCACGCGGCGGGCAATCCACGTATGTACGGAGTGCTGACGGCTAGTACTCCCGGTTGTGTCGCGTTCAGCCTCTTGGTGCAGCGGTGGAACCTTCCAAGTCGAAGATCCCGCCGTGTTTTTCCGGTCCCTCCCCAGCCAGCGCCGCGCGCGGCTGACACGGAGTGGCGGATTCAAGCCCGAGCGGCGTCCGGTCCCAGACACACTCCCTCGCCAGAGGGACGGTTTGAGACACGGCGTAACCGATTATCCGGTCCCTTGGGGCCTCGATATGCGATGGCCGGCAGGCGCTTCGGCGCCGGACGGGGCTTTCAGCAAAAGATACGGCGGTCAATTTCGCCGCCAACATGTTTAGACGGGCCGACGCTTAATGCGCCAGACTGTATTGCCGACCAGGATCCCCCGAATGATCGCGCTGACGCGAGGTGAAAACGTCGCCCGTCGCATCATCCCGGTGAGTTCCCGTCCGGCGCTGCGCCGCGAGACGCGTTTTGGCCTTCCCCTCACCCCCGAATCAGGTGGACCGTCGCGTAACCGGGCGGCGCAGTTTGCGCGCGCCATGATCCGCGCCCGCCGCCGCCAAGAGTTCCAAAATGCCCAACAAGATGTTGATCGATGCCACCCACCCGGAAGAGACCCGGGTCGTTGTGGTCCGTGGCAATCGCGTCGAAGAGTTTGATTTCGAGACCGCCCAGCGCAAACAACTGCGCGGCAACATTTACCTCGCCAAGGTCACGCGCGTAGAGCCGTCGCTGCAGGCTGCCTTCATCGAGTATGGCGGCAACCGTCACGGCTTCCTGGCCTTCAGCGAAATCCATCCCGACTACTACCAAATCCCGGTCGCCGACCGTCAGGCGCTGATCGAAGCCGACGAGCGCGCCCATCGCGAGGCCGAGGAAGAGCATGAGAACCGCGGCCATCGCCGCCGGTCGCGCCATCGCAATGCCCGTCGCCGCGGCCATGGCGACCGTGTCCAGAGCGAGGTGGTCGAAGGCGCCGGCGACGCGCAGGCGCAGCCGGCGATCGAGGCCCACGAGCACCCGGTCGATGCCGAGCATCACGAACGCGGCGTGGTCGCCCACGAAGGTCACGAGCATGAAGCGCATGAGCACGCGCATCATGAGGACCATGAGCATCACCACGATCATGAGCATGAGCATCACCATGATCATGGTCACGACGATCATGGCCACGATGATCACGATCATGACCACCACGACCATGATCATGCATACGATCACGACCACGCTCCCGTGGTGAGCGAGGCGCCGGCTGCCGATGCGCCGTCCGACCCCGTCGTCGCGGTGGTCGAAGCCTCCATCGCGTCAGCCGCGCCGGAGACTTTCGAGCCCGCCGAGGTCAATCATGAGCCCGAGCGGGCCCATGAGGAACAGGTCGAGGAAAACGCCGCGCATGCCGACGACGCACCGCATGTAGCTGGCGACGAAGTCCACGCTGTGGCCGATGAGCACGCGGTCGCCGAATACGCCCCGTTCGCGGAAGTGGCCGCGCCTGAGGCCGTACCCGCCGATGAGGCCGGCGAAGATGAAGACGAGGACGACGGCGAAGAAGGCGAGGAAGAGGATGTCGTCGAGTCCGTCGGCGGCGACGATGTGCTCGAGGAGGTTCCGGAGCGCCCGTTCCGTCCGCGCCGCCAGTACAAAATCCAGGAAGTGATCAAGCGCCGGCAGGTGATGCTGGTGCAGGTCGTCAAGGAAGAGCGTGGCAACAAGGGCGCCGCGCTGACCACCTATCTGTCGCTCGCCGGCCGCTACGCCGTGCTGATGCCCAACACCGCGCGCGGCGGCGGCATCAGCCGCAAGATCACCTCGGCCCAGGACCGCTCGCGGCTGAAGGAAGTGGTGCAGGATCTCGACGTGCCCGAGGGCATGGGGATCATCCTGCGCACCGCGGGCGCCTCCCGCAGCAAGCCGGAGATCAAGCGCGACTTCGAATACCTGATCCGGATGTGGGAGACGGTGCGCGACCTGACGCTGAAGTCGCAGGCGCCGACCCTGGTCTACGAGGAAGGCTCGCTGATCAAGCGCTCGCTGCGCGACCTCTACAACAAGGAGATCGACGAGATCCAGGTGGCGGGCGAAGCCGGCTACCGCGAAGCACGCGACTTCATGAAGATGCTGATGCCGGCCAATGTGCGCGCGGTGAAGCAGTATCGCGACGGCCAGCCGCTGTTCTCGCGGATGGGAGTCGAAAGCCAGCTCGACGCGATGTTCTCGCCGACCGTGCAGCTGCGCTCCGGCGGCTACATCGTGATCAACCAGACCGAGGCGCTGGTCTCGATCGACGTCAACTCCGGACGGGCGACGCGCGAGCACCATATCGAGGACACCGCGCTCAAGACCAATCTGGAAGCCGCGGAAGAAGTCGCGCGACAGCTGCGCCTGCGAGACCTCGCGGGCCTGATCGTCATCGACTTCATCGACATGGACGAGAAGCGCAACAACCGCGCGGTCGAGCGCAAGCTGTCCGACTGCCTGCGCCAGGACCGCGCTCGGATCCAGGTCGGCCGCATCTCGCATTTCGGCCTCCTGGAAATGTCGCGCCAGCGCATCCGCGCCAGCGTGCTGGAGAGCTCGACCGAGCCCTGCCCGCAATGCGGCGGTTCCGGCCACGTCCGTTCGGTCTCGTCGGTGGCGCTGCAGCTGCTGCGCGGCATCGAGGAAATCCTGATGAAGGGCGCGACCCACAATCTCGTGGTCCGCACCCGCACCGACGTCGCGCTCTACGTGCTCAACCACAAGCGCGGCCATCTGCGCGACCTCGAAGACTCCTTCCGCGTCTCGCTGTCGATCGTCGCCGACGCCACGGTGCACGGCCAGCAGTCCTACATCATCGATCGCGGCGAGCAGGTGCATACGCTCGAAGCCGCCAAGGCGCTGCTCGCGGCGCAGGCTGCCTCCGCGCCGTCGCAGGCCGAAGAGATCGATGATGAGGAAGAACTGTTCGAATACGAGGCCGAGGTCGAGACCGACGAGACCGAGGGCCTCGCCGACGACCGGGCAGCCGGTGAGGAAGCAGGCGCCGGCGAAGGCGACGGCCAGCGCCGCAAGCGCCGCCGCCGGCGCCGCGGCCGCGGTGGTGCCGAGGCCCGTGACGGCGCTCAGCAGCCGCGCGAGGACGGCGATCTGATGCATGTTCTGCCCGAGGGCACCGAGGCGGTTGCCGCCTCCGACGCCGAAGGCGATGAGGAAGAAGGCGACGAAGCGCAGGGCGCAGCCCGCGACGACCAGGCCGCCAACGGCGATCGCCGTCCGCGCCGCCGGGGACGCCGTGGCGGCCGCCGCCGGCGCGGCAGCGGCGGACCGGATGACGGTCTTGCCGGATCGATCTCCGACGAGCTGAGCCCGGCGGCAGCGCCCGAGGCCAGCGATGCGGTCGCCGATTTCGACAGCCATGACACCGAGCCGGCGCCCTCGCTCGCGCAGCCTGAACTGGTCGCGCAGCCGGCGGAATGGCAGCCGGTCGAGGCCGCACCCGTCGAGGCGATCGCGGTGCCCGAGCCCGAAACCGTGGCAGCGCCTGCCGCTGAGGACACGGCCGCCGAAAGCGATCGCGCGCAGCGCCGCCGTTCGACGGTGCGCGAAAAGGTCAGCTTCGCGTCGAGCCCGCAACCCGAGGCACCGGCGCTGGTCCAGAGCCCGGCGGAGCAAACTGCGCCCGCCCCTGAACCTGCAGCTTCTGCGCCGGAGCCCGCTGCGGCCGAGGCGCCGGCCCGCAAGGGCTGGTGGTCGCGCCGCTTCGGCGGCGGCAACTAGCGCAACCCGCAAAGTCAAAACGCCCGGTTCGCGCCGGGCGTTTTTATTGGACAGGCCATCCGTTCGTCAGGCGTACGGAGCCTGACGGAGACGGAGGCAATGCAAAGCGCGATCGTTCTTGGCGGCGGCATGGTGGGCGTCAGCACGGCGCTGCATCTGCAACGCCGCGGCTGGTCGGTGACGCTCGTCGACCGCAAGGAACCGGGCCGCGAGACGAGCTACGGCAATGCCGGCATCATTCAGAGCGAGGCAGTGCGGCCCTATCCGATGCCGCGCGATCCGGCCACGCTCGCGAGGATCGCGATGGGACGCACCAACGACGTGCGCTATCGCCTGGCCTCACTGCCGCAGCACGCCGGTCCGCTGCTGCGCTATTGGTGGAACTCGACGCCGGAGCGGCACCGCGAAGCCACCCTCGCCTGGTCGCGCCTGATCGCCTACGCCACGGCGGAGCACGACACGCTGATCCGCGATGCGCATGCCGACAATCTGATCCGCCGCGCCGGCTATCGCCTGCTGCATCGCGATCCGGTTGCGCTTGAGCAGGCGATCGCAGTCGCCGAAGAAAACCAACGTGACTTCGGCGTGCAGTTTCGCGTGCTTGACGGCAAGGCGCTCGCCAAAGCGGAGCCCTTGCTGCGCGACGACCTTCCCGGCGCCATTCACTGGCTCGGGCCGTGGACCGTGTCGGACCCCGGCGGTCTCGTCTCCGCCTATGCCGGATTGTTCGAGCGTCTCGGCGGGACGCTGCTGCACGGCGATGCGCTGACGCTGACGCAGACGATGTCCGGCTGGTCGGTCGACACCACCGGCGGCCGGATCGATGCCGCCAATGTCGTCGTCACGCTCGGACCGTGGTCGCCACAATTGCTGCGCAAGTTCGGCTACCGGATCCCGCTGGTGCGCAAGCGCGGCTACCACATGCACTATCAGGGCGGCCGCTCGCTCGACCTGCCCTTGGTCGATACTGCGAACGGATATGCGATGGCGCCGATGGCGAAGGGCATCCGCATCACCACCGGCGCGGAGTTGACCAGCCCCGACGCGCCGGCCACACCGATCCAGCTCGGCTACGCGGAAGCTGCCGCACGCGAGTTGATCGAGATCGGCAGCCGGGTCGAGCCCGAACCGTGGTTCGGCACCCGCCCCTGCACCACCGACATGCTGCCGGTGCTCGGGCCTGCGCCGCGCCATCGCGGACTGTGGGTCAATTTCGGTCACGGCCATCAGGGCTTCACGCTCGGCCCCGCGACGGCGCGGGTGCTGGCCGAAACGATGAACGGCGAGGCATCCTCGGTGGACACCTCGCCGTATCGGTTAGACCGGTTCTGAACCAGAGCGCGATGAGCCCTCATCGCGCTCTGGATTCTTGTTTGAGCATGATCTTATCGGAAAACCGCTTCACACTTTTCCGGACCAAGCTCTAGTCCGTCGTCAGCGCGGTCTCCATGTCGGTCGGATCGATCTGCCTTGAGAGATTGGCATTGAGCTTGTCGCGGTCGAGCTCGCCCTCCCACCAGGCGACGATCACGCAGGCGACGCCGTTGCCGCACAGATTGGTCAGCGCGCGGCACTCGCTCATGAACTTGTCGATGCCGAGCACGATCGCCATGCCCGGCACCAGCCGCGGATCGACCACCGCAAGCGTCGCCGCCAGCGTGATGAAGCCCGCGCCGGTGATGCCGGACGCGCCCTTCGAGGTCAGCATCGCGACGACCAGGATCGTGAGCTGCTGGCTGAACGTGAGATCGTAGCCCAGCGCCTGCGCGATGAACAATGTCGCCAGCGTCATGTAGATGTTGGTGCCGTCGAGGTTGAACGAATAGCCTGTAGGCACCACTAGACCGACCACGGATTTCGAGCATCCGAGACGTTCGAGCTTCTCCATCAATGACGGCAGCGCGCTCTCGGAGGACGAGGTGCCGAGCACGATCAGGAGCTCGTCCTTGATGTAGGCCAGGAACCTGAAGATCGAGAAGCCCGCGATCCGCGCGATGATGCCGAGCACCACGAACACGAACAGCGCGGCGGTCAGATAGAACGTCGCGATCAGCCCCATCAAGTTGAGGATCGCGCCGGTGCCGAACTTGCCGATGGTGAAGGCCATCGCGCCGAACGCGCCGATCGGCGCCGCCCGCATCACGATCGAGATCACGCCGAACACCGCGTGCGCGGCATCGTCGATGAACGAGCGGATGGTGTGGCCGCGCTCGCCGAGCCCCATGATCGCAAAGCCGAACAGCACCGAGAACAGCAGCACCTGCAGGATCTCGCCCTGCGCGAATGCGCCGACGACCGTGTCCGGAATGATGTGCAACACGAAGTCGACGCTCTTCTGCGCCTCGGCCTGCTTGGCATAATTGGCCACCGCCTGCGCATTCGCCGCTGCGCTGCCGAAGCCCGCGCCCGGCTTCACCAGATTGCCGATCAGCAATCCGATCACCAGCGCGAAGGTCGAGACCACTTCGAAATAGACCAGCGCCTTGACGCCGATGCGCCCGACCTTCTTGGCATCCTGTATATGCGCGATGCCCGAGACCACCGTGCAGAAGATGATCGGCGCGATCACCATCTTGATCAGCTTGATGAAGCCGTCGCCGAGCGCCTTGATCCAGTCGTTGGTGGCAAGCTGCGGCCAGAACGCGCCAACCAGCGCGCCGAGCACGATCGCGATCAGGACCTGGACATAGAGAATCTTGTACCACGGCTTGCCACCGGCAGACGCCGGTGAATCCGTGGCAACGGTTGCCGTTGCCATGTGTCACTCCCCCTCAGAAATGGCGGAATAGCCAAGATCAACTTGGCCGTTCAAGTCAAATGGAACTGTGTGGGCCCTGCCGTTTATCCGCGGCGATCTGTTGCGTCCCGCGCCGCCGAAGCACGGCAAGGCGCTTGCGAAACCAATCTAGCCGACAAGGCGGAGGGCTCTCAGAGATTGCGGGCTATTTAAGCCAATGCGCGATCCGCGCAACTGCTTCCTGCATCTCCGCCGCGGAACGCGCATAGGAAAATCGGATGAAGGCACGGCCGTGGATCGGATCGAAATCGACGCCCGGGGTCGCTGCGACGTGCGCCTTCTCGAGCATCTCGCTGGCAAAGGCGAAGCTGTCGGAGGTGAAGTCGGAGACGTCGGCATAGAGATAGAACGCGCCGTCGGCCGGCAGGAACTTGGTCAGCCCGGCCTTCGGCAGGCCCTCGATCAGGATGCGGCGGTTCTCCTGATAGCCGCGCTTGATCGCCTCCATCTCCTCGCGGCCGTCGAAAGCGGCTTCGGCCGCGATCTGCGACAGGGTCGGCACCGAGATCGAGAGATTCTGCTGCAGCCGTTCGATCGGCCGCACCAGCACGTCGGGCACCACCATCCAGCCGACGCGCCAGCCGGTCATGCAGAAGTATTTCGAGAACGAGTTGATCACGAGCGCGTTCGGCGACAACTCCGCCGCGGTCACCGCGGGAAACGCGTAGTCGAGCCCGTGATAGATCTCGTCGGAGATGAAACGGATGCCCGCGCCGTCTGCGGCCGCCATCAGGCTCGATAGCGCCTCGCGCGACATCATGGTGCCGGTCGGGTTGGCGGGGCTGCCGACCAGCACGCCCTTCAGCGGCGCCTTGCGATGGGCTGACAGCAGCGCCTCGCCGGTCAGGGCATGGCGAGTGTCGCCGGAGGTCTCGATCAGCACCGGCTCGCAGCCGAGCGCAGTCAGGATGTGCCGGTACGGCGGATAGCCCGGCACGGTGACCGCGACCCGGTCGCCCGGCTCGAACATCGCAAGGAACGCCAGGATGAACCCGCCGGACGAGCCGGTCGTGACGATGATGCGCTCGGCATCCACCGCGCAGCCATATGTGTCGCGGTAATGCCGCGCGATGCGCGCGCGCAGCGAGGGAATCCCGAGCGCGGAGGTGTAGTCGATCCGCCCGCCGGCAAGCGCGGCCTGCGCGGCCGCGATCGCCTGCTTCGGCGCGCCCTCGGCGGGCTGCCCCACCTCCATATGGATGACATAGCCGCCGGCGGCCTCGATTCGCGCCGCGGCGGCCATCACGTCCATCACCATGAACGGGGGAACGTCGCTGCGCCCGGACGCTGTCAACAAGCTGTTCAGACGGTCTCTCGGTGTCGCTTCACGCATGGATTTCTGCTATTGCACGGCCGCGGCCGGATTTGGGTTCCCGTGATCTGCGACCGCCCCAGACTGGCCGCATTCGGTGGCTCCTTATAACGCTTTCAGGCCAGGTGAATACCCCAAGTGAATACCCGGTTCGCGTGAAGAAGAGCTGCAAAAACAACAGACTGCGCCACGCGCTCGATCCGGTTGGCCCCGGAACCCGCGTTTGCTCCGGCGCGGCCCGTCATTGCCGATAGATCGCCCATGCTGTTCCGCCTTACGCCGCGCACCAGGACCATCAAGCTGACTGCCTTCAAGCTGACCGCCCTCCTGACCGCGGTCGCGCTCGCCGTTGGACCCGTCGTCCCCGCGCAGGCCCAGCAGAAGGGCCCGCCGGTGCTGCGCGACACCGAGTCCGAACAGCTGCTGCGCGAATATACGAGGCCGATCCTGCGCACCGCCGGTCTGGAAAAGCAGAACATCCAGATCGTGATCATCAACGACAGCTCGTTCAACGCGTTCGTCGCCGACGGCCGCCGCATCTTCGTCAATTACGGCGCACTGCTGCAATCGGAGACGCCGAACCAGATCATCGGCGTGCTGGCGCATGAGACGGGCCATTTGGCCGGCGGTCATCTCGCCAAGATGCGCGAGCAATTGGCGCAGGCGCAGACCCAGATGATCATCGCGATGCTGCTTGGTGTCGGCGCGCTCGCCGCGGGTGCCGGCGGCCGGGGCGCCGGCGGCGGGCTTTCCAGCGCCGGCGCGGCAGCGATCTCGGCGCCGCAATCGGTCATTCAGCGCACGCTGCTGTCCTACCAGCGTCAGCAGGAAGAAAACGCCGACCGCGCCGGCGTCAAGTTCCTGAATGCGACCGGACAGTCGGCCCGGGGCATGTATGAGACGTTCAAGCGCTTCACCGACGAGAGCCTGTTCGCCGCGCGCGGCGCCGACCCCTATCTGCAGTCGCATCCGATGCCGGTCGATCGCGTCTCCGCGCTGGAGGAACTGGCGCGCTCGAGCCCCTATTGGGACAAGAAGGACGATCCGGCGTTGCAGCTGCGTCACGACATGATGCGCGCCAAGATCTCCGGCTTCATGGAGCGGCAGGACACGGTCTACCGCCGCTATCCGCTGTCCAACACCAGCCTGCCGGCGCGCTATGCGCGCGCGATCACCACCTACCTGCACGGCGACCTGCGCTCGGCGATCGCGCAGATCGACGGCTTGATCCAGGTTCAGCCCAACAATCCCTATTTCTACGAACTGCGCGGCCAGGCCCTGCTCGAAGGCGGCCGGCCGGCGGAGGCCATCGCGCCGCTGCGCCGCGCGGTGCAGCTCTCCAATAGTTCACCGCTGATCGAGATGCTGCTCGGCCAGGCGCTGGTCGCCTCCGACAACAAGGCCACCACGGACGAGGCGATCAACATGCTGCGTGCCGCGGTGGCGCGCGAGCCCGAGGCGCCGCTCGGCTATACCCAGCTTGCGATGGCCTATGGTCGCAAGGGCGACTATGCCCAGGCCGACCTCGCCTCGGCACAGGCCGCCTATCTCCGTGGCGATGCCAAGACCGCCCGGGAGCTGGCGTCGCGCGCCAAGACGCGGTTCGCGATCGGCACGCCCGGCTGGGTCAAAGCTGACGACATTGTGAGCGCCAAGCCCATGCCGGGTCAGAAAAACAACTAGAAATAAACCGTAGTTCCATACAACGATCACCGAAACCGGCCCACGGCGATGCCGTATTTCGGGCCACCTCGAACAAGGATTTTGTCATGCCAGCGCTTCGTTTTCTTGCCCCTGCCCTGCTCGCGCTCGGCATTTGCGCCGCGCCGCTGACGGCGTCCGCGCAGAGCTTCAACGACACCCAGCGCGGCGACATCGAGACCATCGTGCGCAACTACCTGATCGCGCATCCCGAGGTGCTCGAAGAGGCGATGAACGAGCTCAGCAAGCGGCAGGCCGCCGCCGAGGCCGAGAAGCACGAGCAGAGCGTCGCCAAGAACGCCGACACGATCTTCAACTCGCCGCGCGGCGTCATGCTCGGCAACAAGGACGGCGACGTCACCTTCGTCGAGTTCTTCGATTACAACTGCGGCTACTGCAAGCGCGCAATGTCCGACATGCTCGACCTGATGAAGTCGGATCCGAAGCTGAAGGTCGTGCTGAAGGAATTCCCGGTGCTGAGCCAGGGCTCGGTCGAAGCCGCGCAGGTCGCGGTCGCCGTGCGCATGCAGGATCCGACCGGCAAGAAGTATCTCGAGTTTCACCAGAAGCTGTTGGGCGGCCGCGGCGCCGCCGACAAGGCGCGCGCCCTTGCGGTCGCCAAGGAAGTCGGTCTCGACATGACCAAGCTCGAGAAGGACATGGCGAGCCCCGAGGTCAAGGCGACCATCGAAGAGAACTTCCGCCTCGCCGAATCCATGGGCATGAACGGCACGCCGAGCTACGTGATCGGCAAGCAGGTCGTGATCGGCGCGGTCGGCGTCGAAGGTCTCAAGGAGAAGATCGGCGTTGCCCGCTGCGGCAAGGCGACCTGCTGATCCGTCCTTCGACAGCGCTCGTTCAATCAGCGAAATCCGGCTGCCAGGCAGCCGGATTTTTTTATTGCAGCACCGAACCACGTCCTCGCTGGCTGCAACCAAGGGCCGACACCAACAATGGAAGCCGCCCGCGATGCCCCTGGCCCCGCCAACCCTTGGCTACGACCTCACGCTCCTGAAGACGGCGCCGCAACGCGGCTCCGAACACGATCACGGCTGGTGCTACGGCCTGCCGCCCGGCATTCGCAGCGAGCAATGGCCGCTCAGTCCCCATGACGGCTTTCCGATGCAGCACTGCTTCACGCTGCGCCTCCCGCCGGAGTATCGCGTCAAGGGCGACGGCTATGTCGCGCTCGCGATGTTCGCCGATCAGCAATATGACGAACCCGTCGAGATCGACGCCGTCGTGCAATATCTCGCGGCAGAGACCATCGCGCGTCCGTCCGATCCGAATCTGCTGCCGTACTTCGCGTATCGACAGCATCGTCATCCGATGGAATTCCGGATGAAGGACATCATCGACCACAATTTCGCGGCGATCTGGCTCACCGAGGCCGAGTTCGCCGGCCCGCTCTGCCAGCCGCCGGAACTTGCCGGCAATCCGTTGCTGGAAACCAATTCGCCTCCACGCTGGCTCTTGAAGGGCGCCGCGCGCACGGCGTTCGACGTCAACGTCGGCCGCACCAGTCGCACCGACGAGCTGGAAAAGACATTCTGGTACCGACTGTTCGGCCACGTCCCCGCGAACGGGCACCACGCCTACGGCATTGCGCTCGCGCCGCGCGACGACGATCCCAATGTCGGCAAGCCGCCACGCGATCATCTGCTGCACAAGGGCGAGCTCGGCGACTACATTGCGCCCTATAGCGAGGACGGCATTGCGCGAGGCCTCGACCGATTGCACGGTCGTAACCATCTCGGCGGCACGATGTTTCCCAATCAATGGACGCCGAAATACAGCGCGACTTATCTCGAGATCGAAGAGCATTTCGGCGGCTTCAATTTCGGCGGCGGCAACGGCCAGCTCGATCTTGCGAGCATGGAGTTTGATTGGGCCTGCGGTTGAAGCGCGCGGCATTCATCGCGCATTCACATAAGATACAAATCGCGGGGAACCGCAAATCAACAGGAACATCGCACATCCTCTCCCGTTGTCGGCGCGGGCAATGCTGAAATAACGAGGAGGAATTTCGATGTCTAAACGCTTTCTGATTTCGGTCGCTGCGGCGGCCCTGATCGTTGGTACCGGCTTTGCGAATGCACAGGGCGCAGGCGGCGCCAACAAGGAAACCGGCGCCGGCGGCGGCGCGACCATGCAGCACTCTGAACCATCTGGTGGCGCGTCGTCGGGCACGATGGAGCACGACAAGAGCGGCATGAAGGGTTCCGAGCATTCCACGACGGGGCAATCCCCGGGCACGAAGGGTATGGAATCCGAGAAGGGACAGCCGGGCGCCAGCGGCAAGAACGCGCAGGACACCGCACCGGGCCAGAAGTCCAAGGACATGAAGGCTGAGGAGCGGGGCAAGAGCGGCACCGTCGGCGAATCCCGCGAGAAGAGCAGCGGCACCGAAAGCCGCGAGAAGAGCGGCGCCATGGAGAAGAAGGGGATGGACACCCAGAAGGGTATGGAGACCCAGAAGGGGGCAACCGAGCAGAAAGGCATGGAGACGCAGAAGGGCGCGACCGATACCAGCCGGCCGCAGACCACGACCGGCAACGCGGCGACGTCGGCCACCGCGGCTCCGCCGGCCGAGAAGCGCGCCCAGATCTCGACCGCAATCAAGTCGGAGCACGTCACCGAAACCACCAACGTCAACTTCAACGTTTCGGTGGGCACCCGCGTCCCGGCTGACGTTCACTTCTATCCGCTGCCGGAACGGGTCGTGACGATCTATCCGCAGTGGCGCGGCTATGACTTCATCCTGGTCAAGGGCCGCTACATCATCGTGCAGCCGGAGACCCACGAGATCGTCTACATCATCGAGGGCTAAGCCGGCCTCGGCGCGGGGGTGCCACGACGGGCCCTCGCCGCACTCTCAACCCCGCCCCTCAGGGGCGGGGTTTTGCATCCGCGCAACCCGCAGTCGCCGGTGGATGGCTGGCCGGAGCACAGCCGAGGAGCGCCTTCCACGAGATTTGGTTAACCAGCAATTTCCGTAGGTTACGGCAGCTATCTAACAGGCCGAGGGAAGCAGTTGAAGACCTTCCGATTTCACCTAAAGGCTTCCCCTGCGGCCGGTTGTTACCTATAACCCGGCCCACTTTCCCCTTCGCCGGAACCTTTGGCAGGAATCTTTGGAATGGCTGCTGCCGGAACGATCTATGTGCTGAACGGCCCGAACCTCAACCTGTTGGGGACGCGCGAGCCGGAGACCTACGGCCACGCCACCCTCGCCGATGTCGAGAAGCTGTGCGTGGACACCGCACGCCAGTTCGCCCTGACCGCCGACTGCCGGCAGTCCAACCGCGAGGGCGAACTGATCGACTTTATCCATGAGGCCCATGCCAAGAAGGCGGTCGGCATCATCATCAACGCCGGCGGCTACTCCCATACCTCGATCGCGCTGCATGACGCGCTGGTTGCGGTCAGGATTCCTGCCGTCGAGGTTCATGTCAGCAACATCCACGCCCGCGAGAGCTTCCGGGACCACTCGTTCACTGCTAAAGCCGCCTTCGCGTCACTTTGCGGCTTCGGCATCGACGGCTACCGGCTTGCGATCATCGGCCTTGCCACCAAAATCGGTGCCAAGATCGATGCAAAGGCAAAGACTTAATCGTCAATCCTGACGTTCCCCGTCACCAGACAGAGATTTCGGATCAAACAACATGGCGCGCCAGCCAGACGACAAATCAGCCGTAAAGTCCAAGAGCGAGTCCAAGAACGACGACAGCGTCCTCATTCGCGAACTTGCGCTGCTGCTTGCTGAGACCAACCTCACCGAGATCGAGATCGAGCGTGCGGGCCTGCGCGTCCGTGTCGCGCGCAACATCAGTATCGCGGCATCGGTGCCCGCTGCCGTACACGCGGTTGCCGCGCCGGCTGTCGTCGCCGCGCCGGCTGCCGCCGTTGCCGCTGCGACCGACCTGGCAAAGCACCCGGGCGCCGTCCCCTCGCCGATGGTCGGCACCGCCTATTGGTCGCCCGAGCCGGGCGCCAAGCCGTTCATTGAAGTTGGCACCAAGGTCACGGCCGGCCAGACGCTTCTGATCATCGAGGCGATGAAGACGATGAACCAGATCCCGTCGCCGCGCGCGGGCACCGTGACGCAGATCCTCGTCGAGGACGGCCAGCCCGTCGAATTCGGCGAGCCGCTCGTCATCATTGAATAGCTTTCCGTCAACGTCAGGCGCTGCGATGTTCGACAAGATCCTCATAGCCAATCGCGGCGAGATCGCGCTTCGCGTGCTGCGCGCCTGCAAGGAGCTCGGCATCTCCACCGTCGCGGTGCATTCCACCGCCGACGCCGACGCGATGCATGTGCGGCTCGCCGACGAGAGCGTGTGCATCGGCCCGCCGCCGTCGAAGGATTCCTACCTCAACATACCGGCGCTGCTTGCCGCCTGCGAGATCACCGGCGCCGACGCCGTGCATCCCGGCTACGGCTTCCTGTCGGAGAATGCGCGCTTTGCCGAGATCCTCGCCGACCACAATCTCGGCTTCATCGGACCGAAGGCTGAGCACATCCGCCTGATGGGCGACAAGATCGAAGCCAAGAAGACCGCCAAGCGTCTCGGCATCCCCGTGGTGCCCGGCTCGGACGGCGCGGTGACCTCGGAGGCCGACGCGCTCGCCATCGGCAAGGATATCGGCTTCCCGGTGCTGGTGAAGGCGGCAGCCGGCGGCGGTGGCCGCGGCATGAAGGTCGCCCACACCGAGGCTGACCTCGCACTCGCGCTCTCGACCGCGGCGAACGAGGCCAAGTCGGCATTCGGCGACGCCTCGGTCTATCTGGAGAAATACCTGCAGAAGCCGCGCCACATCGAGATCCAGATTCTCGGCGACGGCCGCGGCGGCGCGATCCATCTCGGCGAGCGCGATTGCTCGCTGCAGCGCCGTCACCAGAAGGTCTGGGAGGAAGGCCCCTCGCCCGTGCTCGCGGCAGCGGCGCGTGCCAGGATCGGCGAGACCTGCGCCAAGGCGATGCGGGACATGAAGTATCTCGGCGTCGGCACCATCGAATTCCTCTACGAGGACGGCGAGTTCTATTTCATCGAAATGAACACCCGCATCCAGGTCGAGCATCCGGTCACCGAAAGCATCACCGACATCGATCTGGTGCTGGAGCAGATCCGGATTGCCGCCGGCGGCGACCTGCCGGCCAAGCAGAACGACATCGCGATCATCGGCCACGCCATCGAGTGCCGCATCAATGCGGAGAACCCGCAGACCTTCCGTCCCTCGCCCGGACGGATCACGCAATTCCATCCGCCCGGCGGCCTCGGCGTGCGGATCGATTCCGCCGTCTATCAGGGCTACGTGATCCCGCCCTATTACGACTCGCTGGTCGGCAAGCTGATCGTGCACGGCAAGACCCGTGGCGAATGCCTGATGCGGCTGCGCCGGGCGCTGGACGAAATGGTGGTCGACGGCATCGAGACGACGCTGCCGCTGTTCCGCGCACTGGTGCGCGAGCCCGACATCATCGAGGGCGACTATCACATCCACTGGCTGGAGCAATATCTCGCCGGCCAGCCGTCCGACGTCCCAAAATAGTTCGGAACTCGGTGGAACCCAGGACCCTGTTCAAACGTACTAAAGGGTTATTGGCTTTCCACGGGGACGCATTGAATCCCACTCCCGCAAAGAGACCGTCGTGACGCCAGTTTCACGACGCCGATCCACGTTACAGATCCTGCTGCTCTCGGCGGGATTTTTCGTGCTGGTCGCGGTCAGCGTGGCGTCCGTCCTGCTGGTCAACAAGGCGCGCGAGGACAACGCCCTGGTCATCCACACGGTCGAGGTCGAGAGCCAGGTTGCCAGCCTGCTGGTCGACATCAGGCGCGCCGAAAGCGCCACCAGGGCGTATCTGCTGACGTCTGCACCACAATACCTGTCCGAGTACCAGTCGGCTGCGGCGGGACTCCCGGCCGCGCTCGGCCATCTCCAGATGATGACCGTCGATAATCCGACGCAGGTCGCCAATGCCGCGAGGCTCAAGGCCGCGGTCGAGCAGCGGCTGGCCGAGTTCGCCCTCAGCATTGAGCGCGTTGGGAACAACGACACTGCGACCAGCGTCGACGTCCTGCGCAAGCCCACATCGACCGATGCGCTGGAGGCGATCGCCCGGATCGGCCGCGACATGCGCACCGAGGAGGATCGCCTGCTGGCGGCGCGCACCGCGACCGCGGACAGGACCCAAGTGCTGGCCTCCTCGGTCACCATCGCCGGCTCCTGCATGGTGCTGGCGCTCGCCGCCCTCTCGGTCGTGCTGCTGCGGCAATCGTCGCGGGCGCGCGACGAGGCCGAGGCCAGGCTGCGCGACAGCAAAGTCAATCTCGAAACCATCGTCGACGAGCGGACCTCCGACCTGCGCGAGGCCAACGAGGAAATCCAGCGCTTCGCTTATATCGT
The DNA here is from genome assembly GCF_029846235.1 of Bradyrhizobium sp. CER78. Classification (GTDB taxonomy): domain Bacteria; phylum Pseudomonadota; class Alphaproteobacteria; order Rhizobiales; family Xanthobacteraceae; genus Bradyrhizobium. The sequence goes on from NZ_JARVWP010000003.1 coordinate 415,644, forward strand.
CAGCCACGATTTGCGCTCGCCGCTGGTCAACATCATGGGCTTCACCAGCGAGCTGGAGGAATTGCGCGGCGACATATTCAAGCGCATCGCCACGCTCAATCGCACCGCGTCGCTGGCGCCGGCGATGCCGGAAGATGCGACGGACGTCGCCGAGCCCGAGCTCGAGGGTTCCGACAAGCAGCTGTCCGACGACTTCAACGAATCGCTCGGCTTCATCAAATCGTCGATCGCCAAGATGGACCGCCTGATCAGTGCGATCCTCAATCTCACCCGCGAGGGCCGCCGCGAGTTCAAGCCGGAGCGGATCGATCTGCGCGAGCTGATCGACGGCATCGTCAAGACGGTCGCGCACCAGGCCGCCGAGGCCAATGCGACCGTCGCGGTCGGCGCGTTGCCGAATATCGTCAGCGACCGCCTCGCGCTGGAACAGATCTTCTCCAACCTGATCGACAACGCACTCAAGTACCTCAAGGACGGCGTCCCCGGCGAGATCGCGATCGAGGGCCGCACCAAGCTCGGCTTTGCGATCTTCGAGGTCACGGACAACGGCCGCGGCATCGATCCGAACGACCATCAGCGCATCTTCGATTTGTTCCGCCGCGCCGGAACCCAGGACAAGCCCGGTCAGGGCATCGGGCTTGCCCATGTCCGCGCACTTGTGCGCAGACTGGGCGGCACCATGTCGGTAACATCGGAACTTCACCACGGCAGCACGTTCACGATCACGCTGCCCATCAAATGGTCAGGCAAGAACTTAGGCAAGAACCGGGATAAGGCATCATGAGCGATCCAGTCACCATCATCATGATCGAGGACGACGAGGGCCACGCCCGCCTGATTGAGCGGAATATCCGGCGCTCAGGTGTCAACAATGAGATCATCCCGTTCACCAACGGTACAGAGGCCGTGAACTACCTGTTCGGCAAGGATGGCAGCGCGGTTGAGCGCAAGGGCCAGGCCCTGCTCATCCTGCTTGATCTCAATCTGCCTGACATGACCGGCATCGACATTCTGAAGCGGGTCAAGGAGAACAAGTATATCAAGTCGACGCCGGTGGTCGTGCTGACCACGACCGACGACTCCCAGGAGATCAAGCGTTGCTACGAACTCGGTTGCAACGTCTACATCACCAAGCCGGTGAACTACGAAAGCTTTGCCAACGCCATTCGCCAGCTTGGCCTGTTCTTCTCCGTGATTCAGGTGCCGCCCGCTTCCGTATGACCAGCGCAACGCCGACACTGCTCTATATCGACGACGACGCGGCGCTGGCGCGCCTGGTCGAACGCGGGCTGACGCGCGCGGGCTACAAGGTCGTGCACGCCGCAAGCGGCCAGGAAGGTCTCGACCGGCTCGCCCAGGGCGGCATCGACGTCGTCGCGCTCGACCAGTACATGCCCGGCCTCGACGGGCTGGATACGCTGGAGCAGATCCTCAAGATACCGGACGCCCCGCCGGTGGTGTTCGTCACCGCCTCGCAGGATTCGGCGATTGCCGTCACCGCGCTGAAGGCCGGCGCGGCGGACTATCTGGTCAAGGACGTCAGGGGCGAGTTCATCCCCCTGCTCCAGGTCGCAGTGAACGGCGCGGTGCGGCGCGCGGCGATCCAGAAAGCGCGCGACGAGGCCGAGGCCGAGGTGCACGCCTCGCGCGACCGCTATGCCGCGCTCGCCGCCGAGCGCGAGGTTCTGCTGCGCGAGGTCAACCACAGAGTCGGCAATTCGCTGCAGATCATCGCCTCGCTGCTGCATCTGCAGGCCAATTCCGCAAGCCAGCAGGACGTCAAGGCGGCGCTCACCAATGCGATGGGCCGCGTCGCCGCCGTCGCGCAGGTGCACCGCCGCCTCTACACCTCGCACGACTTCAAGACCGTGATGCTCAACCAGTATCTCGAAGCGCTGCTTGAGGATCTCAGGCGCTCGGCCGAGGGCAACAAGATGTCGCGGCTGACGCTGAAGGCCGCCCCGGTCGAGATCGATCCCGACCGCGCGGTCGCGATCGGCATCATCGTCAACGAGCTGGTGATGAACGCCGTGAAATACGCCTATCCCGACGGCGCCGGCCCGATCCATGTCGAGCTGAAGCCGCAAGGCGACGATTTGCAGCTTGCGATCAGCGATGAAGGCGTCGGTTTCGACGACAAGGCCGATCCGCGCGGCACCGGCATGGGCCAGCGCATCGTCGCGGCGATGGCCGCCAAACTCGACGCCGGCGTCGAGCGCGACCCGGACCACAGCGGCACCCGCTTCGTGGTACGGTTCGCCCGCGTCAGCCCGGCGCCGGCGAAGTCGACCAGCGCCGCCGCCAGCTAGATCGATTTTTCGCATTCGCCTTAACGGCCGCGTCACCCTGTTGTTCGATCGCTGCAGGCTGCCCGGACCGGTTAAGACAAATCTGGGCATTGTTTGCCATGCTTTTCCCCCAACTTGGCAGGAACGGCACGCGATGTTCGGGCGCAGGGTGGAGTTCGGAAAGAAGCAGGAAACCTCGGGCGGGCTCAAGGAGGCCTTGCGTCCGGCGCCGGATGCCGACGGCGCGGCGCCCAGTTTTCACAAGAAGCAGTGGGATGATCCGCGGATCGGATCGATGCTGCGCGATGCGGGTTTCGCGCCGGACGACGAACGCGGCAACGCGCCGACGGCGGACAATCGCCTAGCCGTATTCGCTGCGGCCAATCGGCGGCTGCAGCAGCGCACAGAGGCCTTCAATCGCGACATGACGGCGCGGCACGGCCACTGCCATGCGGTGCCGTTCCTGGTCATCGATCACAAGATCTGGGACGGGCCGCACGGCGCGTTTCTCTACGCGCAGATGGATCTGATCGGCTACGACGAATGGAACGTGATCATGCTGGCATCGGATCCGCAGACCACGGAGGCATGCGGCCTCGCAGGCCATCCGGGCTTTCTCCCGGCGGTGACGCAAACCATGACCGAGCATGTGATCGGCTGGAAGGCGCGGCACGACGCCCTGCTTGAGACCTTCGGAATGACCGGCAGCGGCGGCCGAGGCATCTCGCGCGAGGACTATGAGACCGAAAGGGACACCCTGCGCCAGGAGATTATCGACAAGGCCGGCTGGATGAAGCCGCGCATCATCGAAGACCTCTTGCGCAAGGGCTAGCGGCGCTGGCCTTTCCCGAGCATCTCAATCAGGCCGATCGCGCTGCCGCCGCTGATGATGCGGGCGGCAATCCCGGCACGGTGCACCGAAGATCACCTGCGACGGATACAGTCGCGCCGAGTGATATGGCGTCGAGCCGAACAGACCAGCCGCGCCGAAGCCCGCGCTGAAGGGATCGGCGGCGAAGCTGCCCGGAAACGACCCATTGCTGCGGAAATCGCGGTCGTCATTCCTGCCGTCGAAATACGCGCCGCCGGTGCTGCCGTAGCGCAGCGGCCGCTGCGGCGCGAAGTCCTGGGCCGATACAACAGCCGTGCTGAGCGCGATGGCGGCGCAGGCGATCAATGCCCTGATGGTGGTCATGGCCGAGATCCTCATGGCGGAGTGGTCCCCCAGTCGCCCTTCCATGCGATCAGGCGTCCTTTACCGAATTGCAGATAGAGCCCGTCGCTGCGCCGTGACAACACGCTGCCCCTGACATTGGGCAGCGCGACGAACAATTCGTTGCCCGGCGTGCCGCGCACATAGTTCAGGGCAACGCCGAGCGACTGGCTGGCCTGGTCGGCGCTCATGCCGAACGCCAGCGGAACGCTGTTGGGCGGCCGCTGCTGCGCGCGGGCCATGCCGGTCGGCGCGCCCAGCGCGACGATGAGAGCAATAACGAATGACGTCACGAACCGCTGCATGATCGACCTCATGGCACTGCCGCCGCAAGCGTGCCGGCCGGCGTCCAGCCGCCGCCGAGCGCCTGGAACAGGCTGCTCGCCGCCAGCAGCCTGTTGAGCCGCACCGTGACCAGATTGTTTTCGGCCGTGAACAGCGTCTGCTGCGCCTGCAGCACCGTGATGAGGTTGACGGTGCCGCCGCGCAGCTGCGTCTCGGCGACCTCGAACGCCTTGCGCGAGGCGGCGACGACGTCGGATTGCAGGCGCTCCTGCAACGTATACTTCTGCAACGCGATCAGCGCCTTCTCGACGTCGGCGAAAGCCGACAGCACCGCCTTGCGATAGGCCTGCAGGTTTTGCAATTGCTGGCCCTTGGCAAGCTTGAGCTGGCTCTCCAGCAAGAAGCCGTCGAACAGCGGCTGGGTCAGCCCGGCGGCCAGCGTGTAATACCAGGCGCCCGGCGCGAACAGCGAGGCGAGCGCTGCGCTCTGGAAGCCGGTGGTGCCGGTCAGCTGGATCTGCGGGAAGAACGCCGCGCGCGCCGCATCGACGCTGAAATTGGACGAGGCGAGCTGCGCCTCGGCCTGGCGAATGTCAGGCCGCTGGTAGAGCAATTCCGACGGCATCCCGGGCGTCACGCGCGGCACCGCGATCTGCGTCGTGGAGCCGCCGCGCACCGTGAAATCGGCCGGCGCGCGCGCCACCAGCAGGGCGAGCGCGGCCATGTTCTGCCCGACCGTCACCTCGAGCGGCGGGATTGCCGCGCGCTGCGTCGCGACCAGCGCCTCTTGCTGCGACAAATCGAGCTGCGAGGCGGTGCCGCCGGCGAATTGCGACTTGATCAGCGCGAGGATGCGCTCGGCCGCCGCCAGATTGCGCTTGGTGACCTTGATCTGGTCCTGTGCCGCCAGCAGCTGGAAATAGGTGTTGGCAACGGTCGCCATCGTGCTCAGCGCGACCACCTCGCGATTGTAGCGGGCGACCGTCGCGCTTTCCTCCGACGCCGACAGCGTCGCGCGGTTCTTGCCCCAGAAATCCACGATATAGCTCGCGCTCAATCCGAGGCTATATTGCGAGAACGTCCCGCTGCTGCCGCCGAGCAGCGAATTCGATCCCGTCGCCACCTTTTGACGCTCGGCGTTGGCCGAACCGGAAATCGAGGGCAGCAGCGCGGCGCCGGACACGCCGGCCTGAGCGTCGGCCTGCACGATCTGGGCGATCGCCACCGCGATGTCGAGATTGTAGAGCTGCGCGGATTCCATCAGCCCGGTCAGTTCGGGCGAGCGGAAGCCGCGCCACCAGGCCAGCGCCGGGACGGCCGCGTCGGCATCGCCCTTGGCGGCGGCGCGATAGCTCGCCGGCACCTCGAGACTGAGTTCGGGCTTCTCCACCCCGGGGATGCAGCCGGACAAGCCAAGGCCGAGACCAAGGCTGACGCCGCCGAACGCGACCGCGCGCAGCAGCCGAGCCGGCCTCCGCATGATTTGAAGACTATGCAACGCTGCACCTGTCGGCATTTACTCGCCCGGTTGAAGTGAGGAGCCCGGCATCCGCATCGCGCCGCCGTGGCGGACACGCTGGGCCCACAGGCGGAACCGGTCGAGATAGAGGTAGATGACCGGCGTCGTGTAGAGCGTCAGAACCTGACTCAGGATCAGGCCGCCGACGATGGCGATGCCGAGCGGCTGCCGCAGCTCGCCGCCGTCACCCATGCCGATCGCGAGCGGCACCGCGCCGAGCAGCGCGGCCATCGTCGTCATCATGATGGGACGGAAGCGCAGCAGGCAGGCCTCCCTGATCGCCTCGAGCGGCTCCAGCCCGCGCTTGCGTTCCGCCTCCAGCGCAAAGTCGATCATCATGATGGCGTTCTTCTTCACGATACCGATCAGCAGGATGACGCCGATCAGCGCCATGATACTGAACTCGGTCTTGAATGCCATCAGCGCCAGCAAGGCGCCCACACCTGCCGAGGGCAGTGTGGACAAGATGGTCAGCGGATGGACGTAGCTCTCATAAAGCACGCCAAGCACGATGTAGATCGCGACGATCGCCGCCAGGACCAGGAACGGCTGGTTGCTGAGCGAATCCTGGAACGCCTTGGCGGAGCCCTGGAAGGTGCCGCGGATCGTGGCGGGGACACCGATCCGGTTCATGGTCGCCTCGATGCTGGCGACCGCGGTGCTCAGCGACACGTTCGGCGGCAGATTGAACGAGATGGTGTTGGCGACCAGGAGGCCCTGGTGGTTGACCGCAAGCGGTGTCGCGCCCTGTCTGAACGCCGCCACCGCCGACAGCGGGATCATGGTCTCGCTGTTGGTGGAGACGGCCGATCCGGTCGAGGCCACGCCCTTCCCGGTCGCGCCGATCGAATTGGTGGCCTGGTTGCGCGCGGCCTGGGCATTGGCTGAACTCGCCGCACTCGAGGTTCCCGCCGCCACCACGGTGCCCGCCACCGCGTTGGTCGATTGCGAGCCGCCGACCGATCCACCCGAGGTGCTGATGTAGACGTCCTTCAGCGTCTGCGGGTTCTGCCAGTAGCGCGGCGCGACCTCCATGACGACATGGTACTGGTTGCGCGCGACATAGATCGTCGACACCTGGCGCTGGCCGAAGGCGTCGTAGAGGGTGTTGTCGATCTGGCTGACCGTGATGCCGAGCCGCGCCGCGGCGTCGCGATCGATCACGAGGTCGGATTCCAGGCCCTTGTTCTGCTGGTCGCTGTTGACGTCGGCAAGGTTCGGGTCGCGCTGCAGGGCCGCCGCGATCTTCGGCGTCCAGTCATTGAGCTCCTCCAGCGTCGATCCCTGCAGCGTGTACTGATACTGCGCGTTCGAGGCCCTGCCCCCGACCCTGATGTCCTGCACCGCCTGCAGGAACAGGCTCGCGCCGGGCACCACCGCCAGCTCGCGGCGCAGCCGCGCGATCACGCCGTCGGCGCCGATCTTGCGCTGGTCGAGCGGACGCAGCGAGACGAACACGAAGCCGGAATTGGTCTGGCCGCCGCCGGTGAAGCCGACCACGGTCTCCACCGCCGGGTCGAGCTTGATGATCCCGACGAACTGCGCGAGCTTCTGCTGCATCAGCTGGAACGACACGCTCTGGTCGGCCTGGATCGAGCCGACCAGCCGCCCGGTGTCCTGTTGCGGGAAGAATCCCTTCGGGATCACGTCGTAGAGATAGAAGTTGAGGCCGAACACCGCCGCCAGGATCAGCATCACCGACAGCGGATGCTGAAGCGCCGCGGTCAGCGTCCTGCGATAGAAATTCAGCATCGCCTCGAAGAAGCGCTCGCTGGCCCAATAGAGCCGGCCGTGGCCGCCGGTGTCCGGCCTGAGCAGCACGGCGCACATCATCGGCGTGGTCGCCAATGATACCGCGAGCGAGATCAGGATCGAGATCGAGATCGTCATCGCGAATTCGCGGAACAGCCGGCCGACGATCCCTGCCATCAGCAGGATCGGGATGAACACTGCGATCAGCGAGATGCTCATCGACAGCACGGTGAAGCCGACCTCGTTGGCGCCCTTCAGCGCCGCCTCGAGCGGACTCAGGCCCTCCTCGATGTAGCGGGTGACGTTCTCCAGCACCACGATGGCGTCGTCGACCACGAAGCCGGTCGCGACCGTCAGCGCCATCAGCGACAGATTGTCGAGGCTGTAGCCGATCAGGTACATCGCCCCGAAGGTCGCAACGAGCGACACCGAGACCGCCACCACCGGAATGAAGGTGGCGCGCAGATTGCGCAGGAACGCGAACACCACGATGATGACCAGCAGCACCGCCAGAACCAGCGTTCGTTCCACGTCGTGCAGCGAGGTGCGGATGGTGGTCGAGCGGTCGACCGCAAGGCCGATATCGATCGCCGGCGACACCGACGCCTGCAATTGCGGCATCAGTCCCTTCACCAGGTCGACGGTCGAGATGATGTTGGCGTTCGGCTGCCGGTAGAGGATGATCAGCACCGCGGGCTTGCCGTTGGCGAGCCCGGCGTTGCGCAGGTTCTCGACGCCGTCGGTCACCTCGCCGACATCGGAAAGGTGAACCGGCGCGCCGTTGCGGTAGGCCACGATCAGCGACTTGTAGTCGTCGGCCTTGTTGGCCTGATCGTTGGCATAGACCTGGAAGCGCTGGTCGCCGACGTCGATGCCGCCCTTCGGACTGTGGGCGTTGGCGCTCGACAGCGCCGCCCGGACGTCTTCCAGGCCGATGCCGTATTTGTAGAGCGTCTGCGGGACCAGATCGACGCGCACGGCCGGCAGCGAGCTCCCGCCCACCACCACCTCGCCGATGCCCTCGACCTGCGACAGCTTCTGCGCCAGCACCGTGGAGGCGGCATCGTAGAGGTCGCCGCGGGTCAGCGTATCCGACGTCAGCGTCAGGATCAGGATCGGCGCATCCGCTGGATTGACCTTGCGGTAGGTCGGGTTGCTGCGCAGGCTGGTCGGAAGGTCCGCCCGCGCCGCGTTGATCGCCGCCTGCACGTCCCGCGCCGCGCCGTTGATGTCGCGGCTCAAGCCGAACTGCAGCGTGATCCGCGTCGAGCCGACCGAGCTCGACGACGTCATCTCAGTGACATCGGCGATCTGGCCGAGATGCCGCTCAAGCGGGCTGGCGACCGTGGTCGCGACGTCCTGCGGGCTGGCGCCGGGCAATGTCGCCTGCACCGAGATGGTCGGAAAATCCACCTGCGGCAGCGGCGACACCGGCAGCTTGAAGAACGCGACAATGCCCGCCGCCGCAAGTCCGAAGGTCAACAGCGTGGTTGCGACCGGCCGGCGGATGAAGGGCGTTGACGGATCCATGGCTCAACGCGACCCGCTCGCCTCGCCGACCTCGTCCGCCCGCCCGGCAAACCGCAGCGCGAGGCGATCGAACCAGAGATAGATCACCGGCGTCGTGAACAGCGTCAGCAGCTGGCTGACGAGCAGGCCTCCGACGATCGAGACGCCGAGCGGATGCCGCAGCTCGGAGCCCGCGCCGCTGCCGAGCATCAGCGGCAACGCGCCGAGCACGGCCGCCATCGTCGTCATGATGATCGGCCGGAACCGCAGCAGGCAGGCCTGATAGATCGCCTCTCGCGGCGGCTTGCCCTCGTTGCGCTCGGCATCGAGCGCGAAGTCGATCATCATGATCGCGTTCTTCTTCACGATGCCGATCAACAGGATGATGCCGATGATCGCGATGATGGTGAGGTCTTGTCCTGCCATCATCAGCGCCAGCAACGCGCCGATGCCGGCCGAGGGCAGCGTCGAGAGGATGGTCAGCGGGTGGATGAAGCTCTCATAGAGCACGCCGAGCACGATGTAGACCGTGATGATCGCAGCCAAGATCAGGAACAGCTGGTTGGAGAGCGAGGACTGGAACGCCAGCGCAGCGCCCTGGAAGCTCGTGATCATGCCGAGCGGCTGGTTGATGTCGGCCTGCGCCTGCTTGATCGCCGTCACCGCGCTGCCGAGCGAGGCGCCGGGCGCGAGGTTGAACGAGACGGTCGCCGACGGGAACTGGCCGAGATGCGAGACCTGCAGCGGCGCGGTCTCCACCCGCATCTTGGCCATGACCGACAGCGGCACCGGCGTCGAGCCGACCGATGACGGCAGATAGATCGACGACAGCGCGTCCAGCGAATTCTGCAGCGACGGATCGGCCTCGAGGATGACCCGGTACTGGTTCGAATTGGTGAACACGGTGGAGACGATGCGCTGGCCGTAGGAATCGTACAGCGCGTTGTCGATCGTCGCCGGCGTGATGCCGAACCGCGCCGCCTGGTCGCGGTCGATGTCCACGAACACCGACAGCCCCTGCGCGGAGATATCGCTGGTGACGTCGCTCAGTTGAGGCAATTGCCTCAGCTTGTCGACCAGCTTCGGCGTCCATTCCGCAAGCTCGTTCGGATCGGCGTCCTGCAGGATGAACTGGTACTGCGTCCGGCTCACCGTGCCTTCGATGGTGAGGTCCTGGACCGGCTGCATGTAGAGCGTGATGCCGGTCAGATCAGCCGTGCTGGCCTTGATCCGGTCCATGATCGTCAGGACGCCCGCCTTGCGCTGCTCGTGCGGCTTCAAATTGATCAGGATGCGGCCGCTGTTGAGCGTGGTGTTGGTGCCGTCGACGCCGATGAAGGACGACAGGCTCTCGACGTCTGGGTCTTTCAGGATCGCGCTGGCAAGCCGCTGCTGCCGCTCGGCCATCGCCGCATAGGACACCGATTGCGGCGCCTCCGAGATCGCCTGGATCACGCCGGTGTCCTGCACCGGAAAGAAGCCCTTGGGGATGACGACATAAAGCAGCGCGGTGAGCCCGAATGTGGCGAGCGCGATCAGCAGCACGAACGTCTGGCGATCGAGCACCCAGTTGAGCATCCGGGCATAGATCGCGATGACATAGTCGAAGCCTTCCCGGCTGAGCCGCTGGAAGGTGTTCTCGCGCGCCATGCTCTCCGGCTTCAGCAGCTTGGCGCAGGCCATCGGCACCAGCGTCAGCGACACCACGGCGGAGATCAGGATCGTGACCGACAGCGTGATGGCGAATTCGCGGAACAGGCGGCCGACGACGTCGCCCATGAACAGCAGCGGGATCAGCACCGCGATCAGCGACACCGTCAGCGAGATGATGGTGAAGCCGATCTGCTCGGAGCCGCGCAGCGCCGCCTCCAGCGGCGACTCGCCCTCCTCGATATAGCGCGAGATGTTCTCGATCACGACGATGGCGTCGTCGACCACGAAGCCGGTCGCGATCGTCAGCGCCATCAGCGACAGATTGTTCAGGCTGAAGCCGAACAGATACATCGCCCCGAGCGTGCCGACCAGCGACAGCGGCACCGAGAGGCTCGGGATCAGCGTCGCGCGGGTCGAGCGCAGGAACACGAAGATCACGAGCACGACCAGGACCACCGCAAGCGACAGCTCGTACTCGACGTCGCGGACCGAGGCCCGGATCGTCACGGTACGGTCGGTCAGGATGTTGAGGTCGATCGCCGCCGGCAGCGTGGCCTGCAGCTGCGGCAGCAGGTCCTTGATGCCTTGAACCACCGAGATCACGTTGGCGCCGGGCTGGCGCTGGATGTTGAGGATGATCGCCGGCGTCTCGTTCATCCAGGCGCCGAGCTTGTCGTTCTGCGCGCCGTCGACGACGTTGCCGACGTCGCTGAGCCGGACCGGCGAGCCGTTCTTGTAGGCGATGATCAGCGAGCGGTAGTCGCTGGCATTGCGGATCTGGTCGTTGGCGTTGATGGTGTAGGCGCGCATCGCGCCGTCGAAATTGCCCTTCGGCGTATTGACGTTGGCGTTGCCGAGCGTGGTGCGGAGATCGTCGATGTTGAGGCCATAGGCCGCGAGCTTGCGAATGTCGGCCTGGATGCGCACCGCGGGCCGCTGGCCGCCGCTGATGCTGACGAGGCCGACGCCGGGCAGCTGCGAGATCTTCTGCGCCAGCCGCGTGTCGACGAAGTCCTGCACCTGGGTCAGCGGCATCGTCTTCGAGGTCAGGCCGAGGGTCAGGATCGGCGCGTCGGCCGGATTGACCTTGGCGTAGATCGGCGGCGCCGGCAGGTCCGACGGCAACAGATTGCCCGCGGCATTGATCGCGGCCTGCACTTCCTGCTCGGCGACGTCGAGCGAGATCGACAGGCCGAACTGCAGCGTGATGACCGACGAGCCGGCCGAGCTCACCGAGCTCATCTGGTTCAGGTTCGGCATCTGGCCGAACTGCACCTCGAGCGGCGCGGTCACCGACGAGGTCATCACGTCGGGGCTGGCGCCCGGATAGAAGGTCTGCACCTGGATGGTCGGATAGTCGACCTCCGGCAACGCCGCGACGGGCAGGAATCTGAACGCCAGCATGCCCGACAGCATGATGGCGATCATCATCAGGGTCGTCGCCACCGGCCGCAGGATGAATGGCCGCGACGGGTTCATTTGGTCTGCCCGTCCTCGGACCGCTTGTGCTGGCCGCCTCCCGCCTTGTCGGGATCGGCGCCACCCTTGCTATCTCCCTTGTTGTCACCCTTCGCAGCCCCGTTTGCCGCGCCCTTGGCCGCAGCGGCCGGGTTTGCGGCATCAGTGGCGGAGCGCACGACGATCTTGGCGCCCTCGCGCAGCTTGTCGGCGCCGTCGATCACGATGCGATCGCCGGACGTGAGCCCCGACAGCACCTCGACGCGGTCGCCGTCGGTGACCCCGAGCTTGACCGGCCGCACCGAGACCGTGCTGTCGGCATTGACGAGATAGACGAAGGTGCCGGGAACGCCGCGCTGGATGCCGGCGGTCGACATCGTCGTGGCGTCCTTGTGGGTGTCGAGCAGCAGGCGGATGTTGACGAACTGGTTCGGATACAGCGTGCGCTTGTCGTTCTCGAACTGGGCGCGCAGCTTGATCGTGCCGGTGGTCGCATCGATCTGGCTGTCGAAGGTCTGCAGCGATCCCTCGGCGAGCTTGTTGGCGCCGCTGCGGTCGTAGGCCGCGGTCGGCAGCACCGCGCCCTCCTTCAACCGCTTGGCGACCGCCTGCAGATTGTCCTCCGGCAGCGTGAACAGCACGCTGATCGGCTCTAGCTGCGTGATCACGACGAGGCCGCTGGTGTCGCCCGGCGTCACATAGTTGCCGAGGTCGACCTGGCGCAGCCCGACCCGCCCGTTGATCGGCGACACGATGTGGCAATACGCCAAATTCACTTCGGCCGACATCACCGAGGCGCGGTCGGCTTCGACCGTGCCCTGATACTGCGCGACCAACGCGACCTGGGTGTCGAGCTGCTGATGCGGCACGGCATTCTGTGCGGCGAGGTTCTGGTAGCGGGTGAGATCGACCTGGGCGCCCTTGAGCTGCGCCTCGTCGCGGGCGAGCTGTCCCTTGGCCTGCGCCAGCGTCGCCTCATAGGGACGCGAATCGATCTCGGCGATCAGGTCACCCTTCTTGACCTCGTCGCCCTCCTTGAAATCGATCTTCATCAGGTAGCCGCTGATCTGGCTCCTGATCGTCACGGTCGCGAGCGACGTCACGGTGCCGAGGGCGTTGAGGCTGACGCCGATATCGCCCTTACCGATTGTCTCCGGCACGATCGACATCGGCCCGGCGTTACGCCCGCCACCGGCCTGCGGCGGCGCGGCCTGCTGCCGCGTCCACCAGACAATGCCGGCTAGGACCGCCAGCACCACACATCCCGTCAGAAACCCCGGCCAACGCGACGCTCGCCTGACTGGTCCAGGTGCGACGATCGACGGGTCTTTGATATGCTGGTCCATTAACTTGCCCACGAAGAAACACGAACGAGCTCGCGCGGCTCTATGTGTCCCCTGAAATCTGCGCGCGCCACATTCGAGGAAGCATTTTGAACGCTTCCCTCTGACAAAGCGCGTTAAGAATCGGAAAGGATGGCCCCTCCTTCCCGCTCGCGCGCTGTTTCACGCTGGATTGTGGCTATTTTACCCGATCGATTGTAACCAGGGCAACACGATCAGCAACAATCCGGCAAAGTAGATCACGCCGAAGATCAGCCCGAATTTCCAGAAGTCGCCTTTGCCGATATAGCCGCTGCCGTAATACATCGGCGCCGGTCCCGTGGCATAGGGCGAGATCACGCCCATCAGCCCGAGCGAATAGACACACAGCAGCATCAGGGTCTGCACCGACAGGCCGGGAATGCTGGAGCCGACCGCGAGCACCACCGGCAACACGGCTGCGGTATGCGAGGTGATGCTCGAGAAGAAATAGTGGATCCAGAAAAAGAAGGTGACGAGCAGGATCATCCCGACCAGCGGCGAGGTGCCGGCGAGCGGCTTGGCATAGCCCTCGGCCACCCATTTGATGAAGCCGATCTCGTTGAGCCCCGACGACAGCGTCAGCAGCGAGGTGAAATAGAAGAATACCTCCCAGGCGCTCTTCTCCGCGACGATGTCCTCGAACGCGATCACGCCGGTGAGAAGCATCAGCGAGATCACGACGAACACCACCGTGGTCGCGTTGATGAAGTTCGAGCCGAGCAGCGGCACGCTGATATTGGGGTTGGAGCCGCAGATCCACAGGAACATCGCGAGCAGCACCAGCACCGCCATGATCCATTCGTGTCGCGACGGCGGCCCCATCTTGGCGAGCTCGCCCTCGCTCCAGGTCACGATCTCCGGGCTTTCCTTGATCTCTGGCCGGCAGATCACGTAGCTCAGCAGCGGCACCAGCAGCAGCAAAAGGATACCGAGCGGCGCGAAGCCGATGAACCATTGCGACCAGCCGACCTCGATATTGACGAGCTTCTTGGCGATCGAGAGCGCGGCGGCGTTCGGCGCCAGCGCGGTCAGGAACAGCGAAGAGGTGACGGCCGTGGTCGCAAACGCCGTCCACATCACGAAGGTACCGATCTTGCCCGCGGTCGGACCGGGCTCCGAGCCATAGATGCGCGGGATGTTGCTGACGATCGGATAGATGGTGCCACCCGAGCGCGCGGTGTTGGACGGCGTCGCCGGCGCCAGCACGAGGTCGGAGAACGCCACAGCATAGCCGAGCCCGATGGTGCGGCGGCCGAGCCCGCGCACCAGCAGCAGCGCCAGACGGCGGCCGAGCCCGCTCTTGCGGTAGCCGATCGAGAACACGAAGGCGCCGACGATCAGCCACACCGTGCTCTCGGAAAAGCCGCCGAGCATCCAGCGCAGCGACTTGTTCGGGTCGGGTTCGACATAGCCACTGATGCCGGCGACCGTCAGGCCGATCAGGCCAACCGCGCCGACCGGCATCGATTCGAGGATCAGCCCGGTGATCACGGCGGCGAACACCGCAAAATAGTGCCACTGATTGGCGTTCAGCCCTGACGGCACCGGCACCAGATAGATCACGAGCCAGACCAGCAACGGCGCAAACGTCCGCCATGACGACTTCATGCAGCGTCCCCCTCACCTGTGTTGATTGTCGCGCGCGCAAGCCGCCTAGTCCCCGCTATGTCCCAGGCGGTGGCGCCGTCTTTTTGTGGCAATGTAGCACGGCCGCACAGTCCGCTCGGGAAACTGCGGCCGAATGGCGCGGCTTTTGGAGGAACCGGCGGGTTTCGTCAACACGTCGCGACCTCCATGGCAGGCCCCATCGCAAGTTCGCCCGCGCTTTGCTATCCTCCGTGGCATGACGTCACGCGACTCCGCTTCCTCCGAGATCACGCCCGAGGTGCTGCTGCGCGCCTATGCTTGCGGCATCTTCCCGATGGCGGAGAGCGCCGACGATCCGACCCTGTTCTGGGTCGAGCCGGAATTGCGCGGCGTGATTCCGTTCGACGGCTTCCGCATCGCCTCCCGCCTCGCCCGCACGGTGCGCTCGGATGCGTTCACCATCACCGTCGATACCGCGTTCAAGGCTGTCATCGCCGGTTGCGCGGCGCCGCAGCCCGGCCGCGACGACACCTGGATCAACAAGCGCATCCGCGATCTCTATGTCGGGCTGTACACGTCGGGCCATTGCCACAGCGTCGAGGTCTGGCAGGACGACAATCTGGTCGGCGGGCTCTACGGCGTCAGCCTCGGCCGCGCCTTCTTCGGCGAGAGCATGTTTCACACCGTGCGCGATGCATCGAAGGTCGCGCTGGTGCATCTGGTGGCACGGTTGATCGCCGGCGGGTTCGAATTGCTCGACACGCAATATGTGACCGAGCATCTGAAGACGTTCGGCGCGGTCGAGATTTCGCGCCGCCGCTATCGCGCGCTGCTCGACAAGGCGATCGCGGGCGCGCCGGCGGATTTCCGCAAGCTCGACACGACGCAACCGGTCAAGGGTGAACAGGCGCTGGCTATCGTCGCCGAACGCAATTGAGTTGACCTGATGCGGTAGCCCGGATGCAGCGAAGCGAAATCCGGGGCCGCACTGTCCACGGAGAAAAGACCCGGATTTCGCTGCGCTCCATCCGGGCTACACGTGCCAATCAGTTTCCGAACAGACCACCGAACAATCCGCCCGGCCGCTGCTGTTGCTGGGGCGGCGGAGGTGGCGGCTGCTGCTGGTATTGCGGCAGCGGCTGCGGCGGCGGACGCGGCGCGGCTTGCTTCGGCGGCGCGCGCTTCTGCGCCGGCGGCGGCGTCGGCGCCTTCGGCGGATCGGGCGCGGCGGTCACGATGGTCTGGTCCGGCCCTTTGCAGTCGGTCAGCCAGATGTCGTAGATCGGATGCTCGACGCCGTGCAGGCCCGGGCTCGCCGCGAACATCCAGCCGGAGAAGATCCGCTTCACCTCGCCCTGCAGCGTGATCTCATCGACCTCGACAAAGGCGTCGGTGTTGGCGGCTTCCGTCGACGGCCTAGTGTAGCAGGCATCGGTCTTCACCCGCAGCGCGCCGAACTGCACGGTCTCGCCGATATCCTCGTCGAAATTGATGATGCGGCCGGTGATCTTGTCGAGGCCGGAAAAGCTCGCCTTCTTGTTGGTGATCTTGGTCGAGGGCGGCTCCTGCACGACCTCGTCACCCGGCTGCAACGTCGCAGGCGTCTGCTGCGGGGCACCCTGGGGTGCACCCTGAGGCGCGCCCTTGGGACGCTGCCCCGGCGGCAGCGGATTGGCGCCGGGCGGCGTGTTGGCGACGGCGGGCCCGCCGGGCTGCGGCGGCTGCACGGCAACGCCGGGCGGAGCGACGGTCGCGCCGGGCGGCGGGGCCAAAGGCTGCGACTGCACGCTGCCGGGCGGCGGCACCGCCTGCCCCGGCGGCAACGCCCGCGGCTGCGTCGGCAGCAGGCGGCCGCGCGGCAATTCCGGCACTTCCTCGTCGTCGTCGCTGGGAGGGGCCACCTGGCCACGCGGGATCGAGCCGGGCGGGCGCGGCGCGGGATCGGAGAAAATCGTTCCGATCTGCGCGCGCGCGGGCGGCGCAAGCGAGATGGTGAAGGCGGCAACCAAGGCCGCAAAGCCAGTCAGGGCAACGGTTCGAAGCATCTCGCGCGGCTTTAAAGGGCGAATCGGGCGCGCGACAGTCTACCTTGATATCGGCCGCTCGCAGGCCACCGGTTAACACGCCGAATACGGCGGGGAAAGGGCACCCGGTCACCTCTCCCCGGCCCACTGGCCACCCACTGGTCTCCCTTGGGAACACGTGTGATAGTCCTCACGCTCAAGGCGCGCGGCAACGCGCGAAAACCAGGAAAATCCGGATCGAACCGGACCAGCCAGAGGAAACCCAACATGCCCGATCGCATCAGGCTCGACGGCCGGGTCGCCGTCGTCACCGGGGCTGCCGGCGTCATCGGAACCGCCACGCTCCATCTGCTCGCCGAACGCGGTGCGCGGATTGTCGCAGTCGACCGCAAAGGGGCCGATCTTGCCGCCGTCATCAAGGACCTCCCCGCCTCGGCCGAGGCCCTGTCGATCACCGCCGACGTCACCGATGAGGACGAGGTCAAGGACTACGTCCGCGCCGCCGTGGAGCGCTTCGGCACCATCGATGCCTTCTACAACAATGCCGGCATCGAGGGCGACATCAGGCCGATCCCTGAGTATTCGCTGGAGAGCTTTCGCCGCGTGCTCGACGTCAATGTCGTCGGCGTCTTCCTCGGCATGAAGCATGTGCTGCCGGTCATGCTGAAGCAGAACAAAGGCAGCATCATCAACACCGCCTCGATCGCGGGCCTGATGGGATCGCCGATGATCGCGGTCTATAGCGCCAGCAAGCATGCGGTGATCGGATTGACCAAGAGCGCGGCCTGGGAATGCACCGGCACCGGCGTGCGCGTCAATTGCGTCTGCCCCGGCATGATCGAGAGCCGGATGCTGAGCACGATCCTGCAGGGCCGCTCAGGCGGCAACGCGCCGCCGCCGGTCGAGAAGATCGTCGACCGCATCCCGGCGCGCAGGCTCGGGCTCGCAAGCGAGGTCGCCTCGATCGTCGCGTTCCTCGCCTCCGACGAGGCGAGCTACGTTTCCGGCTCCGCCTACACCGTCGACGGCGGCCGCACCGCCGCGTGAGCCGACCGTCATTCCGGGGCGGTCCGCAGGACCGAACCCGGAATCTCGAGATTCCGGGTTCGATGCTTTCGCATCGCCCCGGAATGACACCATCAAGAAGGTCTATTGCCCATGCCCGTCGTTCTCGATCCCGATGCCGCCGCCGTCTACAAGGCCTTCCAGGAGGCCGGCCGTCCCGCTTATGAGACGCTGACCGCGCCGGAAGCGCGCGAATATTATCGCGCCGCCCGCATCGTCTCCAATCCCGAGCCGCCCGCGCTTGAATCGAGCAAGGCGCTGGCGATCCCGGCGCCGCACGGCAACATCCCGGCCCACATCTATACGCCGAAGACGCTGCGCAAGACGAACGGACTCGCGCCGTGCCTAGTGTTCTTCCACGGCGGCGGCTGGGTGATCGGCGATCTCGATACCCACGAGGTGGTGTGCCAGAAGCTTGCCCATGAGGGCGAGCTGATCGTGATCTCGGTCGATTATCGGCTCGCGCCCGAGCATCGCTTCCCCGCCGCAGTGGACGACGCCGTCACCGCGACCAGATGGGTTGCCGCCAACGCCGGAGATCTCGGAATCGACGCTGCGCGCCTGATCGTCGGCGGCGATAGCGCCGGCGGCAATCTGGCGGCCGTGGTTGCGCTGACCGCGCGCGACGGCGGACCGAAGCTCGCCGCCCAGCTCTTGATCTATCCCGGCACCGATTTCTCGCGGAAGCATGCCTCGCACCGCGAGCCCGAAACCAGCATCCTGTTGACGCATTCGGTGATCGGCTGGTTCGCCAACCATTATCTCGGCGGCGCCGACAGCACCGACTGGCGCGCCTCGCCCGCGCGCGCGAAGAGCTTCGCCGGACTGCCGCCGGCCTATGTGCTGACCGCCGGCGCCGACCCCTTGCGCGACGAAGGCGACGAGTACGCGAACTTCCTGAAGGACGCCGGCGTGCCCGTGACCTACCGGCATTTCCCCGGCCAGTTCCACGGCTTCTTCACCATGGGCAAGCTGCTCAATCAGGCCAATGTCGCGGTGACCGAGATCAGCACGTGGTTGAAGGGACTTGGCTGAAGTCGCTGGGCTGAGCGATCCGATCAGGGACGTGCGCGGCGGCGGTCCCCGATCGAAACTCGCGTGCGCAGCTTGCGGCGTTAGCGCGCCTTGCAGTTCTCCGTGCCGCGCGATAGTGCGGCCGGACGCGCTTCACGCCGCCGAGCACTCCAGCCAGCGAGGATCATCTTGCTCACGCCCATCCTCGTCTACGGCATCCCGTTCGACTTCATCCTGTTCGCGCTGACGCTGCTCGGCGTCGCGATCTTCCATCACCATACGCTCGCCGTGGCGTTGACGGGTCTTGCCGCGATCGTCGCCTACAAGCTGATCTTCGCCGGCTTTGCGAAATTCGGCGCGGGCCTGCCCGGTCTCGTGCACCACATGGAGCATGAGTGGGTCACGCTCGCGAACCTGTTCCTGCTCTTGATGGGATTTGCGCTGCTGTCGCGGCACTTCGAGGAAAGCCGCATTCCGGACGAGATGCCGGCGCTGTTGCCCGATGACTGGAAGGGCGGACTGATCCTGCTGGTGATCGTGTTCGTGCTGTCGGCCTTCCTCGACAACATCGCAGCCGCGCTGATCGGCGGCACCGTCGCGCGTTACGTGTTCCGCGGCCGCGTCCATATCGGCTATCTCGCGGCCATCGTCGCTGCATCGAACGCCGGCGGCGCCGGCAGCGTCGTCGGCGACACCACGACGACGATGATGTGGATCGACGGCGTCAGTCCGCTCACCGTCGTCGACGCCTATGTCGCCGCCATCGCCGCGATGCTGGTGTTCGCGGTGCCGGCCTCGCTGCAGCAGCATCGCTTCTCGCCGATTGTGAAGAAGGCGCCATCCGGCCTCAGCATCGACTGGGCACGGGTTGCGATCGTCGCGGTGATCCTGCTCGCCGCGCTGACCGCCAACGTCACGGCCAATCTGAAATTCCCCGCGCTGCTCGACGCGCTGCCGGTGCTCGGGCTCGCGGTCTGGGCCGCGATCCTCGTCACTTCGCTGCTGCGCCGGCCGGACTGGTCTGTCATGCCCGAGACGCTCAAGGGCACCGTGTTCCTGCTCGCGCTGGTGACGGCGGCCTCGATGATGCCGGTGGAGAAGCTGCCGGCCGCCTCATGGCAGACCGCGCTCGGGCTCGGCTTCGTCTCGGCGGTGTTCGACAACATCCCGCTGACCGCGCTGGCGCTGAAGCAGGGCGGCTACGATTGGGGCTTTCTCGCCTACGCGGTCGGATTTGGCGGATCGATGGTCTGGTTCGGTTCGTCCGCGGGCGTCGCGGTGTCCAACATGTATCCGGAAGCCAAGTCGGTGGTCCGCTGGATCACCCAGGGCTGGCCGATCATGGTGGCCTATGTGGTCGGGTTCTTCGCGATGCTCGCCCTGCTCGGCTGGCATCCCGACGCGCCGCATTGACGCAAATGCAGAATTTGCCATGCTGCAGCGCACAATGCGCATTACTTCAAAACTGTGGAAAAGCGAGACAAATCCGTTGACATTGCTAAACTCCATTCGCCGTAACAGCTTATGGAGATTTCGCATGAGTGTTAGTGCAGAAGTCCTCGCCCGCGCCCCGTCGGAGCAGATGGAGGACGAAATCCACACGGTGACCTCGCATCGGCCACGCAGCAATGTCCGACCTCTCTCACCGATGCCGGACTATGTCGAGCACCGCAACGGCGTCAACGAAGTCGGCAAGCTGTCCGCCGAGGCGGTCGTGCGCGAATATGAAGCGGCGGTGAAAGAAATCGAGGCCCTTGGAGCGGAACTGCAATTGGCCGCCAAGAATTGCGAGGCAATGGTCGCAGGCGTTCATGACATGATCGCGGAAATCAAGGAATTCGCTGCGGGCTACCGCGATCAGGGCAAGCGCTTCTTCCTGCAGATCGAAGCCGTCTCGTTGATGACCATGGAGGTCAGGGACACCTGCGAAGCACTCAAGAAGAAGATCGCGACCGATACATTGAGCCAGTAATTTATTTCGGTTGAAGCACATTTCACGATCAGATCCGTGGATCTCTACGATCGTGGGCTGATCCTGTATTTGGTGAATGACTGCGCTAGTCCGGCGCGGCAGAACCGTTAGTTCTATTGAAGACCAAGTTGTTCAAGACCAAGTTGTTCAAGTTGCTCAAGACCAAGTCATTCAACACCAAGTCAATCAACACCGGTCATTCAACACCTTGCCCCGCCTCGGCGGGGCTTTGTGTTGTGACGCGAATAATATGTGCGCGCGTCGCGTACTCGAACGGACGGGCCTCCGTCCATGACCGGCTTAGCGCGCGTCAGGTGCACGCTCGGCTGTGTCCGCCGCCGAAGATAGTGCGGATATCGGGGACCAGCGGTCGCTGAAATCCTTG
Organism: Bradyrhizobium sp. CER78; assembly: GCF_029846235.1. Classification (GTDB taxonomy): domain Bacteria; phylum Pseudomonadota; class Alphaproteobacteria; order Rhizobiales; family Xanthobacteraceae; genus Bradyrhizobium. Next base: position 436,732 of record NZ_JARVWP010000003.1, read on the forward strand.
GCCGGCAGCGTGTCCGTGTCGGAAGCGATAATGCCGTCGGTCCGCGACGCGTGCGACCTCATCGTAGCGGCGGTTGCAGTGACGGCCAGCAGGGCGACAGCCACGAACCCGGTAATCGTTCGATGCTTTGTCATTCAGAACCTCCTCGGGTCCCCAATGCCCACTTAACGTGGGTCACGGGAACCTTCGCGAGGTTCATCAGCGCAAGACGGCATGCATCGCGTGAAATCGGACAACGATCTTGTCCCACTCAAGGTGCCGTCACCAGCGGCGGTTTTCGCCTCTCCGTTGGAATGATCTTCTATCCAACAAGTCGCCGGAGCTTCCGGAGCCTACGACTTACCCCACCCGCGCGGCCCGGCGCAGCGATTGCGGCGGCTGGCCGAAGGCGCGGATGAAGGCGCGGCGCATCCGCTCGGGATCGCGGAAACCGGTGATCTCGGCGACGCGCTCGATCGCCTCGCCCGACGACTGCACGCGCTGCCGCGCCACCTCGATCCTCAGCCGCTCGACTGCTTTCGACGGCGTGGTGCCGGTCTCGGCGATGAAGGCGCGGGTGAAATGCCGCGAGCTCATCCCGGCCTTGTCGGCGAGGTCCTCGACCGTCAGCGGCGCATCGAGATTTTCCCGCGCCCAGGCGAGCAGCGGCCCGAACCTTCCGTTCGGCGTCTTCAATTCCAGGAGCGAGGAGAACTGCGACTGCCCGCCGCTGCGCCGGTGATACAGCACGAGCTGCCGCGCGGTGTTCTGCGCGACCTCGTCGCCATAGTCCTCGGTGATCATGGCGAGCGCGAGATCGATGCCGGCGGTGATGCCGGCCGAGCTCCAGATGTTGCCGTCGCGGACGAAGATCTGGTCCGGCTCGAGCTTGATCTTCGGATAGCTCTTCACGAAATGCGGCGTGCGCTGCCAATGGGTGGTGGCGCGGCGGCCGTCGAGCAGGCCCGCCTCGGCCAGCACATAGGCGCCGGAGCAGACGCTGGCGACGCGGACGCCGCGACCCGCCATCCGCCGCACGAATGACAGTGTGGTGGGACAGCTCGCCGGTGTCCGCACGCCGTTGCCGCCTGCGATGATCAGCGTCGTGATCGCCGCCGACGGCTTGAGGCCGCGCGCCAGCATCTCGACGCCGGACGACGAGCGCACCGGCCCGGCCTTCACCGCAATCGTCTTGATAGCGGGCGGGTTGTTGGCGAAGCGCGCCGCGATCTCGAACGCCGCGATCGGGCCGGCCGCGTCCAGCAGCTGGAAGTCGGGAAAGATCAGGATGCCGATCATCGCCAAATCCTTTACAGTGGCGCCTCGTCCGAAAACGAGGGAAATACGCCATTCTTGACAGGAGGCCATCATGGCATCCTGGTTCCGTCAAGCGCTATTTGGAGACCTCCGATGTCCGAACCCCTGCAGATTGGATTGCTCGTCTTCCCGAAGGTGACCCAGCTCGACCTGACCGGTCCGCTGCAGGTGTTCTCCTCGGTCCCCGGCGCGAAGGTGCATCTGATCTGGAAACGGATCGAACCGGTTCCGACTGACTCCGTCATGGTGCTGACGCCGACCACGACCTTTGCCGACTGCCCGCAACTCGACGTGATCTGCGTGCCCGGCGGCTTCGGCACCGACGACATGGTCGGCGACGAGGAGATGCTCGGCTTCCTGCGCAAGCAGGCCGCGGGCGCGAAATACGTCACGTCGGTCTGCACGGGCTCGCTGGTGCTCGGCGCAGCGGGCTTGCTCAAGGGCTATCGCGCCACCACGCATTGGAGCGCGATCGATTTCCTTGCGGGCTTCGGCGCCATCCCGACCAAAACCCGCGTCTGCGTCGACCGCAACCGCTTCACCGGCGGCGGCGTTACCGCCGGCATCGACTTCGCGCTGACGCTGGTGTCCGAGCTGGTCGACCGCAAGACCGCGGAAGCAATCCAGCTCAGGCTCGAATACAACCCGGCCCCGCCGTTCAATGCCGGTTCGCCCGACACTGCGCCGGCCGAGATCCTGGCGTTGATGAAGGAGCGGATGGGACCGGCGCACGCGCGCCGCGGCGAATTGATGGGCCGCGCGGCGGCGCGGCTCGGCCAAAGCGGGCCCTCATGATCGCCCCTGACGATTGCGACCGTTAGCCAGGACAGGGCTTCAGGGAGCAATCGGCTCCAGTCCCTTGCTCCGTATCGCAGCGGCAGCCGCCGGCGAGTGCAGGAATGCGATCAATTGCTCGACCGCCTTCGGCTCGCCGGCATTGGCGCTGAGGCCGACGCTGAAGGTGGTGTAGTTCTGCAACTCGTCCGGAAGAACGCCCGCGAGAGCCACGCCCTCGACGCCAATGATGTTCGGCACGGTGATCACCGTCAGCTCCGCCTCGCCGCGCGCGACGGCCTCCACCGGGCTCCGTCCTGCCACAGCCAGGAGCTTCGGCTTCACGTCGCCGGCGATCCCGAGGCGATCGAGCAGATGAAGGAAATAGCTTCCGCTCACGCTCTCGCTTGAATAGGAGATTGATCTCGCCGCCAGCAGCGTTTGCTTCAGGTCCTCGCTGGAGGCGACCTTGGGCGTCGGTGCACCGGTGCGGATCGCGACGCCAGCGGCCGTGCGGGCGATGTCCGATCGAGAGCCCGCGGCTATCTTGCCGAGCCGCGCAAGATCATCGACCGCCGCCGGCAGCAAGACGGCGGCATCGAACTTCTCGCCCGCCTCGATCTGCCGCTTGAGCACAGGCACGCCCTCGAAGGTGAAGACAAGCATATGGCCGGTTGCGCGTGCGAACGCGGGCGCAAGCTCGTTGAAGACACCTTTCATGGTCGGCGTGCTGAGAACCGTGACCTCGGCCGCGCGGCCGGCCGTGGCGCTCATGGCCAGTACAAGCGCCGCGACCGCGACGCGAATGCCCCTCATCGATGTCTCCTGCATCTCTGGTCCAGGCCGACACTTCAGCCGGAGCTGGAGTCAGCGCCAGAACAGGAGTATCCACAAGGTCGATTATTCGACAGGCCGGTAGCCGTCTAGGTACGTCATATGCGCTGGGCTGAAAGGGTTGGGCGTTTTCTCAAGCCTCGCGACCTCCACGTCTTCATGACGGTGGTCGAAGAGCGCAGCATGGCGAAGGCCGCCGAGCGTCTGGCGATCTCGCGGCCGGTGATCTCGCGCACGATCGCCAATCTCGAGCACATGCTCGGCGTGACGCTGCTCGACCGCACGGCGCGCGGCATCGCGCCGACGCTGTTCGGCACGGCGCTGCTCAGGCGCGGCACCGCGGTGTTCGACGAACTTCGGCAGAGCGTCGAGGAGATCGCGTATCTTGCCGATCCCAAGGCGGGCGAGTTGCGCATCGCCTGCACCGAAGTGTGGGCCGCCGGCCTCGTGCCGACAGCGATCGAGCGGCTGTCGAAGCGACTGCCGCGGCTGCGCGTCAGGCTGGAGCAAGGCACCGCGCAGCATCAGTTCAACCTGCTGCGGGAGCGTCGATGCGAGATCGTGATCTCGCGGCTGCTGACCGAGACACCGGATTCCGACATCGACATGCAGCCGCTGTTCTACGAGCCGCTGACCATCGTCGCCGGCCCGCAAAGCTCCTGGTCGCGCCGCCGCAAGCTCACGCTGTCAGACCTCGTCGACGCACCGTGGATCCTGTCGACGCTGGAAGCGGAAGCCGGCTCGCCTTTCGTCGAAGCATTCCGTGTCGCGAAGCTGCCGGTCCCCACCGCAACGATCTTCAGCAACTCGCTCCACCTGCGCATCAGCCTGCTCGCCACCGGACGCTATCTCACACTCGTTCCGGGCTCGGCGCTGCGGTTCGGCCCCGGCGCCGGCCTGCTCAAGGCGCTGCCCGTGGCATTGCCGCGATGGCATCTGCCGACGGCGATCTTCACCCTGAAGGGCCGCATGCTGAGCCCGGTGGCGCAGGTGTTTGCCGATTGCGTTCGCGAGGTTGCGAGGCCGCTGGCCCCGGGTAAGGCCCGGGCAAGGTAGCGCCCTGACGCTTCGCCTACCCTGCTACCGAACTTGCCACAGAAAAAGGCCGCCCGGTTTCCCGAGCGGCCCTTCCTGTCTCACGGTAGCCTCACATTTGCGGGCGATTTCAGGACATCTGTACCGGGGGCCTATCTCCCGGCCGCATCCAACTCGGAGGCCGCTGCTCATCGGGACAGTCGCGATCTGGAGCCCGATCCGACGCGATGGTTTCCCATCTCCGTAAGATGGCTTCATTGAGCCGCGAAGCTGCGCGGGGCGCAAGTGGACAGCATCGGCGACGCCCGACCTGTCCCCGCTGTTACCGTTGTCCACAGGCGCGCACTTGCGCTGCCACAGCCACGCGTGCGCTGCACGCGCGCAATTGCGCACGTGCACGGGTCAGCAACGCGTGAAGGTCAGCTTCCCGGGGTCCAGGCGTGGTAGTCGCCGGTCGCCTTGGGACGGCGGCCGCTTGCCAGCGTCGAGCCGGACGGACGGTAAGCCTGCGCAGTGCCGGTCATGTTCGGCAGATGCGGCTTTTCCCATTCCCGAGGCGCATACTTGTCCTCGGTCGGGGGCACATCAACCGTGTGGTGCAGCCAGCCGTGCCAGCCGGCCGGGATCCGCGAGGCTTCGGCATAGCCGTTATAGACCACCCAGCGGCGCTCGAAATGCAGCGTCGGGTCGATCTCGCCGCCCTTGGTGCGATAGTAGCGGTTGCCCTGCTCGTCCTCGCCGACCAGTTCGCCGAATCGCGAGGTCCACAATTGCGTGCCAAAGGTCTGGCCGTTCCACCAGGTGAAGAATTTCAGCAGGAATTGTTTCATGCGTGGCCGGTCACGGGTTCGAGGCTGTCCGGCTCTGATGCCACCTGAATCCGCAAATGTCCAGCCGCCGCCAAGGTAGCCCGGCACTCCCGGCATGGGCCCCGATCACGAGCCCGTTTGGCGACCAAATGACGCGGTCGCGGAGAGTTTTGTTCACCTGCCATACATGCGCCTCCGGCCAAACAAAGATGACGGACAATCAATGTCGCGCGCGGGAACGTCCAACCGCAGAAATGGTTAGACATTGTCCGTTTTAATGGAGTCCAAAATGATCAATATGAAGGTTTTGAGCACTGCCGCGGCGCTGGCGCTTGCGCTGCCGTTGGCTGTGGCGCCGACCGTTTCCTTCGCCCAGTCAGCCGCGCAGATGGGCGCGATGGGCGGTGGCGGTGGTGCACGCGGCGGTGGCGGCGGCGGTGGTGGTTTTAGCGGCGGCGGCGGTCGTGGCGCGGCCATGGGCGGTGGCGGCGGTTGGACCGGCGGTGGTGGCGGCGGCCACTGGGCCGGTGGCGGCGGCGGTGGATGGCGCGGCGGCGGTGGAGGCTGGCACGGCGGCTATCACCGTGGCGGCGGCTTCTGGCCGGGCGCGGTTGCCGGTGCAGTCGTCGGCGGAGCCCTCGCCTCGGGCGCCTATTACGGCTCCGGCTATTACGGCTACGGCCCCGGGTACTATGACGACAGCTACGGCTATTACGACGACAGCGCGCCTGTCGCCGTGGAGGTCGCGCCGGGCGGCGACGCGAGCTACTGCGCGCAGCGTTACAGGTCCTACGATCCGGCCTCGGGCACTTATCTCGGCTTTGACGGCCTGCGGCACCCCTGCCCGTAATCACGGCTTGAATTGCTAAAATTGGCGAAGGGCGGCGGCAACGCCGCCCTTTTTCATGTCCGCAACGCCACCGCGACGGCTGCGAACGTCACAACCAGCGCCGCGATGTCGCTCGCGCTGAGCGGCTCGCGCAGCATGGCCGCTGCCGCCAGCACGCCGACCACGGGCACCAGCAGCGTGCCGATCGACGCGGTCGCCGCCGGCAGCCGCTCGAGCGCCGCGAACCAGCAGACATAGCAGAGACAGAACTGGATCAGCGTCATGTAGATCATCGACGCCCAGCCGAACTGCGACAGCGCGGCGAGCTGCGGCTGCTCGATCAGGACGCCGGCAATCGCGATCGGCACGCAACCGATCGCAAGCTGCCAGGCCGCGAGCGACAGCGGCGGCATTGCGAGCTTGTAGAACTTGGTCAGCACCGTGCCGAGCCCGACGCAGAGCGCGCCTGCAAGCGCGAACAGAATGCCCGGCAACTTGCCGAGGCTGGCGTCGATCCCGCCGCCGCCGATCAGCGCCGCGATCCCGGCGAGCGCAACCGCAAGTGCGAGCGCACGCGGCAGCGACACGCGCTCGCCAAGCACCCGCCAGGCCACCAGCGCGACCCACACCGGGATCGATATGCCGAGCACGGCCGCCTCGCTGGCGCGCAGCCAGATCAGCGCCAGGCCCATCGAGGCGACCCAGCCGCCGATCGACAGCGTTGATACCAGGGCCAGCCGCAACCACATGCCATCAGGGACGCGCAGCGTCTGCCCTCGCGCCAGCGCAACCAGAGCGAGCCCAAGCGCGCCGACCACGCCGCAGAGCCCACGCGACGACAATGGCGGCCACTCCGTGAGGAGGAATTTCATGATCGGGAAATTGAGGCCCCAGCCGATCGAGGCGACGACCAGGAATCCGAGGCCGAGCGGTGATAGCGGGGCGCGGCCGGCGACGGGAACTGCGGTCATGGACCTGTCGTAATGTGGGCGGACAAATACAAGTGATGGTATCAGGGCTAGCTCGAAATCTGCTTGTCAGCAAACAGCATATGCATTCTATGATACAGACTTTCCATCCAGGTTCCGCCTTAATTGACGGACGGGCCAAGCGAGTCGTCGGCACGCGAGGCCGCAGCAAGAGGATGCATCGTGCCGAGCGTTCTCGTGGTCGATGACGACCCGATGGTGTGCGTTGCCATCGAGGTGTGTTTGCAGCGCCAAGGCTTCGACGTCACCGTCGCGGACGGCGGCGAAGCGGGTATGCGCGCGCTCGACCAGGCCATGTTCGACGTCATGCTGGTCGACGTCTTCATGCCGCATATGCGGGGTTTCGAGGCGATCCGCATCTTCCACGAGCGCGCCCCCGAGATTCCGGTCATCGCGATGTCCGGCTATGCCTTCGCCAATGCCGACCGCGCGCCGGACTTCCTGCGGATGACGATCGAGCTCGGGGCGTCCGCCTGCCTGCGCAAGCCGTTTACCCCGCAGGCGCTGGTTGCCGCCGTTAACGAATGTCTTGCGAAGTCTGCTCCTTCCGCTCGTCTTTCGAAATAATTGCTCGTACTAATCGTCGATGGCTTCCCAGCGTCTCATCCTCGGCAGTGGCCTTGCGATCCTCCTCGTCATCAGCGCGGCGTCGATCGGGCTGGACGTCAAGTCGCGCAGCGAGATTGATTCGGTCGATCGCACGCTCCGAATCCTGAAATGCATTTCAGATGCGCGTCCGCTGCCGCGGGGCGTCGAGAGCGCGGCGCGCGGCTTCGCACTGACCGGCGATACATCCTTCGCCGACGAGTTCCGCGAGCAGAGCGCCGCCCTCACCGCCGCCTTCGACGAGCTGACCAACGCGGTGAAGTCGGCGCCGGAGGAAGCGCGGCTGATCGCGGGCACCAGGGGACAGGTCGATCGCGCCATCGCGCTCGGCGCCGAGCTGATCAGGTTGCGCACGGCGGGCGACACGGCCGGCGCCGCGGCGCTGACCTCAGCCGACGAGAGCCGCTCGCTGATGGAAAAGGTCGGGACTGCGCTCGACCGCCTGGTCACCGAGGAGCGCCGCCTGCTCGGGATCCGCACCGACCAGTCCAAGACCAATGGGCGGCTGCTGCTGGCCATCGACCTCGCGGGCGTCGCGATGATCCTGCTGCTCGCGGTCGCGCTGACGGTGACGGCCCGGCGCGCCAGCCGCGAACTGCAGGGCGCGCTCAGCGCGACCAAGGCAACCAATCTGTCGCTCGAGGGCAAGGTGGCCGAGCGCACCAAGGACCTCGGCGCCGCGCTCGAAGGGCTGCGCCGTTCAACCTCGGTGATGGAAACCACCTTCCGCAGCATGGCGGAAGCGGTGCTGGTGATCGACACCGAAGGCATCGTGCTGCTGTCGAACCCGGCCGCCGAGAAGATGCTGCGCTACAAGCCGGGCATGACGGTCCGGCAGCTCCGCGCCATGAGCAACGTGTTCCAGTCCGACGGCGTCACACCGATGCAGGCCGACGACATGCCCTCGGCCAGAGCGTTGCGCGGCGAGGAATTCGACGGGCTGGAATTCATCGCCAAGCCGATCCGGGGCGCCCCCGTGATGCACCTCGTGGTGTCGGGCCGGCCGCTGCGTGACGGCGGCGACGCCATCACCGGCGCGGCGCTGATCTATCACGACATCACTGCCTCGCGCGAAACCGAGCACAAGCTGCAGCAGGCGCAGAAGCTCGACGCCATCGGCAAGCTGACCGGCGGCGTCGCGCACGACTTCAACAACATGCTGACGGTCATCACCGGCACCACCGAGACGCTGGTCGACAGCCTGCGCAGCCAGCCGAAGCTTGCGCAGACCGCCGAATTGATCGACCGCGCCGCCGAACGCTGCCGCGAGTTGATCCAGCATCTGCTCGCCTTCGCCCGCCGCCAGCCGCTGGAGCCGCGCACCGTCGACATCAACGGCACCGTGGTCGACATCGCCAAGCTGCTGCGGCCGACGCTCGGCGAGCAGATCGAGATCAATTCGGTGCTCGCGCCCGACGTCGCGAGCGTCCATATCGATCCGTCGCAGCTTGCCAACTCGCTGCTCAACATGGCGATCAACGCCCGCGACGCGATGCCGAACGGCGGCAAGCTGCTGTTCGAGACCAGCAACGTCGTGCTCGACGATGCCTATGCTGCTGTTAATCCCGACATCACGCCGGGCCGCTACGTGCTGCTCGCGGTCAGCGACACCGGCACCGGCATGTCGCACGCGGTGCAGGACAAGGTGTTCGAGCCGTTCTTCACCACCAAGGAGGTCGGCAAGGGCTCCGGTCTCGGCATGAGCATGGTCTACGGCTTCGTCAAGCAGTCCGGCGGCCATATCAAGATCTACAGCGAGGAAGGCCACGGCACCACGATCAAGCTCTATCTGCCCCCTGCCCGCGGCCAGGTCGAGGTCGAAGCGCCCGCACCGGAGCCGCCGCGGCGCGGCAGCGAAGTCATCCTGGTGGTGGAAGACGACCAGCTGGTGCGCAACTACGTCGTCACGCAGCTCGGCAGCCTCGGCTACAAGACCATCGCCGTGCCCGACGCCCGCGCCGCGCTGGCGCTGGTCGACAAGGGCGAGAAGTTCGACCTCTTGTTCACCGACGTCATCATGCCCGGCGGCATGAACGGTCGCCAGCTCGCCGACGAAGTCGCAAAGCGGCGGCCCGGCATCAAGGTGCTCTACACCTCGGGCTACACCGAGAACGCGATCGTGCATCACGGCCGCCTCGACGAAGGCGTGCTGATGCTCGCAAAGCCCTACCGCAAGGCCCAGCTCGCCAGCATGCTGCAGCAGGCGCTCGGCGAGTGATGTGAGCGCTCGGTAGCGCGGTTGGCGTCTTGCGCAGACGGCCGCGCTGCGCTCTCCCCGTCATTGCGAGCGAAGCGAAGCAATCCATTTCGCCGCTTGTGGAGGCAGTGGATTGCCGCAGCGCTGCGCGCCTCGCAATGACGCGGTGAAGTCTGCAGGAGCAGCCTACCTTGTCGCCAGCGCGACGCCGGCGAGCGTGAACAGCAGCGCGACGATCTGGGTGGGCCCGAGCGGCTCGTGCAGCGCGACCGCGGAGGCGATCACGCCGATCACCGGCACCGCCATGGTGCCGATCGCCGCGACCGACGCCGGCAGCCGCGCCAGCGCGGCGAACCACGCGACATAGGCGACGCAGAACTGGATCAGCGTCGAATAGACCAGGAGCCACCAGCCGACGGTGGTGATGCGGTCGATATGCGTGGTCTCGATCAGGAAGCCGACGATCGCGATCGGCACGCAGCCGAGACCGATCTGCCAGGCCGCGGCCGGGATCGGCGGCATCACCAGCGGATATTTCTTCGCCAGCACCGTGCCGAGCGCAAAGCCGAACGCGCCGCCGAGCGCCATGATGATTCCCGGCAGCTTCTCCTCGCTCGCGGAAATCCCGTTGCCGCCCATGATCGCGGCAAGCCCCGCGAACGCCATCACCAGCGCGATGGTCCGCAGCAGCGTCGGCCGCTCGCCGAGCACCGGCCAGGCCAGCAGCGAGGCCCACACCGGCATTGTGTAGGCGATCAGCGCGGTCTCGCTCGCCGGCAGCCAGAGCAGCGCGAGCCCCATCAGCACCATCCAGCCGGTGACGTTGAGCGCCGCATACAGCACAAGGCGCGGCCACAGCCTCGCCTCGACATGCAGGCTCTGCGAACGGATCAGCGCCAGCGCGGCGAGCAGCACGGCCCCGATCACCCCGGTGGAGCCGCGCAGGGTCAGCGGCGGCAGCTCGCTGAGCAGGAATTTTGTGGACGGCCAGTTGAATCCCCAGCCCACCGAGGTGATGGCGAGGAACATCAGGCCGGCGGGCGCAAGGCGCGGCCGCGCGTGAGGCTTCTTATCTGTCATGGAACCCGGCAAGGGGACGAAATGGGTATGAAAAGGATGTGAGTCGGCCGCACCTTGCCCGCGATTTTGTCGCCCGACCATCACGCCTCTGACATGCCTGATCCGTAGTTTGCCCGTAGGCCTACGTGAGTCCCCAAAATTCAATCCGGGACGGCGAATAAAAACTTCGCCTGTGAACAGCGGGGCGAAACTCCAATCCACAGGTGGAGCGAATTTTTTTGGCTTGGGAATCCCTGAGGACTCACCGATAGTTGGCTCGATCACAGGCGCGGCATCGACCCCTGTTATCCCCCTCCTTCCACCATATTTAGTGTTTGATTCAGAAACTCGTACTAGTCCTTGACGGGCGCAACGGACATGGCCTAGCTTCCAACCTGTTCGGCGCGAGTGTGTTTGGGTCCCCGCCGGTCGCTCCCACAAGGGTTCCAAAATGACCACTCCGCCAGGCCTTCGGGCCGCGGGTGAAGGGCTTGTCTGCCCTGATTTTGGGCTGCTGTCGGGACGACAAACGGGCCGAGAAGGACCCGGAAACAGAGGCCGTAACCGGCCCGCGAGAAGCGTACGCGTGATGTGTCGCGTGAAGCGTTTTGGGGCGTTGAATGCATGACCGGAGGACCCGATCCAGTCGGATGCCATCGGGAACGTGCCGCCGCAGGGCCGGGCCAAACCGGCGCCGAGCGGACGAGAGAACAGGCCGGATCCACCGGCTGAGCTGCGGATGAAGGGAGGCGTGCACGCGTGTCCCGAAGTCCGCGAACAGATAACATTCCGGCAACCTGCGGGAAACGTGGGACCGGGCAGAAGAAGTGACGGGGCTCGACCATGCGAATCGAACGACGCAACACCACCAGCGGACAATCCCCCTACGCCGGGATCAATTTCCGCCTGACCACCTCAGAGATCCGCAATCCGGACGGCTCGGTCGTGTTCCGTGCCGAGAACGTCGAGGTTCCGGAGTTCTGGTCGCAGGTCGCCTCCGACGTGCTGGCGCAGAAGTATTTCCGCAAAGCCGGCGTTGCCGCGCGCCTGAAGAAGGTCGAGGAAGAGACCGTGCCGTCGTGGCTGTGGCGTTCGGTGCCGGACACCGAAGCCTTGGCGTCGCTGCCCGAGAACGAGCGCATTGTCGGTGAGACCAGCGCCAAGCAGGTGTTCGATCGCCTCGCCGGCTGCTGGACCTATTGGGGCTGGAAGGGCGGCTACTTCTCCACGGAAGAAGATGCCCTCGCCTTCTTCGACGAGCTGCGCTTTCAGCTCGCCAAGCAGATGGTCGCGCCGAACTCGCCGCAGTGGTTCAACACCGGCCTGCACTGGGCCTATGGCGTCGATGGTCCCGGCCAGGGCCACTATTACGTCGACTGGAAGACCGGCAAACTGACCAAGTCGAAGTCGGCCTATGAGCACCCGCAGCCGCATGCCTGCTTCATCCAGGGCGTCGGCGACGACCTCGTCAACGAGGGCGGCATCATGGATCTCTGGGTGCGCGAGGCGCGCCTGTTCAAATATGGCTCCGGCACCGGCTCCAACTTCTCGAGCCTGCGCGGCGAAGGCGAAAAGCTCTCCGGCGGCGGCCGCTCGTCCGGCCTGATGAGCTTCCTCAAGATCGGCGACCGCGCCGCCGGCGCGATCAAGTCGGGCGGCACCACGCGCCGCGCCGCCAAGATGGTCGTGGTCGATGCCGACCATCCCGACATCGAGACCTATATCGACTGGAAGGTGAAGGAGGAGCAGAAGGTCGCCGCGCTCGTCACCGGCTCCAAGATCAACCAGAAGCACCTCAAGGCCGTGATGAAGGCCTGCGTCAACTGCGAAGGCTCTGGCGACGACTGCTTCGATCCCGAGAAGAACCCGGCGCTCCGCCGCGAGATCAAGCTCGCGCGCCGTGCGCTGGTGCCGGACAACTACATCAAGCGCGTCATCCAGTTCGCCAAGCAGGGCTACAAGGAGATCTCGTTCGACACCTACGACACCGACTGGGACTCGGAAGCGTATCTGACCGTCTCCGGCCAGAACTCCAACAACTCGGTGTCGCTGAAGGACGACTTCCTCCGCGCAGTGGAAACCGACGGCGACTGGAATCTGGTCGGCCGCACCACCAGGAAGGTGACCAAGACTCTCAAGGCCCGCGACCTCTGGGAGAAGATCGGCTACGCCGCCTGGGCGTCCGCCGATCCCGGCCTGCACTTCAACACCACGATGAACGACTGGCACACCTGCAAGGCGTCCGGCGACATCCGCGCGTCCAATCCGTGCTCGGAATACATGTTCCTGGACGACACGGCGTGCAACCTCGCCTCGGCCAATTTGCTGACGTTCTACAGCACCACCACCAAGCGCTTCGACATCGAGTCCTACGAGCATCTCTGCCGGCTCTGGACCATCGTGCTCGAAATCTCGGTGATGATGGCCCAGTTCCCGTCGAAGGCGATCGCCGAGCTGTCCTACGAGTTCCGCACCCTCGGCCTCGGCTTCGCCAATATCGGCGGCCTGCTGATGACCATGGGCTTGCCTTATGACTCGAAGGAAGGCCGTGCGCTGTGCGGCGCACTGACCGCCGTCATGACCGGCATCTCCTACAAGACCTCGGCGGAGATGGCGGCTGAACTGGGCACCTTCCCCGGCTACAAGAAGAACGCCGCGCACATGCTGCGCGTGATCCGCAACCACCGCCGCGCCGCCCACGGCAACGCCACCGGCTACGAAGCGCTCTCGGTCAACCCGGTGCCGCTCGATCACGCCTCCTGCCCGCAGGCCGATATCGTCGCGCACGCCAAGCTGGCATGGGACGACGCGCTGGCGCTCGGTGAAGTGAATGGCTATCGCAACGCCCAGACCACCGTCGTGGCGCCGACCGGCACCATCGGCCTCGTGATGGATTGCGACACCACCGGCATCGAGCCCGACTTCGCGCTGGTGAAGTTCAAGAAGCTCGCCGGCGGCGGCTACTTCAAGATCATCAACCAGGCGGTGCCGTCGGCGCTGCGCGCGCTCGGCTATCGCGAGAGCGAGATCGCCGAGATCGAGGCCTACGCCGTCGGCCACGGCTCGCTGTCGAATGCGCCCGGGATCAACGCCTCCACCCTCAAGGCAAAGGGCTTCACCGACGAAGCCATCGCCAAGGTGGAAAAGGCGCTGCCGACCGCATTCGACATCAAGTTCGCCTTCAACAAGTGGACTTTCGGCGAGGACTTCATCCGCGACCAGCTCGGCATCGGCGCGGAAGCGATCGCGGCCCCCGGCTTCGATCTGCTCCAGGCCGTCGGCTTCACCAAGCGTGAGATCGAAGCCGCCAACGTGCATATCTGCGGCGCGATGACGGTGGAAGGTGCGCCGCATTTGAAGGCCGAGCACTATCCCGTGTTCGACTGCGCCAACCCCTGCGGCAAGATCGGCAAGCGCTATCTCTCGGTCGAGAGCCACATAAGGATGATGGCGGCCTCGCAGCCGTTCATCTCGGGCGCGATCTCCAAGACCATCAACATGCCGAACGACGCCACGGTGGAGGACTGCAAGTCCGCCTACCTGCTGTCGTGGAAGCTGGCGCTGAAGGCCAACGCGCTGTACCGCGACGGCTCAAAGCTGTCGCAGCCGCTCAACTCGCAGCTCATCAGTGACGATGAGGACGAGGACGATGCGGTGGAGGCGCTCTACGAAAAGCCGATGGCCGCGCGGGCCACCCAGGTCTCGGAGAAGATCGTCGAGAAGCTGGTCGAGCGCATCGTCGTGATGCGCGAGCGCGAGAAGATGCCGGACCGCCGCAAGGGCTACACCCAGAAGGCGGTTGTCGGCGGCCACAAGGTCTATCTCCGTACCGGCGAATATGACGACGGAAGGCTCGGCGAGATCTTCATCGACATGCACAAGGAAGGCGCGGCGCTGCGCTCCTTCATCAACAATTTTGCGATCGCAGTATCCCTGGGTCTGCAATACGGCGTGCCGCTCGAAGAGTATGTCGACGCCTTCACCTTCACCCGCTTCGAGCCCGCGGGTCCGGTGCAGGGCAACGACTCGATCAAGTACGCGACCTCGATCCTCGACTATGTCTTCCGCGAGCTCGCGGTGAGCTACATGTCGCGCTTCGACCTCGCCCATGTCGATCCGAACGAAAGCGGCTTCGACGCGCTCGGCAAGGGCGTCGAGGAAGGCAAGGAGCCGGATGAGGCGCCCGCCCAGCACCAGGCCACAAAATACCTGTCGAAGGGCCTGACCCGGTCGCGCACCGACAACCTCGTCGTCATGCGCGGCGGCTCGACCGCGGTCAGCGGCAACGCCGACAACGCCCCCGCCGGCGGCAGCCGCGTCACCGCGCTGTCGTCCCACGGCGCAACCGCCCGCGGCGCCTCCGACACCGTCGAAGGCGCGGTCGCCCTGAAGCAGGAAGTCAGCCACGACCTCTCGCCCACCGAGAAGCTCGAGGCCCTGCAACAGTGGAGCAAGCCCGGCACCGCCGCAGCCGTCGCCCCGTCGAAGGCGGAGCGTCGCGCCGAAGCCAAGGCCAAGGGCTATGAAGGCGAGATGTGCTCGGAGTGTGGCAACTTCACGCTGGTGCGGAACGGGACTTGTATGAAGTGCGACACTTGCGGAAGCACGACGGGGTGTTCGTGAGGTCGAGCGACAGTCTGCGATTAACTCCACCGAGCAAGAAGGGCGGCCAAAATGGCCGCCCTTCATCGTACGAGTATGCGGAGAGCCCAAATCAGCGCAGACGGAGCGCGCAAGACGATGCCCGCATCCAACGACGACAAGGCCAAAGATAGCTTCAGCGCGTTCTACTTAGACCGGAGCGCATTCCTCGCGCTGCCGGCATTCTTTCGCGCATCAGGCACCGTTTCCGCAATCATTGCGGTCATGCTATTCATTGTGTGCGCCCCTCTCTGTTTTGTACTGCTGTTCCGGCTCGGCTTCGATGCCGTCATGCTGCCGAACACAAGCTATCAAGACTCGGCCAGAAATTTCCTCGTTGCTTTCATTGGAGTATTTGGAGCGCCATTCCTAGTCTGGAGAACGTGGGTTGCTCATCAACAAGCCACCGCCGCAGCTAAACAAGCAAGCGTCGCGCTAGAAAATCATATCACGAGCATATTCTCAAAATCAGTTGAGCTTCTGGGCGGCGTACGGGAGATCAAAACGACGGGATCTGATGGAGCCACGATTTCGCGTTCGGCTCCGAATATTGAATCCCGTCTAGGAGGCCTCTATTCATTGGAGAGGTTGTTAGATGAGAGTGAAAAAGACCAAAGGGCAATCCTAGAGACGTTATGCGCTTACATTCGCGAGAACTCGCCTTTTGAGCCATCTACAAGCGAGGAGGAACACAAGGCTTACCTTCGAGGAGACCAAACTCCCAAGCCTACCCATCGAAGCGATGTTCAAGCTGCACTAACGATTATAGGTCGAAGGTCGTTGCGGATCAGGGAAAGAGCAACGCTTGAGGGATGGCGTTTGAACTTCCGAAATTCCAATCTGGTTGGATACGACCTTTCTAGCCTAAACTTCGATCGATCTGATCTGACTGGCTCGTTCCTCAACTTCGCCAACCTCAACTATGCAAGCTTCGAGGACTCGGTGTTTGAGACCTCAACCCTTCAAAGAGCGAAATTGACGAAAACATGCTTCCGGTCGTCACGCTTCAAGCACTGTCTCATCAAAGGAGCCGAGATTGACGACACCGATTTTCGCGAGACAAAGATCGATGCGACCGACCTTCGCGAAGCGACCATATCAAGTTTCGATATTTCGGGCGCAGACCTTAGGGAAGCTTTCGACACCTATTTGGAATACACAATCAACCGTCTAAAGTCGGAGGGCGCGACCAGCCCATTTGACGGGCAAGAAGTATCGAGAGTTGTGCAGCTATTCTCTAGAGCCAAATACGACGAACGGACCCAAGTATCGCAAGGAGTAAGTGATGCCATTGCGATCTGGCAAGCGTCCCGGCAGGAAGCGCCGCCCGGGTAAGCGAAGTGACGTCCGGGACCGGCACACAGGTCGCAAGATCGATTCCGCATATCGCTTCACTCATGCGGCTACTTGCTGCTAGCTCGCAAGCAAAAGGCCGCATTTAATCACCTGATTTGGCAACTATCTATGTTTGAACTGCCACCATTTCGGAAGTGCCCAAAATGCAAGAACGAGGCGCTCGGCACACTTTCCGTCGGCGGCACCATGGCGACGAAACGCTGCAAAAATTGCGGGCACTCCCACGGCGAGGTCCTACCGGACGTCGATAAGCGCGTCGTATATCTCGATCAGTTCGTCATCAGCGAACTCTATAAGACAAAGACAAAAACACGGCGCCCGGGTGCACCAAGCGAACAATTCTGGCTGGACTGTTACTCACTGGCCAATCGCGCCTATCTGAGGCAGCAAGTCATATTTCCGACCTCTAACCTTCATTCGGACGAGACGATCGTCTGGCACTCGCCGTCCGAGTTGAGGTTGGCCCACGAGATGTTCAGCGGAGACATCTCATTTGAGGACACCCACTCAGTCGCTATCTCGCAAGAGTGGGAATTTGCAGAGGCATACCTCAAAGACTTGGAAGTACCCAGCCTGACCTTCGACGTGGACGACATTCTTTCCGGCGACAGGAATGTCTGGCTGCCCATCTACCACATCAACGTAAACTCCGATCTATCGATATTCGCGCCGGGTTTGAGGGAGAGCAAAGCGACGGCCGCGAATAGTCTGAAACAACTGGCCGACGCATGGGCGAAGAAGCGATCGACGTTCGATCAGATTCTGAAGCACGAACTATCGAGCTACGGCTCCGCGATGCGGCACGCGCTCGAACATGAGGTTACGAGAACTGCGGCAGCGCTCGCATCGAATGATCCGTCAAGCCTACTTGAAATTAGCTTTGGATTGCAAAATAGGTATCGGCAACTAGCCGGCTTGTTCATGGAACGAGCAGTCCCTGGCAAGACCGCGGCAACGTTTCTTGACTGGGTAGGCAATGAACAGCAGCCAGCACATCGGATATTTGCCTATCTGATAGCAGCTCTCGGCTGGCGAGTATCAAGTGGACAAAGCCCCGCTCTGACCGCGGGCATACTCAACGACTTCATCGCGATAGCGACGTACGCGCCGTACGTAGACGCCATGTTCGTAGACCGACAATGCGCCTCGTTGTTGAAGCAAGGTCGGCTTCGCTCCGACCTGAACTATAAGGCGCGAATATTCTCAATGAGCAACAAGCAAGAATTCCTAGACTACCTCGAAGAGTTGGCAGACATTGCCTCCCCAGAAGTGCGGAGCTGTGCACACGAACTCTACGGCGTAGAGCTGTAGAACGCAGGCTACTGTCGACGGCAAACGCCAACCGCAACAATTTCGGCGGGTTACGCTTCCGCCTTCGCTCAATGAGCTACGGCGCACAAGTCGCTGACCCGCCCTCCTCGCCGACAATCAAGACGGTACCGTCTACCGCGAGGCGTGGGCACGCTTTTCGAGAAGCAGCGTGCGGTCGGCGATGTCCTTCAATTCGAACGCCTGGGAGTCGAGGAACGCGACGGACCCGTTGTCGGGGTCTGCGGCGAGGCGATGGGTTTCGCTGAGATGACGCTTCAGCCAGGCCCGCTGCTCGGTCAGCAATTGCGCGTGCGCCTCGCCCTTCGAGCTGGCGAGAAGGGCTTGGTAGGCGGTGTTGAGCCGCGTGTCCCACTTGCCGATTTCGGTCTTGCCGCAATCGAGCATCTTCGTTGACACCCCTTCTGCCTTGTCCATGCACGCATCATACTCGGCGCTTTGCTGCGCGCGGACCGGTAAAGTCCCGAGCGCGAGCATAGCAGCAGCAATGACAAGCCTTCGCGAATGCATCACCACGTCCAAATCACTCCGCCTTGCGTCTTTCGACAACCATCGCCGCACGAAAACGTCCGAAATAAGATCAAGGAGTTGATGCACTGACCATCTGGCGGAGGGCTGCCTAGCAAGCGTAGCCGAATGAGCGAAGAGACATCCAGGAGCCGGCGCGCAACTCGCAAGATCAATCCCGCACATCGCTTCGCTGATACGGGCTACTTGCTTCGATTGCGATGGTCACGCCGCCTTTGTTACAGAGCTGCCGAGCCGACGTAACAAGAACTTCCTGATTTTGTCTGCCATCATCTTCTTGGCTGTGGCTGGAAAGATCTGGTCTCGACCAGCTGCGATTTCGCCCCATGCATCGGCGAACTTGAACTTATCCATTGCTCGTAGGAGCGCTTCCCCGGCATCCCTCCATTGCGGGGCCTCATGAAGAACTTCACATAGGGGTTCAATAAACGTCCCTCGTACAAAGCCGGGGTTTCCATCGGCCGTTTCGGTAATGCACTGTAGGGCCGTGATGAGGGTGTTTCGTCCGTACTTGTTGAAGCAGCGAATGAGTGAAGTTACCGAATACGTCTGACCTCTTTGGATTGCAGCCCGAACTAGGTTCTTGCGAAGAATCTCGACGCCCGCCGCAGCGCAGACTTCCGCAAGCGCAAGAGCTTCCTCGTCTTTTGCAGCGAGTTTGGCGTGATAAAGCTGCTGAGCAGTTGTTTTGGTAACATTGCCGTTCACCGCTGCGTATGCAGCGGCCTGCTGAGCACGATCAGCCTGAACTATCTGACATGGAACCTGTTCCTGACCTCGCAGCATGGCGGCCGTGGTTCGATGCTGACCATCGACAATGGCAAAGAAACCTCCCTCAACCGGCGCAACGATCACGGGAGCGAACTTCGACCAGTCAAAATTTTCTGCAATTTGAGTGACGTTAGCAGCTCCCCTTCGACCAATTTCTCTTTGGTACGTTACGTCAACAACTAGCTTTTCGATACTAACCCAGTTGAGAATTGGAGCGGGTCCAGGGGAGAACTCCGAGCTAGGAGAAGCAAATCGTCGTGTGCTCAATGCAACAAACATAGCGTCCTCCATCGGTTGCGTTAGGGACTCTTCACGCTGTATTCCACCTCTCCTTTCCCTCCACGAACAATCGTCAATTTCGTTTCTGCACCTTAAAGAGCCGTGGATTCCTGAATCGCACGTCATAAATCGGAAACGGAGCCTACCGTGGCAGCCGATTCTTAGCGATGCCGCGACACAAGAAATCTCACCTAAAGCGAAGATATCGGCGCCGATGGCGCTGGCTCTAACGAGCGTAGAGCGGACTAGCACTACTGCGTCCGGGGTGCTCTCTCCCCGCCTTTGCGAGGAGCGACAGCGACGAAGCAATCCATCTATCCGCGTTTGCGGCCCAATGGATTGCTTCGCTTCGCTCGCAATGACGGCTGGCAGCGTCCCATAAGAGGGAAAGAGCGACTGTGACACAGTAGAATTGGCCGTGAGTGTAATCCGCCCTTTCGCCGGCAACAGTCGCGGCGGGTTACGCTTTCGCCTTCGCTCGATAAGCTACGACAAAGTCGCTAACCCACCCTACTTGCCTCCGCGGACCTCACGCCGCCTTCGCGGTCTTGTCGTCTGCCGGCGCCGTCTCCATCGCGCGCATGTAGAGATCGAGCAGGCTCTCACGCTCGTCGCGCTCGTCCTGGTCCTGCTTGCGCAGCTTGATGATCTCCTTGAGGATCTTCACGTCGAAGCCGTCGCCCTTCGCTTCCGAGAAGACCTCCTTCTTCTGCTCGCTCAGTTCCTGGATCTCAGTGTCCAGGTTCTCGATCCGCTCGACAAACGAACGAATCTTTCCGCCGGGAATGGTGATGTCGGACATGGTGCCTCCTGCTGAATGAGGTCGTGAAAATGAGAGCAAAGAGATGACCAATGTGTTAACCGTGCGATGTCGCGGCGCCTTGTTCATAGCTTGAACCATGCATTGCTTCGTTCGCAACGAGACGAGGAGCTCGGACAAATCATGTCGCGAGAATGCAGATGTATGACTCAAGCCGCGCCACACATTCGCTGTCGTCCCTGCGAAAGCAGGGACCCATAACCACGAATGGTCATTGTTGAGCGATGTTGGAACGACGAGTCCCTTCAACAACATCCGCTGCGGCGTATGGGTCCCTGCTTTCGCAGGGACGACGCGTGGAGAGAGTCTTGCTCCCATCCACACCCGGTCATCGCCCGGCTCGCGGGTGATGACACCGACCTCGCGATGGCATCATCGCGTGCGCAACAAATCACTCAGGCACTATCCGCCACCCGCAACGTGATCCGCGTCAATTCGGACGGGCGGCCGAGCCGCAAGGCGAAACCCGGCCATAGCGCGGTGCCGTTGTTGACGTAGAGCGTCATGCCGTCGACGTCGTAGCGGCCCGAGACGAAGCCGGCATTGGCGCGCGCGGCCAGGCGGTCGATCCCGAGGATCAATCCGCCATGGGTGTGCCCGGAGAGTTGCATTGCGACGCCGAGCCGAGCCGCCTTTCGTGCATCGCTCGGCTGGTGGTCGAGCAGGATGATCGGCGCGCCCTTGGGGGCGCCGTCGAGAACCGCGGCAAGGTCGCGGATCGAATGCCCCCGGTGGCGCGACGCGCGATCGGTGATCCCCGCGATCACCAGGCGGCCGCCGCCGCGCTCGAGCACGATGTGCCTGTTCTCGAGCGAGCGCAGGCCCAACGCTTCGTAGTGCGCCATCCAGCCGTCATAACCGAAGATATATTCGTGATTGCCCGAGATCACGTAGACGCCGTCGGCGGCCATCAGATCGCGCAGCGGTGCGATGTCGCTCCGCCGGGCATCAATGGTGCCGTCGATCAGGTCGCCCGTGATCGCGATCAGGTCGGCGCCGAGCTTGTTCGATCGCGCGACGACCTCGCGCGCCCATGGCGCCGGAAACAGCCGGCTGATGTGAAGATCGGTCAGTTGCAGGATGGTGTAGCCGTCGAACTCTCGCGGCAGTCCGCGGATCGCGACTTCGATGTCGTTGAGCGGCGGAATGCGCATCGCCTGATGGACGCCGATCGCGGCGGCGATGGCCGCGACGCCAGCAATTGCGTAGCGGACGCCGTCAGGCGCGCCCACGAAGCCGCCATGGATCATCGCGGCGACGACCAGCCCGGCATCGAGCGCCAGCTGCAGCAGCGCCAGCAGCATGATCGCGCCGAACGCCCAGTTGAACAGCGCAACCACCGGACGCGGAAACTCCGGCGAGAATTCCGATCCCGACGACAGCCTGTTCCAGCGGTGAAACTGCAAGGCGACCAGCACCAGCAGCGCTGCGACGATCTTTGCCGGGAGCGGCCAGTCGAGCGGCCAGATGAAACGGGCCAGGATCAAGAGGCTGGTCAGGCCGAAGATGAGTTGGGGAATTGGTCTCGCTCCGGATCGGATCGGTGGGTTGCGCGGTCGGCGCCCGGCAAAGGTAGGGTGGATCGGCCGCAGGCGTAAGCCGCCTTCATCAGCACATTTTCGGCAAGTCACGCATCGCTGAGACGCCCCGCGCACCCTGAGCCGCCACGTGAGCCAATAATACGCGATGAGATTGGATTGAATCGGCTTGGCGCGCTCTCGGTTCACCTCTCCCCGCTGGGGAGAGGTCGGATTGCGCCTGGCGATGCGAAGCATCGTCCAGTGCAATCCGGGTGAGGGCTCTTGCTCTCTCGATAGACCGTAATCCCTCACCCGATTTGCTGCGCAAATCGACCTCTCCCAAGGGAGAGGTGAACCTTCGATGCCGTTCCAGCTCAACCTGACCTCGTCATGCTCCAAGCTCGCAAGCCGCGCTGAAGCTTTGATGGAGATCTTCCAGGCACCTCCCCCGCATCCCCCGGTCCCCAGCAAATAGAACTTGAACATCGCTCAAACCTCTGATCTATTATTGAACATTGTTCATTTTCATTGGAGCCGACGATGCAGACCACCTTCCGGATGAACGGTTTGACCGGGTCCGAGCGGCCCGTGAAACCGTGGATGAAAGTCACCCCGGCGATCATCACGATCGGCATCATCGCGGCATTCGCGGTGCACGGACGCATCGCGCAGCCGCCCCACTACAATGATTTCGCCGACCACTCGGCCCTGTTCGGCATCCCTCACGCAGGCGACGTGCTTTCCAACATCGGCTTCGCGCTGGTCGCGATCTGGGGCTGGCTGGCGCTCTGGCCCCACCGCAACGGCGATCAACTCCGCGCCGGATGGCCGGGCTATCGCCTGTTCCTGATCGGCCTGTTCCTGACCGCGTTCGGCTCCGGCTACTTTCACCTCGACCCCGGCAACGGCCGGCTGACCTGGGACATGCTGCCGATCGCGCTCGCCGGCGCGGGCCTGCTCGTCGGCGTCCGCGGTGACACGCATGCGGGATCGCGAGCGAACATCGAAGCGATCGCGCTCGCGCTGTTCGCCGCAGCCGGCGTCGCGTGGTGGGTGTATACCGACAGGCATGGCGCGGGCGACCTGCGGCCGTATCTGCTGCTGCAGGTGCTCCCGCTCGTCCTGATCCCGCTCTGGCAGGCGATAGATCGCGCGCCGCGCACTGAGCGCATCGCCTTCGCCGCTGCGATGGGGCTGTACGTTCTAGCCAAGCTCGCGGAGGTGCTCGACCATCAGATCGCGAACACGTTTGGCTTCGTCAGCGGACACACCTTGAAGCATTTGATCGCGACGGCCGCCACCGCCGCGATCGTCTGGGGCGTGACGCGACGCTTCTCCGGCGGCAGCCGGCGAACGGCAACGGTCGTGCACAATTTCGGAATAATGGAAAAATACCGCTGATTTGCCCGACGCGTCAAGTCGCTTTTCCGAGTGCCGGCGGCGACCGCTCCTTTGCATGGGGTTGTTTTCGATATTTTGGGACGCGCAGCTTTGCTGGAGTCCAGAGCCAATTCCGTCATCCTGAGGTGCGAGCAGAGCGAGCCTCGAAGGATGCACGGCCACCAGCCGGGCCGTCGACCCTTCGAGACGCGCTTCGCGCTCCTCCAGCGCAAAGGCAAAGCCTTTGCGCGGGGGTGACGGTGATAGAGCTGTCCGGCAGAGCTACGCTTCTGGTCGGCGGATTGACTGGCATGTCGACCGTATCCATATGCAACTGCATGAACCGGCTGCCCGCGCCGTTTCGCCCCCACCTGGACACAGCCAAATACCTCCGGCTCCCCGTCCCTAACGCTCCGGAGCTCTCGTGGCCGCCCTCTCCATTCTCGATCTCGTCCGCGTCACCGAAGAGACCGATGCGCGCGGCGCGCTTTACAATGCGCGCGATGTCGCTCGCCATGCCGAGGCGCTCGGCTATCGCCGCATCTGGGTGGCGGAGCACCACAACATGGCGGGGATCGCGAGCGCCGCGACCTCCGTCGTGATCGGGCACATCGCGGCAGGGACCAACACCATCCGGGTCGGCGCCGGCGGCATCATGCTGCCGAACCACGCGCCGTATGTCATCGCCGAGCAATTCGGCACGCTGGCGCGGCTGTTTCCGGATCGGATCGACCTCGGGCTCGGCCGCGCGCCGGGCACCGATCAGCTGACGCTGCGCGCGCTGCGCCGCACGCCTGAATCAGCCGAGAACTTTCCGCAGGACGTGCTCGAGGTGCAGGCCTTCCTTGCCGCCGCCGGTCCCAACCAGCGCATCCAGGCGGTGCCGGCCGCGGGCACCGACGTGCCGCTGTGGATTCTCGGCTCGAGCAATTTTGGCGCGATGCTGGCCGGCGAACTCGGCCTGCCCTACGCGTTCGCTTCGCACTTCGCCCCCGAGCTGCTGAACCAGGCGCTGCAGATCTATCGCGCGCGCTTCAAGCCGTCGGAGCAGCTCGACCGACCCTACACCATGGTCGGCGTCAACATCATCGCCGCCGACACGGATGCAGAAGCGCGGCGGCTTGCCACCACGCAGCAGATGTCGTTCACCAACATCTTCCGCGGCGCGCGCGGCCTCAGCCAGCCGCCGATCGACGACATCGAAACCTATTGGTCGCCACAGGAGAAAGTCCAGGCGATGCGGATGCTGGAGCGCTCCATCGTCGGCTCGCCCGAGACGGTGCGCGCCGGCATCGATGCGTTGGTCGCCGAGACCGGCGCCGACGAATTGATGATCGTGTCCGACGTCTACGATCACCAGAAGCGGCTGCGCTCGTTCGAGCTGATCGCCAAAGCCGGCGGGATCACGCCGTAAATGTAGCCCGTAATGTCACTTGGGTAGCCCCGCAGGCGCCTGCGACTGCGCGAGCTTGCCCACCGTCACGTTCAACGAATTCGGCGCATTGTCGCGAACCATGGCGAGCTTGACCGAACTGCCAGGCGCCGCCGCATAGACCTTCTTGGTCAATTCGTTCGCGCTCTTGATCGGTTCGTCATTGACCGAGGTGATGACGTCGCCGCGTTTCAATCCGGCCTTCGCCGCCGGGCCGCCGTTCTGGACGCCGACCACGACGGCACCGTGGAGATTGTTCGCGCCCAAACTCTCGGCAACGTCGGGGGTGACCGATTGAACCTGGGCCCCCATCCATCCGCGCGTCACCGCGCCCTTATCCTTCAGCTGCGGGATCACCGTCTTCACGGTATCGGCGGGTATCGCAAAGGCGACGCCGACCGAGCCGCCCGAGGGCGAGAAGATCATGCTGTTCACACCGATCACATCGCCATGCGTGTTGAAGCTCGGCCCGCCGGAATCGCCGCGGTTGATCGGCGCGTCGATCTGAACGAAATCCTCCGACGAACCGGTCTCCAGGTCGCGCGCACGCGCCGAGACGATCCCCGCATTGAAGGTGTTTCCGAGCCCGAACGAATTGCCCGCAGCAAGCACCCAATCGCCGAC
Source organism: Bradyrhizobium sp. CER78 (assembly GCF_029846235.1). GTDB lineage: Bacteria > Pseudomonadota > Alphaproteobacteria > Rhizobiales > Xanthobacteraceae > Bradyrhizobium. Next base: position 461,840 of record NZ_JARVWP010000003.1, read on the forward strand.
GCGCAGCGGTTGATCGGCGAATTTGACATAGGTGAAGTCGGTCCGCCCATCGACCTTGAGCAGCGCCAGATCGCTGACGGAGTCCTTGCCGAGGACTTTCGCCTTGTAGACCTTGTTGTCGCTGGTGCGGACATCGGCCGTGTCGCTGCCCGCCAGCCGGTGATTGTTGGTCACCGCATAGCCGTCGGCTGAGATGAAGAAACCAGATCCGATCGAGGTCATCTCGGTCGGCTTCGGCATGTTGCCCCCGCCGCGCCGGCCGGGCCCCGGAACAACCTGCCCCGGCATATCCTGATCGGATCCGTCCGGTCCAAGGGAGGGCCCGGGAGAATCATCGTCGTCTGCCGCAGCCACCGTCGCGCTCACGCCGATCACGGCTGGCCCGACCTTCTCCGCGAGGTCGGCGAAGCCGCCAGGACCGGCATCGCCATGATCCGCACCCGAATGCACCGGCTGTGCGTGGGCGAGACTTGTGATCGCCAGCAGTGCCGACGAGAAGGCGGCGGTGGTGACCGACATGCGAAGCCTGAGAGCCGAGTTTCCGTGCATCATCTTCCGCATCCATGTTTTTGGATCAGCCGCCTGCGGGTCGCTCCCCGCAGGCGTGGGGCCGCAATGCCGAGCGACGAATGGCAACAGATAGCCGGGCCGACCGTTCCAGCGGCATCTGTGCTCGACAGCAAACTCGCCAGCCCTGCATTCGATCTGCCGTTTTTCGCGACGAATCCCTGGGTTTTCCCTTGCGTTCCCCGTCTACGACCCTACGGTGCGCCGGTCACGACGGAGACGATGTCGAGCAATGGACGCCGCAATGAACTGCCCGAAATGCAATTCCGAGCATGCCTATCGGGACGGCGCGCTCTGGGTTTGCCCGGAATGCGCCCATGAATGGAGCGCGGAGGCGGCTGCAACTGCCGCGGCCTCGCAGGATGCGGGCGTACGCGATGCGCATGGCAACCCGCTGACCGACGGCGACAGTGTCATCGTCATCAAGGACCTCAAGGTCAAGGGCTCGTCGTCGGTCGTCAAGGGCGGCACCAAGGTCAGGAACATCCGCCTCACCGAAGGCAGCGATGGACACAACATCGCCTGCAAGATCGACGGCATCGGCGCCATGAATCTGAAGTCCGAGTTCGTCAAGAAGGCCTAGCACGCGCCGAGCGCACCAGCCGACCGCCCGCCTACTTGCTCGCGATCTCGTTCGCCGAGACCAGGATCACATCGCGGTCGAGGATCGGCTTCGCCACCTCAAAGAACCGCGCCACGGCCGGCGAATTGTTGTGCCGGTCCATGGCGGCCTGATCGGCGTATCGCTCATAGGTCGCGAACACGCAAGCGTCGGCGGCATCCTGCGAGACGTGATAGCCGACGGTGGACGGCTCGTCGGCCCGGACATGCGCGACGACGTCGAGCAACGCCTGCCGCATCGTGGCCTCGTGGCCCTTCTTGGCGCGGATGACCGCGGTGATCGTCAACATGCCGCTTCTCCCACCCTACGCATTCACTCACACCCTGCTCAACGCCTGGGCGATGTCGGCCACGAGATCGGACGGATGCTCGATCCCGATCGACAGCCGGATCGTCGTATCGAGCACGCCGATCTTCTTCCTGATGTCCGCGGGCACGCCGGAATGCGTCATCGTCGCCGGCAGGCTCGCAAGCGACTCGGTGCCGCCCAGGCTCACCGCGAGCTTGAATATCTGCAGGCTGTTGAGGAATCCTTCCGCGGCCTCTTGCCCACCGACGATATCGAACGAGAAGGTCGAGCCGGCGCCGCTGCTCTGGCTCGCGAACACGCGCCCTGCCGGCGAGGCCGCATCGTGATGGCCGAGATAATGCACCGTCGCTACCTTGGGATGGTCACGCAGATAGTCGGCGACGATCCGCGCATTGCGGTCGGCCTTTTCCATGCGCAGGCTGAGCGTTTCCAGCGAACGGCTGATCATCCAGCAGGAATGCGGATCGAGCTGGGTGCCGATCGCGCCGCGCAGTGCCTTGACGTCCTTTATCAGCTTCTTCGAGCCGAGCGCCGCGCCCGCGATCAGGTCGGAATGGCCGCCGACATATTTGGTCAGCGAGTACAGCGACAGATCGGCGCCGTGCTCGATCGGGCGCTGAAACACCGGCCCGAGCAGCGTGTTGTCGCAGGCGATGATCGGAGTAAAGCCCTGCGCCTTGCCGATCGTGTCGGCGACGCGCCTGGTCAGCGCGATATCGACCAGGCCGTTGGTCGGATTGGCCGGTGTCTCGATGAAGATCATCGCGACGCGGCCCTTCTTCATCGCCTCGTCGGCGGCGCCGCGCACGATGCTTTCGTCGAGGCCATCGGCAAAGCCCACGGCGCCAATCGAGAACGCCGCCAGCGTTTTGGTGAACAGCGTCTCGGTGCCGCCATAGAGCGGCTGCGAATGCAGGATCACGTCGCCGGGCCGCGCGAAGGCGAGCACGGTGGTCGAGATCGCCGACATCCCCGACGAGAACAGCGCGCAGCTCTCGGTGCGCTCATAGATCGCAAGCCGGTCCTCGACGATCTCGCTGTTCGGATGATTGAAACGCGAATAGACCAGCCCCGCCCCCATGCCTTCCGGAGGCTCGCGGCGGCCCGCGACGAAATCGAAGAAGTCCTTGCCGTCCTCGGCGGTCCGGAACACGAAGGTCGACGTCAGGAATACCGGAGGCTTGACGGCGCCCTCCGACAGTTGCGGATCGTAGCCGTAGTTCAGCATCTGGGTTTCCGGATGCAGCAGATGGTTGCCGATATGGGTTTTGGACGGAAACGGTTTTGTCATGGCCGGTCTCCTGTTCGCGAGATCGCCGCGCCGGCGGCGATTCCCGAAAATGATGCGACCGAGCATACCCCAGCTTTGTGCCATTCGGCCAAAGCACGGCATCGCGCAGCTCTGGATAACGAACGGCCGGCGTGCGCCCTGCGCCGCCGGCCGTCCGGAAATCTCAGGCCGCTGCAAAGACGCGGGCTACCAGCCGCGATCCACGTTGCGCACCTCGCCGGTTCGCGCGTCGACATCGACCTGCATCCAGCGGCCGAGCCGGTCGCGGCCCTCGACCTCCCACTCGTCGCCGAGGAACTGGGTGTTGGACACGGTCACGATGCCGATACTGGTCGCGACGTCGAGGGCAGCCTCCATCGAGATCTGGCTGCCGGAATCATAGGCCATCGCCGGCGTCGCAGCGCCGATCGCCAACGCCGCAATGGCGGGAATAATGAAGCTTCGCATCAGTCACTCCTCTTGGAACGGGATATCATGCCGCATAAAACGAGCGGCAGACCCGATCAGTTCCAGGAACAGCAACGACGGAACAGCACGAAACTTCGGCAGTCGCGGCAATTTGGTGGCAGTTCCAGTTTCATCGACGCGTGCTCGCCTTGCGCGATTTCTTCCACATCCGGAAACCGCCCTCGAATGCGTTGGCGTTATCGCCGAACCTCACCTTGGGCGGCGGGTTGTCGACCTTGTCGGCATTGCCGCCGCCGAGCACGATGTAGTCAGGCTCCAATGCAGCCGACAGCCGCGCGATGACGTCGTCGACGCTCTTGCGCCACTTCTTCCGGCCGCGACGCTCGAGGCCGGCGGCGCCGACATAGTCCTCGAATGTCGCGTCCTTGCGGTAGGGCAAATGACCGAGCTCCATCGGCTCATACACGTCCTCCACGATCATCGCGGACCCGAGCCCGGTGCCGAGGCCGAGAAACAGCATCCGCCCGCCCTGATAGCTGCCGATCGCCTGCATCAGCGCATCGTTGACGACCTTCACCGGCCGCTCGAACGCGCTGTGAAAATCAAAGCCGGCCCAGCCGCGGCCGAGATTGTGCGGCTCCGTCAGCGGACGGTTGTGAACCACAGGTCCGGGATAGCCGATCGAGATCACGTCATAGGACCAGTCCTTGGTCAGCGCCTTGACCTGCCGGACCATCTCGATGGCGGACAGAGTTGGACCCGACTCGAATTCGCGCTTGATGCGCTCTTTGTCGGTCATGACCTTCACATGCCTGCCGCCAATGTCGATCGCCAGCACCGTCCGCCGCGACGCGGGCCGCTTTGCTGTCTTGCTCGCCTTCTTTGTCTTGCCGGCCATCGATCCGCTCTCTCATGCGCGCTCCGAGTGGAGCAGAGAAACGTCCTGCGCGCTACAGCCGCGTTCTTTGTCTGACTCCAATTTGTTCGCGAAGAACGAATCGGAATCAGGAAAATCGGCGCGGCTCAAGCGTTAACAATGTGCGTGCACGGAGGGCATCCGAGCGATCGATGTTGTGCCATGGTGGGAATATTACGCTCACTGCGCAATGTCGCCGCGCCGTTCAGGCCATTCGGCATGGGCCGGCTTCCCGGATCGAGCGCAAGGCAGCACCATCGCCGCGTTCTCCGTTCGACTCCATTTCGTTCGCAGAGAACGAATCGGAATCGAATAATCGGCGCGAAGCGATTCTTAACAACACGTTCACACGACTCGAACGAGGCACCTGCACGTTGTTTTTTTTGATCCGCGCGCCGTGCTCCGCGCATCGCGATCCGTTCCTCATTCGACTCCATTCTGTTCGCAAAGAACGAATCGGAATCGGACAAATCGACGCGAATCGATTCTTAACAACACGTTTGCGATTCCGGCGCCGAGGAACGCCGCGGCGAACTAGCCGCAAGCGTCATCCGCCATTGTCGGCAAGATGCGACTTCGCATACGCAAGCTCCGGCCGCAGCGCGCGCATCTTCTCCGCGAGCCTGTGGCTTGCCGTCTCCTCCGCGTGCGCGAGGCGGTTGACGAGCGCGACATAGTCGGCATCGCTCTTGTGCTGGTTGAGTTTCGATTGCCCTTCGATCTCGTCGACGACGAGATCGATCACCCTGATCGACGCCAGCATCTGTTCGCGCTTGCCGGGCTCCATCTGCGTGAGGTCCCAGGGCTGCTTCGGCAGCCGCGCCTCGGAGACCGCGAGCAGCGCGTCACCATGGTCTCGGTTCTCGCCGTGATGGCGCAGATGCGCGACGCCGGACAGATGCACCGCCTCGTAGAGCCAGGTCGAGACGTTGTCGCGCGAGACGTACCAATCGTTCGAGATGTAGGCGTCGTCACCCGAGACGATCAGCAGGAAGCGCCTCGTGCCATCGGCGAGCTCGACCAGCGGATTCTTCGCGGTGAGATGGAGCTGCACGATCACACGATCGTCGCGCCGCACGATCACGAAGGGGACATGGGACGCCCGCGGCCCACGCGCATCGGCGGCGACGATGGCACCGAAACCGCGCGCCGCCGCAAAGGCCAGTGCGTGGTCGTCCTCGATGCGAAACTGAGGGCGGAGGATGTGCATGGCGGCGGCGCTCGCGGCTGGAGGGAGACGTCCCAGCAAGGCTAGCGCAAGTTTTGCCGGAGATCACCGCCATGCACCGTCCGGCTCAGCAGATCATGGCGTTGTCGCCATGGTCGCAGACGCCGCCGGGCTGATCGCGCGGCAGCGTTTCGAACTCGCCGAAGCGCGGCGCCGCCATGCGCGGCGGCCCACCGCCCCAGCGGCCGGCGGCCGCGGCATGTGCCTTTGCGAATGCGGATGGGCCGGCCGCATGGACCTCGCGCGCCATAGCCGATGCAGTCAGCATGACGAGCGCAACCAGCCCCGCCTTGACGCACTTGATCGTGGTCATCGAGCTTCTCCTGTTTGGATTCAACAGGATCGGACCATCTCGCCGGCCTGTTGAAGCATTTTCGCTGCAACCATGACGGGCGGCACCATCGAATTATTCCGCCGCGACCCAGCCAAATTTCGCGTCCTACCGCTCCGTCCGACACATTCGGTTGATCGGAGCGTGAATGTCCGGTGCCTGCGGGATGGGTGGGGCGCAGCAATAGCCATCCGCATGTGCGGGTGATGACACTGCCTGTTTGACATCTTGAAGCGGGAACTATCCACCGCCGTCGTCCTGGCGAAAGCCAGGACCCATTACCCCGAATGCCGATTGTTGCGCGACGCTGGGGCCACAGCGCGTTTCAACAATGTAGCCATGTGGTTATGGGTCCCTGCTTTCGCAGGGACGACGGTGCGGAGGGAGGCTCACTTCGATCTCAGCAGCGGCGTTCGGCCCGTTGAACTGGCGGCACACCGCGGGTTACGCTGTCACCAGTCTCCCGCCCTCCCGCTGGAAGGATCACCATGAACGGCAATCGGTATTACGGCGTCCGCGTCGAGGGTGCGAAATACGGCGTGGGGTTCGGCTCGGCGCTGGCGATTGCGATCTCCTACACCAAGAACCATTCGATCCTGTGGGCGATCATCCACGGTATCCTGGGCTGGCTCTACGTGATCTACGCCGCTCTGTTCGGGTAATGCGGACGATGACTGTCATCTCGATCCAGTCACAGGTCGCCTGGGGCCATGTCGGCAACAGCGCCGCCACCTTTCCGATCCAGCTGCACGGCATCGACGTCGTCGCCGTGCCGACCACGCTGCTCAGCAACCGGCCGGGCTATCCGACCATCCGCGGCCGGGTGCTCGACGTGCAGCTGGTCGCCGACCTCCTGCAAGGCATCGAGGAACGCGGCGCGGTCGAGGGGGCCCGGATGATCCTGTCGGGCTATCTCGGCTCGGCCGATATCGGCTTTGATGTCGCCGACTTCGTCGCCCGCGCGAAAGCGGCGAACCCAGCCCTGCTCTATTGCTGCGATCCGGTGCTCGGCGACCGCGACCGCGGCATGTTCGTGCGCTCGGACATCCCGCCGCTGGTGCGCGACCAGCTCTGTCCGCTGGCCGACATCATCACGCCCAACCATTTCGAGTTCGAGTTCCTCTGCGGCGCCCGCGTGACGACGATCGATGACGTCATCGCGCGGGCCCGCGCGCTGATGGCGCGGAGTCCCGCGACCATCGTCATCACCAGCGCCGAGCTTGCCGGCACTCCCGAGGCCGAGATCGAGACGCTGGCAATCGAGCGCACTGCCTCCGAGGGCATTCGCGCCTGGCGCGTTCGCACCCCGCGGGTGCCGATCAGCCCGTCCGGCACCGGCGACCTGTTCGCGGGACTGTTCACTGCCGCGCGCGTGCGCGGCTTGGCGACGCCGGACGCGCTCAGCCACGCCGCGTCAGGCATCCACGGCGTGCTGGTGCGCACGGCGGAAAGAGGAACCGAGGAAATGCGCATCGTCGAAAGCGCTGGCGTGATGCTGGATCCGAAGCCGCGTTTCGCGGCGGTCGCGATCCCTGCATCCTGACATCCGGGACACATTCATGATCGACACCACCACCCTCCTCACCTACGCCGCCGTCGTGCTCGGCCTGTTCCTGATCCCCGGCCCCGCGGTGCTGCTGGTGCTCGCACGCTCCGTGACCGGCGGACCGCGCGTCGGCGTCGCCACCGGGTTCGGCATCGCGCTCGGCGATCTCGTCCACACCGCCGTGGCGACGTTCGGCCTGTCGGCCGTGCTGATGACCTCGGCGCTGGCGTTCTCGATCGTCAAATATGCCGGCGTGATATACCTGATCGTGCTCGGCGTCCGTGCCCTGTTCGAGAAGAATGACGACCTGCATCTGCCCACGGCGCGGCCGATCGATCCGAGGCGCGCGTTCCGGCAGGCTATCTGGGCGGAAATGCTCAATCCGAAGACCGCGCTGTTCTTCCTCGCCTTCCTGCCGCAATTCGTGCATCCCGGTCACGGCTCGGCCGTCGCGCAATTCGCGACGCTGGGCCTGATCTTCGTGGTGATGAGCGCGGCCTACACCTCGCTGCTCGCGCTCGCCGCCGGCCAGATCAGCCCGTGGATCCGGCGACATCGCCGCATCGGGCAGTGGCAGGGCCGCGTGGTTGGCACGATCTACATAGCGCTCGGCATCCGCCTCGCATTTCAGGAGCGCTGATGTCTCCGCTCAAGCCGCAAGCCACATATGACGACTTCGCCCGCCTCGATGTCAGGATCGGCAAGGTCGTCGAGGTGCAGCCGTTTCCGCGTGCCCGCAATCCGTCCTACAAGGTCGGCGTCGATGTCGGCGCCGGGCGGATCATGTGGTCGAGCGCGCAGATCACGAATTACGAGCCGGCGGCGCTGGTCGGTTCGCTGGTGGTGTGCATCTGCAATCTGGGCCCGAAGAACATCGCCGGTTTCACCTCGGAACTCCTGATCCTCGGCGCCAAGGACGCTAGCGGTCAGGTGATCGCGCTCGGCCCGCGCAGCGAGGTTGCGGTCGGCGAGCCGATCTTCTGACGGCCGCTCTCATCACAGCCGCGTGATTCAAATTGTCTGAAATCCCCGTAGTTTACCGATGGGGGATGATCCGGATTCTCGATGCCCTCGCGCACTGCTATTCCATCGCGCGAGAATCGCTTCGGCATGGGAATCGGAAGATGTCCGCAGTTTTCTTTCACTGCTCCGACGACAAGCACGTCATCCTGGATCGCATCGGCGCCGCAATGGATCTTTCGGAAGCACGGGTGCATGCGGAGCAACTGGCGCGCAGCTTTGTCATGACACCGAGCGCGGAGGACTGGCGCAACTGGGCGGTCCATGTCACCGACGACATCGGGACCGAGATCTTCGAGCTGCCGTTCACCGCCATCCTCGGCGAACTGCACTGAGGGCGTGCCATGAACGCAATGGAACTCGCCCTGCAGCCCTTGCGCCGCCGCCTCGCCCGCCTCGTTGCGCGCTGCGTCGCGCTGCTCGACGGCGTCGTCAACCCCTATCGCCCCGAGCTGTATTACATGCGCGGGCCCGGCCCGAAATGCCGCGCCAGGCGCCAAGCCGTGCTGCGCGACTAGCGCCCAAGGATCGCCAGGGAGCGCCTTGGGAGCGCCAATGGGCGTCCGCAAACGAGAAAAGGCCGGCGGGCGTTACGCCACCGACCTTCTCCTGCAGCTGCCGGTTCCCGGAGTCCGGTTCCGCCGCGATCCACTTGGTCTTAAGCTTGCGCCGACAGTTTTAATCAAATCTTAACGGCATGGCGGTGTGCTGGACCAAAGACTTCTTCGCCGTGCCGCGCGTGTCTGATCGTTCATCGTGCCTGACGCGCTGCACATCGTTTTTGCGCGGATCGCTCGACGATTGTGCGCCATGCATCTTAGGGAACACACGACTCAGTGTTACCCTGTGATGCAAACCGAAACGGGGAGCTTCGGAATGCCGTACTACACCTTCGATCTCGTGGTGGGGGACGAGTTCCGCAATCAAGGAACGATCATCCTCGAAGACATCAGCCTCGCCTCCGATCGCGCCGATCAGCTCGCCAATGAGCTGTCGCAGGTCAAGCCGGAGCTCAAGGCGCGCGGTTGCGCCGTGCGCGTCACCGACATCGACCGGCGCGAACTCTACCGGACGCCGCTCGATCCCGTGCCGCGGTGGCGCAGGATCGGCTAGCGTCGGCAGGCCTCAGGTTCTGACGATCGCGCTTGTTGCCGCGCGCGCTTGGTCTTGCTGCGCGCGGCGACCGGTTACTTCTTCAGGTTCAAGCGGCCGATGAAGTCGCGCTTGCCAAGCGGCGCGCCCTTGTGGCGGAGGATGTCGTAGGCCGTTGTCGAATGAAAGAAGAAGTTCGGCAGCGAGAACGACATCAAAAATCCTTCGGCCGTGAACGGCATCGACCGATCCCCGACCTTGAACGTCACTTCGCGCCCGAGCAGCGCATTGACCGCATCCGGCGCCAGGGCCGACAATTCGCTGTGCGCGTCCTTCACCAGCGCCTGCAGTGCGGCATAATCCAGATCGGGCTTGCCGGACGGCGGGACGAACACGCCGCTCTTCGCCGCCTCCATCGCGCCGCGAGAGTGATGCGCGAGCGAGACCACCTGAAAGCGGAACGGCAACATGTCCGGAAACAACCGGGTCTCGACGATCTCGGCCGGATCGATGCCGTTGTCCTTGAAATGCGCGAGGCTCTTCTCGAGAAAGCCCGAGGCGGAGCCGAGGATCTGCAGATAATTGGCGACCGTCGCGTCGTAGAGTGAAAAGGTCATGGCGAATTCCCCCAGATAGAATTTGTCTGCTGCTTGCCGGAACAGAGTTCCCGGAATTTCCAGCGAAGGCAAGCGGCTCCGGGGAGTCGCAGATCGAATGATCCGGCGCGCGGCACCGGACTCATTCGATCAGACATAGTGGTTGACGCAATCAGCTCTGATGCGGTCCGCGCATCATCTTCAGGGCGTCCTCGATATGGCGCCAGTCGCGGGCATCTTCGGTCTCCCCTTTGCGCTCGCAGGCCACCGCGTTCTGCGCCGCCTGCGCAATAGCCTCCGGGCCGTGCTTCAGCAGCATCTGCCGCGCGATGGTGTGGATTTGCATCTCGGCTATCATGGTGCTCTCCTCGGCTGTCGGCTGCCGCCGGACGGGCGAATGCGCATCCCGCGGCGCTGACATCAGAAACCGCCGAATGCCGCCTCTGGTTCCCGCGCGCGATGCAATCGGCGGTTCCCACGCGGCGCGGCGGCGGTTACAGAGACGAACACCATCCGTTTGCCGAGTTGCCCTGCCATGGCGCAAAACATCTATGATGATCCCGGCTTCTTCGCCGGCTACAGCCAGCTCCCGCGGCAGGTCCGCGGGCTGCTCGGCGCGCCGGAATGGCCCGCGATCCGCGCCATGCTGCCTGATGTCGCGGGCAAGCGCGTGGTCGATCTCGGCTGCGGCTTCGGCTGGGTGGCGCGCTGGATGCGCGAGCAAGGCGTCTCCGACGTGCTCGGCGTCGACCTGTCGCAGACCATGATCGCCCGCGCCACCGCCATGACGCAGGATCCGGCCATCACCTACGAGATCGCCGACCTCGAAACGCTGGAGCTGCCGAAGGCCACATTCGACCTCGCCTACAGCGCCCTCACCTTCCACTACATCAGGGACTTCGATCGCCTCGCGCGCATGCTGTATCGCACGCTCGTCGCGGACGGACATCTGGTCTTCACCATCGAGCACCCGATCTACATGGCGGCCGCCCATCCTGACTGGGGACAGGATCAGGACGGCCGCAAGACCTGGCCGGTCAACCGCTACTTCATCGAAGGCGAACGCCGGACCGACTGGTATGTGAAGGGCGTGCTGAAATATCACCGCACCATCGGCACCACGCTCAACGCGCTGATCGGCGCCGGCTTCATGCTGCGCCGTGTCGAGGAATTCTCCCCGACGCGCGAGCAGATCAAGGCCATGCCCGAGCTCGCCGACGAACTCGAGCGGCCGATGATGCTGCTGGTGTCAGCGCAGCGGTAGAGCTAAGCCGCGAGCAGCTTGTCGAATTCCTCGGGCGGGTATGATTTTCCGTCCTTGTCGGTGATCACTACCTGCCATCCCTCGCTGGCCCAGACCCTGGCCTTGGCGATGATGATGAAGGTGCTCTCCCGCTCGATCCTGACCGTTTCGTTGTCGCGTTCTGCGATCATCTTGTAGGCCAACGCTTGTCCCTCGCCGACATAGTCCATCCGGCGGTGTGTTGGCAGCGGCTTTGGGCTGCATTTCGCTGGGAGTGTGACAATTTGGTGGAAGCCTGCCGCAAGATGCGGCAGAGCGCAATTTGCGGTCGCGGCTACGCCAATTTGCCCATCAAGGTCGGCATATCCAGCGCCGACGAGTTGACATTGACGCTGCGCGCGAATCGCATCTGCGGTCCCTCGAAGGTGCAGGTCACGGTGTCGCGGAACGCCGATTCCACGAACGTCCAGGTCATCACGAAGGTGCGCAGGTCGCGCCAGGTGCCGCTCGCGACCACGCGCATCACATCGGGCTGGTACTCGTGATGCAGCTTGTTGCCGGTCATCGTCGTGGTGCCCTCGCGCGGCGCGTCGAGACCGACCTCAACCTTGTGCGTGCCTCTGCCATCCTCGAGCGTGAAGGTGCAGGTCTTGTCGGCGAAGCTGAGACCCACCGATTTGATCGCGTCGGCATTCTCCGGCATCTGCCAGGTCTTGCCCGAAATCTGCGCCGCGACCGGCGACGATGCCGGCACCAATGGCGGCAGCAACTGCAGGGCTGCGGTTCGCGCCTTCAGCTTCTCGGCATCTCCATCGTTCTTGGTCGCATTACCGGAGAACATCGCCGGGAAATGCCGGAACACCAGCTTGTTGAAACCACTGCGCTGCGGAATGCCGGCACTGATCGCCAGCACTGCATTCTGCTTCGGGAAGACGAAGCTGAGCTGGTCGAACAGGCCGTCGGCGTAGAACGTCTCGGGCCCGATCCACCATTGATAGCCGTAGGTGTCCTTGACGTGCGGCTGCTGCACCGCCGCCACCCAGTCGGCCGGCAGCACCTGCTTGCCGTTCCACATGCCGTTCTTCGCATACAGAATGCCGAGCTTGAGGCAATCGACCGTCTTCCAGCTCAGCCCGTTGGCGCCGGGCGAGATGCCTTCCGGCCCGACCGGCCATTCATAGCCTGAGATTCCGAGAGGATCGAAAAATCGTGGCTTCAGATAGTCGGCCACAGCCTCGCCGGTCGTCTTGGTGACGATCGCGGACAGCAGATAGGTCGCGGCCGAGGTGTAGACCCATTTGGTGCCGGGCTGGTAGACGACCGGGATTTTGAAGAACTCGGCGACCCAGCTGGTCCTGATCGGCCGCCACGCCGAGCCCGAGGTCATCGACGCGTGGCCGGTGCGCATGGTCAGAAGATCCTCGACCGTCATCGCGGCAAGCTTGTCGTCGACGACAGGCGGCAGCTTGTCCTTGAAGAACGAGATCGCCTTGTCCTGCAGGCCGAAACGCTTGTCGGCCAAGGCGAGCCCGACCGCGCTGACAGTGACGCTCTTGGTCAGCGAATGCATCATGTGATTGCGGTCGGCGCGATACGGCGACCACCAGCCCTCCGCGACCACCTGGCCGTTGCGCCACAGCATGAAGCTGTGCAGCTCATAACCCTGGCGGTCGACCTCGTCGAGAAAATCGAGGATCGCGGATGGCGCGATGCCCTGCTCTTCCGGCCGGCCGCGCGACAGCCCATCGGCAAAGCCGGTTTCTGCCTGCGCCGTCGTCACGGTGCCAATGCGTCCGTCCGGCGCAAGCAGCACGGCGGCCCCACCCAGGAACAGCTGCAATGCTCCGCGCCGTGACGGCTGACCTGATGCGACGCCGTCAGTTTCTTGATTGTTGTTGGGCATGGGCCATCCTCCGAAAGCAGAACGGAGGTTATGGCTCCCGCCAGTCGTGTCAACGCATGCGGCGCGCATGCCCGCTCACAGAAAAATCCCGCCTTGGCGGGACAATCCAAGGCGGGGAAAGGTTCGTTGGGTAGAAATCCACGCGCCTGGAAAAAGCGAGCACGGGGAAGTAGCGGCGCCAATTCTATTGGGCTGGGTGGTTCGGACAACAGGATTAAAGCGCGCTCAACGCCGGGACTTTTTCCCGATCCGGCCGGCAAAAAATCCCGAACCTCGCTCGAGCGATGTGGCTCACTGCACCACGTCGAGCCGGACATTCGCGACGCCCTTGCCGATCATGCCGAGCGACTGTGCCGCGGAATACGAGACGTCGAGGATACGCCCGGGGACGTAAGGCCCGCGGTCATTGACGCGCACGGTCACCGAGCGGCCGGTCTTGACGTCAGTGACGCGCAGCTTGGTGCCGAACGGCAATGTCGGATGCGCGGCAGTCAGTTCGTGCGCGTTGAACTTCTCGCCGCTCGCGGTCTCCTGCTCGTCGCTGTAGAAGCTCGCAACGCCCTGCGATGCGAGCTTGCTGTCGGCAGTCTTGCGCGCGGCGTAGGGGGCATGCCGGTGCGCGGTTGCGACATGTGCGCGCGTCGCCGATGACGCAGCCCGCGTCGGCTCGGCCGACGCCGGCCGGCTCGCGAGCGCCTGCGAGCGCTGGCTGACGACCGAGGACTGTGCGCAGGCCGCAAGCGACGCTGCGCCGATCACGGCCGCAAACAGCCGCAACGGCTTTCGCGCCGCTGGCACCGCGCCGCGCGCACGGCCGATAACGTCGACGTACGAAATGACTGCATCGTCGCGTGACATGTTGCATCCCCAACTCGCGCCCCAGCCCAAGCCGAAAATCCAACACCCGCCTAATGAGCCGAATCCAATCGGGGCAGAACGGTGGCGGACAGCAGTCAGACCCGCCGCGCACCGCGCGATTTCCTCTCGGGTGTGGTGGATGCGCCACACAACTCAGGAGATTCCTCCGGGAATGCAGCCCTGGAGCTCCCCGCCTGCGGGTCAATTCCCGCGGCCTCGGCCGCCGGCTTCGGTTCCCGAAACTCCTCAACCTCTCCACCCTCTCGCCTTGCTTTGGTCAAACCCGGCTGGAGTTGTGGGGACAGGGCCAGGGGTCGATACAGAGCGAAATTTGCCGGCCGCCCATTTGCGGTTTGACCTTGGACTGAAACGGGGACCGCCATGCAATCCACACTGAAAGACGCAGATCCGCACGATATTTTCGCGATCGAACCCAGCTTCGCTCCGGCCCGCCCGGACAATGCCGCCGCTGCGGCAGCACCCGCCGGCAAGGGGGCGCCGGGACAGCGCGAGCCGTATTTCGGGCCGAGTCTCGCACCCTCGTCCACGCCGTCGATCGCTTACGCCGCGGCGGCCGCCTCGGTGCCACCGGTCACGCCGACACCGGTGCCGCCGGCCGCGCCGGAATATAGCGCCGCAAGCCATGACGGCAGGCTGGACGACATCCGGCTGGAGCGTGCGCCGCGCCCCACCAACAAATGGGCGATCCGCGCCTTCTGGTTCGTGTTCGCGATCGCCGGCGCCATGGGCACCGCGGCGTGGCAGCACTACGGACATCGCGTCAAGCAGCTGGCGGCCGAATACGTGCCGCAGGTCGAGGCGCTGACATCGCTGCTTCCAGGCAAATCGACCGCCGCTCCCGACCAGGCGAGCCCGCCGGCCGCACAGGCGGCGACCACCGAGCAGCCCGCTGAGGCTGCTCCGGCGGCTGCGCCACAGGACGTCGCCACAGCCGCGCCTGCCGCAGCACCGGCCGCCGCGGCGGCGCCGGTCGCGGCCGTTGCCCCGGCAGCGCCAGCCGCACCCGCGCCTGACCAGACGCAATTGCTGCAGTCGATGGCGCGCGATCTCGCGTCGATGGGACAGCAGATCGAGCAGCTCAGGACCAGCATCGATCAGCTCAAGGCCAGCCAGGATCAGTTGGCGCAGCGTGTTGCACGGACGACCGAGACCCGGGCCGTCGAACCACGGCCGGTCGCGCCGCGCCCGCGCGCCGCGGTCACGCCTCAGGCGGTGCCGCATGCCGCCGTTGCTCCTCCTCCGATCCGTCGGCCGGCGCAGGCCTATATCCCGCCGCCGCCTCCGCCGGCATCAGCGGCGCCGCTGCCGGCCCCCGTCGCGGTCGCGCCGCAGGCTGCCGCACCGCGCCCGGTGCAACCGCAGCAACAGTCGAACATCGTCGATGCTGATGATGGCGGCCCCGTGGTTCGGCCGCCGATGCCGCTGCGCTGACGGCTGACCAACGGCCAAAGAAAAAGCGGCCGGTCGCGATGACGCGATCGGCCGCTTTGCATTTCGTGTACGAATTACGCGCTCTGTCCCGGCGGCAGCACCACCACGGTCGCGCCCGGCTTGACGTGCTGGTAGAGGTCGATGACGTCGGCATTGTTCATGCGAATGCAGCCCGACGAGATCGCCTGCCCGATATATTCGGGCTGGTTGGTACCGTGGATGCGGTACAGCGTGTCCTTGTTGCCCTGGTAGAGGTAGATGCCTCGGGCACCCAGCGGATTGGCCGGTCCACCGGCGACCCGCTTGGGATAGGGCCCGAGCCGCTCCTGGATGTCCTGGGTCGGAACCCAGTCGGGCCACTCGGCCAGACGGCCGACCGTGGCTACCCCGGAGAACGCCATCGCCTCCTCGCCGACAGCGACGCCATAGCGGATCGCCTTGCCGCCGGGCAGCACGTAATAGAGGTAGCGCGCGTCGGTATCGACCAGGATCGAACCCGGCTGTTCCTTTCGCCTGTAATCGACAATGTGGCGCTGGAACTGATCCGGGATCTTGGCCTCCGCATAGGGCGGATGCGCCAACAATTGCCTATCGCGCGGCGTCATCGCGGCATCCGTCACCGGCGACAGCGTCGCCTGCATGCAGCCGCCAAGTGCAAGCGAACCCACCAGCACCGCAGCAAGCCCCAACTTCGACACGATCATTCTCCCCTGCGTCAACTTGTGGCACTTGCTGCCGAAATCGTGCTGAAATCGTGGCAAGCCCGATTGGAACACGGCTGTTTGATCGGTTCCCTCGGGAAGTGTGTCCTTACGGTTGCAGTCGGTTCCCGCGGACGCTAGCCTTGCGGCAAAACGTCTAAAACTTCGGGAGGAATTCGATGCGTTTTGCTCTGCTGATCGGCGGCCTGATCGTCGCGGCAACGCCGGCCCACGCCGATCCGCGCGCGGCCTATGTCACGATGGTGCTGCAGGCCTTCGCGGCGAAGGTCGAGTGCCCCGGCACCGATCTGGTCTATCAGGACCTCGTGCAGCGCGCGCAGGACATGCACCTGCCCGACGGCACCACCGAGCAGGTGCGCAAGGCGATCGCCTACATGCACACCGGCGGCAAGATGGGCGAGAAGCAGGCCGACGACCTGATGACCGAAGTTGCGATCGCAACCCAGACCACCGACCTCGATCAGCGCCGCGCCGGCAGCATGACGACCTGGTGCCAGGACCAGAAGACGCGGCTCGCGGGCTACATCAGGACCAAGTAATCCACTTCAATTCTCAATCGAGCTCCGGCGGCGCGAACCAGTTGGTCAGCGACAGTCCGCCGTCGACCACGATCGATGCGCCGGTGACGTAGCCGGAGAGCTTGTGCGAGAGCACGGCGAGCGCCAGCGGCGCAAGATCGTCCGCCTGACCGAGCCGGCCGAGCGGAATGTGCTTTGCCAGCGCGGGATCGGCGACGAAGCCGCCGGCCGTGATCGCGCCGGGCACCAGCGCATTGACGCGGATGCCATGGCGGCCGCAGCTCTCGGCAAGCTCCTTCACCAGCATCGCCATGCCGGCCTTCGCAGTCGAGTAATGCGGCAGGTTGCGCGGCGTGCCGGCATGCAGCGAGGTGAGCAGCAGGAAAGAGCCCGGCGTCTTTGCTGCCATCAGCTTGCGCGCCAGTTCGCGCGACAGATGAAAGCCGGCATCGAGATTGACCGCGTGCATCTGCCGCCAGGTCACTTCATCGACCGCCATCGCATGATCGGCCTCGCGGCGCGGCGGCGAAGCGCTATGGACGAAGTGCGTCACCTGTCCGACCTTCTCTTGCGCATGCGCCAGCAGGGCGTCGCAGGCCGCGCGTTGCGCGAGATCGCCGACCCACGGCGCCGCTAGCTCGGGACGCGGAGCGGCCTTGATCGCGGCCAGCACCCGGTCCTCATGCAGATCGGCAAACACCGTGCGCACACCTTCGCCGACCAGCGCCTGCGCGATGGCGCGGCCGATGCCGTTGCCCGCGCCGGTCACCACGGCCGCCTCGCGCGCGGGATCGAACGGCGATGTGAAAAGGCTCATGATCCCCGATCTCCCGGACTTGCAGATCTGCGCTCAGTATGGCGGCGCCTTGCGCGCCCGCTGCGCCTTGGCGGCTTCGATCCACCAGGTGAAGTCGTCGGCGAAGCGTGGAAAGGCGCGTTCGAGCGACTTGCCGCCCTCGCCGATCGGCTTGCCGTCGGCCGACAGCGTCTGCGCGATCGGCCCCGCGCTGATCGTGCTCGACACCACCACCATGCCCATCTCCGACAGCGTGCCGTGCCAGGCGGTCGCGGCGCGTGCTCCGGCGAACCGTCCGGCCGAATAGCTTGCGATCGCGGCCGGACGCCAGAACCATTCCTCGAGGAAATGATCGGTCAGGTTCTTCAGCCCGGGCTGGATGCCCCAATTGTATTCGCCGGTGACGAACAGGAAGCCATCGGCGCCGCGGATCTTCCCGGCCAGCGTTTCGAGCACGGCCGGCGCCTGCCCCTTGGGATGCTCCTTGTACATCCGGTCGAGCATCGGCAGCCCGACCTCCTTGGCATCGATCAACTCGACATCGTCGCCGCGGGCGCGAAAGCCGTCGACGACGAAGTGGGCCAGCCGGATGCCCACGCGATCCGAACGATAGGAGCCGTAGAGAACGAGAATGCGGTGGGTCATGGGGCAATCCTAGCACGGCACTGCGACGGTCGTCCCGCGACTTGGCGCGAAGACCCGGCGCGCAGACGTTAACCTCCGCTCGGGGGTATTTTGCCGGCGTTAAGCAATTGGTCGCAGGCCGGCCGCGGCGGCCAAAAATCGCCAGATTTGTTTTCTGGATATGTCGTCGCTTCGAGAAAGGAGAACCGACATGCCGATCGCAAGGCTGATTTTCGCAGGCTCGCTCGCGGCCATCGCCGCCATCGCCACACCGGCGCTGGGCAAGAGTGCCGAGCGACAGAAGGTCGACGAGAAGTCCACCACCGCCACGCCGACGGGCTGCCAAGCCTACCAGCAAGCCCCGGACGGCACCTGGAACCAGCTTCCCTGCGGTGAGGCGGGCTCCCATGGCTCGACCCAACAGCGCGCGGCGACCAAGAGCGCGAACGACGAGGAGCGCTGATCGTCGCGCCTCACCCGCGCGCTTACCCTTAGCCTTGCCGCCAGTGGCGGCGAGGCGGCGCGGCGCCTTCGACTTTCGAATGATCCGGATCGCCGGACCACCGCGGCTCCGCATCATAAACCCAAGCTTAATGCGCACCCAATACGGTTGAGGTCTCTCCCCTCGTCCGGAATGGCGCACATCCCATGAAAATCGGTACTCTCCTGACGACCGCGATCGTCTCATTGTCCGCGGTCGGTGGCGGCCTGGCGGCCTATGTCGCTGTCACCAAGTACCAGACCATGGACAAGGTCTCGACCGCGCAGAGCCGGCTCGAAATCGTCCGCGCCGTCGGCGATATCCCGCGCTACATGAACCCCGAGCGTGGCTACGCCACCAACCTGCTGCTTGGGGAAGCCACGATCGAACCGAAGCAGATCGTCGAGCTCGACCGCCAGCGGAAGCTGACCGACGGTGCCCTCGCCAAGGTCAACCAAGTCCGCGCCACCCTGCCGGGTTCGCTCGATGACGGCGAGGCGGTCGCGCGCGAGATCGACGCGCTGAAGGTGAAGTTTGCCGGGCTGCGCGACGCCATTGCCGCTGCGATCGCCGGTCCGGCCGAGGCCCGCCGCGCCGCCGCCGCCAAGATCGTCGCCGACAATTCCGTGTTCAACGCCGGTGTCACCACGCTGCTCGACGAGCAGGTGCGCCGCCTCGCCGGCCTCGACGGCAATGCCTATCGCCAGGCCAGCTACGCCAACGTCGCCTGGATGCTGCGCGATACCGGCGGCCTCAATGCCAGCCTGCACAAGGCGCTGGTCGGCGCCAAGCGCGTCGCGACCGAGCAGGAGAAGATGGAGCTCTATCGTTCGACCGGCCGCACCGAGCAGATCCTCTCGACCTTGCAGGAGCTGCGCAACAATCCGGCGACGCCCGCCAACGTCATGACGGCGCTCGGCAAGATGCAGGCCGATTACGTCGAGCGCTTCGGCAAGGCGTTGAAGCTCGCCAAGGAAGGCGCCGTGACCGGCAAGTACGAGCTGGATCTCGACACCTACTATCCGGAATCGCAGGTGGGCCTCGCCGCCATCATCACGGTGCGCGACGCGTTCTATGAGAATGCCGAGCAGGTGCTTGCCAGCGCCTATTCGGCGGCGCGCTTCAGCTTCGTGATCGCAATGATCGGGCTGCTCGCAGTCATCGCCGTCAGCGCCGGCCTCATCGTCATGGTCCGCCGCCGCATCCTCAACCCGATCGCCGCCCTCACCGGCCGGATGTCGCGTCTGGCCGCGGGCGACGTCGCCGAGGCGATCCCGGGCGCCGCGCGCAACGACGAGATCGGCGCGATGGCCGCCGCCGTGCAGGTGTTCAAGGACAACAGGATCGAAGCCGACCGCCTCGCGACCGAGAAGGAAGCCGAGAACGACGTCAAGATGCGGCGCGCCCGGGTGCTCGACGATCTGACCCGCGCCTTCGAAGCCAAGGTCACCGAGCTGGTCGGCGGATTGTCGGCGGCCTCGTCCGTGATGGAGGACACCGCGCAATCGATGTCCGCAACGGCGGCGGCCACCAACCGTCAGGCCGCGGTCGTCGCCGCTGCGTCGGACCAGACCTCGACCAACGTGCAGACGGTCGCGAGCGCGACCGAGGAGCTGACCTCATCGATCTCGGAGATCGCCCGCCAGGTCGCGACCTCGACCGAGATCGCCGCGCGTGCGGTCGACCATGCCCGCCGCACTGGCGATACCGCGCGCTCGCTGGCCGAGGGCGCGCAGAAGATCGGCGACGTCGTGACGCTGATCCAGAGCATCGCGGCGCAGACCAATCTGCTTGCGCTCAACGCCACCATCGAGGCGGCTCGCGCCGGCGAGGCCGGCCGCGGCTTTGCCGTGGTCGCCTCGGAGGTGAAGTCGCTGGCCGGTCAGACCGCCAAGGCCACCACCGAGATTTCCGAGCAGATCACCGCGATCCAGACCGCCAGCGACGAGACCGTGACCGCGATCCGCAGCGTCGTCGATGTCATCACCGAGATCGACCAGATCGGCACCGCGATTGCCGCCGCGATCGAGGAACAGGGCTCGGCGACCAAGGAGATCTCGCGCAGCGTTCAGGAAGCCGCGCGCGGCACGCAAGAGGTCAATTCCAACATCTCCGGCGTGCAGCGTGCCGCCGACGACACCGGCGCCGCCGCGAACCAGGTGCTGGGTGCGGCCGAACAGCTCTCGACGCAGTCGAAAGACCTCGCCGGTCAGGTCAACCGCTTCCTCTCCGACGTGCGGGCGGCGTAGCCGAGCGTATGCCGTAGTCACGGCGTGACGACGACTCTATCCCCGTCATTGCGAGCGCAAGCGAAGCAATCCATCGTACCGCAAGTGGAGAGATGGATTGCTTCGTCGCTGTCGCTCCTCGCAATGACGCGGATCGCTTAGGGGCTCCGCAGCTCCCTAACCTCCCCGCAGGCCGAGCACGCGGCGGGCGATGGCCTGGCGATGGACTTCGCTCGGGCCTTCATAGACCCGCATCAGGCGGGCCTTCTGCCAGAGCGCGTTGAGCGGCAATTCCAGCGTCACCCCGAGCGCGCCGAGCGTCTGCATGGCATGATCGCAGGCGTCATAGGCCATCTCGGTCGCGAACACCTTGATCATCGAGGCTTCGTGGCGGATGTCCTCGCCGCGGTCGGTCTTGTCGGCGGCATCGCGCACCATCAGCCGGCATGCATGCATGCGCGTGGAGATATCGGCGATCCACCATTGGATCGCCTGGCGCTCGGCGAGCTTGACGCCGAAGGTCTCGCGCTGCTTGGCGTGCTCGCACATCATGTCGAGCGCGCGCTTGGTGATGCCGACGCAGGTCGATCCCATCTCGAGCCGCCGCGTGCGCAGGCGCAGCTGCATCGGTGCGTAGCCCTTGCCGACCTCGCCCAGCACGGAGTCCTTCGGGATGCGGCAGTCCTCGAACACGATCTCGTAGGTCGAGCCGCCGCCGACCATCGGGATCTCGCGCTCGATGATGAAGCCGGGCGTGCCCTTCTCGACGATGAAGGAGGTGATGCCGCCCTGGCGCTGATCGCTGCCGACCCGCGCCATCACGATGATGAAGTCGGCGGCGCGCGCATTGCTGATCCAGATCTTGCGGCCGTTCAGCACCCATTGCTCGCCCTCGAGCATCGCCCGCGTCTTCATGCCCGCGGGATCGCCGCCGGCGCCGGGCTCGGAGATCGCGATCGCCGACGCCATCCGGCCTTCGATATAGGGCTGCAGATATTTCTTCTTCTGCGCGTCGGTGCCGACCGCCTGCAGCATGCGCAGGTTCGGCGAGTCCGGCGGCAGCACGAACGGCACGCAGCTGCGGCCGAGCTCTTCATGCACCGCCGCCATCGTGCGCGTCGGCAAATCGTGGCCACCGAGATCCTCGGGCGCATCAAGGCCCCAGAGGCCGAGCTCCTTGGAGACGTCGCGCAGCCGCTTGCGATGCTCCGGCGTGAGTTCGGGATGATCGCTGCCGGGCAGTTTCGATTTCAGATATTGCGGCTCGAGCGGGATCAGTTCGCGATCGACGAAGCGCGCGACGGTCTCGCGGATCATGGCTGTCTGTTCATCATCGCTCATCTGGGATTCCTCGCCTGTGTTGTTTCGCTTCACAAAACCAGTAGCGCATTTTTTGTCGGCAGGAATAGCGGAAACGCGCGCTCACGCTGACTGTCGCGCGATGGTTTCATGGTGCGGAATTCAATATCCCGCGGCGCGGTCAGCGTACTCAAATGCGCAAGATGTGGCGGCGCGTCAGGCAATCGATCACGCCGCGAGATCGTTGTCAGCGAGGAAGCGATCGACGATCAGCACGCCGATCGCCGCCGCTTACGCGCGGAGCGGCGTGCAGTCGCCCCACGCATATGCAGGCGTGCGCGATCCCGCTTCACTGCCCTAGTCGGCAAAGCCGACGTAACGGACGAAGTCGCCGTTGGCCTCACGGTCCGACCGCACCGCATTGGCGGCAAAGCTGTCGTCGGGGTAGCCCATCGCAACGCAGGTCATGATCACCTGGTCTTCCGGGATGTTGGCGACCTCGCGCACGATGTCCGAGCGCATGATGCCCTGGCCGTTGATCACGCTGCCAAGGCCGCGATCCCAGGCGGCCAGCACGATGCCGTAGCAGAGCGCGCCGAGATCGAAATGGCAGACCGCGCCGGGATCGAGGATCCGGTCGTAGGCCAGCACCAGCGAGACCGGGGCGTCGAACTGGCGGAAGCCGCGCAGCACCCAATCCTGCCGCATCGGCTTGTCGTCGCGGGCGATGCCCATGGCGCCGAACAGCTTCTTGGCGATGTCGACCTGGCGGCCGCGATGCACGCCCTGGTACTCGCCATGGCTGACGATGTCGCGCTTGGCCTTGGCGCCGGCGACCATCTCCTCCATGTTGCGGCGGCGCACTTCCTCCAGCGGCTCCCCGGTCAGGACGTGGACGTGCCAGGGCTGGGTGTTCATCGAGGACGGCGCCCGCTTGGCCACCTCGATGATCTCCTCGACGGTCGCCCGGGACACCGGCTGCTTCTTGAACCCGCGCACGCTTTTGCGTGTCTGTACCAGCGTCTCGAATTCCATTCCGCGTTTCCCCCATTTTGTTCCGCGCCGCACACGGAATTTTCCCGCGGCTATCCGGGTATTTTATAGACAAAATCGGCTGTGGGAACTTGATCGGGCCAAGAATCCGATATCCAATCCGGCCACTGGTTTGGTTTAGGGAGAACCCAGATGAAGCGGATTTTCTTGGCGGCGGTGATCGCGACCTTTGCCGCCGGTTCGGCATTTGCACAGGACGCCTCCTGCGAGACGAAGGCCGTCGGCAAGGACGGCAAGGCGCTGGCCGGCGCAGCCAAGACCTCGTTCATGAAGAAGTGCACGATGGATGCCTGCGAAAGCAAGGCGGTCGGCTCCGACGGCAAGAAGCTCGCGGGCGCGGCCAAGACCTCGTTCATGAAGAAGTGCCAGAGCGGCGCCTGAGCCCCCTCGCCGGCGCTCATCTAGCCCCTCTATCGGGACAGACCATCGGGTCGCGCAGGGCGCGGCCCGTTGACCATTGACGGGTCGCGCAGGGCGCGGCCCGTTGACCATTGACGGGTAGCGCAGGGCGCGGCCCGTTGACCATTGACGGGTAGCGCAGCGCGCGGCCCGAGCGGCTGTTGACGGGTGACGGACCCAGCTCGGCGGGCGCTCAGAACGAGACGCCGACCCGGACGCCCTTGCTCCAGACCCGCCGGCAGCGCTTCCTCGTATTGCCGTGAAACATCTCAAAACGCTCCGGCAGCTGGATTGGCTTTGCGAATTCCAGACAGGCCCCGCCGGCGGAATAGTCCACCAGCCGGCATTCGATCAGCGGCGCCTTCGGGTCGAGCTGAAGCTTGACCACGCTGGACACGCATCCTGACGGACGAACACGCGCAAATCGTCGGGGATGCATCAGGGCCGCCTCTGGTGGAATCGTACCAACAGATTCCCCGGCCGGCGTTAAGATTCCGTTCAGACGAATGGTTACGATTCGTGTCTGCTCGATGACGGATCGGCTCGCACGGCGCCGTCACGGCGCGAGGCCGCCAGCGTCTCCGACGGCGCTTCCCCGAACTGCGACCGGTAGCTCCGCGAGAAGTCGCTGAGGTGCCAGAACCCATAGGCCAGCGCGCAGGCCTTGACGCTCGGCGCCCCGGCGAGCAGCTGCTGGCGCACCAGCCAGAGCCGGCGCAACCGCAGATAGCGATGCAGGCTCATGCCCCGGTAGCGCTGGATCGCATCGTGCAGCGTGCGCACGGACACGCCGATCTGCCTCGCGATTTCGCCGCTGTAGATCGGATGCGCGACGTCGCCGGCCAAGATGGCGCGCGCGTCGTTGAAGACCTTGAACTGGCGTGGTGTCTCTTCCACGGAGGTGTGGAACGCGCCACCGCCGCCAAGCACGATCAGCGCCGCCATCAATGCCGCCGCCCGCGCCTCCGCAAACCCGCCAGCCACGATCCCTCACGCGGAGGCACGGGCCACGGTGGTTGCGAAGCCATTTCAAGCAGCATGAGCAGCGTCATGACGTATGGTGACCGCAGGGCGGAGCGCGTCAAGAGACGCGCCATCCCGTCAATCTGATGGGCGTCGCTGGCACCTGGCGACGAGGTTGCATCCTGCTCGACGTCTCGCAGAGCGGCGCCCGGCTCGAGGTCGACGGAACATTGGATGTGCTGAAGGCCCAGGAGTTCTTCCTGGTGCTGTCCTCGCGAGGACTGGCGTTCCGGCGCTGCGAGCTGGTTCGCGTCGACGGCACCGAGATCGGTGTGCGATTCATCGAAGAACGCAAGCGAAAGACGCCCCGTCATTCCGAGATGAGGATCGGCGGCAAACCGGCCCGAGGGGGAAGTTGACGAGATGACCATGCAGAGAGCCACCAACATCGCGGTATCGACCGTGTCCGCCGTATCGCTTCGTGGGACAATCGAAATTGATTGCGCTGAGACGGTCGCGACGTTCGAGATCGACGACGAGCTCGCCCATCGCCTGTGCGCCGACCTGGAACGCTTTCTGACCCAGGTCCCGCGCCGGGTCCGCACGGCGCGGTTCTGACACCGCTGAGCTTCCGGCTGCTCGCGCCGCCTACTGGCGCTTGAAGCGATAGTCGAAGCCGTCGCCGTCCGCCTTGATCAGGCCGACTGTCGGGGCGGGAAAATGGATCGGCAGGATCAACGTGTCGGTCCCGGCGACGGAGGCAAAGAACTTCCGCCGCGACACCGCCGATTGCTTCGGATCCCAATCGGGCTTCGCCGACCATTCCGGCTCGCGGCACTGGATCGCGTGATGCATCAGATCGCCGGCGACCACCGCGCGCTGTCCCTTCGAGAAGATGTTGACGCAGCAATGGCAGGGCGAATGGCCCGGCGTCGGCGTCAGCGTGACGGTGTCGTCGAGCGCATAGTCGTCGTCGACCAGCAGCGCCTGCCCGGCCTCGACGATCGGCAGGCAATTGTCGCGAAACACCGTGCCGGGCGGATTGGCGCCCTTGGCATTCTCCGCCTCCCAGGCCGCATACTCGCCCTTGTGGAAGATGTATTTCGCGTTCGGGAAGGTCGGCACCCAGCGCCCGTCGCGCAGCGTGGTATTCCAGCCGGTGTGGTCGATATGCAGATGGGTGCAGAACACATAGTCGATCTGCTCAAAGGAGACGCCGAGCGCGAACAGCTCGTTGCGCCAGCGCTCCTTGCCCGGGAAGTCGAATGGCGGCGGGTGCCCCTTGTCCTCGCCGGTGCAGGTGTCGACCAGGATGGTGTAGCGCGGCGTCCGCACCACGAAGGTCTGGTAGGTGATCATCATCATGCCGCGCGCGGCGTCGAAGACCTCAGGCTCCATTGTCTTGAGATGATGCTTGAACACGGCATCGTCATAGGTCGGGAAGAAATCCTGCGGCCGCCGCCACGGCCCTTCGCGCTCGATCGCCGCGTCGATCGTGATGTCACCGATCCTGATCTGTTTCATGCCGTTTCACTCCCGCTTTTTGCTGAAGCATAGCGGCCGGCGCTGGGTGTCACAAGCCGAGCACCGCGCAGCGTGCCATGCGGCTTTGCATCGCTGGGAACGCCGATGCCGCAAGGCGCGACGAATTCTCGACCGGGGTCGACGATGCCGACACGTTCCGCCGCCTGCCCAAAGACTATTCCGGCGGCATCTGGACCAACGAGATCGAGACCATCGCCCGCCTCACCGGCCGGTAGATCCGGCGTCGCCTGTCATCTGGCCGTAATAGAAATCGTGCGACTGGAACAGCCCGCCGCATCGAGGACAGATTCATGACCGAACCGAATCCGACCCGCCCCAAGCTTGCCGAAACCGTCATCGAACCGACGGTGAAGCTGCGCGAGGTCAAGGTCGGACGTTGCTGCGAAGTCCTCGGCGACACGGCGATCGAATACACCGAGCTCGGCGACTACTCCTATCTCGGCAGCGGTTGCATCGTCGCCGACGCCGTGATCGGCAAATTCTGTGCGATCGCGGCGCAAGTGCGGATCGGCGCGCCGAACCATCCGGTCGAGCGCCCGTCGCAGCATCGCTTCACCTACTGCCCCGAATATTACTCGGCCTCCGCCGAGCGCGATCACGGCTTCTTCAGCGATCGGCGCGCGGATCGCGTCGTGATCGGCAACGACGTCTGGATCGGTCATGGCGTGATCGTGCTGCCCGGCGTCACCGTCGGCGACGGCGCGGTGCTGGCGGCCGGCGCCGTGGTCTCGCGCGATGTCGCGCCCTACACGATCGTCGGCGGCGTGCCGGCCCGGCCGATCAAGGAGCGGTTCAGCCGCAAGATCGCGGCCGAGCTGTCGCAGATCGCCTGGTGGAATTGGCCGCCGGAAACCATCTGGGAGCGCCTGGGCGAATTCCAGTCTGGCGACGTCGAAGTGTTCTGCGCGCGTTGGCGGGCTTGAGCTAGCTCCGCAGCCCCGGGGCTTCCTGCCCGGTGCGTGCGACGTATTCGGTGTAGCCACCGCCGTATTGGTGGATGCCGTCGGGCGTCAGCTCCAGCACGCGGTTGGAGAGCGCGGCGAGGAAGTGGCGGTCATGTGACACGAACAGCATCGTGCCCTCGAACTCGGCGAGCGCATTGATCAGCATCTCCTTGGTGGCGAGATCGAGATGGTTGGTCGGCTCGTCGAGCACCAGGAAATTCGGCGGATCGAACAGCATCTTGGCCATCACGAGCCGCGCCTTCTCGCCGCCCGAGAGCACGCGGCACTTCTTCTCGACGTCATCGCCGGAGAAGCCGAAGCAGCCGGCAAGCGCGCGCAAGGAGCCCTGCCCGGCCTGCGGAAACGCATCCTCCAGCGACTGGAACACGGTACGCTCGCCGTCGAGCAGGTCCATCGCATGCTGCGCGAAATAGCCCATCTTCACGCTACCGCCGATCGCGACCGCGCCGTCATCCGGCTCGGTTGAACCGGCCACCAGCTTCAGCAACGTCGACTTGCCGGCGCCGTTGATGCCCATCACGCACCAGCGCTCCTTGCGGCGGATCATGAAGTCGAGCCCGTCATAGATGCGCTTGCTGCCATAGGCCTTGTGCACGTTCTTCAGGCTGACGACGTCCTCGCCCGAGCGCGGCGCCGGCTGGAATTCGAACGCAACGGTCTGGCGTCGCCGCGGCGGCTCGACCCGCTCGATCTTGTCGAGCTTCTTCACCCGGCTCTGCACCTGAGCTGCGTGCGAGGCGCGCGCCTTGAACCGCTCGATGAACTTGATCTCCTTGGCGAGCATCGCCTGCTGACGTTCGAACTGCGCCTGCTGCTGCTTGTCGGAGAGCGCGCGCTGCTGTTCGTAGAACTCGTAATTGCCGGAATAGGTGGTGAGCTGACCCGCATCGATCTCGACCACCTTGTTGATGATGCGGTTGATGAACTCGCGGTCATGCGAAGTCATCAAGAGCGCGCCTTCATAGCCCTTCAAGAACTGCTCGAGCCAGATCAGGCTTTCCAAATCAAGATGGTTGCTCGGCTCGTCGAGCAGCATGACGTCGGGCCGCATCAAGAGGATGCGCGCCAGCGCCACGCGCATCTTCCAGCCGCCGGAGAGCTTGCCGACGTCTCCGTCCATCATCTCCTGGCTGAAGCCGAGACCGGCCAGCGCCTCGCGCGCGCGGCCGTCGAGCGCATAGCCGTCGAGTTCCTCGAACTGATGCTGCACCTCGCCATAGCGCGCGATGATGTCGTCCATCTCGTCGGCCTTGTCGGGGTCGGCCATCGCGGCCTCGAGTTCCCGGAGCTCGGCCGCCACCACGCTGACCGGCCCCGCCCCGTCCATCACCTCGGCGACCGCGCTGCGGCCACTCATTTCGCCGACATCCTGGCTGAAATAGCCGATCGAGATGCCGCGATCGAGCGACACCTGGCCTTCATCGGGGATTTCGCGGCCCGAGATCATGCGGAACAGCGTGGTCTTGCCGGCGCCGTTCGGGCCGACAAGGCCGATCTTCTCGCCCTTCTGGAGCGCCGCGGAGGCTTCAATGAAGAGGATCTGATGGCCGACTTGCTTTGAGACGTTATCGAGGCGGATCATGCTTTAATGCTGGGGAACTGAGGGTTTGCGG
Source organism: Bradyrhizobium sp. CER78 (assembly GCF_029846235.1). Classification (GTDB taxonomy): domain Bacteria; phylum Pseudomonadota; class Alphaproteobacteria; order Rhizobiales; family Xanthobacteraceae; genus Bradyrhizobium. The sequence continues at coordinate 490,428 of NZ_JARVWP010000003.1, forward strand.
CCTCTTATTCGATCTGGGACGTGGGTGGAAGCCCATTCCGCAGGTTTCGCGCCGTGCTCCCATGCATGCCACGCTCGTTGCCAATCGAATATGACATGAAATAGTCCGGCGATCGGTTTTGGGGCGTCACATGCAAATCTGGTTTCTCTATCTCCTCGCACTCGGCGCCGGCATCAGCGTCGCCACCCAGCAGGTCCTGAACGGCAATCTCAGGTCCGCCCTCAACTCACCGGCCTGGGCCGGGTTGGTCAGCTATCTCGGCGGGCTCGTCACGATGGCGGTCGTGCTGGTCGCGACGCGAGAGCCGGTGCCGTCCTGGAAACTGGTGACGGCCGTGCCGTGGTGGGCCTGGAGCGGCGGCATTCTCGGCGGCGTGTTCATCCTGCTGATGATCCTGCTGCTGCCCTCGCTCGGCGCCGCGACCTTGCTGGCGCTGGTGGTCGCAGGCCAGATGATCGCGGGTATCGCGATGGACCATTTTGGCCTGTTCGGGCTGGCGCAGCATCCCGTGTCGATATCGCGACTGGCCGGCATCGCGCTGATCATCGGCGGCGTGCTTCTGATCAAGGGTTGAGCAAGCTTTCCAGGTCTACGCCCGGCGCATCAGCCGCAGTTCGGCCGACAGGCGAAGGCTGCGCTTTCCTGCCAGCGCGATGCCTTCGAGCCCGGCGCCGTCGTCGCGGCAGGTCCCGGCAAAACCGATGCCGACCTCGTAGCCGCCGAACACCGGATACTCGCCCTTCGCCGGCGTGTGCTCCTGGTTGACGATCTCGCCGCGCCAGCGGCCATCCGCGGACGAATACGAGCCCAGATAATAGAAGAACGCATCGCCGCCGAGGATGCGGCCGTCCATCAGCAGCATCACCCCGGTGAGGCCGGCATCGACACCGTCGAGCGCGCGGAGCTGGATCGCATAGAGCCCGTTGGCGATGCCGCCCGGTCCGACCTCCCCGCGCGGCGGCAAGGCCTCGTCGTCGAGCGGCGCCAGATTCGCCCAGAACACGCCGTCCGGCATGGCGTCCGCCTTGCCTTCGAGCAGGATGGTCGAACCCTCGGTTCGGCCGCGCACCTTGATGACGGCGACATCGGCCCCCATCAGCGGCTTGAAGTTGACATCGTCGTTGTGGCGCTCGGTGATCACGTCGGCGATGATCTCGCCATTCGTCACCTGATAGGTGCCGAGATGAGCGAACGCCGAATTGCCACCCATCATCTTGCCGTCGTGCAGGCACATGATGCTGCGGCCGAATGCGCCGTTGATGCCGTACTCGACCTTGTAAAGTCCGTTGAGCACGCAAAAATCCAATAAATAAAATTGACTCCGTTCGCCACATAGCATCGGGCCGAAACCCGCACCATTGGGTGTTTTGGCGCAGGCAAGCCCGGCAATGTCCGGGTGTGGACACCGGCCGATTCGTCGCTTAGCTGTAGGCGTCCGCCCGCGTCGTGCCGCGTCGCGCGGGATCTACACTCCCTGTTCACTACTCTCCAGTTCATTGCGTCCAAGCATTTGCGCATTCCGCTAATGGTCGCGCGGCCGCATCCGGCCGCGACGTTGGCGCGAGGCTTCGAGGAGCATCACATGATCAATCGATTTCGCCTGGCCGCAGCGCTGGCATTGCTGCTCGGCAGCGGTGGCGCTGCGCCGGCCCAGTCGCTGCCCGACTACATGGCGCCGATCTCGGGCAAGACCACGTCCACGCCGGCCGATGTCGCGACCAAGGATGTGCTCGCGCTCAACACCGGCATGTTCGAGCTCTATGGCGATGCGGCTCGGATCTTCCAGAAGAACGTGCTCGACAAGCACCCGGTGATCCTCGGCCTGTTCTCCGGCGCCGGCGGCCGCCTGATCCTGTACCGGCCCGGCAAGCCGCCGACCGAGGCGCCGCAGGTGCCGGTCGTTTATCAGCTGCTCAAGTCGGTCGGCCACAGCACGATGGCGCTGGCCGAGGTGGTCGGCCCCTATGTCGACAATCCCGACGACAAGTCGTGGCGCGGGTCGATGCAGGCCTATCGCAGCCGGATGCAATCGGCGCTCGACGGGCTCGATGCCACGCCGATGCAGGCCGACTGGCGCGACAACAACCGCGCCATCCTCACCAACAACATCGCTTTCATGGACGAATGCCTCGCCGCCGGCGCCATCCCATTCGCGAAGCTGGAGGCATTCGGCAAGAAGCAGGCACCACTGCTCGCCGGGAACGTCGCCTGGGCCGCGCAGACCCAGGTCGCACACTGGATGACCGTGATGGCCGACTGGAAGACCCAGCTCGGCCCCGATTGGGACAAGACCTACGGCGCGAGCAACACGATCTATGTGGCGCGGCAGAACAACGTGATCTTCAGCGTGCTGGCGCAATTCTTCGGGCCTGACGCCATCAACAGCCGGCTGATGCTGATCGAGACCATCTCCTTCACCACCACGCCGTCCGACATGCTGGAATCGCTGACCCGGATCATCGCCGACCGCTCGGTCGGCGCGCTGTTCTTCGGCAGCTACCATTTGATGGACTATGAATTGATGGGGGGCGATGCGCGCGAGGCGATCATCGCCGAGACCAAGAAGCGCGGTATGACGCCGTTCCTGCCGCCGCTGGTGCCGTTCGGTTCCAAGCAATGGCCGACCCTGATCACGCCGGGTCCGGGACCGGCCACCATTGCCGACCTCAAGTGAGGCCGAAGCTACGAGTGAAAAGGCTACGACCTATTGCGGCATTGCCGTTGCGCTCGCTTTGCCGCAATACGTCCACGTGTATTGTACAAATTATTAAACCCCGGCGCGACATGCCGTCGAGGTGTCGATGAAAGATCAGACCATGCGGCCTTCGCGACGCGAATTCGTGAAGTGGTTGTCGGCAGGCGGCATCTCGGTCAGCCTGTCGCATCTGGCGCTGGCGAAGGAGCCTGCTTTCGCCGGTCGCGAGACGCTGCCCGGACGCGGCCATTTCAATCCGGCGGCCAAGGGCGCCGGCCGCGTCGACGGTGTGGCCAAGGTCACCGGCGCAAAACTTTACGCCTCCGACTTTCGCGCCGCCGACATGCCGGGCTGGCCTGCAACCACCTCGCACGCCATCCTGGTTCGCGCCAATGACGCGACGCATGTCTATGCCGGCATGGACCTCGCCCGCCTCGATGGTCCGGCGAAGCCCTCGGTCGTCGTGACCGCAGCCGACCTCGACCGGATCGGCACGCGGGTGCCGGAGTTCCACGCCGGCGACCTGTTCTGCCCGGTCGGCAAGACGCCGCTCTATCTCGGACAACCGGTCGCGCTGTTGATCTTCGAGCAGTTCGACGCCTTCGACCGCGCACGGCTCGCGCTGCGCGATGTCGGCTTCGTCAAGTTCGGCGACGAGACCGGGCCGGTGAACCTGCCGGACTTCGGCGCGTATCGTTTCACGCGCGTCGCCGGCGCGACGCCCGATGCGCCCGATATCTATTCGCCGATCCAGGCCGGCTGGGTTTCGCCGAGCCGAATCCAGAACGCGGCGCTGCCGGTCTGGCTGCCGCTCGCCAAGGAGACCAAGGCCGACTACGCGAAAGCCGCGATCCATGGCGAAGCGATCCGCGCCCAGCTCGCCAAGGACGATGCGTCGCAGCTTGTGCTCGACCGCGAGTTCGAGACCCAGTCGGTGGATCCGATGTTCCTCGAACCGGAAAGCGGTCTCGCCTGGTACAGCGACAATAGCGGCAACCTCGAGCTGGTGCTCGGCGTGCAGTCACCCTATGAGGCGACCGAGTCGATCGCCTTCATGCTCGGCAAGGCCCGGCCCCCGTTCCGCCCCTCGCACATCAACGCGCAGTTCGCCCATGTCGGCGGCGGCTTCGGCGGCCGCGACCACACCCCGTTCGTGCTCTACGTGGCGCTGGCGGCGATGTTCTTTCCGGGACGGCCGGTGCGGCTGGCACACGACCGCTACCAGCAATTCCAGGGCGGCATCAAGCGTCACCCGATCAAGATGCGCTCAAAGATCGGCATCGATCGCAAGAGCGGCAAGATCACGGCATTCGCCGCCGACCATGTGCTCGACGGCGGCGGGCTCGCCAATTTCTCCGCCAATGTCGCGGTCGTCGCCGCGACCGCCGCGATCGGGATCTACGATATCCCGAAAGTCGACGTCACCACCGTGGCGGTGCATTCGCGCGGCGTCACCGCCGGCTCGATGCGCGGCTACGGCACGCTACAGACAATGACTGCGCTGGAAGTCTTGATCGACGAAGCGGCGAGCGAGCTCAAGGCCGACCCGATCGCGTTCCGCCGCAACAATGCGCTGAAGCAGAACGGCCGGACCATGACCGGCAATCCCTACATCGTGTCGGTGCGCACGCCTGACATCCTCGACAAGCTCGAGACGCATCCGATCTGGCAGCAGCGCGCCGACTTCAAGCAGAAGGCGCCGGAGGGACGGCTGGTCGGCACAGGCGTGGCCTGCGTCACCAAAGATTACGGCTCCGGCGCAGATTGCTCGCTCGGCCGGGTCGAGATCGATCAGGAGGGACGGATCGCGATCTATTGCGATCATGTCGAGATGGGCAATGGCGTTGGCACCGCGCTCGCCAACCGGGTCGCGGGCCATCTCGGTGCCGTCGCTGACGAGGTCGCGGTCTCCCGGGTCGACAGCTATGAGGCGCTCGGGCTTGTCACCTCGGGCGATCCCTACACGATGGATCAGAAGACCCAGGATCTCGCCGAGAAGAACCCGCGCTGGGTGCCCGCAATCAGCTCGGCGACCAGCGCATCGATCGGCGCCCATGTCGGCACGCATTCGGCGGCCGAGGCGGCGCGCGTCATCTTCCGCTTCGGCCTGTGGCCGGCGGCGCTCGAGCTCTGGCAGATCGGCAAGACCGATCCTCGCGCCCGGCAATGGGACAGAGCGCGCTGGCGGGATGGGCAGCTTGTGCTCGATGATCTCGCACCGCTGCCGTTGCCGAAGCTTGCGGCGACCGCGCATGCGCGCGGTTTCGTCACCGGCGCAGTCGCGCACAGCTTCTCGCGCTGGGCCTGGTCGCGTGCCCGCTTCCCGCTGTTCGGCGAGCAATACCGCGCCGAGATCGATGCGCTGGCGATCCGCCGTGGCCGCGGCAGGTTCGAGCGGATTGATCGCGTCAGCGTCAAGTTTCCGCCAACCGACAACAACCGGATCGGCACCGCCTACACCTCGATGTGCGGCACGCTGGTGCGTGTCGAGATCGAGCGCGCGACCGGCATCCTGCGCATCGCCAAGGCCTACAGCGTGTTCGAATGCGGCCAGGCGTTGGTGCCCGAAGTCGCACTCGGCCAGTCCCACGGCGGTTTCGCCATGGGCGTCGGCTACGCGCTGCTGGAAACCCTGCCGCCATTCGAAGGCGGCCCCGGCAACGGGCAGTGGAATCTCGGCCAGTACCTGATCGCGCGCGGCTCCGACCTGCCGCTGCACGACCTCGAGATCGAGATGCTGCCGCCGCTGACGCCGGACGAGCCGCCCAAGGGCATGGCCGAGGTGGTGATGATCCCGATCGTGCCTGCGCTGCTCAACGCCATCAATGATGCCACCGGCCACCGCTTCCGCTCATTGCCGGTGACCACGAGCCTGCTCAAGGGAGCGCTTGCGTGACCACGCTCAATCTCACCATCAACGGCCAGAAGCACGGCCCGATCGAGGTCCGCGACGACCTCTCGATGAACGATTTCCTGCGCGAAATGCTCGGCATGACCGGCACCAAGTTCGGCTGTGGCGCCGCGCAGTGCCTGAGCTGTGCCGTCATCATCGATAATCCCGACGGCACAAGCTACACCACTCCGACCTGCGTGGTGCCGGCGGCGAATTTCGACGGCAAGGCGATCCGTACCGTCGAGGGCCATGCCAAGGACGGCGAGCTCTCGGCGTTGCAGCGGGCCTTCATCGACCATTTCGCGTTCCAGTGCGGCTACTGCACGGCGGGCTTCCTCAACGAGGGCCAGGTGCTGCTCGAACTGCTGGCAAGAGAGCCAGTGGCGCGGGACCAACTCGAGACCGTTATCGCGGACGCGCTCGACGGCCATCTGTGCCGCTGCACCGGCTACATCAAGTATCACCAGGCGGTGCGCGACGTGATCCTCGCCGATTCCAAGCGCTATCTGACCACCAACAAGTGAGCCCGCGCACGATGACATCGGACACGCGGTTTCGGATCATTGCAATCGTGACGGCGCTCGCGACCAGCCTGTGCGCTGGCTACGCGGCGTCGGAGAGCGCGAGCCACGCCCTTGCCTCGCCGGAAAGCTTTGCCGGCATCGAGAATGTCGAGCAGCGCTCCGCGGCGATCTTCACCGAACTCGGCAAGGTACTGACGCATCCGCGCTGCACCAATTGCCATCCCGCCGGCGACAGCCCGCGGCAGGGCGACATCAGCCGCATGCACCAGCCGCCGGTTACGCGCGGCGCCGATGGCCATGGCACCAACGCGATGCGCTGCTCGATCTGCCACCAGCACGCCAATTTCGATCCCGGCCGCGTGCCGGGTCACCCGGAATGGCATCTTGCACCGCGCGAGATGGCGTGGGGCGGCAAGACCGTCGGCGAGATCTGCGTCCAGATCAGAGACCCCGCGCGCAACGGCGGGCGCAAGGTCGAGGAGCTGATCGAGCATATCGGCAAGGACACGCTGGTGGGCTGGGCCTGGCATCCCGGCTTCGGCCGCTCGCCGGCACCCGGCACGCAGGAACAGGCAGGCGCGCTGGTCGAGGCCTGGGTGAAGACCGGCGCAGCCTGCCCGGCGCCGTGAGCATCCGGGAACGCTATCGCTCTTTGGCTCTTTGTTTGAGCATGATCTTTTCGGAAAACCGCTTCACACTTTTCCGGATCATGCTCTAGTGGCGCTTGAAATACTGCACGTAGCGCTCGTGCTTCTCTGCCGCCGCACGCGACTTGAAGGTGCCGAGATTGCGCCGCTTGCCGGTCTTCGGATTGACCTTGCGGGAATACAGCCGGTACTCGCCGGAACGCAGCTTGCGGATCATGACTTCGCCTCGCCAGTGCCTTTCGCACGTCAACGACACGCGTGCGCGAGTGTTCCTAGAAGCAGAGGTTGGTCACCGGATTGCCGCGCTTATCCTTGATCACGTAAGGACAGCGCGCCCGTTCCAACGCCTTCTTGGCATCCTCGTCGCCGAGCGCGGCGGCCCGCTCGTAATAGGCCTTGGCCGCATCGCTGTCCTTCGGTCCGCCGCGGCCGGCCTGCGCGAAGGCGCCCATCCGCTCCAGCGCACCGGGATGGTTCTGTGCCGCCGCCTTCTCGAACAGCGCCCGCGCGCCGGCATCGTCCTGCGCACCGCCCTTGCCTTCGGCCAGCATCATGCCGAGCTGGTACTGCGCCTCCGCATTGGTCTCGGCGGATTTGGCGAGCAATTCGCGCGCACGCGCCGGGTCGGATGCCGTGCTGCCGCCGAGCGCCGCAAGATTGCTGACGCCGCGCGCGTTGCCGGCCTGCGCTGCGCGCTCGAACAATTTGCGCGCCTGCGCCTCGTCCTTGGCGACCCCGGTGCCGTTGCCATAGAGCACGCCGAGCTCGACCATCGCCGATGTCGAGCCCTTGTCGGCCGCCTTGCGCCAGGCGCTTGCGGCCTCCGCGATCTGCCGGTTGGCGGCATAGGCGCGGCCGAGCTCATACATCGCACGACGCGACGATTTTGCCGCCACTGCGCAATACTTGATCGCGGTCGCGATATCGGCCGACGCGATCTCGGACACGCCCTTCACGTCGGCCGGCTTGTCGGGATCAGAGGGATCGGCGGCGAGCCGGTCGCACAGCACGAGGTCGGCCGATTGCGCGTGGGCGAGCAGGGGCGCGGCCAGCGCTGCGATGAAGACAAAGGCTTGGAGTGGCTTGAACATGGGCGGCAGGTTGCGTCGCGGTGCAGGCAAATTCAAGGCTCGAGCCCGGTCTCGCGCAGCACCGGCGCGACCTCGGGTGACGACAAATAGCGTAGCAGATGATCGGCGGCCGCGGCGCGCTGCGAGGCCGTCATGCGGCCTGCTGAGAACACCGCCGGCGTCTGCAAATTGAGGGGAATTGGTCCGACGACCTCGATGCCGTCGACCTGCTTCAACTCACTGATCTGCTGGATCGCGAGATCAGCCTCGCCGGTGACGAGCTTTTCCGCGGTGAAGCCCATGGGGATGATCACCGCGCATGCGTTGATCGCCTCCGCGATGCCGAGACGTGCGATCAGCTGCGCGAACAGAATGCCGCTGGCGCCGAGCCGCGAATAGGCCACCGCGCGCGCCCCGAGCAAAGCCTCACGCAATGCGGCTTCGCTCGCGATGTCGGGATGCGCAGCGCCCGCCTTCACCGCGACGCCGACATAGGAGTGCGCCAGATTGACTGCACTTTCCCGCGCAACGCGCTCTTCGCCGATCATCTCGTCGAGGCCTTCGCGGGTCAGGATCACGACATCGGCGACCTCGCCCTTGCGCAAGCGTTCGAGCAGCGCCAGCGTCGGCGCAAAATCGGCATCGATCGCAACGCCGCTCGCCGCCCGGTAGGCCCCGGCAAGGCGCGCGACCGCGCCCTTCAGCGCCAGCGTCGAGAGCACGCGAACCGAATGGCCCATCCCGCTTACGCCCGTCGCATCAGCTTGAGCGCGGCGGTCAGACGGAGGCTGCGCTTGCCGGCAAGCGCGGTCGCTTCCAGCACGGCGCCCTCCGCATCGCAGGTGCCGGCGAAGCCGATGCCGACCTCATGGCCGCCGAAGATCGGGTTCTCGCCCATCGCCGAGGTGTGCTCCTGGTTGAGTATCTGGCCCTTCCAGCGGCCCTTCTCGGAGGTGTAGGTGCCGAGATAATAGAAGAACGCATCGCCGCCGAGGATGCGGCCGTTGTTCAGCAGCATCACGCCGGTGAGGCCGCCGTCGACCCCGTCGAGGACGCGGATGCGGATCGAATAGAGTCCGTCGATGATGCCGCCCTCGCCGACCCCGCCGGCGATCGGGACTTCGTCCTCGGTGATCGGCGTCATCACCGACTGGAACGGCACGCCGGGCAATTCCTTCAGCTCGCCCTTGAAGCGATAGAGCTCGCCATCGGGCGCACCCTTTGCGATGAGCGTCGCGTCATCGGTGCCGGCCATCGCGCGGTAGTTCGGATCGGGGTTGTGGCGGACGGTCTGGATCTCGACCGCGACCTCGTCGCCGTGCTTTTCGTAGGTGCCGATATGGGCGAAGGCCGAGTTGCCGCCGAGCATCTTGCCGTCGCCGACATACATCACGCTGCGGCCGACGGCGCCGCCCAGTTCGAACCGGACCTTGTAAAACCCTTCAAACAAGCGCCGTGTCCCCGGCAGCCAAGATCAAATCGTTATCTAGCGCGGTTCATAACGCAGCGAAACCGCTTTCGGCGGCAAGCTGCCCGCAAACACTTTGGCTAAAAAGCAAGGGTCCGCCAAGGCAGTCGCCCTGGCGGACCCGATTGCGGTACCGGATGGCTCCATCCGGGTCCGGAAGCTGCTTAGGCCGCAGCCACTTAAGCTGCAGCCATTTAAGCTGCAGCCTTGGCGCCGGTCGGGACCTCGGAGATCGTCTTCAGGATCTGCGAAGCGATCTGGTAGGGGTCGCCTTGGGAGTTCGGGCGGCGGTCTTCCAGATAGCCCTTGTAGCCATTGTTGACGAAGGAGTGCGGCACGCGGATCGAGGCACCACGATCAGCCACGCCGTAGCTGAACTTGTTCCACGGCGCGGTCTCGTGCTTGCCGGTCAGACGCTTGTCATTGTCCGGGCCGTAGACGGCGATGTGGTCCATCAGGTTCTTGTCGAAGGCCTTCATCAGGCTCTCGAAGTACTCCTTGCCGCCGACTTCGCGCATGTACTTGGTCGAGAAGTTGGCGTGCATGCCCGAGCCGTTCCAGTCGGTGTCGCCGAGCGGCTTGCAGTGGAATTCGATGTCGATGCCGTAGCTCTCGGTGAGGCGCAGCATCAGGTAGCGGGCCATCCACATCTGGTCAGCGGCGGTCTTGGAGCCCTTGCCGAAGATCTGGAATTCCCACTGGCCCTTCGCCACTTCGGCGTTGATGCCTTCGTGGTTGATGCCGGCGGCGAGGCAGAGATTGAGATGCTCTTCCACGATCTTGCGGGCGACGCTGCCGACGTTCTTGTAGCCGACGCCGGTGTAGTACGGGCCCTGCGGCGCCGGATAACCCTCTTCCGGGAAGCCGAGCGGACGGCCGTCCTTGTAGAAGAAGTATTCCTGCTCAAAGCCGAACCAGGCGCCTTCGTCATCCAGAACGGTGGCGCGCTTGTTCGAGACATGCGGCGTCTTGCCGTCGGGCATCATGACTTCGCACATCACCAGCACGCCGTTCTCGCGCGCGGCGTCGGGATAGCAGGCGACCGGCTTCAGCACGCAGTCAGAGCTGTGGCCTTCAGCCTGCTGGGTGGACGAACCGTCAAAGCCCCACAGCGGAAGCTGTTCGAGGGTCGGGAACGACGCGAATTCCTTGATCTGCGTCTTACCGCGCAGGCTCGGCGTCGGCGTATATCCGTCGAGCCAGATATACTCGAGCTTGTACTTGGTCATTGAACCTCTCTGTTGATGATGCAAAACCGTGAGGAACCGAAAGCCAGTCGGCCGCCGCACGCGTACCCGGCCACCATCGGCCGGCTCTTACTAAGCAATTAAAATGCCAGTCGCTGCACTGCGGCACCGGCGAGCCTGCGGATGTCCACAGCGGACATCGCATTTTTAGCTGCGACAAAGTAGCGCGGCTGGCATGCGCCACCGTCAGCCAAAATCTTCTCTCCGCCCCCCTCCACCGCCCGTTTCTGCAGCAAATTCGGCTACGGCACCATCCGCCGATTAATGCGGCGGCAGCGCCATGTGACAGTTCGTGTCCAACCATCGGGTGCCCGGCAACCATTGCCTCGGCCCAAGCGTTGGTCAGCTGCCCCCTGCCTCACAGGAAGCAAACCTGGATTTGCCTACTAATTAGACAAAACCTGACTATTTCTTGGTCACTTGCACCCTGCCGGGCCCGGACCGATGTTGAAAGCACGGTAACCGCACACGAATGAGTCGGGCGCACCATGGAGGCTCGCACCGACCAAAGGAGACTTTGACATGATCACCACGGGCCAAAATCAGGGATCGGCAACGATCTATCAATTCCCGGCAGGGGGCCGCGCGGCTCTCGGCGGACGCCGCTATGGCGAGGCGCGGACGGCGCGCGATCTTGCCGCTGAAGTCGAGACCTCGGCATGCAGCGAGAGCTGGTACCATCAGGCCGCCATCGACGACGCCAAGCCGAGCCGCGACCACTGATGTCGATCGGGCGAAGAGACGTAACCCATAAGCGTCACACAACAGCAGAACAGTAAGAGAGGGTCGGAACGCAGCGTTTCGGCCCTTTTTCATGCCAGCTTTTCACGCCAGCTCGCAGGCCGTCACCGGCCGCTTCGCATGCCGCAGCCTGGTCAATCCGGCCCGGTTGATCTCGAGCGTGACACCACCGCCTCTGTAACGCGTGCCTGTCAGCGACAGCCGCTTCGTCAATGTCACCGCCTTGCCGTCGACCTGCAGATGCGCACGCGTGTCGCCATTGAAGAACGCCGCGATGAACTGTGTGCCGTCGGCACATCGATAATTCCGGAAGGCGGACTGCGCCCGTGCCGCCGAGGAACCAAAAACCCCGAAAAGAATTGCGCCGATCAGAATGGCGCCCCCGCGATAAGTCATATTCTCCCCCCGAGAGGCCGGTTATAGACCTGTCTGCGCCGATACACCTGCGCCAAGACTTCCTGCAAGAAGACCTTCACAGCTGCAACAGGCCCGCCGATGTCAGAAGCCCCTGCCCGTCACCTCAATCTCGCCGGCGCCAGCAATTTTCGCGACCTCGGCGGCTACCAGACGCGTGACGGCCGGACGGTGCGCTGGCGGCAGATCTTCCGCTCCAACCATTTGGCGTATCTCACCGAGCAGGACGTCGCCGTGGTGCGCTCCCTCGGGGTCAGAAGCGCGTACGATTTTCGCGGCGTCGCCGAGCGCGCCGAGGCGCTGTGCGGCATGAGCGACGTGACCGTGCATTCGCTCCCGGTCGAGCCGACGGTGGTGGCAGCGCTGCGTGAGATCGCCAGCAACCGCCAGCTTTCGGAAGCCGACGCGATCGACGTGATGCGGGATTCCTATCGCGGCTACGTGCAGGACAACACGCCGCGCTATCGCACGCTGTTCGCTCATCTGCTCGAAGACCGCGCGCCGCTGGTGATCCACTGCACCGCAGGCAAGGATCGCACCGGCTTTGCCTGCGCGCTGATCCTGCACGCACTCGGCGTGTCCGATCAGGTGATCGCCGACGACTATCTCCTGACCAACCAGTACTACAAGCGCGATCCGGCCCACAGCACCGAGCTGCCCGATGACGTCAAGCAGGTGCTCGGCACCGTGCGCGCGGCGTTTCTGGAAGCGTCGTTCGCGGCGATCGATGCCGACTATGGCGGCCTTGACGGATATTTCCGCGAGGGCCTCGGGCTCGGCCAGGCCGAGCGCAAGGCGCTTGAAGGCCGCTATCTGCAGTCCTGATCCGTTCGCTCAGGCCGCGGCCTCGAGCTCGAGCTCCGCGTCGAGATCGGCGATCACGTCCTCGAAGGCCGAGATGGCCTGCTGGATCGCCGCGATCTGCATCAATTCCCAGCTGCCCACCGGCCCCTTACGATTCTGTAGTGCTACGACGAGATCGCGCCGCTGTTCCTTAAGCTGAACGAGCGGTAAACCGTGATCCGGAAGATTTCCCATTGCAAAAACCCCTACCTTGGCTGCAGTTCCGCTTCTACGGAAAGGGTTCTGCAAACGACTTACAGAACTGCTGCAAATTTTATCCAACTGGCCCTCCCCCGTAGTCTTACGTAGTCAAGACGACGTGTTCGCGCTGCGCGCCACCGCATCGTTGATCGCACCGAGCAACGCTTGAGTGACACAATCGGTCGCCCACTCGCTCGTATGGAGATGCTCCTGCGCACCATCGTCGAGCTCAGAGAGCGGAATTCCGGCATCGACCCATTGCTTCATCAGCGCAAAGCGGCGGAACAGGTTGACTTTCCTGCTTGCAGCGACGTCGGCGATCATCGGCATGAACTGGTTGGCAAGCTTGAGCACATCTGGCGTGCCGATGATTGCCTGGGTGTACTGCGAATCCATCACCACGACGTCCAGCGGCAGCGCGGCAAGCACATCGAGTCCGGCCTCGAATGTCGCTTGCACCTGATCGAAGTTGTAGTTCCTGTACACGGCGTTGGTGCCGACCTGCCAAATCACCATCACCGGTGCTTCGGCGATGACATCGGACTCGATGCGCGAGAACTCTTCCGGCGCCTCTTGCCCGCCGATCCCCCGGTTGACGATGTCGATCATCCGGCCGAAGGACTGCTTCTGGCTTCGCCACAGGATCTCCAGCCGCGGCGGAAATGGGAGAATTTTGTCGGCTCCCGCGGTCGATGATGATCCGAGGGCAACGATCTTGACCTTGCGTTCGCGCGCGAGCGCTTGCGCAAGATGCGGCAATCCGTAAGCGAACTTGACGAGTTCGGGATGGGTTTCGCACGGCCTTGGTGTCGGCATCGCAAACATCCTTGAGGCGAATGAACTGATGAATACGCGCAGTAGGAGATGAAATCGGCGGCATTGCAAATGAAATCCGCCTGATCATAGTGGGTGGCAGCCTGTTGCTGATACGGAGACCGCCATGAACGGAAAAGCCATCGTCATCACCGGCGCCCTCGGCGCGCTTGGCAAAGTGGTCGCCGAAGAAGCCCTGGCGCGTGGTGCGCGGGTCGCCGGCATCGATCATGCGGCCTCGCAGCTCGCGGCGACGGCTGACCGTATCGAGCTTGGCGGAGTTGACCTCACCGACACCGCGCATGCGGCAGTTGCGATCGACAAGGCGGCGGCGCATTTCGGCCGGCTCGACGCACTGATCAATATTGCCGGCGGCTTCACCTTCGAGGCGGTCAGCGACGGCGATCCCGCGACCTGGCAGCGCATGTATGCGATGAACGTGATGACCGCGTTCAACACGTCGCGCGCCGCGATCCCGCATCTCACGAAATCCGGCGCCGGGCGTATCATCAATATCGGCGCACTCGGCGCCTTGCAGGCCGCCTCCGGCATGGGCCCCTACGCTGCGTCGAAGGCCGGCGTGCACCGCCTCACCGAGTCGCTCGCCGCCGAGCTGAAGGGCAAGGTCACGGTCAACGCGGTGCTGCCCTCGATCATCGACACCGCCGCCAATCGCGCCGCGATGCCGAAGGCCGATATCTCCAAATGGGTGACGCCGAAAGAGCTCGCCGAGGTGATCCTGTTCCTCGCCAGCGACGCCGCAAGCGCCGTCACCGGCGCGCTGCTGCCGGTCAACGGGCGGGTCTAGTCCGCAACCAGCAGCCGCAGCTTCGACCTGAAGCGGATGCTCTGCTTGCCGGCGAGCGCCATGCCGTCGCCCTCGGCGGTCTGATCGGTATAGGTGCCGGTGAAGCCGATCGTCACCACCTTGCGTTCCCAGACCGGGCGTTCGCCATAGGTCGGCGAATGCTCCTCGTTGGTGACCTCGCCCTTCCACTTGCCGCCGGCCGCGGTGTAGCTGCCGTAGGCGTAGAAGAACGAGTCGCCGCCGCGCATCTGGCCGTCACGCAGCACCATGACGCCCTGGTTGCCGCCAGAGACGCTGTCGAGAAATTCGACGGTGATGTGATAGAGCCCGTTCCGGATCATGCAAATGGTCGCGCCGTTGTCCCCGGCCCAACATAACCGCTTGGCGGCGCATTGGGCAAATTCGATCCGCCTCGATGGGGGCAATTCCGCGCTATGCTGGCGCACCGAGTCGCGGCCGGATGCCGCAGGAGCCTGCCCGTTGGAAACCGCGCTTTATCTGCCCGTCAAACGCTTCCTCGAAAAGCTCGGCTTCGCGGTGAAGGGCGAGATCGGCGGCTGCGATCTCGTGGCGCTGAGCGGCGATGATCCACCGGTCGTCGTGATTGGTGAACTCAAGCTCGCCTTCAATCTCGAACTGATCCTGCAGGCGGTCGACCGCGCCGGCGCCGCCGATGAGGTGTGGATCGCGGCCAAGGTCTCGGCCCGCGGCAAGGGCCGCGAGAGTGACGCGCGGTATCGCAATCTGTGCCGGCGGCTCGGCTTCGGCATGCTCGGCGTCACCGACCGCGGCGACGTCGAGGTGCTGGTGCCGCCGCCGACCGCGGCACCGCGCCGCAATCCGAAGAAGCGCTCGCGCCTGATCACCGAGCATCGCAAGCGCAAGGGCGATCCTGCCATGGGCGGATCGACGCGCGCGCCGATCATGACGGCCTACCGGCAGCAGGCGCTGGCCTGCGCCTGTGCGCTCTCGGATGGACCCCGGCGCGTCAAGGATCTGCGGGCCGACTGCCCCGACGCCGGCAAGATCCTGCAGCATAATGTCTACGGCTGGTTCGATCGCGCCGAGCGCGGCATCTATGTGCTGACCGATGCCGGTCGTGCCGCGCTGAAGCGCTGGCCGCAGCAGCCCAATGGTGCGTCAGGGGCACAAGCAGCCCCGTAACTAATCAACTGGGGGAGATCATGATCGTCGTCACCGGCAGCGTCACCGCCCGCCCCGACAGTTTCGACGAGGTGCGGCGATTGAGCCTCGAGCATGTGCATCGCTCGCGCACCGAGCCCGGCTGCATCTCGCACGCGGTCCATGTCGACTGCGAGAATCCGCTCAGGCTGGTGTTTTTCGAGCAATGGGCCGACCGCGCCGCGCTGGCGGCGCATTTCGCGGTCCCCGCGTCGCGCGATTTCGTCCGCTCCCTGCAATCTCTGGCGGCCGCAGCGACCACCATCGAACTTTATGACGCTCACAAGATTGAGAGACTCTAGCTGCATGGCTGGATTGCCATCTCATATTCATATTGCAATGCAACATTGGGGACCTTACGTATCTCCCGCGATTCAAAGATGAGGCGGCGATGAGCGGAGACTGGAATACCAAGTATGGCACCCGGCGGGTGCGGCATGATCCGCCGACGCTGGAGGAGGCAATCTTCGCGGCCATCGGCATCACCGATGACGTGGAGGCCCAGGCCGAGATCGCATCGTCCCTGATGGGGCTGCCCTATGACGAGGTGCTGGCCGAGGTGAAGAAGACCGCGCGCGTCAGCGCCCGCACCGGCACGGCAACCCGCGTGATCGCCGGCGAACAGGGCGCACAGCGTTCCGTCGTGGTCGAGCGCCGCGTGGTCCGCCGTCTCGCGCCGGCCAAGCGCACCGGCACCTGAACAACGACATCCGGCTACTTAAAGAAAAAGGGCAATCCGCTGAGCGGATTGCCCTTTTGTCTTTGAGGTGAGCTCTCGGCTCAGGCGGCCCGGCCCCAGCCGGACATCTGCATCACCATGCGCCAATAGGCGCGGTTCATGTCGACGATCGCGCGCGCGGCCGCGATCGGTGTCACCGGAGCGATCGCCGGCGAAGCCGCAGCCGGCACCTGTTCGGCCTTGTGCCGCTCGGTCAGGTCGATGCTGCCGGTGGACTCACCATGACGGAAGGTCAGCTGCGCACCGAACTTGGTGGCGAGCGCACGCATCGCGTCGTTCTGCGCACCGGTGGTGATGCGCAGGCTGCCGTAGCCCTTGGCATGCGCCTCGGCGATCAGCTTGCGGAACAGCGTGCTGCCGACGCCCTTGCGCCGAGCGGACCGCTCGACGCTGAAAGCGATCTCGGGCTGCGCATCCGGTGACTGCTCCGGCGGATGCAGCTCGGCGGCGCCGCGGACCACGCCATCCTCGAAATAGGCGATGATGACCGTGCCGTCATTGGCGCAGCGCTCGGCATAGCGGCGGATGAAACTGTCATCGATGAAGCCATGAAAACGATCATGACGGCTGGTTCGATCCAGTCTCAGCAGATGATCGCGCAGCAGAGGAAGCTCCTCCTGCTGGCTCAACGTCCGCACGGTGCCTCGGGCAGAGGTCGAACTAATGGAATCGTGGTTCATTTCATAACTCCTCTTGGTAGCCCTCGAGGAGGCGTCGACTCCCTAACCGTCCTTATATTGTGCGCCGCACCATATAATTCAAGTGTCTAGATTCATTTAAGTAAACAATGATGTGATCAGAAAATCACATCATTGCCTCATCATAATACCAATTGCGTTTGCGTGATCACAGCGACGAGCTTGCCATCCTCGGTCTCCAGCCGGGTCTGCCAGACTTGGGTCCGCCGGCCCCGGTGAACCGGCGTTGCCGTGGCAATCACGGTGCTCCCCTCCTTGGCGCCGCCGATGAAGTTCGTCTTGCTCTCAAGCGTCGTGGTGCCCTTGGCGTCCGGAGGCAGGTTGATCACGGTGGCGGCGGCGCCGACCGAGTCCGCAAAGGCCATCACTGCGCCGCCGTGGATCGTGTTCCGGAGGGTGCAGAGGTCCGGCCGCACCAGCATCTTCGCAACGACACGATCCTGGTCGGCTTCGACGAAGGTGACGCCCTTCAGTTCCGCAAACGGCATCTTCATCGACTGGATCTTTTCGAGCGGCGTCATGGGCACTCCCTGCTTGTCTTTTTCGAAGTTGAAGCCGGCATGATGGATTGCCTGGCCGGGCCCGGCAATGACCTCCGAGGTAATCAAGCGGATGACGTCATGGCGCCGTGACAACCCTTGGCGAGTCTGCATACCGTCGGCGATGCGCGACTTCCCTCCCCGCCGGATCGTCTGCCTGACCGAGGAGACGGTCGAGACGCTGTATCTGCTCGGCGAGCAGGACCGCATCGTCGGCGTCTCCGGCTACGCCGTGCGGCCGCCGCAGGTGCGCCGTGAGAAGCCGCGGGTGTCGGCCTTCATCTCCGCCGACATCCCGAAGATCCTGGCACTCGATCCCGATCTGGTGCTCGCCTTCTCCGATCTGCAGGCCGACATCGTCGCCGATCTGGTCCGCGCCGGTGTCGCCGTCCATGTCTTCAATCAGCGCGATGTCGCAGGCATCCTTGCGATGATCCGCAGCCTCGGCGCGATAGTCGGCGCCGCCGATCGCGCTGAGCGGCTCGCGCATAGCCTCGAACAACGGCTGGCCGCGATCGCGGCAACGCCGCGTCCGGCACCGCGGCCGAAGGTTTATTTCGAGGAATGGGACGATCCGCTGATCAGCGGCATCGGCTGGGTGTCCGAACTGATCGAGATCGCCGGCGGCGAGGCCGCGCTGCCGCATCTGCGCGCGCACAAGGCCGCCCGGGATCGCATCGTCACGGCAGATGCCGTGCGCGCGGCGATGCCCGACGTGATCCTGGCATCCTGGTGCGGCAAGAAGGTCGTGACCGACCGCATCAGGGCGCGCGACGGCTGGAGCGACATTCCGGCCGTCCGCAACAATCGCATCGTCGAGATCAAGTCGCCGATCATTTTGCAGCCCGGACCCGCCGCGCTGACCGATGGGCTCGATGCGATCGTCAATGCGTTGTGGTCGCGGCACCCATGATTGCTCGCCGCAGTCATTATGAGGCGTCGGGATAACGCTCGTTGCTCACGTCACCGCATTCACGACCTGATATTCTGGCCGGCGCCACACCTCGCCATTGATCACCTCCTCGATGATCTCGGCGGCCTTCAGCACCTCGGCTTCGCCGATATAGAGCGGCGTGATCCCGAACCGCATGATGTCAGGCGCCCGGAAGTCGCCGATCACGCCGCGGGCAATCAGCGCCTGCATGGCGGCATATCCGCCGGCAAAGGAGAACGACACTTGCGACCCGCGCTGCGCATGCGCCCGTGGCGTTACCAGCGTCAGCGACGGACAGCGTCGCGCGATCTCAGCTATCAACAAGTCTCCGAGCGCGAGTGAACATGCGCGGACTTCGCCCATCTCGACACGATCCCAGATGTCGAGCGATGCCTCCAGCGCGGCCATCGCCAGCACCGGCGGTGTGCCGACACGCATGCGCTCGACACCGCCGGCAGGTCGATAACCGAGATCGAAGGCGAACGGTTTTGCGTGCCCCATCCAGCCCGACAACGCGACGCGCGCCTGATCGGCATGCCGCGGCGCGACGTAGAGGAAGGCCGGCGCGCCGGGGCCCGCGTTGAGATATTTGTAGGTGCAGCCGGCTGCGAAATCGGCGCCGACGCCGGCGAGATCGATCGGCAGCGCGCCGGCCGAATGGGCGAGATCCCAGACCGTGACGATACCGAGCGCATGCGCCTTCGCGGTCAGGGTCCGCATGTCGTGGCGACGACCGGTGCGGTAGTCGACCTCCGTCAAGTAGAGCACCGCAATGTCGTCCGACAGCGATGCCTCGACCTCCTCCGGGGCCGCCAGCCGCAATTGATGGCCGCGCCCGAGCGTGGCGATCAGGCCTTCCGCCATATAGAGGTCGGTCGGGAAATTACCGGTATCGGACAGAACGACCTTGCGCTCCTGGTTCATCTCGAGCGCGGCCGCAAGCGCCTGATAGACTTTGAGCGACAGCGTGTCGCCGATCATCACCGTGCCGGGCGCGGCGCCGATCAGGCGAGCGAGGCGGTCGCCCACGCGGCGCGGCTGCACATACCAGCCGGCGCTGTTCCAGGCGCGAATGAGTTCATCGCCCCACTCGGCCGTGATGACATGCGCAACGCGCTCGGCAACGCCCAATGGCAGCGCACCAAGCGAGTTGCCGTCGAGATAGATGACATCCGCGGGCAGATGGAACATTGCCCTGGTGTCGTCGTAGACGCGCAGTTGCGATTTCGCTTCGATCATGACACCTCGCCTAGAGGACGGTGCGGACACGCCACAGTTCGGGAAACAGCTCGACCTCGAGCATCCGCTTCAGATAGCTGACCCCACCGGTGCCGCCGGTGCCGCGCTTGAAGCCGATGACGCGCTCCACCGTCGTCACGTGGTTGAAGCGCCAGCGGCGAAAATAATCCTCGAAGTCGACCAGTTTCTCGGCGAGCTCGTAGAGGGTCCAATTGGCTTCGGGAGCTTCGTAGACGTGGCGCCAGGCTTGCATCACGCCCTCGTCGAAGTGATGGGTCTCGTGGACGTCGCGTGACAGCACGGCCGCGGGCATGGTGAGTCCCTTGCGGTCGGCAAGCCGGAGCACCTCGTCATAAAGGCTCGGCGTCGCAAGCTCGGTCTTGAGCAGGTCCGTCACCTCGGGGTCATGCGCGTGCGGCTTCAACATCGCACCATTGCGATTGCCGAGCAGATACTCGATCAGCCGGTATTGATACGACTGGAGGCCCGAGGATTGTCCGAGCCGCGAGCGGAAATGGGTATATTCGCTGGGCGTCATGGTACGCAGCACGTCCCAGGCATTGTTCAACTGCTCGAAGATGCGGGAGACGCGCGCGAGCATCTTCATCGCCGGCGACACGTCTTCGCGGGCGATGGCGTGACGGGCGGCCCGCAGCTCGTGGATGGCGAGCCGCATCCACAGTTCGGAGGTTTGATGCTGGATGATGAAGAGCATCTCGTCATGCGCGTCCGAAATCGGGTGTTGGGCACCGAGCAGCGCATCGAGTTGCAGATAATCGCCATACGACATTTTACGGGCGAAATCGGTCTCGGCGCCCTCGACCGCGGGGTCGTAGTCGTTGCTGCTCATGACACATCCTCTCGATCGATCCACTGCCTCAAACAAGGCCGAGAAGGCGCCTCGTGATGGCCGAGGATGGATCTTTCAGCCCATCGACAATAGTAAAGTGGTTATGCCCGGGGTCGACGACGAGGTGCGTGGGCACGTCGAATCCGGTCCAGATGTTGGCCATCAGCTCTGCCTGACGGATAAACTCGGGCCGCTCGCTACCGCCGACCCAGGTGGTCAGCGGCGATTTGCCCCGTGGCAGATGCAAGGCGGCGCTTTCGAGCGCTGCCTCGTCCATGTCCATCCGAAGCGTCTCGTTCATCGCGGTCTTCAGGAGCGGTCGCAGGTCATGCAGACCGCTGATCGACAGCGTCGCTACGATTCTGTCGTAGACCTCAGGTTCGAGACGGCCGTCGTCGCACAGCATGCGGGTAACGAGATGGCCGCCTGCGGAATGGCCGGCCAATCGAATAGGCCCGGAGACCTGGGCGGCTGCCGAGGCAATCGCGGCCGCGATCTCGGCCGTGATGTCTGAGATGCGCGTGGCCGGTGCCAGCGTGTAACTTGGCAGCGCCACCGTCCAGCCGTGGCTTCGCGCGCCTTCGGCGAGGTCGGTCCATGACGATTTATCGAAGCGCATCCAGTATCCGCCGTGCACGAAGACGACGAGACCCTTGCTGTCGCCGTCCGGCAGAATCAGGTCGAGACGCTGCCGCTCTCCCGATCCATAGGCGATATCCGGCTTGAACGATTTGAGTCCGGCGCGATAGGCCGCCGCCCGCTCCGCCCACCGCGCCGGCAGCTCATCCGAACCCGGCACGTGGGCCGAATTCGCGTAGGCATCATCCCAGTCGCGCATCGTGGCTCCTCGAAGATTCGCCGTCGATCGGACGCCATTTTGCCACCGGCGGGGCTGTTCGCCCAGCCTTTATTTTAAACTTAAAGCATCTGGTTGAGCCACGCCCGGGCCGTCCCCGGCAAGCGGAGCGATAGCGCGCCGAGCCTGCGACGCAAAAAGGCTACGCCTTCTCGACTCCGCACCATTCCGCGATGAACAGCGCGGTGGCCTTGGTCGACTGCCGCAGCGACGCCAGATCGACATATTCATTGAAGCCGTGCATCGCCGCGCCGCTGGCGCCGAAGCAGAGGCTCGGGATGTTGTAGTTCAGGCCATAGAAGCGCGTGTCGGTCAGCGCAGTGAAGGCGCGGTCTTCCACCGCGCCGCCATAAACCGCCTGATGTGCCTTGGCGAACGCGGCCTCCGGCGCCTCGGAGTTCACGAGCTCGTAGCCTTCCGACAGGAAGCCGGACCATTCCACCTGCGGCGGATTGTTGGAAAGGAAACGATGGTCGCGCGCCGCGGCCGCAACGCAAGCCAGAATCTCCTTCTGGCACTCGGCGATCGACCAGCCCGGCAGCACCGCGATGCGACAGTCGACGTCGCACCAGGCCGGCACGCTGGAGGCCCAGTCGCCGCCCTTGATGATGCCGGGATTGAAGTTGATCGGATGATTGACGTCCTTGAAATGACGGTCGGCCTTGGCGCGCTCGTTCCAGGCGATCTCGAGCTTCTCCAGCGCATGCACCAGATGATACGCCGCCATGATCGCGTTCGAGCCGGCACCGGCCTCGAACACGTGCACCGGGAAGCCGCGCACCCTCAGTCGGAACCAGATCACGCCGACCTGAGAGCGGATCATCTTGCCGTTGGTCGGCTCCGGGATGAAGCAGGCATCGGCGCGATAGCCGCGCTGCAAGGTCGAGAGTGCGCCGACGCCGGTGCTCTCCTCCTCGATCACGGATTGGAAGTGAATCCGCGCCGTCGGCTTCAATCCGGCCTTCTTGATCGCATCCAGCGCATAGAGCGCCGCAATCGTCCCGGACTTCATGTCGCAGGCGCCGCGGCCGTACATCTTGCCGTCCTTGATCACAGGCGAGAACGGCGGCGTCTCCCACATGTCCAGGGGGCCGGTCGGCACCACGTCGCAGTGGCCCTGCAGGATCAGCGACTTGCCGGCGTTGGTGGCCGGGCGGTAGGTGCCGACCACCGTGCGCGCCTTGGAGAAATCATGCTCGATCGGGCCGAAGCCGCGCAGATCCCGGAGTTCGTCGAGATTGATGTGCCAGTCGTCGACCTCATAACCGCGCTCGCGCAAGAGGTCGCCGATCATGTCCTGGCACGGTCCCTCGGCGCCACGGGTCGAGGGGATCGCGACAAAGGCCTGCGTCGTCGCAAGCTGCGCATCGAATCCCTCGTCAACAGCGGCAAGGATTCGTTGTTGCGTCTCGGCAGTCATGCGGCAGCTCCATGGGGACATCAGACAAGGTGGGAGCCGTAGCGTAACCTGATTTCACTCCGCGGGGTATTGCGCAAAATAGGCATCCCGCAATGCATCTTCGAGCAGACGGCCTTCCGAATAGCCATCGAGCGTTGTCGGCCGCGTCACGCCGTCGAGCAGCCGCGGGCACGGCTCGGGCGCGCCGAGCACAGTGCGCACTGGAATACGCTCGGCATAGATCGGCAACTCGTAATCCTCGTCGTCGTCGGCGACGCCCTTGGCGCGCACCTTGGCCGAGGCCTCCTCGATCTCCATTGCGATGAACGAGGTCGCCTTGATCTCCTGCTTGTTGCTGGCGCGCAGGCTCGCGGTGCGCTCGGGAAAGAAGCGGTCGACCATCGCGACGACCGCCCGTTCCTTCTCTTCCGGGTCGGTGACAAGATAGGCGGAGCCGAACGCCATCACGGCGCGATAGTCGGCCGAATGGTTGAAGCCGCAGCGCGCCAGCACCAGGCTGTCGAGATGGGCGACCGTCAGGCACACCCGCTGCCCCTCCGACTGGTTCTCCAGCATCCGGCTCGCGCTCGAGCCGTGCCAGTAGAGCCTGGTGCCCTCGCGCCAGAAGAAGGTCGGCGTGCAATAGGGCTGGCCGTCGATCACGTAGGAGACGTGGCACAGCATCGAGGC
This sequence comes from Bradyrhizobium sp. CER78, assembly GCF_029846235.1. Lineage (GTDB taxonomy): Bacteria > Pseudomonadota > Alphaproteobacteria > Rhizobiales > Xanthobacteraceae > Bradyrhizobium. The sequence goes on from NZ_JARVWP010000003.1 coordinate 513,918, forward strand.
GTCGAGGATCTTGTGCACGGTGGCGTGGTCGTAGAAGCCACGGTCATGGCGGCGCTTCACCCGGTTACGGGATGACAGCGGATAGGACGGAGTGGATGCACCTTCGGTCACGGCAAGCCTCGCGGGATTTGGAATCTTTCAAGAGTTGTAGCTGCTCATTTGGTCTGCGATAGTGCCAATTCCATGCGAAAAATTCCGACCAATTCCCGCAAGCCCGCGGCGCGCAAGCCGGAGCTGCCGCTCGACCTCACCGGCCCGCATGTCACGGCGGGCGCGGCCTCGCAGCAGCGGCTCTATCAGGCGCTGTGCCACACCATCGTCAGCGGCCTCGTCAGGCCGGGCGAGCCGCTGCCACCGTCGCGCACGCTCGCCAGGCAGACCGGCTTCCGGCGCAACGCCGTCACCACGGCCTATGAGCGGCTGATCGCCGACGGGTTTGCGGTCGCAACCACCGGCTCCGGCACGTTCGTCGCGGCGCGCATTCCGGCGCAGGCCGGCACGCCGCGACGCGCGAAGATCGAGATCGAGCCGCCGCAGCACAATGCGCTGTCGCTCGGCTGCACCCATATCGATGAGCGCGCGCTGCAGCGCTTCCGCGCCTTTGCCGGTCGCAGGCTGCGCGCCTTCGGCTCCGAGCACCTGCATTACGGCGATCCCCGCGGCAGCAGCGAACTCCGCGCCGCGATATCGGACCATCTGCTCTCGGCGCGCGGGCTGCGCTGCGACCCCGACCAGATCATGCTTGCATCAGGCACGCTGCATGCGCTTCGCATCGTGCTCGGGGCGATCCTCAAGCCTGGCGACCAGGTCTGGTGCGAGGATCCCGGCTATCCGGCGGCGCGCCGCGCGATCGAGCATTGCGGCTATCGGCCGGTGTCGGTGCCGGTCGATGGATCAGGCATGCGCATCGACAAGGGACGCGTATCCGCTCCCGTGGCGCGCGCCGCTTATGTGACGCCGTCGCACCAGTTCCCGCTCGGCGTGCAGATGTCGATGCCGCGCCGGCTCGAATTGCTCGACTGGGCAAGAGATGCCGGCGCCTTCGTGTTCGAGGACGATTACGACAGCGAGTTCCGCTATGACGGCGCGCCGCTGCTGTCGCTCGCCGGCATCGATCATCTGCGCCGCGTGATCTACATGGGCACGTTTGCGAAGACACTGTTTCCGGGACTGCGGATCGGTTACTGCGCCCTGCCCGAGGCCCTGATCGGCCCGGTGACCGAAGCGCGCGCCGCACTCGACCGCTTTCCCGGCACATTGATGGAAGGCGCGGTCGCCGACATGCTGAACTCCGGCGCCTTCGCGGCGAACTTGCGCAAATCACGAAAACTCTATCGCGAGGCGCGCGACGTCCTGGCCGAGACACTTGCCACTGCGTCGGAGGGCGAGCTCACGGTTCCCGTGCCGTCGCAGGGCCTGCATCTCGTGGCGCGGCTCGATCCCGCGACTGATCCTTCGATTGCCGCGCAGGCCAAGGCGAATGCCGGCGTCGGCGGCTGGCTGCTTGCCGAGACCTATCATCGCGCGCATCCACTGCCCGGCTTCGTGCTGGGATTTTCCGGTCATCCGGTTCCGCAGCTCGTCGCGGCGGCGGAACAACTGGCGACGACAACGCTGGCTGCGCTGCGCGCGACGCGCAAGACATCCGTCAAGGCATCCGCCAAGCCACCACGCGCTAGGAGAATCGCAGCCGCCTGACTAAGGTCGCCCGCGTTGAGTCGTTGAGTCAGTGTCCGCTTAAGGAGATACCGGATGCCCAATCGCAACGTCCTGTATCTCGTGATCGGCGCGCTGGTCGTGATCGCAGGCATGCTCGGTTACAATCTTTACCAGGCGAAGAAGCAGCCCGAAGGCCTGCAGATCAATGTCGGCCCCGACGGGCTCAAGATCCAGAACAAGTGAAGGGGGCCGCGATGTTGCGCACGGGACTTGTCGCGCTGGTCGGCATCGCAGCACTTGGCGCGATGGTTCACTCCGCCGCCGCAGAGCAGTCGTTCATGCGCGAGGGTGACATCGTCGACCTCAGGGTCGGTCAGCGTGTCTTCGTCGATGATGGCTCGTGCCCCGCCGGGCAGATCAAGCAGGTCACAGGTTCCAAGCTGAGCGAAAACGGCGTCGTTCGTACCCGCAGCTGCGTGCCGCGGCTCGCCAAAAAGTAAAACGCCCCGCTGTCGCGAGGCGCTTGCTTCATCGCTGCGTTGACGCCCTGCTCAGTTCGAGATCGGCTCGAACATGCATTGCAGCGTCGGCTTGGCGATCTTGGTGAAGGTTGGGCCGATCTCGCCCTGCTTGGACGGCGGCACCCAATCGGTCTCGATGGTCGGCACGCCGGTCTCGCTGATCCCGCGCAGCAGCGCCTGGCGGAGATCGGGATCGTCCACCGTCGCAGCCGCATGATCGTGCAGGCAACCGCACACGGCCTCGGGATGGGCCCAGCGGCCGAGCATATGCGGCGCGCACTGGCGCACGAATTCGTCACGCGGTTCAGGCACCCGGTACAGCGACCGGATCTGCATCGACTCGAGGGGAAGCTGGGATTGAGCCTGCGCGGAACCCGCCAAAGGGCCGATCAAGGCGAGCGATGCGAGCATCGCGACGGAACAGATTCGGAGCGACATGGGGAGCCTTTATTGGCGTTTCTGTTTTTGCGTCGCAATCAGTTGGCCTGCGCCACCACCATCGGGGCCGGGGTGACCACCGGCGAGCCGTTATAGGAGAAGGTGCCGATGCCGGGCAAACCGTTGTCCGGGGTGCCAGCCATCGACGAACCAGCCATCACGAAAGCGAAGGCGAGGATCAGGCTCATGGTCCGCATCTGACAGTCTCCGTCATTTCGGGTCGGCGCCCGGCGCCGTTGTGTTGACCGTTTGATAACGATCTGCCGTTTCGGGAGTTCTGCGGAACAAGCTGAAAATGGTTTCGTCGGGGCGAGAATTGTTTCGTCGACCGGCGGTCCACGAAACATTCAGCGAAAAATCCTAATGCTTTCAATGGCCGCGGTGCGGCAGGCCGCCTGCTCAAAATGTCGCGCGTTCAACCGGCTCAGCTGTGAATAGTCCGATTATGCCTGCAAATTGAGTGGGCTATCGCGCTTTCTTAACTTTCCTCTGCTGAGACAGGAAGCAGTCCAGCAAGGGTGGCGTGAACCGGGCGACGGTTCCGGCGACTCATCTGGGCGCCGTGCAACCAACTCCGCGGTGGCACGTTGTCGTGATCCCGATCCAACGCTTGTTGAGATCAATCCAACGAAGGATGTCAGTCGTGGGCAATGGCAACATCGGTGTTGGCAATGAATCCGCGGCCCGCAATTCCGGCCAGCAGCAACAGATGACGGCCGCGATGCCGCAGCAGGGCGCTTATGTGATGGGCGACAATGAGTGCGCGCCGCAGAAGCTGGTCCGCCTCGTCGGCTGCCGCGACTCGAAGCTCAAGCCGGGCTTCAGCATTAGCGCGAAGCAGTTCGGGCAAACCAAGCGCTAGCTCTCCCGCTGCTTCAACCACCGGGGCCAAGCCCCTGCTCCCGCTACTGAATGAACTCGCCGCACTTCTGCACCGCGGTGGCATCGGCCGCGCCCCATGGCATGATCGGCACCGACGACGTCGAGTTCTTCGGCGAGCCTTCGATCAGCTTGTCCGAATAGACCATGTAGACCAGCACGTTGCGCTTGGCGTCGCAGCCGCGCACGATCTGCATCTTCTTGAAGAACAGCGACCGGCGCTGCCGGAACATGTCGTCGCCCTGGCCGAGCTTGTTCTTGAAGCGGATCGGCCCGATCTGCCGGCAAGCCAGCGAGATATCAGAGACTTCCTCGGCAAGGCCGAGCCAGCCCTTGAAGCCGCCCTTCTCCGGCACCGTGAAGTGACAGGCGACGCCCTCGACCTCGGGGTCGTCGACGCCATAGGTCGCGAGCTTGTCGTTGGGGCTCACCCATTTGAACACCGTCGAGCGGCGGAAGATCAGGTCCGGCTCGTCGGCCGCCGCCGCAGGCGTTGCCTGCCCCAAGGTCGCCAATGAGGTGAGCAACATCAGCAGCGCCGCGCACCCCCATCGAGACAGCAGTCGCACGTCACACAAGCTCACAGTTCTCGATGTCATTGAGGTCTCCGCGGGGTGGGGTCCCGCCTATGTAGTGCGCAAACGCCGCACAGGAAGGCGCTGACAGTTCGGTGATCGCGCCCGGCGCTTTAACCTCTTGTGAGGCTTTTTTGCTACTCTTTCGTCGAAAATCCGCCCCTCACGGAAGGGTTAGATCGCTTGCGCTGGTGAACGCGTTCGGCGTCTGCGACAACCAACAGATAGTTTGGACTGGGATTCGGAATATGCGCGCAAGCGGTCGTCGGATTTCGATTTTTGATTCTGCGAATGGGCGGTTCTGGCAGTTTGCAATTCTGACGGCGGCCGGCACCGTGGCCGCCTCCTCGCAGGCCGACGCGGCGCTGTTCTACTGGAACCGCGACTCCGCCTATTACGGCGATGTCGAGCCGATGCCGCAGCCGGTTCGTCCGAAGCCGAAGCGCAATCTCGCCAAGAAGTCTCCGGCGATCGAGAAGGAGGCCGGCAGTAAGCCGCAGGGTCCCCTGATCATCTCGGTCTCGATCGACCAGCAGCGTGTCAGGATCTACGACGCCAACGGCCTCTACGCCGAGAGCCCGGTGTCGACAGGCATGAAGGGGCACTCGACCCCGATGGGCGTCTTCAGCGTCATCCAGAAGCAGAAGTACCATCAGTCCAACATCTACAGCGGCGCGCCGATGCCGTACATGCAGCGCATCACCTGGTCGGGCATCGCCATGCACGCCGGTGTGCTGCCCGGCTATCCGGCCTCGCACGGCTGCATCCGCATGCCGATGTCGTTTGCGGTCAAGATGTACAACTGGACGCGGATGGGCGCCCGTGTGTTCGTCACCCCGGGCGCGATCTCTCCGGCGAATTTCTCGCATCCGCTGCTGGTGACGCAGAAGGTCGCGCCGCAGCAGCCGGTGGCCGACGAGATTCTGAAGATGGATGCGCCGCTCGGCGTGAAGAGCGACAAGGGCGCGGACAAGCCGCAGACCGGGCTGGATTTGCGCAGCAGCGTCGGCCATGCCGCCGCCGCGTCGCTGCGCGACAACACCCACACCGCCGACGCCAGCGGCGCGAGCGCGTCGGCGACGATGTCCGACGCGTCCTCTGCCGCGAGCGATCCCATCGCGGAGAAGCTTGCAACGGACCCGGCGCAGCCGACGAAGCCCGGGATCGCCGCGGCCGACAAGCCGGCCGAGACCAATTCTGCCGGCAACGGCAGCGTCGCCTCCGACGACAAGTCGGCCGGCGAAACCACCGGCAGCACCGACACGCCGAAGTCGGAGGTCTCCGCGAACGACCCGGTGAAGGCCGAAGCCAAGGCCGACGAACCGAAGGCAGATGCCGCCAAGCCCGGCGTCGCCGAGGCGCCCAAGGTCGACGCGTCGAAGACCGATGCGGCCACGGACGCCGCCAAAGCGGCGGATGGCGTGAAGGCCGTCGACAAGCCCGCCGAAGCAGCAACCGCAGCCGACGCGCCCGACGCCAACAAGGATGTCGCCAAGGATCCCGCACGGTTGCCGGGCATCGGCAAGATCGACGTGTCGAAGCGCGCCGGCCAGATCGCGGTGTTCATCAGCCGCAAGGATTCCAAGCTCTATGTGCGGCAGAACTTTGCGCCGCTGTTCGAGGTGCCGGTGACGATCGCGGCCAGCGACCGGCCGCTCGGCACCCATGTGTTCACCGCGGAAGCCGACAAATCAGATGCCAACCTGCTGCGCTGGTCAGTGGTGACGCTGCCGACCCGCAACGCCGCCCGCATCGACGTCGAGGACCGCACCTCGCATCGTCGCAAGGTAGCCGCCGCAGCGCCGGTCGAGGTGAAACCGCAGCCGGCGACCAACAGCCCGGCCGAAGCGCTCGACCGCATCTCGATTCCGGCTGATGTGATGGCGCGGATCAACGAAGCGCTCGGCACCGGCGGATCGATCATCGTCTCCGACCTCGGCGTCAACCAAGGCGAGACCGGCGAAGGCACCGACTTCATCCTGCCGCTGCGCTGAGCCCCTATAACGCCTTCTTGAAAGCCCGCGCCTGCCCGCTGGACTATGATCCCCGAGAACATCTGTTCCGGGGACGAGACCATGATGGACCGCAGGACACTGATCGTGGCGGCCTTGGCCGCGGCCGCTGGTTCCCGGGCGCTGCACGCGGCGCAGCCCGCGATGAGCCGGATCACCGCCTACGCCTTCTCATTCCCTGCACTCGACGGTGGCGACATCCGCCTTGCCGACTATTCCGGCCATCCGCTGATGATCGTGAACACGGCTTCGCTCTGTGGCTTCACGCCGCAATATGCCGGCCTGCAACAATTGTGGACCGAGTTCCGCGATCGCGGTTTCGTCATCATCGGCGTGCCATCGAACGATTTCGGCGGCCAGGAGCCCGGCGGCCCGACCGAGATCGCCGAGACCGCGCAGCATCAGTACGGCGTCACCTTCCCGATCGCGGCGAAAGCGGTGGTCCGCGGCGCGAGCGCGCATCCGTTTTACCGCTGGGCCGCGGAGGCACGGCCGAAGGACGTGCCGCGCTGGAATTTCCACAAATACCTGATCGGCCGCGACGGCTACATCGCGGATGTCTTCCCTGAGTCGGTCACGCCCGACGACACCCGCATCAAGACCGGGATCGCACGGGCATTGGCGGCGGCCTGAGAAGCCGCGATAATCCCCGGAATTAACTGATCCCAAGAGGATTTTGGACACGAGCCCGCCACGTTCATTGCCTTGGCGTCAGTACTGCGACTAGGGTACGATCGGATGGGGGCGAAAGCGGTCCGGTCGCGGCGATGCCGCTACCTGGAGCGCGATCAGCAGGGAACACGCCATGCGCATTGCGGCAGGTCTGATTTTCGCAGGGACCGTATCGTTGCTCGCCTCGAGCGCAGCTTGGTCGCAGACGCCGCCTGCCAAGGGCGCCACTGCGGCGCCGGCCGCAGCTCCAGCGCCTGCCGCAGCGGCGCCAGCGCCCGCCGCAGCCGCGGCTCCGGTGCCGCCGAAGCAACCGCCGCAGCCGGCGCGCGCCGCCTGCACCAATCCGAACGCGCTCGGCGTTGCCCGCACCGTCGAGATCGACACCACGGGCGGTCCGGGCTTCGGCTTCGAACATTTCAAGCAGCTCGACTTCCTGCGCGATCATGAAGTGGTGCTGACCTTCGACGACGGCCCGTGGCCGGGCAACACGCCGGCGGTGCTGAAGGCGCTCGCGGATGAATGCACCACGGGCATCTTCTTCCCGATCGGCAAGCACGCCACCTATCACCCAGAGATCCTGCGTCAGGTCTATGCCGCCGGCCACACCGTCGGCTCGCACACCTGGTCGCACGAGAACCTCAACAACAAGAAGCTCACCGAGGACCAGAAGAAGGACGAGATCGAGCGCGGTCTCGCCGCGGTGAAGTGGGCACTCGAGACCTCACCCTCGCCGTTCTTCCGCTTCCCGGCGCTGCAGCATCCGCCCGAGATGGTCACCTATCTCGGCAACCGCAACATCGCGATCTTCTCCTGCGACCTCGACTCTTTCGACTTCAAGTCGAAGAACTCGCAGCAGGTGATCGACACCGTGATGAAGAAGCTCGCCAAGCTCGGCAAGGGCATCATCCTGATGCACGACTTCCAGAAGCACACCGCGGAAGCCCTGCCGACGCTGCTGACGCAGCTCAAGGCCGGCGGCTACAAGGTGGTCGCGATGCGCGCCAAATTCCCGGCCACCGTGCTGCCCCAATACGAGCAGGAGCTCGCCAAGGACGTCAAGCTGCCGACCGTGAGCTCGCGGCCGGTGAACAGCGTCGTCACCACGGTCGATCAGTAAGCGCGCCGGCCAAGTCCTGGTGTCTGGATTGCGTATCGAGGGTTTCGTCATCGTCTCCGCCGATAGCCGGTTGGCGAACGCGCGAAACGTCATGCCTGACGATCTCAAGATCGAGGGCGATAAGCGGTTCTTCACCGCTGCCCTCGACCGCGCCGATCTCGTCGTGCACGGCCGCCATTCCCAGGAAGAGCAGCCGAACGCACCGAAGCGGCGCCGCCTGATCCTGACCGGTAAGGTCGCGGCCATCGCGCCCGATCCAACCAACCCGAAGGCACTGTTGTGGAATCCCGCCGGCTGCCCGTTCGAGACCGCGAGCCGCGAGGCCGGCGTGACCTCGGGCATGGTCGCCGTCATCGGCGGTCCCGGCGTGTTCGGCATGTTCATGGACCGCTACGACACGTTCTGGCTCTCGGTCGCGGCGAAGGTGCGCATCCCCGACGGCGAGCCGTGCTTTCCTGGCGTCCCTGCCCGCACCCCGCAGCAGGTGCTATCAGCGCACGGCCTTCACGCCGGTCAGCCGCAACTGATCGACGCGGAGCACGACGTCAGCGTCACGCCATGGCGGCGGATGGGTTGAGATCGTAGATTTGTAGGGCGGGTTAGCCGAAGGCATAACCCACCGCCCTTCTTGCCAGGTGCGCAGGTCGGCGGATTACGCTTCGCTAATCCGCCCTACGCAGCTGCGCATCGTTCTACACATCCCCATACGCCGGGTCATCGCGGCGCGGGCCGCGGCCGTAGCCGGCGATGATGAACAGCGCGCCGATCAGCGACAGGTTCTTCAGCGCGTCGATCAGGGTCCTGAGATTGTCGGGCGCCGGCTGGTTCCAGAAATCATGGAAGTAGAAGGTGACGACGCACACATAGATGATCAGGAGGAGCGCGAAGAACCGCGCCAGCACGTTCACCGCGATCATCAGCCCGGCGAGGATCTCGAAGCCACCGACCACAATCGCCAGCAGCTGCATGAACGGCATGCCGACGACGGTTTCGATCTGCTGCGTATACGGCGCGGCGATGGCCGGGATCGTCAGCTTCGCCGCGATCACATCCGCGGTGGCCTGGATGCCGAACAGCTTGCTCGCTCCCGAATAGAGGAACAGCACGGCAAACAGAATCCGTCCGAAGGTGATGAACGCTGGCATGGGTCGGCCTCACTGGATGGCAGAAATCGGACGAAGCAGGCGCAGCGATTATGGTCGCTCTGCCTGCTTCGATCAAATCGAATCCATCTCGGCTCACATGCGATGCGGAGAACCGCGCTGCGGTTCTCCGAACATAACGTGCTCAAACAACGCCCGTCAGCCGAACAGCGTCGGCTGCGCGCGGCCGGCGCGCTCCTGGGCCTCGACCGCGGCAACCGCGGTCATGTTGAGGATGCCGCGCGCTGTCACGCCGGGGGTGAGGATGTGCGCCGGGCGTGCCGGACCGATCAGGATCGGCCCCACCGGCAACGCGTTGGCCAGCGATTTGATCATCTGATAGGCGATGTTGGCGGCGTCGAGGGTCGGCATGATCAGGATGTTGGCCTCACCTTCCAGCCGCGATTGCGGCAGCACCAAGCGCCGCGCCGCGGCCGACAGCGCGGTGTCGCCCTGCATTTCGCCGTCGGCCTCGATCTCCGGATGCTTGTCCTTCAGGAGCTGGGTGGCCCGGCGCATCTTGCGCGAGGAGTCCGTATCATAGCTGCCGAAGTCGGAATGTGACACGAACGCGACCTTCGGCTTGAAGGCGAAGCGCTGGACGTGGATCGCTGCGAGCGAGGCCACTTCCGCCAGTTCCTCCGCGCTCGGGTTCGGCCGCACCTGGGTATCGGCGATGAAATGGGCCCCGGTGGAGGTGATCATCAGCGCCAGCGCGGCGTAGTCGCTGACCCCCGGCAAGAAGCCGATGATCTCGCGGACATGGCGCAGATGGCTCATGTAGCGGCCCTCGACGCCGCACAGCATCGCGTCGGCCTCGCCGCGCGACACCGCCAGCGCCGCGATCACGGTGTTGTTGGTGCGGACCACGGTCCGCGCCGCCTCCGGCGTCACCCCGCGGCGGCCGGCGACGTCGATATAGGACTGCACATAGGAGCGGTAGCGCGGATCGTCCTCGGGATTGACCAGGTCGAAATCGCGGCCGGCCTTGATCGACAGGCCGAAGCGCTTGATCCGGGTCTCGACCACCGACGGACGGCCGACCAGGATCGGCCGCGCCAGCTTCTCCTCCAGCACCACCTGCGTGGCACGCAGCACCCGCTCATCCTCGCCTTCGGCGTAGATCACGCGCACCGGCTGGGTCTTCGCCTTGGCGAACACCGGCTTCATGGTGAGGCCGGAGCGGAACGCGTAGCGCTCGAGACTGGCGGTGTACTCGTCGAAATTGGTGATCGGCCGGGTCGCGACGCCGGACTCGATCGCGGCCCTGGCCACGGCCGGCGCGATGCGCAGGATCAGGCGCGGATCGAACGGGCTCGGGATCAGCGAGCCCGGGCCAAACCCCTGGGTCTCGCCCGTCTCGAAGCCATGGGCCACCGCATCCGACGGCGGATCGCGCGCGAGCTGCGCGATCGCGTCCACCGCGGCGTGCTTCATCGCCTCGTTAATCGCGGTGGCGCCGACGTCGAGCGCGCCGCGGAAGATGAAGGGGAAGCACAGCACGTTGTTGACCTGGTTCGGGAAGTCCGACCGTCCTGTGCAGATCATCGCATCGGGACGCGCCAGCCGCGCCTCGTCCGGCATGATCTCGGGCACCGGGTTGGCGAGCGCCATCACCAGCGGCTTGTCCCCCATCTGCTTGACCATCTCGGGCTTCAGCACGCCCGGCGCCGACAGTCCGATGAAGATGTCCGCGCCTGGAATGACGTCGGCCAGCACGCGTGCGTCGGTCTTCTGGGTATAGACCGCCTTCCAGCGATCCATCGTGGTGTTGCGGCCGTCATAGACCACACCGTCGATGTCGCAGACCCAGATGTTCTTGCGCTGCGCTCCCATCGAGACCAGCAGATTGAGGGTCGCGATTGCGGCGGCGCCCGCGCCGGAGCAAACGATCTTCACATCGCTCAGTTGCTTGCCGTTCAGCAGCAGCCCGTTGACGATTGCGGCGGCGACGATGATGGCGGTGCCATGCTGGTCGTCGTGGAATACCGGGATCTTCATGCGCTCCTTGAGCTGCGCCTCTATCTCGAAGCACTCGGGCCCGCGGATGTCCTCCAGATTGATGCCGCCGAAGGTCGGCTCCAGCGCGGCGACGGTCTCGACCACGCGCTCGATCGTGTCGGCCTTGATCTCGATGTCGAACACGTCGATGCCGGCAAACTTCTTGAACAGCACCGCCTTGCCTTCCATGACGGGCTTGGAGGCCAGCGGGCCGATATTGCCGAGGCCGAGCACCGCAGTGCCGTTCGAGACCACCGCGACGAGATTGGCGCGGGCCGTCAGCGTCGCCGCCTCGGCCGGGTTCTTGGCGATCTCAGTGCAGGCGGCGGCAACACCCGGCGAATAGGCCAGCGCCAGGTCGCGCTGGTTGGCGAGCGGCTTGATGGCCTGGATCTCGAGCTTGCCCGGACGCGGCAGCCGGTGATAGGCGAGCGCGGCGTTATGGAGTTCTTCAGACGATGACGACATACGTGCTCCCCGCGTTTCCGGCCCAAATTTCTTGCTTCTGTGCTAATCCAGGCAAAAGTCAGTTGTCCGGCAAATCGAGCTGGATGTGAAGCATGTCCGGCCGCTTGGATGCAACATCCGAAAATACCCCCGTCAACAGGCCTGGACGGCCCAGTTCACTGATGCTGCACCGTCCGGCCGCGGCTTGGCAATTTCTTTCCCTTGATGATCCGGAGTTGACCGAATGAAGAAAATTCTGCTCGGCCTGATCGCGGTCGTCGTGATTGCGATCGGCGGCTTCTTCGGTTTCGACCTCTATACCCAGCGGCGGATCACAAGCGCCGTGGAGGCCGTATTCGACCAGGTCCGCGCCGAAGGCGGCACGGCGAGCCACGGCCGGATTTCATTCGACCTGATGCAGCGCACCCTGACCATCGGGGATATCGCCGTCGAAACCGGCACGCAGCCGCCGTTCAGGCTGAAGGCGGCGAGCGTGATGGCCTACGGCGTCGACCGATCCGACACCTCGCGCTTTTCCGCCACGAGCCTTGAGGCCCGCGACATCGAGATCGATGCCACGATGGGCGACAAGCAGGCCTTCACGCTCAACTACAAGGTGCCGCAGGTCACGGTGAAGGATTTCACCGGCCCCACCGGCGTTCGTCAACTTCGGAAATCGGCATCGCTGTTCGATCTCTACGGGTTCGGCCTCACCTATCTGGCAGGCGTCAGCGCCTCGTCGATCACGGCCCCCAGCCTGACCGGAACGGTCAAGACCGCCACGTCCGGTGCCGACAGCATGAGCGGCGAATACACTTACTCGAACATTGTGCTCGGCAACATCAAAGACGGGAAGATCGCGTCCAGCAAGACAGACGGCGCCGTCTTCACATTCAACTCCCAACCCGGGGGCAAGTCACTCAAGACAACCGGCGAGCTCTCGAACATTGTCGCGACAGATATCGACGTCGGCGCGATGGCGGCGATATTCGATCCCGCCAAGGCCAACGACGACCGCGACTACCGGGTTCAGAGACATGTTTCCGCCGGTCCCTACATCATCAACGCCACGCCCGGCCTGAATACGCGGATCGACGGTGTGACGATCGATGACATCAGGATCAATCCGTCACGGATGCAGCTGCCGTCGTTGATGGCAATGATCCCGCCGCCGGGGAGTCCGCCGCCATCTCCGGCCCAGGCGCGCGAACTGCTGGATAAAATCGCCGGCCTCTACGCGGGCTTCAGCATAGGAAATGCGGAGGTGCACGGGCTCTCGATGGAGGCGCCACAGGCAACGCAGACGCAGCTGAAGCTCTCATCAATGCAATTCAACTTCGAACGCGGCAAGATCGGCGAGCTCGCGGTCGAGGGAATTGACGCCCGTGCGCCGAACGGCCCATTCAAGGTCGGACGCTTCGCGCTGAAGGCGCTCGATGTCGCGAGCTTCCTGCGGCTGTCGTCACAGTTCGCAGGCCAGAAGCCGTCGCCCGAACAGGCACTCACGCTGTTTCCCTTGATCGAGGGCGTCGAGATCAAGGGCGTCACGGCGCCCTACAAGGCCACCGGCAAGCCGGTCAACATCGACGTCCTCAGCCTCGATTGGGGTCAGTTCGTCGGCACGATCCCGAGCAAGCTGCGGCTGGTCGCGAAGATGGCGGCGCCGCTGGATGCGGCCGATCCGCGGCAGCAGCCGCTAGTCGCAGCCGGCATCGACCGGATGGCTGTCGATGCCGATCTCGGCGCAGTCTGGACCGAGACGTCACGGTCGTTCGCGCTTGAGCCGGTCAAGCTCGACATGGCGGGCCTGCTCAATGCATCGGTGAAGCTCGCGCTCGGCAACGTACCGCGCGAGGCATTTTCGGTCAGCGCCGCGGAAGCGATGGGCGCAGCCGCGCAGATCGAGGCCGGCACGATCGAGCTTGTGGTCCACGACCTCGGCGTCATTGACCTTGCGATCGCGCAGTTCGCGCGCAGCCAGAACGTCGGCCGTGACGAGGCGCGCAAGGCCATCCTCGACACAATCAAGGCACAGGGCGACGCGGCCGGCGGAGGCAATCCGGATGCGACAGCCCTCGTCACCGCGATCAGCCAGTTCATCGAGACGCCGGGGCAGACGCTGGTCATCAAGCTGACCCCGCGCGCGAAAGCGCCGGCGCTTCAGCTGATGCAACTGCTCAAGACCGATCCGCAATCGGCCCTGGCGCAATTCAAGATCGAGGCCTCGACGGGGCTGTAAGCTTCCATTCGGTCCCGTAGCCCGGATGGAGCGAAGCGCAATCCGGGCAGTCTCTCGCGCGGCTGCACAGTTCCCGGATTTCGCTTCGCTCCATCCGGGCTACCGCTCCTTGCTTCCCCCGCTAGCTCTTCGACGGCAGGTTGGTTTTGATGTGCAGCTCCTTGAGCTGCTTCGGCGTGGCTTCCGACGGGGCGCCCATCAGCAAATCCATGGCCTGCTGGTTCATCGGGAACAGCGAGATCTCGCGCAGATTGTTGGTGCCGCAGAGCAACATCACAATGCGGTCGAGACCGGCCGCCATGCCGCCATGCGGCGGGGCACCGTACTGGAACGCGCGGTACATGCCGCCGAAGCGGTCGATGACCTCCTGCTCGCCATAGCCGGCGATCTCGAACGCCTTCACCATCGCTTCCGGCTTGTGGTTGCGGATGCCGCCGGAGGCGATCTCGTAGCCGTTGCAAGCGATGTCGTACTGGAACGCCTTGATCGTCAGCGGGTCCTCCGACGTCAGCGCGTCGAGGCCGCCCTGCGGCATCGAGAACGGGTTGTGCGAGAAGTCGACCTTCTTGTTCTCCTCGTCATACTCGTACATCGGGAAGTCGACGATCCAGGCGAGCTCGAACCGGTCCTTGTCGATCTGGTTCAGCTCTTCGCCCAACTTGGTGCGCGCGAGGCCCGCGAACTTCCAGAATTTTTCCGGATCGCCGGCAACGAAGAACGCGGCATCGCCTTCCTTGAGGCCGAGCTGATCGCGGATCGCAGCCGTGCGCTCCGGGCCGATGTTGTTCGCCAAGGGACCCGCGCCCTCGCCGCCCTCGCGCCACATGATGTAGCCGAGGCCGGGCTGGCCTTCGCCCTGCGCCCAGGAGTTCATGCGGTCACAGAACGCGCGCGAACCGCCGCCGGTGCCGGGAATGGCCCAGACCTGGTTCTTCGGGTCTTCCAGCATCCGCGCGAACACCTTGAAGCCGGAGCCGCGGAAGTGCTCGGAGACGTCCTGCATCACGATCTTGTTGCGCAGGTCGGGCTTGTCGGAGCCGTATTTGCGCACCGCGTCCGCGAATGGAATCCGCGGCCAGTTCCTGGTCACCGGCTTGCCCTTGGCAAAGTCCTCGAACACGCCCGTGATGACCGGCTCCATCGCCGCGAACACGTCGTCCTGGGTGACAAAGCTCATCTCGACGTCGAGCTGATAGAACTCGCCCGGCAGGCGGTCGGCGCGTGGGTCCTCGTCGCGGAAGCACGGCGCGATCTGGAAGTAGCGGTCGAAGCCCGACATCATCAGCAGCTGCTTGTACTGCTGCGGCGCCTGCGGCAGCGCATAGAACTTGCCGGGATGGATGCGCGAGGGCACCAGGAAGTCGCGCGCGCCCTCCGGCGACGACGCCGTCAGGATCGGGGTCTGGAATTCGAAGAAGCCCTGCTCCTTCATCCGCTTGCGCATGGAGTCGACCACCGCGCCGCGGGTCATGATGTTCTGGTGCAGCTTCTCGCGACGCAGGTCGAGGAAGCGGTACTTCAGCCTGATGTCCTCAGGATATTCCTGCTCGCCGAACACAGGCAGCGGCAGCTCGGCCGCCGGGCCCAGCACCTCGATCTCCCTGATGTAGATCTCGACCATGCCGGTCGGCAGTTCGGGATTGTCGGTGCCGGCGGGGCGGCGGCGGACCTTGCCGTCGATCCGCACCACCCATTCCGAACGGAACTTCTCGACCTCGGCGAACGCCGGCGAGTCCGGATCGGCCACGCACTGGGTGATACCGTAATGGTCGCGCAGATCGACGAATAGCACGCCGCCATGGTCGCGGACCCGGTGGACCCAGCCTGAGAGCCGGACCGTCTGGTCGATATCGCTCTCACGGAGCGCGCCGCATGTGTGTGACCGGTAGCGATGCATTTTCGTTCCAAAACTGATGTCGGAGGGTCGAATCGCGACAGGGCCAAAATGCCCTGTCCGAAGTTGCGGAGGGTTTACCCGACGAGGCCGGGTGCGGCAACCAATGGAACGCCGCCTTTTCGGGCCAAACTGCAGATTTTCCGCACCGAGGCTGGCAATCGTTTGCCTATTCGGCCCGCGGGCCTATCTTCCCGATATGACCATCCATTTCCCGTTCCAGAACACCTATTCGGCGCTGCCGGCGAACTTTTTCGCTCGGGTCGCGCCGACCCCCGTGGCTGCCCCCCGGCTGATCAAGCTGAACCGGCGGCTCGCGGTCCAGCTCGGGCTGGATCCGGACCTGTTGTCGACGCCTGAAGGCGCCGAAATCCTCGCCGGCAAGCGCCTGCCTGACGGCGCCGACCCGATCGCCATGGCCTATGCCGGCCACCAGTTCGGGCACTTTGTTCCCCAGCTCGGCGACGGCCGCGCCATCCTGCTCGGCGAGGTCATCGACAAGGAGGGCGTCCGCCGCGACATCCAGCTCAAGGGATCAGGTCCCACCCCGTTCTCCCGCCGTGGCGATGGCCGCGCCGCGCTCGGCCCGGTGCTGCGCGAATACATCGTCAGCGAGGCCATGTTCGCCTTGGGCATTCCGACCACCCGCTCGCTCGCCGCCGTCGTCACCGGCGAGCCGGTGATGCGCGAGACCGCGCTGCCGGGCGCGGTCTTGACCCGCGTCGCCTCGAGCCACATCCGCGTCGGCACCTTCCAGTTCTTCGCTGCCCGCGGCGACACCGACGGCGTGCGCGCCCTCGCCGACCATGTCATTGCGAGGCACTATCCCGAGCTGAAGGATACCGCGCAGCCCTATCATGCACTGCTCGCCGGTGTCGTCGCGCGGCAGGCGTCGCTGGTCGCGCGTTGGCTCCTGGTCGGCTTCATCCACGGCGTGATGAACACCGACAACACCTCGATATCGGGCGAGACCATCGACTACGGCCCCTGCGCCTTCCTCGACGCCTACAACCCGGCGCAGGTGTTCTCCTCGATCGACGAGATGGGCCGCTACGCCTACGCCAACCAGCCGCGCATCGCGTTGTGGAATCTGACCCGGCTCGCCGAATGCCTGCTGCCGCTGTTCGACAGCGAGCAGGAGAAGGCCATCGAGCAGGCGCAGACGATCCTCGGCGAATTCCCGGAAAAGTTCACCGCGGCCTATCAGGCCGGGCTGCGCGCCAAGGTCGGCCTGTTCACCGCGCACGACGGTGACGAGGCACTGATCCAGGACCTGCTCGACGCGATGGCCAAGAACGCGGCCGACTTTACCCTGACCTTCCGCCATCTCGGCAACGCCGCAGCCGACGACGCCGCCGACGTCCGCGCGCAGTTCACCGATCCCCCAGCGTTCGACGAATGGGCCGGCCGCTGGCGCGCGCGCCTCGCGCTGGAGCCGCAAAGTGCGGCCGAGCGCAAGGCGGCGATGGGCGCCGTCAATCCGGCGTTCATCCCGCGCAACCACCGCATCGAGGCGGTGATCCAGGCCGCCGTGAACAACGACGATTACGAGCCATTCGAGGAGTTGCTGACGGTGCTGGCAAAGCCGTTTGAGGAACAGCCGCAGTTCGCCGCCTACGCCGAGCCGCCGCTGCCCGAGCAGATGGTGACGCAGACATTCTGCGGGACGTGAGCCCTGCTTCGTAGGGCGGATTAGCAAAGCGTAATCCGCCGCACCGCTCGATCCGCAATGGCGGGTTACGCCTTCGGCTAACCCGCCCTACGCACTCACACGGTCACCACGATCTTGCCGAACTGCGCATTCGACTCCAGGAAGCGATGCGCCTCCACGATCTCCTCGAACGGAAACGTCCGCGCGATGATCGGCTTCAGTGCGCCGTCCGCCAGCCCGTCGAGGACGAACGCCTTCGCCGCGGCGAGCCGCGCGGGATCCTGAACAATCTCGTGCACGCGGTAGCCGCGCAGGATCAGGCTCTTGCTCAGCACGGTGAACAGCGGAAACGGCGTCGGCTCGGGGCTGAGCCCGCCATACTCGATCAGGATGCCGCCATGCGCCATCGCCGCTGTCAGCGGCACGAAGACGGGGCCGCCGACCGGGTCGAGCACGACACGAACGCCGTCCGGGCCCGCAATCTGCTCCAGCCTTGATTGCAGGTCCTCCTCCGCGGACGCGATCACATGCGCGGCACCGGCGTCGCGCAGCGCCTGCGCCTTGGCTGAGTTGCGCGTGACCGCGATCGGGATCGCGCCGATGCGATTGGCGATCTGGATCGCTGCGAGCCCGACGCTGCTCGATGCTGCCGTGATGACGGCGAACTCCCCGCGGCCAAGCTTTGCAATGTCGATCAGGGCGCCATACGCCGTGAGATATTGCATCCACACCGCGGCCGCCGTCTCGAACCCCAGCGCCGGCGGATGCTTGACGACCAGCTCGGCCGGAAACGCCGCGAGCTCGGCATAGGCCGGCCATCGCGCCATCGAGATCGGCGGCACGATGCTGACGGCATCCCCTGGCGCGAAATCAACGACGCCCTCACCGATCGCCGCGACAAGGCCGGCGGCTTCGAGGCCGAGGCCGGACGGCAACGCCGGCGTCTCGATATAGGTCCCGCTGCGCATCAGGGCCTCGGCACGGTTCAGTCCGAGCGCCTTGATCCGGATCTGGACCTCGCCGCGCGCAGGCGGCGCGATCGCAAGCTCCTCGATGCGCAGCACCTCGGGACCACCAATTTGATGAAAGCGAACGACACGAGTCACAGGCAACACTCCAAAACAGTTGAATTGAATGGAGCTATGCCAAGGCCAATTCGGCGGATAAATCATCCCGCAGACTGAACAGTCAAAACCGGGAGTTTCGAATGATGGACCGCCTGACCAGCATGGCCGTCTTTCTCAGGGCGGTCGATCTCGGCTCCTTCGCCGCCGCTGCGGAGGCGCTCGAGATGTCCGGCCCGATGGTCGGCAAGCATGTCAGCTTCCTCGAACAGCGGCTCGGCGTTCGCCTGATCCACCGCACCACACGGCGCCAAAGCCTGACTGAGTTCGGCCACGCCTATTACGAGCGCTGCCGCGCCGTGCTTGCCGAAGCGGAGGCCGCTGACGCCATCGCGGCCGACGCGTTGTCCGAACCGCGCGGCCGGCTCAAGGTGACCATGCCGGCACTGCTCGGCCGGCACTGCGTGGCGCCGCTGCTGCTCAAGCTCGCGCAGAAATATCCGGCGCTGGAGCTCGATCTTTCGTTCGGCGATCCGGTCGCCGATCTGATGGAGGGCGGCTACGACCTTGCGATCAGAACTGGCGATCTCAGCGAGCAGGCCAGCGTGATCACGCGGCGCATCGCGCGCCAGCGCATGGTGGTGTGCGGCTCGCGCGCCTATCTGAAGGCCCACGGCCGGCCGCGCACGCTCGACGAGCTCGGCCAGCACCAGGCGATCGTCTATCGCCGCCTGGGCCGCGCGCGCCCGTGGCTGTTCCCGCGCGACGGCGCGCCGCCGCGCGAGGTCTGGCCGGCCGGGCGGCTCAGGCTCGACGATCTCGAAGCGATCGCCGACGCCGTGGCGCGCGGCATGGGGTTGGCGTGGCTGCCCTCCTGGCTGGTGCGCGAACGCCTCGAGCGCGGCGCGCTGGTCCAGGTTCTCGGCAACGAAGGGGAACTGCCCTACGACTGCCACGCGCTGTGGCTGCCGACGCCACGGCTGCCGCTGAAGGTTCGGCTTGCAGTGGACGCGCTCGCCGCCGCGCTGCCGAAGCTCGTGGCGTAGCGCCACGCTCCTGATTTGTTTGCAACGATTTCACGCGCTCATCGTTGGCCGGACAGCGTGGAACGTGCGGCCTCGTTCGATCGAGGTTCCGTTCCGCAGAGATCATGGAGCGCCAGCATGGGCCAGAACGACCTGAAAACTGACGACCTGAAAACCGCGATCGCGCGCAGCAATCCGAACGGCATCGAGCCGCCATTTTCCGAGGACGATCTGCAGCGCCAGCAGCTGGGGCCACGCGGCGTGCCGGGAGCGCCGGATCCGGCGAAAATGACTCCGCAGCGCGCGAAGAAGACGCCGACCAATCCCGATCGCGGCGGCCATACCACGTAACGCGCGGAGGAACCGCGATGGCGATAGCAGAATACCAGACCTGGTTCGAGGACCGCCGTTACGAGCTTGGCGACCGCGGCTATTTCGTCGCCCCGTTCGACGATCTCGTGACCTGGGCACGCTCGGGATCGATGATGTGGATGACGTTCGGGCTCGCCTGCTGTGCGATCGAGCAGATGCAGGTGTCGATGCCGCGCTACGACGTGGAACGCTTCGGTGCCGCTCCGCGCGCTTCGCCGCGGCAGTCGGACGTCATGATCGTCTCGGGGACGCTATGCAACAAGATGGCCCCCGCCTTGCGCAAGGTCTACGACCAGATGCCGGAACCGCGCTATGTCATCTCGATGGGCTCCTGCGCCAATGGCGGCGGCTATTATCACTACTCGTACTCGGTCGTGCGTGGCTGCGACCGCATCGTGCCGGTGGATGTCTATGTCCCGGGCTGCCCGCCGACCGCAGAGGCGCTGCTGTACGGCATTCTGTTGCTCCAGAAGAAGATTCGCCGCGCCGGCACGATCGAACGATGACCCGATCCGGTGGACGGCGCCCTGAACGGCGCTCGCGCGCCGCGACAAGCGAGAAAGGTTTCAACATGAAGATCACGAGCTTCAAGGACATGTATGTCGCCGAGCTCCAGGAACTCTGCAGCGTCGAAGACCAGCTCGCCGTAGCGCTGGCGCGGATGGCGGAGATCGCCGCGCATCCGTCGCTCAAGGATGCGTTCGGCCGCCATCACCGCGAGACCATCGTGCAGGGCGAACGGCTGAAATCGCTGCTGCGCATGCATGGCGGCGATCCGCTGGAGCACACCGACCAGGCGATGCAGGCGCTGATCCGCGAGACCGCGAAAATGGTTTCGCTGCTGCCCGACGACAATCTGCGCGATGCCGGCCTCCTCGCCTCGGCGCAGAAGCTCGAGCACTATGAGATTGCCGCCTATGGCAGCGCGGCGGCCCTCGCCGGCCAGCTCAATCTGCGCGACGACCAGCGGCTGCTACACGACAGTCTGGAAGAAGAGCGGCACTGCGACACGCTGCTGACGGCGCTCGCCAAGGGCGAGATCAATCAGGACGCGCTGGCCGCGTAAGGCGCGGATCTGCCCTCATGTGAGCGTTAACTCACCCTGCACCATGCCGGGAGGCTCGCGGCGGTAACCATAAGGCTTAACAGCGCGTCAACGCTCCCCCAACAAGTCTAACTGTTTCTGATGGGGGAGAACGGCCCGTGGACGCATTCGCATTCGAATTTATGGGATTGGCGATGATCGCGCTGTGTCTCGTCGTGCTGGCGATGCCTGCGGCGCGCCGGCCGTCGAAGAACATCCGCTACGAGTGAGCCATCGCGACGGCCACGGTGTTCGTCGCACGGCGCCCGTCCATCTCGCTGTAACCGGATAATATCGCGCTCAGGCGTCACCAAAACGCGATATCCTTGCCCTGATGAGTCCTGACGCGGGACGCAAGCCAGGGAATTGACGGCGCTTGAACGAGACCGACGTCCAGCACTCCGACACGACGCCCTCCGCCGCGCATTCGCCGCGCGAGGTGCTGCTGATTTTCCTCAAGCTCGGCGTGACCTGCTTCGGCGGTCCGATCGCCCATATCGGCTATTTCCGCGACGAGTTCGTCACCCGCCGGCGCTGGCTTGACGAGCAGGCCTATGCCGATCTGGTCGCGCTCTGCCAATTCCTGCCCGGCCCCGCCAGCAGCCAGGTCGGCTTTTCGCTCGGCCTGATGCGCGCTGGCTATCTGGGCGCGCTGGCGGCCTGGACCGGGTTCACGCTGCCGTCGGCGATCGCGCTCGTGCTGTTCGCCTTTGGCGCGCGCGGATTGAGCGGCCCTACCGGCGCAGGCTTGGTGCATGGGCTCAAGCTCGTCGCGGTGGCGATCGTGGCGCAGGCGGTCTGGGGCATGGCGCGCTCGCTCTGCCCCGACCGTGAGCGCGCGTCGATCGCGACGGTGGCCGCGCTCATGATCCTCACAAGTTCGTCGTCGATCGCGCAGATCGGCGCCATCATTCTGGGCGCTATCGCCGGGCTGTGGTTCTGCCGCGCACCACCGGCCAATGGTGTCACGCATATCGCGATGCCGGTGTCGCGCCGCGTTGGGATCGCCGCGCTGATCCTGTTCCTCGCCCTGCTGGTCGGACTGCCGCTCCTCGCCCGCGCATGGCCCGGCCTCGGCCTGTTCGAGGCCTTCTACCGCTCCGGTGCGCTGGTGTTCGGCGGTGGCCATGTCGTGCTGCCGCTGCTGCGCGAAGCGGTGGTGACGCCGGGCTGGATCGGCGACGATGCGTTCCTCACCGGCTATGGCGCCGCACAGGCCGTGCCGGGCCCGCTGTTCACCTTCGCTGCCTATCTCGGCGCCGTGATCGGCGGCGTACCGGGTGCGATCGTCGGCCTCGTCGGCATCTTCGCGCCGGGAATTCTCGTCCTGCTCGCAGCACTGCCGTTCTGGGATCAATTCCGCAAGCAGCCGGCGGCGCAGGCGATGATGCGCGGCGTCAACGCCGCCGTGGTCGGCATCCTCGGTGCCGCGCTCTATAATCCTGTGTGGACCAGCAGCGTGCAGCGTCCGCTCGATGTCGGCATCGCGTTGGCCGGTTTCGTGCTGCTCACGGCCTGGCGGGCGCCGCCGCTGGCGGTGGTCGTCCTGAGCGCGGTCGCCGGCGTCGCCACCGGGCTCGTGCAATCGTGAACGGCCCTCAACCGTTTCGCCGGCCGGATTAAGGACGCCTTCACGGCTGGCGGTCAAAATACCGGCATATGCCAAATGTTTCTAAACATGCGGATCCGACCCGTGTTCCCGTGCTGGACCTGCTGCGGCTCGCCGCGGTCGGGGCCGTGATCCTGTATCATTACGGCTTCTGGGGCCCCGCATCGCACGGCGCGCAAATGGTGGCGTTGCCGTACCTCACCCCGGTCGCCCAGTACGGCTTCCTCGGCGTCCCCGTGTTCTTCGCGATCTCCGGCTTCGTCATCGCCTATTCGGCGGAAGGCCGCACGCCGGTCGGTTTCGCGATCGCCCGCTTCAGCCGGATCTATCCGACCTTCGTCATCTGCATGACGCTGACCTTCCTTGCGACCCTGCTGCTCGGCCACACTTGGTTCCAGGTGACGTCGGGGCAGTGGCTCGCCAACCTGTTCATCGCAGCGCCGATGCTCGGCCAGCCCTACATGGACGACGCCTACTGGTCGCTTGTGATCGAGGTCGTGTTCTACGCCTGGGTCGCGCTGCTGCTGGCCTGGGGCATCTTCCCGCGGCGGATCGACACCATCATCGTGGCGTGGATCGCGATCACCTTCGCCAACGAGCTCACACTCGATGTTCCCCTGTTCGAGAAACTCTTCATGGCCGACGACAGCGGCTTCTTCGCCGTCGGGCTCCTGATCTATGAGCATTACCGCGGACGGCGCGACACCAGGCTCTACAGCCTGCTGACACTGGCGATGGGCACCGCGACGTTCCAGGCCGTGCACAAGCTGGAGCGGCTCGGCGTCCACACCCATGGCAGCTTCGATCCGCGCGTCGTCACCGCGATCTGCATCATCTCGCTCGCCATCGTGTTTGCCGCCACGCGTATCAAGTCGGTGCCGCTGCCGGACGGTCTGGTCAGGGCCATCGGCGGCATCACCTATCCGCTCTATCTGCTGCATCTGCAGCTCGGCTACGTGATCCTGCTGCTGATCACGCCAACGCCGGACGCGTTCTCGACTGCGTTTGTCGTGGCATGCATGGTAGCACTTGCGTGGTTCGTCTGGCGTTTCCTCGAAGCTCCCGCGCATTATCGCGTCAGAGACAAGCTCACGCTGCTGGCCTCACGGTACGGATGGCCCTCGCGCATTCGCGCGGACGAACCGCGGATTGATCCGGGCAACATCGCCGCGTCGGTCGAGGCCGGACGAATCGCCAATCATTGATCCCGCCGCAGCGCAGGCGCTCGCAGCAACCTCCCTCGTCATTCCCCGGTGCGCAATTGCGCACCTGAGGGCTCGCGAAGCGAGAGCCCGGAATCCATTCATCCACGCGGTTTGCGGCCCAATGGATTCCGGGCTCAGCCCTTCGGGCTGCCCCGGAATGACGGGAGGATGGAGGCGCGCCGCTATCACTGATATGCCCGGCGGCGCGCAACAGCGCATTGCGCCAGTCCAGCCGTTGCCAAGGCAATTCTTCGCCCCTCAGCGCCTCGCCCAGCGATTGCTCGCCCATCCGGCGCAGAACACCGCATCGGCACTGTCGGGAATGGTCTGCGCGAACCATCGGTCGACGTCCGGCGAGGTCTGGGTCGTCGGCTCATCGCGATAGCGCAGCTGGCCATAGGCGCCTCGCATCGCCATTGTCGCCTTCTCGATGGCCTGGCGCGGATACAGGATGGCAGCCAGGCTGAGACAGAGTTCGTCGAGATCGGCCCCATGCGTCTCGGCCGGAATGGCCGGCACGACACTTCGGCACTGCGCGCGGCCCAGGACGTAGATGACGGGATTTCGCGTCCGCCAGCACAGGCAGAATTCTGCGGGCGCCGCCGGGTCGCCGAACTCCGCCGCCATCGCGGTCTCGAACATCTGCTTGAAGAAGCCGCTGCCGCGATAGGTGTCCCGGACCGCGGTGCCTGACAGATAGATCACCGGCGTGCCGCCAACGGCCAGACGCTGGATGATCATGTAGGCCACGCATGCGCCGCCGTGATGACGCAGGACGATGCCGTGGTCGGCCTTGAACGGCGAGTGCTGGCGCGACCAGAATCTCTCCGCCGTCAGCCAATTGGTTTCGATGATGCTGTTGATGTCGTCGAGCACGGCATCGCGGCGATGCTCCGGGACGTCAGAGGCGATCTGAAACAGCTCGCTGGTAACAGCCTCGGCTTGCGGCGAGATCAAGGTGGCGGGTCCTTTCGTAATTCGACTTCAGGTTGCTTGTGCAACGTACGGCACGCGTGGCCAGCCTGACTAGTCTGCGCTCCTGGTTGCTCCAATCGCCAATTCCCAATTTGCCCGACGGCGCAAATGATCGCAGCAACGCGAGCGCCCGATATCGACTGCCTCTGGAGTACTGGATCACCCGCTTTCGCCGGTGATGACATCGCGTGTTTGGGACCTTGAATCGAGAACCATCCCCACCGCCGTCCTGGCGCAAGCCAGGACCCATTACCCCAGATGCGAATTGCTGCACGATGCCGGGGCCTCGATCCCTACGACGACCAAAACCGGCGGTTATGGGTCCCGGTTTTCGCCGGGACGACCGACGAATTCGCGGCGCGGTCAGGCTGAAAACACCCTCGAATCGCGCCCAATCAATTCAAAAATGCCCTGTCCCTCACCCCATGCAGGGCCAAAATCCCTGCAAGACCCTTGACATAGCTGCCCTTTCGGCAGAACGCGTGTGGTCAAGCCGTCATGGACATTTCATGGATCTGATTAGCACGACCTCCGACCTCGCCGCCGCCTGTGATCGGCTCGCCCAACACAAGGTCATCACCGTCGACACCGAGTTCCTGCGGGAGACGACCTACTATCCCCTGCTCTGCGTCGTGCAGATGGCGAGCGCGGATGAAGCCGTCGTGGTCGACGCGCTGGCGCCCGGCATCGACCTCAAGCCGTTCTTCGAATTGATGTCGAACGAGGCTGTGCTCAAGGTGTTTCACGCCGCGCGGCAGGACATCGAAATCGTCTGGCACCTCTCCGGCACGATCCCGCATCCGATCTTCGACACCCAGGTCGCGGCCATGGTGCTCGGCTATGGCGACAGCATCGCCTATGACCAGCTGGTCGATCGCGTCACCGGCCACCGCCCCGACAAGACCCATCGCTTCACCGACTGGTCGCGCCGTCCGCTGACCGAAGAGCAGCTGCATTACGCCGTCTCCGACGTCACCCATCTGCGCGAAGTGTTCGCGGCGCTCGATGCCGATTTGCGCAAGCGTGACCGCAGTGACTGGGTCAGCGAGGAGATGGAGATCCTGACCTCGCCGAAGACCTACGACTTCCATCCCGAACGCGCCTGGGAGCGGCTCAAGACCCGCGTACGCAAGCCGCGCGAGCTCGCGGTGCTGATCGAGGTCGCGGCCTGGCGCGAGCAGGAGGCGCAAAGCCGTGACGTGCCGCGATCGCGCGTGCTCAAGGACGATGCGGTCGGCGACATCGCCACCCACGCGCCGACCTCGCTGGAGAAGCTCGGCAACCTGCGTTCGCTGCCAAAGGGTTTCGAGCGCTCGAAATGGGGTGCCGACATCATCGCCGCGGTGCAGCGCGGGTTGGCCCGCGACCAGGCGACGCTGCCCAAGCTGGAAAAGCCCAGAAACAATTCCAACGGTGCGGCGACTGTCGAGCTGCTCAAGGTGCTGCTCCGCATGACGTCGGAACGCCACGGCGTCGCCAGCAAGGTGATCGCCACCGTCGACGACCTCGAGCAGATCGCGGCCAGCGATCAGGCCGAGGTCGGCGCCCTGCACGGCTGGCGGCGCGAATTGTTCGGCGAAGCGGCACTCAAGCTCAAGCACGGCCAGCTCGCGCTCGCGATCGACAAGGGCCGCGTCGTGCGGGTGGATCGGGGCTAGCGCACCAGGTTCCATCCGACCGTCGGCCAGTGGCCGAACGCCTTGGGCCTATAGTTCGACCGGCACAGGCTGAGGTTGCGTCAGGCAAAACCACCGCGCTTGCTAACGCGCAATTTTCGTGTTGCAATCCCTTCACAATCGGATTGCGGCCGTTCGACTGTGCGTTTCACGACGTTTCTATCCAAGGCTTCAAGAGGCGGCTTCGAGAGGCGAAACTTCGGACTTGAAGACTTTGGATCTGAAGACCCGGGAATTGTACAGACAACGGAAAGCCCGCTTGTGGCGTGGCACGTGGAAAACGTGGCCGCGTCTTTTTTATGTCTAGACTGGGAGAGAGACGATGCCGAAGGGTACCGTCAAATGGTTCAACCCGACCAAAGGTTATGGGTTCATCAAGCCGGCCGTCGGCGACAAGGATGTGTTCGTCCACATCTCGGCGGTCGAACGCGCAGGCCTCAGCACACTCAACGAGAACCAGACCGTCGAGTACGAGCTGGTGGAAAACCGCGGCAAGGCGTCGGCAGAGAACCTCAAGGTTCACTGAACTTCGCTGCTCGCGGAATTCATCCTGATGCCTCCCCCGGCCGCATCACCCGGGGGATACTTCTCAGGGATTTCGTTTGGCGCAGGCGACGCGCCTTAAGGCGCCGGCGCGATCAATGTGCTGCCGGTTGCGGCGCTGCCCTGCGTCCTGCAGCGATCGCCTTCGAGCTTGAGCCGGCCGCTCGCCAGCAGCCGCAACGCCTCCGGATAGATGCGATGCTCGATTCCGATCACGCGTGCGGCGAGCGTCTCGGGCGTGTCATCGTCGGCCACAGTCACCGCACCCTGCATCACGATCGGTCCGGCATCGGTCTCCGGGATCACGAAATGCACCGTCGCGCCGGACAGCTTGACCCCTGCACGCAACGCTTGGCCGTGCGGGTCGAGGCCGGGAAAGCACGGCAGCAGCGAGGGATGGATGTTGAGCATCCGCCCGTACCAGTGCCGCGCGAAGTCGGCCGTGAACAGCCGCATGAAACCGCCGAGGCAGATCAGCTCGACCCGGTTGTCGTCGAGCGCCTTTTGCAGCACCGCCTCGAAGCCCGCGCGATCCTTGCCGAACGGCTTGCTCGCGATGACGACGGTGGGAATGCCGCTGGCGGCCGCCTTCTCCAGCCCGGGCGCGTCGGCGCGGTTGGAGATCACGACCGCGATCTCGGCCGGAAAGTCCGCAGCCTTCGCAGCCTCAATCAACGCGGCCATGTTGGAGCCGCGGCCGGAGATCAGGATGGCTGTGCGGCGCTTCATCGCGAGAGATCGAGATGACCGTGATAGACCACGCGATGCTCGTCCTTCGCCTCGATCACCTCGCCGAGCAGCGTCACGGTCTCGCCGCCGGCGGTGAAGGCCTCGGTCACCGCATCGACCGCATCGGCCTTGACGATCGCGATCATGCCGATGCCGCAGTTGAAGGTGCGCAGCAGCTCAATCTCGGCGATGCCGCCCTGCTCGGCCAGCCATTTGAACACCGGCAACACCGGCAGCCGCGCCAGATCGATGCCGACGCCGAGATGCTTCGGCAGCACGCGCGGAATATTGTCGGTGAAGCCGCCGCCGGTGATATGGGCGAGGCCCTTCACCGCGCCCGTCTCGCGGATCGCGCGCAGGCAGGATTTCACATAGAGCTTGGTCGGCGTCAGCAGCGCCGCGCCGAGCGTCATGACCGGTGCGAACGGCGCCGGCGCGTCATAGGCCACGCCGGATTGCTCGACGATCTTGCGCACCAGGGAGTAGCCGTTGGAGTGCACGCCCGAGGAAGCAAGGCCAATCACGGCGTCGCCGGCCGCGATATCCCCGGTCGGCAGCAAGGTGCCGCGTTCGGCCGCACCGACGGCGAAGCCGCCGAGGTCGTAATCGCCGTCCTTGTAGAGCCCGGGCATCTCGGCGGTCTCGCCGCCGATCAGCGCGCAGCCGGATTCGCGGCAGCCCTCGGCGATGCCGGCGACGATCTGCGCGGTGGCCTCCGGATGCAGCTTGCCGCAGGCGAAATAGTCGAGGAAGAACAGCGGTTCCGCACCCTGCACGACAAGGTCGTTGACCGACATCGCGACGAGATCGATGCCGATGCCGCCGTGGATGCCGGTCTCGATCGCGATCTTCAGCTTGGTGCCGACGCCATCGGTCGCGGCCACCAGGACAGGATCCTTGAAGCCCGCGGCCTTGAGGTCGAACAGCCCGCCGAATCCGCCGATCTCGGCGTCCGCGCCGGGCCGTGCGGTCGCCCGCACCATCGGCTTGATCAGATCGACAAGACGATTGCCGGCGTCGATATCGACACCCGAATCCGCGTAGGTGAGCCCGTTTTTGCGCTCGGTCATGCCCAATTCCAGATGGTTAGGGGCTGGTTACGAGGAATTCCGCCCCCGCGCAATGGCTCGCGGCGATGCTGCCGCGATACTATGTAGATAACACCCGGCCGTCGCGCAAAAGAGCCGGATATCGAGTAAAATCAGGCTTCTAGCCGGGAAGCGACTCAACTTGAGCATACCGAACATCATTACCCTCGGCCGCATCATCCTGGTGCCGGTGATCGTCTGGGCCATCGTGTCCAGCCAGATGGAGATCGCTTTCGCGATCTTCGTGATCGCCGGCGTGTCGGACGCGGTCGACGGTTTCCTCGCCAAGCGCTTCAACATGACGAGCGAGCTCGGCGCCCTGCTCGACCCGCTCGCCGACAAGGCGCTGCTGGTGTCGATCTATGTCGCGCTCGGAATCTGGGGCGCGGTGCCGCGCTGGATCGTGATTCTCGTGGTGTCGCGCGACATCATGATCGTCTCCGCCGTGATTGTGTCATGGTTGTTCGACAAGCCGGTCGAGATGAAGCCGCTGATGGTGTCGAAGCTGAACACGGTGGCGCAGGTCGGCTTCGCGGCGTTGGTGCTGGCCTCGCTCGGCTTCGGCTTCGAGCCGCATCCCTACGACTGGATCCTGATGGGCCTCGTCACGATCTTTACTTTGGGCTCGGTGTCCCTCTATCTCGTGGAGTGGGTGCGGCACATGAGCACGATCGAGGCTCGGTAGAGCATGATCCGCAGATCGGTTCTCGCGCGACAAACGCGAAGCGTTTGCGCGGATTAGAGTGGTTTGGAGACTTGTGTGGCCAGTAGCGTTCAACCTCGTCAATTGGCCTTGGCCTTGCCGCACGAGGAGAAACTGACCCGCGACGATTTCCTCGAAGGGCCTGCCAATGAAGCCGCGCTGGCGCTAATCGACGGCTGGCCCGACTGGCCGAATCGAATCATGCTGCTGGTGGGCCCCGACGGCTCCGGCAAGAGCCACCTCGCCGCGATCTGGGCCGAGAGCGCCGGCGCACGCGCGACCGCGGCGCATGCGCTGACCGCCGACACCGTGCCGGCAGCGCTCGCGACCGGTGCGCTGGTGGTCGAGGATCTGAGGCCGTCGGATTTCGACGAGCGCGCGATGTTTCATCTGATGAATCTGGCGCGTCAGGACGATGCCTACGTGCTGATCACGGCCCGCTTGCCGCCGTCGGCGTTCGAGATCGAGCTGCGCGACCTGCGGTCCCGGCTCCGCGCGGTGCCGACGGTGACGTTGCTGCCGCCCGACGACCAGCTGTTCCGCGGCCTGATCGTCAAGTTCTGCGCCGACCGCCAGATGAGCGTGGACGAGCCGCTGGTCAGCTACCTGACAAACCGGATCGAGCGCTCCTATGCCGCCGTCCGCCAGGCGGTCGAGCTGCTGGATACCGAGGCGCTGCGGCTCGGCCGGCCGGTGACCCGGGCGCTGGCGGCCGAACTGTTGCGGGACGCCTGAGCGGACCTGCGGCTTGACGGCGCGGGCCGGCGGAACATCAATGTCATCGAAACGTCATCGCAATATCACATGGTCTCTGCGGCCTTCGGTTAGACCGCTCCGGCCCCTGCCCCGAATTGGACCAGCACTTGATGGACTCGGCACAAGCACCTGAAATCAAAGAGAAAGAGGCGGAACTCCCGCCCGTCCCCGCGATCGCTACCAGTCCCGAGCGATTCATCAACCGGGAGCTCTCCTGGCTGCACTTCAACCGGCGGGTGCTCGAGGAATCGGTCAACACAGGCCATCCCGTGCTGGAGCGGGTCCGCTTCCTGTCGATTTCGGCGAACAATCTCGACGAGTTCTTCATGGTCCGCGTCGCCGGTATCAAGGCGCAGGTCCGTGAGGGCATCGCCGAGCGCAGCCCGGACGGCCTGCTCCCGGCCGAGCAGCTCGTGATGATCAACAAGACGGTCTCGCAGCTCGCCTCCGACCAGCAGGCGATCTGGAGCGACCTGCGCGATATCCTCTCCAAGGTCGGCATCCAGCTGGTCGATGGGCGCGATGTCACCAGGTCCGAGCGCGCCTGGATCGAGGATCACTTCCTCCACAGCATCTTCCCGCTGCTGACCCCGCTGGCGATCGACCCCGCGCATCCGTTCCCGTTCATCCCGAATCTCGGCTTCACGGTCGCGCTGCAATTGTCGCGGATCGCCGACGGCAAGGCGATGAACGCGCTGATCCGCATGCCCGGCAAGATCGACCGCTTCCTCCGCATTCCCTCGACGAAGGAAGGCGCGCCGGCGCGGCTGATCACGCTCGAGCAGGCCACCGGTCTGTTCATCGGCCGCCTGTTCCCCGGCTACACCGTCAAGGGCCAGGGCGCATTCCGCATCATCAGGGACTCCGAACTCGAAATCGAGGAAGAGGCCGAAGACCTCGTTCGCCTGTTCGAGACTGCCCTCAAGCGCCGCCGGCGCGGGTCGGTGATCCGGCTCGAGATCGAGGCCTCGATGCCCGAAGAGCTGCGCGTCTTCGTGCAGCACGCCCTGTCGGCAGCGGACGATGAGGTGATCCTGGTCGACGGCGTGCTCGCGATGAATGAGCTGTCGCAGCTCACCCGCCTCAATCGCCCCGATCTCGAATTCCCGCCCTATGTGCCGCGCCATCCCGAGCGCGTGCGCGACCATGGCGGCGACATCTTTGCCGCTATCAGGCAGAAGGACCTCGTGGTCCACCACCCCTACGAATCCTTCGACGTCGTCGTCCAGTTCCTGCAACAGGCAGCGCGCGATCCCGACGTGGTCGCGATCAAGCAGACGCTGTATCGCACCTCGAACAACTCGCCGATCGTGCGTGCGCTCGCCGAGGCCGCCGAAGCCGGCAAGTCGGTGACCGCGCTGATCGAACTCAAGGCGCGGTTCGACGAGGAAGCCAACATCCGCTGGGCGCGCGACCTCGAACGCGCCGGCGTCCAGGTGGTCTACGGCTTCATCGAACTGAAGACGCATGCCAAGCTGTCGATGGTGGTGCGCCGCGAGGGCGGCAACCTCACCACCTATGTGCACACCGGCACCGGCAATTATCATCCGGTCACCGCGCGCATCTACACCGACCTCTCCTATTTCACCTCGGATCCGATCATCGGCCGCGACGTCGCGCGGGTGTTCAACTACATCACCGGCTATGCCGAGCCGAGCGACATCGAGAAGATGGCGGTGTCGCCGCTGACGCTGCGCAAGCGGATCATCGAGCACATCCATGGCGAGATCGCCCACGTCAAGCACGGCCGGCCCGGCGCGGTCTGGATGAAAATGAATGCGCTGGTCGACCCCGACATCATCGACGCACTGTATGAGGCCTCGCAGGCCGGCGTCTCGGTCGAGCTCGTGGTGCGCGGCATCTGCTGCCTGCGGCCCGGGCTGCCCGGATTGTCGGAGAACATCCGCGTCAAATCGGTGATCGGCCGGTTCCTGGAACACGGCCGAATTTATTGCTTCGGCATGGGCCAGGGCCTGCCGAGCACAAAAGCTGCTGTGTATATCTCGTCCGCCGACATGATGCCGCGCAACCTCGACCGCCGCGTCGAGGTTCTCTGTCCGCTGCAAAATCCCACGGTGCATCAGCAGGTTCTCGAACAGATCATGGTCGCGAACCTGAAGGACACCGAGCAGAGCTGGCAATTGTTGCCCGACGGATCGTCAACGCGTATGAAGGCCGCGAAAGGCGAAGAGCCTTTCAACCTGCATGACTATTTTATGACAAATCCGAGTCTGTCCGGCCGTGGTAAGTCTCTCAAGGAATCTTCACCGCGCCGTCTCACGCGTCGCAACGAGCGTCAGCAGCCATCGTCTTAAGGGGGCCTTACGGTGAAGCGGCCGCGGAAGCGCGCTTCCAGCGTCGCTGTGATCGATATCGGCTCGAACTCGGTTCGTCTCGTGGTTTACGAGTCGATGGCGCGCAGCCTCATCACCATCTTCAACGAGAAGGCGCTGTGCGGGCTCGGGCGCGAGGTGCAGAGCACCGGCCTGCTCGCAACCGATGCGGTCAACAAGGCGCTCACCGCGCTGCGCCGCTTTCGTGCGCTGTGCAGGATCCAGCAGGTCGGCCGCGTCTACGCGATCGCGACCGCCGCCTGCCGCGACGCCAAGAACGGTCCGGACTTCATCGCCAAGGCCGAGCGGATCTGCGGCGCCAAGATCGAGATTCTCACCGGACCGCGTGAAGCGAAGCTGTCGGCGCTCGGCGTCGTCTCGGGCATACACAATCCGAACGGCATCGTCGGCGATCTCGGCGGCGGCTCGCTCGAGCTGATCGACGTCAAGGGCAACCGTGTACGCAGCGGCGTGACTCTGCCGCTCGGCAGCCTCGCGCTGCAGGACCTCTCGAACAAATCGCTCAAGCGCGCCGAACGCATCGTCAAGAACGAGCTGCTCGGCGTCGCCCAGCTCAAGACCGGCCGCGGCCGCACCTTCTACGCGGTCGGCGGCACCTGGCGCGCGCTCGCGCGCATCCACATCATCCAGAGCGGCTATCCGCTCAAGGTGATGCACGGCTATTCGATTCCTGCCGTCGACGCGCTCGACTTCGCGCAGCGGCTGCGGCGGCTCGCGGCCACCAACATGCTGGCCAACATCGAATCGATCGCCGATGCGCGGCGGCCGCTGCTCGCCTATGCCGCGCTCGTGCTCGAATACATCATCCGCGTCGCGCAGCCGAAGACCATCGTGTTCTCGACCTTCGGCGTGCGCGAGGGCCTGCTCTACGAGATGCTGCCGCCGGCCGAGCGGGCCAAGGACGGGCTGGCCTGCGCCGCCCAGAACCTCAACGAATTGCTGTCGCGCTCCGCCCGCCACGCCCAGGAACTGACCGCCTGGACCGACCGCCTGGTGCGCGTCGTCAGGCTGCGCGAGACCGAGGAAGACCGCCGGCTGCGTCACGTCGCCTGCCTGCTCTCCGACATCGGCTGGCGGGTGCATCCCGATCATCGCGGCGAGGAAACCCTCAGCCTGATCATGAACGGCAATTTCGGCTCGATCACGCATCAGGGGCGTGCCTTCGTCGCGCTCTCGGTGTTCTATCGCTACGCCGGCCTCAGTGAGGAAAACGAACCGCCGCCGCAGATCCGTGCGCTGGTGACGCCGGCGATGGACGAGCGCGCGCGCGTGCTCGGCGCTGCGTTCCGCGTCGCGCATCTGATCACGGCGGCGCGCACCGGCGTGCTGCCGGCAACTCATTTCCGCACCCAGGGCCGCAAGCTGATGCTGGTGTTCGAGCACCGGATGGTTGATCTGGTCGCCGATCGCGTCGGCAGCCGCTTCAGGCAATTGGCGCGGCTGGTCGGGCGCGCCGGCTCGATCGTGCGGCGCTAGAGAAAATCCCGCTCACGCCGCCTTGGCGGCCTGCTTGGCCTTCCTGAGCGCCTGACGGCGCCAGATCGATCCGACGGCCAGCACCACGATAATGCCGAGCACCGCGAGCGTGATCTCGCCGCCGCTGCCGCCATGCGCGAATTGCGGCGACATCCCGATCGACGTCAGCCAGGAATCGAGCCTGGCGCCGAGCGGTCCGGCGAACAGCGCATCGAGCTTCGGATGCACGGCCGGGTCGGTCGCGATGACGTCACCCGCGATCCAGCCGAGCAGCGCCGCGCCGGCCCAGACCAGGATCGGCAGCTTGGTGAGCAGCGCCATGATCAGCGCCGCGCCGGCAACGATCAGGGGAACGCTGATCGCAAGGCCGAGCACCAGCAGCGGCACGCTGCCGTTTGCGGCGGCCGCCACCGCGATCACATTGTCGAGGCTCATCACGATATCGGCGACGACGACGATCTGAACCGCGGCCCACAGATGCGAGGCCGCATGCACGCTGTCCTCGTCCTCCTGCTCCGGCACCAAGAGCTTGGCGGCGATCACGATCAGCGCCAGTCCGCCGACGAGCTTCAGGTAAGGAAGCTCCATCAGGCTGGCGACGATGCCGGTGAAGATGACGCGCAGCAGCACCGCCGCGGCGGCGCCGAGAATCATGCCCCACAGACGCTGGCGCGGTGCGAGCCCGCGGCAGGCCATCGCGATCACGAGCGCGTTGTCGCCCGACAGCAGGACGTTGATCCAGATGATCTTGCCGACGGCGACCCAGAAGGTCGGCGTCGCCATCTCGTTCTTGAACTCGGTGAAGAACGCGCCGATGTACGCCGGATCAAAGATCTGCCACAGCCAGTCCACAGCGAGTCCTATTCGTCGGCCTTGCGGCCGCCCCTGGCGGCGGTCGTCCGCCGCTCCCCAGTTTATTTCGACACGGTCTCCTCCAGGAGACCGTGTCACTTTCAGTTGTACGTCGTTAGCCGACGATTTCGTTACCGGCGAAGAACTGCGCGATCTCGATCACCGCGGTCTCCGGCGCATCCGAACCGTGCACCGAGTTCTCGCCGATCGACTTCGCATAGAGCTTGCGGATGGTGCCTTCGGCGGCCTTCGACGGATCGGTCGCGCCCATCACGTCGCGATACTTCAGGATGGCGCCCTCGCCTTCCAGCACCTGGACCACGACAGGGCCCGAGGTCATGAAGTCGACCAGCTCGCCGAAGAACGGGCGTGCCTTGTGGACGGCGTAGAAGGTCTCGGCCTGGCCGCGGGTCATCTGGATGCGCTTCTGCGCCACGATCCGCAGGCCCGCCTTCTCGATCACCGCATTGACCGCGCCGGTCAGGTTGCGCTCTGTGGCATCGGGCTTGATGATCGAAAAGGTGCGTTCAATCGCCATGATTTCGTCCTTGTAAACGGTGGCTGGGAGTTGCCGGGGCTTATATCGGCGCGATGGGGTAACGGCAAGCGACCCTGTGACGCGTTAGCCTTTAGTTTTGATGGATTTTCGCGGCGAAAACCGTCGCCCAAGCGGTCTCCGGACAGGTGCGCTCGGCTGGCTTACCGCGATTTCACCTAGGTGAACCCATTCTGTCAGCGCCGTGCCGCTGCCGTTCAGCTCCACCCGCATAGGCTGTTCACTGATCGGACGCCTTGCTGGCCCCCCAATCCGCAAGCCTCACAGGACGTCTCGGGAAACGATGTCACCGCGGGCGCGCCGCGCGCGCCCATAGCTCGAGGAGACGATCATGTTACGCAAGATTTCGCTTGCCGCTATTGCCGCAATTTCGCTCGGCGCCGCCGCGCTCGCCCCGACCTCCGCCTCCGCCTGGGGCGGTTGGCACGGCGGCTGGCACGGTGGATGGCACCACGGCTGGTGGGGTGGCCCGCGCGTCATCGTCGGAGGTCCGGCCTACTACGGCGGTTACGGATATGGCTACGGCGGCTGCTACGTGCGTCGCGTGGTGCCGACCCCGTGGGGTCCCCGCTGGCGCCTGGTCAATCGTTGCTACTGATCCATCTGGTCTATCGCCCGCTCCCCTGACTGAACTCAGCCCCGGCCTCGCGCCGGGGCTTTTTTCTGGCCGGGGAACCCAACCCGACGATGCGCCTCACTCCCTCAAAGGCGAGAGTAAGGCGGGCGGGAAACTAAATTCGGGGGTCGCGACTTGTCATGGCGAGGATAACTCGAACATGCGAGGTGGAACTCGCCAAGAGACATACAATGACAATGACAATGACCAAGATCGACAACGATCCCGATCAGCTTGATCGCAAGACCTGCCGTTACATCTGCGACGCCGTGGGTGAACGGCTCCAGCAAAGCTTGCGGCCAGAGCCCGCGCTTTCGTCCCGCCTCCAGCAACTCCTCGAGGAGATGCAACGGCGGGAAAACGATCACCATTAGGTATTGCGGGCTCACCAGCAGCCCCAATTGCGTTTTTGCAACAGCCGTCCGGAGAGATTTTTACAGGTAGACGGGTTGCGTTTGGCAGCGGGTCCGGTGACAACGCTGCATGCTCTCCATCACTGACATCTCAATCCGGATCGCCGGACGGCTGTTGATTGATCACAGTTCTGTGCAAATCGTGCCCGGCGCGCGCGTCGGATTTGTCGGCCGTAACGGCGTTGGCAAGTCGACGCTGTTTCATGCCATCCGCGGCGACCTCCCGACCGAGAGCGGCAGCATCGCGCTGCCGCCGCGCTGGCGGATCGGCAGCTTGGCGCAGGAAGCACCCGACGGGCCGGAAAGCCTGATCAACGTCGTGCTGAAGGCCGACCTCGAGCGCGACGCGCTGCTGCACGAGGCCGAGACCGCGCACGACCCGCATCGGATCGCCGAGATCCAGACCCGGCTGGTCGACATCGACGCCCACTCCGCCCCCGCCCGGGCAGCTGCGATCCTCTCCGGCCTCGGCTTCTCGACCGCAGACCAGGCGCGGCCCTGCGCGGAATTCTCCGGCGGCTGGCGCATGCGCGTCGCGCTGGCGGCGACACTGTTCTCCGCACCCGACCTGCTGCTGCTGGACGAACCGACCAACTATCTCGATCTCGAAGGCACGTTGTGGCTCGAGAACCACCTCGCCAACTATCCGCGTACGGTGATCGTGATCAGCCACGACCGCGATCTGCTGGACACCTCGGTCGATCAGATCCTGCA
Organism: Bradyrhizobium sp. CER78; assembly: GCF_029846235.1. Classification (GTDB taxonomy): domain Bacteria; phylum Pseudomonadota; class Alphaproteobacteria; order Rhizobiales; family Xanthobacteraceae; genus Bradyrhizobium. Next base: position 550,975 of record NZ_JARVWP010000003.1, read on the forward strand.
TCTCGATCGCGGCAGGCTGACGCTCTACAAGGGCACCTATTCCTCCTTCGAGGAACAGCGCGCCGCGCGCGAATTGCTCGACGCCAAGCACGCCAAGCGGCAGGCCGATGAGCGCAAGCGCCTGCAGGACTTCGTCGACCGCTTCAAGGCCAAGGCCTCCAAGGCGCGGCAGGCGCAGTCGCGCGTGAAAATGCTGGAGCGGATGAAGCCGATCACCGCGCTGGTGACCCAGGACGTTCACGAGATCTCGTTCCCGGCACCGGAGAAGCTGCTGTCGCCGCCGATCATTGCGGTCGATGACGTCTCGGTCGGCTACGAGCCGGGCAAGCCGGTGCTCAACCGCGTGACGCTGCGCGTCGATACCGACGACCGCATCGCGTTGCTCGGCTCCAACGGCAACGGCAAGTCGACGCTGGTCAAGTTGCTGGCCGGCAAGCTCGCGCCGTTCTCGGGCAGGATCACAAAAGCGGACAAGCTGTCGGTCGGCTATTTCGCCCAGCACCAGGTCGACGAGCTCAATCTCGACGGCTCCCCCTATGATCACATCCGCAAGCTGATGCCCGAGACTCCGGAGAGCAAGGTGCGCGCCCGCGTCGGCGCGATCGGCTTCTCCGGCAAGGCCGGCGACACGCTGGTGAAGAGCCTGTCGGGCGGCGAGAAGGCGCGGCTGCTGCTCGGGCTTGCGACGTTCTATGGCCCCAACATGATCATCCTGGACGAGCCGACCAACCATCTCGACATCGACAGCCGCGCGGCGCTGGCGGAGGCGATCAACGAATTCCCCGGCGCCATCATCATGGTCTCGCACGATCGCTATCTGATCGAGGCCTGCGCCGACCGGTTGTGGGTCGTGGCGAACCAGACCGTCACGGCCTACGACGGCGATCTCGACGAATATCGCCGCATGATCCTGTCGGCCAATGACGGACGGACGGCCTCGCGCGAGCGCGCCAAGGAGCCGACAAAGCCCGAGCGGATCCGCAATGAAAGGCGCGTTTCACCGCGGCAGCGGGTGACGCAAGCCGAGAGCGAGATCGAGCGCATCAACGGCATCATCGCCAAGATCGATACCGCGCTCGCGCTGCCCGATATCTTTACGCGCGATCCCAAGCAGGCTGCGCAGCTGACCAAGGCGCGCGCCGGCGCCGAGAGCGCGCTGCAACGCGCCGAGGAAGAATGGCTGGAGGCCAGCGCCGAACTCGACGAGGCCGCGAACTAGCGTCGTTGCGGGTTGCGGCTCAGCCGTTCGAGGTTGCCGCCGACTTTTTCGGCTTCTTCTTTGGCTTCGCAGCCTTCGGCTCCGGCGCGGGATCAGGACCACGCTCGACCGACGTAAGGCGCCCCCCGGAGAACGTATAGATGCCGGCGCGTGCGCCACGCGACCAGGTCACCACCGCGACGCGTTCGCCGCCAGGTCCGTTCGACAGGTTCACGCTATCGGGGGCGCCGATGCCGCGCACGACGTCGCATTCGGTGTGGCCGAGTGCGACGCTGCCGCCCATCGGCTGCGGCGGCGGGGCACCGGGAGCCTGCGCGTTCGCATCGGCAGCGCCCGGCGGGGGCGCCATGCCTGGACAGCTGCCGTCGGCACTGACGAGGTCGTCGTTGGTCACCGGCTTGTCCGGCGTCAGGGGCGGCGATTCGATCGAGATGTTGCGGATGAATACCCGTCCGGGCCGCGAGAACCAGTCTGCATCACGCGAGAAAATGTCGGATGCGCTTGAACAGCCGGCAAGGCCAGGTGCAAGCAACAGCAGGGCCAGCAGCGACTTCCGACTGAATGTTCCGTCTCGCACGATCGACAAGGCTCCTAACCCCACTACCTAAGGGGTTGTCCGAACATCACTTTGCGGCATGACCGTGACCCGCCCCGGGAAACGTCGAATTATCATTAATTAGTCGATATCGCTATTGGCGCCGCTGCCAGCGTCCCCGCTCGTCGGTCTGCCAATAGGTGACCTCGAAGCCCCGTGCCTTGCAGGCGGTCCAGCTCTCCCTGGCCGCGGCCACCGCGTCGGGATCGTCGCCGTTGAACACGAGGACCACCCGCTCGTAGCTGTCGCAGTCGGCCGGCAGCGCCGCGTTGTCGACCAGGAATCGGACATTGGCCCGGTTCGGATTATCTTCCTCGATCGACAGGATGATCGGCTGGTCCTGTGCATCGGCAACGCGCGCGCTCGCGTGCGGGAGGAATGAATCGTCGCTGTAGGTCCACAGATGCGCGTCGAGCGTCTCGGCGCGCTCCTGCGACGTCGATTGCACGACCACGCGCCAGCCGCGCTCGAGTGACTTCTCAAGCAGCGGCGGCAACACGGTCTCCAGCGTCATGTTCTGCAGATGGTAGAACAGAACCTCGGTCATGCGACGGCTGACACTCTACTTCTTGGCTTCGTAATAATCGGAGACCAGTCGCTCGAGCAGCCGGACGCCGTAGCCCGAGCCCCAGCTCTGGTTGATCTCGGTCTTCGGCGCGCCCATCGCGGTGCCGGCGATGTCGAGATGGGCCCAGGGCGTGCCGTCGACGAAGCGCTGCAGGAATTGCGCGGCCGTGATCGAGCCACCATTGCGCCCGCCGGTGTTCTTCATGTCGGCGAATTGCGAGTCGATCTGCTTGTCGTATTCGGGACCCAGCGGCATGCGCCACACCTTCTCCCCGGTCTCCAGGCCGACCTTCGCGAGACGCTCGGCGAGTTCGTCATTGTTGGAGAACATGCCGGCGTGATCGGTGCCGAGTGCGACCATGATCGCTCCGGTCAGCGTTGCCAGATCGACCATGAACTTCGGCTTGCACTTCTTGGCGACGTACCAGAGCACGTCGGCGAGCACGAGGCGCCCCTCGGCGTCGGTGTTGATGATTTCGATGGTCTGGCCGGACATCGAGGTGACGATGTCGCCCGGACGCTGCGCATTGCCGTCGGGCATGTTCTCGACGAGGCCGATGGCGCCGACGGCGTTGACGCGGGCCTTGCGCGCCGCGAGCGCGTGCATCAGCCCGACCACGCAGGCTGCGCCGCCCATGTCACCCTTCATATCCTCCATGCCGCCGGCCGACTTGATCGAGATACCGCCGGTGTCGAAGCAGACGCCCTTGCCGACGAACGCGACCGGCGCCTCGCTCTTCTTGCCGCCGTTCCAGCGCATGATCACGGTGCGGCTGGGCCGCACCGAGCCCTGCCCGACGCCGAGCAGCGCACCCATGCCGAGCTTGGTCATCGCCTTGACGTCGAGGACCTCGACGGTGACGCCGAGCTTGCGGAGCTGGCTGGCGCGGCGCGCGAACTCCTCGGGGTACAGCACGTTCGGCGGCTCGTTGACGAGTTCACGCGCGAGATTGACGCCGTCGACGATCGACGATTCGGGTGCGAACGTCTTCTTCGCAGAGGCGACGTCGTCGACCGCGATCGAGACCTCGGCCCGCACGGCGCCGTCCTCGCCGTCCTTCTTCTTGGTCTTGTAGCGGTCGAACTTGTAGGCCCGCAGGCGGATGCCGGTGGCAATCGTGGCTGCCTGGCCGGCGGTCATTGCAGCATCGGGCAGTTCCGCGAGGACGGTCATCGCGGCGCTGCCAGCATTGAGCTTGCCGGCCACCACGCCGCCGAATTTGAGAAGATCCTTCTCCTTGAGGTCGGCCGCCTTGCCGGTGCCGATCACGATCAGCCGGTCGACCTTGATTCCCTCCGGCGCCAGGATGTCCAGGGCTGCCCCGCTCTTGCCCTTGAACTGGTTGGCGGCGGCCGCCCGCTTGACCGTCTCAGCCGCGGCTCCCAGCACCTTCCTTGTGGCAGCCCCCAGCTTCAATTGCTCGTCGCAAAAGGCGACCAGGATGCCGCGAGCGGACGCGGAGAATGGGACAAAGCCGACCTTGACGGCGTCGGACATAGGAAAATCCTCCAGAACTCAGGGTGTTGCTCGGACCTGAGGCGGTCCTTCCGGCACGCGGGGTGAGCATTGCGATGGCGGTCCGGAACGCCCCGGACCGGGCTTGTGAGACACTATGGCCTGCCGGCTGCGCCGCTGCCAAGCGCCGGAGTGGCCGGAAGGCCACAAAAGCGATTAATTAACCATAAATTAAGCGCGCCTTGGCCCGGCCATTTTGTTGACGGATCAAAGGGATGGTAGTGAGAGTGTGAACAGAGAGTGAGCCGGACGGGTCCGCGGCTCGACCATAGGGGAACCCGGGTTGACGGGATTGGTCGAAAGCCGTGCGTTTGGTTGCGCCATGGGGGACGTGGGGGTCGTGCGGTAGCGATGGGGTCGGTCGACAAGTACATCTTCAAAACGACGCTGGCGTCGTTTGCGCTTGTCCTGGTCAGCCTCACCGGGGTGATCTGGATTACCCAGGCGTTGCGCGGCATCGACCTGATGACCAGCCAGGGTCAGACCATCCTCACCTTTCTCGGCATCACCGGCCTCGTGATCCCTGCCCTCGTCCTGATCATCGCCCCGATCGCACTGATGATCGCGATCTCGCACACGCTGAACAAGCTCGCGACCGATTCCGAGATCATCGTCATGAACGCGGCCGGCTTCTCGCCGTTCCGGCTGTTCTACCCATTCTTCTATGCAACCTGCGTGGTGGCGGCACTGGTCGCCTTCATCGGCGCCTATCTCGCCCCCGACGGCATGCGCCGGATCAAGCAGTGGGATGCCGAGATCACCGCCGACGTCCTGACCAACATCCTGCAACCCGGCCGCTTCGCCCAGCTCGACCAGAACCTGACGATTCGGATCCGCGAGCGCCTGCCCGGCGGCGTGCTCGGCGGTGTTTTCGTCGACGACCGCCGCGATCCGCAGCAGCGCGTCACCATCGTCGCCGACCACGGCACCGTGCTGAAGAACGAGAGCGGCTCGTATCTCGTGCTGGAGGACGGCAATCTCGAACGATTCGAAGTCGGCAAGCGCGATCCGACGCTGGTGGTGTTTCAGCGCTACGCGTTCGACATGTCGAAATTCTCGCAAGGCCGCGACGTCACGCTCGGAATTCGCGAGCGCTACCTCTGGGAGCTGATGTGGCCGGACGAGAACGATCAGACCTATCAGCAGCTGTCAGGCCAGTTCTTCGCGGAGCTGCATGATCGCTTCATGGCACCGCTCTATCCGTTCGCGTTCGCGGCCCTCACCTTTGCTTTCCTCGGCGCGCCGCGCACCACGCGCCAGAGCCGCAATTTCTCGATCGGCGGCTCGGTATTTGCGGTGTTCGGCCTGCGCATGGTCGGATTCGCCTGCTCGGTGGTCGCGGTGAAAACGCCGATCGCAGCGCTCGTGCAATATCTGATGCTGTTCGGCGGCATCGGCGTCGGGCTCTGGATGATCATCGGCGGCGTGGTCGTCGAGCCGCCGCCGCGGCTGATGGAAGCGATCAACAGGAACAACGAACGCATTGCGCGCCTCTTCCGGAGGCCCGCAACCGCATGAGCATGGTCACAAATACGCTCGGCCGCTATTTCGCCGGCCGATTCGTGATCGCAGCGGTCGGCGTGTTCGCGGGCATCTTCGTGCTGCTCGTGCTGGTCGACTATATCGAGATGGTGCGCAAGACGTCGGGCCTAGTCGGCGCCTCCGCCATCACAGTCGCCGAGACCTCGCTGTTCCGCGTGCCGCAATTGCTCGAAAAGCTGATGCCGTTCTGCGTGCTGATCGGGGCGATGACCTGCTATCTCGCGTTGTCGCGGCGGCTGGAGCTCGTGGTGGCGCGCGCCGCCGGCGTCTCGGCTTGGCAATTCATCTCGCCGGCGCTGGCCAGCGCGATCGTGCTCGGCATCTTTGCGACCACCGCCTACAATCCGATCTCGGCCAATCTGCGCGAGCTCTCCAAACGGATGGAGGCCGAACTGTTCGGCTCTGCGCCGGGCGGCGGCATTCAGGACGCGTCGGGCTTCTGGCTCAACCAGATCAATGACGAGGGCCAGGCGATCATCAATGCGGCGCGCAGCGAACAGCAGGGCGTCCGGCTGACCGGCCTCACGGTGTTTCGATTCGATACGGCGTTGCAGTTCAAGGAACGAATCGAGGCCCGCGAAGCGACGCTCGAAGAGGGCCGTTGGGTGTTCACAGGAGTACGCCGATACACCCTCGACAAGGCTCCGGTGGACCAGGACACCTTCTATCTGACCACCACCCTCACCCCGGCACAGGTGCGCAACAGTTTCTCCACCCCCGAAACTGTGTCCTTTTGGCAACTGCCGAACTACATCCGCTCATCGGAGAGCTCAGGGTTCGCGACGGCTGGCTATCGCTTGCAGTATCACAAGCTCATCGCACAGCCGTTTTTGCTGGCTGCGATGGTGATGTTGGCGGCTTCTGTGAGCCTCCGCTTCTTTCGGATGGGCGGCGTGCAGAAGATGGTTTTGAGTGGCGTGGGCGCAGGCTTTCTGCTCTACGTGCTTTCGAAAGTAACTGAAGATTTGAGCAAGGCTGAGTTGATGCATCCCATCGCTGCGGCGTGGTTGCCCGTCGTCGTGGGTAGCCTCACCGGTTTCTTAGCCTTGCTGTACCAGGAGGACGGGTAGTGGCTACTGTCGCCGCCCGCCAGTTGATGTCGCCTGCATTCGGGCGGCGCAGTGCCCTGCGCCGTCAACGGAGTCGCATGGCCGCGTTTGGCGTTTCGATTTCCGCTCTCTTCGCCGCGTTCGTCGTGGTCAGCGCGCTCGACGTCGTCGCGTCGACGCCGGCTGCCGCGCAGGCGTTCACCTACAATCCGCGTCCGCCGAAGCCGCCCCGCCCGCCGGCCAAGAATGACGGGCAGATGCTCGTTCAGGCGACCGAGGTCGATTACGACTACAACAACTCGCGCATCTCGGCGGTCGGCAACGTCCAGTTGTTCTACAACGGCACCAGCGTCGAGGCCGACAAGGTCATCTACGACCAGAAGACCAAGCGTCTTCATGCCGAAGGCAACATCCGCATGACCGATGCGGAAGGCAAGATCACCTACGCCAACATCCTGGATCTCAGCGACGACTACCGTGACGGCTTCGTCGATTCGCTGCGCGTCGACACCGAAGACCAGACCCGGATGGCTGCGACCCGCGCCGACCGGTCGAGCGGCAATTACACGGTGTTCGACAACGGCGTTTATACCGCCTGCGCACCCTGTAAGGATGATCCGAAGAAGCCGCCGCTCTGGCAGGTCAAGGGCGCGCGCATCATCCATAACCAGACCGAGAAGATGCTCTATTTCGAGAACGCCCAGCTCGAATTCTTCGGCGTTCCGATGGCCTATCTGCCGTATTTCTCGACGCCCGATCCGACCGTGAAGCGCAAGAGCGGCTTCCTGATGCCGGGCTTCACGAGCTACACCGCGTTCGGCTACGGCGTCGAAATCCCCTATTATTGGGCGATCGCGCCGGATATGGACGCGACCTTCAGTCCGCGCATCACGTCCAAGCAGGGCGTGCTGATGCAGACCGAATTCCGCCAACGTTTCGCGGACGGCGCCTATCAGATCCGGCTTTACGGCATCGACCAGCTCGACCAGAAGCAGTTTACCGGCCAGCCGGGCGACCGCCAGTTCCGCTGGGGCGTCGACACCAAGGGCCAGTTCGCGCTGAACGACAAATGGGTCTGGGGCTGGGACGGCGTCCTGCTGTCCGACTACTTCTTCATGTCCGACTACCGGCTCGCCCAGTACAAGGACCCGTTCGGATCGTTCCTGTCGCTGCCGACCGAAGCGATCTCGCAGCTCTATCTGACCGGCGTCGGCAACCGCAGCTTCTTCGATGCGCGCGCGATCTATTACCTCAGCTACTCGGGTAACCAGAACCAGGTCCCGGTGGTCGCGCCGGTGATCGACTACAACAACGTGATCAACCAAAATATCCTGGGCGGCGAATTCAGCTACAAGATGAACTTCGTCAACCTGACCCGCGAAACCGCGGTGTTCGATCCGATCACGACGACGGCCAGCAACCCCCTTAACCCGTTGTGCACGACCACATCGGCCGATCCGATGGCGCGCACGCCCTCGCAGTGCCTGCTGCGCGGCATGCCGGGCACCTACACCCGCCTGACGGCCGAGGCGCAGTGGCGCAAGTCGTACACCGACCCGTTCGGCCAGATCTGGACGCCGTTCGCCAGCGTCCGCGCCGATGCGATCAATGCCGACATCTCGAACCAGCCGGGCGTCTCCAACTTCCTGCCGGTCGGCGACACCCAGACGGTCCGCCTGATGCCGACCGTCGGCCTCGAATACCGCTACCCCTTCATCAATGTGCAGCCGTGGGGCACGACCACCGTCGAGCCGATTGCGCAGGTCATCATCCGGCCCAACGAACCCAATGCCGGCAAGCTTCCGAACGAGGACGCGCAGAGCCTGGTGTTCGACACCAGCAATTTGTTCGCGGTCGACAAGTTCTCCGGCTACGACCGCGTCGAGGGCGGCAGCCGCGCCAATGTCGGCGTGCAGGCCACCACGCAGTTCGACCACGGCGGCGCCATCAAGGGGATGTTCGGACAGTCCTACCAGATGTTCGGGATGAACTCGTTCGCAGTCGCCGACGTCACCAACACCGGCCTCGACTCCGGCCTGCAGAACCCGCGCTCGGACTACGTCGCAAGCCTCGCCTACTCGCCTAACCGCACCTACACCTTCAGCGTCCGCTCGCGGATGGATGAAGCGACCTGGAACATCAACCGGTTCGAGGCCACGGCGAGCGCGAATTTCGACCGCTGGTCGGTCGCCGTGACGTATGGCGATTACGCTGCGCAGCCGGAACTCGGCTACCTGACGCGCCGCGAGGGCATCCTCACCAGCGGTTCGATCAAGGTGGCGTCGAACTGGGTGGTTCAGGGTGCGGCGCGCTGGGATCTTGAAGCGAACAAGATCAACCAGTATGCCTTGGGTGCGGGCTATGTGGACGACTGCTTCGTGCTGGCTGCCAACTATGTCACGTCCTATACCTACCAGGCCGGTTCGCAGCCGCCCGTCCTCAGCCACGCGATCATGTTCCAGATCGGGCTGCGGACGATCGCCCAGACCTCCACGACCAGCAGTTCGGCTGGCATGCAGTAGCAAGTGAGGGCCTACCAGGGGGGCTTGTATTGCCCGCGGGCCGGTGGCCCCGGCTTGAATTGGTTTAAAACGGCTGACATGACCTTACCAACGACCGCTAGCCCGCCAACGCGCCGCCACTCGCTCGTGTTGAGCTCCCTGCTGGCTCTTTTGCTCCTGCTGGGAGGCGGTGCGCGCCTGCACGCCCAGACCATCGCCGTGATGGTCAATGGCGAACCGATCACCAATTTCGACATCGAGCAGCGCGCCAAGTTGAACGCCCTGACCGGCGGCAAGAACCCTGATCGAAAGGCCATCCTCGAAGAGCTGATCGACGAGAAGCTGAAGATCAAGGAAGCCAAGAAATTCGGCGTCGATCCCACCGCCAACGACATCGAACAGTCCTATGGCGGCATGGCGCAACGGATGCGGCTGAACAACGATCAGCTGACCAAGGTGCTCGAGAGCAAAGGCATCCGCCCCGATACGCTCAAGCAACGCATCAGGGCCGACATGGTCTGGACCAGCCTGGTCCGCGGCCGCTTCAAGGAAAGCCTGCAGGTCGGCGAAAAGGACGTCGCCACCGCGGTCAAGGAAACCGGTGATGCTCCTGACGCCGAAGCCTTCGAATACAGGATGCAGCCGGTCGTTCTGATCGTGCCCCGCGGCTCGCCGCAATCCGAATTCGAGGCCCGTCGCAAGGAAGCGGATTCCCTGCGCGAGCGCGTGACCAGTTGCGAGGAATCCAACACGTTCTTCAAGTCGATGCGCAACGCCGCGATCCGCGAGATCGTCGTGAAGACGTCGGCAGACCTGCCGCAGTCGCTGCGCGACATCCTGGACAAGACCCCGGTCGGCCACCTCACCCCTCCAGAGCTCACCAAGCAGGGCATCGAAATGGTCGCCCTCTGCGGCCGGAAGGCAACCACCGTGGACACGCCCAAGAAGCGTGAAATGCGGGACAAGATGTACGTGCAGAAGTACGAAGCGAAGTCGAAGGCCTACCTGCAGGAAGTCCGAAAAGCCGCGATGATCGAATATCCAGGCGGGCGGTGATCGACTATCGTTGACGCATGGCTCAACCTCTCGCACTGACATCCGGCGAGCCCGCAGGCATCGGCCCCGACATCACGCTCGCCGCATGGCTGCGCCGCCGCGAACTCGATCTGCCGCCGTTCTATCTGCTCGGCGACCCCGCCTCGCTGGCCGAGCGCGCCAAGACGCTCGGGCTTGCGGTGGAGCTTGCCGAAGTCAGGGCCGAGGAGGCATCGGCGGCGTTTGAACGGGCCCTCCCCGTCGTTGCGACCGGCAAGGCGGCGACGGCGCAGCCGGGCAAACCCGACGGGACGAGCGCGGACGCCGCGCTGGCGTCGATCCGTCAGGCCGTCGCCGATGTCGCCGCCGGCGAGGCCAGCGCCGTCGTCACCAATCCGATCGCCAAGAACGTGCTGTACCGCGCCGGCTTCCGTCATCCCGGCCATACCGAATTCCTCGCCGAGCTCGCCGCACGCGGCGGGGCCGCGCCGCAGCCGGTGATGATGCTGTGGTCGCCGGCGCTCGCCGTCGTCCCGGTGACCATCCATGTGTCGGTCCGCGAGGCGCTGGCGCAATTGTCGACCGACCTGATCGTGTCGACCGCGCGAATCGTGGTCGCGGACATGAAGGCGCGGTTCGGCCTCGCCGCGCCGCGGCTTGCTATCGCCGGCCTCAACCCGCATGCCGGCGAAGACGGCACGCTCGGCATGGAAGACGTCGAGATCGTCGCGCCCGCGGTCGATATCCTGCGCCGCGATGGCGTTGCCGTCCGCGGCCCGCTGCCCTCCGACACCATGTTCCACGCCGCTGCGCGCAAGACCTATGACTGCGCGATCTGCATGTATCACGACCAGGCACTGATCCCGATCAAGACCGTCGCGTTCGAGGACGCCGTCAACGTCACGCTGGGACTGCCCTTCGTCCGCACGTCGCCCGATCACGGCACTGCATTCGACATCGCCGGCACCGGCAAGGCCAATCCCTCGAGCCTGATCGCCGCGCTGCGGCTCGCCGCGCGGATGGCCGCGGCGTCAAGCTGAGTGAGCGCGATCGACGATCTGCCGCCGCTGCGCGACATCATTCGCGAGCATTCGCTGTCGGCGCGCAAATCGCTCGGCCAGAATTTCCTGCTCGATCTCAATCTCACCGCGCGCATCGCCCGCGCCGCGGGCCCGCTGGAAGACTGCACGGTGATCGAGGTCGGGCCCGGCCCCGGCGGACTAACACGCGCGCTGCTTGCGATGGGCGCCAAGCGCGTGATCGCGGTCGAGCGCGACGAGCGCGCGATCGACGCACTGGGCTATATCGTCAAGCGCTATCCCGGCCGCATCGAGATCGTGCATGACGACGCGCAGCATTTCGATCCCCGTCCCTTGCTGGACGGCGGCAAGGCCAAGATCGTCGCCAACCTGCCCTACAACATCGCAACCCAGCTTTTGGTCGACTGGCTGTCGATCGAGCCATGGCCACCCTGGTACGACACCATGGTGTTGATGTTTCAGCGCGAGGTCGCCGAGCGCATCGTCGCCCATGAGGACGAGGAGGCCTATGGCCGGCTCGCGGTGCTCGCCAACTGGCGCGCCGAGACCAAGATCCTGTTCGACATTTCGCCCGCGGCTTTCGTGCCGCAGCCGAAGGTCACGTCCTCGGTGGTCCGACTGATCCCGCGCGTTACGCCCGCGCCGTGCGACCGCCGCATGCTCGAGCAGGTCGCCGCCGCCGCCTTCGGCCAGCGCCGCAAGATGCTGCGCCAGAGCCTGAAGTCGCTGTCGGTCGATCCGGCGCGGCTTGCTGCCGCAGCCGATATCGACGCGACACGACGCGCCGAAACCATTCCGGTTTCCGGCTTTGTTGCCATGGCGAGGGAATTGGCCGATATACGGTCCACAAAATAGAACAACAGGAGAAAACGTAATGGCGCCTATGGTTCGCCAATCCCTCGTCAAATTCGATGCACCGCTGTGCGAAACCATCGTCGACACGCCTAAGCCCCAGGGGCGCGAAGTGCTGGTGCGGATCGAGCGTTGCGGCCTGTGCCATTCCGATCTCCACATCCAGGACGGCTACGCCGATCTCGGCGGCGGCAAGAAGCTCGACACCACCCGCGGCATGACCCTGCCCTTCACGCTCGGCCATGAGATCGCAGGCGTGGTCGACGAGGTCGGTCCCGATGCGCCGAAGGATCTGGTCGGAGCCAAGAAGGCCGTCTTCCCCTGGATCGGCTGCGGCCAGTGCCGTGACTGTCTCGCCGGCGACGAGAATCTCTGCGTCAAGCAACGCTTCCTCGGCGTCTCGATCGACGGCGGCTTCGCGACCCACGTGCTGGTGCCCGACGCAAAGTACCTGCTCGACTACGATCCGCTGCCGGTCAATCAGGCCGCCACGCTGATGTGTTCAGGCGTGACCGCCTATGGCGCGCTGAAGCGCCTGGTCGATCGTCCGCGCCAGCGCAATCTGCTGCTGATCGGTCTTGGCGGCGTCGGCATGATGGGCCTGTCGTTCGCGCAGGCGATGTTCAAGCAGCCGATCACGGTTGCCGATCTCAGCCCGGCGGCGCGCGAGACCGCGCTGAAGAACGGTGCGGCGGCCGCCTACGATCCGGCGGAGCCCGACGTCGTCAAGCGCATGCTGAAAGAGAGCGACGGCGGCTTCGACGGCGTGGTCGACTTTGCCGGCAACGAGAAGTCGATGGCGTTCGCGGTGTCGACGGTGGCACGCGGCGGCAAGATCGTGGTGTCCGGCCTGATGGGCGGCCAGTTCACGCTGCCGATGGTGCAGTGGGTCTACAAGCGCATGACCATCGAAGGCTTCATGGTCGGCACGCTGGCCGAAGCCCAGGAGCTAATGGCGCTCGCCCGCGCCGGCAAGATCAAGCCGACGCCGATGAAGGAAGAGCCGATGGCCGACGTCCAGAAATGGATCGATGAATTGCGGGCCGGAAAAGTCGTGGGACGTATCGTACTGAAGAACTAGCAAGAACGTCCTGCCGGCCTCGCCCGAGAAGAATGGGGGAGGACGCGAATGAGGAGGATACGTTCGACGATCCAGGCATGGGCGGCGCTCGCGCTCGCCCTTGCCGTGACGCCGGCCCTTGCGCAAAAGCATTACGGGCCCGGCGTCACCGACGGCGACATCAAGATCGGCACCACGACACCCTATAGCGGTCCGGCGTCGGCCTATTCGGCCGGCGCGGTCTCTATCACCGCCTATTTCGCGATGATCAACGATCAGGGCGGCGTCAATGGCCGCAAGATCAACTTCATCAGCCTCGACGATGCCTACAGCCCGCCGAAGACGGTCGAGCAGATCCGCCGCCTGATCGAGAGCGACGAGGTGCTGTTTCTCGTCAACCCGGTCGGCACCGCGCCCAACATGGCGGTGGTGAAATACATCAACCAGAAGCAGGTCCCGCATCTCTTCGTCGGATCAGGAGCTACGATCTTCAACGATCCCGAGCATTATCCGTGGACGATGAGCTGGACCCCGCATTACGCGTCCGAGGGCGAGATCTACGCCAGGTACATCCTGTCGACGCTGCCGGACGCCAGGATCGGCATCCTCGCGCAGAACGACGATCTTGGCCGCGACTACATACTCGGCTTCAAGCGCGGGCTCGGCGACAAGGCTGCGACGATGATCGTGTCGCAGCAGGCCTACAACACCAGCGACCCCACTGTGGACTCGCAGATCGTGTCGCTGAAGGCCGCGGGCGCCAACGTGCTGTTCATCGCCGCGGTGCCGAAATTCGCGGCGCAGGCGATCCGCAAGGCCTACGACATCGACTGGCACCCGCAGGAATTCCTCTCCAGCATCGGCTCCTCGATCGCGGGCGCGATCCGTCCTGCGGGCTTCGAGGCCGCCAAGGGCGTGATCTCCGCGGCCTACCAGAAAGACCCTGCCGATCCACAGTGGAAGGACGATCCGGCCATGCAGGCCTGGAACGTCTGGATGGACAAGTACAATCCGCATGTCGACAAGAGCGACTACTACGCACCCTATGGCTACAACATCGGCTACGCGGTGGTGCCGATCCTCAAGCAGTGCGGCAACGACCTGACGCGCGAGAACGTCATGAAGCAGGCCTCGCATCTCGACATGGCGCTGCCGCTGCTGCTGCCCGGCATCCGCCTGCGGACTTCGCCGACCGACCTGCGGCCGATCAAGCAAATGCGTCTGGTCCGCTTCAACGGCCAGCGCTACGTGCTGTTCAGCGACGTGCTCGAAAGCAACTAGGCGTACTAGAGCGCAACCAAACGTGCGGACTGAGGGTCTCGGCACGAATTTTGGAATCCGGCGCGCTCGTAGCCAGGCAAACCGGTTCCTCGGCCTCCGGCTCGCCGCAATTGCGACACGCCGCGAGCCCCAATTAAGCCCTACCCGTTCCGGATTTGCGGCGCATTGCGACCCAACTCTTTGCCGAGATTGGTTTCACCAGCGTTTGCGTAAAAAAAGAAATACCGGGGACGTGTATGTCAAATCGTTCAGCGAAATTCGCTGCGGCGCTTGCCGCGAGCATCTTGGGGGGCGCCAGCTTCGGCGCCATGGCGCAGACCGCCGCCAATACCGCGAGCACCAACACGGCGGACGCCAAGACGGCGGATGCCAAGACGGCGGACACCTGTCAGGCCGCGCCGAAGGGAACCGCGCCGGCGGGCAGCCACTGGTTCTATCACCTCGACCGCAGCACCCAGAAGAAGTGCTGGTATCTCGGTGACGCCAGGAACAAGGTTGTCGCCAAGCCCGCCACCGCGCAGCAACAGCCTGCGGCAGCCGCGCCGGACGCCGCGACCGCCGACGCGACGCCGCCACAGAGCCAGCCGGCGACCGTGGTGCCGCCGCCCGCGATGCGCAAATCAGTCGCCAATGCGCATGCCGAGTGGCCCTCGCCGCAGGCCACAGCCGCGCCAGCGGCAAGCCCCGATGCAGCACAGGCCAGCGGCGTGGCAACGCCGGCCGCGACGGCGGCGCCTGCCGGCGCTAGCGCCCAGTCGTCGGAGGTGAACGCCAGGTGGCTGGATGCATCGAGCATGGCCGGAACCAACGGCACCCGGCACGCGGCGGACCAGCCGACCGTGGTCGCGCAGGCCGACACGACGCCGCAACAAGCCGCCGCGCCAGCACCAGCCGCGCCCGCTACGGCCGAGGCATCCGCCGAGAAGTCATCGTCCTCGACGCAAATGCTGCTGATCGTGATGGTCGGCGCCCTGGCGCTCGCTGGCCTCGTCAGCGCGCTGGTGTTCCGCCTGACCCGCACACGGACGCCGCCCTACCAGATCAGCGACGAGTGGCGTGCCCCCTGGGATTCGCTCCACACCGAGCCGGCCCCGCCGATGTCCGTCGTCGGCCGTGACCGTCCGCTGCGTCTGTCGGAGGCGGCACCGCGCCGTGCGGAGACCACCGTTCCGCGCCGCGCCGAGACGCCGGTTGCTCGCCGTGAGACGATACGTGATCCCGGTCAGACCGAGCAGGACAACAAGCAGATCGCGGCGATGCTGCAGCGGCTGGCGCGCAGCGCGGCGAACTAGCCGCAAGGACCAGAGGAAGCGGTGTCGTGCTGCATACTGAGGTCGTCCCCCGGCTTGACCGGGGGAACCCAGTACGCCGCGGCTCCCGGCCGCCTCTGGAATACTGGATCGCCCGGTCGAGCCGGGCGATGACAGTTGTGGTTGACACGCCCAGAGTCTGCTCTGGAACAATGAGACCTGATGCGATCCCTTGCGATCGCATCACGACTGCGCGGGCTATTTCTCGAGCTGACGCTGCAGGCCGCGCACGAATTCGGTGAGGCCGGTGCGGCGCTCCCGCTTGAGGCGCTCGGCTTTCAGGATCGACTGCACCTCGGCAAAGGCGTCGTCGACGTTCTGGTTGACGACGATGTAGTCGTATTCCGCCCAGTGGCTCAACTCATGACTGGCGCGGTTCATCCGTCCGCGGATGACCTCTTCCGAATCCTGCGCCCGCGTATGCAATCGCTTCTCGAGATCGGCGGCCGACGGCGGCAGGATGAACACCCGCACGACATCAACGCTGGCTTTCTGGTGAAGCTGTTGGGTGCCCTGCCAGTCGATGTCGAACAGCACATCCTGTCCGACCGATAGCGCGGCCTCGACCGGAGCGCGCGGCGTGCCGTAGAGGTTGTCGAACACGGTCGCCCATTCGAGCAATTCACCTTGCTCGACCATGCTCTCGAACTTCTTCTTGTCGACGAAAAAATAGTCGCGGCCCTCGACTTCGCCCGGCCGCATCGGCCGCGTCGTCGCCGACACCGACATCTTCAGGCCCGGTTCGCGTTCAAGCAGCATGCGCGACAGCGTCGTCTTGCCGGCGCCCGAGGGCGACGACAGGACGAACATCAGTCCGCGCCGCTCAACGCCGTCAAAACCCTGCGCCGTCATCATTCACTCCAGATTCTGGACCTGTTCGCGGAACTGCTCGACCACGTTCTTCATCTCGAGCCCGGTATTGGTCAGCTCGACATCGTTCGATTTCGAGCAGCAGGTGTTGACCTCGCGATTGAACTCCTGGGCGAGGAAGTCGAGCCGCCGCCCGACCGGGCCGCCCTTGCCGATCATCTCGCGCGCCTGGCCGATGTGCGAGGCGATGCGATCGAGCTCCTCGCGGATATCGGCCTTGGTCGCGATCAGGATCGCCTCCTGGCTCAGCCGGTCGGCATCGAAGCGATCGGAGGTCTCCAGCAGCGCTGCGATCTGCTCGGCGAGCCGCGCCTTGATCGCGTCGGGCTTGCGGCCGGGCGCCGCCTCGGCGCGCTTGGCAAGCTTCTCGATCTCATCCATCCGCTGCATCAGGATCTGGCCCAGCGCATCGCCCTCGCGGCGGCGCATCTCGACGAGGCTGCCGAGCGCCTGCTCGAAGGCGTTCGCCGCCGCCTCGCGCGCCGCCTTGTCCTCGTCCTCGTTGCTCTCGGGCTCGACCACCTCGATGACGCCCTTGATACCGAGCAATCCGTCGATGCTCGGCGCCACCGCGTCGATCCGCTGCGCGAGCTCACCTGCGACCTTCACCACGGCGGCGAGCACGTCCTCGTTGATGCGGATCGTCTGCGCGGCATCGCTGCGCTTGACGGTGAGATTGGCGTAGACCGTACCGCGCGACAGCAGCTCGCCCGCGCGCTTCTTGGCCAGGGCTTCCAGTTCGTCCCAGCCCGGCGGCAGCCGCAAGCGCAGGTCAAAGCCTTTGGCGTTGACCGATTTCAGCTCCCATTCGAACGTATAGGGACCACTCGCGCCATGGCTCCGGGCAAAGCCAGTCATGCTCGACAGCGCCATCGCGTAAACTCTCCAACAGAAGGATATGGGACCAACCCGGAGCCTTCGAGACTCGTGGGCAGCCGTTACGAACTTAAAACGGATTCCGTGAAAGTGGAATTACGTCCACCTTCGGGAAACGCAGAGCTACAGCATGATCCGGAAAAGTGTGAAGCGGTTTTCCGAAAGATCATGCTCAAACAAGAAGCTAGAGCGCGATGATCTCATCGCGCCTTAGCGCTGCACGACCGGCGGCGAATTGGTCTGCTGGGCTGCGCCCTGGCGACCGCGCGGCGGCTTCTTCTGATTGGTGGGCTTCGGCGGCGTCGTCGCCGTCGGATTGGTGTCGGCCGCCCCGGGCGCCGCGGCGGCAGGCGCCGGATCATCCGCGGGCTCGACGGTGTCGTTCTGGATCTGCTTTTCCGACGCGCGCAGCTTGGCGACGTTCTTGGCGTGCTGGTCGTATGTTTCGGTAAAGGCGTGGCCGCCGGTTCCGTCGGCAACGAAGAACAGGTCGCGGGTGCGCGCCGGATTGGCCGTCGCCTCCAGCGAGGCGCGGCCGGGATTGGCGATCGGTCCGGGCGGCAGGCCGTCGATCACATAGGTGTTGTAGGGCGACGGCTGCGTGATCTCGCTGCGCTTGATCGGGCGTCCCAGCGTGCCCTTGCCGCCCACCAGCCCGTAGATGATGGTCGGATCGGATTGCAGCTTCATCCGCTGCCGCAGGCGGTTGACGAACACGGCGGCAACCCGGCTGCGCTCGTCGGCGCGGCCGGTTTCCTTCTCGACGATCGAGGCCAGCGTCACCAGCTGGTCCGGCGATTTCAGCGGCGTGTCGGTGTTGCGGCGTTCCCAGATCTCGGCGAGCACGCGCTTCTGCGCCTGCTGCAGGCGCTGGATCACCTGGTCGCGCGTGGTGCCGCGCGGGAATTTGTAGGTCTCCGGCAGCAGCGTGCCCTCGCGCGGAATCTCGCGCACCGAGCCGGTGAAGATGTCATTGTCGGAGAGCCGCGACACGATCTGCTCCGAGGTCAGGCCTTCCGGAATCGTGATGGCATGCTGCACCACCTTGCCGTCGACGATGGTGGCGATGACCTCGCGCAGGCTGGCATTCTTCTGGAACGAATATTCGCCGGGCTTCAGATCCGAGCTCGCCTTCAGCGCAAACACGCCACCGATGAACACCCACGGATTGACGTTGATGACGCCCTCGCGCAACAGCACGTCGGCGATGTCGCGCTTGCCGGCGCGCGCGGGGATGTTGACGATCTTGTCTTCCTGCAGCGGTCCCGGCGATTCCAGCGCCTGCTTGCCATAGTAGTAGGTCGCTCCGGCGCCGAGCATCAGGATGATCAGGATCGTGAAGATGGCATTGCCGACGATCACGAAGGGATTGCGGGCACGATCCGAGCGCTTGGGCGGCGGCGGAACCTGCTCAGGCTCCAGCGCGGCACGTGGACTCCTCGGTGAAATGGGCGGCCTCTCACTCATCGATGCAAACCAATATCCTGCCGGTTGAATCGTGGCCGGACAAACCCCTGCCCTGCCAATAGCATACGCCCGCTATTAGGAGTCACCGCGGAATACGGCAAAACGGTGGACTAGTTCTAAAGTCCCGTTCCGACTGAATCGGAACGGGACTTTGGATTCTTGTTTTGACGCGTTTTCTTCACGCGAACCGGTACCCACTTCGCTCGAAAACGCTCTAAAGACCTACTAATTAGTCACGCGCTGCACGATCACGGAGGCGTTTGTGCCGCCGAAACCGAAGGAATTGGACAGCGCCACATTCACGTCACGCTTGCGCGACGTGTGCGGCACGAGATCAATCGCGGTTTGCACCGACGGATTG
The DNA here is from genome assembly GCF_029846235.1 of Bradyrhizobium sp. CER78. Lineage (GTDB taxonomy): Bacteria > Pseudomonadota > Alphaproteobacteria > Rhizobiales > Xanthobacteraceae > Bradyrhizobium. The sequence goes on from NZ_JARVWP010000003.1 coordinate 570,116, forward strand.
TCGAGATTGATGGTCGGCGGCACCACGTTATCGCGAATCGCAAGGATCGCGAAGATCGCCTCGATCGCGCCGGCCGCACCGAGCAGATGTCCGGTCGCGGACTTGGTCGACGACATCGAAACCTTCGACGCCGCATTGCCGAGCAGACGCTCGACGGCACTGAGCTCGATCTCGTCGCCGACCAGCGTCGAGGTGCCGTGCGCGTTGATGTAGTCGAGATCGGACGCCGCAAGGCCGGCGCGCTTCAGCGCCATGCTCATGCTGCGGAAGCCGCCATTGCCGTCCGGCGGCGGCGAGGTGATATGGAAGGCATCGCCCGAGAGGCCGTAGCCGGTGACCTCGGCGTAGATCTTCGCGCCACGCCGCTTGGCGTGCTCATATTCCTCGAGCACGAGAACGCCGGCACCCTCGCCCATCACGAAGCCGTCGCGATCCTTGTCGTAGGGCCGCGATGCCTTTTCCGGGGTGTCGTTGAAGCCGGTGGACAGCGCACGCGCCGCGCAGAAGCCGGCGATGCCGATGCGGGAGATCGGCGATTCGGCGCCGCCTGCGACCATCACCTCGGCGTCGCCGAGCGCGATCAGCCGCGCCGCATCGCCGACCGCATGCGCGCCGGTCGAGCACGCCGTGACGACGGCGTGATTGGGACCCTTCAGGCCGTGCTCGATCGAGACGTAGCCGGACGCCAGATTGATCAGTCGGCCCGGAATGAAGAACGGAGAGACCCTGCGCGGTCCACGCTCCTTCAGGAGCACCGCGGTCTCGGCAATGCCGGTGAGGCCGCCGATGCCGGAGCCGATCATCGTGCCGGTCGCGAACTGGTCCTCATCGGACTTCGGATGCCAGTTGGCATCGTCGAGCGCCTGCTTGGCCGCGCACATCGCGTAGACGATGAAGTCGTCGACCTTGCGCTGGTCCTTCGGCTCCATCCACTGATCGGGATTGAAGGTGCCGTTGGAGCCGTCGCCGCGCGGAATATAGCAGGCGACCTGGCTCGGCAGGTCGGACACTTCGAAGGTGTCGATCTTCTTGCCGCCGCTGTCTCCGGCGAGGATACGCGCCCAAGTTGCGTCAACGCCGCAGCCGAGCGGTGTAAGCATGCCCAGCCCCGTGACGACAACTCGTCTCATTTCCACGTCTCCGGCCAGCAATGCGCGGCTAATAATAAGAAGCCGGGGGACCGCTCGATCGCGGTCCGTCCGGCCCCGTCAACTTCGCGATCGGCGTCAGCTCTTCGCGTTCTTCTCAAGAAACTTGGTCGCGTCGCCCACGGTCAGGATCGTCTCCGCCGCGTCGTCGGGAATCTCGCAACCGAATTCTTCTTCGAAAGCCATCACGAGCTCGACCGTGTCGAGGCTGTCGGCGCCGAGGTCATCGATAAAGCTCGCGCTATCGACCACCTTCTCGGGCTCGACACCAAGGTGCTCGACCACAATCTTCTTAACCCGCTCGCCAATCTCACTCATCGTTCAACCTCGTTGTTCCATTGGACCCGACCCCAAGACGATACGAGCCATCGTGGTCGTCTCGATTACTCAGTCGCGCATAGTCTTGATTCGGCCCGGTCGTAGCCGACTAAAGCCCCGGCGAACGGCAGGCGTCGCCACGCCAATATACAGGGTTTCAAAATCCTGCAATGGCGTTCTTCGCCCATCCACGGGGGGTTCAGCTACCATACTTCCAAAGCCTTGACTACACGCCTGAACCGGCTCCCGAAAACGGCTTTTCGCCGCATTGCGAGAACCGGCAAGTAGCTCAAATCATAGCCATCCCGCCGTTGACGTGAATCGTCTGTCCGGTGACGTAGGCAGCCTCGTTGGAGGCCAGATAGACCGCTGCCGCGGCGATATCCTCGGGCGTTCCGAGCCGCGCCGCAGGAACCTTCGCCAGGATGGTTTCGCGCTGCTTGTCGTTCAGCGCATCGGTCATCGGCGTCTTGATGAAGCCCGGCGCGATGCAGTTGGCGGTCACGCCGCGCTTGGCGTATTCGGCGCCCAGCGTCTTGATCAGGCCGATGATGCCGGCCTTCGACGCGGTGTAGTTGCCCTGTCCCGGATTGCCGGTGACGCCGACGATCGAGGTGATCGCGATGATGCGGCCGAAGCGCTTGCGCATCATCAATTTGGTCGCCGCGCGCGCCAGGCGGAAGGTCGCGGTCAGGTTGACCGCGATGACGTCGTCCCAATCCTCGTCGCGCAGCTGCACGAACAGATTGTCGCGGGTAATGCCGGCATTGGCGATCAGGATGTCGACCTGCCCCATCGCAGCTTCCGCCGCCGGCACCAGCGCCTCGACGTCGTCCTTGCTGGAGAGGTTGCACGGCAGCACGTGAACGCGCTCGCCGAGCTTGGCGGCGAAGCCGTCCAGCACCTCGCGCCGCGTTCCCGAAATCGCAACGGTTGCGCCCTGGGCATGCAGCGCCTGCGCGATCGCGCCGCCGATGCCGCCGGTTGCGCCGGTGACGAGTGCGGTCTTGCCAGTCAGATCAAACATCGAATTCCCCTCCCGGCTTTAAGCCGACGCTGCCAGCGCATCCTTGGCTGCAGCAATATCGTTCGGACCGCCGACGGACACGCCGACCGCGCCGTCCGCAATGCGCTTGACGAGGCCGCTCAGCACCTTGCCGGCGCCGATCTCGAAGAACCGCGTCACACCCTGCCCGGCCATATAGGCAACCGACTCGCGCCAGCGAACGGTGCCCGTGACCTGTTCGATCAGGCGGCGGCGGATCTCGTCGGGATCGGTGATGGCCGAAGCCAGTACGTTGGAGACCAGCGGCGCCGCGGGCGCCTTGATGGTGACGCCGGACAGCGCCTCTGCCATCGCATCGGCCGCCGGCTGCATCAGCTTGCAGTGGAACGGCGCCGACACCGGCAGCAGCATGGCGCGCTTGGCGCCCTTGGTCTTGGCGATCTCGACGGCGCGATCGACCGCGGCCTTGTCGCCGGAGACCACCACTTGGCCGCCGCCATTGTCGTTGGCGGCCTGGCAGACCTGGCCCTGCGCCGCCTCATTGGCGACCGCGACCGCCGCCTCGTAATCGAGGCCGAGCAGCGCGGCCATCGCGCCGGCGCCGACCGGCACCGCCTTCTGCATCGCCAGCCCGCGGGTGCGCAGCAGCCGCGCGGTGTCGCTGACGGTCAGGCTGCCGGCGGCGGCCAACGCCGAATACTCGCCGAGCGAGTGCCCGGCAACGAACGCCGCGTTGCGGCCGACCGAGAAGCCGGCTTCGCTCTCGAGCACGCGCAAGGTGGCGATCGAGACCGCCATCAGCGCCGGCTGGGCATTCTCGGTGAGCTGCAGCGTTTCCGCCGGACCATCCCAGATGATCGCGGTCAGTCTCTCGCCCAGCGCAGAATCGACCTCGTCGAACACCGCCTTGGCGACCGGAAAGGCGTCGGCCAGGGCCTTGCCCATGCCAACCGCCTGCGAGCCCTGCCCGGGAAACGTAAATGCTGCCGTCATCGGCGATCCCTACCTTTTTGAGCGTGATCCCCGCGCAAGCGCCTCGCGCCTGCCGCAGGGGAAAACGGTATCCGCCTCGCGCGAAACGCGCCACGGCGGGTCCGGGCCAATCTCTTGCATCAAGCCGTGCAACCGGCCTCAGACCGGGCCGTAAGACACCGTTGGGGGGCGCGATGTCAAGCCGCGTGGGCGGAACCCCTGGGGATGCCGAACCGGTCCGGCCCTAGAATCCGCCGGCATTCTGGTCGGCGTTAACCTTGGCGCCGGCCCTCGCCCGGCGGGCGCTGTTGACCAATTGCCCCGGGCGATCCTCCTGGGCGGGCCTGGCCGTCGCCAGCCGCAGCACGGCGGCGTAGCCCGGCTGGACCTCCATCCGGTCGGCATAGCGGCTTCCGCAGAGGATGCGGTGGACACGCGGCAGGTTGTAGCAGGGCACGTAGAACAGCAGATGATGCTCGAGGTGATAGTTCACATAGTACGGCGCGATGAACAGCCGCTCGATGACATTGGCCCGCGTGGTGCGGGTGTTGCGCAGGGGATCGGAGCTGTCGGGCACGACCGCATGCTCGGCAATGTTGCGGATGCGCGTGATCACCATCATCCAGGTCAAGAGCGGCACCAGCCATAGCAGCGGATAGGCCCACCACACGCCCGCGGCAGCGAGGCCTGCGAACAGCAGCGCATTGGTGACGCATTGCGGCCCGAGCTTGTGCCAGAAATTGGCGGCGCGCTGCGACAGCGGCCACTCCCTCGGCCCGATCGCGTTGAGCACTTGCGCCTTGCGCTGCTGGTAGCCGGTCTGTCCGGTGATATCGCGGAAGAACTTACGGCGATAGCTCAGCTTGGTGATGGGGAACGGCGCCGACAGCACGAGGTCCGGATCGTCCTCCTGCTGCGTCCGCGCATGGTGCTGCAGATGATAGCGGCGATAGCCGCGGGTCTCCGCGAAGATCGGATAAGCGCAGAACCACTGGCTCAGCGCGAGATTGGTCTTCTCGTCCGCCGAAAGGCAGCCGTGTGCGCCGTCATGCATCAGGATGGCAAGGCCGAGCTGGCGCGAGCCGATGATCGCGACCGCAAGCAGATAGGTCAGCGGATTGGGCCACCACGCCACCAGCGCGATCGCGCCCAGGATCAGCACCCAGGCATGCGCGATCAGGGCTGCGCCCTTCCATGTCGTGCGCTCTCGCACCGCCACCAGTTCGTCCTCGGTGAGGAAATCGCGGGCTCGCATGCGAAGCGCGGTCATGAGCTTTTCTCCCCGTCCGTTGAGGGTGCAGTGTCGCGATCGCCGACCAGGCGCAGCCGCGTCGCATCATTGGTCGAACTCGATGTTGCGGTGGCCTGCTCGCCGAGCGCCCGCAGCAATTCGCGGCACATCTCCTCAGGCGCACGCCCCATCGCAAAACCTTCGACGATCACGCCGATCGCAATCGCCCAGAACCGCCGCGAACTCTCTTCCGGCGCGCGCAGCGAACGCCAGCCGTGCCGCTCGACCTGGCCCGCATAGGCCCGCGCGCCTTCGCTGTGCAGGCGCTCGATGGTGCGCTCGACCAAGGGCGCGAGGTCCTGCCGGCGCCGCGTCAGGGTCAGGGCCTCGGCGAAGAACGCGACCGTGTCGGTCGCGGTCACGGTCTCGGCCAAGGCGTGGGTGTATTCGCGCGGCGTGTGAGCCTTCAGGGCGGCCTGCTCGGTCGCGCGCGCGAGATAGAGCATGTCGCGGCTGGCGGCTTCGACGAACAGCGCTTCCTTGGTGCGGAAGTAATAGGTGATCTGGCTCGGAAAGGCGTCGGCGGCCGCGGCGATATCGGAGATCGAGGTGCCCGAGAGCCCGCGCTCCTTGAACAGGCGGCTCGCGGCATCGAGCAGCAGCGAGCGCATCTTGCGCCCCGCCGACCGTGTCGCGCGGACCGCGTGCTTCGGATCGGGCGCAGACATGCCGCTGGCGGTCTCCGAACCCATCGATCATCCTCCCTGAGATATTTGTATGACATACAAACAAATAAATCAACAGGGAACCGGGCAATGTTGCGCCTGATTGCCTGGAGGGCTACGACCTCCCCTCAAATCCGGACGCCACGAACCCTTGCTTTCGCGGCCAAAATCCGTATAAGCGCGCCATTCGTGGGCTCCGGCCGGGAGCTGAACGGACGGTCTCAGCAAATTCACCCGTTGATTTTGATGTGGCAGGGCCAGTCGGCCCGTCGTCCCGTGCTCCCGCCTTCTGAGCAGCTCGAGTCCTTTCCGAAGGTCTCGAAGGGCTTGTCGCCGGAAACCGCGCCAACACAGGAAAGGACAACCATGCCTCTTTATGAGCATGTTTTTCTCGCGCGTCAGGATGCGAGCACCCAGCAGGTGGATGAACTGACGGCCCAGATGACGGGCATCGTCGAACAGGGCGGCGGCAAGGTCACCAAGACCGAGAGCTGGGGCGTGCGCTCCCTCACCTACCGCATGAACAAGAACCGCAAGGCGCATTTCGTGCTGATGAACATCGACGCTCCGTCGGCTGTCGTCACCGAGATCGAGCGCCAGGAGCGGATCAATGAAGACGTCATCCGTTACCTCACCGTGCGCGTCGAAGAGCACGAGGAAGGCCCGTCCGCGATGATGCGCAAGGCCGACCGTGATCGCGAGCGCGATGACCGTGGTGGTGGCTTCCGTGGCGACCGCGAAGGCGGCTTCCGTGGCGACCGCGAGGGTGGTGGTTTCCGTGGCGACCGTGGTCCGCGCCGTCCGCGCGACGAAGAAGCTGCGACCGAGGAGTAATGAATCATGGCTGATGCTGGTGCCCGCCGTCCGTTTTTCCGTCGTCGCAAGTCCTGCCCGTTCACGGGCGCGAATGCGCCGAAGATCGACTACAAGGATTCCAAGCTACTGATGCGTTACGTCTCCGAGCGCGGCAAGATCGTGCCGAGCCGCATCACGGCCGTGTCCGCCAAGAAGCAGCGTGAGCTCGCCCGCGCCATCAAGCGCGCGCGCTTCCTCGGCCTGCTGCCCTACGTTATCAGGTAATCGTTTCCGGCCGGCGGCATGCGCCGCCGGCCGCTTCTTTCTCATAAGGCTTCCGGGTCGTCCGGTCGCCGATGGTTGGGGTTCTCGAAGCAGAACCCCTAACCGCTCAAAGGGGGCGGGACAGCTGATGATCGCGATACTCATCGTTGCACTTGCAGCCGGCGCCGCGTCGGCGCTGATGTTCGCGTCGCTCACCTCGGGCGCGGCGATCTCGATATTGCTGTTCTATCTCGCACCGCTGCCCGTCATGGTGGCGGCACTCGGCTGGGGACCGCTCGCCGCCGCTATCGGTGGTGTCGGTGCGGCATCCGCGCTCGGCGTGATCTTCGGACTTCCCTACGGCATCGCGTTTGCCATGATGGTCGCCGTGCCCGGCTGGTGGCTCGGCCACCTCGCGCTGCTCGGACGGCCGGTCGAGGGCGCAGCCGGCGACGACGCCACCCAGCAGCCGCCTGCGCTCGAATGGTATCCCGTCGGCCGTATCCTGCTCTGGATCGCGGCCTTTGCCGTGATCACCACGACCGCGACGCTGCTCACGCTCGGCTCGGATAGCGATACCATCACCGGCGCTTTGCGCCGCGGCCTGCTGAAGGTGCTCAGCACCGGCGACGGACAAGGCAGCGGTGAGATCGAACGGCTGGTCGAGATGCTGGTGATCCTCGCGCCGCTGGCCGCAACGATCCTCTCGATGGTCACGCTGACGCTCAATTTGTGGCTGGCCGGCAAGATCACGCAGACCTCCGGGCGGCTCAACCGGCCCTGGCCGGAACTGCGCAGCACCGCGCTGCCCTCCATGACGCTGGTCGCGCTGCTGGTGGCGACGGCGCTCAGCTTCGTTGGCGGCATGCTTGCGCTGCTCGCCCAAATCATCACGACGGCGCTCGTGATCGGCTATGCGCTGGTCGGCTTTGCGGTCCTGCACACGCTGACACTATCGCTCAACAGCCGGGGCTTCTGGCTCGGCGGCATCTACGCCGTGGTCGTCATGTTCGGCTGGCCGATCGTGGCCATCTTCGCGCTCGGCATCGCCGATGCCGTGTTCGGACTGCGCCAGCGCTACTTGCAGACAAGACCGCCGCCATTGCCCGCGGCCTGAGATTCGAACCAACCACTTAAACCCGTACTTTGCATCTAAAGGAGAACGAAAATGGAAGTCATTCTGCTCGAACGCGTCGCCAAGCTTGGCCAGATGGGCGAAGTCGTGCGCGTCAAGGACGGGTTCGCCCGCAATTTCCTGCTGAAGCGCGGCAAGGCGCTGCGCGCCACCGAGGCGAACCGCGCCAAGTATGACGGCATGAAGGCCGAGCTCGAAGCCAACAACATCAAGGCCAAGGGCGAAGCCAGCGTGGTCGCCGAGAAGATCGACGGCCGCGACATCATCATCATCCGCCAGGCCTCCGAGTCCGGCCAGCTGTTCGGCTCGGTCACGGTGCGCGACATCGTCGCTGCGCTCGCCGCCGACGGCGTGACGGTTGCCCGTCCGCAGGTCTGGCTCGACTCGCCGATCAAGGTGATCGGCGCGCGGAAGGTGACGATCGCCGTTCACCCCGAGGTCGAGGCCAGCGTCACCGTGACGGTCGCCCGCTCCGCCGAAGAGGCCGAGCGCATCAAGCGCGGCGAGGACATCTCGACCCGCCAGGAAGACCAGGACGCTGCCGCCGAAGCGCTCGCCGCCGCCGGCGAATTCTTCGATCCGGAAGCCCAGCACGACGACGAAGCAGCACCGGCTCCGGCCGCCGAAGAGAAGTAAGCTTCTCTCCATCGTCCACCCGACCACATGCGACCAAGCCCGGCCCCATCAGGCCGGGCTTTGGATTCGTGCCGCCGCCTGATCGTCGAGCATCGCGATCGACGCCAGTGCTGTCGCGGTGTGCTTCTCCTTGCCGTCGATGATGCAGAACACGTCGGCTGCAACGACGGCGACCTGACGCCCCGGCTTGATCACCCGCGCCCGGCAGATCAGGCGATCGCCCGATGCCGGCGACAGCAGGTTCAGCTTGTACTCGGCGGTCAGTGCCGGCTGGCCGCGCGACGTCGCGGCCGCAATCGTGGTGGCGTTGTCGACCAGAAACGCCGTCACCCCGCCGTGAAACAGGCCGTGCTGCTGCAACAATTCCGGCCGCCGATCGACCGCGAGCGTGCATGTTCCGCGCGACAGCTCGGCCACTTCAGCACCGACAAGACCCATAAAGCCCTGACGGCCGACATTGTCGCGGATGCGCGTTTCGATCGGCGCAAAATCCGGATCGATCTCGTTCATGACGTCCCTCCTGTTCGCTCCGGCGCACCCGGCGCCACCACTGCGCGGATCGCACAGGCGATCAGCGTCTCGGCCTGTTCGCGCGGATCGCCGCCTTGGCGGCCCGACAGATAGGCGCGGCAGAAGATCTGCGCCGGCCCGATGATCTGGCTGAAGAACAGCACTGCGCTCATCGGCAGCAGATCGCCGCGCGCGAGCAGCGGCGCGCGCCAGCGCTCGATGCCGTCAGTGAGCCTGGAATTCTCGGCGCGCTGCGCGCCGCGCACCTCCGCGCTCCACTCGCTGCGTGAAATCTCGAACAGGAAGCGCGCCTCGCGCCTGGAGGTCACGACCCAATCGAGATGAGCGTGGATCAGCCGCGCAACGCCCTCGCCGGCGCCGCAGGTCTCGTCGACCGAAGTGATGATGGCGGCATGATAGGCCTGCAGGATCTCCAGGAACAACGTCCCGGCGAGCTCCTTCTTCGAGGTGAAGAAGTGGAAGAAGCTGCCGTTGGACGCGCGGGCGCGGGAGCGGATCTCGGCCACCGTCGCGCCCTCGAAACCGTCGCGGTCGAACACCGCCAGTCCCGCCGCCAGCAGATCTTCGCGCGCCGTGCTCACTGCGTCTCCTTGACGTATCACTTTGACGTATCACTGGCTAGATCAACACTCTAGAGTGTTGCTCCAGTGGCGGTCAAATGAATACGCCGGACCAAACAGGCCCGGCGTCGGCAGTTACTTCGAGCTTGGCGCTTCCGGCGTACCGGAGCCCGACGTCGTCGGCGGCGGAGGCGGCGGAGGCGAAGGTGCGGCCGCGGTTACCGGCGCGGCGGGCGCCGGAGCGGGAGATGCCGCAGCGGCCGGCTCGGGCGCAGCTGGCGCCGGAGTGACCTGCGGAACCGGGTCGTTACGCACAGCAGAAGGCTCGCTGCTCTTCGGCGCATCGAGCTTGGCTGCGTCGGGCTGGCTCGCAGGCTTCGCCGCCGGCTTCTCGGTCTCGCCCTTGTCTTCCTTGTCTTCGTGCTTCACGGCCGTCTGGGCCTTTGGCTCGCCGCCCGCGGACTCGCCCTTCGGCGCCTCCTCGGACTTTGGCTCCTCGACCGGCTTGCCGCGACGTCCGTGCTTCTGCCGCACCGGCTTGCCTTCGCCGGCGGCTTGTGGGGTCTGGCCGTCGTCCGGCTTGGCTCCCTCCGGCGTCTCGCTCGGGCGCGCCATGCGCTTGCCGCGGTGAGCGGGACGTCCTTCGGGGTTCAAACCATCGGCGTCGGGCTTCGCCGCCTCCGTGGCCCCTTCCTGCGGCACTGCATCCTGGTGATGCCGGCGAGACGGACGCTCGGCCGGCTGGTCCGGAGACTGGTTCGCCTCCTGGCGGCCGTCCCTCGCGCCCTGCTTGGAGCCCCTAGGCTGATCCTTGGCCTGGTAGCGCGGATCGTTGGCGCCGTTCGAAATCAGATAGGACGACAGCACGCCGGCCATGTCGCTCGACGTCGTGTAGTGCTGGCGCAGAAAGCCCGGCAACGAACCGGCCGGCACCGTCTTCAGGAGACCGCGCGGGCTCTTGTGGCAGGCCGTGCAGGTGCTCCCGAAAATCTGGGAGGGGCTCTTGCCGGCCTCGAGGTTTTGCGCGCGCGCCGATCCGGCCGACAGGCCAATCAGAAGCGCCACCGTCGCCAGACTGAGGGCTCGGCTCAACATTCCTTAAGTCTCCAAATTCCGGAAAAATTGCCGCCTGCGCCTCATGGATCGGCCGCGGCGGTCACCTTGTAGCCGATTATCACGCGAATGGAAGCGCGCGCATGACGCATCCACGCAATTGTCACATTTTGGAATATCGGCTTTGACGCCAACGCAGTAGCGGCCTTTAATTCCCTGCCTATGTTGAGGTTGGGGACACATTGGAGTGATCAGCTCCGGTGGTGTCGGTGTGCAGCTTGCCGTTCCGTTGGTGTTTCGATGGACCGATTGTTGCGATATTTCTTGGGGCGCTTCATCCGCCGTGGTTCGATCACGTTCACGACCGCGAGCGGCGCTCAATTCAGCTGTGGTGACGGCACGGGAGTTCCGGTCGCCGTACGCTTCATGTCCAGAGCGGCCGAAGTCCGCATTCTGATCGATCCTGAACTGTACCTCGGCGAAGCCTTCATGGACGGCACGTTCGTGGTGGAGCAAGGCACCATCGCCGACGTGCTGGCCGTCCTGATGGGCCAGGCGGCCATGTTGCCGAACTTCGCCAGGTTGCAGGCCTGGATGCGCTTCCTCGGACGGCGCGCCCAGCAGATCAATGTGCGCGGCCGCTCCAGGAGCAACGTCGCCCGCCATTACGACCTCGACGGCCGCCTCTATTCCCTCTTCCTCGACGCGGACAAGCAATACAGCTGCGCCTATTTCGAGACGCCGGACGCGACGCTGGACGACGCCCAGCTCGCCAAGAAGCGTCATCTCGCCGCAAAACTCCTGATCACGCCCGGCCAGCGCGTTCTCGACATCGGTTCCGGCTGGGGCGGTCTCGGGCTCTATCTCGCCGAGATAAGCGGCGCCGACGTCACCGGCGTCACGCTGTCGACCGAGCAGTTGCAGATATCCAACGCCCGGGCGGCGGAGCGGAACCTGGCGCAATCGGCGCGTTTCCTGATGCAAGATTACCGCGACATCCCCGGCCCGTTCGACCGCATCGTCTCGGTCGGCATGTTCGAGCATGTCGGGGTCGCCTACTACGAAACCTTCTTCAAACGCTGCGCCGAGCTCTTGAGCGATGACGGCGTCATGATGCTGCACTCGATCGGCCGCTCGACCGGTCCCGACGTCACCAGCCCCTGGATCCGGAAATACATCTTCCCCGGCGGGTACATTCCGGCACTCTCGGAGGTCATGCCGGCGATCGAGAAGGCCGGACTGCTGATCTGCGACATGGAGATCCTGCGCCTGCACTACGCGGACACCCTGAAGGCCTGGCGCGACCGCTTCATGGCGCGGCGCGAGGAGGCCGTGCGGCTCTACGACGAGGCCTTTGCCCGGATGTGGGAATTCTACCTGGCGGCCTCGGAAATGTCGTTCCGCGTCCAGAACATGATGAACTTCCAGCTCCAGCTCACCAAGCGCCAGGGCATCGTGCCGATGACCCGCGATTATATCGCGCGCGAGGAAGGCCGGCTGCGGCTCAAGGAAGCCGGCGCCGCAAAGCCCCGGCTGCAACTCGCCGGCGAGTAAATCCGCGACAAATGGTGCTGCTAGTTGCGCAGGCTGAAGGCCGACCCGCAATGGGTGAAGCTTGGGGCCGGACGCGCCAGATGTGCGACGGCGGCGGAAACCAGCCTCCGATCACAGGGAACATTCCGGATCTCCGGACGGGCCGCCTGCTCCATCGCGTCGACCAGCGCCGCCAGCCAGCGGCGGTCCGCACCGCCCGCTCGGCCAAGCCCTGATCGTGCTGTCTGAAACTCTCGAGCCATCGTCACCGTATCTTCCCTGAGCGAGGACAACCCGGAATCCGCCGGGTCGTTCCCGCGAAGCTGCCGCAAAGAAAATGCGGCAGATGTGATCTGCTTCACAGAGGTCCGTTCCGGGCTGTCGTAGTGGTCCGGAATGACCCGAGAAACGCATCAGACGATGTTGGACCCGCAGCGCGACCTCGTGACCGACTACGCCTTGATCGCAACGGGCGTGGCCGCCGCCTTGATCGCGCTGGCTTTCCTCATTCTGGTCTGAGCAGCCGGGGCCACCACCAACCTCGCTGCTGATTGGGCGCTGCAACCGCAAAAAAGGTTCAGGCCGCGCCGAACTTTTGCCGACGCCATCGCAGACCGGGCCATCCTCCGCCCGATTCCGGGCAAACCCCCGTCAAGCGGAATGCATCCGGCGGTCCCGGATTCCCACATCGCGTTGTGTGAATCGTGCATAAGAAACATCCGACCTTTCGCTTCGCGCCGGGCTGGCGCTTGATCGCCGCCCCACAGCCGAAAATCTCAGTAACGACGAAATCAGAAGAATAAGCTCGTCCATGGCCTTGATTGATTCGAACGTCCACAAGCTCGCGCCCGATGCCGCATCCCCGACCTATCGGAGTGCGCCGCACAACATCGAAGCTGAGCAGAGCCTTCTGGGCGCGATCCTGGTCAACAACGACGCGTTCTATCGCGTCTCCGACTTCCTCGAGCCGAAGCACTTCTTCGAGCCGCTGCACCAGACGATCTACGAGACCGCGAGCTCCCTGATCCGGATGGGCAAGGTCGCGACCCCCGTCACCCTGAAGACGTTCCTGCCGGCCGATACCGACATCGGCGGCATGACGATCAGCCAATACCTCGCCCGCCTCGCCGCCGAAGCGACCACCATCATCAACGCGCAGGATTACGGCCGTACCGTTTATGACCTCAGCCTGCGGCGCAACCTGATCCAGATCGGCGAGGACATCGTCAACGTCGCCTACGATGCACCGGTCGACTTCGCCCCGCGCGCACAGATCGAGGACGCCGAACGGCAGCTCTACAGCCTGGCTGAAACCGGCCGCTACGACGGCGGCTTCCAGCGCTTCGCACAAGCGCTGACGATCGCCGTCGACATGGCGGCCAAGGCATTCCAGCGCGACGGCAAGCTGTCCGGCATCTCGACCGGCCTGCGCGACCTCGACGCCCGCATGGGTGGCCTGCAGCCGTCCGACCTCATCATCCTCGCCGGCCGCCCCGGCATGGGCAAAACCTCGCTCGCCACCAACATCGCCTACAACATCGCCAAGGCCTATGAGGGCGAGGTCCAACCGGACGGCACCACAAAGGCGATCCACGGTGGCTCGGTCGGCTTCTTCTCCTGCGAAATGAGCGGCGAACAGCTCGCCACCCGTATTCTCGCCGAACGCACCGGCATCCCCTCGAGCTCGATCCGCCGCGGCGGCATCTCCGAGCTCGACTTCGAGAAGATCCGCGACTGTTCGATTGAGCTGCAATCGCTGCCGTTCTATGTCGACGAAACCGGCGGCCTGTCGATCTCGCAGCTCACCGCGCGCGCCCGCCGCCTCAAGCGGCAGAAGGGCCTCGATTTGATCGTGATCGACTACATCCAGCTGCTGCAGGGCTCGGGCAAGAAGGGCAACGACAACCGCGTGCAGGAAATCACCGAGATCACGACAAACCTGAAGGCGCTGGCGAAGGAATTGAACGTTCCGATCATCGCGCTGTCGCAGCTGTCGCGTCAGGTCGAAAACCGCGACGACAAGCGGCCGCAGCTCTCCGACCTGCGTGAATCCGGTTCGATCGAGCAGGACGCCGACGTCGTGATGTTCGTGTATCGCGAGGAATACTACCTCGCGAACAAGGAACCGCGTCCCGGCACCCCCGAGCACGAGAAGTGGCAGATGGAAATGGGGCTCGCCCACGGCAAGGCCGAAGTCATCATCGGCAAGCAGCGCCACGGCCCGACCGGCACGGTCGATCTGCACTTCGAGGCCAGCGTGACGCGGTTCGGCGACCTCGCGCCCGACGGCCAGGTTCCGGATCGCGCCTATTGATGATCCCGCGGCCCGGTTGAACGCCGCAGGCCCCCCGCGTACAACTGCACCATGAACATCGTGACCGACGCGAAATCGCAGCTGACGCCCGAAGCCAATCTGCTGGCGGCCCATCCGACCGCCACCGGCATCCTGACCGTCGACCTCGACGCCATCATCGCCAACTGGCGCAAGCTCGAGAAGACCGCGGTACCGGCGGAATGCGCCGCCGTGGTCAAGGCCAACGCCTATGGCTGCGGCGCCGAGCAGGTGTCGCGGGCGCTGGCCAAGGCCGGCTGCAAGACCTTCTTCGTCGCCACCGTCGAGGAGGCCGCGGCGGTGCGCGCGGCCGTTCCGCAGGCAACCGTGTATGCGCTCGGCGGCTTCTTCCAGCAGACCGGTGACGCCTACGCCAAGATCGACTGCAAGCCCGTGATCGGCGATCTCAACGAGCTCGCCGAATGGGACGTGTTCTGCCGCCGCTCCGGCTGGTCCGGCGGCGCCGCCATTCATATCGACACCGGCATGAACCGGCTCGGGCTCACCGTGAGCGAGGCGCAGGGCATTATCCCCCGCATCAATGCCGGCGACCACGGCATCACCCTGGTCATGAGCCACCTCGCCTCCGCCGAACTCCTTAACAATCCCGCGAATGCAAAACAGCTTGCGAGCTTCCGCGAGATCGCGAGCCTGTTCACCGGCGTGCCGGCCTCGCTGGCAAATTCCTCCGGCGTGTTCCTCGGCGCCCAATTCCAGTTCGAGATGGTACGGCCCGGCTGCGCGCTCTACGGCGTCAATCCGACGCCGGAGGCCGACAACCCGATGCAGCAGGTGGTCGACCTCAAGGCGCGCATCGTGCAGATCCGCAACATCGATCGCGGCGAGACCGTCGGCTATGGCGGCACGTGGACTGCGCGCCGGCCGACCCGGCTTGCGATCGTCGCGGCCGGCTATGCCGACGGCTATTTCCGCGCCGCCAGCGCCAATGACGGCACCCGCGGTGCCGAGGTCGTGGTCGCCGGCAAGCGTTGCCCAATCGCCGGCCGCGTCTCGATGGACCTGATCGCGGTCGACGTCACCGACCTCGACAAGAATGCCGTCCGGCGCGGCCACATGGTGACGCTGATCGGCGAAGGCATCACGGTCGACGAGGTCGCGCATCATTTCGGCACCATCGGCTACGAGGTGCTGACCAGCCTCGGCCGCCGCTTCGTCCGCATCTACAAGGGCGGCGATGCCGTCGCCGCGAGCGAGGCCGTCGCCGAGAAGAGCGAGGCGGCCGCCACGCCGGCGGCGCCTCCCGCCTTGCCGACGGCAGCGCCCGCTGCACCGCCGCCATTGCCTGCCGAGCCGTCCACGCCGGCCAGCTGACCCGATCGATCGTCGCGCATGAAGATCGCGACCTTCAACATCAACAACGTCAACCGGCGGCTGCCGAACCTGCTGCGCTGGCTGAAATCGGCCAAGCCCGACGTCGTCAGCCTGCAGGAATTGAAAGCAAGCGACGCCGAGTTTCCTTCTGCCGCGATCGAGAAGGCCGGCTACGGCGCGGTGTGGCAGGGACAGAAGACCTGGAACGGCGTCGCCATCCTGGCGCGCAACGCCGAGCCGGTCTTGATCCGCACCGCCCTGCCCGGCGACGCCGGCGATCACGAGGCGCGCTACATCGAGGCCGCGGTGCGCGGCATCGTCGTGACCAGCCTCTATCTGCCGAACGGCAATCCGCAGCCCGGACCGAAATTCGATTACAAGCTGGCCTGGTTCAAGCGGCTGCGCGCGCATGCCGCCAAGCTGCTCAAGCAGGACGTCCCCGTGGTGCTCGCCGGCGACTACAATGTCGCGCCGACGCCGTTCGACATCTATCCGACGAAGTCCTGGGACAAGGATGCACTGATCCAGCCGAAAAGCCGCGCTGCGTTCAAGGCGCTGGTCGACCAGGGCTGGTGCGATGCGATCCGCACGCTGCATCCGGACGATCAGATGTTCACCTTCTGGGACTACAAGCGCCAGCGCTGGCCGCGCGATGCGGGCCTGCGGCTCGATCATCTGCTGCTCAGCCCGCAAGTGGCATCGCGGCTCGCGAAGGCCGGTGTCGACCGCGCCATCCGCGGCGAGGAAGGCGCCAGCGATCACGCACCGGCGTGGGTGGTGTTGAAGTGAGTGGCCCGCTCGCGCGTCAACAACGCCGTCGTCCCTGCGAAAGCAGGGACCCATAACCACAGGGTAGCGTTGTTGAAACACGCTGTGGCCACAGCGTCGCGCAACAATTCGCATTCGGGGTAATGGGTCCCGGCCTTCGCCGGGACGACGCTGAAATTGTTGCACGGTCTGCGAGCCACAGACCGCCGCAGGCGCCCACATAGCAGCCGCTCCAGTCGGCGGTGGTGGCGGCGCCGCCGCCACAGACGACTGAAACGGCGCGGAGCCCTCACTTTGCGCGCTACCCACTGGCGCACCTTACGAACCTCCGGTCCCCAGATGCGATGGTTGCTTGCGGATAAAAGTGGCGGGAAAAGCCAAATTTTCCCCCGAAGGGTCTTCCATTTTTCAATATGGACCCATATTATGATCCATAATTCCATTTTGAAACGTAGACGCTATGACTGATCACCAGCCCGACGCCAGCAAAGCGCTATTCAACATCATCGCTGCCCTAACGCCCTTGTCGTCCGAAGAGCGCCATCGAACTGTTGATGCCGCGATGACCTTTCTCGGCGAAACGTCCTCGGCACCCCGAAAAGGTCCCGACAGTTCAAGCGGGCCCAATCGGCCAGAACAAGCTGAAGATGAGCCGCAAAACGTCAAAGGGGCGACGTTCATCGGAACCTGGATGAAGCAACATCACGTCTCACAGGATGAGCTCGATCAAGCCTTCCACTTCCACGACGACGGATCGTTCGATCTCCACAATGCGCCCGGCAAATCGAAGAAAGAGCAAACTCTCAACACTTACATTTTGACCGGGCTCGGCCAGTACTTGGTCTCAGGTGGCGAGCGGATATTTGATGATGTGCAGGCCCGCGCGTTTTGCGAGCGCATCGGCTGCTACGATCAGGCCAATCACGCTTCGCATCTCAAGAACCGCGGCCCAGAATTCACCGGCGACAAAATGAAGGGCTTCACGCTGACCAACCCGGGCATCAGACGTGGAGCTAGCCTCGTGAAGGAACTGGCCAGCGAGGCGACCTAAAATGCTCGACGACAATGACACGAAGGTTCTTTTTGCGCTAACGGTGATTTGCCTGCTCGTGGCGGCTCCGCTGGCCTTCTTGTCGCACGACCCGCCAACCACGATGCAAACTCGATTTATGGATGCAATCTTGGTCGTGGCGGGTGGCAGCGCGACGGCATTGTTTACAAAGCTTAAGAGCAACGGACGGGGACGCCGCTAATAGCGTAACGACTGAATGCGAAGGCAATCCTTGTTTGCCTCAATTGCTGAGCCGTTCGAATATCGGTCGTTCTCCGCGGTCATCGATCACCAACTCAATGACCTGCTGACCGCCATCTCCCGGAGCGCGCAGGTGGGCTTCCTCTTCGTCCTCATCGTCGGCCTGGTCGCCGGCACCATCTCAGGCATCGTCGGCACCGGCTCGTCGATCATGCTGATGCCGGTGCTGGTCTATCAGTACGGGCCGAAGCAGGCGGTGCCGATCATGGCGGTTGCCGCCGTGATGGCCAACCTGTCGCGCATCCTGGCGTGGTGGCGCGAGGTCGACTGGCGTGCCTGCCTCGCCTATTCGGTCACGGGCATCCCGGCCGCAGCTCTCGGCGCGCGCACCCTGCTCGCACTGCCCTCCCGCGCGGTCGATATCGCGATCGGCGTGTTCCTGATCGCGATGGTGCCGGTGCGGCACTGGCTCGCCAAACACAAACTCAAGGCCAATCTCTGGCACCTGATGATCGGCGGCGCCGTCATCGGCTATCTTACCGGCATCGTGGCTTCGACCGGCCCGCTCAGCGTGCCGCTGTTTCTGTTCTACGGCCTCAACAAGGGCGCGTTCCTCGCCACTGAAGCGGCAAGCTCGCTCGGGCTCTATGTCAGCAAGTCGGTGACGTTCGAACGCTTCGGCGCGCTGACGCCTGATATCGCGCTGAAGGGCCTGATCGCCGGCGCCTCGCTGATGGCCGGCGCCTTCATCGCCAAACGTTTGGTGCTGCAGATGAAGCCGGAATCGTTCCGCCTGATCATGGACGGCATCGTGCTCGCTGCGGGCACGGCGCTGCTGTGGGCGGCGATGGCGGCGTAGGCTCGCGGGCATGTCGTGATTTTACGGGGGTCGACGCGCCTGGACGTTGTACTCCGAAAGAGCCGTGTTGGGCGCCCGGTTCCCGGTGTTATCCGGATTGCCACCATCCGGCGACTGCGTTTATGACAAGCTCATTACTTGCACTCGATCGTTTGCGGACAAGCACTTTGCTCTAGCAGGCATCACGGGATTTATCGACGACCCGGATGCGAATCCCCAGGAGTCAGGCAGCACAAGGTGCGCAATCGCGCGCGCACCTCGACGTCTGATGTCGGCCTGACGGATTCGGGATCGCAAGTCGAAGCATTGGGACTAGCGGGTTGTCGGAAGTCCGGCAGGCGAGAAAGGCAGACGCGCGATGCGCAAGATGATGATCACGACCGCGGCGGCGGTGACGTTCGCTGTTGCTGGCTCTGCGTTGTGGCCGACAGCAAAGCCCGACGTCGAGCACTTCGGAGACAGCGTTTACGAAACGATCTGGGTCTGGCGCATTCCAGCCTACGCGAACAATCCGTCGTGGCGGGTTCGCTGGAGCTGGACCGATCCGCTGCGCGCGCAGGCAAGATGCTGCCGCGCTTTGCCGACGGGCTCGGTGCTGCGCGAGAATCCTACGTTGCTGCTGTCCAGGCGAGACATCCGCGTCTAGAGCATGATCCGGAAAAGTGTGAAGCGGTTTTCCGAAAAGATGATGTCTAAGCAGGAATCCAAAACGCGACATCTCATCGCGCTTTAGACGCGGCGGCCGAGAGCAATATTCGGGTTCCACACGCCGGAGAGCATTTGATTCAAATTCTCGTTTTAGTTGAGCTTACTTTTTATCCTTAACCAGAAACACGATCTTTAATTTACATCTACAAGGTGTGGTTTACCTTGTCTTCGCAAACTCAACGGAGACAGGGATAACAAGATGCGTCAGCTAAGCCTTACCCTGTCGCTGATCTTCTTTCTGGCAGCACAAGGCTTCAGCGTCGCCGCGGACGATACGAAACCCGGCCAATCGGCTGTCGGCGCTGACCGCGTCGCATGTTCCCTACAGCCGAAAGCCGTGGAACCTTCCGATCCGTCGTCGACCTCGGCGATACCTCACGTCGAGAAGTTCATCGCGAAAGAGCATTTCAAGGAAGACATCGCGTCGAGCGCTCCGGTCAAGATCTCCTGGCTGGGCGCGACCTTCGCAAAACGCTTCGCGAACAAGGTCGAGGACGATGCCGGCGGCGCATCGTTGCAATCCTACGTCCTGAGCGCCGCCTCGAGCGACAACGAGATCCTGGCCAAACTGGGTCAGAGCCACGAGAGCCGGTTGGCCGATATCTGGTGCGCGTTGAAGCAGCAGCCCAACGGCAGCGGCGGCTCCCTCGAGATCAGCTCGAAGCCGAATGTGTTTTACGTCCGCGATATCGCCGGAGAGCTTGGCGCCGTCGACGTGCTCTGGGGCGGCGTCGGGTGGGAGATCGGCGCAAGCCCGGTGAGCGACAAGCCGCGGTGGCCGGCCGGAACGCGGGTCTTCTCCCGCTGATTCCCCACGGTGCCGCTTTAAGGCAACGCGCGGCGCTGAGATAGTCTGCAACAGAAAGTGTCGCGCGCATGGTGGCCCGGTTCTGCTAGGACGGCGGCGTCTGCTTGGGGGCTACGAGCGTGGGCGCATTGATCTTCGACTTCGACGGCGTGATCGCCGACAGCGAGGCCATCGCCAACACCGTGCTGGCGAAGACCGTCAGTGATCTCGGACATCCGACCACGCTCGATCAGGCACTCAGCCGCTATTCCGGCAAACGCTGGGTCGACGTTATCGCCGAGATAGAGGCCGCGATCGGAAGACCGGTGCCGACCGATTTCCTGGGCGCGTTCAACCGCGCCACGCTGGACCGGCTGCGCAGCGACCTCAAGGAGGTCAGCGGCGCCACCGACTTCATTCGGAAATTCTCCGCCATCCCGCGATGCATCGCCTCGTCCAGTTCGATGGAGCGCCTGCAATTGTGCCTCTCGGTCCTCGGACTGGAAGCGGAATTCGACGGCCGCGTCTTCAGCGCCGACATGGTCGCGCGCGGCAAGCCGCATCCGGATATCTTCCTGCTTGCCGCCGAGAAGCTCGGCGCAAAACCCGGCGA
Source organism: Bradyrhizobium sp. CER78 (assembly GCF_029846235.1). Taxonomy (GTDB): domain Bacteria; phylum Pseudomonadota; class Alphaproteobacteria; order Rhizobiales; family Xanthobacteraceae; genus Bradyrhizobium. Next base: position 590,674 of record NZ_JARVWP010000003.1, read on the forward strand.
GTGCCTCGTCATCGAGGACAGCGCCGGCGGCATCAAGGGAGCGGTGGCGGCCGGCATGACCGCAATCGGCCTGTGCGCCGCGAGCCGTATCCGCGACGGGCACGACGAAGTCCTGCGCAATGCAGGCGCGGTACATCTGGCGAATTCGTGGCGCGAAGTGGAGCAGATCGCCCGGCAATTCTTCCAGACGCAGGGCTGAAACATGAAATCCTTCGAACTGTCGCTGTTCGCCGACTACTTCCAGTTCTACATCCAGGATGAACCCGCAGCCGGCGATCTTTCCGAGGCGTGGACAGAGGACGCCTTCGACCGGCTGCTCGCGATCGCGCCGGGGACGGTCGGGATCGGAACTGTGCGGAACATGGATGTCCCGGTCGCGGTGCATCTTCTGGAGCGCGAGCCGGACGATGATTCCGCGGACTGGGATCACGTGGTCGAAGCCAGCCTCGACGTCGCGTCGGGACGCATCGTGATCGCCGGCTGCACCGATTACTTCCCTGACGCCATGCGTATTGAGACCCCGCCCGGGTGCTATCGGGTGCGCGTGTCCTACGGCGCGCTCGACACGCTGTCGGAAGACGGCCTTGACGGCGACGACCATTACAGGCTGCAGCTATGGCCGGCCGCCGCGATCGCGGTTCGCGTCCTGAAGCAACGATCGGCATCGGGGCCTCGGAACCGACTCTGATCGAACATGGCTGAGCACGACGACGCCCCCCGGCGTTCCCATCTCCTGATCCGTGCTATGGAGGGGATACGGAATCGAGCTCTCCCCCATGGCCAAATCCACCCTCTCCTTCGTCTGCCAGAACTGCGGCGCGGCGTATAATCGCTGGCAGGGCAAATGCGACTCCTGCGGCGAGTGGAACACGCTGGCCGAGGAAGACACCACGGGCTCGGTGCCGGTCTCGATCCGCAGCAAGCGCAAGGGGCGGACGTTCGCGCTGGAATCGCTGTCCGGCAAGACCCAGGACGCTCCGCGGCTGTCATCCGGCATGACCGAACTCGACCGCGTCACCGGCGGCGGCTTCGTGCGCGGCTCGGTGCTGCTGGTCGGCGGCGATCCCGGCATCGGAAAATCCACGCTGCTGACCCAGGCCACCTCCATGATGGCGCGCGCCGGCCACCGCGCGGTCTATATCTCCGGCGAAGAGGCGGTCGCGCAGGTGCGGCTGCGCGCCGAACGGCTCGGGCTCGCCGACGCCCCGGTGCAGCTCGCGTCCGAGACATCGGTCGAGGACATCGTCTCGACGCTGTCGGAAGGCGCGGTGCCGCGGCTGATCGTGATCGATTCGATCCAGACCATGTGGACCGACACCGTGGAATCCGCGCCGGGCACCGTGACCCAGGTCCGCGCCTCGGCACAGGCGCTGATTCGCTTCGCCAAGAAGACCGGCGCCGCGATCATCCTGGTCGGCCATGTCACCAAGGACGGCCAGATCGCCGGTCCCCGCGTGGTCGAGCACATGGTCGATGCGGTGCTGTCGTTCGAGGGCGAGGGTTCGCAGCAGTTCCGCATCCTGCGCTCGGTGAAGAACCGTTTTGGCGCGACCGACGAGATCGGCGTGTTCGAGATGACCGGGCTCGGTTTGCGCGAGGTCACCAACCCCTCGGAATTGTTCCTCTCCGAGCGCGAGCTCGGCAGCCCCGGCACCGCCGTGTTCGCCGGCATCGAGGGCACCCGCCCGGTGCTGGTCGAGTTGCAGGCGCTGGTGGCGCCGACCTCGCTCGGCACGCCGCGGCGCGCCGTGGTCGGCTGGGACCCGAGCCGGCTGTCGATGGTGCTGGCGGTGCTGGAAGCGCATTGCGGCGTCAAATTGTCCGGACATGACGTCTATCTCAATGTCGCCGGCGGCCTGCGCATCCAGGAGCCGGCCGCGGACCTCGCCGCTGCCGCCGCGCTGGTCTCCTCGCTGGTCAATGCGCCGTTGCCGACGGATGCGGTCTATTTCGGCGAGATTTCGCTGTCGGGTGCGATCCGGCCCGTCGCGCAGACCCCGGCCCGGCTCAAGGAGGCCCTCAAGCTCGGCTTCGGCCGCGCCATTCTGCCCGAATCGGCCCGCGGCGACGGCGGCGGCGATGCCGGGCTTACCCTCAACAGCGTCGGCAATCTGACCACGCTGGTCGCGGAAATTGCGGCACGCGGGACGCCCAGGGGCGGCCGGCGCGAGCCGGGCGGCGACCAAAGCCGCTCCCGGGGCACTGATGCGGCTGAGAAAAATGCCACACCGGCCCGATTCCGTCGTGAGACGAGCTAAAGCGGGCGTGACGTCACAGCCCCTCGCCGCTATACATCCGCCGCGCGGGACAGGTGGCGCTCCGGTCTTGCCGGATGCCCCCGATGCGCCTCAGTTTGGACGGCACCGAGACGCCGATTCGCGAGAGCCTTAACAGCGTAAGCCCTTAACAGCGTACCGAAACGTACCAGCGGACCTGACCAGCCGATGCCCATAACGATCCTCGATCTCGTCCTGCTCGGCGTGATGCTGATTTCGGGCCTGCTTGCCATGGTGCGCGGCTTCATGCGCGAAATCCTGTCGATCGCGGCCTGGGGCGCCGCCGCGCTGGTCACGCTGTATGCTTTCTCCAAGCTGCTGCCGACCGCCAAGACTTACTTCAATAATGACACGGTCGCGGCCGTGGTCGTGGTGGCCGGCGTCTTCATCGGCACCCTGATCGTGGTCTCGATCATCACGGTGCGGATCTCGGACATGATCCTGGATTCCCGGATCGGCGCGCTCGACCGCACCCTCGGCTTCCTGTTCGGCCTCGCCCGCGGCCTGCTGATCGTGGTCGTGGCGTTCATGTTCTTCACCTGGCTGGTTCCCGACAAGCAGCGGCCCGACTGGGTGACCGGCGCGAAGTCCCGGGTGGTGCTGCAGGGAACCGGGGATTGGCTGATGTCGCTCTTGCCTGACGACCCCGAGAACACCATCTTAAAGAAGTTCAAGAAGAATAAGCCAGACGACGATTCTGCGGCCGATACCAACGATCAGGCGACGCCGGCGTCGGGTGATGGCTATAGCAAACCTGCGCGTGACAGCTTGAAAAAGCTGATCGAGAAACCCGCGGGCCGATAACTTATTTGGGCCCTTACGAGAGGCGATGAACGAGATGCAAACCCCTTCCGATCACGCCGACCAGATGGATCTCGACCTCGGCCCGACGGAATTGCAGGAACATCTCCGGGAAGACGATCTCCGGTACCACCCCGACCTAGATGGCGACACGCTCCGCGAGGAATGCGGCGTGTTCGGTGTCTTCGGCCACGCCGAGGCCGCCGCGATCACCGCGCTCGGCCTGCACGCTTTGCAACACCGCGGCCAGGAAGCCGCCGGCATCGTCTCCTTCGACGGCGGGCGCTTTCACAGTGAACGCCGCCTCGGCCTGGTCGGCGACGCCTTCTCCCGCCGCGAGGTGATCGAGCGCCTGCCCGGCAACGCCGCGGTCGGCCATGTCCGCTACTCCACGACCGGCGGCACCATCCTGCGCAACGTGCAGCCGCTGTTCGCCGAGCTCAGCGCCGGCGGCTTTGCGGTCGGCCACAACGGCAACCTGACCAACGGCCTCACCCTGCGCCGCGAGCTGGTCAAGGGCGGCGCCATGATGCAGTCGACCACCGACACCGAGGTCATCCTGCATCTCGTCGCGCAGTCGAAGCGCACCCGTTTCATCGACCGTTTCATCGAGGCGCTGCGCACCATCGAGGGCGCCTATGCGCTGGTCGCGCTGACCAACAAGAAGCTGGTCGGCGCGCGCGACCCGCTCGGCATCCGCCCGCTGGTGCTCGGCGATCTCGACGGCCGTCCGATCCTGACCTCGGAGACCTGCGCGCTCGACATGATCGGCGCCAAATATGTCCGCGACATCGAGCCCGGCGAGATCATCGTGTTCGACGAGCGAGGCGCGCACAGCCACAAGCCGTTCCCGCCGAAGCCCGCCCGGCCCTGCATCTTCGAGTACATCTATTTCGCCCGGCCGGATTCGATCGTCGGCGGCCGCTCGGTGTACGACGTGCGCAAGGCGTTCGGCGCCCAGCTCGCGCGCGAGAGCCATCCCGAGGTCGACGTCGTGGTGCCGGTGCCGGATTCCGGCGTGCCCGCCGCGGTCGGCTACAGCCAGTATTCCGGCGTGCCGTTCGAGCTCGGCATTATCAGAAACCACTATGTCGGCCGCACGTTCATCCAGCCGACCCAGACCGTGCGCGAGCTCGGCGTACGCATGAAGCACTCGGCCAACCGCGCCGCGATCGAGGGCAAGCGGATCATCCTGATCGATGACTCGCTGGTGCGCGGCACCACCTCGAAGAAGATCGTGCGCATGATGCGCGACGCCGGCGCCCGCGAGGTGCATTTCCGCCTCGCCTCGCCGCCGATCCTCTATCCCGACTATTACGGCATCGACCTGCCCGATCGCGGTGGCCTGCTGGCAGCGACCCATTCGCTCGAGGAGATGCGCGACATCATCGGCGCCGACTCGCTCGCCTTCCTGTCGATCGACGGCATGTACCGCGCGATGGGCTATGAGGGACGCGATCCCGCCAGCCCGAAATTCGCCGACCACTGCTTCACCGGCGCCTATCCGACCCACCTCACCGACCAGAGCGAAACCGAGCCCTCGCCGCGCCAGCTCTCGCTGCTGGCGGAGGCGAGCTGACGCCAACACCGCTGTCGTCCCTGCGAAAGCAGGGACCCATAACCACCGGCCCGCATGGCTGGTGACAGTGTTAGACACGACCACTTTCTTCCATTATCGCCGTCACGGCGTATGGGTCCCTGCTTTCGCAGGGACGACGATTTGTTAGAGTCCCCTCCATGACAAAACCCCTCGCCTCCCGGATTGCCCTCGTGACCGGCGCCTCGCGCGGCATCGGCTACGCGACATCAGTTGCGCTGGCCAAAGCCGGCGCGCATGTCGTCGCGGTGGCGCGCACGCAGGGCGGGCTGGAAGAGCTCGACGACGAGATCCGCAAGCACGGCGGCAGCGCCACGCTGGTGCCGCTCTCGCTCACCGATTACGACGGCATCGCGCGGCTCGGGCTCGCGCTGCATGAGCGCCACGGCAAGCTCGACATCCTCGTCGGCAATGCCGGCACCGCCGGCCCTTCGTCGCCGCTCGGCCATATCGAGCTGAAGCCGTGGAACGACGTGATGGCGATCAACGTCACCGCGAACTTCCAGCTGATCCGCTGCATGGACCCGCTGCTGCGCCAGTCCGACGCCGGCCGCGCGGTGTTCGTGACCTCAGGCGTGGCGCACAAGGCCAGCGCCTATCTCGGCCCCTATGCGGCCTCGAAGGCCGCGCTGGACGCACTGGTGCGCTCCTGGGCCAACGAGACCGCCAACACGCCGCTGCGCGTCAACCTGTTCAGCCCCGGCCCGATCCGCACCCGGATGCGCGCGCAGGTGTTTCCCGGCGAAGACCCGATGACGCTGGATACGCCCGACATGGCCGCCGAATTCATCGTGCCGATGTGCGCGCCCGAGTGGACCGAAACCGGCAAGCTCTACGACTACAAGGCGCGCACGCTGCGGACGTTTCAGCCGCCGGCGTAAAGGGGCACAGCCGGGCCACGCTTTCGATTGTCATCACCCGCGCATGCGAGGGCTTTGCGAAAGTCGCCCGATCCACTGGGCAGACGCTAGCCGGTTAGGTGGGC
>NZ_JARVWP010000030.1 GCF_029846235.1 Bradyrhizobium sp. CER78
GCAATACTTCCACGCCGCAGCCGCTGGATGGTCCCTCAGAGATCTGTGCATGCACTAGTGCTTTCGCAGGGACGACGGAGAGAGGGGGCCGCTAACGCGTCTTGCCGCCGAATTCGCCGCTGGCAATCCGCGCCACGCGGCTGCCGGATGCGGCCGGTGGGCTGCTTCGTTCAAACATGCCGTCGCCGCCGCTCTCGCGCGGCAAGGACGACGCTTCACCGACATGACCGCTGCCGGGCCAGAACGTCAGGACGAGGTTCATCACGCCATTGACGACTGTGCCGACCACCGTTGCGGTGTGCTGATAGGTCAGCGCGTATTCGGGAAATCGTCCGGCAATGACCCTGTCGAGCACCATGAGGGCGATCCATGCCGCCATCACGCAGACCGGATCCCATCCGATGTCACGCACCCGCATCGACTGCAGCATGAAGTAGACGACGAGCATGCCATAGAAGGAAAAGATCAAGGCGGGGCTGCTCGCAGCCTGCGCCAGCAGCACGTCCATCCTGCCGCTCGCCGGTGCGTTGCCGGTGATGCCGTAGACCAGCATCAGAAAGCCGAGGCCGGTCACGAAGCTGCAGAAGAAGAAGGCCAACCGGCCCATCCGGACATTGAAGCCGAAGATGTAATTCAGCATGTGACGCACCCCTTTGGCGGCAGCGTCGCCCGGTGATGCTTTCCGGACCATGAAGTCCGCGGGCGCGTGCAGGGCTGTGGTTTCCGGCTGCTTTACCGGATCGTTAAAGCCTGCTGCACTGCGCGCCGGTGCCGTTGGCGGGAGCCGGGGCCTGCGACAATCGTTGCCCGCGCAACCGGCATTATATTTCTTGCCATGGCCGAATTGGACGAATTATGATGCACGGTGCTGGGGTATGCGCCGAAGGTTCTAATCGAGGGCCGTCGGTTCATGCTTGCTGCACACTTGCGATATCGCGCACAAAATACGTCACAGAACGGCGCGCGCAAAGCGTGACTCCGGGGCGCCTGATCGAGCCTCGTGGGATCTTTGGTTGAGGAGGGGAGTGAATATGAAAAAGGCATTTTGGCTGGCAGGCGCCATGGCTCTGGCGCTCGCGCAGCCTGCGACGGCGGCTGACAGCGTCAAGATAGGCTTTGTCTCGACCTTCAGCGGTCCGACCGCCGTGATCGGCAACGACATGCGCAACTCGTTCGAGCTCGCGCTCGACCATCTCGGCCGCAAGATCGACGGCAAGCCGGTCGAGGTGATCTATGAGGACGACCAGCAGAAGCCTGATGTCGGCAAGCAGAAGACCGAGAAGCTGGTGCAGTCCGACAAGGTCGATTTCATCGTCGGCTACATCTGGTCGAACGTGCTGCTGGCGTCGCTGAAGACCGCGGTCGATTCCAAGACCTTCCTGATCTCCGCCAATGCCGGTCCGTCGCAACTCGCCGGCGAACTGTGCTCGCCTTATGTGTTCTCGACCTCCTGGCAGAACGACCAGACGCCCGCCGCGATGGGCCTCTACATGAACCAGAAGGGCGTCAAGTCGGTGTTCCTGATCGGCCCGAACTACGCCGCCGGCAAGGACATGCTCGCGGGCGTGAAGAGCACCTTCAAGGGCGAGGTGGTCGGCGAGGAATACACGGTGTGGCCGAGCCAGCTCGACTTCTCCGCCGAGCTGACCAAGGCGCGCAACTCGAAGGCCGAGTCGATCTTCGTGTTCTATCCCGGTGCGGCCGGCGTCCAGTTCCTGAACCAGTACGCCCAGGCCGGCATCAAGGCGCAGATCCCGCTCTATACCGCCTTCACCGTCGACGAATTGTCGCTGCCGCTGCAGAAGGACAACGCGATCGGCATTCCCGGTGCGCAGGAATGGGTCAACGACCTGCCGAACGCCGAGAACAAGAAGTTCGTCGAGGACTATCACAAGAAGTATCCCGGCCTGCGCCCGACCTATTACGGCGCCCAGGCCTATGACGCCGCCCAGCTGATCAACAGCGCCGTCATCGCGGTGAAGGGCGACCTCACCAAGAAGGACGCGATGAAGGCCGAGATGGAGAAGGCCAACTTCAAGTCGCTGCGCGGCCCGTTCAAGTACGGCAACAACCACATCCCGATCCAGAACTTCTATCTGCAGGACGTGGTCAAGGACGCCGACGGCCAGCTCTCGCTGAAGACGGTCGCGACCATCGTCAAGGACGACCAGGACAAATTCCACGACAAGTGTTCGATGAAGTGATTGCTAGGCAATTCTGGCCTGTGGCTTGCTTTCTGTTCACCTCGCCCCGCTTGCGGGGAGAGCATAGGCCGCCTCCGGCGGCCGTTCTTGAAGAAGGACGCCGAAGCGAAGCTTCGGCTATGCGGGAAGCGATCGGGTGAGGGGGACTCTCCGCGAATCCGCTCGTGGAGACTGCCCCTCACCCCAACCCTCTCCCCGCAAGGGCGGGGCGAGGGAGAACGCGCAGCGTGCAATGCGCGGACACCCCATCCCGCTTCGCTCAAGGTGACGTAGCCTCACGATGTATCTCGTCGTCGAACAACTGCTGAACGGCCTGCAATTCGGCCTGCTGCTGTTCCTGCTGGCAGCTGGCCTCACGCTGGTGTTCGGCATCATGGATTTCGTCAACCTGGCGCACGGCTCGCTCTACATGATGGGCGCCTATTTCGCGGCGACCTTCGTGGCCAAGACCGACAGCTTCGTGCTCGGCACGCTGCTGGCGCTCGGCGCCACGCTGCTGCTCGGCATTGTGCTGGAATATGTCGCGCTCAGGCATCTCTATGGCCGCGACCATCTCGACCAGGTGCTCGCGACGTTCGGCCTGATCCTGTTCTTCAACGATGCCGTGCGGTTGATCTGGGGCCCGGCCGGGCTCGCGCTGCCGCTGCCGGCCTGGCTCACCGTGCCGGTGCAGATCATTCCGGGCGTCTATTATCCGGCCTACCGCCTGACGATCATCGTGGTCGCGCTGGCGGTTGCCGCGATGCTCTATCTCGTGGTGATGCGCACCCGCGTCGGCATGCTGATCCGCGCCGGCGCTTCCAATCGCGAGATGATCGGGGCGCTCGGCATCAACATCAAGCTGCTGTTCACGCTGGTGTTCGGCTTGGGGGCCGCGCTCGCCGGCCTCGCCGGGCTGATGCAGGCGCCGATCCTCACCGTGCAGATCGGCATGGGGGAGAACATCCTGATCCTCGCCTTCGTCATCATCGTGATCGGCGGCATCGGCTCGATCCGCGGTGCCTTCATGGCCGCGCTCTTCGTCGGCATCATCGACACCATGGGCCGCGCCTTCCTGCCGGACCTGCTGCGCAAGGTGCTGAGCGGGGCGGCGGCTTCCACCGCGGCGCCGGCGCTGTCCTCAATGCTGATCTACCTCCTGATGGCCATCATCCTTGTGCTGCGGCCTGAGGGGCTGTTCCCGGCGGCTAAACGATGAAGCCCAAGCTCAACGCCTCCAATGCGGTTGCGGCGCTGATGTGCGCCGCGCTCATTCTGCTGCCGGTCTATTCGGCGGCGACAGGCAATATCTTCATCCTCACGCTGTTCACCCGCATCGTGATCTTTGCGCTCGCCGCCGCGAGCCTCAATCTGATCATGGGCTATGGCGGCATGATGAGCTTTGGCCATGCCGCCTATCTCGGCATCGGCGGCTATGCCGTCGGCATCCTCGCCGCCGAGGGCATCGGCTCCGGCTTCATCCAGTGGCCGGTAGCGCTCGTGGTCTCGGCGCTGTTTGCGCTGCTGATCGGCTCGCTCAGCCTGCGCACCCGCGGCGTCTATTTCATCATGATCACGCTGGCCTTTGCGCAGATGGCCTATTACGTCGCCTCCGCGCTGTCGCGCTACGGCGGCGACGACGGCCTCACCGTCTACAAGCGCAGCGATTTCGCCGGACTGATCAATCTGTCCGACCGCACGCAGTTCTATTATCTCTGCCTCGGTTGCCTGTTCGGCGGCCTCTATCTGATCTGGCGCATCGTCAATTCGCGCTTCGGTCTCGTGGTGCAGGGCGTCCGCTCCAACGAGCAGCGCATGCAGGCGATCGGCTTCCACGCCAACCGCTATCGCCTGGTCTGTTTCGTCATATCGGGCACGATTTGCGGCCTGGCCGGCGCGCTGCTCGCCAACAACACCGACTTCGTCAGCCCCGCGGTGATGTATTGGACCCGCTCCGGCGACCTGATGGTGATGGTGATCCTGGGCGGCATGGGCTCGCTGTTCGGCCCCGTCATCGGCGCGATCGTCTATCTGCTGCTCGAGGAGCTGCTGTCGCAGTTCACCGAGTTCTCTGGCCTGATCCTCGGCCCGGTTTTGCTCCTGATCGTGCTGTTCGCGCGCGGCGGCATCATGGGCCTGCTCGGGAGGATGAGCCGTGGCTGAACCCTTGCTGCGCGTCGACAATCTGGTCCGCCGCTATGGCGGCATCACCGCGACGGATAACCTCTCGATGGAGGTGGTGCCCGGCGAGCTGCACGCCATCATCGGCCCCAACGGCGCCGGCAAGACCACGCTGATCAGCCAGCTCACCGGGCAGGTGATGCCGAATTCCGGCACGATCACCTTCGCCGGCCGCGACGTCACCAGCCTGCCGTCCTACAAGCGCTCCAGGCTCGGGCTAGCGCGCTCGTTCCAGATCACCTCGCTGCTGAAGGATTTCTCGGCGATCGACAATGTCGCGCTGGCGGCGCAGGCGCATGACGGCCACTCGTTCCGCTTCTGGGGCAACGCGCGCAAGGAGCGGCATCTGCGCGACACCGCCCGCGCGGCGCTGGAGCGTGTCGGCCTCGGCAAGCGCGCCGATATCGTGGTCTCGCAACTGAGCCATGGCGAGCAGCGCGAGCTCGAGCTTGCCGTCGCGCTCGCGACCAAGCCGCAGCTGCTGCTGCTGGACGAACCGATGGCCGGGCTCGGCGTCACCGAGTCGGCGCGCATGGTCGCGCTGCTCAGGGAGTTGCGCAAGGAAGTCACCATCGTGCTGGTCGAGCACGACATGGAGGCGGTGTTCGCGCTGGCCGACCGCATCACCGTGCTGGTCTATGGCCGCGTCATCGCCTGCGGTGTGCCGGATGCGATCCGCAGGGATGAAGAGGTCAAGCGCGCCTATCTCGGCGAGCAGCATGCGGTGACGCGTCATGACTGAAACCTTGCTCGAAGTCGATGGGATCGAGACCTGCTACGGGTTAAGCCAGGTGCTATTCGGCCTGTCATTGCAGATCAGGTCGGGCGAGATGGTCGCGCTGATGGGCCGCAATGGCATGGGCAAGACCACGACGATCCGCTCCATCATGGGCCTGACGCCCGCGCGATCAGGCGCCATCCGCTTCGCCGGTGAGGCGGTGCGCGGCCTGCCATCCTACAGAATTGCAAAACTCGGCATCGGCCTGGTGCCGGAAGGCCGCCAGATCTTTCCGAACCTCACGGTGCGTGAAAATCTCGTCGCGGCCTCCGGCAATCGGCTCGGCGCGTCCGATCCGTGGACCATCGACAAGATCCACGCGCTGTTTCCGCGGCTCGCCGAACGCACCAGCAATATGGGTGTCACGCTGTCCGGCGGCGAGCAGCAGATGCTCGCGATCGGCCGCGCGCTGATGACTAATCCAAAACTCCTGATCCTCGACGAGGCGACGGAAGGCCTCGCGCCCTTGATCCGCGACGAGATCTGGAGCTGCCTGTCGATGCTGAAGGGACGCGGACAGTCGGTGCTGGTGATCGACAAGAACGTCGGCAATCTCGCCCGTATCGCCGACCGCCACTACATCATCGAGCGCGGCAAGACGGTGTGGAGCGGGACGAGCGAGCAGCTGGTGGCGGAGCCGGATCTGCAGCACAAATATCTGGGGATTTGAGGCGGGACCAACGCGTCAATTCCAGCTCCGTCACACCGAGGAGCGCGTAGCGCGTCTCGAAGGGTCGACGGCCCGGCCGGTGGCCGTGCATCCTTCGAGGCTCGCTCCGCTCGCACCTCAGGATGACGGATTACGAGATCAAAGCACCTCAAACTACTTGCGGTGCTCCCAGCAACTCATCAACGCGCTGCCGCGCACAAACCGATACCCGTCATCCTGAGGAGCCTGCGTAGCAGGCGTCTCGGCCCGGCTGGTGGCCGTGCATCCTTGGAGACGCGCGAAGACGCGCTCCTCCAGCGACGAAGGCGAAGCCTTCGCGCGGGGATGACGGGACTAAAGCGGGATGAGTTTCGGTTGAATCGGCTTGGCGCGGTCTTGGTTCACCTCTCCCCGTCGGGGAGAGGTCGGATTGCGCTTGGCGATGCGAAGCATCGTCCAGTGCAATCCGGGTGAGGGCTCTTGCTCTCTCGATAGACCGTCACCCCTCACCCGATTTGCTGTGCAAATCGACCTCTCCCAAGGGAGAGGTGAACTTTCGACGCCGTTCCAGCTCAACCTAATCTCATCAGGCTCATCAGGCTTTAGCAGTCAAAACATCTCGAAATATTCGCGCTGCTCCCAGTCCGAGACCTCGGCCTGGAAGCGCTCGATCTCCGCGTTCTTGATGAACACGTAATAGTCCACAAACTCGGGTCCCAACGCCCCGCGGAAGAACGGGTCGTCGTTGAGCGCGAACACGGCTTCGCGCAGCGATTTCGGCAGCAGTGCGGCCTTGGTCTCGTAGGGCGTGTCGGCGGACGGGCCGGGATCGAGCTTGCGGTCGACGCCGTCGAGGCCGGAGAGGATCTGGCTCGCCATGTAGAGATAGGGGTTGGCGGCCGGCTCGCCGATCCGGTTCTCCAGCCGCGTCGCAGGATCATTCGTGCCGCCGAGCACGCGGATCATGACGCCGCGGTTGTCGCGGCCCCAGATCGCGCGGTCCGGCGCCAGCGAATAGGAGCGGTAGCGCTTGTAGCCGTTGATGGTCGGCGTCGTGAACACAGTCGAGGCCCGTGCGTGCTCGATCAGGCCCGCGAGCCAGGCGCGGCCGAGCGGGCTCAAGGCTTCGCCGGTCTCCTTGGCCATGAAGACGTTCTCGCCGCTTGCGCGCGACACCAGCGATTGGTGCAAATGCCAGCCGCTTGCGAACACGTTCGGCAGTTTCGGCCGGCACATGAAGGTCGCGTGATAGCCGTGGCGGCGCGCGATCTGCTTCACCGCCGAGCGAAACAACACCATGATGTCGGCGGGGGCGAGCCCTGTGGTCGGCGCGAAGGTGAATTCGCACTGGCTCGGGCCGAACTCGACCTCGACCGTGCGCAAGGGCAGGTCGAGCGCGATGATGTCGCGGCGGATGACCTCGAGCGCCGGCTCCATCTGGTCGTATCGCTGCTCGGTGAGGTACTGATAGCCGTGCGACAGCAGGCTGACCGACGGCGGCCGTCCGGGCTGGCCGGCATCCTCTGGCGCCATGTGGGCGTCGTCGAGCTTGAACAGATGGAATTCGACCTCGAGCCCGGCGACGAAATCGTAGCCGCGGCTTCCGAGCTGATCGAGCACCTTGCGATAGAGATTGCGGGTCGCGAACGGCACCGGCCGTCCGTCGCTGAAATAGAGGTCGCACAGCAGCCAGCCGGTGTTTTGCGCCCAGGGCAGCACGCGGAACGTGGTGGGGTCGGCGACCATCAGCACATCGGCCGCGCCCTCCATCTCCTTCATGCCGAAGCCGCCGCCAGCGGTGAACACCGGAAACACCGTCTTGTGCGAGGTGTCCTTGGCGAGCATCGTCGTGGTGATCGAGCAGCCGCCTTCCAGCGAGCGCACCGCTTCGCTGGCGATCAGCGTCTTGCCGCGCAATATGCCGTGCTGGTCGGGAAACGACAGCCTGACGACCTCGAGGTTCTTCTCCGCGACGATGCGGCGGAGGCGCTGTGCGGCCTCCTTCTGCTGATCCGACCACAGGCCATGACGCTCGACGAAGCTCAAGGTGTCACTCCTTCGCATCTCCCTCGCCCCGCTCTTTGCGGGGAGAGGGTCGGGGTGAGGGGCTCTCTCCACCACCTCGATTTGTCGATGGACCTGTACCCCCTCACCCGGATCGCATCTGTCGACGCGAGGTGAAGGATGCTGTGGTGCGCGACCGAAGCCATCATCACTCCGCCGCCGTCAGATGCTGCACCTTGCCCGCGATCTCGCGCGGCACCGGCGCGGCCCACGGCGCGCCGCGGCGGCGCTTGACGTCGACTTCCATCCAGTAGAGCTCCCAGCCGAGCGTCGGCCCGATGCCGTCCATCGTCGCCGGGCCCTGGATGCTGCGCGCCGAGGCCTCGTCGAGGAATAGCATCGGCTTCTCGCCGCCGCCGACCTTCTCGATCTCCTGCCGCAGCAGGCGGCGATACTGCACGATCGCCTTGTCGCTCTGGCCGAGATGCTCGTTGGTGCGGTCCTGGATCGCGCCCATCGATTCCACCGCCCACTGGTCGTGGACGTTGATGTCGGTGCCCATGCCGGTATAGGTCTCGGTCGCCTGCTCGTGCGGATCGAAGCCGTAATCGTTGCTGCGGTTCTTGCGCGACTTGTAGTCGGGCAGCGTGTAGAGCTCGAGCCGCTGGTCGCGCATCTTCTGCTTGTCGACCGGCGCCGCGTAGCTGGTGAAGATCGCGTACCAGTAGCAGTTCTCGTCATCGACCGGCACGTGCCACTGGGTGATCGTCATCTCGGTCGACATCGGGATCACGAAGCCGTGCGGGAACAGCTGGTTGGTGACGCGGACATGGGTGCGGTCGCCATCGAGCTGGCGCAGCGCGATCAGGCGCAGGCCGTATTCGGTGTGCTCGACATTGATGATCGGCCGATCATATTCGCGCAGGATTTTCGTCATCGGCATGTCGCTGCCGGCCGAGGCGCCGCGGAATTGCTTGCCGTAGGCCGCTGACGTGTCCTCGTCCTCGAAGAAGCGATGCAGGAAGGAGGCGTGCGCGGGATCGATGCCGACCTCGAGTGCCTGCAGCCAGTTGCAGTTCATGTGGCCCTTGAATGCGAACGTGTGGCTGCTGGGCGCGACGAAGCAGTCGAGCTCCGGAAAGGCCGGCGGGGCGCCTTCGCCGAGATAGGCCCACAGGATGCCGCTCTTCTCCACCACCGGATAGGAGCGCTGCTTGATGCCCTTGCAGAGCTGCGAGCCGGCCGGTTCGGCCGGCGTCTCGATGCACTGGCCTGATGTGTCGAACAGCCAGCCATGAAAGGCGCAGCGCAGGCCGCCGTTCTCGAGCCGGCCGAAGGCGAGGTCGGCGCCGCGATGCGCGCAGTGGCGATCGATCAGGCCGTAGCTGCCGTCCTCGCCGCGGAACAGCACCAGGTTTTCGCCGAGCAGGCGCACCGGCCGAACCGGACGCGGCCCTTCAAGCTCGTCGACCAGCGCCGCCGGCTGCCAGTAACTCCGCATCAGTCTGCCGCAAGGGTCCTTACGGCCGGTGCGGGTGATCAGATCGTTCGCTTCCTGGCTCATCATGGCGGCGTCTCCCGGATTTGGATTTGTTCGCCTATTGAACGAATGTGCGAATTATGCCATGTCTGGTTCGTACAGCAAGCGCAATTTTTGAACCGTTCAAAGCCGCCACCCATGCCCAAGCTGAAACGGACCGACCAGGACGAGCGCGCCACCGACTTCGTCGAGGCACTCGATCGTGGCCTGCGCCTGTTGCAGGTGTTCGGCACCGTCACCGGGCCGGCAACGCTGAGCGATCTCGCGCGCGCTGCCGATTTGCCGCGCGCCACCGCGCGCCGCATCCTGTTCACGCTGGCGCATGGCGGTTTTGTCGCCACCGACGGCAAGCTGTTCACGCTGACGCCGCACGTGCTGACGCTGGCGGGCTCGTTCCTGCAATCCAACCAGGTGGTGACGGTATTGCAGCCGGTGCTCGATCGCATCGCGACTGCGGCGCAGGAGATTGCTTCGCTTGCGCTGCTCGATGGCGACGACGTGGTGTTCGTCGCGCGCTCGAGCCCGACGCGGGTGTTCTCCGCCGGTCTCGACATCGGCTACCGGCTGCCGGCGTTCTGCACCTCGGTCGGCCGCGCGATGCTCGGCCGGCTCGATGATGCCGAGCTCGCGGCGCGGCTGAAAGCGATGCGCCGTGAAGCCGTGACGCCGCAGACCGTGACTGATCCGAAGAAGCTGCTTGCGACGATCATCGCCGATCGCGCGCAGGGCTATTCACTGGTCGACCGCGAGGCCGAGCCGCATTTCCGCTCCATCTCGGTGCCGGTGCACCGCTATGACGGCACCATCGTCGCCGCCATCAACATGGGCGCCCATGTCGATCGGGTGCCGGCCAAGGAATTGATCGACCGCTTCCTGCCGCTGCTGCGCGAAGGGGCGGAGGATGTGAAGAGCCGGCTGTTGTGACGGCCTTCCCACGTCGTCATTGCGAGGAGCGATAGCGACGAAGCAATCCATGCATTCGCGCGTGTGGAAGGATGGATTGCTTCGCTTCGCTCGCAATGACGGGGATAGCTTGCGCGTAAGGCTACAGCGCCACGCTGCGCAGCCCGAAACTGCGCGCCTCGTTCTGCAACACCGGCCGCACCGAATCGATCAGCCGCGCGGCGGCGGCATCGACCGAGAGCCCGGCGGTGTCGACCACTGCCGATGCGCGAGCATAGAGTGGTTCGCGGCTGACCAAAATGTTACGCAATTCGGCCATCGCCGAGCGGTCGTCGGCCATCGGGCGCAGGTCGCCCTGGCGGCGGACGCGGGCCATGTGCTCTTCCGGCTCGGCCTTCAGCCAGATCGTGTAGAACGACGACAGGATCAGATCGAAGGTCAAAGCCTCGGAGACGATGCCGCCGCCGGTCGCCAGCACCATCAATTCCTTGCGCGCCAGCAATTGCGTCAGCGCGGCCTGCTCCATGCGGCGAAAGCCTTCCTGGCCGTATAGCGCGATGATCTCGGCGACAGAGAGGCCGTTCTGCGCCTCGATCTCCTTGTTGAGCTCGACGAAGCTCCAGCCGATCTTCTTCGCCAACATCCGCCCCAGCGTGGTCTTGCCGGCGCCGCGCAGGCCGATCAGCGCGATGCCGGAGAACGAGGCGCGGCGCGGCGCCAGCGGGCTGCTGCCGGCGAGCATGTCCTTGGCCTGCGCGATCTGGTTCGGTGAGGCCTTGCGCAGGAGATCGCGGATCACGGCCCAGTCGGGAACGGGCTCGCTGGACGGGATCAGGTCCTCGAGATGCGCGCCCATCGCGCCTGCGACACGGCGCAGCAGCACGATCGAGACATTGCCTTTGCCGCTTTCGAGTTGGGCGATGTAGCGTTCGGAAATGCCGGAGACCTTGGCGAGCACCTTGCGCGACATGCCGCGCAGGGCGCGCATCGTGCGCACCCGCTGGCCGAGCTGTTCGAGGAAGTCGGTTTCCGGATCGTTGGCTGCGGTCATGATCCCTGTGCGACGCGCGGTCCTGACTGAATCAGGTCCAATGGTTTAGGAAACATAGTGCCGATAAGGATTGACAGCAAGCCAAGCTGGTGGCTTTGTATGAATTATAATTCTTAAATTCACAGGAGAGGGAAGCGTGGCGCGTCTGGGTCCCAAGAAAGGTCCAAGGAGCGGGGCATGACTTACAACGCGGTCTCCTGGCTGCTCGACCGCAACGTCGACGAAGGCCGCGGCGATAAGGTCGTGTTCGACGATACGGTGTCGCAGATCACCTATGGCCAGTTGCAGCAGCAGACCCGGCGGGTCGGCAACATGTTGCGCCGGCTCGGCGTCCGCCGCGAAGAGCGGGTTGCCATGATCATGCTGGATACGGTCGATTTCCCGATCGTGTTCCTCGGCGCGATCCGCGCCGGCGTGGTGCCGGTGCCGCTCAACACGCTGCTGACCGCGGAGCAATACGCCTACATCCTCAGTGATTGCCGCGCGCGCGTGCTGTTCATCTCCGAGGCGCTGCTGCCGGTCGTGAAGGACGTCATCGCGCGCATGCCCGACCTCGAGCATGTCGTGGTCTCCGGCCAGGATGCACATGGCCACAAGAAACTGTCTGACGAAATCGCGCGCGAGAGCGATGTGTTCGCGACCGCGCCGACCCATGCCGACGAGCCGGCATTCTGGCTCTATTCGTCGGGCTCGACCGGCATGCCGAAGGGCGTGCGGCATCTGCATTCCAACCTCGCCGCGACAGCGGAGACCTATGCGAAACAGGTGCTCGGCATCCGCGAGGATGACGTCGGCCTGTCGGCGGCAAAACTGTTCTTCGCCTATGGGCTTGGCAATGCGCTGACCTTCCCGATGTCGGTCGGCGCCAGCACGGTGCTCAACTCCGAGCGGCCGACGCCGGCGCTGATGTTCGCGCTGATGAACAAGTATCACCCGAGCATCTTCTTCGGCGTGCCGACCCTGTTCGCGGCAATGCTGAACGACGAGGCGACCAAGGCGCAGTCCTGCGGCAATCGCCTGCGCGTCTGCACATCCGCCGGTGAAGCGCTGCCGGAATCGGTCGGCAATGCCTGGCGCGCGCGGTTCGGCGTCGACATTCTCGACGGCGTCGGCTCGACCGAGCTGTTGCACATCTTCCTGTCGAATGCGCCCGGCGACATCAGATACGGCTCCTCCGGCCGTCCGGTGCCCGGCTACAAGGTGCGGCTGGTCAACGAGGCTGGTGCCGACGTCGCGGACGGAGAGATCGGCGAGCTCCTGGTCGACGCGCCTTCGGCCGGCGAGAGTTACTGGAATCAGCGCGCCAAGAGCCGCGCCACTTTCGAGGGCGCCTGGACCCGCACCGGCGACAAATACACCCGCGATGCGGACGGCCGTTACACCTTCTGCGGCCGTGCCGACGACATGTTCAAGGTCTCGGGCATCTGGGTCTCGCCGTTCGAGGTGGAGAGCGCGCTGATCACCCATCCTGCAGTGCTGGAAGCAGCCGTCGTGCCGGAGGCCGATCCGGAAGGGCTGTTGAAGCCGAAGGCCTATGTGGTGCTGCGCCCCGAGAGTTCGGCCGAAGGCCTGCACGAGGCGCTGAAGGAGCACGTCAAGCAGAAGATCGGTCCGTGGAAATATCCGCGCTGGATCGATGTCGTCGACAATCTGCCGAAGACGGCGACGGGTAAGATCCAGCGGTTCAAGTTGCGGGATGGTGAAGGCGCAAAGCACTGAGGCGTCCAGTGAGCAGCTGTGTGCGTAGGCGTTCCCGTGAGGTGAGTACCCTGGACAGGCTCCCTCCCCCCTTGCGGGGGAGGGTTGGGGAGAGGGGTAAGCCCCGGGCGCCGACGCCTGAGATCAAGCGCTGCCGCATCAACAACTCTTACAACGTCATCGGACAGCGCAGCGCTGTTGTCATCCTTCGTCGTGCAGCGGAGCAAGCGGCACCCCTCTCCCTGCCCCCCCCCGCAAGGGGGAGGGAATGAGAGAGCCGTTGTTGCGTCGCTCGCATGTTGAGAGAACGGAGCTTCACATGACCCTTTCACCCACCGGCTTCCTCACCATCGACGGCGCCGATCTCGAATACCGCATGATCGGTCCGTCACCCGAGACAGCTCCGACCATCGTGATGCTGCATGAAGGTCTCGGCTGCGTCGGACTGTGGGGCGACTTCCCCGAGAAGCTGCAGGCGGCGACCGGCGCCGGCGTGTTCGCCTATTCGCGCGCCGGCTATGGCGCGTCGTCGCCGGCAAGACTGCCGCGTCCGGTCGACTACATGCATCGCGAGGCGCTCGACGTGCTGCCGAAGCTGCTCGACCGGGTCGGTTTCCGCCGCGGCCTGCTGCTCGGCCATTCCGACGGTGCCTCGATTGCCGCAATCTATGCCGGCGCGCATCAGGATCATCGCCTGCACGGGCTCGCGCTGCTCGCGCCGCACTTCATCGTCGAGGACATCTCGGTGCACTCGATCGCCGAGATCAAGACCGCGTACGAGACCACCAACCTGAAGGAGAAGCTCGGGCGTTGGCACAAGGATGTCGACAACGCCTTCTATGGCTGGAACGGCGCCTGGCTCGATCCGAAATTCCGCGATTGGGATATCTCCGAATATCTCGCCTATATCCGCGTGCCCGTGCTGATCGTGCAGGGCGCGGATGATCAATACGGCACGATGCGCCAGGTCGAGATCGCCCAGGAGGAGTGCTATTGCCCGGTCGATGTCGCCGCGATCGCCGGCGCCGGCCACTCGCCGCACCGCGAGGCCCCCGCGGTGACGCTGGACGCGGTCACCGAATTCGCTCGCGCTGCGTTGCGCGACGACCCGGCTCTGGCGGCCTGACATTTCCTGCCGGTGTTAGGCCATTGGCCGAGCGAGCGATTTTCCCAAACATGAAACAAAATGCATGTTTTTGCGCTTTGAACTGGACTAGATTGAAAACATGCACTATTGTGCATGACGACAAAGACGAAGCTTCAAACGAACAACAGGTAAGGGTGGCCCATGGCTGGTGACGATCGCGTCCTTGCAGGCGGGGCGAAGTACATCGATTTCCAGACCGAGCCGTCGCGCTACCGGCACTGGAAGCTCGACGTCGCTGGCGACGTCGCGACGCTGACCATGGACGTCGACGAGAACGCCGGCCTGTTCGAGGGCTATCAGCTCAAGCTCAATTCCTACGATCTCGGCGTCGACATCGAGCTGGCGGACGCCGTGCAGCGGCTGCGCTTCGAGCATCCCGAGGTGAAGGTCGTGGTGATGCGCTCCGGTAAGAACCGGGTGTTCTGCGCCGGCGCCAACATCCGCATGCTGGCGGGTTCGACCCACGCCCACAAGGTCAATTTCTGCAAGTTCACCAACGAGACCCGCAACGGCCTGGAAGATTCCAGCGAGAATTCCGGCCAGAGCTTCATCACCGTCGTCAACGGCACTGCGGCCGGCGGCGGCTATGAGCTCGCGCTCGCGACCGATCACATCATGATGGCCGATGACGGCGCCGCCGCCGTCGCGCTGCCGGAAGTGCCGCTGCTCGCGGTGCTGCCGGGCACCGGCGGCCTCACCCGCGTCGTCGACAAGCGCAAGGTGCGCCGCGACCACGCCGATTTCTTCTGCACCATCGAGGAAGGCATCAAGGGCAAGCGCGCGGTGCAATGGCGGCTGGTCGACGAGATCGCGCCGAACTCCAAGCTCGAGGGCAAGCTTGCCGAGCGCGTCAAGGAATTCGTCGCGAAGTCGAAGCGCAACGGCGCCGGCAAGGGCCTCGCGCTGACGCAGCTCGACCGCACCATCGATGACAGCGCGATCCGCTATGGCTTCGTCAGCGTCGACATCGATCGCGCGGCGCGCATCGCCACCATCTCGATCAAGGCGCCGGAAACCACCGCGCCCGCCGACATCGACGGCATGGTCGCGCAGGGCGCCTCGTTCTGGCCGCTGCAGGTCGCCCGCGAGCTCGACGATGCGATCCTGCATCTGCGCATCAACGAGCTCGAGATCGCGATGCTGGTGTTCAAGAGCCATGGCGACCGCGCCAACGTCGTGTCCTATGACGCGTTCCTGGAGACCAACAAGGCACACTGGCTGGTCAACGAAATCAGGCATTACTGGAAGCGCGTGCTCAAGCGCATCGACGTCACCTCGCGCACGCTGGTGACGCTGGTCGAGCCCGGCTCCTGCTTCGTCGGCACCCTCGCCGAACTCGTGTTCGCCGCGGACCGCTCCTACATGCTGATCGGCCAGAAGCAGGGCGACAACCGTCCGCCGCCGGCGATCGAACTGACCGCGATGAATTTCGGGCCGTACCCGATGAGCCACGGCCTGACCCGGCTGCAATCGCGCTTCCAGGCCGATCCGTCGGATCTCGAGCGCGCGCAAGGCGCGATCGGCAAGGCGCTAGACGCCGAGGAGGCCGAGGAGCTCGGCCTCGTCACCTTCGCGCTCGACGATATCGACTGGGACGACGAGGTCCGCGTGTTCTTCGAGGAACGCACCTCATTCTCGCCCGACGGCCTCACTGGCATGGAAGCCAATCTGCGCTTCGTCGGGCCGGAGACCATGGAATCGAAGATCTTCTCGCGCCTCACCGCGTGGCAGAACTGGATCTTCCAGCGGCCCAACGCGGTCGGCGAAGACGGCGCGCTGCGCCGCTACGGCACCGGCCAGAAGGCGCAATTCGACATGACGCGAGTGTAGAGGCGAATACCGCCGTTATCCTGAGGTGCGAGTGCTTGCGAGCCTCGAAGGATGATTGGAGGCAAGAATGCCAGACAAGCATCCTTCGAGACGCGCTACGCGCTCCTCAGGATGACGGTTGAGCAAGACGCGATACGCACCGAAACGATACTAAGGAGCACGCCATGAACATGAACATCATGAACGTCGA
The DNA here is from genome assembly GCF_029846235.1 of Bradyrhizobium sp. CER78. Lineage (GTDB taxonomy): Bacteria > Pseudomonadota > Alphaproteobacteria > Rhizobiales > Xanthobacteraceae > Bradyrhizobium. The sequence continues at coordinate 16,155 of NZ_JARVWP010000030.1, forward strand.
TTACTCGACCAAGATTCCAAACAACGTGAATCTCGCCGAGGACCGCCAGGTGCTGAAGGCGCTGGAGGGCTGGCATCCCGGCTACATGGACTGGTGGAAGGACATGGGCCCTGACGGCTTCCAGGAGTCGCTGGTCTATCTGCGCACTGCCTATTCGGTCGATCCGCGCGGCTGGGCCAAGTTCGACTACGTCCGCATGCCCGAATATCGCTGGGGCATCCTGCTTGCGCCGCAGGAAGAGAACCGCGTCATTCCGTTCGGCGAAGACTACGGCAAGCCGGCCTGGCAGGAAGTCCCCGGCGAGCATCGCGCGATGCTGCGCCGCCTGATCGTGATCCAGGGCGACACCGAGCCCGCCTCGGTCGAGCAGCAGCGCCATCTCGGCAAGACCGCGCCCTCGCTCTACGACATGCGCAATCTGTTCCAGGTCAACGTCGAGGAAGGTCGCCATCTCTGGGCGATGGTCTACCTGTTGCAGAAATATTTCGGCCGCGACGGCCGCGAGGAAGCCGACGATTTGCTCCGCCGCCGCTCGGGCGATGCGGATTCGCCGCGCATGCTTGGCGCCTTCAACGAGGCGACGCCGGACTGGCTGTCGTTCTTCATGTTCACCTACTTCACCGACCGCGACGGCAAGATGCAGCTGCACTCGCTGGCGCAGTCGGGCTTCGATCCGCTGTCGCGCACCTGCCGCTTCATGCTGACCGAGGAAGCCCACCACATGTTCGTCGGCGAGACCGGCATCACCCGCGTCGTGCAGCGCACCTGCGATGCGATGAAGGAAGCCGGCATCACCGATCCGAACGACACCGCCAGGATTCGCGCGCTCGGCGTGATCGATCTGCCGACCATCCAGAAGAAGCTGAACCTGCACTATTCGCTGTCGCTCGACCTGTTCGGCTCGGAGGTTTCAACCAACGCGGCCAACGCCTTCAACGCCGGCATCAAGGGTCGCTACAAGGAAACCACGATTGAGGATGACCACCAGCTCAAGAACTCGACCTATCCGGTCATGAAGATGGTGGACGGCCAGATCAAGATGGTCGACGAGCCGGCGCTGACCGCGCTCAACATGCGGCTGCGCGACGACTACACGCAGGATTGCGTCAAGGGCATGCTGCGCTGGAACAAGGTGATCTCGACCGCCGGCATCGACTACAAGCTCACGGTGCCGAACACCGCCTTCCACCGCCAGATCGGCGAGTTCAAGGACATCCATGCGACGCCCGATGGCCTCTTGATCGACGACGCCACGTGGGCGAGCCGCAAGAACGACTGGCTGCCGTCGACCGCAGACGGCGACTTCATCGCCTCGCTGATGAAGCCGGTCACCGAGCCCGGCGAGTTCGCCTCCTGGATCTCGGCGCCGAAGGTCGGCATCGACAACAAGCCCGGCGACTTTGAATATGTGAGGATCGAGAGCTGATCCGCTCGAGCATGATCCGGAAAAGTGTGATGCGGTTTTCCGAAGAGATCGTGCTCAAACAAAAAACTGGATCGTGATGCGGATCGCATCATGATCCGACAGTTCCTCTCCTCCCGGAGGGGCCGGAAAGGGGTGAGCCGAGAAGGTCCTGGTTCGCCCCTTTTCTTTTTTGGCCAGATGCCGGTACGAAGTCGGCCTCAATCGTCATTTGCAAGTTCGTCGGGCCACATCTGCGCGCCGTGAAGCACGCGCAAGATGCGAACAGTCTCACCGTCGACAAGGTACGCCGCGACATAAGGTGTGCGCGGGATGACCAACTCGCGCGTGCCGGCGACTCGTCCGGGCCGACCACTGTCAGGAAAGTCGAGCAGGCGCCGCGCGGCATCGGCAATCCGCTCGTCAACATGAACCGCAGCAAGTGGGTTCTCGGCTTCGATGTAACTGAAAATGTCGTCGCGATCGGACAACGCGAAGCGCGACCAGACGAGCTTCACCGCTTAGGCTCAGCCGCTTTTCGAATCGCGGCGGCACGACGTTGCGCGAAGTGCGCTTTGACCTCGGAATCATCGAGACTGGGCCGTGTATCCGCCAGGGCCTGGCGCACCTTCTCGCGAAACCAGCTGTCGTAGGCTTGGCTGTTGCTTACGAGTTCCAGTGGAAGCATCCCTTCATTGGCCGTGCGCGTCAGCAGGATCCGCACGGCGTCGGATACCGTGAGGCCCATGTTTTCTAGAACCGCAGTAGCCTTTTCCTTTACGTCCGCATCAATGCGGGTTTGGATCAGGGCATTTGACGCCATAGCACCCCTCCTTATTCGCAACCAAATGTAATGCATTTGAATGACAAATGCCAGAGGTGCCACAACCTGTGGCAGGAGCTGAGCACTGCGGCTAATTCGGCTCTCGGCGCGTCCATTGCCCTGCATGATCAAAGAAGGCGCCACGCTCCCAGCGAGGCGCCTCTTATCACCGTCCCGCTGATCGGCGCGCGGGAATGCCTGATGCTTGTGAGAGTCGCGGTTGCTACCCCGCGATCTCCAGCCCCGCGGTCGCGTAGACCACACCGCCGTCGACCGCGATGGTGTTGCCCACCACATAGTCGCCGGCGCGGGAGGCGAGATAGATCGCGGTGCCCGCCATATCCTCGTCGCTGCCGACCCGCCGCGACGGCACGCGTTGTGCGACTTCATCCGCGTGGTCTCGCGCGGCGCGGTTCATGTCCGACTTGAAGGCGCCTGGCGCGATCGCGGTGACGTTGATGTTGTCCTTGATCAGGCGCGTTGCCATCCGGCGCGTCAGATGGATCACCGCGGCCTTGCTGGCGGCGTAGGAATAGGTCTCCATCGGGTTGACGAAGATGCCGTCGATCGAGGCGATGTTGATCACCTTGCCGGGCTTGTCGTGGCTCGCCGCCGCACGCAGCGGCTTGGCCAGCGCCTTGGTCAGGAAGAAGATCGACTTGACGTTGAGGTTCATCACCTTGTCCCAGCCGCTTTCCGGGAATTCGTCGAAATCCGCGCCCCATGCCGCGCCGGCATTGTTGACTAGGATGTCGAGCTTCGGCTCCCGCTTGATGATCTCGCCGGCGAGCTTGTCGCAGCCTTCGACGGTCGAGATGTCGATCGGCAGCGCGATGCATTCGCCGTCATAGGCGGCTGACAGCTCCTGGGCGGTAGCCTCGCAGGGACCTGCCTTGCGCGCGGTGATGTAGACCTTGGCGGCACCCTGCGCGAGGAAGCCGGCCGCGATCATCTTGCCGATGCCGCGCGATCCCCCGGTCACCAATGCGACGCGGCCCTTCAGTGAAAACAGATCCTTGAACATGCGCTCCTCCATTGCGTTGCCAGTGGTTCTGATCGCGGCCGGGGATCGAGTCAAGGAAGGAGAGGGTCTGTAGCCTGGATGCAGCGAAGCGAGATCCGGGGCAGCTCTATTCGTGGCGGCGGCCGTCCCGGATTGCGCTTCGCTTCATCCGGGCTACGTATGCAGGCTCTAAGCCGCATCGATGCGGCGAAAACCGTTCCACACTGCCGTCGCGGCGCCGGAGGTCAGCACCGGCAAGAGCCGCGCGTCCTGGTAATTGCCGTTCAGCGAGACCCGCTGCAAGGCGGTCAGATGGTCGGCGCTTTCGGGAAACAGCATGCCCGGCCGGGTCGTCACCGCGGTCCGGAAGCCGATTGATCTGGCGAGGGCGAATTCGCGCTGCCCGGCGGCGATCCGGTCGCCATAGGGATAGGCGAGATGCGCGACTTGCCGCTGCAACGCGTCCTCGATCCGCGCCCGGCTGGTGGCGAGCTCGAACGACGCGATGGTCTCGCTCAGCTTGGCGAGATTGCAATGCGTGATGGTGTGAGCGCCGATCGTGACCAGCGGATCGGCGGCAAAGCCGCGCAACTCGTCCCAGGACATGCAGAGCTCGCGCGCGATGCCGGCCTCGTCGACGCCGTGGCGGGCGCACAGCGCTGAGATCTGGGCCTGCATCTCCTGCTCGTCCGGCAGCGAACGCAGCCAGTCATGCATGCGGCCGAACGCTGTGCGCTTGGCTTCCGGCGTCGCGGTGTCGATCCGCGTCATGACGCCGGCGATCGGCACCTCGATCGCCGATACCGCCGCGATGATCCGCTCCAGGGTGATCCACCACAATTTGCCGCAGCCCTCGGCGAAATCGCTTGCGACAAACACCGTAAACGGCGCGCCGAACTCGCGCATAACAGGCAGCGCGAAATCGCGGTTGTCGCGATAGCCGTCGTCGCAGGTGAAGCAGGCGAAGCGCCGCGCGAAATCCCGTTCGGTGAGGCGGCGATGCGCCTCGTCCATGCTGATGATTTCGACGTCGAGCGCGCGCAGATGCGTCAGCATCGCGCGCAGGAAGTCCGGCGTGACCTCGAGATGATGGTTGGGCTGGAACGCGTCGATGCGCCGAGGGCGGACGTGGTGCAGCATGAAGATGGCGCCGACGCCGGCGAAAATCGGCCGCAGCAGGATATGCGCACCCGAAAAATACAACGCCTCCATCCCGGCACGGATCACGGTGTTGCGGAGTTGTTTCATGAGGGCACGGGCTGGCCGATTTGCATTCCGCCGCAAACTTAGCGAAAGACCACTGAAGAAACTGTTATCCCGGTCCGACAGGGCACCTCGCCATGGCAGTCGATTTGGGGTTTGACAGTCAGCCAAGGGTTTGTTTTCTCTCTGGTTCCCGACCCGCAGGACACTGAATGCACGGACTTTTCAAGTGGAGTAGCAAGTGGTGGCCGGGGGTGATTCCACTGGTCGTCCTGTGGGGTATCGCGGCCTGGACCTCGACGGCGACGGTCGAGGCGGATATTGCTGCGCGCTCTAATGCCGCACTGAAGGACACCGTGCTCGACAAGCGGCGCATCAGCGTCGACGGCCGTGACGTGACGTTTGCCGCCAATGCCTTCTCCGAGGACGGCCGCCTCAGTGCGGTGGCGTCGGTCGAAGCGGTGCCGGGTGTGCGGCTGGTCAACGACGAGACCCGCCTCGTTCCCGAGGCCAAGCCCTATGTGTGGTCGGCGGAGCGCGACGTGGTGCGCGTCACGCTTGGCGGCAACGCGCCGCTGCCGTCGAGCAAGAGCAAGCTGACCGAGGCCGCGAAGGCCAGCCTCGGCGGTGTCGAGGTGGTCGATCAGATGGCGCTCGCCCGCGGCGCGCCACAGCGATTCGATCCGGCGGCGCTGTTGCTGCTCGACCAGATCGGCAAGCTGAAGGAAGGCAAGGTCACGCTCACCGACAACAAGGTTGCCCTCGCGGGCATGGCGCGCGAGCTCGGCGGACGCGAAGCGGTCGCGGCGGCGCTGAAGAACCTGCCGGAGGGCTATTCGATCACCGCCAACGACATCAAGGCGCCGCCTTACGTGTTTCAGGCCTACAAGGACCCGGTCGCGGTGACGCTGACGCTGACCGGCTACGTGCCCGACAACAACGTGCATGCGGCGCTGGTCGCCGCCGCCGGCCGCAAGTTCTTCAGCGAAAAGGTGGTCGACAATCTCAAGGCCAGCATCGGCGCGCCCTCGGGGTTTGCGGCGGCGGTGGTGCCTGCGCTCGGTGCGCTGTCGCGGCTGTCGACCGGGACGCTCGTGGTGTCGGATCGCGAGGTCAAGCTGTCGGGCGATGCGCTCTACGATGCCGCGGCCGGCCAGATCCGCGACGGGCTCGGCAAGGACTTTCCGCAGGGCTGGCAGTACAAGGCCGAGGTCACGGTGAAGCCGGCGGCGGCGCCGGTCGATCCCACCGTGTGCCAGCAGCTGTTTTCCGAGATCCTCTCCAAGGGCAAGATCCGCTTCGAGACCGGGAAGGCCGACATCGTTCCTGATTCCGCCGGCCTGCTCGACCGCCTGATCGAGACCGCGATGCGCTGCCCCAATGCGACGATCGAGGTCGCCGGCCACACCGACAGCGATGGCGAGGAGGCGGCCAACCAGGCATTGTCGGAGCGGCGCGCGCAGGCCGTGGTGGATTACCTGGTGCGCGCCGGACTGCCTGCCAACCGTTTCACGCCGATCGGTTATGGCAGCACGCAGCCGCTCGCCGGCAACGAGAATGAAGACGGCAAGGCGCAGAACCGCCGCATCGAATTCGTGGTGAAGTAGCGATGACCGTGCTCGCGACATTCTTCTGGGGTTGGCTGCTTGGCGCCGCGCTGCTCGGCTTCTGCATGGGCTGGATCGCGGTGGTGCATCGGGCGCAGGCCGTCTCACGGGTCTGGATGATCTGGCTCGCGCTGCTCGCCGCCGCGCTGGTGGCGGCATCATTCGCGCGGGTCGTGCCCGGCCGCTTCGGCTACTGGCTCGATCTCTTCCTGATGATGTTCGCGCTCTATCTCGTCGGCTGTGCGATCGGCTCCTGGTTGCGCGACTGGGTGGTCTCGCGCAGCAAGCCCGCGAGCTGACCCTTAAACCCTTGATCCATTGAAGCTGAGCGACGCCGCCACGCATGGCGCGCGCCGCATGCATTATCGGGCTTGACATCAATACGTACGTACGTATTAAATTGCGTCCATGCCAAAACCCTCTCTCCGCGATGCCATCCTCGATGCCGGCCTGAAGGAAATGTTCCGGACCGGCTATCACGGCACCAGCGTGCGCGACGTCACCACGGCCGCCGGCGCGCCGCAGGGCTCGTTCACCAACCATTTCCGGTCCAAGGAGCTATTCGCCTCCGAGGTGCTGGACCGCTACTTCGCCTATGTGCGCGGCCTCGTCGCGGAAGCTCTCGGCGACACCACGCTGCCGCCGCGCGAACGGCTCCGCCGCTATCTCGATCTCATCACCGGCAAGCTTGCCCATGACGGCTTCACGCGCGGTTGCCTGATCGGCGATTTCAGCCTCGAGGCGTCGGGCACCAGCGAGATGCTGCGCGAGCAGCTCGACGAGATCTTTCGGGAATGGCGCGCGCCGTTCGCCGCCTGCATCACCGAGGCGCAGGCCGCGCGCGAAATCGCGTGCGACTTCGATGCCGATGAGCTTGCCGACTTCCTGCTCGCATCCTGGCAGGGCGCCATGTTGCGCATGAAGGTCGAGCGCAGCGCGGCCGCGCTCGAGCGTTTCAAGACGATCGCATTCCAAACCGTGTTCAAGGAGTTGCCATGACGACATCCGCCGACATCACCCTGCATCATCGCGCCGTGCTCGGGTCTACGATGGCCTATCGCAAGCTTGGGCGCAGCGCCGCGCCGCACGTGCTGTTCCTGCACGGCAATCCGACGTCGTCCTACATCTGGCGCAACATCATGCCGCTGGTGGCGCCGGTCGGGCACTGCATCGCGCCCGATCTGATCGGCTACGGCCAGTCCGGCAAGCCCGACATCGCCTACCGCTTCTTCGACCAGGCGGACTATCTCGACGCGCTGATCGACGAGCTCGGCATCACCTCGGCGTATCTTGTCGCCCAGGATTGGGGCACGGCGCTCGCCTTCCATCTCGCCGCGCGCCGCCCGCAACTCGTGCGCGGGCTCGCCTTCATGGAATTCATCCGCCCGATGCGGGACTGGTCCGACTTCCACCAGCATGAGGCCGCCCGGGACACGTTCCGGAAATTCCGCACGCCGGGAGTAGGCGAGGCGATGGTCCTCGACAACAACGCATTCGTCGAGCGCGTGCTGCCCGGTTCGATCCTGCGCACGCTCAGCGACGAGGAGATGGAAGCCTACCGCGCGCCGTTCGCGACGCGCGAGAGTCGCAAGCCGACCTTGATGCTGCCGCGCGAGCTGCCGATCGCAGGCGAGCCTGATGATGTCCGTCAGGCGCTCACCACGGCACACGCGGCGCTCGCGGCATCGACCTATCCGAAGCTGCTGTTCGCCGGCTCGCCCGGAGCGTTGGTGTCGCCGGCCTTCGCCGCCGAGTTCGCGGCGCGGCTGCAGCATTGCGCGGTCATTCAGCTCGGCGCGGGCGCGCATTACCTGCAGGAGGATCATCCGGAAGCGATCGGCCGCTCCGTCGCTGGCTGGATCGCGGGCATCGAGGCCGCGAGCGCGCAGCATCTTGCAGCATGAGCAGATGGGAGAACACGCCATGACCGATCTCTCGATCACCTATTGCCGTCCCTGCGGCTACGAGGCGCGCGCCAGGGCGGCGGCGACGCTGCTGCGCGACCGCCTTGGCCTCGATGCGGAGCTGCTGCCCGGCAAGGGCGGCGTCTTCGAGGTCAGGCTTGACGGCAAAGTGATCGCCAGGCGCGTGAAGGGACATTTCCCCGATGCCGCCGATATCGTCACCGCGGTGGCTACTGCGCAGGCATAGCCAACCGCGGGCTTGCCTCATCGCCGTCGCAATGATCATTGCGGCGGCGATTTCGTCGACCGGATGCGGCGCGGCGCAGCAGCTTCCCGTAGTTTTCCGGATGGTCTTGCGCGCCATTCGGCGGGCTAACTGCCGCACGTGCATGTCAAGCCTGGTCGAACACGGCGAGAAACGCGCATATTTGTGCACCCGCTGTCATGAATCATCCCTAATATCTTGAAGATGCGCGTTTTATTGTCGTTTGACGAATTCCACTCCGGCTTAAAACGCGCTACACGGGGCAGGGCACAGCGAAGCGCCGGCGGAGATCGCCCGGAAGCCGTCGTCGCGGGATCGCAATTCGAGGTCTAGATGCTGGAAGCAATACGCAGGGCGATGGCGTTTCTACGCCAGAAGCAACTCCTGCATCGGCTGGGTGTTGTCATCAGCATCGCCGTCATCGGTATCGCCTGCTACGTCCTGTATCACATGCTGCGCGGCATCGACACCAACGAGGTGCTCGAGGCCATCAAGAGCACCGAGCCGCGGCAGATCATGCTGGCGGGGCTCTTCGTCGCAGCCGGCTATTTCACGTTGACCTTCTACGATCTGTTCGCGGTGCGCGCGATCGGCCACGCCCACGTGCCCTATCGCATTAATGCGCTCGCGGCATTCACCTCCTATTCGATCGGCCACAATGTCGGCGCCAGCGTCTTCACCGGCGGCGCGGTGCGCTACCGGATCTATTCGGCCTGGGGATTGAACGCGATCGACGTCGCCAAGATCTGCTTCCTCGCCGGCCTGACGTTCTGGCTCGGCAACGCCGCGGTGCTCGGGCTCGGCATCGCCTATCACCCGGAAGCCGCCGCCAACATCGACCAGCTGCCGCCCTGGCTCAACCGCACGCTGGCGTTCGGCATCATCATCGCGCTGGTCGCCTATGTGGTCTGGGTCTGGACCCAGCCTCGGGTGGTCGGCCGCGGGCCCTGGACGGTGACCTTGCCGGGCGGCCCGCTGACGCTGCTGCAGATCGCGATCGGCATCGTCGACCTCGGCTTCTGCGCGCTGGCGATGTACGTGCTGGTGCCGGACGAGCCCAATCTCGGCTTCGTCGTGGTCGCGGTCATCTTCGTGTCGGCGACCCTGCTCGGCTTCGCCAGCCACTCCCCCGGCGGGCTCGGGGTGTTCGACGCCGCCATGCTGGTCGGCCTCTGGCAGATGGACCGCGAGGACCTGCTCGGCGGTATGCTGCTGTTCCGCCTGCTCTACTATATTGCTCCATTCGTCATATCTGTAATCTTGCTGACGTTTCGGGAGGTTATCGTCGGCGCCCGACTCAAACGGCTGCCGCAGACTGATTCGGGTCCCCGCGCCGAGCCGCACCATGAGGCGGTTCTGGTCCGCAAGCGCGGTGATTCCGGGGTCTGATGACGCAGCCCGATGCCTCCCGAGGGACGGTCGATATGACCGCGTCTGGGCGAGACATGAACCGACGGGATGAAAGCCGCCGCGATGGCAATTGACGATACGCCACAGTCCATTTTCTCGCCCTGGCCCGATCGCCTGCGCCATTCCGCGCTGATCCTGCTTGCCGCGGCGCTGGCGCTCAGCGTGGTGGTCGCGCTCGGCGAATTGTCGCTGGTGCGGGCCTGCGCGGTGTTCGTCTGCATCGCCGCCGCGGCGCTGGTGCCGTGGCGGTTGCATGATGCCGGGACCTCGCGCGAGGATGTCCGCGGCGTCAATCCGGTCGAGGCCGCGGCCGTCAGTGCCGTCGTGGCCGGCATGCCGGATCCCGCCGTGCTGCTCGATCGCGCCGGGCGCGTCATCCATCTCAATGCCGCCGCGGCCCAACTCGCGCCGGCGCTGCGCAAGAACGAATTGGCGCAATTCGCCCTGCGTTCGCCTGAGATCATCACCGCGCTGCGCGAGGCGATCGCGACCACCGAGCCGCGCCGCGCCACCTACACCGACCATGTGCCGGTCGATCGCTGGATGGAATTGGTGATCACGCCGGTGCCGGTGCCGACCCAGTTCGGCGGCACCGAGAAGTGCATGCTGATGACCTTCCACGACCTGACGCCGCTGCGCCGGGTCGAGGAGATGCGCGCCGACTTCGTCGCCAATGCCAGCCATGAGCTGCGCACGCCGCTCGCCGCGCTGTCCGGCTTCATCGACACCTTGCAGGGGCCGGCGCGCGAGGACGCGCGGGCGCGCGAGCGCTTCCTCGGCATCATGCACACCCAGGCCAACCGCATGGCCCGGCTGATCGACGATCTCTTGTCGCTGTCGCGGGTCGAGCTGTCGGCCCATGTGCGGCCCGAGGCCTCGATCGACATCGTGCCGATCATCCGCGAGGTGGCCGACGGGCTCGAGGTGCTGGCGAGCGAACGCCAGGTCGAGATCGACGTCGACCTGCCGCAGGCCCCGGTCAGGATCGCCGGCGACCGCGAGGAACTGCTCCGCCTGTTCGAGAACCTGATCGAGAACGCCCTCAAATACGGCGCCTCGGGCGGCCGCGTCATAGTGTCGCTCAATCAGACCGTTCCGGGCGCATCGGGCGAGGGCAGCCCCGAAATCCGTGTCATGGTACGGGATTTCGGTCCCGGCATCGCCCCGGAGCACCTGCCGCGGCTGACCGAGCGGTTCTACCGGGTGGACGTCGGCGACAGCCGTAACCAGGGCGGAACGGGCCTCGGATTATCGCTGGTGAAACATATTCTTAACCGTCATCGCGGGCGTCTTTTGATCGAGAGCGTGCCAAAGAATGGCGCGACTTTTACCGCCTGTTTTCCCCGGCCCAAGGCCCCGTCGCTGACCCAAAGCTAAGCATTTTCAGTCGCTTAGCTCTGTCATCCAACTGTCATCCAACCTTCGTAAAAGCAGCACCGACCGCTCCTAGATGGACCGGCGTGAGCGCGATCGGGCGCATTCGGCGCTTCGCTCACACGATGGAGACCACCCCATGAATTTCATCAAAGCAATCGTCGCTGCCGGCATGGTCGCCGCTTCGACGTCGGCCTTCGCTGCCGATATTACCGGCGCGGGCGCAACGTTTCCGTTCCCGATCTATTCGAAGTGGGCTGACGCCTACAAGAAGGAGACCGGCAACGGCCTGAACTATCAGTCGATCGGCTCGGGCGCCGGCATCAAGCAGATCCAGGCCAAGACCGTGACCTTCGGTGCCAGCGACGCGCCGCTCAAGGCCGAGCAGCTCGAGAAGGACGGCCTCGTTCAGTGGCCGATGGTGATGGGCGCGATCGTGCCGGTCGTGAACCTCGAAGGCATCAAGCCGGGCGATCTGATCCTGTCGGGCGAAGTGCTCGGCGACATCTATCTCGGCAAGATCACCAAGTGGAATGACGCGGCGATCGCCAAGCTCAATCCGAAGCTGACCCTGCCGGCGGACGCCATCACCGTCGTGCGCCGTTCGGACGGTTCGGGCACCACCTTCAACTTCACCGACTATCTCTCGAAGTCGAACGCCGACTGGAAGTCCAAGGTCGGTTCGGGCACCGCGGTCGAGTGGCCGGTCGGCGTCGGCGCCAAGGGCAATGAAGGCGTTGCCGGCAACATCAGCCAGACCAAGAACGCGATCGGCTATGTCGAATACGCCTATGCCAAGCAGAACAAGCTGACCTACACCGGCATGATCAACAAGGCCGGCAAGACGGTGCAGCCGACGGTTGCTGCCTTCCAGGCCGCCGCGTCGAACGCCGACTGGGCCAAGGCTCCCGGCTACTACGTGATCCTGACCGACCAGCCGGGCGATGCCTCCTGGCCGATCACCGCGGCGACCTTCATCCTGATGCACAAGGACGCGACCGACAAGGCGGCCTCGCAGGAAGCGCTCAAGTTCTTCAAATACGCCTTCGAGAAGGGCGGCAAGGCGGCCGAAGAGCTCGACTACATCCCGATGCCGGAATCGGTCGTCAAGCTGATCGAGAAGACCTGGTCGTCGGACATCAAGAGCTAAGTCAGACGCTTCCGAACAAGGCCTGTGCCGCCTCACCGGCGGCGCAGGTTGAGTGACCAAGACCCGGGTTCCGTCACCGCCGAAGACGCGCGGATGGGGCCCGGGTTCGCGCCCCCGGCGCAACCGGAACGACGCCCGGCCTCATGCGTCAGTGAAGATCGCTTCGGGGGCGTGGCGGTTTGTGCAGGTTTCAAATAAAAACGAGGGGATTGGCGTGGCAGACATGGCTGTTCAGAGCGATGTGATGGAAGCCGCGGGACCTTACGATCGCGCCAAGGCCCTCAGCGCCTTCAAGCTGGGTGATCTGACCTTCTACTGGATCACCCGCATCTCGGCGATCTCGGTTCTGCTGATCCTCGGCGGCATCATCCTGTCGCTGATCGTCGGCGCCTGGCCGGCGATGAAGGAATACGGTTTCGCCTTCCTCTGGACGCAGCGCTGGGCGCCCTCGGCCGATCCGCCGGTGCTCGGCGCGCTCGGGCCGATCTACGGCACGCTGATCACCTCCGTCATCGCGATGCTGATCGCCATTCCGGTCGGCATCGGCATCGCCGTGTTCCTCACCGAGCTCTGCCCGCAAGTGCTGCGCCGCCCGATCGGCATCGCCATCGAGCTGCTCGCCGGCATCCCCTCGATCATTTACGGCATGTGGGGCTTCTTCGTGCTCGGTCCGTTCCTGGCCAACACGTTCCAGCCCTTCATGATCAGGATCTTCGAGGGCGTCCCGGTGCTGGGCGCGGTGTTCGCTGGCCCGCCGTCCTATCTCAGCCTGTTCAACGCCGCGCTGATCCTCGCCATCATGGTGCTGCCTTTCATCACCGCGATCTCGGTCGACGTGTTCAAGACCGTGCCGCCCGTGCTGAAGGAGGCCGCCTACGGCATGGGCTGCACCACCTGGGAAGTCGTCCGCAGCGTGGTGATCCCCTACACCCGCGTCGGCGTGATCGGCGGCATCATGCTGGCGCTCGGCCGCGCCCTCGGCGAGACCATGGCGGTGACCTTCATCATCGGCAATTCGTTCCGCATCTCGTCGTCGATCTTCGCGCCGGGCACCACGATCTCGGCGGCCATCGCCAGCGAATTCGCCGAGAGCGACGGCCTGCACCAGTCCGGCCTGATCCTGCTCGGCCTCCTGCTGTTCGTGCTGACCTTCTTCGTGCTCGCCGGCGCGCGGCTGATGCTGATGCGGCTTGAACAGAAGGCGGGGAAGTGACGCCATGAACCCGATCTACAAATCCCGCCGCCGCAGCGACATCGTTATCCGCACGCTCTGCGTCGGCGCCGCGCTGTTCGGCGTCACCTGGCTGGCGCTGATCCTGATCACGCTGCTCTACAACGGCATTGCCGGCCTCAGCGTGCAACTGTTCACCCAGAATACGCCGCCGCCGGGCTCCACCGATGGCGGCCTGCTCAACGCCATCGTCGGTTCGGTCATCATGACCGTGATCGGCGTCGGCATCGGCGCGCCGCTCGGCCTGTTCGCGGGCACCTACCTCGCCGAGTACGGCAAACACGACAAGCTCACCTCGGTGATCCGCTTCATCAACGACATCCTGCTCAGCGCACCCTCGATCATCATCGGCCTGTTCATCTATGGCGCGGTGGTGGTGCCGATGCGCGGCTTCTCGGCGATCGCAGGCGCGCTTGCGCTCGCCGTGATCGTGATCCCGGTCGTGCTGCGCACCACCGAGGACATGCTGCTGCTGGTGCCCAATCCGCTGCGCGAGGCGGCCTCCGCCCTTGGCCTGCCGCGTTCGCTGGTGATCAAGCGGATCGCTTATCGTGCTGCGCGGAGCGGCTTGATCACCGGCGTGCTGCTGGCGACCGCGCGCGTCGCCGGCGAAACCGCGCCGCTGTTGTTCACCGCGCTGTCGAACCAGTTCTTCAGCTGGGATCTGACCAAGACGATGGCCAACCTGCCGGTGACCATCAACAACTTCGTGCAGAGCCCCTACGCCTACTGGAAAGAGCTGGCGTGGAGCGGCGCACTGCTGATCACATTCACCGTCCTCGCGCTGAATATCGGCGCGCGCATCCTTGGTGCCGAAAGGGCCGCAAAATGACCGAGCTTTCCGTCTCCACGACTGCCGCGGGCCATGTTCCCCAGGTTCCGCTTCCGGAAGCGCCGCCGAAAGTCACGGTGCGCAACCTCAACTTCTATTACGGCGAGCACCACGCGCTGAAGAACATCAACCTGACGCTCGGCACCAACCGCGTAACGGCGTTCATCGGCCCGTCGGGCTGCGGCAAGTCGACCCTGCTGCGCATCTTCAACCGGATGTATGACCTCTATCCGGGCCAGCGCGCGGTCGGCCAGCTGATGCTGGACCAGACCAACATCCTCGATCCCAAGCTCGACCTCAATCTGCTGCGTGCACGGGTCGGCATGGTGTTCCAGAAACCGACGCCGTTCCCGATGACGATCTACGAGAACATCGCCTTCGGCATCCGCCTTTACGAGAAGATCTCGAAGTCCGAGATGGACGACCGGGTCGAGAAGGCGCTGCGCGGCGGCGCGCTGTGGAACGAGGTCAAGGACAAGCTGAACGCCTCCGGCCTGTCGCTCTCCGGCGGCCAGCAGCAGCGCCTGTGCATCGCGCGGACCGTCGCGGTGCGCCCCGAAGTGATCCTGTTCGACGAGCCCTGCTCGGCGCTCGATCCGATCTCGACCGCCAAGGTCGAGGAGCTGATCCAGGAGCTCTCCGAGGACTACACGATCGCGATCGTCACCCACAACATGCAGCAGGCGGCGCGCGTCTCCGACAAGACCGCCTTCATGTATCTCGGCGAGCTGATCGAGTTTGACGACACCAACAAGATCTTCACCTCGCCGAGCGATCGACGCACCCAGGACTACATCACCGGCCGGTTTGGTTGACCGGGCTGAGGAGACAAGCGATGGCTTCTGAACATACCGCCAAGGCATTCGACAGCGACCTGCAGGAGTTGACCCGCCTGGTCGCCGAGATGGGCGGCCTCGTCGAGCGGATGATTACCGAGTCGGTCGATGCGCTGATCCGTCGCGACGTCGCGCTCGGCAAGCGCGTGGTCGCCGCCGACATCGAGATCGACAATCTGCAGCGTGTCATCGAAGAGCGCGCGGTGCTGACGATCGCGCGCCGCCAGCCGATGGCGATCGACCTGCGTGAGATCGTCAGCGCGATGCGCGTCGCCACCGACCTCGAGCGGATCGGCGATCTCGCCAAGAACATGGGCAAGCGCGTCGCGGCGCTGGAAAGCGATTTCCAGCCGCTGAAGCTGATCCGCGGCCTGGAGCACATGACCGACCTCGTGCTGTCGCAGGTCAAGTCGGTGCTCGACGCCTATGCTGCGCACGATCTGCCGGCGGCGATGAACGTCTGGAAGGGCGACGAGGAGGTCGATGCGATCTGCACCTCGCTGTTCCGCGAGCTGCTCACCTACATGATGGAGGATCCGCGCAACATCTCCTTCTGCATCCATCTGATGTTCTGCGCCAAGAACATCGAGCGGATCGGCGATCACGCCACCAACATCGCCGAGACCGTGTTCTACATGATCGAAGGCCAGCAGATCACCGACAAGCGCCCGAAGGGCGACATGACCAACTTTGCCACCACGGTACCGGGTAACACGTAGTCGACGGCGTTTCGGTTTGCGTCAGGGCAACGGATCACCACAGAGAAAGAACTTAGACCGATGAGCGCACGCATTCTGGTAGTCGAAGACGAGGAAGCGCTGACGACGCTGTTGCGCTATAACCTCGATGCGGAAGGCTACGATGTCGAAACCGTGGGGCGCGGCGACGATGCCGACACCCGCCTGAAGGAGCGCGTTCCCGACCTCGTGGTACTGGACTGGATGCTGCCGGGCCTGTCCGGCATCGAGCTGTGCCGCCGCTTGCGGGCGCGGCCCGAGACCAAGCAGCTTCCGATCATCATGCTGACCGCGCGCGGCGAGGAGAGTGAGCGCGTGCGCGGGCTTGCCACCGGCGCCGACGATTACATCGTCAAGCCGTTCTCGGTGCCGGAGTTGCTGGCGCGGGTGAAGGGCCTCTTGCGCCGCGCGAGCCCGGAGCGGCTTGCGACCGTACTGACCTATGGCGACATCGAGCTCGACCGCGAGAAGCGCCGCGTGGCGCGCTCGGGCCGCCCGATCGATCTCGGTCCGACCGAGTATCGGCTGCTCGAATTCTTCCTCGAGCATCCCGGCCGCGTGTTCAGCCGCGAGCAGTTGCTCGACAGCGTCTGGGGCCGCGACATCTACATCGATGAGCGCACCGTCGACGTGCATATCGGCCGCCTGCGCAAGCTGCTCAATCCGGGCCGCGAGCAGGACCCGATCCGCACCGTGCGCGGCGCCGGCTATGCGCTCGACGACCGCTTTGCGAAAGCCGAGCCGCAGCCGTAACGGCTGTGGCTGTGCGCGAGAATCGGTTCGTCGTGACGTGAGGTGAGCAAACTGTCGGGCTCCCTCCCCCCTTGCGGGGGAGGGTGGGGAGAGGGGTAAGCCCCGGGCGGTGCTATGAGACATGTAGCGACGCTTGATCAACCCAACCGAAGACGCGGTTGCAGCTTTGCTCATATTCTTCGCGATTTTCATCAGCGGAGCAAGCGGTACCCCTCTCCCCAACCCTCCCCCGCAAGGGGGGAGGGAGGCTGATCTGCGTGCTCACCTCACGTCATGCGCTGCGCTACATCGGGGCTACAATCTGATGCACACAAAAAAATCCCCGCTTGCGCGGGGATTTGTTTTTGTAGTCCAGGCTAGTTTCCCGAGTGCTTACTTGATCTGTGGCTTCGCCGACGGCCGGCGCCGATCGGCGGCGGGCTGGTAGGCGACGCGCGAGTGATGCGCGCAATAGGGCAGACCGGCGAGCGCCTTGCCGCCGCAGAAGAAGAATTCCGGGCTCGAGGGATCGCCGACCGGCCAGTGGCAGGTGGCCTCGTTGAGCTCGAGCAGCGACAGCCGCTGGCTCATCGGCACCACGTTGTCGTAGGAGATCGGATCGGGCTCCATCTCGACCTCGAAGGCATGCGCGAGCGCGGTGTTGCCGCGCGAGACCGGGCGCGCCACCCGCATCATGTGCTGGGCGGGACGGGCCTTGCGCTGCCGCGGCGCAGCCGTGGAGGGAGCCTTGGCGCGGCCGGAGAGGCCGAGCCGGTGCACTTTGCCGATCACGGCGTTTCGCGTCACATTGCCAAGTTCCGCTGCGATCTGGCTGGCCGAGAGGCCAGACTCCCAGAGCTTCTTCAGCTGCTCGACGCGATCGTCGGACCAGGTCAATACCGTCATCGCATTCTTCCTTTCGCATGGCGCCGGCCAGTCATTGGAGCGGCGCTGCGAGCCAAATCTGGACAAATATCCCTGCGGCCAGAATCCCTTAGCCCTCGCCGGGCACGGTGTTGCGCCCGAACGTTTACGCGAGACACAAAGGCTACTTAGAGGGTCCAGTACTGCCGCACGAGATGTCGTACCCGACAGGCCAAACGCTACAATATGGCGTGACTCTGGCGCAAGAGTCCGCGGCCGTGCGTCCACATGTTCCCACACAGTTAAGCATTGCAATGAGGCTTTTCCACCGCACCGGAATGCTCCGGATTGCGCTCGCTGCGCATTGCAGAAAGGCCGGAAAAAGGGCGGCTTCTGGCGATTGACACGGTCCCGCCGCAGCATAGAATGTTGCCCACGTGCCGCCCGCAAAGGCGGCCGTTTTGTTTTCCGAAGCTGGCCGTTGCTGCGCTGGCGTCAATGCGCGCGGCAATTGTCGGCCTCAAACCGGCAGTGAACGCCATGACCAACGCCTCGTCGCATCTGCTCCCCGTCTTCGCCAGGGTCGATCTCGGCTTCGAGCGCGGTGAGGGCGCCTGGCTGATCGCAACCAATGGCGACCGTTACCTCGATTTCACCTCGGGGGTTGCGGTGAACGCGCTCGGGCATGCGCATCCGCATCTGGTCAAGGCGCTGCAGGAACAGGCGACCAAGCTCTGGCATATGTCGAACCTGTTCAAGAGCCCGGACGGCGAGATGCTCGCCGCGCGGCTCTGCGAGCAGAGCTTTGCCGACTTCGTGTTCTTCTGCAATTCCGGTGCGGAAGCGATGGAGGGCGTGATCAAGCTGGTCCGCCATCATCACTTCTCCAAGGGGCATGGCGAGCGCTACCGCATCATCACCTTCGAAGGTGCGTTCCATGGCCGCACGCTGGGCACGCTGGCTGCGACCGGCTCGGCGAAATATCTCGAGGGCTTCGGCCCGCCGATGGACGGCTTCGACCAGGTGCCGCATGGCGACATCGAAGCGGTGAAGAAGGCGATCGGCCCGCACACCGCCGGCATCCTGATCGAGCCGGTGCAGGGCGAGGGCGGCGTGCGCGGCGCGCCGCAGGCGTTCTTCAAGGCGCTGCGCGCGCTGTGCGACGAGCATGGCCTGTTGCTCGCATTCGACGAGGTGCAGACCGGCATGGGCCGCACCGGCGACCTGTTCGCCTACAAGCGCACGGGTGTGACGCCGGACGTGATGTCGTTGGCCAAGGCGCTCGGCGGTGGATTCCCGATCGGCGCGGTGCTGGCGACCGCGCAGGCCGCGGCCGGCATGGCGCCGGGTTCGCACGGCTCGACCTTCGGCGGCAATCCGCTCGCTGTCGCCGCCGCCAATGCCGTGCTCGACGTCATGCTCAAGCCCGGCTTCTTCGAGCACGTGCAGAAGATGTCGCTGCTGCTCAAGCAGAAGCTCGCCTCCGTCGTCGACCGCTATCCCGGCGTGTTGTCGGAGGTGCGCGGCGAGGGCCTGTTGATCGGCGTCAAGGCTGTGGTGCCGTCGGGCGATTTGATCGCCGCGTTGCGCCACGAGAAGCTGCTCACCGTCGGCGCCGGCGACAACGTGGTGCGGTTCCTCGCCCCCCTGATCGTGACCGAGGCCGAGATCGATCAGTCGATCACCTCGCTCGAGCGCGCCTGCGCGACATTATCGGCGGCGCAGCCGAGGAAGGCCGGATAATGAGCAAGCCGGTCCGTCACTTCCTCGACATCAACGAGCTTCCGCTCGGCGAGTTGCGCAACATGCTCTCCGCCGGAGCCGCCATGAAGGCGAAGCTGAAGGCGCATGAGAAGGCCAGGAAGCCGCTCGAGGGCAAGACGCTGGCGATGATCTTCGAGCGTCCGTCGACCCGCACCAGGGTGTCGTTCGACGTCGGCATGCGCCAGCTCGGCGGTGAATCCATCATGCTGACCGGCGCCGAGATGCAGCTCGGCCGCGGCGAGACCATCGCCGACACCGCGCGCGTGCTGTCGCGCTACGTCGATGCGATCATGATCCGCATCCTCAACCATGACGCGCTGCTCGAACTCGCGGCGCACGCCACCGTGCCCGTAATCAACGGCCTGACCCGGCGTTCGCATCCCTGCCAGGTGATGGCCGACCTCATGACCTATGAGGAAAATCGCGGCTCGATCGCGGGCAAGACCGTGGCCTGGACCGGCGACGACAACAATGTGCTGGCCTCCTGGGCGCACGCCGCCGAGCGGTTCAAGTTCCAGCTCAATGTCGCGACCCCGCCGGAGCTTTCGCCGAAGAAGCCGATGCGCGACTGGATCAAGGCGACCGGCGCGCCGATCGTGCTCGGCACCGACCCGGAAGCCGCCGTGCGCGGCGCCGACTGCGTCGTCACCGACACCTGGGTGTCGATGGGCGACAAGGAGGGCGAGCACCGCCACAACGTGCTGCAGCCCTATCAGGTCAATGCCAAGCTGATGTCGCTCGCCAAGCCGGATGCGCTGTTCATGCACTGCCTGCCCGCGCATCGCGGCGAGGAGGTCACCGACGAGGTGATCGACGGGCCGCAATCCGTGGTGTTCGACGAGGCGGAAAACCGTCTGCATGCGCAGAAGGGCATTCTGGCCTGGTGCTTTAACGAAGTCGCGTAGGGCCGCTTCAACGCTGTCGTCCCTGCGAAAGCAGGGACCCATACGCCGCGGCCCGTGGAAAGGCGCAAGGGGAGACGCCTTGTGTCGCAACAAAACCCTGTGGTTATGGGTCCCTGCTTTCGCAGGGACGACGCATCTCTGGTTTAGTGAACCCCTTTATTTCACGGTCCGAGACCCCAGATAGAGCGCCATGGTTTCACAATCCCCCGACATCAAAATCACGACCGAGGCGCCAGTCCGCGCGCCGTCAGCGGTTCCTGTCGACGATGCCGTGCTGGCCTTCGAGGTCGGCGCGCTGGACCTGCGCGGCCGGCTGACCCGGCTCGGCCCCGCGCTCGACGAGATCCTGCACAAGCACGACTATCCGCCGGCAGTCGGCAAGCTGCTCGGCGAAGCCATCGTGCTGACCACGCTGCTCGGCTCGTCGGTCAAGTTCGAGGGCCGCTTCATCCTGCAGACCCGGACCGAAGGTCCGGTCTCGCTCCTGATCGTCGACTTCCAGGCGCCCGACCGGCTGCGCGCCTATGCGCGCTACGACGCGGCGCAGCTCAAGCCGGGGCAGAGCTCGGGCGAGCTGCTCGGCAAGGGTCACCTTGCGATGACGATCGACCAGGGCTCGAACACCAGCCGCTACCAGGGCCTGGTCGCGCTCGATGGTGGCGGCCTGGAAGAGGCGGCTCACGAATATTTCCTGCGCTCGGAGCAGATCCCGACGCGGGTGCGGCTTGCGGTCGGCGAGGAGATGCGCGGCGGCGAAGGCGGCAAGCTGCACTGGCGCGCCGGCGGCATCCTGCTGCAATTCCTGCCCAAGGCGCCGGAGCGCGCCAAGCAGGCGGATCTGCATCCAGGCGATGCGCCCGAGGGTACGGCCACGCA
The DNA here is from genome assembly GCF_029846235.1 of Bradyrhizobium sp. CER78. Lineage (GTDB taxonomy): Bacteria > Pseudomonadota > Alphaproteobacteria > Rhizobiales > Xanthobacteraceae > Bradyrhizobium. Next base: position 37,073 of record NZ_JARVWP010000030.1, read on the forward strand.
CAGCGTTCCTGACGACGACGCCTGGGTCGAGGGACAGTCGCTGATCTCGACCGTCGAGGACGTCGAGCTGATCGATCCCGATCTGTCCGGCGAGCGGCTGTTGTACCGCCTGTTCCACGAACGCGGCGTCCGCGTTTTCAATCCGCAACCGCTGCGCGCGCAGTGCTCCTGCTCGCGCGATGCCGTGTCATCGATGCTGAAGAGTTTTGCGCCGAACGATCGCGCCGAGATGGTCAAGGACGGCAAGGTCGTCGTGACCTGCGAGTTCTGCTCGTCGGTCTACGAGTTCACGCCGCAGGAAGCGGGCGTGGAGTAAGGGCGCGTTTCCGCACGCAGGCTTGTCCGGCGGGTCGCCGCCGGACGGCGCCGCCCAATCCGCTGGCAGGAGCCAAACTTTGCAATGCAGCTGGACCACGCGCCAGCTCTACCCGGATGTGTGAGAGGCAATGCGCGCAAGATTCGCGCGAATGTCACTGAATGTCTTTCTCGCCTGTTCGAATTCGGCGCGCATATCGGCCTGCAATGCCGCGCTCCGCGCAAACTGATCCCGGCAGTTGTCGAGTAACTGGATCGTTTTCAGTCTCACCGGCCTGTTTTTCGCAGCCGCAGGCACCAGCACTTCGCAAAACGGCACCAGCATCAAGACGCTTCGCTGCTCATCGGTGATCTCGAAACTGTCCGTTGCGGGATCTTGCCGTGAGCGCAACTTTTCGATGGAGATGTCCAGGATGGCCTGACAGGTATCGAAATAGGCTGCCTCAAGCGACGGAAACTCCGTTCCAGTTTCATCTAACGTGACGTTGCCGTGTGAGGTCAGATTGAAAAAGAATCTAGGCATTCAGCCCTCCTTCCCCCCGTCAGGTTGTTTGAGTCCGCTTAGGTATTGGATGTCGAACTCCGCGATCTCATGAAGACCAGCTTTGTCCCTGATCGTGAGCCGGTTCCGGCTCAGCTCGATCAAGTTCCGATTGCGCAAGAATTGCAGGGTTCGGTTCACATGGACGGTCGAAAGTCCGAGGATGTCGGCGAGTTCATGCTGCGTAAGCGGGAGATCGAAGACACCCTGAGCGTTTTGATTGCCAGCTTGCAGGCGGTAAGACACCTCGCACAGCAAATGCGCCAATCTGACCGAGGCGGAGCGTCGTCCAAGCCAGACCATCCACTCCTGTTGGATCGCCGCTTGCGCAGCTGTCTCCCACCACAATGCGCGCGCGATGGTAGGTCGTTCGGAAACCAGTTGATTTAGCTTCTCGATCGGAATCGGTAACGAGGTCGCTGGAGTGAGCGCGGAGATTGCCGTGCGGGAACGAGGAAACATGAGCTCGCCCGGATTCAGCGCTTCGCCTGCGACGAAGATCGCGACGATCTGTTGGCTTCCGTCTTCCAGCGTTCTGAGAGCGCGAGCCATTCCGCTGCAAAGAATCACCAATGATGTGGTCTTCTGGCCCTCCTCGATCAGATGATCGCCCTTGGCTACGTGTCGCGGCGGTGAAGCGGCAGCCAGGAGGGCCCGTTGGTCGGATGGCGATAGCTCCAGCCGCCCAGCCAGCTTGCTCAGAAGTGCTGGAGGACCCTGCGGCATCGATGATCTGTCTCTTGTGTCATACATAGTGAGCTAACCGATCGGAGGTTGCCGACACCATTCCGTAAATCTCGAGAAACTCCTTTTCGCATTCGGAGCACGCGCTATTCGGCGAAACGCGCGGCTATCTCGTCGGTGCGGTTGATCGAATCACGGATGACCTTTGCCTCCTGTTCGAACTCACGCACCCTGCTGGCCCAGGATTTGGCCATCTGCGTTCGACCACCGAGACTCGCCTCGCTCGCGAGCTTCCTGGCCAGCGCAATACGTTCGTCGAGTGTCCGCAACGCGCTGCCGAGCGCCCGCCGCAGATTGTCGTCGAGGGCAAGGCTCATCAGCTCAGCCGTGTAGGCGTGGCCGACGTGGCAGCGATATCGAACCAGCTCGCCTTCGTCGATTTCCCACATGACGCCGTGGCAATCGGGGCAGGCAAGCACCGATCGCCGGCCGATGCGATCCATTTCGCTCATGCTGGCTTGTCCGCCACTTGCGACGCTGACTTCATATTCGATGGCTCCTGTGACCGGTACCGGTTGGCCCGCAGGTTGCCGCACCAGCTTCTCGAACAGCGCCGGCATACTCGCGAGACTGACCACATGATTGGGTTGCGAACGCATCAAGGCGGTGGTCGGCATTTCCGGAAAGGCGGCGTCGCCTGGGTCCTGCACCACCGTGATGCCGCCGAATTGCTTGAGCGCCGACAGGCCGGCCGCGCCGTCGCCCAGCGTACCGGTGAGGACGGCACCGACGGACCGGGGCGCGCAGCACAGGGCCGCGGAACGGAACAACGGATCAAGCGCCGGCCGGGCGTTGTTCTCGCGTGGCCCCCATCCCAACCGCAACTGGCCGCTTTCCACCAGGAGATGGCGCTCAGGCGGCGCGATATAGATCCGGCTTCTTTCGAGCTTCTCGCCATCCACGGCGAAGCTCGCCGGCAGCGGACCCGCCTGGGTCAGGATCGCATCAAGGGTCGAGCGGAATTGGCTCGGCAGATGGATCACCACGAGAACGGCAGCCGGGAAATCAGGTGAGAACTCACCGGCAAGAAAGCGCAGCGCTTCGAACCCGCCGGCGGAGGTGCCTATCGCAAGGATGTCGCGGTTTGCCATGAAGTGCTCCATGGCCCCAAGGAGGGAACCCCAGCATGGCTCGTTGGTTCCGAAATCAACCCAAATAGAAATTCATCGCGCGAAACTCGTGATAACATTATCAAAAATCCCGACTCGACCGAAAATGTAAGTGAGACTGCCTAATGGCCGATACCAGCGACGAGGAACGGGACGAAACGAGTGAGCCGAACCTCGCCAAGACGGTCGTCGTCGGGATTGGTGCCTCCGCCGGCGGCGTCCACGCATTGCAGCAACTGTTTGCCGCATTACCCGAGAAAACCGGCGCCGCCTTCGTCGTGGTGGTGCATCTCGACCCCGATCTGCGCAGCGAGATGTCGAACATCCTGGCCGCGCGCACCCATATGCCCGTCCTTCAGGTCGGAGAACCGATCCCGCTCAAGGCGGACCATGTCTACGTGATCCCGCCCGACCGGCGGCTGCACATCACCAACGACGAAATCGCCACCGCAGAATTCGACGAGCCGCGCGGCAAGCGGGCCCCCATCGACCTGTTCTTCCGCTCGCTGGCGGAGCAGCACGGGGATGGTTGCGCGGTCATCCTGACCGGCGCCGGGTCCGATGGCTCGGTCGGCGTCAGGGCGGTCAAGGAATCGGGCGGCATCATCCTGGTGCAGGACCCCAACGAGGCCGAATTCCCCTCGATGCCGCGCAGCGCAATCGCAACCGGCATCGCGGATTTCGTTCTACCGATAGGCGAAATCGCGCAACGTCTGATCGAACTGGTGCGGGAAAAAAACCATGACGGACCGGGCGGCGGGCTGCGCGGCCTGGACGCGGACCTGCTGCGGCGCATTCTCGCCCATGTCCGCGTTCGCACCGGGCACGATTTCTCCAAATACAAGCGGGCGACCATCCTGCGCAGGATTGCGCGGCGCATGCAGGTCACGCGGGCGGATAGCCCTAAGGACTATTACGACGTGCTGCGTGACAATACCGATGAAGCACAGGCGCTGTTGGGTGACCTGCTGATTTCGGTAACGTCGTTTTTCCGTGACAAGGAAGCGTTCCGGACTCTTGAGCTGCAGGTCATCCCGCAGCTGTTCAACGGCAAGCTGAGCGATCGTTCGATCCGTGTCTGGGTCCCCGGATGTGCCACCGGCGAGGAGGCGTATTCGATCGCAATGCTGCTGCTGGAGCAGGCCTCGCGGCAGGACATCCGGCCTACCATCCAGGTGTTCGGCTCGGATATTGACGCCCGGGCGCTCGCCATCGCCCGAGAGGGCATCTATCCGGCGGCGATCGAGACGGACGTCAGCGAGGATCGCTTGCGGCGTTTCTTTGTCAGGGACGGAGATCAATATCGCGTCCGCCAGGAACTGCGCGATTTGGTGCTGTTCGCCAGTCACAGCCTGCTCAAGGATCCCCCTTTCTCGCGGCTCGATCTCATCGCCTGCCGCAACCTCCTGATCTACCTGGATCGCGAATTGCAGGAGCTGGCGTGCAACACGTTCCATTATGCCCTCAATCCGGATGGATTTCTCATGCTGGGCACGTCGGAAAGCGCCGACCATCCGCCCGGCCAGTTCCGCACGTTCGACCGCAAGGCGCGCATCTATCAGTCCTCGGCCAGCCCGGGCGAACTGCGTCTGCTGCCGCGCCTGCTCGGCAGCGTTGGCCTGATTCACGAGCAGGCCGCGCATCCGATCAGGCCGCCAAGCACGACGTCGTTGCTCAATGAGGCTGCGGCGCACCGCCAGGCACTGGAAAAGCTCGCGCCACCGAGCATACTGGTCGATCAGGCGCATCGCGTGCTGCACATGTCCGACAATGCGGGGCGATTCCTGCAACCGTCCGGCGGACCGCTGAGCGGCAATATCGTCGATCTGGTGCGGCCGGAACTGCGGTTCGAGCTGAGGTCGGCGCTCAACCGGGTATTCGAAACCTCGCAGCCCTGGCTCAGCCTGCCGATCCCCGTCCGCTTCAACGGCGCGCCACACCGGGTGCTGATGCATGTGAAGCCACTCGACGACCACGACGATCACGGGGCCGGCAGCGCCGTGGTGTTGTTCATCGAGGGCGATCGGGTCGACCACGCCATCGAAGGGGCCATCTCGGCGAACGATGCCTCCAAGGAAATCGTCGCCCGGTTGCGCGAGGAGCTTCAGCAGACCCAGTCGCGGCTGCGGACGACCCGGGAGGAATCCGACGCCGCCAACGAGGAATTGCGCGCGGCCAACGAAGAGCTGCAATCCATCAACGAGGAATATCGTTCAACCTCCGAGGAGCTGGAGACCAGCAAGGAAGAGCTGCAATCGATCAATGAAGAATTGCAGACCGTGAACAGCGAGCTCAAGCTGAAGCTTGAGGCCGTGTCGCGCGCGCACAGCGATCTCCAGAATCTGATGGCGGCGACCGATTTCGGGATACTGTTCCTCGACTCGAGCCTGCGCATCAAGCGTTTCACGCAGCAGGTGACCGACCTGTTCAGCATCACGCCGAGCGACGAAGGCCGCCCGATTGCGGATTTCGCGCATCGACTGGAGTACCAGAACCTTGTCAGCGACGCGCATGCGGTGCTCGCCAATCTCTCCCCGATCAAGCATGAAATCCGCAGTCGCAACGGGCGTTGGTACGACGTTCGCCTGCGCCCCTATCGAACGGTCGACGACAAGATCGACGGGATCGTCCTCACCTTCGTCGACATGACGGACCGCCGTCATATCGAAGATGCGCTCAGGATCAGCGAACGCCAGCTCCGGCAGCAGACGCAACTTGTCGAGCTTTCGCGCGATCCGATATTCATCTGGGACTATGACGGCGGCATCCTCGAGTGGAATCGTGGAAGCGAGCAGCTCTACGGCTATAGCCGCGACGAGGCGGTTGGAAAACGAAAGAACCAGCTGTTGGGCACGATGGTGCCCGGAGGATCATTCGCCGAGTTGCGGAGCAAGTTGCTCGATGAAGGCAACTGGACTGGCGAACTTCAACACAAGACCAAGAATGGCCGGGAACTGACCGTTGAAAGCCGCATCATCCTCGAGACGATTGACGGGCGACGGCTCGCCCTCGAAAGCACGCGCGATGTGAGCGAACGCAAGGCGTGGGAAGAGCAGCAGAAATTATTGCTGCGCGAACTGACGCACCGGGTCAAGAATACCCTGACGGTCGTGCAGTCGATCGCGCATCAGACCCGGCGCTTCAGCAAATCCTACGATGAATTCACCGAGAGGTTGGATGGCCGCCTTACGGCATTGGCCAGGGCCCATTCGCTGCTGGTGGATTCCGACTGGAAGGGGGCCGATCTCGCGACACTGGCGCGCAGACAACTTGAGCCCTACACCTCCGGCAACAGCGAACGGATCAAGGTCAAGGGTGGATCGATCTTCTTGCCTCCCGATCTGGCAACGCCATTCGGCCTGGTTTTCCACGAGCTGGCAACCAATGCGGCCAAATATGGTTCATTCTCGCAACAGGCCGGTACCGTGGATCTGAGCTGGACATTGCGCACCCAGGGCGATCAATCGCATCTGACGGTTATCTGGCGCGAAAGTGGCGGTCCCGCCGTCAAGCAACCGGAGACGGCCGGCTTTGGCAGCGAGCTCATTGAAAGGGCGATCCCAAATGCGGTGGTTCGCCGCGAATTCGGCTCCGACGGAACGGTCTGTACGATCGAGCTGCCGATTCCGAAGGCCGGCCTGGACGACCACGAGCGCCTCGGATGAGCAGAATACGCAGGTCTGCTGCCACGCCGGGCAAAACAGGATCATTGGCGGCCGCGGCCTAGTTCAGCACCCTCTTCCCGTCCGGGCTCGGGCTGTCCAGCGAGAACGTCGGCACGTCGATCTCGAACCGCTCGCCGGCTTCGGTGACCATCTGGTAGCTGCCGGTCATGAAGCCGGAGGCGGTCGGCAGCGGCACGCCGCTGGTGTATTCGAAGCGTTCGCCGGGCGCGAGCACCGGCTGCTCGCCGACCACGCCCTCGCCACGCACCTCCTGGCGGCGGCCGGTGGCGTCGGTGATGATCCAGTGCCGCGTCCGCAGCTGCACCGTTTCCGGGCCGGAATTGACGATCACGATCCTGTACGACCAGAAATACTCGCGCCGGTCGACCGACGAGCGCTCGGGCATGAAGTTCGGCTCGACGGTGACTTCGATCTGGCGGGTAATGGCGCGGTACATACGGCTCAATCCGATGGTCCTGGTGCGTGATCTGATTTCGACCGGATCACGCTCAATCAGGGTGCCATCATAGCCAATTGGTCAGCCGGAACCAATCGCCTGCCGGGCTGTGAAAACCCGGCCCCGTGGACGGTCCGTTCATCGCGGTTTCAACATAGTTCCGCTCTAAAGCGCGGCCGCATGTCGCCGCACTCTGCGCTTTGTCGGCAAGTCGCGGACCGATATTATCTTTTCAGCACGGCATGCGGGCGTCCGCAGCTGACACGGTGTTTGATGAGCTCGATTGCCGATCCCATAGCCGGTTCGCCGGTGGCTGACGCCAAAGCCGAGGCGAAGGTTGCAGCGGCGGCGCCCGCGATCACGCTGCCGGCGACCGGCGAGCGTGAGCTGCGGCTCGATCTGTTCCGCGGGCTCGCGCTGTGGCTGATCTTCATCGATCATCTGCCGACCAATCTTTTGACCTGGCTGACGATCCGCAATTACGGCTTCTCCGACGCCACCGAGATCTTCATCTTCATCTCCGGCTACACCGCGGCCTTTGTCTATGGCCGCGCGATGCTGGAGGGCGGCTTCGTGATCGCGACCGCGCGCATCCTGCGCCGGGTCTGGCAGATCTATGTCGCGCACGTCTTCCTGTTCACGATCTTCCTCGCCGAGATCTCCTATGTCGCGACCTCGTTCGAGAACCCGCTCTATTCCGAAGAGATGGGGATCATGGACTTCCTCAAGCAGCCTGACGTCACCATCGTGCAGGCGCTGCTGCTGCGCTTCCGCCCGGTCAACATGGACGTGCTGCCGCTTTACATCGTCTTGATGCTGTTCTTGCCGCTGATCCTGTGGCTGATGAAATGGAAGCCCGACGTCACGCTCGGCCTGTCGGTCTTGCTCTACGCGCTGACCTGGCAGTTCGATCTCTATCTGTCGGCCTATCCGAACGGCTTCTGGGCGTTCAATCCGTTCGCCTGGCAATTGCTGTTCGTGTTCGGCGCCTGGTGCGCACTCGGCGGCGCGCGGCGGATGTCGCGCATCCTGTCGTCGAACATCACGATGTGGATCTGCATCGCCTATCTCGTCGCGGCGTTCTTCGTGACCCTGACCTGGTATGTGCCGCAGCTCGGCCACATCATGCCGAAGGTGATCGAGCAGTGGATGTATCCGATCAACAAGACCGACCTCGACGTGCTGCGGTTCGCGCATTTCCTGGCGCTCGCAGCCCTCACCGTGCGCTTCCTGCCCCGGGATTGGCCGGGGTTGAAATCGCGCTGGCTGCGACCATTGATCCTGTGTGGCCAGCATTCGCTTGAGATATTCTGTCTCGGGGTTTTCCTCGCCTTTGCCGGTCACTTCGTGCTGGCCGAAGTCTCCGGCGGTGCAGCATTGCACGCCTTGATCAGCGTCTGCGGCATCCTCATCATGTGGGGCATGGCGTGGATTATTTCGTGGTACAAGCACTCCGCCGACAAAGGCGCCTCGAAAAAAGGTGCCACCGGCAACGCCGATCTGGCGGGAGGGGGAGCATGAAGTCCGCGCGGACGATGCTGGGCCTGATGTTGCTGGCCGCCACTTTGGCGGCGGCGCCCGCGCGCGCCGGCGACACCCCCGAGCCCGCACCACCGGCACCGCCTTGCGACGTGCCCGCCTATCTCCTGGCGAGCGAGAGCTCGCTGCCGAAGGTTACCGATGCGGTGAAGGCCAATCAGCCGCTCAACGTGCTGGTGGTGGGCAGCCGCTCCTCGACCATCCCCGGCAACGAGGCGAGTGCCTATCCGGCCACGCTGCAGGCGGCGCTGAAAGAGGCGTTTCCGGCGGCAACCATCGATTTATCCGTAGAATTACAGGCAAAAAGCACCGCCGAAGAGACCGCGGGAGCCCTTGTTAAGCTTGTTGAGGCAAAAAAGCCTACTTTGGTTATCTGGCAGACCGGAACGGTCGATGCTATGCGAGCGGTCGATCCCGACGACTTCCGTACCGCCATCAACGAAGGCGTTGTTGCGCTGCGGGGCGCCGGGGCAGACGTGGTGCTGGTCAATCTGCAATACAGCCCGCGCACGGAGACGATGATCTCTGCACCGCCATATCTCGACAATATCAAGGTGGTGGCGCAGCAGCACGACGTTCCGCTGTTCGACCGGTTCGCGATCATGAAGCAATGGAGCGACGCCGGATATTTTGACCTGTTCAGCACCGCGCATGGTGTCGACCTGGCCAAGAAGGTTCATGCCTGTCTCGGCCGCGCACTGGCGAAATTCGTGATTGATGCGGCCCATCTGGGCTCGGTGCAGCAGAATTAGAGGAAGCAGAGTTGATGCGTTTCGCGTTCCCTTTTTGCCTTGCCGCAGGGCCGAGCCTGCGCGCCGCGGCCGTGCTCGCGCTGCTCGCGCCGCTGTCGGTCGCGCCGTCGCGTGCGCAGACCGGCCAGGCCGACCAGCATGCGGCGCTGTCATCGGGTGCCGCGACAAAATCCGACGCCGCACGGCCTGATGCAGGCAAGCCCGCCGCGATGGCGGCCGACACCGCCAATCAACAACAGCCCGGCATTGCCTCCCAGGCGCTCGACAAGGTCAAGCAGGTGGCGAGGTCGGCCTCCGACATCTTCCACCGCGTGCCCTGTCATCAGCCGACCGGCGTGCCCAATACCACCGGCTCGCTGCCGCATGTCGCGGCCAAGCTCGCCGCCGGCAAGCCGGTCGTCATCATCGCGTTCGGCTCGTCCTCGACCCAGGGCTATGGTTCGTCGGCGCCGGAATTCACCTATCCGAACCGGCTCGCCGCGCAGCTGCGCCGGCAATATCCGTCCGCCGACATCACCGTGCTCAACCGTGGCAAGGGCGGCGAGGACGCGCCGGAAATGATGAAGCGGCTGCAGACCGAAGTGATCGACATGCATCCGGACATGGTGATCTGGCAGGTCGGCACCAACGCGGTGCTGCGCAACCTCGATCCCGTCGAGACCGCCAAGCAGGTCGAGGACGGCGTGGCGCGCATCCAGGCCGACGGCGCCGACCTCGTGCTGGTCGATCCGCAATATTCGCCGCGCGTCACCGAACGTCCGGAAAGCGCGCGGGGCATGGTGAAGCTGCTCGGCCGCATCGCCGCGCTGCGCCATGTCGGCATCTTCCCGCGCTTCGAGGTGATGCGCGACTGGCACGAGAAGCAGGCGATCCCGATCAACGATTTCGTCATCGCCGACGGCCTGCACATGAACGATTGGGGCTATGCCTGCTTCGCCCAGTTGCTCGGCGACGACATCATCCGCTCGGTCGGCGCGATCAAGATCGGCGTCAACGTCCCGTCGGATGTGCGGACCTACCGGCCGATGTGATCGGCCGGTCTCCTCTCCCGGTAATCTTATCTGTCACCGTCACCCTGAGGAGGCCGCGTAGCGGCCGTCTCGAAGGGTCGACGGCCCGGCTGGTGGCCGTGCATCCTTCGAGACGCGCGGAGCCTGTCATCGGGCCGCGCTTCGCGCGGACCCGTTGGCGCTCCTCAGGATGACGGGTCTGACGCCGTTGCGCCCGATGGTTTCGGCGACATCGCATCGACCCAGCTTGACCTCGCCGCGGTAATCCGCTCCCTTGGCGCCTGCTACCAAGCCTCAAGGGAAACGCTCATGTCTTTCGTGCTGGCCATCGATCAGGGCACCACATCGTCACGCGCCATGGTGTTTCGCGGCGACATCTCCATCGCCGCGGTCGCGCAGCAGGAGTTTCCGCAGCATTTCCCGGCCTCCGGTTGGGTCGAGCACGAGCCGGAGGACATCTGGACCTCGACCGTGATGGTGTGCCGCGAGGCGCTGGAGAAGGCCTCCCTGAAGGCGAAGGACATCGCCGCGATCGGCATCACCAACCAGCGCGAGACCACCGTGGTCTGGGACCGTGCCACCGGCCAGGCCGTGCACCGCGCCATCGTCTGGCAGGACCGCCGCACCGCCGACATCTGCGCCAGGCTCAAGGCCGAAGGCCATGAGCCCGCGATCTCGGCCAAGACCGGCCTGATCATCGATCCCTATTTCTCCGGCACCAAAGTCGCCTGGATCCTCGATCACGTGCCGGGCGCGCGCGAGCGCGCCGAGCGTGGCGAGCTGCTGTTCGGCACCGTCGACTGTTATCTCTTGTGGCGGCTCACCGGCGGGAGAGTGCACGCGACCGATGCCACCAACGCCTCGCGCACGCTGCTGTTCAACATCCACACCGGCGCCTGGGACGACGACCTCATCAACCTCCTGCGTGTGCCGCGCTCGATGCTGCCCGAGGTGAAGGATTCCTCCGCCCGGTTCGGCGAGAGCACGGCTGATCTGTTCGGCGGCCCGATCGCGATCTCGGGGATTGCCGGCGACCAGCAGGCCGCGACCATCGGCCAGGCCTGCTTCGAGCCCGGCATGATGAAGTCGACCTATGGCACCGGCTGCTTCGCGCTGCTCAACACCGGCACCACGCCGGTCGCCTCGAAGAACAAGCTGCTCACCACCATAGCCTACCAGCTCGGCGGCCAGCGCACCTATGCGCTCGAAGGCTCGATCTTCGTTGCCGGCTCTGCGGTGCAGTGGCTGCGCGACGGGCTCGGCATCATCAAGCATGCCGCCGAGACCGGGCCGCTCGCTGACAAGTCCGACAGCATGCAGAGCGTCTACCTGGTGCCGGCTTTCGTCGGCATGGGCGCGCCATACTGGAATCCGCGCGTACGCGGCGCGCTGTTCGGCTTGACCCGCAACACCGGCCCGGCCGAGCTCGCGCACGCGACCCTGGAGAGCGTCTGCTACCAGACCTTCGATCTGTGGGCAGCGATGCGCACCGACTGGCCGGAGGCCAATGCCGCCAACACCGTGCTGCGCGTCGACGGCGGCATGACCGCATCCGACTGGACCATGCAGCGGCTCGCCGATCTGCTCAACGCGCCGGTCGACCGCCCAATGATCCAGGAGACCACGGCGTTAGGGGCGGCCTATCTCGCCGGCCTCGATGCCGGCGTCTATCCGGAGCCGGCAAAATTCGCCGACAATTGGCGGCTCGAGCATCGCTTCCGGCCGGCAATGAGCGAGGCGACGCGCGAGCGCAAGCTCGCCGGCTGGGCCCGCGCCGTGAAGGGCGTGCTGGCGAGCGACGAGGGGGAGTGAGGGGATCGGTCGCGCGGCAAACTCCACCGTCGTCCCTGCGAAAGCAGGGACGACACCGGATGTGTGGTGGGCGCCGCGCGCTCTCTATCTCTCGTGATTCGGCAAAACACCGACTGACAAATCGGTAACGTTGTTACGCGGCGTTGCATTGCATCTGCGCAGTGACATGTCGATATTTCCGTACGGTAACGTGGAAACAAAGGTCGTTTAATGCTGCTGCCCGACGGTTACTCCGACATCCCTCACGGCAAGATCGCCGCCGTCGTCACACATCTGGAAATGACCGCGCGCCCGCCCATGCGCGACGATCCGCCCGGCGCGTGGCGGCTGCGCAAGGTCGATCCACCGGCGCTCGACTGGTACCGCGATCTCTACCTCCGCGTCGGCGAGCAATGGCTGTGGTTCACCCGCACCGGGCTCGATGACGCCGATCTTGCGTCGCGGATTCACGCGCCCGGCGTCGAGCTCTACGGGCTGGTCGCGGATGGCCGTGATGAAGGCCTGCTCGAACTCGATTTCAGCGTAGCAGGCGAATGCCAGCTGCTCTATTTCGGCGTCACCGCAAAGTTCATCGGCACCGGCGCCGCGCGCTTCCTGATGAATCGCGCACTCGAGATCGCCTGGTCGCGCGACGTCGGCCGCGTCTGGGTGCACACCTGCACCTTCGATCATCCCTCCGCGGTCGCGTTCTACCAGCGCTCCGGCTTCCGCGCGTTCAAGCGGCAGATCGAGGTGGCCGATGATCCGAGGCTCAACGGCAAACTGCCGCGCGATGTGGCGAGGCATGTGCCGGTGATTGCATAGCTCGTCATGCAGATCGGATCATGATCCGGTTGCAATGCAGCGCAGCCCATCTACGATGGTGCAAAGCGCAACCTTTGTCCTCGGCTTGGCCGCCACACTTCGAAAGCCTGGTTTCGAAGCGCGGTCGGCCGCGGCATGACCGACGAGATGACAGATGTTTTTGATCGGCCAGTACGACTCGCCCTTTGTCCGCCGCACCGCGATCGCGCTGCGGTTCTATGGATTGCCGTTCGAGCACAAGCCGTGGTCGACCTTCAGCGATGCGGAGAAGGTTGCGGCCTATAATCCGGTGCAGCGGGTGCCGACGCTGGTGCTCGATGACGGCGAGGCGCTGATCGAGAGCGGCGCGATCCTGGATTATCTCGACGAGCTGGTCGGGCCGGAGCGCGCGATGCTGGCGCGTTCGGGCATCGAGCGGCGACGGCACCTGCGCATCATGGCGCTGGCGACCGGGCTCGCCGACAAGGCGGTGAGCCTGGTTTACGAACGTGTGCTGCGCAAGGAACAGCTCAAGCTGTGGGTCGAGCGTTGCGAGGGACAGATCTCCCGCGTGCTCGCGGTGCTGGAGCAGGAGCGGGCGTCGGTAGCATTGCCATATTGGCTCGGCGATCGCATCGGCCATGCCGACATCGCGGTGGCCTGCGCGCTGCGCTTCACCGGCGAGGCGCATCCGCATCTGTTCGATGCGCGCTATCCGGCGCTGCAAGCGCACGCCGCGCGCTGCGAGGCGCTGCCGCCGTTCCAGGATATCGTGCAGCCGCTGGCGCCGCCGAAGGGGTAGGGGGACGGCTCCATCTACTCGTCATTCCGGGGCTCGCCAAGGCGAGAACCCGGAATCCATCGGGCCGCATGATGCTTGGAGGAATGGATTCCGGGCTCTCGCTTCGCGAGCCCCGGAATGACGAAGAAATGCCGTGCTGCAAACTCAGTGTCGTCCTGGCGAAGGCCAGGACCCATTACCCCAAATCTCAATTGTTGCGCGACGCTGGGGCCGCCGTCCCGTTCGCCACTGCATGCG
>NZ_JARVWP010000031.1 GCF_029846235.1 Bradyrhizobium sp. CER78
GGCGAATCCTTCACCAAAGAGAATCATCCCGGGTGACTTCTGCAAAGCCCTCGCTTCGCGGGTGATCCAGTATTCCAGAGACGCCGGTGCTGGAGCCGAAAGGCCGCGGCGTACTGGATCGCCCGGTCAAGCCGGGCGATGACAGCTGAGGGACGGCTCTCGCCAGTTGTCGTCCCTGCGCAAGCAGGGACCCATACGCCGCGGCCGGTGTTGTTGGAGGAGATCGTCGTTCCAACATCGCTCACCAATAACCATCGTCGTTATGGGTCCCTGCTTTCGCAGGGACGACGGTGAGGACGGTTCGCGATTCAAGACGCCGAACACGGGTGTCATCACCCGCGAAAGCCGAAAGCGGGTGATCCAGTATTCCAGAGACGGTTGTGCTTGAGCCGAGAAGCCGCGGCGTACTGGATCGCCCGGTCGAGCCGGGCGATGACAGTTGAGGTCGTGTTCAATCGGCAACGCCTCGAGCGGACGCTGCGGCATGGACCGAATCCATCGCTGCGCTATAGTGAGAAGCCATCGGTCAACGATGGGTTGGAGCACCGCAGAATGATTACCTGCTACCTGCGTTATGAGATCAGGCTGGGCAAGCTCGCCGACTTCGAAGCCTATGCTGCCATGTGGCTTGAACTGGTGCCGCGGTTTGGCGGCATCCATCACGGCTACTTCCTGCCATCCGAAGGCGCGAGCGACGTCGCGTTGGCGATGTTCAGCTTTCCGAGCCTCGCTGCCTACGAGCAATACCGGAAGGATTCCGCCGCCGATCCGGACGTGCAGAAAGCGATCGCTTTCGCCAAGGAGACCGGCTGCTTCACACGCTATGATCGGTCGTTTTTCCGGCCGTTGTTTCCGAAGGCGGCGTAAGGTCTGAGAAGCCAGCTGCGAGGTCATTCGCGCCGATCGACCGCTCCCCGGTTTCGATCGCCTACACCCCGAGCTTGTCCCGCACCCGCCCGGTGAGCACCGCCGTGGTGACACCAACCCGCCAGAAGGCGTGCATCGGGATCGGCTTGATGCCGGTCACGGGCATGTCGATCTCGGCCGTCGCGCCGCCAATCAGGCGGCGGGCGAGTTGTGCGCCCATCGCGGTCGAGAGCGCGACGCCGCGGCCGTTGCAGCCGAGCGAGATCAACAAGTTCTCCGCGGGCTCATGGACGTGGGGATAGTGATCGGCGGTGATGGCGAGACGGCTGTTCCAGCCATGGGTCCAGCTCGTGCCCTTGAGCTGGGGCCACAGCCGCTCGGCGTAGCGGATCAGATAGGCGACGTCGGCCGGCTTGCTGATCCAGCGCATCGGGCCGCGGCCACCCATCAAGAGCCGATTGTGCTGGTCGATGCGGTAGTAGACGGTGATATGGCCGCTCTCGTAGAGCACCTGGCGGCCTGGCATGATCGAACGCGCGACCGCGTCGGACAGCGGCGCGGTGGCTGCGATCGACGAGAACACCGGCACGATGGTGCGGCGGAGCGCAGGCCAGAGATCGTCGGTAAAGCCATTGGTCGCGAGCAGCACCTTGTCGGCGTGCACGACCGCACGCGGCGTCTCGATCCGCCAGCGATTGCCGTCGCGGCGGAGAGACAGTGCCGGCGTCTCGCCATGGACAGCGACGCCGGCCCCGATGGCGGCGCGCGCCAGGCCGCGCGCGTAACTCAGCGGGTGCAGGTCGCCGCCGCGCGCATCGAGCATGGCGCAGAGATAACGGTCGCTGCCGGTCATCGCGCGCAGCTCGGCGGCGTCGAGCAGTTTTACGGGCATGCCGCGCTGGATGCACTGCTTCGCCGTGGTCGCGATCGCAGCGGCACTCGCCTCATTGTAGGCGGCGCGCAGCGTGCCGTTCTGCCGCGCCTCGCAGGGGATCTGGTAGCGGCGGATCAGATCATGGGTGAAGTTGGTGGCGCCGTAGGAGAACGCGATCATGCGGCGGCCGAGATCGGCGCCGAAATGCTGCTCGATCTGGTCCGGATCGTGCTTCAGCCCGGGATTGGTCTGGCCGCCATTGTTGCCGGACGCGCCCCAGCCCGGCTCCTGCGCCTCCAGCACGGTCGCGAGCACGCCTTGCTCGGCAAGATGCAGCGCGGTCGACAGGCCGGTGAAGCCGCCGCCGATGATCGCGACCGGAACGCTCTTGTCTGAAGTCAGCGGCGGCGTCGGGGTCGCCTCGACCGCGGTGTCGGCGTAGAGACTCGGGGGCAGCGGCAGGCGGGCGGGAGCATTCATTGGATGAGACCGGATCACAGCGGATGCAGCACGCGGCGCAGGAAATCCTGGGTGCGCGAGTGCTGTGGTTGGTTGAGGACGGATTTGGCGGCGCCCTGCTCGACGATGACGCCGCCGTCGATGAACAGCACGCGGTCGGCTACGTCGCGGGCAAAGCCCATCTCGTGCGTGACGACCACCATGGTCATGCCGTCATCGGCGAGCTTGCGCATCACCGAAAGCACTTCGCCGACCAGCTCGGGATCGAGCGCCGAGGTCGGCTCGTCGAACAGGATCGCCTTCGGCTGCATCGCCAGTGCCCGGGCGATTGCGACGCGCTGCTGCTGGCCGCCGGAGAGCTTTGGCGGATGCACCTCGGCCTTGTCGGCGAGCCCGACCTGGGCGAGCAGCGCGCGGCCGCGGGCAATCGCCTGCTCGCGCGGCTCCTTCTTCACATAGAGCGGGCCCTCGATGACGTTCTCGAGCGCGGTGCGATGCGGAAACAAATTGAAGCGCTGGAACACCATCGACACCTGGGTGCGGATCCCAACGATCGAGCGGTCATTGCTGTCGACGCGCGCGCCCTCGACGCTGATCTCGCCGCGGTCGTAGCTCTCGAGCCCATTGATGCAGCGCAGGATGGTCGACTTGCCGGAGCCCGAGGGACCGATGATGCAAACTACCTCGCTCTTGGCGACCGAGGCGGTGATGCCCTTCAGCACCTCGACCTTGCCAAAGCTCTTGTGGACGTCGTTGAGCTCGATCATTTGCGGTTCGCCTTGTTCTCGAAGTGCCGAACCAGCAGGATGAGCGGAATGCTCATGGTGAGGTACATCAGCGCCACCAAGGTGAACACGCTGGTGTTCTTGAAGGTCGAGGACGCGATCAGCTTGCCCTGCAGCGCGAGCTCGGCGACCGTGATGGTGGAGGCCTGCGAAGAATCCTTCAGCATCATGATCATGATGTTGCCGTAGGGCGGCAGGATGATCCTGACCGCCTGCGGCAGCACCACGCGGCGCATGGTGAGCCACCAGCCCATCCCGATGGTCTGCGCCGCCTCGATCTGGCCCTTGTCGATCGCCTCGATGCCGGCGCGGAAATTTTCCGCCTGATAGGCCGAGTAGGCGATGCCGAGCCCGATGATCGCGGCCTGCAGCGCCGAGAGCGCGATGCCGAAATCGGGCATCACGAAATAGATGTAGAACAGCAGCACGATGATCGGGATGCCGCGGATGATATTGATGAGCGCGGCGCTGAGCCAAACGAGAATACGAATGCCGGATACCCGCATCAGCGCCCACACCAGCCCGAGCACGGTCGACAGCAACAGCGAGCCGACCGTAACGACGATGGTCAGCCAGACACCCTGCAGCAGGATCGGCACGAACTCGACGGCGTCGTGGAAGAATTTTTGCATCGGTTTACGCGCTCAAATGCTGATACCGTCACCCTGAGGAGCGCGTAGCGCGTCTCGAAGGGTCGACGGCCACCAGCCGGGCCGTGCATCCTTCGAGACGCGGCGAAGACGCCGCTCCTCAGGATGACGGGTCACATCAAATCCAATCGGAGGCAGGCGCCCTCACGACCCGCTGGCCTTCTGGCCCCATTTCTCGAGAATCTTCGCAATCGTGCCGTTGGCCTTCAGCTTCGCCAGCGAAGCGTTGATCTTGCCGAGCAGATCCGTGTCGCTCTTGCGGACGCCGATCGCGACCGTGCCGACGGTCACGGGCTTGTAGCCGTCGACCAGCCGGACGTCGGCGAAATTGCCCTGCTGCAGATTGTAGGCGAGGATCGGATAGTCGGCGAAGCCGGCCTTGAGGCGGCCCGCATTCACGTCACGCAGGATATCGGGAATGGTGTCGTAGACCTTCACCTCGCTGAACAGCCCGGTCTTCTTCAGCGCATCGACGAAGGCGGTCCCGACCTGGGCGCCGACCACCGTGCCCTTCAGGTCCTCCTGCGTCGCATAGGCCTTGTTGTCGGACTTCGGCACGACCAAACCTTCACCGTAGGTGTAGACCGGCTCGGAGAAGTCGATCACCTCCTTGCGCGCGGCGGTGGCGAACATCGCGGCGGCGATGATGTCGATCTTGTTCGCGGTCAGCGAGGGGATCAGCGCCGAGAACTGCATCGGCTCGATCTGCACGGTAAAGCCGGCATCCTTGCCGATCTCGGTGGCGAGATCGACCATGATGCCCTGGATCGAATTGGTCTTGGTGTCGAGGAAGGTGAAGGGGATGCCGGTCGGCGTCGAGCCGACCTTGAGCACCTGCTGCGCCGGCGCCGGTGCGCTCACGGCAAGGGCAAGCGCCGCCACCGCGGCCTGAACGAGACGCTGAAAGGACATCGCACCACCTCCCAAACTGGCGCCGGTGCCGCCTCGCCCGCTGTGTCAGCGCTTTTGGTTGCGGGCGACGCCGTTCCGGCCTATTTTCACCAATATGAAATTGTGGTCACGAAACCGCGGTCAATGCAAGCGGTTTTCATGCACATGAAGGAAGCGCACTGACGTGAGCGGCGGCAAGAGAATGCGCAAAGGTGCGGCAGCGAAGCCCGCGACGGCACGCCGCGCCGTCAGGAAACCCGTGAGCAAGCCGCCCGAGCCCGCGATGGATCTCGCGGTCGGACGCCGCATCCGCGATCTGCGCCGAGCTAAGCAGATGTCGCTGGAGCTCGTTGCCGCGCGCACCGATTTGTCGATCGGCTTCATCAGCCAGATCGAGCGCGGCCTGTCGTCGCCCTCGCTGCGCGTGCTGGCAACCTTGGCCGACGTGCTCGGCGTTGGCATCGCCGCGCTGTTCGGCGCGGCGCCCAAGGACGAGAGCGCCGGCGGCGTGGTGACCCGCGAGGTGCAGCGCGCCGAGCTGAAGCTGTGGCGCACCGGCATCTCAAAGCAGCTGCTGAGCCCCGCCGGCAGCGAGAGCCGGCTCAATCTGTTCCTGGTGCATCTCGAACCCGGCGGCAACACCGGCGACGAGTTCTATACCCATGACGGCGAAGAGGCCGGCCTCGTGCTCCAGGGCGAGATGACACTGACGGTGGACACCGAGACCTGGACGCTGAAGCAGGGCGACAGCTTCCGCTTCGCCAGCCGCCGCCCGCATCGCTTCTCCAATCCGGCCCCCGATGCCAAGGCCGTGGTGCTGTGGGTGAATTGTGTGACGGCGGCGGGATAAGCCGTCGCTCTCTGGCCGTCGTCCCGGCGAAAGCCGGGACCCATTACCACAGGATTGTGTTGTCGAAGAAAGCTGGAGCCCCAGCGTCGCTCCATAACTCACATTCGTGGTTATGGGTCCCGGCTTTCGCCGGGACGACACCTGTTGTTACGGAGTCCTCGCGTCAAGACGCGTCAGCCCAACCCCATCACGATCTCCTCGATCTTGATCGGGAAATTCCGCACCCGGATTCCAGTGGCGTGGAAGACGGCGTTGGCGACGGCGCCGGCGCTGCCGGTGATGCCGATCTCGCCGACGCCCTTGATGCCGAGCGGATTGACGTGCGGATCGTGCTCGTCGACCGTGATCACCTCCATCGGCGGCACGTCGGCATTCACAGGCACATGATACTCGGCGAGGTTGGCATTGAGGATGCGCCCCGACCGCTTGTCCATCACCGCCTCCTCATGCAGCGCGAAGGAGAGGCCCCAGATCATGCCGCCGCGCAGCTGGCTCTCTACCAGCAACGGATTGATGATGCGGCCCGCGGCGAACGCGCCGACCATCCGCGTGGCGCGAATCTGGCCGAGCTCCGGATCGACCTTTACCTCGGCAAAGACAGCGCCATGCGCGTGCATCGCATATTGCGATTGCGCCGCCGCATCCGCTGCGCCGCTGCCGGTGGCGTCGACCTCGGCAAGGCCGGCGCGCGCCAGGATCTCGGCATAGCTTTCGCTGCGCGTATCGTCGTCGCGGCGATGCAGCCGCCCGGCCCGCGCCACCACGCCGGCATTGCCTGCACCGAACAGCGGCGAGCGCTCGTCCGAGGTCGCAAGCTCGGCGAGTTTTGCGATCACGGCAGCACCGGCATTGTGGATCGCGGCGCCGACGGTTGCGGTGTGCCCCGACCCGCCGGCGATGCCGGCATCGGGCAGATCGGAACTGCCGGAGCGGAACGTCAGCTGATCGAAATCGAGACCGAGCGAGTCGGCCGAGATCTGCGCCAGCGCAGTCCAGGCGCCCTGCCCCATGTCGTGCGCGCCGGTCTCCATCACGCCCTTGCCGTCGGCGCGGATCACCGCACGCGCGTTGCCCTGGAACATGATGGCCGGGAAGGTCGCGGTGCCCATGCCCCAGCCGACCAGAAAACCGTTCTCGTCACGCATCTGCCTCGGTTGCAGCGGACGTCCCGCCCAGCCGAAGCATTCGGCGGCCTTGGCGTAGCACTGCCGCAGCGCCTTGGAGGAGAACGGCTTGCCGGTGGTCGGCTCGACCTCGGCATAGTTCTTCAGCCGGAACTCCAGCGGATCGATGCCGCAGGCGAACGCCGCCTCGTCGATCGCGCTTTCCAGCACGATCGATCCGGTGGCCTCGCCCGGCGCGCGCATGAACAGCGGCGTGCCGGTGTCGACGCGCACCGCTTCATGCGCGGTGCGGATCGCCGGGCTGGCATAGAGCGTGTGCGAGGCGTCGGCCGCGGGCTCGTAGAAATCGTCGAAGCTCGACGTCGTGACGCGCGCCTCATGATTGATCACGGCGAGCACGCCGGCATCGTCGGTGCCGATCCGGATGCGCTGGCGCGTCGGCGGACGATGGCCGACCGGGCCATACATCTGGCTCCTGCGCAGCACGAGCTTGACCGGGCGACCGATCAGCTTGGCGGCCATGATGCCGAGCACCTGCGGCCCGGAGATCAGCCCCTTGGAGCCGAAGCCGCCGCCGAGGAATGGGCTGTTGATGTGGATATTCGCCGGCGGAATGCCGAACAGGCCGGCGACGCGCATCTGGGCGAACCCCATGCCCTGGCTCGGCGTATCGATGAACAGACGATCGCCATCCCACACCGCGACGATCGCGTGCGGCTCCATCGCGTTGTGATATTGCGCCGGGGTCTCGTAGGTCGCATCGGTCAGCTTCGAAGCGGCAGCCATGCCGGCGTCGATGTCGCCATGGCGGACTTCGGCGGGATTGCCGATCCCGACCACCGGCGGCGCGTAAGCTTCGCCGGCGTCGAGGCCGACGCGCGCGATCTCGACCTGGTAGCGCGGCGACAGCAGCGCCGCGCCTTCGGTCGCGGCCTCCAGCGTCTCGGCTATCACGACCGCGATCGCCTGGTTGGCATAGCGCACCTCGTCGCTCTGCAAGAGCTCCATCCGGAACGCGAACGGATTGCCCTTTGCATCGGGGTCTTCCGCCAGCTGCGGCTTGTGCGCCGGCGTCATCACGTCGATCACGCCGGGATGGCGCTTGGCGGCGGCGACATCGAGCGAAGTGACGCGGCCGCGCGCGATGCAGCTGGTCGCGATCACGGCATAGACCATGCCGGCCGGATGATTGTCGGCGGCATAGCGGGCCTTGCCGGTGACCTTCAGCACGCCGTCGGTGCGGGTCATCGGCTGGCCGATATTCGAGCCATGCCGGATATGGGCGGGGTCGCGGGTCAGACTGAGTTCAACCGTCATGCGTTACGCTCCTGCAACGGATGAGAAGGGAGAGCCGGGCAACGCGGGAATGCGATCCGGCGTGCCTCTGGCAGCAAGGGTGAGCGCGCGCACCATGATGCGCTGCGCAAGCTCGATCTTGAAGGCGTTGTCGCCGGACGGTTTTGCCTCGGCGAGCGCGGCGCGTGCGGCCTCGCGATAGACCGCCACATCCGGCGCGGCGCCCGTCAGCACCTGCTCGGCCTCGCGCGCGCGCCACGGCTTTGCCGCGACGCCGCCAAGCGCGAGCCGCGCCTCGCGGATCCTGCCGTCCTCGATGCGCAGGCTAGCGGCGGCCGAGACCACCGCGAAGGCATAGGACGTGCGTTCGCGGACCTTGACGTAGCGGGCATGGCCGGCGAAGTTCTTCGCCGCAGCCGGCAGGCGCAGCGCGACGATCAGATCGCCGCGCTCCAGCGCGGTCTCGCGCTCCGGCGCATCGCCGGGCAGACAATGCAGCGCCTCCAGCGGCAGCTCGCGCCGGCCGCTTTTGCCCTCGATCTCGACAACCGCGTCGAACGCTACCAGCGGCACGCAGAAGTCAGACGGATGGGTTGCGATGCAGCCCTCGCTCCAGCCAAGCACCGCGTGCAGCCGGTTCTCGCCCTTCAGCGCGTCGCATCCGGCGCCCGGCCAACGCCGGTTGCAGGCGCTGCCGGCGTCGTAGAAATAGGCACAGCGCGTCCGCTGCATCAGATTGCCGCCGACCGTCGCGGCATTGCGCAGCTGCGCGGAGGCGCCCGACAGCAACGCCTCGGCAACCGCGGGATAGTTGCGCGCGAAGTCGGCGTCATGCGCCAGATCGGCGTTGCGCACCAGCGCGCCGATGCGCAAGCTACCGTCGGCGAGATGCTCGATGCGGTCGAGCCCGGGCAGGCGCGTGACATCGACGAGACGGCTCGGCCGGCTGACGCCGCCCTTCATCAAATCAAGCAAATTGGTGCCTGACGCGAGATAGCTCGCGCCCTTTTCGGAGCCCGCCGCGATCGCGTCCGCGACGCTGGCCGGCCTGACATAATCGAAGTTCATCATGCGGAGCGCCTCTGCTTGGTGGCGGTCATGTTGGATTGCGCCTCGAGCACGGCCTCGGTGATCCCCTGATAGGCGCCGCAGCGGCACAGATTGCCGCTCATGCATTCGCGCACGCGCTCCGGATCGTCGCCGGCCTGCCCCTCCTGGATCATGCCGATGCCGCTCATGATCTGGCCCGGCGTGCAGAAACCGCACTGGAAGCCGTCATGGGCGATGAAGGCGGCCTGCACCGGATGCAGCTCGCCGCCGCGCCCGACACCTTCGATCGTCGTGATCTCGGCGCCGTCATGGCTGACGGCGAGCGCAAGGCAGGAGTTGATGCGGCGGCCGTCGACCAGGATGGTGCACGCGCCGCACTGGCCGCGGTCGCATCCCTTCTTGGTTCCGGTGAGGTCGAGCCGCTCGCGCAGCAGGTCGAGCAGCGTGACCCGGGGGTCGTCGAGGACAATTTCCCGTCGGACGCCGTTAATGGTGAGGCTGAGTGGAAGATTCATGCAGGGCTCCGATCCGTGTATGGTCGGGTTGAATCGAGGCAACGCAGACCCGTGGCCGCCGATCCAGGGGGTCGGCGCGCCTTGTCAGGCCCGGTGCTGGTCGCCATATACGGAGGCATCCTCCGTTTACAAGGGAGGGTGAAAAGAAAAAGCAATGGCCGATCCATCACCAGAAATTGTCCGCAAGCCGCGCGCCGATGCGGTGCGCAACCGCGAGCGCGTGCTGGAAGCGGCCAAGGCTGTGTTCTCGGCCGGCGGCAGCGAGGCGAGCCTGGAAGCGGTGGCGCGCCATGCCGGCGTCGGCATCGGCACGCTCTACCGCCACTTCCCGACCCGCGAGGCGCTGTATGAGGCGGTCTACCGCCGCGAGGTCGAACAACTCGGCGATCTTGCCGAGCAATTGCAATGCGCCCCCGAGCCGGTCGAGGCGCTGCGGCGCTGGCTGCGCGCCAATGTGGAATTCGTCGCCACCAAGAAGGGCATGGTCGCAGCTCTGGCGCTGGTCGCGCATGGCTCGACCGAGCTGCACGCCTATTCGTTCGACCGCCTGACCAAGGCGATCGGCACCCTGCTCGCGCGCGCCGTCGCGGCAGGCGTCATCCGCAGCGACATCAGCGCCGAGGACGTGCTGCGCGCGCTGATCGGCATGTGCTACATGCACGACCAGCCCGGCTGGCAGACCACCGCGCTCAGGCTGTTGGATGTGTTCGTCGACGGCTTGCGCGTGCAGCCGGCGGCCAAGGCGGCATCGGCGAAGCCTGCGAAGAACGCCGGCCGAAAACCGCCGCGCAAGGCATAGCTGCGGGAGCCCGCAGAAAAAAGATATCGGCAAATGTGAAAAAGTGCACAGACGGTCCGGCCGGCGTCCGGCTAGATCGCCGTATTGACGCGTCCAAGCTCATATTTGCTCTAGTACATATTTGCGATCCAGCCCGGCCACCGCGCCGGGCTTTTCGTTGATCCGTCGCATGTTCGGCGAAAAACCCCGCGCGAGGCGGGGTTTTCGGGGTCATCGCGGATTGGGCCGCGTTCCGCTATTGTCGCCGGGCAGGTTCGAAGTCCCGGTCCCCGTCGCGGAATTGTTGCTCGGATCGGTCCCGTAGTTCGGTGTCGCGGCGCCCGGATTGTTCGTGTTGCCGGTGGTGCTGCCGGGCGGATTGCTCAATCCCGGGCCCTTTCCCATCCCGGTTGTGCCGCCAGCGCCGGACGAACCGGTGCCGGTGCCGGTTCCTGTGCCCGAACTTCCCGTCCCTGTTCCTGCGCTCGCGCCGCCTGCCGATCCGCCACCTGCACCGCCTGCCCCGCCGCTGCCCTGCGCGAATGCGAGCGGAGTGGACAGCATCACTGCCGCTGCCAGACCGACCGTTGCCAGTTTCTTCATGTGAGGTCCTTTCCTGGTTCGAACCGGAGCAACGTGTTCCGCGAGGCGGGCGTTCCTAAGCGACCAGATGCGCATCGCGACGTGGGGAACATGATGCAGGCTGTCCTGTTGAGCGGAATAGCGTTTCCGGAGATGCCCCATGAAGACACTTCAGATGCAGCACGAACTGACGGCCGAATTGGAAAGGCGGTCCGGCGTGACCGGATTGAAGCTGATCCGCCTCAAAGGCTATAGCCCGAGCTGGGACCTCGGCGGCACGCGCGAGACCGCACTGGGCGAGGCAAAGGAAAAACAACTCCGCGACACCGTAACCGCGATGCAAGACCAGTTCGACATCGCCTAGCACCCTCCGGCAAACCAGCCGCCGATATATCGTAACAAGACATATCTCGCGCCGGACACACGTTTGATTTCGCCCAAACCGCAATGAAAACGTGCGGATTCCGACAATTGAACGAAGGTCGAATGGGCGATCCGACGTTTCCATTCGCGTGTCGTCTCCGGGAATGAGTATTCTGGCAAAAAAACAGGCAGACGCGCAGGCCAACTTCGCGATCTGCCGATTGGCCATGGCGAGGAAAACGCGCGTTCGCGCTCGAGCTTTCGAGGACGACTCCCGACATTCGGGAAAAGATGCGCCTGCCGTTCATTTGGATTGCAGAAATGAACGAGAGCATCTCATCTCCGTTTATCCGCTACCCCATCGGCACCTCGCTGCTGATGGCCGGCGTTCTGTTCGTCGGCATGGTCGCCTATCCGCTGCTGCCGGTCGCGCCGCTGCCGCAGGTCGACTTTCCGACCATCCAGATCTCCGCAAGCCTGCCCGGCGCCAGCCCCGAAACCATGGCCTCCTCCGTCGCGCAGCCGCTGGAGCGGCAATTCGCGCAGATTCCCGGCATCGCGCAGATGACCTCGACGAGCTCACTCGGCTCGACCGCGGTCACCATCCAGTTCGATCTGAACCGCAACATCGACGGCGCCGCCAACGATGTCCAGGCAGCGATTAATGCCGCAGGCGGCCAGTTGCCCAAGAACCTGCCGTCGCCGCCGACCTATCGCAAGGTCAACCCGGCGGACTCGCCTGTCCTCATCTTGTCGGCGACCTCGGACACCCTGCCGCTGATCAAGGTGAGCGATGCGGTCGACGCCCAGCTCGGGCAGCAGATCAGTCAGATTTCGGGCGTCGCCCAGGTGTTCATCGGCGGGCAGCAGAAGCCCGCCATTCGCGTCCAGGTCGATCCCGCCAAGCTGGTCGCCAAGGGGCTCTCGCTGGAAGACATCCGCGGCCAGATCGCCATCACGACGACAGACAGTCCGAAGGGCAACATCGACGGCAATAGCCGCGCCTATACGATCTACGCCAACGATCAGCTGCCGGATGCCAAGGACTGGAACGACGTCATCGTCGCCTACCGCAACGGCGGCCCGTTGCGGATCCGCGACATCGGCCGTGCCGTCGCCGCGCCGGAAGACATGAAACAGGCCGCTTGGGCCGATGGCCAACGCGGCGTGTTCCTGGTCATCTTCAAGCAACCCGGCGCCAATGTCATCGGAACGGTCGACAGGATCAAGGAGCAGCTTCCGAGGCTGATTGCCGCGATTCCGCCCGCCATCAAGATCAAGATCATCAGCGACCGGACCTTGACGATCCGCGCTGCGGTCGAGGACGTCCAGATCACCCTGCTGATCACCATCGTCCTCGTCGTCATGGTGATCTTCCTGTTCCTGCGCAGCTTCTGGGCCACGGTGATTCCGGCCGTCACCGTGCCGCTGGCGCTGCTCGGCGCCTGCGCGCTGATGTGGGTGTTCGGCTATACGCTCGACAATTTGTCGCTGATGGCCCTGACGATTGCGGTCGGCTTCGTGGTCGACGACGCCATCGTGATGCTGGAAAACATCACGCGCTATGTCGAGCAGGGTGAGCGGCCGCTCGCCGCGGCATTACGAGGCGCGGGCGAGATCGGGTTCACCATCCTGTCGATCAGCATTTCGCTGGTTGCGGTGCTGATCCCGCTGCTGCTGATGGGCGGCGTGATCGGCCGGCTGTTCCGCGAGTTCGCGGTGACCCTGGCAATGGCGATCTTCGTCTCGCTGGTGGTGTCGCTGTCGCTGACGCCGATGATGGCATCACGCTTCCTGCGCACACATGCCGAAACCAGGCACGGCCGACTCTACCAATGGAGCGAAGCGGCATTCGATTGGATGCTGCACGGCTATGAGCGCGGCCTCGATCTGGCGCTGCGCTGGAGCCGCACCACGCTCTGCATCTTCTTCGCGACCGTTGCACTGTCGGTCTATTTGTTCGTGATCATTCCCAAGGGATTCTTCCCGCAACAGGACAACGGCTTCCTGATCGCCGTATCGCAGATGGCGGAAGATATCTCGTTTGCCGACATGGAGCGGCATCAGGAAGAGCTCAGCAGCATTGTCCGGGCCGATCCCGCGGTCGACAGCATGGCCGAGTTCATCGGCGGCGGCGGCACCGCGCTGAATTCCGGCCGCATGTACATCACACTGAAGCCGCGCGAGGAGCGCGACGCCAACGCCGAGCAGATCATCGCGCGGCTGCGGCCGAAACTCGAGGCGGTCGAGGGCGCACGGCTCTACATGCAGGCGTCGCAGGACGTCCGGCTCGGCGGCCGGGCCACGCGGACGCAGTTCGAATACACCCTGCAGGACGCCAACCTCGCCGAGCTGAACGAATGGGCGCCGAAGATCCTGACCAGGCTGAAGACCCTGCCCGAATTGCGCGACGTCGCCACCGACCAGCAGACCGAGGGAACGACGCTGACGATGACCATCGACCGCGACACCGCGTCGCGCTACGGCATCCAGCCGCAATTGATCGACGACACGCTGTACGACGCCTTCGGCCAGCGCCAGGTGACGCAGTACTTCACCCAGCTCAACAGCTATCACGTCATCCTGGAAATCCTCCCCGAATTGCAGGGCAAGCTCGACACGCTCGACAGGCTCTACATCAAGTCGCCGACGACCGGCGACGAGGTGCCGCTCTCCGTGTTCGCCAAATGGACGACGGTTCCGGTGCGGCCGCTCGCGATCGCCCACCAGGGGCAGTTTCCGGCGACCACGATCAGCTTCAACCTCGCGCAAGGCGTGGCGCTGGGTCAGGCCACCGACGCGATCCAGAACGCCGTCGCCGACCTGGGCGCGCCAGGCACGCTCAGTTCGAGCTTCCAGGGCACCGCGCAGGCCTTCCAGCAATCATTGAGATCGGTGCCGCTCCTGATCCTGGCCGCGCTGGTCGTGGTCTACCTGATCCTCGGCATGCTCTATGAAAGCTACATCCATCCGCTCACGATCCTGTCCACGCTGCCGTCGGCGGGCGTTGGCGCGCTGGCGATCCTGATGGCCTTCGGGTTCGATTTCAGCCTGATCGCGCTGATCGGCATCATCCTGCTGATCGGGATCGTGAAGAAGAACGGCATCATGATGGTCGACTTCGCGATCGCCGCCGAGCGCGAGGAGCATCTGTCGCCGCGTGAATCGATCCGGAAAGCGGCACTACTGCGCTTCCGGCCGATCATGATGACGACGATGGCGGCCCTGCTCGGCGGCGTGCCGCTGATGCTCGGCACTGGAACCGGATCGGAAATCCGTCAGCCGCTCGGCTATGCGATGGTCGGCGGCCTGATCGTGAGCCAGGCGCTCACGCTGTTCACGACGCCGGTCGTGTATCTCTACCTCGACAGGTTCTCGAACGCGCTGTCGCGCCGGACGGCAACCAAGCGGGACGAGGATGCCGAACCGCCGGTGAGGAACGCCGCCGAATGACAATTCGTGCGCGGGCCTGGTCCCTGGTGATCGTCACTCCGGCGACTTCAGGCGAATGTGATCGGGAATCGGCAACGGCTTGTTGGGTCCGTCGAGGAATTCGACGGTCGTGAAGGCGAGATCGGTGTCGCCGATGTTGTGGACGGCGTGCACGAGATATTCGTTCGCGGCCAGTTCACGGTGCTGGGTGAAACCCTTGTAGAGCACGCGCTCGGCCGAGGAGCCATCCTCGAACCAGTTGCGCGAGCGTCCATCCGTCATCGCGGTCCAGAAATGGCTCAGCACATGACGATGAAAGCCGAACCAGGTCCCGGCCGGTATGTGCAGATGCCAGACCCTAAGCTTCGCGGTCTCGGACACCAGCTGGCTGCCGACCGCACCATTCCATTTGCCCGCTTCATATGCGTCCTGAAGCTCTTTCGGCCATGCCGCACGAGAATTTTCCGACATCGGTTTGCTGGCTCCTTTTGATACCAATATAATTATTGGTCTCAATGTAAGACTGATATTTACGCAAATATCCGCATAACTCCTTGCTCGCAAGGTCAAACCATCGGTACCATTTATGATTGATCTTGACATGGCGTGGGCCGAAGACTTACGACCGGACAAAACAAGCTGCCGCCTTGCAACGGTCGAACGCTGCGGCGTCAGCGACGCGAGAGGAAGTGCCATGTTGGAAACGCCTGTCCTGATCGTCGGCGCCGGACCTGTCGGTTTGACGGCCGCCATCGCACTCTCTCAGCATGGCATCCGCTCCGTGCTGGTCGAACGCCATCCATCGACCTCCATCGCGCCCAAGGCCCGCGGCATCAACGCGCGCACGATGGAGATGTACCGGCAGATGGGCATCGAGGACGACATCCGCGCGGCCGGCATGCCGGCGCGATACGGCAAGATGATCCTGTGGGCGGAGAGCCTGGCCGGCCGGGAGATCAATCGCCTTGAACCCGGACGAGGCTCGGCAGCGAGCCGCATGATGTCCCCGGCCGGCAATTGCGGCTGCTCGCAGGATATTCTCGAACCGATCCTGCGGCGTCACGCCGAAGCGCTGGCCCCGGACAGCATGCGGTTCAACACGGAGCTGACCGAACTCAAGCAGGATGCAAGCGGCGTCAGCGGCGTCCTCACGGACCTCGTGAAGCAGGCCACGATTCCATTCCATGCACGCTACGTCGTCGCTGCGGACGGCACGCGGAGCTCGGTGCGCGACGCGCTCCAGATCGGCAGGACCGGCGAAAGAGACATCTACGATTCAGTCAACGTTCATTTCCGCGCCGATCTGCGCCCCTGGGTCGAAGACCGCCCGGCTGCGCTGTATCTCATCGAGCAACCGGACTTTCGCGCCACGTTCCTGACCGTGAATGGCACCGACCGCTGGGGCTTTCTCGTCCACAGCCTCAGCGCCTACGGCTTCACGCGCGAGAATCTTACGCCCGAGCGATGCGTCGCATTGGTTCGCCGGGCCGTGGGAGCGCCGGACCTGCCGGTGGAGGTGCTCGGCATCAGTTTCTGGAACTGCTCGGCGATGGTCGCCGACAGGTTCAGCGACGGCAACATCTTCCTGGTCGGCGATGCCGCACATGAAACGACACCGAGCGGCGGCTTCGGCATGAATCTCGGCGTGCAGGACGCGCAGAACCTTGCGTGGAAGATGGCCGCCGTGCTGCACGGCGAAGCCGCCCCATCGCTGCTCGACACTTACGATGCGGAACGGCGGCCGCATGCCTCCGAGGTCGTGCAGGCGACGCTGCTCAACATGCAGAGCTTCGATCGTACGGCGCGCCAGATCGAGGCAAAGTTGCCGCGGAAGGAGTTTCTCAACGAGCGCGGCCTGATCTTCGGTGCATGCTACCGCTCAACGGCCGTCGTTCCCGACGGATCGCCGCCCCCCGTCACAAGCGTCACAGAGTACGAGCCCTCGGCCCATCCCGGCTGCCGCGCTCCGCATGTCTGGCTCGCGCGCAACGGCGAGCGCATCTCGACAATCGATCTGGTCGGACGTGGTTTCGTGCTTCTAACCGCGTCTGGTGGCGAGGCCTGGCGCGCGGCCGTCAACCAGCGCGGCCTGCCGCGGATCGACCTGCACGCTATCGGCGAAGAACTCATTGACGCTGAGGCCGGCTGGATGAACGCCTACGGCGTTCAGGAGGGCGGCGCGGTGCTTGTGCGTCCGGACGGCTATGTGGCCTGGCGTGCAGCGTCCTTGCCTGATGATCCCGTGCGCGTTCTCGCCGAGGTTTTCGCTCATCTGCTCGGCCGCCAGCTCAACACCCAAGCTGCCTGAGCCTTGCGCACCAGCCCGCCGGCGATCCGCCTGCGCGTTGCCGAAGAGGGGGATGCCGTGACGATAGCCGTGCCGGATGTGCGGGAATCTCCGCAGGTCGAGCAAGCCGCCAGTCAGGCCACGTGGTACGCGTGGTACGTCGTGTTCATCCTCACCGCCTGCTACACGCTCGCCTTCGTGGATTCCAAAATCCCGTTCATCCTGGTGCAGGCGATCAAGAGCGATCTCGCGCTGACCGATACACAGCTCGGCATCATCGCGGGGCCCGCCTTCTCGCTGATGTATGCCGCCGGCGCGATGCCGATCGCAAAGCTGTCGGACCGCATCGCGCGCAAATACGTCATCGCCGTTGCGGTGACGATCTGGAGCGGCTTCACCGCCGCCGGCGGCGCCACCCACTCGTTCCTCGCATTCATGTTCAGCCGCACCGGCGTCGCGCTCGGCGAGTCGGCGCTGACACCCGCCGCGCATTCGATATTCGCGGACTACTTCCCGGCGGGCCAGCGCTCCAAGGTGATCGCGATCTACTCGTGCGGGATTGCGATCGGCAGCTTCATCGCGCTGACGGTCGGCGGCGCGCTGTCCGATCGGCTGGGCTGGCGCACCACCTTGATGATCGTCGGCGGTGTCGGCCTGGCGCTGTCCTTCATCGTCGCCGCCACCGTTCGGGAACCGGCGCGCGATCTCAGCACGTCGGGCCGGCAGATGTCTGAGGGCAGCCTGGTCGCACTCCTCAGCGATCCGGCGATCCGCAACACCATCGTCGGCGGCATGATCCTTGGCATCGCCAACGGCTCGGTGAGCGCGTGGGGACCGGCCTACATCATGCGCACCTTCCACCTGTCGGCCGCGGCCACGGGTGCGACCTACGGCACGCTGCTCGGCATCCTCGCGATCGTCGGCACGCTGGCGGGCGGGTTGATCGCCGGTTGGCTCTCGAACAAGGACGTCAGATACGGCTTCCGCCTGCTCGCTGCGGCGTTCCTGATCTCGACCATCGCCAAGATCATCTCGCTGCTGACGCCGAGCTACGTCCTGTTCCTGGCGTTCGGCGCGGTCTCGGCCTTCTTGCAGCTGTTCTATCCCGGCCCGACCTACGCGACGATCCAGTCGCTGGCGAAACCGAATGCGCGCAGCTTCGCGTCGGCGGTGACGATGTTCTGCATCAACGCCGTCGGCATCGCCGGCGGCGCTTTCCTGACCGGATTGTTGAGCGACCACCTGGTGCCGTTCGTCGGCGCCGAGTCGTTGCGCTGGTCGCTCGGGATCATGTCGCTGATGTCGGCGTGGGCCGCCATCCACTACTGGCGGGCATCCTATCACCTCGGGCGACGGGCCAAGGCAATCGGCTGACGATTACTCGAACAGGTTTCGTCGCGTCGTCAGCAGATGATCGCGCATCGCGCGGGCCGCGTCGTCGGCCGAGCGCCGTCGCAGCGTCTCGCAGATCGCGCGGTGATGGGCGAACGACCTGCGCCGCTTTTCGGGCGTGATCGCGGCGAGCCGCAGGGCCTGCCAGTCTCCGGTCGATCGCGCCGCGTTGAACGCCGTCACCAGGCCGACCAGGATGTCATTGCGGGTCGCCTCGGCGATCGCCAGGTGGAACGCGCCGTCCCAGCGCACCCAGGCCTCATCGTCCTTCACCTCGGTGGTGCGGCGCATGCAGGTCTCGATATTCGCGAGGTCTGCTTCGCTGGCGTTGACCGCTGCGATCGCTGCGATCGAGGGTTCGACGACGAGGCGGGCCTCGAGTACGGCAGCCGGACTGCCGCGCGCGATCAGGCGCTCGATGCTGACGGGACCGACGGTGCGGCGGCCGAGAAACGTGCCGTTGCGGCGGCCGCGCCAGATCTGCCCCTCGAGCTCCATCTGGGTCAGGATCTTGCGCAATGCGCGGCGGCTGATGCCGAGCTCGGTGGCGAGCTCCCGCTCCGGCGGCAGACGATCGCCCTCGCCAAGTTCGTTCTGCTCGATGAAATGGAGCAGCTCGTTGGCTTCTTCGGCGTCGGTCTCTTGGTCTGATGGCGCCGCTCTCGGCACGTCGGGCTCGCTATCCTGAAAGGACTCTTGCGGAGTTTACTACCCCCGCAAGAAGCCGAATAGCGCTATTCACGCGACCGACCCGCGACGCGACGTGCTATCCAAAGCGATGGTCGTAGCGGGTGATCGACAGCTCCTTGGTGTCGATCTCGGGCGTCTTACCGGAGAGCATGTCGGCGAGCACGCGGCCCGAGCCGCAGGCCATGGTCCAGCCGAGCGTGCCGTGACCGGTGTTGAGGTGCAGATTGGCAAGGCGCGTTGCGCCGATCACCGGCGGGCCGTCCGGCGTCATCGGGCGCAGGCCGCACCAGAAGGTGGCCTTGGGAAGGTCGCCGCCGCGCGGGAACAGATCGGTCAGCGAATGATCCAGCGTCGCGCGGCGCGCAGCGTAGAGCTTGGTCGAATAGCCGGAGATTTCCGCCGTGCCGCCGACGCGGATGCGATCGCCGAGCCGGGTGATCGCAACCTTGTAGCTCTCGTCCATCACGGTCGATTCCGGCGCGCCGCTGGCGTCCTTGATCGGCACCGTGATCGAATAGCCCTTCACCGGATAGACCGGCAGCGAGATGCCGAGCGGCCGCACCAGATGCGGCGAGTAGCTGCCGAGCGCCAGCACATAGGCGTCGGCGGTCATCATGCCGGCGCTGGTCGCAACGCCGGTGATCCGGGTTGCGTCCGCATTCAGCCCGTCGATGCCGACGTTGAAGTTGAAGCGCACGCCGATCTTCTCGGCTTCCTGCGCCAGGGCCTGCGTGAACATGTGGCAGTCGCCGGTCTCGTCGTGCGGCAGCCGCAGCCCGCCGGCGAATTTCTCTTTCACGCCGGCCAGCGCCGGCTCGGCGGCGATGCAGCCCTCGCGGTCGAGCACCTCGAACGGCACGCCGTATTGCTTGAGCACCGCGATGTCGTCGCCGGTGCCATCGAGCTGCGATTGATAGCGAAACAGTTGCAGCGTGCCTTTCGCGCGCTCGTCGTATTTGATGCCAATCTCGCTGCGCAGCGCCTGCAGGCAGTCGCGGCTGTATTCCGCGATCGGGATCATCCGGCTCTTGTTCACCGCATAGCGCGACGTGGTGCAGTTGCGCAGCATCTTCAAGAGCCACAGCCACATCACCGGATCGAGCTTCGGGCGGATCACCAGCGGGCCGTGCTTCATCAAGAGCCACTTCACCGCCTTCACCGGCACGCCGGGACCGGCCCAGGGCGACGAATAGCCCGGCGACACTTCGCCGGCATTGGCAAAGGAGGTTTCCAGCGCGGGCTTCGGCTGACGGTCGATCACCGTCACCTCATGGCCGGCGCGCGCAAGATAATAAGCCGAGGTGACGCCGATCACGCCACTGCCGAGAACAAGGACCTTCACTTTTCCTCACATCCTGCAGCGAAAACGCAATCGCCGCTGCGAAACCACTCTGCTTCGCAACGGCGACAGCAATTTGTAGAGCTAGCTAGTATCTAGCTAGCAATTATCAGGCCACCCGCTTGATCGAGTCGCCGAGGATCGAGACGATGTCGTCGATGTGCGACTTCTCGACGATCAAGGGCGGCGACAGCGCCAGCGAGTCGCCGCTCATGCGGAAGTAGAGGCCGCGATTGAAGCAATCGACCATCACGTCGTAGCCGCGTACGCCGACGACGCCGTCACGCGGCGCGAGCTCGACCGCGCCCATCAGGCCCTGGTTGCGGATGTCGACGACGTTCGGCAGGCCCTTGAGCGAGTGCAGGCCATCGCGCCAGTAGTCGGCGATCGAAGCGCCGCGGGTCAGCAGGGCCTCGTCCTTGTAGATGTCGAGCGTGGCAAGACCCGCCGCGCAGGCCACCGGATGCGCCGAATAGGTGTAGCCGTGGAACAGCTCCATCGCGTTGTCCGGGCCGACCATCAGCCCGTCATGGACCTGGCGGCTGGCGAACACCGCGCCGCAGGGCACGGTGCCGTTGGTGATGCCCTTGGCGGTCGTCATCATGTCCGGCGTCACGCCGTAGAAGTTGGCGGCGAACGGGGTGCCGAGGCGGCCGAAACCGGTGATGACCTCGTCGAAGATCAGGAGGATGCCGTGCTTGGTGCAGAGCTCGCGCAGGCGCTGCAGATAGCCCTTCGGCGCCGGCAGCACCGCGGTCGAGCCCGGCACCGGCTCGACGATCACGGCGGCGATGGTGTCGGCGCCATGCAACGCGACCATCCGCTCGACGTCGTCGGCGAGTTCGGCGCCATGCTCCGGCTGGTCCTTGGCGAAGGCGTTGCGGGCGAGATCATGGGTATGACGGATGTGGTCGACACCCGGCAGATGGGTCGCGAACTGGCGGCGGTTGGCGACCATGCCGCCGACCGACATGCCGCCGAAGCCGACGCCGTGATAGCCGCGCTCGCGGCCGATCAGACGGGTGCGGGTCGGCTGGCCGGCGGCGCGGTGATAGGCCAGCGCGATCTTCAGCGCGGTATCGACCGACTCAGAGCCCGAATTGGTGAAGAAGATCCGGTCCAGCCCCTTCGGGGCGATCTCGGCGAGACGCTCGGCGAAATCGAACGCCAGCGGGTGACCCATGTTGAACGAGGGCGCGAAGTCCAGCGTCGACAGCTGGCGCTCGACGGCGGCCGCGATCTGCGGGCGGCCGTGGCCGGCGTTGACGCACCAGAGACCGGCGGAGCCGTCGATCACCTGCCGGCCGTCGACCGAGGTGTAGTACATGCCCTTGGCGGAGGAGAACAGCCGCGGCGCTTTCTTGAACTGCCGGTTGGCCGTGAAGGGCATCCAGAACGAATCGGTCTTGATGGTGTTCGGAATCTGATGAACGGTCACGGCGGCGCTCCATTGTTGGTTGGCCT
The DNA here is from genome assembly GCF_029846235.1 of Bradyrhizobium sp. CER78. GTDB lineage: Bacteria > Pseudomonadota > Alphaproteobacteria > Rhizobiales > Xanthobacteraceae > Bradyrhizobium. The sequence continues at coordinate 21,689 of NZ_JARVWP010000031.1, forward strand.
AGTCGGACCATTCTTCACGGCACTCAACAAGTCCTTTTCTGTCGCACCGCAAGCCATTGATCTTGTTGAGGCGGTCTGCGAATATTTGTTCGATCCGCAACACCTGCAACAGGGATCCTGTCATGAGCGTCGACATCGGCGGTCGGCTTCGATTCATCCGCGCGCGGCACAAGCTGTCGCAGCGCGAGCTCGCCAAGCGCTCCGGCGTGACCAATTCGACGATCTCGCTGATCGAATCCAACCAGATGAACCCGTCGGTCGGTGCGCTGAAGCGCATCCTCGACGGCATCCCGATGGGGCTTGCGGAATTCTTCGCGATCGAGCCGGAGCGGCCGCGCAAGGCGTTCTACCGCGCCGACGAGCTGACCGAGATCGGCAAGAAGCCGATCTCCTACCTGCAGATCGGCGACAGCCTGTTCGGACGTGCGTTGCAGATCCTGAAAGAGCGCTACGAGCCCGGCAGCGACACCGGCCGGGTGCCGCTGGTGCATGAGGGCGAAGAAGGCGGCATCGTAGTCTCGGGCCGGCTCGAGGTCACGGTCGACGACGAGCGGCGGGTGCTCAATGCCGGCGACGCCTATTACTTCGAAAGCCGCCGGCCACACCGCTTCCGCTGCATCGGCGCCAAGCCGTGCGAGGTGATTTCGGCCTGCACGCCACCGACGTTTTGAACCCGGCGCGGGCGATGCGCGACCCAAGCCGCAAGGGCCGCATCTCGCGGCGTTGCGGGTGACGTCCATGCCTTGCTCCCCTCGGCTTGCCGCCGCGGTCGCGGCCATCTCAGTCCTTGCGTCCGCCCCGTCGGTTGCGATGGACGATTTCCTGCTCGCATCGAGCAGCGCACCGACCGCGATCAGCCTGTGCGGCGACGGCGGGGACGCCCGGATCAAGACCGCCGACTGCAGGAGGGCCGGCACCGACAAGCTGGTGACGCAGATCGACAAGGCGTTCGACGCGGCGCTCGCGAAGATGCCGGCGAATGCCCGGCCGCTGCTGAAGCGCGACCAGGCCTGGTTCAACGAGATGATCATCGACGCGGCGGAAGTGCTGGCCGATTCCGGCGAGGACGAACTGAAGCAGAGTTTCACTGAGGCGTTGCGCCGCCGCGCGGCCGCGCTTGAGGGGATCGCATCCGGCCGGCCCGGCATCGCCGGAAAATGGGTCAATGCCTTCGGCAGCATCACGCTGACGCCGGCCGACGGCGGCGCCTATCGCCTCGCCGCCGATCTGCGCGGCGACTATGGCGGCGACCGCAGGCGAACCTGCAAGCTGACCGCTGAGTTGAAGCCTTCGGGGACGGCGTGGCTCGCCGGCACCCTGGTGATCGTTGCGGACGCACCGGCCGACAAGCCGAAGACCGACGCGGCGACCGACGCAGCCGCCACGCCCGCCAAGCCGCCGTCGTTAAAGCTCCGCCGCCAGGGCGAGACCCTGCGGATCGTCGGGACCATCGATGACGAGGAGTTTGACGGCCTCAACGACTGCTCATCGATGTGGCAGGTCACCGGCAGCTATTTTGCGGCCGGCAAGGATGCGGCATCCGACAAGGCGGACACCGCCTTCGTCGCTCCGACCTTCGACTGCACGAAACCTGAGACCGCCACCGACGAGGAAATCTGCGCCGATCCTGATCTCGCCGACAACGACCAGCGGCTGAACCGCGCCTGGAAGGCGCTGCAGCCGCGGCTCGACGAGGCGACGCGGCGCGCGCTGATCGACGACCAGCGCAACTGGGTGAAGAGCCAGACCGAGCAATTCCCGGAATTCCTGCATCCGGCCTGGAACAAGCAGAGCTCGCAGGTCCACTTCACCGTCGATGCACGCGATCACGTCGACGGCTTGCAGCGCGAACGCCTGGCGCTGATCGAAGGCTTTGACGACAAGCGCAGCGGACTTGCCGGCGTCTGGCTCGCCTACAACGCAATCATCAAGGTCACCGTCGACGGCAGCGGCGCCGTGACGGCCAAGGGATGGAAATGGGACCAGGGCGACTGGAAGGCCGGCTGCGACTACGAGATGACGGGCAAGATGGCAGGCGGCGCGTTCCGCTCCGACGAGCGGCGCAAGAATCCCGATACGCTCGAGCGCGACCATGCGATGCTGATCGTCAACCGGCTCGACGATGCCTTCGCCAGGAAGCGCACCGGGAAAGACGGCGCTGAAGACAGCGCCGACGAAGCCAAATGCAGGCGCCGGCTCGACAACTCCTCGACCGCGCGGCTGTTTCCCGCCCGTCCCTCGCCTGATATCGACAATCTCAAGGGCTCGGTCAGGTAACCGTGCGGCCAGAGGGCTGCGCCATCACAAGTTGCGGGTCTGCCGGTCGCCATAGGCGATCACGAATGCGACCGTTGCGAACATCATGGTCACCGCGACGACGACGAGAATGGTATCCAAGTTCATGGCGCTCCTCCAATCTTGACGAACGAACGCTAGTGCGCCGGCCGGAAGGAGCCTTGCGGCAGATCAATTTTGATCGAAAATCGTATCGGCATGAAACCGCGGCGGTTCTTTTGCGTATGCTCAGCCATCGAAGGGAGCATTCCAATGCGCGCGATCGCCCTCATTGCCGCCATTCTGTTCGCCCTCGTCTCGCCTGCCGCGGCCGACGACGCCGGCGCCGCGCAGGACGTGATCCGCGCCCAGGAGCAGGCGTTCGGCCGCGACGACGCGGCTGGCGCCTATTCCTATGCGGCGCCCGCGATCCGGCAGATCTTTCCGCAGGCCGAGATCTTCATGTCGATGGTGCAGAGCCAATACGCGCCGGTCTATCGCCACAAGAGCTTCGAGTTCGGCGCGGCGCAGAGCGACGGCGACCGGATTGCGCAGCGCGTTCACATCGTCGATGCCAATGGCGAGGCGTGGGAGGCGCTCTATACGCTGGAGCGGCAGGCCGACGGCACCTTGAAGATCACCGGCTGCTCGTTGCTGAAGGCCGGCCAGTCGGTGTGATCGCCGCGATCGGCCGCGCCATTGTCCCCTCAGGACAAGCCTTTTCTCAAGCGCAGCCTGTCTTCGAGCCAGTCGAAGACGACTTCATTGACCAATGTCGGGTTGTCGATATGACCTTGCATGGCCGCGGTTTCGGCGCGCCGGAACAGGATCAGCCTGGCGTCGCGGTGCGTGTTGCCCAATTGATCGCCGAATTCGGTCAAGGCGCCCGGAAGAAGCCAGCCGGCTTCGCCCGCGGTGACGAGCAGCGGGCATTCGATGCTTCGCGAGATCGCATTGGCTTCCTCGAGCCATCCGGCCTGCTCGTCGTCGCCGGCTTGCCGAAAGAAGAAACTTCTCTCATGCGAGTCCCACATTCCGGCATCGCAAACCGCCGCGGCAAACCGGGCATCGCTTGCCGCCGCGCGCGCGACCAGGGAGGAATTGCACGCGTCGGCCACGATGGCGATCCGCGTGCTGTCGACACCAGGCTTCTCCGAAAGGAAGTCCAGCACGCGGCTCATGGCGGCTTCGAACCTGTGGCCCTCGAGCCGTTCCGGTGACAAGGCCATCTGCGTGCCCAGCAGATCCACGGCGAGCAGCGAGAAGCCGCGCTCGTTCGCATGACCGGCGTATTTGGTGATCAACTCTTCCTTGTAGGAACCGGGCTCGCCGATGCACACGATGACGGGCCCATCTTCGCGAAACGCCGACGGCAAATAGTAGGCCTGAAGCGACAGGTCTTCGGTCCACGGAATCGAGAGCACCTGACCGGCCGGAACCCGGGTCTTCAAAAAGCTGGTCGCGCATCGCCGCATGCCGTCGACGGCACGTGTCAGCAAATCGTTGGCGTATCCGGGAGGCCTTGCGGCCGCATGAAAGTAGGTCGTGGCCCGAAGCCAATTGCGACGAGCGGTGACCAGGTTGTTGTTCAGCAACGAAAGCTCGGCGCGCGCCTCGTTCAGCTCCGCGGTCCTGATCCACTGTTCGGACCACGAGCTCTCCGAGGCGAGGTTGATCTTGCTCAAGGTCAACCAGCATTCGGAAACCGTCGAACCGCCTTCCTGTGCGGCGGCCAGAAGCTTGACGAACTCCGCCGACAAGTCCTCTCGATCCGGCCAGGCAGGCCAGCCTTTGTCGTCGAACTCGACGCTGCTTGACGAGGCTCCGCGCGCCCCACAGTGGTCATGCATATTTCGTCAACTCGTTCGCACCCGGCTCCGCTGCCGGTATGCGTGATCGGTACGAGTCCACTTGTTGTTATCGATGAGCCGCCGCCTCGATAGCCGCGTGACGTTGGCGCCACAATCGCAAACGCCAATCACCCGGCTCTCCCAAGAAAATATTCCAATGTCGCTTCATATAATTGAAGTAATTCGGCGGCGGCAAATGTTGATATGGCGGCGCAGGAATGCGTTGCGCTTATGCCTGAGGGCCGAACGTTGCTGCAGCAATCGTTGCCGAGCAAACGCTCGGTAAATTGTTCCGTTTGCGAACTTGCCGCCGGCGTACGCCTGCTCACGGGATCGCGAGAACCGGCACGCCGCCACTCACCCGGTCGTGACAAAGCTGACCGCTCGAAACGCGCAGGCATATCCACGCACCGCTAAAACGGGTGCACTGTCGTCCGTCCTTAACCAGGTAGTCCTGCATCACCCGATCGCCAGACCTGATGCAGCGCGCGACGAGATCGAGAGAGATCGAGAACTCCGCATCGCTCATGCCATCCAGCCAGACGTCGCTGACGTTTGCCTGCATCGACCCTATTCGAACAGCGCACGATCCTACCTCCCTCAAATGAAAAACCTCCGGCAGGGCATTGCCGGAGGTTTCGGAGGCTAGTTCATGAAGAAGTCTGATATCTCCTCGTCATGGTCGGCAGAGCAACCGACACTTGGTTTCTACATGATAGACTAATGTTAGTAAATCATACAATGCGCTCTTCTTCCAAAATCAAAGCCTCGACAGTTTCCCGTCGAGGCTTTGGGTCGCGATCAAGTCCGGATCAACCGGGCTTTACCAGTTGCGCTGCGCGCGGAGCAGCAACATGTAGGTATCCTGGTTGCTGAGCGAGTAGACAGCGGCCGGCTTGCCGATCGCAGCGTTACCCGGGTAGCTGATCGTGCCGGCGTAGTTCTGATCCAGATGGGTGTAGGTGAAGTCAGCCGAGAAGGTCAGGTTCTTCACCGGGGTCCACTGGGTCTGGGTACCGATCTGAGCAATGCTGTAGTCGGGGTTGCACGAGGTCAGGTTCGAGGTGGCGCCGATCAGCACGCCGAACGATCCACCGACGCCAGTGCCGCCCGGGCCGCAGATGTAGCTCTTGGCGGTGCCGTTGTAGTTAACCTGGGCCCATGCACCATAGACGCTGGTGTTCCAATAGGGATTCCAGTTGTGGACGTATGCGCCGCGCACGCCGTACGTCGTGATCAGCTGCTGCTGACCGCCGGAGACGAACACGCTGTCCGGCGCGATGCCGAAGCCGATGCTCTGATAGGCGCCGGGAACGCTGGTGTTGCCGAAGGAGGTGAACGCACCGGCACCCGAGAGATCCTGGATGTTGTAGCGCGTTGCGCCGTTGGTATAGACGCCCTGGACGTTGATGGTATCGCCAGGTCCGGTCGGGATGTTCTTGATCGACAGGGCCAACTGACCCGCCCAGCCCCACTTGTCGTCGGGATGACCGGTGAGTTCAGTGCCGCCGTAGTAGGCCGCGTGATTGTCATGCGCCGCGAACGACGCCTGGAACAGGCCCCAGGCCTGGTCGACACGGAGAGACGCGACGAGATCCGGAGCAATCGTGCCGGCATAGTCGCTCGCGCCGTAGGGACCGAGAGCGCCGGTACCGAGCACGCCGAGATTCTGCACGCCGGCCTGATAGTAGGCCGACTGATCCTGGGCCGACAAGGCCAGCGACACGCCGTTGCCGAACTGCGCGGTGTAGGTGAACTGGTTCACACCGGTGATCGTGCCGCCGCCGCCGACGAGACCGTCGAAATTGTTGCCAGGGTAGTTGGCCCACGGCGTAGCGAACTGCGAGACCGCCTTACCCATTGTGAAGCCGGCGAACTGAATGAAGGCGTAATAGACGCCGACCGTGCCGGCGGCGACACCGCCCGCGCTGGCGTTGTTCGGAGCAGCAGACGTTCCGATCGGCGAGTAGACCGTCGAGCCTGCCGCGGCGCCCGCGCCATAGCTGTCCGAGGTCCAGCTGAAGGTCGCATCGAAGAAGGTGCGAACCACGCCATATTCGGTCGCGGTGCGGGTGTCGACGTTGAGGTCTTCACGCGAGCGCCAGGTGTAGCCGTTGGTGAAGCGGTTATTCGCGCCGCCGGCGCCGGCGTAGTTGCCGGTGTGATCCGAATTGGTGTTCGCCAGAACGTCGACGCGCAAATAGCCGCCCAGCTTGATGCAGGTGTCGGTGCCCGGAATAAAGTAGAAGCCCGGACCATAGAGCGAGCAGACCTTCACGTACTCGACCGCCTTGGCCTTGACCGGAAGGTCGGCCGCCATGGCTCCGCTGCTCGCGGCGAGAGCTGCCGCCGAGCCCAACAAAAGGCCCTTAACTATCTTCATGCTATCCTCCAATTGATGCCTTGCTCTGCTGGCAAAGCGACAAACGTTCCCATCCCGAAAACCGCTGCGGCGCAGCCATTTTCAAGATGCTCGTGGTCAACTCGGCCACTGCAGGCGTGAGATGGTGGATGCCCCCCATCTACGATGCGGAACAATGCAATTGAGAGGTCACATATTCAACTTATATTAGTTAGTCATTCTATGTTTGCGCACCCTTGTGTCATTCAGGCAACGCCCGCACGAACATTTTCGTCCGCCGCCTGCTTCAAAAATTGCTCGATATCTATGAAGATGAATTTTTGTTAAGGTAGGTCATGACCGAGCGTAAATCGACCGACAAACTGCAGGACGCGGCTGAGCGATTGGCTTGGGAGATCGTGTCGACCAGCATCCGCCTCGACGAGTTGCGCAGCATCTGGGCCAAGATGATCGGAATCACCGGGCCGCAATGGATGATCATGACGGTGCTGGCGAATGCCGAGGACCGCAGCGTCGGCCTACCGGTCGGCGCGGTTTCGAGGGCACTGCGCGTCGATCAGTCGTTCGTGGTGACGCAGTCGAAGCTGCTCGAAAAGAAGAACCTCGTGCGCCGCAAGAGCTCGACCGAGGATGCCCGGGTCGTAAACCTGTCGCTGACCGAGCACGCCAAGAAGCAGATGGCGAACCTATCCGCGCAACGCCGGGAGTTGAACGAGTTCGTCTATGCCGACATCGATCTGCGGGAGCTGCTGCAACTGACCGGCAAGATGGATTCTATCAAGAGCCGCCTGGACAAGGCGATCGCGAGGATCTCGGTCGATCTTTAGGAGATCGCTGATATCAGCCGCAGTCCGAATCAAGCTCTCATCTGAGCGTGATCTCGTCTGAGCATGATCTCTCCGGAAAACCGCTTCGCACTTTTCCGGATCAAGCCATCGCCAGCCGCTGCCGCGACCGCAGCAAGAGCAGCAGGATGATGCTGACATTGAGCAGGTTCCAGGCCAGGCCATTGGCGAAGGCGGCCGCGTAGGAACCGGTGGCGTCGAAGATCACGCCCGAGATCCAGCCGCCAAAGGACATGCCGAACACCGAGGCGAAGATCACGATGCCGATCCGGGTCGCAGCCTCGGACGCCGGCATCGCCTCGCGCACGATGATGGCGTAGCTCGGCACGATGCCGCCCTGGAACAGGCCGAACATCGCCGAGATGACATAGAGCGAGGTCAGGCTGTCGAAGAACAGATAGAACAGCAGCGCCGAGCCCTGCGCGATCGAGCCGATCAGCAGCGTGCGGATGCCGCCGATCCTGTCGGCGAGGAATCCCGAACCGATCCGGCTGATGATGCCGAAGCCGAGCATCAGCGACAGCATCTCGGCGCCGCGCGCCACGCCGTAGCCGAGATCGCCGCAATAGGCGACGATGTGAACCTGTGGCATCGACATCGCCACGCAGCAGGAGATCGACGCCAGCGACAGGATCGCGGTCAGCGCGTTGGTGGAGAGCCTGAGGTCGACGAGCGGCGGCGCCGCGTTGACATGGCTGCGCCGGGTCGCCGCCCCCATCAACAGCCGCAGCACCACGAGCGCCAGCGCCATCGCGATCGCGGTGAAGATGCCGATCGCGACGTGGGTGGTGCGCCAGCCGACGCTCTGCATGCCGAAATTGACCAGCGGCGGCCACACCGTGCCGCCGACATAATTGCCGCTGGCGGCGATCGCGACCGCAAGCCCGCGGTAGCGCTCGAACCAGTGCGAGGCCTCAGCCATCAGGGGACCGAAGGTCGCGGCCGACGACAGGCCGATCGCGAAATGGAGCAGGATGAAGGCCAAGATCGACGGCGCGTAGCCGGCGCCGATATAGCCGAGGCCGAGAATGCCGATCCCGGCGCCGATGGCCGCGACGATACCGTAGCGGTCGCTGATCTTGCCCGTCACGACCTGGCCGAGGCCGAAGCCGAGCATCACCATCGTGAAGGCGAGCGAGGCCGTTCCGCGGGTCGCGCCGAAGTCGGTCTGCACCATCGGCAACGCCACCACGACCGACCACATGCCGACGCTGCCGAGCGAGCCGATCACCACGGCGACGACAAGGCGCAGCCATGCCCGGCTCGAGTCGGGAACGAACGTTGCAGCTTCAGGGGAATATTCAGAAGAAATTACCACGGCACGCGGAACTTCGTCGGCAATTGCCTCCGGGTCAAGCCGCATTGCCGAGAGATTAGGCATGCAGCAACAAGGGGACGCGCCGAACTTCACCGGCGCGTGAGCAGCTCATTTGCCGTAGTTCGGATCCTGCGCCTGGAACGGGCCGCACTTCGCATCGAGCCCGAACCGGTGATCGAAATCGACGGTGCCGCCGCCGACCGGGATTCGGGTCGGCGGCAGGCCTCGCGTATACTGATCCACCGTCACGAACTTCTTGTCCGCGCTCATCGTGACGTGCACCGGCTCGAGGCCCTTGCCCTTGTTGAGCTCGGTCAGATCGAGCGTGTAGTAGCCCTCCGCCGTCATGCCCGCCGCCATGCCGCCATGCGGCGCGAACGCGACGGATTGCGGCAAATAGACCTCCATCAGGACGCCGTTGCCGTTGCAGACGATCATGCGGATCAGCCAGGTCCGATCGTCCGGCAGCGTCGCGGCCGAGGCCGGCGCCGACAGCAGCGCGATTGCCGCGGCGAATGCTGCCGTGACGGTTCGACCAGCGCGGTTCACCATGGATGCCTCCGGCGGCTGAATTGCCTTGCTGGCGCTTTCGTCGAAGACGAGGCCGCGAAAGTTCAATGGCGGTGCGGACCGCAGCGATCGCGGCCGGACCGGTCGGCCGGGAATATCGTCGGCCGAACCGTGATCCATGCTGACGAGGAAAAAACTGATACAATGCGAGCCGGTTCACACAGGCGGCTCGCCATCCGGACCTATCATCCCGCCGGATGGCGCGCAGTTCGCAGGTTATGAGGATCGAAGCGCACACTGTCGGAGGCTCATCATGCATTCGTCGTCAGCAGAGTGGTTACCCGTTGCAACGGCGCCGTCGGACCGCGAGCTCGAGGTCTGTGTCCTCGACTATGACGGCATGGTCCATGCGCTGATGTTCCCGTGCCACCGGGATGGCACTGAGTGGGTCGACCATGCCGGCAGCAGGCACCTCGACATCCAGCCGACGCATTGGCGCAGATGGATGCAGTCAGCCAACTAGCGCCGCGCTGATCGGTCCGGTGCAGCCGACACCGGCCTCGCACCGGCTCTGATATTGGGCTAGAATTGCCACGTGAGGTTCAAGGGTGGGCCAGGAGGCTCGTCATGGAATCACACGTGATCCCTTTCGAAAATCGCTGGACCAACGGCAAGCATGCCTGGGAGTGGCATTGCGAGCTCGAGCGGCTGGGCGCGGCGACCGTCCGGACCATGTATAGCGAGCATGAGACGCACCATCACGACGAGCCCGCCGTGGTGTTCGACATCCCCGCGGGCTTTGTCCGCGACTGGCTGGCCTTTCATGACCAGCGTACCGCTCGGCAGCAATTGCTGTGGCGGGCCAGCGTCATCACGCTCGGCATCATCGCCGCATCGGGCGTCGTGCTCGGCGCGCTCAGATAGCGGCCGCAAGCGCCCCCTCGGAACAGCCGGACGGTCCAAACCGCCCTTCCCGGCCCGGAATCGCATTCCCCGGCCCCTGCGACGTCCCGCGCAGCCCCTTAGGGGCACTTATTAACCCTTTGCTAACCATACACCCGGCAAGAATTGCCGAGTGAAGTCGAGTGTCGTCGAACGCGTCTAACGGGCGGAGATCCCCGTGAACGCCAGCGCGGTGCCTCACTTTCGGAACGGCGGCCCCGCGGCCGTCGCGCAGACGCTTGGCGGCCGCGGCCGCCAGTCGCGAGGGAGAGCGGCTACCATGGTCGACGTCACGGCGGGTCAGGGGACGGCAGGCAAGAGCGGACTACCGAGCCTCGGCGAGATCGGCGACATCCTCAAGCGCGGCGACATCGCGCTGGCGGTCGGCGTCCTCACCATCCTGGTGGTGCTGATCCTGCCGCTGCCCTCGATCGTGCTCGACCTCTTCCTGGCGGTCTCGATCACGGTCTCGATCCTGATCCTGATGACCTCGCTGTTCATCCAGGCGCCGCTGGAATTCTCGTCGTTTCCGACCATCCTCCTGATCTCAACCATGCTGCGGCTGTCGCTGAACATGGCCTCGACCCGGCTGATCCTGAGCCACGGCCACGAGGGCACGGCGGCCGCGGGCCACGTCATCGAGGCCTTCGGCAACTTCGTGATGGGCGGCAACTTCGTGATCGGCATCATCGTGTTCGCGATCCTGGTGATCGTGAACTTCGTGGTCATCACCAAGGGTTCGGGCCGGATCGCCGAAGTCGCGGCACGCTTCCAGTTGGACTCGATGCCCGGCAAGCAGATGGCGATCGACGCCGACCTCTCCGCCGGCCTGATCGACGAGAAGGCCGCCAAGGAGCGCCGCAAGGCGCTGGAGGACGAAAGCGGCTTCTTCGGCGCGATGGACGGTGCCTCGAAATTCGTCCGGGGCGACGCCATCGCCGGCCTCCTGATCGTCGGCATCAACATCGTCGGCGGCATCATCATCGGCGTCGCCCAGCAGGGCCTGTCCTTCAGCGAAGCCGCCCGCACCTACACCGTGCTGACGGTCGGCGACGGCCTCGTCACCCAGGTGCCGGCGCTGATCGTCTCGACCGCAGCCGGCCTGCTCGTCTCCAAGGCCGGCATCAGCGGCGCCGCCGACAAGGCGCTGATGCGCCAGCTCTCCGGCTATCCGCAGGCGCTCGGCATGTCGGCCGGCGTCATGCTGGTGCTGGGGCTGCTGCCGGGCATTCCGACCCTGCCGTTCCTGGCGCTGGGCTCCGGCGCGGCGATGCTGGCCTGGAACGCGCGCAAGCAGAAGCGCGCGGCGAAGGCGGCCGAAACTGCAGCGGCTGCGGCCCCCGCTGCGGCCGCAGCCGCTGCCGCCGCGGAAGAGCCGATCGCCGCCGCGCTGAAGATCGACGACCTCAAGATCGAGCTCGGCTACGCCCTGCTGCCGCTGGTCAACGGTCCTGACGGCACCGACCGCCTCACCGAGCAGATCAAGGCGCTGCGCCGCTCGCTCGCGATCGAGATGGGTTTCGTGATGCCGGCGGTGCGCATCCTCGACAACGTCCAGCTCGAGGCCAACAGCTACGCCATCAAGATCAAGGAGGTCGACGCCGGCAGCGGCAAGATCTGGCCGGCCCAGTTCATGGTCATGGATCCCGCCGGCAACCAGGTGCAATTGCCGGGCATCCACACCATCGAGCCGACCTTCGGCCTGCCGGCGACCTGGGTCGATGCCGGGCTGAAGGAAGAGGCGGCGCTGAAGGGCTACACCGTGGTCGACGCCGCCACGGTGCTGTCGACGCACCTGACCGAGCTGCTCAAGACCAACATGTCGGACCTGTTGTCCTACGGCGAGGTGCAGAAGCTGTTGAAGGACCTGCCGAAGGAGCAGGGCGAATTGATCAAGGACATCGTGCCGAGCCAGGTCACGGTGTCGGGCATCCAGCGCGTGCTGCAATTGCTGCTCGCCGAGCGCATCTCGATCCGCGATCTCTCGACCATCCTCGAGGGCATCGCCGACGCGCTGGCGTTCTCGCGCAACCCGGCGACCATGGTCGAGCACGTCCGCGCCCGGCTGGCGCGCCAAATCTGCGCCCAGAACACCTCGCCGAACGGCTACCTGCCGCTGATCGCGCTGTCGGCGCGCTGGGAGCAGGCATTCGCCGAGTCGATCGTCGGAACCGGCGACGACCGCAGCCTCGCAATGCAGCCCTCGAAGCTTTCGGAATTCATGACCGCCGTGCGCAACGCCTTCGAGCAGGCGGCGCGCGAAGGCGAGGCGCCGGTGCTGGTGACGTCGGCCGCGATCCGGCCGTTCGTTCGCTCACTGGTGGAACGGTTCCGTTCGCAGACCACCGTTTTGTCGCAGGCCGAGATCCATCCGCGGGCCCGGCTGAAGACGGTCGGCAGCGTCTAAAGCTTCGATTCTGGCCGAGGCGGAACCGAAGCCCTGGGTTGTTATCTGACGCGTCGTCGTCACGCGAACCGGGCGTCCACTTCGTTTGAAAACGCCCTAGCGGCCGCAAATCACTCGCGTTTTCGCCTGTGTTTTCTCGCCACAGGCAACTGATTTATGTGGAACAGACCGAAACGGACCTATCTGGGATGCAGCATTCCAGCGTCCGTTCAAGATACTGATATTACACTGGTTTAATGCGACTCCAGATTACCAAAGGGTCATCTTTGATCGCGCCCGATCACGTCTTATCACGCCCTTGTGATGACCTCTGGGGAACGGAATCGGCAAATCCTACGTTAGCGAGGCACGAGACGTTGAACCGGGCAGCAGACCGAACCGACAGATTGACAGAGAGCAGGAAGGCGGCAGGAGACTTCCATGAACCACTCGATCTACAGCGCTGATCGTATGACGCACCTGAAGATTGTGGTCGTGGCGTTGGTCGCCGGTATCCTGGTCGCTGGTTTCGGCATCTCGGCGCACAATTCGTCGGACGAGGGTTACACGCAGACTGCGCGTGTGATGAAGGCCGGCAAGCCGGTCGCCATCACAAGCTCGGGTACCTCAATGGTCCGCTAACAGGAGAGTTTCACGAATTCACGTGGTGTTCTTTACAGCCCCCCAAAGTCGCTACGTGGATATTTAAGACCCCCAACTACCCCCAAGTTGACTATCGAAAACGCCCGCTCCCCACGGGCGTTTTCTTTTTTGTGCGGGTGGCTAAAAGCACTCGCGTCCCGTCCACGTCATTGCGAGCGAAGCGAAGCAATCCATGTCTCCGCATGCGCGGAAGCATGGATTGCTTCGTCGCTCCGCTCCTCGCAATGACGGGGTTACCGCTTCCGACAGTCTCCGACGACGAGACGCCTGGCCTATCGCGGCGTCGAACCTGACGCAGGCGGCACGGTCTCGATCAGCTTGCCGGTGAAGATCGGCGCCGAGGTCGGCTGACCGTTCGGCGAACCGCCGGCCTGTTCGACGGTCACCGCGTAGGTGGCGCCGTTGATCACGTCGGGATCGTAGCCCGACAGTACCGGGCGCGCGGTGAAATCATCGGCGCCGATCACGCCGAGCGAACGCGGCTGCGGCAGCTTGTCGGAGATCAGCCAGAGCTCGAAGCTCTTGCCGGGTTCCGAGGCGGCGCCGACCTTGCGCACGGTAAAGTTCTTGGTCGCGCCGTCGATGGTCATGATGAAGGCCGGCCCGCCATTCTGGCCCTGCAACAGCGCGACATATTGCGCCGACGGCGTGAAGGCCGGCGCGGGCGTCTTCACTTCCACGGTCTGGATACGCGGCTTCGGCCGGATCGCGTTCGGCAAGGCATCGGGCCGGTAGATCTGCAGGCCGAGCGTCACCAGCAGCGCGGCCGCGATCGCGGTCGCGGCCGACGCGATGCCGCGCCAGCGCTTCATGCGGCTCGTCAGCGCGATCACCTGGCTGTCGTCGATGCCAAAACGCGCCCGGACCGATGCCCGCCGGGCCTCGGCCGGCTGCTGGACCCCTGGCGGCTGCGAAGGCTCCGGATCGAACGCCGAGCCGAACTCGACATCGTCTCCGATCGGCGTCGGTGGCGGCGGCGTCACCGTGGCGGCCGGCGTCTCGGGCAGCACCAGCGGCGCCTGCGGCGCGGTGGCATGGCCGATCGCCGCCTTGATGTTCTCCCAGACCACCGGGCGCGGCTCGACCAGGCCGACCATCTGGTTCAGCGGCCCGAGCCTGAACTCCCAGGCCTGCACGAGCGCGGCGAACTCGGTGTCGACGGCCATCATGGTCTCGACCTGCGTGCGCTCGTCGGCATCGAGTGTACCGAGCGCATATTCCGCGGCGAGCGCGATATGGTCTTCGCTATAGGCCATCAATCAGAGTCCAAGACACTCCCGGATATCCATCAGGCTGCGGCGCAGCCAGGTCTTCACCGTGTTCACCGGTGTCTCGAACTTTGCGGCGAGCTGCTCGCGGCTCCAGCCGTTGTAATAGGCGAGCAGCACGAGCTTCTGACGATCGGGCTCCAGGCGACCGACGCACTCCAGCAGCCGCTTCAACTCTTCCGTCATCTCCCGTCGCGCCAGCGGATCGGGCTGGTCGGCGGCGACTTCCATCGCGGCCGGCTCCTCTTCCAGCGAGGACTCGCCTCGCTTGCGCACCACGTCGATGGCGCGGTTGCGCGCGATCGACGTCATCCACGTGATCGGGGAGGACAGGGCTGGGTTGAATTGCCCGGCGCTGTTCCAGATCTTGACGTAAGCCTCCTGAATGACCTCCTCGGCGAGGTCCTGTCGCCGCAAGATACGGAGCACCACGCCAAAGAGTTTCGCGCGGGTCGCGGCGTACAGCCGCTCGAAGGCGGCCTCATCCCCCTTGGCGACGGCGGCGATCAGCCAGACGAGCTCAGCCGGCGTCAGCATTCAGCGCCCTCCAAGCCTGCATCCCCCATCGCCTCATTGCCACCGCGCTGCCGATCATCCGGTCCGGACCGGTGGTAGCATATTTTGGCACATCACGATCCGCCAAGTGGTCGCGACAAGAGGCCGGCTTGTGGACAGCGCCCAACAGAAAAGCCCGGGCGATCGGCCCGGGCTCGCAAGATGGTCAGCGGAGGGAGCTAAGGTTCAGGCGATGACGCCGAGACGGGCCCGCATCAGGCCGATCGAATCCATGTCGGCTTGCTCGCGAGCGCTCTCCTCCGCGCGTTCGCGCGCCTGGTCGCGCTCGTCGAGCAGCTCGACCTTCTTCAGCTCCTCGAAGGCTTCCGACAGCAGCGCCTTGGCGTCGTCGAGCTGGGCGCGCAACTCGTCGGCCGAGCGGGTCAGGTTCTCGCGGCGCTGGATCGCGGCCTTGGCATAGGTGGGATAGGCGAAGTGCGAGGGATCATTGATCCCGGCGCGCTCCTGCTCGGTCTGGATCTCGCGCTCGAGTTCGACGGACATGCGCTGGAAGTCGGCGATCATGCCTTCGATCTGGGTAACCCGACGGCGCTTTTCATCGACCTGAAATTTCTTCAGGCGGATCAGCGTTTCACGTGACTTCATCGACTCATACTCCCCAGAAGTCCCAAATCCGAACGCGGGACAGAGCCGGCTCCCCGCTGGGCCCCGCCGGCATAGCTATGGTGTGCCGGGGATGATGGCCTGACAAAGTTAGCGTTCCGTTTCCAAACCCGACAGGATTTGAGCGAGTTGCCGGTAACCGTCGCCGAGACTGGTCGCCTCGTCCTTGGCCTGGCGCAGGAAGCCTTCCAGCGGCTCATGCAGCCGGATCGCCTCGTCGACCTCGGGGCTGGAACCCGGCCGGTAGGCGCCGAGCCGGATCAGCTCTTCCATGTCGGCATAGGTCGCCATCACCTGCCGCGCCTTGTTGATGAAGGGCAGGAAGCCGGGGTCGGCCGACTTCGGCATGGTGCGCGAGACCGACTTCAGGATGTTGACGGCGGGATAGCGGCCGCGCTCGGCGATCGCCCGCTGCATCACGATATGACCGTCGAGGATACCGCGCACCGCGTCGGCGATCGGCTCATTGTGATCGTCGCCGTCGACCAGCACGGTGAAGATCGCGGTGATGGTGCCGGCGCCGGTGCCCGGCCCTGCCCGCTCCAACAGCTTCGGCAGTTCGGTGAACACGGTCGGCGTGTAGCCCTTGGCGGTCGGCGGCTCGCCGGCCGAGAGCCCGATCTCGCGCTGCGCCATCGCAAAGCGCGTCACCGAGTCCATCAGGCACAGCACGTCCTGGTCCTCGTCGCGGAAATACTCCGCAATGGCGAGCGTGAGGTACGCCGCCTGGCGCCGCATCAGCGCCGGCTCGTCCGAGGTGGCGACCACCACGACCGAGCGCGCCAGCCCCTCCTCGCCGAGATCCTCCTGGAGGAATTCCTGCACCTCGCGGCCGCGTTCGCCGATCAGCCCGATCACCGAGATCGCGGCATCGACGTTGCGCGCCAGCATCGACAGCAGCACCGACTTGCCGACGCCGCTTCCGGCGAAGATGCCGAGCCGCTGGCCGCGGCAGCAGGTCAGGAAAGTGTTGAGGCCGCGGACGCCGAGGTCGAGCGGCGGACCGACGCGCCTGCGCGAATGCGCCGGCGGCGGCGAGTTGCGGTAGGACATCGGCGAGGCGCCCTGCGGCAGCGGCCCCTTGCCGTCGATCGGTTCGCCCATCGCATTGACGACGCGGCCGAGCCAGGCCGACGACGGCCGCACCTGGCTTGCCGCATTGGCGATGACGGCGCGGCATCCGCGCCTGACGCCCTCGAGCCCGCCGAACGGCATCACTACCGCGTTCTCGCCGGAGAAGCCGATCACCTCGGCCGGGATGAAGCGTCCGGCGCCGACGTCGATCACGATGCGGGCGCCGACCGACATCGCGTGAATGGGGCCGGCGATCTCGACCATCAGCCCGCGGACGCCGACGACACGGCCATAAATATTGACGCCGTCGATGTCGCCGATCTGCTCCGCGAGGGCCTTCATTGCGAAAACCTTAAGTTTCCGCGATTTTGCTCCAACCGCTTAACTTCGTGTTTACCCGCATCATTAATCATTGCGTCACTGTCTTTGGTGACTGAGGTCGCTTGCCCATCAGAAGAAGGGCGAGTCGCGAGAGTCGGTTAGGCCCGTCTCTTAATGTGGAAACTGAACGAGCGCGGTTAGGAAAAGCTTCTTCTACGCAATATCTTAGGGCGATTCGACAAAAATTGCACGGTTAGAGCTTGCGTCGAGGAATCAGTTTTTGTTAACCATATCTCGTCAGGATCCGAATCAGTTGTTCAAAGGCGTTTTGTGAGTGCCGCAAGTGCGGCCGACCTGACGCCCGGAGCGGCGACTATAGGGGACTGGCATGCGCGTTTTGCTGATTGAAGATGATAGCGCCGTCGCGCAGTCGATCGAATTGATGCTCAAATCCGAGAGTTTCAACGTCTACACGACGGACCTCGGTGAGGAAGGCGTCGATCTCGGCAAGCTTTACGACTACGACATCATCCTGCTCGACCTCAACCTGCCCGACATGTCCGGCTACGACGTGCTCAAGCAGCTCCGGGTTTCGAAGATCAAGACTCCCATTCTGATCCTCTCCGGCCTCGCCGGCATCGAGGACAAGGTCAAGGGTCTCGGCGTCGGCGCCGACGACTACATGACCAAACCCTTCCACAAGGACGAGCTGGTCGCCCGCATCCACGCGATCGTCCGCCGCTCCAAGGGTCACGCCCAGTCGGTCATCCAGACCGGCGATCTCGTGGTCAACCTGGACACCAAGACGGTCGAGGTCGGCGGTCAGCGCGTGCACCTGACCGGCAAGGAATACCAGATGCTGGAGCTGCTCTCGCTCCGCAAGGGCACCACGCTCACCAAGGAAATGTTCCTCAATCACCTCTACGGCGGCATGGATGAGCCGGAGCTGAAGATCATCGACGTCTTCATCTGCAAGCTCCGCAAGAAGCTCGCCAACGCCTCCGAGGGCCGCAACTTCATCGAGACCGTGTGGGGCCGCGGCTACGTGCTGCGCGAGCCGCACGAGGCCGACGAGCGCATTCCCGCCTGACGCTTTCTGCAGCAAACCTCATGAACCCCGCCGCAAATGGCGGGGTTTTTGTTTTTGGGAGGGCTACGCCACCGGGACCGCGGCCAGGGCGGTGAGAACATCCGCGCCCCTGGGAACGCCGAGCCCGGTGCAGGCGCTCCAGCCGGGGCCGGCATCGTAGCCTTTGCCGCCGACGCGGTTGTTGCCCTGCTCGATCGCGCGGAAGGCGCCGGGATTGGCGTAAAGCGCCGCATTGAGCAAGCCGATCTGCTCGCCGCGTGCGGCGATCGCAATCGCGACCAGGGCGGCCCATAGCGGTGTCGCGGCGCTGGTCCCGCTCATCGCCATCGCCTGCCCGTTGACGATGATGCGGTAGCCCGGGCTTGCCGCGGCCGCGCAGGCAACGTCCGGGACGCCGCGCCGGATCGCGCCGTCGTTCTGCGACTTCGGCAGCGTCAGATGCGACTGATAGTCGGGGACGGGAAACGCATCGCTGATGCCGCCGCCGGTGCCGATCGCGCCGGCGTTCCACACCGCCTCAGCTCCGGCCGACCCGTTGCCCGCGGCGAGCGCCGGCTGCGTGCCGCCGCAGCTCGTCGCATAGGGGCTCGAGGCGGGAAACCAGACATGGACCTTGCCGTCGGTCAGGCCGCTGGTCGCCAGCTGATCGCCGGAGGCGAACAGTACGCTGACGCGCAGCCGCGCGGCATCGGCCAGCACCGCCTGCATCGCATCACGCCCCGGCTCGGTCCAGAATTTCTCGGCGCTGCCCCAGCTGACCGAGATCACCTGCGGCGAATGCACTTCATCGAACACCGCCTGATGGATCGCGTCGGTGAGACCGGCGGCGGAGTTCTCGGCAAAATAGACCACGATCCTGGCCTTCGGCAGCAGGCCGGCGAGCACCTGGAGGTCGAGCGCGAGCTCCTGATCGGCGACATCGTTGGTGCCGAGACCGCTGTCGTTACCGGTCTGCGGCACATTGACGACGACCGGCGGCTGCCGGTTCATGCCGGTTAGCGCCATCGCGAGATCGCTCTGCAGATAGCCGCCGCCGAGCGCGACGATACCGACGCAGATCGACGACACGTCGCGGTCCAGCGGAATGCCGTAGAGCGCCGCGATGTCGGTCGGCCACAACCCGCTGTCGCTTCCCATGTCGGCGCGGGCCTGCACAAGCGGCGGCTTCGTGGTCCGGAGCGGGCGCTGATCGAAGCCGAGAATGGCGCGGGTCCATGGCGCGATCTCGGCCGGCACCGTCAGGCCGCCGACCCGCGCACGAAATTCGCGCTGGCCGTCACGATAGATCCGAAGCGTTGCGCCGAAGGTCTCGGCCATCTGCCTTGCGGTGCCTTCAATCATGACGGTGCGCGCGACAACATCGGTGCCGAGGACGCTCAGTCCCCTCTCCGCCGCCAATCGAGCGATCCGCGCGGCGGCGCGGGCATGGCTGCGGTGGCGCTGGGTCGCGAGCTGATGCCGCGTGACCGGTTTGGCGAGCCGGGCCAGATCACCGGCGCTGCCCGGCTGAAACTTGTCCGGGGTGCGCCGCTTGACATAGACCACGATGGAGATCCGCTCGTTCGGATCGACATCGCCGACCAGCGTCGCGCCATCGGGCGCGGCGCGGTTGCTGCCCGCAAGCGGAATCCTGCGCTCGTGCGAGCCGGCCATCAGTCCGGTCTCACTTCCCGGCGCATGGCGTCGGCTGCACCGGACTTTGCGTATCGTCATAGGCGCAGAACGGGATCGACCAGACGAAGTCCGCCGCGGTCGCGATCCGCGTGAGACCGGGCTTGCCCTCGAAGATCGGCGGCTGACTCGAGAACTTCCAGTACCATTCGGGCAGCAGCGGCCCGAGCGGAGCGACCGGACCATTCGGACCGAACGAGAGGAACCCGGCCTGCGACGCCGGCGTGCCGTCCGCCTTGAAGGCGGCGCGGCCGTGGCAGGTGATGCAGGACGACGTCGCGACGAAGCCGTCCTCGGTGACGGAATTGCCGACCCTGATGTCGAGCCCGGCATTGTCGACGAAATCGACCTGCGACCCCTTCAGGCAGTAATTGTTGTAGACGGGATCGATGTCCGCGCTCGACAGCATCGCCGTCAGCGCCGGCGTCTTCACGCAATCCGGATAGCCCTGGCCTGCGGTCCGGTTCGACGGCACGAACGCGGTCTGCGCGCCGAAACTATCGCGGCAGCCGATGATGTCGCAGCGGCCCGGATTGAAGCGGTGCTCGAACGTCGCCCAGGTCCAGTTCGGCACCTGCTTGCTGATCACATGCATCGAGACCAGGGCGTACTGCACGCCGGCCGCACTGTTGACGTGATAGAGCTGCGGCACTTGGGCCACCGTCACCTTGTTGTTGGTGAATTGCGGAATGTCGCTGACCGGCACCCAATTCCCCTTCACCTCGATCGAATCCACCGGGAACGACAGCGTCTTGCCGAATGCGGCCTTCACGCCCGACAGCTTGTAGAGGTTGTTCTGGACGATGAAGTCGAACGTCGCCTTGTTGTGACGCGTTTCCTCCATCTGCCCTTGCGCTGCGCCCGGCGGCAGCGCCGGCAGCAATCCGCCGCTCTGCTGCACGCCCTCGCGCGCCACCTGCGGCAAGATCGGCGGGCGCAGCGACGGCGGCGTCGCGGCGGCCGGAAACTGCGGGTTGGGCTGGAACAGGTCGGTATCGCTCGCCCAGGTCTCGAACGTCGAATTGCTGCCGCCGGCACGGGTATTGGCCTGGATGAAGAGCTGCCAGGCGACCTGATCCGGCGCGGTCATCGCAGGATTCGGCGGCGACTGCGCCGCGGCCGGCACGGCGGGAAGCACAAACAGACCACAGACGAGCAGCGTGTCGATCGACCTTCTCATCTTTGCTCTCCACATTGAGGTTCAAGGTTGGAAGCCGTCTCCCATCCAGCTCGCATAGAGATCGAGCGAGTCCTGCGTCCATCGGTGACCGGGCGGCATGAAGCCGGACGACAGCGCGGCGAAGACACGGCGCGCGTTGGCGTGATCGGCAAAATCGTCATTGCCGGACGGGTCACCCATCCAGTCGGCGTCGCCGAGCCGAACGCCCTTTGGCGTCATGCAGGCGATGTCGCCCGGTCGAAACATCGGCAGGATGTCGTTGCCGAAACTGGTCGTCATCGGGATCACCGAGCCCATTCGCGATATGCACTTCTGGTTGCATATCGTATAGACGGCTATCGCAAAGACCGCTGTGAAGCGGCTCACACCGGCGCAGCAATTTCTGGCGGCCGTCGGCGCACGCCGGTGCACAAGCCGGCGGCCGGATCGAACCGGAGCTTCGCGAACCGCGACCAATCAGCTATAGGATGACCATCTGGAGCATGATCCGGAAAAGTGCGAAGCGGTTTTCCGGAAAGATCATGCTCAAACAACGAGCAAAAGCGCGATGACAATTCAACCTGATCTCATCGCGCTTTTTGGGCTGTTCGGGCGCATCACATGATCCTGCAATCCCTCGCCGGCCTGCCGGCGTTCCTGGTCTATTTCTGCACGGCGCTGATCGCCGTGGTCGCCTACCTCTTCGTCTACACCCGCGTCACGCCGCATGACGAATTCCAGCTGATCCGCGACAATGATTCCGCGGCGGCGATTGCGCTCGGCCTCAGCCTGCTCGGCTTCGTGCTGCCGGTCGTCAGCGCCATCGCCCACTCCGCCAATGTGATCGACTGCCTGATCTGGAGCATCATCGCGCTGATCGTCCAGATCATCGTCTATTACATCGTGAAGATCCCGGTGCCGAACCTGTCGGCGCGGATCGCCTCCGGCGAAATGGCGGCGGCGATCTGGCTCGGGCTGTCCTCACTGGCCGCAGGTGCGCTGAACGCGGCCTGCATGATCTACTGAGCCATCGAGCCGAACCATGGCGCGCAAACCCAACCCGGAATTCGGCAAGCGGCGGCCGGTGGTGCCGGCGATGCCGCCGCGGCAGGATCCGCCCTCCAAGCGCTCCAACCATGTCGCGCTGCTGATGATGGGCACGCTCGCGGTCGGCGGCGGCGCCTACGCGCTGATGCCGCGTCAGAATTGCCAGCCGATCCCGCCGACGCCGCCGGGCGTCACCGCGCCGGCCGTCCCGCAACCCGGCGCCGATTGCACGCAGCGCAGTTCGTCGTCCGGATCGGGCGGCAGCGGCGGCGGCGGCAGCTCGTCGCGCAGCAGCTTCTACAGCGGCAGCTCGTCGTCGGGCGGCTCCTCATCCTCCTCGAGTTCGTCGTCAAGCTCATCGGTGAGCCGCGGCGGCTTCGGCTCGTTTGCGCATGCATTCGGCTTCGGCGGTAGCTGATGAGCACTTTGGCGCGTCGTCACGTGCTTTCACTTGCCCGGCGATCAGGGCTGATGGAAACTCGGCGCGGCTCCGCAAACGGCAGGGCAGAAGGCAGGGATCGCGTCGATGAAGCGCTCGCGCCGCGTTTGGCTGAAATTGATGGGAAGCGTCGCGATCGGCGCAGCGTCGATCGGCCTGACGCCAGGCAATGCTCGCAATCATCACCACCATGCGAGGCACGGAGAAAGGCGAAAGCCCGAGCAAGTGTACCCCTCCGGCGGCTTCGGCGATGCGCCGCGCGCGCTCGCTCGCGGCGAGCTTTCGCATGGCGGTGGCTGACCCGAGGCTGACACACATCTTCTGAAGATCACGGTCCCCTTCATGCAACGCATCGCATGTCCCGAGCGCGACGATTGGCAGGCAACCGCCGAGAGCGCCGGTTTCACCTTCCACACCATCGACGGCGAACGTTACTGGGACGAGCGCGCCTATTACGCCTTCACGCTCGACGAGATCGAGCGCGATATCGAGGCGCCGACCGGCGAGATCGATGCGATGTGCCTCGAGCTCGCCGGACGCGCGGTCAAGGACGAGCGCTATCTGCGCCGGCTCAAGATTCCCCAGGCGTTCTGGGACCTGATCGCGGAAAGCTGGCGCCGCAAGGATCCAAGCCTCTACGGCCGGCTCGACCTCAAATTCAGCGGCAGCGGCCCGGCCAAGCTGCTCGAATACAATGCCGACACGCCGACCTCGATCTTCGAGGCGGCGGTGTTTCAATGGACCTGGCTCGAACAGGCGATCCAACGCAACATCATCCCCAAGCGCGCCGACCAGTTCAACTCGATCCATGAGCGGCTGATCGAGGCCTGGAAGACCATCGGCGCCAACCATCCGCTGCATCTCACCGGATTGACCGGCAATGCCGAGGACGCCGGCACGCTCGCTTATCTCGAGGACACCGCGGCGCAAGCCGGGCTGAAGACCACGCTGCTCGACATCGAGGAGATCGGACTGCGCGATGATGGCCGGTTCGTCGACCTCGACGAAAGCCCGATCGCGCTCGCCTTCAAGCTCTACCCGTGGGAGTGGATGTTTCACGACGCATTCGGCAAGAACCTCAGCTCGGCGCCGACGCAATGGATCGAGCCGCCGTGGAAGGCGATCCTGTCCAACAAGGGCATCCTGCCGCTGTTGTGGGAGATGTTCCCAAGCCACCCCAATCTGCTGCCGGCCTATTTCGATGACGACCCGCAGGCAGCCCAGCTCGGCAGCTCCTTCGTGCGCAAGCCGATCTATTCGCGCGAAGGCGCCAATGTCGAACTGGTCAGCGCCGGCATCACGCTGGTCGCCGAGCAAGGTCCCTACGGCGCCGAAGGTTTCATCCGCCAGGCGCTCGCGCCGCTGCCGAATTTTTCCGGACAGTATCCGGTGCTCGGAAGCTGGCTGGTCGACCACACGCCTTGCGGACTCTCGATTCGCGAAGATGAAAATCCGATCACCGGCAACACCTCGCGCTTCCTGCCCCACGCGATTTTGTAGCGGCGAGAACAGTTAGAGCGAGCGCAGTTCTTTCACCGTCATCCTGAGGAGCCGCGAAGCGGCGTCTCGAAGGATGCACGGCCCGGCTGGTGGCCGTCGATCCTTCGAGACGCGCGCAAAAGCGCGCTCCTCAGGATGACGGGGAGAAGCCTAGCCAGATGTTGAACGCAAGAGAGCTGACCTCACCGCGCAGCGGACGCGACCGCCTTCAGCACATGCAACGCGGCGCCGGCGCGCGCGACCGGAGCGGTGCTGGGCTGATAGAGCCCGCGGCGGTCGGGATAGGGCCTGAACAAATTGGTGATGCCGACCACGGATTCCGCCGCGCCAAGCGCGAGCACGCCGTCGGGCTCGAGCATCCGGGAGATCTTGCTGAAGATGCCCGCCTTGGTCTGCTGATCGAAATAGATCAGCACATTGCGGCAGAAGATCACGTCGAAGGTGCCGAGATGCGAGATGTCCTGCAGCAGATTGAGCTGGCGATGCTGCACCATGCCGCGGATGTCGGCGTTGAGCTGCCAGAGTTCGCCCTGCTGCGTGAAGTACTTCACCAGCAGCTGGATCGGCAGGCCGCGCTGCACCTCGAACTGGCTGAACAGGCCGGCCTTGGACTTTTCCAGCACCGCCTGCGACAGGTCGGTGGCGATGATCTCGATGCGCCAGCCGCTGAACAGCGCGGTCATTTCCTTCAGCAGCATCGCGATCGAATACGGCTCCTGCCCGGTCGACGATGCCGCGCACCAGATCCGCAGGCTGCGGCGCGCAGCGCGCGCCTGTGCCAGCGCCGGCAGCACCGCTTCCTTGAGATGATCGAACGGGATCTTGTCGCGAAAGAAGAAGGTCTCGTTGGTGGTCATCGCTTCGACCACCTCCGAAGTCAGCATCTCGGCGCCGCCCTTCATCCTCAGAACCAACTCGGGAATGCCGGCAAGGTTCGACCTGCGCGCCAAAGGCAGCAAGCGGCTCTCGACGAGATATTGCTTGTCGCTCGACAGATCGAGGCCGGAACGTTCTTTCAGCAGCTTACGCAGATACTCGTAGTCCAGCGGCGTCACGAACGGTCTCCCGCAAACACCCGAACAAGCTTCGGGGCGATCTGATTGAGCGGCAGCACGGCGGCGCAGATCCCGGCATTGACCGCAGCACCAGGCATGCCCCAGACCACGCTGGTGGCTTCGTCCTGGGCGATCACGCTGCCGCCGGCGGCGACGATATCCTTGCCGCCGCGCATGCCGTCGGAGCCCATGCCGGTCAGGATCACCGACATGATGCTGCCCTGCCAGACATCGATCGCGGAGGCGAACATCGGGTCCACCGCGGGCTTGCAGAAATTGACCGGCGGCCCGTCGTCGAGCGCGATGGTGGCGTCGACGCCGTGGCGGACGATGCGCATGTGGCGTCCGCCCGGCGCCAGATAGATCTGGCCCGGCTTGATGGTCTCGCCGTCGATCCCCTCATGCGCCGGCCGCTTGCTGGCGCGCGCCAAATGCTCGGCGAGAATCGTGGTGAAGGTCGGCGGCATGTGCTGGGTGATCAGCACCGGGACGCGATCGATCACCGGTCCGATCTCGGCAACCAGCGACATCAGCGCCTGCGGGCCGCCGGTCGACGAGCCGATCATCAACACCTTCGGCTGCAACAGGCCGAACGAACGGCGCGCGATCTGGGCCGGCGCGATGGGCGCAGCGACAGGAGCGAAAGTCCGCGGTCTGTCGTGACCGGGCGCGAGCGGCGGGCTCGCTGTCGTGTGCACCGTGCTGCGCCGTGCCTTGGCGCCGAGATGACGGATCTTCTGGATCAGGTCGTGGCGGAAAGTTTCGGCGGCGGTGGCCTCGCGCGTGCTCTCCGGCTTCGGAATGTAGTCGGACGCACCGAACGAGAGCGCCTTCAGGCTGATCTCCGCGTTGCGGCGGGTCAGCGTGGAAGCCATGATGACGACGAGATCGCGCTTTTTCGCCAACAGCTGCGGCAGCGCCGAGATTCCGTCCAGGTCGGGCATCTCGATGTCGAGCACCGCGACGTCGGGATTGATCCGCTCGAGCTGGTTGACGGCGTCGAGGCCGGTGCGCAGCGAGGCCACGACCTCCATGTCGGGCTCGGCGCTGATCCAGCGCGAGATCATCCCGCGGATCACCACGGAATCGTCGACCACCATCACCCGCACCTTGTCGGACCGGGTCGATGTCGGAACCGCAGTACTTGTCAACGCAACACTCATGACTTCACCAGCGACGCAACACGACGCACAACAACCGTTGAGCCGAAGGCTTCTGCCGCCGGATCGAACGTAGATTTAGATAAGCCCGACTTCCTGGAACTTCGCGGTGACGATGTCCCGGTCGAACGGCTTCATGATGTATTCGTTGGCACCGGCATGCAGCGCGCGTGCGATATGCGCGACGTCATTCTCGGTGGTGCAGAACACGACCTTGGGCTGATCGCCACCGGGCATGCGGCGAAGATTGCCGAGAAACTCGTAGCCGTCCATCACGGGCATGTTCCAGTCGAGCAGCACGGCCTCGGGCATCGCGCGCTTGCATGCCTCGAGCGCTTTCGCGCCGTCCTCAGCCTCGACGATCGTGAAATCGAGCCCTTCCAGGATACGGCGGGCGACCTTGCGAATGACGCTTGAGTCATCGACAACAAGACATGTTCTCATCTGCGACCTCTACTTCCTCATCCCCGGTGGGATGTTTCAGTTTCTTCAATTGCAGCGGCTGTCTCAGGCCGCTTTGGCATC
>NZ_JARVWP010000032.1 GCF_029846235.1 Bradyrhizobium sp. CER78
GGCAGGAGTATCAGAGCTCAACCGAGCCGCCGCAGCGTGTGCACCGTGATTTCGGCCGGGCAATTCAGCCGCACCGGCGCGAGGCTGGTGCCGGCGCCGGTTGATGTGTAGCCCGCGAGTTCGCCGAAGCGCCACGCGCCCTTGCCCATGCGGCGCGGCAGCCGTGCCTCCAGCTTGATCGCGATGCCGCCGGGCAGGCAGAGCTGGCCGCCATGGGTATGGCCGCTCAGCATCAGGTCGAAGCCGGCGGCCGCCGCTTCGCGATAGGATTCCGGCGTGTGCGCAAGCAGGATCGAGAACGCCTCGCGCGGGATCGCCGCGGCGGCTTTTGCAATGTCATCGGTGCGGTAGAAATGCGCGTCGTCGATCCCGGCGAGATGGATGGTCGCGCCGTCGCGCGTGATCGGCTCCTGCTCGTTGAACAGCATCCTGATCCCCATCGCCTCCAATCCCGGCGTCATGCGGATGCTGTCGTGATTGCCGAGGATGCCGTAGAGCGGCAGCTTGATCCGCGCGCAGACGTCCCGCATCAGCGCGAGGCTGGTCTCGAACGGGCCGAACGTCCTGCCGCGATAATCGCCGGTCAGGACGCAGATGTCGCAGGCGATAGTGCGCACGATGTCGGCCAGATGCCGCATCGCGCCCTGGCTGATGTCGGCGTGGAGATCGCTGAGATGAAGGATGGTGAAGCCGTCGAAGGCCGCCGGCAGCCGCGCCGACGTCACCAGATTGCGCCGCACCTCGACCCGGTCGGCGTTGCGCCGCGCACGGCCATGGAGGCCGACCACCTTGAGCGCAGTCGTGACGATCCACGGCGCCATCCGCCAGTTCTCGACATTGAACACCAGCGTGCCCTGGCCGATCAGCTGCTTCTCGTGCGCGGCCTCGATCCCAAGCCGGCGCACGACGTGATCCGCGCCGATCCGCTCGACCAATCCCTGCAATGCCGTGTCGGCCATCGTCCCCCGTGCGGCCCGCGATGCGACGCGGGCCGGCGCGACACTATCACGCGCGATCCCGATGGGGATACCGCTGAGGCTCAGACCACGGGGACGCGCCTGGCGGCAACGGCGGCCGGCGAGATCACCTCGATGTCGAGCGGCACCTGCCAGCGCTCGGTGAAGCGGACCTGTGGCGGCGCATTGCCGTTGCGCCCGCCCTGCAGCACGAAGCCGTCGTAACCCGAATTCATCACCTCATTGCATTTCTGCACATAGATCGGGAAGCCGCCGATATAGGGCATGAACACGCGGGGCCGGCCCGGGATGTTCGTGCCGACATACCAGGAGCTGCAGGTCGAGCGCAGCGACACCGTGGAGACGTCGTTGACATGGGCGACCCAGGCATCCTCGTCGTCGCGCACCGCCTCGATGGTGCCGGCGCCGATGTCGCGCATGTGGCCAAGGCAATCCGCCAGCCAGTCGACATGCTGCTCGATCGCCTGGATCATGCTCGCGAGCACCGACGGGCTGCCGGGCCCGGTGATCATGAACAGGTTCGGAAATCCCTCCGAGGCGAGGCCGAGATAGGCGCGCGGGCCGGCTCGCCATTTTTCGGCCAGCGTCTGCCCGCCGCGGCCGGTGATCGCGATCTTGTCGAACGAGCCGGTCATGGCGGCAAAGCCGGTGGCGGAAACGATCGCATCGAACTTGTATTCGGTGCCGTCGACCACGATGCCGTCACGCGTGAAGCGTTCGATCGGCGTCCTCGAGACGTCGACCAGCTTCACATGCGGCAGGTTGTAGGTCTCGAAATAGTTGGTATCGACGCAGAGCCGCTTGCAGCCGAACACGTTCTGCGGGCACAGCAGCTCGGCGGTGGCGGGATCCTTGACGATGCCGCGGATCTTCTCGCGCGCGAAATCGGCGATGGTGTCGTTGGCCGCCTTCTCGAACAGGAGATCGCCGAACGAGCCGAGGAAGGGCAAGCCGCCGCGCTGCCAGGCTTCCTCATACAGCCGCTCGCGTTCATCCTCGCTCGCCTGCAGGGCGGGCTGGGCGTTGAACTGAAAATAGAAGCCGGTCGGGCGCGCGCGCGCTTTTGCGCGCAGCTCCGGATAATGCGCCTTGGCTTCCTTCAGATACTCCGCCGACAGCCGTTCGTTCCATGCCGGCACCGACCAGGTCGCCGTGCGCTGGAACACCGTGAGCTCGGAGGCCTGCTGTGCGATGATCGGGATCGACTGGATCGCCGACGAGCCGGTGCCGATGACGCCGACGCGCAGGCCGGTGAAATCGACACCCTCATGCGGCCATTCGCCGGTGTGATAGATCGGCCCGCGGAAATCCGCTATGCCGGTGAAGGCCGGGCGGTTCGGCGCCGACAGGCAGCCGACCGCCATGATGCAGAATTTCGCGGTGACCTTGTCGCCGCGGTCGGTCGCGACCAGCCAAGTCCCTGCCTTTTCGTCGAAGGTCGCCGCGGTGACGCGGGTCTCGAACACGATCTGGCTGCGCAGGTCGAAGCGGTCGGCGACATGATTGGCGTAAGCGAGAATTTCGGGCTGCGGAGAATATTTCTCCGACCAGCTCCAGTCCTGATCGAGTTCCTCGGAGAACGAGAAGGAATATTGCAGGCTCTCGACGTCGCAGCGCGCGCCGGGATAGCGATTCCAGTACCAGGTGCCGCCGACCCCGCCGCCGGCCTCATAGACCCGCGCGGTGAAGCCGAGCCCGCGCAGCCGGTGCAGCATGTACATGCCGGCGAATCCCGCGCCGATCACCACGGCATCGAAGGTTCCAGTTTCCGCAGGGCGCGCGGTCGTGCGCGCGATGCTCTCCTGAGCCATGTCCCGTCTCTTCCCTGTGCTTTGTCTTCGGCCGCGCCTCGTTGGACACGGCGACAAAACATTAGGGCTGTTGCGGCGCGGCCCGCAAGCACATGCGTTGCCTCGTCGGGTATATCTCCTATGCTGCGCCCGATACCGAGGTGATCCAGTACGGCAGCACGCGTGCAAGCTCTCGTCGCCAAGCAAGGGGCTGTGTTTCATGAAGAAGGAAGAACTAGAGGCTGCCCTCGGCCAAGGTGAACTGGGACCGATCGAAGACTACCTTGATGCAATTGCTACGCAACCGCGGCTGCCTGCCCCTGCCGTCGGAATGTGCCTGCTCAGGATGGAAGAGGCGGGGCCCCCGCTGCGCGCCCTGGTCGCTCGGGCCGCTGATGGCGAAACGCTCTCCGACGACGAAGTCGTGCTGCTGTTTCGCGGCCTGTATATTCTCGGCGGCGGCCGCGACAGGGAGGTTTGTCGGGACTTGCTCCGGTTGCTGCGCAGACCCGAAGCCGAGCTCGATGATCTGCTGGGCGACGTCGTGACGCAGAGCATGGCAAGCATCGTTGCCGGCGTGTTCGATGGTGATGTCGAGGCCTTGTTGAGCCCGATTGCGGATCGATCTATCGACCAGTTCGTCCGCGAACAGATTCTCGGCGCGGCGACTTTCCTCACGTGGAACGGGAGCATTCCGCATGAGCGGATGCGGCGCCTGCTGGTGGCATTCTATGAGGACGACTTCGCTGAGAACGAGGACCAGGCGTGGTTCGGCTGGCAGCGGGCAATCGCCCTGTTAGGGCTGCGCGAGCTTGTGCCGCTGGTGCACCGCGCTATCGATGAAGGCCGTATCCCCGATTGGATGTCCGGACACGACGAATTTGAGCAGGATCTCGCCGATGCCGAGCAGAGGCCCGAGGACGTTACCCGCTTCGAGGAAGCTTATCTCGGCTATATCGAAGATGTTGCCGATGCATTGGCATGGACCGAATACGACGACGCCACGGACCAACTCGTCGACGAAGACTTCGAGGCGGGATGGACGCCAACCGAGCCCGTGAGAAATCCCCTGCGCCACGTCGGACGCAACGACCCATGCCCGTGCGGAAGCGGCAAGAAATACAAGAAATGCTGCCTTGCCAATCTGGCCTGAGCCGACGTGCGGCACGGCCGAGCTTATCGCAAACCGGGCGCTGCGTCGCCTATCCCTCCGTTGACTTCACGATCCGGATCAACTCGGCGCCGTAGTGCTCGAGCTTCTTGTCGCCGATCCCGGCGATGTTGCGCAGTTCGCTCAGCGTGTCCGGCCGCATCGCGGCGATGCCGTCGATGGTCGAATCGTGCAGCACGACATAGGCCGGCACGCCGCGCTGGCGCGCGACGTCCGAGCGCCAGGCGCGCAAGGCCGCATGTAGCGCCGGGTTTGCGACGCCGCCGGGGCTGTCGGCCACGGCCACGAGTTCGCCGCGGCGCGATTTGCTGCGCACCGCACGATTGCGCGCGCCTTCCGGCTGCTCGCGCAGCATCACCGCGGTCTCGCCTTTCAGCACGCCGCGGGCGCTATCAGTCAGCTTCAGCGCGCCAAAAGCGTCGCTGTCGGCGTGCAGGTGACCCATCGCCACCAGCTGGCGCAGCACCGCGCGCCATTGCTTCTCGTTGAGCTCGCGGCCGATGCCGAATACGGATAATTGGTCGTGGTTGAACTGCTTGACCCGCTCGGTCAGCCGCCCGACCAGCACGTCGATCAGGTGCATGGCGCCGAACCGTTGCCCGGTGCGATAGACGCAGGACAAGAGCTTCTGTGCCAGCACCTTGCCG
Organism: Bradyrhizobium sp. CER78; assembly: GCF_029846235.1. Classification (GTDB taxonomy): domain Bacteria; phylum Pseudomonadota; class Alphaproteobacteria; order Rhizobiales; family Xanthobacteraceae; genus Bradyrhizobium. The sequence continues at coordinate 4,586 of NZ_JARVWP010000032.1, forward strand.
TCGCGGACGCGCGGCGGCGTCAGGCAGTTGTCGCAATTGCCGCAGCTTTCATCGCTGCGGGTCTCGCCGAAATAGCCGAGCAGGCGCTGCCGCCGGCAATGCACGGTCTCGGCCAGCCCGACCAGCGCGTCGAGCTTGCCGATCGAGACGCGCTTGAAGGCGTCGGAGCCGGTCGATTCGTCGATCATGCGGCGCTGCTGCACGATGTCGGAAAGACCGTAAGCCATCCACGCCGCCGACGGTTTGCCGTCACGGCCGGCGCGTCCGGTCTCCTGGTAATAGGCCTCGATGCTCTTCGGCAGATCGAGATGAGCGACGAAGCGCACGTCGGGCTTGTCGATGCCCATGCCGAACGCGATCGTCGCGACGATGACAAGGCCGTCCTCATTGAGGAAGCGGTCCTGATGCCGGGCGCGCACGCCGGCATCGAGCCCGGCATGGTAGGGCAGCGCGGGGATGCCGGCCTCGCTCAGCGCCGCGGCGACATCCTCGACCTTGGCGCGCGACAGGCAATAGACCACGCCGGCGTCGCCGGCATGCCTTTCCTTGATGAAGTTCTTCAGCTGTGTCGTCGCATTCTGCTTGTCGACGATTTCGTAGCGGATGTTGGGGCGGTCGAAGCTGGCGACGAATTCCGGCGCGTCGGTGAGGGACAGCCGCTCGGCGATCTCCTTTCGCGTCAGCGCGTCCGCGGTCGCGGTCAGCGCGATGCGCGGCACGTTGGGGAAGCGTTCGGCGAGCGCGGACAGCCCGATATACTCCGGGCGGAAGTCGTGCCCCCATTGCGAGACGCAATGCGCCTCGTCGATCGCAAACAGCGCGATCTGCGCCTGGCTGAGCAGGTTGAGGCAGCGCGGCGTGAGCAGGCGTTCCGGCGCGACGTAGAGCAGATCGAGATCACCGGCGAGCAGCCGCCGCTCGACCTCGGAGGCCTCCTCATAGGACAGCGTCGAGTTCAGCACCGCGGCGTTGACGCCGGCTTCGGTGAGTCCCGCGACCTGGTCGCGCATCAGCGCGATCAGGGGCGACACCACAATGCCGCAGCCGTCGCGCAGCAGCGACGGCAGCTGGTAGCACAGCGACTTGCCGCCGCCGGTCGGCATCAGCACCAGGCAATTGCCGCCATCGGTGACGTGGCGGACGATCTTCTCCTGCGCGCCGCGGAAACCGGACAGGCCGAACACGGAACTGAGCACGGACCGCGCGTCGCGAGGCGGAGCGGATGCGCGATCGAGGGCGGGCTGGGCGGTCATGATCCCTTGGTATGTCCTGGGGTCAACAGGCGGTGATCGAGCTTTTCTGGGCGAACGATACCGGAACGAAACGTGTTAATACACGTCCCAACAACAAACTCAATTCACGCATGGCCGGTCAGCTGCGGATCATCACAGGCATTGCCGCGATCGTGTTGGTCGCGGCGGCGGCCGTGGGCTTTGCAGTCGCCTGGCGGCCGCAGATTGCGGCCATGGCGCCGCCGCGGCCCGATAGCTTCGATCCCGAGATCGTCAAGCGCGGCCGTGATCTCGCCGCGATCGGCAACTGCAACACCTGCCATACCGTGCAGGGCGGCGGAAATTACGCCGGCGGGCTTCCGGTTCCGACGCCGTTCGGCACCATCTTCTCGTCGAACATCACGCCGGATGCCGAGACCGGCATCGGGAACTGGCCGGAGGCGGCGTTCGTCCGCGCGATGCGCTTTGGCGTCAGCCGTGACGGCCGCCATCTCTACCCGACCTTTCCCTATGACCATTTCACCAACGTGTCTGACGCGGATGACCGGGCGCTCTATGCGTTCCTGATGACGCGGCAGCCGGTGCACGCCTCGCCGCCAGCGAATCAGCTGACGTTTCCGCTCAACTACCGGCCGCTGATTGCAGGGTGGAAGCTGCTGTATCTTCGCAGCGGCGACGTTCCTTCCGATGCGGCGAAGGGCGCGGAATGGAACCGCGGCGCCTATCTGGTCGAGGGGCTCGCGCATTGCGGCGCCTGCCATACGCCGCGCAACGCGCTCGGCGCCGAGCGAGTCAATGCGCAATTCGCCGGCGGCGACGTCGACAATTGGCACGCCTATGCGTTGAACGACACCTCGCATGCTCCGGTGCGGTGGACGGCTGACGCGCTCTACGCCTATCTGCGCCACGGCTGGCATAGCGATCACGGCACCGCGCGCGGGCCGATGGCCGAAGTGGTCGGCAATCTCGCGACAGTGCCCGACAGCGACGTGCGCGCCATCGCCGTGTATATGGCCGATGTCTCGGGCGCGCCGGCGCCGGATCGCAAGTCGCCCAATGACGCGGTGGCGCAATCGGCTGCGGCGGACGCAACACAGCCCAACGCCGCAGGCGCTGCGATCTATGCCGCGGCCTGCGCTTCCTGCCATGAGGGCGGCCGGGCGCTGCCCTATGGCGGCGTCAATCTCGCGCTCAGCACGGCGATCGCAGGCCCCGATCCGCGCAACCTTCTGAACATCGTGCTGTCGGGCGTCGGCGCCGTCGCTGGCGAGCGCAGTCCGATCATGCCGGGCTTCGCGGCCAGTATTGATGATGCGCAGATGGTCGCGCTTGCGAATTATCTACGTGCCCGGTTCGGGAAGCGGCCGGCGTGGAACGATCTCGACAAGGCGGTGCGCGATGCGCGCGCGGTGCAGGCCGCGTCGCTTGTGTCGCGCGACGCCCCTGCAGAATCAAGTCAACGAGGCAAGCCATGACGACATTGAAGGTCAATGGCCGGGATCATCAGATCGACGCTGATCCGGATACGCCGCTGCTCTATGTGCTGCGCGATGATCTCGCGCTCAATGCCGCCAAGTTCGGCTGCGGGCTCGGGCAATGCGGCTCCTGCACCGTGATCGTCGACGGCAAGGCGGTGCTGTCCTGCGTCACGCCGCTGCTGCTCGTCGAGGGCAAGCAGGTGACGACGCTGGAAGGGCTTGGCACGGTGGCCGCGCCGGCGCCGATCCAGCGCGCCTTCATGGAGGAACAGGCGGCGCAGTGCGGCTATTGCATCGCCGGGATGATGATGCGCGCGCAGGCGCTCTTGATGCGTAACCCGAAACCGTCGGATGCGCAGATCCGCGCCGAGCTGGAGCCGCATCTCTGCCGCTGCGGCACGCATATGCGTATCTTGCGCGCGGTGCATCGCGCCGCCCGGCTGATGGATACGGCCGATGCCACAAGCGACAGGAGCGTCCGATGACCGCGCCCGTGGTGCTCGATCGCCGCAGCGTGCTGGCCGGTGGCGGCGCGCTGATCGTCAGCTTCTCGCTGCGCGGTGCGGCGGCACAGGAGCAGAAAGGCCCGGAGCTGCCGGGCAGCCTGGCGAAAACGCCCAATCTGGATTCCTGGATCCGGATCGATGCCGACGGCCGGATCACGGCCTTCACGGGCAAGGCCGAGCTCGGCCAGGGATTCCGCACCGCGTTCCAGCAGGTCGCGGCCGAGCAGCTCGATATTGCCTTCGATGCGCTGAAGGTGATCACGGCGGATACAAAACTCACGGCGAACGAGGGCTACACCTCGGGCAGCCACTCGATGCAGGACAGCGGCACCGCGATCCTGCACGCCGCGGCGCAGGCGCGCGCGTTGCTGGTGGCGGAGGCCGCGAAGCGGTTCGACATTCCGCCCGATAAATTACGAACCGAGAACGCGGCTGTCATCGCCCCCGATGGGCGCCGCCTGAGCTATGGCGAGCTGGTTGCCGCCGACATGCTGCATGTCCCGGCTCAGCCGGCATCGCCCCTGAAGGATCCGGCGAGCTTCAAGGTGATGGGGCAGCCGGTGCGGCGCGTCGATATTCCGGCCAAGGTCACCGGCGGCGCGGCCTATGTGCAGGACATGCGGCTGCCCGGCATGGTGCATGCACGCGTGGTGCGCCCGCCGAGCTACGGCGCGCAGCTCGTGGAATGCGACACTGCCGCGATCGAGAAGATGCCCGGCGTGATCGGAATCGTACGGGACGGCGATTTCCTCGCCGTGGTGGCGGAGAAAGAGTTTGGGGCGGTCAAGGCGATGCAGGCGCTATCAGCCGCGGCGAAGTGGCGGGAGAGCGCGAAACTGCCGAACCAGCAGGATCTGGCAAATATGCTGACCGCGCTGCCGTCGCAGGATTTTGCGATCTTCCAGCGTAATGATTCCACGGTGAGCGGCGCGCGATCGCTCGAAGCCACCTATACGCGGCCCTATCAGTCGCATGGCTCGATCGGCCCATCCTGCGCGGTCGCGCAGTTCGTCGACGGCGCGACGACGGTGTGGACGCATACCCAGGGCGTCTATCCAGACCGGCAGGCGATTGCCGAGATGCTCGGCATGCCGCAGTCGAGCGTCCGCCTGATCCATGTCGAAGGTTCCGGCTGCTACGGCCATAACGGCGCCGACGATGCCGCGGCCGACGCTGCGCTGATTGCCCGTGCGCTGCCCGGGCGCCCAATTCGGGTGCAGTGGATGCGCGAGCAGGAGCACGGCTGGGAGCCGTATGGTCCGGCGATGGTGACCAAGCTGAGCGCATCGCTGGATGGCAATGGCAAGATCGCCGACTGGAATTTTGCGGTGTGGAGCAACACCCATTCGATGCGGCCGGGCGGCGCCGGCTCGCTGCTGGCCGCCCAGCACATGGCGCGATCGTTCACGGTACCTGCGCCAAAGCCGCTGCCGCTGCCGGAGGGCGGCGGTGATCGCAACGCGATCCCGATCTACAATTTCCCGAATGCGCATGTGATGCATCACTTTATCCCCGCGATGCCGCTGCGGATTTCCGCGATGCGCGCGCTCGGTGCCTATCACAATGTGTTCTCGATCGAGAGTTTCATGGATGAGCTGGCCGGACTCGCCGGGGACGATCCGGTCGCGTTTCGGCTCAAGCATCTCGACGATCAGCGCGGGCGGGCGGTGGTCGAGAAGGCCGCCGGGGAATTCGGCTGGGTGCGCGGGAAGGCACCGCAGAATCGCGGCTACGGTTTTGCATTCGCGCGCTACAAGAACCTCGCTGCCTATTGTGCCATTGCGACCGAGGTTGAGGTCGATCCCGAGACCGGCCGGGCCCGCCTGGTGCGCGCGGTCGCTGCTGTCGACGCCGGCCAGGTCGTCAATCCGGATGGCATCACCAACCAGATCGAGGGCGCGATCGTGCAGTCGACGAGCTGGACGCTCTATGAGAGCGTCACGTTCGACGAAGCGCGGATCACCAGCATCGACTGGCAGACCTACCCGATCCTGCGCTTCGATGCCGTGCCCGACAGCATCGCCGTCCACATCATCAACCGTCCGGGGCAGCCGTTTCTCGGCAGCGGCGAGACCGGGCAGGGGCCGGCCGCGGCGTCGCTCGCCAATGCCATCGCGCATGCGACCGGCAAGCGGCTGCGCGACCTGCCGCTCAGCCGCAAGCGGATCAAGGATGCGATCGATGCGTAGAGCGATGCTCTCCCTCTCCCCGTTCTTTACGGGGAGAGGGGTGGGGTGAGGGGCCGCCTCCGCGTATACGGTGACAGCTGCGTTTGCGGAGACTCCCCCTCACCCGGAACGCATCTAGCGATGCGTTCCGACCTCTCCCCGCACGCGGGGGTGAGGTGGAGCAGAGGCCCGTTGCCCGATCTAAAGCATATTCAAGTCTGATCGTCAGGCCGCCGTCGGAGCGGATGGCGCCGGGGGCGTCGGCATCGGCTCGACCGTGTAGGTCTTGGGCATGTTGATCGGCTTGTAGGCCGGATCCTTCTGCATCCGCTCCAGCACTGAGGCGTGGATGGTCGCGCCTTCCGGTATCGGCCTTGGCTCGCCGCGCGGCAAATAGAAGCCGAGGAAGGATTTCCGCTCCTTCCATTCCTTCCATTTGTCGCGCTTCGGAATCCATTCCAGGATTTCCCAGGCGGCCGTCAGGGAATTGTGCAGCGGGTCCGTCACGCTCGGCGCTGCATATTCGTGGCTGTGCGGCGGCAGCGGCATCCCCCAGGCGAGATGATCGATCAACGCCTGGTCCATGTGCAGCCCGGCGGCCCTGGCCTGTTCGAGCATCCAGATCAGTGGATACTTCGACGGCCCGCTCTGGTCCTCCGGATAGCCGCCGCCAACATCGGAATGCACGCCGGCGAACCAGACCTGGCGGATGTCCTGGTCGATCGCGGTCGACGGGTCGAACGGATCGGTGCGGAATTTCTGCGGCTCGATCCAGCGGTTGAGGCGGAACATGCGCCGGCGCTCGTCGATCGAGATCGCCTGGCGGAACCGCCTGACGCTGGAATTGGTGCGGGTGAACAGCAACGTCTGCATGTCGAACAGGAAGTTGTCCTGCCGCGGCACGATGATCGAGGCCACCGTGTCCCAGACGCCGACGAATTCGATGTCGATGTTGCGGCCGCCGGCGATCTGGCTGAAATGCCAGACTTCCTTCAGCGGGGCAGGGTCAAATGTCCCGTCGGACTTCTGGGCGTCCGCGCTGGCCTTCTTGTAGGCGCCGAAGGCGTAGCCGGCGAGGTCGAGCTGGTCGACCGGCAACAGGCCCATCACATGGACGAAAGCCGCCAGCGTGCGCACGGTGTAGGCACCGCGGCTGAAGCCGAACATCCAGACGCGGTCGCCGGGCTCCCAGAGCCGGCAGAGAAACTGGTAGGCGTCGAGCGTGTCCTTGTCGAGACCGGCGCCGAAGGCCAGCCCGAACAGGCCCCACGCCTCCTGCTTGAAACGGCCCCAGCTGTTCTGCAGCCCGATGGTGCCGAGACCCGGATGATAGTAGATCCGCTGCCCGTCATCCTTGTCGGCGACGCGAAACAGCTTCAGGACGTTGGAAATATTGGCGCCGATCTCGTTGCCGGTGCCGTCGCACAAGATCACAATATCCTTCGGCATCCGTAGCCCCTGCGGTCGCCGTGAAATTCGCGGCTTCTATGTACGGCAGAACGCGGGGATGATTCAATCTCCAATTGAAGACGGTTCTGTGTAGCGGCGTGACCAGCCATCGTCTTGCGGAGGCCTGCGGCCGGCTCGGGCGATGAGAGCCCGCTCGACGCTGCGTCCGCAGAATTCAATTGCAAGGCTTTGGAAAAGGTGGAAATCTGCTCGTCAATCATTGTTATATTGCGTTGATATTTTCTCCCTTCCAGGGACCTCGCCGGTGCGCGCGATCATTCGGCCTGCGGCTTTCCGCGGCTCTCTCACCAAGGACAGGAATCGATCGGCATGAGCCATCAAGCTCTCGTGACGATCATTCTCGCGGGACTGGTGGTGAGTGCGTTCGGACTGTTCTGGTGGGTCGGTAGCTATTCCGATCGCGTTTTTGCCAAACGATTCCGCACCCGCTTTCCGGAGAAGACGCTGAGCTACAGCGGCGATCAGCTTGGCGCGCTGGTGCAGTCCGATCTGCGGATCAAGTATGTGTTCCCGATCCTGTTCCCGCTCGATCTCGTCGTCATGCTGGCGCTGGCGGGCGCGATGGGCGCGGCGTCATCGCATTGGCTCAACCAGATCTATCCGTCGGCGGCGTGGCTCGGCCTGGTCGTGCCGGCGGTGTACCTGCTCAGCGACCTGATCGAGGATTGCCTGCTGGCATGGCTGTTGCTGCACGGCGACCCGGATGCGGCGGCGCGATCCGTCTCGGTGCTGAAGGCGATCACGACGATCAAGCTCGTCAGTGTTACGGCCTCGATCGCGCTGACGCTGGTTGCATTCGTCGGGTGGCTGTTCCACACCGAGTCGCTGGCCATCTAGACCGCGCGGTGGAGCGATCTACTGATAAGTCGCGACGATATCCGAAACGGCGCGCTCGAGTTGCTGCGCGGTCGCGCATTGACGCACCACGGTGCAGAAGGTCGCATACCGCGGCATCTCGGAATCGCCAAAGCCCCAGACCATGCGGCCCTCGGGGTTGAGCCACACCAGCCGCTTCGAGCGCTCGCCGATGCGGCGCAGGATGTCGGCGCGCGGGTCAAGGTTGTTGCTGCGGGCATCGCCGAGCACGATCACCGTGGTCTGCGGTGTGATCGCGCTCATCCAATTGTCCTCGAAATCGGCGAAGGAATTGCCGTAGTCGGACGAACCGAAGCCGACCTTGGACATGATCTCCTTCATCGCCTCTTCCGGCGAGTTCGATTCCAGGATGTCGCTGACCTCGATCAGATGGCCGGAGAAGGCGAAGGAGCGGACGTCGTCGACCACCTCGTGCAGGCTGTGGATCAGGAGCAGGAAGAAGTCCGAGACGCGAGCGACCGAGCCCGAGACGTCGCACAGCGCGACGATCTTCGGCCGGTCGCGATGCTTGCGCTTCCACGCGGTCAGGAAGGGCACGCCGCCCCAGGCCGCATTCCGGCGCAGCGTGCGGCGGACGTCGAGATGGCCGCGGCGCTGGCGCTTGCGCGGCTTGGAATAGCGTTCGCGCAGCCGCCGCGCGATCTGGCGGATTAGTGCGCGCATCTGCTCGACCTGGCGCGCCTCGATCCGCGCCAGCGGTGCGTTGCGCAGGATCTCGTTGCGCAAATTCTCCGCTTCCTCGCGGCCGTAGAGTAGCAGGGCCTGCGAGACGGCGTCGCGAACCGTACCGCGGAGGCCGTTGAGCGCTTCCTGCAGCCGCTCGGCGAGCGCCGGATTGCGGGTGGTCTGCTCGTCGATGTCGTCACGCAGGCGCTGGATGCCCATCGCATCGAGGATGCGGGTCTGGAAGATGCCGCGCTGGGTGAAGTAGCGGATGTCAGGCAGCGAGGCGGCGCCGGAGGCATTGGCGATCGCGGTCGATATCGCCGAGCGATCCTGCGACAGCAGCATTTGTGCCAGCGGCCCGACATTCTCGTTGGCGGCGCCGCCTGCGTTGTTGCCATGCTCGTCGGCCGACGGGTTGGCGCCGGATTCGCTGTTGTCGTCGGTTTTGCTCTGATCGGCGCTTTCCTGCTGCGGCTCGGGCTGGCTGAAGAACAGATCGAAGCATTCGCCGAGCGCGCGCTTCTCGTCTTGCGTCTTGGCGAGCGTCAGCAGGAACGTGTCGCGCAGCACGTCGCGATCGTTGAACCCGACCTGCGCGACCGCCCGCATCGCATCGATGCTTTCGGCCGGCGAGACCCGGACCCCGGCTCCCCGCGCCGCACGAAAGAAGCGATGCAGGTTCTCGCGCATCTTGGCTTAACTAAACACGCCCTGGCGCGACGCCTTGGCGATGAAGGACGAGATCTGCGGCGTCGCGGCCTCGATATCGGCCTCGTATTTCAGGAGCACGTTGAGCGTGTCCTTGACGATCTCGTGGTCGAGCTCGCTGGCCTGCAGCAGCACCAGTACGCGCGCCCAGTCGATCGCCTCGCTGACCGAAGGCAGTTTCTTCAGATCGAGCGAGCGGATCTCGTGGATGAAGCCGACCATCTGCTTGCGCAGCGTCTGCGAGATGCCCGGCACACGGCTCTCGACGATGCGCTCTTCCAGCTTCTGCTCGGGGAAGCCGATGTGCAGATGCAGGCAGCGCCGCTTCAATGCGTCGCCGAGATCGCGTTCGCTGTTCGAGGTCAGGATCACGGTCGGCGGCGCCACCGCGGAGACGGTGCCGAGCTCGGGGATCGTGACCTGGAAGTCGGAGAGGATTTCCAGGAGCAGCGATTCGAATTCGGCGTCCGACTTGTCGATCTCGTCGATCAGCAGCACGCACCCGGCGGGTTGCTCCAGCGCCTGCAACAGCGGCCGCGGTTCGACAAATTCCTTGGAGAAGAACACGTCGCCGAAGGTGTGGAGTTGGTCGAGCGCTGCGGCCAGCGACTGCGCGCCGCCGAGCACTTCGCCGAGCTTGTCTTTCAGGATCTGGGTGTAGAGCAGCTGCTTGGCGTATTTCCACTCATACAGCGCCTTGGCCTCGTCGAGGCCCTCATAGCACTGCAAGCGGATCATCTTCATGCCGCGCCAGGCGGCGATCGCCTTCGCGAGCTCGGTCTTGCCGACGCCGGCAGGGCCTTCGACCAGGATCGGCTTCTCGATCTGCTGCGACAGATAGACTGCGGTCGCAATCTGCCGGCTCGCAATATAGCCTTGTGCGGCGAGGCCGCTTTCCACGGCCTCGATCGAGGCGGTGGGCCTGGTGTCAGCCACGAGGATCAGCTCCGAATTTGCCTTGAACTCGGAGCTGTTCTGCGCCCGTTGCGGGCAAAGCACAAGGCTCGTTTGGCCCGCAAGCGCATGGGTTTAGCGCATGGTTCCGGGGTATTCCGCCGAGCGCAATACCTAAAACCGTAGCCCGGATGAAGCGAAGCGCAATCCGGGACAGACGAGCCGCGGAGCGACCGTCCCGGATTTCGCTGCGCTCCATCCGGGCTACGAAACAGACGCGCAGCCCGGGGGCGCTCTGCGCCCCGGCAGGCTTACCCCGCGCAGCTCTTCACGAAATCCTTGCGCTGCGGGCCGACGATCTTCTGGTCGATCGCCTGCTTTAGGCAGTCGAGATGCGCCTGCGCCATGCAGAGCTGCATCTGGTCGTGCCGGTCCTGACCCTTCAGCGCCTTCGCCGCGCTCTGGCAGGCCGCGCGCTTCGCACCGGGCGCTGTGGACGTGCTCTCCTGCGCGGGAGCTGCCGCCGGCGCTGCTGCCGGCGCGGGGGCTGAGGTTGATTGCGCGAACGCTTCGACCGAGACCAGCAGCGAGGTGGCCGAGACCAGGGCGACGACGAGACGTTTCATGGGATGTGCCTCCGCAAGCATGATCCGGAGAACCGAGCATCGGTTTTCCGGAACGTCATGCTCAGACCAGTAAAGGATCATGTTGCGATCTTGCGATCGCGCCGTGATCCACGGGGAGGTCGACAATTAGAGGCCGCCGCCTGAATGCGGAGTGAATGTGCGGGGAAACCGCTTCACCTCAGCGTGAGGCCGGTCGCGGCCTCGAGTTCGGAGATCGCCTGCGCGGCGTTCGCGACCTTGATCGTGGTCATGCCCATCTCGCGCGCCGGCTTCAAATTGACGCCGAGGTCGTCGAGATAGACACAGTTCGCAGGATTCACCTGCAGCGTCTCCACCATCATCCGGTAGATCCGCGGATCGGGCTTGCGCAAGCCGATCTTCGCGGACTCGATGACGTGGTCGAACAGCGCCATCACCTCGGCGACATAGAGCGTGCGCCCGCTGTGGCTGCCGATTGCGTTCGACGGCAGATTGTTGGTGATGCAGCCGGTCTTGAATTTCGCCTTGATGCGCTTCAGTGCCTCGACCATTTCGGGGCGGAGGTCGCCCGAGAGCAGCGGCAGCACGTCCTTGCCGCGCACCTCGGCGCCGAGCGCCTTGGATTCCGTCGCGAACAGTTCGTCGAACGCATCGATGCCGATCTCGGCGCGCTCGAACTTGGCCCAGGCGTTCTCGAGATGGTTGGCGGCGTTGGTGCGGCGGATGATGTCGACCGGCAGGCCGCGCTCAGTCTCGTAGCGCGCGAAAGCCTCGAACGGCGAGGTGGTCAAGACGCCGCCGAAATCCCAGATCACTGCCTCGATCATCAATGTCCTGCCCGTTGCAAAGCGGCGGCTTCGCCTCGGGTCGTCCGGCCGCTTGACCGAAGACAGGGAAACGCGCGTTACGCCTTCTTTATTGGAATTGCCGCCGATCAGGCAAGCCGCCAGTTTACGGCAAACTCCGCCGTGCGGAACGGGCTCACCAGACCATCGGAACCAGGCGATAACGCACACGCCCGAGGTATTCGGCATAGCCGTCGAGCTCGGCGGTGAGCATCCGCTCCTCCATCATGGATCGCAGGCCGAGCAGCGCCGCCATGACCGGCACGATGACGAGGCCATACCAGGATCCGAGCAGCAGCGGCGTGCCGGCATAGGTCAACAGGCCGCTGGCATAGATCGGGTGCCGCACATAGGCGTACGGCCCGGTGGTCACCGCGGCATGCCCGCGCTCGCGCTGGATCTTCACGACCGGCGCGGCGTAGCTGTTTTCGCGATAGGTCCGGTAGACGATGTAGAACGATGCGGCGATCATCAAGGCGCCGGCACATTGCAGCCAGAAGGGGACGAGCGATGCCTGGTAGCGCACCGCGTCGAGCGCCATCAGCGGCAGCCATGTCAGCCACAACAGCGGCATGATCGATGTGATGACGCGATCCCATTCGGCCTGGCCGCGCACGGTGCGCCGCTCCGCCAGCAGTCCCGGATCGTGCCTGGCGAGCCAGGCCTCGGTGATCAGTCCGCCGATCGTGATCTCGATCAGGAACAGCCAGCCGCCGGTCCAGCGCACGGTGCCGGCCGCGAGAAACAGGAGTGCTCCGAGGCCCGCGCTTGTGAGGACGGCGCCGCGCAAATTGATGGTCGGATGACTGCCGTTCTCGTCCATCTCGCTCTCCGGCGAACGGCAACGGCCGCGCCACCGGATCGGGCGGGCCGTTGCGTTGGTAACGAATCGAACCGAGCCTCAACGTGCAAAGCCGGTCACGATCGGCGGGTCCAATTTCGCGTCTGTCCGGAATAGACCTTGCTCGGCAGCGCACGCGCCGCCGGATCGAGCAGGATCTTCATCGCGGAGTTGAGTCTCTCTTCCGAACTCGGCGAGCCGTCATGGCGCATCTGCTGCGGGGCGCCGGGGCCCTGCGGCGGCGCCATATAGGCCGACGTTGTCGGCGGAGCGGGCGTGGTGGCGATCTTCGGACGGGCGACAACAGCCGCTTCCAGCGGGCGCCGTGCCTCGGCAACGGCTGAGGCTGAGGCTGCGGATTCCGCCGGCGGCGGGGCGGCATTGCCGGATCCGGATTGGCGGGGCGGTCTTGCCATGGCATCGGCTCCATAGGTTGGGTGATGACGATGATTTCAGGATTTGGACGTCAGGAATTGTCCTCGTCGGATGTGGTGCGTTTGGCGATGATCGGGTTGCGGTCGCTGATCGCGGCGAGCAGCGAGGCGTGGGTCACGACTGATGACACGACGATCTTCCCGGAGGGCTCGACCCGGCGACCGTTCTGCAGCTGTTGCTGTGGGCTCCTGGCGGTGGATTTCTGCATCATGGTGGCCTCCTTGAGGATGGGTGGGGCCCGACAGTGCCGGGCCCCGAGTTCGGCGATCAGATGCCGAGGACGCCGCTGAGGGCGGGGATCGCTACCTTTGCGATCCCGCCGAGGATGTCGCCCCAGCCCTGCGGGTTGACGGACCCGTTGACCGCCACTTCAGCAATCCGCTTCGGACCGCGCTCGATGCCCTCACACTGGATCGGGCTACGCACGCTGCCGAAGGTCTCAAAGTCGTTCCTTGCGTACATGTTCAGCTCCTTCTTTCGGTTTGAATTGACGGCAACTACGGGAGGTGGTCACCCGACCGCGGTCGCCGTCGCTGGACGTCGCCCAGGGGATCGCTCATCGCGTCGATCCCCTGGACCACGTGACGCTCATTCGCGTCACGTTCTGATCTCCTCCGGACGCAGAGGAGCAATTGTCTCAATAGACCTGCCAGTACCGCAGCGGCCCGACCGCCACCGGCACCACGTCGCTGACGTCGATCGTGTACTGATAGACTTCGCGCGCCTGGGTCAGGACCTGCGTCGGGTTGAAGAAGCGGTACGTCACGTCGTGGCAATCCGAGTCCGGCCGGCAAATGACGCTCTGGTCGACCTCGACGGTGTCGAGCCGCAGGCCCTTCTTGGCGGCCTCAATGAAGATCTTCCGCGTGTTGTAGGCATTCATCGCCGAATAATTCAGCGCGCGATCCTGCGGCGAGAGACCGACGTTGCGGAACTCGTTGTAGATCCGCTCGAGGAAGCCTTCCGCGCCGTCCGGCCAAGGGAGTGGTCCGAACAGTGTGAACAGATCCCATTGGTAGAAGCCGCGCCAATCGGTCACCAGCGTCGGCACGACGGTGCCGTTCAGCAGCTTGGTCGTGTTGGTGCTGTCGACCCAGCCGGCCATCGAGACCCGCGCGATACCGCCGGGCGGCGGGAATGGCGGGTTCGACGTCGGCCGTGCGTCGGCGTCGGCCACGGCCGCTGTCGCTTTCACCACGGTGCGGGCCGTCGAAGGATCGTCGCGCGAGACCTCCTGGTGCCACAGCGCCAGGATCAGCGCGGCGAAGAACCCGAGTCCGAACACGTCGAGCGGCTTGATCGCGTAGATCGGGATCGAATCGATCGTCATTGTCCAGGTGATGGCGTCGGCGTCCGGGAAGTTGTTGCCGGAGCCGGCCGGCGCCGACGTCTCGCCTTCGGCCTGGTTCAACAGATAGCGCGCCATGATCGCCGGATTGTACGGCGCCGAGGTGTCGCCGGAGCGGTCGCGATCCGTTCCAAACGCCGGATCGCCGCGTCCGATCAGGCTGTCGCGCCAGTTGGCGATCGCCTGCACGAAGTAGTCGAGGCGGGCTTCCTTGCCGAAATCGTAAAACAGCCGACCGATCGGGAAGGCGAACTGACCGGTGGGCTCGGTCGCAGTTCCTCGCGGACGCATGCCGCCGCGACAGCCGCAGCTCTTTTCGCTGGTCCGAACCGCGGGCGCTTCGTACATCGGCAGCGCCTGCGGCATTGCGACGGGAAGCGCGTTGCTCGGCATCAGCGCGGGCATCTGCTGCGGCTGCAGCCAGGTTTGCGGCATCATGCCGGCGGTTGGCATCGCCATCTGCGGCATCATCATCTGCGGAGCCGGTGCCGGCATCCAGACCATGTCGCCGCCCGGATGGGGAGCGTGGTACGGATACGGCGCGGGCGCTGCGATCGGCGCGGCGACGACGCCGTGATCAACGGGAACGGCCATGGCCGCAGGTGCTGCCGGTGCGGCGGGCTGCGCCTCGCTTGGCATGATCCCGGCGCTGCTTCGCAGGACCGAGCCGTCCGGCCCGAATATGCGCGGAGCCGATGGTGCAGACATTGCTGATAGATCTCCCATGGAATCCTCTCTGGTTGCAGTTGGCTGAGCGGCGGATGACGGTTGGAGGAAAGGGCGCGCGAACACTCCCCAGAAGCGGGGAGACGCGGCCGTGGCACCCGACGGCATGACGGCGTCCGCCTGCTCGCCAAGCAGGGCGGCGACAGCCGCGGGAATATCGAGCCGTCCGGCGAGGCAGCGCGGGGCGCTGCCGTCGCTCCGGCAGGGCGCCGCGCTTTCGAGCAGCGCGGCACGGACGGCTTGCGGATCGGCCTTGCGCCCGTTCCGGCGCAGGCATGAGAGCAACAGCGCGACGACGCCGGTGACGATCGGCGCAGCGAAGCTCGTTCCGGAACGCAGTCCGACATTGCGGACCGGCGAGGCGCCGGCGATGTTCTCGCCCGGCGCGAGGATGCCGTTCTCGAGATAGGCGTCGCCGAAATTGCTGAAGGGCAGCGGATTGCCGGCCAGATCGCACGCGCCGACCGCCAGCACCGAGGCGAGGCTGCCCGGCACCTGGACGCAGCGGCAGCCGTCATTGCCGGCGGCGGCCACGATCAGCTTGCCGGCACGTTCGCAGGCGCGCACCGCGTCGACCAGAATGCGATCGGCCTGTCCCGTTGCGGACTGCTGGCCGCTGCTGATGTTGATGATGTCGGCGCCGGCGGCCAGCGCCTGGTTGATCGCGAGCGCCAGCGTGCTTTGCGAGGACGGCTCGATCTGTCCGGATGCGTCCTCGCGATAGATCGAGAACACGGTCGCGCTGCAATTCGGCGCGACGCCGAGCACCGGGCTGCCGGGCGTACCCATCAGCACGCTCGTGACATGCGTGCCGTGCTCGGACTGGATCGTCGGCGAGGACGGCGCGACGAATTCGCCGCCCATGGCGACGCGGGCCTGCCTGAGCGAGGGATGGTTGAGATCGACGGGACCGTCGATGATCGCGATCTTCACCGCGGGGTCGCCACCCGACATTTTCTGCCACAAGGCAGTCAGACCAGCGATGTCGGCAACTGGATTCATGAAATCAATCCTGGCCGGTCTGCTGCGAATTCGTGCAGCCGATCCGCCTTCCACGGCAATCTGCAAGCACGCTGCGAGTGAAGAGAGTATCGTGTCGCTGCGTTGATGCTGTTGTGGCAGGTGTGCTGCGCAAGGCCTATTCGCCGCGATGGGTCAAAAAGGATCGAGCCGATGATACGGATCGAGCGATCCAGGAGATCAATCCTGCGCGTCGAAAGATCGATCAAAGGATTTAGTCGGGATCGGTCTCACGGCGTGATGCGCACGCAAGCGTGCAAAGCCGCACACCAATGCGTGCACGTGCTGCGATAAGCCGAATGCGGAATTCAGGTGGTTTGTGTCAGTCGAGTTCGCGGCGGCGGTCGAGAGCCGGCGCAGATGATGCGATCCATGGTGCTTCGCGGACCCGCCGCATCGCCTGCGCCCGGCGCGGCAGGCCGAGCTTCTGCAACACGTGATGGACGTGGTGCTTGACGGTCGCAAGGCTGAGATTGAGATTGCGCGCGATCTCCTTGTTCGACATGCCTTGTCCGATGAGCTTGAGAACCTCGCTTTCGCGGCGCGTCAGTCCCTGATCCGCGTCGATCGTATCGCTCTGGCGCTCCATGCAAAACAGCGCGCGCAGCAGGCCGCCGGAGATCTCGGCGCTGCAGGCCAACCGCCCCGATGCGACGTCCGACAGTGCGCGGCAGAGCTCGTCGAAGCTGGCATTCCGGGAAATGTAGCCGCTGAACCCGGCCCGGCCGCAGCGAACCACGTCGCGCCGGTCCTCGTTGAGGCCGAGCGCGACCAGGGCGACGTCGACATGTTCGCTCGCGATCACCCGCACCTCGTCGAGATCGATGCCCTGTGTGACGTCGATCAGGATGACGTTCACACGGCCGGTCTCGAGCGCCGCACGCAGGCCGGCAAGGTCGGAAACCGTCGCCTCGACGGCAAACTCGGCGTGGTTCTGGAAACTCGAGGTAAGCCCCTCGCTGAACAGCCTGATCGGCGTGACGACCGCGATCCTCATCATTATCCTCGAACTCAACGAAATGGCGGATGAAAAGCCGTCCGGTGATCGACGGCACCGGCATCCAGAAAGTCATGAAGGTAAGTATGCGGTATGCTGCCAGAGGTTGTATTGTTATCGAGCCGAAATTACGGCCCTGAGACGCGCAGGATCAAGAGATGCAGTTCACATTCGGGCGTCGTGCCGACGGCACCTTGCACGCTCCGATGTCTCGGATAGCGCGGCTAAGCGACGATACGAAGCGCGTGTGCACCAAGGCGTGCGAGAAATCCGGCGGTGACTTCAGCGCTGTAGTCAGCGACGGCTAGATATTTAGATAATTGACGCATGCAGGCGCGGATGCTCTGTACAAGATTGCGTGTTCTCCGAGGCCGAGTGTGAGCGACGCCATGCCGCGCCTCGGATGTACTCAATTCCGATGCAGATCGACGGGGTTCCATGACGAATTTGATTCGGGCGACGGCCTTTCTGACCATGCTGATGGCAACGCCGGCCTTCGCCATCGTCGGTGGCGGCGCGCCGTCGACCGACGGCGTTGCGCGCTCGGTCGTCACCATCGTCGGTTCACGCGGCAATTTCTGCACCGGCGCGCTGATTGCGCCGAAGGTGGTGCTGACCGCGGCGCATTGCGTGCAGCCCGGCGCCGACTACAAGATCGTCGAGTACGGCGCGGACCGGCAACCCAAGCTGCAGGACGTCAAGACGGTCGCGATCCATCCCGGCTTCCGGATGCAGGCGATGATCAATCATGTTGCCACCGCCGATGTCGCGCTGCTGCAACTTGCGGTGCCTTCCGCAGGCAAGGCACCGGCCGTGCTCGGCATGCCCAACATTCCGATCCAGGTCGGCGGCCGCTTCACCGTCGCGGGCGTCGGCGTCACTGTGCGCGGCGACGGCAAGAGCGGCGGCAGCATTCGCGTCGCCGGCCTGATCGCGAGCGGCAAGCCCGGGACGCTGCAGATCCGTCTCGTCGATCCGGTCGGGCAGGGCGTGCGCGACGGGCTCGGCGCCTGCACCGGCGATTCCGGGGCGCCTGTGTTCGAGGACAAGCAGAGCGGGCCGGTCATCGTCGGCGTGGTGAGCTGGTCCACCGGCCCCAACGGCACCGCCGGCTGCGGCGGCATCACCGGCGTGACGCCGCTCACGCTCTATCGCGACTGGGTGATGCAGACCGCGCTGCAGTGGGGCGCGAGCTTTTAGCGCGCTCTTCATCCGTCATCCTGAGGTGCGAGCGGAGCGAGCCTCGAAGGATGCGCGGCCCGGCCGGTGGCCGTGCATCCTTCGAGACGCGCTACGCGCTCCTCAGGATGACGGGGGCAGAGGCCGGGCGTGCACTACAACCTAATGCCCCGCGGCCTTGTTTGCGGCTGCGTTGTTCAGCACGATCAGGCCGTCGACGGCGACGCCGAGCTTGCTGTTGATCAGGAACGGGTTGACGTCGATCGAGGCGATGCGGCCGTTGGCGTCGGCCATCAGGTTGGAGAGCCCCACCAGCGCCTTCACCGCCGACGGCTCGTGCAGCGCGGGCTTGCCGCGATAGCCCTTCATCTTGACGCCGGCCTTGGTCTTGGCGATCAGCTCCCTTGCCTCGGCGGCATCGAGCGGTGCGCCGGCCAGCGCGACGTCCTTCATCAGTTCGATATCGACGCCGCCGGTGCCGAACAGCACCACGGGGCCCATCTCGGCATCGAGCGAGGCGCCGACCACGAGCTCGAGGTCGGCCTTGACCTGTTGCGCGATCAGGATGCCCTCGAGTTTCGGCTTGCCCTTCAGCTTCTTCACCCGCGCGGTGATGTCGTTGAACGCCTTCTTCACTTCAGCCGCGTTGGCAAGATTCAGCACCACGCCGCCGATATCCGACTTGTGCAGGATGTCGGGGCTGACCACCTTGGCGACCACCGGAAAGCCGATCGCCTTGGCGATCTTCACGGCTTCCGCCGCGGTCTGCGCGACGTCTTCCTTCGAGATCGGGATGCCATAGGCCTTGAGCAGCTGCTTCGAGGCGACCTCGTCGAGCGCGGCGGCGCCGTTGGCGGCCTTCAGCGTCTTCTCCAGAACGGCGCGCGCGGACGCCTTCGAGCTCGACACGATGTCGGGCACTTCCTTGCGCAGACCGGCATATTCGATCAGCGACTTGATCGCGCCGACCGCGCGGTCGAGGCCCTGCATCACTGCGATATTGGGCAGGGACTTGCGCAGTCCCTTGGTGAAGTCGGTAAAGCCGATTGACATCGCGCTGATATAGATCACCGGCTTGTTGGCCTGCCCAGCCATCTCGTTGACGATGCGCAGATTGCGCTCGCGCAGCTCGTGCGGCGCCTTCGGCAGCTCGGCGTCGATAATGACGATGTCGGTGTCGGGATCGTCGATCATGATCTTGATCGACTTCATGTAGACGGAGGGATCGACCACGGCCGCAAAGCCGGCGTCGAGCGGGTTGCCGACGATGCTGCCGGGGCCGAGCATCTTCGCCAGCTGCTCGGACGCGTTCGGGCTCAGCGGCGCGAAGTTCAGGCCGGCGGAATAGAACGCGTCGATCAGAAGCCCGCGCTTGCCGCCCGACAGCGACACCGCCGCGAGGCGGTTGCCCTTCGGCGGATCGGCATGGACGAAGCACTCGGTGGTTTCGATCAATTCATCCAGTCCGCGCACCCGGATCACGCCCTCGCGGGTCGAGATCGCATCGAATGTCTCGATCGAGCCGGCGAGCGCGCCGGTATGCGCCATCGCGGCGGCGCGGCCGCCTTCGGAGGCGCCGAGCTTGAGTGCGATGACCGGCTTGCCGGCGGCGCGCGCGGCCTTGCAGGCATCGCGGAACACCTTGGTGTTCCTGACGCCTTCGAGATAGACCACGATGACGCGGATGCTCGGATCGGCCGCGAAATAGCTCATCAGGTCCGGGGTCTCGAGGCCGGATTCGTTGCCTGTCGTGACCATGTAGCCGACGCCGACACCGCGATCCTCCAGTGCCTGGCGGATCGCCATCACGATCGCGCCGGATTGGCCGGCGATCGCCACCGCGCCCGGCTCCATGGTGACGATGCGGTCGTCGATGTTGGTGAACAGGTTCTCGCCGGCGCTGAGATTGCCGAGGCAGTTCGGACCGGTGACGGCAAGCCCGGTCTCCTTGATCGCCTGCTTCAGCTCGACCGCGAGCCGCTGGCTCTCCTCGTCCTGCAACTCGCTGAAGCCTGACGTGACGATCGTCGCCGAGCGCGCGCCGGCGGCGGCAGCGTCGCGGATCACCTGCACGGCAAAGCGGGCCGGCACCAGCACCAGCACGTGGTCGGGCTTTTCGGGAAGACTGGCGAAATCCTTGTAGCAGGTGACGCCCCAGATGGCTTCGCGCTTGGCGTTGATCGGAAACAGGCCGCCGGCATATTTGTACTTGACCAGGTTGTTCCAGATCCGTTCGGCGTAGTTGCCGGGCTTGTCGGTGGCGCCGACCAGCACGATGTTGCGCGGGTGCAGCATCGCATGGATGCTTTTGACGATGTCGCTGGCATCAGCGGGCGGCGCCCATTTGTGGGACACATGAGACGCCGTGCTTGCGAAAGCTTCCATGGAGCCTGCCCTTATCCTTGTTCTGCTTGTTTCCTCTGGCCCACGGCGCATCACCGCAGGACGCGATTTTTCATTGTTTTTATGGCGAGGGAAAGGGGGTGGCAACTCACGCTGGCGCAAGTCAGGGCATCGCGTGCAATATCCCGGCAGGCGCAAAATCGATGCGCGTCAGGAACCCGATTCCGACTCGATCATGGTTGCGTGCAACAAATAGCGCTCAGGCCCCGACGTCAGCGCGTCGAATGGCCAGCAGGTCGACAGCACCAGCTCATACCGGCCGGTCAGCGGGTCGATGCCGGGTTGATCGAAGCGGACCACCGCGCTGCGATCGGTCCGATAGCGAAATATCCTGCCGTCGCTGCTCGTGACGTCGATCTCGTCGCCGATTGTGACATCTTTCAAAAACCGGAAATGGGTGTCGCGATGCGCGGAATAGACTGCGACGCCGCGCTCACCGGCATCGACGCTCTGCTCGACATGGCCGGGGCCGAAGGCCAGCGCCTGGCCGCTGCTGCCGGCGAGCACGATCGCGGAGGCGTGCAGGCGCTTGATCTCGATCCGGGCCACCGGCCAGGTATCGGCCCAGCTCCACGGCTTCACGGGATGGCCGGTCGCGATGCTCTGCGTGAAGGCGCGCTCCAGCAGCACCTGCGCGAGCAGCGCCTTGGCATGGATATAGGCGCCCTGGCCGAGCAGGATCAGGCCGATGAGGGCGAAGGCTAGGGGGAGGATGCAGCGGCGCATCGTTGGGCCTTCCGTCATTCCGGGGCGCGAAGCGAACCCGGAATCTCGAGATTCCGGGTTCGATGCTGCGCATCGCCCCGGAATGACGCGCGAAGAAAAAACTGCGCGCGCGGCCCCTGGGGGACGGGTGGGAAGGCCGCGCGCGCTCTTGAAGGAGGAGGTCGGGGGGCACCTTCTCCTTTCATCCGACGTCATTGGGGCGACGTCTGACGCCGGTTGAACACCAGAAGCAGAAGGCTGACCGTGAGCAGGATCACACCCGCGATCATCTTCAATTCGGCATCGGTCGCGGTCTTCGGCAGCTGGATGGTGCCGGGACGTTGTGTTGCGACCGGTGACCGCTTCAGCGCGGCGAGCTGTACCTTGCCGTCGCCGGCGTCAGCGCGACGCTCGCCCGGTGCAGCCGGCAGGCTCGGACGCTCGCCGAACACTTTTGCGAAATCCCAGCCGGCGGGCAGGTTGAGCGGCAGCTCGGAGAGCTTCAGCGGCTCGCCTTCGGGACGGCTCGGGGTCTTGTCGACGGCGACGAGGCTGGTCAGCCGCGTCACGAGCTGGTGCTCCAGCGCCAGCGCGAGGATGGTCTTGTCGGCATCCTCCGGGTTCGCCTGCCGCGTGGTGCGCGCGACCTCGGCATCCGCGATCTTGCGGCGTGCCCACAGCTTGGAGAGGCCCTTGCCTTCGGCGGCATTCGCCAGCGGCAGCGTCACGCTCCACGGGCGGTCGCCGATGCGGCCCTTGATCTCGACCGAGCCGGCGAGCTTGTCGAGCTTCGCGGCCAGCACCAGCGGCTCGTCGCGATAGACGTCGGGCAGCACCGCCGGCGTCAGGTCGGCCGTCGCCTCGGAGAACTTCGCGGACAAGTTGGTCACCGCGGGATTCTCCAGCTTGGCGAACAGGTCGCGCATCCGCTCATCGACCTGTTCCACCGAGCCGATATGGGTGAAGGTGCCGCGGCCGAGTTCGGCGGCGCGCGTCATAAGATAAGTGTTCGGCGCCGAGCCGATGCCGACCATGAACACCCGCGAACGGCCGCGCAGCGCGCTGATGGTCTCGAACAATTGCTGCTCGTTGCCGATCGCGCCGTCGGTCAGGAACACGACCTGGCGGACATGATCGGCGTCGTCGTGGTTGGTGTCGGACAGTGCCGCGCGCATCGCCGGCACCATCTCGGTGCCGCCGCGGGCCTGTATCGCACTGACGAACGCCGTCGCGTTGCCGATATTGGCGCTGTTTGCCGCGACCGGCGACGGGAACAGCGTGTCCATGGTGTCGTCGAAGCGGATCACGTTGAAGCGATCAGCCGGCTGCAGGCGGCCGAGCGCGTAAGTGAGGCTCGCCTTGGCCTGGATGATCGAGGTGCCGCCCATCGAACCGGAATTGTCGATCACGAAGATCACCTCGCGCGGCAGCGGCTTCTGCTGGGCCTGCTCCACCGACGGCGGCGTGACGAAGGCGAGCAGATAGTCGGAATTGCCGACATGCTCGCGGAACAGCCCGACCGACGGCGCCTTCTCGGCGACCGGCTTCCAGGTCAGTTCGAAATCGCGATCGGCCGGCACCGGGCCCTCGGCGAGCCTGACGACGCGCGTGGTGCTGTCGGGGCTCTCGATCCTGACCTGGTGGAAGTGGCTCTTCACCTCGCCGAGCGGGAAGCCGGCGTTGAGATGCACCGTGATGTTGGTCGGATTGATCGGCGCGTTGGTGGCGGGATCGAGCACCTCGGACGCGATGCGGTCGCGATCCGGCACTGGATCGGTCGACGTTGCGCCCCAGCCGTTGCCATCGGCGCGAAGATCGACGCTCTGCACGACGGGGCGCGGATTGTAGCGCGGGCCGACCACCATCGGCACCCGCAGCGAGAACTCGTTGCCGTTCTGCTGCACCGGCTCCTGATACTCGATCTGCACCAGAACGGTTTCGCCCGGGCCGATATTGGCGACCGAGTTGGTGAAGATGTTCGGCCGCTCCTGCTCGGTGAGCGCGGCCTTCTGGCCGTTCTGCTTGGCCTGCTCGTAGATGGCGCGGGCCTGCTGCCGCTCCTTGATGTCGCCGACCACGATGCGATCGCCGACCACCATCTTCAGCGTATCGACCGCGCCTCCGGCCGGCAGCGGATAGACATAGGTCGCCTCCACCCAGTCCTTGGTCGGGTTGCGGAAGATCTGCGTGACGCGGGCGCGGACGGTCGGGCCCGACACGGTGAGGTCGACATCGATGCCGAGCCTCAGCGCATCCTTGTAGCCGTCGTCGGTCTTGAACAGCAGCGAGCCGGAGCGCGCATCGCTCGGCCGCAGCACCGCCTGTTGCGGCAACTCGGCCGACCATACCGGATCGAAACTCAGAAACAGCGCCGCAAAGCCGATCACCAGCGCGGCCACGCCTTCCACCAGGAAGAACAGCGCGATGCGCGTCCTGCGCGACAGGCGTATCTGCGGACTGCTCTCACATGCATCGTAAATCGTCATTGTCGTCACTCCCGAGCGAGACTTTCGCTGCTTCGCAATCATGGAGAGCGGCGGTTTTGGCGCGAGCAGAATGATCGGCAATGATTGGCCGCCGCCCGGCGCGGCCCGCCGCCGGCCAAGGCGGGTTTGTGCGGTTTTGTGATGGATTGTCCGGTCTGCTAGACTGCGCGGAATCACGGGGAACCGGGCAGGAATCAGAATGCCGACGCCTGACAAGCAGCTTTCGGCTGAGCAGAGCCAGCAGATCGCGGAGACCATCCGCGAGGAAATTGCGCGCCGCCGCATCTCGCGGCAGACGCTGGCCGAGCAGGCCAAGCTCAGCCTGTCGACACTGGAAAAGGTGCTCGGCGGCCGCCGGCCGTTCACGCTGGCGACCACCGTGCGGCTCGAGCAAGCGCTTGGCGTCTCCCTGCGCAAGCTGCCGGAGACGATCACGGTGGCGGCGCCCGCCAATGGCGGGATTGCGCCTGACAGCCTCGGATCCTATTCGCGCCGCTCGGTGGCGCGGATCGAAGGGACGTACATCACGGTGCGGCCGTCGTTCGGCGAGCCGGGCGCGTTCTATGCCTATCGCACCGAGATCGCCTGGGACGACGCGTCGTCATCGCTCGGCTTCCGCGAGGGCGAGCGGCAGGACGCCGACTACACCCAGTATGGCGAGGTGGCGGTGCCCAATGAATCCGGCTTCGTCTATCTCGTGACCAACCGGCACGGCCAGCATCGCGTGATCACGGTCTCGCGCCCGCGCAATTCCGGCGAGATGTACGGCATCATCACGACGCTGCTCGCCGGTCGCGGCTCGCTGCTGACGCCGGTCGCCGCGCCGATCGCGTTCCTGCCGATCAAGAACGTGCCCAAGCCGAGCCTCGGCCGGGTGTCGGCCGACGACGCGAACTACGCCCTCTATCGCGAGCATCTGCGCCGCACGATCGACGAGCCGTTTGCGATCTTCCTGCCGGGATAGCCCCGATATGATCAAGCCGGGCTTGGACGCGCGGGCGCGACTACGCCGGCGATCAGCACGGCCAGGATGCCGGTCAGGAAAATGCCGTCGAACGTGCCGGCACCGCCGATCGACGCAATCGGCGCGCCGAGGCTGCCGATCTTGTCGAGGTTGAGCAGATCGGCGCCGAGCAGCGTTCCCATCGAGCCGCCGATATAGGCGAGTGGTGCGGCATATTCGCGGGACAGCAGCAGTGCGAGGATCGCGGTCGCCACAACAGGGACGAACACGGGGACGGCGATGCCCATACCTCGCACCGGCGTGGCGCTGGCATGGACAATCGCGGCGATGACGATCATCGCGATCGCGGCCCTCAGCCAGAGCTGATAGCGCAGCATCAAATAGGCGGACATCACGGCCGGGATCACCGCGCCGCCGACATTGACGGCGAGGATCGTGCTCGGCGATACCAGATAAGGCACGACATAGCGCATGCCGAAGAAGTCGACGATCTCCCCCGATCGCACCGGCGGGCCGGGCAGCACGGTGATCGGAATATTGAAATAGCTGCCGATCAGCGAACCGAACAACAGCAGCAACGCGACACCGGGACCGACGCCGAGCCGCATATAGGCGTAGCGCAGGATGCGCAGCTGGATCAGCACCACCAGCGCCACGGCGGCGAATACCAGGATCGAGAAGAAACCCGGCGTCAGCGGCAGATAATGAACGTGGGAATGCATCGGTTCGATGGTCCGGGTTCGGCGCGGCCCTCTTGTTAGGTAAGGATTCTGGATAGGATCACAAGCAGGAGTCCCGTCATCCTGAGGTGCGAGCGAAGCGAGCCTCGAAGGATGCACGGCCACCAGCGGGGGCCGTCGACCCTTCGAGACGCCGCTTCGCGGCTCCTCAGGGTGACGGTGAGAGTGCGGTGAAGCTCATTCGGCTGGCTCTGAATTGCGAGGGGGCCACAAAAGCAACGAAGCCGCCTGGATGGGCGGCTTCGCGACGTCGTCTGCTTGTCGAGGAGGCCAGCGCTAACCGCCGGTCTCGGCGCTGATGATGTCGCCGAACAGCTCCCACTGTCCGTTCTTGAACTGCATCATCTTGAGCTGCTCGACCGGTGCGAAATCGGTCGCGCTGGTGTTGATCTTGATGCCGGGGATCAGCGTGTCGGGCGCAAAATCCTTCAGGCTGGCGGCCTGCTTCATCACGTTCTCGCGCGTCAGGTTGTCGCCGCACTGTTTCAGCACCTGCACCATGGTCTGCGCCGCGGCGTAGCCATAGACCAGGTTGGCGTCGGACAAATTGGCGCCCGGCAGGTACTTCTCGGCGAAGGCCATGAACTTCTTCATGCCCTCGTCATTCTTCCACTGCGGATCGGAGGCGTCCTTGAGGTAGCCGGCCGACAGCACGCCTTCGGAGGCCTCGAGCCCGGCGGGCTTCATGACCGCGCCGATCGAGATCGAGACGTCGGTCATGACATGCATCGGCTTCCAGCCGATCTCGGCGATCTTCTTAATCGCCTGCGCGGCGAATTTCGGCGTCGAGATGTTGACGAACACGTCGGCGCCGGTGTCCTTCAGCTTGACGATGTGGGAATCGATCGACGGCTCCGTGGTCTCGTAGCTTTCCTCGGCGACGATCTTGACGCTCGACTTGTCGAGCACCTCCTTGAGGCCGATCAGGTAGTCCTTGCCGAAATCGTCATTGGCATAGAAGATCGCGACCTTGGCGTCCGGCTTGGCCTTGAGGATGTACTTGCCGAAGATCCGCGCCTCGACGCGATAGCTCGGCTGAAAGCCCATCGTCCACGGGAATTCTTTCGGATCGTTCCACTTGCTGGCGCCGGTGGCGAGGAACAGCTGCGGCACCTTCTTGGCGTTGTGATACTTCTGCACCGCGGTCTGGGTCGGCGTGCCCAGCGCGTTGAACACCAGGAAGACCTCGTCGCTCTCGATCAGCTTGCGGATCTGCTCCACGGTCTTCGGCGGCGAGTAGCCGTCGTCATAGGAGATCCAGTTGATCTTGCGGCCGTTGATGCCGCCCTGATCGTTGATCATCTTGAAATAGGCTTCTTCGGTCTTGCCGATGACGCCGTAGGCGGAGGCGGGACCGCTATAGGCCTCGACATTGCCGATCTTGATCTCGGTGTCGGAAGCGCCGGTGTCATACTTCTTTTGGGCAAAGGCGGCCTGGGTGGAGAGCAGGCAGAGCGCCGCGGCGGCGGCCAGCAGCGACAGTTTTGTGGTTTTCATAAAGGCAATTTCCTCGATCTATTTTGGTTGGGGACTCAACGCAACGAACCCATAGCCGGTCCCGGCAAACGTTTATGGGCAACACTCTCTCGACATGGCAGGCGACGCGACACGCGTCCCTGCGATCAAGCGGCAGTATCAGTCGGCTTCGGCTGGCTGAATTGCTGCCGGAGCGTCGGCTTATGAATTTTGCCTGTCGCGTTCCGCGGCAGGGCATCGATGAATTCGATCAGGCGCGGGCACTTGAACCGTGCCAGATTAGCCTGGCAATGCGCATGAATTTCCGCCGGCGTCAGCGTATGGCCCGGCTTCACGGCGATCACGGCCATTCCGACCTCGCCCCACTGCTCGTTCGGAATACCGATCACAGCGGCCTCCGCCACGGCGGCCAGTTGATGCAGCACGCTCTCGACCTCGGCCGGATAGACGTTCTCGCCGCCGGAGATGTACATGTCCTTCCAGCGGTCGACGATGTAGTAGAAGCCTTCCTCGTCGATCCGCGTGGCATCGCCGGTGTGCAGCCAACCGTCGGTGAAGGACGAGGCATTGGCGTCCGGCCGGTTCCAGTAGCCCGGCGTGATGTTCGGGCCCTTGACCCAGAGCTCGCCGAGCTCGCCGACCGCGGCATCGCTGCCGTCGGGCCGCACGATGCGCACTTCCGTGTGCAGCACCGGCTTGCCGGACGAGCCGGCCTTGCGCGCGGCATCCTCGCGGTCGAGCACCATCACCGCCGGCGAGGTCTCGGTCATGCCGTAGCCCTGCTGCAGCGCGACGCCGCGCGCCTCCCAGGTCTTGAGCAGCGGCACCGGCATCGGTGCGCCGCCGACGCCGCCGATCATCAGGCGGCTGAAATCCGCGGTGGCGAAGGACGGATGCTGCGCCATGAACTGGTAGATCGCGGGCACGCCGAAGAACACGTTGATACCCTGCGCGGGATCGCCGATCAGCTTCAGCGCCTCGCCGGGATCGAACGCGCGCATGATCAGCACGGTGCCGCCGGCATGCAGCACCGGGTTGGTGTAGCAATTCAGCCCGCCGGTGTGGAACAGCGGCAGCACCGTCAGCAGCACCGAGGCCGGCGAGATGTAGGCGGGGCCGCCGAGATTGACGCAATTCCAGAACGTCATCCCGTGCGTGATGATCGCGCCCTTGGGCTGACCGGTGGTGCCAGAGGTGTACATGATGGTCGAGATGTCATCGAGCGTGACCTCCTCGAACCGCTCAATCGGCTTGGCCCCCGCGATGCCGGCTTCATAGGCGCCGCCCGGGCCGAGCCGCACGGTCGATGCGACATCGCAGAGCTTGGCGACCGCAAGCGCGGTCTCGGCGAGGTCGTCGTCATGGATCATCACCTTCGGCGAAGCGTCGCCGGTGATGTAGCGCAGCTCGGGAACCGTGAGGCGGGTGTTGAGCGGCAGGAAGACCGCGCCGATCCGGAAGCAGGCGAACTGGATCTCCAGCGTATCCGTGGTGTTCAGCGCCAGCACCGCGACGCGGTCGCCGCTGGCAACCTTCAGCCCGTCACGCAGCCAGGCGGCAACCCGCGACACGCGGGCGTCGAGCTCCGCGTAGGTGAAGCGGCGACCGCTGGCGAGATCGACAAGCGCCATCTTGTCCGGCGTGCGCCGGCGATGATGCGCGATCCAGTCGTAGTAACGAACCGGCACATTTCCCTCCTCCGGAACGGCAGTCTTGCGCCGCCTGTTCCTGGCTCGATTGATGCCATGAATTGGCAGTGGACGGGGCGTATCGGGATACTGTCTTGCGTTTAGTGGCTGGCGGGTGGCCAGATGGAAACCCGTTCCGGCGGACAGCCACTCGACGCAAGTGAACCGGGAGAAATCCGGACATCGTCGGGCGCGAGAATCAACGGAGCACGCGGATGGCAAACCCGTTCTACACCGTCGAGCATGAGGCCTTTCGCGAGGTGATGCGGCGCTTTGTGGCCAGGGAAATCGAGCCTTATGCCCATCAATGGGACGAAGAGGGCGAGTTTCCGCGCGAACTCTATGCCAAGGCGTCTGAGATCGGGCTGCTCGGCCTCGGTTTCCCAGAGGAATATGGCGGGGTCGCCACCGACCAGTTCATGAAGATCGTGGCCTCGCAGGAGCTGGCGCGGGCCGGCGCCGGCGGCGTCTCCGCGAGCCTGATGAGCCACACCATCGGCTCGCCGCCGATCGCGCGCGCCGCACGCCCCGAGGTCAAGGCGCGGGTGCTGCCGGACGTGCTCGCCGGCAAGAAGATCTCGGCGCTCGCGATCACCGAACCGGGCGGTGGCTCGGATGTCGCGAACCTGCGCACCAAGGCGCGGCGCGACGGCGAGCATTACGTCGTCTCCGGCGAGAAAACCTTCATCACCTCGGGCATGCGGGCCGACTATCTGACGGTCGCGGTGCGCACCGGCGGCGAGGGCCCGGGCGGCGTCAGCCTGCTGCTGATCGAGGGCGATACGCCGGGTCTGTCCCGCACCAAATTGAAGAAGATGGGGTGGTGGGCGTCGGATACCGCGACGCTGCATTTCGATCAATGCCGCGTGCCGGTCGAGAACCTGATCGGCGAGGAGGGCCAGGGCTTCAAGCAGATCATGTACAACTTCAACAGCGAGCGCATGGGCATGGCGGCAAGCTGCACGGCGTATGCGCGGGTCTGCCTCGACGAGGCGATCGCCTACGCCAAGGAGCGCAAGACGTTCGGCAAGCCGATCGCCCAGCACCAGGTCATCAGGCACAAGATCGTCGACATGGCGCAGAAGGTCGCGGCCTCGCAGGCGATGCTGGAAATGCTGGCGTGGCGGCTCGGCCAGGGCGAAAGCCCGGTCGCCGAGATCTGCATGATGAAGAACCAGGCGACGCAGACCATGGCGCATTGCGCCTCCGAGGCGGTGCAGATCTTCGGCGGCGCCGGCTTCATGCGCGGCGTCAAGGTCGAGCGCATCTACCGCGAGGTCAAGGTCAACGCCATCGGCGGCGGTACCGAGGAGATCATGAAGGATCTCGCGAGCCGGCAGATGGGGTTGTGACAAACCTGTCTCGTCATTCCCCAGTGCGCAATTGCGCACCTGAGGGCTCGCGAAGCGAGAGCCCGGAATCCATCAGGCCGCAGATTCGATGTGAAATGGATTCCGAGCTCGATGCTTCGCATCGCCCCGGAATGACAAAGGATAGACCGACAATGCTCTTTACCGCCGACCACGACGAACCGCGCCGGCTCTTGCAAAAATTCATCGCAGCCGAGATCAATCCCCATGTCGACGAGTGGGAGAAGGCCGACATCTTCCCGGCGCACGAGCTGTTCAAGAAGCTCGGCGATCTCGGCTTCCTCGGGCTCAACAAGCCGGTCGAGTTCGGCGGCCAGGGACTGGATTATTCCTACGCGTTGATGATGGCCGAGGAGCTCGGTGCCATCACCTGCGGCGGCGTGCCGATGGCGATCGGGGTGCAGACCGACATGGCGACACCGGCGCTGGCGCGGTTCGGCTCCGACGAGGTGCGGCGCGAATTCCTGGTGCCGGCGATCGCCGGTGATCAGGTCGCGTGCATCGGCGTCTCCGAGCCCGGCGCCGGCTCCGACGTCGCCTCGATCAAGACCAGCGCTCGCTCCGACGGCGACGACTACGTCATCAATGGCGGCAAGATGTGGATCACCAATGGCACCCAGGCCGACTGGATCTGCCTGCTCGCCAACACCAGCGACGGCCAGGTCCATCGCAACAAGTCGCTGATCTGCGTGCCCATGAAAACCAGGGGTGTCCAGGTCGCGCGCAAGCTCGACAAGCTCGGCATGCGCTCGTCGGATACGGCGCAGATCTTCTTCGACAACGTCCGGGTGCCGAAGCGCAACCGGATCGGCGAGGAAGGCCAGGGCTTCACCTACCAGATGATCCAATTCCAGGAGGAGCGGCTGTGGGGTGCCGCGGCCTGCCTCAAGGCGCATGAGTTCATCATCAACGAGACCATCGAGTATACCCGCAACCGCAAGGCGTTCGGCGGCTCGATCCTCGATAACCAGGTGGTGCACTTCAAGCTTGCGGAGATGCAGACCGAGGTCGAGCTCTTGCGCTCGCTGATCTATCGCGCTGCCGAGGCGCTGGTGGCGGGCGAGGATGTCACGCGGCTCGCGACCATGGCCAAGCTGAAAGCCGGCCGGCTCGGCCGCGAGCTCACCGATGCCTGCCTGCAATATTGGGGCGGCATGGGCTTCACCAACGAGACCCCGGTCAGCCGGGCCTATCGCGACAGCCGCCTGACCTCGATCGGCGGCGGTGCCGACGAGGTGATGCTCATGGTATTGTGCAAGATGATGGGCACGCTGCCTGGCCTGAAGAAGGGAAACGCCTGATGATCACGCTCTATCACTGCGACGCTGCGCGCTCGTTCCGCCCGCTGTGGATGCTGGAGGAGCTCCGGCTGCCCTATGAGCTGAAGATGCTGCCGTTCCCGCCGCGCGTGTTCGCCAAGGAATATTTCGGCATCAACCCGCTCGGCACCATCCCGTTCATGATCGACGGCGAGACCAGGATGACGGAGTCCTCCGGCATCTGCCATTACCTCGGCACCAAATACGGCCCGACGCCGCTGATCGTCGGCGTCGACGAGCCGGCCTATGGCGCGTTCCTGAACTGGATGTATTTTTCCGATGCGACGCTGACCTTTCCGCAGACGTTGGTGCTCCGCTACAGCCAGCTTGAGCCGGAGGAGCGGCGCAACCCGCAGGTCTCCGGCGACTATGCAAAATGGTTCCTTGGTCGCCTGCGCGCAGTCGAGGCCGCCGCCGCGAAGTCGGAATTCCTCTGCGCGGAACGCTTCACCGCCGCCGACATCGCCAACGGCTATGCGCTCCGGCTCGCCAGCAATATCGGTCTTGCCAAGGATTTCGGGCCGAATGTCGCGGCCTATTGGGCGCGGCTGCAGCAGCGCGACGGTTACAAGCGTGCGGTGGCGTCGGAGCAAAAAGCCGGGAAGGAACAGAATGTTGCGCCGCGGGCGCGGCCGTAACTTCTCCGTCATTCCGGGACGATGCGTCAGCATCGAACCCGGAATCTCGAGATTCCCCGGTGCGCAATTGCGCACCTGAGACTCGCATCTTCGATGCGCCCCGGAATGACGACATTTCGCGTCGGTGACAGCTTGCGAATTTGCGCTATGGTAGCTCCGCCGCAGCGGCCCAAAGAGCCGCGCGAGGAGGAGCCGCCATGGACGCGATCGTGGACGCGAAGTGCCAGAAGTCCGGCCAGCAGCAGTCTGGTCACCGGATGCTGATCACGCCGGAGCGGGTGTTCTATGCCGGGCTGCTCGGCCGCCCGCGTGAACGCTGCCCCGGCGCATTCCATGTCTATGTCGCGATCCGCGACGGCTTGCATTTGTCGACCAGCGAGGGCCGCGAGTCCCATGGCGAGCTCGCGGTAACGATGCCGAATCTGCGGCACACCATCACCAGCGAATATCGTTCCGCGATCTGCGTCGCGATCGAGCCGGAGAGCGTGCCCGACGGCACGCTCGAAGCGGTCGCTCGCCGCCTGCAAGGGCCGGACTCGCATCTGTTCGCCAATCGGATCCGCAACGCCTATGCGACGCTGGCCGAGATGCAGCATCGCGACGCGATCGCCAATGCCGAGTTCGACACCATGTGCTTCGGCGACGCGCTGCCGCAGCGCGTGCTCGATCCGCGCGTGGTGCGCGCGATCGGCCGCATCGGGCAGTTCTCCGGCGAGCCAGTGACCGCAGCGGGTTGCGCTGCCGAGGCCGGGCTGTCGCCGTCGCGCTTCCTGCATCTGTTCAAGGAGGAGACCGGGATCTCGTTCCGCTCCTTCCGCGCCTGGAAGCGCGCGCGGCATCTGCTGCACTTCGCCAACCAGGACATCAACCTCGCGCATCTCGCACAGGACATCGGCTATCCCGACTCGACCCATTTCAGCCACTCGATCCGCCGCTTCTATGGCCTGAAGCCGCGCGCGATCTTCTCCGGCTCGCGGGATCTTGCGATCTACCGCACCGGGCAGGGAACGAGCGAGCGCGCGCTGACGTAGATTGTCGTCCCGGCGAAGGCCGGGACCCATACCGCGTGATTCATCAATGAAGCGGGATGGCAGACGCCTACCTGAAGCAACAGGCATTGGTGGTTATGGGTCCCGGCCTTCGCCGGGACGACGGCTGAGATTTGTCCCCACCCTTACAAATTCGCGCCCTGGATCACCTCGCCGAACCGCAGCCAGCCGGGCCCTTCGATACGCTGCAACTGCAACTGCTGCAGCGGATGGTGATTGGTCGGGCTGGTGTTGACCTTGATGCCGGGCAGCAATGTCGGGACATAGACGTCTTTCAGATTGTTCGCCTGCGCCATGATGTTGTCGCGGCTGAAATTGCCCTTGCATTGATCGAGCACGATCTTGAGCACGTTCGCCACCATGTAGGCGTAGAGGTTGTAGCCCTCTTTCGGATTGCCGTCGGGGAAGTATTTTTCCATGAAGGCGAGGAAATCCTTCACGCCGGGATCATTGGCCCAGGCCGGATCGGCAACGTCCTTGATATAGGCCGACGAGATCGTGCCTTGGGCCTTGTCGAGGCCGACGGGGACGATGGTCGAAGACAGCGACGCAGCACCGCTCGCGATGAAATGCATCGGCTTCCAGCCGAGCTCGTAGATCTTGCGGATCGACTGCGCGCAGAACTTTGCCGTTGTGCCCGAGATCAGCACGTCGGGATTGGCGCCGCGCAAGGCGACGATCTGGGAATCGATCGTGGGATCGGTGACCTCGTGCGAGGCGACCACGGCCGATGTCGCGAACCGCTCGCCCAGCACGTCCTTGGTGCCGGCGACGAAATCCTTGCCGAGATCGTCGTTCTGGTAGAGCACCGCGATCTTCGCGTCCTTGTGCTGGCTCAGCGCATATTTGACGAACACCTGCGCCTCGGTCCGCGCGCTCGGCGCAAAGCCCATGGTCCAGGGATAGGACTTGTAGTCGCCCCATTTGTCGCCGTTCACCGACAGGAACAGATGCGGCACCTTGGCGGCGTTGATGTATTTGACGACCGCCGAGTTCGGCGCGGTGCCGAGCATGTTGAACAGGAAGGCGACATTGTCGCTC
This sequence comes from Bradyrhizobium sp. CER78, assembly GCF_029846235.1. Taxonomy (GTDB): domain Bacteria; phylum Pseudomonadota; class Alphaproteobacteria; order Rhizobiales; family Xanthobacteraceae; genus Bradyrhizobium. Next base: position 38,459 of record NZ_JARVWP010000032.1, read on the forward strand.
TCGATCAGGCGGCGCACCTGCTCGACCGTCTTGGCCGGATTGAACGCGTCGTCGTAATAGATGTACTTGATCTGCCGGCCGGCGATGCCGCCCTGCTCGTTCAGCATCCTGAAATAGGCTTCCTGGCAGCGCGCCTGCACGCCGAGTGCCGACACCGGGCCGCTCAGCGAGGTGGTGCTGCCGATCCTGATCTCGGTCGCAGTGACCCCTGGCGTGTCGTCGGCCAGCGAAGGCCTGAGGCCCGAGACGGCGGCTAGCCCCGCGCCCGCCGCGCCGGTGAGCCATGAGCGCCGGTTGATCGAGACCATGACGTCCTCCCCGTGATGCCGGCTTGTTGCGCCCGCTTCTGCTTGCGGCAAAGCCTATGCGCCATGCTCGTGCGGCGTCTTGTGTTAACCGGCTGGCGGCGGATTACGGCGTGATCGCATTGACTTAGCCAGTCAACGCAAGATGGCGCGAAGGCAAATTTCTCATCATGGGAAAACCAGCAGCGCAGGTGCGCTGCAAAGCGGACAAGAGACCCATGAGCGACAAGGCTGTCATCACCTGCGCGCTGAACGGCGTGCTTACCGATCCGAAGCAGCACAATGTCCCGGTGACGCCGGAACAGATGGCGCGCGAGGCCAAGGCCGCGTTCAACGCCGGCGCCAGCATCATGCACATCCATCTGCGCCAGCAGGAGCCGAACAAGGGCCACCTGCCGTCATGGGATGTCGGTATCAGCAAGGAGATTCAGCAGGCGATCCGCGAGGCCTGCCCCGGCGTGATCATCAACCACACCACCGGCACGTCGGGACCGAACTACCAGGGCGCGCTCGATTGCGTGCGTGAGACGAGGCCCGAGATCGCCGCCTGCAACGCAGGCTCGCTGAACTATCTGAAGGTCAAGGCCGACAACACCTGGGCCTGGCCGCCGATGATGTTCGATAACGCCGTCGAGAAGGTGCAGGACTATCTCGACGTGATGAAGGCGGCTGGCACGATTCCCGAATTCGAGTGCTTCGACGTCGGCATCGTGCGCTGTGTTGGCATGTACCGGCAGACCGGGATGTATTCCGGACCGCTCGAATACAACTTCGTGATGGGCGTGGCCTCGGGCATGCCGGCCGATCCGGAGCTGCTGCCGATCCTGCTCAAGCTGAAGGCGCCGGAAGCGCATTGGCAGGTCACCGCGATCGGCCGTGCCGAGATCTGGCCGCTGCACCAGCGCGCCGCCGATCTCGGCGGCCATCTGCGCAGCGGGCTGGAAGACACGTTCTATCTCGGCGATGGCACCAAGGTGACGTCGAACGGGCAGCTCGTCGAAGGGCTCGCCGTCTGCGCCCGCCGTGCCGGCCGCGAGATCGCGAGCCCCGCGGAAGCGCGGCAGATTTTTGGGACGAGACACTGACCGTCATTCCGGGGCGCGCGTAGCGCGAGCACGGAATCCATCAGGCCGCACGTCCTGTGGCGCCATGGATTCCGGGCTCAGCCCTACGGGCTGCCCCGGAATGACGGCGAGGGAGGAGCAAGACATGGACAATCTCGCAGCAACCGGCGGCGTCACCGGGCCGGGCCGCATCGGGCGGGTCGCGATCGGCGACCTTCTGAAGCGTGCCTCGCGGCGGTTTCCGGATCGCATCGCGCTGACCGATGGCACCAGGCAGGTCAGCTTCACCGAGCTCGAGCGCGACGCCAATCGCTTCGCCAATCACCTGGTGCAGCGCGGCCTGAAGCCGGGCGAGAAGATCTCGACAATCTGCAACAACTCCGTTGAGTTCGTCAAAGCGCTCTTCGGCATCCACCGCGCCGGCCTGGTCTGGGTGCCGATCAACACCATGCTCGGGCCGGCGGACATGGACTACATCCTCGGCCATGCCGAGGTCCGCTTCGCCGTCATCGACGACAACCTCCACGCCCAGGCCGATCGCCGCGCGGCGCTGGAAGCGCGTGGCATGGAGATGATCGCGGTCAACCTGACCGGCAATGCCGGCAAGACCGGATTGCAGGAATTCAACGGCCTGCTGGAGGGCCAGCCCGACATCGAGCCGGACATCGAGATCAACGACCGCGATCTCGCGATGATCATCTACACGTCGGGCACGACGTCGCGGCCGAAGGGCGCGATGCATTGTCATCTCGCCGTGGTCATGGCCGTGATGAGCAATTGCATCGAGATGCAACTGTCGCGCGATGACGGGATCACCGGGCAGTTCCCGTTGTTTCACTGCGCCGGCCATGTGTTGCTGCTCAGCTATCTCTCGGTCTACGGCCGGATGGCGCTGATGCGCGGCTTCGATCCGGTGGTCTGCATGGAGGCGATCGTCCGTAACAAGCTCACGGTGTTCGTCGGCCTGTCCTTGATGTACCAGGCGATCCTCGATCATCCGCGCCGACGCGAGTATGATTTGTCGGGCCTGCGCTGCTGCATCTATACCATGGCGCCGATGGGCAAGCCGCTGCTCGAACGCGCGATGGCGGACATGTGCCCGAACTTCGTGCTGACCAGCGGCCAGACCGAGATGTATCCGGCGACCACGATGTCGCGCCCGGAGGTGCAGCTCGACCGCTTCGGCAATTACTGGGGCGAGTCGCTTGTTGTCAACGAGACCGCGATCATGGACGACAACGGCAACCTGTTGCCGCGCGGCGAGATCGGCGAGCTGGTGCATCGCGGCCCCAACGTGATGCTGGGCTATTACAAGGACCCGAAGTCCACCGAGGAGGCGCAAGTTCGGCTGGCACCATACCGGCGACCTCGCTTTGATCGACGGCAATGGCGAGGTGCTGTTCCTCGACCGCAAGAAGGACATGATCAAGTCGGGCGGCGAGAACGTCGCCTCCGTCAAGATCGAGGAGACGCTGTTGGCGCATCCCGCGGTGCAGAACGCCGCCGTGGTCGGCCTGCCGCATCCGCAATGGGGCGAGGCGGTCTCTGCCTTCGTCAAGCTGAAGCCCGGCGCGGTGGCCGACGAGGCCGGCATCGAGGCGCATTGCAGGAAGCATCTCGGCGGCTTCCAGGTGCCGAAGCTGGTGCGTATCCTCGAGGAGATGCCGATGACCGCGACCGGCAAGCTGCGCAAGGTCGAGCTGCGGCAGCAATATAGTGGGCATTTTGTGGAGCGCGCGTAGTGGCCATCATCGAGAACACCATCGCCACCGGCAGTGCCGCATTCCAGGGCAATCGCGACGGCATGCTGGCGCTGATCGCCCGGATGCGGGGTCTGGAGGAGCGCACGCGCGCGGCCTCCGCAGCGGCAAAGGACCGCTTCCACAAGCGTGGTCAGCTCTTGCCGCGCGAGCGCGTCGCGCTGGTGCTCGATCCCGGCTCGCCGTTCCTCGAACTGTCGACGCTCGCCGGCTACATGTTCGATGTGCCGGATGCGGACAAGAGCGTGCCCGGCGGCGGCCTAGTCGCGGGTATCGGCTTCGTCTCCGGCATCCGCTGTATGGTCAGCGCCAACGATGCCGGCATCGACGCCGGCGCGCTGCAACCCTACGGCCTCGACAAGACGCTGCGGGTGCAGGAGCTCGCGCTGGAGAACAAGTTGCCCTATGTGCAGCTGGTCGAGAGCGCCGGCGCCAATCTGCTGCGCTACCGGGTCGAGGATTTCGTCCGCGGCGGCAACATCTTCCGCAATCTGGCGCGGCTGTCGGCGGCGGGGCTTCCCGTCGTCACCGTCACCCACGGCTCCTCGACCGCGGGCGGTGCCTACCAGACCGGTCTCTCCGACTATATCGTGATGGTGCGCGGCCGCACCCGCGCCTTCCTCGCCGGGCCGCCGCTGCTCAAGGCCGCCACCGGTGAGATTGCCACCGAGGAGGAACTCGGCGGCGCCGAGATGCATACCTCGATTTCCGGTCTTGGCGACTATCTCGCCGAGGACGACCGCGACGCGCTGCGTATCGCGCGCGACATCATGGCCAAGGTGCCCTGGGACCGGCCGACGCCCGAACAGGCCTCATTCAAGCCGCCGCGCTACGACGCCGAGGAACTGCTTGGCATCATGCCGATGGACCACAAGCGCCCCGTCGACATGCGCCAGGCGATTGCGCGCTTCATCGACGACTCCGATTTCACCGAGTTCGGCGCCAATTACGGCCCGGCGACGGTGTGCGGCCATGCCCGGATTGAAGGACAGGCGATCGGTATCATCACCAACAACGGCCCGCTCGATGTGCCCGGCGCCAACAAGGCGACGCATTTCATCCAGGCCTGCTGCCAGTCGCGCACGCCGATCCTCTATATGAACAACACCACCGGCTACATGGTGGGTAAGGCCTATGAAGAGGCCGGCATGATCAAGCACGGCTCGAAGATGATCCAGGCGGTAACCTCGGCAACGGTGCCGCAGATCACTCTGTATTGCGGCGCCTCGTTCGGCGCCGGCAATTACGGCATGTGCGGCCGCGGCTTCCATCCGCGCTTCTGCTTCTCTTGGCCGAATGCCAAGACCGCCGTGATGGGCGGCGAGCAGGCCGCCGAGACCATGGCGATCGTCACCGAGGCGGCTGCCGCGCGGCGCGGCAAGCCGATCGAGAAGGAGAAGCTGGACGCGATGAAGGCGCAGATCACCGGCGTGTTCGACAGTCAGATGGACGTGTTCTCGACCAGCGCCCGCGTGCTCGACGACGGGGTGATCGATCCGCGTGACACGCGGACGGTGCTGTCGGAGGTGCTGGCGATCTGCCGCGAAGGGGAGGCGCGCACTCCTCAGCGCATGCAGTTCTCGGTGGCGCGGCCATGAGCGGTACCATCGTGAAGCGGACACCGTTCTTCAAGGTCCTGATCGCCAACCGCGGCGAGATCGCACTGCGCATCATGAGTACCGCGCGGCGGCTCGGCTATGGCGTGGTCGCCGTCTATTCGGACGCCGACCGCGACGCGCTGCATGTGCGCGAGGCCGATCAGGCGGTGCGGATCGGCGAGCCGCTGCCGGCGCAATCCTATCTCAAGATCGAGGCGATTATTGCCGCCGCCAAGGCAAGCGGCGCCGGCGCGGTGCATCCCGGCTACGGCTTCCTCGCCGAGAACGAGGATTTTGCGCAGGCGTGCCGCGACGCAGGGCTGGTGTTCATCGGCCCGTCGCCGGAGGCGATCCTCGCGATGGGCAACAAGGCCGGCGCCAAGGAGATCATGCAGAAGGCCGGCGTGCCCTGCGTGCCTGGCTACCAAGGTGCCGACCAGAGCGATGCGGCGATGCTGGCGGAAGCCAAGGCGATCGGCTTTCCCGTCATGATCAAGGCGGTCGCCGGCGGCGGCGGCCGCGGCATGCGGCTGGTTGCGGATGCGGCGGCGTTTCCGGATGCGCTACGCAGCGCCCGATCGGAAGCGCAGGGCGCGTTCGGTGATCCCACCGTTATCCTCGAGCGCGCCATCGTCGATCCGCGCCACATCGAGATCCAGGTGTTCGGCGATCGCCATGGCAACGCCATTCATCTCGGCGAGCGCGACTGCTCGGTGCAGCGGCGGCACCAGAAGCTGATCGAGGAAGCACCATCGCCGGCGGTAACGCCGGAGCTGCGCGCGCGGATGGGCGCCGTCGCAGTCCAGGCGGTCAAGGCGATCGGCTACGAGGGTGCCGGCACGCTGGAATTCCTGCTCGACCGCGCCGGCAATTTCTACTTCATGGAGATGAACACGCGGCTTCAGGTCGAGCATCCCGTCACCGAGGCGATCACCGGCCTCGATCTGGTCGAGCTGCAGCTTCGCGTCGCCAGGGGCGAGCCGCTCGGTATGAAGCAGGAGGACATCAGTTTCTCTGGCCATGCCATCGAGGTGCGGCTCTGCTCCGAGGATGCCGGGCACGACTTCATGCCGCAATCCGGCACGATGGCGCGCTGGCAGATGCCCGACGGCATCCGCGTCGAGCACGCGCTGCAGTCCGGCTCGGAGATCCCGCCGTTCTATGATTCGATGATCGCCAAGGTCATCAGCCATGGTGCGACCCGCGACGAAGCGCGCGGCAAGCTGATCTCTGCGCTGGAGCAGGTCACCGCGTTCGGCGTTACCACCAACCAGGGCTTTCTGATCGACTGCCTGCGCCATCCGGTCTTCGCCAAGGGCGAGGCGACCACGGCCTTCATCGGCAATAACCGCGATGCCTTGCTGGCGCCGCGGCCCGATCGCGGCAGCGACGTCGCGCTCGCGGCGCTGCTGCTCTATGTCACCCATCCGCATGCACCACTATGGCAGCGCGGCCGGTCGCTATCGGCGACATTCCCGCTCGGCCTGCGGATCGATCTCGGCCACGGCATGCAGGAGATCGAGATCGTTCGCGACCGCGACGGCAGCTATGTCGCGACCCGTAACGGCGATCGCTTCAGCTTCGTGATCGACGAGCTCGATCAGGACAGCATCCGCTTGCACCACGACGGTGTGATGGAGCAGGCCAAGTTCCTGCGTGACGGCGATCGGCTCTACATCCTGCATCGCGGCGTCACGCTGTCGGCCCGCGACCTCACGCTCGCGCCGCCGGAGAGCGCGTCGGCCGCCGGCGGCGACGGCAAGGTCCGCGCCGCCATGAATGGCCGGGTCGTAGCTGTCCTGGTGAAGGCCGGCGACAAGGTCGCGGCCGGCCAGCCGGTGATGACGCTGGAGGCGATGAAGATGGAGCATGTCCACACCGCCGGCGTCGCGGGCACGGTGTCGTCGATCGACGTTGCCGAGGGCGAGCAGGTGACGACGGGCAAGATCGTGGTGGAGATCGAGGCGGCCGCATAATCGG
>NZ_JARVWP010000033.1 GCF_029846235.1 Bradyrhizobium sp. CER78
ACCCACCTAACCGGCTCGCGTCTGCCCAGTGGATCGGGCGACTTTCGCAAAGCCCTCGCTTTCGCGGGTGATGACAGCTGGGGATGTGGCGGCTTGAGTAGTCCGTCATTGCGAGCGAAGCGAAGCAATCCATCTCGCCGCTCGTGGCAGCATGGATTGCTTCGTCGCTATCGCTCCTCGCAATGACGCCGGAGAAAGATCACCGGATCGGCGGCGCGTATTGCACGCCGCCTGCGCTCCAGAGCTGGTTCATGCCGCGCGGGATCTTCAGCTTGGAATCGGCGCCGACGTTGCGGTCATAGACCTCGCCGTAATTGCCGACATGGCGGATGATGCGCACCGCCCAGTCCTTGGTCAGGCCGAGATCCTCGCCATAGGAACCTTCGGTGCCGACCAGCCGCATCACCTCCGGCTTCTTCGACTTCAGCGCCTCGTCGATGTTCTTCGAGGTGATGCCGAGCTCCTCGGCATTGATCATGGCGTAGAGCGTCCACTTCACGATCATCATCCAGTCGTCGTCGCGCAAGCGCACCACCGGCGCCAGCGGCTCCTTGGAGATAATGTCGGCCAGAATGGTGTGGTCGTTCGGCTTGGAGAGGTTGAGCCGCAGCGCATAGAGCTGCGAGGCGTCCGAGGTCAGCGTGTCGCACTGGCCGCTGTCATAGGCCTTCACGACATCGTCCAGCTTGTCGAACTTCATCTCCGTGTACTTCATGTTGTTGGCACGGAAATAGTCGGCGAGGTTGAGCTGCGTCGTGGTGTTGGCCTGCACGCAGACCTTGCTGCCGTTCAGATCGAGCGCGGAATCGATGTTGCGCGAGCGCGGGATCATGAAGCCCTGGCCGTCATAATAGGCGACCGCCGGGAAATAGAGATCGTAATTGGTCTCGCGCGACATGCTCCAGGTGGAGTTGCGCGACAGGATGTCGACCTTGCGGTTCTGCAGCTCCTTGAAGCGCTCGCTGGCGTCGAGCGGGACGAACTTCGCCTTCGTCGGATCGTCGAAGATCGCCGAGGCCACCGCGCGGCAGAAGTCGACGTCGAAGCCGGTCCAGTTGCCCTTGTCGTCCGGAATCGAGAAGCCCGGCAGGCCCTTGTTGACGCCGCACAGCACGTCGCCGCGGCGGACGGTGCGCTTCAGCGTGCGGGTGTCGTAACGCTCATAGGTGATGGCGGCGGCCGCAACCAGCGCGGCGACCGCGAGCCCGATCGTCAGGCCGCCTCGAAATGTACGCATGGGTTCTCTCTCGCGAATGATCGGGGGAAAAGCAGGTCGGATATCGAAGGCGGGGTCGAGATGTAGAGATTACAGTTCGGGCTTCTGGCGGATGATCACCTTGGTGCCGACGGGGACGCGGTTGTAGAGATCGGCGACGTCGGCGTTGACGAGGCGGAAGCAGCCGGACGAGATCGCGGTGCCGATGGTGTCGGGCCGGTTGGTGCCGTGGATGCGGTACACCGTGGTGCCGAGATACATCGCGCGCGCGCCGAGCGGATTGCCCGGGCCGCCCGCCATGAAGCGCGGCAGATAGGGCTGGCGGGCGATCATTTCCGGCGGCGGCACCCAATCCGGCCACTCGGCCTTGCGGGTGATGGTCACGAGGCCCTGCCACTGGAAGCCGTCGCGGCCGACGCCGATGCCGTAGCGGAGCGCGCGGCCATTGCCTTGCACGAGGTAGAGATGGCGTTCGGCGGTGGAGACGATGATGGTGCCCGGCGCCTCATTGGTCCGGTAGTATACGACCTGCTTCTGCCATTCCGGGTCGAGCTCGTAGCTGTCGTCGGCGATCAGGCCTGGCTCGTCGGCATCCGGACGGTTCTGGGCGAAGCCTTGCGACGTCGACAGCACGAGCGCGCCCGTGGCGATTAACATCCAGACCAGGTGACGAAGTTTCGTCATGCAAAGCTCTCCTTGTTGGCGCGCAGCCAATGGTTGCTCCACCTCAAATCGCGGCAACATCAAATCTCAGCGGCAGCTTGATGGCAAGTTTAGGGCGGGCGTCACACTATATCACTGTAATGCTTCCGTTTTTTGTCGATGGGGGCGGTGGCATGCGACGCGGGCCGCCTCATTTCGGCGCGATCCAGAGTCGCAACGCGAACGAGACCAGCGTCACGGTGCCGACACCGCCGAGCCACAGCACCACGAACCACAGCAAGCGCCGGCCGAGCGGCCGCTGATTCGGAGCCGGCGCCACTAGTGGTATCCGTGCCCGGGGCGCACCTTGCCGCGGAACACCCAATAGGCCCAGGCGGTGTAGCCGAGGATCAGCGGCACCAGGATCGAGACCCCGACCAGCATGAAGATCTGGCTGTTCGCAGGCGCCGCCGCCTGCCAGATCGTGATGCTCTGCGGCACGATGTAGGGGTACATGCTGATGCCGAGCCCGGCATAGGACAGCGCGAACAGGGCCAGAGTCAGGAAGAACGGCTGGTGGTCGTTCTTGTTGCCGAGGGCCCGTAGCAACAGCGCCGTGACGGCGGCGACCGCGATCGGCACCGGCGCAGTGAGGATGATGTTGGGCCAGGCGAACCAGCGCTGGGTGTACTGCACGCTCAGGAACGGCGTTGCGATGCTGACGGCGCCGATCGCGCAGAGCATCGCGACCAGCAAGATCCAGCTCAGGTGATAGGCGCGCTCGCGCAAATCGCCTTCGGTCTTCATCACCAGCCAGGTCGCTCCGAGCAGCGCGTAGCCGATCACCAGCGCGATGCCGGTCAGCACGCTGAACGGCGTCAGCCAATCCCACCAGCCGCCGGCATAGTGGCGTCCCTCGACATGGATGCCTTGCAGGATGGCGCCGAGCGCGATCCCCTGCGCCAGCGTCGCGACCAGCGAGCCGCCGGCGAAGGCGAGATCCCATTTGTTGCGCGCCTTCTGGGTCCGCCAGCGGAATTCGAAGGCGACGCCGCGGAACACGAGGCCGAGCAGCATCGCGATCATCGGCGTGTAGAGCGCCGGCATCAGCACCGCATAGGCCAGCGGAAACGCGGCCATCATGCCGCCGCCGCCGAGCACCAGCCAGGTCTCGTTGCCGTCCCACACCGGCGCCACCGTATTCATGATGACGTCGCGATCGGCCTTTTGCGGAAACAGGGGAAACAGGATGCCGAGGCCGAGATCGAAGCCGTCCATCACGACATAGACGAACACGGCAAAGGCGATGATGAAGGCCCAGATGGTGGCAAGATCGATCATCGCACGGCCTCCACAGCTGCAGCACCCGCGGCCGGCGTGATGCCGGCGGCGCGGGCGGGGAGATCCTTGGTCGGGCCCTGCTCGCCGGGATGCGGCGGCTGCGCCATCAGGCGCAGGATGTAGATCACGCCCGCGGTGAATACGGCGAAATAGACGATGATGAACGCGATCAGCGAGGAGCCCACGGCCGGCGCCGCCAGCGGCGACGCCGAATCCGTCGTGCGCAGCAGCCCGTAGACCGTGAACGGTTGCCGCCCGGTCTCGGTGGTGATCCAGCCCGCGAGCACCGCGATGAAGCCGGCCGGGCCCATCAGCACCGCGAATCTGTGCAGGAGCTGTGACTGGTACATCATGCCGCGCCAGCGCATCAGCAGGCTGAACAGGCCGAGCCCCATGATCAGGAAGCCGAGCCCGACCATGATGCGGAACGACCAAAAGGTGATCGGCACCGGCGGCCAGTTCTCGCGCGGCACGGTGTCGAGGCCGGCGAGCGGGGCGTCGAGCGAATGCTTCAGGATCAGCGACGACAGTTTCGGCACCTCGATCGCGTATTTCACCTTGGCATCTTTTTGGTCGGGCCAGCCGAACAGGATCAGCGGCGCGCCGTCCTTGTGGCTCTGGAAATGGCCTTCCATCGCCATCACCTTGGCGGGCTGGTGCTCCAGCGTGTTGAGGCCGTGCTGGTCGCCGGCGAGGATCTGGATCGGCGCCACCAGGGTTGCCATCCACATCGCCATCGAGAACATCACGCGCGGGCCCGCCAGATGCTGGTCGCGCAGCAGGTGCCAGGCGCCGACCGCGCCGACCACGAGCGAGGTGGTGAGGTAGGCCGCCAGCACCATGTGCACGAGGCGATAGGGGAACGAGGGATTGAAGATCACCTTGAGCCAGTCGGCGGCGACGAACTGGCCGTCGGCATTGACCGCGTGACCGGCCGGCGTCTGCATCCAGGAATTGGCCGACAGGATCCAGAACGCGGAGATCAGCGTGCCGATCGCGACCATCAGGGTCGCGAGGAAATGCAGCCTCGGGCCGACGCGCGACAGCCCGAACAGCATCACGCCGAGGAAGCCGGCCTCGAGGAAGAACGCGGTCAACACCTCATAGGCCATCATCGGGCCGATCACCGGCCCGGTCTTGTCGGCAAAGGACGACCAGTTGGTGCCGAACTGGTAGGACATCACGATGCCCGAGACCACGCCCATGCCGAACGCGACCGCGAAGATCTTCAGCCAGTAATTGAACAGGTTGATGTAGACCTCGCGCCCGGTCGCGAGCCATAGCGCTTCCAGTACCGCGAGATAACTCGCAAGCCCGATCGAGAATGCGGGAAACACGATGTGGAACGACATCGTGAAAGCGAATTGCGCGCGGGCGAGTACGACCGCATCCCAACCTTCGAACATCACGCACCATCCATTGCCAATGCTCTGGGGCGCGATCCGGTCACGACATGCGCGTTCGCGATCGCGTCATCCCCGTCGTGGACCCTACCACGCCGGGGATGACGACAATACAGGACGGAACGTCCAATCAGCTATTGGCGTTGAGCAGCCTGGCGACGGTGCGGTCGATCTCCTCGTACTGCCCCTCACCGGCATGCTGGAAGACGATCTTGCCGTTCTGGTCGATGATGTATTGCGCCGGCCAATACTGGTTGCCGTAGGCGTTCCAGGTCTGCGAATTGTTGTCCTGCGCCACCGGATAGAGGATGCCGTGCCGTTTCAGCGCGGCCTGCACATTGGTGGCCGAATGCTCGAACGGGAATTCCGGCGTGTGGACCCCGATCACGACGAGGCCGCGATCCCGATACTTTGAATAAAGCTGGGTGACGTGCGGCAGCGTGTTGACGCAGTTGACGCAGCCATAGGTCCAGAAATCCACCACCACGACCTTGCCGCGCAGATCCGCCAGCTTCAACGGCTGCGAATTGAACCAGTTGCTGATCCCGGCGAATTCGGGCGCGGTCTGGCTCTGTTCGGTCGTCATCGCGACAGCCCGCGGCACGGGCTGCGCCGGCGCGTCGGACTCGGTGCAGAGGCCGGGGATCACGGCGCCGCCGAGGCCAAGGCCGGCAACCAGAGCGGATACAGCAATCATGCGCAGGGACATCGATACCTCCTTGTGAGCTCACAGGCCGATCTGGCCGTTGGGATAGAATTGGGTCAGCCACGCCACGATCAGCGTGTCGTATTGCAGGTAGGACAGCGCAGCGAAGGCGATGATCACGACGCCGAAGCCTTGCTGCAGGCGCGGCGCGATCCGCGCCATGCTGCGCACGCGGGTGGTGACGGCCTGCCCGCCATAGGCAATGGCAAGCATCGGCATCGCGGCGCCGATCGCGTAGGTGACGAGCTGCAGGCTCGCCCACGCCGTATCCTTCGAGGTCGCGACGATGGTCAGGATCGAGCCGAGCACCGGACCGGCGCACGGCGTCCACACGAGGCCGAGCGTGGTGCCGAGCACGAAGCCGCCGAACAGGCTCTGCGACGGCACGGCCTGTCCGACGCTGCCGGCGGCACCCGTCAGCCGGATCGCCAGCCATTCGAACGGCGCCGGCCAGATCATCAACAGGCCGAAGCCTGCGAGCAGGACGGCCGCGCCGGTCCGCAGCGCGTTGGGATCGAAATCGAAGGTGCGCGTGATCGCGCTCAGCAGCAATGCCACCGTAGAGAATGACACCACGAAGCCGAGCGCGATCATCGCAGGCCGCGCCTTGCCGGTCTGGCCTATCGATACCCCAAGTAGAATCGGCAGCATCGGCAGGGTGCAAGGGGCAGCGACGGTGGCGACACCGGCAAGCAGGGCAAGGGCAAGGCTGAGCATCGTCGTCCGTCCATCAGAAGTCCCGGCGCGCCAGAGGGCCGTGCCGGGTACGCATGATGGTCTTCGCGATGAGCGTTCGGCCGTTACGCTGGAGCGATCGCAGGCGCCGTCACGTCTGTGTGAGATGGCGCGCGCTTGGCCTCACGACCTCGCGCCCAAAACAGAGCGACCCGGCTGGGGGGCATCCCGGCCGGGTCGTTGGAGGTTACTTGGGAGGTTAGAACTAGGGAGGTATCGAAACTGGTCCGGTGAATTGGGGTTGGCGTCGCGTCGTTGGATATGGGTATAGAGATCGCGTTTTTCCGGGTGATGTCGTCGATTGTTTCAATTGTTTCGTCGCCGAACTTTTTTGGCTTCGTCAACAATTGCCCGGATTCCCCGATCTCCTTCTAAATATCTGAATTTGCTTTACTTTAGGCCGCAACGCTGTCCACGCCGGCGCCCCGCAGGAGGTCGGCGAGCTGCTTGCGGGCATAGAACATGCGGGTCTTCACCGTGCTCTGCGGGATACCGATGATCTGGCCGGCCTCCTCGACCGACTTCTCATGGTAGTAGACCAAGTTGATGATCTCGCGGTGGGCCGGCGACAGCTTGGCCACGCAGGCGCGCAGGATCTCGCTGGTGGTGGCGCGGTCGAGCGAGGTTTCCGGCGTGTCGGCGCCGTCGGCGATCTCCAGCACGTCTTCCTGGTCGATGTCCTCGTGCTTGCGCTGGCGCAGCGCGGTCAGCGCCTTGAAGCGGGCGATCGAGAGCAGCCAGGTCGAGACCTGTGAGCGGCCCTCGAACTGGGCCGCGGTGCGCCAGACGTCCAGGAACACCTGGCTGACCAAATCCTCAGCCATTGTGGTGTCGCGCACCATGCGGAGCACGAAGCGGTAGACCCGGACGTTATGACGGGCATAGAGCGTATGCATCGAGGTGCGGTTGTTCTTGGCGATACGCGCGAGCAGCATTTCATCCGAGGTCGCGCGAGCAGCGTCGATATGCTTGTTGGCTGCAGTGTTGATGGCGATGACGTTCGGCATGACAGGCTCCCAGTTCGCCGTTGGGCGGCGGTTCGTTGGGAGAAAGCTAGTTAGCGCCGGTTTCCGGATGTCTGCGCCAAAAGCGGAAAATGGTTTCGTGACCGGGAGAATTGTTTCGTCGCTGCCCTGGCGACGAAACATTCAGGACCAAAAAGCTAGTCATTTCAACGCACGGAAAATTGGAGTGACCGGAATCGTCCCCGAGGGAACGATTCCGGGCTATGACTTTTGGCACTGTCGGGGCTTACTCGGCGGCCTGCAAAGCGGGCGTTGCCTTTTTCGGGGCAATCCAGAATGCGTCGGGCCGTTCGAACAGGAAATTGGCCCGGACCGCCAGCGCCAGCCGCCAGATCAGGAGCGCGCCGGCAACGCCGACCGCGGTCACGATCAGCGAGACCAGGCCGATGTCTGGGATGAGGTCGAGCCGCAGCAGAACCGTGCGTGTCGCGGCCATCGGCAGGAAGAAGGCGAGGTAGATCACGATCGAGTGCTCGCCGCAGAAGCGCAGGAAGCCGAGCCAGTGCGCCCGTGCCAGCAGCGTGCCGGTCACGATGATCGCGCAGGCGCCGGCAAAGCCGAGCGCCAGCGAGACGATCGGCCATTCACTGACATCGAGCGCAACCAGGCCGCCATTGACGAGCGCCCACAGCCCAAGCCCGAGCAGGGCAACGGCAGGCCGCGCGCGCGCACGGTCCGATAGCGCGAACACGTAATCGGCCAGGACATAGCCGGTGTAGAAATAGACGAAGCGGGCGCTGAACTCGTCGATCACGTACCAGCCGGTCGTGACGTGCGCCGATTCCAATGCCGCTGCGATCAGCCAGATGATGAGCGGGTGGACGTTGCGGATCAGCTTGGTGACGACGAAGAAGATCGGCAGCAGATAGATGAACCAGAGCGTGCCGAACGGCTGGACGAAGGAGGTGAGGTACTGCATCCCGACCTCGGCCCAGCCCGCCTCTGCAGCCAGCGACGGCGCCTTGAAGCCGAACTGGATCGTCACCCACAGCACATAGAAATAGGCGAAGTGCATCACCTTGCGGTCGAGATAGGTGCGCCAGTCGCGGTCGATCACGACCGACAGGAACAGTCCCGAGATCAGGAAGAAGTCCGGCATCCGGAACGGTTTGGCGAACATCACGACATAATGCATGAAGCCGGTCTGCTCGGCGGCCTTCTCGACCCCCAGCACCGAATGCATCATCACGACCATGATGATGCAGATGCCCTTGGCATAGTCGACCCAATCGACGCGCACGCCTGCGTTCCCGACTGATCGATCAAGTGATCGATCAGGGGAACGATCTGTCGCAGCGGCTGTGCCGTTTGTGGTCATCCTTGTCCCGTTTCGGCGTAATCGGCCCTATCATCGGCCCGATCGGTTGCTTTCTCCTTTATCAGTACAAGGGTTGTGCCAGCGAACCCTCAGCCCTGTCCCCGGTTCCCTGGACCAGGCGAATGGTCTAAGAGGCCCGGAAATCCTAAAAGAAACCGACGTTCGTTAACCACAGGACGCAGGGTTGGCCGAGCGCCGTGGCCTGCGATGAGACTCCTTGCCGCACCATTTCGATAGCCCGCTGCCGATCGACGCCGTGCTCGACGAGCTCGACCGCACGCTCGAGCGCCACAATGCCGCAGTGCTGGTCGCGCCGCCGGGCGCCGGCAAGACCACGCGCGTGCCGCTGGCGTTGCTCGATGCGCCGTGGGCCAAGGGCAAAAAGATCATCGTGCTGGAGCCGCGCCGCATCGCCGCGCGCGCCAGCGCCGAGCGGATGGCGAAGACGCTGGGTGAGCGGCCCGGGGAGACCGTCGGCTATCGCGTCCGCTTCGGCTCCAAGGTGTCGCGCGCGACGCGGATCGAGGTCGTCACCGAGGGCATCTTCTCGCGCCAAATCCTCGACGACCCCGAGCTCAACGGCGTCGCCGCGGTGCTGTTCGACGAATTCCACGAGCGTTCGCTCGATGCCGATCTCGGCCTGGCGCTGGCGCGCGACGCGCAGACCGGCCTGCGCGAAGACTTACGCATCCTCGTGATGTCGGCAACACTCGACGGCGCGCGGGTCGCAAAACTGCTCGGCGACGCGCCTGTGGTCGAGAGCGAGGGCCGCGCCTTCCCGGTCGAGACCCGCTATGTCGGCCGCAAGGTCGATGCGCCTATCGAGCGGCAGATGGCCGAGACGATCGCGACCGCGCTGCGCGCCGATGCCGGCTCGGTGCTCGCCTTCCTGCCGGGCGCGGCCGAGATCCGCCGTACGCAAACATTTCTGGCCGAGCGGGTGCACGACGCATCGGTCGAGATCGTGCCGCTGTTCGGCGCGCTCGACGCCGGCGTGCAGGATCGCGCCATCGCGCCGGCGCCGAAGGGGATTCGCAAGGTCGTGCTGGCGACTTCAATTGCCGAGACTTCGCTGACCATCGAGGGCGTGCGCATCGTGGTCGATTCCGGCCTCGCCCGGGTGCCGCGCTACGAGCCTGACATTGCGCTGACCCGGCTGGAGACCGTGCGCGCCTCGCGCGCCGCGGTCGATCAGCGGCGCGGCCGCGCCGGCCGTATCGAGCCCGGCGTCTGCTATCGGCTCTGGGACGAGCCGCAGACCGCGTCGCTGCCGGCCTATACCGCGCCCGAGATTCTTTCCGCCGATCTCTCCTCGCTGGTGCTCGATCTCGCGCAATGGGGCGTCAGCGATCCCGCAAGCCTTGCCTTCCTCGATCCGCCACCCGGGCCGGCGCTGAAGGAAGCCAAATCGCTGCTGTCGGAACTTGGTGCGCTCGACGGCGACGGCCGCATCACCGAGGAGGGCAAGAGCCTGCGCGCGCTGGCGCTGCCGCCGCGGCTTGCGCGGATGATCGTGGATTCCGCCCGCTTTGGTATGGGCGAGGAGGCCGCCGAGATCGCCGCCGTGCTGACCGAGCGCGGGCTCGGCGGCGACAGCGTCGATCTCGACGTCAGGCTCGACCAGTTCCGCCGCGACCGCTCGCAGCGCGCCTCGAGCGCGCGCAGCATGGCCGCGCGCTGGGCGCAACAGGTGGCGGCCAACGAGGACGCTCTTACTTCTCCCTCCCCCCTTGCGGGGGAGGGTCGGGGAGAGGGGGCCACACGGGCAGTTTCTCCCGGGGCCACCCCCTTCCCCAACCCCTCCCCGCAAGGGGGAGGGGAGCCCTACCGCTCTCGCGTCCCTAACGCAGACCTTTCGACCGGCGTCATGCTGGCCTTCGCGTTCCCGGACCGCGTCGCGAAGAACCGCGGCAATGGCAGCTTCGTGCTGGCCAATGGCCGCGGTGCCGCCGTCGAGCAGACCGCGGCACTGGCGCGGCTGCCTTACATTGCGGTTGCCGAGCTGACCGGCACAGCCGCGAGCGGCCGCATCCTGCTGGCGGCGCCGATCACCCAGGACGAGATCGAGCAGCGCTTCGCCGACCAGATCGAGAATGTCGAGGAGGTGACGTTCGACCGCGGCGCGATGGCGCTGCGCGCGCGCCGCCGGCGTTCGCTGCATGCGATCACGCTGTCGGAGGCGCCGATGCCGCTCAAGCCATCGGCCGACACCGCGCGCGTGTTCGCCGACGGCCTGATCGCGGCGGGCCTCGACCGCTTGCCGTGGTCAAAGCAAGCGAAACAATGGCGCGACCGCGTCATGTTCCTGCGCAAGGCCGAAGACGAGAGCTGGCCTGATCTGTCGGATGCCGCGCTTGCCGCGCGTGCCGACGACTGGCTGGTGGGAGTTCTCTACGACAAGACCGCGCTGAAGGATTTGTCGGCCGGCGACCTGTCGGACGCGCTGATGGCGCTGCTGCCGTGGGAATTGCGCGCGCGGCTCGACCGCGAGGCGCCGACCCATTTCGAGGCGCCGACCGGAACGCAGCTTGCGATCGACTACGAGGCCGAGCAGGGCCCGACCATTGCCGTCAGGTTGCAGGAGCTGTTCGGACTCAACACCCATCCTTCGATCGCGAAGGGCGCGGTGCCGCTGGTGCTGGAACTGCTGTCGCCGGCGCAGCGGCCGGTGCAGGTGACGCGCGATCTGCCCGGCTTCTGGCGCGGCAGTTACGCAGCCGTCCGCTCCGACCTGCGCGGCCGCTACCCGCGCCATCCCTGGCCGGAAGATCCCGCCAGCGCGATGCCGACCAGGCGCGTGAAACCGCGCGGCACGTGAGGTCTTGTGAATACCTTATGACCCGTCTTCCTGAGAGAAGGTGACCCACGATTGGCACCAAACATTCAGTGTCGTCCCTGCGAAAGCAGGGACCCATAGCCACAGGGTTAGGCCGTTGAAGACCGCTGTCGCTACAGCGTCGCGTAGCGATGACTATCAGTGGTTATGGGTCCCTGCTTTCGCAGGGACGACGGGTCGCAAGGGTTAACACCTCGGAGGTCTGGGTCTGGCAAGTGGCCGCCAACAGTGATTAGATTTGCGCGCCGGGATCACGGGCTCGCACTTGGGGAGGCCGCCGTGGAGATCAAGAACGCATCGCCGTCGCTGTACAACGAGGATCTGGCGCCGGCCAGGGAACGCAACTGGGGCGCCTTCAGCATCTTCAACGTCTGGACCTCCGACGTCCACAGTCTCTGGGGCTATTACCTCGCCGCCAGCCTGTTCCTGCTCTGCGGCAGCTTCGTCAATTTCATCCTCGCGATCGGCGTCGGCTCGCTGGTGATCTTCGTGCTGATGAGCCTGATCGGCAATGCCGGAGTGCGGACCGGCGTGCCCTATCCGGTGCTGGCGCGGGCCTCGTTCGGCGTGTGGGGCGCCAACATCCCGGCGCTGGTGCGTGCCATCGTCGCCTGCTTCTGGTACGGCGCGCAGACTGCGGCGGCATCAGGGGCGATCGTCGCGCTCTTGACCCGCATCGACAGCTTCAAGGCGTTCCACCAGTCGAGCCACATGCTCGGCCATTCCACGCTCGAGGTGATCTGCTTCGTCGTGATCTGGGCGCTGCAATTGCTGATCATCCAGCGCGGCATGGAAACGGTGCGCCGCTTCCAGGACTGGGCCGGGCCTGCAGTGTGGCTGATGATGCTGATCCTTGCGATCTATCTCTGCATCGCGGCCGGCGGCATCTCGCTCACCGCGCCGATCCCGCAGGACGTGCTGCTGGAGAAGACCAGGGAGGCCGGTGTGCCCGGCGAACCCGGCTCGTTCCCGGCGCTCTGCGCCGTCGCCGCGACCTGGATCACCTATTTCGCCGCGCTCTATCTCAACTTCTGCGACTTCTCGCGTTATGCGCCCGACGTGCAGGCGCTGCGCAAGGGCAATATTTGGGGCCTGCCGGTCAACCTGATCCTGTTCTCGCTGGTGGCCGGCGTCACCACGATCGCAGCCTTCAACGTCTATCACGAGGTGCTGCTGCATCCCGACCAGATCTCGGCGAAGTTCGACAGCTGGTTCCTGGCGCTGCTCGCCGCGGTCACCTTCGCGGTGGCGACGCTCGGCATCAACGTCGTCGCCAATTTCGTTTCGCCGGCGTTCGATTTCTCCAACGTGTTTCCGCGGCAGATCGACTTCAAGAAGGGCGGCTACATCGCGGCGCTGATCGCGCTCTTGCTGTATCCGTTCGCACCCTGGGAGGGCAGCGCCGCCTCGTTCGTCGGACTGATCGGCGCGACCATGGGGCCGATCTTCGGGATCATGATGGTCGACTATTATCTGATCGCGAAGGGCCGCGTGAACGTGCCGGCGTTGTACCAGGAGGACGGCGAATATCGCTTCCAGAACGGCTGGAACGTCAGCGCGCTGATCGCCGCCGCCATCGGCGCGCTGTTCTCGTCGGTGCTGCCGAACTTCACCTCGATCCTGCCGGCCTGGTGGGCGGTCTATGGCTGGTTCTTCGGCGTCGCCATCGCCGGCGCGGTCTACTACGCGCTGCGGGTTGCGATGCCGAGCCCGGTCGCCAGAACTGCCTGAGGGCCGGTAAATTCGATCCGGGCAGGGCGGCCGATGTCATTCGGCCGCCTTGGCGTGCTCGTATTAACTCTTCGCTCATCCTTTTCGCCAAAATGGCAACCTCGCGCTGCCGCGCTCGCTCGCGGCGGGGCGTCCGGCGTGGTGAAATTGCGTGTTCGGTTTTCCGAGACTGGTGTCATGCGTAACCTGATGATTTTCGCGGCCATCCTGATCGGGCTGGGCACCTTCATGGCCCAGATGGCCAGCAAGATGTCGCCTGCCGCCGCGACCACCGCCAAGCAGACCATTGCGCCCGCCGTCACGGTGGCGCAGGCCAGCGCCCGCACGCTCAGCATTACGCCCGATCCGCGCGGTCATTTCGCGACCGACGGCCGGATCGACGGCCAGCGCATCAACTTCATGGTCGACACCGGCGCTTCCGTGGTCGCCCTGAACGAGACCTCGGCCGCGCGCTTCGGCCTGCGCCCGGTGCCGGGCGATTACACCTCGCGCGTCACCACCGCCAACGGCACCATCAAGGCCGCACGCGCCCATATCGCCATGATCGAGATCGGCGGCCTTACCGTGCGCGACGTCGATGCGCTGGTGCTGCCGGACGAGGCGCTGTCGGAAAACCTGCTCGGCCTGTCGTTCCTGTCGAAGCTGAAGCGCTTCGAATACGCCAACGGCAAATTGTTGCTGGAGCAGTAAGGCCGATTGGCATCAAGGGCCTATCCAGCTCTTCCGCAGACCAAATCTTCCACTGACCAGGTCTTCCGCTGAAAGTCTTCTTCTGTGAGGCGGATCGTCTCCTCGGAACGGCGGAGATTCCGTCGAAATTGATGAGGCGGACACATAAGTCGCCTCAAGCGCGTTCAGAACGCTATTTGTTCACATTTTGGGAATGAGAAGATAGTCGAGTCGATCTTCGCGACGGCGCGGCATTTGCGCCAGACGTTCGCGGGCAATGTCAGACCTGAGGCGCTTGCGCAGAGGTCGAGCCGATCTCGCGGCGCACCTACTGTAAGTCCCTATTGTACTCCCTAATTTCGTGATCCTGATCGTCGACATTCGGATAGCGTTCAATCTGATAACAGGAAATCTCATCACCCAATTTGTATATCGAGCGTTTTACACGCTCGTCGTTGTCCGGCGATTTTCCAATAAGAGATATGCCCAGACCGTGATCGTCACCCTCCAGCGCTAGCCCATCCATCGCAAAAGAAAAACCGGATAGACACGCTTTCGGCACGTCAGTCCATCGCCCATTGTGTTCGATGCGCATCGAGCGTTCCAAGTTTACTCCAAACACTTTCTTTTCCGGGTTACGATCGCAAACCGCTTTGAGGGAGCGAATCTCGATTTTTGCAAGATCTTGACCTTTGTAATTTTTGAAATTCAAGATCGCAACATCCGCTGCACACCAGGGACTGGAGTTCGCCCTACATAAGGTTGAACTGGCAAATAGAAGCGATAAAGCTGCAGCGAGCGTGACCGTTTTCATCGACAGGCCTCAATATTTGTATCGGTTCCAATCCGGCATCCCGCGCCCCGTTGGCTTGCCGTTATGCCAATACTTTTTGTACCCATACCAAGATCCAACCCATGCATTGTAATCTGGAACTTGCTGGGTGTAAGCGCGCGCATTGGCTCTATCTCCATCACTTTCGTCCTGACTATCCCAATGCATGTGCCCTCTTGCGACCGCACCGCTGTTATCGCCAAGCCCCACACCACCGCCAAGCGCTCCTTCTTGGTACCCGCGCGCTATCTGATCGTAGTAGTATAGCCCGTTGCGTTTGAAGATTTCGACGCCCAGCTCCGGGATAAAGCCCCTCCTCTTGGTCTCTTCCGGGTAATATTGGGCACCAAGGTCTTTCATTTCCTTGAGGGCAGCATCCCATGCGCTCTCCGCGCTTTCGAAGCCGATCCCCGCATTGCGGCTCGGATAGTCACCACCTTCGTCGCCGCCGAAACGCTTGATGCCGACGATGCCTCCCGATCCGCTGGGACTGTTGCCAGTCGCTGGCCCGTTGACGTCGGGCTGACCAGCTCCTGTCGCGGGCTGTTGCGGCAGGGTTTGCGGCTGCGCTGGTTGAGCCGGTGTCGGCGGCTGTTGAATCTGCGCCTGTTGAGCAAGGCGATCCGCGGCGAACGGATCGTGGTCAACGGGAACGAGCGAGTAGTCATCGAAGTCCGGCAGATGGTCCACCGGCACCAGAGAGTAATCAGGCATGATCATCACCTACAGATATTGCGGACAGCTTCGGGTGAGCCCGTGCGTGACCGCACCTCACGGAGAGGGCTGGGTTGGCTTTGGATGTTTGAAGGCAAGTGCTTGAAGGCAGAGTGCTTGAAAAATGGCTTGCGCAATGGCGCGGGAGTGTCGCTTCCGGTTCGGCTTGCCCATCGTCTTCGCCGGGCGCCGGTCTGTCGGTGGGGGCCGCCTTGGCCACCAGCCAGTTCGGCTCGCTGCGGTGGCCAATTTCGGCGCGCTCGGCAGTACTGGCCGACAGCGGCTGTCCGATTCAAAAAGCCCGCAGCGGATTTTCCGGTGCGGGCTTAATTGTTGCGATGATGAAAATGTATCGGTGAGTTGCCCGACGTGTCAACCATTCGACGCGCAGATTTGTTCGACGGGCGGATTGCAGAGCGCCGGGAGCGGCCGAAATAACAACCGCCCGGCAATGCCTGCCTGTCCATCCCTCGCGCCCCCCTAGAAACAATGCTGGGTCGAAGCGATAGCGCTCAAGCAACTCGTGGGACGCAACAGCGTAGCGCAGGGCGCTTTGACTCCATCTCTTCCATTTGGCCTTGCTGGCAAGAGACTCTGTCGCAGTCGGGATTAGCCCGGTGTCCACCGAGCCGCGAGCAGCTCAGTGCCGCACCGAGCAGCATTCCAAATCAAATAATCGACGTTCCTCAAGCGCGTCACCCGAAAGAATGCTCCGTATCCGGGACTTGGGAGAAGGACCAATATCATCCCGCGCTTCCAGCTCCTTCAGAAGCGACTGAATGCCCTCGTCTTGGTAGTGTGCCAAAACCATCATCGTCGATAAACGAGGCACCATGGCGCTCGTTAGCTCCTCGGAAGATATCAAATCCTGGTCACGTAGTTTCATCAAGTTCCTGACGAAGACCACATGTTGATCAATCGAAAGCCCATACATCGACAGAATTGCTACGTGTCTCTGGCGTTCTGAATGATTTTTTTCGGAGAGAAATCGGATGCAGAAATCGGGGTTCCTGGCGCTCGCATCGACAAGTTGCTGGAAGTCATTTATGCCGAGCCAGCCGTAGACTGAAACCCCAACACGCTCATGGTTCCGGTCCGTGGCAACAACCTTGTCCGCATATCCCTCATAATTACTCGCTGCGCTGCCGCCGGATGGTTCAGGGGGAGCGGGTCGAGGACAGGAACTGAATGCACACCAGTCCTGTGGGTCGGAGGTAATGAGCCGATCCACCAAAGCCCTATAACTCCCGGCGTCATACGAGCCGTCGGCCTTACGACTGGATGGTTCGGCGGCAGCGATTTCTGGACAGCAAGCGAAGAGGCATCCGAAGCATAGCAAGAGCCACATTCGAGCGCGCCGCATGCTAAGGCTCGTACCGACGATAAACCAGCAGACCACCAGGCTGATTGTTACCCATCATCTTTGCAGCAACGCTCTCGATTTTTTCGCTCTCTCCAACACCGAGGAAGTTGGCATTCGGCCCCACAATCATGACGTGACCTGTCGCACCATTCGGCCACTGTATTCGCTGCCCGACTACATCTCCGGGCTGTGGTGACTCTTCTGAACCCAACACTCTCCACCCTGGGATCGCGAAAGAAGGATCAGCCCAATTCGCTGCTGTAGGCGGATACTGCTTCCACCACCAGTGCCCATTTGGGAGACCGGGACTTGCTCCCGCGCCGGCTAGCGTATCATAGACAAACAGATTGCATTTGTCTGTATTGGGACCAAAATTTCCCTTCGCCACGTCGAAATGCCAATCCCCCGATCCAATTTGTTTCTGTGCGGCTTCGACTATTTTCTGACGTGTGAGGGCCAACGGATCATCCGTCTTGGCCTGATTGACGAGAGACGCCGTTGGCGTCGGACTAGCGTAGCCGCCAAAGGGAGCAGCTTGGGCTGCGCCTTGATCCGGGTTGGGGACACCTCCAGTGCGGCCGACACCACCGCCTGCAGCCGGTGCACCGGCATCGGGCTGACCGGCTCCCGTTGCTGGCTGTTGCTGCGGCGGACCTTGCGGCCGGGACTAAGCCAGTTGAACCTGCGGCTGTTGCGCAGGGCGATCCGCGGCGAACGGATCGTGGTCAACCGGAACGAGCGAGTAGTCATCGAAGTCCGGCTGATGGTCCACCTGCACCAGAGAGTAGTCAGGCATGATCATCACCTACAGATATTGCGGACAGCTTCGGATGAGCCCGTGCGTGACCGCACCTCGCGGAGAGAGCTGGGTTGGCTTTGGATGTTTGAAGGCAAGCGCTTGAAGGCAAAGTGCTTGAAGGATGGCTTGCGCGATGGCGCGGAAGTGTCGCGTGGGTGGGGCGCGGCCCTGGCTGTCAGCGAGTTCGGCTCGCTGCGGTGGCCAATTTCGGCGCGCTCGGCAGTGTATTGCCCGACAGCGGCCTGTCCGATTCAAAAAGCCCGCAGCGGATTTTCCGGTGCGGGCTTAATTGTTGCGATGATGAAATTGTATCGGTGAGTTGCCCGACGTGTCAACCATTCGACGCGCAGATTTGTTCGACGGGCGGATTGCAGAGCGCCGGAAACGACAACCGCCCGGCCATGCTTGTCCTTGCATGGCGTCGCCCCTCCAGAAACTATGCAGGGTCGGAGCGATGAGCGGTCAAGCAGCTT
Source organism: Bradyrhizobium sp. CER78 (assembly GCF_029846235.1). Taxonomy (GTDB): domain Bacteria; phylum Pseudomonadota; class Alphaproteobacteria; order Rhizobiales; family Xanthobacteraceae; genus Bradyrhizobium. The sequence continues at coordinate 17,804 of NZ_JARVWP010000033.1, forward strand.
GTAGGGCACAACAGCGCGGCGTATTGCGCCGGCGTGCAAGTCTTTCGCCGATGCCAAATCTGCCGCAATTATTAGCCACAAGCCGTCAATCCTGCCTTCCGCTGCGGCGATGCATTCGCTAAAGCCAGCAGCATTGTTCCTCCGCACGTCCATGAGGCCGTTTCTGATGTTTCCCAAGCCGAAATCCGCGCTGGTCCCGAACACCTATGCCTTCGAATCCGAGCCGATGGTGAAGCCGACCGGGTTTCGCGAATACGACGCGCGCTGGCTGTTCAACAAGGAAATCAATCTGATGGGCGTGCAGGCGCTGGGCATGGGGCTCGGCGCGCTGATCGCGGAGCTCGGCGTCAAGCAGGAGATCGTCACCGGGCACGATTTCCGCGGCTATTCGGCGTCGATCAAATACGCGCTGATCTCGGGCCTGATGGCGGCGGGCTGCAAGGTGCATGACATCGGGCTTGCGGTGACGCCGATGGCCTATTTCGCGCAGTTCGATCTCGACGTGTCCTGCGTCGCGATGGTCACCGCCTCGCACAACGACAATGGCTGGACCGGCGTCAAGATGGGCGCCAACCGTCCGCTCACCTTCGGCCCCGACGAGATGACGCGGCTGAAGGAAATCGTGCTCAATGCTGCCTTCAACGACAAGGCCGGCGGCTCCTACCAGTTTCACGAGAACTATCCGGCACGCTACATCGCCGATCTCACCAACCGGCCGAAGCTGAAGCGCAAGCTGAAGGTCGTGGCCGCATGCGGCAACGGCACCGCGGGCGCGTTCGCGCCGCAGGTGCTGGAAGCGATCGGTTGCGAGGTGATCCCGCTCGACACCGAGCTCGATCACACCTTCCCGAAATACAATCCGAATCCGGAAGACATGGAGATGCTGCACGCGATCCGCGATGCGGTGCTGGCGCACAAGGCCGATGTCGGCCTCGGCTTCGACGGTGACGGCGACCGCTGTGGTGTGGTCGACAACACCGGCGAGGAGATCTTCGCCGACAAGGTCGGCGTCATGCTGGCGCGCGACATGTCGGCGATCAATGCCAATGCGCAGTTCGTCGTCGACGTGAAGTCGACCGGGCTGTTCGTGACAGATCCGGTGTTGCAGAAGCAGGGCGCCAACACGGTCTACTGGAAGACCGGGCATTCCTACATGAAGCGCCGCACCAACGAGCTCGGCGCGCTCGCGGGCTTCGAGAAGTCCGGCCATTTCTTCTTCAACAAGCCGTTCGGCCGCGGCTATGACGACGGCCTGGTGTCGGCGATCGCGATCTGCGAGATGCTCGACCGCGCGCCCGGCAAGTCGATGGCCGATTTGAAGAACGCGCTGCCGAAGACCTGGTCGTCGCCGACCATGTCGCCGCATTGCGCCGACGAGGCGAAATACGGCGTGGTCGATGCGGTGGTGAAGCACTTCGAGACGCTGCAGCAGAACGGCGGCAAGGTCGCCGGCCAGAACATCCGCGATCTCGTCACCGTCAATGGCGTGCGCGTTACGGTCGAGGACGGCAGCTGGGGCCTGGTGCGCGCATCCTCGAACAAGCCGGAGCTTGTCGTCGTGGTGGAAAGCCCGGTCAGCGAGCAGCGCATGCGCGACATGTTCGAGGCGATGGATTCGGTGCTGCGCACCCATCCCGAGGTCGGCGAGTACAATCAGAAGATCTGAGGCGCATGCTCGCCCCAAGCAAACTGTCATCACCCGGCTTGACCGGGTGATCCAGTACGCCGCGGCCTCTCGATCGAAAATGACTGCCTCTGGAATACTGGATCGCCCGGTCGAGCCGGGCGATGACAGCGAGGCTGGTCGCCGATCTTGCTTTCTTCACGCCGCCCGCAGCGAGGCGAGGAAGCGGTCCAGCTCGGTCTTCAGCCATTCCGACTGCGAGGTCAGGCCGTTCGCCGCGTCGAGCAGTTGCGCGGTGGCGCCGCCGGCCTGTTCGGAGGCGCGGTTGACGTTGAGGATGCCCTTGTTGACGTCGCGCGTGCGATCGGCGGCCTGCTGCAGATTGCTGGAGATCTCGCGGGTCGCCGCGCCCTGCTGATCGACGGCTGCCGCGATCTCGCCGGAGACGTGGTCGATTTCCGCGATGGTGGTGCCGATGGTCCCGATCGCGCTGACGGCGGCGCCGGTCGCGTTCTGGATGTCCTGGATCTGAACCGAGATCTCCTCGGTCGCCTTGGCGGTCTGGTTGGCCAGCGCCTTGACCTCGCTCGCAACGACCGCAAAGCCGCGGCCATGCTCGCCGGCGCGCGCCGCTTCGATGGTTGCGTTCAGGGCGAGCAGGTTGGTCTGGCTGGCGATGCTCTGGATCAGCGTCACCACCTCGCCGATCTTCTGCGTACCGGCGGCGAGGCCCTGGACCACGGTGTTGGTGCGGCGCGCCTCGTCGGCTGCCTTGGCGGCGATGCGCGCCGAGCGCGTCACCTGTTCGGCGATGCTGTTGATCGAGGCTGTCAGCTCCTCGGTCGCGGACGCGACGGTTTCCACATTGCTCGAGGCCAGCGTCGATGCGGAGGCGGCGGCGGTGGCCTGGCGCATGGTTTCCGCGTTGCTGCCGTTCATCGTGGCCGACAGGCCCTGCATTGCGTTCGCCGCCACCGCGACGGCCTCGACGACCTCGCCGATCTTGCGCTCGAAGCCTGCGGCTAGCTCGCGCCGCGCGGCGTCACGGTCGTGCTTGGCCCGTTCGGCCTCGATGCGTTCAGCATTGGCGCGGGCTTCGGCAGCACCGGCGGCCTCGGCCTCCGAGGCCTTCAGCGCCGACGTCCTGAACAGTTCGGCAAGCGTGTGCGCGAGCCAGATCAGCACGCCGGCCTCGATCAAGAGGATCACGGCGTGCAGAACGACGCGGCCGAAATCGGCGCCGCCGGGATAGATCGCGGCCGGGAGGATGAAGTTCAGCGTCAAATGATGCAGGGCCACGGCCGCGGTGCCGGCGACGATCGGCCGGTAGTCGCAATAGGCGACGAGGCAGGCCAGCGCGGCGAAGAAGTACATGTGCATGTCGACCTGCCAGCGATGGCCGGCGAACTGGTAGACCAGCATCGACACGCCGGCCATCAAGGCCACGGCAACGATCAGCCGGGTTGAAACGCCGTTCCCCGACAAGCGCCACGACGCCGTCGCAGCCAGCGCCATCGCGACCATGAAGCCGGCCGGGATCAACCAGTCGGTGTGCAGCGCCACGCCGACGATGATCGCGATCGGAACGTGCAGCCAGAGCACCACGAGCAGGATCTTGCTGGCCGTCTCGCGCAGCGCGGCCATCTCATCGCCTTCGAAGGTCATTCCCAACCCCCAGATCGTCGTCCGCCTTGAAGCAGCCAGCGATCGCCTGCGGATCCATGGTCAGCAGCGCGCCCGCCTCGTAGAGCCGGCGCAGCCCGCCATCGCGGTCAGGCCGCACCACCAGCAGGGCCGGTATGGCGGTCATCCGAACGATCGACGCATTGGCGGATGCGGCGGCCAGCAGCGCGCGCTCGGCGCGCCACCACGGCGGAAAAGCCACGGCCACCACGTCGCTGCCCGCACGCACCTGCAACGACAGCATCGCGACCGCGATCCAGCTCGCAATCAGCAATGCAGCCGCGCCTAGCCATGCGGGCCGTCGGCTCGCTGGGATGATCTCCCCCGGCACCATGGCAGCACAATACCGCCGCTGGCGCTAACTTCCGGTAAATGCCGTGCCAGCGAACTACCTGGGGGCGTATCGACGATCGTATGAGGTGGTGCGGCGGCGCTTACGCCGCGGGCACCGGCAGCGCCGTCACCGACTTGATCTTCTCCATCGCAAAGCGCGAGGTGACGTTCTTCAGCGGCACGGCCGAGATCAGCTTCTTGTAGAACACGTCATAGGCCTGCATGTCCGCGACCACGACGCGCAGCATGTAGTCGACGTCGCCGGCCATCCGGTAGAACTCCATCACCTCGGGCATGGCGCTGACGGCGTCGGCGAATTTGCGCAGCCAGGCTTCCGAATGGTCGGCGCTCTCGACCGAGACGAACACCGAGATCCCGAGCCCGATCTTGTTCTGGTCGACCAGCGCCACGCGGCGCAGGATCACGCCGTCGGCCTCAAGCCGCTGGATGCGCTTCCAGCACGGCGTCGACGACAGCCCGACCCGGTCGCCGATCTCGGCGACGGAGAGCGAGGCATCCTCCTGCAATACGGTCAGGATCTTGCGATCGATGGCGTCAAGACGGCGGTTGTTGTCATGAAGCTGAACGGCGACGTCGGTCATAGAAGAAAGTTCCACATGAAGGTTCAAACTCCCTCATATAGAGAAAAATCTTCCAAATCAAGCGATTCGTGACTGGTCAGGCCGGCCGGGCGTCGGCGTGTTCGCCCAAAAACGCTTCAACTTCAGTACGTTGCGGTGCGGCATAAGCGCCGCCGAAGCGGGTGCATTTCAGTGCTGCCGCGGCGGACGCAAAGCGCAACGCCTGCCGCAGCTCCTGCTTCTCGGTGATGGCGAGGGCAAACGCGCCGTGGAAGACGTCGCCGGCCCCGAGCGTGTCGACGGTGTGGACCGGGAAGGCCGGGCTCTCCTCGAGCTCGCCCTTCTCATTGAGAAAGATCGTGCCCTTCGGGCCGCGCGTGCCGGCCAGGAAGGAGGGGGTGAGCTTGGCGAGCTTGTGCAGCGCCTGGCCGTCGTCGGTGACGTCGGCGGTCTCCTGCAGCGGCTCGCTGGAGAACACCAGATGCGAGGAGGCGGTGAGCAGCCCTTCCCGCATCGACATCGCGCGGTCGACGTCGACCACCACCGGAATGCCGCGCCGTACGGCCTCGGCGCACAGCTCGGTGCAGAACGGCGCGCAGCGGCTCTCTGTCAGGATCGCCGCGCAATCCTCCAGCAGCAGCTCGGTCGGCGGCAGCTTGACCTTCCAGAGCTCGGGATCGCGGAAGGTGACGATGGTGCGCTCGCCGGTGTCGTCGATCATGATCGCCGAGATCGGGGTGACGAGGTCCGGCATGTGGATCAGATGGTTGGTCTCGATGCCTTCCTCGGCCAGCTTGTCGAAGATGAAGCGGCTCGAAGTCTCCCGCGAATCGCCCATCGGCCCGCAGATCGAGGCGCGGCCGCCGAGCCGGACGATGCCGATCGCGGCGTTCAGCGCGTTGCCGCCGCAGATCTCGTCGAAATGCGTCGCATTCTCCTTGGAGCCGCGCGCCGGAACGTTGACGCGGAAGGTCAGGTCGCGCACCGGCAGGCCGATGCAGAGGATGCGGGGCGGGACTTTCGGGGCGCCGTCTTGAAAATTCATGCAGGGGTCCGTGGCAATGGTTCCGTCAACTGGCTCAACCTGTGTCCAGTCTAATCGGCAGAACGATGTCCGGTTCCCGCTATGGGTCCAACGGATTCCGGTGTTGCACCCAGCGGCCGAGCAAATGATGGGCAATCGCGAACGGATGCGGGCCGGCGAGGCCGTCGGGGTGCTGGCGCTTGAGCATCAGCGTCGCCTCGGCGTGGTCGAACCAGCGCGCATCTTCGAGCTCGGTGCGGTCGACCACGATGTCCTCGTTGGTCGCGCGCGCGGTGCAGCCGATCATCAGCGATGACGGGTAGGGCCATGGCTGCGTCATGTAATAATTGACGTCGGTGCAGCGGATGCCGCTTTCCTCGAAAATCTCGCGCCGCACCGCGTCTTCGATGGTCTCGGCGGCCTCGACGAAGCCGGCGAGGCAGGAATACATCCCGGGCATGAACTGCTTCTGCCGGCCGAGCAGCACTTTGTCGCCCGACGTGACCAGCATGATCACGACCGGGTCGGTGCGCGGAAAATGTTCGGCCTTGCAGCTTGGGCATTCGCGCTTCCAGCCGCCCTCCCGCATCGCCGTGCGGGTGCCGCAGTTCGGACAGAAGCCGTGGCGCTGATGCCAGGTCACCATCGATTTCGCCATCGCGATCGCTGACAGCTGCTCCGGCGGCACCACGCCCTGCATCGCCATGCCGCGCAATTCGGTGATCGCAACGTCGGCGCGTCCGACCAGCTTCTCCGCCGCCTGCGGCGCGATCCCCATGCCGAAGATCGGCGCCGCATCGCGCAGGCCGAGGAAGATCGTGCCGGGATTGGCGCCGTAGCTCCGGGCCTCCTCGAGCGAGAGCAGCGCGCGGGCGCCGCCTTCCTCCTGCTTCACCACCAGCGAGTCGCGATAGATCACATAGGCTCGCGCCTCGCGATGGCCCTCCAGCGCGAACAGCTTCTCGTCATTGCTGCGCAGATGCGCGGCGCGGTCCAGCACATGGGTGACGAAGGCCGGCTGGCCGAGCGGAAATGAATCGGATGCGGACATTGAAATTCAACCCAACCAGATCTTGCGGCGAAGCGCGCTGATGAAATTCTGCACTTCCTCGGCGTCATGCGCCAGCGGCGGCATCACGCCCCAAACGGGACGCGGCCATGCAGCGTCGCTGCTGCGGCGCGCGATGATATGGACGTGAAGCTGCGGGACGAGGTTGCCAAGCGCTGCGACATTCAGCTTGTCGCACTTGGTGACCTCTTTGAGGGCCCGCGAGACGCGGGTGATCTCGGTCATCAGCTGCGCCTGCTCGACCTCGTCGAGGTCGATGATCTCGACCGCGCCGTCGCGCCGGGGCACCAGCAGCAGCCAGGGATAATGCGCATCCTTGATGACGAGCACCTTGCACAACGGCAGGTCGCCGATGTCGATGGTGTCTTTTTTGAGCTGCGAATGCAGCGACCAATTGGAGGCGGGCATGGGGGGCAAATAATGCCTTTCCGTGTTCCCAGACAAGCCCCGCAAAGCCAAGCCCTACAAAGCCGGTCAGGCCGCTTGCTTTCCGGCGCTTTTGGCCCCAAATAGGGACCGGGAGATTGGCGGTGGACGAGCCACTCGCCAACCGGGTCAGGTCCGGAAGGAAGCAGCCCTAACGAGGTCCGGATCGGGTCGCTCGTCAGTCTCCTACCTGTTTTCCGAGCGAATCGCGCTGGAATGGCGGTCTCCGCGCCTGGCGCTCGATTTCGGCTCTTATATCCGCACGCCGGCTGATCGACGCATGAATGACGCTGGCGCCCCCTCCCAACCGTCCGACGGCGAAGGCCAGAGTGGCTTTGATCTCGGCGGCGCGCCGGATGCCGCCAAGCCGTACCGCGTTCTCGCCCGCAAATACCGCCCTTCCAGCTTCGAGGACCTGATCGGCCAGGAGGCCATGGTCCGCACCGTCTCGAATGCGTTCGAGACCGGGCGGATTCCCCAAGCCTGGATCCTCACCGGCGTCCGCGGGGTCGGCAAGACCACCACCGCGCGTATCCTCGCCCGTGCCTTGAACTACGCCAAGCCGGATGGCTCGGTGACCGGGCCGACCATCCACATGCCCGACCTCGGCGTGCACTGCCAGGCGATCATGGAAAGCCGGCACATGGACGTGCTGGAGATGGACGCCGCGTCCCACACCGGCGTCGACGATGTCCGCCAGATCAATGACAGCGTGCGCTATGCGCCGGCCAGCGCGCGCTACAAGGTCTACATCATCGACGAAGTCCACATGCTGTCGACGGCGGCCTTCAACGCCTTCCTGAAGACGCTGGAGGAGCCGCCGGAGCACGCCAAGTTCGTGTTCGCCACCACTGAAATCCGCAAGGTTCCGATCACGGTGCTGTCGCGCTGCCAGCGCTTCGATCTGCGCCGCGTCGAAGCCGATGCGCTGATGAAGCATCTCGGCAATATCGCGGCCAAGGAAGGCGTCGAGGTCGAGCCCGAGGCGCTCGGCATCATCGCGCGTGCCGCCGAAGGTTCGGTGCGCGATTCGCTGTCGCTGTTCGACCAGGCGATCGCGCATGCCGCCGGCAATGTGAGGGCCGACGCGGTCCGGCAGATGCTCGGCCTTGCCGACCGCACCCGCGTGATCGATCTGTTCGATTCGCTGGCGCGCGGCGATCTCGCCGCCGCCTTCACCGAGTTCCGCGCGCAGTATGACGTCGGGGCCGATCCGGTGGTGGTGCTGTCCGACCTTGCCGAGTTCGTCAATTTCGTCACCCGCGTGAAGGCGATTCCGGCAACGGCCGACAATGTCGCGTTCGGCGAGACCGAGCGCGTGCGTGCGCGCGAGTTCGCCGCAAAGCTGTCGATGCGGGTGCTGTCGCGGATGTGGCAGATGCTGCTCAAGGGCATCGCCGAGGTGCAGACCGCGACGCGCCCGGCCGCCGCCGCCGAGATGGTGCTGGTGCGGATCGCCTATGTCGCCGACCTGCCGACGCCGGATGAGGCGATCCGGATGATCGAGCAGAACGGCGGCGGCGCGGCGCCCGCGACGTCCGGTTCCGCCGCATCGTCCCCGTCACGCGGTGCGCCGACCTCGGCGATATCGGCAATGCCGTCGGCGCCGGTGCGCGCGCCGCAGGCTTCCCCGCGCGCCGATCTCGCCGCGCGTCCGCAGATGGCGGCACCGGTCGCCGATGCTGCCCCGACGCTTCGGATCACGAGCTTTCCGCAGCTGATCGCGCTCGCCGGCGAGAAGCGCGACATCATGACCAAGAGCGCGCTGGAGGCCGATGTGCGGCTGGTGCGCATCGAGGATGGCCAGCTCGAGATCGCGCTGGAGCCGAAGGCGCAACGCGCACTCGTCACCGATCTATCGCGCAAGCTCGAACTATGGACCGGGCGGCGCTGGACCGTGATCATCTCCAACGAGGCCGGCCAGCCCACGGTGCGTTCGCAGAACGAACTGGCGCGCAGCGAGCACCAGCGCGCCGCGGAGGCCGATCCGCGGGTGCAGGAGGTGCTGGCGCGCTTCCCCGGCACCAAGGTGATCGAGGTCCGCCGCCTTGCCGCCGAGGTTCCGGTTGCGGATGCGACCGGTGAAGACCCGATTGAAACTTCCGACAGCGACGACGATTGATCTGATTACAGGAACGCACACATGGCTGATTTTCTCGGCATGATGAAGCAGGCAGCGCAGCTGCAGTCCAAGATGCAGGAGATGCAGGAGCAACTCGGCAATGTCGAGGTCGAGGGCATTTCCGGCGGCGGCCTGGTCACTGTCCGCATGACCGCGAAGATGGAAGTGAAGGGCATCAAGATCGATCCGTCGCTGATGAAGCCGGAAGAGCGCGAGGTGCTCGAAGATCTCTTGGTCACCGCGCATGGCGATGCCCGCCGCAAGGCCGAGACGGCGATGCAGGAGAAGATGATGGCACTCACCGGCGGGCTCGGCCTGCCGCCGGGATTTGGTCGGACCTAAGATGGCTGCAAGCGTTGCCGGCCCCGAGATCGAACGCCTGATCCAGTTGCTGGCGCGGCTGCCGGGCTTAGGTCCCCGCTCGGCGCGGCGCGCGGCGCTGCATCTGATCAAGAAGCGCGAGGCGCTGATGACGCCGCTGACCGCGGCGCTGCAGGTCGCGATCGACAAGATTCAGGTCTGCAAGACCTGCGGAAACATCGATACACAAAACCCCTGCACGGTGTGCACCGATCCGCGCCGCGATCCGTCGATCATCGTCGTGGTCGCCGACGTCGCCGATCTCTGGGCGCTGGAACGCGCCAATGCGACCAATGGCCGTTATCACGTGCTCGGCGCGACGCTGTCGCCTCTCGACGGCGTCGGCCCGCAGGATCTCACCATCGACCAGCTGGTGGCGCGCGCGCATGCGCCCGAGGTCAGCGAGATCATTCTGGCGTTGAATGCGACCGTCGATGGCCAGACCACCGCGCATTACATCACCGACCTGTTGGCGGAGGCCAATGTGCGGGTGACGCGGCTGGCGCATGGCGTACCGGTCGGCGGAGAGCTTGATTACCTCGACGAAGGTACGCTATCGGCTGCGATGCGGCAGCGGACGCTGTTCTAGCAAGCGATCCAGAGCCGGACACGGCTGATTTTGCCAAGCGATCAGTCACAAGTCGAAAAGATCGCGCTTAAACAAAATGATAGGGTTGGATGACGATTCGGGGACGGTCATTCACGCTCTGACGGATCAGCTACGGAACACCTGAAAATGACGGCACACCGATTCGGCGTACGCTTGGGCTTTGCGTTTCTGGCGGCAACCTTCGCCGCGCCCGGCGCGATCGCGCAGCAGAGCGATGCGCCGCAGAAGCCCGGCAAGATGATCCACGCCGGCGATGTGTTGTCGGGGGAACTCGGCGTCATGAAGGTGCGCGATGCCAAGAACCGCGGCAAGCGCGTTGCGACCTACCAGATCACCAGCGAGCCGCGCCGCCTGCCGCCGCCGAACGGTCTGTGCAATCTCGAGACCGGGCCGGAAACCTTCCAGCTGATTCCGACCAACGACGCCCAGGCCGCGCAGCTCAAGAGCCTCTCCGGCAAGGCCATCTCGGTGAAGGTCGACGAAGTCGCCTGCGCCAAGGACGCCGGCGAGATGAGCGAAGCCATCGTCACCAAGTGGAGCGTGGTGGCGAAGTAGGTTCTTGTAGCCCGGATGGAGCGAAGCGAAATCCGGGACAGTTGTGCCAGTCGAGAGGTTTCCCGGATTGCGCTTCGCTCCATCCGGGCTACGGCGGCTGAGCTAAACCCGCACCGGCCCCAGCTCGTCAAAATGCCCGCGCCGCTGCAGCCAAGCGAGGAGAATGAAGCTCGGAATGGCTGACGCGGTGCAGACGAGAAAATAGACGAACCACCCGGTCGCATCGGCGATATAGCCGCTACCCGCGGCGAAGACGGTCCGCCCGAGCGCCGCCAGCGCCGTCAGAAGCGCGTACTGTGTCGCTGTATGCAAGGGGTTGCCGCACAGTGCCGAAAGATAGGCTACGAACGTTACCGTCCCGAGCCCGGCGGTAAACTGTTCAGCTGTGATCGCGAATGTCAGCCACGCAACGTCGTAGCCGACGAGTGCCTGCCACGAGAAGGCGAGGATCGCAATCGTTTGCAGGATCCCACCGATCCAAAGGCTTTTGCTCAGCGAGAACGAGCGGCAGACGAATCCACCGACGAACCCGCCTGCCAAGGCTGCAGCGAAGCCGACGCCCTTCAGAATAGCCGCGAGCTCGACCCGGGAGAAACCCATCTTCAGGGCGAATGTCGTGTTCATGGCAGTGGCTAGGGCATCGGCCAGCTTGAACAGCGTGACAAAGAGCAAGACTGCGATCGCGGCGTCCCGCGACAGGAAATCTTTGAGACTGGCGATCGCAACCTCGATGACGCGCCTTCCTGCGACTTCGCCGGTGCCGGCATGTTCCGCGCTAACCTCGGCGGATTGTTCCGGCTCGATTGCTAACAGCGTCGCAGCAATCCCGACTGCGATCAGCAAGCCCATCACCACAAACGTCGCGCTGTAGGCATGCTGCTGATCGACGCCCGCGTTCACGAACGCGCTAACGAGCAACAATGAGCCGGCGCCTGAGACCAACGCGGCAACGCGATAGGCCGCGACGTAGGAGGCCATTCCGGCCGCTTGCTCGGATTTGCCGAGGCTTTCAACCCGGAATGCATCGATGACAATGTCCTGCGTCGCCGATGCCGTCGTCACCAGCAGGGCTGCGATCGCCACCAGTGCGGGAGCTTTGAAAGGATCGCAGCAGGCGAGCAGGATGATCGCGCCCATCAGCCATAGCTGAGTCAGGATGAGCCATGCGCGGCGGCGTCCGAGCAATCGGCTCAGCACAGGCACATCGAGGGCGTCGATTGCAGGCGACCAGAAGACCTTCGCCCAATACGGGGTGCCGACAAATGCAAACAGACCGATCGTCTTGATGTTCACGCCACTTTCGGTCATCCAGGCCTGCAATGTCTGGCCGGCGAGCGAAAATGGCAGCCCCGCGGAAAACCCGAGCAGCATCACGACCAATACACGCCGCTGGAAATACACGGCCACCAATTCGCGCCATGAGGCGGCCTTTTGGGGCGGGGTCGCGGTCACTTCAGGTGCTGTCATAGGTTCGTTGTTATCAGATTCGGCCGCAAAAAGACTGTCGTCGCCCGGCTTCACGTAGACGTACGCGCACCCAACTGCCGCCTCTGGGATACTGGATCGCCCGGTCGAGCCGGGCGATGACAGCAATTATGCGGCGCGATCTGCGATCACTAACATCACTAGGCGCGGTCAAAGAGAGGTTCCCAGAGTCGGCCCAAAAAAGACTGTCATCGCCCGGCTTGACCGGGCGATCCAGTATCCCAGAGGCCTATCCGCCTCCACCCGCAATCTCCGGATAAAGATCGATCCAGTCCGGATTGTCCTTCTCGATCAGGGCAATTTTCCACGCGCGCGGCCATTTCTTGAGCCGCTTCTCGCGCTTGATCGCGTTCTCAGGATCATCGAATTGCTCGAAGTAAACGAGCTTCACCACATCGTACTTCTCGGTGAAACTCTCGATGGGTTTCAGCTTGTGCTCGCCCACACGGCGAATGAGGTTATTTGTCACGCCGATGTAGAGCGTGCCGCCGGTGTGGCTGGCGAGGATGTAGACGTAGAAGCTGCGTGATCCCAACTGCTGCCTCTGGGATACTGGATCGCCCGATCAAGTCGGGCGATGACACCGATTGGGTGGCGCGAGCGCGCCAAACAACTTCTAAGCAACAATCACTCCCCCGCCTGCAGCTTGCGCGGGGCGGGGAACAGGTCGGTGGTGGCGGCGGGCTTGACGAAGCGGGGGACTTCGATCGGGGTCTCGGACTTGCTGAAGTCGAGCTCCTCGATGCGGCCGGCGCGCTTCTCGATCTTGTCGGCGGAGATCAGGATCTGCCGGACGTCCTCGTTGACCTGGCCGAAATGGTTTTGCAGCTTGAGCACGCGCTCGCGCAGGCGGCCGAGGTCGTCACCAAGGTGCATCACCTCGTTGCGGATCTGGTCGGCGGCGTCGCGGATGCGGGCGTCCTTCAGGATCTGCTGCATCACCTGGATCGCCAGCATCAGGAGCGAGGGCGACACCAGCACGACGCGGGCGCGATAGGCTTTCTGGATCACGTCGTCGAAGCCGTCATGGATTTCGGCGTAGACCGATTCCGACGGCACGAACATCAGCGCGGTATCCTGGGTCTCGCCCGGGATCAGGTATTTTTCGGCGATGTCGCTGACGTGTTTCAGCACGTCGGCGCGCAATCGCTGGCTGGCGAATTTGCGCTCCTCGTCGCTGCGCGCATCATGCAGCGCGGTCATCGCCTCGAGCGGGAATTTCGCATCGATGCAGAGCGGGCGCTGATCGGGCAGGAACACGACGCAATCCGGCCGCTTGCCCGAGGTCAGCGTGTACTGGAACTCGAACGAGCCCTTCGGCATGCCGTCCTGGACGATCGCCTCCATCCGCGCCTGGCCGAACGCGCCGCGCGACTGCTTGTTGGCGAGCACGTCGCGCAAGGTCGTGACCTGGGTGGTGAGCTCGTTGAGGTTCTTGTGGGCGTGGTCGATGATGCCGAGCCGCTCGTGCAGCACGCGCAGCGAATCCATCGTGTTGCGGGTGGATTGTTCCATCGACTGGCCGACCCGGTGGGTCACCGAATCCAGCCGCTCGTTGACCGCGCGGGCCATCTCGGCCTGGCGGCCGGCCAGCGCCTGCGCCATGGCGTCGACCCGCCCGGAGGATTCGCTCTGGGCCCGCAGCATGTCGGCCAGCCGCACCTCCAGCTCGTCGGCGCGAATGGCCTGGGCCATCGCGAGTTCCGCGCCGCGCCGGCTGGCGCGCGCGATCACCACGGCGATGGCGAACAGCAGGATCAGCGCCAGTGCGCCAAGGCCGATCAACGCGTCGGAGACGCGGACCGGAAGGTCGCCAATCGTGAGCAGAATCTCGTTCATGCCGTCAGTTGTAGCCGATTCGCTGTCGGGCGCGAACGAAGAGGGAACATTTATGGTAAATGCTTTTCCGGATTTTCTTGGTTAACCGGGGGTGAAGAAACGTGGTTAAGGTTGTCTTAACGGGTTCCTGAGCGCATTGACCGCATCAGGCCCGCAGCTTAAATCGCCGCCATGGCTTTAAGAGAAATCATCATCCTGCCGGACAAGCAGTTGCGGCTGGTGTCGAAACCGATCGAGAAGGTGACGCCGGAGATCCGCAAGCTCGCCGACGACATGCTCGAGACCATGTATGACGCGCCCGGCATCGGGCTTGCGGCGATCCAGGTTGCGCAGCCGCTGCGCCTGATCACCATGGACCTCGCCAAGCGCGACGAGAACGGCGAGACCACGCCGCAGCCACGGGTGTTCATCAATCCGGAGATCATCTCGCATTCGGAAGAGCTGTCGGTCTACGAAGAGGGCTGCCTGTCGATCCCCGAATATTACGAGGAGGTCGAGCGCCCGGCGCGGGTGCGCCTGCGGTTCACCGATCTCGACGGCAAGCTGCATGAGGAGGATGCCGAGGGGCTTTACGCCACCTGCATCCAGCACGAGATCGACCATCTCAACGGCGTGCTGTTCGTGGATTATCTGTCGAAGCTGAAGCGCGACCGCGTCTTCAAGAAATTCGAGAAGGCCGCCAAGCGCGCGGCGGAGTAGGCGCGCCCTCCGCTGTCTCACGCCCGGAAGAATCTGATCGCATGCCGCTCCGCCTGATCTTCATGGGCACGCCCGATTTCGCCGTGCCGACCTTGCTGGAACTGGTGGCGCACGGCCATGAGGTCGTGGCCGTCTACACCCGCGCGCCGAAGCCCGGTGGTCGCCGCGGCCTGCAGTTGCAGCCGACGCCGGTCGAGCAGGAGGCGCGCCGGCTCGGCATTCCCGTGCTGACGCCGAAAACGCTCAGGACGGACGAGGCGCTTGAGGCGTTTCGCGCCCATGACGCGGATGCTGCCGTCGTCGTCGCCTACGGCATGATCCTGCCGCAGGCCATTCTCGACGCGCCGAAGCTCGGCTGCTTCAACCTGCATGCCTCGCTGCTGCCGCGCTGGCGCGGCGCCGCGCCGATCAACCGCGCCATCATGGCCGGTGATGCCGAGAGCGGCGTGATGGTGATGAAGATGGATGTCGGCCTCGACACCGGCAACGTCGCGATGGCCGAGCGGCTGCCGATCACGGACAGCATGACGGCATCCGACCTGCACGACGCGCTGGCACCGCTCGGCGCCGATCTGATGGTGCGCGCAATGGGCGCGCTGCAGCGCGGCGGCTTGCAGCTGACGAAGCAGAGCGAGGATGGCGTCACCTATGCCGCCAAGATCGAGAAGGCCGAGGCGCGGATCGACTGGACGCAACCGGCGCATACGGTGCTGCGGCACATTCACGGGCTGTCGCCGTTCCCCGGCGCCTGGTGCGAACTGACAGGCGAAGGCGAGCCGGTGCGGCTGAAGATCCTGCGCTGCGAGCTGGCCGAGGGTGCGGGCAAGGGCTCGGGCGAACCGGGCGATGTGCTCGACGATCATCTCGCGATCGCCTGCGGCGATGGTGCGGTGCGGATTATCGAGCTTCAGCGCGCCGGCAAGGGACCGATGAAGGCGGCGGACTTCCTGCGCGGCACGCCGCTGAAGCCGCCCGCGCGGCTCACCTAATGCCCCGCTACAAGCTCACCATCGAATATGACGGCACGCCGTTCTCCGGCTGGCAGATCCAGGACACTGCGCCGACCGTGCAGGGCGCGCTGGAGACGGCGGTCAAGGCGATCTGCGGCGAGGACGTGCGCGTCCATGGCGCGGGGCGTACCGATGCCGGCGTGCACGCGCGCGGGCAGGTCGCACACTGCGACATTGCCAAGCATTTTCCGCCGGGCCGTTTTCGCGACGGGCTGAACGCGCATTTGCGGCCCGATCCGATCGCCGTGCTCGCGGCCGATATCGTGCCCGACGATTTCGAGGCGCGCTTCTCGGCGACCAAGCGGCATTATCTCTATCGCATCACCAACACCCGCGCGAACCTCGCGCTCGATGTCGGCCGGGTCTGGCGCGTGCCGCGCGCGCTCGATGCTGAAGCAATGCATGCCGCCGCGCAGCGCCTGCTCGGCAAGCATGATTTCACCACCTTCCGCGACACCGAGTGCCAGGCCAAGTCGCCGGAGAAGACGCTCGATCAGCTCGACGTCACCCGCGATGGCGCTGCCATCAACATCGTGACGTCGGCGCGCTCGTTCCTGCACAGCCAGGTGCGTTCGATGGTCGGCTCGCTGGTCTGGGTCGGTGAGGGCCGTTGGAGCGCGGACGATCTTTTCGCCGCACTCACCGCCCGCAACCGCGCCGCCTGCGGCCCGGTCGCGCCGCCCGACGGGCTCTACCTGATGCGGGTGGATTACGAGTGACCCCCAATCCCTACTGTGCATGGGGTTGTTTTCGATTTTTTGCCCGTGATCTCGTAGCTGGCCGCCCGCGCACACTGTCATCGCCCGGCTTGACCGGGCGATCCAGTACGCCGCGGCTTCTCGGTCCAGTATTGTCGCCTCTGGAATACTGGATCGCCCGCTTTCGCGGGCGATGACAGTCGGGGGGGCAATAGCCCCACGGCCACGAACCTATCCGAAATACCGGTCCAACACGCCCCGATAGATCCGTGTCAGCTTCTCGAGATCAGCCACCGGCGTGCGCTCGTCGATCTGGTGCATGGTCTGGCCGACCAGGCCGAATTCGATCACCGGGCAATAGCTCGAGATGAAGCGCGCATCCGAGGTGCCGCCGGAGGTGGAGAGCTCCGGCTTGCGGCCGGTGATCTCCTCGATCGCGGCGACCGCGAGATCGGTGAACGGGCCGGGCTGGGTGACGAACACGTTCGAGTTCGACGGCATCCAGTCGATATGGGCGCGGATGCGGTTGCCGCAGGCTTTCGCCAGGCGATCGTCGACCAGCTGCCGCAGGCTCTCCTGGGTGTGATTGTCGTTGTAGCGGATGTTGAACTTCGCGCGTGCCTGGCCGGGGATCACATTGCTCGCGGTGTTGCCGACATCGACCGTGGTGAATTCGAGGTTGCTGGCCTGGAATTGCGCACTGCCGTGATCGAGCGGCTCGTCGCTCAGCGCCACGATCAGCCGCGAGATGTCGGGCACCGGGTTCGAGGCGCGGTGCGGATAGGCGACATGGCCCTGCACGCCGTCGACCACCAGCGTGCCGGATTGCGAGCCGCGCCGGCCGATCTTGATCATGTCGCCGAGCACTTCGACATTCGACGGCTCGCCGAGCACGCAATGATCGAATTTTTCGCCGCGCTCGGCACACCATTTCAGGAGCTTGACGGTGCCGTTGATCGAGACGTCTTCCTCGTCGCCGGTGATCAGGAAGGAGATCGATCCGTTGCCATTCTCTTGTGGCTTGCCGCCATGGTCGTTCAGATATTGCAACACCGCGGCGACGCTGCAGGCGATGCCGCCCTTCATGTCGACGGCGCCGCGGCCGTAGAGATAGCCGTCCTTCACCTCGCCGGAGAACGCACCGAGCGTCCACGCCGCTTCATCGCCGGGCGGCACCACGTCGGTGTGGCCGGCGAAGGTGATATGCGGCGAAGCACGGCCGATGCGGGCATAGAGATTGTCGATATCGGCGGTGCCGGGCTCGGAGAACGTCACGCGGTGGACGTCGAAACCTGCGGCCTTCAGCAGGTTTTCGAGCACGCCAAGCGCGCCGGCGTCGGCCGGGGTGACGGACGGGCAGCGAATGAGATCGCGGGTAATCGAGACGGCATCACTCATGCGCCTCGCTTAACACGTCACAGCGCCGGTGGACCAGCTTTGTGCGGCACGATATCGAGCTCGCTTTGCTGATCCCAGCCCTGCGTGGAGCGCGACCCGGTGCCGCGGCCGCCTCCGCGGCTCACATGGGTCTTTCCCAGCGGATTGGGACCGTAGCGATTGGGGTAAGAGGTGCCGCGCAGAAAGGCGAGCTCGATGAAGCCCCAGAAATAGAACACGAAGACGATCATGCCCGCAGCCGCCATCAAATAGGATTGGTCGGGAAGCCGGTCGGAGAATTGGCTCATCAGGCCGGGGAGAGCGAAGTACGGCACCATCCACCAGCCGCTCTTGTCGCGGTCGTGCAGGCGCTTGATCGAGACCGCGATATAGACCCAGACGAACAGGAACGTTCCGCAGGCCTTGACCAGCAAGGTCGGCAATCCGGCCCATGTCAGTGATTTGTAGCTGTCCGGGTCGAAGGCCCGGAAGATGTCGTCGACGCTGAAGCCAAACGAGCCGGTCTTGCCGCCGAGGCCGGCCAGGACCACGAGCGCGGCCAGGAACATCATCCAGCAGACGATGATCAGCACGCCGAGCCAGAACTTGGCGCGGTTGACGCGGCCCTTGAAGCCGAACAGGTAATTGGCCCAGTCCATGAAAAGAGACTCCGGGCCGCGGCAATGTTTCGCGGCCCGGAGTTTTGTCGTTTTGAAGAGGTGCTTGGTTCGATATTAGATCCGTCATCCTGAGGAGCGCATAGCGCGTCTCGAAGGATGGACGGCCACTAGCCGGGCCGTCGACCCTTCGAGACGGCCGCTGCGCGGCCTCCTCAGGGTGACGGTGATGGACTGTTATTGCGGCGACAGACCGATCAGTCCCGCAGCAGCTCGTTGATGCTGGTCTTGGCGCGGGTGCGCTCGTCGACGCGCTTGACGATCACGGCGCAGGCGGTGGCAGGGCCGGGCTGGCCGTTCTTCAGCGGCTTGGCCGGCAGCGTGCCCGGCACCACGACGGCGTATTCCGGGACCTCGCCGACGAAGATCTCGCCGGTCTCGCGGTCGACGATCTTGGTCGAGGCGCCGAGGAACACGCCCATCGACAGCACCGCGCCCTTGCGCACGATCACGCCCTCGGCGACCTCGCTGCGCGCGCCGATGAAGCAGTCGTCCTCGACGATCACGGGCTCGGCCTGCAACGGCTCGAGCACGCCGCCGATGCCGACGCCGCCGGAGATGTGCACGCGCTTGCCGATCTGGGCGCAGGAGCCGACCGTCGACCAGGTGTCGATCATGGTCGCTTCATCGACATAGGCGCCGAGATTGACGAAGGAGGGCATCAGCACGACGTTCTTGGCGATGAAGGCGGAGCGGCGCACGATCGCGCCCGGCACGGCGCGGAAGCCGGCGTCGCGGAAGCGGCTCTCGCCCCAGCCCTCGAACTTCGAGGGCACCTTGTCCCACCACGATGCCTTGCCCGGGCCGCCCGCGATCTGGCCCATGTCGTTGAGGCGGAACGAGAGTAGCACCGCCTTCTTCAGCCACTGATTGACCTTCCACTTGCCATCAGCCTCGCGTTCGGCGACGCGGGCTTCGCCCTTGTCGAGCAGCTCCAGCGCGTGGTCGACCGCCTCGCGGACCTCGCCCTTGGTCGAGGTCGAGATGCCTTCGCGGGCGTCGAACGCGGTGTTGACGGTGGTTTCGAGGGCGGACAGCGACATCGGGACGATCCTTGGGCGTATCGGGATATGACGGGAATTTTGCCGGGCCTTTTCGGGATTTGGGGTCACGGAGTCAAGGCTGACGCGGCCGTCGTTTTGGCGAGCGGTCTCTCTCCTCCGTCGTCCCGGCGAAGGCCCTTAGCTCTGCACACATGTCGTCCCGGCGCAG
>NZ_JARVWP010000034.1 GCF_029846235.1 Bradyrhizobium sp. CER78
CGAACTTGCTTGTGAACGGGAGTGCGGCCCCGAGTGTCGCTCGACAACCGACATCTGGGGTAACGGGTCCTGGCTTTCGCCAGGACGACGATGAGGTGAGGCGCAATTCAAGTTATCAAATGGCGCGGTGTCATCACCCGCGCATGGCGCATGCGGGTGATCCAGTATTCCAGAGGCAGTCGTTATTGAATCGATGGGCCGCGGCGTACCGGATCGCCCGGTCGAGCCGGGCGATGACGGTTGTAGTGTGGACGCAGCTTCGCATTCGCGCCGCGACCTTCAGCTACAGGTCCTGCACGCAGTCGAGCACGGCGTTGAACACGGCTCCGGGAACGCGCACCCGCTCATCGCGATCAAGCGCAGCGAGTTCATCGACGTGCGCATCGGGCTCGCGGCTGACGCTTGCCAGTCGGTCGAAAAAGGCGAGATCGAGCTCGCTGTCCTGCATGCGCATGGCGCCCCAAACGTCCCATGGCAGCATCTCACGATTGTTCAGCGCGCCGATGTCGCGGACGAGATTGCCCGCAATGAACCAAAGACCGTGCATGTCGAGGATGCCGAATGCGCTCGGGTCACGGCTCCCGGCGCGGCACAGCGACCAGGCATCGCCGGCGACCAGGAACTGATCGCGCGGCACATCCGCCGCATCGAAGCCGATCCCGAACAGCTCACGCTGCCGATCGTCGATCTGGGAATCGAACAATACCCAGCCTTTCCTGTCTTCGTTCCAGTACTCCGTCACCCAATGGTCGATGTATTTTCCTGCCTCGAAATAGGCGCCAAACCCGCAACGGGCGCGCGCCGGAATGCCCTGCGTGCGCAGCATCGCCACATGAAGCAGCGTGAAGTGCCTGCACACACCGACCTGCCGCTGGTCGACGGCACGTGCCACGGCAAGCGGACGGGCGTCGCGCGCGACGATTTCACCCAGCATGGTCTCGACGGCGCGGACCTGCGATTGCGCTTGCCGGTCGCCGCCGAGCGTCACCCCATAGGCCGGGGCGATGTGCTGATGGATCAAGAGACCCTGCACCGTCGCCGCAAGCGCACTGGGCCCCCGCGGCAGGCCATCGAACAGAGCGGCGTGACGCCCCGGATCGCTCATCGCAACGGGCTTTTCGTATCTGTCGACGTTCATCTGAAGGGGCTCCCGCACGTCTCGCCTCCCGCGCAGCCACCACACACGCCGCTACTCCTTCACCGGCACCCAGATCTCGAGCCCGCCAACACCGGTCGACGCGTCGAACCTCTCGTCGTAGCGCTCGAAGTTCGGCGCGTCGGCGACCTTCATGCCGGATTGCGGCAGCCAGCGATTCCAGATCGTGTTGACGGTGCGGCGGATGGTCGAGATATGATCCTTGTGGGTGAACACCACGTATTTCTGCGCCGGGATCCGCACCCGCGCGAACTCGCGCGGCAGGTCGGAGAAATCGGCGACCTCGACGCCCGCGATGTAGTCGAAATTGCCGGCATCGTCGCCGTTGCAGCAGACGCCGTAGGCGCCATTGCCGATCTGACGCGGAATATGCGCGCATTGCTGGTGGAAGACATGCCACTGGTTCGGAATGCCGGCCGTGCTGTCATTGGCGTGGTTGTAGCGCTCGCCGACACCCGCGACGAGAAAGGCCTTGCCGGTGGCGATGCGCGGCGGATCGAGATGATCGAGGGCGGTCGAGATCATGGTGATCGGCTCCTGGAGCTTGAGCGTCGTCAGGCACGTCGTCGCGCGCACCGTCTCCGGCGTGACGCCGAAATGGTCGCGAAACGCGCGGGTGAATGCTTCGTGGGAGCCGTAGTCCGCATCCAGCGCGAGCGTGAGAATGTCGGGCGCACCGGCCGCAAGCTCGCGCGCGGCCTCGCTGAGGCGGCGCGCTCGCACATAGCGCATCACCGAAAACCCGGTCGCCTCCGCGAACGCCCGCACCAGATGGAAGCGCGAGACCCCGGCGACGACGGCGATGTCATCCAGCGTCAGCGACGTGCGCAGGTGGCTTTCGATGTACCAGAGCGCCTTCTGGGCTGGATTCATGGACGACGGCTTTCCTGCAAGGCTCCGGCATCATGCATGGCTGCGACCTGCGGCGCTTGACAGTCCTTGCTGCGCGCGGCGGACCGTGGTTCCGCTCTGCGAAATTTTAGCCCAAAGCCGTCGCTGGCAACAGCGTTGCAATCGTGCATACTCGCAGTTGCATCGATCCGACGGCTCATCAAGCTGCCCGAAAATCAAGACTGCACGAGCCGCGGCCAGCATGTCAGGGAGGACAAGGATGCACCACCAACGCCTGAGCTATGCCAACTGCGTCGCATCAGCGGCGCTTGCCGGACTTTTGACGATCGCCGTCACCGGCGCAGCCAATGCCCAGAAGAAATACGATCCGGGCGCAACCGACACCGAGATCAAGGTCGGCAACATCATGCCCTATTCGGGCCCGGCATCCGCCTATGCCACGATCGGCAAGACGGAAGCCGCCTATTTCAACAAGCTCAACAGCGAGGGCGGCATCAACGGCCGCAAGATCAATTTCGTCTCCTACGACGACGGCTACAGTCCGCCGAAGATGGTCGAGCAGGCCCGCAAGCTGGTCGAGAGCGACGAGGTGCTCTTGATCTTCAATCCGCTGGGCACGCCGGGCAACACCGCGATCCAGAAATACATGAACGCCAAGCGGGTGCCGCAGCTGTTCGTCTCCACCGGCGCCGCCAAGTGGAACGATCCGAAGAATTTTCCGTGGACCATGGGCTGGCAGCCGAGCTACCAGGTCGAGGCGCGCATCTACGCCAAATACATCCTGCAGAAATATCCCGGCAGGACCATCGGCGTGCTCTACCAGAACGACGATTTCGGCAAGGACTATCTGATCGGCCTGCATGAGGGGCTCGGCGAAGAGGCCAAGAAACTGATCGTCGTCGAATCCTCCTACGAGACCACATCGCCGACGGTGGATTCGCAGATCGTGCAGATCAAGGGCGCCAACCCCGACATCTTCGTCAACATCGCAACGCCGAAATTCGCGGCGCAGGCGATCAAGAAGGCCGCCGAGCTCGACTGGCATCCGGTCCAGTTTCTCACCAACGTCTCGGTCTCGATCGGCGGCGTGATGAAGCCGGCCGGCTATGAGGCGAGCCAGGACATCCTCTCGACCCAGTATCTGAAGGATCCTGCGGATCACGAGTGGAAGAGCGATCCGGCCATGAACGAGTGGCGCGCGTTCATGACCAAGTGGTATCCCGAGGGCGACCAGAACGACGCCTCCACCGTGTTTGGCTACGGCGTCGCCAAGGGGCTGGAGCAGGTGTTGCGGCAGTGCGGCGACAACCTCACCCGCGACAATTTGATGAAGCAGGCGGCCAGCCTCAACTTCGAGATCGGCATCTATCTGCCCGGCACCAAGATCAAGACCGGGCCGGACGACTATGCACCGATCGAGCAGTTGCAGATGATGCGCTTCAAGGGCGAGAGCTGGGAGCGCTTCGGCCCCGTCATGAGCGGCGAGAAGAGCAGCTAGGGCTTTCCTCCACAACTTTGGACTTCATGATGCCCGGCCCTGCGCCGGGCATCCACGCCTTCGACACGATTCACGCGCAAGATTTTTACAAGCAAGACTTGCACAAGCAACCGTGCAACAGCCGGAACCCAGGCGAGCCGAAGCGAAGCCGCACGCAAGCTCGCCGTACCTTGGCTGCCGTACTTGGGCTAGAGTGTCCGGCCTCACGAACTCCAAGGACATCCTGCACCATCCTGCGATCGGAAGGACAACAACAATGAAAATCACCGACGTCCGCGCCCACCATATCCGCATTCCCTATGACGCGGGGCCCGCGAGCTTCCGCCAGGGCGCATCCGCGATCTCGGCGCTCGACATGGTGCTGGTCGAGGTGTCGACCGATGCCGGCCTGACCGGCTGGGGCGATGCCTTCGCCTATGTCTGTCCGAAGACGAGCTGCACGGCGGTAGCCGAGATGATCGCGCCACAGGCCCGTGGCCTCGAGATGCCGGACGCCGCCCAAATTCCCGCCGCGATGGAGCAGATCCAGCGCAATCTGCATCTGTTCGGCCGCTACGGCATCACGATGTTTGCGATCTCGGCGCTCGACATCGCGCTATGGGATCTCGCCGGAAAGGTGAAGGGCGTGCCGCTGCATCAACTGATCGGCGGCGCCAAGCGCAGCACGATCCCGGCCTATGCGAGCCTGATGCGGATCGGCAATCCCGGCCACATCGCCGCCGAATGCAAGAAGGCGATCAAGCTTGGCTATTCCGCAATCAAGCTGCACGAGACCACCGTGCCTGCGGTATCAGCCGCGCGCGAGGCGATCGGCCCCATTGTGCCGCTGATGATCGACATGAACTGCCCGCTGGACGGGCCGGCTGCGATCCAGTTCGCGCGCGACTGCAAGCAGGCCGCGCCGATGTTCCTGGAGGAGCCGGTCTGGCCGCCGGAGGATTTTGCGACGCTCGCGGAAGTACGCAGGGAAGGCCGGCTCGATATCGCCGCCGGCGAGAACGCCTGCACCGTGCATCAATTCCGCCAGATGATGACCGCAGGCGCCGTCAGTCACGCCCAGCCGTCGGTGATCAAGGTCGGCGGCGTCACCGAATTCCTGCGCGTGGCCGTGCTCGCCGACGAGTTCGGCGTCCAGGTGATTCCGCACTCGCCCTATTTCGGGCCGGGCTTCCTCGCAACGCTGCATCTGATGGCGATCCGCGACGCCGGGATGATCGAAGTGTTCTTCATGAAGCGCCCCGCCTGCCTGTGGGGCGACCGCATCGACGTCGACGCCAAGGGCCACGTCGCCGTGCCGCAGGGCCCCGGGCTCGGCTATGAGCCGGATCGCGACGTGATGGAGAAGTATCGGGTGGCGTAGGGAGAACCGTACTTTCTGCCGTCATTGCGAGCGAAGCGAAGCAATCCATCGATCCGCGCACGAGGAGAGATGGATTGCTTCGTCGCTTCGCTCCTCGCAATGACGGCGTGCTACTTCGTCCCGTCCTTCGCAGCAGGCGCGGCATCCTTCGCCGGCGGCGCGTCGGCTTTCTTCTTCAGATCATCAGCCATCTTGGCCTGCGCCGCCTGCAAATCGGTGACGAGCTTCTGCAAGCTCGCGACCGAACTCTTCAGGCTGTCGATCTGCCGGTTGGCGGCGTCGAGCTTCTGCTGATGATCCGTTGTCAGCTTGCTGATCGTCTTCTGCAGGAAATCGACATTGCTCTGCAGACAGCTGGTGCGCCGCTCCATCGTTTTCTCGACGGTGCAGATCTCGATGCCGGGAACGTCCTGCGCATGCGCGGTTCCGACGACGCCGAGCGCAAGCAGCACGAGCAGGACAAGAGCGAAACGAGCGATCATCGGCATCCCCATCAAACGCGTCATTCACAGTTTTGTGCTCGCGACGCTGAAAGCCGGGCAGACATACCACACTGAAACCGTATTCGAGCGGTGTGCTGCATCCATTACGGGGACTACTCGTGGGGACGGGGGCCTTCGGAACTTTGTTTGGTTCGACCCCTTTTGGCTCGACCTTGGGCAGTGGAGACAGATCGCATGGCAACGCGCGAAAAACGGCTGGCGCAATTCGATGGCAACGGCGAACCTTCGCCGGAACAGCGCGTGGAAGTGCTTTGTGAGGATCACAGCGGAACGTATCAGCTGCCGTTCGCCTGCCGCTTCGTCGATGGTCAGTGGCGCAATGACACGACAGGTGGCGCGCTGGAGGCCAACGTCATCGCCTGGCGCAAGCCGCGCGAGAAGCAACCGGGCATGGCCTGAGCCGGTCACGCGCCGTTCTTGCGCATGGTCCTTCCGGGACCATGCATCTGTTTCAAAACGCGACGCGCACGCAGTGCGCTTTAAGATTTGGAACGCGGATGGAACGAACCGCGTCCGAATCACTGATTGAGCAGCGTACTCCGATGTTCACGGCTAGATGTGGTCAGCAGCCCGATACGGCGCACCACATACAGAAGCATGACGATGGGCCGCAGCCAGCGGCCGACGACAAAGGTTAATTCCTCCGCAGACGACATTTGCGATCCCTCTCTGATCCTGCTTGGCGATCATTTCCATGGCGTGGTCGGCGGCACGGTCTCGGTCGCCGGCGGCACATCGACGGTCTTGAAATCGGCGGGGCTGACGATCTCGAGGTATTCCATGTCCTTCGAGTAATCGAACAGGTAGTGCGTGATGCCCGGGCGCTGATGGATGACATCGCCGGCCTCGACCAGCGTCTCCTTGTCTTCGTACATGAAGCGCGCCCAGCCCTTGGTCATGATGACGATCTGGAAGTCGCACAGATGCTTGTGCCAGCCGGTGCCCTCTTCCGGCGGCATGTCGGGATTGGCCTTGACCAGATGGCAGATCACCTGCCCGCTGGTGGCATCGGCAATGCCAAGATCGCGATACAGGAAGAAGTCGCGCAGACCTCCGCCCTTGAACTCGGTGTCACCGGGTTTGACGTGGGAGAATTTGCTGACGACGGCGTGCTGGTTCATTTCAAGCCTCCACGGTTCTCGTGTTCGCGAGATCGCGGCGGGGGCTCAGCGTCCAAATTTTCGGCAGCGTCGCATCGTCGCGGTCACAGCTCGCATCTTGCTATGCGAAATCCTTGCCAGCCCGATTGTGCTGCGGCGATCGGTCTCGCCATGCGCGGCCATTACAGCGGAAGCATTTGGCGCGAGGCGCATATTTGGGTTCGGCGCGCGCTGCGCTCGATCACCGCGCAGCGCCCCATGCCTGCCGCCTATGGCACGTCGATTGAGCAAGTCTTGCCTGGAGCTTGAGCCGCCGACGCAGGCAGGCCGGGCGTGCGGCTTGCCTAATATTCGACCTCGAGCTCCTCGACGTCGGCCGGCTCGGCCTTCGCGGCCTCGATCCATTCCAGCATCTCGGGCATCGCCATGATGGTGCTGGCATAGGCCGCAAGAACAGGATCAAGCTTCACGTCATAGGTCATGAATCGGGTCACGACCGGCGCATACATCGCGTCCGCCATGGTGCGGCGTTCGCCGAACAGGAACGGCCCGCCTGATTTACCGAGGCAATCGGCCCAGATGGTGCAGACCCGGTCGATGTCGGCCTGCGCCCGCGACCAGATCTTGAAGCCGGGAAAATGCCCCTTGAGGTTGACCGGTAGCGACGAGCGCAGCGTGGTGAAGCCGGAATGGATTTCGCCCGAGATCGAGCGGCAATGCGCGCGCTGGATCCGGCCCTCCGGCAACAGCCCGGCATGCGGCATGATCTCGTTGAGATACTCGCCGATCGCCAGCGTATCCCAGACCGTCGCGCCCTCATGGCGCAGGCAGGGGACCAGGATCGAGGACGACAGCAGCAGCAGCTCGGCCCGCGCCGAGGGGTCATCGGGCGCGGTGACCACCTCCTCGAACTCCAGCCCGGCGAATTTCGCCAGCAGCCAGCCGCGCAGCGACCAGGACGAATAGTTCTTGCTGCTGATGGTGAGTGTCGCCTTCGCCATATCAGTCCCTCACGCCTGAACGCGTCGTTATGCTCCAGGGCCCTGCGCACCGGTCCAACCGCCGCGCTCCCGGGAGCCGGTCATTTTCGCAGCAAGCCACGTGCCAATTTGCCGGGCAGGCCGCCCGCCGCTGGCCTCGATATTGCTTGGCAGACCGGGCCAGGGGTGGATGCGTATGATGTCAATGCTGTACCAGGCCTACCAGAACCATATGGACCTCACGGCGCCGTGGCGGACCGGCGCCGCGGCGGCATTGCGCTATCTCAATCTGGTGCCGCGGGGCACCTCCGGCCGGACCTTCGGCCGGCTCGCCGCCGCGCTCGAGCTGATCTCCCGCTCCAGCCTGAGCTATGCCCGTCCCGACTACGCCATCGGCAGCGTGACCGTCGGCAACAGGGACTTAGAGGTCACCGAGGAGGTCGCCTACGCGACGCCGTTCGGTTCGCTCTTGCATTTCAGGAAGGTGGACGGTCCGGAGCAGCCGCGGCTGCTGCTGGTGGCGCCGATGTCCGGTCATTTCGCCACGCTGCTGCGCGGCACCGTGAAGACGCTGCTGCAGGACCACGACGTCTACATCACCGACTGGCACAATCCGCGCGACATCCCGCGCAGCGAGGGCCGCTTCGGGCTCGAGGACTACACTGACCACCTGATCGACTTCTTAAGCCAGCTCGGCCCACGCGCGCATATGGTGGCGATCTGCCAGCCGTCAGTGTCGGCGCTGGCGGCGGCCGCGATCATGTCGGAAGACAATCATCCGGCGCGGCCGGCGTCGCTGACCCTGATGGCCGGGCCGATCGACACACGGATTCAGCCGACCAAGGTGAACCAATTCGCCAAGAGCAAGCCGATCAGATGGTTCGAGGACAATCTGATCAACTACGTGCCGATGCAGTGCAAGGGCGCGTTGCGTCAGGTCTATCCCGGCTTCGTGCAGCTCACCGCGTTCGTGTCGATGAATCTCGAGCGCCACATCAAGCAGCACATCGACCTCGCCGACCATCTCGCCAAGGGCGAGACCGACAAGGCCGAGGTGATCAAGACCTTCTATGACGAATATTTCGCGGTCATGGACCTGCCGGCGGAGTTTTACATCGAGACGGTGCGCGACGTGTTTCAGGAGCATCTGTTGCCGCAGGGCATGCTGATACATCGCGGCCGCCCGGTGAACCCGGCCGCGATCCGGCGCATGGGCCTGATGACCGTGGAAGGCGAGAAGGACGATATCTGCTCGATCGGCCAGACGCTCGCCGCCCAGGACCTCTGCACCGGCGTGCGCACCTATCGCAAGGTGCATCACATGCAAGCCGGCGTCGGCCATTACGGCGTGTTCTCCGGCAAGCGCTGGAACAACGAAATCTATCCGCTGCTGCGCGATTTCGTGCATGTGAATTCGTGAGGGCGTAACGACGCTCCCTCCCCGTCATTGCGAGCGAAGCGAAGCAATCCATCGGCCCGCATACGCGGAGCCATGGATTGCTTCGTCGCTTCGCTCCTCGCAATGACGGCTGAGGCGACTAGCCACGTCTTCTCTCGAGCTATAGTCTCCCGGCCACGACGACCCCGCGTCCGAAGAATCGTCCAGGGAGAAACTCCATGCGCGCACCCACCGCCCTCCGTGCCCTTACGCTCGCCGTCGTCGGCGCCCTCGCCTTCACGTCAGCCGCAACCGCCACCGAGGTCCATGTCATGATCTCGGGCGGGCTGACCGCGGCCTACAAGGCGCTGGTGCCGGAGTTCGAGCGCAAGACCGGGCATAAGGTGGTGACCGCCTTCGGACCGTCGATGGGCACGACCACCAACGCCATTCCGGTGCGGCTGGCGCGCGGCGAGCCCGCCGACGTGCTGATCATGGTCGGCTATGCGCTGGGCGACCTGATCAAGCAGGGCAAGGTCGTGGCCGACAGCCGCGTCGACCTCGTGAAATCGCCGATCGGTATCGCGGTCAAATCAGGCGCACCAAGGCCGGACATCAGCTCCGCCGACACCGTCAAGCAGGCGCTGCTGGCGGCGAAATCGGTCGCCTATTCCGACAGCGCCAGCGGCGTCTATGTCTCGACCGAGATGTTCGGCAAGCTCGGCATCGCCGATCAGATGAAGGACAAGGCGCGGATGATCCCGGCGACCCCGGTCGGCGAGATCGTCGCCAAGGGCGAGGCCGAGATCGGCCTGCAGCAGATCTCCGAACTGAAGCCCGTTGCCGGCATCGACATCGTCGGTCCGCTGCCGGAGCCGTTGCAGAAGATCACGGTGTTCTCCGCGGGGATCGCGTCGGTTTCAAAAGAGCCCGACGCCGGCAAGGCGCTGATCAGCTTCCTCGCCTCATCAGACGCGCGCGACGCACTGGTCAAGAGCGGGCTGGATCCGATTGCGGCCGGCGCGACGCATTAGATGGTCCGGGCCGCACGCGATGGCCCCTCCTCCGTCACCCTGAGGTGCGAGCGGAGCGAGCCTCGAAGGGTCGACGGCCACCAGCGGGGCCGTGCATCCTTCGAGACGCGCGGCGCGCTCCTCAGGATGACGGGGATAGATTGGCGGATTCCCTACCGCCAATGGTGCGCGCCATACGCCAGCAGCAGCACCACGACGAGCGCAAGCAGCAGCGTGGTCGACTTCCAGAACAGCACCGGGTTGCGCTCGATCAGCGGGGTCGATGACGTCGTCAGGTATTTTGCGTTGGGATTGCGCAGGTCGAACAGAAACTCGGAAAAGCTGTCATAGCGCTTGAGCGGATTGACCTGCACGGCGCGCTCCAGCGTGCCGTCGACCCAGTTCGGAATCTCACGGCCGCGATGCGCAGCCGGGCGATAGACCAGCCGGTTGAAGTCGGAGCGGCTGCGGGCCCGCGCGATCTGCGCGCCGTAGGGCAAGCGGCCGGTCAGCATCTGATAGGTGACGACGCCGAGCGAGAACAGGTCGGAGCGCGCCGTGCCGCCCTCACCGAGGAAATACTCCGGCGCGGTGTATTGCTGGGTGCCCAGAATGTCCTCGACGCCCGCCGGCACCGCCTCGGCAACGCCCGAGATCCGCGTCGAGCCGAAATCGATGATCTTCACCGTTCCGGTGGCGTCGATCATGATGTTGTCGGGCCTGACGTCCTGGTGCAGCATCTCCTTGCGATGAAACGCGCGTAGCCCTTTTGCAATTTGCTCGGTGATGTCGCGCACCGTCTCGAGCGACGGCGCGGGATTGTCGATCATCCACTGTGTCAGGGTCTGGCCGTCGATGTATTCCATCGCGACATAGAGGAAGTTGCGCTTGCGTTGCGGCAGCCACGGCTTCAGCACATGCGGGCTGTCGATCCGCCTGGCGACCCACTCCTCCAGCATGAAGCGCTTCAGATAAGCGCCGTCGTCGCGCAGGTCGATCGAGGGGATCTTGATCGTGACCGTGGTGCCGCTCTCCTCGTCGACCGCGAGATAAATATGGCTGCGGTGCGAGGCATGCAGCTCGCGCACGATGCGATAGCCGTCGAACAGCATCCGTGCATCGAGCAGCGGCGGCAACGGCAGCTCAGTGGGCTGGCCGAACACCTCGCTGGCGTCGCCGTCAGGCAATTCGTCGATCCGGACGATCTGCGCGGTGAGATTGTCCGGGCTGCCGTTTTCAAAGGCCTGCTCGACGATCGATTTCGCTGTCGCATCGAGGTCCGCAGCGCCGTCCCTGATCGTCTTCGCCAGCTGCCGCGCCGGGACATGCTCGTAGATGCCGTCGGTCACCAGCAGGAAGGTATCGCCGCGCTCCAGCCGCAAGTTCTGGTAGTCGATCTCGAGCTGCGGGTTCACACCGAGCGCGCGGCCGAGATAGCTCTGCTGCGAGGACAGCACGACGCGGTGGTCGTTGGTCAGTTGCTCGAGGCTGTTGCCGGCGATGCGGTAGATCCTTGAGTCGCCGACATGGAACAGATGCGCGGTGGTCGACCGGATCACCATGGCGCTCAGCGTGCAGACATACCCCTTGTCTTTGTCATGGGGGTTCTGGCTGCGCCGCGTCTGCGCGTGCAGCCAGGAATTGGTCGCCTCCAGCACCCGTTGCGCCGAGGTCTTCACCGACCAGGATTCCGAGGTGCAGTAATAGTCGGTCAGGAAGCTCTTGACCGCGGACTCCGCGGCGATGCGGCTGACGCTGCTCGAGGAGATGCCGTCGGCGAGCACCACGGCGATGCCCTTCAGGCCGAGCAGCGGTTCGCCCGGGATCAGCACGCCGTGGAAATCCTGATTGGTGTCCTTGCGGCCCTGATCAGAGAATTGCCCGACCGATATTTTCAGCGCGCGCGGCATCGTCCGTCCCAAAGCGAATGGGGCCCTCCGTGACAGGAGAGCCCCATAAGCCGGCCAGGATCAAGCCGCGAGGCGCTGGCGCTTCGGCGCCGTCTTCACATGCGTGGTGTAGAGCGTCAGCCCGGTGAAGGCGAGACCGCCGGCGAGGTTGCCGAGCACGGTCGGGATCTCGTTCCAGATCAAATAGTCCATGATCGAGAACTTGGCATGGAGCATCAGTCCCGATGGGAACAGGAACATGTTCACCACCGAATGCTCGAACACCATGTAGAAGAACACCAGGATCGGCATCCACATCGCGATGACCTTGCCGGGCACGGTCGTGGAGATCATGGCGCCGACGACGCCGGTCGAGACCATCCAGTTGCAGAGCATGCCGCGGATGAACAGCGTGGCCATGCCGGCCGCGCCATGCGCCGCGTAGCCCAGCGTTCGCGCCTCACCGACGTTTCCGATGGTCATGCCGACCTTGTCCGGGTCCTGCGTGAAGCCGAAGGTCGTCACGAACGCCATCATGAACGCCACCGTGAGCGCGCCGGCGAAATTGCCGATGAAGACGAGGCCCCAGTTGCGCAGCACGCCGCCGAGCGTGACCCCGGGGCGCTTGTCGAGCAGCGCAAGCGGCGACAGCACGAACACGCCGGTCAAGAGGTCGAAGCCGAGCAGGTAGAGCATGACGAAGCCGACCGGAAACAGCAGCGCGCCGACGAGCGGCTGGCCGGTATTGACGTTGATCGTGACCGCGAACCAGGCCGCCAGCGCGAGGATCGCACCGGCCATGTAGGCGCGGATCACGGTGTCGCGGGTCGACATGAAGATCTTGGATTCACCGGCGTCCACCATCTTGGTGACGAATTCGGACGGTGCGAGATAGGCCATTCGTAAATTCCCCTTGCGCAATTCGGCCGCGCCGGTTGCCTGCCGGAAGCGACGCGGGTTGGTGAAATGCTCGTTCGTCCGGGGGAGTTGGGGATGCAACGATTGCTCGAGGCGCCCGGGCCGGGCGCCTTGATCCCCTCACCTCGGCCAGCACTGGCCTGGGCGATCCGGAGGACGGCAGTCGTCATTGACTGGTGCAAGCAAAAGCAATGGGTGTGCCAACCGGCGATGCGCGAGTTGAGGCCAAAAAGTATTTTCAATACAATGATTTGCTTGGTTGGCACAGGAACAGGCTGGCGCGATGCCGCCGATTTATGCAGCTTGCACAGATGTCGCCCAAGGGGCACGCACCTCTCGATCCCGTCATCCTGAGGGGCGCGTAGCGCGTCTCGAAGGATGCACGGCCCGGCTGGTGGCCGTCGACCCTTCGAGACGCGCGCTAAAGCCTGATGAGATTAGGTTGAGCTGGAACGGCGTCGAAGGTTCACCTCTCCCTTGGGAGAGGTCGATTTGCGCAGCAAATCGGGTGAGGGGTTATGGTCTATCGAGAGGGCAAGAGCCCTCACCCGGATTGCTTCGCAATCCGACCTCTCCCCAACGGGGAGAGGTGAACCGAGACCGCGCCAAACCGATTCAACCAAAACTCATCCCGCCTTAGTGCGCGCTCCTCAGGGTGACGGGGAGAGGTCAGGTAGGGTCGATACGCGTCGCGACTTCACTTCACCTCGGTCCGGACCGGCGAGTCCTTCAGGCCGTTGTTGTCGTAGGCCTTGCGCAGCGTGCCGTTGGCGATCGCATCGGTCATGAATTTCGTCGCGAACGCCGCGGCCAGCGGATGGTCGAGCGGCACCGCGACCGCGGTGACGGTCTGCTTGAAGGTCTCGTCCAGCACGCGGCTGCCCGGAATCTTCCTGGCCATCGCATTGAGCTGATCGCGCGATAATGCGAACGCGTCGATCTCGCCGCTCTTCAACCGATTGAAGATCTCGTCATAGGTCTGATAGCCGGTCACCTTGGCGTGCTTGAGATGCGCGATCGCGCCGCGCATCGTCGTGGTGGCGTTGACGGCTGCGACCTTGACACCGTCCTGATCCAGCGCTGCGAAATTCGCGATCGTCGAGCCCGGCTTAACGATATAAGTCGCGTCGGCGACCTCGTAGATCGGCCCGAACGTCATCTTGGTCTCGCGCTCGGGATCCCTCGGCAGGAAGGTGATGTCCCAGGTATTTTTCGCCGCGGCATCGGTGATCTGGCCGGAATTCTGATACACGACATATTCGACGGGAACGCCGAGCTGCGCCGCCATCTCGCGGCCGAGATCGACGGGAACGCCGGCATAGCCGTTCTCGGTGTTGGTCGACCAGAACGCGCCGCCCGCCGGGCTGATCGCAATCGCGACCCGAAGCTTTCCGGTCGGCGCGATCTGATCCTTCAAGGCATCGGCATTGGCGGATGCGGCCATCACAATCACTCCCACAACGAGGCCAGCCAGACGCAGCAGTCGCGACAACATCGGACCTCCTCCCACGCCGGGTCTTGCTCACACCAAGTCTTGCTCACACCAAGTCTTGCTCCCGGCGGCGCGCAACAAATCGCACGAGGCCGCCTTGCGCAAGCCGTGCTTCGCGCAAGGGAGCCATCCGTCTCGGCCTATTTGACGCGGATGGTGATTTTTTCGGAGACGACCAGCGGATTGAACGGATAGTGCTTGGCGTCGCCCAGCACCAGCTGCAAGGTATGCTTGCCGGGCGCCAGATCGAGCTGCGTCTCGGTCTGGCCAGCGCCGAAGTGCAGATGAGACTTGTCTGACGGAATCGGCTCGTTCGGATTCAACGGCTCGTCCACGTCGACCAGAAGATGGTGGTGGCCGCTGTTCGGATAGTCGTCGCCGGCATGGGTGACGCCCATGTTGCGCAGTCCAAAGCGGCATGAGAACGGGCCCTTGAGCGTCGCTCCGTTGTGCGGCCAGATGAAATACAGCTTGGTGTCTTTCCCTGCCGGCTTGTTTTGCGCGCTGGCCGGACCAGCGAGCAATGCCAGAGCCGCGGCGATCATGATCAAGGATGCACGTCTCATAGCCCCTCCATGAAACCCGGCGATTGCAGATGATCGCTTAAGGAGACAGCGCAACCCGGAAACCGTGGGTCGGGTAGCGAACGTTGGTGTCGTAATTGTCGCGATTGGCGGGACGGACATAGCGCGCGTCATTCTTCCAGGAGCCGGATCGAATGACGTGAGAGGCGCAGTCGCCTCCGGTCCAGACGGCGCCGTCGTCCGGCGCGCCCTGATAATTCCTGTGCCAGCAATCCTCGACCCACTGATCGACGCCGCCACCCATATCGTAGAGACCGAACGGATTAGGCTTGAAGCTGCCGACCTTCACCGGTTGTTCGGCTGTACTGTCGCTGCCGCAATCCTTGCAGCCGGCATGGCCCGGCTGCATCTGATCGCCCCACCAGTATTTCGATTGCGATCCGCCACGCGCCGCGTACTCCCATTCGGCTTCGCTCGGAAGCCGGTAGGGCTTCTTGCTGCGCTCGGCGAGCCAGGTGACATACTGCTTCGCATCGCTCCAGCTCACATTGGTAACCGGAACGTCGTCCTTGCCGCTGGCCGTGAAGCTACAGGCCTTGGCCGCCGCGCAGGCATTCCACTCCCGCACGGTGACCGGGTATTTGCCCATGGCGAACGGCCTGACCGTCACCTTGCGGATCGGTCGCTCCGACGGGTCGTCATTGCTTCCCATCGAGAAGCTGCCGCCCTTGAGCGACACCATCTCGGGGTCCGGCACGTCCGGGGCCGGGCTCGCGGCAGGTGCGGGTTGCGGCGACGCCTGCTGCGTCGGTGCCGCCGGGACCGGACTTGAACTCTGGCTTGGCGCCGGCGCCTGGACGGCAGGCGATGCTGCAGGCGACGGAGGCGCCTGTGCCAATTCGGCCAGCTTGCTGCGCGGTTGCGCGAGCAGGTACCACAACACGCCTCCCGCGATGATCGCGACCGCCAATCCGAGCAGCGTGAGCAGGACGGACTCGCGGCGCCGGCGTGTCCTTTGGTAGGCGGCGGCATCCGGCAGCACGCGGTAGACCCGGATCGGATCGGTGATGTTCTTCACCTTCTTGTCGCCGAGCGATTCGTAGCCGCAGACCATCTTGTGCTTGATCTGCTCGTAGATGCCGCCTGAGATGAAGACATCACCCGGCGCCGCAATCCCTTCCAGGCGCGAGGCCACGTTGACGCCGTCGCCATAGACATCGTCGGGCTCGATGATGACGTCGCCGAGGTTGACGCCGATCCGGTACTCGATCCAGTGATCCCTGGCGATCGCCGCGTTGCGGCCGATCATGTTCTGCTGGATCACGATGCTGCACCGGACCGCCTCGACCGGGCTGTCGAACATCGCGATAAAGCCGTCGCCGGTGGTCTTGACCAGCTTGCCAT
This sequence comes from Bradyrhizobium sp. CER78, assembly GCF_029846235.1. Classification (GTDB taxonomy): domain Bacteria; phylum Pseudomonadota; class Alphaproteobacteria; order Rhizobiales; family Xanthobacteraceae; genus Bradyrhizobium. The sequence goes on from NZ_JARVWP010000034.1 coordinate 16,068, forward strand.
GGTGCTCGGCAATGGTGGGCTCGATGAGATCACGCTCGATCCGCTTGACGCGCGTATGCGTGCCCTCTTCATCGAGTTGCATGAGCCGGCTGTACCCGGCGATATCGCCGACAACGATCGCCGCGAGCCGCCGCGGCATTGCATCGCGGGGTGGCTGAGGCCGGCCTGACTTGAAGTCGCGAATTTCGCCCATGGCGCTCCGGCTGCTCCACAAATAGGCTCACGGCGCAACCGGCGCCTTCGTCCCCGAGGCCCAGCTAAACCTACCACACCTGCAGGTCGGAACAAAGTTCGTGGAGCGTGACCAAGTCACGGATGCCGCCAGTGCCCGAGCAGCACACCCGCCCGTCGCCGGGCGCTTATCGTCTTCGCGGCAAACGGCGCAAACCGCCCGGTATCAGCCCGCCTGCGTGGCGGGTGTCCGGATCTCGCGCGGCAGGATGATCGCGGCCGCGACGGCCAGCAGGCACAGCGCTGCGAACGCGCGCAGCATCATCGAGAAGCCGCCCTGGTCGTACAGCCAGGCCACCAGGCCGACGGAAGCGCCCGCCGCGGTGAAGCCGACGAAATAGCGCACCGCATAGGCGCGCGAGCGCCATTCCTCTGTCGTGTACTTGCCGACCATGGCGTCGTTCACCGTCACCTGGCCGAACGCGCCCATCACGATGCCGATCGAGACCACGATCAGCGGCAGGTTGGACAGGCTTGCCGCCAGATAGAGGAACGGCGCCAGCAGGAACGACAGCGGCAGCGCCACGGTCTTCAGGGAATATTTGTCGAGCAGCTTGCCGATCGTGTACTGCGTCATCGCGCCGAACACATAGACCCCGGCCGCGATCACGCCGAGCAGCGCCGGGCTCTTGGTCAGATCGGCGAGCCGCTCGGCGAACAGTTTTGGCAGCGCCACCGTCACCGCATTGAACGTGGTCGAGATCGCGATCACCACGATCAGCAGCGACAGCACCACGCGCCACATGTCTTCCTTGGCGACGCGCACTTGCGCCGCGGCCTGCTTGGAGCCCTTGCGGTCTTCATGCACCACCGTCATCGCGAACGCGATCCCGATCAGTACGGTGACCGTGCCGGGCACGATGAAGGCCCAGCGCCAGCCGAGATACTGGCCGATCACGCCGGTGACCAGCGCCGACGAGGCAACCCCGAGATTGCCCCAGACGCCGTTGATCCCCATCTGGGCGCCGAGCTTCTCGGCATAGGACACGATCATCGCGGTGCCGACCGGATGGTAGATCGAGGCGAAGATGCCGATCGAAAGCAGCGCGGCGCCGAGTTGCAGCGGCGTCTGCACGAAGCCGACCGAGATCATCGATAGCCCGATGCCGACGAAGAAGATCACCATCATGTGGCGGCGGCTCCAGCGATCGCCGAGCCAGCCCGTGATCAGCGAGCCGGCGCCGAAGGCGATGAAGCCGGGGGTCGCATAGGGCAAGAGTTCCGAATAGGCCATGCCGAGCGCCGGACCCATGATGATGACGGCGGCGGCAAAGATCAGCATCGCATAGTGATCGATGAAATGGCCGGCGTTGACGAAGCTGATCACCCGGCTCGGACTATTGCTTGGAGCATTCATGGACACGTCTTTCACGCGATTCTTCAATTGGCTCGAAATAGGTTATAGGTGCTTGTCCTGACGGGATGTCGCCAATGACTATCGCTGAACCGCCAATCAGAGCCCTCCACAAGGACCGGCGCGTTACCGGCGACGGCGTGCACATGGTCGCGCGCAGCTACCAGAAGGGAATCCGGCTCGACCCCCACATGCACCGCGAGGCGCAGCTGGTCTATGCCGCCAGCGGCACCATGCAGGTGACGACGCCGAAGGGCCGCTGGCTGGTGCCGCCGGACCGCGCGGTGTGGGTCCCTGCCCTGCTGCCGCATGCGATCGACGTGCTCGCCGACATCGAGATGCGTACGCTGTATTTCGACCAGGCCTGGCTTGCGCGCGAGAAGCGCAGCGACAGCCTCGGCCACGAATTCGTGGTGCGGGTGTCGCCGCTGGTGCACCAGGCGATCCTTGCGCTGTTCGACGCGCCATGCGGACGCGAGCGCACCGAGCTGCTGATCAGGCTGGTGATGCTGGAGCTGCATCAGGCCGAGGATTCCGCGACCTTCATCCCGCTGCCGCAGGAGCCGCGCTGCCGCCGCGCCGCCGACATCGTGCTGGCCGATCCGACCAGGGACCACGAGATCGATGCGCTGGCGCGCACGGTCGGCACCTCGGCGCGGACGCTGTCGCGGCTGTTCGCGGCGGAGACGCAACTCTCCTTCAAGAGCTGGTGCCAGCGCGCCCGCATCGCGGCCGCGATCGAGCGCCTGTCGACCGGCGCCAACGTCTCGGTCAAGCAGGTCGCCTCCGACCTCGGCTATGCCAGCGTGCCGGCATTTTCCCACGCGTTCCGCCAGGTTACCGGCAAGACACCGACCTCATTCGCGGAGAAAACGTGAACGGGGTTTGTCACCGGGCGCAGCCAAGACGAACTATGAGACGAATTATACCGCTGTCGCGCTGCGACATATTTCCGTACGATCAGTGCGCTTGATTGCATTCCTGCCGACCTTAAATCCCGTGTAAGGTCCGGCTTCACTGGATACGACCTGCTGGATACGACCTGTAAATGGCCAACGCCTTCTTCTCCGACCTGCTCTCCACGATCTCCGAACGCGGCCGCGTCCTGCTCGGCCGCGCCAGCCCGGCCAACGACAAGCAGGATGCGTCCGAGCTGCTGGAATTGTGCGAGGCGCTGCTGTCCGGCCGGGGCGAGGCCTCCGGCACCGCGATGGCGCGCGAAGTGCTCGACCGCTACCACCACCTCGACACCGCCGGCCGCCTCTCGTTCTTCCAGACGCTGGCCCGCGATTTCGGTCCCGATCACGCCAAGCTGGCGCAGGCGATCGAGAGCTGGCGCGCCAAGGCCAATGGCGACGACGCCAGCGACCTGCATTTCGCCTCCGAGCCGCGCCGCCAGGAACTGATCCGCCGCCTCAATCGCGCGCCGGGCGGCACCGGCGAGCTGGTGTCGATCCGCTCGGATCTGCTTTCACTGATGAAGGGCAACAAGGACCTCGCCGCGCTCGATCGCGACGTGGTGCATCTGCTCTCGTCCTGGTTCAACAGGGGATTCCTCGTGCTGCGCAGGATAGACTGGTCGTCGCCGGCCAATATTCTGGAGAAGATCATCCGCTATGAGGCGGTGCATGAGATCCGCGACTGGGACGACCTGCGCCGCCGCATCGATCCGATCGATCGCCGCTGCTACGCATTCTTCCACCCGGCGCTGGCCGACGAGCCCTTGATCTTCGTCGAAGTCGCACTCACCGAAGCCATACCGGGCGCGATCGCGCCACTGCTGGCGGAAGAGCGCGAGCCGGTACCGGTCGAGAAGGCCCGCACCGCGGTGTTCTATTCGATCTCCAACACCCAGCGCGGGCTCGGCGGCATCTCCTTCGGCAGCTTCCTGATCAAGCAGGTGGTCGAGGAACTGCGCCGCGAATTGCCCAAGCTCGACAACTTCGTGACGCTGTCGCCGGTGCCGGGCTTCATGCAGTGGGTCAAGCAGGCCGATGACGTGCCGCTGACCGACGAGGACCGCCAGCTCCTGGAGAGCCTCGGCAAGCCCGACTGGCCCGAGAACGCCGAGCTCGCCACGCAGCTGCGCGCCGTGCTGGAGCCGCTCGCGGCCTACTACTTCCTGAAGGCGCGCACGCCGAAGGGCCGGCTGATCGATTCGGTCGCGCGCTTCCATCTCGGCAATGGCGCACGGCTGGAGCGGATCAACTGGCTCGGCGACCTCTCGCCCAAGGGCCTGCGCGAATCCGCCGGCGTGATGGTCAACTACCTCTACCGCCTCGACGACATCGAGAAGAACCACGAGGCCTACGCCAACAATGGCGATGTGATCGCCTCGAGCGCGGTCAAGAAGCTCTTGAAGGGCGAAGGCCGCCGCCTGCTGGACATGCGGCTGTCGTAAGCTGCAAGCGCTCCTTCCACGTCGTTGCGAGCCAACGGGTCGCGCGTACGCGCGCCCGATGACAGGCTCCGCGAAGCAATCCATGGTCGCGCACCGGAAGCATGGATTGCTTCGTCGCTTCGCTCCTCGCAATGACGAGCTCTTAGAGCTTCGCCGTCACCATCAGCCGCACTGTGTGCCCGCGTCCTCACGCCGTTGCGGATCGCGGCCGCAGCGCCGCCGGCACGTGCGCATCGATCCAGCCGGCGATCGCACGCTCGTTGCGATGGTAGAGCAGGCCCGCGGCGATCACCGCAATTCCGATCAGCGACAGCGAGAACGGAAACCACAGCGAGTCCTTGAACACGACGTCGGCGAGATGTCCGAGATAGAGGCAGATGCCGAACGCACCGAACACCGCATAGGCACGCCGCATCAGGATCACGGCGATCACGACGAGGCCGACATTGAGCAGGCAGTAGATCGCTTTGCCCAGTTCGGTTGAACTTGAGGACGCGGTGATTCCGCCCCAGAACGCCATCAGGCCGAACAGATGCAGCCAGAACGCAAAGTCGCCATTGCTGCTGCGATAGTCCACGATCCAGGCCACAGCGAGGACGGCCAATCCGAACCAGACCGACACCCGGCGCTGCGTCTCGAAGTCGGCATGCGCCGTGCCGCTGAACCACGGCGCCAGATCCATCGACATGAACCACAGCGCGAACGCGATGATCGCGACGATGAAGGCGAAGCGGAAGTAGCGCAGCGCGACGACGCCGGCGGCAACGGTCGCGAGTTCCATGAAGATCCAGCTGCCCTTCACCCAGACGTAGAAGTCCTGCACGGTTCCGGGCTTGCCGAACTTGCCCCACCAGCCGAGTTCGTCCTGGATGCCATAGACCGCAAGCGGCGCCATCGAGACCGCGATCGCGATCAACAAGCCGCCGGGAACCCGCAAATTCCTGCCGTACCAGAGATGGTGACCGGCCACGCCGAAAGCGGTGGCATAGGCGATTGCGCAGGCGGTGAGCGCCCGGCCACCCATTTGGGTGAATGCCAGGGTCGAGAACAGGCCCATGGCGCCGATCACGATCAGTGCGCCGGCGTACCAGAGCACGTGGGCGGCATCGAACCTGGCCGCCGGGCTGGCGTCGCCCTGCCCTTCATGGCTGGCCAGGAAGGCGAGCAGCCGGTCCAGATCAGCAGGGCTGATCACCCCGGCATCGGCAGCTTCCCGGAGACTCTTCGCTGAATATGGCATGCGGCGATCCTCATGACCGGTTCTGGCGCCGTCCCGGAACCCGAACAAGGCGCCTCTCCTGCATGAGTATATCTGAACGTGAGCAACGTTCAATATTTTATTGAGCGACGCTCAAACATTTTGTGGGCGGACTCAGGCCTGGCTGGCAGATGGGCACCGGCTAATCAGCCAGCGCCTTCATCTCCTTGTAGAGATCCGACTTGCCCTCGAAGCCGATGCCGGGGAGGTCGGGCATCACGATGTGGCCGTTCTCAACGCGGACGCCGTCCGGGAACCCGCCATAGGGCTGGAACAGGTCGGGGTAGCTTTCATTGCCGCCGAGCCCGAGGCCCGCCGCGATGTTGAGCGACATCTGGTGGCCGCCATGCGGGATGCAGCGGCTGGGCGACCAGCCATGGGTCTTCAGCACCTCGAGCGTGCGCTGATACTCGCAGAGCCCGTAGGACAGCGCGCAATCGAATTGCAGCCAGTCGCGGTCCGGCCGCATGCCGCCGTAGCGGATCAGATTGCGCGCATCCTGGTGGCTGAACAGGTTCTCGCCGGTTGCCATCGCTCCGGGATAGAACTCGGCCAAAGCGGCTTGCAGCGAATAATCGAGCGGATCGCCGGCCTCCTCGTACCAGAACAGCGGATACTCCCGCAGCATCTTGGCGTAGGCGATCGCGGTCTCCAGATCGAAACGGCCGTTGGCGTCGACCGCGAGCTGCGCCGTGCTACCGATTTCCTTCAACACCGCCTCGATGCGCTCGCGATCCTCGGCAAGCGGCGCGCCGCCGATCTTCATCTTCACGACGTTGTAGCCGCGGTCGAGATAGCCGCGCATCTCCTTGCGCAACGCACTGAGATCCTTGCCCGGATAGTAATAGCCGCCTGCGGCGTAGACGAAGACGCGCGGATTGGCGGTGAGACCGTGGCGCTCGGCAAGCAGCCGGAACAGCGGCTTGCCCGCGATCTTCGCCACCGCATCCCACACCGCCATGTCGATGGTGCCGACCGCGACCGAGCGCTCGCCATGGCCACCCGGCTTCTCGTTCGACATCAGCGTCGACCAGACCTTGTCCGGATCGAGATTGTCGCCGGTGGCATCGAGCAGCGCTTTCGGATCGGCTTCCAGAAGGCGCGGCGCAAAGCGCTCGCGGATCAGACCGCCCTGCCCGTAGCGACCATTGGAATTGAAGCCGTAGCCGACCACTCGTTTGCCGTCGCGCACCACATCGGTGACCACGGCAACCAGGCTCGAGGTCATCTTGGTGAAGTCGATATAGGCGTTGCGGATCGGCGAGGAGATCGGTTTCGTCACCTCGCGGACGTCGACGATGCGGACGGACATGTGGGAGCGCTTTCGCAGTTTGTTACGCACGTCATTCCGGGGCGATGCGAAGCATCGAACCCGGAATCTCGAGATTCCGGGTTCACGCTTCGCGTGCCCCGGAATGACGGTGACTACTTCTTGTCCCGGAAATACGGCTCGACCGGCCCGTGCACCTTGATGGTCAGCGGATTGCCGTAACGGTCCTTGGCATTGCCGGCGGTGACCCGCACCCAGCCTTCGCTGATGCAGTACTCCTCGACATTGGTTTTCTCGGCGCCCTTGAAGCGGATGCCGACGTCGCGCGCCAGAATCTCCGCGTTGTAGTACGGGCTGTTCGGATCGACCGAGAGGCGGTCGGGGAATTGGTCGTTGGTGTCGTCGCTCATAGCAGCGCCTCGATTTCCTTCTTCAATCCTTCGGGCCGGGCGGTCGGCGCATGCCGCGCCACGACCTTGCCGGCACGATCGACCAGGAACTTGGTGAAGTTCCATTTGATCGCCGGCCCGAGCAGGCCGGACTTCTCACGTTTCAGGTGTTCGTACAATGGATGCGCAGCGCTGCCATTGACGTCGATCTTGGCGAACATCGGAAACGTCACGGCGTAGTTGGTCTCGCAGAACGTGGCGATCTGCGCCGCCGTCCCCGGCTCCTGCGCGCCGAACTGGTTGCAGGGGAAGCCGAGCACGGCAAAGCCGCGCGGCGAGAGCCCGGCGTGCAGCTCCTGCAGACCCTTGTATTGCGGCGTGAACCCGCAGGCGCTCGCCGTGTTCACGATCAGCAGCACCTGCCCCTCGAACTGCCGCAGCGGCATGTCCTCGCCGGCGAGCGACTTGGCGGTGAAATCGTAGACCGTCGCCATGTTAGACCGCCGGATCGATTGGAGAGGACGGCGTGCCGGCGGCCTCGACCGCCTCGCCCGCGGCGAGACAGAGATCCTCGCGGTAACGCGCGGCCACGAGCTGCACGCCGACCGGAATCCGCCCGACGAGGCCGGTGGAAACGACGAGCCCGGGCAGCCCCATGAACGGGATCGCGATCTGCGGCAGCTGCGCGTGCCACACCCGCGCGAACGACGCCTCGTCCTTGCGGTCGAGATGATCGGGGAACGGCAGCTCGCCGGACACCGGCATCAGCAGCACCGGATATTTGTCGAGGAAGGCGAACCAGTCGCGCGTCAAGGTCGCGCGACGGGTCAGCGCCTGCGACAGGTCGAACGGGTGCACCCTTGAGCGGACGCCGCGCAGGCAAGCGAGCGCGCCTGGATCGCCCTCGCGCTCGGCAAACGCAAGCTGGGCCTCGTAGCCGTCGCCGAGCCAGAGCCGGGTCTGGATCTCGGCCGCCTCGCGCAGCGACGGCGTGTCGGCGATCTCCTCGACGATCCAGCCGGCAGCTTGCAGGCGCTTGCCGGCATCGGCCACCGCGGCGACCACTTCCGGCACCGGGTTGAGACCATCGGGGTTGAGGCACATCGCAACGCGCTTCTCGCGCGGCGGTCCCTCGAGCGGCACCGGCGCGTACCAGGGATCGCGATAATCGGGCGCCGACATCGCCGCGAGCGAGATGCGCAGGTCATTGACGGTGCGCGCCAGCGGGCCCGAGACCGCGCTGATCTGCGGACCGATCGGACGCTCCGGCAATGCCGCGTTGAAGGCCGGAATGCGGCCCATGCTCGGCCGCAGGCCGTGCACGCCGCAGGCATAGGCGGGATAGCGGATCGAGCCAGCGATATCGGTGCCATGCGCGATGTGGCCGATGCCGGCAGCGACCGCGGAGCCCGCGCCGCCGGACGAGCCGCCCGGGGTGATGGCTGGATCGCGCGGATTCTTGGTGTCGCCGTGAATGAGGTTGGTGGTGAACCAGCGATAGGACACCGCCGGACAATTGGTGCGGCCGAGCAGCACCGCGCCGGCCTTGCGCAGATTGGCGACCACAGGGTTATCGGCCTTGGCGATCAGGTCGCGCTGCGCCTTCAGGCCGTTGGTGGTGGCGTAGCCCTCCTGGTCGACATTGACCTTGATCGTAACAGGCACGCCGGCGAGCGGACCGACCGCCTCACCGCGCGCAATTGCCGCATCGATCGAGGCGGCCTGCGCCAGCACGTCGTCCGGCCGGTGATCGACCACCGCGTTGATCTTCGGGTTGACCGCATCGAGCCGGGCGAGCCCGGCCTCCGCGGCTTCCTTCGCCGATACCTTCTTCGATTTGATGAGGCCGGCGAGCTCGGTTGCCGACAGACGCCAAAGATCCTGCATGAGACACTCCGTATGACGGAGGCGTTTTAGCGCTACATGCAGAGCAAGGCCAGCTTCCCGCCGCGTAGCCGGTTAGCGGAAATGCGCGACGTAATAGGCAAGGTCGCCGATCTGCTCCTTGGTGACCGTCTGCATCACGTCCGCCATGGTGGCGTCGTAGCCGTGGCGGCTGTTGTCCTTGTATTCGGCCAGCGTCTTGGCGAGGTAGTCCTCGCGCTGATTGGCGATGCGGGGGACGTTGTCCTTGCCGGAGAAATCGGTGTTGTGGCAGCTGTTGCAGCGGTTCTGCTGCGCCAGCGCCTGGCCCTTTGCCATCTGCGCGGGGTCGCCGGCGTCAGTGGGCGGCGTCGGCTTCGGCAAGGTGGCGATGAAATCCGAGAAGCTGCGCAAATCGTCGTCGGTCATCGATTTCGCCATCTCGTTCATCGGGTCGAATACCCTGAGCTTCTCGCGAAACATGAACAGCTGGATCAGCGCATAGGGCGCCTGCTGGCCGCCGAGCGAGGGCGTGTTCTCGGTTTCCGACGTGCCGTGCTCGCCGTGGCAGGCAAAGCACGCCGCGGCACGTTCCTGGATGGTCTCGGCATTGGCGGAGAAGCTGATGGAGGCCAATACAAGCGAGGCGATCATTATCTTACGCATTGGCCACTCCCGGCATTTCTGTCATTCCGGGGCGATGCGGAGCATCGAACCCGGAATCTCGAGATTCCGGGTCTGGTGCTGACGCACCAGCCCGGAATGACGTTGTTGATTGTTACTGATTGGCGACCTTCGGCTTGCCGTAGCTGACGCGATAGACCGCGCCGTTCCAGTCGTCGGAGACCAGCAGCGAGCCGTCCTTCAGCAGCATCACGTCGACCGGACGGCCGACATACTTGTTGTCCTCGAGGAAGCCGGTCATGAACGGCTCGACCGACTTCACGGTGCCGTCCTTGTTCAGCCTCACGACGACGACGTCACCGCCCTGCTTCTGCGACTTGTTCCAGGAGCCGTGGCGCGCGACGAAGATCACGTTCTTGTAGGTCTTCGGGAACTGGCTTCCGGTGTAGAAGCGCATGCCGAGCGACGCCGTATGCGGGCCCATCAGGCCGACCGGCGGCGTGTAGTCCTTGCAGTTCTTGCCCCAGCCGAGCTCCTGGTCGATGATGTTGCCCTGGTAGCAGAACGGCGCGCCGAAATCCTCGCCCGCCTTGGTGACGCGGTTGAGCTCGTCTTCCGGCACCGTCTCCGACAGCCAGTCGCGGCCATTGTCGGTGAAGTACATCTGCTTGGTCTCGGGATTCCAGTCGAAGCCGACCGAGTTGCGGACGCCGAGCGCGTAGACCTCGGCGCCGGAGCCATCGAGATTCATGCGGCGGATCTGGCCGTGGTCGGCATCATGCAGCACGTTGTTGCCGGGCTGGCCGACCGGAACATAGAGCTTGTTGTCGGGACCGATGGCGATGAACTTCCAGCCATGCGCCTCGTCCTTCGGCAGCTTGTCGTAGATGACCGTCGGCTTCGGCGGGTTGTCCAGATTGTCCTCGATCTTGTCGATCTTGGAGACCTTCGAGAGCTCGGCGATGTAGAGCGTGCCGTCCTTGAAGGCGACGCCGTTCGGACGATAGAGGCCGGAGGCGATCACCTTGACCGAGCGCTTGCCGTCCTTGTTGACGATGGCATAGACCTTGTCGACGAGCCGGCTGCCGACGAACACGGTGCCCTTGTCGCCGAGCGCCAGCGAGCGCGCATTGGCCATGCCGGCGGCATAAACCTCGACATTGAAGCCGGCCGGCACCTTGAGCTTGGCGAGCGGCAGCTTGTCGGGCGCTGACGGCAGAGGCGGCGGCGCCACCGGCGCGAGCTTGGCGGCAGCTTCACTGTCCGGACGTCCGATCAAAGGCGAGCCCGGCGCCAGCGGCTGAGCGGCCGGGGCTGCACCTGCGGCGGGCGCAGCGGCCGGCTGCTGCGCTGCAGCAGAGAGCGTGAACGCGCCCAGCATGGCCCCCGCCAGCAGAAGGCTGCGCGGTGCGAACGAGTGTTTTTTCATGATGATCTCCCCTGGGTGGAAGCCTTTGTTCATCGCGCCATTAACGTCGATCGGCGCCATCAGGCTTTCCGTTCATAGTCTTGCGAATTTGTCCGGACAAATGCAATCGGAAACATGCTGACATCGTCCAACGCATGGTTGTGACCACGGTCCAACGCATCGTTGTGACCGCGCGGCCGTGTCCGCGCTCGTCAGTGCCTTGGCTCAGTGCCTTGTCATGGAGCGGTCCGGGCGATCGAGGATCGCCTCGGTGAAGGGAAACTCCAGCACGATCTCGCCCTCGTCGTCGGTCACCTCGATGACCGCGCTGAGCAGCGCGCCGTCGGCGCCTTCGGTCTTGAGCAGTTCGCGAATCATCGCCCGCGCCATCTCCCACGCGCGATCCGGGTCGCGCAGGATTTCGCCGTCGGGATCGGAGATCAGCTCGTCGCCGATACGGGTATTGAAGAAATAGCGTGGCATCGGCTGAACTCGGCTCGGTTAGTCGCTTCCCGTGACGGGGAAGCACAGAATCGTCATCAGGACCTTCGGAGGATCATCTGGCCCTGTCTCTTAGTCCAAGATCACCATTCACCGTGTGGCGAACAACAGGAAAAAGGTCTGATGGCACCGGGTTTTGACGGGAAACGCGCGCACAAATTTGTGAGTGGGCCGGATTTGCCTTCTGCAGTGCAGCATGCCGTTCCGCAGGGCGCCTAGCGAAAAATTTAAGTGGCGAACTTTTTCAACCACAGTAGTTTACCTGCAGGGCGGAAAGTTCGTCCGGTTGCAACAAGGAGAGCCAAATGGCCTGGAAAGCACCGAAGATCGTCGAAGTGTCGGTCGGCATGGAAATCAACATGTATATGTGCGCCACCCGCAAGTAAGCGGCAGCGCCCTATACACGTTTAGCGGTTTAGCGCAGGTGGACATCCGGGCGTAACGCGCTCCCGAGCACGGGGGTGTGTTCCAAAGCCGGAGTCCACCTCGTAACGTTTTTGGGGTCCACGTTGGATCCACGTTCAACGTCTCCAGGGGACGGATCATGCTTCGTGTCGTCGTCCTGGGTGCCGCGGCGGGTGGCGGCGTTCCGCAGTGGAACTGCGGCTGTGCCGTGTGCAGAACGGCACGAAGCGACCATCCCGAATTGCAGAGCACGCAAGCCTCGATCGCCGTCAGCGGCGATGGCGTGCACTGGTTCCTGGTCAACGCCTCCCCGGATCTCCGTCAGCAGCTGATCGCAACGCCGCAACTGCATCCGAAGCCCGGCGCGCTGCGCCACAGCCCGATCGCCGGCGTCATCCTCACCAACGGCGAGATCGATGCCGTCACCGGGCTGCTGTCGATGCGCGAGGGCTCGCCGTTCGCGATCTACGCCCATGAGCGGGTGCTGGCGATCCTGCGCTCGAACAGCATCTTCAACGTGCTGAGCGAAAAGAACGTCGCCCGGCTGCCGATCGCGGTCGACAAGGCCTTCGAACCGGCCCTGCCCGACGGATCGCCGTCGGGGCTCGAGGTCCTGCCGTTCGAGGTTCCCGGCAAGGGCGCATGGTATCTCGAGGGCAAGGCGCATCCGGCGGGCGCCGACGGTGTCGGCGATACGCTCGGCCTGCGTATTGCGGACAAGCAAAGCGGCAAATATTTCTACTTCCTGGCCGCCTGCGCCCGTGTGACCGACGACCTGAAGGCACGGCTCAAGGGCGCGCCCTTGGTGTTCTTCGACGGCACGGTGTGGCGCGACGACGAGTTGATTGCGGCGGGGCTCGGCAACAAGACCGGCCAGGGCATGGGACATATCGCGATGTCGGGCGATCAGGGCGCGATCGCAAGCCTCGCCGGGCTCGACATCGGACGAAAAGTGTTTTTGCATATCAACAACTCCAACCCGGCGCTGCTTGGGACCTCGGCCGAGCGCAAGGCGGCCGAACAGGCGGGCTGGCAGATTCCCTCCGACGGAACGGAGATCGTGCTGTGAATGTGGTGCCTACCTCTGGAATGACCGCGCTCTCGATCGGCAAGGGCATCACGCTCGAAACTGCCGAGGAGATGGAGGCGACGCTGCGTACCATCGGTGCGACGCGCTATCACAGCCTGCACCCGTTCCACCGCCTGCTGCATGGCGGCAAGCTCAACAAGGGCCAGGTCCAGGCCTGGGCGCTCAACCGCTATTACTACCAGAGCACGATCCCGCTGAAGGACGCGATGGTGATCTCGCGCTTCCGCGACCGCAACACACGGATCGAATGGCGCCACCGCATCGAGGATCATGACGGCGATCTCGGCAATGAAGGCGGCATCGAGCGCTGGCTGAAGCTGACCGAAGGGCTCGGCCTCGACACCGCCTATGTGGAGTCCACCGAAGGCATCCTGCCGGCGACCCGCTTTGCCGTGGAAGCCTATGTGCATTTCTGCCGCGACCGCACGCCGCTGGAGGCGATCGCCTCCTCGCTCACCGAATTGTTCGCGCCGAACCTGCATGAGGAGCGCATCTCGGGGATGCTGAAGCATTACGACTTCGTCAACCCCGACATCATGAGCTATTTCAGCCGCCGCCTGACCCAGGCGCCGCGCGACGCCGGCTTTGCGCTCGACTACGTCAAGCAGCATGCCAGGACGCCGGCCGAGCGCGAGGCAGTGTGCAACGCGCTGATCTTCAAGACCAACGTGCTGTGGGTGCAGCTCGACGCGCTCTACCACGCCTATGTCGACGGCCACATTCCGCCCGGCGCCTTCGTGCCGAAGACAGGTTAGAGCATGATCCGGAAAAGTGCGAAGCGGTTTTCCGAGAGGATCATGCTCAAACAAGGAGCTAAAGTGCGATGACGATTCAACTCAATCTCATCGCGCTTTAGAGACAACATCATGGCCAGCCGCAACATCAGCGTCAGCGAGACCAGCCGGCCGAAACTGCCGCGCCACACCAAGCTGAAATTCGACGAGACGCGGCAGGTCTGGGTGATCCTGGCGCCGGAGCGCGTGCTGGCGCCGGACGAGATCGCGGTCGAGGTGCTGCAACTCTGCGACGGCGTCCGCAGCGTCGCAGCGATGGTCGACCAGCTCGCGGAGAAATACGCCGCCCCGCGCGAGGCGATCGCGACCGACGTGATCGCGATGCTGCAGGACCTCGCCGACAAGGGCTTTCTCACCGAAGCGCGCGAGAGCACAGCATGAGTGACACGCTCGCCGGCAACAAGACGACGACCGCACGCCCGACCGACGGGCTCGCGGTGCTCGAGCAAACGCGCTCGGCGGCCGAGACCTACGGCATCCCACTCGCGGTGCTGCTCGAGGTCACCCACCGCTGCCCGCTGCAATGCCCCTATTGCTCCAACCCGGTCGAGCTCGACCGCGGCTCGACCGAGCTGACCACCGACGAGTGGAAGAAGGTGCTGAGCGAGCTGGCCGAGCTCGGCGTGCTGCAGATCCATTTCTCCGGCGGCGAGCCGACCGCGCGCAAGGACATTGTCGAGCTGGTGCAGCACGCGACCGATGTCGGGCTCTATTCCAACCTGATCACCTCGGCCGTGCTGCTGACCAAGGACAAGCTGTCGGCGCTGGCCGATGCCGGCCTCAGCCATGTGCAGATCAGTTTTCAGGGCAACGAGCCCAACGTCGCCGACCGCGTTGCGGGCCTGAAGGACGCGCACAGGAAAAAGCTCGAAGTCGCGAAATGGACGCGCGAGCTCGACATGCCGCTCACGGTGAATGCGGTGATGCACAGGCAGAACCTGCATCAGCTGCCCGACATTATCCAGATGGCGGTTGACCTCGACGCCGACCGGCTCGAGGTCGCCAACGTGCAGTATTACGGCTGGGCGCTGAAGAACCGCGCCGCGCTGATGCCGACGATCGAGCAGATCGAGGAGACCAGCCGCATCGTCGAGGAAGCACAAGTGCGCCTGAAGGGCACGCTCGCGATCGACTATGTCGTGCCGGACTATTACGCGCTGCGGCCGAAGAAATGCATGGGCGGCTGGGGCCGCCAGTTCTTCAATATCTCGCCGGCCGGCAAGGTGCTGCCGTGTCACGCCGCCGAAAGCATCACCGGGCTCGAATTCTTATCGGTGCGCTCGAACCATTCGATCGCCTGGATCTGGCAGAACTCGGAAGCCTTCAACCGCTATCGCGGCACCGGCTGGATGCCGGAGCCGTGCAAATCCTGCGAATTCCGCGAGGTCGACTACGGCGGCTGCCGTTGCCAGGCCTTTGCGCTGACCGGCGATGCCGGGAATACCGACCCGGCCTGCGCGCTGTCACCGCGGCATGAGGAGATCTTCAAGCAGGCCGAGCGGGAATCCGCCGGCTCGCAGAACCGTTTCCTGTACCGCAACTTCGCCGGCGGCACGCTGGAAGCGGACGACCACCAGGAAAGACCTCATGGCGCCTGATGCCGACGCCGGCAAGGCTGCCAGGCGATCCGATCCCTTTGCTCCGCTGACGTCGGAATGGCTCGATGTCGGCGACGGCCACAACCTGCACGTCGAGAGCGTCGGGCGCGAAGGCGGCATCCCGGCGGTCTATCTGCATGGCGGCCCGGGCGGCGGGTGCCAGCCGGATCATCGCCGGCTGTTCGATCCCGAGCGCTTCCACGCCGTGCTGTTCGACCAGCGCGGCTGCGGCCGCAGCCGGCCGAAGGGCAGCCGCGACCACAACACGACGCAGCATCTGATCGCCGACATGGAGAAGATCCGCGAACGCTTCGGCTTTGCGCGCTGGATGGTGGCCGGCGGCTCCTGGGGCGCGACGCTGGCGCTGGCCTATGCAGAGGCCCACCCCGAGCGCGTCAGCGGCCTTGCGCTGCGCGCGACATTCCTCGGCACGGCCGAGGAGCTGGAGGACGTCTTCCTGCGCGCCTTGCCGCGCTTCTATCCCGATCTCTCGGAAGATTTCCTGAACTTCCTGCCCGAGGATGAGCGTGCGGCGCCGCTTGCGGCCTATTACCGCCGCATCCTCGATCCCGACGCCGCCGTGCATGCGCCGGCCGCACGGGCCTGGCACGACACCGAACGCGTGCTGTCGGAGCACACCCCGAAGCAGACGCGGCTCGATCTCAAGGCCTCAGGCGCCCTGCCCTCGACGCCGTTCATGGAGGCGCACTACTTCGCCAACGATTGCTTCATGCGGCCGCGCCAGCTGATGAACGAGGCCGGCAAGCTCGCCGGGATTCCCGGCATCCTGGTGCAGGGCCGCTACGATCTGCTGTGCCCGTCCGCGACATCGCACGCACTCGCCGCGCGCTGGCCGGGCAGCGAGGTCCGCATCGTCGATGGGGCGGGCCACATCCTCTACGATCCCGGCATCCGCAACGCGGTGATGAAGTCGATCGCGGATCTGGCGGCAAGACAGTGACACGGGCACCCGGCATTCTTCCGCGTGTCGGCTGACAAGGGTAAAACGGCCCCCACCGAGCATCGGCAAGATCGACGCAATTGACCCAATGCGGTCCTGGGAAAGCTGCGCAAGTCAGGAAGCCGGTCTTCTCACAAAAACCGCGTTGCGGTACTCTGGCCCCTCGTATCGGCCGGAACGTCGGAGATTGCGATGTTGGTGCCAGTAACACGCTACGCCAAGAGCGGCGATGTGCACATCGCCTACCAGGTGTTTGGCAACGGGACGACCAACCTGGTGTTCGTGCCCGGTTTTATTTCCCACATCGAGAATTACTGGGAGCATCCCGATACGGCTCGATGGCTGCTTGGTCTGGGGCGTTTCGCGCGCGTGATAATGTTCGACAAGCGGGGCACGGGACTCTCAGATCCTGTGCGCGAAATACCGCCATTAGATCTTCGTATGGACGATGTCCGCGCTGTCATGGACGCGGCTGGCTGTGAAAGTGCGGCAGTGCTGGGCGTGTCGGAAGGTGGTGCGTTGGCTGCGTTGTTCGCTGCAACTTACCCTCAGCGATGCCAGCGGCTTGTGCTCTACGGGGCCTTTGCACGTTGCCCGATCACAACAGAAGCTCTTAAGCCGCTCTTCAAATATATCGATCGGGCCTGGGGAAACGGCCTCAGCTTGCCGTGGTTTGCGCCATCCCGCCAGACCGACCCCGCTATGCTGCAATGGTGGGGACGGTTCGAGCGGCTGGGTGGGAGCCCTGCGGCGGTCACGGCGGTGGTGCGGATGGCCACCGAAACAGATGTCAGCGATGTTTTGTCCTCCATTCGGGTGCCGACATTGGTCATCCACTGCAAGGAGGACACGCTTATCCCCATCGAGAGCGGACATTTATTTGCGCAAAACATCTCCGGCGCGCAATTGATTGAACTACCTGGGCAGGATCACCTCTTCTTTATTCACGAAAAGATCGTCGAATGCATCGAGGAGTTTCTTACCGGATCCGTCTCGGGAGCTGAGAGCCATCGCGTGCTCGCGACCGTCCTGTTTACGGACATTGTAGGCTCGACTGCGCGCGCGGAGCAGATCGGCGACCGACGCTGGCTTGATCTGCTCGACGCGCATCACGCGGCGGTAAGACGTGAACTCGCGCGCTACCGGGGCAGCGAGGTCAAGTCGCTCGGAGATGGATTTCTCGCCACTTTCGACGGGCCCGCACGCGCGGTCCGATGTGCTTGCGCGATCGCCGAGGCTATCCGCTCTCTGGGTATTGACGTCCGCTGCGGTCTGCATACCGGCGAGATCGAGATCGGAGACAGGGACGTGCAAGGTATTGCGGTCCACATTGCCGCCCGTATCTCTGCAGCAGCTTCGGCAGGTGAAATTCTTGTGTCACGAACCGTGAAGGACCTGGTCGCGGGCTCTGGCTTGCACTTCAGCGACCGAGGTGCGCATTCGTTCAAGGGGCTCCAGGACGCAATGGAGCTCTACGCAGCCTCAAGCTGAGGCCGGCGACAACCTCGATCACTACCTTCTTGCAGAGTCCGGAAGTGGCCCATAAGCGAAGTTCGCCCTGACCATCGGAACGTCGGCTTGTTGATGTAAAGCGGAGCAATCTCCCCGATCGAGATGAGTTGCTTTTGACCGGATTTCGTCGCGACGCCAATGTAAGCCGCGTGCTCTAGGCGGCGTAGTCAAGCCGGCGGAATTCTCGGAGAGCTGTTGGCGGCGCCTGGACCGGCGGCCGACGCGGTTGCCTATGCCGGCAGCACGATCACCTTCGTTTTGACGGGCGTTCGCGAATAGAGGTCAAGCATGTCCTGGCTGAGGAGGCCGGTACAGCCGCTCGTAATGCCGTTCCCGATCGTTTCGGGGTCGCTGGTGCTATAGATCGTGTAAAGCGTGTACACCCCATTTTGATAGAGGTAGAGCACGCGGGCACCGAGTGGATTGTCGAGACCTCCCGGCATGCCGCGAGCATATTTGCCCGCCTCCGGCTGGCGCGCGATCATCTCCTTGGGTGGCGTCCAGGTCGGCCATTCGGCTTTGCGGCCGACATAAGCCTCCCCGCTCCACCGGAACCCATCGCGGCCGACATTGGCGCCATAGCGGGTCGCGTTTCCCTCACCTTCAACGCGGTAGACATAGTACTTGCTGGGATCGACGATGATCGTACCGGGCGCCTCATTGCTGTCGTACTTCACTGTCTTGCGAAAATATTTCGGATCGACCTTGCGGACATCGACCGCAGGGATCGGGAATTTCTCGTCGGGCACGGGCCCGTAGACCTTCTCCGCCTCGGCCAGGCTCATGTAGTCGGACGCGCAACCAGCCAGGCTAAGCGCGGCGAGACCGGCAGCGGAGCCGAACAGAAACGCCCGGCGGTCGACAAGCCGCGAGCGATGACCGGGCAGAGCCCCCTCACCCGTCGCGCCGGCGTCGGCAATTCCACGGTCCATCAACATGATTTCGGATTTCCCCTTGTCCCGTCATACGCCCGGAGCAGACTTTGGCATACCGCAGGAAGGTGGAGAAAAAGTTCTTCGTCAGCCGGGGTCGAAAATCTCCTTGACGAACGC
>NZ_JARVWP010000035.1 GCF_029846235.1 Bradyrhizobium sp. CER78
CTTCGCATCGCGACCAGCGATGCGGAGCGGGGTGGGGTGACAGTCTATCGTCGCCGGAGGTGCTTCAGCGGACGGGCTTCCGCTTCGCGCGTGCCATAGAGCTCGACATAGATCCGTTCCAGCACGGCGCTAAGGTCAGCTGTGATCACCGAGTTCCAAAAGCGGATGACGCGATATCCTTCCTTCTCGAGCCACTGCTGTCGTTCGCGATCGTGCGTGGCGGTTTTATCTTCGTTGTGGTGCCCGCCATCGAGTTCGATGACCAACCGCTTGGCCGGGCAGAAGAAGTCGACAATGTAAGGACCGATCGGCGCTTGGCGACGAAAGTGGGAGCCATCAGTCGGCAGATCCCTCAACGCGCGCCACAGGATTCGTTCATGCGGCGTGGTATTTGCACGAAGCTTCTTCGCAGTGGCTCTTTGGATTGATGTCGAGACCATTTGTGCGGCTTCACCCCACCCCGATCGCACGTGCGATGCTGCGCATCGCACGTGCAATCGACCCTCCCCCTCCAGGGGAGGGTGAAGTGGAGCGCAATCCATGCGCGAATGCAAGCAATCAGAGGGACGATATGTTTCGACGGTGCGGCTATCTCTTCACCCTCCCCTGGAGGGTAGGGTCGCATCACATCGCGTCAGCGATGTGATGCGGGGTGGGGTGAAGGTCTATCCGCGTCGGTGATGCTTCAAGTTGCGAGTTATGCAGCTTACGCCACCATTTAAATCGCGCTTTCGCCTTCGTGCTGGAAGCCGAGATAGCTTGCGGCGACGCCCTTGTTGGCGGCGATGTCCTTGGCGGTGCCTGACAGCACGAATTCGCCGAGCTCCATGACATAGGCACGATCGGCGATCTGCAGCGCGGCCTGGGCGTTCTGCTCGACCAAGAGCACCGAGACGCCGGCTGAGCGGAGCTCGCCGACGATGCGGAAGATGTCGGCGACGATGATCGGGGCGAGGCCGAGGCTCGGTTCGTCCAGCATCAGGAGTTTCGGCGCGCCCATCAGCGCGCGGCCCATCGCCAGCATCTGCTGCTCGCCGCCGGACAGCGTGCCGGCGAGCTGCTTGCGGCGCTCCTTGAGCCGCGGAAACAGCGCGTAGACCCGCTCCAGCGAGGTGGCCGCGACCGCCTTTGCGATCCGGAAGGCGCCGAGCTCGAGATTGTCCTCGACATTCATGCTGCCGAACAATTCGCGATGCTCGGGCACGAGGCTGAGGCCGGTGGCGACGCGATCCTCGATATCTAGCGGCGCCATGTCGATGCCGGCGAAGGTGGTACGGCCCCTCAGCGGCAGCACGCCCATGATGGCGTTGAGCAAGGTGGTCTTGCCGGCGCCATTGGCGCCGATGATGGTGACGATCTCGTTGCCCGCGACGTCGAGCGAGACGCCGCGCACGGCCTCGACCTTGCCGTAGGCGATGTGGACATCGGTCACCGATAGCAGCGCACTCATGCGGCGGCTCCGAGATAGGCCTTGATCACGTCGGGGTTGCGCTTGATCGCGGCCGGCGTGCCCTCGGCGATCTTCGTGCCGAAATCCAGCACCACGATGCGGTCGGCAAGATCCATCACGAACCCCATGTCGTGCTCGACCAGCAGCACCGACATGCCGCCGTCGCGCAACTGCCGGAGCAGCGCGGCGAGCCGCTGCTTCTCCATGTGGCGCAGCCCGGCGGCCGGCTCGTCCAGCAGCAGCAGCATCGGATCGACGCACAGCGCGCGGGCGATCTCGACGATGCGCTGCTGCCCGAGCGACAGCGAGCCCGCGAGCTGGTCGATCTGGTCGGACAGGCCGACGCGCTCGATCTGCCGCGCGGCCTCCGCCAGCAGTTTCGCCTCGTCCGCGCGATCGAGCCGCAGCATGCTGGCGATCGCGCCGGAATTGCCGCGCAGATGCGCGCCGATCGCGACGTTCTCCAGCACGGTCATGTCGGGCACCAGCTTGACGTGCTGGAACGTTCTGCTGACGCCGAGCTTGACCACCTCTTGCGGCGGCGCGTTCTCGACCTCCTTGCCCTGCACCAAGATCTTGCCGCCGGTTGCGGCCAGCACGCCGGTGATCAGGTTGAAGGTCGTGCTCTTGCCGGCGCCGTTGGGGCCGATCAGCGCGACGATCTCACGCGCGTTGACGTCGAACGAGACGTCGTTCACCGCGAGCACGCCGCCGAATTGTTTTCGCGCTTTCTCGATATGCAGCAGCACCGGTGACGTTCCCGGTGCGCGTTCACGGTGTTCCAGCTTCACCGATGTGTCCGGCGTCTTGCGGGTCGGCTTGAACGGCAGCTTCGACATCAGCCAGGGCCAGACGCCCTGTGGTGCGAGCTGCAGCAGCAGCACCAGCATGATGCCGAACACGATGGTCTCGAGCTGGCTCTGGCCGCCGAAGATGTAGGGCAGGTAGCTCTGCAGCACCTCTTTCAGGATCACGACGATGGCAGCGCCGAGCACGCCGCCCCAGACATATCCGGCGCCGCCGACGACGGCGATGAACAGATACTCGATGCCGGCCTGCGCGCCGAACGGTGTCGGGTTGGCGGCGCGCTGGAAATGCGCGTAGAGCCAGCCGGACAGGCCGGCCAGCACAGCGGCATAGATGAACACCAACAGCTTGGCGCGCGGCGTCTGCACGCCGAATGCTTCGGCCGCGACATGGCCGCGCCGCAGCGCGCGGATGGCGCGCCCGGTGCGCGAGTCCAGCAGGTTCATGGTCAATAGCGCCGAGAGCAGCACCGCGACCCAGATCGCGTAGTAGATCGTATCCGGGCTCAGCATCTTGAACGCGCCGATCGACAGCGGCGGAATGCCGGAAATGCCGTCGTTGCGGCCGAGGAATTCCAGCTTGCTGAACAAATAGAACAGGCCGATGCCCCAGGCGATGGTGCCGAGCGGCAGATAGTGGCCCGACAGCCGCACCGTGACGAGGCCGAGCAGCACCGCCGCTATGCCGCTGACCAAGAGCGAAGCCGGCAGCGTCAGCCACGGCGAGACGCCGTAGGCGGTGGTCAGCACCGCCGTGGTGTAGGCGCCGAAGCCGCAGAACGCGGCCTGTCCGAACGAGGTGAGGCCGCCGACGCCGGTCAGCAGCACGAGGCCCATCGCGACCAGCGCGGCGAGGCCGATATTGTCGAGCAGCACGATCCAGAACGGCGGGATGCCCGGGAGCAGCGGGATCACCGCCATCACGAGCGCGAAGATGATGAGAGGGAGCCGCTGCGTCATCGCGCTCAATCCTTCTCTTCTTCGACCTGGGGCGCTGCGAGCGAGCGCAGCACCAGGACCGGAAGGATCAGTGTGAACACGATGACTTCCTTGAAATTGCTGGCGTAGAACGAGGAGAAGGCCTCGACGATGCCGACCACGATGGCCGCGACCGCGGTCAGGGGATAGCTGACCAGCCCGCCGATGATGGCGGCGATGAAACCCTTCAGGCCGATCAGGAAGCCGGTGTCGTAATAGAGCGTCGTGATCGGCACGATCAGGATGCCGGAGATCGCGCCGATGACGGAGGCGAGCAGGAATGCGATCTGGCCCGACAGCGTGGTGCGGATGCCGACCAGGCGGGCCCCGAGGCGATTGACCGCGGTGGCGCGCAGCGCCTTGCCGGTCTTGGTGTAACCGAAGAACAGCCACAGGGCGACGATGAAGCCGACCGTCAGGCCGTAGACGGCAAGGCTCTGGCCGGTGAAGCGCAGCGGACCCGCGGTCACCGCGGCACTCGACAGCGCCGGGCCGCGCAGGCCTTCGGCGCCGAAGAACACGAGGCCGAGGCCCTGCAGCGCCAGATGGCAGCCGACCGAGGCGATCAGCAGCACCAGCACGGAGGTGTGCGCGATCGGCTGGAACGCGATGCGGTAGAGGAACAGCCCGATCGCCGCCACGATCAAGAGCGCGAGCGCGATGTTGACGGCGATCGGCGTATGGGGACCGACTAGCGCATAGACGAGGCCGAGCAGCGCCACAGGGAAGACGATGTTGAGCGCGACCGAGCGGATCACCAGCCGGGCATGCAGCGCCTTGCGGGCGAAGAACAGGTCGAGCGCGAAGGCGACGAGGCCCATCGCGACGGCGAGGCGCACGGTGCCCGGCACCTGGCCGGTCGCCAGCATGGCGTAGCTCAGCGCGCCGTAGGTGACGAATTCGCCCTGCGGGATCAGGATCACCCGCGTCACCGCGAACACCAGCACCAGGGCCAGCCCCAGCAGTGCGTAGATCGCGCCATTGGTGATGCCGTCCTGCAGCAGGAACAGCATGATCGTTGTGTTCAAGGCCGAGCGCTCCCCCTTAAGCGTCGGACCGCCGCAGCCGGCTGTGCCGGTCGGGTCGGCCGATATCGGCTGTTGAAAGCAGCCGATATTTGATATACTCGATAACAATTATTAAATATAATCTCAAGATCCCCGAGCGTCCCGCGGGGTTTTTGTACCGGGATTGCGAGCCTGGAGCGATGACTGTTTCAAAGACCGCCTCCGATGCCGCCAGATCGTCGCGCGCCCTGCGCAGGGAACCGGTCGATCCTGCCGGGGACGACAGCATGCTGCAACTGGGCGAACTGTCCGGATTGCTCGGCTATTCGCTGAAACGCGCGCAGCTCAAGGTATTCGAGGACTTCCTGCGCTGCGTCGCGCCGCTGCAGCTGACGCCGGCGCAGTTCTCGGTGCTGTTGCTGCTCGACAAGAATCCGGGCCGCAACCAGACCGAGATCGCCAATACGCTCGGCATCCTCAGGCCGAATTTCGTCGCCATGCTGGACGCGCTGGAAAGCCGCGACCTTTGCGCGCGGATGCGCTCGACCAACGACCGCCGCTCCCACATCCTGGTGCTGACCGACCGGGGCCGCGCCGTGCTGGCGCGGGCCAAGAAGCTGGTCGCCAACAAGCACGAGGCGCGGCTGATCGAGGTGCTCGGCCCGGCCAACCACGCCGCGCTGCTGGAGATGCTGGCGAAGCTCGCGCAAGAGTTTTGACACATCGTCATTCCGGGGCGTCGCGTAGCGACGAACCCGGAATCTCGCGCAACAATCTCTGGATTCCGGGTTCGCGCCGACGCGCGCCCCGGAATGACGCTGAACTAGTCGACCAAAATCACCCGGACGTCGTTGACATTGGTCAGCGTCGGCCCGGTCAGCAGCAGATCCCCGGTCTGCGCGAAGAACCCCGTGGCGTCGTTGTTCTCGAGATACGCCTTGGGATCGAGGCCGAGCGATTTCATCTTCGCGAACGTCGCCTGATCGATCACCGCACCGGCGGGATCGGTGGCGCTGCCGGCGCCGCCGTCGGCGCCGTCGGTGTCGGCGGCGAGCGCTGCGATGTCAGGCGTGTCCTTCAGCAGATCCGCCAGCGCCAGCGCGTATTCCTGGTTGGGGCCACCGCGGCCGTTGCCGCGCACGGTCACCGTGAGTTCGCCGCCCGAAATGATCGCAACGCGCTTGCCTTCGCCGCGCGCCTTCAAGGCGAGCCGCGCGTGCGCGGCTGCGACCTCGCGAGCCTCGCCTTCGAGATCGGCGCCGAGCGCGATGGTCTCGTAGCCGACATCCTGCGCGACCTTCACCGCGGCGTCGATCGAGGCTTTCGGTTTTGCCAGCAGCTCGAATGTCGCCCGCGCAAAGGCGGGATCGCCGGGCTTGCAGCTCTCGTTCCTGGGATCGTCGAGCGCGCGGCGCACCGCGTCGTCGACGGAGAGATTGTATTTGGCGACCAGCGCGCGAGCATCCGCCAGCGTGGTCGGATCCGGCACCGTCGGCCCCGAGGCGATCGCGGAGGGATCGTCATGCGGCACGTCCGAGATCGCCAGCGTGACGATCTCGGCGGCGTGCTGGCCGGCGCGTGCCAGCCGTCCGCCCTTGATCCGCGACAGATGCTTGCGCACGGTGTTCATCTCGCCGATCGGCGCGCCGGAGCGCAGCAGCGCGCGATTGACCTGCTGCTTCTGGGCAAAGCTCACACCCTCGACGGGTGCGATCCAGTTCGCTGAGCCGCCGCCGGTCAGCAGCACCAGCAGCAGATCGTCGGGCGCGGCTTCGGCTGCCAGCCGCAGCGTATCGTCGGCGGCGCGCAGGCCGGCCTCATCGGGCACCGGATGGCCGGCCTCGACCACCTTGATGCGGCGGGTGGGTACGCCATGGCCGTGACGGGTGGTGGCGATGCCGACCAGCCGTGACGGCTCGAGGCCCAGCGTGTCGAGATAGTGCCGCTCCGCCGCCGCGGCCATGGCGCCGGCGCCCTTGCCGGCGGCGAGGCAGATCACGCGGCCCTTCGGCGCCGGCCGCAGCCGCGACGCCAGCACCACATCGGGATGCGCAGCCGCCACCGCGGCATCGAAGATCGAACGCAGGAAGGGACGTCGGTCGGTCATGGCTGTGCTTTCGTTCCGCGGTCAGTTGCCGCCGATTTCGCCGCTGATGACGTCGCCGAACAACTGCCAGCGCTCGCCCTTGAACTGCATCAGCTGCAATTGCTCGATCGGCTGGAAGTCGGCAGGGCCAGTCGACAGCGTCACGCCGGGCAGCAGGCCGCCCTGCGCAAACTGCTTCAGGCTCGCCGCCTGCTTCATCACATTAGCGCGGGTGAGGTCGTCGCCGCAGCGGCGCAGCACCTCGACCATGGTGGTCGCCATGTTGTAGCCGGTCATCGCCGAGGCATCGACGCGGTTGGTGTCGGGCATGTACTTGGCGAGCAGTTCGTCGAACGCCTTCATGCCGGCGTCGTCCTTCCACTGCGGATCGCTGGCGTCCTTGGCGTAGGCGGCCGAGATCACGCCCTGCGCATTGTCGAGGCCGGCCGGGCGCATGACGGTCGCGGTGGAGGCCGAGACGTTGGAGACGATCGTCACCGGCTTCCAGTTCATCTCGCCGAGCTTCTTGATCGCCTGGGCGCCGAATTTCGGAGTGGTGAAGAAGATGATGACGTCGGGATTGGAGGATTTCAGCCGCACCACATGGGAATCGATGGTGGGTTCGGCGACTTCATAGCTCTCCTTGGCGGCGATCCGCGCGGGATCGCCGGCGAAGCCGTCTTCCAGGCCCTTCAAATAGTCCTTGCCCATGTCGTCGTTCTGGTAGAGCACCGCGACCTTGGCGGTGGGCTTCTCCTTGAGCAGATATTTCGCGTAGATCCGCGACTCGCTCTGGTAGCTCGGCAGCCAGCCCATGGTCCACGGGAACGCCTTCGGATCGTTCCATTTGGTGGCGCCGGTCGCGACGAACAGCTGCGGCACCTTCTTGGCGTTGAGATATTTCTGGATCGCTGTGTTGGAGGCGGTGCCGAGCGTGCCGAACAGGAACAGCACCTCGTCGCTCTCGACCAGCTTGCGCGCCTGCTCGACGGCCTTCGGCGGCGAATAGGCATCGTCGTAGGAGATGAAATTGATCTTGCGGCCGTTGATGCCGCCGTCGTCGTTGACCTTCTTGAACACCGCGGCCATCGCCTTGCCGACCACGCCATAGGCCGACGCCGGTCCGCTATAGGGCACGATATTGCCGATCTTGATCTCGGTGTCGCTCGCACCGGTATCGTATTTCTTCTGCGCCCAGGCGGCATGTCCGGTCGCGGTGGCGACGGCAAGGCCGAGCAGGGCGGTTGCGACACGGTGGCGGATCGGCTTCGGCATTTCCCGAAAACTCCTTGTTGTTGCCGCCGCAGGGGCGACGGTTTCTTGTCGGGTTTCCTAGCGCATCGTCAGGCAAAGCGTAAGCAGGCATCTCGCTGGTCCGGCCCGCGAGCAGCCGCCATGACCCATGAAAAGGCCAATGAAAAAGCCCCCTGCGACGATATCGCAGGGGGCCGTTGTCAGTCGACCGTCGGCGCGACAATCAGCCGCCGACGTCGGCGCTGATGACCTCGCCGAACAGTTCCCATTTCTCGCCCTTGAACTTCATCAGCTGCAGCTGGCTGATCGGGGCGAAATCGTTCGGAGCGGTATTGATCTTGACTCCAGGCAGCAGCACTTCCGTGCGGAAGTCCTTCAGGCTCGCCGCCTGCTTCATGATGTTCTCGCGGGTGAGGTTGTCGCCGCACTGCTTGAGCACCTGGACCAGCGTCTGCGCCACGCCGAAGCCGACCACGGTGCCGCCGTCGAGCTTGTCGCCCTCGGGGAAGTCCTTGGCCATGAAGGCGTAGAATTCCTTCATGCCGGGATCATTGTCCCATTGCTTGTCGGAGGCGTCCTTCAGATAGGCGGCGGAGATGATGTCCTGCGCGTTCTCGAAGCCGGCCGGCTTGATCACGCTGCCGACCGATGCCGACACGTTGTTGAGGAAGTGGGTCGGCTTCCAGCCGATCTCGGCGACCTTCTTGATCGCCTGCGCCGCGAATTTCGGCGTCGCGATGTCGACGAACACGTCGGCGTTGCTCGCCTTCAGCTTGACGATGTTGCTGTCGATGGTCGGCTGGGAGGTCTCGAAGCTCTCCTCGGCGACGATCATGCTGGCGGCCTTCTGGCCGAGGCCGTCCTTCAGGCCCTTCAGATAGTCCTTGCCGTAATCGTCGTTCTGGTAAAGCACCGCGATCTTGGCGTTCGGCATGTTCTTCAGGATGTACTTGGCGTAGATCTGGGTCTCGCTCTGGTAATTGGGCTGCCAGCCCATGGTCCAGGGAAAGTCCTTCGGATCGTTCCATTTGGTGGCGCCGGTGGCGACGAACAGCTGCGGCACCTTCTTGGAGTTCATGTATTTCTGGATCGCCGAGTTCGACGGCGTGCCGAGCGAGTTGAAGATCAGCAGCACCTCGTCGCTTTCGACCAGCTTGCGGGCCTGCTCCACGGCCTTCGGCGGCGAGTAGGCGTCATCGTAGGAGATGAAGTTGATCTTGCGGCCGTTGATGCCGCCGGCGTCGTTGATCTTCTTGAAATAGGCGGCCTCGGTGCGGCCGATGATACCGTAGGCGGACGCAGGTCCGCTGTAGGGCATGATGTTGCCGATCTTGATCTCGGTGTCAGTGGCGCCGGTGTCGTATTTCTTCTGGGCGAGCGCCGCGCTGCCGGATGTCGCGACGAGCGCGAGCGCGGCCCCGAGGACCGCAAGTCTTGTGGTGACGGACATTGATGTCTCTCTCCCTGTTGTCAGACGAATGTGTCGCGGCCCCTTGTTTCGAGGGCTCTGTTATTTGACTGCAATGACTACCATTTCAGGCGGCCCGTCTCAATGAAAAGCCCCTGCGGCAACGCCGCAGGGGCCGCGTCTTTAGTCGACAATTAAGGGTTAACCGCCGACGTCGCCGCTCAGGATGTCGCCAAAGCGTTCCCAGGTCTCGCCCTTGAACCGCATCAGTTGCAATTGCGAAAGCGGCGCGAAGTCGGTCGCCGAGGTGTTGACCTTGATGCCCGGCAACAAGCCGCGGAGTTCGAGGTCGCGCAGGCTGGCAGCCTGCTTCATGATGTTCTCGCGCGTCAGATTGTCGCCGCACGCCCGCAGCACATGCTCGAGGCCCTGCGCGACGATGTAGGCGTACATCACCGACGCGTCGGCGCGGTTTGCGTCAGGGTAATATCTATCCAGGAATTCGTTCCAGGCGATCATTCCCTTGTCGGTCTTCCACTGCGGATCGGTCGGATCCATCAGGTATTGCGACGAGATGATGCCCTGGGCGGCCTCGAAGCCCGCCGGCTTGATCACGCTGCCGATCGAGGACGAGACGTTGTTGAGGAAGTGCAGCGGATGCCAGTCGAGCTCGGCGTTCTTCTTGATCGCCTGCGCCGCGAATTTCGGCGTGGTGATGTTGAAGAACACATCGGCGCCGGAGGCCTTGAGCCTGACGATGTGGGAATCGATGGTCGGCTCCGTGACCTCGTAACTGTCCTCGGCGACGATCATCGATGCCGCCTTGCTGCCGAGCCCGTCCTTGAATCCCTTCAGGTAGTCCTTGCCGTAGTCGTCGTTCTGGTAGAGCACCGCGATCTTCGCGTTCGGCTTGTTCTTCAGGATGTACTTCGCATAGATGATCGACTCGCTCTGGTAGTTGGGCTGCCAGCCCATGGTCCAGGGAAACTCCTTCGGGTCGTTCCACTTGGTGGCGCCGGTCGCGACGAACAGTTGCGGCACCTTCTTCTGGTTCATGTATTTCTGGATCGCCGAGTTCGGCGGCGTGCCAAGCGAATTGAAGATCAGCAGCACCTCGTCGCTCTCGACCAGCTTGCGCGCCTGCTCGACGGTCTTCGGCGGCGTGTAGGCGTCGTCATAGCTGATGAAGGTGATCTTGCGGCCGTTGATGCCACCTTCGGCGTTGATCTTGCGGAAATAGGCGTCCTCGGTCTTGCCGATCACGCCATAGGCGGAAGCCGCTCCGCTATAGGGCATGATGTTGCCGATCTTGATTTCGGTGTCGCTGGCGCCGGTGTCGTACTTCTTCTGGGCAAGCGCCGTGCTGCAGGATGCGGAGACGAGCGCGAGCGCAACGGCAATTGCCGCCAGATGTCGTATTGCAGACATGCGGTTTCTCTCCCTGATGGCAGATGATGTGTCGCGGCCCCCTGTTTCGAGGGCTCATTATTGTCTGCAAAAGCTATCATCTTACCTGGGGCGTCTCAACGAAAAGCCCCCGCGGCATGGCCGAAGGGGTTGCGTCTTTAGTCGCGCTCGCCGATCTGCCCGGACCAACCGCGGAGATTGCGGCTAGCGCTGCCGACGCTGTTGAGTTGAGCGCGCGGATGTCGACGACAATCAGCGAAGATCAGTTGCTCAGACTGCTCGAAATGATGTCACCGAACAGCTCCCACTTCTCGCCCTTGAAGCGCATCAAGCGCAATTGCTTGATCGGCGCGAAGTCGGTCGCCGAGGTGTTGATGCTGATGCCCGGCAGCAGCGTGTCGGGGACATAGTCCTTCAGGCTCGCGGCCTGCTTCATGATGTTGGCGCGGGTGAGATCGTCGCCGCACATCTCCAGCACGTGCACCATGGTCTGTGCGGCGGCGTAACCGTACGAGGTGGCGCCGTCGAGCTTGTTGGCGTCGGGAAAATCCTTCTTGAGGAAGGCAAGGAATTTCTGCATGCCGGGATCCTGATTCCATTGCGGATCGGCGCCGTCCTTGATGTAGGACGCCGACAGGATGCCCTGCGAATTTTCGAAGCCGGCCGGCTGCATCACGCCGCCGACCGAGGCCGAGACGTTGGCGACGATCTGCAGCGGCGTCCAGGCGATTTCGGCCGCCTTCTTGATCGCCTGCGCCGCGAATTTCGGTGACGTGACGCTGATGAATGCATCGGCGCCGGCGGCCTTCAGCTTGACGATGTGATTGTCGATCGTGGGTTCGGAGGTTTCATAGGCCTCCTCGGCGACGATCATCGACGCCTTGTCGCCGAAGGCGTCCTTCAGGCCCTTGAGGTAGTCCTTGCCGTAGTCGTCATTCTGGTAGAGCACGGCAACCTTGGCGTCGGGCTTGTGCTTCAGGATGTATTTTGCGTAGACCCGCGCCTCGTCCTGGTAGGACGGCTGCCAGCCCATGGTCCACGGGTAGTTCTTGGGGTCGTTCCACTTGGAGCCGCCGGAACCGATGAACAGCTGCGGCACCTGCTTCTCGTTCATGTACTTTCGGATCGCAGCGTTGGTCGAGGTGCCGATCGAGCCGAACACCAGCAGCACCTCGTCGTCCTCGACCAGCTTGCGGGTTTGCTCCACGGTCTTGGCCGGCGAGTAGCTGTCGTCATAGCTGATGAACGTGATCTTGCGGCCGTGGATGCCGCCGGACTCGTTGATCATCTTGAAGTAGGCCGCCTCGGTCCTGCCGATCACGCCATAGGCGGAGGCGGGGCCGCTGTAGGGCGCGGTGTTGCCGATCTTGATCTCGGTGTCGCTGGCCCCGGTGTCGTAGGTCTTCTGCGCCAGCGCGACATTGCAGCTCGTCAGGATCAGAGCGAATGCGGACAACAGCGCCGTCAGGGACGGACGTGCGGCAGTCATGGTTTCCCCACCTCGGGTTCTTCGTTTCGGGTATTCAATACCAT
Organism: Bradyrhizobium sp. CER78; assembly: GCF_029846235.1. GTDB lineage: Bacteria > Pseudomonadota > Alphaproteobacteria > Rhizobiales > Xanthobacteraceae > Bradyrhizobium. Next base: position 11,930 of record NZ_JARVWP010000035.1, read on the forward strand.
CGGCGCAGGGCGTCAACAAAAAGCCCCCGCGACGGGTATCGCGGAGGCTGTTGTTTTATTCCCGCAGTGCAACGTCACTCCGAGGGGACATCGCCGGAAATGATGTCACCGAACAGCTCCCACTTCTGGCCCTTGAAACGCTGCATCTGCAGCTGGGCGATCGGGGCGAAGTCGGTGGCCGAGGTATTGATCTTGACGCCGGGCAGCAGGGTGTCGGGCGTGAAGTCCTTCAGGCTCGCCGCCTGCTTCATGACGTTGGCGCGGGTGAGATCGTCACCGCACATTTCGAGCACCTTGGCGAGCGTCTGGGCGGCGCCATAGCCGTAGACGTAGCCGCCGTCGGTCTTGTCGGCGCCCGGCATGTACTTGTCGAGAAACTCCGCCCACTTCTTCATGTTCGGATCGTTGGCCCACTGCGGATCGGCTCCGTCCTTGGCGTAGGCCGCCGACAGCACGCCCTGGGCGTTGTCGAAGCCGGCCGGTTGCATCACGCTGCCGACCGAGGCCGACACGTTGGTGATGATCTGCAGCGGCTTCCAGCCGAGTTCGGCGGTCTTCTTGATGGTCTGCGCGCCGAACTTCGGCGTGGTGTAGATCAGCAGCACGTCCGGATTGGCGGCCTTGATCTTGACGATGTGGCTGTCGATCGACGGTTCGGAGATCTCGTAGCTCTCCTCCATGATGATGCTCGTGGCGGCCTTGGCGCCGAAGCCGTCCTTGGTGCCCTTGAGGTAGTCTTTGCCGAAGTCGTCGTTCTGATAGAGGATCGCGACCTTGGCGTCGGGCTTCTCCTTCATCAGCCATTTGGCGTAGATCTGGGCTTCGCTCTGGTAGCTCGGCTGCCAGCCCATGGTCCACGGGAAGTTCTTCGGGTCGTTCCACTTGGTCGCGCCGGTGGCGACGAACAGCTGCGGGATCTTCTTGGAGTTCAGGTATTTCTGGATTGCGGTGTTGGACGGCGTGCCGAGCGGATTGAAGACCAGCAGCACTTCGTCGCTCTCGACCAGCTTGCGCACCTGCTCGACCGCCTTGGGCGGCGAATAGGCGTCGTCATAGCTGACGAAATTGACCTTGCGGCCGTTGATGCCGCCGCGGTCGTTGATCATCTTGAAATAGGCTTCTTCGGTCTTGCCGATCACGCCGTAGGCGGAGGCTGGGCCCGAATAGGGGATGATGTTGCCGACCTTGATCTCGGTGTCGGTCGCGCCGGTGTCGTATTTCTTCTGGGCGAATGCGGCAGTGGACGTCGCGGCAACGATCGCCGCGGAAATCGCGGCGATCCGAACGGTAGAAAGCATAATGTCTCCTGGTTTGGTTCTATAGGCTCTCAATTGGTTTGAGCATGATCTCTTTCGGAAAACCGCTTCGCACTTTTCCGGATCATGCTCCTAGTTCTTCTTGAGCTTCGCGGCGAGCTGCTGGGCAATGATCGCAACCTGCCTGGCGCCGTGCGGCACGAGGAAGATGACGAGGAACAGCAGCACGCCGAACACCGCGCCGGAAAGGCCCTTGGAGATGCCTTCGGCGATGTTCGGCACGAAGATGATGAAGGCGGAGCCGACGATCGAGCCGGGCAGCCAGCCGACACCGCCGACCACCATGCCGAGGAACAGCGAGATGGCGAGCTGGATGGTGTAGCCGTCGGGTGCCACGAACTGCACCGCGATGGCGCCGAGACCGCCGGCGACGCCGGTGATGCCGGCCGAGACGCCGAACGCCAGCGTCTTGTACAGCGCGACGTCGACGCCCATCGCGGACGCCGCGATCTCGTTGTCGCGGATCGCCATGAAGGCACGGCCGGAGCGCGAGCGCAGCAGGTTCACCGAGGCGACGTAGATCGCGATCGAGACCACCAGAGTGAAGTAGTAGAGCCACATGTCCTGCGACATCGGCAGCCCGAACGGCGCATCTGGCTTGGTGACCACGAGGCCCTGCACACCGCCGGTCCAGTGCTCGAAATAGCCGAGCTTGAGCAGCTGCGGCATGGCGGTTGCGAGCGCAAAGGTCGCAAGCGCCAGATAGACGCCCGAGAGCCGCAGCGCCGGCTGGCCGAACAGGAAGCCGAAGCCGAAGCAGACGATGCCGGCGATCGGCAGCGTGAGGGCATAGTTCATGCCCGCATGCTCCATCAGGATCGCCGAGGTGTAGGCGCCGACGGCGTAGAACGCGCTCTGGCCGAGCGAGAACTGGCCGCTTCCGCCGGTCAGGATGTTGAGCGCCAGCACCGCAAGCGCGTAGATCAGAAGCATCGTCATCTGGAAGATGATGAAGTTCTTCACGAACAGCGGGATCAGGACCAGCGCGGCGAGCACGACAAGCGAGGTGCCATAACCCAGCGTCATGGCGCGCTTGGGCACGGCCTCGACGGCCTGGCCCTCGGTGACGACTTCGACTTCTTCAGCGGCGCTCATGATCAAACTCGCTTGACGATGGCGCGGCCGAACAGGCCTGCCGGTTTCACGACCAGGACGACAATGATCAGCGCAAGCGCGATCGGAAGTTTCAGCTCATTGCCGACGCCGGGGATGTAGGTGCCGACCAGGTTCTCGAAGATGCCGACCAGGAAGCCGCCCATCACGGCGCCGAACGGCGAGCTGAGGCCGCCGAGCACGGCCGCGGCAAAGCCGTAGATCAGCACGCCGAGCATCATGTTCGGCTCGAGGAACACCACGGGGGCGATCATCATGCCGGCGATCGAACCGATCGCGGACGCCATGCCCCAGCCGAGCGCGATCATCCACGAGGTATTGATGCCGACCAGCCGGGCCGATTCAGGCAGCGAGGCGGCCGCGCGCATCGCAAGGCCGACCCGGGTGAAGCGGAAGAAGAAGAACAGCAGGAGCAGCATCAAGAGCGTGATGCCGATCATGCCGGCCTGGTGGGTCGAGATCAGCTGGCTGCCGAGGAACGGCGAGGAGCCGAACGGCGTCGGGTATTGCTTGATGGTGAAGTCCCAGATCAGGCCGGCGACCGAGTTGATGATCGCGTACAGCGCGATGAAGCCGGCGACGTTGGTCAGGATCGGCGCCTTGGCCAGCGGCTTGAACAGCAGCCGCTCGATGATGATGCCGGCGACGAACGAGAAGGCGACAGTGAGCACGAAGGCGCCCCAATACGGCACGCCCCATTGCATCAGCTGCCAGGACACGAAGGTCGAGAACATCGCCATTTCGCCCTGGGCGAAGTTCAGATGGTCGATGGCCTGGTAGATCATCACGACCGCGAGCGCCATGCAGGCATAGATCGCGCCCGTGGCGATGCCGGCCAGGACCTGGTTGGCAAAAAGCTCCATTGTGCCAGCTCCCTCAGTAGCCGAGATAGGATTTGCGGACGTCTTCGTTGTTCGCGATGTCCTTGGCATTGCCCGACATCACGATCCGTCCGGTTTCGATCACATAGGCCTGGTCGGCGAGCTCGAGCGCGAGCTGCGCATTCTGCTCGACCACCAGGATGGTCACCTTTTCCTCGCGATTGATCTTGCCGAGGATGCGGAACAGGTCGCGCACGATCAGCGGGGCGAGGCCGAATGACGGCTCGTCGAGCAGCATCAGGCGCGGCCGCAGCATCAGCGCGCGCGCCACCGCGAGCATCTGCTGCTCGCCGCCGGACAGCGTGCCCGCCTGCTGGGTGTAGCGCTGCTTCAGCACCGGGAAATGCTCGTACATCCGCTCGATGTCGGAGCCGATGGCGCCCTTGTCGGAGCGGCTGATGGCGCCGAGCTGCAGGTTCTCCTCCACCGTCATGTTGGTGAAGGTGCCGCGGCCCTGCGGCACATGGGCGATGCCGAGCCGGACCACGTTCTCGGTCGAGCGCGTGCCGATCGGCTTGCCCTCGAACTCGATCGCGCCGGTCGAGCGCACCATGTTGCAGATCGCCCGCAGCGTGGTGGTCTTGCCGGCGCCGTTGGCGCCGAGCAGCGTGGTCAGCGAGCCCTCGTTGAGGGAAAAGCTGAGGCCGTGCAGGGCCTGGACCTGGCCGTAATAGGCGCGCAGGTCCTTGACGTTGAGCATCGCTGTCATTGGTCCTTGCTCCCCAGATAGGCCTTGATGACGTCGGGGTCGGCCTGGACCTGGGCCGGCGTGCCTTCGGCCAGCTTGCGGCCGAAATTGAGCGCGACGACGTGGTCGGCGATCGACATCACGAGACCCATGTGATGCTCGACCAGCAGCACCGTAATTTTACGGTCATCGCGGATTTTGCGGATCAGATCGCCGAGCACATAGACTTCCTCGTGATTGAGGCCGCCGGCCGGCTCGTCGAGCAGCAGGATCTTCGGATCTGCGGCCAAAGCGCGCGCCAGCTCGACGCGCTTCTGGGTGCCGAACGGAAGTCCCGAGACCACGGTGTGGGCGACGTCCTCGAGATCGAGATAGCCGAGGATGTCGTGCACCTTCTTGTTCATGTCGCTCTCGCCGCGGCGGACCCAGGCGAGGCGCAGCGAGTCGCTGACGATGTCGCTCGAGGTGCGCGCATGCGCGCCGACGCGGACATTGTCGATCACGGACAGATTGGGAAACAGCGCGACGTTCTGGAAGGTGCGGCCGATGCCGATCTCGGCGATCCGGTGCGGGGGCCGCGACAGGATGCTCTTGCCTTCCATCAGGATGTCGCCGGACGACGGCTGGTAGAGCCGCGACAGGCAGTTGAACAGCGTCGTCTTGCCGGCGCCGTTCGGTCCGATCAGGCCGAGGATCTGTCCATGGCGCATGTCGAACGACACGCCATTGAGTGCGATGATGCCGCCGAACACGACGCTGACGTCGCGAACCGCGAGCAAGGGATCATTCCCTTGCGCGAGCTGTGCCTGCGTCATCTCGTCTCGCCCGCCGTCTTCGAGCTGTGCGAGCGGCCCTGCGATGCGTTTCGCTGGACGTGATGGAGGCTATCTGATCCCCTCGGCCAAACGTGCAACTTTCCCTCCTACTCTGGTCTTTTTGCGTTCTTCTTTTTTGGATTGCGGCGCCATTCCACCGAGCGCCTGCTCGATGTTCCTTACCATCGCGACAAGACGAGGTCCAATGTCGTTGAGCAATCTATCTTCCGTGAAACGGAATGCCGGCGCGCCGCAATTGAAGGCGTAAGGACCGGTTCCGTCATTCAATCTCAATGCAACACCGACAGCGGCAACATCATCCTGCCAGTCGCCGGTCGACATGGTGAAGCCGTGCTTCGCCACCGTCTCGCCGGAACGTTCGATGCCGTCGCGCATCTTGGCCCAGCGGCTGCCATAGTGATCCCGCAGCTCGCGTAATAAAGCTGCGCGCTCCTCGGGTGGCAATGCCCAAATATAGGCACGTCCCATCGCGGTGGTGGCGATCGGCACGCGCGAGCCGACGTCGAGCTGCACGCCGAGCGCCAGGCCGTTCCGGCTCTGGCCGAAATAGATCATGCTGTGACGGTCGCGGCCGCCGACCGCGACGGCGCCGCCGGTCGCGCGCATCACTTCTTCTCGATAGGGTTCGGACAAATGCCGAACGCCGAGATTGGCGAGCGCCGCGTAGCCCAGCGCCATCGCCGACGGCGCGAGCTGATACTTTTCGAATTTCGGTACAGGTGTAAGGTATCCCAGCTTTGTCAGCGTATAGGTCAGCCGGGAAATGGTTGGCTTCGGTAACTTGGTGCGGGCGGCAATCTCCTGATTGCCGAGCAGCCCGTCATTGGGTTGAAATGCGCGCAGGACATCCAGTCCGCGGGAAAGCGCGACGACGAAATTGCGATCGGTCGCTACCTTCTTGCTGGCGCGCTTCATCCCTATCCTTGTCCTGCCCTTGTCATGCTCGTTGACAAGGCTCGTGCTTCAAAATAACCCTCCGTGTCAAGATGTGGAATTAAATTTCGCAGTGCGAAATTGGTCTAATCGTAGCGGCTCGACGCAAGTCGTGCAGCTACTCAACGCAAGTTCAAGAACAAGCATCCAGGGAGAGTCCCGGTGAGTGAAGTCGTCAAGCTCGAACGTCATGACAATATTGCCGTCGTCACGGTTAACAGTCCGCCCGTGAATGCGCTGAGCGCTGCGGTGCGCGGCGGCATCTTCGAGTGCATCAAGGCCGCGATCGATGATGCGCAGGTCCAGGGCATCGTGCTGACCTGCGCCGGCCGCACCTTCATCGCCGGCGCCGACATCACCGAATTCGGCAAGCCGCCGAAGCCGCCCGGCCTCGCCGAAGTGCTGAGCCTGATGGAAAGCTCGCCGAAGCCGATCGTCGCCGCGATCCACGGCACCGCGCTCGGCGGCGGCCTCGAGGTTGCGCTGGCCTGCCACTACCGTGTCGCCACCAAGGACGCCAAGCTCGGCCTGCCCGAGGTGAAGCTCGGCCTGCTGCCGGGCGCCGGCGGCACCCAGCGCCTGCCGCGCGCGGTCGGTCCCGAGCTCGCGGTCAAGATGATCGTCGGCGGCGACCCGATCAGCGCCGATGCGGCGCTCAAGGCCGGCCTGATCGAGGAGATCGTGGAAGGTCCGGCCTCGGGTGGTGAGGCATTTGCGCGCAAGGTGGTCGCCGAGAAGCGTCCGCTGCGCAAGCTGCGCGATGATGACAGCAAGCTCGCGGCGGCGAAGGCCGACCGTTCGATCTTCACCAATGCGGTCGCCGCGCTGACCAAGAAGTCGCGCGGCCTCGAGGCGCCGTTTGCCGCTGCCGACGCCGTCGGCGCCGCGATCGACCTGCCGTTCGAGGAAGGCCTGAAGAAGGAGCGCGAGGGCTTCCTCAAGCTGATGAACGGCGAGCAGTCCAAGGCGCAGCGCTATGCGTTCTTCGCCGAGCGCGAGGCCGCCAAGATCTCCGGTATCCCCGAAGGCACCAAGGGCCGCAACGTGGCGCGCGTCGCCATCCTCGGCGCCGGCACCATGGGTGGCGGCATCGCGATGTCGTTCGCGAATGCCGGCATCCCGGTCACGCTGATCGAGACCGGCGAGGAGCAGCTCAAGCGCGGCATGAGCATCATGCAGAAGAACTATGAAGCGACCGCCGCGCGCGGCGGCATCCCGGCGGATGCGCCCGCCAAGCGGATGGCGCTGATCAATGGCGTCGTCGGGATCGAGAACGTCGGCGACGCCGATCTGGTGATCGAGGCGGTGTTCGAGACCATGGCGGTCAAGAAGGAAGTATTCGGCAAGCTCGATCAATACGCCAAGCCGGGCGCGGTGCTGGCCTCCAACACCTCGTACCTCAACATCGACGAGATCGCGAAGTCGACCAAGCGTCCGCAGGACGTGCTCGGCATGCACTTCTTCTCGCCGGCCAACGTCATGAAGCTGTGCGAGATCGTGCGCGCCGACAAGACCGCGCCCGACGCGCTCGTCACCGCCGTGTCGATCGCCCGCAAAATTGCAAAAGTGCCGGCCGTGGTCGGCGTCTGCGACGGCTTCGTCGGCAACCGCATGCTGGCGCAGCGCGGCAAGCAGTCCGAGAAGCTGTTGTTCGAAGGCGCGCTGCCGCAGCAGGTCGATGCCGTGGTCACCAAGTTCGGCATGCCGATGGGGCCGTTCGCGATGGGCGATCTCGCCGGCCTCGATATCGGCTGGCGCTCGCGCAAGGACCGCGGCATCAAGTCGGAGATCGCCGACGCGCTCTGCGAAGCCGGCCGCTTCGGCCAGAAGACCGGCAAGGGCTACTACAAGTACGAGCCGGGCTCGCGCGCGGCGCTGCCCGATCCGGAGGTCGAGAAGCTGATCGACGAGACGCTGGCGCGCCTCGGCCGCAAGAAGCGCGTCGTCACCGACGACGAGATCCTCGAGCGCATGATGTATCCGATGATCAACGAAGGCGCGAAGATCCTCGCCGAGGGCATCGCGGCGCGTCCGTCCGACATCGACGTGGTCTGGCTCTATGGCTATGGCTGGCCGATCTATCGCGGCGGCCCGATGTTCTGGGCCGACACTGTCGGTCTCAAGCACATCGCCGATCGCCTGGCCTTCTACGCCAAGGAGACCAACGATCCCTCGCTCGAGCCGGCGCCGCTGCTCAAGAAGCTCGCCGACGAAGGCAAGACCTTCGCCTCGCTCGCCGCTGCGTCGAAGGCGGCGTGATTGGCTTCCTGGCCACGGACTCGCTGGTAGGGTTCCCTCCCCCCTTGCGGGGGAGGGTTAGGGAGAGGGGTGGCTGCATCGGGACTGCCCGAGTGGTACCCCTTCCCCCAACCCCTCCCCGCAAGGGGGAGGGGAGCCCGCGCAGCGGGGTCACCTCACGGATGCAAGACCATTCATGACCTATCCCGGCGAACAATATTATCCCAAGGGCGTGAAGTGGAGCGACGAGATCACGCGCGGCACGCTGCCGGACCTGCTCTCGAACGCCGCCGCCGAGTTCGGCGCCCGCCCGGTGCTCGAATTCCGCGACCGGCAGATCAGCTACAGCGAGCTTGAGTCCCTGGTCGAGACCGCCGCCGCCGCTTTCCTGCGGGCCGGTTACGGCAAGGGCACCTCGGTCGCGCTGTTCCTCGGCAATTCGCCTGACCATCCGATCAATTTCTTCGGCGCGCTGAAGGCCGGCGCGCGCGTCGTGCATCTGTCGCCGCTCGACGGCGAGATCGCGCTGTCGCACAAGCTCTCCGATTCCGGCGCGCGCGTGCTGGTCACCAGCAACCTCTCGGCGCTGCTGCCGACCGCGCTGAAGTTTCTCGACAAAGGCCTGCTCGATCGTCTGATCGTTTGCGAGGACGACAATTGGGGCAAGGTCGGCACACCGCAAACCGCGCTGCCTGACAATCCCGCGATCATCACGCATCGCCAGTTCATCGACGGCGCAACGAAGCCGTCGCAATGGCCCGTGGTCGACGTCGAGGACGTCGCGCTGCTGCAATATACCGGCGGCACCACCGGCCTGCCGAAGGGCGCCATGCTCAGCCACGGCAATCTCACCGCGGCGGTGTCGATCTACGATGTCTGGGGCAAGCCCGGGCGGCTCGAACGCAACGCGATCGAGCGCGTGATCTGCGTGCTGCCGCTGTTCCACATCTACGCTTTGACTGTGGTGCTATTGTCGGTGATCCGGCGCGGCCATCTGATCTCGCTGCACCAGCGCTTCGACGTCGAGGCGGTGATGCGCGACATCGAAGTCAAGCGTGCGACGGTGTTTCCCGGCGTGCCGACGATGTGGATCGCGATCGCCTCGCTGCCCGATCTCGACAAGCGCGATCTCTCCTCGCTGGTGGTCGCCGGCTCCGGCGGCGCGCCGCTGCCGGTGGAGGTGGCCAAGATCTTCGAGCGCCGCGTCGGCATGAAGCTGAAGAGCGGCTGGGGCATGACCGAGACCTGCTCGCCCGGCACCGGCCATCCCAAGGAAGGACCGGAGAAGCCGGGCTCGATCGGATTGATGCTGCCCGGCATCGAGATGGACGTGGTGTCGCTGGAGGATTCCACCAAGGTGATGCCGATCGGCGAGGTCGGCGAAATCCGCATCCGCGGTCCGAACGTCACCAAGGGCTACTGGAACAGGCCGGCGGAGACCGCGGAGGCCTTCGTCGGCGACCGCTTCCTGACCGGCGACATCGGCTACATGGACGCCGACGGCTATTTCTACCTGGTCGACCGCAAGAAGGACATGATCATCTCCGGCGGCTTCAACGTCTATCCGCAGATGATCGAGCAGGCGATCTACACCCATCCCGCAGTGCAGGAGGTGATCGTGATCGGCATTCCCGACGATTACCGCGGCGAGGCGGCCAAGGCCTTCATCAAGCTGCGCGACGGCGAGAAGCCGTTCTCGATCGACGAGCTGCGCGCATTCCTCACCGGCAAGGTCGGCAAGCACGAATTGCCGGCAGCGGTCGAGTTCGTCGACGAGCTGCCGCGCACTCCGGTCGGCAAGCTGTCGCGTCACGAACTGCGCCAGCAGCAACCCAAGACGTCTCAATCGAAACCACAACAGACTGCAGGATCCCGTTCATGACCGACGCCGTTATCGTCTCCACCGCCCGCACGCCGATCGGCAAGGCCTATCGCGGCGCGCTCAACGCCACCGAGGGCGCGACCTTGCTCGGTCACGCGATCGGCGAGGCGGTGGCACGGGCCAAGGTCGATCCGAAGGAGATCGAGGACGTCGTGATGGGCGCGGCGATGCAGCAGGGCGCGACCGGCGGCAACATCGCGCGCAAGGCGCTGCTGCGCGCCGGGCTGCCGGTGACGGTCGCCGGCACCACCATCGACCGTCAGTGCGCCTCCGGCCTGCAGGCGATTGCGCTCGCCGCGCGCTCGGTGATCTTCGACGGCGTCGAGATCGCGGTCGGCGGCGGCGGTGAATCGATCTCGCTGGTGCAGAACGACAAGATGAACGCGTTCCACGCCCAGGATCCGGCGCTGCTCAAGATCAAGGGCGAGGTCTACATGCCCATGATCGACACCGCCGAGATCGTCGCCAAGCGCTACAACATCTCGCGCGAGAAGCAGGACGAGTACGGCCTGGAAAGCCAGCGCCGCACCGCGGCCGCGCAGCAGGGCGGCAAGTTCAAGGACGAGCTCGCGCCGATCACCACCATGATGGCGGTGGCCGACAAGGCGACCGGCGCGGTCACGATGAAGGAAGTGACGCTGTCGCAGGACGAAGGTCCGCGGCCCGAGACCACGGCCGAAGGGCTCGCCAGCCTCAAGGCGGTGCGCGGCGAGGGCTTCACCATCACCGCCGGCAATGCCAGCCAGCTCTCGGACGGCGCCAGTGCCTCGGTGATCATGAGCGACAAGGAAGCCGCCAAGCGCGGGCTGCAGCCGCTCGGCATCTTCCGCGGCTTCGTCTCCGCCGGCTGCGAGCCGGACGAGATGGGCATCGGCCCGGTGTTCGCGGTCCCGCGGCTCCTCAAGCGCCACGGTCTCAAGGTCGACGACATCGGTCTCTGGGAGCTCAACGAGGCGTTCGCGGTGCAGGTGCTGTACTGCCGCGACAAGCTCGGCATCGATCCGGAGAAGATCAACGTCAATGGCGGCGCGATCTCGGTCGGCCATCCCTACGGCATGTCGGGTGCGCGGCTCACCGGTCACGCGCTGATCGAAGGCCGTCGCCGCAAGGCCAAGTACGCCGTCGTTACCATGTGCGTCGGTGGCGGCATGGGCGCAGCCGGCCTGTTCGAGGTGTTGCAGTAATTCCGTCGTCCTGGCGAAAGCCAGGACCCATACCCCGCGGCCGGGGTAAAGGGCACAGACGGCGGTCGCCTTCACAAGACAACGAAGGCCGGTGGTAATGGGTCCTGGCTTTCGCCAGGACGACAACGAAACAAGGCGTTAGTTTTCGCTCAAAAGGAGGATCCGATGGATCTCGCTTTCACCAAGGAAGAGATAGCGTTTCGCGAGGAGGTGCGGGAGTTCTTCAAGAACAACGTGCCGCCTGAGACCCGGCGCAAGCTGCAGGAAGGCCGCCATCTGTCGAAGGACGAGATGGTCACCTGGTGGCGCATCCTCAACAAGAAGGGCTGGGGCGTCACCCACTGGCCGAAGGAATATGGCGGCACCGGCTGGACCACCGTGCAGCACTACATCTTCAACGAGGAGCTGCAGTCCTATCCCGCGCCGCAGCCGCTCGCCTTCGGCGTCAGCATGGTTGGCCCTGTGATCTACACCTTCGGCAATGAGAAGCAGAAGAAGGAATATCTGCCGCGCATCGCCAATGTCGACGACTGGTGGTGCCAGGGCTTCTCGGAGCCGGGCTCGGGTTCGGACCTCGCGTCGCTGAAGACCACGGCCGAGCGCCGTGGCGACAAGTGGATCATCAACGGCCAGAAGACCTGGACGACGCTCGCCCAGCACGCCGACATGATCTTCTGTCTCTGCCGCACCGACAAGAACGCGAAGAAGCAGATGGGCATCTCCTTCATCGTGTTCTCGATGAAGTCGAAGGGCGTCACCGTGCGCCCGATCCAGACCATCGACGGCGGCCACGAGGTCAACGAGGTGTTCTTCGACGACGTCGAGGTGCCCTACGAGAACCTGATCGGCGAGGAGAACAAGGGCTGGGATTACGCCAAATTCCTGCTCGGCAATGAGCGCACCGGCATCGCCCGGGTCGGTGTCTCGAAGGAGCGGCTGCGCCGCATCCGCGCGCTGGCCTCCAAGGTCGAGTCCGGCGGCCGTCCGGTCATCGAGGATCCGGCGTTCCGCGAGAAGCTCACCGCCTGCGAGATCGAGCTGAAGGCGCTCGAGCTCACCCAGCTTCGCGTCGTCGCCGACGAGGGCAAGCACGGCAAGGGCAAGCCCAATCCGGCCTCCTCGGTGCTCAAGATCAAGGGCTCGGAGATCCAGCAGACCACCACCGAGCTCCTGATGGAGATCATCGGTCCGTTCGCCGCGCCCTATGACGAGCACGGCGATGCCGGCTCCAACGAGAGCATGGATTGGACCGCGCAGATCGCGCCGAGCTATTTCAACAACCGCAAGGTTTCGATCTACGGCGGCTCAAACGAGATCCAGCGCAACATCATCAGCAAGGCCGTGCTGGGGCTTTGATGCTCTTCTCCCTCGCCCCGCTCTTGCGGGGAGAGGGTTGGGGTGAGGGGCTTCTCTCCGTGCAGGGAATGCCGAGAGACCCGTACCCCCTCACCCGGATCGCATCTGACGATGCGACGTAGCCGAAGCTTTGCTTCGGCGTTCTTAAGGAACGGCCGCCGGAGGCGGCCTGCGCCTCTCCCCGCAAGCGGGGCGAGGTGAAGAGGCCCCGGTTGAACAACGATCAGTTAGTTAAGGGAACGAACATGGATTTTGATCTGTCCGAGGAGCAGCGGCTTCTCAAGGAAAGCATCGACGGGCTTCTGACCGATGCCTACGACTTCGATGCGCGCAAGAAGTACATGAAGGAGAAGGGCGGCTGGAGCAAAGCGCTCTGGGGCAAGCTAGCCGAGCAGGGCCTGCTCGGTCTGCCCTTCGCGGAGACCGATGGCGGCTTCGGCGCCGGCGCGGTCGAGACCATGATCGTGATGGAAGCGCTCGGCAAGGCGCTGGTGGTCGAGCCGTATCTCGCGACCGTGGTGGTCGCCGGCGGCTTCCTGCGCCGTGGCGGCTCGGCCGAGCAGAAGGCCAAGCACATCCCGGGCATCATCGACGGCAGCAAGACCTTCGGCTTTGCCCAGCTCGAGAAGAACTCGCGCTATGATCTGTTCGACGTCGTGACCACGGCGAAGAAGAAGGGCGATGGCTGGGTGATCGACGGCGAGAAGTTCGTCGTGCTCAACGGCGAGAACGCCGACACGCTTGTCGTGACCGCGCGCACCAAGGGCGGCCAGCGCGACAAGACCGGCATTGGCGTGTTCCTGGTGCCGGCGGATGCCAAGGGCGTCACCAAAAAGGGCTATCCGACCCAGGACGGCCTGCACGCGGCCGACATCACCTTCACCAATGTCGAGGTCGGTGCGGACGCCGCGATCGGTGATCCCGAGAACGGCCTGCCGCTGATCGAGCGCGTCGCGGACGAAGCCCGCACCGCGCTGTGCGCGGAAGCGGTCGGTGCGATGGACGAGTCGCTGAAGGAGACCGTCGAGTACATCAAGACCCGCAAGCAGTTCGGCGTTGCGATCGGCTCGTTCCAGAGCCTGCAGCATCGCGCCGCCGACATGTTCGTGGCGCTGGAGCAGGCCCGCAGCATGTCGATGTTCGCGACCATGGCGTCGGATTTCAGCGATGCCAAGGAGCGTTCGTCCGCGGTTGCTGCCGCCAAGGTGCAGGTTGGCAAGTCACTGAAGTTCGTCGGCCAGCAGTCGATCCAGCTTCATGGCGGCATCGGCATGACCATGGAAGCCAAGATCGGCCACTACTTCAAGCGGCTCACCATGATCGAGAACACGCTGGGTGACACCGACTACCACCTCCGTCGTGTCAGCGAGGGCGGTGGGCTGCTGGCCTGATCGCACAAACGTCATTCCGGGGCGCCGCAACGCGGCGAACCCGGAATCCATTTTACCACCAATGATGCGGCCTGATGGATTCCGGGTTCGCGACTGCGTCGCGCCCCGGAATGACGGCCGATCCGGGAGGCAACAACAATGAAGAACACCCCGTTCGATCTCAGCGGCCAGGTCGCCGTCGTCACCGGCTCGAGCCGTGGCATCGGCCGCTCTTCGGCTGAATTGCTGGCAAAACTCGGCGCCAAGGTCGTGATCTCCTCGCGCAAGGCGGATGCCTGCCAGGAGGTCGCCGACGGCATCAAGAAGGCCGGCGGTGATGCGCTCGTGATCCCCTGCAACATCGCACGCCGCAACGAGGTCGAGGCGCTGGTCTCCGGCACCATCAAGCATTACGGCAAGATCGATATCCTGGTCTGCAACGCCGCGGTGAATCCCTATTATGGCCCGCTGCTCGACATCACGGACGAGGCCTTCGACAAGATCATGGGCTCCAACGTCAAGAGCAACATCTGGCTCTCCGCGCTGGCGATCCCGCAGATGGCCGAACGCGGCAAGGGCTCGGTCATCATCATCTCGTCGATCGGCGGACTTCGGGGGTCTACGGTGATCGGCGCCTACGGCATCTCCAAGGCGGCCGACTTCGCGCTGTGCCGCAGCCTTGCCGGCGAGTGGGGGCCGAAGGGTGTGCGCGTCAATTGCGTGGCGCCGGGCTTGGTGAAAACCGATTTCGCCCGCGCGCTGTGGGAGGATCCGGACAATCTGAAGCGCCGCACGGCGTCGACGCCGCTCCGCCGCATCGGCGAGCCCGACGAGATCGCGGGCGCTGTGGCCTATCTCGCCTCCGACGCCTCGACCTTCATGACCGGCCAGACCATTGTGGTCGACGGCGGTGTCACCACCGCGGCGACCTAGCGGCTTGCCCGCTGCACCTCTCCCGCTTGCGGGGGAGGTCGCATCGCATCGGAGATGCGATGCGGGTGGGGGCTCTCTCCACGATGTGACTCCTGGAGAGAGCCCCCACCCGTACCCTCCCCCGCAAGCGGGAGAGGGAGTTCGACTTGCTTTGTGGCTTCTACAGTCGCCTCAAACCTGCTCCAGCGCCCGCTCGAAATCCTCGATCAGATCGTCGGGATGCTCGAGCCCGGCGGAGAAGCGAATAAAGCCTTCGCTGATGCCGAGCTCGGCGCGCGCTTCCGGCGCGAGGCGCTGATGCGTCGTGGTGGCGGGATGCGTGACCAGGCTCTTGGCATCGCCGAGGTTGTTGGAGATCCGCGAGATCTTCAGCGCGTTGAGGCAGCGGAACGCGCCGGCCTTGCCGTCCTTGACCTCGAAGCCGACCAGCGTCGAGCCGGCGCCCATCTGCTTCTTCACCGTCGCAGCCTGCGGATGATCGGCGCGGCCGGGATAGACCAGCCGGGTGACCTTCGGATGCCTGGCCAGCGCCTCGGCGATCTTCGCCGCGTTCTCGGTCTGGGCGCGGACCCGGACGCCGAGCGTCTCCAGCCCCTTCAGCAGCACCCAGGCGTTGAACGGCGACAGCGACGGGCCGGTCTGGCGCATGAAGTTATGGATGTGCTCGGCGATGAAGGCCTCCGACGACAGGATGATGCCGCCGAGGCAGCGGCCCTGGCCGTCGATATGCTTGGTCGCGGAATAGACCACGACATCGGCGCCGAGCGACAGCGGGCTCTGCCAGATCGGCGTCGCGAACACATTGTCGACGATCAGCCGGGCGCCGCCGCTATGCGCGATCTTGGCGATCGCGCCGATATCGAGCACGTCGAGCGTCGGATTCGTCGGGCTCTCCAGGAAGAAGGTCTTGGTGTTGGGCCGCAAGGCGTGCTGCCACTGGTCGAGGTCGAGGCCGTCGACCAGCGTCGTCTCGATGCCGTAGCGCGGCAGCAAATCCTGCACGACATAGAGGCAGGAGCCGAACAGCGCCTTCGACGCCACCACGTGATCGCCGGCCTTCAACGGCGCGAGGATCGCGGTGGTCACCGCGGCCATGCCGGTCGCGGTCGAGCGCGCGGCTTCCGCACCTTCGAGCTCGATCATGCGGCGCTCGAACATCGCAATCGTCGGGTTGGAGTAGCGCGAATAGATGAAGCCGGGGTCCTGGCCCTTGAAGCGCGCCTCGCATTGCTCGGCGGTGTCGTAGACGTAGCCCTGGGTGAGAAACAGCCCTTCCGACGTCTCCCCGAATTGCGAGCGGAGCGTGCCGCCATGGACCAGGCGGGTTTCGGGACGGAAGCGGGCGGTACCTTCAGATTCAGACATGTGACCTCCGAAGTGGCCATTTCCCTCGGAAATAGCCACAAAAAAACCGGCCTGGAGAAACCTCCACAAGCCGGGATCACACTGTCCCCGGCCTGTTTAGCGACTTATTTAACGTGGCTGCAAGCCGGCCGGCTCAAATCACCACGGGATAAGTGCAGCTGATATTCCCTCGCGCCCTTTCCGTCAAGACGGTCATCGGATAACCCGTAAAAGCCCATATTTTGGGGCTGGATGGCCGCTCAGAGGTTGATTTTGGGCCATATCGAGAGATCGCCGAGGGACCCGCGCCGTGTCGTTCACGCTGGAAGATGAATCCAACGGAATCCTGCCCGACCGCATGATCGCGGAGATGGCGGAGGCCGGCCTCATCCTGCCCGCCTACGACTTTGTCGAGAGCCAGATCCAGCCGGCGAGCCTCGATCTGCGCCTCGGCGACATCGCCTACCGCGTCCGCGCCAGCTTCCTGCCCGGGCCCGATGCCACCGTCGCCGAGCGGATCGACCAGCTTAAGCTGCACGAGATCGATCTCTCCGACGGCGCGGTGCTGGAGACCAACTGCGTCTACATCGTCCCGCTGCTGGAGAGTCTCGCGCTGCCGCCGGAGATCGTGGCCGCCGCCAATCCGAAGAGCTCGACCGGACGGCTCGACGTGTTCACCCGTGTGATCGCCGACGGCACCCGCCGCTTCGACATGATCGGCGCCGGCTATCACGGCCCGCTCTATGCCGAGATCTCGCCGAAGACGTTTCCCGTGCTGCTGCGCGAGGGCTCGCGGCTCAGCCAGGTCCGCTTCCGGATAGGCGAGGCGACGCTTTCCGCCGACGAGCTCGATGCGCTGCATGCCGCTGAGCGGCTGGTCGATGCCGACAATGCCGATCTCACCCATGGCGTCGCGCTGTCGGTCGATCTCTCCGGCGAGAGCTCTGGCGGCTTCGTCGGCTATCGCGCCAAGCGCCACACCGGCGTGGTCGATGTCGATCGTCGCGGCGGCTATGCGGTCGACGATTTTTGGGAGCCGATCAAGGCGCGGCCCGACGGCAGCCTCATTCTCGATCCCGGCGAGTTCTACATCCTGGCTTCCAAAGAGGCCGTGCAGGTGCCGCCGGACTACGCCGCGGAGATGGTGCCGTTCGATCCTTTGGTCGGCGAATTCCGCGTCCATTATGCCGGCTTCTTCGATCCCGGCTTCGGCTATGCCGGTGCCGGCGGCAAGGGCGCACGCGCCGTGCTCGAAGTGCGTTCGCGCGAGGTGCCGTTCATTCTCGAGCACGGCCAGATCGTCGGCCGCCTCGTTTACGAGCGTATGCTGGAGCGTCCCGACGCGCTGTACGGCCAGCGCATCGGCTCGAACTACCAGGCGCAGGGCCTGAAGCTCTCCAAGCATTTTCGCGTGTAGCGATATTCTCTCCCCGTCATCCTGAGGCGCGAGCCTCTTCGGCGAGCCTCGAAGGATGAATCGGCCACCAGCCCGGCCGTGCATCCTTCGAGGCTCGCAAGAGCTCGCACCTCAGGATGACGGGACCAATCGTCCTTGCCCCTGAAACTCTCCAAGCATTTCGCGCGTAATTCCGCGCGCCGGATTTCGCGTCATTCTCCGCCGTCATTCCCCGCGAAAGCGGGGAATCCAGTACGCCGCGGCCTCTCGATCGATAACGACCGTCTCTGGAATACTGGGTCGCCCGATCCCGTCTACGCCAAGGCTTCGACGCGGCCAACAGTCTCAAGCGCGCCGGAGCTTCAGCGGAGGCGGCAAGTCGGGCGATGACACCGAATGTGTGTTTGGTTGCATCGCATCGTCGGCGATGACACAGTCGCGCAAAACAACAAGCGGGAGCGAGCATGACCGGAGAGCAGGACGCGCGCGAGGCGCAGTGGCGGACGTGGCGCAGCGTCGCCGATCTCTATCACGCCTTCTTCACCGGGCTGATCCTCACCGTGGCCACGCGACGCGGCACGGCCGATGCCGCCGAGTTCGTGTTCCGCGTGTTTCGCCGCCAGCAGCAGGAGCGCTTCCTGCCCGGTCTGAAGAAGCTCGGCCTCGACGGCCTGCCGCCGGCGGTTGCGGCTGCGCAATATCACTATCTCTCCAACTGGATCGGCGGCGTGCATGTCGAATACATGTATGAGAGCGATCGCAAGGCCTGGATCCGCTATCCGCCGCCGCGCTGGATCTGGAAGGGCACCGCGATCTGCGGCGTGCCCGGCGAGGTCTCGCGCGCGATGCTGCGCGGCTGGCACGCCAACAACGGCGTCGCGCTCGGTGATCTCAGGCTCGGCTTCGTCTGCACCAAGCAGAGCGTCGACGGGCAGGACGGCCTCGAAGGCTATTACTGCGAATACGATCATCCGCTCGAGCTCGACCAGCGCCTGGTGTTCGCGCGCCATCTCGAGGCGCCGCTGTTCGATCCGAAGACCGCGCCGGCGCTGCCGGTCGACAGCTGGCCGCGTCAGCGGCTGGAGAAGGCCTATCGCAACTACGCGATGGAATATGTGAAGACGGCCGCGCCGGTCATCGTGCAGGTGTTCGGACCTGAAGACGCGAGCTACCTGCTGCACCTCACCGGCAGGCTGATTGGCATGCAGTATTTCGACGAGGTCGCGCAGGCGCTCGGCGGCAGCCGTGGCCGTGCCACGGAATTTGCCGCATTTCTGCGCACGCTCTTCGAGTCGCAGGATGATGTCGCTGAGATCAGCGAATCCGAAGGCCAGTTCGAAATCCGCCAGCAGGGCTGGAAGCTGATGGCCGATGTCGCCGACTATCATCCGGCCTGCGCCAGCGTGCTGACTGGCCTGTTCGAAGGGCTGGCGGCCGGCTGCGGACGGCACATTCCGGTGCATCTGAAGCCGAACAGCACCGCCGCCGCGCCGTTCGTGTGGTCGATCGGCTAGATCAGAGTCCATCCTCCCCTGGAGGGGGAGGATCGGTTCGCATGAAATGCGAACCGAGGTGGGGTGAAAGTCCCTCGTCTCGGTGACTGTCCGAGTTGAGAGATCACCCCACCCCGCCTCACATCTCGCTTCGCTCGCTGTGAG
>NZ_JARVWP010000036.1 GCF_029846235.1 Bradyrhizobium sp. CER78
GCTCACAATGAGCGAAGCGAATGTGAGACGGGGTGGGTGATCTCTCAACTCAGGTACTGTTGGATGAGGAGAGACTGTCACCCCGCCCCGTTGCGCATTTCCGCTACGCTTCATGCGCAACGACCCTCCCCCTCCAGGGGAGGGTGAGACTACACCGCCATCTTGCGATGCCGCACCGGGGCGCCGGCCGAGACGCTTTCCGCCGCATCGATGATGGCGTTGGCGTCGATGCCGTAGTGCCGGTAGAGGTCGCTGATCGTGCCGGTCTGGCCGAAATGCTCGATGCCGAGCGCCTCGAGGCGGTGGCCGCGCACGCTGCCGAGCCAGCCGAGCGTTGCCGGATGGCCGTCGATCACGGTCACGATGCCGCAGTCGCGGCCGAGCGGCGCCAGCATGCGCTCGATATGACTCAAATGCTGCGCGCCGCGGCGGTCGCGCCGTAAATTCCGCGCGGCGGACCAACCCGCATAGAGCCGGTCGGCAGAGGTTACCGCCAGGAGACCGACATCGCGGTGGCTCTCGCCGATCAGCCCGACCGCCTCGATCGCCTCCGGCGCGACGGTGCCGGTATACGCAATGACGATGTCGCAGTTCGGGCCCGGCTTGCGCATCCAGTAGGCGCCGTCGGTGATGTCGCGCTGCAGGTCCGGCGTCATGATCCGTTGCGGCTGTTCCAGCGTTCGCGTCGAGAGTCGCAAGTAAACCGAACCACCCTCGGCGCCCTCGCGCTGCATGTGGCCGAAGCCCCAGCCCATGATCACGGCAAGTTCATCGACGAAAGCCGGATCGAACGAGGCGAGCCCATCCTGCCCCATCCCGATCAGCGGCGTCTTGATCGATTGATGCGCGCCGCCCTCCGGCGCCAGCGAGATGCCGGACGGCGTCGCCGCCACCATGAAGCGGGCGTCCTGGTAGCAGGCGTAGTTCAAGGCATCGAGGCCGCGCTCGATGAAGGGATCGTACAGTGTGCCGACCGGCAATAGCCGCGCGCCGTTGATCTGGTGCGACAGGCCGAGCGCCGAGAGCATAATGAACAGGTTCATCTCGGCGATGCCGAGCTCGAGGTGCTGTCCGTCAGGCGAATATTCCCAGGTGTAGGCGGAGGGGATCTTCTCCTGCCGGAACAGATCGTGGTTCTCCGCCTTCGCGAACAGGCCGCGGCGGTTGACCCAGGCGCCGAGATTGGTCGACACGGTGACGTCGGGCGATGCAGTGACGATGCGCGATGCGAGTTCGCTGTCGCCGCGCGCCAGCTCATGCAGCACGAGGCCAAAGCCCTGCTGGGTCGACATCTGCGCCGAGGCCTTGAAGGCCAGCCGCTCCGGCACGTCGATGACAGGCGCCGAGAGCCGGCGGCGCCCCTCGCGATTGAACGGCGCCTCGGCCAGGAAGGCCTCGAGCTTCGCGGGCTCCTGCGTCAGGCCCTCGAACTTGTCCCACTCGTGGCCGGTGCGGATGTTCTGCGCGGTGCGCCACTTCTCCATCTGCGCCACCGTCATCAGGCCCGCGTGATTGTCCTTGTGGCCCTGCATCGGCAGGCCGACACCCTTGATGGTGTAGGCGATGAAGCAGACCGGCCGATCATGATCGACCGCCTCGAAGGCCTCGATCATGCTCGCCATGTCGTGGCCGCCGAGGTTCGACATCAGCGCCAGCAGCTCGTCGTCGCTGCGGCGCTCGATCAGGGCCGACACGTCGCCCTGGTCGCCGATATCGTCGCGCAGGTGCTTGCGGAACGCGGCACCGCCCTGGAAGCAGAGCGCCGCGTACATCTGGTTCGGGCAATTGTCGATCCAGCGCTTGAGCGCCTCGCCGCCGGGCTCGGCGAACGCCTCCAGCATCAGCTTGCCGTACTTCACGATCACCACGTCCCAGCCGAAATTGCGGAACATGGTCTCGAACTTGGCCCACAGTCCCTCGCGCACCACGGCGTCGAGCGACTGCCTGTTGTAGTCGACCACCCACCAGGTGTTACGCAGGCCGTGCTTCCAGCCCTCGAGCAGCGCCTCGAAGATGTTGCCCTCGTCCATCTCGGCGTCGCCGACCAGCGCGATCATGCGGCCCTCGGGCCGGTCCTGCATCCAGCCATGCGCCTTGACGTAGTCCTGCACCAGCGAGGCGAACAAGGTCTGCGCCACGCCGAGGCCGACCGAGCCGGTGGAGAAGTCGACATCGTCGACATCCTTGGTGCGCGAAGGATAGGACTGCGCGCCCTTGTAGCCACGGAAATTCTCCAGCTTGTCGCGGGTCTGGTGGCCGAACAGATACTGGATGGCGTGGAACACCGGGCTCGCATGCGGCTTCACCGCGACGCGGTCCTGCGGACGCAGCACCGAGAAATACAGCGCCGACATGATGTTGGCGAGCGAGGCCGACGATGCCTGGTGGCCGCCGACCTTCAACCCGTCGCTGGAAGGCCTGACATGGTTGGCGTGATGGATGGTCCACGACGACAGCCAAAGCACCTTGCGGGCCAAAGCAGACAGCATGTCGAGGCGTTCAGGCGCGATACCCATGGCAATGCTCCCAGCGATATTTGCAGATGTTACTGCCGCGCCGGTCGCCGAAAATCTCAATTCCACGCGACAGCACAGGAA
This sequence comes from Bradyrhizobium sp. CER78, assembly GCF_029846235.1. Lineage (GTDB taxonomy): Bacteria > Pseudomonadota > Alphaproteobacteria > Rhizobiales > Xanthobacteraceae > Bradyrhizobium. The sequence goes on from NZ_JARVWP010000036.1 coordinate 2,598, forward strand.
AAATTGGGATAAATTCCCACAATCCGGCCTTAACCTGCGAGTTCATACCAATGCCTGCTCTCGATGCCATCGACCGCAAGATCCTGAGTCTGCTCCAGACCGACAGCCGCATGACCATGCAGGAGCTCGCCGACAAGGTCGGGCTGTCGGTGTCGCCGTGCCACCGCCGGGTCAAGCTGTTGGAGGAGCGCGGCGTGATCTCTCGCTACATCGCAACCGTCGACCAGAAATCGCTCGGGCTGCATGTCTCGGTCTTCATCTCGATCAAGCTGGCGCGGCAGAAGGAGGAAGACCTCAATCGCTTCGCGCGCGCGATCTCGAAATGGGACGAGGTGCTCGAATGCTATCTGATGACCGGCAACCGCGACTATCTGCTGCGCGTGGTCGCGGCCGACCTCTCCTCATATGAGGCGTTCCTGAAGAACAAGCTGACCCGGCTCGACGGCATCGCCTCGATCGAGTCGAGCTTTGCGCTGAGCCAGGTGAAGTATTCGACGGCGCTGCCGGTGTAGGTGTGTGGTTGGTGAGCCGAACCGCGCCACCCCACAGTGTCGTCCTGGCGAAAGCGGGTGATCCAGTATTCCAGAGGCAGCGGTGCTTGAGCCGAGGTGGCGCGGCGTACTGGATCGTCCGGTCGAGCCGGGCGATGGCAGATGCAGTTAGGGACAAGATTGTCTCCGGCGTCGTCCCTGCGAAAGCAGGGACCCATACTCCGCGGCCGATGTTGTTGAGGGAGAATCGTCGTTCCGACATCGCGCAACAATCATCATTCGCGGTTATGGGTCCCTGCTTTCGCAGGGACGACACCGAGTATGTTGCGCGGCCGGTGGTCATGAATAAGCAGTTCTCGCGACATAATCGTCCGAGCTTTGCTCTTCGTTCCGCCCTCTCTCGAACAAAGGGCTCAGGGATAGGCGGGTGCCGATCGCAGCGCGGAACAATCGGCCCGCAAAGAGTTGCGTGCAATTCGCGGCGCGGCGGGAACCGAGCGGCAACATGGCGTGTTGGTGTCAGGCATTATTGAGTGTTTTGACACAAGTGAGAACGAACATGGCTCGCCGTAAACATCCATGGTTGGCACTCATCGCAGTTCTCGCGGCCGCAGCATCGGTGACGCTGCTTGCGGATCCCACGCAGGCGGCCCGCGGCGGAGGTCATGGCGGCGGTGGTGGTGGATTTCATGGCGGCGGTGGCGGCGGCTTCCACGGTGGAGGCGGCGGTTTCCACGGCGGCGGCGGCGGATTTCACGGTGGTGGCGGTGGTTTCCGCGGCGGGGCGATGGGCGGCTTCCATGGCGGTGGTGGTGGCTTCCACGGCGGAGGCTTTCATGGCGGCGGCGCCCGCGCGGGCGGTTTCCATACCATTCATGCGGCGCCCCATGCCGCGACAAGAATGGGGCGCAGCGGCGGCGCGCGGCAATTCCATGCCGCCCACAATCCGGCCATGACCCACGGCCCCGCGGTCAGCCGCAATCCGGCGATCTCGCACGGCGTAGCCGCGGGCCGCCGGGCACCCTCGGCCGCCGCGATGCGTCGCAACGCCAGCGCCGTTGGCCGCACTTTGTCCTCGCGTCCGGTTACGGCCGCCCTGCGCAGCCCGGGCGGCTTGCGCAACCCGGCGGCGCGCGCCGCGGTCATGACGGCTGCCGCCGGCGCAGCCTGGGGAATTCACAGCAATCATGGCGGCTGGTGGTGGCGCCATCCGCATGGCGGTTTCGGCTGGATCGGCCCGGTGTTCTGGCCCTACGCCTATTACGATCTCTACGACTATGCCTGGTGGGGCGACGACTACGACCCGTACTTCTGGGACTATGGCTACAACGACATCTATACCGGCCTGTTCGGTCCGTATGACTACGATGCCTTGAGCGGCTATGCCTATTATCTGCCCGGCTACGCCGGTCCGCGTCCGCAGGTCACAGGCCGATCCCGCGCCCCCGCTCAGACCGCGACCCTTGCCGACATGTGCGGCAGCGACAGAAGCGATATCGCGGGCTTCCCGATCGAGCAGTTCCGCAGCGCCATTCAGCCCAACGCCGAGCAGAGCGCTGCGCTCGACGAACTCGCCAGCGCATCGCAGAAGGCGTCCGAGACCATTCTCAATTCATGCCCCAAGGACGTGCCGTTGACCGCGCCGAGCCGTCTCGCCTCGATGCAGCAGCGCCTCCAGGCCATGCGCGAGGCGGTCGGCATCCTGCAACCGGCGCTGGAGAAATTCTACGGGCTGCTCAGCGACGACCAGAAAGCCAAGGTGACCGCGCTGGCGGCAGATCAACGCAGCAGGCGTGAAGCGACGTCAGGCAGCGGCAATTGCAACACGGCGCAACCGGCCGCCATCGCATGGCCCGGCGACGTCATCGAACGCGACGTCAGGCCGACCGACGCACAGCGGGCGAGCCTCGACGCCTTGCGGGATGCGGCGACAAAGGCCGAGGACACGTTGAAATCGTCCTGTCCGCCCGCCGACGCGCGCACGCCACCGGCACGCCTTGCGGCGGTCGGAGCAAGACTCGACGCCATGCTCCAGGCGATCGGGACGGTACGCCCGGCCCTCGACACCTTCTACAGTTCGCTCAGCGACGAGCAGAAGGCCGCGTTCGATGCGGTCGGCCCCGAGCGCGACGGCGGCAGGAGCGCGATGGCCGCCGCCGGCGGCGACGAACCGCCGCGAGGTCATCATCGCCGCCACCACCGTCACGGTCCGAATATCGGCGGCATGATCTTCCGTATGATGGGCCTGTAAGGCTCGCCATCGCCTCTCGCATTGGCGGCACCACCTTCCGCGGTGCCGCCTGCGCGCTACGGCGCGATCCAGATGCCAATCACGATGATCGCCAATGAGACGGCAATCACGAGCATGTCGGTCGTGAGCCACTCCGGCATTCCATTTGCTGGCTGCTTGCTCATGTCCGCGACTCCCTCTGTTCGCGCCGAGCCATCATGCTGAAGCGGATAACGCACCAACGTGCGTGAAGCAGATCACACCAGACAGGAAAAAATGATTGCCAAAATTTTTCCGCGCGTAGCGCGCGCAAGTTGCGACGTACGATCTATCTTCCGCTGAGGTTTCTGAACATGTTCGACAATGTCACCCGCTGCGGCAGACACTAGCACATCCGCGCGCGCAAGCGGACTCGAACGACAATACTAGCGCAATGCCTGCTACAGCGCAGATCTCCGGCTGATCACCATCGGCAGCCCGTGAGCCGGACGCAGCGTGATGCGCTGGAGCGGTTGCACGTCGGCGTGCGGCAGCAACCTCATCTCGAAATCGCGCATCAGGACAGCGAGCACGATGGTGGCTTCCTGCAAGGCAAACGACGCGCCGATACAGGTCCGCGGCCCGACCCCGAATGGCAGATAGGCGAACCGCGGAATTGCGCCGCGCACCTCCGGCAGGAAGCGCGATGGATCGAACGCGTCGGGGCGGCTCCATAGCCTGCGATGGCGATGCAGGACGTAGGGCGCGATCACGATCAGGGAGCCCGCGCCGACCGCCAGATCGCCCAGCCTGTCGGCCTTGCGCGCGGTCCGGCTGAGTGCAGCGATCGGCGGATAAAGACGCAGCGCCTCCTCGATCACCGCCCTCGTCACGATCAGCCGCTCGACGAGATCATCGGCCGGATTGGTCAGTTCCCGCTCGGCCTCCGCCACGACGCGCGACCGCCATTCAGGCGACTGCGACAGGAGGAAGATCGACCAGGCGAGCGTGTTTGCCGTCGTCTCGTGTCCCGCGGAAAGGAAAGTGAGGATGTTGGAGCGAATCTCGCTCAGGCTAAGCTGCCGTCCGGTCGAGGGATCCGGTGAACGCAACAACAGGGTCAGCAAATCGGCCGGGCCGTCGACCGGGACCGCATGTCCTCGACATCTGGTGGCGACAATCCGGTCGATCACGGTGTCGAAGTAGGCCATCGTCGCACGCAGGCGGCGATGGCCCGGGCGTGGCACGAATTTGGGCACGCCGAGCAGGTCGAGCGCGCCGATGCGGCCGATCACACTGAAATAGGCATTCATCGCCATCCGGAATTCGTCGAGATCGCCGCCGATGCCGTCAGAGAAAATCGTCAGTGCGAGCACGTTCAGCGTGACCAGCGTCATCTCGGCGGCAACATCGAGCGTGGCATTGGATCCCATCGTGGCCCATTTCGCCGACAGCTCGTTGGCGGCAACCAGCATCGGCATCGTGAAGGAGGTGACGGTACGGCGCGCGAAGATCGGAGCGAGCGTTCGCCGCTGCACGTCCCAACGCTCTCCGTCGACGCTCAGCAAACCATCGGCCAGTCCGGACGACAGGATGCGGCGCTGGATCGTGTCCTTCGGATAATTCCTCCAATTATCCATCAGCACGCGCTTGATGGCGTGCGGGTCATGAACCACGAATACGTCGGTGAATGGCAGGCGGAGCTTGACGATGGGCTGCTGAAAGAAATCCGCGCTCCAGCACTCAAGCGGATTCCGCCTCAGCCGGATCAGCAGTTCGAGAAATCCCAGCCGGCTTGGCGGAGGATGCGGTACGGGCGGACAATACTCCATTGCGCGGCGCAGCATGGGCCACCGTGATCAGGTCTGCCCGCGGACGATAACAGGAAGACGTGGCTGTGGGTTCCTAAGCCAAGCCGGCAAGCCTGAACCGACGGGCATGCTAACCGGCTGCTGCGACCGAGGCCGTAGGGCGGGTTAACCCACCCTACGCATGACGCTCTGCCTCACAGCACCTTGCGCTGCGCCAGGTTCTTCATCAACGCACCGACGCCGAACGTCCACGGCTCGCATTCGTTGCTGCCCCGCATCCGGTTGACCAGCTTGCCGAGCTGGGGCGCTGCGATGGTGACGATGTCGTCGCGCTTGTGGGTGAAGCCCTCGCCCTTGGCGTCGCGGTCCTTCACCGGCGCGAACATCGTGCCGAGGAACAGCGCAAAGCCGTCGGGATATTGATGTACGGGACCAATGGTCTGGGCGACGAGATCGGTCGGGTCGCGGCTGATCTTGGAGATTGAGGAATGGCCCTCGAGCACGAAGCCATCCGTACCCGTCACCGTCAGGCCGACATCCATCTTCCTGACGTCGTCGAGCGCGAAGGTCTGATCGAACAGCCGGAGCAGCGGGCCGATCGCGCAGGAGGCGTTATTGTCTTTGGCCTTCGACAGCAGGAGCGCCGAGCGGCCCTCGAAGTCGCGCAGGTTGACATCGTTGCCGAGCGCCGCGCCAACGATCTTGCCGGCGCCGGAGACGACGAGCACGACCTCCGGCTCCGGATTATTCCAGGTCGACTTCGGATGCAGCCCGGCATCCATGCCGGTGCCGACCGACGACAGCGTCGGCGCCTTGGTGAACACTTCGGCGTCGGGGCCGATGCCGACCTCCAGATACTGGCTCCAGGCGTTCTGATCGATCAGCACCTGCTTCAACCGCATCGCCTGCTCGGAGCCCGGCTTCAGCTTGGAGAGATCGTCGCCGACCAGCCGCACCACCTCCTTGCGGATCGCGTCCGCCGAAGACGGATTGCCGCGCGCCCGCTCCTCGATCACGCGCTCCAGCATCGAGATCGCAAAGGTGACGCCGGCGGCCTTCAGCACCTGCAAGTCGACCGGCGCGAGCAGATGCGGCTTTGTCGCATCCCGGGCGTCTGGCGGCGTATTGGCGAGGATCGTTTCGAAATCGCCGATCCGCTCGCCGAGCGTGCCGCGCAATGCGGCTGCGGGATCGGCTTCCTCACACAGCGCGCTCACGGTCGGGAAACGCGCGGTGACGTCGAACACGCCGTCCACCCGCACCGCGGCCACGGCCGGCCCGCCCGCCTGCGGCAGCCAGACCCGACCGACCAGCGTGCCGGCGGTGCCGTCCTCCGGCAGGACGTCTCTTGGTGTGAGCGAAATCATCGGCAACTCCCATTTTCGTGTTGTTGGCGCTTGTTAGCACAGCCGCGGCACCGGCGTGAAACAGTGGTCATGGCAATGTCATAGAGGGGTAACATCGCCCGTCAATGCTCCCGTCGATCGATCTAGCACACTGAAAGACGGACCTTCATGACCGCTCCCCACCTCACCGATGAAGTCTCCCACGAGGAAGCTTTGCGCGACGAAGCCTCTCGTGAGGAAGCCTTGCGCGCCCGCATCCATCAGGAGATGGCCGACAGCCTCGACGAGGAACTCGAGCTCGAGCTCGACGACATCAGGCTCGACGAACTCGAGCACGATGGGGCCGGAAAGCCGTCGATCGACCGCAAGTTCTACTTCCGCGAATTGCTGCGGCTGCAGGGCGAGCTGGTCAAGCTGCAGGACTGGGTGCAGCACGAGAAGAAGAAGGTCGTGGTGCTGTTCGAGGGCCGCGATTCCGCGGGCAAGGGCGGCGTCATCAAGCGCATCACGCAGCGGCTCAACCCGCGGGTCTGCCGCATCGCGGCGCTGCCGGCCCCGAACGAGCGCGAGCGCACGCAATGGTACTTCCAGCGCTACGTCTCGCATCTGCCGGCCGGCGGCGAGATCGTGCTGTTCGACCGCAGCTGGTACAACCGCGCCGGCGTCGAGAAGGTGATGGGGTTCTGCAGCGACGAGCAGTATGAGGAATTCTTCAACTCGGTGCCGGAATTCGAGCGCATGCTGATCCGCTCCGGCACCATCCTGTTGAAATACTGGTTCTCGATCACCGATGAGGAACAGGCGTTCCGCTTCTCGATGCGGATCCAGGATCCGCTGAAGCAGTGGAAGCTGAGCCCGATGGACGTCGAGGCGCGGACCCGCTGGGAGCTCTACACCAAGGCCAAGGAGACGATGCTGGAGCGCACGCATCTGGCGGACTCACCGTGGTGGATCGTCGATGCCGTAGACAAGAAGCGCGCCCGGCTCAACTGCATCTCGCATCTGTTGAGCCAGATCCCCTATCAGCACGTCACCCACCAACCGGTGGTGCTGCCGCCGCGGGTGCGCAACCCCGACTATCACCGCGGCCCGATCCCATCGGAGATGTACGTGCCGGGACGGTATTGATCCGGTCGTTTCCCCTCTTCCCGTTCTTACGGGGGGAGGCACGCCGCGCATTTTCGGAATAATAGAATAATGCCCCTGATTTGCCCGACATGTCAAGTTGCCGTGTCGACTGCCGGCACGCGGCCGGCTCCTTTGCATGGGGTTGTTTTCGAGTTTTTTGATGGTGCGCCCCGGCGAAGGCAGGCGATGTGCGATAGCCAGGCCGCAAGCGGGGCGAGGTGAAGAGATGGCATCTCCTCTTCGCCATGCCTACCAATGGTGCAGGTGCGCGCCCTTGCTGGCACAGGAACCCGACGCTAGGCTTCGGCGATCTGGTGCAGGGAGGCCCGCTTGACTCAATCCGACGACATCAAGATTTCTGAGGATCGCCGCGACGCGCTGCGCTATGCGCTCGGGATCGGCAGCGGCGCGGCGCTCGCGGCCGCGATGGCGACCCCAGCCGCGGCGCAGACACAAGCCGACAACACGCTGGATCGCATCCGCGCCAACAAGGTGCTGCGGATCGCGGTGCTGCCGGGCGAGCTGCCCTATTTCAACAAGGACCTCGCCACCGGCACCTGGTCCGGCTTCTCGATCGAGATGGCCAACGATCTGGCAAAACTGCTCGACGTCAAGCTGGAATATGTCGAATCGACCTACGGCAATTCGATTCTGGATCTGCAGGCGAACAAGATCGACCTCGGCTTTGCCCTCAACCCGACCCCGCAGCGCGCGCTGGTGGTGGATTTCACCAACCTCGTGTTCCCGCATCCGTTCGGCGCGATGCTGAAGAAGGGGCTCGAGGCCAAGACCTGGGCCGACATCAACAAGCCCGAGGTCAAGATCGCGGTCGACGTCGGCTCGGCCAACGAGGCCGTGGCGCGGCGCTTTGCGCCGAATGCCACCATCAAGTCGCTGAAATCGCGCGACGAGGTGATGCTGGAAATGTCGTCGGGCCGCGTCGATTGCGTGGTCAACGCGCTGGTGCTCGGGCTGACCGCGATCGCCAAGAATCCGAACCTCGGTACCTACAAAATCCTGGCCTCGCCCTCGGTGACGATCGCGAGCGGCACCGCGGTGCGGCGCGAGCAGGACAAGCGCTGGCGCGATTTCCTCTCGGTCTGGATCGACTACAACCGCGGCATCGGCCAGATGCGCGAATGGTTCGTCAAGGGCCTCGGCCTCGCCGGCGTCAAGCCGGAGGACGTGCCGGTGGAGCTGAATATCTGAACTAGCGCTGCGATCGTTTCTTACCTCGCCCCGCTTGCGGGGAGAGGTCGGATCGCATCGACAGATGCGACCCGGGTGAGGGGGTACAGGTCTCACGGCGATCGCTACTCGCGGAAGCAGCCCCTCACCCCAACCCTCTCCCCGCAAGAGCGGGGCGAGGGAGAAGAAAGATCACACCTTGTCGTAGGTCAGCCCGCGCTCCAGCCGGCGCGCCACCAGCGTCGACGGGAACAGGATGGCAAAATAGATCAGCGCGACGATGGTGTAGACCTCGAGCGGCCGGTAGGTGTCGGCATTGATCAGCGTCGCGTTGTAGACGAGGTCGGGCACCGCGATGATCGAGACCAGCGAGGTGTTCTTCAGCTGGGTCACCGACTGGTTGACATAGGGCGCCATCATCGGCTTCAGCGCCTGCGGCAGGATCACGAGCCGCATCAGGCGCCAGCCGCGGAAACCGAGCGCCTTTGCCGCGTCCCACTGCCCGACCGGCACGCTCTCGATCGAGCCGCGCACGATCTCGGCATAGAACGCGCCGCCATAGAGCGACAGCACGCTGACGGCTGCGACATGCGCCGGGATGTTGACGCCGATCACCACCGGAAAGGCGTAGTAGAACCAGATGATCTGCACCAGCAGCGGCGTGCAGCGGAAGGTTTCGATATAGGCGATCAGGAGCCAGTCGATCACCGGGATGCGTCGCAGCCGCAGCATGCCGACGATCAGGCCGATCAGCGTTCCCAGGATGATGGTTCCGATGGTGTAGGCAATGGTCCAGCCGAGTCCGAGCCAGAACAGATGGCTGTACTTGGCGAGGATTCCGAAATCCCAGACGTAGTTCATCCTGCCCCTCGGTTGCCGCGCGTTCCCCTCCGCGTGGCTTGCGGCCCCAGCATCGCAGGCGGCCTCGCGCGAGTCACGCGATATACCGGCCCGGTGAAAATGCCGTCGCGTCGAACGGCGGCGCATCGCCCGCGATCATCGCCGCGATCGCGGCGCCGGTCCCGGGGCCGGTGGTGAAGCCGATATGCTGGTTGCCGAAGGCGAGCCAGAGCCCGCGATGCCGCGGCGCCGCGCCGATCATCGGCAGGCTGTCGGGCAGCGTCGGCCGCGCGCCGCGCCAGCGCTCGCCGACCGCCTCGCCGAATTCGACCACGCTGCGCGCCATCGGCACGACAGATTCGAGCTGCGCATAGTTCGACGGCGCGTCGCGCGCGGTGAGCTCGACGCCGCTGGTGACGCGAATCCCCTGCTCCATCGGCGTCATCAGAAAGCTGCCCTCCGCATCATGGATCGGCCGCAACAATTTGCGTGCCGGGTTCGGCACGAAATGCTGGTGATAGCCGCGCTCGAATGCCAGCGGCACGCGGTAGCCGAGCGGCCGCAGCAGCTCGGCCGACCAGGGGCCGAGCGCAACCACGACATGGCGCGCGGCGATCTCGCCGTCGGCAAGCTGCACGCGCCAGCCGTCGCCCTGCGGCGCGATCCGCCGGACCTCGGACTGCCGCACCGCCCCGCCCCCAGAGGCGAGCAACTGCGCATAGGCCTTCACCACCCCGCCCGGTGAATCGACCGATGCCGTCTGGGTGTGCAGCAGGCCGACGCTATAGGCAGGGATGATGTTCGGCTCGAGCGCGGAGATCGCCTGGCGATCGAGCACCTCGCTCTGGATGCCGAACTCGGCAAGCGCCGCCTGCTCGGCCTTGACGGCCGCGAGCCCGTCACCGCGCCACGCCTTCAGCCAGCCGGTCTCGCGGATGCGATGGCCGGCGCCGGCCTGCACGATCCAGTCGCGATGCAGCGTCAGCGACGTCCCGATCAGGCCGTGCAGCGCGGCGGCGCGCGGCTTGGTCTGCGACGGTGTCGCGGCGGCAAGGAAGCGGATCACCCAGCCGGCATTGCCGAGCGCCCAAGGAAGATTCCAGCGCAGCGCCGGATGCGTGTTGGTGAGATATTTCGGCAGGTTCTTCAGCAGCGCCGGCGTGTTCAACGGCAGGATCGAGCCGGACGAGATGATGCCGGCATTGCCGTAGGAGGTTTCGCTGCCGGGCTCGCGGCGGTCGACGATGACAACCGAGAGCCCGCGCCGCCGTGCGGCAAGGCCCGCCGAGACGCCGACCATGCCCGCGCCGAGCACGGCGACATCGACCTGCTGTGCTGGCGTGCCCTCGCTCATGCCGTCACATCAAGGTCAGGCCGCCATCGACCGGCAGCGTCGCGCCGGTGATGTGACCCGCGTCCGGCGACAGCAGGAACGCGACGACGGCCGCGACCTCGTCGGGCTCGGCCAGCCGCTGCATCGGATTGGCTTTCGACACCCGCTCCCAGGTCGCGGTATCCAGCGCGCCGAACAGGCCGGGGTCCTTGCGGGTATAGCCGGGCATCACGGCATTGGAGGTGGCGCCCGATGCGGCGAACTCGATCGCCAGCGACTTTACCAGCACTTCGAGCGCGGCCTTCGCGGCGGCGGATCCCGGATAGGTCGCACCAGGCACGAAGCGATGCGGCCCGAAACTGGAGACCGCGACGACGCGGCCTTGCGCGCCGCGCGTGAGGTCAGGCAGCGCGGCGGCCGCGATTTCATGAAATGCCGCCGCCATGACCGCAAAAGCGCGCTCCAGCGCCTCGCGCGGCAGGCTGGCGAATTCGCGCCGGTCGGCAAAGCCCGCGGCGTGCACGATCGTATCAATCGGCCCGAACGCGGCGCGCGTCGCCTCAACCAGTGCCGTGCCCGCGCCGGCTGTGGCCAGATCGCCGGTCGAGACCGCAACCTTCGCGCCCTTGCCGCGGCACTCCTCCGCAACCGAATTCAGCCGCGCGAGGCCGGCGGCATCAGTGCCCTGGCCATGCAGCATCAGGGATTGATCGGGGCCGGCGAGCCGGCGCGCGACCGCGGCGCCGATGCCGGAGCCGCCTCCCGTGATGATTGAAACGCGCATGAGGTGGATGCTTTCAGAGGACAGCGAACTATAGGTTCGGTGCCGCGAAATGCAAATTTGCGCGCGCCGAGCGCCGATCCGTAGGGTGGGTTAGCCGGAGGCGTAACCCACCGACTTCGCGCCGCGGAGAAGATGGTGGGTTACGCTTCGCTAACCCACCCTACAAGATCGAACTCACCGCCACGGCTCGACCAGGATCTTGGTGTGCGCCTCGGGATTGGCGAGATCGGCAAACGCCTGCGCGACGCCGTCGATGCCGACGCGGCCGGTGACCAGCGAGGCGGCATCGACCTGGCCTTCGGCGATCAGGCGCAGCGAATAGGCGAACTCCTCCGGCGTGTAGCCGAGCACGTACTGGACGTTGAGCTCCTTGATGATGCCGAGCATCGGCTCGGACTTGTCGGTCTCCATGCAGACGCCGACCACGACGACACGGGCGCTGCGCGGCGCGCCCTCAAACACCTGCTGCAGCACGCCGGGCACGCCGACGCATTCGAAGATCAGCGCGGGCTTCAGCGGCGGCAGCAGCGCCTGCATCGGCGGTCGTGCCGCCTTCTCCGCCTCGGTCATCTGGGCGTGCTCGGCCCAGCTCGCATAGGGCTGCGTCTTCGCCGGATCGACCACGACATCGGCGCCCATCTTCTCGGCGAGCAGCCGCCGCGCCGGCGAATAATCCGCGGCGACGATCGGACCGAGCCCCTTGATCTTGAGCGCCGCGATCACCGCAAGACCCACCGGCCCGCAACCGATCACCAGCGGCACCTCGCCGCCTTTGATGTTGGCCATCGCCACAGCATGCACACCGACCGCAAGCGGCTCGGTGAGCGCGGCATGCTCGGCGGAAAGGCCGTTCGGCACTTCGAGCAGCAGCGGCTCGCTGAGCAGCATCTGCTCGGCATAGGCACCGACATAATCGTTGGAATAGCCGATGCCCTTCGGCCCCTCCGGCGTCAGCAGCGCCGGCAGCGAGCACACACGCGTGCCGGGCTTCAGCTTGCGCGTGGTGCCCGGACCATAATCGAGAATCTCGCAACAGAACTCGTGGCCGAACACGACGTCCCGGGACAGGTCCATCGGCGTGCGGCCGGGCAGGAACTTGCTCAACTCCACCATGCGGTGGGCATGCTTGCGCGCGTGCAGATCGGAACCGCAGATGCCGCAGGCGAGCGATTTGACCAGCACCTGGCCGGCGCCCGGCTTCGGCTCCGGCATCTGATCGACGACGATCTCGCCGTTTCTGAAGATCGCTGCGCGCATGTTTCCTCCGCGTGGGTTTTGTCCCACTCATTTTGATGCGTATTTCGTCCCGCGAAATGCGCTGTCGCGGATCAAATCCGCGGCAGGCTTTCGTTGCAGGACGCTATAGCATGGAGGGTCACCACGTATAGCGCATAACACCCTTGCCGGCGTAGGACTGGGTCACGCTGGAGAACTCGCCTTCGAAGGTCGCCCCCACCGACCAGCCGTTGCGCCACCGCATCTCGAGCGCAGCCGTGGTCAGCGCGGCCTCGCTGGCCTGCGCCGGGCCGTTGACCACAAACGCCGCGCCGGGCAGCGCCTGGAACACGGCCGCGGCGCTGCGGCTCGGGTTGAAGTCATGCGCCCAGGCGACGCGGCCGCGCAGCGTCATGAGGCCGCCATCCACCGCGAAGGATTTGTCGGTGCGCAGGCCGAGCTCGCTCCTGACATCGGTGACGCTCTTGCCCGCATAGTTCAGCGCGAAGGCGCCGCCGCCGGAGACCACACTCTCCGCATAGGCCGGAAGCTCGAAGCTGGTGAACTGGGCGGCCGCGTACGGCGTCAGCCCCAGCCACGGCGTCGCGTACCGATAGCCGCCTTCGAGCCGGCCCGACCACGCATTGGCATTGAAGTTGGCGCGCAGACGATCGGTGCCCGCAGCAGTGACGACGCGGTCGGTCGTGATGTCCTGCCAGCCATAGGCGAGTGCCGCACTGAGATAGGCGGCACCGATGTTGTGGCGCAGGAAGGCGCCAGCCTGGAACAGGTCGGAGCGGCCCCAGCCGAGACCGTTGGTGGCGAAGCTGGTGCCGCCGCCGGCGAGAGCAACACCGGCGATCGTGTTCGGCGAGAAGCGATAGTCGGCGCCGACCGCGGTGCCATAGACGCTGCTCGTCGTGTTGTTGGAACCCAGCACCGCATTGCCGCTGGTGCTCTGCGAGCCGCCATAGCCGGCCGCCCAGACGCTCCAGCGCTGCGCGAAATCGAGTTGCGGCGGCGGCGCCTTGGCATAGATCGCAGCCAGCGCATCGCGCGGCTCGGTGCTGCGCGCCGCATAGGCCAGCGTTGCGCTCTCCTCGGCGAACGGCACGGCGCCCGCGCCGCCACCGACACCGCCATCGCGCCCAGCGACGAACGGATCGGTCAGCAGCCCGAGGAACAGGTTCATTGCGTTGAACGTCGCTTGTTGCGATCCGGTCGCACCCTCGCCCGAGGCCTGCGTCAGGCCATTCGGCGACAGCCCGGCATACATCAAGTTGATCCCGCCATTGGCATTGAAGAAATTCTGCAGCGTGGTGGCGACATTGCCCTGATTGACGTTGAGCTTCGATGTTGCGCCGTAATCGAGCGCGAAGTTGAGATAGGCATTGTTCGCGTCATAGCCGAGCGTTGCGACCAGACCCGACGGCAGCCCGGTCGAATCGACGCCGGCGAAGGTGCCGCTGCGGCCGCCGGCCGCCGACAGGATGGTGTATTGCCTGGCGATCGTGCTGCCGGCAACGATGCTGGCGCCGACCGAGCCGGCCAGCGTCGCGGTGCCGGTCACCCTGGCTGATGTCGACGCGGAGGAATTGAGTCCGACGAGATAAAGCGCACCGGATTGGAAGGCGAGATTACCTGCCACGTTCAGGAACGTGCCCGGCACTGCATTGCCGGGCAGCAGGATGCCGCCGCTTGCAATCGTCGTATTGCCGACGGTACCGATGCCTGTGAGCGCACCACCTGAATTCACCGTCACCGAGCTCGACGACACGATCGAGCCGTCGATCTGCAGGACGCCGCCGTTGACGACGGTGGTGCCGGTATAGGTGTTGACGCCCGACAAGGTCAGCGTGCCGCTGCCGGTCTTCTCCAGATTGCCGGGGCCGGCCGGGCCGCAGCCGCAGGGATCCACATCGGCGATCACGCCGCTGACATTGGTCGAGAGATTGTTGCCGCCGACCGTGAGTGTATTGCCGCCGCCGATATAGTAGATGCCCGAGCCCGCGATCGAGCCTGCCGTGATGCGGCCGTCGCCGTTCGGTCCAAGGCTGCCGCCAAAGTCCACATAGCCAGTTCCCTGGGTGATGAATTGCGCGTTGCCGCCGGTCGAATTACCGACGAACTTGACGCTGGCGCCGCTCGCGGTGGTGATCGTGGCGTTGCCGGCCGTTGCATAGGCGTCAAAGATCAGCGAACCGCCGGATCGGTTGGTGATCGTCGCGTTGCCCGCGGTCGGCGCCTCGGTCGAGCTGAAGCTCGACGTGCCGAAATAGGTCAGGCCGCTGTTGTCGATGGTCGCGTTCGCCGCGGTGCTGTTCTGGAAGAACGCAAGATAGCCGGTGGCGGACGTCGTTATCTTCGCCGACGCCGCCGACGAAAATTCGAAGAACTGCGAACCGCCGTTGTTACCATTGGTAATGGTGGAATTGCCCGCAGTGCTGCTGTCGCGAAACACCGTGGCGCCGTAATTCCGGTTGACAATCACGGCCGTCGACGCCGTCGTGGAATTGTGGAACGTCGTGCTGCCGAACCCGTTGGAGCCGTCGTTGACGATCTTGGTGATGCCCGCCGTGTTGGCGTTCACGATCTCGAACCTGCCATTGACAGTGACTTCGCCGACGATCGAGGCGGTGTGGCTGGCGTCGCCGAGTTGCAGCGTTGCGCAATTGCAGATCGTGGTGCCGCCGGCATAGGTGTTGGAGCCTGTCAAGACCACGCGGCCGAGGAAGGCCGAAGCGCCCAGCACTGACAGTCCACCGGCGCCGCCAATGTTGCCCGAGTAAGTGAAGGTGTATCCGTTGGCATCGATGGTGCCGCCGGTGGCATTGATCTGTGCGTTGTTCGCGACCGTGTAGTTGCCGCCGGCCTGCAGCGTCCCGCCATCGAAGGTGAGCAGGCCGGTGCCGATCGCCGACGAGACGATCGCGCCCGGCGTACCCACGGTGTCGACGCCGACTTGCAGCACGCTGCTGCCGCCGGCAATGCCGCACGCAGTGCCGCAGATCGTGGTGCCGCCGGTGTATGTATTGGCGCCGGACAGCACCAGCGTGCCGCCCCCGTTGAGCACGATGTCGCCGGCGCCGCTGATCGGCCCCGACATCGTGTTGGTGGTGCCGGCCGCGACGGTGATGACAGGATCGCTGTTGATGACGACGCGGTTGGCGATGTTGAAGCCGTTGCCGTCCAGCATCAGCTTGGTGAGCCCGGCGAGCGTCTCGCCCATCGTCAGCGTGCCGCTGCCAAGCGCATTGCTGTTACGGAGGACGAGTGTCGATCCGTCGCTCACCGAGGTGCCGCCGGTGTAGGTACTGGCGCCG
Organism: Bradyrhizobium sp. CER78; assembly: GCF_029846235.1. Classification (GTDB taxonomy): domain Bacteria; phylum Pseudomonadota; class Alphaproteobacteria; order Rhizobiales; family Xanthobacteraceae; genus Bradyrhizobium. The sequence continues at coordinate 18,266 of NZ_JARVWP010000036.1, forward strand.
GTGATGATCAGCGAGCGCCCGCCGTCCAGCTTGACCGCAACCGAGGCGTCAGTGGCGCTGCCCGTGAGGCCGGTGATGCCAGAGATGGTTACATCGCCGGTGGCGCCGGCCGCGCTGGTCTGCAGGAAGGTCAGGCTGGCGCCGACGCCATTGGCAATGCCGAGATTGCCGGACAGCGTTCCGCCGCTCGACGTCAGCGTATTGGCACCGCCGGTGAAGCCGATCGCGTTGCCCTGCACGCCCGGGCCACCGCCGCCGGTAATCGTTCCGCTGTTGATGATGGTCAAGCCGCCACCGACGATCCCGGAACCGCCCGTGCCTGCTGCACCGGGCTTCCCCCGCGTGCCGCCGGTGGACGGCTCGCCTTGATTCGAGTAGATATCGGACACCTGTGCGCCGCCGCTACCGCCGGCGCCACCGGAGATCGAGCCGGAATTCCTGATCGTTACGCCCGGCGACGTGACGACGATGCCGGTGCCGCCGTCGCCGCCGCTGCCACCGACGTCCCCTGCGCCGCCCGCGCCGCCATTGCCACCCGTGATGCTGCCGCTGTTCGAATGGGTCCCGGCGCCGGTGATGACGACCGCGGCGCCACCCGCGCCACCACCGCCGCCACCGCCAGCGACTTGATTTGAAGGCATCGAGGTGTTGACACCACCGTCGCCGCCCTTGCCGCCGTTACCGCCCGACTGGACTCCGGTATTGTTCAAACTCGCAGCTGTCGTTCCACTCAGGCCGCCGCCGCCGCCACCGCCGCCACTGGCCGTATCCGAGTTGGCCGTTCCCGCGGTGCCATCCAGCCCGGCCGCACCGCCGGCGCCGCCGCTTCCGCGATTACCGTCGGGACCGCCGGCACCTCCGGCGGCTCCCGCAGCGCCACCACCACCGCCACCCCCGGTGCATGCGCATGACCGGTTCGGCGCGCCGCCGTCGCCGCCGACCCCACCGTTGACGCCCGGAACGCCGCCGGCACCGCCATATTGTCCCGTCGACTGATAATCACCCTCGCCGCCAACGCCGCCGTTCTGTGCGAGGGCTGGCACTGCCAATAGACCCGCTGAGAGGATGACCGCGGCCATCAACCAGCCTTGCAGACGGATTCGCGCGCAGCCCCACTCCGGCATTGCCCCAGCCCCAAATCGATAGCGCCGCGCGGACGCGGCTTAACCTGAATGGGCTATGTTGCAATTCGCGGCGGACGCGTCTTCTCAGGCCGTGCACGACCGTGGCGCACAGCCCGTGTTCGCACCGATAAAGCGCAGCTGTTGTAAAATAGATACGTATTGTCAGGCGTTCGGCGACGGCTCGCTGGCCACATCCAGCAATTGCGAGCGGCGGATGCGCTCGCGATGCGCGGTGTAGAGGCCGGAGGCGACGATGAAGCCGGCGCCGAGGATGGTCCAGCGGTCGGGCACCTCGCCGAAGATCAGGAAGCCGAGGACGCTGACCCAGAGCAACTGCGTGTAGGAGAACGGCGCGAGCACCGACGCGTCGCCATAGCGGAACGCCAGCACCACGATCCACTGTCCGACCGTGGAGGCAACGCCGATCAGGATACCGAACATGATGTCGTGCCAGCTCGGCGTGACCCAGACGAACGGCATCAGCGCGCTGACGATGGCGACGCCGACGATGGACGAATAGGTCATCACGGTGACCGGGCGCTCGCTGCCGCTCATCATACGCGTCAGGATCAGCGTGCCGGCCCAGGCCAGCGCCGAGACGATCGGGAAGACCGCGGCGGGATGGAAGGCGCTGGTGCCCGGCCGCAGGATGATGAACACGCCGGCGAGGCCGACCGCGGTCGCGATCCAGCGCCGCATGCCGACCCTCTCGCCGAGGAAGGCGATCGACAGCGCGGTGACGAACAGCGGCGAGACGAAGCTCGTCGCCGAGGCCTCGGCGATCGGCAGGAAGCCCAGCCCCGTGATGAAGATCAGGGAGGAGCCGAGCAGCGCGGCGCCGCGCAGCACATGCAGGCCGGGACGGCTGCTGCGCAATGCGAACAGCGGCGTGCCCGGCAGCATGGCCGGCGTCATGATCAGCGCGAACACCAGGAAGCGGATCCAGGCGATCTCGATCGAAGGCAGCGAGGACGAGAGATATTTTGCGGTGACGTCGGAGGTGCCGAGAAACACCGTCGACAGCAGGATCAGCGCAATGCCCTTGAACGGCCGGTCGGTGCGCGCAGGCACTTTGCGCGTTGCGGACGTCCTTGCAGGCAATGAAAGGGGAACGCTGTCCAGCCTGGCGGCTACGGCGGGGGGCGGTGTCACGGCAATCTCGAAGGCGAAATAAGGGGAATCTGCTGTCCTACAGAACGCCAATTCCGCTGCGAGAACAATGCCCGAAAACGGGACTCCGATATGCGTCAGCAGGCGCGACCGCCCGCCGCGGCCGCAATACAGCCGCACCTGCAACAGTTTGTTAACTCATGTGTGGAGCGGGCGTCGTGAATCCCGCGAACTTGCGGGAACGCTGGATTGTTGTGTGACGCGCTCAGTTCAGAGCATCGGCAAGGAGCGCGGTTTCGGCCCGCGCGGGAACGCCGCGTCGAGCGCGGCGAGTTCGTCACCGCTGAGCTTGAGCGTACCAGCTGCCGCGTTCTCCGCCGCGTGGTCCACGTTCGACGCCTTCGGAATCGCGAGCACTGACGGCAGCCGCGTCAGGAAGCTCAGCGCCACCTGACGCGGCGTCGCCTTGCAGGCCTGCGCGATCGATTGCAGCACCACGCCGGCCTTGCTCGATGCTGACGGAAAATCATTGTGGCCAAACGGCGAGTAGGCGACGACGGCCACGCCGTGCTGCTCGCACCACGGGATCACGGCATGCTCGATAGCGCGCTCCCGCAGATGGTAAAGCACCTGGTTGCAGGCAATATTCCCCTCGCCTGCGACCTCGAGCAGTTCGTCGAGATCATCAGCGTCGAAATTGCTGACGCCCCAGGAGCGGATCTTGCCCGCGGCGATCAACTCGTCAAACGCCGCGACCGTCTCGGCGAGCGGATAGGTGCCGCGCCAATGCAGCAGGTAACAATCGAGCCGATCGGTCTTCAACCGCTTCAGCGAGCGCTCGCAGGCGGTGATGGTGCCGCGCCGCGAGGCGTTGCTCGGCAGCACCTTCGAGACCAGGAACAACTCGTCGCGCCGGCCGCCGATCGCATCCGCGATCACGAGCTCGGCGTCGCCATACATTTCGGCGGTGTCGATATGGGTCATGCCGGCATCGATGCCGCGCTTCAGCGCAGCGACGGCCGCCTTGCGGTCACCGCGATCGAGATACCAGGTGCCCTGCCCGATCACCGAAACCTGCGGGCCGTTGTTGCCGAATTTTTTTGTCTGCACGATCGCCTCGTTCGTTGGAGCCACGCAGACGATAAAGGAAACGGGCGATGATGTCTCCACATCGTCGATATCAACGCTCCGTTCGATGTCACCACATCGTCGTCCCGGCGAAG
>NZ_JARVWP010000037.1 GCF_029846235.1 Bradyrhizobium sp. CER78
AGAACAGCTGCTGCAGCGTAACGCTCCGCCGCGGAGACGGCGGACTCTACAAGGAGGCCAACACATGAAGACATGTCTTGTCGTCGACGATTCCGGTGTGGTGCGAAAGATCGCGCGCCGCATCCTCGAAGGAATGGAATTCACCGTCATCGAAGCCGAGGACGGCGCGGTCGCGCTCGAGGCCTGCAAGCAGGCGCTGCCGGACGCGGTGCTGCTCGACTGGAACATGCCCGTGATGGACGGCTTCGAATTCCTCGTACAACTCCGCCGCATGCCGGGCGGCGACGTGCCGAAAGTGGTGTTCTGCACCACCGAGAACGGCATCGACCACATCTCGCGGGCGCTGCATGCCGGTGCCAACGAATACATCATGAAGCCGTTCGACAAGGACATCGTGATCGCGAAATTCCAGGAAGTGGGCCTGCTGGCGCTCGATACGCCGGCCGAAGCCTGACACCCAGTTTCACCCTTTCGTCCTTGCGAGGCTCCCGTGACGCCCCCCGACTACGAGTATCTGCGTAAGCTCCTGAAGGACCATTCCGGTCTCGATCTGTCCGCAGACAAGCAATATCTGATCGAAAGCCGCCTGCTGCCGCTGGCGCGCAAATGCGGCCTGTCCGGCATCCCCGACCTGATCACCAAGATCAAGGCCGGCTCGTCGACGCACACCGTCCAGGTGGTCGAGGCCATGACCACCAACGAAACGTTCTTCTTCCGCGACAAGGTGCCGTTCGACCATTTCCGCGACACCATCATGCCCGAGATCCTGAAGGCGCGGGCCGCGCGCCGCAGCGTCCGGATCTGGTGCGCCGCGGGCTCGACCGGCCAGGAGCCCTATTCGCTGGCGATGTGCCTCAAGGAGATGGGCGCGGCGCTCGCCGGATGGCGGGTCGAGATCGTCGCGACCGATCTGTCGCAGGAGGTGCTGGAGAAGTCGAAGGCCGGCATCTACAGCCAGTTCGAGGTGCAGCGCGGGCTGCCGATCCAGATGCTGGTGAAGTATTTCAAGCAGTCGGGTGAATTCTGGCAGATCAATCCCGAGTTGCGCGCGATGGTGCAGCACCGTCAGCTCAATCTGCTGCACGACTTCTCCCAGCTAGGCACTTTCGATGTGATCTTCTGCCGCAACGTGCTGATCTATTTCGATCAGGACACCAAGATCAACATCTTCAACCGTCTCGCACGGTTGATGGAGGCCGACGGCTTCCTGGTGCTCGGCGCCGCCGAGACCGTGGTCGGTCTGACCGACACGTTCAAGCCGCTTCCCGAGCGGCGTGGCCTGTACCGGCCGAGCGGGGTGCGGGCAGCACTGGCGACGCCGCGGCCCGCCATGGCGGTCGGATATTGAGCGATGACCGAGGACGGCAAATCCATCGAGCGAGTTACGTTCAGCCGGGGCGTCGATGTCTGCATCATGGCCATCGACGGCACCTGGCGGCGCGACTGCCAGCTCAATGCCATCTCCGACAATGACGCGTCGCTGACCGTCGAGGGTTCCATTCAGGGGCTCAACCTGAAGGAGTTCTTCCTGCTACTGTCCTCGACCGGGCTCGCCTACCGCCGCTGCGAACTGGTCCGCGTCAACGGCACCGAAATGGACATCAGCTTCCTGAAGGGCAAACCGAGCAAGCGGCGGTCGGGCTCCGACGAAGAGCGGGCCAGGGCCTGACGCCAGAGGCTGCGAACAAGGCCTGATGCCAAAGCCTGCTCCGGCTGGGCGGGCCGCATCTGCTGGAAATCAGGAATTGGAACGGATCGTCGCCTCGAGGGTTGGGCGTCGTCGGGATAATCCGCGTTGACGTGTCGAACCCGGCGGTGGTCGGTCCGGCCGGTCAGTTCAGCAAGCGCGCCGGTGCCTCGGAATCGCGCAGCCGATCGAGCGCCATACCGAGGCCGGCGTCGCAGGCCTTCAGGGTCGTGGACGCGACGGTGTAGCGTGGGGTGACGTCGTCGAGCACGAAGATGTCGGCTGCGGCGTCCTGCTCGGCCAGCAATGCCTCGCGCGCGATCGCCGCCTCGATCAGCCGCAGGCTCGCCTGGACATGGCCGATCAGCGCCACTAGGTCCGTCACGATCAGGCTGTAGGGATCGTTGTCCTCGTCCAAGCACACTGCAACGCCGTCCGCCGCTGCATTTTCCATGCATGTTTCTCCACTGCCCCACTTTTAGGGAACGCGGTGCTACTTGTGCGTTAAGCGGACGTCCCGTACAAATACGGGTCCATTGATCGAGATGGTCGAACTGGTTCTTGTGCAGTCTGGGTAGCACGCTTCACCACTGATGGACGATGCATATGGTTGAGAATGGCGCTCCTCGCGGGGAAATCTTCGTAGTCGACGACGAACCCGCCGTTCGCGAGACGCTTTCCGTGGTCCTGTCGACCGCCGGTTACAAGGTGATCTGCTTTGCAGACGGCGCCGCACTGCTCGCGGTGGCGCGCAGCAGGACGCCGGCCTGCATCCTGCTCGACGTGCACATTCCCGGCAAATCCGGCCTCGATATCCTGAGGGAATTGCACGGCGAGGACTACCCGGCGCCGATCTTCATGATTTCCGGCCAGGGCGACATTCAGATGGCGGTCAGCGCCATCAAGAACGGAGCGCTCGACTTCATCGAGAAGCCGTTCCGCGGCAACGAGATCGTCAGCCGCCTGAATGAGGCGATCGACGCCTATACTAGGCGCCAGGCCGAGACCTCGGCGTCGCGCATCGCTTCGCTGCATTTCCCGGGGCGCGAGCCGCTGACCCGCCGCGAACGCGAGGTGCTCGAGCAATTCACGGCGGGTGCCTCCAACAAGGAGGCCGGGCGTCACCTCGGCATCAGCCCGCGTACGATCGAGGACCACCGCGCCAACATCATGAAGAAGCTCGGCGCCCGCAACGCCGCCGATCTCGTCCGCATCGTGATGACGGCGCAGCAAAAGTAAGCCAAGGCTGGCCAAGGCTGGCAGACGCGCCGATTTCCAAATTGCAAGTTTGTGCGCCGCACGCTCAGCGGGCGGTGCGGGCTGGTCCCGACTTGCGAAACAGGTGCGGACGGCGAACGGCACGTCTGCGCCGCGCGCGGGACGACACGTCCCGGAAATCCTGTATATCCGTGGCGCAGGGCATGCGCGCCGACGGCGCGCGCGAGCAATGTCGAGACACGCACGACCAAAACACATGGCGCATCCAAGATGACCAAGAAGAACAAGACCCCGGATCAATTGCGCAGCGCGCGCTGGTTTGCGCCCGACGATCTGCGCGCCTTCGGCCATCGTTCGCGCGCGATGCAGATGGGCTACGCGCCGGAGGAATGGCGCGACCGGCCTGTCATCGCGATCATCAACACCTGGTCGGATGCGCAGCCCTGCCACATGCACTTCAAGAGCCGGGTCGACGACGTCAAGCGCGGCGTGCTGATGGCCGGCGGCTTTCCGCTGGAGCTGCCGGCACTGTCGCTGTCGGAATCGCTCTTGAAGCCGACCACGATGCTCTACCGCAACATGCTGGCGATGGATGCCGAGGAGCTGCTGCGCGGCCATCCGGTCGATGGCGTGGTGCTGATGGGCGGCTGCGACAAGACCACGCCCGGCCTGCTATTGGGGGCAACCAGCATGAACCTGCCGGCGATCTATCTGCCGGCCGGGCCGATGCTGCGCGGCAACTGGAAGGGCAAGACGCTCGGCTCCGGCTCGGACGCTTGGAAATATTGGGATGAGCGCCGCGCCGGCAAGATCTCCGACAAGGACTGGGTCGACATGGAAGCGGGCATCGCCCGCAGCTACGGCACCTGCATGACCATGGGCACCGCCTCGACCATGACCGCGATCGCCGAAGCCATCGGCATGACCTTGCCCGGCGCCTCGTCGATCCCCGCGGCCGACGCCAACCATATCCGCATGAGCTCGGAGGCCGGCCGCCGCATCGTCGAGATGGTGTGGGAGGATCTCACGCCGCAGAAGATCCAGACGCGAAAAGCCTTCGAGAATGCGATCACGGTCGCGATGGCGATGGGCTGCTCGACCAACGCCATCATTCACCTCATTGCGCAGGCGCGCCGCGCCGGCCAGGACATTTCCCTCGACGATTTCGAGAAAGCGAGCCGCAAGGTGCCTGTCATCGCCAATGTGCGGCCGAGCGGCGACCTATATCTGATGGAGGATTTCTTCTACGCCGGCGGGCTGCCCGGCCTGATGAACCGGATCAGGCAGCATCTGCATCTCGACTGCATGACCGTGTCAGGCAGGACGCTGGGCGAGAACATCGCGGGCGCCGAGGTCCACAACGACGACGTTATCCGCACCGTCGAAAATCCGATCTACAAGGAGGGCGCGCTCGCGGTGTTGAAGGGCAATCTCGCGCCGGATGGCTGCGTGATCAAGCCGTCCGCCTGCGATCCGCGCTTCCTCAAGCACACCGGGCCAGCGCTGGTGTTCGACGACTACCCGTCGATGAAGAAGGCGGTGGACGATCCCGATCTCGATGTTACGGCCGATCACGTCTTGATCCTGCGCAATGCCGGCCCGCAGGGTGGGCCGGGCATGCCCGAATGGGGCATGCTGCCGATCCCGACCAAGCTCGTGAAGCAGGGCGTGCGCGACATGGTGCGGCTGTCGGACGCGCGGATGAGCGGCACCAGCTACGGCGCCTGCATCCTGCACGTCTCGCCGGAATCCTATATCGGCGGCCCGTTGGCGCTGGTGAAGAACGGCGACCGCATCACGCTCGACGTCGCCGCGCGCACCATCAATCTCGATGTGCCGGAGGCGGAACTCGCCAAACGCCGCGCGGAATGGAAGCAGCCCGAGAAGCGCTTCGAGCGCGGCTATGGCTGGATGTTCTCGAAACACATCAAGCAGGCCAATGAGGGCTGCGATTTCGATTTCCTCGAGACCGGGTTCGGCAAGCCGGTCGGCGAGCCGTCGATTTATTAACCGTCGTTCCGGGGCACGCGAAGCGTGTGCCCGGAACCCATTTGTCCACAGCGCATGCGGCCCGATGGATTCTCAGATGCGCAATTGCGCATCATAGCTCGCGCTGCGCGCGCCCCGGAATGACGAAGAGAGCACCATGTCAAAACTCAGCGACTCCACCCGCATTAAGCTGAAATCCGTCTCCACCGCCACCGTCGCGACCGCGCTGTTCAAGCGCGGCTTGCGCATCCAGATGATCCAGGATGTGCATCCGCTGGGTCCGGATCAGCCGACCATGGTCGGCGAAGCTTTCACGCTGCGCTACATGCCGGCGCGCGAGGACCTCAACACGATCGAGGTGTTCCGCGATCGCGCGCATCCGCAGCGCAAGGCGATCGAGGATTGCCCTGTGGGCGCGGTGCTTGTCATGGACAGCCGCAAGGATGCGCGCGCGGCGTCGGCCGGCGCCATCCTGGTGACGCGGCTGATGAAGCGCGGCTGCGCCGGCGTCGTCACCGACGGCGGCTTTCGCGACTCGGCCGAGATCGCGCGGCTCGGCTTCCCGGCGTTTCATCACCGCCCGAGCGCACCGACCAATCTGACCTTGCATCAGGCGATCGAGATCAACGTTCCGATCGGCTGTGGCGACGCGCCGGTGTTTCCCGGCGACGTGATCCTCGGCGACAGCGACGGTGTCATCGTGATCCCGGCGCACCTCGCCGACGAGATCGCCAACGAGACCTTCGAGATGACCGCGTTCGAGGATTTCGTCACCGAGCAGGTCCAGAACGGCCGTGGCATCTTCGGCCTCTATCCCGCGACGGATGAGCAGACGTTGAAGGATTTCGCGGTCTGGCGGAAGGCGAAGGGAAGGTAGCGGCATCCTCCTCGCTCTCCGCGGTCGTTCCTCGAGGAGCGATCGCCACGCATCCCGTCGTCGTCCCGGCGAAGGCCGGGACCCATAACCACAGGGAGGAGTTTGGCGAAGACCGGCAATTGCGTTGCGTGCCGTGGTACCGCGACTTCCTTGCTCGATACATCACGCGGTATGGGTCCTGGCTTTCGCCAGGACGACGATGGGGAGGTATCCGGGCTACGGCGTTCTACACTTCCGCTTTCTTCGCCATCCCCACCGCCCACAGTGCGAACGCATAGACGATCGCGACTTCGTCCAGCCGGTTGAAGCGGCCGGAGGCGCCGCCGTGGCCGGCGCCCATGTTGGTGCGCAGCAGCACCGGGCCACCGCCACGCATCGTGGCGCGCAGACGGGCGATCCATTTTGCCGGCTCCCAATAAGTGACGCGCGGATCGGTGAGCCCGCCCATCGCGAGGATCGCCGGATAATCTTTCGCCGCGACGTTGTCGTAGGGCGAATAGGACAGGATGGTGCGGAAGTCCTTCTCGCTCTCGATCGGGTTGCCCCATTCCGGCCATTCCGGCGGCGTCAGCGGCAGCGTGTCGTCGAGCATGGTGTTGAGCACGTCGACGAACGGCACCTCGGCGACGATGCCGGCGAACAGCTCGCCGGCGCGGTTCGCGACCGCGCCCATCAGCATGCCGCCCGCCGAGCCGCCATGGCCGACGATGCGCTTCTCACCCGTGTACTTCGCTTCGATCAACGCGCGGCCTGCGGCGGCGAAATCGTCGAACGTGTTGGTCTTCTTCTCGCGCTTGCCGTCGAGATACCAGCCCCAGCCCTTGTCGGCGCCGCCGCGGATATGTGCGATTGCATAGACGAAGCCGCGGTCGACCAGCGACAGCCGGTTCGCCGCAAACGATGCCGGCATCGCCATGCCGTAGGAGCCGTAGCCATAGAGCAGCAGCGGCGCCTTGCCGTCGCGAACGAAATCCTTGCGATGCAGGATCGAGACCGGCACAAGCGCGCCGTCGTGTGACGTCGCCATGATGCGCGTGGTGACGTAGTCGGCCGGGTTGTGGCCGGACGGAATCTCCTGGCGCTTGCGCAACACCCGCGTCCGCGTCGCCATGTCGTAGTCATAGACCTCCGACGGCGTCGTCATCGACGAATAGGCAAACCGTAAGTTGGTGGTGTCGAACTCGTAGCCGCCCATGGTGTCGAGCGAATAGGCCGCCTCGTCGAAAGCAATCGCGTGCTCCTCGCCGGTCCTGAGGTCGCGGATGATGATCGCCGGCAGCGCGTTGGCGCGCTCCAGCCGTACCATGTGGCCGGCATAAAGCTCGACGTCGAGCACATAGACGCCCTCGCGATACGGGATCAGGTCGCGCCAGTTGGCGCGCTCGGGCGAGGCGAGCTTTGCTGTGACAACCTTGAAGTCGACCGCGTCGTCGGCATTGGTCAGGATGAAGAGCTCGTCGCCGCGGTCGGCGATCGAATATTGCACGCCTTCCTCACGCGCCGCGACCAGCCGTGGCGGCGCATCGGGATTGGCAAGATCGATCAGCCGCTGCTCCGATGTCTCGTGGTCGCCGCCGGCGATCACGCAGAAGCGGCCGCTTGCGCTCTCGTGCAGATGGGTGAACCAGCCGGAATCCTGCTCCTCGTAGATCAGGGTGTCGTCGGCTTGTTTGGTGCCGAGTCTGTGCCGCCACACCTGCATCGGCCGGTGGTTGTCGTCGAGCTTGACGTAGAAGAAGCTTTTCGAATCCGCAGCCCAGACCACGCCGCCATCGGTCTCCTCGACCAGGTCGTCGAGATCGGTGCCATCAGCCCAGTCGCGCACCCGGATCGAGAAATATTCCGAGCCCTTGGTATCGGCGCTCCAGGCGTGCAAGCGGTGATCGTTGGAGTGCCGGCTGCCGCCGAACTTGAAATATTTGTGGTCCTTCGCCAGCGCGTCGCCGTCGAGCACGACATGTGCCTCGCCACCGTCACGTGGCGTTCGGGCGAACAGCTCGTGCTGGCCGCCTTCGCGGAATTTTCTGAAATAGGCGAACGGGCCGTCCGGCGACGGCACGCTGGAATCATCCTCCTTGATCCGTCCGCGCATCTCCTTGACGAGGCGCTTCTGCAAGCCGTCGGTGTGGCCGAGCAGGCTCTCGGTGTAGCCGTTCTCGGCTTCGAGATAGCTCCGGATGTCGGGATCGAGGATCGAAGGATCGCGCAGCACCTCTTGCCAATTCGGATCCTTGATCCATGCATAGTCGTCGGTCACCGCGATGCCGTGGGTGGTGAAGGAATGCGGCCGGCGCGGCGCGACCGGGGGCGATGTCTTGGTGGATTGGGTCACACGATCCTCATGATGCGGGGTTCCGCTCTATATCGGGATGAATGTGGCGATTGCCAGATGGTGGGCCCGTTCGCGCGCCCGCACGCGGACTGGGCGTCCTAGCCGTTCCGCAGCTTCGCGCCCGCATTGCCGCCGGACATCGGGATCTGGTTCACCGCCAGCACCACGGCGAAGGTGATCACCAGCATCGCGATGCCCAGCACCGCGATCGCGGCGAGGTCGCCGCCTTCGTTGAGATCGTAGATCAGCACCGACAGCACCTTGGTCTGCGAGGTGAACAGCACGATCGCGGCCGATAGTTCCCGCATCACGCCGATGAAGATGAAGCACCAGGTCGCGATCACGCCGGTGCGTAGCAGCGGCGCGGTGATCTGGCGCAGCGCCTGCAGCCGCGTCGCGCCGAGGATGCGGCTGGCTTCCTCGAGCTCGGGATGGATGGTCGCGAACGCCGCCTGCAATTGCTGATAGGCCGAGGGCAGGTTGATGGTGAGAAATGCCAGCAGCAGGATCCATAGCGTGCCGTACAGCACGAAGGGCGGCCGCGTGTAGCTCAGGAACAGGCCGACGCCGAGCACGATGCCGGGCACCGCGACCGGCGCGGTGGCAAGGAAGCCGAGCACGCGGTGGCCCGCGATCACCTTGCGCGTCGTGACATAGGCGATGACGAGCGCCAGGATGGTGCCGATCGTCGCGGTCGCGGTACCCAGGATCACGGTGTTCTTCAGCGCCAGTTGCGTCGACGACAGCTCGGTGAAGACGAAGACGATGTTGTGCAGGGTGGCCGTCGACGGCGTCACCAGCGTGGTGGCGTTCGGCGAGAACGCCGCGTTGAGCAGCGCGAGGTAAGGCAGGAACACCGGATTGAGCAGCACCAAAAGGCAGAAGCCGAGCGCGGCCCAGCGCCAGCCGCGCAACTCGACCCGGCGCGGCGCGCCATATTTGCCGCCGATCACCGAATAGCCGCGGCGGCCGAGCAGCGCCTTCTGGCCCTGCAGCAGCAGGATGGTCAGCACCAGCAGCGGCACCGCGGCGGCGGCCGCGAGCTCGAGCTTCGGCGGATACTGGAACAGGCTCCAGATCTTGGTCGTCATGGTGTGGAAGCCGGCCGGCAGCGCCAGGATCGCGGGTGAGCCGAACAGCGTCATCGCCTGCAGGAATGCGATCAGCGCACCCGCGACCAGCGCGGGCAGGGCAAGTGGGATCGTCACCCGCCGTGCCGTGGTCCAGGCATTGCCGCCGAGGATTGCGGAGGCGTCTTCCAGCTCGCCCGGCATGGTGTCGAGTGCATTGGCCACCAGCACGAACACGAACGGGAAGGTGTAGCAGGAGATCACGAAGATGATCCCGGTCATCGAATAGATGTTGAACAGCGCGTCGGCGTCCTCGCCGGCGAACAGCCGGTAGAGCTGGTTCAGCAGCCCCGAATTCGGCGCCGCCAGCAATTCCCAGGCGACAGCGCCGAGGAACGGCGGCGTCACGAACGAGGCCGTCACCAGCGCGCGGATGATCTGCCGTCCCGGCATGTCGGTGCGCGACACCAGCCAGCTGATCGGCGCCGCGACGATGCAGCAGATCAAGGCCGACGTTGTCGCGATGATCGCAGTCGTCAGCAGCGGATCGAGGAAGTCGGGATTGCTGAACAGGGTGACGAAGTTGGCAAGTGTCGGATGGCGGTTCTTGTCGGTGAAGGCGTACACCGCGAGCCACGACAGCGGCAGCAGGATCAGGAGGACGAGGATCGCGGCGAACAGCCACAGCACCGGGCGCGTCCAGTCGATGCGGGGGCGAGGGGTGGGGGAGGTGGTGGTTGTGGTCATGTTGATCCGGGTGAGCTGCTTCAGCTCCCTCTCCCCGCCCTTCGCGGGGAGAGGGAGGGGTGAGGGGCAGTTTCCGCGAGCGCGACGCGTGGAGGGGCCCCCTCACCCGCCGCGCATCTTGCGATGCGCGTCGGCCTCTCCCCGCAAGCGGGGCGAGGCAAGGAAGCGTGCATCGCGCGCTCCATCCTCACACCCGAAACAACCGCGCATAGCGCGTCTTGATCTCTTCGGTCATCGTTTCCACTCCCGCCGGATCCTCCTTCATCAGCTTGATGTCGGCGAGCTTGCGGCGGCCGGCCTTGGGCTGCACCTGGGCGTGTACCGAATATTGCCCGGTGAAGTCGACGAAGAACTGCTGGGTCTCGCGGGTGTGCAGCCAGGCCTGGAACAGCTTTGCGGCGTTCGGATGCGGCGCGCTGGCGAAGATGCCGGTCGGACCCGAGATCGTCGGCGTGCCCTCGGTCGGATAGACCGGCTCGACCGGCTGGCCGGCTTCCTTCAGCAGCACGATGCCGTATTCATTGCCGTCGGCCATCACAGCGCGCTCGCCGAGCGACAGCTTCTTCGGCGGATCGGTCGAGGACTGCACCTGCATCACGCGCTGCCTGGAAAGCTTTTCCAGATACGGCCAGCCGAGCTCGCGCACGATCTGGAATGTCGTGGTCATGATGGTGCCGCTATAGGCGGGATGGCCCTTCACCATCTTGCCCATCCATCTGGGATCGAGCAGGTCGGCAAAGCTCTTCGGCGCATCCTCCGCTTTCACCAGGTTGGTGTTGTAGGCGATTGACGACAGCCACAGCCGCGTGGTGACGGCCATGCCATCGGGGTCGCGATAATTATCTGGAATATGTTTCGCGACGTCCTCGGGCACGAACGGCATCAGCCAGCCGCTCTTCTTCCAGGGAATGAAGTGCGAAGCATCGGCGCTGTTGACGATATCAGCGGCGTGGATGTTGGAATCGAACTCCTGCGCCACCCGCTGGAACAGCCGTTCCGAGCCCGAGCGCTCGATCTGCACCGTGATCCCTGGATAGGCGGCCTCGAACGCCTTGCCGAGCTTTTCGCCGACCGGCAAGTCCATCGACGAATAGAACACGAGCTTGCCTTCCTTTGTCGCGGCCGCGACGAGGTCCGGCGTGATCGCAGTGGGCTCGGGTGCCGCAGCGCGCGCGGGCGAAGCGAACACCGCACCAACTGCAAGCGCCGCGGAGCCTTTCAGGACATTGCGCCTGGAAATTGGTTTCCGCATCGCGTCCTTCCGTTTCTTGTTGTTATCGGCTGAGCGCCCGGCAGCGCTCCGCTGGCAGTGTCAGCCAGACCTCGCTGCCCTTCTCGACCGCGGTCTCGGTCGGCGTGGTCACCCGCAGCGAGGTGCCGTCTGATGTTTCCACCATGTAGTCGCGGTTCATGCCGAGGTAGACCTGCCGCGTCACGACGGCCTTCAGCGTGTTTGGTGCGGCGGTCGGGGCCTGCGTCGAAAGCAGAATCTCATGCTGGCGGATCGCGACCGGCGCGCTCTGGCCGGCCGTGAGCCTGGCGCCGACCACTTCCAGTGTCGCGCCGGCGAACTCTACATGGGTCGCATCGCGCGCGGTGCCCTTGATGACATTGGCCGCGCCGATGAAACGCGCGACGAATTCGGATTCCGGCCGCGCATAGATGTCCTCAGGCGCGCCGAGCTGGTCGATCTTGCCGGCGTTCATCACTGCGATCAGGTCGGCGGTCGTCATCGCCTCGGACTGGTCGTGGGTGACGTAGACCGTGGTGTAGCGATATTCGTCATGCAGGCGGCGAATCTCGAACCGCATCTCCTCGCGCAGATTGGCATCGAGGTTGGACAGCGGCTCGTCGAGCAGCAGCGTCTCGGGACCGACGATCAGCGCCCGCGCCAGCGCGACGCGCTGCTGCTGGCCGCCGGAGAGCTCGCCGGGGTAGCGCTGCGCCAGCGGTTCCAGCTTGGTGGTCGCCAGGATCGCGGCGAGTTTTTTCGCAATGCTGTCGCGATCCATTTTGCGCAGGCGCAGCCCGTAGACGATGTTCTCGGCCACCGTCATGTGGGGCCACAGCGCGTAGCTCTGGAAGATCATCGACATGTTGCGCTGCTCGGGCGGCAGCGCGCGTGCCTTCGACGACACCACGCGGTCGCCGACCCGGATCTCGCCGTCGGATGGCTCCAGGAACCCGGCGATCAGCCGCAGCGTCGTGGTCTTGCCACAGCCGGACGGCCCGAGCAGGCAGACCAGCTGGCCGTGATCGATTGTCAATGAGACGTCATCAACCGCGACAAACGATCCAAACCGCTTGACCAGGCCGCGCAATTCCACCGATGCCAAGCGATCCCTCCATTTTGTTGTTCGCAGGGATCAGTGCCCGGCTGTTGCCGGCAGTAAAGCGGAAAACGATGACGACGAAAAGTGGACGCGCCTGCTCAATAAGTCGGGGCTGGTCCTTGCTCCGTCATCCCAAAAAATGAGCAATCGCGCAGCCGTCATTGCGAGGAGCGATAGCGACGAAGCAATCCATCGCTCCACTTGCGCGGAACCATGGATTGCTTCGCTTCGCTCGCAATGACGAGGAGAGCGAAGCCCTACGCCTTCACGTTCTCGCCGAGCCACTGGATGGCGGCGTCGGCGCCGGCCTTGCCGTGGGGGATATTCAGTGCTGTCAGCGCGACCTCGATGACGCCGAGCGTGCCGAGGATCATCGGTGCGTTGACGTGGCCCATATGCGCGATGCGGAAGGCCTGGCCCTGCAGATCGCCGATGCCGGTGCCGAGCACGACGCCGCATTTCTCCTTGGCGTAGCGCTGGATCGCGGCGGGGTCGGCGCCCTTCACGGTCACGGTCGTCACCGTGTTGGAGCGCTCGTTGGGCTCGGCGATGTTGAAGCCGAGCACCTGTCCCTCGCCCCAGACCGCAACCGCGCGCCGCACCGCCTCGCCGAGCAGCCGGTGCCGCTCGAACGCGTTCTCCAGGCCCTCGGCGTGCAGCATGTTGATCGCCTCGCGCAGGGCGAACAACAGGTGCACCGGCGCGGTGCCGGCATATTTGCGGTAGTGCTCGCTGCCTTCGCGCTCCGTCCAGTCCCAGTAGGGCGTACGCAGATCGGCCTTCTTGTGGGCGTCCCAGGCGCGATCGCTGGCGGCGACGAAGCCGAGGCCGGGCGGCGTCATCAGGCCCTTCTGCGAGCCGCTCATCGCGACGTCGACATACCATTTGTCCATCTCGAACGGCATGCAGCCGAGCGAGGCGACGGTGTCGACCATGAACAGCGCGGGGTGGCCGGCGGCCTTGATCGCCTTGCCGATCGCCTCGATGTCGTTGTAGGCGCCCGATGCGGTGTCGACCTGCACCACGAGGATCGCCTTGATCTTGTGCTCCTTGTCGCGCCGCAGCCGTTCCTCGACTTCGGCCGGTCGCACGGCGCGGCGCCAGTCGCCCTTCAGCACCTCGACCTCGACGCCCATAGCCGCGGCGGCAGTGCCCCAGCCGATCGCGAAGCGGCCGCTCTCGAGCACCAGCACCTTGTCGCCGCGCGACAGCACGTTGGAGAGCGTGGCTTCCCAGGCGCCATGGCCGTTGGAAATGTAGATGTAGGACTTGCCCTGGGTGGCGAACAGCTTCGAGAGATCGCGCAGCAGGCTTTCGGTCAGTTCAACCATCTCGCTGGAGTAGATGTCGAGCGCCGGGCGATGCATCGCCTGCAGCACCTGATCAGGCATCGTGGTGGGCCCGGGGATGGCCAGAAATTCCCGGCCCGCGCGAACGGTCATCGTCCTGTTCCTTTTGGGTAAAGCAACGCAAATCATGCGTGTGAGGGGTCAAGCGCGGAGGATATTCCATTGCGGCTTCGATTGCGAGCCGGACAAAGCAATCCAGCGTTTCCAAAAGCGCGGGACACAGCCTTATTTTTCGATCGATTCGACCACCGCGCGCCAGATCTGGTCCTTGAATTCGGTCGCGGCGGGGCTCGGGATTTGCGCGACGGCGCCGTGGTTCTTGCTGCACGCTTCCACCAGCCGCAGCACCCAGATTTCACCGTCGGTGTAATAGAGGTCGCCGCCGCCATTGTGCCCGTCGAAGGTAGGGCCGATGCCCGTCACCTGGTACTTCGCCGTGACCATGCCGGCGGACTCGAGGTCGATGGCGAGCAGCGCGCGTTCGGCGTCGAGGTCGGGTGCGATGTGATGGGTCACCGCGCCGGTGTAGTGGCTGATGCCGACACTGCGGTCGAGCGTCGCAGCGCCAAGCCACACCGGGCGCTTCTCCTGACCCTGGTCGAGCACTTTCCAGAACCGGACATGGTTGCGGCGATCCGCGCTCGCTCCAACTGGCCGCTCGAAGGCGAGGTCTTCGCGGCGGCCGAGATAGAACAAGTTGCTCACCGGCGCATCCTTGTAGGGACGATCGAGCAGTACGGAGCCGACGATCTCGATCGAGGATTTCAGCGTGACCGGATCGGCCGGAAACCAGCCGGCTTCGTGCATCGCGCAGACCACGTCCTTGGTGTCGCCGATCAGGCCGACATTCATCGGGTCGCCGGGAATGCCCTGCGCGGTGCGGGTCACCATCGGCAGATTGGCGAGGCCCTTCTGGTGTTCGTAGTGCGTCCACAGCGCCGGCAGCACCAGATAGGCTGCGATCAGATAGATGACCAGCACGAACAGCAGCAGCATTTGCGCTTGCCGGAGGCGGCTGCGCCTTCGCGCGGAAGGCGGGTTGATCTCGACATCGGTCACGAAGCTCTCCTTACCTCTCCCGCTTGCGGGGGAGGTCGGATTGCATCGAAGATGCAATCCGGGTGGGGGCTCTCTCCTCGTAACGAGTGTCGCGAGCGGTGATACCCCCACCCCAGCCCTCCCCCGCAAGCGGGAGAGGGGGCGCATCGCCGATGCGGCTGCACGTCAATCTCATTCGATCAAGCGTTAGCGCCGCGTCTCGCGGCAGCCGGCGGCCTCGGCTTCCTCGACCGAGCAGAACCAGCGCGTGCCCTTGGAGATCTTCATCTCGATCTTGGCGTACCAGCGGCTCGTCGGCTGGTGGAAGATGCATTCGCCGGAGCGGTTGACATTGCCCTTGATGGTGCAGTCGGGTGAAGGCGCAACCGGGCCGGACGCCGAGGCGAGCAGGATCGAGTGGGCACTTTCCGGCACCTTCACCGCGCCGAGCACGGCGGTCTTCTTGTTGCGCACGCGCCAGTCCCACGGCGCGATGAACGCGCCCTGCCACATCCCGGCCTTGGCCTCGCGCGCCGCCTTCTCGTCCGGCTCGTAGTCGTGCGAGACGCGGGTGAAGGCCAGCGCCCAGCCGTTCTCGACCATCCACTTCTGGATGTCCTCACCATCGACCTCGCAGCGCGCAATGGTGCGGCCGCGGCGATCGACCGAGCGGGCGTGGCAAGTCCAGCTCTTGTGGCCGGCATGCTTGATCAGCTCGTCGCGCGCGGCGACGCCGCAGGTCCAGCGCTCACCCTTGGTGTTGAGGCAGAGCTGGTCGGTCGACGGTGCGTCGATGCCGCCGAGCCGGATCTTGACGCTGCCGATCATGACCTGGTCGCCGTCGCGGATCTTCGGCACGCCGGTGATGTCGGCAGCGACAGCCAGCGTCGGCAGCGACAGCAACAGGCCAGCAGTGAGCAGCGTCTTCAGCATCGGCGTTTCCCGGCCAGGTTCTTGGCGTTCAGTGCCCAACGATTGTGCGGGCAATTGGGCAACCGTGCCAGTGCTGTCGTGTTTCCGCCAGTTTCAACTTCGCGTCATCCGTTATGAATGAGCCATCCGCTTCCTCGCCAGCGCCAGCGCCATCAGCACGAACGCCGATGTCACCTCGGGTCCGCCGACCAGGATCCGCGTCGGCGTCTTCATCTTGTTCCACTCATAGGCCTTGTAGGGCCCCTTGCGGCCGCCCTCGCCGAGGCCCTGCACGATGCAATGCAGCGCCGGCGTGAAGCTCGCGACCTCGGCGCCGAGATGTGCCAGCGCCATCAGCGCCAGCGCGGCGTCGAACGGGTTCATCTCATGGGTGATCAGCTCGCCCTGGACATAGCCGAGCACGCGGGCGCGGATCAGCGCGAACACGTTGCCGGGATCGATCACGCGCTGGGCGGCCAGCGGCAGCGCGATGAACGCGGCGTAGCAGCGGCCGAAATAGGCCGAGTAGAGTTCGGGCAGATAGTAGATGTGCGAGCGCGGATTCCTGAACGCGCCGCTTTCGACCAGCCTCTTCTGGAAGGCGATGATGCGATGCACCGTCTCGAGCCGCTGCGGCGTTTCGATGATCTGCCAGCGGGCGAGGTTGCGGAACGAGACCTCGAGGATGTCGAGGTTCAGCGTCGGGTCGAGGTCGTTCCCATACGGCCGCTCGCCTCTGAGATTGTCGATCCAGGTGACGACGCCGCCCTCATAGTCGATGTTGTCATTGAGCGGCACGGTGACAACAGGCTCATTGGCACCAGCGCGCACCTGGTAGCCGCGATAGAAATCGAGCAGCGGCTGCTCGAGGATCGGATCGTCGGAGCCGGCTTGCGTTGCGGCCGAGAACGAGCAAGCCGTGGTGTCGCAGTCGGGCACGTAGATGCCGAAGCCGAGGTCCTGCTTGATCTGGGCGAAGAACCGCGAGAAGCGCGGATGCCGCCCCGGCGCCAGCGCCGTGATCACCCGCACATTGGAGCCGTCATGCGACGGCACCTCCTCGGCGCTGGTCTTGAGACAGAAGGCCACCATGTCGGCGATCGCGCGCCGCGCCGCGCCCGCCTCATCCGCTGACGCCAGCCCGGTCTCGACAAAGCCCAGCAGCGCCTCGGTGAAGAACGCGTCGTAATAGGCGGAGCGGTGGCGGATCTGCACCGGCTCCCACATCGGCTCGGCGATGCCGCGCCATGGCGGGTTGATCAGCGCGCGCGCCGGCGAATGCGCGATGAAGATCCGCGCCAGGCTGAACAGCAAGGTCGAGTTCTTGTAGCCGCGCGCGTTGAGCCCGGTCAGCGCCAACAGCATCTCGCGCCCGCCGATGTCGGCATCGCCGATCAGGTTGAAGGCGGCGTAGGTCGGGATGAAGCCGTTCTTCCCGAACGAGCCGAGCAGATGTGCGCCGGTCTTGCGGATCACGCGGTCGATCTCGGCGATCCCGGGCGGGCGCGCCGGCGCGATCGCGGCCGGCGGGGCCGGGTGGCGCACGCCGATGTCGTCCATCAGCTCTGCGACCGGGGCGCCGATCGCGGCCCAGTCCGGCGCCTCGGCGTCGCGCGCCTCGGTCAGCGCCGCGCGCAGGCCGGCGACGCGGTCGGGGTCCTTCAGCGCCGGCAGGCCGGTGCGGCGGAGCAGCGCGCGCAGCGGCGGATTGCCGAGCGCGGTCCGGTAGAACTTTCCGAGATGGGGATCGCCGCCGCGATAGGCCTGCAATACGGGGTCGCAAACGTCGTAAAGCGATGGGCCGTCCTTTTTGACGGTCAGCGCCCGGCACACCCCCCCGGCTATCTCGTGAAGGCTCATGAATCCCTTTCTCAAGGAACCGGTTAACGCCGCCGCCCCGGCGGTGTTTCCCCCGGTCCTTCCCCAAACGCGCAAGCCTTTGGAAAGCTACATGAATCCGTACAAAATACAAATGTGACAGAGATCACGTAACGGGATCTTAACGGCGTCAATGGCCTGTGCCGGGCGGCAGCATGCGGCAAACCGGGTTGCCCCGGCCGGCCGTCCGGGTTAAGGGAGTGTTTGTTGCGGCGCCGCAAATTGAGATCAATCGACGGCACACACAGCTCAACCCCATTAAACCTGACGGCCACTAACGCGTTTACCCGGCGCGATTTCGTTCGAGCGCCCTCGGGACAAGGATTGGGACTAGGAACGCTATGAACCTTAGGCAGCTTCAACTTTCCCGTCGCACCATCGCCGTTTGTGTGGCGGTGGCCGGCACGGTGTCGCTGGCGATCGGCGCCCATGCCGCGCTCAACAAGCGGACACCGGATGTTGCCAAGGGTGGCGATAAGGCCGTTGCCGCCGGGCTGACCGGCAGCATTCCGGCCGGCGCCTCCCGTCTCGCACTGATCATCGGCAATGGCCATTATCCGGACGCGGCAGCCCCGTTGGCCCAGCCGATCAACGATGCCCGCACGCTATCATCAGCGCTGCGCCACGAGGGCTTCGACGTCGACGTGGTCGAGGATGCGACCAAGGACGACATGTTCCGCGCGGTCGAGCGCATGAAGGCCAAGATCCGCCCCGACACCGTCGTGATGCTGTTCTTCGGCGGCTACGGCGTGCAGGTCGGTCGCGAGAGCTACATGATCCCGGTCGATGCCACGATCTGGAAGGAAGCCGACGTCAAGCGCACCGGCGTCAGCGTCGAGTCCGTGCTCGATGCGATGAAGGAGCGCGGCGCCAAGGCCAAGCTCGTGGTGCTCGATGCCTCCAGGCGCAACCCCTATGAGCGCCGCTTCCGCGCCTTCTCGCACGGCCTCGCGCCGATCAGCCCGCCGGAGAACACCATCGTGCTGAGCTCGGCGACGCCGGGCAAGGTCGCCGACGACTCCAAGGGCACCAACAGCGTCTTGGTCTCGGAGCTGATCAACAACCTCAACGCCCAGGCCGGTGCCGAAAGCGCCTTCAACAAGACCCGCGTCGCGATCTCGCGCGCCAGCGAAGGCGAGCAGGTGCCGAGCGTGTCGTCCTCGCTGCTGGAAGACATCAAGCTCGGCGGCTGAGGCCGGGCGCGTCCTGCGCGGGTGAGCCCCGCGCATTCATCCGATAATCACAAGCACGCTGTGTGGGGAGAATCCCTCTCCCCCAACCCTCCCCCGCAAGGGGGGAGGGAGCCGGACAGGCGTGCTCACCTAACGTCGCCAAACGGCGTATTGCCTACATCGCAGCTGATGTGAGGGACGCACCGGCGGATGGGTTCCCTCCCCCCTTGCGGGGGAGGGTTAGGGAGAGGGGTGCCGCTTGCTCCGCTGAGAGACGCATCGCTTAGCGACACCTGAAACTATCGCTGCTTAAAACCGCGCCGCCTACTTCGCATTCGCGCTCGCACCCACCGGCCGCACCGGATCGCCTTCGCGCAGCAGCGCGCCGGCGCGGGCGACCACGATGTCGCCTTCCTGGATGCCGTCGCGGATCTCGACCTGGCCGGCCGACATCAATCCGGTCTCCACCCGTCGCGTCTCGACGCGGCCGCCGCGCACCACCTGCACCACGGTGCCGGCGGTGGAATAGAGGATCGCGGTCAGCGGCACCGCGACGCCGCAGCTCTGACCGGTCTTGATCTGCGCCCGCCCGCTCGAATTCACCAGCAGCCGCTGGTTCGAGCCGATGCCGACGAACACCTGGCCAAGCTGACTGTTCGGCTCGATGGTCGGCGCAATCCGCCGCACCTTGCCGTCCATCTCGCCGGCGCCTGATATCTTCAACCGCGCGCTCTGCTCGGTCTTCAGCTTGGCGATGTCGCGGGTCGGCACCATGCCGACCAGGTCGTATTCGCTTTTGGCGATGATCGAGAACAGCGCGTCCTTGCCGGACGCCGGCGCGCCGACGATCGCCGATGACGCCGAGATCGTGCCCGCCACCGGCGCGGTGAGATTGATCGCGTTAGCGCCGTCGGTCAGCCGCGCCAGCACCTGGCCCGCGGTAACGGTGTCGCCGGGATCGGCCTTCACCTCGGCGACCTTCAAGCCGAACCGGTCGGGCCGGATCTGCTGCTCGTCGCGCGGCATCACGATGCCCGAGACCTCGACGATATTGCCAAAGCAGTATTTCGAGGCCTTCAGCACCGTCACCGCCGCGCCCTTCGGCACGGCGTCGGCCTCGCCCGCTGCGGACGCGGGAGCGGCCGCGAGCGCAAGCAGCGCCGAGGCGGCGAGGGCGGCAGCGCGCAGGCGGGGCAAAATCATCGGCGAACTATTCCCAAAATGAGGGCCTCCTCATTACCAGATGCGCCCTCGCCGAACCAGCCGGCTGCGCCGTCACTGTCGCGCCGGCATCGCCCGCCAGCGCGAGCTTCGCCAGTTCCTCCGCGCGCCAGATGTGCCCCAGGATCTCCGGATTGACCCGCTCGGCATGCGTCACCGGCAGCATGTGGCCGGCGCCCGGCAGATGCCGCGTCGCGGCGCCATCGATCAGCGCGGCGAGTTTTGCAACGATGCGCTGCGTCACATAGGGCGACAGCCCGCCCGACATCAATAGCGTCGGCACCTTCAGCGCGCCGGCGGCGGCCGCGACGGCGTCGAGATCGAGCGCGGCGTTGAAATCGTAAGGCAGCTTGTCGGCCTGCTCGATCATCCGCAGCCGCCCGCTCGGCGAGAACTGCTCGCGCGGGCCGGAGCCGGCCCAGAACGCGGTGAACGCCTCCACCGCCTCCAGCACCGCGCCGTCGAAGACATCCCGCGACACCATCTGCGCGATCCCTGCGAAGCGCTCATACAGCCGCGCGTCGGCGGGTGTGTCACGCAGCAATGTGGGTAGTATAGGCTCGATCAACGTCAGGCTGCGGATCCGCGGCGCATAGGCCGACGCCGTCGCCAGCCGAAACGCGATCGTTCCGCCATAGGAATGCCCGACCAGATGGATCGGCCCACAGGCCTTGGCGAGCCAGGGCTCGAGCCGCCCGATCTCGCCATCCAGCGTCCGCGGCCAGTCGCGCCCGCAGGCTGCAACGCCATAGCCGGAAATATCCGGCGCCATGAACCTGTCGCCGCCGAGCGCGGCCGCAAGCTTGGTCCATTGCCGTCCCGACCCCAGCGAGCAGTGCAGCGCTACCACCGACGCCGCATCCGGCGCCCCGTTCAAACCCGTCATCAAACCATCCTGCTCGTTCTTGTTGTCGTGCAGGCGCGCGTTCGCACGCGCCCGTCATGACGCGAGCGAAGAGGGGGACGGGTTATTCCTGGGAGGGGTGGGGGAGGTTGGGATTGTGATCGCGGACGCAGTCCGATTCACCGGATGGTGATGGGGACCGCGCACGAGTTCGCGAGGATGCGGGCGCGTATCTCTCCAGCTGTTTGATAATTGAATCAGGAACGTTGCCTCACATTCGGTGTCGTCCTGGCGAAAGCCAGGACCCATTACCCCGAATGATGGTTGTGGCGCGAAGCTGGGGCCACGATCCCTCTCATCGCGGATATCG
>NZ_JARVWP010000038.1 GCF_029846235.1 Bradyrhizobium sp. CER78
CTGAGCGTGGGGCGCGGGGATTCGCGCATAACGAAGAAAAGGAAACGACCCATGGAAATCGGATTCATCGGCCTCGGGAAGATGGGCTTCCCGATGGCGCGCCGGCTGATCGAGGCCGGCCACAAGCTCACCGTGTTCGACACCAGCAAGGACGCGCTCGGCAGGCTGGTTGCGCTCGGCGCTGCGGCAGCATCGTCTCCGAAAGACATCGCCGACCGCGTCGAGACCGTGATGGCGAGCCTGCCCTCGCTGCAGGCTTCGCTCGAGGTCGCAACCGGCCCGGGCGGAGTGATCGAAGGCACGCGCGTCAAGCGTTTCATCGATCTGTCCACCGTTGGCTCGCGGATGGCGGTGAAGATCCACGATCTCTTGGCGAAGAAGAACATCGTGCAGATCGACAGCCCGGTCTCCGGCGGCGTCTCCGGCGCCGAGAAGGGCACGCTGGCGGTGATGGTGTCCGGCCCGCGCGCCGATTTCGAACTGGTCAAGAGCGCGCTCGACGTGATCGGCAAGGTGTTCTTCATCGGCACCAAGCCGGGCTCCGGCCAGACCATGAAGCTCGCCAACAACTTCCTCTCCGCAACCGCGATGGTCGCGACGTCCGAGGCTGTCGTGATGGGCGTGAAGTCCGGGCTCGATCCGGCTGTCATGATCGACGTCATCAACGCCGGCTCGGGCCTCAACACCGCGAGCCGCGACAAGTTTCCGCGCTCGGTCTTGCCGCGCAGCTTCGACTTCGGCTTCGCCACCGGCCTGATGGTCAAGGACGTGCGCCTCGCAGTCGAGGAAATGCGCGCGCTCGGGTTGTCGATGGAAGTCGCCGAGGCGGTCGGCCGGCTCTGGGAGGTCATCATCCGCGACGAGGGACCGGAGTCGGACTTCACCGCCGCGATCAAGCCGATCGAGAAGGCCGCGGGCGTGATCGTCGGCGGCAAGGGTGGCAGTCACGCCGCGAAATAAGCGTCGTCGAAGAAACAAGCGCCGTCGTCCCGGGCAAGCGAAGCGCGACCCGGGACCCATAACCACAGGCGCCAGTGATTTAGTTGAGCTGGGGCCCCAGCGCAGCACAACAACCACGTTCAGTGGTTATGGGTCCCTGCTTTCGCAGGGACGACACCGTTAACGAGGCCAATGGGATGACACCGTTAGTGAGGCGCGCTTAGCGGCTCACAACCATGGCGCCGGCTTGTCCATCGCGATCAGCGCGTCGACGTCGATGCGCGGGCGGACCACGGCGTACTGGTCGTCCTTGACCAGCACCTCCGGCACCAGCGGCCGCGTGTTGTAGGTGCCGGACTGCACCGCGCCATAGGCGCCCGCAGTCATGATCGCGAGGAGATCGCCGGCCTTCGGCTGCGGCAGCGCGCGGTCGAGCGCGAGGTAGTCGCCGGTCTCGCAGACCGGGCCGACCACATCGGCAACCATGGTCGGCGTACCCTGCGCAGGCTGGCGCACCGGCAGGATATCATGATGCGCTTCATACAGCGTCGGCCGGATCAAATCGTTCATCGCGGCGTCGATGATGACGAAGTTCTTGGCATCGCCCGGCTTCACATGGATCACCCGGCTGACCAGGATGCCGGCATTGCCGACGATCAGGCGGCCCGGCTCGAACATCAGCGTGCAGCCGAGATTGTGCGTGACGCGCTTGACCATCGCGGCATAGGCAGCCGGTTCCGGCGGCGCGGCGCGGTCCATGTAGTAGGGAATGCCGAGGCCGCCGCCGAAATCGACATGCGAGATATCGTGGCCGTCGGCGCGCAGCGTCTGCACGAACTCGGCGAGCAGGCGGAAGGCAGCCTCGAGCGGGCCGAGATCGGTGATCTGGCTGCCGATATGCACGTCGGTGCCGGTGACCTTGATGCCCGGCAGCTTCGCCGCGCGGGCATAGACTTCGCGGGCGCGCGCGATCGGAATGCCGAACTTGTTCTCCGACTTGCCGGTGGAAATCTTGGCATGCGTGCCGGCATCGACGTCGGGATTGACCCGGACCGAGATGCGCGCCGTGGTCTTCATCTCGACCGCAAGGCGCGACAGCATCTCGAGTTCTGGCTCGGACTCGATGTTGATGCAGAGAATGTCGGCGGCGAGCGCGGCGCGCAGCTCGCCTTCGGTCTTGCCGACGCCGGAGAACAGGATCTTCGACGGCGGGATGCCGGCGGCCAGCGCACGCTTCAACTCACCGCCGGACACCACGTCGGCGCCGGCGCCGAGCTTGGCCAGCGTGCGCAGCACCGACTGGTTGGAATTCGCCTTCATCGCGTAGCAGACCAGCGCCTTCTCGCCGGCAAAGGCCTCGGTGAAGACGCGGTAGTGCCGCTCCAGCGTCGCCGTCGAATAGCAATAGAACGGCGTGCCGACGGCTTCCGCCAGCTCAATGAGATTGACCGCCTCGGCATGCAGCACGCCGTTGCGATAGTCGAAATGGTTCATGACACGCTTTATTGTTTGGGCATGATCTTTTCGGAAAACCGCTTCGCACTTTTCCGGATCATGCTCGAAATGCTAATTGCCGAGCAACGGATCGAGGACGAAGGGCCGTTTATTGCCACGCGTCGCGGCCGGCGGGGCCTCCGAGCCATAGGTCGGATTGAACACGCTGGGCTGTGCCGCCCGCTCGCTCTCGGTGTCGCCCGGTGCTGCGCCCGGCGCGGCGTTCGCGGTCGGCGGCAGGTCGAGCGGTCCCTTGCGGCCGCAGCCGCCGAGCGCCAGCGCTGACACGCTCAGCACAATGATGGCCCATCCCGAGGGGGTCAGGCGGTTCTTGCTAATCACGACGAATTCCCCAATTCGGGCGGCACCATACAAACATTGGCGTGCTCTGGCGAGAGGCGGAGCGCTGAGAAATCACGGCCAATTTTTCTGGTTCAGCCCAATTTTCGCTCTTTTTCCAGCCGCTTGGCCCAGGCCTTGGCCTGCGCCATCACATTCTTCGGCGCCGTGCCGCCAAATGAGGTCCGGCTCTTCACCGAGGATTCGACGCTGAGCACCCTCAGGGCGTCCGCCGTGATCTTCGGCTCGACCTCCTGCATGGCTGCAAGCGGCAGCTCGTGCAGCGCGACGCCCTGCTTGGAGGCCAGGCCGACGATCCGCCCGGTAACATGATGGGCGTCGCGGAACGGCATTTTCAGGGTGCGCACCAGCCAGTCGGCGAGGTCGGTCGCGGTGGCGTAGCCCTCGCCGGCCGCGGCCTTCATCTTCGCCTCATCCGGCACCAGATCCTCGACCATGCCGGTCATGGCGCGGATCGCGAGCGACAGCGCCTCGAACGCCTCCATGGCGCCCTGCTTGTCCTCCTGCATGTCCTTTTGATAGGCCAGCGGCAGGCCCTTCATCACGATCAGCAGCGCAGTGAGCGCACCGATCACGCGGCCGGTCTTGGCGCGCACCAGCTCGGCGGCGTCCGGATTGCGCTTCTGCGGCATGATCGACGAGCCGGTCGTGAATTTGTCGCTGAGCTTGACGAGACCGACCAAGGGCGAGGTCCAGATCACGATCTCCTCGGCGAAGCGGGACATGTGCACCGCGCAGATCGCGGCCGCCGACAGCGTCTCCAGCACGAAATCGCGGTCGGATACCGCATCGAGCGAATTGGCCATCGGCCGGTCGAAACCGAGCGCCTTGGCGGTAGCAGTGCGGTCGATCGGAAACGAGGTGCCGGCGAGCGCGGCTGCGCCCAGCGGCGATTCGTTCAGCCGCTTGCGCGCGTCGGTAAAGCGGCCGCGGTCGCGGCCGGCCATCTCGACATAGGCCAGCAGATGATGACCGAAGGTCACGGGCTGCGCGGTCTGCAGATGGGTGAAGCCCGGCATCACGGTTCCGGCATGCTCCAGCGCGCGGGTGACCAGCGCCTGCTGGAACGCGGCCAGCGCCGCGTTCGTCTGATCGATGGTGTCGCGGACGTAGAGCCGGAAATCGGTCGCGACCTGGTCGTTGCGCGAGCGCGCGGTGTGCAGCCGGCCCGCGGCGGGCCCGATCAACTCGGAAAGCCGCGACTCGACATTCATATGGATGTCCTCGAGCGCGCGCTTGAAGTCGAAATCGCCCTTGCCGATCTCTGACAAAATCGTGTCTAGACCTTTACCGATATTTTTCGCATCAGCTGACGTGATGATGCCTTGCGCGGCGAGCATCGCGGCGTGGGCCTTGGACGCAGCAATGTCCTGGGCATAAAGGTGCCGGTCGACGTCGATGGAGACGTTGATTTCCTCCATGATCGCGTCGGGACGCTCCGAGAACCGGCCGCCCCACATCTTGTTGCTCATGACATCTCGCTCACGAATTTGTATTGCAGGCCCTGCTGTTTCATCAGCCGGAGCGGCGAAACAGCATGGCGGTTCCGAACGTATTAGCTCTTTGTTTGAGCATGATCTTTTCGGAAAACCGCTTCGCACTTTTCCGGATCATGTTCCAGCCACTGCATAGCCATATCTGACCCAGGATGACAAACGATATGCCCGAGACGCCCCCATCCGAACCGACCGCCAAGCCGACGGCCAAGCGGCGTATCCCGCTGGTGATCGGCGCCGTGCTGGTTGGGGCCGTGCTCGGCTATATCGGGGTCTCCAGCCTCAGGCATCCCGCCGGTGGCGACGTCGCCTGCAACAGCGCGGTGGACCTGGCGAAGAAGATCGCCCCGCTCGCCCATGGCGAGGTCGCGGCGCTGACCATGGCAACCACCCCCTTGAGGCTGCCCGACCTGACCTTCGAGGACGCCAACGGCCAGCCGAAGAAGCTCTCGGACTGGCGCGGCAAGACCGTGCTGGTCAATTTGTGGGCGACCTGGTGCGTGCCCTGCCGCAAGGAAATGCCGGCGCTCGACAGCCTGCAGACCAAGCTCGGCGGCAAGGATTTCGAGGTGGTCGCGATCAACATCGACACCCGCGACCCGGACAAGCCGAAGAACTTCCTGAAAGAGGCCAATCTGACCAAGCTGGATTATTTCAGCGACCAGAAAGCCAAGGTCTTTCAGGATCTTAAGAACATAGGCAAGGCGCTCGGCATGCCGACCTCCGTGCTGGTCGACGGCAAGGGCTGCGAAATCGCCAATATCGCCGGTCCCGCCGAATGGGCCAGCGACGATGCGATCAAGCTGGTGAAAGCGGCGCTACAGCCTGCCGCGGCAGGCTTCTGATCAGGCGACGGCGTTGAGGTTGCCGCCGACGCCCGGACCGAGATTGGCGGTCGATGGCGTGCCGAGCAGGGTCTGAACCGCGAACTTTTCCGCGTCGAGGTTCTGCTTGGTCACGCGGGTCGCGATCTCACCCTGCAGATTGCCCTGCTGCATCGAGAGGATGCTGGCGACCATGCTCATCGTGTCCATACGCGGTACTCCCAAGTTCGACCTTAGGTAGCGCGCGAAAGTTAATACTTGGGTAATGGATCGCCAGCTCGGGCTGACGCATCGCAAGTGCCGGGAACGGCGTCACCGAGACACCTGCAACGCCGCTGATCGTCCGCGACATGCTGAAGCGCGCGGGATGCCGATGCCGCCTGAGCGAATGAGTGGAGGAACGCCGGCCCTTACCGCGTCGGGATCGGCTTGTCGCCGCGGTAGTCGTAGAAGCCGCGCTGGGACTTGCGTCCGAGCCAACCCGCCTCGACGTACTTCACCAGCAGCGGGCACGGCCGGTATTTGGAATCAGCAAGCCCCTCGTGCAGCACCTGCATGATCGACAGGCAGGTGTCGAGGCCGATGAAATCGGCGAGCTCGAGCGGGCCCATCGGATGGTGTGCGCCGAGCTTCATCGCGGCATCGATCGCCTCGACGTTGCCGACGCCTTCATACAGCGTGTAGATCGCCTCGTTGATCATCGGCAGCAGGATGCGGTTGACGATGAAGGCGGGGAAATCTTCCGACACCGCGACCTGCTTGCCGAGCTTGGCCACGAACGCCTTGGCGGTGTCGAAGGTCACATCGTCGGTGGCGATGCCGCGGATCAGCTCGACCAGCTCCATCGCCGGCACCGGATTCATGAAGTGAATGCCGATGAATTTCTCCGGGCGGTCGGTCGAGGCGGCGAGCCGTGTGATCGAGATCGACGACGAGTTGGTCGCGACGATCGCTTCCGGCTTCAGCACCGCGCAGACCTCGTGAAAGATCTTGCGCTTGGTCTCTTCCTTCTCGATCGCGGTCTCGATCACGAGATCGCAATCGGCCAGCGCATCGAGCGTCTCGGTGGAGGTGATGCGGTCGAGCGCCTGCTTGCGCTCGGTCTCGCTGATCGCCTTCTTGGCGACCTGGCGGGTCAGATTGCCGTTGATGGTCGCCAGCGCCGACTTCAGCCGGTCGCCGGACACGTCGTTGAGCACCACGTCGAAGCCGGCCAGCGCCGCCACATGGGCAATGCCATTGCCCATCTGGCCCGAACCGATCACGCCGACCTTTTTGATTGCCACCGTCATCTTGTCATCCACCGGAACGGCGCGCACGTCGCGCCTGCCCAATCCCAACGATACCCGAAGCGAAGCCTTCCGGGTTGCCCAATCCGCCGGAAGACGCTTCCCGGGACCATGATGTGATGACAAATCATCACATCCCGATCCCATTTCCCCCTGTCGGGCACGATCCTTCCGGAAAAACGTTTCCGGATCATTGCCTCGAAAATTATAACACCGGCCGGAGCTTAGCCATCCGGCCGGTGTCTTGTCGCTTACTTTCCGAGCTTGCCGAGCGCTTCGGTGAGCTCCGGAACCGCTTGGTAGAGGTCGGCGACCAGGCCGTAATCGGCGACCTGGAAGATCGGCGCGTCCTCATCCTTGTTGATGGCGACGATCACCTTGGAGTCCTTCATGCCCGCCAGATGCTGGATCGCGCCGGAGATGCCGACCGCGACATAGAGTTCCGGGGCCACCACCTTGCCGGTCTGGCCGACCTGCCAGTCGTTCGGCGCATAGCCGGCATCGACCGCGGCGCGCGAGGCGCCGACGCCGGCGCCGAGCTTGTCGGCGAGCGGCTCGATGTACTTGGCGAAGTTCTCGCGGCTCTGCATGGCGCGGCCACCCGAGACGATGATCTTGGCCGAGGTCAGTTCCGGACGGTCGCTCTTGGCGACCTCCTCACCGACGAAGCTCGACAGGCCGGGATCGGCGGCCGATGCGGCGTTCTCGATCGCGGCGCTGCCGCCTTCGCCGGCGGCGGCGAAGGTCGAGGTGCGGACCGTGATCACCTTCTTGGCGTCCTTCGACTTCACGGTCTGGATCGCGTTGCCGGCATAGATCGGCCGCTCATAGGTGTCGGGTGCGACGACCTTGATGATCTCGGAGACCTGCATGACGTCGAGCAGCGCTGCGACGCGCGGCATCACGTTCTTGAAGCGCGAGGTCGCGGGCGCGACGAAGGCGTCATAGCCGGGCGCCAGCGCGACGATCAGCGCAGCCAGCGGCTCGGCAAGGTCGTGCTCATAGGCGGGACCTTCGGCCACCAGCACCTTGCTGACGCCGGCAAGCTTGGCGGCTGCTTCCGCGGCCGCCTTGGTGCCCTGGCCGCCACCGGCAACCAGCACATGCACGTCGCCGCCGAGCTGGCTCGCCGCGGTCAGCGCCTTGTTGGTCGAGTCCTTCAGGGTCTCGTGGTCGTGTTCAGCAATCAACAGCGTCGTCATCAGAGAACCCCGGCTTCGGTCTTGAGCTTGTTCACGAGTTCGGCGACGTCCTTGACCTTGACGCCCGCTTTGCGGCCTGCCGGTTCCGCGGTCTTCAGCACTTCCAGACGCGGCGTCACATCGACGCCGTAGTCAGCGACGCTCTTGTCGTCGATCGGCTTCTTCTTCGCCTTCATGATGTTGGGCAGCGACGCATAGCGCGGCTCGTTGAGGCGCAGGTCAGTGGTGACGATCGCCGGGCCCTTCAGCTTGATGGTCTGCAGGCCGCCGTCGACTTCGCGCGTGACCTTGAAGTCCGATCCTTCAACCTCGAGCTTGGAGGCGAAGGTCGCCTGCGACCAGCCGAGCAGCGCGGCCAGCATCTGGCCGGTCTGGTTCGAGTCGTCGTCGATCGCCTGCTTGCCGAGAATGACGAGGCCGGGCTGCTCCGCCTCGACCACCGCCTTCAGGATCTTGGCAACCGCGAGCGGTTCGACATTGCCTTCGGCCTTGACCAGGATGCCGCGGTCGGCGCCCATCGCAAGTCCGGTGCGAATGGTCTCGGAGGCCTGCGCGGGTCCGATCGACACCACCACCACTTCGGTCGCCTTGCCGGCTTCCTTCAGCCGCAGCGCTTCCTCGACGGCGATCTCGTCGAACGGGTTCATCGACATCTTGACGTTGGCGAGCTCCACGCCCGTCCCGTCACTCTTGACGCGGACCTTGACGTTGTAGTCGACGACCCGCTTTACCGGCACAAGAACCTTCATCGATCCTCTTTCGCTTTGATTTTATGGGTTTCGGTTGGCTGGCGCGGAACCTAAAGGTCCAGTTTCCCTCGGTCAACGCGCCAAAGCCAAAAAACCGTCACCCGGTTTTGAACCAGTTTAGCGGTTCTGGCCCGGCACCCACAACACGTCTCCCGCCCCCTTATTGTTCTGGAAGCGGCTGGCAACGAACAGGAAATCCGACAGGCGGTTCATATACTGAATACCAGCGGCGTTGACCGGCTCGTCGGGCCGGGCGGCGAGTTCCACCATCATCCGTTCCGCGCGGCGACATATCGTCCGGGCGAGATGCAGATATGCGGCGGCAGGCGTGCCGCCGGGCAGCACGAACGAGGTCAGCGGCGCGAGCTGGTCGTTGAGGCGGTCGATGTCGCGCTCGATCCGCTCGACCTGGCTTGCCAGCATCCGCAGACGTTCGGCCTTGCCCTCGCGCTCGGGCACCGCAAGGTCGGCGCCGAGATCGAACAGATCGTTCTGGATCCGGCCGAGCATCGCATCGACCTCGGGACTATCAGCCAGATGCAGCCGCACCACGCCGATCGCGGCGTTGGTCTCGTCGACGGTGCCGTAGGCGGCAACGCGCAGATCGTATTTCGGCCGCCGCTCGCCGGAGCCGAGCGCGGTGGTGCCGTCATCGCCGGTGCGCGTATAGATCCGATTGAGAACGACCATGGCCGTGATCTCCTAAGGTTTGCGCATCGCTGTTATCGCCCCATCGCCCAGACCGCGAGCATCGCGATGACAATGGCGACGAACTGCAGCAGCACGCGCAGCCGCATCAGCTTCTGCGACGTGTTCGGCGAGCCGCCCTTCATCATGTTGATGAGGCCGAGCAGGAGCACCAGCGCGACGGCGCCGACGGCGATGGGAAGAATGATCGTGCTGAGAAGAGATGTCATCTGCGGTACATAACACCGCATGACGCGGACTTCCACACAGGCGGCCGATGCAACCAACTGGCTTTTCAGTGCGTAATATCAGATGCTGGTCCCGTTCTCGGACCGAGCCGTTTTCGACAATGCCGGGTGGAATGTGAAGCAGCTTCGTTACGTCACCCACGTCGTGATGGATGCCTTTTACACGTTCCTCGCCGATGACGGCTGGGCGATCGCGAGCCACATCGCGCTGTCGACCCTGATGGCGCTGTTTCCGTTCCTGATCGTGCTGACGTCGGTGGCCGGCTTCTTCGGCTCCAAGCAGCTCGCCGACCAGGCGGTCGGGCTGTTGCTGCAGGTCTGGCCGCATCAGGTCGCCGAGGCGCTGTCCGGCCAGATCCACGACGTGCTGACCAACACGCGCGGCGACATCCTGACCATCGGCGCGGTGCTCGCGGTGTACTTCGCCTCCAACGGCGTCGAGGCGCTGCGGGTGGCGCTGAACCGCGCCTATGCCGTGATCGAGCCGCGGCGCTGGTACTGGCTGCGGCTGGAATCGATCGGCTACACGCTGGTCGCGGCGTTCACCTCGCTCGCGATGGCCTTCCTGATCGTGCTCGGGCCGCTGATCATCGAGGCGGCGCGGCGCTATATCCCGTTCTTCGTCGAATCCAACGAGAGCCTGCTCAACATCGCCCGCTACGGCATCACGATACTGGCGCTGGTCGTCGCGCTGTTCATCCTGCATGCCTGGCTGCCGGCCGGCCGCCGCGGCTTCACCCAGATCCTGCCCGGCATCATCTTCACCGTGGCGGCGTCGCTGATCTCGGGCATCGGCTTCGGCATGTACCTGGCGCGCTTCGCCAACAATTACGTCACGATGTATGCGGGGCTCGCCTCGGTGATCATCGCGCTGGTGTTCCTGTATTTCATCGCCGCGATCTTCGTGTTCGGCGGCGAACTGAACGCGGCGATCATCAAGTCGCGGCTGCCGCGCGGCGTGTCGCTTCAAGCAGCGCAGTCGCTAGCGCCCGCGGAGAAACAGGCTTGACCAGGAAGGCGTCGGCGCCGGCGGCGCGCGCCGCGGCTTCGTCCTCGGCGCGGCCGGAGATCCCGACGATCACGATACGGCCATGCGGCGGCGGCAGCGCGCGGATCCGCTTGATGGCTTCGACACCGCTGATGCCGGGCAGCACCATGTCCATCAGCACCGCATCGAAGGCGCCCTGTCCGAGCCGATCAGTCGCGCCCTCGCCCTGACCGATGAATTCGGCGTGGTGACCGAGCTCGGTCAGGATCGTGTTGAGCACGACGCGGCCAAACGGATTGTCCTCGACGCTGAGCAGCCGCAGCCCCTGCGATGACGGCGCCGCCGCGCCTTCGCTCGCGGGCGCGCTGGCCGGCCCTTCGGCTGCAACCAGCACCACGTTGAGGGTGAAGGTGGTGCCGCCGCCTGAGCGCTGGGCCGCGACGACGTCGCCGCCCATGGCGCGCGCAAGCTGCTTGACCGAGGACAGGCCGAGCCCGGAGCCGCCGAACCGCGCGGCGATCGAGACATTGGCCTGCGAGAACGGCCGGAACAGGCGTTTGACCTCCGATAGCGTCAGGCCGATGCCGCTGTCCGAGATCGCAAAGGCAACACCGATCCTGCCGTCCGCCTGTCGCTTCGCCGCGTTCTTGGCCGCAGGCACCGGCGCGACGCGCAGCTCGATG
This sequence comes from Bradyrhizobium sp. CER78, assembly GCF_029846235.1. Taxonomy (GTDB): domain Bacteria; phylum Pseudomonadota; class Alphaproteobacteria; order Rhizobiales; family Xanthobacteraceae; genus Bradyrhizobium. The sequence goes on from NZ_JARVWP010000038.1 coordinate 10,960, forward strand.
CTGCCCTGCTCGGTGAACTTGACCGCGTTGTCGATCAGGTTCTCCAGCGCCGCGCGCAGGCGGACGGGATCGCCGACCGCGAAGGCGGGCAGTCGGTCAGAGACTTCGACCGAGGCCCGCAATCCCTTGGCTGTCGCCCGGCCGGCCAGCGAATCGCCGGCATGGCGCGCCAGCGTGCGCAGGTCGAAGAAGTCCTGCCGGATCTCGAGCCCCGGCCCCTCGCTGCGGGCGGCATCGACGAACAGGGTCGCAAGGCTCGCCAGATGTTCGGCGCCGGCCCTGATGGTGTCGACCCAGCGCCGCTCGCGCTCGCCGAGCTCCGATGTCGCGAGCAGGTTGCTGATCGCAAGGATCCCGGTCAGCGGCGTCCGCACCTCATGGGCAAAGGCGGCGAGCGCGGTCTCGACCATGCCGGGTCCAGACCTGGCTGATGTCTTTGGCGCGGCCCGCGTGCGGCGCGGCTTGGCCGCCGCCTTGGTCTTGCCGGTCTTGGTCTTGCCGGTCTTGGAGTCGCGGGTCTTGGCGGCGCGGGTCTTCGGCAGCGCGCCCTTGGCTCGCCGCTTGCTGCGCCGTCCGCGCGATGATGTCGCCATGATCTCCGTGACCCCGCCCCGCGGCCAACATGGCATGCCAGGAGTGGCGGAGTCACGGCGCTGTTTGGGAGGAGCCAAGGCAAATCAGGATGATGGTAAGCGGTCCATCCACTTGCGGCGCCCTACCCCGCAGGAGCAGGACTATCGCAGGGGCGTCCAGCCAAAATGTCGAAAACAACCCCATGCAAAGCAGCCGGCGGCCGCCGGCGTCTGACGCCGCAACTTGACATGCCGGGCAAATCAGCGGTATTTTTCTATTATTCCGAAATAACGCAAGCCCCCGTGCCTTCGCAAAAGGAAGAGGAGCGCCGCACCTTGTGCGCGGACTACACCAAACCGACCAGGCGGCGGATATCGGCCGGGCTGGCGCCCTCCGCCCGCAGCTCGCGCAGTCCGGTCGCCTGGGTCGATTTCGACAGCTTTTGGCCCGCCGTATCGCGGATCAGCGCATGGTGCCGGTAGACCGGCACGGGCAAGCCAAGCAGGTCCTGCAACAGCCGATGCACGCTGGTCGACCAGAACAGGTCAACGCCCCTGACCACATCGGTGATGCCTTGCAGGGCGTCGTCGATCACGACCGAGAGATGGTAGCTGGTTGGGGTTTCCTTGCGGGCCAGGATCACGTCGCCCCAGGCCTCGGGCCGGGCCGCGACCTCTCCGCTTTCGCCGGCCGGTCCCTCGCCCGCTTCCTGCCAGGACAGGCCGCCGGCGCGCGCGACGGCTGCGGCCATGTCGAGCCGCAGCGCGAACGGCGCGCCCTGCCCGATCAGCCGGTCGCGCTCCCCGGCCGGCAGCGATTTCGCCGCCCCCTGATAAAGCGGCGCACCGTCCGGATCGCGCGGCCAGGCGCCGCCTGCTTCTCTCTCCGCGACCAGCCGCGCGATCTCGGCGCGGCTCTCGAAGCTCGGATAGACCAGCCCCTGCGCCGACAGGCGGTCGATCGCGGCGCCATAGGCGGCAAAATGCTCCGACTGCCGCCGCACCGCCGTCTCCCAGGCGACGCCGAGCCAGGCGAGATCCTCGTAGATCGCAGCCTCGAACTCCGGCCGGCAGCGCGTCGAATCGATGTCCTCGATCCGCAGCAAGAAGCGCCCGCCGAATTGCCGTGCGAGGTCGTGGTTGAGCAGCGCCGAATAAGCGTGGCCGAGATGCAAATAGCCGTTCGGACTCGGTGCGAAGCGGAAAACGGGTGGCATCAAGGCGATCCCGCGCGGCGCGACGCGCCCGGTGCAAAATCTGGCCCCAGTTCCAACCGTTCGATAACCATGCGGTAAAAGCGCAGCGCCTCCGATATCATCTCCTCGGACGCGTCTGCCGAGCCATCCTCAAATGCGCTGCGCGCAATCTCGAACTCCGAATCGATGAAGCCGGCAACAGCCCGCGACAGGGGCGTGGCGCCGAGTTCGTGCGTGACGGCCTTGCGCTGCATGAGATCGCGGACTTCCTCCCGTAACTCGGCAGGGGGGTCGCATTCCACCATCAGGGTGGGGAAATGCATCGGCGCAACGGCTTCGGTCGGATGCATCCGCAGCCAGCGCAACACCGCCGCCGGCCGCAGCGCATAAAAAACCTTCTTTTGCGGAACGCTGCTCTCATCACCGAAATAAACCCGTCGCTGGCGCTCCCCGAGGTGCAGGTAATGGCGGCAAATCGCCTCCCGGCTCGCCGCACGGCGCCCAAATTCAAGGAAAGCATCGCGAAACCAAGCCTGGCCCCGATAGACCACGGGAGAGCAAAGCCACTCCACGATGACCGCATTGCCTTTCAGCAGCAGTTGAAGCGCCTTGCGCAAATCCCAGCCATTGGCATCGAGATCGCCCTCCAGCGGGAGTTCGATCACGTCCCGTACGGGCCAGACCGTAATATGGTCGATAGTGCGGCGGACGTACACGAAGCGGCAATCGTAGTCGCTGTCAGGAGAGGCAAATCCCCACGCCCGGCTTCCGCTCTCGACAGCCAGCGGCAAGAAGACCCGGTGTTCATCGGCGATGCGATCGAGCATCGCGTCGATCGAGGCGACCTTCCCTGCATCCATATCGGCAGGAATGCTTCTCAAACTCATCGAGTACTTCCGAAATCAAGGAAAGTTGTCATACTCTAGGACCTCTTGAAGCGTCCACAAGGCGTGGTGCCCGAGTCGCAAGAACACGTTCGTCTGGCGAAGCCGATCCCGCAATGCTGATTCATCTCGAAACCCAGGCCGACCTCGACGACGCCATCCACAAACTGGTCAATCAGGATCGCCGGCTGCGCCCGATCCTCGAATCGACCGGCATGCCGGCGATCCGGCAGCGAGAACCCGGGTTTGCGGGACTTGCCGCGATCATCTGCGGTCAGCAGCTGTCGACTGCGAGTGCTGCTGCGATCTGGGGGCGCGTCAGCAAGGCGTTCGATCCGTTCCACCATGATGCGATCCGCAAGGCGCGCGCCGACCGGCTCGGCCGGCTCGGATTGTCCGCAGCGAAGATCAAGACGCTCAAACACATCGCCCGCGAGCTCGCCGAGGAGCGGCTGAACCTCGACGTGCTCGCCAACGAGGAGGCCGATGCCGCGCACAACACGCTGACCGCACTGCCCGGGATCGGCCCCTGGACCGCCGACGTCTATCTGCTGTTCTGCCTCGGCCACGGCGACGCGTGGCCCGCCGGCGACCTCGCCGTGCAGGAAGCGGTCAAGGTCGGGCTCGGGCTGAAGGAGCGCCCGACGCCGAAGCAGATGGCGCCGCTCGCCGAGCCGTGGCGTCCGCTGCGCGGCGCCGCCGCGCACCTGTGGTGGGCCTACTATCGCATGATGAAGAATCGCGAAGGCGTGATCGCCGCTGCGAAATAGGGCGGCAACGAGAAAAACCCACAAACGGGTCAATCGCGTGCTATATCGTCATTGAATATTTTATCAATTTGCCGACTTCGCACCTCTAGCACGTCCAGCACTTCTTTCCTGCAAGGAGGACGGACCTGGTATCGCTCCGTACCCCGCTGTCGCTCCTGCTGATATCCCTGGGCGCCATCGCCGCCACGTGGTGGTGGCTCGGCATCCCGGTCAGCCTGGTGCGCGCACCGATCGATCCGAACGACAAGGTGCAGTGCATCTCCTACGCCCCCTTCCGAAACAATCAGACATCGCTTTCGCCGGCGACCCAGGTCTCGCCGGAACAGATCGCGGAAGATCTCGCGCAACTTGCCAAGATCTCCCACTGCATCCGCACCTATGCGACCGATCTCGGCCTCGACCAGATTCCCGGACTCGCGGCCAAGGCGGGGCTGAAAGTCATTCAGGGCATTTTCCTCGATCGGGACCGCAAGAAGAATGCGACGCAGGTCGAAACGGCGATCCGTCTCGCCAGGCAATATCCGGACACGATCATCGCGCTGGTCGTCGGCAACGAGGTCTTGCTGCGCAAGGAGATGGCAGCGTCCGACCTCGCCGCCCTGATCCGCTCGATCAAGGCGCAGGTCAGCGTCCCCGTCACCTATGCCGAGGTCTGGGAGTTCTGGCTGAGCAATCGCGAACTTTCCGACGCCGTCGACTTCGTCACGATTCACATCCTGCCCTATTGGGAGAACATCCCGATTCGAGCGGATCTGGCCGCCGCGCACGCCGACGAAATTCGCCGGCAAGTCGCGGCAGCGTTTCCGGGCAAGGAAATCTTCATCGGAGAAGTCGGCTGGCCGAGTGAGGGGCGGATGCGCGAGTCCGCGCTGCCGTCGCGCGTCAATCAGGCGCGCGTGGTCGCGGAAGTGCTCGACCTGGCGCGGCGCGAGCATTTCCGCGTCAACCTGTTCGAGGCCTATGACGAAGGGTGGAAGCGCGAGATCGAGGGCACGGTCGGCGGCTCCTGGGGCCTGTTCGATTCCGAACAGCGAACGCTGAAATATCCGGCCGGCGTGCCGATCAGCAATTTCCCGTACTGGAGACTGCAGATGGGCAGCGGAATGGCGCTGGCGATCCTGGTGTTCGGCGCGGCACTGCTGACCTTGCGCCGCAAACCGAGGGACCCCGGGGTTGCGGCATGGCTCGCGGTCGGCGTATCGGCGACCACGGCCGGAATCCTGTTCGGGGTCGCCGCACAACGACTGGTCTATGAAAGCTACGGCACGGGAGGCTGGCTGGTGTGGGGCACGCTCCTGGTGGCGGCAACGGCGTCGCCGGTGTTCGGCGCCAACGCGCTGATGTCGGGTCGCGCTCCCTCGAGCTTTCTGGAATTGCTGGGTCCGAAGGGCTACCACACGGAATCGGTGCTGGTGACGATGCACGGCCTGGCCTTGATCGTCACCGTCGTGGTCGGCACGGCAGCCGCGCTCGGCCTGATCTTTGACCCGCGCTTCATCGATTTTCCTTTCGCGCCTCTCACCATGGCGGCGGTGCCGTTTGTGGCGATGACGCTGATCAATCCTCCCACCAAGGGAATCCGCCCCCTGGCGGAATCGATCTTTGCCGGCATTTTTGTCGCAGCCACCATCTACATGCTCTTCAACGAAGGATTGGAGAACTGGCAGTCGCTGTGGACCTGTGCGGTCTTCATCCTGCTTGCGGCCACGCTGTTGCGGGCGCGCGCCTGAGCATGCGTTCTAGCTTTGGGGCGCGTACTCATAAAACCGGTACAGCCGTGCGGAAATGGCGGGGTCCGGATTGCCCTAACAAGCAGACATCAACGATGGCAGATTGAATGTCCGCGAAGGCGCCATTATCGGACTCATGCACCGCAGCAAACTGAAGCTCTATCTGACCTGATCAGCGCGGGCGCGTGCGCGGGCTCATTCGGGCAACCCCGCTTTCCGCAGGCCCTCGATCAACATCTTCGAGTTTGATTGTCCGCCCCGGCCGATCCACGCTGATATCGTAAAGCCGGGATCGAGCTCAAGCACACGCTCCGCCGCCTGACGGGCAGCCGCATCACGTCCGAGATGAGCAAGCGCCGACGTGAGACAACGATAGGCTGGGGAGTAAGATTGGTTCTGGCGAAGTGCTTTTTTGGCCGCGATGACTGCTTCGTCAAAGCGGCCAAGCTCAATCAAGGCTGTCCCCATCCCAGTAAACGGTCGATACAGGTGCGGATCTACCGGGCTCATGCGAATTGCACGTTCAAAACTCCGGACCGCTTCCTCCGGCAGTCCCGCATTTCGGTGGACCCAGCCTCTGCAGTTCCATACGACGTATGAATTCGGGTTGAGCGCGACCGCCCGGTTCGCCATTTCGATCTCAGCTTCACTGTCGCCAATCATGAACGCCGAGATTAGGGCCGACCATGCCAACGTGTCCGGATCACCGTCGTTGAGCCTCATTGCCAAACGAAGAAGCCGCACAGCTTCCTTGCGCTCAAATTGCGGATCGGCAGCATAGCCCAAAGAGACGTTGCTCGTGTGGCAGGCACCTGCCAGAGCCGCGGCAAGAGCGAACCGAGGGTCCAGCTCCAAGGCGCGAAGAGCCAGCCTTAACGCCTCGGCCTGCCCTTCGCGGGTCGCCAGGTAATTCTGCTGCACGGCCCGGAGAAAAAAGTCATAGGCGGTGAGGTTCTCCGGTCGCCGTCGCGTCGCTATGGCAATTTCTGTCTGAAGCAGTTTTGGCTGAATGGCAGAGACAACGGCGACCGTCACTTCGTCCTGAAGAGCGAAAATGTCTGTCAGATCGCGCTCGAACCTGTCCGCCCAGATGTGTGCGCCCGTCGTCGCATCGATCAACTGCCCCGTGATGCGAACTTTCCCCGCCGCCTTGCGCACTGCCCCCTCAAGGACATAGCGCACGCCAAGTCTGCGCCCGACTTCCTTGATATCGACGGCTTTGCCCTTGAAGGTGAAGCTCGAGTTGCGCGCGATCACGAACAAGGACTTGAACCGCGAGAGCGCGGTGATGATCTCCTCGACCATACCGTCGGCAAAATATTCCTGCTCGGGATCGCCGCTCAGGTTCTCGAACGGCAGCACAGCGATAGAGGGTTTGTCGGGAAGCGCAGAAGCACCCTCGCGCGCAACTTCGTCGGGATTTGAGATCGCAGCTTCTCGTGCCTCCCGCACTTGCCCGACAAAACGGAATCCCTTGCGCGGCAACGTCTTGATCAAGTGCTGCTCCTCCCCGGAATCACCGATTGCGCTTCTCGCGACATTCAGCCGGGTCGTCAGCGCGGCGTCCGAAACACTGCGCCCGTTCCAGACGGCATTGATGAGGTCGTCCTTGCTGACGACGCGCTCCCTGTTGCGGATCAGGTAATCGAGCAGATCGAACACCTGTGGGGCGACGGCAACGACTTTCGCCCCGCGAAGCAGCTCGCGCCGCTCAGTGTCGAATGCGTACTCCTCGAAGAGATAGCGCAAAGAAGCGAATCCCCCTGGTGGATCAAGGCCCCAAATAACCGGGTGACGCTGTGGCCTCGCTGCAAATCGCAAGAATAGGCTGCCGGTGAGGAAAATGTAAGCGGCCGATCAAGCGTGCCCACCGATCTCGCGGCCCGCGAGGCATCCGATCCTTGGCTGCGATACCTGCCAACGGTGGACGGCCAAATTGGGCCCACCGACTTCCGATAG
>NZ_JARVWP010000039.1 GCF_029846235.1 Bradyrhizobium sp. CER78
GCGGTGTTTCTGGCGAGCGCCATGCACCGACCCCCGCCACCCTCACTCCAGATGGTTCACCTTCGCCACCCAGGCACGGACGTCGGTGAGCACGTCGGGCAGCGCGGCCTTGACCTCCTGCACGGTCATGCCAGGCTTGATGCGGGGGTCGTAGAGCAGATTGAGCAGATATTGGTCGTAGACGTCGAAGAAACCCATCGAGACGCTGTCGTTGAACATGGTCCACGGCACCGTTGCGGTGTCGTTGATCGGGCCGAGCGACTGCAGCAGCTCCTCATAGGCGCAGTCGAGGAAGACGAAGTCGCCATTGTCGACGGTGAGGATGACGTCGGAATGTTCGATCTCGTAGTTCTCGTTCTTGCGGAAGCCGGACAGGCATTGCGGGTCGAGCGAGGAGCGGATCTCCTTGGCGCGCTCCTGCCCGTAGTAGGTTGCGATCGTGCGGTAGAGCTCGCGGTCGCGCACCATCTTGACCACGACATTGGCCGCGTCGTGATTATCGGTCATCGCGATGTCGAGATGCTGCACCTTGCTGCGGATGTCGGCGACGACCTTGGCGAGCTGGGCCTTGCGATCGGCGCGGTTGCCGTCGGCAAACACGCGTACCGCCCTGTCGTATTTGCGGATGCGGTCGACCCGTCCGGCGAGATGATATTCGGCGCCGAACGCCGTCTTCAGGAAACCCTCGACGATCTCGGCGTCGGTGAACACCTTCTTCTCGTTGCGCTGGCGCGCGACGATGGCCGGCACCTCGGCGGCGGCAGGCACGGGGATATCAGCGAGGCAAGCGGCGAGCGTTGCGGCGAGAACGAGCAGGATCGAAGGGCGGTGCTGGGACATTATGACAACGCTGCCGCAAGGTGTGCGGCAGCGCAAGGCGGGATCGGCGAACTTGCCGGACGGCGGCGCCCGATTCCGTTGAAATCGTCGCGATCAGTTCTTCACAACGACGGTGGCGCCGACCGAGACCCGATTGTAGAGGTCGGTGACGTCGTCATTGGTCATGCGGAAGCAGCCTGACGAGACCGCCTGGCCGATCGTCTCCGGTTCGTTCGAGCCGTGGATGCGGTACAGCGTCGAGCCGAGATACATCGCGCGCGCGCCGAGCGGGTTCTCGATGCCGCCGTTCATGTGGCGCGGCAGATCCGGGCGGCGGTGCAGCATCTGCGACGGCGGCGTCCAGGACGGCCATTCCTTCTTGGCGGAGATGCGGTGGACACCGCTCCATCGGAAGCCGTCGCGGCCGACGCCGATGCCGTAGCGCAGCGCCTGGCCGTTCGCCAGCACCAGATAGAGCCGGCGCTCAGCGGTGTTCACCACGATGGTCCCGGGGGCGTAATTGGTCGGGTAGTCGACGGTGGCGCGCGGGATCGGGCTTGCACCGCCGCCGCCGAAGAAGCTCGGGGCGTCGGACTGGTAGCCACGGGAGTCGAAGAATTGGGCGTGGGCCTTGCCGGCACCCGCCAGGATCGTGAGCGCGGCAAACATCAAGGCAATCGGGCGCATGGTCGTCCCCCTCGCGAACAATCAAATATGTGCTCAGAGAGGCCACAATTGCCGGCGTTTCGCAAGCGACGAAGCTGTGACTTTAGGCACTTTCCGGCAACACGGTTTAAAAAGGCAACAGACCGCAGGCGATACCTGCATTGTCCGGTCAAACCTTTGACGAAGCGGATGAAGAATGGTTGATCTGGAGCGACTACAAGAACATCTCGAAACGGGAGCGAGAGCATGAACGGTGCGGAAAGTCTGGTACGGACATTGGTCGCGGGCGGCGTGGATGTCTGTTTTACCAATCCGGGCACCTCGGAGATGCATTTCGTCGCGGCGCTGGACAAGGTCCCGGGCATGCGCTGCGTGCTCGGCCTGTTCGAAGGCGTGGTGACCGGCGCGGCCGATGGCTATTTCCGCATGAAGGGAACACCGGCCTCGACCTTGCTGCATCTCGGGCCCGGCCTCGCCAACGGCCTTGCCAATCTGCACAACGCCAAGAAGGCGCATTCCGGCATCGTCAACATCGTCGGTCAGCACGCCACCTACCACATCGGCTACAACGCGCCGCTGACATCGGATATCGAGGGCCTGGCGCGGCCGATGTCGTCCTGGGTGCGCACCTCGCCGGATGCCAAGTCGGTCGCGGCCGATGGCGCGGCGGCGATCGCCGCAGCCAAGAGCGCGCCGCCCCAGATCGCAACGCTGATCCTGCCCGCCGACACCGCCTGGAACGAGGCCGACGGCATCGCCGAGGCGCCTGTCGACACGCAGCGCCCGAGCTATTCGCCGCAGGCGGTCGACACCGCGGCGAGGATCCTGCACGGCGATGCCGCGCATACGCTGCTGCTGGTCACCGGCAGCGCGCTGACCGAGCACGGGCTGGCGCTCGCCGAGCGCATCGCCGGCAAGACCGGCTGCACCGTGATGGGCCAGACCTATCACCCGCGCATGGCGCGCGGCCGCGGCCGCTTTTCGGTCAACCGCATCCCCTATGTGATCGAGCAGGCGCTGCCGATCCTGAAGAATTTCCGTCACATTGTATTGGTCGAGGCCAACGATCCGGTGGCGTTCTTCGCCTATCCGAACAAGCCGAGCATGCTGAAGGCGGAAGGCTGCGAGGTGCATCGCATGACCGCCTGGGGCGAGAATTCGGTCGCAGCCCTCGAGGCGCTGGCCAATGCGCTGCATGCGACGGCGCAGGACGTCAAGCCGCAGCAGCATCCGGAACTGGTCAAGCCGACCGGCGCGCTCAACCACTCAACGATCGCGCAGGCGATTGCGTGCGCGATCCCCGACAACGCCATCATGGTCGATGAATCCGTCACCACCGGCCGCGGTTTCTTTCCGCCGACGGCGGGCGCTGCGCCGCACGACTGGTTGCAGAACATGGGCGGCTCGATCGGCTTCTCGACGCCGGTGGCGACCGGCGCCGCGGTCGCCTGCCCGGACCGCAAGGTGATCTGCTTGGTCGGCGACGGCAGCGCGATGTACACGATCCAGTCGCTGTGGACGCAGGCGCGCGAAGGGCTCAACGTCGTGACCATCGTGTTCGCCAACCGCATCTACCAGATCCTGCGCGGCGAGTTCGACGGCGTCGGCGCCGGCGAGCCGGGCAAGCGGGCGCAGGACATGCTGAAGATCGATCGGCCGACGCTCGATTTCGTCGCGCTCGCAAAGGGCATGGGCGTGCCGGCGGTGGCGGTCACGTCAGCGGATGAGTTCAACAAGGCGCTGGCGAATGCCGTCGCCGAGCCGGGCCCGCGGCTGATCGAAGTGCAGATGTAGCAGGGCAGTCTTCAACGGCCGCGGTGGCGGTCTAAAGCGGGATGAATTCTTGATTGAAGCGGCTTGGTGTAGTCCCGGTCCACCTCTCCCCGTCGGGGAGAGGTCGGATTGCTCTCGGCGATGCGAAGCATCGTCCGGTGCAATCCGGGTGAGGGCTCTTGCTCTCTCGATAAACCGTCACCCCTCACCCGATTTGCTGCGCAAATCGACCTCTCCCAAGGGAGAGGTGAACTTTCGACGCCACTCCAGCTCAACCTAGTCTCATCAGGGTCCAGTCCAGTCGGAGGCGCCAATGCAGACCGAGCTGAACAAGGTGATCGCCGCCGTGCAGGAGTTTTACGCGCAGGAGACGTTCCTGCTGGAGCGCGATCTCGGCGAGCGAACGCTTACTCACCGGCTGGCGGTCTATGTCGAGCGACAGTTCTCCGGCTGGCAGGTCGACTGCAACTATGATCGGCTCGGCGAGCGCACGCTGCGGCTGCCGCGCGGTTCTGGGAGCTCGACCGATGACCATCTCGGCAAGTCGATCTATCCCGATATCGTCGTGCATCAGCGCGACATTCCGAACAATCTGCTGGCTATCGAGCTGCGCAAGGACAGCAATCACCAGCCGCTCGAGCACGATCAGCGAAAGCTGGCCGCGCTGACCGATCCGAACGTGTGGTTTGCCTATGCGATGGGCGTTCTGGTGATCGTCGGACAGAGCGGCGTGAGCTTTTCCGAAGTCTATGCCGGCGGCGCGATCGACAGCGCCACGTCGCGCTGGTTCGCCGAGCGCGTGCAAGAGAGCGGGCTCGCGGCACGGCACGACGATGGCGCTCAGCATTAAGCCTATCGACGATTCCTGCTGCGGATTGCGGTGATAGCCCGTTTGGATCATGCGTCGCCGCTGCGCGCACGGCAGAACAGAAGGTGCGGGAGGTGGAGCAATTCCTGGAGCCGGTGGTCAATTTTCAGAACGATCCAATGGCGGTGCGGATTATCGGCTCTGCGCCTCTTTCGCTCCCTCTCCCGCACTTCAATTCGCTGGCCTAGCTCTCACTGGTCCAAGCTCTCCTGTTTCAAGCCGGCGGCGCAGCTGAATGCGACGTCAAAGGCCGAGGCAGCATCCGCACCGAGACAGTAAAAAGGCCGCCTTCGGGCGGCCTTTTCCGTTTCGTCGTTTCCGCGATCGCGGTGTGGGATTGTTTCTGTTTATTGCTCGGTCGCATCGTCGCCGGTCGCGGCGGCGCCGGACTTGGTGGCGTCAGATTTGGCCTTCGATTTCTTTGCGCTCTTCTTCGTTTTCTTCTTTGGCGCCATCTTGGTCGCCTCGCCCTTGGCCGCCGTGTCGCCGCTTTGGGCGGCTGGGGCCGTGGTGCCGCCTGCCTTGTCCTGCGCGAGCGCGGCGGACGAGACGAAGGCGAGGGCGGTGGCGGCGAGGATCAGTGTTCGCATCGGATGGTTCTCCCAAGTTGGTTTCCGGCGCCCCTCAACGGGACAGAATGTCGCAGGTTCCGCGAGCCCGATCAGCAGTCCGTGAGTTCAGCGTGAACGGCGCGGCCGGCGCGATGTGGGCGGAACCTGGAACCGGGAGCTGCGTTATGTCGCTGGGCAGGAGTTCCGAGGAGAGACGCCATGCGCTGGCGGTCAATGACGGAAACCACCAACACGGTGCTCGACACCGCCCCGGAGAACACATTCTACGCGGTGGGCTGGACGGTCAGCGGCGTGGCGACGCTCGCCACCATCGTCGCGGTCTGGATGTTCGGGATCTGAGGGCGAATGATCGCCGCGGGCAACCGGCTTGCCGCCACCGGCGGGGAGTTCGGGCCTGCGCCAGGCGCCTACTTCCGCAGGATGACCAGTGCCTCCCGATAGAGCTGCGAGAAACACACCAGGAGCGCGCTCGACAGCACGAACATCGCCATGCTGTCGTAATCGGCCGCGGTCGGCCAGGCGAACTCGAAATACGGCGGCATGAACGCCCACCAGACGATCGGAAGCGTGATGATCGTGGCGAAGGCGCCGGCTGGCGCGCCGCCCATCAGGCCGGCGATCAGGATCGCCGGCACGAAGCCCGCAAAATAGAATTGCATGCCGAAGCTTGCGAACATTTCCTGGGTGGCGGTGGCCAGCACCACCGCCAGCAATGCGACCACGAAGGTCGACAACGACCAAGGTCGCAGCTTCAGAATGTAATCATTACCCTTGCGCATCGAGACGTCCCGGCCCCCTCGCGAGTTCCGGGAAGGTAGCCGAGGAGGCCTGCAAACAAAACCCCGTATGACTCCGAGGGGCAGGGTTGTGTGCGATACAGTGAAAAGGAATCGGTCCGGTCAAGCCCCTGCCGCATTGTCGCGCTTATTGCACCGCAGCAGAGTGATCGTGGGACAGCGCAATACTGGAAATTCTGACTGTCGTTGTCGTCACCGCGATCGGGTTCGTAGCCGGGTACGGCGTCCGCGAGCTGATCTCGCGCCGCCGACTGCGGACGCCACCGCGGGGGCATGCGCCTCAGCTTCGGGCCGCGAATGACGACATGTCTGCCCGCGCCTGGTATCGGCCGACCGGCACGCAACCCGCCGATCAAGCCACCCCGCCATCCGGCGAGCTCGACGGCGCCGTGCGCGATCTGCTCGGCACACTCGGACGACGCACCTCCAACCCGTCATCGACACCCCAGCGCCGCCGGCAATGAGCCGGACTGCCGGCCGCGTCGCACGCGCGTCGGCTGCTTTGCATGGGGTTGTTTTCGAGATTTTTGATGCGGCGGTCCCAACGGCGCCGGAATGTCGACAATCGTCCGCAGCCGGCGATCCAGGGAGGGGGAATGGTGGACGCACAAGGGATCGAACCTTGGACCTCTCCCGTGTGAAGGGAACGCTCTCCCGCTGAGCTATGCGTCCGGGATATGACATGCCAACGGCCGATGCCGGCCGGTCGAAAAGTGGCGCTTCGTCAGAGCGTGCGATTTACGAAGTGCCGGGTAGGGGTGTCAAGCCAAACCCTGTGTAAATCAGGCGCCTTGCTGTCGGGCGCGGGAGGCGTGTGACTGCAGCGCCCGGATGCGCTCGGCGAGCGTGCCGCCGCCTTCGGGCATCCCGCTGCCCGGCGGGACGCCGTTTGCGGCACCGCTGGCGGGCTTGGCGGCGGGCTGCAAGGCGATCTTGGCCGGCACGGTCGGCTCCGCCGCCAGCATGGCCTCGATCGCCGAATTGGGGCCCTCGAGCTGGATCGCGAGCTTGGCCACTTCGGCTGCGATGTCGTTGATGCGTTCGCGCAGCAGCGCGTTCTCCATCCGCTCGGTCGCCCAGGAGCTCTCGGCCTGCTGCTGGATCGCGTTGATGTCGCGCTGCAGCTTGCCGCGTTCGTCGCGGGCTGTGCGCAGCTGCTCCTCGACTGCGGCCTTCTCCTGGCGCAGCTGCTCGAGCACGGACGATTTGCCGCCGCCCGCTGCGGCGATCTCCTCGCGCAGCTCCTGCACCGTCCGCTCCGCGGCCGCGTTGGCCTGCTTGAGCTGGCCGTTCTCGAATTCGCGCTCGGCGAGCAGCTTGCCCTGGGTCGCAAGCCGTGTCTCGAGGTCGCTGACGCGGTTACCGAGCATCTCGGCCTCCTTGACCTGGACGATCAGCTGACGGTCGAGGTCGGTGACGCGCTGGCTCAGATTCTCGACCCGGCCGCGCGCATCAGCGAGATCGCGCGTCACGGTCTCCGACTGGCTGCGCTCCTGGGCGAGGCGCGCCTCGGTCGCCGCGAACTCCCTGGCGGCATCGCCGACACGGTTCTTCAACTCCTCGACCTGGGTCCGCACCGCGACCAGCTCGACCTGGCGGCTGTCGGCGGTGATCGAGCGGTCGCTGAGCTCGGCATTGATCCTGCCAAGCTCGCCCTGCTTGTCGGTCAGCGCCTGCTCGGCGTTGCGCAGCAGCTCGGTCTTGGCGCCGAACTCCTCCTCGGTGGCGCGAAGCTGCTCCTTCATCGCCTTCTCGCGCGCTTCCATCGCGAAGATCGCGGCGTTCTTCTCGCCCAGCTCGATCTTCATGCGGTTGATCGCGTCGGTCTTCTTGCCGAGCTCGGCGAGCTGGCTCGTGGTCTTGCTCTTGAGCTGGTCGACGCTCATCTCGAGCCGGCGGGCCGACATGGCGAATTCGGCACGGAGCTGGTCCTTGTCGGCCTGGATCTCGGCCATCGACAGCGGGGTGGCCGCCTCCATCCGGCGCGTGGTCAGCCGCACCGCCCGGTTATGCACCAGGGGTACGATCATCAGGCCGCACAGCATCGAGATCAGGAAACCGATCGCCGCGTACATGATCGGCTCGATCATGAAGGGTCACTCCAAAGAAAGCAGGAATTTGTTAATCACAATGCCACGGCGGGCCGGCCAAAGGCCAGCCCGTTTGCCGCGTTAACCTGAATCGCTAACAGTGCCGGAGCGCTTGGCGCAAGGACCCGTTCGAGGCTGCGACCTAGAACGGGTTCCAGGTCGCGCGCGGGGTGTATTTGAGATAGCCGACGCTGGCGCCGAGCCGCAGGCCGATGCCCGAGCGAATCGGGACCAGCACGATGTTGTTGGCGGTCAGCGCCGTCATGCCGAAGCCGCCGACGATATAGGCCGAGCCGTCGATGCCGACGAAGCGCTGGTAGATCGCCTGCGTCGAAGGCAGGTTGTAGACCAGCGTCATGGTGCGGGCGCCGTCGCCGCCCCAGTCGAAGCCGACCGAGGGACCCTGCCAATAGACCCGGAGGTCGCCGGCGTTCTTGGTGTAGAGCGTGCCTTCGCCATAGCGCAGTCCGGCGACGAACGCGCCGGAGCCTTCCTCGCCGAGCACATAACCGTTGGGCAGACCCCATTGGCTGACCGCGCGCTCGATCACGGAGGCCAGCCCGCGCGAAACGTTGCCGAAGAACTTGTGTCCGGCGCCGACCAGTTCGTCGGGCCCGTAAGTATACGGGGTCTGTTCACGCTGCGGCGGCGGATATTGCGGTGGTGGGGGCTGCTGCGCGGACGCCCCTGCGCTCCAGCACATCAGCGCGGCAAACGCGACCGCGGCAAGGCGTGATGCGAAAGTCATTAAGAACCCCTGCTATCGAAATCCGGGCGTTGCCCTTTAACCTGATGCCAACAGGCACGGCTCTAGGTTGCGCCCAGTGTCCCCTCGACTCGGATGTTATCGGTATCAACTATGACGGCACAACGGCAGGAAAGATATGGATCGTGCCGGGGCATGGCGTTTTTCGGCCTGTTGGCGGGCATTTTGGCGGCCATCTGCCCTGCTTTGCCTGTTCAGGCCACCACGACCGAGCGCGTGGTGACGAACCGCTACTCGGGCCTGGCGATCGAGGGATTCGATCCGGTCGCCTATTTCACCGACGCCGCCGCCACCCAGGGCCGGCCGGAATTCGAGGCCGCCGAAAGCGGCGCGGTCTGGCGCTTCCGCAACGAAGGCAACCGCGCCTCGTTCGTGGCGCATCCTGAAATCTACGGTCCGCAGTTCGGCGGCTACGATCCGACCGATCTGGTGCGGGGCGTGACCTGTGCCGGCAATCCGCGATTCTGGGCCGTTGTCGGGAACAGGCTCTATCTGTTCAACCGGGAACATAGCCGCGATGCCTTCGCCGCCGATCCCGCGCGCTTCCTGAAGGAAGCCGCGGCACGCTGGCCGGAGCTGGAAGAAGATCTCGCGCAGTAGTCAGCTCTTTGTCCTGAGCATGATCTCCGCGCAAACGCGTTCCGCGTTTGTCGCGAGGGAAAACCGCCTCGCACTTTTCCGGATCGTGCTTTAGGCCGCGGCGGGGTCGCCCCAGGCAATGAATTCCGGCACCAGGAAGTCCTCGCGGCCGAGCCCGAAATGCAGGGGGTGCCCGTGCGAATCGGTCACCTTGCCGCCGGCGGCGACGACCACCGCGTGACCGGCCGCCACATCCCATTCGGATGTGGGGGAGAGGCGGGGATAGATATCGACCGCACCCTCGGCGACACGGCCGAACTTGACCGCCGATCCCAGCACGGCGCGGACCGCGCCGCCGCGTTCGTCGATGAAGGCCTCGGTGCGTGCATCACCATGTGAACGGCTCACCGCAACGGTCCAGGGCGCGCCGCGTGGCGGGCAAGGACGGGACTTGATCGCCACCGCCTGCGAAGCCGCGCCGCCCTTCAGTGTCAATCGCTCCGCGCCCTTGCCGACGATGCCGCGCCAGATCAATCCGAGCGCCGGCGCGCCGACGATGCCGAGCAGTGGCACGCCGTGCGTGACCAGCGCCACATTGACGGTGAACTCGTTGCGGCCGGCGACGAACTCCTTGGTGCCGTCGAGCGGATCGATCAGGAAGAAACTGTCCTTGTAGGGCGGCGTCGCCAGATGCACGCGCTCCTCCGACAGCAGCGACACATGCGGCGCCAGCCGCGTCAGCCCTTCGACGATGATGTGGTCGGCGGCGAGATCGGCTTCGGTGACCGGCGAGCCGTCACTCTTGCCGGTCACATTCATGGCGGAACGGTTGACCGCAAGAATCGCCTCGCCGGCGCGGATCACGAGCTCGGTCAGCTGGTCGAGCAGTGTGGCGGCCTTGTCGCAGTCGACGGCGGGCGATTGTGCCTTATTCATGGGCGGCTCTCATATCCTGTTCGTCTTCCCCTGAGATCATGATGCCAGCCCCGCCGCACGCTGGCAGCATCCGTCTGCCCGGTGTATCAAGCCGACAGGCATGCGTGATTCGCACTCCTCGGTCGGCGTGCGGCTTTCCAGGAAACAATTGATGTCTGGCACTTCGTCTCCCGGTCCCGCTCCCGATGCGCTCGAACTCGCGGCGCTGTTGTGCTCGCGGGTCTGTCACGATCTCATCAGTCCGGTCGGCGCGATCGTCAATGGCCTTGAGGTCCTTGACGACAATCCGAAGCCTGAAGATCGCGACTTCGCGCTCGATCTGATCCGCAAGAGCGCCAAGACCGCGTCGGCGCGGCTGCAGTTCTGCCGGCTGGCATTCGGCGCCGCCGGTTCCTCCGGCGCTCAGATCGACCTCGGCGACGCCCAGAACATGGCGAAGGGGCACATCGAGGACGGCAAGGTGACGCTGACCTGGAATCTGCCGCGGCTGCTGCTGCCCAAGAATCGCGTCAAGCTGCTGCTCAACATGCTGGTCATCGCGCAGCAGACCATCCCGCGCGGCGGCACGCTCACCATCGATCCGGTCGGCGAGGGCGAAACCATGACCTTCCGTATCCAGGCCGCGGGCCTCAATGCGCGTGTGCCACAGAACATCGTCGACCTGCTCAATGCAAGCTCGCCGAACACGGTCGATGCACATGCGGTGCAGCCGCATTACACGCGCCTCTTGGCTGAAGCCTGCGGGTTGAAGGTGACGCTCGTGCTCGACGGCGACAAGGTCATTATCGCAGCGTCCTGAACGCGGCCGCGGCAACATCATTAATCAAAGGTTACGACCGGCCGCGCGATTCAATCGCGCGGCCTTATCTCTTTGTTGATCCCGTTCTTTTCCATTTGCTCAACCAAACTTAAACGCTTTGCGGAGAAGCTGACCCAAGTTCCGTCAGGCGCGTGGATGTCGCGCGCCGCAGCGTTTTCGGCGTTTTTCGAAGGTTGGTTT
>NZ_JARVWP010000004.1 GCF_029846235.1 Bradyrhizobium sp. CER78
GAAGGCCGGGACCCATAACCACCGCGTTTGATTGTGATCGGGAACGTGGCCCCAGCGTCGCGCCGCAACCAACGTTTGGAGTAATTGGGTCCCGGCCCCGGTGCGCATTGCGCACCAGGCCGGGACGACGTTGCGTCTTCACTCCACCTTCACGTTGGCGGCCTTGATCATCGGCCACCACTTCGCGATTTCCGCCTTCTGCCAGGCGCCGAGTGCTTCCGGCTTCAGCTGGTCTTGCGGCGGCATCTGCAAGCCGAGATTTTCGAGCTGCTTCCTCACGGCGGGATCACGCAGCGCCTGGATCGCAGCCGTGTTGAGCTTGGCCACGATCTCCTGCGGCGTGCCCTTCGGCACCCAGAGGCCGGACCACAGCGTCATGTGGAAGCCGGGCAGGCCTGCCTCATCGACCGTCGGGACTTCGGGCGCATTCGCGACCCGCTTGGAATCGGTGACGGCATAGGCGCGGATGTTGCCGGCACGAACCTGGTTGATCGAGTTCGAGGTCTGATCGACGATGATGTCGATCTGGCCGGCGACGAGGTCGTTCAGCGCCGGCCCGGTGCCGCGATAGGGCACGTATTGCAGCTTGATGCCGGAGACATTCTCGAAATAGAGCCCCGCGATATGGCTGCCGCTGCCGGCGCCGGCGGTGCCTGCGGTCGGCGGCGCCGGCCGCGACTTCAGCCATGCGAGCAGCTCCTTCAACGTCTTCGCCGGCACGTCGTTCTTGCTGACGATGATCATCGGATTGCTCGGCAGCAGCACCACCGGCTCGAGATCCTCGACGAGGTCGTAGCCGAGCTTGTAGATCGCGCCGTTTGCGACGTGGGTACCGAGATGGCCGAACGAAACGGTGTAGCCGTCCGGCGCCGCGCGCACCGCGCGGCCGACGCCGATCGAACCGCCCGCTCCGGTCACGTTCTCGATCAGGACCACCTCACCGAGCGACTGCTTCATCCGCTCGGCAAGAATGCGCGCCATGGCATCCGACGGACCGCCGGCGGCGAACGGCACGACGATGGTGATCGGGTGCGCGGGCCAGGTTTCCGCGTGTGCAGCGCCGACTAGCGTCACAAACGCGGCCAAAACAGCCCACAGGATTCGACGCATCATTCACTCCATCAAATGACACCGTCATTGCGAGGAGCGAAGCGACGAAGCAATCCATGGTTCAGCAAGCGGTGAGATGGATTGCTTCGCTGCGCTCGCAATGACGACTGCAACAACAGGTTAGAACTGCGAGAAGTCGATCGGCTTGTGCCGGTCGAGCGCGCGGGGCACCGGCGGCAGCGGGTATTTCAAGCCGCTGGCGCAATTGAACAGCATCACGCGGTCACCCTTCGAGACGCGGCCGTCGGCAAGGCTCTCCTTGTAGGCGGCATAGGTCGCAGCGCCCTCAGGGCACAGCAGGAGCCCCTCCTCACGCGCGACCTCGTTGAGCGCGGCGCTGATCTTGTCGTCATCGACCGCGATCGCAAACCCCTTGCTCTCGCGCACCGCGCGCAGGATGAGGAAGTCGCCGATCGCCTGCGGCACGCGGATGCCGGAGGCGATGGTGTGGGCGTCCTCCCAGCGCGCCGCATGCTCGGTGCCAGCCTCGTAAGCACGCACCATCGGCGCGCAGCCGGAGGCCTGCACCGCGACCATGCGCGGGCGCTTCGAGCCGATGAAACCGATCTTCTCGAGCTCGTCGAACGCCTTCCACATGCCGATCAGGCCGGTGCCGCCGCCGGTCGGATAGAAGATCACGTCGGGCACGTCCCAGCCGAGTTGCTCGGCGAGCTCGAGGCCCATCGTCTTCTTGCCCTCGATCCGGTACGGCTCCTTCAGGGTCGACGTATCGAACCAGCCGACCTTGGCCTTGCCCTCGCCGACGATCTTGCCGCAGTCGTCGATATAGCCGTTGACGCGATAGACGGTGGCGCCCTGCAGCTCGATCTCGCTGACATTCACCTCCGGCGTATCCGCCGGGCAGAAGATCGTGGTCTTGATGCCGCAGGAGGTCGCGTAGGCCGCGAGCGCCGCGCCGGCATTGCCGTTGGTCGGCATCGCCATGTGCTTGATGCCGAGCGCCTTGCCCATCGACACCGCCATCACGAGGCCGCGCGCCTTGAACGAGCCGGTCGGCAGCCGCCCCTCGTCCTTGACGATGATCTCACCGCCGCCGAGCTTGGCGCCGAGCCGCGGCAGCCGGATCAGCGGCGTTGTGACTTCGCCGAGGCTGACGATGTCCTGGCATTTGCGCACCGGCAGCAGCTCGCGGTAGCGCCATAGGTCGGCCGGACGTTCGGCCAGCGCATCCTTGGTGAGCGCCTTCTTCACCCCGGCGAGGTCGTAGCGCACCAACAGCGGCTTGCCGGCCTTGGACAGGTTGTGCACCTGGTCGGCTGCATAATGATCGCCCTCCATCGCGCATTCGAGATGGGTCACGAAGGTCGGGCGTTCGATGGTGAGGTTGTCGTTGTCTTTCACTGGCTTCATCGCCTTTCTTGTTCTGCTCTATTGCTGTTAGACCCGTCACCCTGAGGAGGTCGCGAAGCGGCCGTCTCTAAGGGCGAACGGCCCGCTGTTCGATCCGGGCCGTGCATCCTTCGAGACGCGCTCCGCGCTCCTCAGGATGACGGGACCGTGGCCGCCGTCCGCGGCCTCAGATATTCAGCACGCGCCCATAGGCGTCGAGCACCGCTTCCTTCATCATTTCCGACAAGGTCGGATGCGGGAACACGGTGTGCATCAACTCCTCTTCGGTGGTCTCCAGATTCATCGCCACCACATAGCCTTGGATCAGCTCGGTGACTTCGGCGCCGATCATGTGTGCGCCGAGCAGCTGGCCGGTCTTCTTGTCAAACACCACCTTGACGAGGCCCTGGTCTTCGCCGAGCGCGATCGCCTTGCCGTTGCCGACAAACGGGAAACGGCCGACGCGGATCTCGCGGCCGCCTTCCTTGGCCTTGGCTTCGGTGAGGCCGACGGAGGCGACTTGCGGGTTGCAGTAGGTGCAGCCCGGGATCATCAGCTTGTCCATCGGATGCGGATGCAGACCCTTGATCGCTTCGATGCAGATCACGCCCTCATGCTCGGCCTTGTGCGCGAGCATCGGCGGTCCCGCGACGTCGCCGATCGCGTAGATGCCGGGGACGTTGGTCTTGCCGAGGCCGTCGATCACGATGCAGCCGCGATCGGTTTTGACGCCGAGCTTTTCCAGCCCGAGACCCTCGATATTGCCGACCACGCCGACCGCCGAGATCACGCGCTCGAATTCCTTGGTCTGCGGCTGGCCCTTGCCGTCGTCGATGGTCGCGACCACGCTGTCGGCCTTCTTCTCCAGCTTGGTCACCTTGGTCGAGGACATGATCTTGATGCCCATCTTCTCGAACCGCTTGCGCGCGAGGCCGGCGATCTCCGCGTCTTCCACGGGGAGGATCTGCGGCAGCACCTCGACCACGGTGACGTCGGCACCCATGGTGTGGAAGAACGAGGCGAACTCGATGCCGATCGCACCGGAGCCGACCACCAGCAGCGACTTCGGCATCCGCTCCGGCACCATCGCCTCGAAATAGGTCCAGATCAGCTTCTTGTCGGGCTCGAGCCCGGGCAGCACGCGCGGCCGCGCGCCGGTCGCAATGATGATGTGCTTGGCCTGGTAGGTGCCCTCGCCGCTCGCGCCCTTCGGCGCCTCGACCGCGGACTTCTTCACCGTGATCTTGCCGGGCGCGTCGATCGTGGCATCGCCCCAGATCACCGTGACCTTGTTCTTCTTCATCAGGAAGCCGACGCCGTCGTTGAGGCGCTTCGACACGCCGCGCGAGCGCTGCACCACCGCTTTCGGATCGAACGAGACATTGTCGGCCGACAGCCCGTAATCCTTGGCGTGCTGCATGTAGTGATAGATCTCGGCGGAGCGCAGCAGCGCCTTGGTCGGAATGCAGCCCCAGTTCAGGCAGATGCCGCCGAGATAGGACTTCTCCACGATCGCGGTCTTGAAGCCGAGCTGCGCGGCGCGGATCGCGGTCACGTAGCCGCCGGGGCCGGAGCCGATGATGATGACGTCAAAGGATGTGTCGGCCATGGCGGCTCCCGTTCAACTCAACGTGTAACGCCGCGGGCGCGGCTTCTTGCGATCAACGACCTGACCAGCCATTCGAGCCCGATCGCCACGGCCATAATGGCCAGGGCCGTCAGCACGATCGGCTGGGCGATATTCCGTGCCAGCTGTTCGCCGGCGAAGAACGCGGAGTGCAGCAAATCGAACCCGACCGGATTGCACACCAGCACGGCCGACAGCAGCAGCGAAATCCAGGGCCAGCGCGTGCGGGCCAAGCCGGCCACTCATCGGTACTCCTGCCATACCGCACCGAGAAATATGGTCCACACCAGCGCCAGCACACCGGCGCCGATCATCATCAACCGGAACTGGAACGTCGATATCAGGTCGCGGTTGACCGCGACGAGCAGCGCAACGGCTATGGCGGCGAGCAGAACGTACGGACCTGACATCGCGTACATGGCGGATGCCCGTCACACCATCATCATCACGGGATTTTCGATCAGCTGCTTGAAGGCGCCGATCAGCTCGGCGCCGAGCGCGCCGTCGATGGCGCGGTGATCGCACGACAGGGTCACGCTCATGACGTTCGCGATCTCGATCTTGCCGCCGCGCACGACGGGGCGCTCCTCCGAGGTGCCGACCGCGAGGATCGAGGCGTGCGGCGGATTGATCACGGCGGTGAAGTGGTTGATGCCGTACATGCCGAGGTTGGAGACCGCGGTGGTGCCGCCCTGGTATTCTTCCGGCTTCAGCTTACGGGCGCGGGCGCGCGCGGCAAAATCCTTCATCTCGTTCGAGATGGTCGAGAGCGTCTTGGTCTCGGCCTTGCGGATGATCGGCGTGATCAGGCCGCCCGGCATCGCCACCGCGACGCCGACGTCGGAATGCTTGTGCTTGAGCATGCCGCCTTCGGTCCAGCTGACGTTGCAGTTCGGAATCTTCTGCAGCGCGACCGCCATCGCCTTGATGACGAAGTCGTTGACCGAGATCTTGTAGAGCGGCTTCTTCTCCTTGTCCTTCGGCGCGGCGGCGTTGATCTCTTCGCGCGCGGCGAGCAGCTTGCCGATGTCGCAGTCGATGGTGAGATAGAAGTGCGGGACGTTCTGCACCGAGGCGGTGAGACGCTGCGCGATGGTGCGGCGCATGCCGTCATGCGGCACGACTTCATACGAGCCTGGCTCGAACAGCGCCAGGATCTGCTTGTCCGACATCGACGGCGCGATGCTCGGCCCCGCGGCGGCGGGCGCCGCCGCCGGCGCCTTCAGGCCCTTGCCGGACTTGGCGTCGTCGACATCGCGCGCGATGACGCGGCCGTGCGGTCCGGTGCCGGTGATGCGGGAAAGATCGATGCCGGCTTCCTTTGCCAACCGGCGCGCCAGGGGCGAAGAAAAGACGCGGGCGTGGCCGTTGGCTTGCGCGGCGGGTGCCGCAGCAGGCTGCGGCGCCGGCGCTGCGGCCGGTGCCGGCGCAGCCACTGGTGCGGGAGCCGCGGCAGGCGCGGCCTGCGCGGCGGGCTTCGGGGCTTCGGCGGGCTTGGCGGCCGGAGCAGTGCCGGCTCCGGCGCTGGCTGCCGCCTTCACATCCTCGCCGTCGCCGGCCATGACCGCGATGACGTCGTTGACCGGCACGTCCTGCGTGCCCTCCGGCACCAGGATCTTGGCGATCGTGCCCTCGTCGACCGCCTCGACTTCCATCGTCGCCTTGTCGGTCTCGATCTCCGCGATCACGTCGCCGGACTTGACCTTGTCGCCCTCTTTCTTGAGCCACTTGGCGAGATTGCCCTTTTCCATCGTCGGCGACAGCGCGGGCATGAGAATATTGATCGGCATTGTCAGTGACCTTGTTGCGACCGCGGTTTGGTTTGGCCCATGTCGGTCGGCCGGGCGATTTCGGCTTCGAACATCTCGACGATGCGCGCGAGCGCCTCGTCCTCGGTGTATTCGCTCTCGCGCGAATAGGCGCGCGCGGCGTGGCGGGCGATGTCGACGAGCATCAGCCCCCACATGTCCGGCTCCTCGAAGGCGCGCTGGAACGCGATCGACAGGCCGCCGTCGACGACAAAGGCGCGCAGCACCTCGACGGCGTCGTCGCGGCCTATCACGTCAGGCGGCAGCGGCTGCTCCTTGGGACCGGCCATCGGCGTTACCGGTAGGACACGGCCTTGGCGGCCGCGACCACCTCGGCGACGGAAGGCAGAGCAAGCTTTTCGAGATTGGCGGCATAGGGCATCGGCACATCCTTGCCGGAGACGCGCGCGACCGGCGCATCGAGATAGTCGAACGCATGCTCCATGATGCGCGCGGCGACCTCGGAGCCGACGCCGCTCTGCTGCCAGCCCTCCTCCACCGTGACCGCACGGCCGGTCTTCTTCACCGAGTTGATGATGGTCTCCGTGTCCATCGGACGGATGGTGCGCAGGTCGATCACCTCGGCGTCGATGCCCTCCTTGGCGAGCTCGTCCGCGGCCTTCAGCGCATACGACATGCCCATCGCCCAGGACACGAGGGTGACGTCCTTGCCGGCGCGCGCAATCCGCGCCTTGCCGATCGGCACAATGAAATCGGCGAGCTTTGGCACCTCGCCGGTGTGGCCGTACAGCACCTCGTTCTCGAGGAAGATCACCGGATTGGGATCGCGGATCGCGGCCTTGAGCAGGCCCTTGTAGTCGGCGGCCGAATACGGCGCGATCACCTTGAGGCCCGGAATCTGCGAGTACCAGGCGGCGTAGTCCTGGCTGTGTTGGGCGGCGACGCGCGCAGCGGCGCCGTTCGGGCCGCGGAACACGATCGAGCAGCCCATCTGGCCGCCAGACATATAGAGCGTCTTGGCGGCGGAGTTGATGATCTGGTCGATCGCCTGCATCGCGAAATTCCAGGTCATGAACTCGACGATCGGCTTCAGCCCGGCCATCGCCGCGCCGACGCCGACGCCGGCAAAACCGTGCTCGGTGATCGGCGTGTCGATCACGCGCCGCGCACCGAATTCCTGCAACAGGCCCTGCGTCACCTTGTAGGCGCCCTGATACTCGGCGACCTCCTCGCCCATGATGAAGACGTCGCCGTCGCGGCGCATCTCCTCGGCCATCGCATCGCGCAGCGCCTCGCGGATGGTCTGCGTGACCATCTCGGTGCCCGCGGGAATTTCCGGATCGGGCAGCGCCTCGCTGACCGGCGCGGCCGGCGCCTTTGCTGCCGGCTGCGGCGCTTCCGCCTTGGCTTCGGCAGCAGGCGCAGCCTCCGCCGCCTTCGGCTGCGGCGCTGGTGCCGCAGGCACCTTGGCGAGGTCGGCGGCGCTTTCGCCGTCCGCCAGAATCGTGGCGATCGGCGTGTTCACCGCGACATCGGCGGTGCCTTCCGGAATCAGGATCTTGCCGAGCGTGCCCTCGTCGGTTGCCTCGACCTCCATCGTCGCCTTGTCGGTCTCGATCTCGGCGATCACGTCACCGGACTTGATGGTCTCGCCTTCCTTTTTCAGCCATTTGGCGAGGTTGCCCTTCTCCATGGTGGGCGACAGCGCAGGCATCAGCACTTGAATGGGCATATCGGCTCCCGAAATCGATCTTGAAATTCGTCTGCGCGGGGTGGGGTCAGCGGTAGATGTCGGTGTAGAGCTCGGATGCATCCGGCTCCGGATCGTGCTGCGCGAAGTCGGCGGCTTCGTTGACGATCTCGCGCACCTCGGCGTCGATCGCCTTCAGATCCTGCTCGCTGACGCCCGACGCCAGCAAGCGGTTGCGCACCTGCTCGATCGGGTCCTGGTCGTGACGAACCTTCTCGACTTCCTCGCGCGTGCGGTACTTCGCGGGATCGGACATCGAGTGGCCGCGATAGCGGTAGGTCTGCATCTCGAGGATCATCGGACCATTGCCGCCGCGGCACCATGCTGTGGCCTCATCGGCGGCGGCCTTGACCGCGCGCACGTCCATGCCGTCGACCTGCCTGCCGGGAATGTTGAAGGAGGCGCCGCGCTTGGAGAAATCCTGCTGCGCCGAAGCGCGCGACACCGAGGTGCCCATCGCGTAGCGATTGTTCTCGATGACGTAAATCACCGGCAGCTTCCACAGCTCAGCCATGTTGAAGCTCTCGTAGACCTGGCCCTGGTTGGCCGCGCCGTCGCCGAAATAGGTCACGCTGACGTTATCGTTGCCGCGATAGCGGTTGGCGAAGGCAAGGCCGGTGCCGAGCGACACCTGCGCGCCCACGATTCCGTGACCGCCGTAGAAATGCTTCTCCTTGCTGAACATGTGCATGGAGCCGCCCTTGCCGCGGGAATAGCCGCCGCGGCGTCCGGTCAATTCGGCCATCACGCCCTTAGCTTCCATGTCGCAGGCCAGCATGTGGCCGTGGTCGCGGTAGCCCGTTATGACCTCGTCGCCCTGCTTCAGCGCCATCTGCATGCCAACCACAACGGCTTCCTGGCCAATATAGAGATGGCAGAAGCCGCCGATCGCACCCATGCCGTAGAGCTGACCGGCCTTCTCCTCGAAGCGCCGGATCAGGAGCATGTCCCGCAGTGCCTTGAACTCCTGCTCCTTGGAGAATTCGGGGGGAGAACCAGCCTTCTCTTGCCCTGATTCTTTTGCGACGGTTTTCTTGGGTGCGGCCATGGCAATTCCGGGTGAGAGAAGTCGGAGAACCCTCTCTAACCCAACTCAAATCACCTTGGAAGGATTGCGTTCGCTCGATGGAATTTTGCTATGCCGCACTGCAGCGCGGCGCGACACTTTTGTGATAGCACGCGATTATTTTTGAAATTTGAGAACGCGTCAGTTCGACTTGTTGATCCGGACCAGATCACGCGGGTTGGCGTAGTCGAGCTGGAAGCGCGCGCGCTCGTCCAGCATGTCGGGATCGACCCGGTCCGACCGCAACAGCGACACCCGCTGCTCGCCCTCGGCGCGTTCCTTCTTCAGCCGCGCGAGCTCCGAGGTCAGCGCGATGATTTCCTGGTCGAGCTCCTGCCGCGCGTTCAGGCCGTATTTGCCGGTATAGGCGTTGACGCCGAAATAGCCGACCATCAGCGCCGCCAGCGTGTAGAGCGCGAGCCCGGTCAGAATCGATTTGAGGCGCGTACGGGAAACCATGGCCGCGAAGATGCGGCCATGGGGTTAACGGAGTGCTAAACCAAAGCGTTTTCGAGCGAAGTGGATGCCGGTTCGCGTGAAGAAAACGCGTCAACAAGGTCAGCCGTTCTGCTTTTCGATAAAGGCCGCGAAGGCGCCGAGATACTGCTGCAGCACGCCCTTGAGCGACTCCTTGGTCAGTTCGCCCTTGTCGTCGAAGGCATCGCCGACACCGTTGAGATAGGCTTCCGGCTGGCCGAGGATCGGACCGGAAATGCCCGGCAGGATGTTCTGCAGATGCTTCACCGCGCTGACGCCGCCGAGCGGTCCCGGCGAATTGCCGATGATGCCGATCGGCTTGCCGATAAACGAGCTCTTGCCGTAGGGCCGCGAGGCGACGTCGATCGCGTTCTTCAGCACGCCCGGAATCGAGCGGTTGTATTCGGGGGTCACGAACAGCACGCCGTTCGACTTCTGCAACTTCTCGCGGAAGGCCAGCCAGTCCGCCGGCGGGGCGGCCTCGAGGTCCTGGTTGAAGAAGGAAATGCCTTCGAGGGTCGTCACGTCGAGCTTCAGCGATGCCGGTGCGAGCTTGGCCAGCGCATTGGCAATCTTGAGCGAGAAGCTCTGTTTGCGGATGCTGCCGACGATGGTGACGATGTTATAGGCCATAGCAATTTCCCTCGGGTTGTGCGTGAAGCTCGCGCACTTCACCTACCGGCGCTCCGAGAAAGATGCAAGTGCATGGATCGTTCAATTCCGGAAACCCAGTGTTCACGAAATTTGACCGAACGGCCATGAGGCTCTGCCCCCAAAGCGTTGGCGCCTCCGGATCGGCCACCGGCCGCTCCGCCCGAAAACCGCGTCGGGCGAGCGCTCGGGGCCAATTGTCGACACGTTCCTCCAAACATACTGTTGCCGGATTCGACCGCCGACCGAAGAGCGGACAATGGCAGAGCGCAAGAGACGGATTGCAATCCTGTTCGGCGGACGATCGGCCGAACATGACGTGTCGCGGGCGTCGGCGGCGAACGTGCTTCGCTCGCTCGACCCGGATCGCTATGAGGCCACGGCGATCGGCATCACCCGGGATGGCCGCTGGATCGTTGCCGATGCCGGCAACGGCGCCGGCGCGGGTGGCGGCGCGCTGACCATTCCGGACCATGGGCCGCAACTCGCGCTGCTGCCGGGCGGACAGGGCCGCGTCGTGGTGCTTCCGGGACCTGAGGCAGTGCCGGCGGAATTGCCGGCATTCGATGTCGTCTTCCCGGTCCTGCATGGCCCCAATGGCGAGGATGGCACGGTGCAGGGTGCGCTGGAGTTGTCCGACGTGGCCTATGTCGGCTCGCGCGTGATGGGCTCGGCGGCCGGAATGGACAAGGACATCGCCAAGCGCCTGCTGCGCGAGGCGGGATTGCCGATCGTCCCCTTTGTCGTGATGTCGGTCGCCGCCCCGGTCAGCTACGACGACGCGGTCAGCGCCCTCAGCTCGCAGGAGCTGTTCGTCAAGCCGGCCAACATGGGATCATCGGTCGGCGTGTCGAAGGCGCGCAACGCGGCGGAATTCGAGGCCGGCTGCAAACTGGCGTTCCGCTTCGACACCAAGATCCTGATCGAGCGCTGCATCGCGCCGATCCGGGAGGTCGAGTGCTCCGTGCTCGAGGATGCCGAGGGCCGCGTGCGTGCCTCGCAGCTCGGCGAGATCGTGCCGTCCGACAAGCACGGCTTCTACTCCTACGACGCGAAGTATCTCGATGCGGATGGTGCCCTGCTTCAGGTGCCCGCCGACGTCCCGCCCGCCGTGGCAGATCGCATCAGGGAGCTCGCGATCAAGACGTTCGGCGTGCTGGGTTGCGAAGGCATGGCGCGCATCGACTTCTTCCTGCACGGCGAGCAGGCGTTCGTGAACGAGGCGAACACCCTGCCCGGCTTCACCAACATCAGCATGTATCCGCGGCTGTGGGAGGCCAGCGGCCTGCCGCAATCCGAGCTGATGGACGTCCTGATCGGCCATGCCCTGGAGCGTCACAAACGCTCCAGGGCACTGGCATTCGAGCGCGACTAGCAGGATCCGGAAAAGTGCGAAGCGGTTTTCCGGAAGGATCATGCTCAAACAAGAATCCAAAGCGCGATGACGATTCAACCTAATCTCATCGCGCTTTAACCTCCGCTCGGTTACGCGCCCTTGTTCGGATTGATCAGGAATTTCTCGCCGGTCGCGCGCTTGCCGTAGACGGCGATGTTGTCGAGCTGCAGGGTTTCCTGCAACGACACCACCTTGGTGTAGTGACTGGCGAAGGTGGTCTTCAACTCGGCAACCACCCGCTGGCGCAGCTTGTTGCCCGCCTCCGGACCGATCTTCATCAGGAACGGGAACAAGAGCCAGCCGCCGACGCCCCAGGCCATGCCGAAGCCGCGCGGCAACTCGATCGAGCGGGTGTCGAGGCTGCCGTAGACATAGACCTGCTTGTGCACATTCGAGCCGTAGCGGCTGTAAGCCTTGGCGGTCTTGTTGATCGCAGTCTCCATCGCGACCAGGATCTGGCCCGCGAGCTTGCCGCCGCCGATCGCATCGAAGGCGATGGTCGCGCCGGTCTCGACCAGTGCGCCGGTGAGCTTGTCCATGAAGTCGGGCGCGCTGGAATCGACGATATGCTTGGCGCCGATCTTGTGCAGGATGTCGGCCTGCTCCTTGTTGCGCACGATGTTGACGAGGCCGATGCCGTCCTTGAGGCAGATCCTGTTCAGCATCTGACCGAGGTTCGACGCCGCCGCCGTGTGCACCAGCGCCTTGTGGCCCTCGCGACGCATCGTCTCGGTCATGCCGAGCGCGGTCAGCGGATTGACGAAGCAGGACGCGCCTTCCGCGGGCGTGGTGCCTTCGGGCAGCGGCAGGCATTCGTTGACACGCAGCGTGCGGTATTGCGCATACATCGCACCACCGATCATCGCGACGGTCTTGCCCATCAGCGCTTTCGCCGCGTCCGACGAGCCGGTCCGGATCACGACGCCGGCGCCTTCATTGCCGACCGGCATCGACTCGTCGAGCCGGGCGGCAAGGCCCGGCAACGCCGCTTCCGGCACGCGCGCAGTCACCACGGGCAATTCCTTGCTGCCGGAGACCTTGGCGGCCGACATGTCGGCCGGGCCGATTAAAAGCCCAAGGTCGGACGGATTGATCGGGGTCGCCTCGACCCGGACCACGACCTCGTCGGGACCGGGCTCGGGGGTCGGGACATTGACCAACGACAATTCCAGTTCGCCATCCTTCTTGAGCAGCGAACGTAGTTGCAGACCGTTCTTGCCGTCACTCATCCCGACCTCCCCTTTTGCGTTTTGTTCAGTCCCGATCAATTGGGGCGCTAGGCGAGCGCCTTCAAGGCCGCCCTGCCGGCGTATTTTGCCTGGGTACCGAGCTGCTGCTCGATGCGCAGCAGCTGGTTGTACTTGGCGGTACGGTCGGAGCGCGCCAGCGAGCCGGTCTTGATCTGCCCGCAATTGGTGGCGACCGCGAGGTCGGCAATCGTGGAGTCCTCGGTCTCGCCGGATCGGTGCGACATCACGGCGGTATAGCCGGCCTTGTAGGCCATCTCGATCGCCGCCAGCGTCTCGGTGAGCGTGCCGATCTGGTTGACCTTGACCAGGATCGAGTTGGCGCGGCCGTGCTTGATGCCGTCGGCAAGCCGGGTCACGTTGGTGACGAACAGATCGTCACCGACCAGCTGGCACTTGTTGCCGATCGCGTCCGTCAGCTCCTTCCAGCCGTCCATGTCGTCTTCCGACATGCCGTCCTCGATCGTCACGATCGGATAGCGGCCGACGAGGTCGGCGAGATACTTCACCTGCTCCGAGCGCGAGCGGGTCTTGTTCTCGCCGCCATAGACGTAGGAGCCTTCCTTGAAGAATTCGGTGGAGGCGCAGTCGAGGCCGAGCACGACGTCGTCGCCCGCCTTGTAGCCGGCCTTGCCGATCGCATTCATGACGAACTCGAGCGCGGCGTCGGCCGACGGCAGGTTCGGCGCGAAACCGCCCTCGTCGCCGACATTGGTGTTGTGGCCGGCCTTCTTCAGCTCGCCGCGCAGCGTGTGGAAGATTTCCGAACCGCAGCGCAGCGCTTCGGCGAAGCTGCTGGCGCCGACCGGCAGGATCATGAACTCCTGGAAGTCGATCGGGTTGTCGGCATGCACGCCGCCATTGATGATGTTCATCATCGGCACCGGCAGCGTCCGCGCTGAGGTGCCGCCGACATAACGATACAGCGGCATGTCGAAGGATTCAGCCGCGGCCTTGGCGCAGGCCAGCGAGACGCCGAGGATGGCGTTGGCGCCAAGCCGGCTCTTGTTCGGGGTGCCGTCGAGCTCGATCATGATCTGGTCGATCGCGACCTGCTCCTCGACGGCCTGGTCGCTGAGCGCCTCGAAGATCTCGCCGTTGATGGCGGCAACCGCCTTCTCGACGCCCTTGCCGAGGTAACGCGACTTATCGCCGTCACGGAGTTCCACCGCCTCATGGGCGCCGGTCGAGGCCCCCGACGGCACCGCCGCGCGACCGATCGACCCATCCTCCAGCACCACATCGACCTCGACGGTGGGGTTGCCGCGGCTATCCAGGATTTCGCGGCCGATGATGTCGACGATGTCAGTCATGAGTACCTCTTGTGGCAGTGAGGGGGGCAGATGGCGGTGCTTCTACCGCAATGCATCGAGGGGGAAAAGGCCGGGTGACCGGCGGCATTGCCCTCCTTTGCATGGGGTTGATTTGCAGGAAAACCGGTTTCCACTTTTCCGGATCATGCTCTATGAGGACCCCACGGAGACCCCTCATGGCGAAGAAATCCAGCAAATCAACGACCTCCTCCGGCCTGCAACTCGGCCGTGCGGTGGAATGGCCCGACGCGCCTGAGAAGGCGCAGCTCGACCGCGTGCCTAATCCGCAGGCTGGTACCGATTATCTGGTACGCTTCACGGTGCCGGAATTCACCTCGATCTGCCCGGTAACGGGCCAACCGGATTTCGCGCATCTGGTGATCGACTACGTGCCCGGCCGCTGGCTGCTGGAATCCAAATCGCTGAAACTGTTCGCCGCAAGCTTCCGCAACCATGGCGCCTTCCATGAGGATTGCACGGTCATGATCGGCAAGCGGATTACGGACGAGATCAAGCCGAAATGGCTGCGCATCGGCGGCTACTGGTATCCGCGCGGCGGCATCCCGATCGACGTGTTCTTCCAGACCGGCAGGCTGCCGAAGGGCCTCTGGGTCCCCGACCAGGGCGTCGCGACGTATCGCGGGCGGGGTTAGGTGGGCGCCAAAAATTGGCCGCGTGAAGTGGTCTCGCTACAGGAGCCTTCTATGACGCGAGATAATGAAGCTATCGAACGGGTCCGATCCGACGGTCGACAAAAGACCTTTGCCATTAGCCCGGATCGAGAGATCAAAATCGCGTTCCTTATCCGCGGCGATGATTGGCTTCCTCTCAGAGCGCCGTGGTGGCGGGGGAAAGATGTCTCGATTATTGGCGCAGACCTCGACGGCAACTTCATCCTTCGCCATTGCGATGGCTCGGTGCGATTGTGGGATCATTCAGAGCACGCCGACGAAATTCTTGCGTCCGGAGTAGTGGATTTTTGTAAGCGCCTGGGGCCGCCATTCCAAACCAGGCCGACACAAAGTTCAATCTAGGCGCTAAGGATCGCTAAGCCTCGACTTCAGGCCGCGATCCGCATCGGCCGGACGGCGCTGCTTCAAAAATCTCGCGCAAATAAATCCGAGCACGACCATCACGGCGGCGGCCGAGACGAGCGTCGTCGCCTTGCCGGCGTTATTGAAGCCCACGTCGCGCGAAGCCAATTCGTGCGACACTGCGGCTTATTCTTGAAAGTTGTGAGGCAGGGTTCCGCGCTGCCGTTTGCAGCATCGCTAAAGCGATTGAGCGACAACGCGGATTCCCAACGTGCGAAATGTTCCGCAAGCGCAGAAAAATTTGCGCGGCCAATCGTCACATACGCGTCGTCCGTCAGGTGTCTCTTCCGCTCCTCATCTCACCCCAGGGAGCATCGAAATGGCTACGATCAGCGGAATGAAAACCTTCGCGTCGGGCGCGGCGGTTGGCGCAACGGCTCCGGACTCCGTTACGACTGCGAACGGGACGATCTTCGTCGAATACGGCAATGGTGCAGACTCGACCGGCGCCGGCGGCTCAAGCACGATCGTGCAGTACGACAAGAACGGCAAGGTCGAACACACCTACACGATCGCCGGATCGGTCGATGGCTTGAAGTACAATCCGTTCACCGGCGAGATCTGGGCGCTTCAGAATCAGGACGGAAACTCCACACTTACCCTGATCGATCCCCTCACCCACAAGGTGACGGGCCCGCTGAGCTTTGCCGATCCATCCGCGACGCGCGGCTATGACGACGTCGTCTTCAAGGGCGACAAGGTGTTCCTGAGCTACACCAATCCGAACGGAGCCGGCGATCCGACGCTCGTCGAACTGCTCAATGGCGATCATCCAAGTGGAACATTGTTGACGGCGACGATCCTGACCGATGGCGCCACCGGCTTCAACACGGTCACGGGCGCCACCGAAGTTGTCCCGCAGTCCGATCCGGATTCGCTCAAGCTCGCGCCCGACGGCGATCTGATCTTCACTGACGGCGCCGACGGCACCATCATCGACGTTCAGCATCCCGGGACGGCCAGCCAGGCGATCGCGTTCACGACGATCAAGGGCATTCCAGCCGGCTCCGTCGGCAATGCCGGCCTCGACGACGTGATCAAGCCCGGCGCTACTGCCGGCACGTTCTATATGACCGACACGAAGACCGGGAACGTCTATTCGTTCCACGCGAGCGGCCTCAACACCAACGACTATTACGCGTCGGTTGCGAGCCTCGGCGGGTTCGGCCAGGTCGATCCGACCACCGGCGTCTTCACGCCGCTGGTCACGGGAGCGAACTTTTCCGCCGCGCACGGCCTGATCTTCGTTCCGGACAAGAACGCGTCCCCGATGGCGCATGTGGATTCAATCACGACATTTGCCGCTCCGCCGAATGGGGTGACCGGACTGGATTCGATCACCATCGCGAACAAGTACGTGTTCGTGGAGTACGGCAATGGCGTCGACTCGACCGGCGCCGTGCCGGGCGACAGCACGATCATCCAGTACGACCGCGCGGGACACTT
The DNA here is from genome assembly GCF_029846235.1 of Bradyrhizobium sp. CER78. Classification (GTDB taxonomy): domain Bacteria; phylum Pseudomonadota; class Alphaproteobacteria; order Rhizobiales; family Xanthobacteraceae; genus Bradyrhizobium. Next base: position 16,297 of record NZ_JARVWP010000004.1, read on the forward strand.
CGTGCACGCTTATTCGATCGAGGGATCGGTCGACGGGCTGAAGTACAATCCCGAGACCGGAATGGTCTGGGCATTGCAGAACCAGGACGGCCGCTCATCACTGTCGCTGATCGATCCCAACACGCAAACGGTCACCGCGCATTTCGACTATGCCAACCCGTCGACCTCGCGCGGCTATGACGACGTGGTGTTCAAGGGCAACGAAGTATTCCTCAGCTATACGAACCCGACCGGCAACGGTGATCCCACCATCGTGAAGCTCCTGAACGGCCCGAACCCGAAAGCTGGCGACCTGCTCACCACCGCTCCCGTGTTGCTCGACGGCGCCGTGGGTTACGATACCGTCACCGGCAAGATGGAGGTGGTGCCGCAGGCCGACCCGGACTCGCTGAAGCTTGCCGCGAACGGCGATCTAATCTTCTCCAGCGGCGATGACGGCGCGATCATCGACGTCCAGAATCCGGGCACTTCCCACCAGGCGATCGCGTTCACTCCGATCCAGGGAATTCCTGCCGGATCAGGCGCCGGCCTCGACGACGTCATCAAGCCATCCGCGACGTCGGGCACCTTCTACATTTCGGACGCAAAGGACGGCCATGTCCTGGCGGTGTATGCGAGCGGCCTCAATCCCAACGACTACTATGCCTCGGTGGGTTCGCTCGGGGCGTTCGGCCAGGTCGACGAGAACACCGGCACCTTCACCGCGCTGGTGTCCAGCGAGAATGCACCCGGCTTCAGCTTCGGCTCGCCGCACGGCGTTGCCTTCGTTCCCGACAAGAATGCGACGCCATTTCCCGAGATCAGTGCGGTCAAGACCTTCCAGGCCCCACCCGACGGGGCGACCCAGCCCGATTCCGTCACCACTGCACACGGCTCGACCTTTGTCGAATACGGCAATGGCGCCGATTCGACCGGCGCCGGAGGCTCCAGCACCATCGTGCAATACGACAAGCACGGCGACGTGGAATTCACATACTCGATCACGGGATCGGTCGATGGCCTGAAATACAACCCAACGACCGGCGATATCTGGGCACTCCAGAATCAGGACGGCAATCCCACCCTGACGTTGATCAATCCGGAGACGCATGCGGTCTCCGCGCCGCTCAGCTATGCCGATTCGAGTGCGAGCCGCGGCTTTGACGACGTGGTGTTCAAGGGCGACAAGGTGTTCCTGAGCGAGACCAACCCCGTCAATCCCGGCGATGCAACCGTGGTCCAGCTCCTCAACGGCGATCATCCGTCTGGCACGTTGACGACCAAGCCCATTCTTGAATTTGGCGCTACCGGTCTGGACACCGTGACCGGCAAGACCGAGGTCGTGCCTCAGAACGATCCGGACTCGTTGAAGCTCGCCCCGAACGGCGACCTGTTGCTGTCGAGCGGCGACGACGGGACCATCATCGATATCAAGAATCCCGGCACGACCCACCAATCGGTGTCGTTTACGCCGATTGCGGGCGTCGGCGCCAAGGCTGGTCTCGACGATGTCATTGAAACAGGTGCCAAGTCGGGCACGTTCACATTGACCGATACGGCCACCGACAAGGTCTTCTCGTTTCACGCGACTGGCCTGAACCCCGACGATTACTACGCCTCGGTCGGCAGCCTGAAGGCGTTCGGCCAGGTCGACCCGACCACCGGCGCATTCACGCCGCTGCTGTCGGCCGACAATGCGCCCGGCTTCGACTTCAGCTCTCCGCACGGCGTCAGCTTCACGCCCGACCCTTCTCCCGCGGCCGGTCATGTCGCGACATCGGTGCACGCCGATAGCTTCGTGTTTGCCGATGGCGGCAACAACGCCGGCGCCGCAGCCGGCACTCCCCAGCCGTTCTCATTTGAAGGCCCTTCACATGCAGAACAGCTTGCGCAACTTGCTTCCGACGTCTCGCATAGCAGTTCGGATTGGCTGCACGAGACTACGATGCAGTACGTGGCGATGGGGCACGATGCCTTCCATCTGACCTAGCGATCGCGCGTTTTCGGAACGGTGCTGCGAGGACGCGGACAGTTCCTCGCAGCAGCGCTCAGGAGCCGGCATGCGCGTCAGCGGGCGCACGCTGCTTGAGGAATCTGGCGCAGATGAATCCGAGCACGACCATCACGGCGGCGGCCGAGACCAGCGTTGCGGTCTTGCCGGCATGTTGAAGACCAAAACCATAGGCGATCGGGCCGACGGTCTGGCCCATGAAAAAGAAGAACGAGTGCAGCGACAGCGCGGTGGCGCGCGCTTCGACCGATAGCTCGCTGGCGAACACCTGCAGACAGCCGTGGATCATGTAGAAGCCAAGACCCATCACCAGCAGGCCCGCCATCTGCAATTTCCAGTGCGGGCCGAAGGCGACGCCGACCAGTTGAATCGCGACCAGCGTCGCGCCGACGATCATCATCCCCCTCACCCCGATCAATGGCAAAAGCCGCGCCACCGTCAGCGTGTAGAGCAATCCGCCGATCGCAAAGCCTGCGATCACGATGCCGGCGATCGACAGTGAGGTCTCGCCGAGCTCGAACAGGAACGAGGCGATGAAGGGAAACAGCCCAAGCACGCAGCAGCCTTCGACGAAGACGGCCGAATAGCAGATCCGCGCGTTCGGATTGGTGAAGATGGTGCGATAGCCGTGGCGCAGCGCCTTCAGGCTGGTACGCGGCGGACGGTTCAGCTCAGCGCCGCGGAAGCCGGCCGCAACCGCCAGCGCGACAATGATCACGAGGCCGCCGAGCACCGCGAGCACGCCGCGCCAGCCGAGCAGATCGCCAATCAGGCCAGAGGCCGTGGCGCCGAGCAGATTGCCGGTCATCGAGCCCGCCAGCGTACGGCCGATCGCGAGCTGCCGCTTGTCAGGGCCGACCAGATCGCTGGTCAGCGACAGCGCCACCGGAAACACGCCGCCCGAGCCGATGCCTGCAAGGATACGGGTCACGAACAGCATCGGGAACGAGGTCGAGAGCGCGCCGAGGATGTTGGCCGCGCCGAGCAACACCAGGCAGATCGTCATCAGCCGCGCCTTGCCGAACAGATCGGCGGCGGCGCCGATCGCCGGCTGGATTGCGGCAAAGGTGAAGGCGAACACCGCAGCAAAGCTCGCCGCGGTCGCAATGCTGACGCTGAAATCCTCCGCGACATGCGGCAGCACCGGATCGAGCGCGCGCACCGACAGGCTCGCCGCGAATGTCGCCAGCGTGATGACGTTGAGAACCGGCGGCATGCCGCTCTTTGCGGTCATGTCGTCGTCACCCCGTCAGGCCGCGGTCTTGGCCAGCGCGTCGAAGGCCATCAGCCGCCTGACGAGGGCTTCGAAGTCGCGCAGCGGCACCATGTTGGGGCCATCGGACGGCGCGTGATCCGGATCGGGATGGGTCTCGATGAATACGCCGGCGACGCCGACCGCAACCGCGGCGCGCGCCAGCACCGGCACGAATTCGCGTTCGCCGCCCGACGAGGTGCCCTTGCCGCCGGGCTGCTGCACCGAATGGGTGGCGTCGAAGATCACCGGCGCACCGGTGGTGCGCGAAAGGATCGGCAGCGCGCGCATGTCGGAAACCAGCGTGTTGTAGCCGAACGACGCGCCGCGCTCGGTGACCAGCACATTGGCATTGCCGGCGCCTGTGATCTTGCTGACCACATTCGCCATGTCCCACGGCGCCAGGAACTGGCCCTTCTTGACGTTGACCACCTTGCCGGTCGCGGCCGCGGCCAGCAGGAGATCGGTCTGCCGGCACAGGAAGGCCGGGATCTGCAGCACGTCGACCGCCTGCGCGGCCTCGGCGCACTGGTCAGGCTCATGCACGTCAGTCAGCACGGGCAGCCCGAGCGAGGAACGGATCTCGGCGAAGATCGGCAGCGCCTGCTTCAGCCCGATGCCGCGCGCGGCCGACGCGCTGGTGCGGTTCGCCTTGTCGAACGAGGTCTTGTACACCAGACCGACTTTGAGCCGGGCCGCGATCTCTTTCAGCGCGGAGGCCACTTCAAGCGCGTGCGCGCGGCTTTCAAGCTGGCAGGGACCGGCGATGATCGAGATTGGCAAGGCATTGCCGAATTTGGCCGATCCGACGGCAACGATCGGCGCAGCGGCTTGCGCGGAAACCTGATTGGTCAAAATGTGCATCCTTTTGCCGGCGACCATGCAGTCCTGTGCGGGGTGGATCAAGCCATCCCGCGCGATGAGGGGGTTGCGCTGACGCCGTGGGTGCGCCGTGCTATCACAATCCTGCCCTATCCGCCCCTATAGATTGGCGCGGAACAGATTCCCATGAGGAACGACATGCGCCTTTTGCTTGTGATCGTTGCTGCGGCCGCCTTGCCGGGCCTTGCCTACGGCCAGGCCAGCAGCCAGCCCGGGGTCGTCACCAGCGGCGCCAACGGCGTCACCGTCAATGGCAAGCCGGCGGCGCGTAGCGGCGACACCACCAGCAATGGCGGCCCGCTCGTCGAAGGCGTGCCCAATGTCCTGATCAACGGCAAGCCGGCGGTGGTCATGGGCGATCGCACGCATTGCGGCGGCAAGACGACCTCCGGCAGCCACGGCGTCTTCATCAACGGCAAGCCGATGGTGACCCAAGGCGATCAGACCTCGGGCTGCCCGCAATAGGCCAGGCGGTGACTGGGCGCGACGAGGTCTCGCCATCGCGCCCTTGCGGCACCCGTTTCATTTCACCGACGAAAACGCGGTCGGCACCAAAAGCTGGTTTTCGATGTTGAGAACGATCTGGCCGTCTTCCTCGCTCTTGGCGCGCCCGGCGATCCATTCCGGATCGCTCGTGAACGCGGTCCATTTCTTCTCGCGCTCGGCGAGCGATTCCCAGGCCAGCAGATAGGTCAGGTCCTGGTTGGATTCGCCGACCAGCGTCGTGAAGAAGCCGGCCTGCCTGATGCCGTGCTTGTCCCAGAGCTTCAGCGTGATGGTCTCGAAGCGCTTGAGCAGCGCCGGCAGCCGGCCCGGCAGGCAACGATAGACGCGGGTCTCGTAGATCATCGGCAATTCTCCCGGATTTGTGTGCGAGGGTTATAGCCAGCAAGTTCCGGACTGTCTTGGGGGGTGGCAACATGGCACCCCTGCTCGCGGCAGGCGGCCATTTCCGCAATGTTGTTGCAATGTCACTTGCCTTAAAACCGGCTGTTCGGGATCTGGACCAAGAGGACATGCGGATACTGCTGGTGGAAGATGAGGCGGAGATGGCGGCGGCGCTGGCGCAGGCGCTGAAGGGCTACGACATGGTGGTCGACCATGTGCCGAGCCTCGCCGAGGCCGAGGAGGCGATTTCCGCCGACGTCCATGGCGCGGTGCTGCTCGACCGCCAGCTTCCCGACGGCGACGGCCTCACGTTGATCCCGAAGCTGCGCGCCAAGGCCGACGGCGTTCCAATCATCGTGCTGACGGCGCGCGGCGACCTCGCCGACCGCATCATTGGGCTCGACAGCGGCGCCGACGACTATCTGGCCAAGCCGTTCGCGGTCGAGGAGCTGCTGGCGCGGCTGCGCGCCGTGCTGCGCCGTCCCGCCGGCCTGCAGCTCGAGATCATCAAGGCCGGCCGCATGGCGTTCGATTGCAGCCATCGCGAGGCCAGCGTCGATGGCCGCCCGCTCGACCTGCCGCGGCGTGAGCTTCTGGTGCTGGAGACGCTGCTGCGCCGCCTCGGCCGCACCGTGTTGCGCGCGACGCTCGAGGAGGCCGTGTACAATTTCGAGGACGAGATCCAGTCGAACGCGCTCGACGCCCATGTGTCGCGGCTGCGGCGCAAGCTCGCCGATACCGACGCCGGCGTCGAGATCCACAGCATCCGCGGCGTCGGCTACCTGCTCAAGCAGGTGTCATGAGCGAACCCGCCGACCACTATTGCCTGCGCTCGCAACTGAGCTGGCGACTGGTCGGGCTGCAAGCGCTGCTGCTTGCCATGCTGATCGTTTGCCTGATCAGCGCATTGTGCGTCACCGGTTTCCTGATCGTCCCGCGCGATGAGGATCACGTCATCTCCATCGTGCAGAACGCGATCGCACGCGATGGGAAAGGCGACCTTATTTTGCGCTCGACGGCCGAACTCAAGCAGCTTCGCGACAACACGCCCGACCTCTGGTTCCTGGTGCGCGACCGGCAAGGCCATTCGCTGTCGGAAGGCGCAGTGCCGTCCGAATTTGCACGAATCGGTGATGCACTCGACCAGATCAGCCAGGCCAGGCTCGGCTGGCAGATGTTCGAGGACGATCCCCGCAAGCCGCCGGCGCGGCTGAAGCGCGTCAATTCCGACGCCGGCCCGGTGCAGGTGCTCACGGCCACGCAAGGGCCGACATCGAGCGTCAAGACAGCCCTCGCCACGACGCTGGCGTTCCTGGCCGTTGCCCTGCCCGGCCTGCTGCTGATGGCGTGCGCCACCTTCATCGCAACGCCGATGGTGGTGAAGCGCGCTTTCGCCGGCCTCGACACCGCGGCCGATCAGGCGCGCCGGATCGACTTCCGCCAGCGCGGCAGCCGGCTGTCGGCCGACCACCTGCCGCTCGAGGTCGCGCCGCTGGTGACCGCCGTCAACGATGCGCTGACGCGGCTCGACGACGGCTATTCGCGCCACCAGCGCTTCGTCGCGGATGCCGCGCACGAATTGCGCACCCCGATCGCGATCCTCAACACGCGGCTGGAGTCGCTGCCGTCGGGGCCAGAGAAAACCCGCCTGCTCGAGGACTCTGCGCGGCTTGCAACGCTCGCCGAGCAGCTGCTCGACATCCAGCGCTTCGACCAGTGCCGCAACCCCTTCGGCCGCATCGATCTCGTCGCGGTCGCGCGCAATGTCGCCGCCGATCTCGCGCCGCTCGCGATCGCGGGCGGTTACGAATTGTCGCTCGATAGCGCCGCCGACCGCGTCGAAACGCTGGGCGACCGCGCCGCGCTGGAGCGCGCACTGACCAATCTCGTACAGAACGCCATCCAGCATGGCGGCCGCCGCGGCACCATCACCATCCATGTCGGCAACGCCGCGACGGTCGACGTGACCGACGAAGGCGACGGCATTCCGAAGCATGAGCGCACGCGGATCTTCGATCCGTTTTATCGGCTCGCGCCGCTCGACCGCGGCGCCGGCCTTGGTCTGAACATGGTGCGCGAGATCGCAAGGCTGCATGGCGGTCACGTCTCCGTGCTCGACGGACCGAAGGGCGGCGCATGCTTCCGTCTTACACTACCGCCTGCGCCCTAGGCATCGTGATGCCAGAGCGCTTTCCAGCAACATCGCGCAATGTTCTCGCAATGCAGCCCGCGCAAAGAGGAGATCGCGCCGCGCGATCGAGTCGCGACGCGACGACACTTTGCTGGGAATCCCAATGGCACATGATCTCCTTTCTTTCTTCACGGCGTGGATGGCTGCCCCCGGCCGCGTCGGGGCCATCGCGCCTTCGGGCGCAGCGCTCGCCGAACTGATCACCCGCGACATCGGCGCCAACACCGGCCCGGTGCTGGAGCTCGGCCCAGGAACGGGCGCCTTCACCTATCAGCTGTTGAAGCGCGGCGTGCGCCAGCAGGATCTCACGCTGATCGAATACGGCTCGGATTTCATGCGGCTGTTGCAGCTGCGCTTTCCCGGCGCGCGCGTGCTGTGGATGGACGCCGCGCGGCTGGCCTCGGAACGGCTGTATGACGGCGCGCCGGTCGGCGCCGTGGTCAGCGGACTGCCGCTGCTCAACATGTCGCCGCGCAAGGTCATCTCGATCGTCGGCGGCGCATTCAGCTACATGCGTCCCGGCGGCGCGTTCTATCAATTCACCTATGGGATGCGCTGCCCGATACGGCGGCCGATCCTCGACCGGCTCGGCCTGCGCGCCACGTTGGTCGATCGCGCCATCCTCAACGTGCCGCCCGCCGCGGTCTACCGGCTGACGCGGCGACCGCAGTACAAGCTGTTGACGCGTGACGTTACACCGGCGGCCGGCACCAACGTTTCACCGATCAAGAAGGAACGCCAGGCGAGCGAGGACTGCGCCGCCGTGTGACGGCGCAGCTGACCACCGTTACATCAGCCGGCTCTGCTTCGCAGCCGCCTCGATGAACGACGCAAACAGCGGATGCGGCTCGAACGGCCGCGACTTCAGTTCGGGATGGAACTGGACGCCGATGAACCAGGGGTGGTCCTCGTACTCGACGATTTCGGGCAGCACGCCGTCGGGCGACATGCCGGAGAAACGCAGGCCGTGCTGCTCGAGGCGATCCTTGTAGGCGGTGTTGACCTCGTAGCGGTGGCGGTGTCGCTCGGAGATCTCGGTCGCGCCGCCATAGACCTGCGAAACCCGGCTGCCGCGGTTGAGCGCCGCGGGATAGGCGCCGAGCCGCATCGTGCCGCCGAGGTCGCCGGTCTGCGAGCGCTTCTCGAGCTCGTTGCCGCGCAGCCATTCCGTCATCAGACCAACCAGCGGCTCCTCGGTCGGGCCGAATTCGGTCGAATTGGCGTTCTCGATGCCGACCAGATTGCGCGCCGCCTCGATCACCGCCATCTGCATGCCGAAGCAGATGCCGAAATACGGCACGTCGCGCTCACGCGCGAACTGCGCCGCGCGGATCTTGCCTTCGGCGCCGCGTTGGCCGAAGCCGCCGGGCACCAGGATGCCGTTGACGTGCTCGAGGAACGGCGCCGGGTCCTCGTTCTCGAACACCTCGCTCTCGATCCAGTCGAGGTTGACCTTCACCTTGTTGGCGATGCCGCCATGCGAGAGCGCCTCGATCAGCGATTTGTAGGCGTCCTTCATGCCGGTGTACTTGCCGACGATCGCGATCGTCACCGCGCCTTCCGGATTGCGGACGCGCTCGTTGATCACGTGCCAGCTCTGCAGCGCCGGCGGAATCTTCGCCGTGATGCCGAACGCGGCCAGCACTTCGTCGTCCAGCCCCGCCGCGTGATAGGCCTCGGGCACCGCGTAGATGTTGTCGACGTCGCGCGCCTCGATCACAGCGCTCTCGCGCACGTTACAGAACAGGCCGAGCTTGCGCCGCTCTTCCTTGGGGATTTCGCGGTCGGTGCGGCACAGCAGGATGTCCGGCTGGATGCCGATCGAGCGCAGCTCCTTCACCGAGTGCTGCGTCGGTTTTGTCTTGAGTTCGCCGGCGCTTGGAATGTACGGCAACAGCGTCAGGTGAATGTAGACGGCGTGATCGCGCGGCAGCTCGTTCTTGAGCTGGCGGATCGCCTCGAAGAACGGCAGGCCCTCGATGTCGCCGACGGTGCCGCCAATCTCGACCAGCACGAAATCGTACTCGTCGTTGCCCGACAGCACGAATTCCTTGATCGCGTTGGTGACGTGCGGGACCACCTGGATGGTGGCGCCGAGATAATCGCCGCGGCGCTCTTTCGTGATGATGTCCTGGTAGATGCGACCGGTCGTGATGTTGTCAGCCTTGGTGGCCGGACGACCGGTGAAACGTTCGTAATGGCCGAGATCGAGATCGGTCTCGGCGCCGTCGTCGGTCACGAACACTTCGCCGTGCTGATACGGCGACATCGTTCCGGGATCGAGGTTGAGATAGGGATCGAGCTTGCGAAGGCGGACTTTGTAGCCCCTAGCCTGCAGCAAAGCGCCGAGCGCCGCTGAAGCCAGACCCTTGCCGAGCGAGGAGACCACGCCGCCGGTGATGAATATGTACCGCGCCATGGGACTTTACCTTTAAGCCGACTCCACCGATTCGCAAAACGAATCGGCTGTTCCCGGCAAACAAACCACCGGGCTGTGGGTTACGTTAAATTGAGAGCGATTTCAGACTATTGATGGGTATTCCTGATGCAGGATGCCAGCTGGTATCCTGCATGGCCACCCTGCTTTATTGCGACCGAGGCGCCTGCGGGCCGCTCGGGGCCTGCTGGCCCTGCTGCTCGTCGGTCTTCTTCAGCGAATCGAGGATGCCGCCGGACGTCGGGGGCGTCAGCGGCGCGCCGCCGGCCGGCTGGGTCTGCGCCGGTGCGCCGGTGCCGATGATCGAGCTCGGCTTGCGGTCGTAGCCCGCGTACCAGGACAGAAACAGGCTGGTGAGGAAGAAGCCGGCCGCGAGGATCGCGGTGGTCCGCGACAACAGATTCGCGGTGCCGCGGCTCGACATGAAGCCGGCGCCGCCGCCCATGCCCAAGCCGCCGCCTTCAGATTTCTGCAGCAACACGGCGCCGATCATGACGGCGACGATCATGAGATGAATAATGATAACGACAGTCTGCATCGCAAGCCTTCCGTCACAAGCCGCCAAGCGGCCAGACAAACGGCGCTATCGGCTCTACGGTTTTCGTGAAGTCGCGCCCTGTTACACGATTGCACCGGGCATTGTCACCCCCGAGATAGTCGCATCGGCTGACATCACAAGCGATGCCGATCACGCGCCCCCGCATCTTGATCGGAATTGGCCAATTCCATTATAATAGACATATGGATACTTTGATAGACGACCTGAGCGAGCGCTTGGCGCAACGGATCAGGCTCGAACGCGACAGCCGGGGCTGGTCGCTGGCCGAGCTTGCCGAACGCGCCGGCGTCTCCAAGGCAACGATCAGCAAGATCGAGCGCGCCGAGGTCAGCCCGACCGCGGTCGTCCTGGTGCGCCTCGCCTCCGCCTTCGACCTCACGCTTGCCGGTCTGATGCTGCGCGCCGAGGGCCAGGGCGAACGGCTGTCGCGCGCCGACGCGCAACCGATCTGGCGCGATCCTGAGTCCGGCTATCTGCGCCGCCAAGTGTTCAGCCGTCCCGATCATCCGGTCGAGCTGGTGCGGGTCGAGCTGCCGCCGAAGCAATCCGTCACCCTGCCCGCCTCGTCCTACACGCATATCCGCCAACTGGTCTGGGTGCTGAGCGGCAGCCTCGTCATCACCCAAGGCGGCGCACGCCATGTGCTGGCGGCCGGCGACTGCCTCGGCTTCGGCCCGCCGGCGGAAACCACCTTCGCCAACGAAACCAATGCCGGGTGCACCTACGTGGTCACCCTGGCCCGGAGCTGATGCATGCCGCAGTTTTCCATCAAGCCGCTTGCCGACGAGCCCGGGATTCGCGACGCGCTCAGCGAATTGCTGATCGAGACCGTCGCCAGCGGCGGCTCAGTGAGCTTCATGCATCCGCTGGCGCCGGAGGATGCTGATGCGTTTTGGCAGGATTCGCTCAACGCTGCGGCGCGCAGCGAGCGAGCAGTGCTCGGCGCGTTCGACGGCAATGATCTGATCGGCACCGTGACGCTGCTGCTGAAGCTGCCGCCGAACCAGCCGCATCGGGCGGAAATCGCAAAAATGATGACGCGCGTCGCCCGCCGCGGTCGCGGCGTGGCGACCGCGTTGATGCGCGCCGCCGAGCAGCTTGCGATCACGCACGGACGCACGCTGCTGGTGCTCGACACCGCCGAGGAAGACGGCGCCGGGCCATTTTATGAACGGCTTGGATTTCAGCTCACCGGCCTGATCCCGGATTACGCGCTGAAGCCGCACGGTGGCCTCACCGGGACGTTGATCTATTGGAAGCGGATCGGGGCGGCGGCGGCTTGATCCTGCGGCACAGATGTAGACGGCACCAGCTTCGCAACACTGACAATCCCGTCACCCTGAGGAGCGCGCAGCGCGTCTCGAAGGGTCGACGGCCACCAGCCGGGTCGTCGACCCTTCGAGGCTCGCTCCGCTCGCACCTCAGGGTGACGGTGAGCGAGCCCAATCCGCGGCACGATGCACGGCCGCCTAGCAGCCGGCCGCGATCGCCAGGAAGTCGGATGCCTTCAGGCTGGCGCCGCCGACCAGGGCACCGTTGACATTGGCGACGGCCATCAGCTCAGCGGCATTCGACGGCTTCACCGAGCCGCCATAGAGGATCCTGATCTTGTTTCCCTCGCCCTTGAAGCGATCGGTGAGCTGACCGCGGATAAACCTGTGAACTTCCTCGATATCTCCGGCGGTCGGGGTCAGGCCGGTGCCGATCGCCCAGACCGGTTCATAGGCCACCACCAGATTGGCCGCGGTCGAGCCGTCGGGCAGCGAGCCGGCAAGCTGGGTGCCGCAGACATCGAGCGTCTTGCCGGCGTCGCGCTGCTCGCGCGTCTCGCCGATGCAGACGATGGCGGTCAACCCCGCGCGCCACACCGCCTCGGCCTTTTGACGAATCAAGGCATCGGTCTCGCCGTGGTCGGCGCGCCGCTCGGAGTGCCCGACGATGATGGCGACCGCGCCAAGGTCCTTAAACATTTCGGCCGAGAGGTCGCCGGTGTGGGCGCCCGATGGCTTCGGGTGGCAATCCTGAGCGCCGACGGCGACCTTCGAGCCGCGCGCCTTGTCGGCAAAGGCACCGACCAACGTCGCCGGCGGACAGACCAAGAGATCGGCCTTCCCGGCGACATCGCCGGCGCCGGCCAGCATCGCGTCGAACTCGGCAAAAGAGGATTTCAGGCCGTTCATTTTCCAGTTGCCGGCGATCAGCGGCCGGATGGCGTCGGTCATGTCGGATTTCCCATCATTCAAGCGTCCCCTGCGCTATCAGAGCCGGGCGGTGACTTCCAGAGCGCGGCTTGAAGCCCGCTGCGCGGCGCTTTACCGCTTCGATCTGTCCCCCTTACCCATGGTTGCGGGGGGGCTTCGGCCACTTTATAAGCGTTTTCAATTCGGTGACGCCCTGTTGCCGGACGAAAAGTCCCGACTTTTGGTCCCATTTGGGCGCGACCCGGTTCCCCTCCTGTAAAACAAGTTGGACCCATGCTTCGAGGAATGCGGAAAGCCTCATCAAACTGGCTCGGCAAGACGATTATGGCCGTGGTGATGGGCGTTTTGATCGTCAGTTTCGGAATTTGGGGTATTGCCGACATTTTCAAGGGGTTTGGCCAGTCGACCTTCGCCAAGGTTGGCGGGACCGAGATTTCCGCCGAGCAGTTCCGCCAGATCTACACCGATCGCTTGCAGCAGCTTGGCCGCCAGTTCGGCCGTCCGCTGACGCCGGACCAGGCGCGCGCCTTCGGGATTGATCGCCAGGTGCTGCAGCAGACGCTCGCGGAGGCCGCACTCGATGAAGAAGCGCGCCGCATGGGCCTCAACCAGTCCGATGCCGAAGTGCTGCGCACGATCTACAACGATCCGAACTTCAAGGGCCTCAACGGCCAGTTCGATCCGCAGCGCTTCCAGTCCGTGATCCGCAACTTCGGCTACACCGAGGGCCGCTACATCGCCGAGCAGCGCCGCGTCGGCCTGCGGCGGCAGATCGCCGGCACCATCTCGTCCGGGATCGAGCCGACCAAATCGATGATCGAGGCGCTGACCCGCTTCCAGAACGAGCAGCGCTCGATCGACTACGTCACGCTCGGCGCCGCGCAGGCCGGCACCATCGATCCGCCCTCGCCCGAGGCGCTCGCCGCCTATTTCGAGGACCACAAGGTCCAGTTCCGTGCGCCCGAATACCGCAAGATCTCCTTCGTCGCGATCACGCCGGAGGAAATCGGCAAGTGGGAAGCCGTGTCGGACGAGGATGCCAAGAAGCTGTTCGAGGAGCGCAAGGACCGGCTCAGCACGCCCGAGAAGCGTGAGGTCTCGCAGATCGTGTTTCCGGACGCCGGCGAGGCGCAGGCCGCCCGCGCGCGCATCACGTCAGGCACCTCGTTCGACGACATCGCCAAGGAACGCAAGCTCAGCCCGGCCGACGTCAATCTCGGCCTGGTCGCAAAGTCGGCGATCCTAGATCCGGCCGTCGGCGATGTCGCTTTCTCTCTCCCTTCGGGCGAAGTCAGCCAGCCGGTCCAGGGCCGCTTCGGCATCGCGCTGGTCAAGGTCGGCAAGATCGAGCCCGGCGTGACCCCGACCTATGACAGCGTGGCGCAGCAGGTGAAGAACGAGATCGCCTCCGAGCGCGCCCGCACCAAGGTCGCCGAACTGCGCGACAAGATGGAAGACGAGCGCGGCGGCGGCTCCAGCGTGATCGACGCGGCACAGAAGCTGAAACTGAACGCCGTCACGATCGATGCGGTCGATCGCTCGGGCCGCCTGCCGAACGGCCAGGTCGCGTCAAACATCCCGCGCGGCCTCGACGTGGTGTCGCAGGCCTTCAACAGCGACGTCGGCGTCGACAACGACCCGATCCAGTTCAACAACGGCTATGTCTGGTACGACGTGCTCGGCATCACGCCGTCGCGCGAGCGCCCCCTCGACGAGGTCCGCGACCAGGTCGAGGCGAAGTGGCGCGAGGACCAGATCTCCGCCAAGCTGCGCGCCAAGGCCACCGAGATGGTCCAGAAGCTCGACAGCGGCACCAAGCTCGCCGACGAGGCGGCCGCTGCCGGCGTCAAGGTCGAGACCGCCGCCAACTTCAACCGCGAGGCCACCCTGCCCGGCGTGCCGGCCGGCGTGATCGCGGCCGCGTTCCGCACCGCCAAGGATGGCGACGGACAGACATCGACCGCCGGCGGCAGCCAGTGGGTCGTGTTCCGCGTCACCAATGTGACGGTGCCGCCGGTCGACTTCGCCTCCGACGCCGCCAAGCAGCTCGCCGAGGCGCTGCGGCGCTCGATGAGCGACGAGCAGGTCGCGCAGTATGTCAGCAAGATCGAGTCCGATATCGGCGTAACCGTCAACCAGGCCGCCTTCGCACAGGTGACAGGCGCAAATAATTGAGCATGATCCGGACAGCGCGACGGCGCGCTGTCCGCAGATCAAGCTCCAACAACAGACCCTGAGCCAGCGAATGGACGACCTGAAATCGATCATCGGAAAAGTCGCCACCGGCGCCACGCTGACGCGTGAAGAAGCAGCGTCCGCCTTCGACAGCATGATGTCGGGCGAAGCCACGCCCTCGCAGATGGGCGGGCTGTTGATGGCGCTGCGGGTGCGCGGCGAGACCGTCGAGGAAATCACCGGAGCCGTCACCGCGATGCGCGGCAAGATGCTGCCGGTCAAGGCGCCGGCCGAGGCCGTCGACATCGTCGGCACCGGCGGCGACGGCTCCGGCTCGGTCAACGTCTCGACCTGCGCCGCTTTCATCGTGGCCGGCGCCGGCGTGCCCGTCGCCAAACACGGCAACCGCGCGCTGTCGTCGCGCTCGGGCGCCGCCGACGTGCTGGCCTCGCTCGGGGTCAAGCTCGATCTGACGCCGGCACAGGTCGGACGCTGCGTCGCGGAGGCCGGCATCGGCTTCATGTTCGCGCCCGCGCATCATCCGGCGATGAAGAATGTCGGCCCGACCCGGGTCGAGCTCGCCACCCGCACCATCTTCAACCTGCTCGGACCGCTGTCGAACCCGGCCGGCGTCAAGCGGCAGATGGTCGGCGTGTTCTCGCGGCAGTGGGTGCAGCCGCTGGCGCAGGTGCTGAAGAATCTCGGCTCGGACAAGGTCTGGGTCGTGCACGGCTCCGATGGCCTCGATGAGATCACCCTCACCGGTCCGACCTTCGTCGCGACGCTCGAGGACGGCGAGATCAGGACGTCAGAGGTGACGCCCGAGGAGGCTGGCCTTGGCCGCGTCGGCGGCGAGGCGCTGAAGGGCGGCGATGCCGACGCCAATGCGATCGCGCTCTCCAGCGTGCTCCAGGGCAAGCCGAGCGCCTATCGCGACGTCGCCCTGCTCAACGCCGCCGCCGCACTGATCGTGGCCGGCCGCGCCAAGGATCTCAAGGAAGGCGTTGCGATCGGCACCCAGTCGCTCGACAGCGGTGCGGCCGCTGCGCGGCTCAAGCATCTGATCGCGGTGTCCAACGGCTGAGAACGAAAATCATGTCCGACATCCTGACCAAGATCGAGGCCTACAAGCGCGAGGAGATCACCGCCGCAAAGCGCGCGCGTCCGCTCGCCGTCATCGAGGCGCAGGCAAAGGTGGCCTCGGCCCCGCGCGGCTTCGTCCGCGCGCTCAGGGATAAGCATGCACGCGGCGACTATGCGCTGATCGCGGAAGTGAAGAAGGCCTCGCCCTCGAAGGGGCTGATCCGGGCCGACTTCGATCCGCCCGTGCTCGCAAAGGCCTATGAAGCCGGCGGCGCGGCCTGCCTGTCGGTGCTGACGGACGCGCCCTCGTTCCAGGGCCATCTCGACTTCATGGTCGCGGCCCGCGCGGCGACCAGCCTGCCGGTGCTGCGTAAGGATTTCATGTTCGACACCTACCAGGTGGCGGAGGCACGCGCCCATGGCGCCGACTGCATCCTGATCATCATAGCCGCGCTCGACGACGCGGCGGCGAAGGAGATCGAGGACGCCGCGCTGTCGTATGGCATGGACGTGCTGATCGAGATCCACGACCGCACCGAGCTCGACCGTGCGCTGAAACTTCGCTCGTCGATGATCGGCGTCAACAACCGCAATCTGCGCACCTTCGAGACCACGCTTGTGACCAGCGAGGCGCTGGCACCGCTGATCCCGCGCGACCGGATGATCGTCGGCGAGAGCGGCATCTTCACGCCTGACGATCTCGCCCGCCTCGAGCGCGTCGGGATGTCGACCTTCCTGGTCGGCGAGAGCCTGATGCGCCAGCAGGACGTCACTGCGGCCACCCGCGCCCTGCTGACGCGGCAGGGCGCGCCGCGCGCCACCGCAACGCGCTGACGCGATGGCGCGAAAGACCAAGGCCAGGACGACTAAGGCCGAGCCGCCGGGCACGGCCCTCACCCATATCGACGCCAAGGGCGACGCGCGCATGGTCGACGTCTCGGCCAAGCCGGCGACCGAACGAACCGCGGTCGCCGAAGGCCGCGTCCTGATGAGCAAGGCAACGCTGGCACTGATCGAATCCGGCCAGGCCAAGAAAGGCGATGTACTGGCGACGGCGCGGATCGCCGGCATCATGGCGGCGAAGCGGACCTCGGAATTGATCCCGCTCTGCCATCCGCTGGCGCTCACCAAGGTCACGATCGACATCGCAACCGACCGCAAGCTGCCCGGCTGCATCGTCCGCGCCAGCGTCAAGGTGACCGGGCCGACCGGCGTCGAGATGGAGGCACTGACCGCGGTCTCGGTCGCGTGCCTCACGATCTACGACATGATCAAGGCGGTCGAGCGCGGCGTGCGCATCGAGGGCATTCATCTGATCGAGAAGATAGGCGGCAAGTCCGGGCACTATCGCGCCGGCGCGTGATCGCAACGGGCGCGCATCGCGGGACTGACAGCTTCAGCTGATCTACCTGTCGGCCGGACGTCTCTATCCCCGTCATCCTGAGGAGCGCGAAGCGCGTCTCGAAGGATGCACGGCCCGGCTGCTGGCCGTCGATCCTTCGAGGCTCGCTCCGCACGCACCTCAGGATGACGGTGACAGAGCCGAGCGCAGTCCAACCGCCAATGTCCACAGCCATTCGTTAACCAATCTCGCTAACCCGCGCTCCATTTCGTTTGGATACGACTTTCGCGGGCCGGAGGTGCGCGAAACCTACTTCCGGGTGAAACGCCTGGAAGCGATAGCGACACATGAATCCAAACGGCAACGCCTCGTTCAATATCACCTCGGTGATCGGCAGCGGTCCGATCCGCTGGCTGATCCTTGGCGGCGCCGTGCTGATGGCCGCGATCGCGATCGGCGCCACCCTGATGGCCGAAAATTTCCGCGAGCGCGCCCTGCACAACAGCGAGCGCGAGCTCGAGAATACGGTGCTGTTGCTGGCGCGGCATTTCGACCAACAGCTCGACGATCTCGAAGTGGTTCAGCGCGACCTGATCGCGTTCATGCGCGACAACGGGATCGCGACGGCTGAGAACTACAAGCGCCGGATGTCGTCCGCCGACGTCCACGCGATGCTGAAGTCCAAGATGGACGCGCTGTCCAACGTCGGCAGCCTCAACGTGTTCGACGCCGACGGCGTGCTGATCAACAGCTCGGGCGCCTGGCCGCTGCCGCAGGCCTCGATCGCCGATCGCGACTACTTCAACATCTTCAGATCCAGCCCCTACTCGCCCGACATGATGGTCGCGCCGGTGGTCAGCCGCGTCAGCGGAAACTGGACCACCGCCATCGTCCGCAAGGTCACCGGTCCGCACGGCGAGTTCCTTGGCGTGGTCGGACGCGGCATCGAGCCGGCGACCTTCGAGAAGTTCTTCTCCACCGTCGCGCTTGGCGAAGGCGCCGCGATCGCGATGCACCATCGCGACGGCACGCTGCTGGCGCGCTATCCGCATGTCGAGGAGATGATCGGGAAGAATTTCCGCGCTGGCCCGGCCAGCCAGCAGCAGGTGTTCGAGCTGCCAGCGAGCACCGCGCGGCTGACCAGCCCGGTCGACGGCAAGGACCGCCTGGTGTCGTCGCGGGCGCTGACCAAATTCCCGATCGTCGTGGTCGCCACGACCACAACGGAAGCGGCGCTCGCCAACTGGCGCGAGCAGATCGGCATCCTGATCGCGGTGACCGCCGCATCCGTGCTGGCGATCGCGATCCTGCTGACGCTGGTGGTGCGCAAGCTGATGCAGCAGCATCGCGCCCAGCAGCAGCGCCTGACGCTGGAGAAGCTGCGGCTCGACACCGCCGTCAACAACATGACGCAGGGGCTGTTGCTGTTCGATGCCGCGCAACGGCTGGTGATCTGCAACAAGCGCTATATCGAGATGTACGGATTGTCCGCCGACGTCATCCGTCCCGGCTGCAGCTTCCGCGACGTCATCATGCATCGCCATTTGACCGGCTCGTTCCAGGGCGACGTCGAGCGCTATGTCAACCTCGTGCTGCGCGACGTCGGCATCCGCAACACCATGGTGATCGCGACGCCCGACGGGCGCTCGATCCAGGTCGTCAACGAGCCGCTGGCCGATGGCGGCTGGCTTGCGACCCACGAGGACGTCACCGAGCGCCGCCGCGCCGAGGAGCGCATCACGCATCTTGCCCACTACGATGCCCTCACCGACCTGCCGAACCGCGCGCTGTTCCACGAGGAGATCAAGCGCGAGCTGCCGCACGTCGCGCCCGACAGCCAGCTCGCGGTGCTCTATATCGACATCGACGAATTCAAGGGCGTCAACGACTCGCTCGGCCACATGGTCGGCGATGAACTGCTCAAATCCGTCGCGCGGACGCTGAGCGGCGTGATCGGCGACGGCGATTTCGTGGCGCGGCTCGGCGGCGACGAATTCGCGATCGTGCAGACCGACGTGAACAGCGAGCTCGAGGTCAGCGACCTCGTCGCGCGCATCTACGAGGTGATCCGCACGCCCTATCAATGCCTCGGCCACCAGGTCACGACCGACGCCAGCATCGGCATCGCGCTGGCGCCGAGGGACGGCACCGATCTCGACCAGATCATGAAGAACGCCGATCTTGCGATGTATGCGGCGAAGTCGGCCGGCCGGCGCGTCGCGCGCTTCTTCGAGCCGGCGATGGATGCCGACGCCCGCGCCCGCCGGGAGCTCGAGATGGAGTTGCGGCAGACGATCTCGGCCGGCAGCGGGCTCGAAGTGTATTACCAGCCCTGCGTCGACCTGCGCAGCAACGAGATCACCGGCTGCGAGGCGCTGGTGCGCTGGCGGCACCCAGTGCGCGGCATGATCTCGCCGGCCGAGTTCGTGCCGATCGCGGAGGAGACCGGCCTGATCAACCAGCTCGGCGAATGGGTGCTGATGACGGCCTGCAAGGAGGCCGTGAACTGGCCCGATCACATCAGGCTCGCGGTCAACGTTTCGCCGGTCCAGTTCCGCAGCGGCACGCTGGCGCTGAAGGTGATCGGAGCGCTCGCGGCGTCCGGCCTGTCAGCCGGCCGGCTCGAGCTCGAGATCACCGAGGCCGTGCTGATCCGCGACGACGAGACCGCGCTGGCCGCGCTGCACCAGCTCCGCGCCATCGGCATCCGGATCGCGCTCGACGATTTCGGCACCGGCTATTCGTCGCTGAGCTATCTGAAGCGCTTCCCGTTCGACAAGATCAAGATCGACCGCTGCTTCGTCACCGACATCGCCGACCCGCAAGGCTCGGCCGGCATCGTCGAAGCCGTTGTCAGCATCGCGGCCGAGCGCAGCATGACGACGACGGCGGAAGGCGTCGAGACCGCGCAGCAGCAGCAATTGCTGCGCGAGCTCGGCTGTTCGGAAATGCAGGGCTATCTCTTCAGCCCGCCGAAGCCGGCCGCCCAGATCCGCGAGCTGCTGGCCGAACATCGCCGCGGCCCGGCCGCGGGAACGGGCGCCACGCGCCGGCGCAAGCCTGTCGCCGGCGCGGCGTAAGCTTTTTGGGAGAGGTGGTGTAGCCCGGATGAAGCGAAGCGCAATCCGGGGACTTTGCAGCCCCGATGGACCGCTCCCGGATTTCGCTTCGCTCCATCCGGGCTACGGGGGGCTCAAGCTCTAGTTCGGTACCGGCCGCTTCTGCGCGGCCTTGGTGTCGGCATTCTTGGCGTCGGCGTTGACAGTGACGCCGCGCAGCTGATTGAACGCTGCCGCCAGCGCCTTGTCGTTCTTCTCGTCCGGCGGCACATACGATTGCGAGCCGGTCTGCTCGGCGCCCTCGGCGGAGAGATGCCCGCGCATCGAGGCCTCGCCCTTGATCTCGGAGCGGGTCTTGAACTCGTCCGGCACGTCCTGCAGCACCTCGATGTCGGGCTTAATGCCGAGCGCCTGGATCGAATGGCCTGACGGCGTGAAGTAGCGCGCCGTGGTCAGCGCCAGCGCGCCGTTGCCGGCGCCGAGCGGAATGATGGTCTGCACCGAGCCCTTGCCGAACGAGCGGGTGCCGATCAGGGTCGCGCGCTTGTGATCGTGCAGCGCGCCGGCGACGATCTCCGAGGCCGAGGCCGAACCGCCATTGATCAGCACGACGAGCGGCTTGCCCTTGGTCATGTCGCCGCCATGGGCGGTGAAGCGCTGGGTCTCTTCCGGATTGCGGCCGCGGGTCGAGACCACCTCGCCGCGCTGCATCAGCGTCGAGGTCACCGAGACCGCCTGGTCGAGCAGGCCGCCCGGATTGTTGCGGAGGTCGACGACGTAGCCGGCGAGCTTGTCCTGCGGGACTTCCTTCTGGATCTCGCCGATCGCCTTGCGCAGGCCCTCGGTGGTCTGCTCGTTGAAGGAGGTGATGCGGATATAGCCGATGTCGCCGCCCTCGACGTGATACTTCACCGGGCGGACGCGGATGATCTCGCGGGTGATCGAGACCTCGATCGGCTTGTCGGCGTCCTTGCGGACGATCTTCAGCCGGATCGAGCTGTTGGGGGCGCCCTTCATCTTGTTGACGGCCTGGTCGAGCGTCATGCCCTGGATCTGCTCGTCGTCGATCGAGGTGATCACGTCGCCCGACATGATGCCGGCGCGCGAGGCCGGCGTGTCGTCGATCGGCGCCACCACCTTGACGAAGCCGTCCTCCATCGTGACCTCGATGCCGAGCCCGCCGAACTCGCCATGCGTGG
Organism: Bradyrhizobium sp. CER78; assembly: GCF_029846235.1. Lineage (GTDB taxonomy): Bacteria > Pseudomonadota > Alphaproteobacteria > Rhizobiales > Xanthobacteraceae > Bradyrhizobium. The sequence goes on from NZ_JARVWP010000004.1 coordinate 37,555, forward strand.
TCTCCTGCATCTCCGCCCAGCCCTTCTCGTTCATGTAGCGGGAGTGCGGATCGAGCGAGGAGATCATGCCGTTGATCGCGCCCTCGACGAGCTTGGAATCCTCTGGCTTCTCGACGTAATCGGTCTTGATCTTCTCGAACACCTCGCCGAACAGATTGAGCTGCGAATAGGTGTTGTCGGAATGCGCGGCGGCATTGGCGACGGCGAACAGATGCGCCCCCTGCGGCGAGGCCACGAGCAGGGTGAGACACGCCCCCGCAACCGTCCCGAGGAAGAAGCCAACATGTTTGCGCATTATCCGTGATCCCTTCGCTAGCGGCCGGCAACGTTTCGCAACATACGGCCCACCTCACCCCGACGCGGGGCACCACACAACGGCTTTTTGGTCGGATCAAGGCCGCCCCGTCCCCGGACCATTACGGTCCTGTCACGATGCCTCGGTCAGCGCCAAATCAACAACTTAGTCAGCACCCAGTCAGCCTCAAGTCAGCTCCCGGTCGGCCTCTGGCCCAGCCTCCCGCAACCCGTTCTGCCAGGTCGACGGCCGGGTCCCGAATCCGCGCTTGGCCCGGGTGCCCAGCCAATAGCCAAACTGCGGGGGAACATTGCGAAATGGCCCTTCAACCCCGAGTTTCAATGCCGCATCCATCGGCCAGTTGGGGTTATTGAGGATTTCACGGCCGACCGCGATCAAATCTGCTTGTTTATCACGCAGGATCTGCTCGGCCTGGTCACCATGGATGATCAGGCCGACCGCCATGGTCATGATATCGGCATGGGCGCGGACATATTCCGCCAGCGGCACCTGATAGTTGTATTTGATCTCCTTGCCGAGGATCGGCGCCATCTCGCTGATTCCGCCCGACGAGCAGTCGATCACGTCGACGCCCTTGGGCTTCAGGATCGCCGCCAGCCGGGCGCTTTGCTCCGGACCCCAGCCGGCATTGTCCTCGACCGACAGCCGCACGAACAGCGGCTTGTGATCCGGCCAGTGCGCGCGCACCGCCTCGGTCACCTCGATCAGGAAACGCATCCGATTGGCTTCCGAGCCGCCATATTCGTCGCTGCGCTGGTTGGAGCGCCCGGAGAGGAATTCGTGCACGAGATAGCCGTGGGCGCCGTGCAGTTCGAGCACCTCGAAGCCGGCCTCGTGCGCACGCCGCGCCGCCTGCCCCCAGGCCGCGACGAGGTCCTTCACCTCGTGCGTCTCAAGCGCCCGCGGCACCGGCCAGCGCTCGCTGTGAGCGATCGCGCTCGGTGCCACCGGCGTCCAGGCATCCCAATCCTCGATCTCGGCGCTGCGTTCGAGCGGACGGTCGCCCTCCCAGGGGCGGCTCGCCCGCGCCTTGCGGCCGGAATGACCGAGCTGGATGCCGGCGACCGCGTTCTGCTGCTTGATGAAGCTCGCGACACGGCTGAGCGGCGCGATGAACTTGTCGTCCCAGATGCCGAGGTCGCCGATGGTGCCGCAACCGCGGCGTTCGACCTTGGTCGATTCGACGATCACGAGGCCGGCGCCGCCGGCGGCGAACTTGCCGGCATTCATCAAATGCCAGTCGGTCGGAAAGCCCTTCTCGGCCGAATATTGATGCATCGGCGGCACCACGATGCGGTTCTTCAGCGTGACGCCGCGGATGGTCATCGGCGAAAACAGCAGCATGTCGGACATTCGCTTCCTCGCAGAGCGTCGTTACCCGGCGCGCCGGGCCGATCTTGGCTTTCCCAGCGACGATATACGCGCCGCGCGATGACCGATAGAGGCACGCCGTGGCCACGCGCGTTCGTCGAAATTGTCTGTTCCACCGCATCGAAATTATTGCGCGCGGAGGAAATCATGATCGCCGCGCGCGTTGTCTCTGGCAACCCGAAGGAGGAAACTCATGAGGACCAGCACAATCGCGTTGTTCATCGCCGGTGTCATGGCAACCGGCCCGATGATCACGGGACAGGCAGCTGCCCAGAACCTGCAAAACGAGGCCGATAAGGGCGCCAAGACCCGCAACTCCGGTGAATCCGGTTATGTCGGCAACCAGGATAGACCCGGCGCGGCCGCCACGCCTCCGGGACGCCCCGATGCCACAACCGATTCCACGAATGCCGCGACATCTCCGAGCGCCCAGAATTCGGGGACCGGAATCAGCGGAGCGCCGGGTAACAAGAACGGGCCGCCGGCCAAGGGACAGAGCACGGTGGGCTCGAATTCGCAGAACCAGCATGTTCGGCAACAGGATCCTTCAAACGTCAAGGGATTGCCCGGCAACAAGAGCGGCGAGCCTGCGAAACGCTAACGCCTGCCGGTCTTCAACGGAAGCGACGCCGATCAATGAGCCTGATCGGCGTCGCTTGAATTACGCTGCTGATCGGATCAGTTCTGATCCTACTGAGCGGGTTTCCGGCTCGCCGACACATCCGTCGGGCAGTTCGCGCCGCATGCAATCGCTTTCTTCTGGTCGCCGACACGCCACACCAGCAGCGCGACCAGGACAATGATGGTGACCGTAAGCTTGGCCAATGTGTCGTGATTCAATTTCAGCTCCGAACAACAATCGGCATAACCAGGAAAATCAGTTGCACGCAGAATATGGCCCAGCGAGACTTCGGAGGCCGATGCCGGGATCATCGACCAGACCCGGATTCTAATCGGGTTGATCGACGTCATCATGATACGACCGCGGCGCGGCCTGCAACCTTCTCGGCCTGCATGGCAGCACGGCACAGCCGCAGACGGCTGGAACATTCGCCGCCGTGTGCCGTTCAGTCGCCGTGCTCTGAATCATTGCCCCAGAGGCACACAACACCTCCTGCGGCCCCAGTCGTCACGCTGGGGCCGTAAAATATTCGAGTTCCACGCACCCCGGGGAGCAGGGTGGACGGAGTCCGCAGCGATCTTGCGGGAACCGCGCGTCAATGACGCGGCGTCAAGTCGCCGATCCCTAGCCCAAATGGGCTACGTCCGCATTACCAATTGTCAGATCCGCGCGAGGCTGGCCGCGCCCGCGGCGATCGCGTCGTTGAAGCTCGTGTCCCAGAATTTTCCGACCTCGGCGCGCGCGTCGAGCACGCCGAGCTTGAGGAAGGTGTCGGCGACCTTCTGGTGGGTGTCCGGCACGTCAGGCGTCACGCCGGCGAGCGAGAAGTCGTCGCTGCGACGGGCGAACTGGTCGAGGATGTCCTGTAACGGCAGATGGGTTTCGGCCACCTGCGCGGCCGCATAGGCCGGAAAATTCTTGTTGGCGAACGCATAGGCGCGCTGGATCCGCAGCAACAGGTCGCTCACCGCCGCGTGGCGCAGCGGATCATCGACCGCCCTCGGATTGGCGTAGATCGGGAAATTGCCCGAGAGATAGCCGACGCCGGTCTTGAGCAGGCGCGCGCCCTGCTTGGCGATCGCAAGCTGCCCGTTGTAGCCATAGATCGCCCAGGCATCGAGCTTGCCGGAGGCGAACGCGGTGTAACCATCCGACGGCGTCAGGTTGATGGCCTCGATATCGCCGAACCCAAGGCCTGCTTCTTCGAGTTGCTTGGCAAGAAAATAATGCGCCGTCGTCGCGCGCACATAACCGACGCGCTTTCCCCTGAGGTCGGCTATCGAACGGATCGGCGCATCCTTCGCCGCCACCGTGACCTGGATGTTGAGATCCTCATGGGTGACGGCGATGAAGCGCACCTTGGCATTCTGGCGCGCGGCGAACATCGCCGGAATCTCGCTGCCTGATCCGATGTCGAGCGCGTCGCCGTTCAGCGCCTCGATATGGAGCACACCATTGTTGAGCTCCTTCCATTCGATCCTGTACGGCGTCTTGTCCTCGCCGGCGGCCTGCAGCAGCGGCCGCCAGCCGCCCTTGTAATACGCGACACGCAGGGTGACGCCGCCGAGATCGGCCGACCCGGTTTGGGCGCGCGCACCGCCAGCGACCAGACTTCCGGCGAGCACGCCAAGCGCGGAACGTCGAGAGAGAGAAAATGGCGTAGTCAACGGCCTGCTCCTGATCAGCAATCACAACGCTGCAAGCTTAGGAGAAAAACCGCCGATGTATATGAGAAGCTATTTCGTTTTTGGCGTCGTGCGCGAAATGCCGTTCCAAGGATTGGTGGCTTAGCGCGGTGATCCGCTTTCCGGTCGCGTCATTGGCCAAACGTAGAACCAGGCTGCACCCGCGTCGCACAGTGCGTAGGATGGGTAGAGCGGAGCGAAACCCATCGCTCATCCCGCGGCCCGAATGATGGGTATCGCTTCGCTCCACCCATCCTACTCCGCGCTACTTCGCAACCTCATACACATCAGGATCGTAGCTCGAGCTCGGATTTTTGAACGCACTCCGCAACGCCGGCGACATCGGGACGTTGTAATTGATGCCTTTCGGCGGGGTCGGCGATTCCAGCCACTTCTTGTACATCACCTCGATCTCGGGGCTCATGTAGAGCTCCGCCGTGGCGCGGTCGGCCAGCGCCTTGAACGGCGCGTCCTCCCGGCGCAGCATGACGCCGAACGGCTCCGCTTTCGAGAAGACATCATCGCTGATCATGTAGAGCGAAGGCTGCTTCGACCGCGCGATCGCGACCGCGAGCTGGACGTCGTCGAGCGCGTAGGCCTGGGCCCGATCGGTCTCCAACATCAGGAAGGCCTCGGCCTGGTCCTTGGCCGGCAGAACGTTGATGCCGAGCTTGCGTTCGGTATTGACCTTGATCAGCTGCGCCAGGTTCACCGAGCCGGCAACGGCGGTGACCGATTTGCCCTTGAGGTCGTCGATCGTATTGATGCCGAGGGATTTCTTGGCGGCAAAACGCGTTGCGCTCAGGAAGTGCGTGTTGGTGAAGGTCACCTGCTTCTGGCGATCCGCGCTGTTGGTGGTCGCCGAGCAGTGCAGATCGATCGTGCCGTTGACCATCAGGGGGATGCGGTTCGACGAGGTGACAGGAAGGTAATCGACCGCGATGTCCGGAATGCCGAGATCCTTCTTCACGGCATCGACGATCCTGAGGCAGATATCGAGCGCAAAGCCGATCGGCCGCGCGTCGTCGTCGAGATAGCTGAAGGGAACGGACGCTTCCTGAAAGCCGAGCGTAACCTTCCTGGTCTCCTTGATCTTCTGCAGCGTGCCCGACAACTCCTCGGCTGCCACCGGGCTCGCGGCGAGCGTGAGAGCGAAAAGGATGGCGGGCAAGCGCATCGGCGGCTCCTGTGCGGTGATCAGACGGCGTTGATAACCCACGCACAGGCCCGGCGATAGACGACGGCGTGTCTAACAGCTATCGCGCTTTGCTATAGTCCGCCTGCAATCCGCCGAACGCCGTCGCCGGCAGGGCTAGCGCTGCGCCCCGCCCTCGAGCAGGCGGTCGCCGACCAGATGGACCGCGCCGCGGGTCCAGGAATAATCGGCGCCCATCCGCAGGCCGCTGTCGCCGCGTGAGACGACCTCGCCGCTGCGTGCGTCGCGCACCTGGAAGCCGACGGTGTATTCGGTCCGGCTGACCCGCCTGATCACGCCGATCAGCGATCGATCGGCGCCGAGCTCTTTCGCGATCGCGGCCTCGCAGCCGTTGCAATCGCGCAGTGCGCGCGCCTTGACGGGCTGCGCGGTCGCGCCGGTGATATCGACCAGGCGATAGCGGCCCGATTGCGCGAGCCGGTCACGCACGCCACGGGTCACATCGGCCAGATAGGCCGCATCGGAGCCGGCAAGGCCGGACGCGGGTGCCGCGGAATTATCCTCGAGCTCGAACTCGAACACTGCAAGCCCGATCGGCGCTGCGGCGGTGACCTGTGCCGGCGGCAGCGCGGCTGCAAGGGCAGCGCGCACCTCGCGCGACACGAATATCCGCGCATGGTCCCACGCCTCGTCATTGTCGCCGCGAAACGTGTAGAGTTTCTCGTACAGGACACGGCTCGCGCCGACATCGATCACCGCGACCTTGGCCCATTGGATCAGCGTGCTCATCTTCTGCACGCCGCCGACAACCTTGATCCGGGCCTCGCCTGCGGGCGCCGCCGACGGGACCAGGCGATAGCGCGGCTCTGCGGCCACATCGGCGCGCAGCGCGGCCATGAATGCGTCGAGCCGCTTCTGATGCGCGGCGGTCTGATCGACCACCTCGCCCGAGGTGTCGACATAGCTGAAATCGTCGATGCTGACGCCGAGTGGGGATGTCTGCGCGGCGGCTTCGGCGCGAAGCGGATCAGGTCCGGCCAGGAGGCCGATCAACGCGACGGCGTACAAGACGAGGCGAGACTGGCGCATGATCCGGGCCTTTCGGGTGCTGGTGCGGGCTGGTCGACCGGAGGTCTAGGGCGGCCACCTCCGCACCGCAGCGGAGCGTCTCCCGGCCGGTGCCGGGAAAATTTCACGACCGCGGTCCGCCCCCACCACGGCGCTTCTCGACCGGTCCATTCTGCCGTTTAATGCGCATGGCGGCCCTGCCCGCAACGGGCGTCGAAGCCGCCTGCTACCCCGAGGATACGCCAATGCGGAATTGGTCCGGAAGCGATCTGAAGCTGCGGCTGACCTTGCGTGTGGCCGCCGTTGCCACCCTCTGCTTTGCCGTGATCTCCGGCTACTTCCTGTTCGACTCCGACCGCTCGGTGCGCGCCAGGATCGCCGCCGTTGCCGATGTCGCCGCCCGGACGCTGGAGCTGCAGCAGAACAAGATCCAGTGGCTGAACAATGCGCGCGCCGAGTTCCCCGATCTTGAGGGCGTTGCCGCCTCGGTCATGGCGCCGGGCTTGTGCCTCGCATTTCGCAGCAATGGCGGCGAGATCAGCCAGCGCTTCTGCGGCGGCGCGCAGACCGATACGGCCGCGCCGCCGCTCGCCTTTGCGGCGCTCTATCGCCGCCTGTTCGATCCCGGCCGCGAGACCGTGCGCCCGGTGGTTGCGCGCGGCCATGCGATCGGCGAGGCCGTGGTCTGGGTCGACCCTGCCGTGCTGACGGCCGAGGCCTGGCACGATGCCGGCCGGCTGATGGCCGTGCTCATGATCGCGCTGCCGCTGCTCTGCGCGCTGGTCTATGCGGCGTTGTCGCGTGCGCTGCGTCCGACCCGGCTGATCCGCGACGGGCTCGAGCGGATCGCCGCAAGCGACCTCGCCGCACGCCTGCCGCCGTTCGACCTCGCCGAATTGTCGGCGATCGGCGACGTCTTCAACCAGCTCGCGGCGCGCCTCGCCGCAGCGCTCGCCGACCGCAATGCGCTGACGCAAAAACTGATCCTGGTACAGGACGAGGAACGCCGGCATCTCGCGCGCGAGCTGCATGACGAGTTCGGGCAATCGCTGGCCGCGATCCGTGCGCTCGCGGCCTCCGCGCGCCTGACCGCGGTCCGGGATTGCACGCCCTTGCTCGCTGAATGCGACGGCATTGCGCGGACCGCGACCGACATGATGGAGACGTTGCGCGGCGCCCTGTTCAGACTGCGCCCGCCCGATGTCGACGAGCTCGGTCTAGCCGCCAGCCTGGAGGGATTGATCGCCGGCTGGAACGGCCGCAGCCGCGGGCAGCCACGGTTCGAGATCGTCCTATCGGGATCGTTCGCGCGCCTGCCCTCCTCCGTCAACGCCAATCTCTACCGCATCGTGCAGGAGGCGCTCACCAACGCGGCCAAGCACGCCGGCGCCACGCGCGTGGTGCTGCGGCTGCAGATGCGCGAGGCGGCTTCCGGCGACGGCGAAATCGCGCTCGCGGTCGAAGATGATGGCAGGCCCGGCGATGGGCAAAGCGATCCCCACGGCGATCTACAGGTCAAGTCCGGCATGGGCCTGCTCGGCATGCGCGAGCGGGTCGCCGCGCTCGGCGGACGGTTGAGCTTCGAGGTCGTGCAGCCCCATGGCACATCCCTCCGCGTCGTCGTTCCCGTTGCTGCCGGCGCCGAGGCCGCGGCCGTGGAACGCGCGGCATGAGCAATGCGGCGCGAACCATCATGCTGGTCGACGATCACGCCGTGGTTCGGGAGGGCTACCGGGCGATGCTGCAGAAGCAGCCGGGCCTCCGTGTCGTCGCCGAGGCTTCCGACGGCGTCGAGGCCTACCGCCTCTACAAGGAGACCGGGCCCGATCTCGTGATCATGGACCTGTCGATGCCCGGCATCGGCGGCATCGAGGCGATCCGGCGCCTCAGGCAGTGGGACAAGCGCGCAAAGATCCTGGTGTTCACCATGCACCAGAACGCGGCCTTTGCCATGCAGGCGATCCGCGCCGGCGCGAGCGGCTATGTCACCAAGACCAGCCCGCCGGAGACGCTGGTGCATGCCGTGATGGATGCGCTGTCGGGCAAGATCGCGATCAGTCCGGACATCGACCACGAGCTCGCGCTCAGCCACCTCGCCCGCGAGCGCGCCGCCGCCGACCTCCTGACCGCGCGGGAGTTCGAAGTGCTGCGCATGCTGCTCGCGGAAAAGACCACCGACGAGATCGCCGAGGCGCTGCATCTCAGCCCCAAGACGGTCGCGAACCTGCATTCGATGATCAAGGACAAGCTCGGCGTCGGCACGGATATCGAGCTGGTTCGCCTCGCGCTGCGGCAGGGCATCCTGACGCAGGTCGATCTGCGCGAACAGTGAGCCCGCGGCGGCACCTGATGATGCGGTCCGGCGCCCATCGAGATCGGTGTTGCAAACAAAGGGCCCCAGCGAGGGGGGTCGCCGGGGCCAGAGCAACTCAGTCGCATCATCCTAGACCTTATCGCGACGCTTTGCTCCGCTCCTTCGGATGACCGGAATCGTACGGGGCCGAAACCGTGAACCCTGCTCGGCTCTCGTCCGTATCCGTACAGGTCAGGATTTTGCCATCCCTCCTGGGGCTAGAACCAACGCCGTCCGCCCGTATTCAATGCGGGCGGCGTTGCTCGTTTCCGGCCTGGAACAGCAAATGGCGACCCCAGCCTGTCACGCGCCTGGCATTCATCGAAGTTCCCGGGCAGGAACCGGAACGGACCTTCATCGACGTGAGTTGGACAGAATGATTTTCGACGAAGGAGCGTCATCGCCGTGACCCGGAAAACCCTACAGGCACGTTCGGAGCAGGCGCTCGTCGTCATCATTCTCAGCACCGGCGCGCTCATCGCCTATCTCGGCCTAGCGCTATCCAGAATGTGAGAGGGTCTGCGCTCGCGCGCGCCGAAAGCTGTATCCCCATCCTCAACTGTCATCGCCCGGCTCGACCGGGCGATCCAGTACGCCGCGGCTTCTCGATTCAAGCACCGCCGTCTCTGGAATACTGGATCACCCCGCCTTCGCCTTTCGCGGGTGATGACACCGTGCGCGCGGGAACGACAGCGCGCTTAACCGCGTCGCATGCCTGCCGCACAAATCGGGGACATTGCCGCCCGCCCGCAATTCTCGTACACGGTTTCACGCAATGACCTCGCAACTCTCCCCCGATTCCGTCGACGTGCTGCTGTTCGATATCGGCCGCGTCGTGCTCGACATCGACTTCGACAAGGTGATGGCGCACTGGGCGCAGCATGCCGGCTGCGCACCGGCCGAGCTCGCCAGCCGCTTCGTCGTCGACGACAGCTTCAAGCATCACGAGATCGGCCGGATCGACGATGCGGCATTCTTCGCCAATCTGCGCCAGTCGCTCGGCATCGGTCTCAGCGACGCGCAATTCCTCGAGGGCTGGAATTCGATCTTCACCGGCGAGATGCCGGGCATCGCGCCGCTGCTCGCGTCCGCCGCGAAGCGTATGCCGCTCTACGCGTTTTCCAACACCAATCCGGCCCATGTCGCGCATTTCTCGGCCGCCCATGCCGAGTTGCTCGGCCATTTCCGCAGCGTCTTCCTGTCCTCGAGCATCGGCTTTCGCAAACCCGACGCCGAGGCCTACGATCATGTGGTAAAAGCCATCGGCGTGCCGGCGTCGCGGATCCTGTTCTTCGACGATTTGGCTGCCAATATCGAGGGTGCGCGGGCGCGCGGCCTTCATGCCATCCACGTGACATCGACGGATGACGTGGCAAGGGCGCTGACTGCACTTGGGATTTGAACATTGGGACTTGAACCTCGGGATTTGAACCTCGGGATTTGAACCCTGGATTTGAACCCTAAATTTGAGGAGCTCTGAGCGTGGCCTTGATGCCGGTTGCCGATGCCCTGTCCGCCGTTCTCGCCGGTGCCGAGCCGCTGCCGCAGGAGATGGTCGCGCTCGATGCCGCCTACCACCGCACCCTGGCCGGTGACCTTGCCGCACTCCGCACCCAGCCGCCGCAGCCGATGTCGGCAATGGACGGCTATGCAGTGCGGGCAGCCGACGCGGCCGATCTGAAAGCCCGGCTCAAGGTGATCGGCGAAGTCGCCGCCGGCCGGCCGTTCGAGCGGACGGTCAGTGCCGGCGAGGCGGTGCGGATCTTTACCGGCGGCGTGATCCCCAACGGCGCCGACGCCGTCATCATCCAGGAGGACACCAGGGTCGACGGCGACCACATCGCGATATCAGAGGCGGCAGCCGCCGGACGGCACATCCGCGCCGCAGGCGTCGACTTCCGCGAGGGCGACGTGCTGCTCGCCGCCGGCAGCTGCCTCTCCGACCGCGCGCTGTCGCTGGCCGCGGCCATGAACTATCCGGAGCTCGCGGTCCGCCGCCGGCCGAAGGTCGCGGTGCTGGCGACCGGCGATGAGCTGGTGATGCCGGGATCAAAGCCCGGCCCCGGCCAGATCGTCTATTCCAACGGCTACGCGCTGCGCGCGCTGGCGCGGGCCGAAGGCGCAGAGACCGTCGACCTCGGGATCGCCGCTGACACCGTGGAGGCGACCACGGCCGGCATCCGCCGGGCGCGCGAGGCCGGTGCCGATATCCTGATCACCACCGGCGGCGCATCGGTCGGCGACCACGATCTCGTCAAGCAGTCGCTGGAGGCCGAGGGCGTCGAGATGGCGTTCTGGCGGATCGCGATGCGGCCCGGCAAGCCGATGATGCACGGCCGACTAGGGGCGATGCGGGTGATCGGCCTGCCCGGCAATCCGGTGTCCTCCTATGTCTGCGCCTTCCTGTTCCTGGTGCCGTTGATTCGCGCATTGAGCGGCCGGAAAGTGATTCATCATCGCCGCGCGAGCGCCCTGCTCGGCCGCGACCTCGCCGCCAACGACCAGCGCGAGGACTATCTGCGCGCGCGCCTGGACGAGCGCGAAGACGGCACGCTGATCGCAACGCCTGTCATGCAGCAGGACAGTTCGCTGCTCGGGAATCTCGCTGCGGCACGGGCACTTCTCGTGCGTCCGCCGTTTGCGCCGGCGGCTGTCAAAGGCGCCGAGTGCGAGATCCTGACGCTGCCTGAGTGAGGCTTTCGCGGCCCGCTCATTGTGCGTCGCCGAGCGCGTTCACCGGAAATTAAGTGGTTGCGGAACACATATCGAACATATAGTGTCCGTTCATGATTTGTTTCGAGTACTGGTGTCTACAAACGGGAGGCCACCAGGGAGCGCTTGCAGCAAGCACGATGCTCCTGAGGTCAGGCCCGGCCTGCAGGCCCCACTGAAGAGTCTCGGAATCGAACGACGCTATCAACCGGGGGAATACTCGAGATGCTCACGCGCAAACAGTACGAACTTCTGCGTTTCATCAATGAACGTCTGAAAGAGGCCGGCGTGCCGCCCTCCTTCGACGAGATGAAGGATGCGCTCGACCTGCGCTCGAAGTCCGGTATCCACCGCCTGATCACTGCACTGGAGGAGCGCGGCTTCATCCGCCGCCTGCCCAACCGCGCCCGCGCCATCGAAGTCATCAAGTTGCCCGAGCTCGCAGCCGGCGGCGGCAACGGCCGCCGCGGCTTCACGCCAAGCGTCATCGAAGGCACCCTCGGCAAGCGCACCAGCACGCCCCCGGTCGCCGAGGACGACGGCAACCGTCCGGTCGCCGTGCCCGTGATGGGCCGGATCGCCGCCGGTACGCCGATCGAGGCGCTGCAGACCCGCAGCCACACCATCAGCGTGCCGCCCGACATGCTCGGCGCCGGCGAGCATTATGCGCTGGAAGTGCGCGGCGACTCGATGGTCGATGCCGGCATCCTCGACGGCGACATGGCGCTGATCCAGCGCAACGACGTCGCCAACACCGGCGACATCGTGGTGGCGCTGATCGACGAGGAGGAAGCCACCCTGAAACGCTTCCGCCGCCGCGGCGCATCGATCGCGCTTGAGCCGGCCAACACCGCCTATGAAGTGCGCATCCTGCCGCCGAACCGGGTCCGCATCCAGGGCAAGCTGATCGGCCTCTATCGCAAGTACTGAGCGCAAATACTTGCGGCGGCGAGGAACGAGCAACACATCGGATCGTTCCTTGAAGGATGGCGCAACGCGCGGCTTCTCGTGCGGCCTGCCTGACGCGCTCCGATACCTCTCACGCAGCGTCGCGTGTTTGTGATTGAGGCGGCCTCGGGCCAGTCGTACAATCGCCCAGAAACGAGCAGACACTCGTTCGCTATCGTCCACTCTGGTAGAGGCCCTATGCCTCAAGGAGAGGCACGGGTCGCTACCTCGAAATGAGGAGCCAACCGATGTGTGACTATAGTCTGCACGCCGTGGCATCGCGCCCCGCCATTGTCGGAGAGACGCTTATCACGACGACCTTCCGCGGCACGTCGACCCGCGGCTTTGCTTCGGAGAACGATCCCACTGTCGCGGTCTGCATGCTGCCAGGCACCGAGCTCGCTTTCGCCGAGAACGTTCGCTACGACAGCCGCTGGATCTGGACCAAGACGATGAACTTCCGCGTCGGCGTGTTCAACGAAGTCGAGCCCGACGTGCCCGATCGCCATCACGACGCGGTCGAATTCCCCGACGGCAGCCATGTGCTGGTGACCCAGCTCGTCGAGGGACAGCGCGTCAGCGTGCTGCAACTGCCGGCGCTGCATCCGCCGGTCGAGCAGAAGCCGAAGGTTGTGGAGCGGCGGCCCTCCGCATTCGCGTCGCTGTTTTTGGGTTGAACGCATCGTCGCCACGGAATGACCCGTTCGGCGGCGGATGACCTAAGCGATTTCGAGCGACCCCGGACGTCGGGTTCCGGGGCGCAACAGGAGATTTGCGTCGGCGGACGGCTTGGCGCATCATCGTGCACGGAGGACGTGCGCGGTGGTCGATAAGGTCACATGGCAAAAAGCTGGACGCGTCACGGAGCCGGGCCGCTACATGTTCCGGTTCGGCTGGCTGACGGTCACGGCCGACGACCTGAAGGTCTGGCAACGGTTTCCCGAGGCGGTCTTCACTCTCGTCAAGAAGCCCGACGGCGGCCCCGACTCCGACGAATACCATCTCGGCCTGTTTGAGCTGCCCTCCGGCACCTCGCTCGATCCCGGCTAATCCTCGCCTTACTAATCCTCGCCTTGCAGATCGACCTCGGACGGCGTCGCGTCGACGGCGGGCCGCGGCACGGCGGCGGGTGCGCGCAGCGTCGTCTCGCTCTCGCCATCGCCGGGAACCGCCGGCGACCACGGCCGGTCGATCCCGCCCGGCTTGACCGCATCGATGGCGTAGCCGTCCCGGATCCGCCGCAGCATCAGCGCGCCGTGGCGCCGCAGCCGCTCGGCGTCGATCACTGAGGCGGCGCAGTCCCGCGGCGGTGGCGGCCGCGCGGTCACGATCAGCGCCGCGCGCTCGCAATCGTCGGCCAACGCCTCCGGCCGGGTCGCCAGCGCGACGAAGGCGCCGTTGGGCCCTTGCGTCACGCAGCCGCTCGGATCGCAGGAGACCCCCTCGCCGAGCGACGCATCCGTAGCAGTCCGCGCGTCAGCATCCGCCGCCAGCCATTCCTTCACGAGAAAGGCATCCTTGGCGCTGTGCATCAGATGTAGCCGCCCGTCGCCGCCACGCACCGCGACGTTGCGACCGTCGGCCGAGACCAGGACGTCCGGCTGCGGCACCCGCACCGCCCAGACCGAGGCGACCACGAGCAACGCGGCCCCCGACCAGCGCAGCGGCGAACGCAACAATCCGAGCAGGATCAGACCGGCACTCGCCAGGATCATCGGCCCGACGCCGAACGCCGCCATCCGGCCGACCGCGCCGGGCAGCGCCGCGACCCATTGCGTCACCAGGATCATCCAGTCGATTCCGAACCCCATGATCGCCCAGAACACCCCGTCGAAGCCGAACGGCATGGCGAGGAGCCCGAGCAGGCCCGCCGGCATCACCACGGCCGACACCACCGGCATGGCCGCGAGGTTCGCGAGCAGCCCGTACGGGGTGACGCGATGGAAATGGAACGCGGCGTAGGGCGTCGTCGCGAGCCCCGCGACCAGCGAGGCCAGCGTCAGCATCGTCAGCTCGCGCCCGCCCCACAGCGCGACCCGCGCGGTCGCCGAATGGTCGGGTGACGCCAGCAGGTTCGGCAGCCCGATCTGCACCAGCGCCACCAGCCCAAGCGTCGCGGCAAACGACATCTGGAAGCTGGGATGCACCAGCGCCTCCGGCGCGATCGCGAGCACGATCAGCGCCGCCACCGCCAGCGTGCGGAAGGTGATGGCGCGGCGGTCGACCATCACGGCGATCAGCACCACGGCCGTCATGAAGAACGACCGCTGGGTCGCGACCTCTGCTCCCGACAGCAAAAGATAGAACGCTGCGGCGACGAGCGCCGCCGCAGCAGCCCATTTCTTGATCGGCTGTCCCGCCGTCAGCGCCGGAAACAGCGCAAGCAGCGCGCGGATCGTGAAGAACACGACGCCTGCGACGACCGCCATGTGGTAGCCGGAGATCGACAGCACATGGCCGAGCCCCGAGATGAACATCGCATCGTTAACCGGCGTCGTGATCGCATCGCGCCGCCCGGTGAGCAGCGCGGTTGCGATCGCGCGCTGATCGCCGTCGAGCGTAGTGCGGATGCGTGCGTCGATGGCGTCGCGCAGCCACTGCATGAAGGCTGCGTAGCGCAGCGCGAGGCCACCGGCCGCCGGCGGCTCCCTGGTCTTGACCGCCCCCATCACGAAGCCGGACGCTCCGATGCCCTGGAAATACAGGTCGCGGCCGAAATCATAGGAGCCCGGACGCTGCGGCCCAAGCGGCGGCATCAGCCGCGCCTTCAATTCGACGAAGCTGCCGACTTCGGGCGCGGTGCCCTTCTTCACCGACAGCCTGACACGCTCCAACTTCGTATTGTCGCGCGGGCTCTCCATCGAGACCACCCGCAGCACGAAGCGATCGGTCTTCTCTCTGATGTCGCGCGTCTCGACGAAGCCGGTCAGCGCCACGGAGAACATCGGCCGCGCCAGCACGCCATGGGCGATCCGCGCCGTTTTCCATGTCGCGGTCGCAAAGCCCGCGGCAACCGCAGCCAGCATTACGACGGCGGGAAACACACTGCGCCGCCGGAGCAGCAGCGCCAGCAGGCAGAGCACGATCGCGACAGTGGCCGCGACCGACAGCACCGGCTCGTGCTCGGCCGCGAAATAGAATGCGATGCCGGTGCCGAACGCCACCGGCACCCACGGCAACAGCCGACCGGCGCCCGCCTCCGCGCGCGCCCATTCCCGCAACGTCTCGACGAAGGGCCGCCAGATGCTGGCAGGCGTCGGCAGATAGCCGCCGGCAGGAACGACGGCACGCGGCGGCCACGTCCCCGCGTAGCCGCGTTTGCCGCCCGGCGTCGTGCCCTGCTCCGCCATTCCACTTGTGATCCCTGCCGGGCGGCAAGGCTACCGGAAGCAGTGACCTCACCGCTAGCGGAACGGATGCAGAATACGGACCGGCAAGGCGGGATACGAGGACCGACCTGCGCCGCGCGGCTCCCCGCACGGGCCACAGCTCCTGCCCGCGTCAGACCGATCGAGCCGAAAGTCGCATTAGGTACCAATCCGGTTGGGATTAGACTGCCCTGACGCCTGCATTCCCGGACAGACAGGGATGAGGCGCTAACGGCTCGCGGCACTGAAGGCCGCTGGAGCTCTTCTCAGGTGGTCCAAAACTCCCCTGAGACCAGGCGTTGCGGACGAACTCGCAAATCTCGCCTGCAACGCCGCGCACCACGCGCACTCCGCGAGCGGATTGATCGCTGAAAAAACGCGAGGAGTAGCGTCTGCATTTGATAGGAGCAGCACATGGCAATTCAAGTACCTAGCGATTTTCGTCGCGTGATTGTCGCTGCGTCAGTGGGAAACATCATTGAATGGTACGACTTCTATATTTTTGGCAGCCTTGCCGCCGTTCTATCGGTCAAGTTCTTTGAGCAATCCCACCCCGTCGCAGCCCTGCTGAGCACAATCGCACTGTTCACTGCGGGATTCCTGATCCGTCCGCTGGGGGCCTTCCTGTTCGGATGGATGGGCGATCGGGTCGGCCGCAAATATACATTTCTCATTACGTTGAGCGGAATGGGCCTGGGAACGGGAGCAATCGGACTGATTCCAACCTATCAGTCGATCGGCCTGACGGCCGCATTCATTCTGTTCGGTTTGCGGATGATCCAGGGTCTGTGCCTCGGCGGCGAATATGGCGGCGCCATCACCTATGTCGCCGAGCATGTTCCGGACGACAGCCGCGGCTACTACACGGGCTGGCTACAAACCTCGCCGACGCTCGGGATCGTGGTGTCGCTGGCCGTGATCGTCCTGACCCGGAGCTGGGCCGGCAATCAGGCCTTCGACGAATGGGCCTGGCGCGTTCCGTTCCTGCTCTCGTTCGTGCTGGTGGCCATCGCCATCTACATCCGCCTCCAGCTCCAGGAGACGCCGATTTTCCAGGAGATCAAGGCACGCGGACAGATGACCAGGAATCCGTGGAAGGAAGCCTTCCTCAGCGCCAACATCAAGTACATCGGGATCGCCATCGTCGTCCTGATCGGACAGGGCGTGGTCTGGTACAGCGGTCAATTCTGGGCACTGTACTTCCTGCAGCAGGTTTCGAAGGTGGACGCGCTCTCCTCGGCCTACATCGTAGGAGCAGCATTGCTGATCGCAACACCGAGCCTGATCTTCTTTGGCTGGCTGTCGGATCAGATCGGCCGCAAGCCCGTGATCCTGGGAGGGATGCTGCTCGCCGCGATCACCTACTATCCGCTGTATCTGTGGCTCGGCACGGTCACACAGCCGGGACACATCAACTATCCGGCCGCCGTCTTCATCGTCTTTATCCTCGTCTGCTATGTCGGGATGGTGTACGGGCCGGTCGGCGCGTTCCTGGCGGAATTCTTCCCAGGGAGGATCAGGTACACCTCAGTCTCGGTGCCGTATCATATCGGCAACGGCTGGGGCGGCGGCTTGGTGCCGTTCATCACATCGGCCGCTTTCGCGGCCACCGGCAGCATCGGCTACGCGCTGATCTACCCGATTGTCGTTCCGGCGGTGTGTTTCGTGATTGCCCTGCTCGTCATGCCTGAGACACGCAAGACCAGAATTTGGGAGCAGATCGAGGCGAGCGTCGCATCGTAACGAAGTGACCTTGCTGCGGGGCGACTGCGGCAGGAGTCATGGCCGTCTTCCAGCAGGTGCGGACGATGATTCTGAATCGTCCCGCACTCGCGGTCCCTTGCGTGATTTCTCTGCAGAACTTGCGTCCGCGTGACATCGATGCGGCCTGGAGGGGACCCTGCTCCATGCAACCAAACCTCTGCGGCCGCCAGTGATAGGCGGTTAGACCAACACTTCCGTTGGCTTCCTCTCAGCCAGCCCGGTGATGCCACCGATCGTGCCACCAGGTGGTGAAATCACGATCCGTGGTCAGCTCCCAGCAAGCGAGCACGATCACCACGATGCCGGCGAGCACGCTGCCCGTCGTGACCGATCCGTGTTCGTAGCTGAACGTCCAGGGTGCCAGCACCAGAGCCAACCCCATCAGCATCTCGCCCCATTCCTCCAGATAGGACGGAATGATGAATGCCTCCAAGGCAAACAGCACGACGCCCAATCCGAGTGCGATGGAGATCCAGAGAGCTGCCCCGGAGAAGCCCAGTGCAAACGGCGACGCGACCAGCCAAACGCCCACCAACAGGCTGGCAGCATCCTGCCAGTGTTGAATGCGCATAATCCTCACCTCCCTCTTCCGAAGATATGGTGCGGTGGGGACAAAAAAACCTGTCCAGCCTGCGTTGTGTTGCCGCTGCTGATCGGTGAGCCGGCGACCATGCTGGCATCCCTCCGCCCGGAGAGCGCTCTTGTAATCGCGCTGCAGCAAGATGCACACTGTGTGAGCTTGACTAGGTGTCAACGTCTGCGGTTCGCGGTCCACCGGTATTCACGGCTGCGCTCAGGACGAGAGGAGTATGACGCCATGCGAGAAATCGAAATCCACAACTATGCGCGGCAATTGCTCGAGGCACATGGCGCCAAGGCCATTGCAGAAGCGGCGCAAAACGCCATCGAGCTCGAAGCAAAGGGCGAGGCCGAGCTGGCCAAAACGTGGCGGCATATCGAAGACGCTATGAAGCTGATGCGCGGGCCGCACCAAAGCTGAGCTGCTAGCGCGCAGTGCAGAACGTGGAGCAGTATCCGTCTCAAGTCGCCTTGTGACGGCTGAACGGCAGCATGATCTCTACGACCCGGCTCTCGATGACAGGAGCGAAGCTATGTTTCCAAAATGTGCAACAGCCGAAGATCTCGTAAAGGCGATCAAGGACGAGAAAGTGCAGATGATCGATCTGCGCTTCACCGACTTGCCGGGGCTATGGCAACATTTTTCTGTCCCGCCGAGCGCGGCGAACGTCGATGCTCTCAGCGAAGGGATTGGATTCGACGGCTCATCGATCCGCGGCTTTCAGGAAATTCAGGAAAGCGACATGCTGGTCGTCCCGGACCCGACCACGGCTTTCCTCGACCCGTATTCCCCTGCATCCACCCTGGTATTGATCTGCAACATCCGCGACCCCGTCACCGGTCAATCATATAGCCGTGATGCCCGCTACATCGCCCAGAAAGCCGAAACTCACCTGAAGGCTACGGGCCACGCCGATACCAGCTACTTCGGTCCGGAGGCGGAGTTCTTCGTGTTCGACAGCGTGCGCTACGGACAAGGCATCAATTACGCTTTCCACGAAATCGATTCCGGTGAAGGCAGCTGGAACACGGGCACGGAGGAAGCGCCCAATCTGGGACACAAGCCGCGCCCGAAAGAGGGATACTTTCCGGTGCCCCCAACGGACAGCATGCAGGCGCTGCGCACCGAGATGGTGTTGATCATGGAGCAGTTGGGCATCCAGATCGAAGCCCACCACCATGAAGTCGCAACCGGTGGACAGAACGAAATCGACATGCGCTTCACCACGCTGACGCGCATGGCGGACAATCTGATGATCTACAAATACGTGGTGAAGAACACCGCCCGCCAGAACGGCATGACCGCGACGTTCATGCCAAAACCGCTGTTCGAGGACAACGCGTCCGGAATGCATGTCCATCAGTCGCTGTGGAAGGGCGAGACCAACCTGTTCTACGACAGGGGCGACTATGCCGAACTGAGCCAACTCGCTCGCCATTATATCGGCGGCCTGTTGACCCATGCCTGGGCATTGTGCGGGCTTTGCGCCCCAACCACCAACTCCTATCGACGACTGGTGCCGGGCTATGAGGCTCCGATCAATCTGGTCTATTCCCAACGCAACCGATCAGCTTGCTGCCGCATTCCGATGTATTCGCCGAATCCGAAGGCCAAGCGCGTCGAATTTCGCTCGCCGGATCCCTCCTGCAATCCCTATCTGGCCTTTGCCGCAATGCTGATGGCAGGCCTCGACGGCATCCACAACAAGATCGACCCGGGCAGCCCGATCGACAAGAACCTCTACGACCTGCCGCCAGCCGAGGCGAAGGAGGTGAAGTCGACGCCGGGGTCATTGGACCAGGCGCTGGATGCGCTCGAACGCGATCACGCGTTCCTGCTGCGGAACGATGTCTTCACCGCGGACGTGATCGAAACCTGGCTCGACTACAAACGGAAGAAGGAGGTCGATCCCATCAGATTGCGACCTCACCCCTACGAATTCCATTTGTACTACGACATCTAGCGGCGACCGCCGACGAGCGGCGGCCGCAAGGCGCACGACGCCCGGCCTCGCGAACTGCCTACGCACTATCGCTCAATACGAGGCGCGCCAGCCCTCAACTTCTTGTGCCGCGTTCCAGCGCGAAGCCTAGATCAACGGCGTCCGCGAGGAGACGTGATGGCAGACGATCTTCCAGTCGCCGTCCTCGCGAGCGATCACCCAGGTGATCTTGACGGCAAGCGCGGGCGCATCGCCGTCGAGGAAGAATGATGCGACGCCCGCCATGTTGACGAGATCGGCATTCACCCGTTCGGTCCTGATATCGCTGAACCGAGCGCGCGGCGCGTGCCAGCGCGGCAGGCCGTCAAAGTAGGCTTTGACGCCGTCGCGGCCGCGATACAGCGTCGGATTCGAGCCGAAGAAGAACGCGCTCTTCGAATAGAGCGCGGCAAGCGCATCCGCATCGAGCTTGCTGAAGCCCGCAGACCAGCTCGCGATCATAGCGGAGGCGATATCGTCGGCTTCACTCGGCATCGATCGCCTCCGTCCGTTATCCGCGCGGGACCAAGCTAGCCCTTGCCGCCGACTTCCTTGGCGAAGGTGTCGCGCAGGCCGATGGTGCGGTTGAACACGAGCTTGTCCGGCCTCGAATCCGCATCGCGCACGAAATAGCCCTGCCGCTCGAACTGCATCGCGTCAGGTGAATTGCCCTCGGCGATCGCAGGCTCGACCCGCGCATCGCTGAGCACTTCCAGCGACTGCGGATTGAGGTCGGCGGCAAAATCGGCGGCGTTCGGGCTCGGGTTGGCGAACAGCTGATTGTAGACGCGGATCTCCGCCGGCTTCGACTGTGCCGCCGGCAGCCAGTGCATCGTCGCCTTCACCTTGCGGCCGTCGGGCGCATTGCCGCCCTTGGTCAGGGGATCGTAGGTCGCGCGGAGCTCTGCGATCTCGCCGGCGTCGTTCTTGATCACGCCCGTGCACTTGATGAAATAGGCATAGCGCAGCCGCACCTCGTTGCCGGGCGAGAGGCGGAAGAACTTCTTCGGCGGGTTCTCCATGAAGTCGTCGCGCTCGATAAAGAGCTCGCGGCCGAACGCGATTCTGCGGGTGCCGGCTTCCGGATTGTCGGGATGGTTGATCGCCTCGATCTCCTCGACCTGGCCTTCCGGATAGTTCTCGATCACGACCTTGAGCGGCCGCAGCACCGCCATGCGGCGCAGCGCGGTGCGGTTCAGCTCCTCGCGGATGCAGAATTCGAGCATGCCGACGTCGACCACGCTGTTGGCCTTGGCGACGCCGATGCGCTTGATGAACTCGCGCACCGCGGCCGGCGGCACGCCGCGCCGCTTCAGGCCGGCGATGGTCGGCATGCGCGGATCGTCCCAGCCCGAGACATGCCCGTCACGGACGAGCTGGGTCAGGACGCGCTTCGAGAGCAGCGTGTAGGTTAGGTTCAGTCGCGCCATTTCGTACTGGCGCGGCGTCGAGGGCACCGGCAGCTTGTCGAGCAGCCACTCATAGAGCGGACGGTGGTCCTCGAACTCCAGCGTGCAGATCGAATGGGTGATCCCCTCGATCGCGTCCGACTGGCCGTGCGCGTAGTCGTAGCTCGGATAGATCGACCATTTGTCGCCGGTGCGCGGATGGTGGGCATGCAGGATGCGGTAGAGCACGGGGTCGCGCAAATTGATGTTGCCCGCCGCCATGTCGATCTTGGCGCGCAGCACGCGGGTACCGTTCGGAAACTCGCCGGCCTTCATGCGGCGGAACAGGTCGAGGTTCTCCTCGACCGAACGGTCGCGGAACGGCGAGTTCTTGCCGGGCTCGGTCAGCGTGCCGCGGGACGCGCGGATCTCCTCCTGCGACTGGTCGTCGACATAGGCATAGCCGGCCTTGATCAGGCCCTCGGCCCAATCATACAGGCGCTCGAAATAGTCAGACGCATAGAAGAGGTTCTTGCCCCAATCGTAGCCGAGCCAATGGACGTCGGCCTGGATCGAGTCGATGTACTCCTGCTCCTCCTTGGTCGGATTGGTGTCGTCGAAGCGCAAATTGCACTGGCCGCCGAACTCCTGCGCGATGCCGAAATTTAAGGCGATCGACTTGGCGTGGCCGATATGCAGGTAGCCGTTCGGCTCCGGCGGGAAGCGGGTCACGATCCGGTCGTGCTTGTGGGAGGAGAGATCGGCCTGGACGATGTCGCGGATGAAGTCGCGCCCTGCCTCTGCCGTCGTGTCAGTCGTCATCAAAGGGTTCCCTGGAGGA
The DNA here is from genome assembly GCF_029846235.1 of Bradyrhizobium sp. CER78. GTDB lineage: Bacteria > Pseudomonadota > Alphaproteobacteria > Rhizobiales > Xanthobacteraceae > Bradyrhizobium. Next base: position 59,708 of record NZ_JARVWP010000004.1, read on the forward strand.
TTAGGCCCAACCTTCTGCCAAATTCGTGCCGTCCGGCCAAGCCCGGTTTCGAGCCGGTTTGACGGGCAAAAGGTCAACCGAGGCTTTAGTTATGTCCGGTTCCTGCTATACACCACCGCCCGTTCCCGCATACGTCTCGCTCGATCATGGCCAATCCCGTCGTTACCCGCTTCGCCCCCTCACCGACCGGCTTCCTCCATATCGGAGGTGCCCGCACCGCGCTGTTCAACTGGCTCTATGCCCGGAAGCTCGGCGGCAAGATGCTGCTCCGGATCGAGGACACCGACCGTGAACGCTCCACCAAGGAGGCGATCGACGCCATCCTCGACGGCCTGAAATGGCTCGAGCTCGATTGGGACGGCGACGTCATCTACCAGTTCAGCCGCGCCGCCCGCCATCGCGAGGTCGCCGAGGGCCTGCTCGCCGCCGGGCGCGCCTATTACTGCTACGCCACGCCCGAGGAGCTGGCCGCGATGCGCGAGAAGGCCCGCGCCGAGGGGCGCACCCGGCTCTATGACGGCATGTGGCGTGACCGTGATCCGGCCACCGCGCCCTCGGACGTCAAGCCGACCATCCGCCTGAAAGCGCCGCAGACCGGCGAGACCGTGATCGAGGACCAGGTCCAGGGCCGCGTGGTCTGGCAGAACGAGAACCTCGACGACCTCGTCCTGCTGCGCGGCGACGGTACCCCGACCTACATGCTCGCGGTCGTGGTCGACGACCACGACATGGGCGTCACCCATATCATTCGTGGCGACGACCACCTGATCAACGCCGCGCGCCAGAAGCAGATCTACGACGCGCTGGAGTGGGAGCTTCCGAGCATGTCCCACATTCCGCTGATCCACGGCCCCGACGGCTCGAAACTGTCGAAGCGCCATGGCGCGCTCGGCGTCGATGCCTACCGCGCGCTCGGCTATCTGCCGGCCGCCCTGCGCAACTACCTCGTCCGGCTCGGCTGGAGCCATGGCGACCAGGAGATCTTCTCGACCCAGGAGATGATCGACGCGTTCGATCTCCCGGGCATCGGCCGCTCGGCGGCCCGGTTCGATTTCGCCAAGCTGGAGAACCTCAACGGTCACTATATCCGGCAGAGCGACGATCAATCCCTCGTGACCCAGTTCGAGAGCGTGCTGGACTATGTTCCTGAAGGCGCCGCGCTTAAGGCCAAGCTCAACGACACCACCCGCGCGCAGTTGCTGCGCGCAATGCCGAGCCTGAAGGAGCGCGCCAAGACGCTGATCGAGCTGATCGCGGGCGCCTACTTCATTTTCGCCGATCGGCCGCTCGAGCTCGATCCGAAAGCGGCAGCGCTACTCACGCCGGAAACACGCGCATTGATCGGCCGGCTGCGCACCGCGCTGGAAACCGTGAATGACTGGACCGCGGAAACCACCGAGACCGCCATGCGGAATTTCGCCGAGCAGAACAATCTGAAGCTCGGCGGCGTCGCCCAGCCGCTGCGGGTGGCGCTGACCGGACGCACAACGTCGCCGGGCATCTTCGACGTGCTGGCCGTCCTGGGACGCCAGGAGTGTCTGGCCCGCCTCGCCGATCAGGCGGCGTAATCCTGCATGGACCCCCTCCAGGGTCCATCTTGCAGCGCACATTGCAATGAGCTACCCATCCCCGGACGCTTTCTCAACAAGCCGTTCCGCCCGGCCATGGGCCGCACATTAGCGACTGGGCATGGTCGGTTTTCGCAACGAATTCATCGGGGATATCGCGATGGACGCAAAATCCAGCAAGACAGCCACACTCACCATCGGCAACAAGAACTACGATTTCCCGATCCTGAGCGGCACGGTTGGGCCTGATGTCATCGACATCGCCAAGCTCTACGGCCAGGCCGGGGTGTTCACCTACGACCCCGGCTTCACCTCGACCGGCAGCTGCCAGTCGAAGATCACCTACATCGACGGCGATGCCGGCGTTCTCGAATACCGCGGCTATCCGATCGAGCAGCTCGCCGAGCACGGCGACTTCCTCGAGACCTGCTACCTGCTGCTCTACGGGGAGCTCCCGACCCCGGCGCAGAAGAAGGACTTCGACTACCGCGTGATCCATCACACGATGGTGCATGAGCAGATGGCCCGCTTCTTCCAGGGCTTCCGCCGCGACGCTCATCCGATGGCGATCATGGTGGCGGCCGTCGGCGCGCTGGCTGCGTTCTACCACGACTCCACCGACATCAACGATCCGCGGCAGCGCATGATCGCCTCGATGCGGATGATCGCGAAGGTGCCGACGCTGGCGGCGATGGCGTACAAGTACACCGTCGGCCAGCCCTTCATCTATCCGAAGAACTCGCTCTCGTTTGCCGAGAACTTCCTCAACATGTGCTTCGCGGTGCCCTGCGAGGAGTACAAGATCAATCCGGTGCTCGCCGACGCACTCGACAAGATCTTCATCCTGCACGCCGACCACGAGCAGAACGCCTCGACCTCGACGGTGCGTATCGCCGGCTCCTCGGGCGCCAACCCGTTCGCCTGCATCGCGGCCGGCATCGCCTGCCTGTGGGGCCCGGCGCATGGCGGCGCCAACGAGGCTGCGCTCAACATGCTCTACGGCATCGGCAAGGTCGAAAACATTCCGGACTTCATCGCCAAGGTGAAGGACAAGAACAGCGAAGTCCGCCTGATGGGCTTCGGTCACCGCGTCTACAAGAACTACGACCCGCGCGCCAAGATCATGCAGAAGATGTGTCACGCGGTGCTCAAGGAGACCGGCCATGGCGACGATCCGATGCTCAAGGTCGCGATGGAGCTCGAGAAGATCGCGCTCAGCGATCCCTACTTCATCGATCGCAAGCTCTACCCGAACGTCGACTTCTATTCGGGCATCACGCTGAAGGCGATGGGTTTCCCGGTCTCGATGTTCACCGTGCTGTTCGCGGTCGCCCGCACCGTCGGCTGGATCAGCCAGTGGAGCGAGATGATCGAGGATCCGCAGCAGAAGATCGGCCGTCCGCGCCAGCTCTACACCGGCGTCGCGCGCCGCGACTATGTGCAGATCGACAAGCGCAAGTAAGCTGCATTTCTGAGTGAGTCCGAGACGGCGCCGTCATTCCTGACGGCGCCGTTTTCGTTTGCCGCGCGCGACTTCGGTCGCGAGCGCATCGAGGCGCGGCAGCCAGAACGCCCTGAAGCGGTCGAGCCAGTCGTCGACCTCGCGCAGCCGCTGTGGCTCCACGGCATAGATCCGGCGGGTACCGTCGGCGCGCACCGACGCGAAACCGGCCTCGCGCAGGATTCGCAGCTGCTGCGAGACCGCCGATTGCGTGATACCGAATTCGCGCTGCACGACGGCGACGACATCGCCCGAACTGTGCTCGCCGGTCGCCAGCAGCTCCAGGATGCGCCGGCGGACGGGATCGCCGAGGATGTCGAAGGCATGCACGCGCGCTAACCTCCGCCCGGCTCAGGCTCGCCGCAATAGAACGCCGTGGTGTTGGCCTCTGCGCGCCGCGCGGCGCTCTCGTCGGTCCCAGCCTTGATCGAAGCCCGGCACCAGTCTGCGCTGCTGCGGCGGATGAAATCCTTGCCGTCGTCCGAGCCGGGCCAGGCCGCGGCCGCCGCGCGGTCGAAAAGCTGTCCCGGCGCTGTGGCGAGGCACAAAGCGAGCCCCATCAAGGCGAGGTCCCAGCCAACGCCGACTGCGCCAGGCCCATAGCGGTCCCAGAAGTCACCTTCGATGAGCGAGAGATGCTCAAGTTCCAGACGGGTTCCTCTGGAACCGTCATCAGCCAAGGTTACGGTCAACCAGCTGACGGTGCCCATCGCCTCCCAAGTCACGGCAAGCCGGCGCGGCGGCTCACACGTCGTGATCTCGCCGCCCGCCTGGCCCTGGAACTGGTAGCGGCCGCCGAGCTTCAGATCGCCCGAGATCGGCAGAAACCAGCGTGGAATGCGCTCGGGATTGGTCAGCGCGTCCCAGAGATCGGCAATGTCGGTGTCGTAGCTGCGCGTTGCAATCACCGCCCGCGCCGGTTTGCCGTCGCGCTCCCGGACGGCGACTTCACGAACGACGGCTCCGACATAGGCGACAGGATCGATCTTCATGGAGGGCTCCATAGCAATATTAGATAACGCTAATATTAGCGTAGTCTAAATATTCGAGGCAAGCGGAACCGTTGCGGCGGTATATCGCCGCTGAATGAAGACATGATCGATTGGCTAGGTCGGACGCCGGCCCAGTTCGGCCAGCACGATGTCGGCGGCGCGGACGCTCGGCGGCTGGTCGCCGGTCGACATCTTGCCGTCCATCGTCGCGAACGCCACCAGCTGCCGCAGACGCTCCGGTGAATCCTTGATCACGTCGACCAGCGCCTGCGCGAGCTTGTCCGGGGTGCAGTTCTCCTGCAGGAACTCCGGGATGATGTCGCTGCCGATCACGAGATTGGCGAGGATCACCGACGACACCCGGATCGCGCGGCGCAGGATGAACGCCTCGGCGGCGCCGACGCGATAGGCCGTCACCATCGGAATCCCTGACAGTGCGAGCTCCAGCGTCACCGTGCCCGACTTCGCGAGCGCCGCGCGCGCCACGCGAAATGCGGCGCGTTTCTCGGTCTCGCCGATCGCGAGCCGCGGCGCCACCGGCCAGGACGCGACGCCTTCACGCACCATCAGCTCGAGATGCGGCATGGTGGGAAGCACGAGCTCGAAAGGGATTTGCTGGCTGAGCTGGCCGAGCGCGGCGCCGAACAGCGCCAGATGATGCCTGATCTCGCTGCGCCGGCTTCCGGGCAGAACCAGCAGAACCGGCGGCTGCGCGTCGCGCCGCCTCTGCTCCTCCTCGTTCGGCCGCAGCGAGGCGAGCTGCTCGGTCAAGGGATGGCCGACATAGCTGCATGGCGGTCCCTGCAGCTCGCGATACTCCTCCGGCTCGAACGGCAGCAGCGCGAGCACATGATCGACATAGCCGCGCATCGCGCGCGCCCTGCCCGGCCGCCAGGCCCAGACCGACGGCGACACGTAATCGACGATCGGAATGTCCGGATTGCGCGCGCGAACGCGGCGGGCGACGCGATGCGTGAAGTCGGGGCTGTCGATGATGACCAGCATGTCGGGCGGATCGGCGAGCACGGCGCCGGCGGTACGGCTGATCAACCGCAGGATTTTCGGCAATTGCTTCACGACCGCGGAAAGGCCGACGATCGAGAGTTCTTCGATCGGGAATAGCGTGTCGATGCCCTCACCTGTCATCGCCCGGCCACCGACGCCGGAAAACTGCACGGCATCGCCGAGCCGCTGGCGCAGCACCTTCATCAGCGCCGCGCCGAGGCGGTCACCGGATTCCTCGGTCGCGATGAGGAAGACCTTGCGGCCGGTGCTGGGACTGCGCGCCTGCATCAGCCCGCCAGCCCGATGACGAACAGCCCCTTGGCGTCTGCGGCCTCGATCAGGGCCTGAGGTTCGGCGGCAAGCGTATTGCCGGCAATCACGGCGATCCCGGCGATCCCCGCCGCTGCCGCGCCCTCGACCGTGCGCGGACCGATGGTCGGCAGATCGAAGCGCAGATCCTGCTTGCTCTTCGGCGCCTTCACCAGCACGCCGCGGCCGGCCTTGGCACGGATCCGCCCCTCGGCACGCAGCCGCGCTACGCGCGCGAGCAGCCCGTCGGTGCCTTCGATGTCTTCAACCGCAACCACGTGACCGTCGATCACCACGGCCGCCTGGCCGATGTCGAACGGCCCGAGCGCGTCGAGCACGCCGCGGCCGCGCGCGATGTCGGCGAGCGCTGCACTGTCCGGCGACGCGCGCGTCACGGCGCCCTCCGGCATCAGCAGATCGGGCGCGACATCCTTGATCCCGACCATACGAAATCCCTGCTGCTCAAGGATGCGGCCGACGCTCGACAGCAAATGATCGTCGCCGCCGCGAAACGCGCGCACGACATGACCAAGCAGGCGTAGCGTCCCCCAGTCGAGCCGGATCTCCGACAGCGCCGGACGCACCAGGGTGCCAATGAAGATCAGGTCGCGGCAGCCCTCGTCGCGGAACAGCCGGGTCGCCCGTCCGAGTTGGCCGACCGAGATCCAGCGATGACGAAACTTCTGCAGGCGCGCGGGATCGCAGGCGCCGCGCAACGCGAACAGCACCGGCGTGATGCCACGCGCGGTGAGCTGATCGGCGACCGCAAACGGCATGGCGCCGCCGCCGGCGATCACGCCGACGGGCGAGGAAAGCGAGGGAGCCGCTGACGTCATGCTGGCGGCCATCCCCTGCTCAATTGGTATCGGCGGGAAGACAGAGCGGCCGCAGCTTGCCGCCCTCGATGAAGGTGAGGATTTCCGCGATCGCGGGATCCTCGTCCGCCAGCGGCTGCACCGATGCCAGCCGCTCGGCGAAGATGCCGGGGCCGTGGAACAGCTTTTGATAGAACGCGCGCACCGTTGCGAGCCGCGCCTTGGTGAACTGGCGGCGTCGCATGCCGATGATGTTGAGGCCTTCGAGGACCGCGTACTGGCCGTTGGCCAATCCGAACGGGATGATGTCGCCGCGCACGCCGCAGACGCCGCCGATCATCACCTGCGAACCGACGCGGGTGAACTGGTGTACCGCCGACAGGCCGCCGATATAGACGAAGTCGCCGATCTCGCAGTGGCCGCCCAGCGTCGCTGATGTCGCGAAGATCACGCCGTTGCCGACCATGCAGTCATGGCCGACATGGCTGTTGTTCATGAAGAAGCCGCGATCGCCGACGCGGGTGAGCCCGCCGCCCTTGATCGTGCCGACGTTCATCGTGACGCCCTCGCGGATCGTGCAGGCTTCGCCGACTTCGAGACGGGTCGGCTCGCCGCGATAGCTGAGATCCTGCGGCGGCCCGCCGAGCGCGGCAAACGGCGAGATGACGCAGCCGGCGCCAATCTTGGTATGCCCGCTGACCGTGACGTGCGCGATCAGCTTGCAGTTCTCACCGAGCACGACATTGGGGCCGATGATGCAGTACGGACCGATCTCGGTGCCGGCCCCGATCACAGCGCCATCCGCAATCCGCGCAGTGGGGTCGATCATGCTCATGAAGTTTTCGATCCGGAATTCGTTAAAGGCGCCAAGGTACTATCAAGGCACAATGCTGTCGATTTGGGCGGTCGTTAGCGCGACTTTGACCGCCCTGTCCAGTGACGTATCATGACGGCCTGTTGCAAACGAGAAGGTCGCAACCGATCCATGGTCCGGGCCGCCGCGCTGATCCTCAGCCTGCTCTCTGCGCCGATCGGCCCGGAGACCGTCGACCTCGGCAACAGCACGACGGTCGATCTCTCGCGCTTCGACTGCCGCGATATCAATCGCAGCACGATCGTCCAGCGCGTCTGCTACAGCGTGGCCGAACGCACGCTGCTGGTCGCAGTCAGAGGCAGCTACCAGCACTATTGCGGCGTGCCTACTGAAACCTACGACGCGCTGATGATCGCACCATCGATGGGCGTCTTCCTCAACCGCGTCCTGCGCATCGCCGGCGCGGATGGTCGGTACACCTGCCGGACGTCGTGAGCCCGGCGAAAGCGCTTTAGTCCGTCAGCATCGCGCCGACATCGGCCTCGGCGACCACCTGGCCGTTGACCTTGGCATCGCCGTGAAACCACCACATCGTCTTGCGGCGGCCGAGCGAGCGCATGTGATACTCGATGGTGTCGCCCGGCATCACCGGCTTCCTGAACTTGCACTTGTCGATGGTGAGGAAATACACCGCGCGCGGCTTCTCGGTGCCCTCCACCGACTTGATTCCGATCACGCCGGCGGTCTGCGCCATCGCCTCGATCATCATGACGCCGGGATAAACCGGGCGCTCCGGGAAATGTCCCTGGAACGGCGGCTCGTTGAAGGTGACGTTCTTGATGCCGATGCCGCTGTAGTCGGTGCGGATCTTGATCACGCGGTCGATCAGCAACATCGGAAAGCGATGCGGGAGCGTCTTCAGGATATCGTTGATATCCACCAGCTCGAATTTGACCGGTGCCTCCTCCATCACTCCTGTTCCTTGCCCTTGGCTTCGTTGTCGCGCACCAGGCGCTCCACTGCGATAATTTCCCTGAACCACTGCTTGGTCGGCTTAGCGAAATGCCCGCCCCAGCGGCCATTGGCCGGGATATCGTCCTTGACCGCACTCATCGCCGTCACTTGGGCGCCGTCGCCGATCTTGAGGTGGTTGTTGATGCCCACCTTGGCGCCGAGCGCGACATTGTCGCCGATCGTCAGACTGCCGGCGAGCCCGATCTGGGCCGCGAGCAGGCAGTGCCGGCCGATGGTGACATTGTGGCCGATCTGGACCTGATTGTCGATTTTGGTGCCCTCGCCGATCACGGTGTCGCGCAGGGAACCGCGGTCGATGGTCGAGGCGGCGCCGACCTCGACATTGTTCTGGATCACCACGCGGCCGGTCTGCGGTACCTTCACGTGGCCTTTGGGCCCGAAGAAGATGAAGCCGTAGCCGTCCTGGCCGATATTGCAGGCGGGGTGGATCAGGACGTTGTTGCCGATCAGCGCGAACTGAATGGTGGTCTTGGCGCCGACATTGCAGTCGCGGCCGATCTTCACGTCGGCACCGATCACTGCGCCGGCGCCGATGATGGTGCCCGAGCCGATCTCGACCCGCGGGCCGATCACGACCAGCGGATCAACGATGACACCGTCCTCGAGACGTGCAGTCGGATCGATGATCGCCGACGGGGCGATCCCCTCGGTATCGAACCAGGATTGCGGGCGCAGCGCATCGGCGTGCCATTCGCGGGCAAGCTCGACGAACACCTGGAACGGCTTTGCGGCGCGCAGCACGGCGGTGCCCTTCGGCACCTGCGCCTCGAAGCGCGGGCTGACCAGGCAGGCGCCGGCCTTGGTCGCGGCAAGCTGGTCGGCGTATTTGAGATTGTCGAAAAACGCGAGATGCATCGGACCGGCCTCGTCGAGCGAGGCCAGCCCCCTGATCTCATGCGCGCCCCTTTCGGGGTCGACCAGTTGCGCCTTCGTCAGCGCGGCTATTTCAGCCAGCGATGACGAAGGAGGACTCTTGAAGAAGATCGGCTGCGCCATTCCATCCGTCGCAGTCCGGCCGGGTCGCGGTGTTAGAAAGTCGTACCGCCACCAAACCGGAATTCTTGCACGCGGTCATACGCACCCTTGGTCAGCGGTATCGCGTAGTCGAAGCGCAGCGGACCAAACGGCGACTGCCAGATCAGGCCGACACCGACCGAGGTACGAACGACCTTGCTGTCGTCATAGCTTAGACCAAGGCAGGTGCCTGGAGTCGGCGGGTTGTTCGTCGGCTTGATGCAGCCAGGCTGATTGACTTCGCCCGTCGCCGCCCACGAGGTCGGGCCCTTGTAGTCGTACAGCCCGCCGGCGTCGGCGTAGACCGCGCCCTTGAGCCCGACTTCCTTCGGCAGGAACCAGAACGGCATCTGCAGTTCCGCCGACACGCCCCAGTACTTGGTGCCGCCGATGGCGTCCATGGTGCCGTACGGGTTGATGTCACGCGGACCGATACCGTTCGGCGCGAAGCCGCGGACCAGGTTCGGGCCCATCTGGAAGTGATCCAGCATACGCAGCTCGTCGCTGCCGAGCTTGTTCAGGATGCCGCCCTGCGCGTGGATCACGCCGACGATGTCGGAGACCAGCGGGGTGTAGTACTTCGCGTCGATCGCGGACTTGATGTAGCTGACGTCGCCACCGACACCGGCGAAGTCCTGCTTGAAGTCGACGATCAGACCGTCGGTCGGGTTCTTGTTGTTGTCGAGGGTGTTGTAGTTGAGCGTGTAGCCGAGCGCCGAGGTCAGCGTCTTGCCACCCGCCAGCTCCTTGCGGACCGGCAGCGAGGCTTCGCCGTCGGAGAAGCAGCCGAGACCATTGGTCGACACCAGGCTGATCCCGTTCAGGTTCGCGTAGGCAGGGCTCGGATTGAACGCCGGATTGGGAGTTACACCGTCAGCGAGGAATGGATTGTTGTTACAGTTGTTCAGCGTCGACGGCAGGGTGATTTCCTGCTGATAGACCGAGTAACGCAGCTGCAGCGACAGATCTTCCCGCAGGCTGAAGCCGAGCCGCGGGCTGAAGCCCAGTGTCTTGGTGCCGTAGGCGATGTAGCTGTTGGACAGCTGCTGGCGCTGGTAGAAATCGAGGCCGAGCGCGACGCGGTAATCGAGCAGATAGGGCTCGACGAACGACAGCGAGTAACCGCGGGCGTACTGGCCGTAGGTCACCGAGGCCTTTGCGAACAGGCCGCGGCCGAGCAGGTTGCGCTCGGAGACGCTGACTTCGGCCAGCGCGCCATCGGTGGTCGAATAGCCGCCCGACACCGAGAAGTCGCCGGTCGACTTCTCCTCGAGATCGACGATCAGGATGACGCGATCGCTGGAGGACCCGGGCTCGGTGGTGATCTTCACGGTCTTGAAGAAGTCGAGGTTCTTCAGCCGGCGCTCGGCACGATCGACCAGCGCACGGTTGTAGGCATCGCCTTCCGAGATATCGAACTCACGGCGGATCACGTAGTCGCGCGTGCGGCTGTTGCCGCGGATGTTGATGCGCTCGATATAGGTGCGCGGACCTTCATCGATCGCGAAGGTGATCGACACCGTGTGATTGTCGAAATTGCGATCGCCGCGCGGCCGAACCACCGCGAACGCGTAGCCGCGGCGGGACGCCTCGATCTGCATCTCCTCGACCGACTTCTCCAGCGCCTCGGCGTTGTAGAGCGAGCCGACATTGACGCGCGAATAGGAGCGCAGCGCGTTCGGATCGAGCGTGTTGATCGACGAGGTGAAGTTGACGGAGGCGACGCGGTACTGCTGGCCTTCCTCGATCTTGAAGGTGACCAGGAAGCCCTTCTTGTCGGGATCGTATTCGGTCAGCGCGGCCACAACCTGGACGTCGGCATAGCCGTTCTTGAGGTAGAAGCGGCGCAGCAGGTCACGGTCGGCCTCGACCCGGTCGGGGTCGTAGACGTCGTTGCCGCCAAGGAAGCTCAGCAGATTCGATTCGCGGGTCTTGATGACGTCGCGCAGACGGGATGCCGAATAGGCATTGTTGCCGATGAACTCGATCGACCGCACGCCGGTCTTCACGCCTTCATTGATCTCGAAGATCAGGTCGACGCGGTTGTTCGGCTGCTCGATGATCTGCGGATTGACCCGCACGTCGTAGCGGCCGGACCGACGGTAGATTTCGGCGATGCGCAGCGCATCCGACTGCACCATCGGACGCGAGAAGGTGCCGCGCGGCTTGGACTGGACTTCGGCGGTGAGTTGCTCGTCCTTGACCTTCTTGTTGCCTTCGAAGGCAACGCGGCCAATCACCGGGTTCTCGACCACGACCACGACGAGGCGTCCGCCCCGCTGGTCAATATGGACGTCCTGGAACAGACCGGTCTCGATCAGCGCCTTCAGACCGTCGTCGATCTGGGCCTGGCCCAGCCGACCGCCCGGTCCGGGATGGAAATAGGAGCGGATGGTTTCGAGCTCGACGCGGCGGTTCCCCTCCACCGTGATCGAATCAACCGTCTGCGCATACGCAGGCGCAGACACAGCTACGGCCGACAGAGTGGCCGCCACCGGCGCGGCGAACATGACCAAGGCGGCGAACAAGCCCCCCCTCACTCGCATTCCAAACATCATGCGCAACGCGCCCTTATCTTAACGATGCCAAGTCGTTCCCCAACGACCCGACAGATTCCCAACCTGCCGCTCAGCTTGTAGCCAAATTTGCCAAGGGGGCAAACTTACTAGAGCTGAACATTTCCATTTTCGTTCCAAGACGTTGCCCATTGGCAACGTCACAGAAAAGCCCCGTTTCAGGACCCGGCGATCCTGAGGATGTCGTTATACGTCGCAAACACCATCAACATCAGAACCAAACCCAGCCCGATTCGGAAACCCACCTCTTGCGTCCGCTCGGAAAGCGGGCGTCCACGGAGCGCCTCCGCGCTGTAGAAAAGCAGGTGTCCGCCATCCAGAAGCGGGATCGGGAACAGGTTCAACAGACCGATCGAGACCGACAGGATGGCGCAAAGATTGACCACGAACTGGAACCCGGCGCTCGCGGCCTGGCCCGAAAGCTTCGCGATTCCAATGACTCCGCTCACCTCGGCCGGATTGCCGGTCCCGACGAAAAGCGACCCCAGGAACTTGAACGTGCTGGAAATGATGTACCAGACCTGCTCGACGCCGATCTTCATGGCCTCGAAGACGCCGACCGGCGCGCTGGATGCTTCGCCGACCTGAGCCTTGTGCTCGATTCCGAGCACGCCGATCTTGTGCGCGTTGCCGAAGGGATCCTTGACCTCCTTCAGCGCCGGCGTCGCCTTGAGCGAGACCACCGCACCGTCCCGCTTCACCTTGAAGCCAAGCTCTGAACCGGCGTTCGACGCTACGATCCGCTGCATGTCAGCGAAGCTCTGGATGGCGCTGCCGTCGATATCCACGACGACGTCGCCGACCTTGAAGCCTGCATTGGCGGCGACGCTCTCGGCGACCAGGCCGTCGACCCGGGCGATCGTGCTGGGCTTGCCGTAATAGAGCGCCATGCCGGCGAAAATCAGAGCGCCGAGGATGAAGTTCGCGATCGGGCCGGCCGCGACGATGGCGGTGCGCTTGCCGACGGATTTGTGATGGAAGCTGCCTTCGCGCTCTTCCGCCGTCATGGCGGCAAGCGTCTCGGTCGACGGCGTCGACGCCTCGCTGTCGTCACCGAAGAACTTGACGTAGCCGCCGAGCGGAATCGCCGAGATCTTCCAGCGAGTGCCATGCCGGTCATTGAAGCCGGCAAGCTCCGGCCCGAAGCCCAGCGAGAAGGTCAGCACCTTCACGCCAGCCCAGCGCGCGACCAGGAAATGGCCAAGCTCGTGGAAGAAAACGACGATGGTCAGGACGAAGAGAAACGGAACGATATAGCCGAGCAGCCCATGGCTCAACGCATTGATACTATGAAGAAAATACTCGGGCATCCGAATTCCCCTCGACAAGAGCGATTAAGCTCCGTCCCCAACCCTCTAGGTTGCCTTTAAGGCAATTTGAGGCAATAGGGCGGCAGCCTTATTTCGCGCGATATGGTCAACGGAAATCGCATCATCCGCCGAGTGCAGTGGTGGCTGATTCCCTGACCTGATCCAATCATTCATCGTCGCCTCGACCAGCCGGGCGATCGCACCGAACTTGATCTTGCCAGCGATAAACGCGGCGACCGCAATCTCGTTCGCGGCATTGTAAACCGTCGTCGCGCCGTGCCCCATCCGCAGCGCCTCATAGGCCAGCCGCAGTCCGGGGAAGCGCTCGAAATCCGGTGCCTCGAAGGTGAGCTGTCCGATCTTGGCGAGATCCAGCTTGGCTGACGGGCCGACGACGCGATCAGGCCAGCCGAGGCAATGCGCGATCGGAATCCGCATGTCAGGCGTGCCGAGCTGCGCCACCACCGAGCGATCCGAGAACTCGACCATGCCGTGGATGATCGACTGCGGGTGCACCAGCACGTCGATCTCGTCGGGCGCCAGGGCGAACAGATAGGACGCCTCGATCACCTCGAGGCCCTTGTTCATCATCGAGGCGGAATCGATCGTGATCTTCTGGCCCATGCTCCAGTTCGGATGCTTCAGCGCCTGTTCCAGCGTGGCCTGCTCGATGTCGGCCGGAGCCCAGGTGCGGAACGGTCCGCCGGATGCGGTGATGATGACCCGCGTCAGTTCCTCGCGATTACCGGAAGCCAGCGCCTGGAACAGCGCATTGTGCTCGGAGTCCGCCGGCAGGATACAGGCGCCGGCCTTCTTGGCCCGCTCCATGAAGATGTCGCCGGCGCAGACCAGGCACTCCTTGTTGGCGAGCGCGACGGTTGCGCCGCGATCGACCGCGGCAAGCGCCGGCTTCAGACCGGCCGCGCCGCTGACTGCCGCCATCACCCAATCCGCCGGCCGTGCGGCGGCCTCGATGATAGCACTCTCCCCGGCCCCGCATTCGATCCGGGTTCCAGCCAGCGCGTCCTTCAGCTCGGAAAGCTTCGCCGGATCGGCGATGGCGGCGAACCGAGCGCCGAACTCTCTGGCGAGCTTTGCGAGGCCTTCAACATTGCTGTTCGCGGTCAGCGCCTCGACCCGGTAGCGGTCGCGCGCGCCACGCAACAGATCCATCGTGCTATCGCCGATCGAGCCGGTGGCACCGAGGACAGTCACGGTCCGCACGGCTGATGCCGCTACGGCCTTGTTGTTACGCAACGGAACTGCGCTCATCTCATCACCAAACCATAAGACCGCGTCCGACGCCATCGGCGCCACCACGGAGAAAGCCGAAAATCGCCGCCACAATGACGGCCGCGACAAATCCGTCCAGGCGATCCAGCAGGCCGCCATGGCCGGGAATGATGTGGCTCGAATCCTTCACCCCGAACCGCCGCTTGACCGCGGATTCGAAGAGATCGCCGAGTTGCGAGACCACCGACAACACGGCTCCGAGCATCAGCAGCGCCCCGGTCGTCCCGATCTCGAAGGCGGCAAAGCCGGCCGCAACAATCAGGCTCGCCACGAAACCGCCGATCGCGCCAGCCCATGTCTTCTTCGGGCTGACCCGCACCCAGAGCTTCGGCCCGCCGATGCTGCGGCCTGCGAAATAGCCGCCGATATCGGTGACCCACACGATCAGCAGCACGAACATCAGCGCGGCGAAGCCCTTCGCCGTATCGAGACGCAGCACGACCGATGCGATCTCGGCGGCCGCGGCATAGAGCAATCCCGCAATTGCCCAGCTGCGCCGCTCGCCCGACGTCAACGCCACCGCGACCACACCGACCACGAGCACGTCCAGGGCCGCATCGATGCGGCCGGCCATCAAACAAAGTCCGATCAGCAGCAGCGCGGCGGCACCGGGCACCACGACGCGGAGTTCGCGTCCGAACCCGGTAACCGCGAGCCATTCCACAAACAGGCCGACCGCCACCAGCGTCACCAACAGCGACCAGGCGACGCCACCCAGATAGGCCAATGCGATCGCAACCGGCGCCAGCACCAGCGCCGCAACCACGCGCATCGCGAGGTTGCGCGACCCCTGCTCGCCTGCTGCCGCCGCGGGCTGCTCGCTTGCTGCCGCAGGTGCGGCTTCGCCCTCGCTCACGAGCCGGTTTTCACGGCGAGACCACCGAACCGGCGCTCGCGCTTGCCATATTCCGCAATCGCGCCCTCGAGCGCCGCCTTGTCGAAATCCGGCCAGTGAATCGGCACGAACACCAGCTCGCTATAGGCGGCCTGCCACATCAGGAAGTTCGACAGACGCTGCTCGCCGCTGGTGCGGATGATCAGATCCGGATCCGGAATGTCGGGCGCATCGAGATAGTGCCCGAGTGTGTCGGCATCGATCGAGTTGGCGTCGCGCTTGCCTTCGGCGACCTCGCGCGCAAGGCGCCGCGCGGCGGCGGCGATCTCCGCTCGCGAACCGTAGTTGAAGGCGACAACAAGGTTGAGCTTGCTATTGTTCCTCGTGAGCTCTTCGGCCTCGTTGAGCAGCGCGCAGATGTCGCCGTCGAGCCCGTCGCGCTCACCGATCACACGCACCCTCACCCCATCGCGGTGCAGCGTCGCCAGATCGTTGCGGATAAAGCGGCGCAGCAGGCCGAACAGATCGCCGATCTCGCTCGCGGGTCGCGACCAGTTCTCCGAGCTGAACGAAAAGATCGTTAGATAGACGATGCCGAGTTCATGGGCCGCACGCACCACGCGGCGCAGCGCCTCGACGCCGCGGCGATGGCCCTCGACGCGCGGCAGGCCGCGCGAAGCGGCCCAGCGCCCGTTGCCGTCCATGATGATCGCCACATGCAACGGACTTCCGGAGCGATCCGGTCCGTCAGTCGCTGGGGCGGCGGCGTTCGACATCGGCTCTTCCCGTACCGTCTCAGACCGTCAGGATTTCCTTTTCCTTGGCAGCAAGCAGCTGATCGATTTCGACGATCATGCCGTCGGTCGCCTTCTGCACCTCGTTCGACAGGCGCTCCTGATCGTCCTCGGATATCTCGTGATTCTTCTCGAGCTTCTTGATCACGTCGAGGCCGTCACGGCGCACATGGCGCACCGCGACCTTGGCCGCTTCGGCGTATTTATGCGCGACCTTGACGAGCTCCTTGCGGCGTTCCTCGTTGAGCTCGGGAATGCGCAGCCGCAGCACCTGGCCTTCGGTCGCCGGCGACAGGCCGAGGTTCGAATCGACGATCGCCTTTTCGACCGCCTTCACCATCGTCTTGTCCCAGACCTGCACCGAGAGCAGGCGCGGCTCGGGCACGCTGATGGTCGCAACCTGGTTGAGCGGCATATGCGAGCCGTAAGCCTCGACCTGGACCGGCTCCAGCATGGACGCCGCAGCGCGGCCGGTCCGCAGACCGCCGAGCTCGTGCTTGAGCGATTGTGTGGCGCCCTGCATGCGGCGCTTCACGTCGTTGATGTCAAAACCAGGTGCGGCCATGACGTTCTCCCTTTCACTAGAAACCGGCTGTCGACGCCCTCGAGCCCAAAATCTGGACCCGGAGGCGCGGCAATCAGCCGGCGACGACCGTGCCGTGTCCGGACCCGCGCAGAATCGCACCGATCGAACCGGGCTCCGCGATCGAGAACACGATGATAGGCAGCGACGTCTCGCGGGCAAGCGCGAAAGCAGTCGCGTCCATGACCTTGTAGCCGCCCTCGATCGCCTGCGAATGGGTCAGGCGGTCGAAGCGCTTGGCTTTGGGGTCCTTCTTCGGATCGGCGTCATAGACGCCGTCGACATTGGTGGCTTTGAGCACCGCCTGCGCGCCGATCTCGGCCGCACGCAGCACGGCGGTGGTATCGGTGGTGAAGAACGGGTTGCCGGTTCCACCGCCGAGCAGGACGATGCGTCCCTCGGCCAGATATTTGTGCGCCGCACCACGGGTGAATAGCTCGGAAATCTCCGGCATCACGAATGCCGACAAGGTCCGCGCCGCCGTCCCCTTGCGCTCGATCGCCGCCTCGAGCGCGAGGCAGTTCATCATGGTCGCGAGCATGCCCATGGTGTCGCCGGTCGGCCGCGACACGCCACGCGAGGACACCTCGACGCCGCGGACGATATTGCCGCCGCCGATCACGACAGCGACCTCGACGCCGAGCTTGCGGGCCGCGATCAGGTCGTCGGCAACGCGGTCGACCGTCGGTTGATCGATACCGAACCCGTGGGAGCCGGCCAGATATTCGCCGGACAGCTTGATCACCACGCGACGATAGATCGGCTCAGCCATGATGCGATCGCTTTCTTATCCCGCGCAGGCAGGCCTCCGGCGCATGCGCCGGACGCCTGGTGTCAGCGGTTACTTCTTGCCGCTGGCGGCGGCGACTTCGGCGGCGAAGTCGCTTTCCTGCTTCTCGATTCCCTCACCGAGAGCATAGTTCACAAAGCCAGCGATTTTGATCGGCCCGCCGACCTTACCCTCAGCTTCCTTCACCGCCTGGGCGACGGACTTGCCGCTGTCGTGGATGAAGGCCTGATCGAGGAGGCAAACCTCCTTGTAGTAGGTCTTCAGGCCGGAATCGACGATCTTCTCGATGACGTTCTCGGGCTTGCCCTGCTGGCGGTACTTGTCGGCCAGCACGTCCTTCTCGCGCTTGACGGTCTCCGGATCGAGCCCGGCCGGGTCGAGCGCCAGCGGCTTCGCCGCCGCGACATGCATGGCGAGCTGGCGGCCGAGCACCGCGAGCTCGTCGGTCTTGCCGGTGGACTCCAGCGCCACGATCACACCGATCTTGCCGGCGCCCTCGATGACAGCGTTGTGGACATAGCTCGACACCACACCCTTGCTCACCTCGAGCGAAGCGGCGCGGCGCAACGACATGTTCTCGCCGATGGTCGCGATCGCGTCCGAGATCGCCCGCTCCACCGTGAAGTCGCCAACCTTGGCGGCCTTAATGGCCTCGACGTCGGAGCCGTGCTTCAGCGCGACCTGAGCAATCATCTTGACCAGGCCCTGGAACTGCTCGTTGCGCGCGACGAAGTCGGTCTCCGAATTGACCTCGACCAGCACGCCCTTGGTGCCGGAGGTCAGCGCGCCGATCAGGCCCTCGGCCGCCACGCGACCGGCCTTCTTCGCAGCCTTGGAGAGGCCCTTCTTGCGCAGCCAATCCTGCGCAGCGGTCATGTCACCGTCGGTCTCGGTCAGCGCCGCCTTGCAATCCATCATGCCCGCGCCGGTCGACTCGCGGAGTTCCTTGACCATCGCTGCAGAGATCGTTGCCATCGTTCCATGTCCTTCTTGCCTGTACAGAAACCGCGGCGCCCGATGGCGCCGCTGTCAGCGACAGGAAAATCGTTGTTCGTGGAATAGAAGCGGCGGCCGGGCAGATCCCGGCCACGCCGCGTAACTGTTATTCCGCTTCGGCGAGCGTCTTGGCTTGGGCGACCCAGGCATCGGCGCGGCTCGGCAGACCGACTTCTTCGCCGATCTTGTGCGCGGTGTCGTGATCGAGCTCGGCGAGCTGCCAGTAGTGGAAGATGCCGAGGTCGTTGAGCTTCTTCTCGATCGCGCCGGACACGCCGGTGAGCTTCTTGAGGTTGTCGGCGGTGCCGCGCGGGCCGGCCAGCCCCTGGAAGCCGGACGGCGCCGCCGCCGGAAGGTCTTCCTGCACCGGCGATGCCGAGGCACCGATATCGATTCCGGAATCGCCCTGAGCGCGCGAGATGCCGTCGATGGCGGCGCGCGCTACGAGGTCGCAGTACAGCGAGATCGCGCGGCCGGCGTCGTCATTGCCCGGCACCACATAGGTGATGCCCTTCGGGTCCGAATTGGTATCGACGATCGCGGCGACCGGGATGTTGAGCCGCTGGGCTTCCTGGATCGCGATGTCTTCCTTGTTGGTGTCGATCACGAAGATCATGTCCGGAAGACCGCCCATGTCCTTGATGCCGCCGAGCGAACGGTCGAGCTTGTCGCGCTCGCGCTGCAGCGTCAGCCGCTCCTTCTTGGTGTAGGAGTTGGCTTCGCCCGACGAGAGCACGTCGTCGAGATGCCGCAGGCGCTTGATCGAGGCCGAGATCGTCTTCCAGTTGGTCAGCGTGCCGCCGAGCCAGCGCGAGTTGACGAAGTACTGCGCCGAACGCTTGGCCGCATCGGCAACGCCGTCCTGGGCCGAGCGCTTGGTGCCGACGAACAGGATACGGCCGCCCTTGGCGACGGTATCGCTGACCGCCTGCAGGGCACGGTGCAGCATCGGCACGGTCTGCGCGAGGTCGATGATGTGGATGTTGTTGCGGGCGCCGAAGATGTAATCCTGCATCTTCGGATTCCA
Organism: Bradyrhizobium sp. CER78; assembly: GCF_029846235.1. Classification (GTDB taxonomy): domain Bacteria; phylum Pseudomonadota; class Alphaproteobacteria; order Rhizobiales; family Xanthobacteraceae; genus Bradyrhizobium. The sequence goes on from NZ_JARVWP010000004.1 coordinate 78,965, forward strand.
GCGGTGGGCCTGGTGGCCAAAGTGAACGCCAGCTTCAAGCAACTGACGCATAGAAAAATCGGGCAGCGACATAGTGATAATTCTCCGGTTGGTTCCTCCGGAAACGTGTGAGCAGACGAGCCTTATGGCCCGGCTGCCACCGGACGGCCTTTTGAGCCATGTTTCCGTGTGAGATGGCGCGCTATATAGCGCGATTTGCGCCAGAAGCAAGGAAATACGGCCGGTTACACCGGCCGGACAGGCCCAAATCGTGCCGAAACGGCCCTGTTTGGCGGCCTAAGGGCTACCGCGGGTGCGCGCGGCCAAAATATCGAAAAACAACCCCATGCAAAGGAGCTGGCGGCGACCGGCATTGGACAAGCAGCTTAACCCGTCGGGCAAAATCACCGCCACATTTCCAATATTCCGAAATCGTGCACCCACTCCTCGCGGGCGCCGTGAAACATCGCCCTCTTTAGACGCCAAATGCGATCGCCCTACCCCTACAGCGTCTGCACGTCGACCACGCCCGCGACGGCCTTGATCGCGCCGGCGATCTGCGGCGAGACCTTGTAGCGGCCGGGCAGCTTCATCTCGACCTCGGTTTCGAGGTCCAGCATCATCACCAGCGAGACGTCGCCGTCCGCCCCCGCCATCGGTGCTGCCAGCGCGGCTGCCGGCTTCACCACAGGCGCCTTTGCGGGACCGCCCGGGGCCGGCGCGGCGTCCGGCATATTGAGGCGGCGGGCGATCGAATCGAGCGGCTTGGTGTCACGCACGAAGATCCGCAGGCCCTTTTGGGTCTTGGCCGCGGCGTGATCCAGCGGCTCCGCGTGCAGCACCCGCGCCCGCACGTCCTCGCCCTGTAGTTCGGCGCCGAGTTGCAGCAGCACGGCCGCGCCGGGCTCGAGCACATCGCGGTACTGTGCGAGGCCCTCGGAGAACAGCACTGCCTCGAAATGGCCGGTCGGATCCGACAGGCCCATGATGCCCATCTTGTTGCCGGTCTTGGTGCGCCGCTCCATGCGCGACACCACGGTTGCCGCAACCTTGCCCGCCGTGGCGCCGGTCTTCACCGCGCGCGAGAACTCCGCCCAGGATTGCACGCGCAGCCGCTTCAGCGCGGTCGCGTAGTCGTCGAGCGGATGGCCGGACAGGAAGAAGCCGATCGCATCATATTCGCGCCGCAGCCGGTCCGCGGGTAACCACGGCTCGACTTGCGGCAGCGTGATGCTGGGCGCATCCGGAGCGCTGCCGAACATGTCGTTCTGGCCCGAGGTTGCCGCCTCGTGGCTGCGCTGGCACGCCGCGAGGATCGCATCGGCGCCGGCGAACACGCGGGCCCGGTTCGGGTCCAGCGTGTCGAAGGCGCCGGCTGCCGCAAGGCTCTCGATGATCCGCTTGTTGACGGCGCGCGGGCTGACCCGCGCGGCGAAATCGGCGAGCGAGGTGAAGGCGCCCTTCTTGTTACGCTCCTCAATGATCTGCTCGACGGCTTGGATGCCGACGCCCTTCAGCGCGGCGAGCGCGTAGTAGATCGTGTTGCCGCTGACCTCGAAGGTCGGGCCGGAGCGGTTGATGTTGGGCGCCTCGACCTTGATGCCGAGCCGCTGCGCCTCGGAGCGGAATTCGGACAGCTTGTCGGTGTTGTTGAGTTCCAGCGTCATCGACGCTGCCAGGAACTCAACCGGGTAATGCGCCTTCATGTAGGCGGTGTGGTACGACACCAGCGCATAGGCCGCCGCGTGGCTCTTGTTGAAGCCGTAGTCGGCGAACTTGGCGAGCAGTTCGAAGATCGTCTCCGCCTGCCCCTTCGCCACGCCGTTCTTCATCGCGCCGGCAACGAAGATGTCGCGCTGCTTGTCCATCTCGGCGCGGATCTTCTTGCCCATCGCGCGCCGCAGCAGGTCGGCTTGGCCGAGCGAGTAGCCCGCCATCTGCTGCGCGATCTGCATCACCTGTTCCTGGTAGATGATGACGCCGAAGGTCTCCTTCAGGATCGGCTCCAGGATCGGGTGCAGATATTCCGGCTCCTCGTCGCCGTGCTTGCGCGCGCAATAGGTCGGGATGTTCGCCATCGGGCCCGGGCGATACAGCGCCACCAGCGCGATGATGTCCTCGAAGCGGTCCGGCCGCATGTCGATCAGCGCGCGCCGCATGCCCTGGCTTTCCACCTGGAACACGCCGACCACATCGCCCCGTGCCAGCATCTGGTAGCTCGGCGCATCGTCGATCGGCAGCGTCGCGAGGTCGACATGAACGTCGCGCTGCTTGAGCAGCTTGACCGCGACGTCGAGCACCGTCAGCGTCTTGAGGCCGAGGAAGTCGAACTTCACGAGCCCCGCCGGCTCGACCCATTTCATGTTGAACTGGGTCACCGGCATGTCGGATTTCGGATCGCGGTACATCGGCACCAGCTCGCTCAGCGGCCGGTCACCGATCACGATACCCGCGGCGTGGGTCGAGGCATGGCGTGTCAGACCCTCGAGGCGCTGCGCGATGTCGAAGGCACGCGCCACCACCGGATCCTCGTCGCGAAACGCCTGCAGCTTCGGCTCGCCCTCGATCGCCTGCGCCAGCGTCACCGGCGCGGCGGGATTTTGCGGCACCAGCTTGGTCAGCTTGTCGACCTGCCCGTACGGCATCTGCAGCACGCGCCCGACGTCGCGCAACACGCCGCGCGCCTGCAACGTACCGAAGGTGATGATCTGCGCCACCTGGTCGCGGCCGTAGCGCTCCTGCACGTACTGGATCACCTCGCCACGGCGGTCCTGGCAGAAGTCGATGTCGAAGTCCGGCATCGAGACGCGTTCCGGATTGAGGAAGCGCTCGAACAGCAGCGCGAAGCGCATCGGATCGAGGTCGGTGATGGTGAGCACCCATGCGACCAGCGAGCCGGCGCCGGAGCCGCGGCCCGGTCCGACCGGAATGCCCTGCGCCTTTGCCCATTTGATGAAGTCCGACACGATCAGGAAGTAGCCCGCGTATTTCATGCGGGTGATGACGTCGAGCTCGAAGGCAAGCCGCTTGCTGTAGTCCTCCTCCGTCATGCCCGGCGAGAGACCGTGCACCCGCAGGCGATTGGCGAGCCCCTCCTCGGCCTGGCGCTTCAGCTCGGCAGCCTCGTCGGCGGCGGCATCGGAACTCTGTGCGGCACCGACCGTGAAGAACGGCAGGATCGGCTTGCGGGTCTTCGGACGGAACGAGCAGCGCTCGGCGATCTCGACCGTCGAGGCCAGCGCCTCCGGGATGTCGGCGAACAGCACCGCCATTTCCGCGCGGGTCTTGAAGCGGTGATCCGGGGTCAATTGCTCGCGGTTGGTCTCGGCGATCAGGTGGCCACCGGCGATGCACAGCAGCGCGTCATGCGATTCGTAGTCGTCGCTGCTGGCGAAATAGGGCTCGTTGGTCGCAACCAGCGGCAGGCCCTTCGCATAGGCGAGATCGATCAGGCCGCCCTCGGTGCGGCGCTCCTTGTCGATGCCGTGGCGTTGCAATTCGATGTAGAGGCGATCGCCGAACAGGCCGGCCAGGCGTTCGCAGCGCGTGGCCGCCAGCGCCGCCTGCTCGGCGCGCAGCGCCAGCGCGATCGGCCCGTCGGGACCGCCGGTCAGCGCGATCAGATCCTCGGCGGCGTCGGTGAGCCAGTCGAACTTGATGTGCGGGGTCTGGTTGACCGGCGTCTCCAGGAACGCCCGCGAGTTCAACCGCATCAGGTTCTGGTAGCCGCGCTCGCGTGCCGCCAGCAGCACGATTCGCGTAGGTCCCGTCGTCGCCAGGATGCTCCGCGTATTGGGGTCGACATCGCCGAAATCCACCGCAACCTCGCAGCCGACGATCGGCTGGATGCCGTAGCCGGCCATCTTGTCGGAGAATTCCAGCGCCCCGAACATGTTGTCGGTATCGGTGAGAGCCAGCGCCGGCTGGCGGTCGGCCTTCGCGAGTTCGCCGAGCTTGGCGATCTTGATCGAGCCCTTCAGCAGCGAATAGGCGGAATGAACGTGAAGATGAACGAATCCGGCATTCGGCATGGCGGCTTATGGAATCTCTAGCGTCAGGGATGGAGCGAGTGCCAAAGCCGGAGCTCGAAAGCGTCAGACCCGACTCGCATCCCCATCGTGGGGTCTTCGCCCTGCCAAGTCCACGCCGAACGCGGTATGGCGGCAGGTCCTCCCGGTTTTCCCCAGGGGGACATTGGAGGGGTCACCAAAGGCGAGCTATGCCCCTGCCCCCATGCACATTTTCAGAACTGGGTGATCAGCTGAGCCCAAACCGCGATCATCCCGACGAACAGCGTGATCGATGCCAGCGCTGCAGCTTCCTGCACGAAAATCTTCAACATGGCCGCTCTCCCTGAACTGGAACGTATGCAGAACATTGTTCCTTTTTTGTTCTGGGAGTCAAGCAAGGGTATTGGGGCAGTTTGAAAACTGCCCTCGAAACAGTTCGCTTGGTTAATTCGGCTGATTGAGCGGCAAGACCACGCTGAGACGTGACGGGGCCGCACCTCCAATTCCAGGGCATCACGATGCAGGACCGGCCGTAAGGCTGGTGTCAGCCAGAAATGTTTAGATACAGCCACTGCAACATGGAGAGAACAGTTACCGCCCGGCGGCCTCACGGTTGCCGGGCGTTGTTCATTTGCCTCCGACAAATTCAGAAACAAAAGTTCCCCTCGTCAGGCTCGCGTAAGCCGGCGCAGCTAAGCGTTGAGCCGCGCTGAGTTCTCAGCTCAGCGAAAAGCATGCCCTTGCTTGGAGCCTCATCCGTTGGAAACAACGGGTGAGGCTTTTTCCATTTGTCCTCATTGGCCGCGTCGGGCGTCCTAACCGGGAGCATCGAACAGCTGCCGCCCATGCCGGGCGTTCCTCCAACCGTGATCCTGGTAGCTAATCGCAGGAGTGGCCGGGTGCAGTCCGAATCAGGGCGCTCATCGCGCGAGGCGGCCCTAAGGCTCATGACATTCCCCCCGTACGATTCCGGTACTCCCTGTGAGCAGCGGAAAACGCCCGGGCCAAGCCTAGGATCGCGGCGCTGAGTGCTCCGGCCTCAGCGTAAGGTCTCAATCAACAATCTCGGGGGAGCGTCGTGATGCCTCGTATCTCCACCATTCCTGGAGCAGGACTTCCTGTCAGTGTCCTCGCGATAACGCTGCTGACCTTGGCGCCCGCCAGCGCGGAAAAGATGTCCATGCGACAGCAGGCCGTCGTCAAGCACATCAAGGCCGAATGCAAGGCGAAGGCGGCGGAGCAAGCCAAGGGCTACGGCTTCGTCGAGAGGTGGCGCGCGTACTCGGATTGCGTCCACGATGCAGCCAAGACCAATAGCGGGCTCGACTTCGCCGATTTCGATTGATGGTCCAAGCTCGGTCGTTGCTCAGGTAGGAGAATCCGACAAGCCAATAAAAAACCCCGGGCCGAAGCCCGGGGTTTTCGCTGCCGCTTGGATCAAGCGAGCAATCGGTATCAGTACCTGGCGATGATCGGGCCACCGAACTTGTAGTTCAGACGGCCGAGGACCATGTCGGTGTCGCCACCGGTGTGGAAGCCAGCAACGGCAACACCGGCCGGGGTGACGAAGGTCGCGCCGTGGGTGTCTTCGAAGATGTGGTTGTATTCCACGCCGAGCGACCAGCCCTGCGAGAAGGCGAATTCGAGGCCAACACCGACCGTCGGGCTCCAACGGGTGTCGAAGCCGGTCGAGGACGCCAGGGCGCCGCCCGGTGCCAGGAACTGGTAGTTGCGATCGGTGACCGCAGCACCGCCCTTGGCGTACAGCAGGACGTTGTTCCAGGCGTAGCCGATCTGACCGGTGAACAGGCCGAACGCATCCGTCTTCGAGCGAACGACGCCGCCCGGGACGAGCAGGTTGCCGGTGCTGCCCTTGAAGTCAGCCCAGTTGCCCTGAGCTTCCAGACCCCAGACCCAGCCGCCGGTCTGCCAGCGGTAGCCAACCTGGCCACCGATGGTGCCGCCGTTGGCGTCGTAGCTGCCGACGCTGCCGACACCATCGACCGAACGGTTGTCGTGGCTCTGGCCCCAACCACCGTTGATACCGATGTAGAAGCCGGTCCAATCATAAACAGCGGCAACCATGGGCGGCGGAGCCTTGGTGTAAGGGCGAGCCGCGAGGTCAGCCGCGGAAGCAGCCGTCGCGCTGAGCGCGATCATGCTGGCGGTGACAAGCAAAATCTTTTTCATTTTCCCGTTCCAACTTTTTCTACAGGCCCCCAAGGCCGCGAGACACCGTCATAGCAGCCCCCGACGGAATTGCTGTAACTTCGCTGCAACAGGCAGGCCCAAACGACTTCGCTCAAATTTGAAGTTAATACTGTATTACATGCACTTCTTGGAACTTTTGCCACATGGCTGCCGCAGAAATTTCACAATTCGAAATCGCCTGCGCAGCAGCGCGTAAGATCGTGTTGACCGGAACCGGCTTGTCCGATTTGGATCGTCGCCGAGATCGAATCTGCGCAGCGAAGGAAATGCATATGCGGACGATGATTCTGGCTGCTGCGACGTCTGCGGTCGTATTCGCAACCCTCGGCACCGCGCCCGCCCATGCGGTCGGTGTGCGCTACCCGTTCTGCATCCAGGGCGACCGCTATCCCGGCCTGAGCAACTGCTCCTACCCGTCCTATGAAGCGTGCCTGGCCACGGCCTCGGGCATCGGGCAGAACTGCATCGCCAACCCCTATTATGCCGGCGATAACGACCCGCGCTCCTATCTGCACATCCCCCCGCGCGATCGCCGCGAGGGCAATTTCTTCGATCTGTTCTTTACTGACCGCTGATGTGGCCGAGATCAGCGCGGCAATGTGAGTTGATGCAGCACCCATGCCGGCGCCTATTCGCGCATATGCGCCGTCAGCGTCGCTGACGCCTGATTGACTGGAGATTCCGATGCGCAGCCTGATTCCGGCGCTATTCCCGGCACTTTTGGCTTTGGGTACCGTCGCCAGCGCACCAGCTAGCGCCCAGAAATACGACACGACCTCGCCGGTCTGCAAAACCAACTACCGATGGGGCGGTGAGGATACCGACTGCGGCTACACGTCGCTGGCGCAGTGCCAGGCATCGGCGTCCGGCCTTGCCGCGATGTGCATCAACAATCCCTATTATGCCGGGCCGCCGAGTGGCGGCCGCTCGCGCGAGCCTGGCCGCGCGCGGCGCTCCGGATATTGAGGATGAGAGCCTTCCCGCTTCGATTAAACGAGAACGAAAAAGCCTTTGAGCTCATCACCTTGACGCACGCTCTTCACGCGAGCCGTTAGCCACTTCACGTTAGACGGTTTATTCGAGCTCGACGACCTGCCCGTTCGACAACGACACCCGGCGATCCATCCGCGCGGCGAGCTCCATGTTGTGGGTAGCGATCAGCATCGCGACTTGGGTCGCCTTGACCAGTTGCATCAGCGCGTTGAAGACGTGATCGGCCGTTGCCGGATCCAGATTTCCGGTCGGCTCGTCCGCAAACAGCACCCGCGGTGCGTTGGCAACCGCGCGCGCGATCGCCACCCGTTGCTGTTCGCCGCCGGAGAGTTCGGCCGGACGATGGGTGATGCGGTCGCCAAGCCCGAGATAGGCGAGGATCTCGGTCGCCCGTTTCACGGTTTCGGAGCGCTTCAGGCCACGAATCATCTGCGGCAGCATGACGTTCTCGAGCGCCGAGAACTCCGGCAGAAGCCGGTGCGATTGATAGACGAAGCCGATATCGGAGCGGCGAATCTGCGTGCGGTCGACGTCGGACATCTGCGAGGTCGGCGTGCCCGCGACATAGACCTCGCCGTCGTCCGGGCTTTCGAGCAGGCCCGCGATGTGCAGCAGCGTCGACTTGCCGGAACCCGAAGGCGCCACCAGCGCCACCGATTGACCGGGCCACAGCGCGAGCTTGGCGCCGTTCAGGACCGTCAGCGTCGCTTCGCCCTGCCTGTATTCCCGCTTGATGTCATGAAGATAGACGACCGGTACGTCTTCCGCCCCCTCCGCCATGTGGGCTCCTTATTCGTACCGGAGCGCTTCGACCGGGTCGAGGCGCGCGGCGCGCCACGACGGGTAGAGCGTCGCAAGGAAAGACAGCGTCAGAGCCATGATCACGACGGCGAGCGTCTCGCCGAAATCGACCTCGGCCGGAAGCTTGGAGAGGAAATACAGCTCGGGCGAGAACAGCTCGGTGTTGGTGAGCCATGACAGGAACTGCCTGATCGATTCGATGTTCAGGCAGATCAGCATGCCGACCGCAAAGCCGGTCAGCGTACCGACCACGCCGATCGAGGCACCGGTGATCAGGAATATCCGCATGATCGAGCCTTGCGAGGCACCCATGGTGCGCAGGATCGCGATGTCCTGGCCCTTGTCCTTCACCAGCATGATCAATCCGGAGACGATGTTGAGCGCCGCGACCAGCACGATCATGGTCAGGATCAGGAACATCACGTTGCGTTCGACCTGCAACGCGTTGAAGAACGTCGAATTGCGCTGCCGCCAGTCGACCAGGAAGACCGGCCGCCCGGCCGCTTCCGTCACCAGCTTGCGGTAGGTGTCGATCTTGTCCGGATTGGTGGTGAACACCTCGATCGAGGACACGTCGTTGTTGCGGTTAAAATAGGCCTGCGCTTCGGCGAGCGGCATGAACACGAAGGTCGAGTCATATTCCGACATACCGATCTCGAACACCGCGGTGATCTTGTACGGCTTGATGCGCGGCGTAGTGCCCATCGGCGTCACCGCGCCCTTCGGCGAGACCAGCGTGATCATGTCGCCGGCATGCAGCGAGAGCTGATCGGCGAGCCGGCGGCCGATCGCAACCCCCTGCCCCTCGTCAAAGCCCTCGAGCGTGCCCTGCTTGATGTTCTTGGCGATCGAGGTGAGGTTGTTGAGATCGTCGGCGCGGATGCCGCGGATGAAGACGCCGGCGGCGTTGAACGGCGACGATCCGAGCCCCTGCCCGTCGACGACAGGCGCGGCGAGGCGAATGCCCTGCACCTGGCTGATGCGGTCGGCGACGTCCTTCCAGTCGGTCAGCGGCGATTCCAGCGGCTGCACCAGCAGGTGGCCGTTGAGGCCAAGGATCTTGTCGAGCAATTCCTTGCGGAAGCCGTTCATGACGGCCATCACCACGATCAGCGTGGCAACGCCGAGCATGATGCCGAGGAACGAAAAGCCGGCGATGACCGAAATGAACCCTTCCTTGCGGCGCGCGCGCAGATAGCGTCCGGACAGCAGCCATTCGAATGGCGCAAAAGGCGGGGTACGGACTGGCTCGTTCATGGTCTCATCCATCTTTCGATAATCCCATGATTCGGGCCAAATGTGGCCGGATTACCCCGCCGAACACGCGGCGTGAATAAACTTTAACCCGCGAGCTTCGCGACGACGTCAGCCGGGCTCATATTGTCGCGTGAACCGTCGCTGCGGCGCTTCACCTCGACCTTGCCCTCGGCAAGCCCCTTCGGCCCGACCAGAATCTGCCAGGGGATGCCGATCAGATCGGCGGCGGCGAACTTGGCGCCGGCGCGCTGATCGGTGTCGTCGTAGAGCACGTCGACGCCCTTCGCCGAGAGCTCGCGATAGAGCTGCTCACAGGCGCCGTCGACCGCGGCATCGCCCTGCTTGAGGTTGAGGATCGCGGCGCGGAACGGCGCGACCGCCTCGGGCCATTTGATGCCTGCGTCATCGTGACAGGCCTCGATGATCGCGCCGACCAGACGCGACACGCCGACACCATAGGAGCCGCCATGGATCGGCACGTCGACGCCATCGGGCCCGGCCACCATCGCCTTCATGGTGTCGGAATATTTGGTGCCGAAATAGAAGATCTGGCCGACCTCGATGCCTCGGGTGTTCAGCCGCTTTGCTTCGGGCACTTCCTGCTCGAAACGCGCGGCCTCGTGAACGTCCTCGGTCGCAGCATAGACCGAGGTCCACTGCTTGATGATCGGCGTGAGGTCGCCATCGTAATCGACGTCCTCGCCCGGCACCGGCAGATCCAGCACATCGCGATTGATGAAGACGCCGGACTCGCCGGTGTCAGCCAGCACGATGAATTCGTGGCTGAGGTCGCCGCCGATCGGGCCGGTCTCGGCCCGCATCGGAATAGCCTTCAGGCCCATCCGCGCAAATGTGCGCAGATAGGCCACGAACATCTTGTTGTAGGAGCGTCGGGCGCCGGCCTCGTCGAGGTCGAACGAATAGGCGTCCTTCATCAGGAATTCGCGGCCGCGCATCACGCCGAAGCGCGGACGCTGCTCGTCGCGGAACTTCCACTGGATGTGGTAGAGGTTGAGCGGCAGGTTCTTGTAGGACTTGACGTAGGAGCGGAAGATCTCCGTGATCATTTCCTCGTTGGTCGGCCCGTACAGAAGTTCGCGCTTGTGACGATCGAGGATGCGCAGCATCTCCGGGCCATAGGCGTCGTAGCGGCCGCTTTCACGCCAGAGATCGGCGAGTTGCAGCGTCGGCATCAAGAGTTCGAGCGCACCGGCGCGATCCTGCTCCTCGCGAACGATCTGCTCGATCTTCTTCAGCACCCGGAAGCCGAGCGGCAGCCAGGCATAGATGCCGGCCGCCTCCTGCCGCATCATGCCCGCGCGCAGCATCAGCCGATGCGAGACGATCTCCGCCTCTTTCGGATTTTCTTTCAGGATGGGCAGGAAAAACCGCGACAATCGCATGGCGTTACTCGGGAATCAGGAAAGCATGGGAAGAGCTGCAGTGAAACCGGATCGGCTGTGAAAACACAAGGCCGCCAAATAAGAAAAACCCTTCAAATCAGGCGATTTTCGGCCATTTGAACGAATTGCATGCCGCCGAAGTGCCCGGCGTGCTGATCGTGCGCTTACCTGACCTCGAAATCGTCTTCCAGTGTCACTTTCTTGAAATCGGACACCAAAGCGTCGATCTGCATGTGCCAGCGGCCCGGGACCGGCAAGGGCACCTTCTTCACGCGCCAATAGCCGTCAGATCCGAGCGCAGCGGCGCGTTCCAACGGCTCAATGCCGCGATCCGGCAGGCTCAGCGTCAGCGTCGCTTCCTTGGCCGCAAACGGGCTGGCATCGCCGTTCATCAATTGGAGCACGAAATCGTTCTGCCCGACCTTGCCCGGCGCGATCAGCACCTGGAACATCGCGGCATCGGTGTGGATGTGAACCGCGAGCGGAACGTCGTCTGACATCGCCAGCACGCGCGGTGGCGGCGTGAAGCGCCAGAGTGCAACGAGGCCGAGGATCGCGATCATCAGCACGAATTCGAGCGCGATCGAGCGCTGCAGCGGCCGCGTCCGATGAAACTCGCGCGCAATGGCCGGCGTGAACACCAGCCGATTCAGCGCGGCGAGCCCGAGCAGGACAGTGACAAGCACAAGCTTCGCGATCAGGACGTTGCCATACTCGGTGTCGATCAACGCGCCAAAGCTTTCGAGCTGGACGATCGCGAGCGCCAGGCCCGACAGGACAATCAACGCGACGACCGGCACCGCCAGCATCGAAAACCGCCGCAGCACCCGGAGCAGTGAATCCTTGCGCTGCCAGGCAAGCACGGCCAGCGGCGCGAGCGCGCCCATCCAAAACGCCAGGCCGACGCCATGGATGAACAGCGCGGTCCGCGTTAGCCATTGCGGAGCGGCGGTGGCGGCGTGGCCGCTGACCGCAAACGATAGCCCGACACAGATCATTGCGACCGCGGTGCGGATAAAGGCTGCGCTGAATGACGGGCTGCGCCAGGCAATCGCCGCGATCAGCATCGCGGCAATCGCAAGCAGCAGAGCCGGAAACAGGCTGGTGCCGGCGGCACTGGCCCACGCCGCCCATGTCAGGACGCCCGTGATCGGCAGGTTCAACAAGTCGACGCCCTGCAGGCCAAGCGAAGCGATCGCGCCGATGAGGCCGATCTTGAGCGACCACATGATCAGCCGCTCGCCGGCCGGCCCCTGCCCGATCCAGGCGGCAAAGAACACGCCGCCGACGCCGGCAAACAGCCCCAGATAGAGCGCAAGCCGCGCCAGCCAGATCAGCGCATAGAGCACGCCGTCGCCAGCTGGCACCGCCGAGCCGGTGACGACGCCGATCGAGAACAGCAATGAACCAGCAACCGGATGGCCGTCCTGCGACACCACGCGATAGCTCACCACCTGCGTGCCCTGCGGCAGGCCCGCCGGCAGCGTCACCACCACCGATTCATCGACGGCGCGGAACGCAACGTCGCGCGGCTTGCCCACTGCGTCGAGCAGGCTGACCGCGGTCGGCGCTACCGCTTCGTTGAAACGGAGCACCACCGTCTTCGGCGCTTCCGCCACCACGCTGCCGTCCGCCGGCTCGGCGCCGATCAGGACGGCATGCGCATGCGCCGCGGTCGCAACACACAGCGCCACGACGAGCGCAGCCAGCGTTGCGACGAGCCGCACGGCTTTAAGACTTCGGCAGCAGCTTGACGCCGGGCGCCGGCGTCTTGCTGCCATGGTCGTGCCCGCCGCCCTGCCCCTCAGACGGGATATCGATCCAGCGGCTGACGCCCTGCTCGCACTCCTGCACGACAGGGAAATACAGCACGGTGTTCGGCTTCAGCGTATCGGTGAGAAACGTCTGCATCACGAACTCGTCGTAGTTCTTGTCCGCCAGCTTGCCACCGCTCCAGGCGACTTCCTTGACGCCCTCGGAGAGCTTGGCGCCGTGATAGTCGTATTCGGCAGCGTATTTTCCAGTGACCGTATCGAGCGTCCAGCCGGGCTTCGGCATCGGCTTCACCCCGATCACGCCTTCCGGAATCTGCACCCGGATCTTGATCGTCGCCGATCCTGCACAACCGTGCGGCACGGCGAACACCGCCTTGTAGTACGAACCGGCCGGCGCCTGCTTTCCTTCAAGCGTGATATGGGCGATCGCCGGCGACGCTGCGAGCAGCGCCGCTGTGGCAATGAGGAGCGTGGGTGATCGCATGGCGCCCTCACATCTTCTTCATGTCCATGTGACCGGAATGGTCGCCATGGCCGGAGTGGTCGCCACCCGGCGCCTGCGCACCGACGGCCTGCACATCGAGCGAGACCGCGACCTTGCCGGCCTTCTCGAATTCGAGCGTGACCGGCACCTTGTCGCCCTGCTTGAGCGGGCTCTTCAGGTCGAACATCATCAGATGGAAGCCGCCAGGCGCGAGCTTCACGGTCTTGCCCGGCTCGATGGCCAATCCCTTGTCGAGCGCGCGCATCTTCATCACGCCATTGTCCATCGACATCTCGTGAACTTCGACCTTGCCGGCGACGTCGGCTGAGCCTGAAACAAGACGATCGGGTGTCGAGCCCTTGTTCTCGATCGTCAGGTAGCCGCCGCCGATCTTGGCGCCGTTCGGCGTCGCGCGCGTCCACGCCTGCGTGATCACGAGGTCGCCGGCCTTGACGTCCTCGGCACGCGCGGACGTCGACACAACAGCAGCAGTCAGCGCCGCGAGCGCGAGGATACGAGAGAGTTTCTTCATGGCGACGGATTCCTTTCAGGTTGAAGTCGTCGTGTTATCGGGTTGCTGCGGCCTGGGTGTCAGACCATTTGTTCAAATCGGCGATTTCGGCCGATCCTTCGATTGTCGTGATGGTGCCGTCCCGGGCGATCAGCATGGTTCGCGGGATATCGCCCTGCCAGGCAGGATCGATCTCAAATCTCAATCGTTCGGCGAACCCATCGCCGAAAATCCAGTTCTCGGCCGACGCCAGCCCCGCGCTATTCAGCATCGATCGGGTCGCCTCCGGCAGGTTTGGAACCAGATCCGCGCTGATCGTCACGACGTCGATACCAGGATGATCCTTCATGAACCCTCCGAGCTGCGGCAGCTCGACCTTGCAGGGTCCGCAGGTCACGCCCCAGAAATGCACCAGGGTCGGGTGGCCGGCATGCGCATGCAGCAGCTTTTGCCAGCTGCCGCGCTCGAACGGCTTTGGCGCGCCCTCACCTGCCGCGAGTGCGGACGGCAGCGTTGCGAGCAGCATAAGAGCAGCAAGCAAATGACGCTTCATGGTTCGCCCTCGATCGCCTGAAAATGATAGCCGTCGGCCTTCGTCATCCACGACAGGTAGGTTTGCCGGCGGTCGGTCACGAGCAACGGATGATCGGAGCTGTCGGTGGTGTCGGCTATGACAGCTGGTTTCGACCAGGTCGCTCCGTCGTCGTGCGAGGTCATCAGATTGATCGACGTCTTTTGCCCATCGAATTCCTTCCAGGCCATCGCAAGCCCCTGCGGGCCCGCGATCACCTGCGGCCGTGACGGGCTGTGGTTGAGCTGACCAATCGGAAGCGGATCGGAGAAGGTTTTGCCGCCATCGCGCGACCGCGCGTAGAACAGGCCCTTGCGTGCCTTCCCGTTGGTGTACCAGGTCACGTGATAGGTTCCGGCGGGCGAAATGGTCAGGCTGGGACCATGATGCGGACATGCCGCGATCTGCCAGTCGTCGCGGCTCACCCGATGCACCTCGCCTGATGTCGCCAGATCGGTGAACGTCACGATCGCATGGTCGCGGACACCGCCGTCGAAGATGTTGCGAAACACCACCACCGGATGGCCTGAGCCGTCGAACGCCAAAGCGAGACGGCAACACTCGCAGGTGTTGTCGGCAGCCATCCGCGCATCGGAATAGGTCGCGCCACCGTCCTTCGATGACGCGAAGAACAATCCGGCACCGTCATATTTCTCGCCGCGCTGCTGCGCCGGCGCACGGTTGCGCTTGTCGAGCCAGACCGCGAACACGGCGCCGGTAGGATCGAAACCGATGGCTTCGAACCGTTGGCTCTCGTTGTTTGCAGTGATCGGCTTCGGGGGATCAAAGCTGTGCCCGCCATCGGTCGAGCGCGTGGTCAGCACCTGGCCATTGAAGGCCTGATCGCGAAAGATCGAGAACGCCAGCGCGATGTCTCCCTTGGCATCGATCGCAAGCTTCGGCCGCGCGTCCGGCCCCCAATCCAGGTTGAGCCGGTCCCGCGTCACCTGCACCGGCGCGGAAAAGCTTTTGCCCTGATCCATCGAGCTCGCGACGGAAATCTGACCTCCGGCCATCCACGCCAGCCAGAGCGTCCCGTCCGGCGCGAAGGCCGGAGTGACCTTGCTCGCGCAACGCAAGACGGTTTCCTCGCACGCCGCTTCCGAAGCGTGCTGATGGCTCATTTGCGCCTTGGCGAGGTTCGGATAGGCCGCGAGCATGGCTGTCGCAAGCACGATGCGAACAGCAGATTTGCAAGAAATCATCGATGCGCTCCTCATTTGAACGCGATCTTCATGCCCGCGACAAACGCCCGCGGCGAACCGGCATAAATCGAGTTGGGGTTGTTCGCCAGTATGCTCGCAGGATTTTGAACGCCTGCCGCCGTCACCGAGTTGGCGATATTGTTCGCGGAGGCGATGTAGGTTCGATCGAACACATTCCGCACCTCGAGATACAGGTTCAGCGACTTGAAATAGTCGGAGATCAGATCCGTCGTGTAGTGAACATTGAGATTGACCAGCTCGTAACCCGGCGCCCGCAGCAGATTGGCGTTGTCCATATAGAAGCCATCCTTCCACTGGACCTCGACGAACCCGCCAAGCCCCTGCAGCGGCCCCGACGGCTGGTCATAGCCAAGCCGTGTCGTCAGCTCATTTGGCGAGACGCCGGGAATCTTGTTGCCGGCGCGATTGAAGCTGAAGACCGCGCCATTGGTGATGTTCTCGACATATTCTGTGTAGACCTCATCGAGATAGGTATAGGCGGCCGAGAACCGCCAACCCGGCAGGAACTTCCAGTCGGCGGCCAGTTCGACACCGCGATGTTCCGACCGCGGCGCATTGAACGTGTAGGTGATCCCCGCCCGCGGCGTTGCCTGGGAGACCAGCTCGTCCTTGAAGAACTCGTAGAACCCGGTGACGCTGACCTTGACCGCGTTGTTCGGCGTCCAGTCGGCGCCGAGGTCGTAGCCGAGGTTCTTCTGCGTCCGCAGCTGGGTGTTATTACCGGACGAGCCGTCCGGCAGGATGAACAGGTTACTGACCTGCGGCGTGCCATATCCCGTTGCCACCCGGCCGCGGAATTGCCACTCGCTGTTCAGGCGGTAGAGCAACGCGAGCTCGGGTGCGGTGTTCTGGAATTGTCGGTCCGCCGTCGTGATCGCCGTGGTCGTCGCCCCGGCCGCGCCGGTATAGGTATAGCCGGTGTTTCGCCCCGTGAGATTGGTGGTCTCCCAACCAATGCCGGCGACCGCCGTAAGGTCAGGCGTGAGCTTCAGTTCCTCGCGCGCGCGAAGGCCGTAATTCGTCGTCGTGCTGAACAGGTTGCTGGACAGGCTTCCCAGAGTCGCATTGCCGCCCGGCATCACGTTGCGGGTGTCGCTCGAAGCCGTGAGCGTGTTGTAGAAGCCACCGAAATAGGCGGTGGAATCCATCCCGAAGATGTCGCCGCGTCTGACGATGTCGCTCATGTAGTTGTAGGACGGGAAGTCGCCGATCGCGCTCGTCGATCCTGTCGGCTGGTTGATGTTGCGGTCGTCGAAGACGAACTGGTTGCGCCAGGTGGTCTGGTTGTCGAAATCGTGCTCCCAGCGACCGCCAACGATGGTGCGGCGATCGTCGCGCCCGAGGCCGGCTTGAACAGCGGTCTCCTTGTCGGTGCCCGCCGCCGAATTGAAACCGTTGTTGAACAGGGTCACGGTTCCGCATCCCGGCGCGGCCGTAGCGCCGGTGGTGCAGCCCTGCTGGAACGGGTTCTGGTTGAACTGGTTGAGCGACGAGCGGATCGGCAGGCGCGCCGTCAAATCGTTGTTGATCAGCTTGAACGTGAAACGGTCATCCGGCGTCACCTGCAGGGTGCCGAGGAAATTGACGGTCTGGGTGTTGAACCAGCTGTTGCCGAGATACCCGTCGCCGCGGGTGTCGCTGGCGAACAACGAGCCCTCGAAATTGCCGACCTTCTTGCCCGCGGCCAGATAGTTGTTGAGATAGCCAAAGCTGCCGCCATCGACGCCATATTCGACGCCGTCGATCGTGCCGCCCGGCCGGGTCCGGAAATTCAGCGCACCGCCGGTCGCGTAATTGCCGTAGAGCGCCGACGACGGGCCGCGGACGACGTCGATCGCGCCATAGGCATGCGGATCGATCAGATCGCTGCGCGACAGACCGTCCGGCTGGGTGACCGGGAACCCGTCATCGAAGATGACGAGGTTGCGGATGCCAAAACCATTCCGGGCATTCGATCCCCGGATCGAAATGCCGAAGTCGCGCGGACCATTGCCCTGCTTGATCGAGATACCCGGACTGTCGCGCAGCACGTCGGCGACGGAGAACGACGGCCGGTTGTCGAACTGGCTGCGGTCGATGGTGGTCTGTGTCTGGCCGGCCGGCGCCTGGTTCAGACCGTTCCGGGCCGGTGCAGCGGTCTCTCCCGGCCTCGCGGCGCGTGATGTGTCGGCGGCCACCGCCGGCGCCGCGCGCGGCTTGGGGGGGCGCCGGACGGATGCCGCGCGAACGCGGGGCTTCTGCGTGACCGGCTTGGCACGCACCGAAGTCTGGGGCGCCTCGACCGTGACGGAGGGCAGTGTCGTTTGGGCCTTCGCCCAACAATTGATCGTGGAAAGGGCCGCGCCGAGCATCAGCGCACTTGCCCTGCCTCGCGGTTGAAACCGAAACATGGATGAATCCTGACACCGGCTCTCTGGCCGGCTTGTTCAAGGGCACTCTCCGGCGCGGCACGCGCACCGGCAGCGACAATCTCGTCAGGAAAACAGCGGCGGAGCGCGGGCTTGCGCGGCAAGATGCGCCCGCGAACGATCGAACTCGCTGGCGAAATCCAGCCAGACGATC
Source organism: Bradyrhizobium sp. CER78 (assembly GCF_029846235.1). Lineage (GTDB taxonomy): Bacteria > Pseudomonadota > Alphaproteobacteria > Rhizobiales > Xanthobacteraceae > Bradyrhizobium. Next base: position 96,748 of record NZ_JARVWP010000004.1, read on the forward strand.
CGGCTTGGCACGCGCGGGGCGGTCTGCGCTGTGACTTGCGGGTTATCAACGGGAGCACCGGTCTGCAGCACGCTGCAGGCCGAGCAGCAGCCGTCATGGGCGTCATGACCGGTCTGGTCACCTTGCCCGCCGCCTGAGCTGGCATCGCCGTGGCAGATGGTCGCCACCCCGAGCGGATCCGACGCGGCAAGGCTCGCCGCCCAGCACGCCCCGATCGGTGCAAAAATCTGCACCAGCAGGGCAACCAGGACTATAGGCAGAAAATTCTTCAGCCGCCGGCGCATCGCAAACCCATCCGGGACGGAACTAACCACCAAGGGCGTCGAAAGTCGAGATCGCGGACACGCCCGGCTTCTTCCAGCCGACGGAATTTGCCGAACGTGACGTTGATGCCGCGGCTGCCTCGCAACTGGTCGTATCTCCTTACCCCGTCACGGGTTTTCACACGAATGTCATAACCGGCAGAGGCTCCATCCCAATCATTTCGCAAACTGCTCGAAATTTGAACAATCGTTGCCGAAAATGATGACAAGGCTGGAAAGATAGTCTACCAATTCGGGCGCAGGTCAGCCGCGAGGTGTGTCCTGGTGGTCCAAGTCTCGGGAGGAGCCCGACGCGCACAAGCAGCGTCACCCCATCAATCAAGATCAAATCGAATTTTTGGGGCAAATAGGGTCGACACAATTTTTGGAGCAGGGCTTGCAGCCCTGCTCTTTTTTTGTGTGATGATCGCATCAAGCAATGACCTCATCATCGAATCCGATCGAACGCAGTTTCGAACTCGCGGCAGCGGCTTGCGATGATCTGACGCCGCACGTGTACCAACGGTTGTTTCGCGAGCATCCCGAGGCGCAGACGATGTTTCGCACCGAAGGCAGCGAGCCGGTGAAAGGCTCGATGCTGGCGTTGACCATCGAAGCCATCCTCGATTTCGCGGGCGAACGTCGCGGGCATTTTCGCCTGATCGAGTCGGAGGTGTTCTCGCACGACGCCTACGGGACGCCGCGCGAACTGTTCGTCGCTTTCTTTGCGGTGATTAGAGACTGCCTGCGCGACATTCTCGGCGAGCAATGGTCCGCGGACATCGATGCTGCGTGGCACAAGCTGCTCCGCGACATCGAGGCCATCGTGCTGCAGCAGACACATCTCGTGGACGCGAGGGCGTAGCGTCACCGTTCCGATTGTGACACACTCCCATTATCCGCGGCGCGTGCAACTGACGCCGACGGTCAGAAAAACGAAGAGGGAGCAAACAATGCCAGGCACCGACAAGGGGATGGATAAGGCGTCGACGACGCGGCGCGACCTTCTGCAAATGGCGGCGGCAGGTGGAGCCGGCCTGCTCGGCGGAATGGGCGTGACGACGTCCGCACTCGCAGCCGAAATGGGACGTTCGGAAAAGCCGCTGAAGGCCGCATTCTCCAATGCCGGACTGCAGGCGACGTGGTGCGCACAGGGTAAGCAGGCCGCCGAGTTCTGGGGCAAGCTGTTCAACGTCGAGGTCACCTGGTTCGACGGCCAGCTCGACGCCGTCAAGCAGCGTGCCGCCATCGACAACATGGCCTCGCAAAAATGGGACTTCGTCGCGATCCAGGCGTTCGGCATCGGCACATTGACCCAGCCGGTGCAGAAGATGATCGACGCCGGCACCCCCGTGATCGACATGGACACGCTGATTGCGCCGCTCGACCAGATCAACGTCCATTCGTTCCTCGCCCCCGACAACGAGTTCATGGGCGCCTCGGTGACGCAGGCGCTGTGCAACGCGATCGGCGGCAAGGGCAAGGTCATCATGACCCAGGGCGCGCTCGGCCACACCGGCGCACAGGGCCGCGCCAAGGGCTTCAACTCGGTCGTGAAGCAGTTCCCGAACATCGAGGTGCTGGATACCCAGCCCGCCGACTGGGACGTCTCCAAGACTGCCCGGCTCTGGGAAACCTACCTGACCAAATATCCGCAGATCGACGCGGCTTTCTTCCACAATGACGACATGGCGCTTGCGGCCTACAACATCATGAAGGCGCACAACCGCACCAACATCCTGATCGGCGGCGTCGACGCCATGCCGCCGGCGATCCAGGCGGTCAGCGAAGGCCGCATGTTCGCGACCGTCCGCAACCCATCCTGCCGCATCCATGGCGGCGCGATCGTCGCCGGCGTTGCCGCCGTGGTCGGCGGCGAGAAGAGCGGCCAGGGCATTCCGAAGAACGTCGTGACCGACGGTCCCGTCGTGACCAAGGCCAATGCCGCCGGCATGCAATGGATGGAGGATCACTTCCTGATCTGAGCGGGCCTCATGTCGCAGGGACGCTCCCCGATCCTCGAGTTGAACCAGATCACGAAGGCCTTCGGCGGTGTCGAAGCCCTTCGTGGGGTCGACTTTGCACTGCACGCCGGCGAGATCCATGGTCTCGTCGGCGAGAACGGCGCCGGGAAAAGCACGCTGATGAAGATCATCGCCGGCGTGCACCCGGAATTCTCCGGCCGCTTCATGCTGGACGGCAAGGAGACCCGGTTCCGCTCCACCCGCGACGCGCATGCCGCCGGCATCGGCATGGTGCATCAGGAGCTCAGCGTCGCGTCGGATTTGACCGTCGCCGAGAATGTCTTTCTCGGCAACCAGCCGACCAACAGCCTCGGCTTCGTGCAATGGCGGCGGATGGCGCGCGAGGCCGGCGAGCAGCTCTCCCGGTTTGGCATCGACGTCGATCCGATGACGCGGCTCGGCGACCTGCCGATCGGCCTGCAGCAGCTGATCGAGATCGCCCGCGTGCTGTTTTCCGGCGCGCGCATCATCATTCTGGACGAGCCGACCTCCGCCCTCTCCCCGCCCGAGGTCGAACGCCTCTTTACTACGTTGCACAGGCTCCGCGACGAAGGCACCAGCATCGTCTTCATCTCGCATTTCATCGAGGACATCCTGCGGGTCTCCGACGTCGTGACCGTATTCCGCAACGGCCGCAAGATCGCCGAGACCGCTTCCGCCGACACCACCAAGGGCGCGCTGATCGAGGCCATGATCGGCCGCGGCGGCGAGGCGCTGGAACACAGCTACACCGACGACCTGATGCTCCCGCAATCGGGCGGCGGCGCCGCTGTCCTGAAGGTCGATCAGCTATCGCTCGGCCGTACCCTGCAGGACGTCTCGTTCGAGGCCCGCGCCGGCGAGGTGCTCGGCATCTACGGCTTCATGGGCTGCGGGCAGTTGGAGCTGTCGCGCATCCTGTTCGGCAAGCTACGGCCCGACGGCGGCACGCTTGCGGTCGACGGCGCCGCGAGGACATTTCGCAGCACCGCAGCCGCCCGGCGGGCCGGCGTTGCGCTGGTCCCGGAGAGCCGGCGCGCGATGCTGTTCCACCAGGAGCCGGTCTACAAGAACATCTCGATCAGCGTCCTCGATCGGATCTCGGCGGTGCTGCTCAAGCCGGTGCGCGAGCGCGCCATCGCCCAGCGTCAGGTCGAGCAGTTGCAGATCAGGCCGCCGGTGGTCGGCCTCGATCTCGGCATGCTCTCCGGCGGAAACCAGCAGAAGGTGGCGCTGGCGAAATGGCTGACCTACCCGCCGCGCCTGCTGGTGCTGTGCGAGCCGACCCGCGGCATGGATGTCGGCGCCAAGAACGACGTGATCAACATCGTGCGGGACCTCCGCGCCAAGGGACTGGCGATCATCGTGCTGTCGACCGAGCCGGAGACGGTGCTGTCGCTGGCCGACCGCATTCTGGTGCTGAAGCGCGGCGCGGTGGTGCGTGAATTCGCGGGTGAGGCAGTCAGCAAGGATCGGCTGCTGGAAGCCGCGTGATGGAGAAACATGATGGCAAGCAGTGACAGCGCGACGAGCCCGGCCGATCACAAGCGGCCGCGCGGGCTGGCGCCGTTCCTGCGCTCGCAGATGCGCAACATCGCGCCGTTCCTGACGCTGATCTTCCTCAGCGCCTTCTTCGCGATCGCGAGCCCGTCGTTTGCGACCATCGACAATGTCGGCAACATCCTGACCCAGGTGTCGGTCACCGGCATCATCGCGGTCGGCCTCACCTTCGTGATCCTGTGCGCCGAGATCGATCTGTCGATCGCCAGCATCGCCAACGTCACCGGCATTGCGGTGGCGTATTTCACGCTGCAGGAATCCTACGTCAACATCGCCAACGTCCCGATGCCCGGCACCGTCGCGATCCTGCTGGCGCTGGCGCTGTGCGCGCTGCTCGGCCTCGTCAACGCGCTGGGGCTGACCATGATCGGCATCCCCTCCTTCATCATGACGCTCGCCATGATGCAGATCGCAGCCGGCGTCTCTGCGCTGCTGGTGCGCGGCCAGATCGCCTACAAGGTGCCGGACCTGATCACGACGCTCGGCTCGGGCTCGATCGGCGGCATTCCCTGGATCGTGATCGTCGCCGCGGTGATGCTGCTCGGCGGCCATCTCGTGCTGACCTACACGCGGTTCGGCCGCTACGTCTACATGGTCGGCGGCAACCGCGAGGCTGCGGAATTCGCCGGCCTCAACGTCAAGCTCATCCTCGGCAGCGTGATGGTGATCTCGGCGGTGTGCTCGGGGATCGGCGGCATGCTCGGCGTCGCCCATTTCGGCAGCGCGCAGCAGAACGAGTTCGACACTTATCTGCTGGATTCGATCGCGGCCGTCGTGGTCGGCGGCACCAGCCTGTTCGGCGGCCGCGGCGGCATCGGCAACACCATCGTCGGCCTGTTCGTGCTCGGCGTGCTCAACAACGGCCTCGACCACGTCAACATCGACAGCTTCCTGAAGATCCTGATCCGCGGCCTGATCCTGCTCGCGGCGCTGATCATCAACGTCTACGCGCAGCGGCTACGGGAACAAGCGGCGGATTGAGGACACCAGACTCATCGCGAGAAGCGACAGCCGCAATCCGATGTCATCGCCCGGCGAAGGCGGGTGATCCAGTATTCCAGAGACAGTAGTGCCTGAACCGAGACGCCGCGGCGTACTGGATCGCCCGGTCGAGCCGGGCGATGACTGCTGAGGGATGCCCTGCTGCAATTGCGTGAAAATTTCCGAACAGGTCCGCCGAGCCGGCGCTAATCTCTGGCGGGCAGCGGAGGGTTACGCCTTTGTCAGCGTCGACGGCACATCGGGAAATATGCGGGAGGTTCGGCAGGACAATCGCCGTTGCAGTCGGTGTTGCTCTCAGCCAGGCCGCAGCAGCAGCACCGCCCGATAACCCGAATCCGGCGCTTGCCCCATGGTTTGAGAGCCTGAAGCAACCGGGCACCGGTGCATCGTGCTGCTCGATTGCGGATTGCCGAACGGTCGAGTTCCGGCAGGACCGGGACGGCTACGAGGTATTGATCGATAGTCGCTGGAAGCTGTCGTCGCCATTCTGGCTGCGGGTCCCGCCGAACAGGATCATCAACAGAACCGACAACCCGACGAACCGCGCCGTGGTCTGTTTCACGCCTGAGGCCGGCATTCTCTGTTTCGTGCGTCCGGCCGAAAGCTAGTCCGTGCCGCTGCGGCTGACACGACTATCGGTAGCTCCCGTTCACCTGGCAAAATCCGGCTGCCAGTGGCGCAACTCGCGCGCGGCGTAGGTGACCGCGCCGATCGTCGTGTAGGACGGCGCCTCCAGCATCATGTTGCGCGCGAGCTTGAGGCTGCGTGCCTCGCAGATCGCACGCTGCTTCTCGTCCGCGATCCATTCGAAATCGATGTTGTGCGCGAGGCCGAGGATGCGCCGGATGGTCTTGGCCGCAGCGAAGCCGACCGTGTCCTGAAACAGCCGCGCCATGTAGGCCTGCCGTTCCGCCTCCAGCCGTGCCGCGCCTGCTTCGCCCGAGAACAGCGAAACCGGATAGCCGTCGCCCCTCGCCTCGCTGCGCCATAGCGCGAGAAATTTTCGCGAGAACCCGGCCCACACGCCTTCGATCGTTTCCAGCAGCCAGGCCTCGAACGACGCGCGCTCGCCTGGCGAGCGCTCGTGGCCGGCGGAGGCAAGATAGGCCATCAGCAGGTTGCCGATGACGGCGCCGATATCGAAGCCCATCGGGCCGTAGAAGGCGAATTCGGGGTCGATCACCTTCGTCTCGGTTTCGGTGACCATGATCGAGCCGGTGTGCAGGTCGCCGTGCAGCAGCGCCTCCGGGCTCGCCATGAACTTCAGCTTGAGCCTGGAGATCGCGACATGGAGGTTCAGGTCCTCACGGAACGCCGCCGCGGTCGCGTCGAGATACGGCGTGGTCCAGCGGTTCTGCTCGGCGACCCGGTACGGATCGGTGAAGATCAGGTCCTCGGTGATCTTGCAGAGCGCATGGTTGCCGGCAAACGCGGCGATCCCTTGCTTCTTCTCCGCGGCCGACAGCGCGAGATCGGACGAGAAGAACAGCGTCCGCGCCAGGAAGGTCGAGATATCCTCTACGAAGCACGGATAGCGCGTGGCGCCGATCAGCCCCTTGCGCATGATGATGTGCGGTTCGAGCAGCTCCATCGCGGTGAGCGCAAGCGGTGCGTCGTGATGCAGCACCGCCGGCACGACTTTTGGCGCCAGCCGCGCCTGATGCACCAGCGCCAGATGCTCGTAGTGCGCCCGCGACAGCGGCAGCGGCCAGCTCTCGCCGACCAGCCGCACATAGGGCAGCGCCTGCTTGACGGCGATACCGCCGCCCCTGCCCTTGACGATGAAGACGAGGTTGAGATTGCCGTCGCCGACCTCGCTGATCGACCAGTCGGCCGGGGCGCCGCCGAGTTGGGTCACGATGGCCGGAAGCCCAGCGAGATAGTCCCGGAGATCGGCTTCGCGCAGGATTCGATATTGACTGGCCCCGGAAGAGCCTGGTTGCGCCTGCAGGTTCATGGTGGCCCCTCCTTCGATTGCCTCCGGGCGAGGTTGATCCTCGCTCCCGTTCCAGGATGTTCGCGCCGATGGCGGCCTTTCACCTGGCTGGATCATAGTTGCAGCAAATGCGGGCGGCGACCAGCGCATAGCTCGCGACGGCAGTGTCGCCGTCGGGTCTGAGCGGGATCAAGCCGATCGTCGCGGTACCGCCGACCATTTCGGGACAAATAGTCGCCACTAATTTCTGAAACTTGATGTCAATGTTTCCCGCAGTCCGCACGGGATGGGATTTGCGTCCCGTCGAGCTGGATGTAACCTGCCCCTATCGAAACGTGTCGATCCGCGGCACTGGCATCGACCGCTAGCAGATCGCACAATGACCGACGACACCGAGACCATTTCGCTGCGCCACACCATGGTCGACGGCGTCCAGCAGGACGACGACTATGAAGTGATCTGGCGCGGCCTCCCGGTGGGGAGGATCATGCGGCAGCATGACAGCCGACAATGGTGGTGGGGCTGCAACGTCTATGGCCGGCCGCCGACAAACGGCGACAGAGGTCCCGCGATCGATTTCAAGGACGGTCAGGTCCGCTTCAAGCTTGCCTGGGGGCGGCTCAGGCCGACCCTGACCGACGAGCAGATCGCCGTCGCGACACGCCACGCGGAAGGACTGCAGAAGCAGACGGCCGGGCAAGCCGTGGCGGCCAAGCCGGACGTGGTTCAGGTCATGCAAAACAGCCGCGGGGCGCTCCGCCATCGCGTGCTCAAGGCCGGCACCATCGAATTCAACGGCGGCGCCATCGACTGCGTGATCCGAAATATCTCGGAGACCGGCGCCGCGCTCGAAGTCACCAGCCCGGTCGGCATCCCCGAGACCTTCAACCTGGTGCTTCCCGGCGATCACACCAAACGTCAATGCCGTGTCGCCTGGCGCAGGGAGCGCCGGATCGGGGTCAGGTTCACGTAGCTCTCAGGCCGGGGACACTGTTCCCGGATGCCGCTTCGCTCATGTAGGCTACTTCGCAACCCGGCCCGGCAGGTTCATCCATGTTCGTCGCCGTGTTCTCGATCTTCGCCACCAGTCGCAAGGATCCGCTTGTCGATATGGTCGAGCGCGTGCACGCCGGCTTCCTTGCCGCCGGTTTGGGCGAGCCGACGGTGCGGTTCAGACTGTCCGATCCCCCGCTCAGCGCCGAGATCGCGGCCGTGCAAGCCATTGCCGGGACAAAGCGCGTCTCAAGCATCGCCAGGGTGCTCAAGCGCTGGCCCGAATTGGAGCGCTTCGCGCGCACGACCGGCTCGGTTGGTCCCGGCAGGGCTGAAGTCCGCGCGATGTCGAACGTGACCGAGACCGGCACTGTCGAGGCGGTCGACTTCGCGATCCTCAAGGAGATCGCAGCAGGCGTCCCGAAGTCATTTCCATGCCATGCCATCGACCTGCATTTCTCGGTGCCCGCCTTTTCGGATGGCCCGCCGCTGCCCGCTACGCCCGACCTTCAGACTATTCGCGGCCTGATGCGCGCCGGCGTCGACATCGGCGCTGGACATCCGACCTCGCCCGGCATCAGCGTGCACGATAAGTGGTGGGTGAACGGACGGCAGCGGTCGCTCGCCGCGCTGCGCGTCGTCGAAGCCGACCCGCAGGCGAAGAAATTGCCGGAGCCGCGCGCCGATGTCGCAGCCCTGCTTGCGGCCTGCGGCAAGGTGCGAAAGACGGTGCAGGTCCCGATGGTTGCGGCGCCCGCCAATGCGGCGCCGGCTGCCGCCCCGCTTCCCGCCGGCTTGCCTCAGCCGCTGGACGACGCCATCCGCGCTGTCGTGCGTGAGCATCGGGCGGGGATGAGCGAGCTGCTCGAGACGCTTCCGCACGATCTGCCCCATCAGGTCGAGAACATGGCTGCGCCGGCCTCCGGCGAGCCCCCGAGCGCCGGCCCCAAGAAGCCCGATCTGGCTCGGGCCTTTGCGCCACTCGGCTACGATTGCCGCGGCGAGAGCGGATCGTTCCGGCTGCAGCGGCGCACGCCGGGCAATCTCACCGTCCGGCTCCAGGTCGATGTCGGCAGCTGGGGCAGTTCGGTCACCGCCTTCATGCAGGTGATCGGCATGGTGAACGGGCATGCCTTCAAGGCGACGCTGCCGCTCCATGCCTCGCGCGGCGCGGTCCGCGGCGACGTGAGGGGGGTCGAGTTGCCGAGCCCGTTCCCGATCGGCGACGCCGAGCGATGGCGGCAAATAACTGACAATCTGGCAACGCTCGTCGCAGCGCTTGATCGCGGCTTCGTGCCTGAGATCGAGGCGATCTCCGGCCCCTCACCCGAGTGGTTCCGGCCGGAGCAAACCTAAGCACGGCGTTAGCCACAGCCCGGATTGAGGCGAGCTGGACCACGGCGAGGAAGCTGGTGGCGAGCTTGTCGTAGCGGGTGGCAACGGAGCGGAAATGCTCAAGCCTTGAAAAGAACCGCTCGATGAGGTTGCTCGCACGATCGAGCCGTTTGCTAACGCGGGGCTTCCAGCGCCGGGCGAGCACTACAATCCCGGTGATCTTGCCGCCCAAGCCTTGGTGGCCTGGCAGCGTTCCATCGCTCTGATGTAGCCAGGGCGTGCTGTCGTGCGGGCGAGATAGTCCCGCTCGGTAGGACCGAGAACGTAGTTGCCGGTTCGCAGGCCAAGCAGGAGGGCGTAGCTCACCGAGATATCGGCCGCCGTGAATCGGTCGCCGGCAAGATAGGGGCATTCCGCGAGGCGGCGGATAACCAACCCCAGCCGGCTCTCGAAGGTCTCGCGGGCCCAGCAGGTAACCCGGGCATCTCGCTCGGCTTCGGGCGCCAGTTCGCGACCGACAAAGACGGCGTTCATCGGCCCGGCGAGCCCGGCCTCGCCCAAGTGGAGAAATTGCAGATAGGAGGCAAAGGCGGGATCATCAGGGGCGACGGCAAGCGACCCTGCGCCGTGGCGGGCGAGCAGGTATTCAAGAATGGCGATCGATTCGACCATGATGGTCTCGCCGTCCTGCAGTACGGGAATGAAGCCGGCGGGGTTAAGCGCGAGGAAATCGCGATCATTCTCGACTGCGAGCAGATCGACCGGGCGCAGCCGATAAGCCAATCCTAGTTCCTCGAGCAGCCAAACAACGCGGAAGCCACGACCTTCGCCATAGACGGTGAGCATAGCTAAGCATTCCTGGATTGGACGAGACGAACCAACTCGCAGAGGTAAGCCAGTCGCGCAACGGACGATCGATAACGCCTATGCGCTCAAGGCTTAGCGCATAACCACTCCCCGCACGCGGGGCGAAATGAAGCGGCGTCCGCCGCTCGACATCACCGTCAGAACGGCATCCCCATCAGCTTCGACAGCCGCTCGACCGAGAGATAGCCGGAATAATACGCCCACATCGCGATCGCGAAGATCACCGCCGAGATCAGCGTGGTCCACAACAGCTTGCGGCCCATCCGCGCCAGGACCGGCGCGCCGGGGTCGGTGCCGGGCGCGCCGACGCCGTCCTCGTGCTGGCTACGCACGCCGAACGGCAGCGTCAGGAACAGCACGAGCCACCACAGCACGAAGTAGATCGCAAGGCTGGTGGAGATTTGATACGCCATGTGGCCTCAGGCCTGTTCGATCTCAACCAGGGCGCCGGAAAAGTCCTTGGGGTGGAAGAACAGCACCGGCTTGCCGTGCGCGCCGATCTTCGGCTGGCCGTCGCCCAGCACCCGCGCGCCCTCGGCGATCATGCGGTCGCGCGCCGCGATGATGTCGGGCACGTCGTAGCAGACATGGTGGATGCCGCCGTCGGCGTTGCGCTCGACGAATTTTGCGATCGGCGAGGCCTCGCCGAGCGGCTCGATGAACTCGATCTTGGTGTTCGGCAGCGTCACGAACACGGTGATGACGCCGTGCTCCGGCAGCGGCACCGCGTCGGAAATTTCGGCATTGAAGGCGGTGCCGTAGATCTTGGCGGCTTGCTTGGCGTCCTTGACCGCGATCGCGACGTGATTGAGCCGGCCCAGCATCTCGTTCTCCCTTAATGTCGTTGCGCACGTTTCGAAACCGCGCGTCAAACCGTCAGTACGTGCACAACGCAGATCGGCTTCTTGCCCCATTGCTCGTTCAATGCCGCCCGCACCGCCCGGCGCACCGATTCCCCAAGCGCGTCCGGATCGCGCCGCCGCGGCTTCGGCAGGCCCTCGATCGTCGACACCACCACATCGAACACGATGTCGTCGAGCAGTTCGCCGGCCGCATTGTTCTCCGGCATGCCGACGAGATCAACCTCGGGATCGTCGGCTATTTCGCCCTGCTGGGTCATCGCGATGGCGACGAAGGCGCAGCCGGCAAAGCCCATCCGCCGCCGCTCCACCACGGCGCGCGACTTGGAATCCTCCAGGATGGTGCCGTCCTTGTAGAGCCGGCCCGCCGGCACTTCGCCGATGATGCCGGACTCACCGGGCCCGAGCTTGATCAGGTCGCCGTTGCGGCAGGTCAGAACCTTGGGGACTCCTGCGGCGCGCGCCAGCTTGGCGTGCTCGGCAAGGTGCAGCGCCTCGCCATGCACCGGGATCAGGAGTTGCGGCCGCACCCAGGAGATCATGTCGCGCAGTTCGTCGCGGCGCGGATGGCCGGAGACGTGCACCAGATGCTCGCGGTCGGTGATGATCTCGACGCCCTGAGTCACCAGCCCGTTGATGATGCCGCCGACCGCCTTCTCGTTGCCGGGAATGGTGCGGGAGGAGAAGATCACGGTGTCGCCCTTGTTCAGGGTCACCTGCGGATGGTCGTTGTTGGCGATCCGGGCCAGCGCGGCGCGAGGTTCGCCCTGGCTGCCGGTGCACAACGCCAGCACCTTGTCGGGCGGGAAATGTCCGTAATAGTCGGTACTGCGGAATTTGTGCGAGCCGTCGAGATAGCCGCATTCGCGCGCGACCTGCACCACGCGCTCCATGGCGCGGCCGACCACCACCACCTCGCGATCGGCGGCGTTCGCAGCGTCCGCTACCGCCCTCACCCGAGCGACGTTGGAGGCGAAGGTCGTGACCGCCACCCGGCCCTTGGCCGCCTTGACCAGCTTCTTGATCGTGGCGGCAACCTCGGTCTCGGAGGGCGAGCGCCCGTCGCGCACCGCGTTGGTGGAATCGCCGACCAGCGCCAGCACGCCTTCGTCGCCGAGCTCGCGCAGCCGCCGCTCGTCGGTCGGCTGGCCGATGATCGGGGTCGGGTCGATCTTCCAGTCGCCGGTGTGCAGCACGGTGCCGACGTCGGTCTTGATCGCCAGCGCGTGCGATTCCGGAATCGAATGCGCGACCGGGATGAACTCGACATTGAACGGGCCGATATCGACCCGGCCGCCCGACGGGATCACGGTGACCGGGATCTTCGGCGGATTGCGCTCGGCGGCGCATTTGGCCTCGAACAGCGCCGCGGAGAACTGCGTCGCGTAGATTTTGCAGCCGAGCTTGGGCCAGAGGTCGATGATGGCGCCGAAATGGTCCTCATGGGCGTGCGTCAGCACGAGGCCCATCAAATTGTTGCGCTCCTTTTCCAGGAAGCGGACGTCCGGCATGATCAGGTCGATACCGGGCAGATGCTCCTCGTCGCCGAAGGAGACGCCGAGATCGACTGCGAGGAAGGAGCGCTGCTGGCGGTTGCCGAGGCCGTAGATCGACAAGTTCATGCCGATCTCGCCGACGCCGCCGAGCGGTGCAAAGGTGAGTTCGTCCGGTCGCGCCATCAGTTCGCCCTCACCGAGGCTGCGGTGCCGAAATAGACCTCGCCGGCCGTCACGGGCATGCGCTGTCCATCGGCGGTGCGGACGATCAGGCAGCCGGTATCGTCGATCGTATCAAAGATGCCTTCGAGGGTCGCCGAGCCGGTCTGGACCGCGACCTTCTCGCCGAGCCCGGCAGCACGCTCCAGCCACAGCCTGCGGATCTCAGGAAAGCCGCGGCCATCGTCCCAGATGCCGCGAAACTCGACCCACGCGTCGGACAACGCGGTGAACAGCTCTTCCGCGCCGATCTGGATGCCGAGCGCTGCGAGCGAGACCGCCGGCGTGGGCGTTCCCTCGGGCGCGGCGATGACGTTGGTGCCGATGCCGACGACGACCGCCAGCCGGTTTCCGATGGCCTCGGCCTCGAGCAGGATGCCCGACAGCTTCTTGCCGTTGGCGAGCACGTCGTTCGGCCATTTCAGGGTGAACTTCGGGCTGTCAGGCCCAAGCCGCAGCGCCGCCTCGATGCTGACCTTCTGCAGCGCAGCTTCGAGCGACAGCCCGGCGGCAAAGCCGAGCGTTGCCGCGACCGCCGGCTGAACGTCGGTCACTTCGAGGATGCTGCTGGCGAGATTGCCGCGCGGCGCGACCCAGACCCGCTGCCGGCGGCCACGTCCCGCGGTCTGCTCGGGCGTGACGAACCACATCGGCCCCTGCTCGCCGCCACGGGCGCGCAGCAGCGCCTCGGCATTGGTCGAGCCGATCTGGTCGAAGGCGGCGAGCTTGGTGCCCGCCGCGATGGCCCGGGGTCCAAGCGTGAAGGTCATATCGAATCTATGCGCATGATCCGTTCCGAAAGCCAGCGTCCTGTCCCGGAACCGAGCGCGTTAAAATAGCGACTTCGCCGCCGCCGTCGCCACGCTCACCAGCGGACCCGGATAGGCGAAGAAGAAGATGTTGAAGATGCCTGCGACCGCCAGCACGGTGCGCAGCTCGACGCGGACCGGATCGAGCTTGCCGAGCGGCTGGTCGAAATACATCACCTTGACGATCGACAGATAGTAGAACGCGCCCACCACGCTGGTCAGCACGCCGATCACCGCGAGCGTGAACAGATTGGCTTTGATCGCGGCGACGAACACGTACCACTTGCCGAAGAAGCCGGCGAGCGGCGGGACGCCGGCCAGCGAGAACAGCAGCATCGCGAAGATGAAGGCGATCAGCGGGTTGGTGCGGGACAGGCCGGCGAAATCGCTGATCTGCTCCAGCGGCTGGCCGTTGCGCTTCATGGCGAGGATGATGCTGAAGGAGCCGAGCGTCATCGCGACATAGATCGCGATGTAGATGAGCACGCCCTGCGCGCCCTCGACCGTGCCGGAGGCGAGGCCGACCAGGGCAAAGCCCATATGGCCGATCGAGGAATAGGCCATCAGCCGCTTGATGTTGGTCTGGCCGATCGCGGCGAACGAGCCCAGCGCCATCGAGGCGATCGCGACGAACACCAGGATCTGCTGCCACTGGGAAACGATGCCCGGGAACGCGGTCAGCGTCGCACGGGTGAACACGGCGAGCGCCGCGACCTTCGGGGCGGACGCGAAGAACGCCGTCACCGGCGTCGGCGCGCCCTCATAGACGTCGGGCGTCCACATGTGGAACGGCACCGCCGAGACCTTGAAGCAGAGGCCGGCGAGCAGGAACACCAGGCCGAACACGATGCCGATGCTGCCGGTGGTGGCCGCCGCCGCGATGCCGGCGAAGCTGACGGTGCCGGTGAAGCCGTAGATCAGCGAGGCGCCGTAGAGCAGCATGCCCGACGACAGCGCGCCGAGCACGAAGTACTTCAGACCGGCTTCGCTCGACTTGGCATTGTCGCGCTGGCTGGCGGCGACGACATAGAGCGCAAGGCTCATCAGCTCGAGGCCGAGATAGAGCGAAATCAGGTCGCCGGCTGAGATCAGCACCATCATGCCGAGCGTCGACAGCAGCACCAGGATCGAGAACTCGAAGGTGCGGCTCGACGGCTGGGACAGATATTCGGTCGACAGGATCAGCGTCGCCGCCGAGGCGATCAGGGCGAGGACCTTCAGGAAGCGGGCGAAGTCGTCGACGATGAAGCTGCCGCCGAATGTCACGAGCTTGCCGGCCGGCAGCCAGAGCTCCAGCACGCCGGTTACGACCAGCAGCAGCACCGCGAGCGTGGTGACGAGGCGCGTCGTCCCCTGCCCGCGATAGGCTCCGATCATCAACAGCACCATGGCGCCGACCGCGAGCACCAGCTCCGGCAGCACCGGCTGCAACTGATAACCTGCACTGGAAAAGCTCATGGGCTAAGGCCTTACTGGACGGTCAGCGCGGCTGCCTTCACGGCAGTCACGGCGGTTTGGTAGTTGTTGACGAGCTGCTGCACCGAGGCGGCCGACATGTCGAGCACCGGCTTCGGATAGACGCCGAACAGGATGGTCAGCGCGATCAGCGGGAACAGCGTCACGCATTCGCGGAACGTGAGATCCTTGATCGACATCAGCGACGGCTTGACCAGCGCGCCGAACACCACCTTGCGGTAGAGCCAGAGCGCGTAGCAGGCCGACAGGATCACGCCCGTGGTGGCGAAGAACGCCGTCGGCAGCGAGATCTTGAAGGTGCCGAGCAGCGTCATGAACTCGCCGACGAATCCGCTCGTGCCCGGCAGACCGACATTGGCCATGGTGAAGACCATGAAGGTCATCGCGTAGAGTGGCATCCGGTTGACGAGACCGCCATAGGCCGCGATCTCGCGGGTGTGCATGCGGTCGTAGACGATGCCTACGCAGAGGAACAGCGCGCCGGAGACGATGCCGTGCGAGACCATCTGGAACATGCCGCCGGCAACGCCCTGGGTGGTCACTGCGAAGATGCCCATGGTGACGAAGCCCATATGCGCGACGGAGGAGTACGCGATCAGCTTCTTCATGTCCTCCTGCATCATCGCCACCAGCGAGGTGTAGATGATGGCGATGACGGACAGCGTGAACACGAACGGCGCGAAGTCGTGCGAGGCCAGCGGGAACATCGGCAGCGAGAAGCGCAGGAAGCCGTAGCCGCCCATCTTCAAGAGGATCGCGGCCAGGATCACCGAGCCCGCCGTCGGCGCCTCGACGTGCGCGTCAGGCAGCCAGGTGTGTACCGGCCACATGGGCATCTTCACCGCGAACGAGGCAAAGAAGGCGATCCACGCCCAGGTCTGCATGCCGCGCGGCACCGCGGTGTGCATCAGGGTCGGGATGTCGGTGGTGCCGGCGTTCCAGTACAGCGCCATGATGGCGAGCAGCATCAGCACCGAGCCGAGGAACGTATAGAGGAAGAACTTGAACGAAGCGTAGACCCGGCGCGGACCGCCCCAGACGCCGATGATCAGGAACATCGGGATCAGGCCGCCCTCGAAGAACAGATAGAACAGCACGAGGTCGAGCGCCGAGAAGGTGCCGATCATCAACGTTTCCAGGATCAGGAACGCCATCATGTATTCGCCGACACGCTGCGTCACCGACCTCCAGCTCGCGATGATGCAGAGCGGCATGATCGCGGTGGTCAGGATGAGCAGCGGCAGCGAAATGCCGTCGACACCCATGTGGTAGGTGATGCCGGTGGCGAGCCAGGACGCCTTCTCGACGAACTGGAAGTCGGTCGAAGCGGGATCGAAACGCGCCACCAGGATCAGCGACACCGCGAAGGTGATCAGCGTGGTCCACAGCGCGATCCAGCGCGCCGTGCGGTTGGCACTCTCGTCGCCGCCCCGTGCCAGCAGGTAGACCAGGATCGCGCCGACCGCCGGCAGGAAGGTCGTGACCGAAAGGATGGGCCAGGTTGTCATTTACTGGCCTCCCAAGCCGAACATGAACCAGGTGATCAATCCGGCGGCCCCGATCAGCATCGCGAACGCGTAGTGATAGAGGTAGCCGGTCTGCAATTTCACGACATTGCGGGTGATGTCGAGCACGCGGGCCGAGACGCCATCGGGACCGAAGCCGTCGATGATGAAGCCGTCGCCCTTCTTCCAGAGCGTGTAACCGAGCCACTTCGCCGGACGCACGAAGATCCAGTCGTACAGCTCGTCGAAGTACCACTTGTTGAGCAGGAATTGGTACAGCATCGGCTGCTGGTTCGCGAGCTCGACAGGCAGATACGGCCTGCGGATGTAGAACAGATACGAGACGAACAGGCCGAGCGCCATCATCACGGTGGGCAGCGGCGCGAGCCAGCTCGGCATGTGCTCCATGTCCTCGAGGATGTGCGGGTTCATCTTCACGGATTCGCGGAAGAACTCCTCGACGCCATGCGGGCTGGCGAACACTTCCTTGAACGGCAGGCCGGCCAGGATCGAGCCGGCGGCGAGCACGCCGATCGGCACCAGCATCCAGATCGGGCTCTCATGCGCGGCCTCGTAGTGCTTCTGGTCGTGTGGCTCGCCGAAGAACGTCTTGAAGATCAGACGCCAGGAGTAGAACGAGGTCAGGCCGGCGGCCACGATGGTCAGCAGATAGGCATAGGTCGCGAACGGGTTGTGCGCGGCATAGGCCGACTCGATGATCGCGTCCTTGGAGAAGTAGCCGGCGAACAGCGGGAAGCCGGTCAGCGCCAGGGTGCCGATGCACATCACCGCGAAGGTGTACGGGATCTTGCGCCACAGGCCGCCCATGTTGCGGATGTCCTGCTCGTGGTGCATCGCATAGATCACCGAGCCGGAACCCAAGAACAGCAGCGCCTTGAAGAAGGCGTGCGTGAACAGGTGGAACATGCCGACCGAATAGGCCCCTGCTCCCATCGCGACGAACATGTAGCCGAGCTGCGAGCAGGTCGAGTACGCGACGATGCGCTTGATGTCGTTCTGCACGAGGCCGATCGTGGCGGCGAAGAACGCCGTGGTCGCGCCGAAGAACATCACCACCGCCTGCGCGGTCGGCGACAGCTCGAACAGCGGCGACAGCCGCGCCACCATGAAGACGCCCGCGGTGACCATGGTCGCGGCGTGGATCAGTGCCGACACCGGGGTCGGGCCTTCCATCGCGTCCGGCAACCAGGTGTGCAGCAGGAACTGGGCCGACTTGCCCATCGCGCCCATGAACAGCAGCAGGCAGGTCAGCGTCAGCGCATTCACCTGCCAGCCGAAGAAGTCGGTGGTCTTGCCGGTCAGCCCCGGCGCGGCGTGGAAGATGGTCTCGAAATCGGTCGAGCCGACCAGTGCGAAGATCGCAAAGATGCCGAGCGCGAAGCCGAAGTCGCCGACGCGGTTGACCACGAAGGCCTTGATCGCCGCCGCATTGGCCGACGGCTTCTGGTACCAGAACCCGATCAGGAGGTAGCTGGCGAGACCGACGCCCTCCCAGCCGAAGAACAGCTGCACGAGGTTGTCCGAGGTCACCAGCATCAACATCGCGAAGGTGAACAGCGAGAGATAGCCGAAGAAGCGCGGCCGGTTCGGATCTTCGTCCATGTAGCCGATGGAATAGAGGTGGACGAGCGCGGACACGGTGTTGACCACGACCAGCATCACGGCGGTCAGGGTGTCGACCCGCAGCGTCCAGGCCACCTGCAGGTCACCCGAGGTGATCCAGGGCAGCAGCACGACGCGCGCGTCATGGTGCATGAAGCCGACATCGACCAGCGTGAACCAGGACAGCGCGGCCGAGACGAACAAGAGGCCTGTGGTGATCAGCTCGGCCAGCCGGGAGCCCGCGGCCGCCGGCTCGGAGACATGGTGGTCGTCATGGCCATGATCGTCATGGCCGTGGTCGTCGTGGGCCGCCGAGGCATGAGCGTCGGAAGCATGGGCGTCGCCATGTGCGTCGTCGTGATGGTCGACGGTGTCGCCGCTCGGGCAGCGCGCATGCGCGCCAACCAGCGAGATAATTCCCGCAAGGATGGCGCCGAGCAGCGGCAGGAAAACGATAGCCTGAACCATGACCGCGCCTAGCCCTTCATCAGATTGACGTCTTCAACCGCGATCGAACCGCGGTTGCGGAAATACACCACCAGCACCGCGAGGCCGATCGCGGCCTCGGCCGCCGCCACCGTCAGCACCAGCAGCGCGAACACCTGGCCGACGATGTCGCCGAGGAAGGTCGAGAACGCCACCAGATTGATGTTGACCGACAGCAGGATCAGCTCGATCGACATCAGGATGACGATGATGTTCTTGCGGTTGAGGAAGATGCCGAGGATCCCGAGCGTGAACAGGATCGCGGCGACCGCGAGATAGTGCCCCAGCCCGATGGTCATTTCACCCACTCCGCCGCATCGGCATCCTGCAGGCCCTGCCCCGACGCCACCTTGCGCATCGCCATCGCCATTTCGGGCGTGCGCGCGTTCTGCACGTTGATGTTCTGCCGCTTGACGTTGGCCTTGTGGCGCAGCGTCAGCACGATGGCGCCGATCATCGCGACCAGCAGCACCATGCCGGCAAGCTGGAAGTAATGGATGTACTTCGTATAGAGCACGAGGCCGAGCGCCTCGGTGTTGGTGACATTGGTCGGGATAGCCGCGGTGATCGTCTTGGTCACCTGCGGGTTGATCACCCAGGCGCCGACCACCAGCAAGAGCTCGAACAGGAAGATGCCGCCGATCACGATGCCGATCGGCAGGTACTGGATGAAGCCCTCGCGGAGTTCGACGAAATCGACGTCGAGCATCATGATCACGAACAGGAACAGCACCGCGACCGCGCCGACATAGACGACGATCAGCATCATCCCGAGGAACTCGGCGCCCATCAGGATGAACAGACCGGCCGCGTTGACGAAGGCCAGAATCAGGAACAGCACGGAGTGCACGGGATTGCGCGAGACAATCACCATGACCGCCGAGGCCACGCAGACCGCGGCAAACAGATAGAAGAACAGCGCCGGAAGGATCATGCCCTCACCTCACCGGTACGGCGCGTCGAGCGCGATCGACTTCGCAATCTCGCGCTCCCAGCGGTCGCCATTGGCGAGCAGCTTCGCCTTGTCATAGTAGAGTTCCTCGCGGGTCTCGGTCGCGAATTCGAAATTCGGGCCCTCGACGATGGCATCGACCGGGCATGCCTCCTGGCACAGGCCGCAATAGATGCACTTCACCATGTCGATGTCGTAACGCACCGTGCGGCGGGTGCCGTCGTTGCGGCGCGGACCGGCCTCGATCGTGATCGCCTGCGCCGGGCAGATCGCCTCGCACAGCTTGCAGGCAATGCAGCGTTCCTCGCCGTTCGGGTAGCGGCGCAGCGCGTGCTCGCCACGGAAGCGCGGCGAGATCGGGCCCTTCTCGAACGGATAGTTCAGCGTCGGCTTCGGCTGGAAGAAATAGCGCATCGCCAGGAAGAACGCGGAGATGAATTCCGACAGCAGGAGCGAGCGGGCTGTTGCGTTGACATTGACACTCATGACGGCCTCACTTCGGCGCGATGCCGGCGAACTGCAGCACGCCGGCCACGATCACCACCATCGCCAGCGACAGCGGCAGGAACACCTTCCAGCCGAGCCGCATCAGTTGATCGTAGCGGTAGCGCGGCACGATCGCCTTCGCCATCGCGAACATGAAGAACATGAAGAACACCTTGAGGGCGAACCAGACGATGCCCGGGATCCAGGTGAACGGCGGCAGATTGACCGGCGGCAGCCAGCCGCCCAGGAACAGGATCGACGCCAGCGCGCACATCGTGGTGATCGCGACATACTCGCCGAGCATGAACAACAGATACGGGGTCGAGCCGTACTCGGTCATGAAGCCGGCGACCAGCTCGGATTCGGCTTCGACCAGGTCGAACGGCGGACGGTTGGTTTCCGCCAGCGCCGAGACGTAGAACACCACGAACATCGGGAACAGCGGCCACACATACCAGTTCAGGATGGTGAGCTGCGGCAGGCCGATCAGGTGCGCGAGCCCGCGCGTGTTCTGCGCCTCGACCACGGCCGAGAGGTTCAGCGAGCCGACGCAGAGCAGCACCGTGATGATGACGAAGCCGATCGAGACCTCGTAGGACACCATCTGCGCCGCCGAGCGCAGCGCGGCCAGGAACGGGTACTTCGAGTTCGACGACCAGCCGGCCATGATGATGCCGTAGATCGACAGCGACGAGATCGCGAAGATGTAGAGAATGCCGACATTGATGTCGGAGATCACCCAGCCGAGATCGAACGGGATCACGGCCCAGGCGGCCAGCGCCAGGATGCATGACACTAGCGGCGCCAGCAGGAACACGCCCTTGTTGGAGCCGGACGGAATCACCGGCTCCTTGAGCACGAACTTCAAGAGGTCGGCGAAGGATTGCAGCAATCCGAACGGGCCGACCACGTTGGGACCGCGGCGGATCTGCACCGCCGCCCAGATCTTGCGGTCGGCGAGCAGGATGTAGGCAATCGCGATCAGCAGCACGACGAGCAGCAACAGGCTTTCCGCGACCATGATGATCAGCGGCCAGAGGAAGCCGGTCCAGAACGAGCTTGCGAAGAATTCAGCCATCAGGTCACGCTCACTCCGCTGCCGTCAGCATTCGGCCCGACGCCAGCCGCGAGCATTCCGCCATCACGGCAGAGGCCCGCGCGATCGGGTTGGTCAGATAGAAATCGTCGACGGTCGGCTTGAACGCCGCCTTGTCGACGGCACCGCCCTTGCCCGCCAGCGCCTTGACGTCCTCGGCCTTGCCGGCCTCGATCTGGTCGAGCCGCATCAAGTGCGGCGAGGTCTTGAACATCGCCTGGCGCAGCGCCTGCAACGAGTCGAACGGCAGCTTCTTGCCGAGCACGTCGGACAGCGCGCGGATGATCGCCCAGTCCTCGCGGGCTTCGCCCGGCGGGAACGCGGCGCGGTTGGCGATCTGCGCCCGGCCCTCGGTGTTGACGTAGATGCCGGACTTCTCGGTATAGGCGGCGCCCGGCAGGATGACGTCGGCGCGGTGCGCGCCCTGGTCGCCATGGGTGCCGATATAGACCACGAAGGTGCCGTCCGGCACCTTGATCTCGTCGGCGCCGAGCAGGAACAGCACGTCGAGCGTGCCGAAGGTGGTCATCTGCGCCGTGGTCAGGCCACCGGCCGAAGGCGAGAAGCCGATATCGAGCGCGCCGGCGCGCGAGGCGGTATCCTGCAGCACAGCAAAGCCGTTCCAGCCGTCCTTCAGCGCGCCGACGTCGACGGCGAGCTTGGCGGCCTGCGCCAGCACCGCGGCGCCGTCGTGCCTGGTGTAGGCGCCGGCGCCGACCAGGATGATCGGGTGCTGCGCGTTCTTGAGCACGTCGGCAAACGAGTGCTTGCCGGCGGCGAGATCGGCGAGCGTGTCGGTGCCCGCGCCGAGATATTCATGGTCGTAGGTGAAATCGGACTTGGCGCCGATCATGCCGACCTTGAGCCCGCCGGTGCGCCAGCGCTTGCGGATCCGCGCGTTCAGCACCGCGGCTTCCTTGCGCGGATGCGAGCCGATGATCAGGATCGCGTCGGCCTGGTCGATGCCGGCAATGGTCGGGTTGAAGATGTAGGAGCCGCGGCCAGCCTTGGCGTCGAAGGCGTCGCCGCCCTGCACCGCCAGATTGACCGAGCCGAACTTCGCGAGCAGCTCCTTCAGCGCATACATTTCATCGACCGCAGCGAGATCGCCGGCGATCGCGCCGATCCGCTTGCCATCGGTGCGGCTTGCCTTGGCGGCGATGGCGGCGAAGGCTTGCTGCCAGGTCGCAGGCTTGAGCTGGCCGTTCTCACGCACATAGGGCCGGTCGAGGCGCTGCGTGCGCAGGCCGTCGACGACGTGGCGGGTCTTGTCGGAGATCCACTCCTCGTTCACGGCCTCGTTGATGCGCGGCAGGATGCGCATCACCTCGCGGCCGCGGGTGTCGACGCGGATCGCCGAGCCGACGCCGTCCATCACGTCCACCGACTGCGTCTTGCCGAGCTCCCAGGGACGCGCCGCGAACGCATAAGGCTTCGAGGTCAGCGCGCCGACCGGGCAGATGTCGACGAGGTTGCCCTGCAGCTCCGAGCTCAGCGCATGCTCGAGATAGGTGGTGATCTCCATGTCCTCGCCGCGGCCGGTCGCGCCCATTTCGGGGGCGCCGCAGACTTCGGCGGAGAAGCGGACGCAGCGCGTGCACTGGATGCAGCGGTTCATCGAGGTCTTGACCAGCGCGCCGAGATACTTGTCCTCGACCGCGCGCTTGTTCTCGGCGAAACGGCTGGTGTCGACGCCGTAACCCATCGCCTGATCCTGCAGGTCGCACTCGCCGCCCTGGTCGCAGATCGGGCAGTCCAGCGGATGGTTGATCAGCAGGAACTCCATCACGCCTTCGCGCGCCTTCTTGACCATCGGCGAACGGGTCGAGATCTCCGGCGGCTCGCCTTTCGGGCCCGGACGGCAGTCGCGCACGGCCCAGGCGCAGCTCGCGACCGGCTTCGGGCCGCCCTTCACCTCGACCAGGCACATCCGGCAATTGCCGGCGATCGACAGCCGCTCGTGATAGCAGAAGCGCGGAATCTCGGCGCCCGCCGCCTCGCACGCCTGCAGCAGCGTGTACTCCGGCGGCACATCGATCTCTTTGCCATCGACGATGATCTTGCTCATGTCTCTTCTCTACTCCGCCGCGACCATGTGGACGGGATCACGAACGCCCTGATCGTCGAGATCGGCCTTGTGCGAATACTGATCGATGCGCTCTTCGATCTCGTGACGGAAATGCGCAATCAGACCCTGGATCGGCCACGCTGCGGCGTCGCCGAGCGCGCAGATCGTGTGACCTTCAACCTGCTTGGTGACCTCGAGCAGCATGTCGATCTCGCGCTTGTGGGCACGGCCGTCGGCCATGCGGGTCAGCACGCGCCACATCCACCCGGTGCCTTCGCGGCACGGCGTGCACTGGCCGCAGCTCTCGTGCTTGTAGAAATAGGAGATGCGCGCGATCGCCCGGATCAGGTCGGTCGACTTGTCCATCACGATCACGGCCGCGGTGCCGAGGCCCGAGCGCAGCTTGCTCAGCGAGTCGAAATCCATCGGCGTGTCGATGATCTGCTCGGCCGGCACCATGCGCACCGACGAGCCGCCGGGGATCACGGCCTTCAGATTGTCCCAACCGCCACGGATGCCGCCGCAATGCTTCTCGATCAGCTCGCGGAACGGGATGCCCATCGCCTCTTCGACGTTGCAGGGACGCTCGACGTGACCGGAGATGCAGAACAGTTTTGTGCCGACATTGTTCGGCCGGCCGATGCCGGCAAACCAGGCGGCGCCGCGGCGCAGGATGTCGGGCGCGACCGCGATCGACTCGACGTTGTTGACGGTGGTCGGGCAGCCATAGAGGCCGACATTGGCCGGGAACGGCGGCTTCAGCCGCGGCTGGCCCTTCTTGCCTTCGAGGCTCTCGAGCAGCGCGGTTTCCTCGCCGCAGATATAGGCGCCGGCGCCGTGCGCGACATAGATGTCGAACGGCCAGCCGTTGATGTTGTCCTTGCCGACCAGCTTGGCCTCATAGGCCTGGTCGATCGCGGCCTGCAGGCGCTCGCGCTCGCGGATGAACTCGCCGCGGATATAGACGTAGCAGGCATGCGCGCCCATCGCGAAGCTCGCGAGCAGGCAGCCCTCGACCAAGAGATGCGGGTCGTGCCGCATGATCTCGCGGTCCTTGCAGGTGCCGGGTTCGGACTCGTCGGCGTTGACGACGAGGTAGCTCGGACGGCCGTCCTTGGATTCCTTCGGCATGAAGGACCACTTCATGCCGGTCGGGAAACCCGCACCGCCGCGGCCGCGCAGGCCGGACGCCTTCATCTCGTTGATGATCCAGTCGCGGCCCTTGTCGATGATCCCCTTGGTGCCATCCCAGGCGCCTCGGCGGCGCGCGCCCTCGAGGCCCCAATCATGGAGGCCGTAGAGGTTCTTGAAGATGCGGTCCTTGTCGTCGAGCATGCTCAAAACTTTCCGAACATCACCGATTGGCTTGCGAATAAGCGAGCCCGGCGGCGCAGCCGCCGAACACGATGGCCCACAACAGGCTGGATTCCAGCGTGGCGCTGAGGCCGTAACGTTGCAGCAGGAACATGAAGCCGGCCGCGACGACGGTATGCAGCGCAATCGTGCGCCAGGCCTTCATCGCAGCGCCTCTCCCCATCCCGTTTGCCTGCACCTGAAAGCCCCGCATCAAGTGGTTTCCTTCAGCGTCGTCGGCCCGCCTGCGGGCGCCGAGAACTGACGGTCGATCTGCGGGCCCGGCTTCGGCGGATTGCCGGCGGCAAAGCCGTCGAGCACCTTGCCGAAGCTTTCCTTGGTCAGGTCCTCATAAGTGTCCTTCCAGATCAGCACCATCGGCGCGTTCACGCAGGCGCCGAGGCACTCGACTTCTTCCCAGGAGAAGTTGCCGTCCTTCGACAGCTGGAAGGGATCGTGATGGATGCGATGCTGACAGACCTCGATCAGGTCGGCGGCGCCGCGCAGCCGACACGGCGTGGTGCCGCAGACCTGGACATGCGCCTTCTTGCCGACCGGCGAGAGCTGGAACATGGTGTAGAAAGTCGCGATCTCCAGCATGCGGATATGCGGCATCTCGAGCAGGTCGGCGACGGCGCGGATCGCCGCTTCCGAGACCCAGCCGTCATGCTGCTCCTGCACGCGCCACAGAATCGCGATCGCGGCCGAAGCCTGGCGGCCCGGCGGATATTTCTCGATCTGCTTCTTGGCCCAGGCCAGATTCTCGTCCGTGAACGTGAAGCTCGCGGGCTGCAATTCCTTCGGGGCAAGGCGGCGGACGGACATCGATCAAACTCTCAATTAGCGCGCGGTGCGGATGCGGACATCATCACCGGTCGACCTCGCCGAACACGATGTCCAGCGAGCCAAGGATGGCGGAAACGTCGGCGAGCAAATGGCCCTTGCAGATGTGATCCATCGCCTGCAGATGGGCGAAGCCCGGCGCGCGGATCTTGCACTTGTAGGGCTTGTTGGTGCCGTCGGCGACGAGGTAGACGCCGAACTCGCCCTTCGGCGCCTCGACCGCGGCGTAGACCTCGCCGGCCGGCACATGGACGCCTTCGGTGTAGAGCTTGAAGTGATGGATCAGCGCTTCCATCGAGCGCTTCATCTCACCGCGGCGCGGCGGCGCGATCTTGTTGTCCTCGACCACGACCGGGCCCTGTCCGTCGGCTGCTTTGAGCTTCTGCACGCACTGCTTCATGATGCGCACCGACTGGCGCATCTCTTCCATGCGGATCAGATAACGGTCGTAGCAGTCGCCGTTCTTGCCGATCGGAATGTCGAAATCCATCTCGGCGTAGCACTCATAGGGCTGCGACTTGCGCAGGTCCCAGGCCGCGCCCGAGCCGCGCACCATCACGCCGGAGAAGCCCCACTCCCAGGCTTCCTTCAGCGGCACCACGCCGATATCGACGTTGCGCTGCTTGAAGATGCGGTTGCCGGTGAGCAGCCGATCAAGGTCGTCGACGACCTTGAGGAACGGGTCGCACCACGCCTCGATGTCGTCGATCAGCTTCGGCGGCAGGTCCTGATGCACGCCGCCGACGCGGAAGAACGCCGCGTGCATGCGCGAGCCAGAGGCGCGCTCGTAGAACACCATCAGCTTTTCGCGCTCTTCGAAGCCCCACAGCGGCGGGGTCAGCGCGCCGACGTCCATCGCCTGCGTGGTGACGTTGAGCAGATGCGACAGGATGCGGCCGATCTCGCAATACAGCACGCGGATCAACTGGCCGCGGCGCGGCACCGTGATGCCGAGCAGCTTTTCCGCCGCGAGGCAGAAGGCGTGCTCCTGGTTCATCGGCGCGACGTAGTCGAGGCGGTCGAAATACGGAATCGCCTGCAGGTAGGTCTTGTGCTCGATCAGCTTCTCGGTGCCGCGGTGAAGCAGGCCGATATGCGGATCGACGCGCTCGACGACTTCGCCGTCCAGCTCCAGCACGAGGCGCAACACGCCGTGCGCCGCCGGATGCTGCGGACCGAAGTTGATGGTGAAGTTACGAAGATTTTGCGGTTGCTCGTTCATGGCTTCGGCTCCGCCTTGGCCTTCTCGTCACCGGGAAGCGGATAGTCCGCGCCTTCCCAGGGCGAAAGGAAATCGAACTTGCGGAATTCCTGGTTGAGCCGGACCGGCTCGTACAGCACCCGCTTCTCCTGGTCGTCGTAGCGAACCTCGACGAAGCCGGTGAGCGGGAAATCCTTGCGCAGCGGATGGCCGTCGAAGCCGTAGTCCGTCAGCAGGCGGCGCATGTCCGGATGCCCCGTAAAGATCACGCCATAGAGGTCGTAGGTCTCGCGCTCGAACCAGTCGGCGCCCGGGAAGATGCCGATGATCGACGGCACCTGCGTAGTCTCGTCGGCCTGCCCGCGCACACGAATGCGCGTGTTCAGCGTCGGCGACAGCAGATGGTAGACCACGTCGAAGCGCTTCTCGCGGCTCGGATAGTCGACCGCAGTCACGTCGGTGATGTTGACGAAGCGGCAGTTCGGATCGTCACGCAGAAAAGTGACGACGTCCACGATTCTGCCAATCTCGACGTCGATAGTGAGTTGATCGAACGCGACCGAGTGCGCCGTGGCGGCGCCCGGAAGCGCGCTCACGATCGTCTGCCCAAGGGCGTCGAGCTTGCCGTCGTCCATGCCTGAAACCTTAGCGTTCGATGGTGCCGATACGGCGAATCTTCTTCTGCAGCAGCAGCACGCCGTAAAGCAGCGCTTCCGCCGTGGGCGGACAGCCCGGCACGTAGATGTCGATCGGCACGATGCGGTCGCAGCCACGCACCACCGAGTAGGAGTAGTGGTAGTAGCCGCCGCCATTGGCGCAAGAGCCCATCGAGATGACGTAGCGCGGCTCCGGCATCTGGTCGTAGACCTTGCGCAGCGCGGGCGCCATCTTGTTGGTCAGCGTGCCCGCGACGATCATCACGTCGGACTGCCGCGGCGAAGCGCGGGGCGCGAAGCCGAAGCGCTCGACGTCATAGCGCGGCATCGAGACCTGCATCATCTCGACCGCGCAGCAGGCGAGACCGAAGGTCATCCACATCAGCGAGCCGGTGCGCGCCCAGGTGATCAGGTCATCGGCGGCTGCGACGAAGAAGCCCTTGTCGGACAGCTCGTGGTTGACCTCGAGGAAAAACGGATCATTGGCGCCAACCGGCTTGCCGGTCGACGGATCGAGAATGCCCTTCGG
Organism: Bradyrhizobium sp. CER78; assembly: GCF_029846235.1. Classification (GTDB taxonomy): domain Bacteria; phylum Pseudomonadota; class Alphaproteobacteria; order Rhizobiales; family Xanthobacteraceae; genus Bradyrhizobium. The sequence goes on from NZ_JARVWP010000004.1 coordinate 124,404, forward strand.
AGCCTGCGCTATCGCCGGCTGCGAGTTTGCGGCGGTGGGGCTCAATCCCATTCGAGCGCGCCTTTCTTCCATTCATACGCGAACCCGACCGTCAGCACGGCCAGGAACACCATCATCGACCAGAAACCGGTTGCGCCGAGCTTTCCGAACGCCACCGCCCAAGGGAACAGGAACGCCACTTCGAGATCGAAGATGATGAAGAGGATCGCCACCAGGTAGAAGCGGACGTCGAACTTCATGCGGGCGTCGTCGAAAGCGTTGAATCCGCATTCATAGGCGGACAGCTTTTCCGGGTCCGGCGATTGGAACGCGACCAGGAACGGCGCGATCAGGAGCGCAAGACCGATCAGGCTCGCGACTCCGATAAAGACCACAAGTGGGAGATAATTCTGCAGGATGCCGGTCATCGGCGAGGCCTTCTTGCTGCGGTTTCGGACGTGCCGCAGATTCGTTGATTGGAATTGTTCTTGAGGCTTTAGCGCAGCGCAACAGGGGGCGCAAGACAAGCTATTTTGACGCTTTTGCCGTCGATCCCGTGGGCTCTTTGCCGCATCGGGCGGATACGCTTGCCTCAATCGGCAACGCTACGGCGGCCATTCGGTGCCCTGCGCGCATCCCATATCAGCCCAGCTCCCGCTCGGCAGCGAGCATCTCGGCGGCGGTCATGGTCAGCCGGTCAATATGTCCAAGCAGCAGCTCAAGATCCTGTGGACTGAGCTGTTCCAGCAGGCGCCGGTTTCGTTCCTGCGCGCCGGCCACAATGGCGTCATGGGCGGCGAGCCCGGCCCTGGTGAGGGAGACCAGTGTTTCCCGGTTGTCACGCGGGTTGGCGGCCTTGGCCACCAGCTTGCGCGCGACGAGCTCGGCGAGCGCCCGGCTGATCTGCCCCTTGTCCATGCCGACGGCTTCGGCCAGCCGCACCATGCTCATCGGCGGCCGCCGGCCGAGCGAGGCGACCAGGCCGAACTCGACCGAGGACAGACCGGTCAGGCGCTTGTAACGCAGCAGCGCCCCGCGCCTGAGCAAATTGGCCAGCACCATCAGCCGCGACGACATCATCGCGGTGATCGGCGCGAGCTCCGCGTCGACAACCGCCTCCGGCGGCAAGTTCCTCTCGGTCCTGAGCTTCTCGGTCATCGCCAACCTCTGCCAACAAAGCCGGTCGCTGCCAAGCTAGACCAGATCGTTGACAATGTCATCGATATATCGTTGACTTCATCAACGATGAAGCAGCCGCGGGCGTCAGACCGGCGGCGGGAGGCGACATAGATGACGATCACCCAGCCGGACCGCGATCTCGGCACGGCCTATGCGATGAAGCCGTCCACCACCCGGACCGAGCTCACCTCGGTCGTCCGCGGCACGCCGATGGGCGAGCTGCTGCGCCGCTACTGGCACCCGGTCGGCCTCACCAGTGACGCCACCGATATCCCCAGGAAAGTCCGCGCCCTCGGCGAGGACCTGATCCTGTTTCGCGACAAACATGGCCGGATCGGACTGCTCCATGCCCGGTGCTGCCATCGCGGCACCACGCTCTATTATGGCAAGGTCGAGGATGACGGCATCCGCTGCTGCTATCACGGCTGGAAGTTCGACATCGAGGGCCGCTGCCTCGAACAACCCTGCGAGCCCGAAGGCGGCCTGTTCAAGGACAAGGTGCGCCAGCCCTGGTATCCGGTGCAGGAGCGCTACGGCCTGATCTTCGCCTATATGGGCCCGGCCGAGAAGAAGCCTGTGCTGCCGCGCTACGAGTGCCTGGAGACCATGGACGACGGCGAGTTCGTCGAGGCCGACGATTCCTCGATCGGCGGCGGCGGCCCGGCCGTGATCCCCTGCAACTGGCTGCAGCATTTCGAGAACGTCGCCGACCCCTACCACGTGCCGGTGCTGCATGGCTCATTCTCGGGGCCGCAATTCACCAACATGATGGCCTCGATGCCTGAGGTGAAGTTCGAGATGTCGCCGCGCGGCGTCGCGGTGCGCTCGATCCGCAAACAGGACGACGGCAAGGTGTTCTACCGCGTTACCGAGGCCGCCCTGCCCACGCTCCGCGTCGTGCCCAATCCGCGGGTCGCGCAGTTCGCCCGCGTCGAATCGATCGGCTGGACCTTGCCGATCGACGACACCTCGTTCCGGATCTATGTCGCCGGCCGGGTCAAGAACGCAGGCGACATCGGCCGCATGCGCTCGAAGTTCAACGGCAAGTTCTGGTGGGACATGACGGAGCAAGAGCACCAGCAATTCCCCGGCGACTACGAGGCCCAGGTCGGCCAGGGTCCGGTGACCATCCATTCCGAAGAGCATTTCGGCCAGAGCGACCGCGGCATCCTGATGATCCGCCGGATGCTCTCCGACCAGCTCGAGGCCATGGCCGCCGGCCGCGACCCGATCGGCGTGTCGTTCGACTCAGATGCCGGGCCGGTCGAATTCGAGGCGGGGAACTATATCCGCGAGGCCTGAGGCCCGCGCAGAAAAACAAAAAGACAGTCGGGGGAGGAAGTCATGGTCAATGTCGCACCGCGGGCGGCCGCGCCGGCGCAGGCCGCAGCCGCGCGCCGCTACTACGTGCTCGCATTGCTCACGATCATCTATGCCCTCAACTTCCTCGACCGCACCATCTTCAACGTGCTGATCGAGCCCATCAAGAAAGAGTTTTTACTCAGCGACACCACGATGGGCTTGCTCGCCGGGTTCGGCTTCGTGCTGTTCTATTCGCTGCTCGGCATTCCCATTGCGCGGATGGCCGATCGTCTGAACCGCCGCAACATCGTAGCATTGGCTTTCGCGTTCTGGAGCGCGATGACCTATCTCTGCGGTATGGCCTTCAGCGTCACGACGCTGGCACTGGCGCGGGTCGGCGTCGGCAGCGGGGAATCCGCGGGCACACCGGCCTCGCAATCGATGATCGCCGATCTGTTCGACAAGAACGAGCGGCCGCGCGCACTCGGCATCTACGCGATCGGCACCTATCTCGGCGTCTTCCTCGGCTATTTCATCGGCGGCTATGTCAACCAGCACTATGGCTGGCGGATGGCGTTCTTCACCGCGGGCCTGCCCGGCATCGCGCTCGCCGCCATCCTGTGGCTGACGATCTCGGAGCCGAAGCGCGGCGCGATGGCCGAAACCTTCAAGGCCGAGCCGATCGGGCCGACGCTCGGCTTCCTGATATCGCAGCCGAGCTTCGTCATCGTGCTGATCGGCTTTTGTCTAACGACCTACACCAACTACGCCACGGCGGTGTGGATCCCGCCGTTCCTGGCGCGCATCCACCACCTCACCAGCGCCGAGATCGGCACCTATGCTGGCACCTTCAAGGGCCTCGCCGGCATGGCGGGCACGCTGATCGGCGGCCTCGTTGTGGCACAGATCGGCCGGCGCGACGACCGCTGGAAGCTGTGGGCGCCCGCGATCATGTCCGGGCTCGCCGGCCCCGTCTTCGCGCTCTGCATGCTGACACAAAGCTTCACGCTGATGGTCGCGACGCTGGCGCTGACCTCGTTCATGGTCGGCTTCCATCTCGGCCCGATCTTCGCGATCGCGCAGACGGTGGCAAAGCCCAGCATGCGCGCGCTGGCCTCGGCGATCGTGCTGCTGACAGCAACCTGCTTCGGCCAGGGTGTCGGTCCCCTCGCCGTCGGCATGATCAACGACGCGCTCAAGGGCGCCTACGGCGTCGATGCGGTTCGCTACTCGCTGTTGTCGGCAGCGGTGACGACGACGCTCGGCGCCGTGCTGTTCGTCTGGGCGGCGCGCTGGATACGATCGGATATTGCCCGCGCCGGTTAAGCGTCCATGAAGGCGAACAGATCGGACATCAGGCGCGCGCTGTGCGTCAGCGGCAATGCGTGCGGTGCGCCTTCATAGACAACGAGCTTGCTTCCCTTGATCAGCCCCGCCGTCTTCGCGCCGGTCAACTGGAGCGGCGCGCTGGCATCCTTGTCGCCATGTACGATCAGCGTCGGGCGATTGATCCCCTTGGTCGCCGCGCGCAGATCGGCAAACGAGATGGTCTTGCGGCAAGCCAGCGCCACCGGCAGCGGCACGCTCAGCATCATCTCCCTGATCCATGCGCGCGTGACCTCCGATGTGTCGGGCATGAAGAACGGCGCCTCGTTCTCGCCCATCCATTTCGGGAAGTCCTGCGCAATCGCTGCATTCTGCGCATCGACCATCGCCCGCGGTACCGCGTCCGGATTGTCCTCGGTCTGGACCAGATACGGCGTGGTCGGCGCCACCAGCACCAGCCGCGCGATGCGCTCGGCGCCGTGACGCGCCAGATAGTTCACCGCCTCGATCGATCCCATCGAATGCGCGACGATCGTGACGTCACGGAGATCGTGCTGCTCGATCACGGCAGCGACATCGTCGGTCAGCGTGTCGAGATCGTATCCCGTCATCGGCATATCGGAGCGGCCATGGCCGCGCCGGTCCGGCGCGACGCAGCGATAGCCTTTTGCATTCAAGGCGACGATCTGGCTGCCCCAGACGCTGGAATTGAACGTCCAGGCCGCGAGGAACAGCACCGGCCGGCCCGAGCCCCAATCCTGCACGAACAATTTCGTGCCGTCCTTGGCGGTCGCATGAAGCAGTTGGCTCACCATGATGTATCTCCCTATGCGGATCGACCGGCGCCATCGCCGCCGATGTGCCGAGCATCGCAAAGGGGGATCGCCTGCGCGATTACGCCTCAGGTAATCACGCGCGTTATGTCAGGCTGTCCGAAGCGGAAACGATCTCACCATTGATACCGCACCACGCCCTTGCCGGCGTAGCTCGAGGTGACGTTGGAGAACTCGCCTTCGAACGTCGCCGATGCCGACCAGCCGTTGCGCCAGTTCATCTCGAGCGAGGCCGTGGTCAGCGCGGAGTCGCTCGACTGCGCCGCGCCGTTGACGACGAAGCTGGTGCCGGGCAGCGCCTGGAAGGTCGCAGCAGCCAACCGGTTGGGATTGTAGTCGTGCGCCCAGGCAAACCGCGTGCGCAGCGTCAGGATGCCGTCCTGCACCGGGAAGGACTTGTCGGTACGGAGGCCGAGTTCACTGCGCGGGTCGGTCACGCTCTTACCGGCATAGGTCAGCGCAAAGGTCGGCAGACCCGAGATCACCCGTTCGGCATAGGCCGGCAACTCGAAGCTCGTGAACTGGCCTGCGGCATAAGGCGTGATGCCGACGCCGATCCACGGCGCAACGAAACGGTAGCCGCCCTCGAGCCGCCCTGACCAGGCGTTGGCATTGAACTCGGCGCGGAGCTGATCGATGCCGGCGGCGGTGACGGTGCGGTTAGTGGTGATGTCCTGCCAGCCATAGGCGAGCGCGGCGGAGACGTAGGCCGGCCCTTCGGTGTGGCGGAGATAGACGCCGGCCTGGAACAGGTCGGATCGGCCGCTGCCACTGTTGACCACGGAGAAATTCGTGCCGCCGCCGGCGATGGCAAAGCCCGCAACGGTGTTCGGTGAGAACAGGTAGTCGGCGCCGACCGCGGTGCCGTACACGCTGCTGGTCGTGTTGTTCGACCCGACGATGGCGTTGCCGCTGGTCGATTGCGAGCCGCCGAAGCCTGCGGCCCAGACGTTCCAGCGCTGCACGAACGGCACCGGCGGCGCCTTGGTGAACATCGCGAACGCATCGGTCTTCTTGGTTGCGGCATAGGCGCTCGCCTCGCCCTCGTCCGCATAGCCCGGTGCGCCCGGCATCGGACCTGCTCCGCCCCCGCGATTCATGAAGGGATCGGTGAGCAGTCCCATGAACAGGTTCATGGCGTTGAACGTCGTCTGCTGCGAGCCGGTCGCGAGTTCGCCGGATGCCTGCGTCAGGCCCGATGGCGCGAGCGTGCCGAACACCGTCTGAATCCCGCCGGTCGTGTTGAAGTAGTTGACCAGCGTGTTGGCGACATTCTGCTGGTTGATAGACAGGCCGCCGCCAAAGTTCGGAGCCGGCCCAAAACCCAGCGTCAGATTGAGATAGGCGTGGGTGGCGTCGTAGCTCAGCGTGTCGCTGAAATTTTGTGGCAGGTTTGTATTGTTGATGCTCGCGAACGTGCCGGACAGGCCACCGGCCGCGGTCAGGATCGTATACTGCTTGGAGATGTAGCTGCCGTTGGCGAAGGCTGCATTGACACTGGCGCCGCCAAGCGTCGCGGTCCCGCCGACATTGGTCGACGCCGCAGCGGTCGGCGTGACCTGCACCAGGTAGATCGCGCCGGACTGGAAGGCGAGATTGCCGTTCACGGTCAGTGTGCCGGTCGGGTTTGCGGTGCTGCCAGGCGCTAATGTGCCGCCGCTCATTATGGCTGCGGTCCCCAGATCCCCGTCACCTCTAATGTATGCCACGCCGAGGCCGGGAATGTATAAGATCCTGACGGGCGCAGGACCGACGTTGCCGGTGCCGCTCAATACGCCGCCGGAATTGACCGTCACGTTCGACGAGCTGGCGATCGAGCCGTCCACTTCCAGTGTGCCGCCGGTGACGGTGGTGGCGCCGGTATAGGTGTTGATGCCGGTCAAGATTTCCTTGCCGCCGGTGATCGCCACGCCGCCCGCACCGCCGATGATGCCGGCAAAGGTTCCGTTAGCATTGGTCAAGGTCAGTGTGTTGGCACCGAGGTTCACGGCGCCGAAGATGCTGGTCCCGGAAAGACTGTTGATCGAGACGCCGCCACCCGCGCGCGATATATCGAAGAGGCCGTCGTTGATCACGGCCTTTGAGGACGCAATGCTGCCGCCGCTGATCAGGTCGAGCTCGCCGCTGGCGTTGATCGTGGTCAGTCCGGTATAGGTGTTGACGCCGCCGAAGATCGCTAGGGCGCCATATGCGACCGCCACATTGCCGCCCGTGCCGCCACCAATGCCCCCATCCTGGATGACGCCGTTGTAGCGGCCCACAACGCTGGTGATGGTCAGCGTCTTGGCGCCGAGGGACACGACGCTGTGGCCGGTCGGGTCAGACAGGCCTCTGACGCTGGCACCGCTGTTGGTCTGCGAAATATCGAACGTGCCAATCCCCGCACCCGGAGCGAATGCAACAGCGAACGAATTGACGATCGAGCCGTTGCCCTTGAGCGCCAGCGTCGCGCCGGAATCGATCTGGGTAATGCCGAGGAAGCCATTGACGCCGGACAGGGTCTGCTTTCCGTTGGCGATCTCGAGGCCGCCCGTGGGGACCGAGCCGTTGATCGTGCCGGAAAATTCCGTCGAACCGGCGGTGATCACCAATATGTTGCCGCCGAGGACGACCGATCCATCGCCCGCGAGCGTCGTGATCCTGTTGGGCAAGGGCAACGATGCCGAAATATCGAACGTGCCATTGACCGTCACGACGCTCGAATTCGAGATGCTGCCGAACGTCGACAGCGCCAGCGTTGCGCCGGAATTGATCGTCGTCGCGCCGGAATAATTCTCGGCCGTCGTCAGCGTCAGCGCACCGCCGCTGCCGGAGTTCGCGATCGTCACGCCGCCGGTGCCGGTGAGCGCCGTGGCGAGGGTCACGGCATTGCCATTATAGTCGAACGTCGCGCCGCCGGAGCCGATCGCATTCAGCCGGCCCGAGATGTCGGTTGTATTGCCGCTGGCCCATTGCAGGCCACCGCCGTTGAGCGTGATGTTGCCAGAGCCGAAATTGCTCGCGGCGTTGAAGTTGACCAAGCCGCCGCTCACGGTCGTGCCGCCCGAGTAAGTATTCGCGGCCGTCAGTGTCAGCGTACCGGCGCCGGTCTTGGCGAGGCCCCAACTGCCGGCATTGACAGTGGTGCCGCCGCTGCCGGTCTGGTCGGCGATAACGTCGGAGACGGTCTGGTTCTGCCCGGCAGCAGGATTGAAGGTCAGCGTCCCGTTACCCTGCAGGAACATACCCGAGCCCAACGCGGAGCCATTGCCCGCACCGACGCCGCCGACCCCGCCGCTGACGCTGCTGCCGTTGACGGTGAAGGCACCGGCAACAACCAGGTTCCCGCCACCCTGGACGAACACCGCGCCGCCCGCGCCGAGCCCGCCGCCAGCGCCACCTTGAGAATCTTTGCCACCGTTGCCGGCGCCGAAGCCGCCGGTATTCCCGCAAGTGTTTCCGCTGTTGCCGCTAGCACCGCCGCCACCACCACCAAAGCCGCCTATCCCGGCATTGGCAAAGCAGCGCACGCTTCCCCCGCCGCCGCCGAAACCGCCATCTCCGCCCGCGCTGTTGAAGCTGCCGCCGCCGCCACCGCCGAAGCCACCAACACCGCCGCCGCCGCTCAAGCCGGCGACGGGGGTAGCAGCGCCGCCACCGATTCCACCGCCACCACCGGCAGCATTGATGCCAATCCCGAAGGCCCCGCCGCCGCCACCTCCACCGCTGGCGCCCCCCGTGCCTGCTGTGGCGCCGTTGGCGATGCCGGCGCCGCCGCCAGCGGCGCCGACGGCGATGCCGGCAGCGCCATTGCCACCCGCGGTGCTAGCCGCGCCGGCGCCGCCATCGGCGCCCACGCCAATTCCGCCGCCGCCGCCAGCACCATTATTGCCGCCATTGCCACCATTGCCGCCGAGGCCACCACCACCTCCGCCGCCAACGCCCGCGCCGTAATTGCCGCCGTTACCGCCAATGGCGCGGTTGCTGGCTAGCGAAACATTGCTCACCGTGACGTTGGCCCCGCTGGCAACGAACAGCGCGCCGCCGGCGCCCATGCCGCCGCCGCCGCCGCCATCGAGCCCGCTGCCGCCATTGCCGCCCTTGGCCACGGCGTTCTGGATCGTCAGGTTGTTGACCGCGACGGTACCCGAGTAGACGAACAGCCCGCGCTGCACGCCGCCGCCGTCGAGCGTGAAGTTGCCGCCGTTGATCGTGACGGTGCTGCTCGAATTGATGATGGGCAGCGTCGTCCCGCTGGTCAGCGTGATGTTCTGCGTGATGTTGAGCGTGAAGCTGGTGCCCGGATTGTTATCGATCGTCGTCAGCGCGGTGACGAGGCTCGCGCCATCGCTGGCGTTGAGCACCGTTTGGGCGTGTGCGCCGGTCCCGCACCCGACGAGCAGAGCAAGGGTTACCGCAACCCGTCGCAGACGGAAAAAACGGAAGCGTTCCACAACGTGCACGCGCATGGCATTCCAAACTCGGGCCGCGCGCCGCGCGGCCACTGAAAATCTCAGCGTGAGGTTGTATCCCCTGAGACATCCTGCCGCATGACAAAAAGCAAAAATGGAACCGAAAGCGCGCCGGTGTGCCTTCTGAGCCACAAGCGATGTCCCCACGTTTTTCCGCAGGCTTCGCCAGGGGGACCAATGCCGACCGCGCATGGCATTGCTCGCGCGATCGGCCTTGCATTGCTGCTGGCCAATTGCGCCGTTACGTCAGCTTGCCGGTATGTTTCTCCAGCGCCGCCCAGGCGTCCGCGCCATAGGTCTTCTGCCATTGCGTGTAGAAGCCGGCTTTGACCAATGCGGCCCTGAACTGCACCGGATCGGGCTTGTTGAACGTCATGCCCTTCTCGGTCAGCTCGGCCTGCAACGACCGATCCATCTCGACGAGATCGGCGCGCTCCTTCACCGCCGCCGCGTCGAATGCGGCATTGATGATCTCGACGAGATCGGGCGGCAGGCCCGCCATCGCGCGGCGGTTGCCGAGGATCCAATAGCCGCTCCAGCAATGGTTGGACAGCGCGCAGTATTTCTGGACCTCGTAGAGCTTTCCGGTCGAGACCTGCGCCAGCGGATTCTCCTGCCCTTCGACGATGTGGGTCTGCAGCGCCGAATAGAGCTCGCTGTAGGAGATGCTCGACGGCAGCGCGCCGAGCCCAGAGAACAGCGACGTCAGCAATGCCGTTACCGGCACGCGGATCTTGAAGCCCTTGAGATCGTCGACGCTGTTGAGCTGCCGGCTCGACGACGAGGTGATCTGGCGGAAGCCGTTGTCCCAGACCTTCTTCAGCGGCACGACGCCGGTCTTGGTGATCGCCTCGCGGACGAGGTCGCCGACGCCGCCGTCCATCGCCGCCCAGACCTGGTCGTAGGACTGGAAGGCGAAGCCGACGCTGGGCAGACCGGACAGCGGCACCAGCGTCGACAGCGTCATGCTGGGTGCAGCCAATAACTCGATACCGCCGGCCCGGACCTGCGACAGCATCTCCGGATCGCCACCGAGCTGGCTGTTGGCGAACACGGTAATGTTGAGCCGGCCGGACGATTGCGTGCCGACCAGCTTGGCCGCCTCGGCCAGACGGATTGTTAGCGGATGGGTTTCCGGAGTGTTGACGCCGAGCTTGAAGTCGAACTCGGCTGCGGCAAGGACCGGCTTACCAAACATCGTGGCGGCCACTGCCGCCGTGCCGGTGCGGAGCACCCGACGGCGGGTCACATTCGTTGTTTTCATTATTGTTTTTCTCCCGAGCGCATCCCGCGCCTGGGGTCAGTTTCGGACCTCCGGCTGTGTGACGCAAGGCACGGTGAAACCAATCCGCCCGTGGCACGAAACCATTTCAAGGAACTCACGAAACGATCCGGAAACAGATCGGGCTTACCAGTAGCTGCCATAGACGGCGCATAGACGCCCGGAGGCGACCATGAACCACTCGATCCATTCAGCTGATCGCGCGACCCACCTCAAGATCGTGGTGGTTGCCCTCGTTGCGGCTATCGGGGTTGCGGCATTCGGCATTTCGGCGCGGAACAATGCGGATTTCACCCAGACCGCTCAGACCAACCAGGTCATCAAGGCCGGCAAGCCGGTTGCGATCACCTCCTCGGGCACCTCGACGGTCCGCTAGGATTTTTCAGGCTTCGGCAGACAAAATGGCCGCCTTCGGGCGGCTTTTTTGTTGGGCCTAATCGTCTCGAACTACGTTCAGGACGCTGTGGCCTTTGCCGCCCGGATCGGCTACGGCGATTGCAGGACCACCGAGACCGGGGCGCGCGATCGACGTGTGCAGGGTCGCAAACCGGCCGGGCGTCGCGAATGACCGAGCCTCGCCTCGCGGGCGACATGTCTGCAGAACCGCAGGACGCTCCTCGCACCCGCGGAACGTCCACCCTGCTCGGGCTGCCGACTTCGCTGCCATTGGTGCTCGACCTCGACGGCACGCTGATCAGGGGCGACCTGCTCTATCTCAGCTTCTTCTCGATCCTGCACCGCAATCCGCTGATCGTTGTTGCATGTGCCGCTTGGCTGATGCGCGGACGCGCAACGTTGAAGCGTCAGCTTGCACGGCGCCAGCGGATCGACTGGAGCCGGATCGAACTGCAGCAGGACGTCGTCGCACTGGCTGAGCGCGAAAAGGCCGCCGGCCGCCGCGTCGTGCTGGCAACCGCAGCCGACGCGCTGCTCGCGAACCAGCTTGCATCGCGACTGCCCTGGCTCGATGAGGTGCTCGCCTCCGACGGCGCGCACAATCTCAAGGGCGCCAACAAGGCCGGCCTGCTGCTGAAGCGCTTTCCCGGCGGCTTCATCTATGCCGGCGACAGCGCATCCGACCTCGCGGTCTGGGCCCACGCCGCTGGAATCATCACCGTCAATGCGCGCGAGGCGCTGCGCGCCGCGGTATCCGCACTCGGCAGGCCGACGTTGCATCTGCCGGATCGCGGCCGCGGCGAAATCTTAACCGCGTCCTAACGCGGTCGTTCGATTGCGATCCGCTCCACGACCCCAGTCTTAAAAATTGTTCCGTAAGGTGGCCGTCGACAGAGGCGCGGGCCCACAATGAATTTGCAGCAGCAAGTAATTTCCACCGGCTTCAAGATCACCTGCACCGATTGCGGCAGCCTGGCGATCAAGGTCGCCGATCCGGCGCACGCTTCCGGCGACACCATCATCGAATGCCGCCGCTGCAACGCCGTGCGCGGCACGGTGGCGGATCTGCACACCCTGGCGCGGCACGGCCGCGACCTGTTCGAATTCTAACCCCGGCCCCGCCGATGCTGTCAGATCCGAGCGCGACCATGCAGAGCGACATTCCCCTGGATACGGTCTGGTCGATCCTCGAGGCCGCCAACGAATTGGGCGATACAAACACGGTCGACGCCTGCCGCCGCATCATCGACGCGAATTTGCGTGGCGACACGCCTGGGCAATCCGACCTGAACGCGGTTGCCGCATTCTTTGCCTGATCAGGGCAGCCTGTTGCCGATTGCGCGTTCAATGCGGCGCCGCGGTGACCGATCGCACAACGGAAATATTACAATACAGACTGCAACGTCGCTCAACGTTGCTTGACTTGATTCGACCGAGGCCGGCTGGCTAGTTGTCGCACAGTTCTCGAATCGAACGGGCCGATGCAATGACGCGCGATGACCTGGTTGTCGGGGGCACGATCCTCGGGTTCTTCGCCGTCAGCACCGCCTCGCTGATCGCCTGCGGGCACGCGTTCCCGGCGATGCATGTCTGGCGATCCGGCGTCACCGCCGAGGCCATCCTCGGCACCGCCATCATGGTCATCTTCATCCCGGCATTCGCCGCGGGACGATTCAGCTTCGGCTATCTGGTGAGCTTCTCGCTGCTGTCAGCCGTGTTCGGCTTCGTCTGGCTCAGCTTCTTCAGCGCGTTCGACTACCCGCACGCGATCGCCCGCTGGGCCATGATCGCCGCGCTGGCCGCCGCGATGATCCCGCTGATGTTCCAGAACATGCCGGTCTGGCGCCCCAACCTGTCGGAAGCGGCCATCAAACGCATTGCGCTGCTGCTGCTGGCATCGTCCCTCGCCGTGCTGATCTCCGACATCTCCTACGGGGTCAACCTAGGCACTCCCTATGGCACAGCCCGCAACGCCATCGCGCGGCCAGCTCTGTTGAATTATCTCACCCCGATCATGATCGGAGCAGTGCTGCCCTATCTGTTTGCGCATTTCGCATCGCGCAGGCAATGGTTGCAGGCCGCCTGCGTGTTGCTGTTCGCGCTGTGCTTCTATCCGGTCGTCAACAACAAGACCGTTCTGCTGTTGCCGATCTGGCTGCCGTTCCTGTTCTGGCTCTACGGCCAGTTCAACCCGCGCCTGGCCACGGTGCTCGCATTCCTGCTCCCGGCGACCGTCGGGCTAATGGCGTTCGCCGTTCTCGGCGCCGACAAGGACTACTTGGTGTTCAGCGCCATCAACCTGCGCTTCCTCGCGATCCCGTCACTGGCGCTCGATCAATATGCCGACTTCTTTGCGCACCGCGAGCTGACCCGGTTCTGCCAGATCTCGATCCTGCGACAGGTGACGGCTTGCCCGTATGGCGAACTCGGCCCGGCGCTCGGCGCGATCTATCGCGACGGCAATTTCAACGCGTCCTTCCTCGCCACCGAGGGCATTGCGTCGGTCGGTCTCGCACGCGCCCCGGTCTCGGCGCTCGCGTGCGGCCTCATCCTCTCTGTGGGGTCGACGGTCTCGCGGCATCTGTCGCCGCGCTTCATCGCGGTGTCATCAGGCATTGCCGTTCAGGCGATCATGAACGTGCCGCTGACCACGGGCCTGGTCTCGAACGGGATCGCGCTGCTGTTCCTGCTGTGGTGGCTGACGCCGGAACAGCGCGCGGAACTATCCCGCAGTCCCGAGCACGCCGCCCGGCAGGTCGGCGTCGTCGGCCTCGCGGCGTCCTGATCTTGCGCGCCCAGCCGGGACGTGGCGGGCGCGCAAGGACAGTGCCGGCGTGCGGGCGGCCCGACTAATGTGGCCGCGACTTCTTTCGAAGAACGATAATGCTCTGATAGGGCGAGATCCCATTCATGCCGACATCGACAATATCGAACCGGTCGGTCCAGTGCTCCTCGATGTACTGCTTGGTGATGATGGTTTCGCCGTATGTCATTTCGCCATCGACCGGATAACTCTGCGGATAGAAGTAGAAGCCATCTCGCCGCACGGTTTCGGTGATCTTTTGCTGATCCCAACCGGGCAATTTCGAGATCGGCTCATAGAATGCATATGCCGGCGGCCGCACCGTCAGAAGGAAGAGACCACGATCCTCCAGCGCAGCATGGACCGCGTCGAGGCATACGTCGCTCGCGACCGGGGAAAGATGCGTCCAGATCGACAACGCGTAGGCGACGTCGAATTTCTGGTTGAATGGAAGACGCTTCGGCAGGCTGTCCGACAGCACGATATCGGCGCGAGGGTTGGAGCGTTGCGCGACCTGGATGATGCCCTTGTGAGGATCGCAGCCATGCAAATTGCGCAGCGGCACATCCTTCATGAAATATCTGAGCACGCTGCCCCAGCCGCAACCATAGTCCAGCACCGAACACTCTTCGAATGGCTTGTCCAGATGCAGCCTGAGTTTGTCGTGTATGAGCCGATAGGTTTCGATCACCGCAGCGCCGAGCTCCATCCCGGAACGACCGCTCCAATTCTTCTGGGTGCCGGCATCGGGCGGATCGGGAATCGTCGCCTTGATGGCGTCGAAGCCATCATACTCCTTCCAGAGCAGCACGTTCCAAAGATAGGGATCGTCGATCCACTTGAACGCTTCGTACGCAGGCTCTCCCCTTCCGCATGCGGCCTCCGTCCTCGCCAGCTCGTCTTTGTAGTATTCGTTCAGCCACAGGCTCCAATCCATCCGCACGTCTCCTACTCTGTTGTCGGTCCTTGCCGCGCCGGCGTCATCTGAATGTTTCCGAAACTGTCGATGATTTCTCCGGCAACTTTAAGACGCATCATACGCGTGAGTTCCGGAACGCGATGGAACCGCGCACGCGGCTCTTGCTGCAAGCCTTGCGACCGCCTCATCAAGTGTAGCGCCGAAAAATTACAATCTTACGTAGTTGATTGGTTCCGTCAGATGCAGCAGGGACGGCATCGGCTCGACTTCAACCGAGCAGAGTAAGGTTGACGTCAGGCTGGCGCGTTACGCTGCGCACGTGAACCGGGACCTGCGCTGCTTCCATTTCTCCACCGCTCCGGGTGGCGATAGTCACTACCGCGTTCGCCTATCTGATGCTCGCGTGAGGGCGCCCCGTCCGTGCGGCGTCCAGGAATCGTGTCGATGAAAGTCCGCGAGCTCATCCAAGCACTCCAGGCACTCAAGGATCAGGACGCAACGGTCGTCATCGGAGAAGGCGCACAGCCGGAAACCTGGCTGATTGTGTCAGGCGTGGCGGAATGCCGGATTACGCGCGTGAATGATGATCATGCGATCGCCGGGAGCGAGCCAGCGATTGAGATCGTCTGAAAGAGTGAGCCTGGCGGTTGTTTTTGGGGGTCTCGAAGATGCGTGCCAGCAAGCCCTGACAGAGGGGCGTCCAAGACGTCATGACGGCGCGCCACGTGACACGTCTCAAATCTGGAACTTGGGCTAAGTGCTTGATAAGACTGGCGCGAGAGACGGGACTCGAACCCGCGGCCTCCGCCGTGACAGGGCGGCGCTCTAACCAACTGAGCTACTCCCGCGGATGCCGATCTTCGGATTGATCCGCGCAGGACCGAGGGCATAAAGGCCCGCATCCCGATAGTCAAGCGCGTTGCGGATCCCTGCACAGTGCCGGCGCTTTTGCGCCGTAGTTGCGAGTTGTAGCCTGTTTTCAGGCGAAACGGCGTAGTCAGCAAAGCCCCGAATCAAATAAGGCCTGATACGTCTGGGTTTCCTGTGGCCGGCCCGGCGCTGCCCGTTCCCAGAACCGGCGGTTTCAGGACTGTTCCGGGCGCATTTTCCCGACGCGAACGGCACGCCATTCGCGCGAACGCAAGCAATCCAGCCATTCAGCAACGAGGAGGGCCACACATGGCGAAGAAAGCAGCGACCCCGGCGACGATCACGCTGAAGCACCTGGCGGCGGCCATTGCCGAAGAGCAGGAGCTGTCCAAGAAGCAGGCCGAGGCGATCCTGACCGACATGGTCACCCGGATCACCAAGCACCTCAAGAAGGGCGAGCGCATCCGGATCGTCGGCCTTGGCATCCTCCAGGTCCGCAAGCGCGCCGCCCGCATGGGCCGCAACCCGGCGACCGGCGAGCAGATCCATATCAAGGCGAGCAAGAAGGTCGCCTTCCGCGCCGCCAAGGAGCTGAAGGAAGCCGTCTAAGGCTTTACTCTCCGTTGATATCAAAGCGCCATTCCGGCTCGTGACGCGGCCCCGGAGTGGCGCTTTTCTGTTATAGGATTGTCTCCTGCTCGCCTTGATCCGGTTTGCTTGCGCGAACCAACTTCGCCAAGGCGCATTGTCCCCGTCCCTACCCCTGCGCGGTCTTCATGCTGGCACCGGTACTCGACTTCAAGCACACCGTCACCGAGCGCTTCCTGCGCTATGTCGTGATCGACACCCAATCCGATCCGGATTCGCCGACCTGCCCCTCCACCGAGAAGCAGAAGAATCTCGGCCGCCTGCTGGTCACCGAGCTCTTGGCAATGGGCATATCCGACGCGCATCTCGATCCGCACGGCTATGTCTATGCGACGATCCCCGCCAACACCGACAAGACGGTGCCAGTGCTCTGCTTCTGCTCGCACATGGACACCTCGCCCGATTGCACCGGCAAGAACGTCAAGCCGCAGGTCGTGAAGAACTATCGCGGCGGCGACATCGCGTTGCCCGCCGACTCCACGCAGGTGATCCGCGCCGCCGAGCATGAAGCGCTGGCCGACCAGATCGGCAACGACATCATCACGACCGACGGCACCACCCTGCTCGGCGCCGACAACAAGGCCGGCCTCGCCGAGATCATGGATGCCGCGCATTTCCTGATGACCAATCCGCAGGTCAAGCACGGTACCATCAAGATCCTGTTCACGCCGGATGAGGAGATCGGCCGCGGCGTCGACAAGGTCGACATCAAGAAGCTCGGGGCCGATTTCGGCTACACCATGGACGGCGAGACCGCTGGTCATATCGAGGACGAGACCTTCTCGGCCGACGGCGCCAGCATCATCATCGAAGGCGTCGCCACCCATCCGGGTTTTGCGAAAGGCAAGATGGAGCACGCGATCAAGATCGCCGCGGCGATCGTCGACCGCCTGCCCAAGGATCACTGCTCGCCCGAGACCACCGAAGGCAAGGAAGGCTTCCTGCATCCGGTCGCGATCTCGGGCGCGTTGGAGCACGCGCGGATCGACTTCATCGTTCGCGATTTCACCGAAGCCGGCCTGAAGCATAAGGAAGCGCTGCTCGAAGCGATCGCCAAGGATGTCATGAAGGGATATCCGCGCTCGACCTATCGGATGGAGGTCAAGCAGCAGTACCGCAACATGAAAGAGGTGATCGACCGCCATCCGCAGATCGTCGCCTATGCGATCGAGGCGATCGAGCGCGCGGGACTGACGCCGGTGAAGACCTCGATCCGCGGCGGCACCGACGGTTCGCGGCTGTCCTTCATGGGATTGCCCTGCCCGAACATCTTCGCCGGCGAGCACGCATTCCATTCGCGGCTCGAATGGGTCAGCCGGCAGGACATGGAAAAGGCCGTGCAGACCATCGTGCATCTCGCAATGATCTGGGAAGAGCGAGCGTAGGCTCGTCGCAACTCTCTCCCCGTCATAGCGAAGCGAAGCAATCCATATCTCGACGCGCGGATAGATGGATTGCTTCGTCGCTACGCTCCTCGCAATGACGGCACGACCAACTCGTTCTCCCAGGCCCGCGCAGTCACGATCCAGATCGCGCCCGGCAGCAGCACGGAATCGCCTTTGACGAAGGGCGTGAGCGCTTCGCGCATCGATGCGATCGCGGCGGCGCGCACGTCATCCGGATGGCCTTCCAGCGCACGGCTGGCTGGCCCGATCTCGAGCGCGCCCTGGATCGCCGCATCGATGCCGCGGCCGGTCGCGACATCGAGCTCGACCTTGCACGGCTCCATCGCGATGCCGGAGAAGCCGGCCTCGCCCAGGATCCGCTTCACCCGGGCTTCGGAGGCAAACGAAAACGGGCCGGGATCCTCTGGGCCGAGCTGCGGCAGTTTCGGTACATGCTTGTAGACCGCCTGCAGCGGCGCCATGAAGAACGGATTCTCGCGCGGCTCCTGCCAGCACGCGAAGGCAAGACGGCCGGTCGGCTTCATCGCCTTGCGCAGATTGGCAAAGGACACCGCCGGATCGGCAAAGAACATCACGCCGAAGCGCGAGGCCAACAGATCGAAGCTCTCGCGGGCGAACGGATACACCGTCGCATCGGCAAGCGTGAATTCGACCGGCAGTCCCTGCGGCGCGCTCTGCCGCGCCCGCGTCAGCATCGGCTCCGAGACGTCGACGCCAAGCACGTGGCCCGCGGGCGCGACCTTGGCCGCCAGCGCAAAGCTCGAGGCGCCGCTGCCGCAGCCGACATCGACGACGCGCTCGCCGGCTTTCGGCGCGGCACGATCAATCAGCAGGTCAAGCACCGGCTGGAGCACGATGTCCTGCGCGGCCTGTCTTGAGGCCCAACGCTGACCGCCAGGCCCGTTCCAATATGCAATCTGATCGGCGTTCTGCGGGTGACCAGCGTTCATGCGCTCAAAACCTTGTTGAGAAATCTTGTTGGGAAGCCTTGGCCGATGCTAGCAGCTCTCGCGCGTCGCAGCGCGCAACATCGGCGTGACCTGATAGGTGAATCCGGCATTGGCCTTGGTGACGGGATCGTTGGCGACGATCTCCTGTGGATCGGCATCATCGGATAGTTGCAGCACGCCCAATCCCCAGACGCCGGCGGGATCGGCGACCGGCCCGAAGATCAGCGCCTTGCCGGCCTGCAGCAATTCGCCGCAATAGGCGACGTGCGCCTGCATGATGGCGGCTTCTTGCGGCGTCATGTCTTGCGGGAAGGTCGGACGCGGTCCGGTCAGTTTGCAGACGTAGTATTTCATCGACCTGGTCCGCGTTCGCTGATTACTTCACTGACTACTTGGCGGCTGCGTTTGTGGGCTTGGCCGGCTTCGTCTTCGCGGCGCTCCCCTTCGAGGCGGCCTGCCCCTCATTGGGGCGCGCAATGCCCCACGGGTCGGTCGGCTTCTGGTCCGGCACACCGCTCAGCGCGCGCTGGTAGGCGCGCTGCTGCCGCGCCTCATTGGCCGCATCGGCCGGCGACTTCTCGACCTCTTCGCGATAGCGCTGAACATGGTCCGACTGCGCCAGTGCAGGTCCGCCAATCATGGTGAGGAGAATAATCGCGGCAATTTTGCGCATGCATCAAGTTCCCGGGTTAGGCGGAGAGAATAGCATCGCAGCAAGGTCGGCATCAAACCTGCGCACGTGACTTTCGGCACCTTTCGCGCCATCGGCCAACGATTGACATTCGACCGGCCAGCGCGGAGCAAGCGCGGTCCCGGCCACCCCACAACTACCCCACGGTCGGGATCGCGCCCTCTCCACGCGCTCACAGAGGGCCGCGCAATGGCCTTGCTACGTAGGGCTCTTCAACCAGAGGCCGCTTTGCAGCTCGTGAAACACCGCGCCACCGTCATCCTGCGCGAGCATGTGCAAGCGGAAGCAGAACTGGTCGGAAGGGCCGCAGTTCTCACCGATGGGACTGCGGGAACCGTCGACGGCGTGTTTCTGGACGAGTCTCACGGGTTGCGTATCTCGATTGCCGGGCACATCGGCAAGTGGCCGATCTCGACAATCAGGATGCTTCAGCCATAGAGCTATGGGGTACCGGAGATGACGGAGCCGGTCCGCCTTCGCTCTTTCGAGCTTCGGCGCGACAGCCTTCGCCCTGCGGCACCGAACAAGTGGATGAGTTTATCCGCGAAGGCTGGCTTGCCAAGCCGTAGCCCGCCGGGCGAAGGCTGGTAGGCGGCGAGAGATTCGAACTCCCGACCCTCTCGGTGTAAACGAGATGCTCTAACCAGCTGAGCTAGCCGCCCTTACCTGGGCGCCTCTTTAGCCTTGCCTGCCCCCGAGGCGCAAGGTGGCAAAGTTTCAATCGATCAGCGTCAATCCATGGGCCGCGCCGGCAAGCCCTCGAGATCGTTGATCCATGGTGCGGCGGAGCGGCACCAGACCTGGCGTCGCGGGGTCAATTCGCCGCGCTGGCGAATGCTGCCCCAGCGGATGCCCCAATCATCGGGTCCTCCATCCTCGCCGCTGGTGAACAAGGGGGAACCGCAATCGCTGCAAAAATGCTGGAAGCGGATCCGGCCGTTATCGCCGCGTTTGCCGTACACTTTCGGCGCACCATGGGTCAGGTGGACCTGCTCGGCGGCGCAAATCACCGTGACGCGATAGGGCGAGCCGGTCAGCGCCTGGCAATCCGTGCAATGGCAGATCGACACCCGTTCGGGATCGATCTCGGCCTGATAGGTCACGGCCCCGCAATGGCATTGCCCGTCGATCCGCATCTGCGATCTCCCAATTCGGCGTCGTGCAACAAGGCGGTCGCCGAGAGGTCGTTCCCTCGATCGCAGCCTGCACGGCGCCCCGCGCCGCCGTCCGGCGCCCCACCCGCACAACGCTGGTATCCCAAATCGGTATTGTTTGGGATACCAATTCGGGATACGTCGATCCAATCCAAGCCATTCCCACCACCGGCAGACAGCCCATGTCGCAGATGCTTCAGATCCACGACCAGCTCCGGGAAATGATCCTCTCTCTCGACCTCGGCCCCGGCGAGCGGCTGACCGAGCGTTGGCTCGAGAGCCGGTTCGAGGGATCGCGCACGCCGATCCGCGCCGCGCTGGTGCGGCTCGAAGGCGAAGAGCTGGTCCGCCGCGATGGCCGCAACTGGATCGTCGCGCCGATCGACCTCGGTGAGCTGGAGGCGCTGGCGGAGTTCAGGATCCCGCTGGAGACGACCGCCGTTCGCCTCGCCTGCGCGCGTGCGAGCGAGGCCGACATCGCCGGCATCGAAGAGATGCTGGATGCCTGCCAGTCCGGCGCGCCGCGCGAGGAATGGCACCGCGTCGGCACCGATTTCCATGTCGAGATCGCGCGCCTCTCCGGCAATCCCTTCATCGTCAAGGCGATCGGCGGCGCCATGACCCGGTTGTCACGAGCGCGCTGGCTCGAAGTGTGGACCGAACCGTCGCGCGAGCAGGCCTGGCGCGAGCACCGGCGCATTCTCGGCTTCATCAAGGCCAACGATCCGGAAGCCGCCGCGCGCGAGGCGGCCGATCACATCAAAGACACCCGCGATCGCCTGCTCCGTTCGCTGAACGAAGACCGCCGCGGCCTGCGCGCGCGCGGCTTTGCCGTGATCGGATTGCGCTGACATGAACATGGAAATCGATCGCGAAGCGGCCCTCGATGCGGGGCCCTGGAGACGCAACCTGATCGTCTGCGTGTTCGGCTCCTTCACGACCATTGTGGGAATGACGCTGCTGCTGCCGTTCCTGCCGCTTTATGTCGAGCAGCTCGGCGTGACCGATCATGCCGCCATCGTGCAATGGTCGGGCATAGCCTATGGTGCAACCTTCTTCAGCGCGGCGCTGACGGCGCCGCTGTGGGGACGGCTGGCGGATCGCTATGGCCGCAAGCTGATGCTGATCCGCGCGAGCCTCGGCATGGCGCTCGCCATGTCCCTGATCGGCATGACGCACAATGTCTATGAGCTGGTCGGCCTGCGGCTGTTGACCGGCCTGCTCGGGGGATACGCTTCGGGCTCGACGGTGCTGGTCGCGGCACAGACGCCGAAGGCGCGCTCCGGCTGGGCGATCGGCGTTCTGTCGGCCGGCATCATGGCCGGCAGCCTGGTCGGTCCATTGATCGGCGGCGTCTTGCCCGGCCTGATCGGCATGCGCGCGACCTTCTTCCTGATCGGCGGCGTCATCTTCATCACCTTCCTCGGCACAACCTTCCTGATCCGTGAGGAGGCGCGTCCGAAGACCGCGAAAGGCAGCAAGGCGCGTGGCGGCTGGTCGCTTGTTCCGGACAAGCGCCCTGTGATCGCGATGTGGGGCACCGGCCTGCTGCTGATGGTCGCCAACATGTCGATCGAGCCGATCATCACGGTCTATGTCGCACAATTGGTCGAGGCGCCGCAGGTGACGTTCGTGGCCGGCCTCGTGATGTCGGCGGCGGCCTTCGGCAGCCTGCTGTCGTCGTCGCACCTCGGCAAGCTGGCCGACCGTATCGGCCATTGGCGGATCATCAACGTTTGCCTTGCGGTCTCGGCGCTGCTGCTGATCCCGCAGGCCTTCGTGGCCAGCGGCTGGCAACTCATCATGCTCCGCTTCCTGATGGGGCTCGCGCTCGGCGGCCTCCTGCCCTGCATCGCCAGCGTGATCCGGCACAACGTGCCCGACGCAGTCACCGGCAGCATGCTCGGCTACTCGATCTCGGCGCAATATGCCGGCCAGGTGATCGGCCCGCTCGCCGGCGGATTCATCGGCGGCCATATTGGCATGAGCGCGGTGTTCCTCGGCACCAGCGTGCTGATGGCGCTCGGCGCGATCGGCAATTTCATTGTCGAGAAGAAGTAACGACGGCGCAACCCTGCTTCCGTGCCGCAGATTTCCAAAACAAGAACGGCGCCCGAAGGCGCCGTTCTCTATTTCAGTTCGTAGCTCGCTTCAATGCGCCGTCAGGCCGCCGGACGCCTCATCCGATGCGTCGGGCTTGACGTCGACCTTGCTGGTCTCCTCTTCCCAGACGATCGGCGCAGGCACACGGGTCAGCGCCTTGGCGACGACTTCATCCAGCCGCGAGACCGGAATGATCTCCATGCCGCCCTTGATCGCATCGGAAATCTCCGTGAGATCCTTGGCGTTGTCCTCCGGGATCAGCACCGTCTTGATGCCGCCACGCGCGGCCGCCAGCAGCTTCTCCTTCAGACCGCCGATCGGCAGCACGCGACCACGCAGCGTGATCTCGCCGGTCATCGCGACATCGTGGCGGACCGGAATGCCGGTCATGACCGAGATGATCGCGGTGGCCATCGCAACACCGGCGGACGGACCGTCCTTCGGGGTTGCGCCCTCGGGCACGTGAACGTGGATGTCGCGCCGGTCGAACATCGGCGGCTCGATGCCGTAGGTGATCGCACGGGAGCGGACGTAGGACGCCGCCGCCGAGATCGACTCCTTCATCACGTCGCGCAGGTTGCCGGTGACGGTCATCTTGCCCTTGCCGGGCATCATGACGCCTTCGATGGTGAGCAGCTCACCGCCGACATCGGTCCAGGCCAGACCCGTGACGATACCGACCTGATCCTCGTCGTCGATCTCGCCGAAGCGATACT
Organism: Bradyrhizobium sp. CER78; assembly: GCF_029846235.1. Classification (GTDB taxonomy): domain Bacteria; phylum Pseudomonadota; class Alphaproteobacteria; order Rhizobiales; family Xanthobacteraceae; genus Bradyrhizobium. Next base: position 147,412 of record NZ_JARVWP010000004.1, read on the forward strand.
TCGGAACGCCGAGGAATTCTTCGATATTCGCCTCGGTGACCTTCACCGACTTCTTCTTGGAGATCATCAGCTCCTTCACCGCCTTGCGGGCGAGTGTGGAGAGCTCACGCTCCAGGTTACGCACGCCCGCTTCGCGGGTGTAGCGGCGGATCATCAGCAGCAGGGCCGCGTCGTCGATCGACCATTCCTTGGAGTCCAGGCCGTGCTTGGAGAGCGCGCTCGGGATCAGATGCTTGCGCGCGATCTCGACCTTCTCGTTCTCCGTGTAACCGGCGATCCGGATGATCTCCATGCGGTCCATCAGCGGGCCCGGAATATTCAGCGTATTCGCGGTCGTGATGAACATCACGTTGGACAGGTCGTAGTCGACCTCCAGGTAATGGTCGTTGAAGGTCGAGTTCTGCTCGGGGTCGAGGACCTCAAGCAGCGCCGACGACGGATCGCCGCGGAAATCGGCGCCCATCTTGTCGATCTCGTCCAGCAGGAACAGCGGGTTCGAAGTCTTCGCCTTCCGCATCGACTGGATGATCTTGCCAGGCATCGAGCCGATATAGGTGCGGCGGTGACCGCGGATCTCGGCCTCGTCACGCACGCCGCCGAGCGACACGCGCACGAACTCGCGGCCGGTCGCCTTCGCGATCGACTTTCCGAGCGAGGTCTTGCCGACGCCCGGAGGTCCGACTAGGCACAGGATCGGTCCGGTCAGCTTGTTGGCGCGCGACTGCACCGCGAGATACTCGACGATACGGTCCTTGACCTTCTCGAGCCCGTAGTGATCGGAGTCCAGGACCGCCTGCGCGGCCTCAAGGTCCTTCTTGACCTTGGACTTCTTGCCCCACGGGATCGACAGCAGCCAATCCAGGTAGTTGCGCACGACGGTCGCTTCCGCAGACATCGGCGACATCTGGCGCAGCTTCTTCAGCTCATGCTGGGCCTTCTCGCGCGCTTCCTTGGAGAGCTTGGTCTTGGAGATCTTCTCCTCCAGATCGGCCAGCTCGTCGCGACCTTCGTCGTCGCCGAGCTCCTTCTGGATCGCCTTCATCTGCTCGTTCAGGTAATACTCGCGCTGGGTCTTCTCCATCTGGCGCTTGACGCGCGAGCGGATGCGCTTCTCGACCTGCAACACCGAGATCTCGCTCTCCATCAGGCCCAGCACCTTCTCCAGGCGCTGCGTGACGGACAACGTCTCCAGGATCGCCTGCCGATCGGCAATCTTGACCGCGAGATGCGAGGCAACGGTATCGCCGAGCTTGGCGAAATCGGTGATCGCCTGAACCACGCCGACGACTTCGGCAGAGATCTTCTTGTTCAGCTTCACATAGCTTTCGAAGTCGGACACGACCGACCGCGCCAGCGCCTCAGCTTCAACCGAGTTGGCGTCCGTGTCGGCGAGCGCGACCGCGGTCGCTTCGTAATATTCGCTGCGGTCGGAATACTTCTCGACACGCGCGCGCTCGAGGCCCTCGACCAGCACCTTGACGGTGCCGTCCGGCAGCTTCAGCAGTTGCAGCACGCTGGCGAGCGTACCGGTCTCGTAAATTGAATCGGGTGCCGGATCATCATCGGACGCGTTCTTCTGCGTCGCGAGCATGATCAGCGCGTCGTTCTTCATCACCTCTTCGAGCGCGCGGATCGATTTCTCGCGGCCGACGAAGAGAGGCACGATCATGTGCGGGAAGACGACGATGTCGCGGAGCGGCAACACCGGATAGGAATGGCTCTCGCCGTGGACGATCGTTGGCCGGGGTTTTGAGGTCGTCATGGCCTTATCCTTTTGTTTTGCCCCCTTGCTCGCAGTCCGCCTGCTTGCGCAACCGCCACAAGGTGCCTTGGTGATCCGGAAAAGATTGCCGTCAGCAGCCGCTTATTCCGTATCGAAAAGCGACGAATCTCAACGCATGAGATCCCTCGCCGATAGCATTAGGTGGCTATCAGGCCGGGGGGTGTCAAGCCTGAGAAGTGCCCGGAAATTCAGGCTAAACAGGCATTTACTGCAATGCCACAACGGCGCTGCTGTTGCGCCGCAACGGCCGCCGGATCGCCCGGCAGCCGTGCAATTTTTTACGGGTCGAGACGCGTGCTGTTAGGCGCTCGCGCTGCTCTCGACGGCGCGGTCGGAACGATCCGCGTAGATGTAGAGCGGACGCGCCGTGCCCTCGACGACCTCGCGCGAGATCACGACTTCCTCGACGCCTTCCAGGCCCGGGAGGTCGAACATGGTCTCGAGCAGGATGCTCTCCAGGATCGACCGCAGGCCGCGCGCACCGGTCTTGCGCTCGATCGCCTTGCGGGCGACCGCGCCAAGCGCCTCGTCGGCGAAGGTCAGCTCGATGTTCTCCATCTCGAACAGCCGCTGGTACTGCTTCACCAGCGCGTTCTTCGGATCGGTCAGGATCTTCTTCAGCGAGGTTTCGTCGAGGTCTTCCAGCGTCGCAACGACGGGCAGACGGCCGACGAATTCCGGGATCAGGCCGTACTTCAGCAGATCTTCCGGCTCGACGTGGCGGAAGATCTCGCCGGTACGGCGATCCTCCGGCGCGAGCACCTGCGCCGCGAAGCCGATCGAGGTCGAACGGCCGCGCGCCGAGATGATCTTCTCGAGACCCGAGAACGCACCGCCGCAGATGAACAGGATGTTGGTGGTATCCACCTGCAGGAACTCCTGCTGCGGATGCTTGCGGCCGCCCTGCGGCGGGACCGACGCCACCGTGCCTTCCATGATCTTCAGCAGTGCCTGCTGGACGCCCTCGCCCGACACATCGCGGGTGATCGAGGGATTGTCCGACTTGCGGCTGATCTTGTCGATTTCGTCGATATAGACGATGCCGCGCTGCGCACGCTCGACATTGTAGTCGGCGGCCTGCAGCAGCTTTAGGATGATGTTCTCGACGTCCTCGCCGACATAGCCGGCTTCGGTCAGCGTCGTCGCGTCAGCCATGGTAAAGGGCACGTCGAGGATGCGGGCCAGCGTCTGCGCGAGCAGCGTCTTGCCCGAACCGGTCGGACCGATCAGCAGGATGTTCGACTTCGCCAGTTCGACGTCGTTGTGCTTGGTCTGGTGGTTGAGCCGCTTGTAGTGATTGTGGACGGCGACCGACAGCACCTTCTTGGCATGGCTCTGGCCGATCACGTAGTCGTCCAGGACCTTGCAGATTTCCTTCGGCGTCGGAATGCCGTCGCGCGACTTCACCAGCGAGGATTTGTTCTCCTCGCGAATGATGTCCATGCACAGTTCGACACACTCGTCGCAAATGAAGACAGTCGGTCCGGCAATCAGCTTGCGAACTTCATGCTGGCTCTTGCCGCAGAACGAGCAGTATAGCGTGTTCTTGGCGTCGCTCGTGCCGACCTTACTCATTCCTTATCTCCGTCCGCCGTTCGATCTTGTTTGCCAGATCGACCCAATCCGGCACAAAACCGGCGTCTTGGGTAGATAGAGCAAATTCCGTACCAAAAAAGACCCTACGCAATACTGACCGTGCCAATCACGGTTTATTCGAATCTCCGCGATCATAGCCGATGCATTACAGCCAACCATGCTGGCACCCGACTATCAAGAATTCGCTAATCGGATGCCCGGCTCAAGACCGTGACAATACCGTGATTTTCCACGATCGCACGTGGAATACGCGTCGAAATCCACGGAACGTTGCGGGATTACCACGCCAGCCAATGAGCACGAAAGTGGAACCTTCCGCCCGCGCATAGGCACTTGCGGGGTACTCCGCCCGTCCTGCTTTTGCCGGTTATGTGAGGCGCCAATGTGCAGATCACGCCGGCGCCCCGGGAGGCCTGTCCAGATCAGGCAGCCCTGTCATGCAGCCTTGGCGGCCGACGGATCTTCCGGACGCTTGTCGATGACCTTGTCGACGAGGCCGAACGCCTTGGCGTCCTCGGCGGTGAGGAACTTGTCGCGCTCGAGCGCGTCCTCGATCGCCTTGTAGGTCTGGCCGGTGTGCTTCACGTAGATCTCGTTGAGGCGCTTCTTGAGATTCAGGATCTCCTGCGCGTGCAGCATGATGTCGGTGGCCTGGCCCTGGAAGCCGCCGGAGGGCTGGTGCACCATGATGCGGGAGTTCGGCAGCGTGAAGCGCATGTCCTTCTCGCCGGCCGCGAGCAGCAGCGAGCCCATCGAGGCCGCCTGCCCGGTGCACAGCGTCGACACCGGCGGACGGATGAACTGCATCGTGTCGTAGATCGCAAGGCCCGACGTCACCACGCCACCCGGCGAGTTGATGTACATCGAGATTTCCTTCTTCGGATTCTCGGCCTCGAGGAACAAGAGCTGCGCGACGATCAAGGTCGACATGCCGTCTTCCACCGGACCGGTGACGAAGATGATGCGCTCTTTCAAGAGGCGCGAGAAAATGTCGTAGGCGCGTTCGCCGCGATTGGTCTGCTCGACGACCATCGGAACGAGATTCATGTAGGTTTCAACGGGATCGCGCATGAAAGAACCCAGGGGTTAGGGGTGATGCAGAGCTTTGCCCAGAACTAGCTTCGTCCAAGACTACTGGCTCGAGGCTGGCTGGCTCAAGGCTTAAACCAGATATGGGCCAATTTCCGGCCGACAAGGCCGACACTAGCCAATTGGGCAGGTCGTGGACGTTCAAGCCGATTCGCAGCGGCGCGCCTAGCGAGGGGATCCTCACAAGGCGCGCTTTCGCGGTTCATCATTAACGCGAGGTGCCGGAATTAGGCGGCAGTCTTCTCGGCGTCTTCATCCTTGAACAGCTCGTCCTTGGTGACCTTCTTCTCGGTCACATTGGCGAGCTCCAAGACGAAGTCGACGACCTTGTCCTCGTAGATCGGAGCGCGGAGCTGGGCCAGCGCCTGGGCGTTGCTGCGGTAGTAATCCCAGACTTCCTTCTCGCGGCCGGGCATCTGGCGCGCGCGCTCGATCACGGCGCGCGAGACCTCGTCGTCAGTCACGGTGATCTTGTTCTTCTCGCCGATCTCCGACAGCACGAGGCCGAGGCGGACGCGGCGGTCGGCGATCTTCTGGTACTCTTCCTTGGCCGCATCCTCGGTGGTGTTCTCGTCGGCGAAGGTCTTGCCGGTCGAGTCCATCTCGGCCTTGATCGAGTTCCACATCAGGTTGAACTCTTCGGCGACAAGCGACGGCGGCGCCTCGAATTTGTGGCTCTCGTCGAGCCGGTCGAGCAGCGCGCGCTTGACCTTCTGGCGGGTCGCGCCGGCGAATTCGGCGGTCAGGCGCTCGCGCGCGGCTTGCTTCAGCTTGTCGAGCGACTCAAGGCCGAGCGTCTTGGCGAACTCGTCGTCGATCGTGGCCTCACCGGGCGCCTCGATCAGCGTCGCGGTGGTCTCGAACTCGGCCGGCTGGCCGGCAAGCTTGTCGTTGAGGTAGTTCTTCGGGAACGAGACCTTCAGCGTGCGAGTCTCGCCCGAGCCGATGCCGATCAGCTGCTCCTCGAAGCCCGGGATGAACTGGCCGGCGCCGATCACGACCTGGATGCCCTCGCCGGTGCCGCCCTCGAAGGCTTCACCATTGATGGTGCCCTTGAAGCTGATGGTGACGCGGTCGCCCTTCTCCGCCTTGGTGCCCTCGGCCTTGGCGTTGTACGGGCGGCTGCCCTCGGCGATCCGCTTGATGGCGTCGTCGACGTCCGCGTCGGAAACTTCCACCACCGGCTTCTCGACCGAGAACGACTTGAAATCGGCGAGCTGGATCGGCGGCACGACCTCGATCGCGACCGTGTAGGTCAGGTCGGTCTTGCCCGACAGCAATTCATCGACCTGGTCCTTCTCGGTCGGCATCGTGATCTTCGGCTCGCCGGCAAGGCGGAAGCCACGATCTTCGAACAGCTGCCGGTTGGTGTCGCTGATGGTCTGGTCGATGGTCTCGGCCATGACCGAGCGGCCGTAGATCTTCTTCAGGTGCGCCACCGGCACCTTGCCGGGACGGAAGCCGTTGAGACGGACCTTGTCCTTGAGGTCGACCAGCTTGGCGTCCGCCTTGGCATCGAGATCGGATGCCGGAACGCTGATTTTGAATTCGTGCTTCAGTCCCTCGTTGAGGGTCTCGGTGACCTGCATGGTATCAATCTTCTTCCGCTTTTGCCGCGGCCCGAGCGGCCGTGGCAGTGTTCAATCTGTGCGACGCTTGAGCCTTGCGGCCTGACGTCTGTGGGTTCGGCGAACCCTCGTCCCCTGCGGGGCCCAAGGTTCTCCAAGAATTCGTCATGCAAACGCTGTAAGCGCTTGGTGCGGGCGGAGGGACTCGAACCCCCACGACTCTCGTCACTGGAACCTAAATCCAGCGCGTCTACCAGTTCCGCCACGCCCGCGCGAAAAGCATCCAGTCCGGCCGCGATGCCGCGGGCGGCCGGGCTTATAACATGCGCCCACCGGTTCGCAGCAAAAAAATGGCCGCTGGAGAACCCGCCCTGCGACCGATCGCGACTGGACAGGTACGCTTGAAAATGGTCCGCATCGGCCGGATGGCAAGCCCCGCAGCAAGTCCCGAATTTTGGCTCAGCCGGCGCGACCTGATGGCCGCCCTCGGCGCCGCGGCGCTTTGCCCCGCTTGGCCGGCTACGGTCTCGGCGCAGGGCCGGACGGCGGTCGTGCTCCAGGCCAGAATCGATCGCATCGTGCTTCGCCCTGACGGGCCGGACACGCCCGTCTGGTCGCTGGGCAGCGGCGACCTCCGCTTCAGGCGCGGCGAGGTCCTCGACGTGACGTTTGGCAACGAGCTGCCGATCGCCGCCGCGCTCGATTGGCGCGGGCTCGATGGCAACCCGGCCGCGGAGCCGTTGGCCTCCCGGGCACAGCTTGCCGCCGGGGCCAAGGATACTTTCCAGCTCCCGCTCCGGCATGCTGGTACCTTCCTGTGCGAGCCGCTGCTCGGCGCCGGCGGCACGGCGCCGGCCCGCCCGCGGCCGCTGATCGTCACCGGCACCTCACCGGTCGCGGTCGATCGCGACGAGGTCCTGCTGATCGAGGAGTGGCGCCTGCGGCCGGACGGAACCGCGATTCCACCCGGAACCGAATCGAAAGATTCGACGCCAATTCATACAATTAACGCCAAGACCTCATACGAAGTCTCGGCTCCAGCCAATGCCCGGCTCAGACTCCGCTTCATCAATGGCAGCCAGCGCAGTGTGCTGGCGGTCAAGCTGGAGAACCTCGACGTCAGGGTGATGGCGATCGACGGGCAGCCGGCCGAACCGTTCCCGGCCCGCAACGGTGCGCTGGTGCTGGCGCCCGGGAGCCGAACCGATGTCTTCGTCGATGCGGCCGGTCCGGCCGGAACCAGCTTCCCGATCCTGCTGCACGACGGCAAGCAGGCTCGCCCGGTCGGCAAGCTCATCGTCTCGAACGAACCGCCGATCCGCCCCGCGCCGTTCCCGCCCGCGCCGCCGCTCCCGGGCAACGACATGCCGGCTCAGCTCGATCTCAGGAGCGCAGCCAGATTCGAGCTGGCGCTCGGCACGCCGACCGAGTGGTTCCGCCCGGCGGACTTCAAGCCATCGGCCGCGCCCGCCTTTCAGGCCAAGACCGGCCGGCCGGTCGTGCTGACCCTGACCAATGGCGGCGCGATCGCCAGCGTCTTTCATCTGCACGGCCATCACTTCCGTCTGCTCGACCGGCTGGATGACGGCTGGAAGCCGTTCTGGCTCGACACGCTCGCGGTCGAACCGGGCCAGACCCAGCGCATAGCCTTCCTCGCCGAATATCCCGGCCGCTATTTGATCGAACAGGTCGCGACCGATTGGGCCGCGCCGCGGCTCGTCCGATGGTACAGTGTCCAATAACAAGAACAGGAAGCACTCCGGGAAGCGCGTGGGGAAACATCCATGAGCCAGACAGTTGCAGCGATCTGCGGAGTTAAGGCGCGAGGCGTCGTGGTGCCGCTCAAGCGCCCGGTGACGACCGCCTTCGGCGTGATCGATTCCGGTCCGCTGGTCCTGATCGATGTCGAGACCGATCAAGGCGTTACCGGCCGCACCTACATCTTCGCTTACAGCAAGCTCACACTTCACCCGCTTTGTTATCTGATCGAGGAGATCGGTCGCGAACTCGCCGGCAGGCCGGTCGCGCCGTTCGACCTGATGAAGGCGATGGATGCCAAGTTCCGGCTGCTCGGCTGGCAGGGCTTGGTCGGCATGGCCGTGTCCGGTCTCGACATGGCCTATTGGGATGTGCTCGGCCAGCTCGCCGGTCGGCCGCTGGTCGAGCTGCTCGGCGGATCGGCGAAGCCGATCAGGGCCTATGACAGCTACGGCGCGGTCGATCCCGTTACCGATGAACGTGCACTGCGCCGATCGCTCGACCAGGGCTTCAAGGGCATCAAGATCAAGGGCGGCGACGGTGATGCCGCCAATGACGAGCGCGTCGTGAAGGGCGTGCGCGCCCTGCTCGGCCCCGACGTCGCGCTGATGCTCGATTTCAACCAGTCGCTCGATCCGGCGGAGGCCACCCGCCGCATCGCCCGGCTGGCACCCTACGATTTGCACTGGATCGAGGAGCCGGTGCCGCAGGAGAGCCTGTCCGGCCACGCCAAGGTCCGCGAGACCTCGCCGACGCCGATCCAGGCCGGCGAGAACTGGTGGTTTCCGCGCGGCTTCGCCGAGGCGATCGCGGCCGGCGCGTCCGACTTCATCATGCCCGACGTGATGAAGGTCGGCGGCGTCACCGGCTGGATGCAGGTCGCAGGGCAAGCTGATGCTGCGTCGATCCCGATGTCGAGCCATCTGTTCGCGGAAGTCAGCGCGCACCTGCTCGCGGTGACGCCGACCGCGCACTGGCTCGAATTCCTCGACTTCGCCGGCGCGATCCTGGCAAGGCCCGCCGAGATCGTCGACGGCGCGGTGACCGCGCGTGGTCCCGGCCTCGGCATCCAGTGGAACGAGCCGGCGGTGGCGAAGTATCTGGTCAGCTAGCGTCTGGCTGCAATCGAGGAGGAGCCTAGAGGTCGTGCCAGTTTCCCTTCACGTCTCGACCGCTCTATCGAGCGCCTCTCGCTTGTTTCCGGCGCTTGTCCTCGCCTGCCTGATGGGCGCGTGCTTCACCGGACCGGCGTTCGGCAAGGACCGCGAGGACGACAGCAGCGCCTCCAACGCGACACCGAATATCTATCTCGATTTGCGAACCAGCTACGCCACCGTGCCGGCTGGCGCCTTGCCGGTCGGTTTCAGCAGCCCGGCGCTGCTTACCGCGCTACAGTCGCTCGCGCTTGCCGGCGGCGGCACCCTGCCGACCAACGTTTCGCTGCCATCCCGGCAATCCCTCGCCGTCGATCTTCCGTTGACGGTGGACGTCACCGATACCGTCTCGCTCTATGCCGGCGTTTCAGGCACGACCACCTACGGACCCGCGCAGGGCTGGTCGCAGTTCGATGTCACCAGCTGGAACGTTGGGTTTCAGGCAGATCTCTACAGTCAGAATGGTGGTTCGATCCCGACCATCACCTGGCAATCGACAATCACCCAGGCAATCCCGAACGGGCCGACCGGAACCACGACCTTCAACAACATCCTCGAGTTCGACTACGCCTTCGACGCGGACGCCACGCGGGGAATGCTGGCGGGGTTCCAGGACACCCGCGTCGAGGTGGCGACCGCGCTCGCCCGAATCCATCCAAATATCATCGGCTATGTCGGCGGCTATTACCAATGGCCGAGCAACTGGAAATTCACAGGCCGCGTCGGCGTGCAACATTTTGGCGGCGCTCAGCTGCTGAACTTCGCGCAAATTCAGTCCTTCACCCAGCCTATTCTCCGGCTCGATCTCGACCGGATGGATGACAACGACAATCGCCAGTTCGGAGTCACAGCTCAGATCATCTGGATGCCGAAGCCGTCCTATCAGCTGACACTGAGAACGCCGCTCTATTTCGTGCGCAATTGACCGAGCCGTTCCAGCCGGCAGGCAGGGTGTGATCAGCGCGGCTTCTCGCACAGCAAGAGTATCGGCTGGGCAGAGCTGCGTCGGGCTGTTTCGGTCCTTTTCTCTCCGCTTTGATTCCTGCGGCTACCAGACCTCGCCGAACGGACGCAGTTCGACGAGGAACGACCAGGTCGAGCGATCCTGATGGGCAACCCGGAACATTTCTTCGGCGATCGCGGCGGGCTTGGCGAAGAAGTCGTCCGGTTTGTCGGGCGCCAGCAGCGGACGCGTGCGCGGCGTGTCGATCGAGGCGTCGATCAGGATGTAGGCGACATGAATACCCCGAGGCCCGAACTCACGTGCCATTGATTCCGCCAGGATGCGTTGCGCCGCCTTGGTTGAGGAGAAGAAGCCCCAATTGGTCTTGCCCCGGATGGCCGACGTGTTGCCGGTCACCAGGATCGCGCCCTCACCCGCTTCCAGCATCGCCGGAATCGTCTCGCGAGCGAGATGAAGCAGCGCCGTGGTGTTGACCCGGAAGTTCCTTTCAAGATCGTTCGGGTCCATCTCAAGGATACTGCCCCGGGTCGCACGCAGGGCGTTGTGGACCACGATCTTGGGTGCGCCCATCTCCGCCTTGATGCGCGTGACGGTCTTGATCAGGGCGTCGAGATCGCCGACGTCGCATTGATAGGCGCGAGCATCCCTGTACTTGCGAGCCAGGGCGTCGAGGTTATCGGCATTGCGGGCGAGCATTGCGACCCGATAGCCGCTCTCGCTGAAGCGCTTGGCGATCTCGGCGCCCGTGCCATGCTCAGGCCCTACGCCGGTGACGATGCAAACTGGCTTGCTCATGCTCATCTCCTTAGAACTGGAAGGTCGGACGCGCCGACACCTTGGCGAACCAGTTAGCGACGGCGGGATAGCGCGTGGCGATGTCCATCTCCAACACCCTGGTCAAACGTATGGCGAAGAAGCCGGTGATGTCGGCGATGGTAAACTCAGGACCGGCGACGAATTCGCTTCTGGCGATGTGTGGCTCGACGCGACCCAGCAGGATCTCCATCAGCTCCTTGCCGCGGATCACCATTGCAGGCAGCTGCGGCAGATCGGTGCGTGTGCCCGGCACGACCTTGCCCGCGAACATCGGCACATGGTTGCGCACCGCGTGAACCATCGGGACCAGGCCATCAAGTTCGAAGCGGCGCAGCCACATGTCGATGACGGCGCGCTCGACGGCCGTGCGGCCAAATAGCGCGGGCTCCGGATGCAGTTCCTCCAGGTACCGGCAGATCGAGACGGACTCCGCAATCACGGTGCCATCTTCCAGTTCAAGAAACGGCACGCAGTGGAACGGGTTCATCGCGGTGAACGCTGCGGCGAACTGATCGTCGTCGCGCACGTTCAATTGTTCGGTCGGGATATCGAGCCCCTTTTCGGCCAAGAAGACGCGAACGCGCTGGGCGCTGGCTGCCGGCCCGAACCCGTAGAGCTTCATCGTCGCTCTCCCTCGTCACCGACGATGAAGCGCGCGCTCATGCGCTGACCTTTCGCGTTCCTCGACCAGCGCGATGGCGTAGTCGTCGAACGAGATCCAGCTCTGGCCCCGTTCATCCCTGATGCTCCAACGCCGCTATCATTTGGGCGAAACTGGTACGTGTCACCGCGTCCATCGCTCTCGTGCCTTTCCCGGCTCAGGCACTGAATGCGCCGACCTCATCGAGGCTCGGATAGTCGGTGTAGCCGCGCTCGGCGCCGCCGTAGAACGTCGATCGGTCTGGCGCGTTGAGCGGCGCGCCAAGCGCGAGACGCCTCGGCAGATCGGGATTGGCGATGAAGGCGCGCCCGAACGCGACGAGGTCTGCCGTGCCGGTAGCGAGCGCCTGCTCGGCGGTCTCCGCGGTGAAGCCTCCCGACACAATGAACGCGCCGGGAAACAACGGGCGCAACAGCGTGGCGACGGATTGCGGCGCCGCGTCGTCGGTCTGATCAACCAGACCGGCGCGCACCCGAGCCTCGATCAGATGCAGGAAGCCGATCTGACGTGCGGCCAGTTGCTTGATGACGTGCGTGTACAGAGACATCGGGTCACTGTCCGCGACATCGCCGACGCTGCTGAACGGCGACAGCCGAACGCCGATGCGATCGGCCGGCCACACGTCCGAGACGGCATCGAGGACTTCAAACAGCAGACGGGCGCGGTTCTCGATCGAGCCGCCATAGCGGTCGGTGCGGTGATTGGTCTTGTCCTCCAGAAATTGCTGAAGCAGATAGCCGTTGGCGGCATGAATCTCGATGCCGTCGAACCCGGCCCGCTTGGCGTTCTCCGCGGCCTTGCGGTAGTCGGCGACAATCTGCACGATTTCGCTCAGCTCGAGCGCGCGGGGCGTCTCATAGGGCGCGCGCTGAAAATCGCTCTTGAAAGCATTGCCTGCCGGCCGGATCGCAGACGGCGCGACAGGAACGGCTCCGTCCTTTTGAAACGAGGAGTGCGAAATCCTTCCCACGTGCCACAGCTGCAGGAAGATCACTCCGCCTCGCTCCTTGACTGCGTCGACGACGGTGCGCCAACCCGCGACCTGGTCCTCCGTGTAGATTCCCGGCGTCTGCGGATAGCCCTGCCCTTGCTGGGAAATCTGGGTCGCTTCGGCGATGATCAGCCCGCCTTCGGTCGCGCGCTGACCATAATAGGTCGCGGCGAGCGGCGACGGCACGCCGTTGGCTGATCGCATCCTGGTCAACGGCGGCATCACAACACGGTGCGCGAGCCGAAAGGCTCCAAGCTGGAACGAAGTTGAAAGCTTCATTTTCTCTCTCCAATATGACCGGTCATCTTAGTCGTAAGCCAAGTTGATGCCAGTGGCTCTTTGGTACCTTTGGCTCTCGACGGCTCAGGCGAAGATGCTTGCGAATACCACGCGTTCGAACTGATCGAACGGCGACTTGTCCTGCTCGACCTTGGACCTGAGCACGGCCCCCTCCCAGGCATTGACCAGGAATGTCGCAATGGTGGCGGCAGGCAGACGCGGCTGCACGCGGCCGGCTTTCTCGGCCTCGCGCACGCAGGATTCGATCGCGCGGCTCCAGGCGGCGAAGATCTCGGCGAGACGATCGCGGACCTCCTTGCTCTGCACAGAGAGCTCTGCACTGAAGTTCCCGATCATGCATCCAGTTTGGAAGTTCTGACGGATGGCAAGGTCCGACAAGCCACGAAAAAAGCGACGAAGCCGCTCCACAGGGTCGACACTTGTGTCGCTCAGCTGTGCGCGCCGAGCGGCGCCGTTCTGCCAGTACCGCTCCAGCGCCTCCAGCGCCAAAGCTTCCTTGCTCTCGAAGTGATTATAGAACGATCCCTTCGGCACCCCGGCGGCATCCGTGATGTCCTGAACACCGGTGCCGTTGAAGCCATGCCGATGCAGGGTCTGCAACCCGGCCTCGATCAATTGTTCCCGAACGCTCGGCCTTGCCATGCTCTGATCTCCTGAACGTACAATATGACCGGTCGTCTTAAATGTCAAGCGCTGCCCCTCCGGGGGCACTCGGCTTAAACCGGGACAAGCGCGGGCTGCATGCTGTATTGTTCGGCCAGACCGGCGTGCCGCCAAGCGAACCTGACACCGTGTGGACTCAGATCGGAGAACCGGGATGACACGGTGCATCGTCGTCGTTCAATTCGACCTTCCGAAGCGAACTGAAGAACAGGCCATCAAGGGCGGCATGGGCACCGCCCCCATCTATCGAAAGCTCGCGACAAAGGGGCTGATCCGCAAAGACTACCTCAACGGTGAAGCCGGCACGGGCGGCGTTTATTTGTGGGAGAGCCGGGAGGCGGCCGAGGCATGGTTCACCGAGGCCAAGATCGCCGAGCTCACCGAACGGTTCGGAGCCCGGCCGCGGCTGACCTGGTACGACACATACGTCACCGTCGACAATCTCAAGGGCGAGACGCGGGTGAACCAAACCAAGCTGATTTCAGCCGCGGAATGAAATCGACCTGAGGTCCGCGCCGGGCACCCGCAGCTCAAGCGCCCTTGCGATGATCGCGCGATCGCTTGGCTTGGGGTGGGAGGGCCCCGCCCCCCTTAGCGGCCAACTTCGTCTCCGCTCGTATCATGTCGACGAAAGCTCGAAGCCCGGCCGTCATGTGCCGATGCCGCGGATAGTAGAGACGCAAGCCGGGGAATGGCGGCGTCCAGTCGTCCAGCACGGCTCGCAATGTCCCGGCCGCGAGATGCCCCGCGACCCAGAAATCACTGACGAACGCCAGTCCCAGGCCTTCGAGAGCGGCCTCGACCATCAGGGTGTCGCTGTCGAGGGTCAGCCTGCCCGGGACATCCACCGCCATCTGCTCGCCGCCGCGCTTTTCGAATTCCCAGTGATAGATCTTGCCGCTGGGCATCCGCCTGCGAATGCATTCATGGGCAAGCAGATCAAGCGGCGACCGCGGCACCGACGCGCGAGCGAAATAGGCGAGCGCGCCAACGACGATGAAGCGCGTGTCCGGGCCGCAGGGAACCGCGACCATGTCTTGCGGCACGGCTTCGGCCAGCCGGATGCCGGCATCAAAGCCCTCCGCGACGATATCGATGGCACGGCCCTCCAGCGTCAACTCGACGTTCATGTCGGGATAGTGCCGCATAAACTTTGCGACGACCGGGCGGAGGATCTGGTGCGCGGCGCGCTCCTTCAGGTTGATGCGCAGCGTCCCTGCGGGCGTGTCGCGGAACTCGTTCACGTCCTCCATCGCTCCGGCAATCTCGCGCAGTGCTGGACTGACCCTGGCGAGGAAGCGCTCTCCCGCTTCCGATAGGGCGACGCTGCGCGTCGTCCGGTTGATGAGACGCACGCCCAGCTTTTTCTCCAGCCCGGCGATCGCATGACTGAGCGCCGAGGGCGAAATGCCGAGTTCGGTTGCGGCGGCGCGAAAGCTGCGATGGGTCGAGATCGCGACGACCGCGTTCAGCTCGAAAAGACCGGCATGCTGCATTGTACAATTACTTGCATCAGGTCATGCCAGTTTATGCCGATTATTGCATTAATCAAGTCGACTATATCGAGCCCGCAATCTGGATCGGCAACCTGATCTAAAGGACATCCTCTATGGCAAAGACTTTCCTTATCACGGGCGTTTCGTCCGGCTTCGGCCGCGCGTTGGCCGAGGCTGCATTGAGTGACGGCCACACCGTCGTCGGCACCGTGCGCAACGAGAACGACAAGCAGAAGTTCGAAGCGCTCGGCGCAGGCGTGCACGCGGTGATCCTTGATGTCACCAACTTCGAGGCCATCGCGCCCGCCGTCGCCGACGTCGAGCGCAGGATCGGCGCGATCGACGTTCTGGTGAACAATGCCGGCTATGGCCACGAGGGCATTCTGGAGGAATCATCGATCGACGAACTGCGACGGCAGTTCGAGGTCAATGTCTTTGGCGCGGTGGCGATGATCCAGGCGGTGCTGCCCTTCATGCGCAAGCGCCGCGCCGGGCAAATCCTCAACGTCACGTCCATGGGCGGGTTCATCACGATGCCCGGTCTCAGCTACTATCACGGCAGCAAGTTCGCGCTGGAGGGGATCTCCGAAACCCTCGGCAAGGAAGTCAATGACCTCGGCATCAAGGTGACGGCGGTCGAGCCCGGCAGCTTCCGCACTGACTGGGCCGGACGATCGATGGTACGGGCGGAACGATCGATCGCCGACTATGACGCTCTGATTGATCCGATCCGCAAACGCCGTATGGAAATGAGTGGCCGGCAGGTTGGCGATCCCAAGAAGGCCGCGCAGGCCATGCTGAAACTCGCACTGTCGGCCGATCCGCCGGCGCACCTGCTGCTCGGCAGCGATGCCGTTCGGCTGGTCGAAGACAAAATGAAACTGTTGCAGGCCGAATTCGATGCATGGAAGAGCGTTTCGCTCTCCACCGACATTGCCTAGAGCATGATCCGGAAAAGTGCGAAGCGGTTTTCCGGAAGGATCATGTGCAAACAAAGGGCTCGAGCGCGATGACGATTCAACCTGATCGCATCGCGCTTGTGGTCAAAGGACACGCGATGCACGCGCGCCGCGGCGGCCATGTCGGCAAGCGCGAGCCGCCTAATATTCAATGCCGAACTCGTCATAGAGACGGCGGAACACGGCCGGCAGCACCTCGGTCAGATCCTCGGCGATCAGGCCGGGCCCCGCCTCGCTGGCGCCTTCGCCGTGCAGCCACACGCCGATGCTGGCCGCCTCGAAGGCCGCAACGCCCTGCGCCAGGAAGCCCGCGATGATGCCTGCGAGCACGTCGCCGGCGCCGGCGGTGGCAAGCCACGGCGGCGCGTTGGCGGCAACGGTGGCGCGGCCATCCGGAGAGGCGATCACCGTGTCGGCGCCCTTCAACAGCACCACCGCGCCGGAGCGCTCGGCCGCCGCGCGCACGCGCTCGAGCTTGGAGCGGCCGGGATGCTTGTTGGAGATGTCGCTGAACAGCCGCGGAAACTCGCCCTCATGCGGGGTCAGCACCACCCCAAACCCGTCGCTCGCCTTGATCGCCTCGAACAGCCTGTCCGGCGTGCCGGCAAAACTGGTCAGCGCATCGGCGTCGAGCACGAGGTGCCGCCGCGCAGAGAGTGCGGTGTGAACGAAGTCGCGGGTACGCGCGCTGACGCCCGCGCCGGGGCCGATCACGCAGGCGTTGAGCCGCTTGTCGTCGAGCAGTTCGGCGAACTGGATCGGGTTATCGACCGCGCGCACCATCACCGCGGTCAGCGCCGCCGCGTTGACGGCAAGCGCATCGCGCGGCGAGGCCAGCGTCACGAGGCCGGCGCCGGCGCGCAGCGCTGCCCGCGCAGCGAGCCGTGCCGCCCCGGTCGAGGCGAGATCGCCCGAAACCACGACGGCATGCCCCCTCGCATATTTGTGGCCATCGATCCGCGGCACCGGAAACGGCCAGCGCCAGGCCTGCGGCACGTTCTCCGCGGTCAGCGGCTTGATCTCGTCGAGCACCTGCGCGTCGATGCCGATATCGGCGACGCGGACCCGGCCGCAATACATCCGGCCCGGCAGCAGCAGATGCGCGGGCTTCTTGCGGAAGAAGGTGACGGTTTCCGTCGCCTGCACGGCCGCGCCCATGACAGCGCCCGTGGTGCCGTTGATGCCGCTCGGCAGGTCGACCGCCAGCACAGGCGCACCATTGGCGTTGATGGCCGCGATCATCTCCAGCGGGTCGCCCTTCACCGGGCGATTGAGCCCGGCGCCGAACAGCGCGTCGATGATCAGCGCCGGCTTGCCGAGCGCCTGCGGGTTGAACGGCAGCACCGGATATTTCCAGCCCTTGGCGGCCAGCGCGGCGTCGCCCTGCAGGCTGTCGCGCTCGCAGAGCAGGATCACCGAGACCTCGCGGCCGCGCGCGGCGAGCTCGGCGGCGGCGACAAAGCCATCGCCGCCATTGTTACCGCGGCCGGCGACCACGACGATCGGCCCCTCCTCGACCAGGTCCATCGCCGCTTCCGCGACGGCCTGGCCCGCGCTCATCATCAGCGCGAAGCCCGGCGTGCCGGCTGCGATGGTCAGCCGGTCGGCGCGCTCCATCTCGGTGGTGGTCAGAACGTCCATGCCGAATCCTCAATCGCTTCGCCTTTTCGAGAGGCAATTCCTGTGACGTTCGCGGGGTTTCTACTGGCCGACTGCATATGGATTGATCTATTTGCCTATTTGTTAGGCTTGGATATCATAGCCCATCTGGTTCGATATCAGCCGACTGCCTGTTAAAAGGCTGATAACATTTCGAAATCGGGGACCTTAACAACTTGGCATAGACCCTGCTTTTGAGGAAGCCGCGTACAAGGCCGCCCGATGCGACCATTGCGCGTGCTTCCGGCTACCGGCCGGAAGGCTTAAGACCAACCAGACTGCGCCCCACGCGCATCGAACTCGACCCTGCAATCTGCAATGCCCGGGAGGCGCTCAGTGAAGAAGATTGAAGCCATCATCAAGCCCTTCAAGCTCGACGAGGTGAAAGAAGCGCTCCAGGAAGTCGGACTGCAAGGCATCACCGTGACCGAGGCCAAGGGATTTGGCCGCCAGAAGGGCCATGCCGAGCTTTATCGCGGTGCGGAATATATCGTCGACTTCCTGCCCAAGGTGAAGATCGAGATCGTGATCGGCGACGACCTGGTCGAGAAGGCGATCGACGCAATCCGCCGCGCCGCCCAAACCGGCCGGATCGGCGACGGCAAGATCTTCGTCTCCAACATCGAAGAAGCCATCCGCATCCGGACCGGCGAATCCGGGCTGGACGCTATTTAAGGGCGGTGCTATCCGGAATTTCTGACGCAAAAGAGAAAAAAGGCTGCTTCGGCAGCCTGATTTCGTTTGAGTAGTCACACGAACCCGCCAAAAGCGGGAATAACGTCGCCCACCGCCGGAAACACACCCGCACATCCATAAGGGGTATTCATGAAGACCGCCAAAGACGTCCTGAAATCGATCAAGGACAACGACGTCAAATACGTCGACCTGCGCTTCACCGATCCGCGCGGCAAGTGGCAGCACGTTACCTTCGACGTCAGCATGATCGACGATGACATCTTCGCCGAGGGCACGATGTTCGACGGCTCGTCGATCGCCGGCTGGAAGGCGATCAATGAATCCGACATGTGCCTGATGCCCGACCCGGTCACCGCGACGATCGACCCGTTCTTCGCCGAGACTACCATGGTCATCACCTGCGACGTGCTCGAGCCGACCACCGGCGAGCCCTACAACCGCGACCCCCGCGGTATCGCCAAGAAGGCCGAGGCGATGGTGAAGTCGATGGGCGTGGGCGACACCGTGTTCGTCGGCCCCGAGGCCGAGTTCTTCGTGTTCGACGACGTGCGCTATTCCGCCGACCCCTACAACACCGGCTTCCGCCTCGACTCCTCCGAGCTGCCGATCAACTCGTCGACCGAGTATGAGGGCGGCAACCTCGGCCACCGCATCCGCACCAAGGCCGGCTACTTCCCGGTGCCGCCGCAGGACTCGGTGCAGGACATGCGTTCCGAGATGCTCGGGGCGATGGCCAAGATGGGCGTCAAGGTCGAGAAGCACCACCATGAAGTCGCTTCGGCCCAGCACGAGCTCGGCATGAAATTCGACACGCTGACGCTGATGGCCGACCATATGCAGATCTACAAATACTGCATCCACCAGGTCGCGCACATCTACGGCAAGACCGCCACCTTCATGCCGAAGCCGGTCTATGGCGACAACGGCTCGGGCATGCACGTCCACCAGTCGATCTGGAAGGAAGGCAAGCCGACCTTCGCCGGCAACAAATATGCCGACCTGTCGGAGACCTGCCTGCACTACATCGGCGGTGTCATCAAGCACGCCAAGGCGATCAACGCCTTCACCAACCCGTCGACCAACTCCTACAAGCGTCTGGTCCCGGGCTATGAGGCCCCCGTGCTGCTCGCCTACTCCGCGCGCAACCGTTCGGCGGCCTGCCGCATCCCCTACACCGCGAACCCGAAGGCCAAGCGCGTCGAGGTGCGTTTCCCCGACCCGATGGCCAACCCCTATCTCGGCTTCGCCGCGATGCTGATGGCCGGCCTCGACGGCATCAAGAACAAGATCGATCCGGGTCCGGCGATGGACAAGGACCTCTACGACCTGCCGAAGGAAGAGCTGAAGCAGATCCCGACCGTCTGCGGTAGCTTGCGCGAAGCGCTCGAGAGCCTCGACAAGGATCGCGCGTTCCTCAAGAACGGCGGCGTGTTCGATGACGACTTCATCGACGCCTATATCGAGCTGAAGATGACCGAGGTCGCCCGTTTCGAGATGACCCCGCACCCGGTCGAGTTCGAGATGTACTACTCGCTGTAAGCTTTGCAACACCTCACCAATGCGAAAGGCGCTTCCACCGGAAGCGCCTTTTGTTTTTTGACGTATCCGTCATTGCGAGGAGCGAAGCGACGAAGCAATCCGTGCGTCCGCGTATGCGGAGAGATGGATTGCTTCGCTTCGCTCGCAATGACGATGTGGTGAAAGCGCCTCTTCCTCGCTTACACCTTCGCTTTCGCGATCCGCCGCCCGCCGGCGTCGAGCGGGCCGAATTTGCCCGCGATCATGTCAGGCGTCGGCATCATGCCGCCGAGCGACCAGCTCGCCGGCTCGCCCTCCTCGATCTTGACCCAGACGTTCCTGCGGAAGTCCGGGTCGCCCTGCCCCTCGACCTCGACCATGAGATCGGTAACGCGCTCCAGCAGCGCCTTCTTCTGCGCGACATCGAAGATGCCGCGGACGGTGGAAATGGTGACGTAAGGCATGGTCTCTCTCCATTGCTGAGGTTGTGACAACGCAGCGAAGATGGACCGGCATGGCCCAATCAGGCAGTGGCCGATCAGACAGAGATCGGGCAATATCCGCCATGGCCTGATCACGCCGATCGGGTAGGATGACGGCAACGCCTGGAGGTCCCATGAAGCTCGCGATCCTTGCGCTTGAAGGCTGCATGCAATCGGCGGTCGCCGGCATCGCCGACATCCTCACGCTCGGCAACCATGTGATGCAGCTGCGCGGCGGCAAGGCGCGTTTCAGCTGGCAGACGCTGTCGCTCGACGGCAAGGCGGCGCGCGCCGGCGGCGGGAAGCTGCTTGCCGTCGATGGCGCCATCAGCAAGCGGACGGCCTTTGACGCGATCATCGTGCCCGGCAGCCTGGTCGATCACCTCACCGCCGAACGCCTGCAACCGCAATATGACCGCGCCGGCGCCTGGCTGCGCCAGCAGCACGCCAGCGGCCGCTTGATCGGCGCCTTCTGCAGCGGCGTGCTGCTGCTCGCCAATGCCGGCCTGCTCGACGGCCGCCGCGCCACCATCACCTGGTGGCTGCAGAGCGAGCTCCGCCGTCGTCATCCGAGGATCGACCTCGCCAGCGATGCCGTCATCACGCAGGCCGACCGCCTGGTCTGCGCCGCCGGACCGATGTCATGGGTCGACTTGTTGCTGCGGCTGATCGAGCTCGTCGAAGGCCCCGAGGTCGCAAAGGTCTGCGCCGACTATGCCGTGATCGACACCGCGCAGCGCACGCAGGCGATCTTCATGCCGCTCGGCTACATGCTCGCGCAGGACCCGCTGCTGATCAAAGCGGACATGCTGGTGCGCCGTACCGGCAAGACGCCGATCACGGTGCGCGGCCTCGCGCAGGCGCTGGGTCTGAGCGAACGCACGCTGAACCGGCGCTTCCGCGAACTGACCCACGAGCCGCCGCAGGCCTTCATCACGCGACGCCGCGTCGAGCACGCCCGCACGCTGCTGGAGACCACGGCGCAACCGATCAAGGCGATCGCTCGCGCCACCGGCTATGAGGACGAGAGCAGCTTTCGCAAGGCCTTCCGCAAGCTGACGCTGACATCGCCGCAGGCCTACCGCGCGCAGCGATCAATGCGTGCGGCGTAATCGCAGCAATCCCGGAAGACTACGGTCAGCAGTACTGACGAACCCAATGAAGTGGTGCGAACCGGCGCACGAGCCTGTGCTTCGGCATCGACAAGATCCGGAGCCGGGTGTTCACTGCCAACAAGGACCCGGAAGCGGCCTTCGATAAGACAGACACATTCATTTTTGCATTTTGGGAGAAACGACATGTCTTTCGTCGCACGACGAATGGCGGCGCTTTCGACCGCCATCATCATCCTCGCCGCCGGCGCAGGCGGCGCATCTGCCCAGAAGACATACGACACCGGCGCAAGCGATACTGAAATCAAGATCGGCAACATCATGCCCTACAGCGGGCCGGCATCGGCCTACGGCACCAGCGGCCGGGCCCAGGCGGCCTACTTCCGCAAGATCAATGCCGAGGGAGGAATCAACGGCCGCAAGATCAATTTCATCTCCTACGACGACAGCTACAGCCCGCCGAAAACGGTCGAGCAGGCGCGTAGGCTCGTCGAAAGCGACGAGGTCCTGCTGATCTTCGCCGCCCTCGGCACCGCATCCAACGGCGCCATTCAGAAATACATGAACACGAAGAAGGTGCCGCAGCTGTTCATCCAGACCGGCGCGACCAAGTGGAATGATCCGCAGAACTTTCCGTGGACCATGGGCTGGCAGCCCAGCTATCAGGCCGAAGGCCGGATCTACGCCAAGCACATCCTGAAGGAAAAGCCGAACGGCAGGATCGCCGTGCTCTACCAGAACGACGATTATGGAAAGGACTACCTCAAGGGCCTGAAGGACGGGCTCGGCGACAAGGCGGCATCGATGATCGTGACCGAGGACGCGTATGAAGTCGCCGAGCCGACCATCGACACGCATATCGTCAAGATGAAATCGATGAATGCCGATGTGTTCGTCGACATTGCTACGCCGAAATTCGCGGCGCAGGCCATCAAGAAGACGGCCGAGATCGGCTGGAAGCCGTTGCACATTCTCAATTCGGTCGGCTCCTCGATCGGCGCTGTGATCCAGCCGGCCGGCTTCGAGAACGCCCAAGGCATCATTTCGGTGGCCTACCTGATGGATCCGCTCGATCCGCAATGGAAGGACGACCCCGGCATGAAGGCGTTCGACGAATACCTCGCCAGATATTTCCCCGAAGGCAACCGGGCCGATGGCCTGGTGGTGACGGGCTACAACGTCGCGCAAACGCTAATTCAGGTGCTGAAGCAGTGCGGCGACGATCTCACGCGCGCGAACGTGATGAAACAGGCCGCCAACCTGAAGGCCTTCCGGACCAACAATCTGCTGCCCGGAATCACGATGAACACCAGCCCGATCGATTTCGCACCGATCAAGCAGATGCAGCTCAGACGACTCAAGGGCGAGCGCTGGGAGCTGTTCGGACCCATGCTCAGCGCGGAAGTCGGCGGGTAGCCGGCTGCGGCCACTCGCTGCGCTGCTTGGGTGGTCCGAGCACTATCGCCGTCATTGCGAGGAGCCAACGGGTCCAGCCTTTGGCCGGCCCGATGATAAACTCCGCGACGAAGCAATCCATGCGTCCGCGTACGCGGAGAGATGGATTGCTTCGCTTCGCTCGCAATGACAGTACGAGCTTTCGCTCGGCGAACACCTACACCCGGAACAGCTTCGCGTACCTTGCCTTGATTTCCTCGCTCTGTGCCTGCACCTGGGCCGGATCGGCCTTCAGCATCTTCAGCTTGTCGAGCGGCACGTGCCCGGCCTTCTCCTTCACCCCGGCGTGGAACGAGCGGTGCGCGAATTCGTCGGCCAGCATCTGCTGGGTTGCCGCGCTGAAGAAATAGCTCTGGAACAGCCGCGCCGCGTTCGGGTTCGGCGCGCTCTTGAAAATGCCGCTCGGCACGATGATCAACGGCGCGCCCTCGGCCGGATAGACCACCTCGACCGGCTTGCCCTGATCCTTGGCCAGCACGAGGTTGTAGTCGTTGCCGTCGGCCATGACGGCACGCTCGCCGAGCAGGATCTTCTTCGGCGGATCGGCGGCCGACTGCACCTGCATCACGCGCTGCTGCGACAGCTTCTCCAGATACGGCCAGCCGAGATCGCGCGCCAGCACGAAGGTCGCGGTCATGATCGCGCCGGAGTAGCTCGGGTGCGCCTTGACGATCCTGCCGCGCCACCGGGGATCGAGCAGGTCGGCGTAGCTCTTCGGCGCTTCCTCGCGCTTCACCTGCTCGGTGTTGTAGCCGATCACCTCGAACCAGGCGCAGGATGTGGCCGAGGTGCCGTCGGGATCGATCTGGTCGGCCGGGAAATGTTTTGCGACCTCTTCCGGCATGTAGGCCGCGAGCCAGTCGTTCTTCTTCCAGTCGAGATAATGCGCCGGATCGGTGGAGTTGGCGACGTCGACGGCGTGGATGCCGCTGCCCTGCTCCTGCGCGATGCGCTGAAAGATCCGCTCGGCGCCGGAGCGCTCGACGCGGACGCTGATCCCGGGATATTTCTGCTCGAAGTCGCGCGCGAGGCGCTCCGCCGTATTCAGTTCCAGCGCGCTGTAGAACGAGATCTTGCCTTCCTTCTTGGCCGCCGCGATCAGCTCCGGCGTCACGGCCTCAGCCGGCGGCGCCGCCGCCCTTAGGGGTTCGGCGAACACCATGCCGGCGGCGGTGGCTGCCGTCACCTTGAGCCAGTCGCGTCTCGACCATTTGCGGTCCTGCATTCCATACTCCCTGAGATCGGGCCGTTGACCGGCCGCGCCATTGTGATGGGAGCATAGCGCGTCGGATGGGTGGAGCGAAGCGATACCCATCCCGCCGACTGGTCACCGCGAGCTTTGGCGCAACACCCGCATCCAGTTGTCAAAAGCGATCTTGCGCAGCGCGGCATCATCGAAACCGCGCCCGCGCAACGCCTGGATCAGGTTCTGGAGCTGGCTTGCATCCCTGAGCGGACGAGGCATCACCGCACCATCGAAGTCCGATCCGAGCGACACGTGATCCTCCCCCATCCGCTCGACCAGGTAGCTGAGATGGTTGGCGACCGTCTCGATCGGGACGTCGGGATCGCGGTGCCCGTCCGGGCGCACCTCGGACACACTGAAATTGAAGCCCACGACGCCGCCGGATGCTTTGACGGCGTCGAGCTGCCGATCGGTCAGGTTGCGGGTCGCGGGGCAGATCGCATGCGCGCAGGCGTGGGTGACCACGATCGGAGCCGTACTGATTGCCACCAGATCCCAGAAACCGCGCTCGTTGAGGTGGGCCGCATCGACCATGATTCCGAGTTCATTGCAGGCCCTCACCAGCGCCTTCCCGGCGTCCGTCAGACCGGGCCCGGTGTCCGGCGAGCGCGGATAGGCGAACGGCACGCCATGGCCGAAGATGTTAGGCCGGCTCCAGACCGGGCCGAGCGAACGCAGGCCGCTGGCGTAGAGCCTCGCCAGCCCGTCCAGATCGGCATCGATCGCTTCGGCCCCCTCCAGATGCAACACGATCGAAAACACCGCGTCCCGGCGCGCCGCCTCGATCTCATCCACGGTCGTCGCCTGTCGGATCTTTCCGTCGGCTCGGGCCACCATGGCTTCCAGCCCGCTCAACTGGGCTTCGATGGTGCGGCGGGCATAGGCCGCATCGAGCGGCTCGGCCAGACGCACCTCATACCCGTCGGCGGTTCGCGTGAAATCGCCTTGTCGCGGATGTTCTGCCTTGGCGTACATCGCGAACAGGCCGCCAACCATGCCGCCTTCGCGGGCGCGGGACAGATCGAGATGGCCCTCCTCGGAGCGCACGAGAAAGTCCCGACCGCCTTCCCGATACTCGGCGAGATGCTGAGCCGCGTCATTATGGCCGTCGAAGATCGCGATCTTGGTGTGGTCCTGCACGGTGCATTCCTCACGTCGAACTTGCGCCGAGTAGAGGAGGTCAGCCCGCGACTTGCGGATTATTGACCGCCAACTGAGCCGCGAAAGCCCGCTTGTAGGCGGGCCGCGCTTCGCCGCGGGCGACGTAGGCTGCAAGCTTCGGATGTCCGTCGAGCATGCCTGATGGCTTCAGGCGGAGCAGCACCGACACCATCATCAGATCGCCCGCGCTGAATGCGCCGTCGAGCCAGTCGGCATCGCCCAGACGATCCGACAGCTGGTCCAGCCGCTGCCGGACCCGATCCTCGACCAGCGGCAGGCGTTCTGTGTGCCACGGCCGGTCGCGCTCGAACAGCCTCGCAGTTGCGAGCTCGAGGATCGGCGGTTCCACCGTGTTGAGCGCGGCAAACATCCATGCGATTGCGCGCGCCCGGGCATTGGCGTCATCGGGCAGCAAGCCAACATGGCGCTCGGCGAGGTGGAGCACGATCGCCCCCGTCTCGAACAGAGCGAGATCACCCTCTTGATAGGTCGGCATCTGACCGAACGGGTGAAGCGCCAGATGCGCGGGCTCCTTCATTGCAGCAAACGAAACCAGCCGAACCGTGTAGGGTTGCCCCACCTCCTCAAGCGCCCACCGAACCCGCGTATCCCGCGCCAGTCCCTTGCCGCCGTCGGGCGACCGCTCAAAGGCGGTGATCGTGATGGTCATGCAGGCTTCTCCCCGGCGAACTCGCAGCTGGTTGTGGATCTCGGTGCGCGATGTTCACCGTACCCGCTCGCGCTTGTCAGCGCGTCGCCATCCTAGCTCTTTTCCGGCGGGTTCTCGCGCAGGAAGCGTTCGAGATCGGGCTGCACGGAATAAGGCTGCGGAACCGGATCGCCCTGGAAATCGACCTGTAGATCAAGGCAGCGCCGCAGCACCCGCGCCAGTTCACTGCGCCGATACGGCTTGGTCAGCAGCGGAATGCCGTGGCCGCCCCGGCCCTGTTGTGCCGGCAGCGCGCCGTCGCTGTAGCCCGAGGTGAACAGCACCCGCAGTGCCGGCCGCCCAGCCATTAGCGTATCAGCCAATTGCCGGCCGTTCATGCTGCCGGGCATCACGATGTCGGTGAACAGGAGATCGAATGCGGTGCCGCGGTTGACGATCTCGAGCGCGGCGTCGGCGTCTGCCGCGGCCAGCACCTTGTAGCCGAGGCTTTCGAGCTGGCCCGTGACGTAGTCGCGGATCGTGGGGTCGTCCTCGACGCACAGGACGGTTTCGTCGCCGCCCCTGACCGGCTGATCGTCCTCCTCGGCCGCGCGCTGCGCGGTGCCATCTGCCTTGGGCAGATAGATCCTGAAGACGGTGCCTTGGCCCTGCTCGCTCTTGACCTCGATCCCTCCGCCGCTCTGCTTGACGAAGCCGAACACCATGCTGAGGCCAAGCCCGGTGCCTTGCCCGACCTCCTTGGTGGAGAAGAACGGATCGAAAATTTTCTCCAGATGCGACGGCGAAATTCCGGTGCCGGTGTCGGCGACCTCGATCACGAGATGGTCGCCGGCACGCTCGACGCCGTGCGCCACGGCGTCGGGAATGCCGAGCTGGATGTTGCGGGTCGCAAACGTCAGCGTGCCGCCCTCAGGCATCGCATCGCGCGCATTGATGGCGAGATTAACCAGCGCGGCGCCGAGTTGGCTGCGGTCGACAAAGGCGAGCCAGGCGCTGCGGTTGAGTTCCGTCCTGATCTCGGTCTGCGACCCCAGCGTCTGCGACAACAGCCGGACCACCTCGCCGATCAGGTCGTTGACGTCGGTCTCGGCGGGTTGCAGCGGCTGCTTGCGCGCGAAGGCCAGGAGGCTCGAGGTGAGCTGCGCGCCGCGATCGGCGGCATCGCTGATCAGCTTGGCGATCGCGGCAAGCTGCGGGTTGTCCTTGACCCCGTCGGCAAGGATCTCGACCGTGCCGGTGATCACCGTCAGCATGTTGTTGAAGTCGTGCGCGATGCCGCCGGTCAACCGCCCGAGCGATTCCGTCTTCTGCGCCTGGATCAATTGCTCCTCGGCGAAGCGGCGCTGGGTAACGTCCCTGACAAAGGAGTTGATGATCCAGCCATCGCCGCGGCGCAGCGCATTGAGCGACACCTCGACCTGGAAGCGGTGACCGTCGCGACGCACGGAGGCGGTCTCGTAGCGCATGCCCATGCCGCCGCCCGCGGCCTCCTGCAGGAAGCGGGTGATGCGCTGGCGGTGCGCGACGCGAAGCTCCTCCGGAAACACCAGTTCGACGACGCGACAACCGACCGCCTCGGAGCGCGTCCAGCCGGTCAACGTCTCGGCCTGCGGGCTCCAGTCGAGGATGATGCCGTCCTGGTCGGTCTGCACGAAAGCGTCGAGCGCGGTCCTGACGATGGCCTGCGCCATCTGCTCGCTTTCCACCAGCGCCTGATGCGCCTGACGCTGCGCGGTGACATCGTGCAGCACAATGACAGCGCCACGCAAATTGCCGGCATCGTCGCGCAGCGGCCTGGCGTTGACGACAAGACAGACGGCCGGCCCCGGCGGCAGGGGTTTCACGATCAGTTCGAAATCGTCGATGTTCTCGCCGCGCAGCGCACGCGCCATCGGCGTGTCCGCGATCGGCATCTCGGTCGTGCCGTCGGCATAATAGTTCTGGAAGGTGCGAACGCCGGTCAGGGTGTCGAAACCGGGCTCGACACCGTACAGCCGCCGCGCCGCCGCGTTGACGATCACGATCATCGCGTGCTCGTCGGCGACCACCACCGGATCGCGGATGCTCTCGACGGTCTTCTCCAGCAGGTGCTGCCGGCTGCCCAATTGCGCCGACAGCTCGGCAAGCGTCGCGGCGAGCTGCGCGATCTCGTCGTTGCCGCCTGTCGTGGGTACCTGCTGGCCGCGCGACAGCGCTTCCGCCGCCCGCACCAACTGGGCGGGTGTCCTGGACAGCGATCTCGCAATCAGCTCAGCAGTCATCAACACCACCGCAACCGCGCCGCCGGCGAGCGCCATGCCCGGCCAAGTGACGCCATGGATGAAGCCCAGTGTGACCAGGAGTGTGACGACGGGAAGCATCATCCCGACCGCCAGACGGCCCGACAAATTCATCCCGACCAACTCATCGTGAGCAGCTGCACCGGAAAATGGAAAAGGAAAACAGGAGTCGGAAAGGTATTGTCAGCGCCGGAGCAATATCGGGTGGCTTGCACCCAGTTGCTTAGCCGAGTCCGGCGCCGCAATCCGCCACTTTCGTATCCGTATTAGTACGGAGAGCAGTCGGCTCGATAGCGCGGGCCCATGGGTGTGACCGGGACCCGGCTTTGCCAGCGCCCTCTGTTCGCAGAGCGGCGGAACGGAAGACAACAATCGGGAGTTCATGCTGCGGATGCTTGACCAGTGACGGCGAAACAAACTCACCGTCGTCCCTGCTTTCGCGAAAGCAGGGACGACGGTGGTGCTTGGGCCCCTACGCCGCGCGGCGCCGCTCGCGCAGCGCGTCGCCGAAGGCCTCGAACAGCGCGCGATTGATCGGGTTGCGCTGCGGATCGTATTCGGCGTGCCATTGCACGCCCAGCGCAAAGCCGGCTGCATCCGCGATCCGGATCGCCTCGATGGTGCCGTCCTCGGCGATGCCCTCGATCACGACGCGCTTGCCGGGCTCGAGGATGCCCTGGCCGTGCAGCGAATTGACACGAATGGTCTCGCGGCCGAGGATTTTCGCGAACGCGCCCCCCGGCGTCAGCGCGACGTCGTGACGGTCGGCGAACACCACGGTCGGATCAGGATGGATCTCGCCGTTCTCCAGCCGCGGCATCCGGTGGTTCATGCGGCCCGGAATCTCGCGGATCTCCGGATGCAGCGAACCGCCGAACGCGACATTCATCTCCTGCAGGCCGCGGCAGATGCCGAAGATCGGCACGCCGCGCGCGACACAGGCCTCCGACAGCGCGAGCGCGACATCGTCGCGGTGGATGTCATAGGGCTCGTGCGCGGCACAGGGTTCGGTGTTGAAGCGGGTCGGATGAACGTTGGCGCGGGCCCCGGTCAGCACCACGCCATCGACCACGTCGAGCAAGGCGCCGACCTCGGTGATTTCAGGGCTCCCCGCGAACATCAGCGGCACGGCACCCGAGACCTCGGCAACCGCGCGAAGGTTGCGCTCTCCGACCATCTGGACTGTGAAACGATTTTCTATGCGATGGGCGTTTCCGATCACGCCGACCACGGGCCGTCTCATTATTGAAGTCTCGCGCAATGATTCTTCTAAGTTTGCGACGTTGCGGAGAGGATCATGCCTTCGAGTTCCCCAGGGATCAACTGCCTAGTTCTGCACAGGGGGGCTTGCAGTCCTGCACAGGCCGGGTCCGGCGATGCTCAAACGGCCGCCGGGAGCCCGGAAATGCCCCAGCCGGCGGCCTGTCCGCCACAACCGCCGGTCGGCGGCAAACCGGCACAGCGCTCGCAGCTTGATCCCGGCGGAGTTTTCGCCAAAGACTGCTCCGGACACCGTCGCGAAGGGGGAATCACCCGTGACAGACTCGGCTGACAATCGCCTGCAGGCGCGTAACGACATGGCGTGGGCGATCGCCGTCGGCGGTATCGGCATCGTGCTGTTCGCGGCCCTCTTGCTGTTCGCCTGGCAGTTCGCCGCAACCCTGTTCCTGTTGTTCTCGGGCATGCTGCTCGGCGTCGGCCTGAACGCGATGACCACCCTGCTCGGCCGGCTCACCGGGCTGCCGCATGCGTTGCGGCTTGCGGTCGTCTGCCTGGCGCTGGCGGGGCTATTGTCCGGGATCGTGTTCCTCGGCGGCACCACCATCGCGCAGCAGGCCACGGTGCTGAGCAACACGATCAAATCGCAGCTCGGCAGCGTCAAGGACTTCCTCGAGCAGCATGGTGTCGACACCAGCTATCTCGATTTCACCAATGCCGCCGGCGAGGCGAAGGGCGAAGGCACCGCCGTGACGACCACGACAACGACGACGCCCGCGACGTCGCAGTCACACGGCATTCCCGGCGCCAGCGCGCTGGCCTCGAGCGGCGGCGCCATCATCGGCCAGACGCTGAAGGTGCTGCTCGGCACCGTCAGCGTCGTCGGCAACTTCTTCATCGTGCTGTTCCTCGGGCTCGCCTTCGCGGCCCAGCCGAGCATCTACCGCGCCGGATTGTTGTTCATCGCGCCGGCCAAATACCGCGCGCAGGCGACCGTCATCGTCGACCGCATCGGCGAGACGCTGGAGCGCTGGCTGATCGCACAGATCATCACCATGGCCGCGGTGTTCCTCGTCACCTGGATCGGCCTTGCCATCATCGGCATTCCGAGCTCGTTCATCCTCGGCATCCAGGCCGGCCTACTCGCCTTCATCCCGACGGTCGGCGCGATCCTCGGCGGACTGATCGTGGTGCTGGCAAGCCTCGCGACGGGGTGGATCGCGGCGCTGTCGGCCTTCATCCTGTTCCTCGGCGTCCACGCGCTTGAGAGCTACGTGCTGACCCCGATCATCCAGCGCCAGGCGCTCGACATCCCGCCGGCGACACTGTTCGCGTTCCAGATCCTGCTCGGCGTCGTGTTCGGCATCTGGGGGCTCGCGCTGGCGCTGCCGCTGATGGCAATCGCCAAGGTGATGATCGATCACTTCAAGGCTGGGGGCCAGGCTCCTGCAAAGGCAGCCTAAACTCTCCTCAAGTGGTCAGCACGGTCTCGGTGTGCTCGACCTCAGGGGCCGCCGCGAAATACGGACCGACCAGCGCGCGCCAGGCGGTGAAATCCTCCGAATCGCGGAAATCGACGGTGTGGTTCTCCAGCGTCTCCCACTTCGCCACCAGCCGGTAGCGCGACGGCTTCTCGATCGAGCGGTGCAGTTCAAACCCCTTGCCGCCCTTGGCGCGCAGGAACAGCGGGCGCGCCTTGGCCACCGCCGCCTCGAAATCCTTCTCGCTGCCGGGCTTGACGTTGATCTGTGCGATTTCCGTGATCATGGGGCTTCGGCCTCGCTTTGCTGGCTTTCCTCGGGCAAAGCCCGTCTCTAGCGCAGCCGGCACAAAAGCAAAAGGCGCCGTCTACGGGACGCCTCCTCCGTTGAACTTGCCGGAGTTCAGCCGAACAGCAAGACTGTACCTGCAACCATCAGCATCACGCCGAGCAGCAGCGCGATCGGCCAGTGGCGCTTCGGCTGCTCGTATCGCCCTTGCGCGCGCCGTTCGGCGATCAGCGCGGTCTCGTACTCATCGGAGTCCGAGAACAGGCAGGCGAAGCCAGTGCGCGCCGAAACCGCGTCGGCTTCGAGCGACATCAGGGCGGACTGTGGATTGCGGGTGCGGATCGACTCCATGCCCGAAAGCATGGGATCGAATGGTTAACCAGCAGTTACCGCACTCATGCGCCGGCGTTCACCGGCTTTTGCCGCGCCGATGCCGGCAGGCCCGCGGTCTTGCGCCGCCAATTCTCCAGCGAAAGCGGCAATTCCTCTGCCGCCTCGACGCGGTTGCGACCGCCGCGCTTGGCCTGGTAGAGCGCGGTGTCGGCCGCGGCCAGCAGCACCTCGAGCTCGGTCCCGGCGGGGCCGCCGGCGACGCCAATGCTGACCGTGGTGTCGACCGCGCCTTCCTCGCAAGTGATGTTGCTGTTCTCGAACGCCTCGCGTACGCGCTCGGCGACCAGCACGCCCTCCTCCAGCGAGCACGGCAGTAGCGCCGCGAATTCCTCGCCGCCGATACGG
Source organism: Bradyrhizobium sp. CER78 (assembly GCF_029846235.1). GTDB lineage: Bacteria > Pseudomonadota > Alphaproteobacteria > Rhizobiales > Xanthobacteraceae > Bradyrhizobium. Next base: position 179,213 of record NZ_JARVWP010000004.1, read on the forward strand.
CCGGACAGATCACTGATCCTGAGATTGTTGACCACCACCGCGGAGAACAATTTCAGAATCTCGTCGCCTGCTGGATGACCGAAACGGTCGTTGATCGACTTGAAGTGATCGATGTCGAAGATCATCACCGTGACCGGCCGGCCGCCATCGGCTTCGCGCTCGATCACGCGCGCGCAGGCTTCGGAGAAGCCGCGGCGGTTGAGCATGCCGCTCAGGGGATCGATCGAGGCAGCGGTCTTGTGCACGGCCACCGCGCGGTCCGATACCATCATGAAGATCACGAACACGGTGCCGATCGCGTACAGCACGAGCTCGATCGAGAACAGCGTGACCCAGAAGGTACTGACGAAGTTCTGGCCGTTCAGCCGCATGAGGTCGCCGACCAGGATCGGGAGCATCAGGACGCAGCCATGGGCGACCGGGATGGCAATCGCAATCCAGCGCCGTTGCATCGCACGGCGGCGCTCGCTCCAAAGCTCGGAGGCGGTCAGCGCGGCGTAGATCGCAACGATCCCGGCGCCGATGGTCAGGCGCAGCGCCGGATCCGCCACCGCCGTCATGGCGCCAATCCACGCGATCGGGCCAAGCACGAGGCCCGGCAGGTTCGCCTTGCGGCCATGGAAAATCCGCGCGGCATTCCAGACCATGCCGCAGGCGGCGAAGCCGATCGCATTGAGGCCCAGCATGACGATGGGATCGAGCGTCGAGCTGCCGACCGTCCAGAGCGCGACTGAGGCCGCACCGAGCAGATAGGCGGTGCCCCACCATTTCAGCGCGGGAATTTCCTCCTGCCTGCCAAACAGCCAGAGCATGGCGCCGAGCATGCCCGCGACCATGGTGGCGAACAGATAAAGCGTCGATGGATCGAACGACATAAGTCACCCCAGCCCGGTGTGATGCAACGTCCGCAGGCGCAATTAATACGGTGATGCAGCGCCAGTGCGAGACCGCACGCTAGAAGGCCCGAGTTCCAATTTCGTTTGCACGCACACGCAAGTTTTCTTGAAAAACTGCGCTAATTCGCGTCGAAGCAGACACCGTCGGGCGCAGCAAAAAGGGCGCCTCGCGGCGCCCTCTGCAACTCGATGCACGCGGCAATTGCCGCGAATTTTAGAACTCGAATTAGCGCTTCGAGAACTGGAAGGACTTGCGGGCCTTGGCCTTGCCGTACTTCTTACGCTCGACCGAGCGGCTGTCGCGGGTCAGGAAGCCGCCCTTCTTGAGGACGCTGCGCAGCTCGGGCTCGAAGTTGGTCAGCGCCTTCGAGATGCCGTGACGAACCGCACCGGCCTGGCCGGAGAGACCGCCACCGGCGACGGTGCAGATCACGTCGTACTGGCCGTTACGGGCGGCCGCGACCAGCGGCTGCTGGATCATCATGCGCAGCACCGGGCGGGCGAAGTAGACTTCGAACTCGCGGGTGTTGACCGAGATCTTGCCGGAGCCGGGCTTGACCCAGACGCGGGCGACCGCGTCCTTGCGCTTGCCGGTGGCGTAGGCGCGGTTGTACTTGTCGACCTTCTTGACGTACTTCGGCGCGTCGGGCGCGGCCGGCTTGACCTGCGAGAGCTGGTCGAGGGACTGCAACGTATCGGACATTATGCGGCCCTCGTGTTCTTGCGGTTCAGGGAAGCGATATCGACCTTCTCGGGGCTCTGGGCTTCATGCGGATGCTCGGCACCCGGATAGACGCGCAGATTGCCCATCTGCATACGGCCGAGCGGACCGCGCGGGATCATGCGCTCGATCGCCTTCTCGACGACGCGCTCGGGGAAGCGACCCTCGAGGATCTGCTTCGCGGTGCGCTCCTTGATGCCACCGATGAAGCCGGTGTGCTTGTAGTAGGTCTTCTGGTCGCGCTTGCGGCCGGTCAGCACCACATGCGCGGCGTTGACGATGATGACGTTGTCGCCGCAATCGACATGCGGGGTGTAGGTGGGCAGGTGTTTGCCGCGCAGGCGCATCGCGACGAGGGTGGCGAGACGACCGACCACCAGACCCTTGGCGTCGATCACGACCCACTTCTTCGTCACTTCGGCGGGCTTGGCCGAGAACGTGCTCATGTGTGAAATCCGTGAAAAAGAAATCGGCGCCGTATGCGCCGAACTGGCGGCTTTCTAGAGAAGCCACGGTCGCGCGTCAACGTCGACGCACCAGAATTACATCAGCAAAAACAGCAGCTTGCAAATATGGTGTAATAATACCGCAAAAAAGCCTATTGATTTGGAATGGAATAGGTCGCCGTGACATGGGCGATCGGGTCCGGAGAGGTGCCGGACAGCAGGTTCACCTCGCCGACCGCAAGCCGCTTGCCGAGCTTGAGCAGCTTGGCCACCGCGAGCACGTCCTGCCCCGGCTGGCCTTTGCGCAGGAAGTTGATGTTGAGATTGGTAGTGACGGCAAGGCCGATCGGCCCGATCGCCGACAGCAGCACCACATACATAGCGAAATCCGCGAGCCCCATCAGGGTCGGTCCCGACACCGTGCCGCCCGGCCGCAGCATGCGCTCGCTGAAAGCCTGGCGCAGCAAGGCCGTCTCGCCATCGGCGCTTTCGATCCTGATGTCGTCGTAGGTGAACGCCTGCGGAAATTCCCTGCGCAGGAACTCCTCCAGTTCAGCTACGCTCATTTTCGCAATCGCCATGCGGTCCCTGCCCTCGCTTCAGCCTGCCTGTTACATTAAATTGTCACAGACACGATAGAGGAATTTCGTCATGTCCGCCCAGGCCGCTCGCGCGGAAGCGCCGCAACTTCAGCCGATCCTGCTGCGGGAGAGCGTCGGCAGTATCGCGCTACTGACGCTCAATCGCCCAGCGGCGCGCAACAGCCTCTCCGAAGGCCTGATCGGCGAGCTGCACGCTGCGCTGAACGATATCGGCGATGACAAGAGCATCCGTGCCGTCGTGCTCGCCGCCAACGGCCCGGCGTTCTGCGCCGGACACGACCTCAAAGAGCTCACCGCGCGCCGTACCGATGCCGACCGCGGCCGCGCCTATTTCGCGCAGATCATGAACGCCTGCAGCGCGATGATGCAGGCGATCGTGCATTTGCCGAAGCCGGTGGTCGCCTCCGTCCAGGGCATCGCGACCGCAGCCGGGTGCCAGCTCGTCGCGAGCTGCGACCTCGCAGTCGCCTCCGAAGCCGCAGCGTTCGCGACGCCGGGCGTCGACATCGGGTTGTTCTGCTCGACGCCGATGGTGGCGCTGTCGCGTAACGTGCCGCGCAAGCAGGCGATGGAGATGCTGCTGACCGGCGAACCGGTCTCCGCGGCAACGGCGCAGAGCATCGGCCTCGTCAACCGCGTGGTATCAGCAGGCACCGAGCGCGACGCAGCGATCGCACTGGCCCAGAAGGTCGCGCTGAAATCGGCCTACACCGTCAAGCTCGGCAAGGAGGCGTTCTATCGCCAGGCCGAGATGAACCTCGCCGACGCCTATCGCTTCGCCGCCGAGGTGATGACCGAGAACATGATGGCGCGCGACGCCGAGGAAGGCATCGGCGCCTTCATCGAGAAGCGCGATCCGAAGTGGCAAGACAAGTAGTTCTGTCTTTGGCACGAAACCAAACCCTGTCATTCCGGGATGGTGCGTTAGCACCAGACCCGGAATCTCGAGATTCCGGGTTCGATGCTACGCATCGCCCCGGAATGACGTAGAAGAAAAGAATGCAGATGAATCACGACGCCTACGACGACAACTACATCCGCAGCATCCTGAACAACGTCAAATCGATCGCGATGGTCGGCGCATCGCCGGTCAATGTGCGGCCGAGCTATTTCGCATTCAAATATCTGGCGCAGCGCGGCTACGACATGATCCCGGTCAACCCCGGCCATGTCGGCAAGGAACTGATGGGCAAGCCGTTCGTCGCTTCGCTCGCCGACATCGGCCGCCCGATCGACATGATCGACATCTTCCGCAATTCGAGCCACATCATGCCCGTCGTCGAGGAGGCGCTGAAACTGTCGCCGCCGCCGAAGGTGATCTGGATGCAGCTTGGCGCGCGCGACGATGCCGCGGCCGAGAAGGCGGAAGCCGCGGGCCTCAAGGTGGTGATGAATCGCTGCCCGAAGATCGAGTATGGCCGGCTGTCGTCGGAGATCTCCTGGATGGGCGTCAACTCGCGCACCCTGAGCTCCAAGCGCGCGCCGATCCCGACCCAGGGCATGCGGCTGTCGCTGAACCGCACGAGCTTTAGCGGCGGCCAGACTGCGGCATCCGACCGCGCTGCGAAAAACAAAACCGAGACGCCCTGACATTTCGGCGGAATTATCGTCGCGATCGTCCGGTACAGCGCAGCATGCCCGTTTCAAACCGTGGCGTGCGCGCCAACGCGGCTTGACGTCGGGCGCTACCGCCATCAGCATGCCGCGCACTTCGACCAGGCCACAACAGGATCCAAAGAATGACCGATCGCCTTCCGGGATTTTCCACCCTCGCCGTGCACGCCGGCGCACAGCCTGATCCCACCACCGGCGCGCGGGCGACGCCGATCTACCAGACCACGTCATTCGTCTTCAACGACGCCGACCATGCGGCTTCGCTGTTCGGCCTGCAGGCATTCGGCAACATCTATACCCGCATCGGCAACCCGACCAATGCCGTGCTCGAGGAACGCGTCGCAGCGCTCGAGGGCGGCACCGCAGCACTCGCGGTCGCCTCCGGCCACGCCGCACAGCTCGTCGTGCTGCAGCAACTCCTGAAGCCCGGCGACGAGATCATTGCGGCACGCAAACTGTATGGCGGCTCGATCAACCAGTTCACCCACGCCTTCAAGGCGTTCGGCTGGAATGTGGCCTGGGCCGATCCCGACGAGATCGAAAGCTTCGAGGGTGCGGTGACGCCGCACACCAAGGCGATCTTCATCGAGTCGATCGCCAATCCCGCCGGCAGCATCACCGACATCGAGGCGATCGCCGCCGTTGCGCGCAAGGCCGGCGTGCCGCTGATCGTCGACAACACGCTGGCCTCGCCATACCTGATCAAGCCGATCGACCACGGTGCCGACATCGTCGTGCACTCCCTGACCAAGTTCCTCGGCGGTCACGGCAACTCGCTCGGCGGCATCATCGTCGACGCCGGCACCTTCGACTGGTCAAAGGACAACAAATATCCGATGCTGAGCGAGCCGCGCCCCGAATATCACGGCATCCGGATCCAGGAGACGTTTGGCAATTTCGCCTTCGCGATCGCCTGCCGCGTGCTCGGCCTGCGCGACCTCGGCCCGGCGCTGTCGCCATTCAACGCCTTCATGATCCTGACCGGCATCGAGACGCTGCCGCTGCGCATGCAGAAGCACTGCGACAATGCCAAAGCGGTGGCGGAATTCCTCTCCACCCACCCGGCCGTCTCGGCGGTGAACTATGCCGGCCTGCCGGGCGACCGGTACAACGCCCTGCAGCGCAAATACGCGCCGAAGGGCGCCGGCGCGGTGTTCACCTTCAGCCTCAAGGGCGGCTACGACGCGGGCGTCAACCTGGTGTCGAACCTGAAGCTGTTCTCGCATCTCGCCAATGTCGGCGACACCCGCTCGCTGGTGATCCACCCGGCCTCCACCACCCACAGCCAACTCGACGACGCCGCCAAGGTGAAGTCCGGCGCGGCGCCCGAGGTGGTGCGGCTCTCGATCGGCATCGAGGACAAGGAAGACCTGATCGCCGACCTCGACCAGGCGCTGCGCGCCTGATTGCTCGGTGTTCCGGAGCGGTGCACCGCATCGCTCCGGCACCTGCCCAAAGCGGCGGGTTTCTCGTTAAGGCTTAATACCGACAGGTCTCTCGTTAACGATCAATCCGACATAAAGTGGCAGTGATAGGCTCCGGATGATTCGGGAGACCATTGATGCTGCGCTGGACATTGCCGCTCGCGATCGCGCTGTTTGCGATTCCGCCTGCTGACGCCGCCGACGCCCCTAAGCCCGCCACCGTCAAGGCTGCGCGCCAGCTGCCGGCCGGCCTGCCGCGCCGGCACTACGCCTACCGCACCACCATCACGCAGCCAACCTATGTGCGGCGCGGGCGCCAGCTCGTGGTCGTCGAGCCCGTGGTGATCCCGCTCAATTCAGAGCCGTACATTGTGTTCCCGCCTGGCGAACCGCTTCTGCCCGGATCGGCGGCGCTGCCGGGCTATTACGGCGACCACCGCTCCTACAGCTATCTCGGCCCTTATTACGGCGGCGCCTATGTGACCTACTGGGACCGCCTGCCCTACGCCTGCGGCATCTACGGCTATTGCTAGGCCGGGACGAACACGTGGCCAAATCGCCGCAGAAGAAATCCAGCGCGCCGGCTTCGGGCAATGCCGTCACCGCCGACCTTGTCGCGGTGCTGGTCGCCGTCACCGACGGCACGCCCAAGATCGTGACCATCGCCGGCGGCTCCGCGCTGCCGAGCGGCCCGTTCGAGTTCACCCACCGCTCGCTGCAGACCGCGCTGCGGGCCTGGGTCGAGGCGCAGACCGGCCACCCGCTCGGCTATGTCGAGCAGCTCTACACCTTTGCAGACCGCGGCCGGTCCGGCGACGCCAAGTCGCCGCACAGCGTTTCGATCAGCTATCTCGGCCTGACCCGCGAGGACAGGGTCGGCGAAGGCTTTGAGGCGCACTGGTCCGGCTGGTACGACTATTTCCCCTGGGAGGATCATCGCGCCGGCGCGCCTTCGTCCCTCGCCAAGATCATCGCGCCAAAGCTGAAAGCGTGGGCGAAGGCAGCGCCGTCGCCAACCTTGCAGCGCGAGCGCTGGCAACGCTGCGCCATCACCTTCGGCCTCGAGGACCGCGACTGGAACGAGGAACTGGTGCTGCAACGCTATGAGCTGCTCTGGGAGGCGTCGCTGATCCCGGAAGCCAACCACTCGCGCGGCCGCGAAGCATCGGTCGTGCCGGGCAAGCCGATGACGGCGGATCATCGCCGCATTCTCGCGACCGGCATCGCGCGGCTGCGCGCCAAGATCAAATACCGTCCGGTGGTATTCGAGCTGATGCCGGCCGAGTTCACCCTGTTGCAACTGCAACGCAGTGTTGAAGCACTCGCAGGCCGGCTGGTCCACAAGCAGAACTTCCGCAGGCTCATCGAGCAGCAGGAACTCGTTGAAGAGACTGGCGCAATGGCCGCCGATACCGTCGGTCGGCCGGCCAAGCTGTTCCGCTTCCGCCATGCCGTATTGGCCGAACGGGCCGTCGCCGGCACCAAGCTTCCGCTTTCGCGCACTTGACACGCCTTATGCTCAGGATAAGTATAAGCCATCTTATGCTCACGGAGAGTATAAATGGCCTTGCTCGATACCGATCTGCTCACCCGCACCGCGCCGCTCTATGAGCGCGTCAAACGCGTCATCCCGCCGTTCGAATGGGCTACATTCGCCGAGGACGTCGACGCGATCCTGGAGCTGAAACGCCGCCGCAACGCGGTGGTGCTCGCGCACAACTACCAGACGCCGGAGATCTTCCACGGCGTTGCCGACATCGTCGGCGACAGCCTCCTGCTCGCGCGCGAAGCGACCAAGGTCGCCGCCGATGTCATCGTGCTCGCGGGCGTGCACTTCATGGCCGAGACGGCGAAGCTGCTCAACCCAGCCAAGACCGTGTTGATCCCCGATCTCAAGGCCGGCTGCTCACTGGCGGATTCCATCACGGCCGAGGACGTGCGGCTGATGCGCGCGCGCTACCCGGACGCGCCCGTCGTCGCCTATGTCAACACCTCGACCGCGGTGAAGGCGGAGTCCGACATCTGCTGCACGTCGGGCAATGCGCTCAAGGTCGTTGAATCGCTCGACGCCGAGCGCGTCATCATGCTGCCGGATGAATATCTGGCGCAGAACATCGCCAAGCAGAGCAGCAAGAAGATCATCGCCTGGAAGGGCCATTGCGAGGTGCACGAGCTGTTCACTGCCGATGACGTGCGCCAGCTGCGCGAGAATTATCCAGATGTCACCGTCCTGGCGCATCCGGAATGCCCGCCCGACGTCGTCGCCGAAGCGGACTTCGCAGGTTCGACGGCCGCGATGCAGACATTCGTCGAGACCAAGCGTCCGCCGCGCGTCGTGCTGCTGACCGAATGCTCGATGAGCGACAACATCGCGGCGCGGAATCCCGATGTCGACTTCGTCCGCCCCTGCAATCTCTGCCCGCACATGAAGCGGATCACGCTGAAGAACATCCGCCACGCGCTGGAGACCAACCAGCACGAGGTTACTATCGATGCCGCGATCGCCGAGCGCGCGCGCCGGAGCGTTGAAAGGATGCTGGCAATATGAGCATCGATCTCTCCGACCTGAACGGCCGTCCTGTGATCATCGGCGGCGGCGCCGCGGGGCTGATGACCGCACTTCAGCTCGCGCCCGAGCCGGTCGTGCTGATCTCAAAATCCCCGCTGGGCGCCGAAGCCTCCAGCATGTGGGCGCAGGGTGGCCTCGCCGCGCCGGTCGGCGCCGATGACAGCCCTGCCCTGCATCTCGCCGATACGCTCGCGGCCGGCGCCGGCCTTTGCGACGGCGCGGCAGCATCCCGGATCGTCCACGCTGCGCCGGCCGCCGTGGAGCATCTCGCCGAGCTCGGCGTCGCCTTCGACCGCCGGGCCGACGGCAGCTGGCGCCTCGGGCTCGAGGCCGCACACGGCCGCAACCGCATCGTGCATGCCACCGGCGATGGCACCGGCCGCGAGATCATGCGCGCGCTGATCGCGGCGGTGCGTCAGACGCCGTCGATCACCTTGCTGGAAGGCGTCGAGGCGCGCCGGCTGCTGGTCGAGGACGATGCAGTCAGGGGCGTGCTTGCGGCCAGCGACCGCGGCGCGTTGACGATCACGACCAACCGCGTGGTGATCGCAACCGGCGGCATCGGCGGGCTGTTCGCCGACAGCACCAACCCCGGCGGATGTTTCGGCCAGGGGCTCGCGCTCGCGGCCCATGCCGGCGCAAAGCTGTCGGACATCGAATTCGTCCAGTTTCATCCGACCGCCTTCGACGGGCCGTCGCGGCCGATGCCGCTGCTGACCGAGGCGATCCGCGGCGATGGCGCGATCCTGATCGACGAGACCGGCCAGCGCTTCATGGCCGATCAACCCGGCGCCGAGCTTGCGCCGCGCGACATCGTCGCGCGCGCGGTCTGGCGTCACCGCGCCGCGGGGCATCGCACCTTCCTCGACGCGCGCCAGCATCCGGGCGCGGATTTCGCCGAGCGCTATCCGGTGATCTCTGCGTTCTGCAAGATGGCCGGTATCGATCCCGCCACGGATCCGATCCCGATCCGGCCCGCGGTTCACTATCACATGGGCGGAATCGCGGTTGACGGCTTTGGCCGCAGCACGGTGCAGGGCCTGTGGGCCTGCGGCGAGGCCGCGCGCACGGGGTTGCACGGCGCCAACCGGCTCGCCAGCAACTCGCTGATGGAAGCGATCGTCTGCGCGCGCTGGGTTGCCGAGAGCATCGAAGGCGTGAGCGCAGGCCCGCGCGCCATGCTCCGCGACGACACGATGCCGCCGGCTTCCGATCCCTCCGCGGTGCGGCCGATCCTCAGCCAGGGGCTCGGCGTGCTGCGCGATCGCGACGGCGTCGCACGCGCGATCCGGAGCCTCTATCCACTCGCGCGCAACCACGGTGCAGCGTCCGACCCGGCGCTGGTCGGCTTGATGATCGCCGTTGCTGCAATCCGGCGCGAGGAAAGCCGCGGCGGCCATTTCCGTACGGATTTCCCGCACACCGCTCTATCGGCGGCGCCGTCTTCCCTCACCCGTGCCGAGGCGTTCGCCGCCGCGCGCGACATCGTTGAATCCGAGCTTTCAGCCAGGAGTGCCCTGTCATGACCCTCAATCCCCTGTTGCCGCTGCTGTATGAACCGATCGTGCAGACCGCCCTGCGCGAGGATCTCGGCCGCGCCGGCGATATCACGGCGGATGCGATCGTCCCGGCGAGCCAGCAATCGCGGCTGGTGATGCGGGCGCGGCAGCCCGGCGTGATCGCAGGCCTCGACGTCGCGCGGTCAGCCTTCCAGACGGTGTCGCCTTCCGTCGAGCTGCGCGCCGAGCGGCCCGACGGCAGCGCGGTCGAGCCCGACCAGGTGATCACGATCATCGACGGCCCGGCCCGCAGCCTGCTCACCGCTGAGCGCACCGCGCTCAACTTCCTCTGCCATCTGAGCGGCGTCGCCACCGCGACCGCCGCGCTGGTCAAAGCCGTCGCGGGCACGCGCGCGCAGATCGTCTGCACCCGCAAGACCACGCCCGGACTGCGGGCGCTGGAGAAATATGCGGTGCGCGCCGGCGGCGGCGGCAATCACCGCTTCGGGCTCGACGATGCCGTGCTGATCAAGGACAACCATATCGCGCTCGCCGGCGGCATCCGCACCGCGATCGAGCGCGCCAAGGCCAATACCGGTCATCTGGTCAAGATCGAGGTCGAGGTCGACACGCTGGCGCAGCTCGAGGAAGCGCTGGCGCTCGGCGTCGACGCGGTGCTGCTGGACAACATGACGACCGAGCAGCTCGGCCAGGCGGTCCAGATGGCGCGCGGCAAGGCGATCACCGAAGCCTCCGGCCGCATCACGGCTGCGACCGCCGCGGCGATTGCCGCCACCGGCGTCGACCTGATCTCGGTCGGCTGGATCACCCACAGCGCGGCCGCGCTCGATATCGGGCTCGACTATCTGTCCTGATTGATCAGACGGACTGGCCGGCCGGAACGAGGGTCGGCTGGTCCCGCTCGGTCCGCCGCGCGGCGAAGCGCTCGGCCTGCAGCACCGCGAGCGTCAGCACGACGATCGCGACCGCCTGGTGCGTCAGCGCCAGATCAATCGGCACCTGATGCAGCAGCGTCAGGATGCCGAGCGTCGCCTGCAGCGTGATCGCCGCAACCAGCCACCAGGCGCCCGCGATCACGCCACCGCCGGCGCGCGAACGCACGGCATCGATCGCATGCGCGATCGCCAGCGCAAACAGCAGATAGGCGGCCATGCGATGCTCGAACTGCACCGTCAGCGTGTTGTCGAACAGATTGCGCCACCACGGCGTCTCGAACCAGAGCCGGGCACCCGACGGGATGAAGCCACCGTCGATATCGGGCCAGGTGTTGTAGACCCTGCCCGCGCGCAGGCCCGCGACCAGCGCGCCGAAATAGAGCTGCACGAAGGTGAGCACGAGCAGCAGCGCGCTCGTGACCTTCAGCCTGAGCGGTGCGATCACCATTGGGCGGTCGGTCAACCGCCGCAGCGTCCAGACGATCGCGGCGAAGATCAACAGCGCCAGCACCAGATGCGTCGCGAGCCGATACTGCGACACCTCGATGCGCTCCGAGAGACCGGACGCCACCATCCACCAGCCGACGCCGCCCTGCAGTGCGCCGAGGCCGAAGATCACCCATAGCCGCCGGCCGAGCTCACCGCTCACCGCGCCGCGCCACAGGAAATACAGGAACGGCAGCAGATAAGCGGCGCCGATCACGCGGCCGAGCAGCCGATGGCTCCATTCCCACCAGAAGATCGTCTTGAACTCGGCGAGCGTCATCCCGGCGTTGAGCTCGCGATATTGCGGAATCTTCTGGTAGCCCTCGAAGGCCTGGGTCCACTGCGCCTCGGTCAGCGGCGGCAGCGCACCGGTCACCGGCTTCCATTCGACGATCGACAGGCCGGATTCTGTCAGCCGCGTAGCCCCGCCGACCAGCACCATCAGCGCGATCAGACCGGCGACCGCGATCAGCCATATCCTGACGGCGCGGAGCTGCGATGTCTTTGCGGAAATACCGGCCATTTCGCCCTGACTTGATTGGATTTTCGAGCCCCTTATAGTCCGGCGCGCCCGCGGCGCAAGCGCCGCTGAGATCACGAGTTGCACATACAAGCCATGGCCATACGCACCCGCAAACTGCTCGGAACCATCTTCCTGCTCATCCTGGTTGTGGTGTGGTCGCTGCTCGGCATGACGATTGCCCAGACGCCGTGGCTTGCCAATTCCGGCCTGCTGCAGGCGATCTTCTACGTCGTCGCCGGCCTCGGCTGGGTGCTGCCGGCGATGCCGATCGTGTCCTGGATGTCGCGCCCCGATCGCGCTTAGAGCGCGCCCTGCTCCCGCGCGCTCAGCGTCGGCCGCACCGGTGCGAACATCACGCCCGACAGCAGCACCCGCATGATCCGCAGCGAGCGCACGCGGCCGTCCCACGCGATCCGCGGCAGCGCATGGAGGTTGGTGCGTCCCTGCGCCTCGACAATGCCGGAGATGGTCGACACCGCGCTGGCAAAACCGGCCTCCTCCGCCATCACGACATGCGGACGGGCGAACGCGTCGCGATCCCCGAAGGGATAGGCGAAATGCCTGATCGGCCGCCGCAGCGCGCTCTCGGCCACCGCCTTTCCCATCGCCATCTCGCGCTGTGCGTCGGCATCTCTGAGGCTCGACAGGACGGAATAGTTCACCGTGGCGCTGCCGAACGTCACGTTCGGATCCGCGGCAAGCTCTGCCAGATCCTGCCAGTCGAGTGACGCGCTGCGTGACAATCGCGCAGCGTCGGCCGAATAGCGCCGCGCGAGATCGTTCACCGCATAGGACAGATCAGGCGGCGACAGCTTGCGCAGCCAGCCGGACAGAAAATCGAACAGCTCGTATTTGTCCGACAGGGCCGAGACCACGAAATGCCGTACCCGGCCGTCAATGACAAGGCTGATGCGGCCCTCGCGGGCGATGATGTCCTCAAGCACCAGCCACCACGCCGCACCCACGCCGTCCGGAAATGCGGTCGGCAGATAGAGCGTGAACGGAACGCCGTGCCTGGCGAGCACGGGATAGGCATGCGTGACGATGTCCTTGCTGGCACCGTCGAAACTCAGGCAGGCAAAGCGGCGGCGCTCGGGCATGGTCACCGCGCGGCGGCAGGCCTCGTCGATCCCGACGATGTCGTACTTCCAGCGCTTCAGCGCGCGGATCGTGCGATCGAGGAAGGCCGGCGTGATCTCCTGGGATTTCAGCGGTTGGAACCGGCCGCGTTGGGCGGGACGGACGCGCGCGAAGCGCAGGATCACCCCGGCGCCGCCGGCCTCGCGTTCCCGCAACCTGAAGGCACCACTGAAATAGGCGAGCTCGGCTCGAGCCCGCCGCAAAATCCGATTGTCCGGCGCCAAGATCTCGCTATCCGTCCTTGCCCGTCCGGCGGTTCCCACACGCCGCCAAGCATATCCCGAGGGCATTGTTATTACTCTTTGTTGACATTTCCCTGCGAAGGTCGGCCCCAGCCGAGACCTGTAAATTAATACCTTAAAAAATTTGGGTTCCGAGATGACCATGGCGGCGGCAATTGAAGGCCAGACGGCTGGCGCGCGAACATGGCCGAACGCAATCCGCGTCGCCGGGGTCGACATCTTTCACGACCTCACTGCGGCCGAGGCGACCTGGCGCAGTCTCGAGACCCCGCAACACAGCTACACGCCCTATCAGCGCTTCGACTTCCTTGCCTCCTGGCAGCGCCAGGTCGGCGAGCGCGAAGGCCTGCGCCCCTTCATCGTCGTGGCCCATGACAGCGAACGCCGTCCGTTGCTCCTGTTGCCGCTCGCCGTCGAGCAGCGCCTGGGCGCCAATTGCGCAAGCTTCATGGGCGGCAAGCATGCCACCTTCAACATGGCGCTGTACGACCGCGACTTCGCCGCCAACGCGACCGAAGCCGACATCACGACCCTGATCGGATCGATCGCCGAGCGATCCCGCGTCGACGCGCTCATGCTGTGTCAGCAGCCGCTGCGCTGGCAGGACCAACCCAATCCGATGGTGTTGCTGCCGCATCAGGCTTCGGTGAACGACTGCCCGCTGCTGGTCATCGAGCCCGGCGCGGCACCCGCGTCGCTGATCAGCAATTCGTTCCGCCGCCGCCTCAAGGGCAAGGAGCGCAAGCTGCAGGCGCTGCCGGGCTACCGCTATCATGTCGCTGATAACAGCGCCGACGTCTGCCGCCTGCTCGACTGGTTCTTCCGCGTCAAGCCGCAGCGCATGGCTGAGCAGAAGCTGCCCAACGTGTTCGCCGAGCCGGGCATCGAGCAGTTCATCCGCACCGCCTGCCTCGCGCCGCGCGCCGACGGCAAGGGCTATGCGATCGACATCCACGCGCTGGAGTGCGACGAGGAAGTGATCGCGATCTTCGCCGGCGTCTCCGACGGTCATCGCTTCTCGATGATGTTCAACACCTACACGATGTCGGCCAATTCCAAGTTCAGCCCCGGCCTGATCCTGATGCGCGACATCATCGATCGCCATGCCGGCCTGAACTATCGCGCCCTCGACCTCGGCATCGGCTCGGACGAGTACAAGCGGCTGTTCTGCAAGGACGACGAAGCGATCGTCGACAGCTTCATTCCGCTCAGCCTGCGCGGCAAGCCGGCGGCCACCGCGCTGTCGGCCATCAGCCGCGCCAAGCGTGCCGTGAAGCAAAATCCCGCGCTGTTCGAGATCGCGCAGAACCTGCGCAGCATGTTCCGCTGAACACGACCGCGGGCGACGCTACGCGGACGAACCATCCGGCGCCGCGCGGCCGCTCGCGACGCCAAGCCGCATCATCGCATCGAACACCAGCGTCGCGGCAGGCGACAACGCTCGCTTGCGCAGCTTGATCAGCCCATAGCTCTCGAGCATCAACTGGTCGCGGATGCGAAGCATCTTGAAGCGCTGCGGATCGAGCAGATCGAAGATCAAGAGCGGCACCGGCACGATCGCATCGATGCCCGCCGCAATTCCAATCGACGCGAAGAACGACTCGGTGTTGATGATGCGCTGGGGCGGTGCAATGCCCCGGCTGTAGAACAGCCGCTCCAGCCCCTGGCGCATGAAGGATTCCCGCGGCTGGATGATCCATTGCAGGTCGACCGTGTCTTCGAGATTGACGCTGTCGAGGCCGGCCAGCGGATGCTCGGCGCGAACCAGCAAGCCGGCCTGCTCGGCGCCGATCTCGTGATAGTCGAACTGTCCGGAATCGACGCCGGCCGGAATTCGCGCCACGACGAAGTCGAGCTCAAGCGCCAGAAGACGCGCAACGAGCGGCGGACTGGTGCTGACGTCGAGCGAAATGTTCACCCGGTGCAGCTTCTCGCCAAGGTACTGCATGACGTCGACGACGAGGTCGATGCTGGGCTTGGCGACCGTCCCGACCGACACTGTGCCAAGCTCGCCGGACCTGTAGCCGGCGAACTCATTGGTGACCCGGTCAAGGTCCGCGAGCACGCTCCGGCCGCCACGGATCAGAATCGAGCCATAGGCGGTCGGCTCGACGCCTCGCGCCGTCCGCTCGAACAGCGGAACCCGCGCCACGGCCTCGATCTCGGCCAGCATCTTCGATGCGGCCGACTGGGTAATATTCAGCCGCTCGGCGGCGAGTTGCAGCTTGCGCTCGCTGTCGAGCGCGACCAGCAGGCGCAACTGGCGCAATTTCAGATTATTGATCACGGCCCGCTACCATCCTGCCCGGCCAGAGCCTGTTCCGTTCCGACTACTCGGAACGGGACTCTAGATACTGTTTTGACGCGTTTTCCTTAAGCGAACCGGTTTCCACTTCGCTGAAAAACGCTCTGGGTTCCCGCGCTTATACCGCGGTGCATCATGACAGTTTCGCCGTGGCTCCATTCCCAAATGCCATTAGTCACGCGGCCGTTGATTACACAACAATGAATGCAAGGATTACAAGGCGATTTACAAGGGCAAGGCAACGGACCGCTGCGGGTGCACCAGATGTCACCCCGGGCAGCGCAGTCAGCGTTTGCCGAATCGAAAACAGAAAGGGATGGGAACGATGAGCGACGAAGTCGAGAAGCGCGCGATTGGGAAGATGATGCGACGGCTGATTCCGTTCCTCATCCTGTGTTACTTCGTGGCCTATCTCGATCGCGTCAATGTCGGCTTCGCCAAGCTGCACATGAACACGGCGCTCGGCCTCAGCGAGGCCGCCTATGGGCTCGGGGCTGGCCTGTTCTTCGTCGGCTACTTCTTCTTCGAAGTCCCCTCCAACATCCTGCTGGAACGGTTCGGCGCGCGGCGCTGGATCGCCCGCATCATGATCAGCTGGGGCATCGTCTCGGCGGCATTCGCGTTCATCCCGCAGATGTCCGCGGCGAGCGGCCTTTCGAGCGAGTGGATCTTCTACTTCCTGCGCCTCCTACTCGGCGCCTGCGAGGCCGGCTTCTTCCCCGGCATCATCTTCTATCTGACACTCTGGTTCCCGACGATCTATCGCGCCCGCGTCATCAGCCTGTTCATGCTGGCGATCCCGATCTCGAGCATCATCGGAGCGCCGATCTCGGGCCTGCTGCTGAACCTGTCGGGCGCCGGCCTGACCGGGTGGCAATGGCTGTTCATCTGCGAAGCGCTGCCGTCGGTCCTGGTCGGCTTCGCCGTGCTGGCCATGCTGCCCGACTTCCCGCGTCAGGCGAGTTGGTTGCAGCCCGACGAGATCAAATGGGTGCAGACCACCCTCGAGATCGAGCGGCAGAAGAAGGAAGCCGTGGAACACATCTCGGTGCTGCAGTCGCTCACCGATCCGCGCGTCCTCGCCTGCGCCTTCGTCTATTTCTGCCTCAACGCCGCCAGCTACGGCGTCGCGTTCTTCCTGCCCACCATCATCAAGGCGTTCGGCGTCACCGACACCCAGACCGGCCTGATCGCAGCCCTGCCCTTCGTGTTCGGCGCGGTCGGCATGGTGCTGCTCGGCCGGCATTCCGACAAGACCGGTGAGCGGCGCTACCACGTCGCCGGAGCGCTGGTGCTCGCAGCCGTCGGCATCGGCCTGGCCGGGCTGGTCTCCAGTCCGGTGCTGATCGTCGGCCTGCTCTGCCTCGCGCAGATCGGCGTGTCGGCGGTGCCGCCGATGTTCTGGCCCATGCCGGCCAGCATCCTGAACGGCGCCTCGGCCGCGG
Organism: Bradyrhizobium sp. CER78; assembly: GCF_029846235.1. Lineage (GTDB taxonomy): Bacteria > Pseudomonadota > Alphaproteobacteria > Rhizobiales > Xanthobacteraceae > Bradyrhizobium. The sequence continues at coordinate 196,081 of NZ_JARVWP010000004.1, forward strand.
CAGGCATTGCCGCGATCAACTCGCTCGGCAATCTCTCGGGCTTCGCGGGCCCGTTCGCCATGGGCTATCTGAAAGACCTGACCGGCGGCTTCACCGCAGGCCTGCTGCTGCTCGCGGTCGTCGGCTTGATCGGCGCGCTCGTCACGATCCGGCTGCGGATCGATCCGGTGCTGGAGCGAGCCGCACGCGAGCCGATGCTGGCGCATTGAAGCGTCATCTGGAAAGGCGTGCAGCGGCTTTCCGAAACGAAAGCGCGATGACGATCAATCTGATCTCATCGCGCTTTTGAGGTCTGGTTCAGGCCGCGACGACCCGGGGGCCCGTCACGGCCGCTTCCGACGGCGCGCAGGGCTTGCTCAGCATCGTCACTTCGGAGAAGCCGACGGCCCTGAGCTGATCGACCATCTGATGGCGGGCATCCTGCGCCATGGCGGCATCCGGCACGACGATGGCCTGCGCCTTCGCGGTCAGCAGTTCGGCCGGCAGGTCGACGGCGGAGCCGGCGTCGAGCAGCACGTGGTCGTAGACCCGGAGCAGCGCATCGATCGCAAGCGCCAGCCGCGGCGATTGCAGATGGCTGCGATCGAAGCCCGGGCGTCCGGCGCTGACGATCTGAACCCGCGACTGCCGATCCTTGGTGATGATCTGAGCGAACGTCGCCTCGCCCTGCATCAGCTCGGCCAGGCCGGGCGCCGCGGGATCGACGGTCGCCGTCGCTAGCACCGGCGAGGACGCGACGAGATCGATCACCACGACCTTGGCCTGACGTGCCATCAGACGGGCCAGCGTCAGCGCGGTCCACGTGACGCTCTCACCGGTGGCCGGACCGAGCACCGTGACCTTGTGGGCGGCGGGACCGGCCGCGACGAGACGCTCGGCCAGCGCGCCGATCTCGTCGACCGTTTGGACGGGCGCAGGCTGCGGCTCGCTGATGACGGGCTCGTAGGCCATTGCGGGCTCCAGTTCTGGCTCCGGCGCAAGGCTCGGTGCGAGCGGCGATGCGAGCTCGGGTTCAGGCGGCAGCCTCGGCGCTGGCTCGGCCGCGGTCTCCATGACCGGTTCGCGGCGCCGGATCACTGCGGCGGCCGGTGCGAAGGCGCGGCCCACGGCGCCGGGCGCGGAGATGCGCAGCAATTCGCCTGTTATGATGATGCCGGACGACAGCAACAGCGTCGCCAGTGTTGCGATCAGCACGATCGGCAGCTTCTTCGGATAGGCCGGCGTGTTGGAGACCGTGGCGCGCGAGATGATGCGGCCGTCGGTCGGCGCCGCCTCGATGTTCTCGCGTGCGGTCGCCTCGCGATATTTGGCGAGATAGGCTTCCAGCAGATCGCGCTGCGCCTTGGCCTCACGCTCCAGCCCGCGCAGCTGCACATCCTGACCATTGCTCGATGCCGCCTGCTTCTTCGACTGGTCCAGGCTCGCTTGCAACGCCTGGACACGGCCGTCGGCGACGCGGGCATCGTTGTCGAGCGAGCGCGAGATCTTGCCGGCCTCCTCGCGCAACTGGCGGTCGAGATCGGAGATCTGCGCCTTCAATTCCTTGATGCGCGGGTGGTTGTCGAGCAGCGTCGACGACTGCTCGGCGAGCTGGGCGCGCAGCGTGCCGCGCTGCTCGGCGAGCCTGCGGATCAGCTCGGAATTGAGCACTTCCGAAGCCTCGATCGGCTTGCCGCTCTGAAGCATCTCGCGGATCAGCCGCGCCTTGGTCTCGGCATCCGCCTTCAGCGCGCGGGCATTGTTGAGCTGCGTGTTCAGCTCGCCCATCTGCTGGTTGGACAGCGGGATGTTGTTGGTGCCGACGAACAGGCTCGACTTGGAGCGGAATTCCTCGACGCGCGAATCCGCGTCGGCGACCTTGGTGCGCAGCTTGTCGATCTCGCCCAGCAACCACGTGCTGGCGGACTTGGCTTGATCCTGCCGTGCCGCCTGCTGCAGCACGAGATAGCCGTCCGCGATCGAGTTGGCGACGCGGGCGGCGAGATCAGGATCCTCCGACTGGAATTCGATCACGATGACGCGCGACTTGTCGACCGCATAGGCCTGGAAGCGCTCATAGAAGGCGTCGAGCACCCGCTCTTCCGGCGTCAGGCTGAACGGATCGCGGCCGATGCCGAACAGCGCCAGCAGCGACTTCAGCGGGGAGAAGCCGCGCAGCACCGGATCGAACTCCGGACGCTCGGCGAGCTTGTTCTTCTTGATGATGTCACGCGCGAGATCGCGCGACATCACGAGCTGGACCTGGCTGGTCACGGCCTCGGCATCGAGCGAGGTGCGTTCGAGGTCGCGTTCGCCGTTCGGGCGCAGGAAGGCGTTCTCGCGATTGTCGATCAGGATTCGCGCTTCCGACTTGTAGCGCGGCGTCACGACGTTGACGGCAGCGAGCGACAGCGCAAACACCAGCACGGTCGGCACGACGATCCAGCTTCGCTTACGCGCCAGCGCGCGCCCGAGCACATGCAGATCGAGATCGGTTGCCGGCGCCGCACGCGCCGGCTCGTCAGGAGCTGACATCGGCGAAGCCGGCTTCGCGACGGCCTCGTCGGCGACGGGCGCAGACTTCGGCAGCGCCCGCTGCACGACGGTCTTTTCGTTGCCTCTACGCCAGAATGCAAAACGCATAACGAACTCCCGCGGACGCCGCGATTCCACCTCAATGCCGGCGATTACAGTCCATTAAGGTTGCTGCTGGGTTAATCGGCGCGGTTGACGGATGCGGCTGCCACCACCGCCCGTCATGCTTTGTTAACCATGAGTGCCGTTAATCGGGGCCGGTAATTTCGTGGGATTCCTCACATGCGCAATTTGCGCGCTCCCCTTGTTTGTCTGATTGCTGCGCTCGCGCTGTCGGGCTGCATGGGCTGGACGTCGCCGATTGCCGGCGACCCGACTCTCGATCCGATGGCATATGGGCAGCCCTCCTTTGCCGGGCCGGTCGCCTATGCCGAGCCTGCCCCGACGCGCGAGGCCTATAATCTCGGCCCCGGCGACAAGCTTCGCGTCGTGGTCTATGGCCAAGAAGGCCTCACCAACTCCTATGCGATCGATGCAGCCGGCGCGATCACGATGCCGCTGGTCGGCTCGGTGCCGGCGCGCGGTCGCACGCCTGCCGGGCTTGCCGCCGAGATCACCGCACGGCTGCGCAACGGCTTCATCCGCGAGCCGTCGGTGGCGGCCGAGATCGAATCCTACCGGCCGTTCTTCATCCTCGGTGAAGTCCAGGCCCCCGGCCAATATCCCTACGTGCCCAACATGACGGTCGAGAGCGCGGTGGCGATCGCCGGCGGCTTCTCGCCGCGCGCCCGGCGCGACGAGGTCACCCTCACCCACACCGATGCATCGGGCGCCGGCCGCTTCGTCGCTCGCCTGGGCACGCCGATCGGCCCGGGTGACACCGTGCTCGTCGGCGAACGCTGGTTCTGATCGATGGCGCAGGATCACAATCAGGACCAGCCGCTTCGCATCCTGCATGTCGTCCGTGCCCCGGTCGGCGGCATCATTCGTCACATCCTCGATGTCGCCAACGGCCAGATCGAGCGCGGCCACCATGTCGGCATCGTCGCCGACAGTTTGACCGGCGGCACCCGTGCCGACGCGGTGCTGGCCGAGATCGAGCCGCGGCTCAAGCTCGGCGTCCACCGGGTCGCGATACGCCGCGAGCCGCGCTTCGCCGACTTCATGGTCTGGGCGCATATCGCGGGCCTGATCCGCAAGCTGAAGCCCGATGTCGTGCACGGCCATGGCGCCAAGGCCGGCGCCTATGTCCGGCTGCGGCGGCGCTCGAACAAGGTGATCCGGGTCTACACACCGCATGGCGGCTCGCTGCACTATCCGCTCGACACCTGGAAGGGCCGCTTCTACAGCCAGCTCGAGCGCACGCTGATGAACAGCACCGACCTGTTCTTGTTCGAGAGCGCATTCGCGCGCGACACCTATCAGCGCACCGTCGGCAAGCCCTCAGGCCTCGTCCGCTGCGTCTTCAACGGCGTCACGTCAGAGGAATTCGAACCGGTTGCCAAGGCCGATGATGCCACCGACGTCGCCTATGTCGGCGAATTCCGCCGCATCAAGGGCGCCGATCTGCTGATCGACGCGGTCGCCAAGTTGCGCGCCGACGGCAAGCCCGTGACGCTGACGCTCGGCGGTGACGGCGAGGAGTTCGAGCGGCTCAAGGAGCAGGTGAAGCGGCTGTCGCTCGGCGATGCCGTCCGCTTCATCGGCCACGTCAAGGCGCGCTTCGGCTTCTCCAAGGGCAGCCTGCTGGTCGTTCCCTCGCGCGGCGATTCGATGCCGTATGTGGTGATCGAGGCCGGCGCTGCGGGAATTCCGATGATCGCCGCCAATGTCGGCGGCATCCCGGAGATCTTCGATACCCACACCGACGCCCTGTTCGCGCCGAGCAATGCCGCCGCGATGGCCGATGCGATCAAGGCCGCGCTCGACAATCCCGCCGCGACCGCCACACGCGCGCAAAAACTGCGCGAGCGGATTTCCGAACATTTCTCGCAGAGCGCGATGGTCGAGGGCGTGCTGGCCGGCTATCGCGATGCATTTGCCAAACGTTAACCACTTCTTGCACACGTAACCGTTTCTTCCGATTTGTCCCCTTAAGTCAAGTCCGGGGGAATTTCGGTGCTGCGCGCGGATGCCCATCTGCAAGCGCAGGAATGGACGTGGACTCGTGGAACCGTTTAACGCACGCTCGATGCTGGATGCCGCTGCGTCTGCGACGGCTGCTCAGCCGCAGGTCGAACGCCGCCGCCGCCTGTCGCCGGTCGCGCTCGCCGTTACCAATCAGAAAGTTCGCGGCGCCTACTCGCCGGTCGTGATCGCAGGCGTGGTTCGCCTCGCCGACTTCGTGCTGCTGAGCCTCGTCGGCGTCGGACTCTATTTGGCTTATGTCAGGCCGCTCGCCGGCGGCGGCATCCATTGGGGATACATCACCTCGATCCTCGGCATGTCCGCCGCGGCCGTGGTCTGCTTCCAGTCCGCCGACATCTACCAGGTGCAGATCTTCCGCGGCCAGCTTCGCCAGATGACGCGGATGATCTCGTCATGGGCCTTCGTGTTCCTGCTGTTCATCGGCGTCTCCTTCCTGGTCAAGCTCGGCGGCGAGGTGTCGCGGGTCTGGCTGTCGTCGTTCTTCTGCGTTGGGCTTGCGGTCCTGATCGCCGAACGGCTGGCGCTGCGTTCGATGGTGCGCGCCTGGGCGCATGACGGCCGGCTCGACCGCCGCACCATCATCGTCGGCGCCGACCAGAACGGCGAGAAGCTGATCGAGGCGCTGAACGCCGACGACGACACGGACATCCACGTGCTCGGCGTGTTCGACGATCGCAATGACAGCCGCGCCATGGAGACGTGCGCCGGCTCGCCGAAGCTCGGCAAGGTCGACGACATCGTCGAGTTCGCCCGCCGCACCCGCGTCGACCTCGTGCTGTTCGCGCTGCCGATCTCGGCCGAGACCCGCATCCTGGAAATGCTGAAGAAGCTGTGGGTGCTGCCGGTCGACATCCGCCTGTCGGCCCATACCAACAAGCTGCGCTTTCGCCCCCGCTCCTATTCCTATGTCGGCAAGGTGCCGACGCTTGACGTGTTCGAGGCGCCGATCACCGACTGGGACCTGGTGCTGAAATGGCTGTTCGACCGCGTGGTCGGCGGCCTCGCATTGCTCGCGGCGCTGCCGGTGCTGGGACTGGTGGCACTCGCGGTGAAGCTCGACAGCCCCGGCCCGGTGCTGTTCCGCCAGAAGCGCTTCGGCTTCAACAATGAGCGGATCGACGTCTACAAGTTCCGCTCGCTCTACCACCATCAGGCCGATCCGACCGCCTCCAAGGTCGTGACCAAGAACGATCCGCGCGTCACCCGCGTCGGCCGCTTCATCCGCAAAACCTCGCTCGACGAATTGCCGCAGCTGTTCAACGTCGTGCTGAAGGGCAATCTCTCGCTGGTTGGCCCGCGCCCGCACGCCGTGCAGAGCAAGCTGGAGAACCGCCTGTTCGACGAGGCCGTCGACGGCTACTTCGCGCGCCACCGCGTCAAGCCCGGCATCACCGGCTGGGCGCAGATCAACGGCTGGCGCGGCGAGGTCGACACCGACGAGAAGATCCAGAAGCGCGTCGAATACGACCTCTATTACATCGAAAATTGGTCGGTGCTGTTCGACCTCTACATCCTGCTCAAGACCCCGTTCTCGCTGATTACAAAGAACGAGAACGCGTATTGAGATTGGCGGGAATCGGACCGCGCGTCATTGCGAGCGCAGCGAAGCAATCCACGCTGCAACTCGGGGATAGATGGATTGCTTCGTCGCTTCGCTTCTCGCAATGACGGAGGGACGGAGCCAGTGTTTGTATCGCGTTGCGTGAGTATCCGATGGCCTATGCGGCGACAGCCGGGACGTCCCAATCGCTGACATCGGCGCCGCCGGGCGTGCTGGCGCTGCAGCGGGCGCTGGTATGGCTTGCCAGCGCGTCGATCGCCATCGTGTTCATCGAGCCGAGCCCGTATGAGCTGGTCACGCTGACCGCCTGCGTGCTGTTCTTTGCCACGGGCCTGCGCATGCAGCTGGTGTTCATGCCGCTGCTGTTCACGCTGATCGTGCTCAATGTCGGCTACAGCATCGGCGCGGTGCCGTTCCTCGACAAGCCGGAGGTGGTGAACTGGGTCCTCACCTCGTGGTACATGGCCGTCACCGTCATCTTCTTCGCGATGGTGATGTCGGAGGACACCGAGGCGCGGCTCGACATGCTGCGCCGTGGGCTGATCGTCGGCGCCATGATCGCCTCGCTGGCGGGTATCGCCGGCTACTTCCATCTGGTGCCCGGCGGCTATGATCTGCTGACGCTGTATGATCGCGCCCGCGGCACCTTCAAGGATCCCAACGTGCTCGGCGCGTTCCTGATCCTGCCCGCGCTGTTCACGCTGCAGAGCGTGGTCTCCGACCGCTTCGGCAAGGCGTTCCGCAACGCCATCGCCTTCGGCATCATCTCGCTGGCGATCCTGCTGTCATTCTCCCGCGCCGCCTGGGGCGGCCTCGTGATCACCGCGGCGTTCATGCTGACGCTGATGGTGTTCACCAGCCGCTCGCAGGCGCAGCGGTCGCGCATCATCGTGATGACCTTGATCGCCGCCGTTCTGGCCGTTGCGCTGATTGCGGTGCTGCTGTCGATCGGCACGGTCGCAGACATGTTCAAGCAGCGCGCGAGCTTCGACCAGAGCTACGACGAAGGCCGCTTCGGCCGGTTCGGCCGCCACATCCTCGGCGCGCAGATGGCATTGGAACTGCCGTTCGGCATCGGGCCGCTCCAGTTCCACACCTATTTCCCCGAGGACACCCACAACTCCTTCCTCAACGCCTTCATGTCGGGCGGCTGGATCTCGGGCATCTGCTATCCGGCGCTGGTGTTCGTCAGCGCGATCATCGGATTCCGCTACATCTACATGCGGGTGCCGTGGCAGCGCGACTATCTGGCGATCTTCTCGGCCTTCCTCGGCATCGCCGGCGAGAGCTTCATCATCGATACCGACCATTGGCGGCATTTCTGGATGATGCTGGGCACGATGTGGGGCATGTATGCGGCGGCCGAGCGCTACCGCGCGACATCGCTCGACGTCAGCGACGAGACTTCGGCGGCATCTTGAGCTTGGCGCGCTGCTCGGGCGGCGTGTCGATCACGCCCTTCAGCGCGGCGGTCGCCTCCAGCACCCCCTTGTAGCCGTCATTGGCGAAGCGCAGCAGCAGCCGCAACTCGTCTTCGCTGTAGTTGCTCCAGACCTTGCGCATCGCCTCCTGCATGGGCACGTAGAACTTGCCGATCTCGGCGGCCTTTTCCTCGATCACCGAGATGAAGACCTTGCGGCGGTCGCTCTCGTCCCGCTCGCGGCGCACGTAACCCGCCTTCTCCATCCGATCCACCACACCCGTGATGGCGCCCGTGGTCAGCCCGGTCACCTCGGCAAGACGGCCGGCGGTCACCCGCCCCTCGAGCAGCAGGATATCCATGCACTCCATGTCGGAGTTGGAGATTCCGGCAACTTCCGCAACGGCTTGGCCGTACATCACGCCCTGCGCGGATGACCGGCGCATCGCCTCCTCGAGTTCCTGCACCAGCGCTTCGCGCGACTTCGCACTTGACAAAGCTGCTCCTGTATCTTACTTGCCTAATATCTTATAAACTAAGATAATCAGCAACTAACCTTTCGTAGCCCACACGGATGCATGGAGCAAGGCATGACCTCACGTCCCCGTAAAGCTCTGATCATTGGCGCCGGCATCGCAGGTCCGGTGACCGCGATGTTCCTGACCCGCGCCGGCATCGAGGCCGAGCTCTATGAAGCCTGGCCCTATTCCACCGGCATCGGCGGCGGGCTGCAGATCGCGCCCAATGGCATGCATGTGCTGGCGGAGCTCGGCCTCGCCGACGAACTGATCCGCAACGGCTCGATCGCCGAATCGTTCGACTTCTATTCGCAGAGCGGCAAGAAGCTCGGCTCGCTCAACCAGAACATGCAGCAGCGCTTCGGCCAGCCCGCGGTGAACATGTGCCGCGCGACGTTGAACGAGACGCTGATCGACAAGGCGTGGGGCTCCAACGTCTCGGTGTTCTTCGAGAAGAAGCTGGTGAAGATCGAGGACCGCGGCGACCAGCCGGTCATCGCCTATTTCAACGACGGCAGCACCGCCGAGGGCGATTTCGTGATCGGCGCCGACGGCGTGCATTCGGCGGTGCGGCGTCACGTGATCCCGGACGGACCGACGCCGTTCGACACCGGGCTGATCGGTTTCGGCGGATTCGTGCCGCGCGCCATGTTCGAGCGCCTCTCGATCGGCCAGAAGGTGGAGACCACGTTCGGGCAAAGCGGCTTCTTCGGCTACGGCCTGTGCAGCCCCGATCCGGACACGGGCGGGATGTGGTGGAGCACGCAGCCATCGCATGGCATGACCGCGGCGGCGTATCGCCTGCAAAGCCAGGACGCGATCAGACAGCATCTGCGCGAATTCCACGCCGGCTGGCACGCGCCGATCCCCGATATCATCGAGGCCGCCGAGAACATCGTGGTCACCGACACGCTCGACGTCGCGACGCTGCCGACCTGGTCGCGCAAGCGGACGCTGCTGATCGGCGATGCCGCGCACGCGACCAGCCCGCATGCCGGCCAGGGCGCATCGCTCGCGCTGGAAGACGCGCTGCGGCTCGGCATCCTGATGCGCGACGGCCAGGAGCTCGGCATAACCTTCCAGGCCTTCGAGCACGAGCGGCGCCCGCGTGCCGAGAAGATCGTGGCGATCGCCCGCCGCAACGGCAACAGCAAGCGCGAGTTCAGCGCGACCGGCGCCTGGCTGCGCGATCACATGCTGAAGCTGCTGCTGCCGGTGTCGTCCAAGGGCATGGACTTTATGTACGCGTATAATCCGCGGGCGGCGGCGTAGCACCTCGCTGTCATGCCCCGCCAAAGCGGGGCATCCAGTACGCCGCGGCCTATCCGCTCAAACACAACGGTCTCTGGAATACTGGATCGCCCGGTCGAGCCGGGCGATGACACCGATGGGGCTGCGAGAGCCTACTTCTCAACTTCAAACGTCAGCCCGGCGTGATCGACCAGGCGCTTGATCAGCTTACCTTGCATCGCAGCTCCCGGCGTCCAGAACCCGGCGGCGACGTCGGGCGTGTCGCGCAACAGGCAGATCGCGCATTCCGAGATCATCTTCGAGGTCGAGCCGTAGCCGGGATCGCGATCGCCCTTGATGCCGGCGCGGACCATGCGGCCGTCGGGCGCGACCGCGAGATAGAGCAGATCGTAGCGGCCGTTCTCGCGCTCTTCCTTGGACGGCCCCTCGCCCGGCTTCGGTGCGCTGGGACCCGTCTTCTCGGAATTCAGCGCCATCACCTTCTTTGCATTGGCCTCGCCCTTCTCGCCCGGGCCGGTCAGGACCATCTCGTCGTAGACGAAGTCGCGCCCATACGGGAAGCCCATCAGCATGTTGGAGCGGTGGACGTTGCGCGTGTTGATCAGCGCCATCATGAACGGCGCGGTCCAGGAGTGCAGATCCTCCTCGTAAGCCGGCTTGCTGCCGCGCGGCTGCTTCGCCCCCTCAAAGCCCGGCGTCAGCGCGAAGGGATTGTTGAGGATCGCGACCAGGCTCAAGTCCTTGGCGACTGCATCGAAGGTTGCCTTGGCGCTCGCGGCCGTGCCGCCGGACAGCGTGCCGCGCATGTCGCGCACGCGGCCCTTGACGCGCTGCGCCGGCGCGCCGAACACGCGCTTGGCTTCCTCCTGCACGAAAAACGTACCGAGCTCGAACGGCACCGAGTCGAAGCCGCAGGAGAACACGATGCGCGCGCCGCTGGCCTTTGCCGCGGCCTCGTACTTGTCGATCATCTGCCGCATCCAGACCGGCTCGCCGCAGAGATCGAAATAGTCGGTGCCGCTTTCCACGCAGGCGGCGATCAGCTCATTGCCATAGAGCTGATACGGACCGACCGTCGAAATGACAGATTTGGTCTGGGCCAGCATCGCCTTCAGCGAAGCGGCATCGCTGGCATCGGCAACCATCAAGGGCGTATCGGCGGGCGCACCGATCGCATCGCGAACCGAGGCGAGCTTGTCCTTGCTGCGGCCGGCCATCGCCCATTTCAGGCTGCCGTCGCGATAATGCGCCGCGAGATATTCGGCGACGAGCTGGCCGGTGAAGCCAGTCGCACCGTAGACGACGATGTCGAGTTTCGACGAGGACATGGATCAGGCTCCCACAGAACGAAATTGCCCCCGTTTTGTCATTGCGAGCGAAGCGAAGCAATCCATTTCACCGCGTATGCGGAGCGATGGATTGCTTCTGCCTTCGCCAAAGGCTTCGGCGGACAAGTCGTCGCTATCGCTCCTCGCAATGACGGTTGCCGCTATTTCTTGGCATACGACACCCCCATGCCGGCGCGGACGTCGGCCTGGATGCCATAGGGCGCGATCGGGTAGCGCAGGCCGTTCTTGGCGAGTTGCTTCATGCCCGCGATCGCCTTCACCAGATAGGCCGGCGGCAGCGCCATCAGCATCTCCTCGTCGGGCACGCCGCCATAGCGGCGCTCGGCGAAGCACGGCAGCGACAGGCTCGGCTCGCCAGTCTTCAGCGCCCGCCCCCACGAGTCCGCGCACGCGGTTTCGCCGACCACACCCCACTCGAACTTCTTGTAGCCGGTGTACTGCAGCCCGTTGATCAGGATGATCATCTGGCCCGGCGTAGCGTAGACGAGGCAGATGTCGGGCGGGTTGAGACGGCCGCTGGTCAGCGGGCTCACCGCCATCGCCTGATACTGGCCGTAAGGCACCACGTCGAGCGCCTCCTGGCGCTTGCGCGCGTCTTCGGCGGTGCCGTGCCAGACGCCGACATAGTTCTCGCCGGCAAGCCACTTCTCGTCCTGCGGCGCGAGCCCGATCACCGCACGGCATTGCGCGCCGACCAGATCGTCGCCGGTGATGCCGACCGTCCAGCCGAGCCGCGAGGCCATGCTGACGATCTGGTCCGTGGTGTGAACCGCCGACGGACGGCGGATCTTCGGGATCGCCTCCATCTCCTCGACGCGGGCAAACATCTTGATGCCGATGACAGTGGTCTTCAGCCGCAGCAGATTGTTCAGGTCGGCCACGATCGCGGCGAGGTCGAACTGTTCCGGCGGTGTCTGCTGTTGCATGGCGTGAACTCCCGTGATCGGCAGCTTGGCGCTGCCTGTTGGTGTGTGATGTTAGCCGGATCGGCCGAGGGAAGCGACAAGCACGTGGTGGCTCAGCGTACAGCCGGTCCCGGTAGCAAATCGTCGGTTTTTCCGGCCAGATGATAGGCCAGCAGCCCCATCCACTCCCGGGTGCCAAGATCGGTGCGCGACAAGCCCTCGATCGCAAGCGTCGCGAAGCTGAAGACATTGCCGACGCGCCAGTCGACCGGGTAGGCCTCGACGTTGAATCCCGCCTTGCGGAACAGCCCGACCGAACGCGGCATGTGATAGGCCGAGGTGACGAGCAGCCAGCGCTCGCCCGGCTTGGGATCGACCAGCGCCTTGGAGAACTCGGCGTTCTCCACCGTGTTGCGCGAGCGGCGCTCGATGATCAACCGCGATCTGGCAATGCCGAGGCTTTCGAACATCTCGGCGGCATAGTCGGCCTCGCGTGCATCGTTCGAGATCAGGTTCGCGCTGCCGCCGGTGAACACGAGCCGCGCGTTCGGATATTTGCGCGCCAGCGCTGCCGCCGCGATGACGCGATCGGCCGCGCTGCGCACGACAGGCGTCGCATGCGCCACCGACAGATCGGCATCGATCGAGCCGCCGAGCACGATGATGCCGTCGGGCGCGCCGCGCGAGGCGTCCCACGGCGGAAAGCGCTGCTCCAGCGTTGAGATCAGGACATTGCCGAGCGGCGAGAAGCCGCAGATCGCGAGCACCAGCAGCGAGGCGACCATCAACCTGCGGCCGAGACGCGCAAACCGCGTCAGCAGCAGCACGGCGCCGATCACGCCGATACCGATCAGGAAATTGATCGGCAGCAGCATGATGCCGAGCGTCTTGGAGAGCACAAAAAACAAGGGAAGCCTCTGCGAAGTTCTGCTACAGCGTCATACGCTGCTGGGAAACCAATCAAAAGCCGTCACATGACCCATCATCACCTGAAGTCCAGTCCCGAAACCTGCCATTGGGGCTTCTTTGAAGCCAAGCTGAAGCCGGTCTTGACAATCGCGAGCGGCGACGAGGTCACGATCGAGACCGTCAGCGGTGGTGCCGACGTGGTGCCCGACCGAAGCAAATTCCACATCCCGCCCGAGCTCGACGACATCCATGCGAAGAGCGAGCGGATGGTGCCCGGACACATCCTGACCGGCCCGATCGCAGTTGCCGGCGCCGAGCCCGGCGACGTGCTCGAGGTCGATATCCTCGACGTCCAGCTGCGCCAGGACTGGGGCTACAATCTGATCAAGCCGCTGTCCGGCACCCTGCCCGATGATTTCCACGAGACCCGCATCCTCAACATCCCACTCGATCGCGCGCGGATGGTCGGCCGCATGCCCTGGGGCCTCGACCTGCCGCTGAAGCCGTTCTTCGGCGTGATGGGCGTCTCGCCGCCGCCTGCCTGGGGCCGCATCTCCTCGCTGATCCCGCGCGCGATGGGCGGCAATCTCGACAACAAGGAGCTCGGCGCCGGCGCCAAGCTCTATCTGCCGGTTTTCGTGCCCGGCGCATTGTTCTCCTGCGGCGACGGCCACGGCGTGCAGGGCGACGGCGAGGTCTGTGTCACCGCGATCGAGACCGCGCTCACCGGGCGCTTCCGCCTGACCCTGCGCAAGGATCTCAAGTTCACCTATCCGCGCGCCGAGACCGCGGACCATTACATCACCATGGCGATGGATCCCGATCTCGACCAATGCGCGGTGCGGGCGCTGCGCGACATGATCGTGTTGCTCGGCGAGAAGCGGAATCTTTCCCGCGAGGACGCTTACACGCTGTGCAGCCTTGCCGCCGATCTGCGGGTCACCCAGACGGTCAACGGCTCCAAGGGCATTCACTGCATGATCGCCAAATCGGTGGTTCACGGTTAGCACCGTCATTCCGGGGCGATGCGCAGCATCGAACCCGGAATCTCGAGATTCCGGGTTCTCGCTTCGCGAGCCCCGGAATGACGAAGGCCAAATAGCCGCACTTGTGCTCCGCACGCGCGGCTCGATACAATCCCCCGCCCAACGAAACAAAAATGGACGGGGACGGATATGCTGAAGGACAGGCTTTCGCCGGCCGACGAGGCTGCGCGCGACAAGGAGATGCAGGAGACGCTCGCCGCCTGCCCGCGCATCCTCGATCTCATCGCCCGCGGCCCGCAGGGAGCGCCGGACGCCGAGGCTGCGATCTATCTGCGATCGCCGCTCGATCCCAACCCGGTCGTGATTTCGAACGATCAGCTGATGGGCTGCATCAAGGCGGCCGAAACCTATTTCCGCGGCCAAGGCATCGGCAAGGACGATGCGGTGGCGATCCTGCTGCCCGCCTGTCCGGCCAGCATCGTCGCGATCTTCGGCGCCGCCGCCTGCGGGGTCGCCGAGCCGCTCAACCTGCTGTTCACGCGGGAAGCGATCACAGCCCAGCTCAATGCCATCAATGCGAAGCTGCTGATCGCACCGCCGCCGGGAATACCGGGCGGGCTCTATGAGCGGATCGATGGGCTGCAGCGCGAGGTGCCGTCGCTCAAGCGCATCGTGATCGCGCCGCTCGACGGCAGCATTTCCTTCGACGGCGAGGTGCTGCGCCCTGATCCGGCCTGGCGCGACGACTACGGCAAGTCGAGCGACATGAGCGAGGCCGACCGTGTCGCGGTGATGCTGCCGACCGGTGGCACCACCGGTCATCCCAAGGTGGCGCGGCTCACCAACCGCGCGATGGTCGCCTCCACCGTATCCTCGCGGATGGCGCTCGACTTCCACCGCGGCGAGCGCGCGATGATCACGATGCCGCTGTTCCATGTCGGCGGCCTGTTCTGCACGACGGCCAATTGCCTGGCGGCTGGCACCACGATCTTCATCCCCGGCCCCGCCGGCGCGCGCGATCCCGCGCTGATCACGCATTTCTGGAAGATCGTCGAGAAGTACCGCGTCAACATCTCCGGCAACGTACCGACCACGCTCGGTGCGCTGGCCGACATCCCGGTCGCGGACAGCGACATCTCGACCCTGCGCGTCACCGCCACCGGCGCCTCGATCTGCCCACCGGAAATCGAACGGCGCTATCTCGCGACCTGGGGCGGCCCCTGCATCCAGCAGCTCTACGGCATGACCGAGCTTGCCGGCGCCATCACCCATGACGTCCACGGCGTGAAGCCGCGCGCCGAGAGCGTCGGCACCCGCAATCCGCTGGTCGAGCTCGCCATCCTCGAGGGCGGCAAGCTGCACACCGGGCCGTGGCCCTCGCCGGTCGGCGAACTCCTGACCAGAGGCCCGCAGGTGTTCGCCGGTTACGTCGACAAGAAGCAGACCGAAGAGGCGTTCCGCGACGGCTGGCTGCGTACCGGCGACATCTGCCGCATCGATGCCGACGGCTTCGTCTACATCATGGGCCGCGCCAAGGATGTCATTATCCGCGGCGGCCACAATATCGACCCGCGCGCGATCGAGGACGCCGCGCTGGCGTTTCCGGGCGTCGCGCTGGCCGCAGCGGTCGGACGTCCCGACAGCTATGCCGGCGAAGTGCCGATGCTGTTCGTCTCGGCGCAGCCCGGCGCGCAGATTGATCTGCAGGCGCTCGCCGCCTTCGTGCAGGACAACATCCTGGAGCCGCCGGCGCGGCCGCGCGTGGTGTCGGTCATCCCGGAGATGCCAGTCACGCCGGTCGGCAAGATCTTCAAGCCCAAGCTGCGCGAGATCGCCGCCGGCGAGGCTGCGCGCGAGCTGCTGGCCCGGGAAGGACTGTCCGGCGAGGTCAGTGTCGAGGCCATCACCGACCCGTCCCGCGGGCTGTACCTCAGCGTGACCGCGCCTGCGGACAAGGCCGAAACGGCTGAGCGGCTTCTCAAGAAGTTCCCGGTCAAGGTCGAGTTACGCACCTAACCCATTAATATACTTAAATAATCTGATCATGACGCCGCGCCGGAATCGACCTCCGGTGCGGCTGTTCGCATTTTGCGGCCGGTGGCTTGACGAACTGCCACATTCCTAAATAGACTCTAAATAGATACTTTTCAGTACAAGCGTTCGGGGTTAAGCGTTTCTCTATGGCTACGGAAAAGGCCGAAACCGACCGCGTCCCGGTCACACTGGCGCTCTCGACCATTGGTTACCTCGAGAAGCTGGTGAGACAGGGCACCCACGGCACGAGCGTCCCGGGCGTTGCACGGACATTGATCGAGGAAGGCATTCGACTCGCCATCAAGGACGGGTTGCTTGCAATCCGCGATAACGGCCGCACGCCCTGACGGCGCACGCGTCCGCGCGGCGGTTCAACACAGAACGTGGAACCGTCAGATGATTGTCAACCAAGAGACCTGGACGCCGGAGCGCGTCGACCAACTCAAGATCTACTTTGAAGCCGGCCTCTCCTGCCGCGACATCGCCGTCAATATCGGCGTCAGCCGCAATGCGGTGATCGGCAAGCTGTCGCGGTTGAACCTCACGCGCACGACGCCGGACGAACGCCGGGCGCGGCGAAAGAAAGCCACCGCGCACGCCGCGCAGCGGGCGACCGCGAAGCAGCAGCTCCGGTTGTTACAGGCGGCTTACGAGCCGGAGCGCGATGATGCGCCAATCGTCAGCGTCAACAGCTGCTCGCTGTTCGAACTGAGCGAGCAGCGCTGCCGCTGGCCGATCAGCAGCCCGGGCGCCGATGATTTCTGCTTCTGCGGCAACACGCCGCTTGGCGGCATGCCCTATTGCTCAGGGCATTACCGCCTCGCCTATCAGGCAGGTTCGCGCCAGCGCGCGATACGCGGGTAGCTCACACTGGAAGCGCCGTTCCCGTCATCCCCGCGCAAAGGCTTCGCCTTTGTCGCCGGAGGAGGCCGCAACGCGGCCGTCTCGACGGATCGACGGCCGCTAGCCGGGCCGTGCATGCTTCGAGACGCGCGTTCCGCGCTCCTCAGCATGACGGGTCCTGCGCGATCAGCCGACCTTCCAGCCGGTCGCCGCCACGAGGTCCTGATAAAACTCCGGCGTGTAGGCCTGCTCGGGGGTCTTGCGCACGCGCTCGTCGAGCATATGCGCGTCGTCGCCGACCGGGATGCGCCAGCGATCCGCCTTGACGCCGTCGAGGATGATCCTGGCGGCGGCAGCTGCCGAGGTCGGCGCCTCGTCGTGGAAGATACGCGCACGATCGAGCGCGAGCTGCTGGATGTCGGCATCCGACATCTTGGCGACGTCGATGCCCTGCCCTTGCAGACGCTGGCGAGCCTGCTTGAGCTCGTCGGGATTGAGCTGGTCGGAGCCGTTCTGCACCTTGCGCGAGTTCGACACGATCGAGGTGCCGATGTGGCCGGGCATCACGACCGAGCATTTGACATGCGGCGCGTTGAGGCGGAGATCGTTGATCATCGCCTCGGTGAATCCCTTCACCGCAAATTTCGCGGCGCTGTAAGCGGTGTGCGACACGCCAAGACCGACCGAGGCCCAGAAGCCGTTGACGCTCGAGGTGTTGACGATGTGCGCCTCGTCGGCCTTCACCAGCAGCGGCAGGAAGGTGCGGACGCCGAGATAGACGCCGCCCCAGCAGATGTTGAAGGTGCGCTCCCACTGCTCGCGGGTGTTGGTAAACAGGCTGCCGCCGCCGCCGATGCCGGCATTGTTGAACAGCAGGTGGATTCTGTCGGTCGCCTGCTGCTCGATCAGCTCATCGCGGAAACGCTTGTAGTGATCCTCGATCGAGACATCGGCAACGTGGGTGGTGATGCGCAGGCCCTGCGGCAGCTTCTCGACCTCGCAGAGCCGCTTGGTCTCGGCCATCGCTTCCATCGAGACGTCGCACATCGCGACATTACATCCCTCGGCAACGAGCTGCCGTGCGAGCTCGCGCCCCATCCCCGTGCCGCCACCCGTGATGACGGCAATCTTTCCGGCGAAATCCTTCATGTGAGATCCGTTCCTTCCCTGCTTCTTATTGCTTTCGGCTGGAGCGCGGATCGCAGTCCCGGCCGTTTGACTGCGGCACTGTACATCACCGAATTATCGCGCAGCAACGGCGCCCGCCGCTCACGCGCAGTCGAGCCGCGCGGAGCAGATCGAGGCGGAGGATGACGTAACGAAATCATTCCGCGTTGCGAACAATCTGACATCGCCAACAGGAGACGATGACAGTGCACATCGTGAACGGATTGGTCGCGACGACGCTGATGGCGATCGCGGCCGGAATTTCCAACACGGCCGCTGCCGCCGAGCTCACGTCGCCGAAGCCGCGCGACGGAATCCGCGCCGACGGCTCGCGCTGATCGGATCAGACCAGCGCAGCAGCGGTGTCGCGCAACGCGCACTCGCCGTGGGCAGGCTTCGACATGACCGAGTTCACGTCGCCTGAAGACCTGGCCGCGACGCGCGTGGCGCCACGAATGATCGGGCTCAACTCCCGGGATTGATCGGCGCTATTCGGCGGTTTCGATCCGCACCGGCACGCGCCGGCGCAGGACGGCAGCGCCGGCGCTCATGATGAGCTTGAGCACGCCGCGCCACGAAAAGTCGATGACCACCTCATGGTGCCGCAACCCCTTGCCGCCCTTCACCAGCCCGAGATCCCGGATCAGGCAGTAATGGCCACTGCTCATCCGAGCCAGACGGCTGTTCTTGAAGCGTCCCATGAATGACGAGAATGCACTGCGGATCGATTCCGTCAAATCTTGACGGCGTCGAATCGACGCGGCGGCGCTCGCCTGCTTGCGGGCCGCAATCCGCGATGCCGCGGGCAGCGCGATCTCCGGCGCCGGCTGTGGCCATGAATCAAAAACCTCCGGCAGGGCATTGCCGGAGGTTTGGGAGGCTTAGCATGGAGCTAAGAGCCATCATTCAATGTGTTGGCCGTTGGATATATAGTTTAGTAGATCAGCTAAGTAAATAAGTTTGCCGCCAATGAATCGCATGGCTCGTCTTCGTTCTTCGCGTAGACCGAAATGTCGCAGCCGATCGTCCGCTACCACCTGTTCCGGTCGAAGAAAAACCCCGGCAGTTGCCTGCCGGGGTTCTGTCGGATCGTGATCAGATCAACCGGTATTACCAGTTGCGCTGAGCGCGGAAGAGCATCTGGACGGTGTCCTGATTCTTCAGCTCGTAGGTCGCGGTCGGCTTGCCGATACCAGCCGACGAGGTGGTGATCGTGCCGGCATACTTCTGATCGAGATGGACGTAGGTCACGTCGGCCGAGAAGGTCAGGTTCTTGACCGGGGTCCAACGGGTGATCAGGCCGATCTGTCCGATGTTGTAGTCGGGGTTGCAGTTGGTCACGCCAGCGCCGCCACCGAAGGCCGTGCGGAACGTGCCACCGACGCCGCCAACGCCGCAGATGAGCGACTTCGCAGTGTCGTTGTACATGACCGCCGCGTAGGCACCGTACAAGCTGGTGTTCCAGTAGGGATCCCAGTTGTGAGTGTACGCGCCGCGGAAGCCCCAGGTCTTGATCGTCTGCTGCTGGCCGCCGGGGCCGAACACCGTATCGGGCGCTGTGCCGAAGCCAACGCTCTGATAGACGCCGGGCAGGTTCGAGCCGCCGTAGATGGCGATCGAGCTGAGGCCGCTGGCCAGTTCCTGGATGTTGTAACGGGTCGCACCGTCAGTGTAGACGCCCTGGATGTTGATGGTGTCGCCGGGTCCGGTCGGGATATTCTTGATCGACAGGGCCAGTGCACCCGCCCAACCCCACTTGTCGTCGGGATGACCGGTCAACTCGGTGCCGCCGTAGTACGCAGCATGGTTGTCATGCGCGGCGACCGACGCCTGGAAGATACCCCAAGCCTGGTCGACCTTGAGCGAGGCGACGAAGTCCGGCGCGATCGTGCCGGCGTAGTCGCTGGAGCCGTAAGCGCCGCCGACGCCGAGGTTGTTCACGCCAGCCTGCATGTAGGCAACCTGGTCCTGCGCCGACAGAGCCAGCGAGACGCCGTTGCCGAACTGCGCGGTGTAGGTGAACTGGTTGATGCCGTTGGTGGTGTTCACGCCGCCGACGAGAGCGTCGTAGTTGTTGCCCGGATAACCGTTCCAGGGAGCAGCGAACTGCGAGACCGCCTTACCCATGGTGAAGCCGGCGAACTGGATGAAGGCGTAGTAGACGCCGACCGTGCCGGCAGCGACGTTGCCCGAACCAGCGTTGTTCGGAGCGGCAGAGCTGCCGATCGCCGAGTAGACGGACGAGCCGTTGCCCTGGCCGGTGTAGCTGTCAGAGGTCCAGGTGAACACCGCATCGAAATAGGTGCGGACCACGCCGTACTCGGTCGCGGTGCGCGTATCGATGTTGAAGTCTTCACGCGAACGCCAAGTGTAGCCGTTGGTGAAGCGGTTGTTGGCGCCGCTGGCACCGTTGGTGTTCGGGCCGTAGACGCCGTTGCCGTTGACCACAAGGTCAGCGCGCACATAGCCGCCCAGCTTGATGCAGGTGTCGGTGCCGGGGATGTAGTAGAAGCCCGGACCATAAAGCGAGCAAACCTTCACGTATTCGACCGCTTTGGCCTTAACGGGAAGATCGGCCGCCTGTGCCCCGCCGACCGCGACCAGCGCGGCGGCCGAGCCCAGAATAAGGCTCTTCGCCAATGTCATATTAAACCTCCAAGTTGCTCATATGCGTAGAGTCCGGGTCGCGAGCGCCCCGTGATCCTCCCGCATTGTCCAAGACCGTTTTCCCCAAACCCCGCACCCGCAGATCAATCTCTGGAGTGCGGCGGACTTGAACGATCACCGCAACGGGACGATCGAGATTCCCCTACCGCCGGGTTCAATATGCATTGGCGAGTTCGCCAAACAAAATAGTTTATAAAGTCAGGAATGCGAATGCGGCCACACTGTGTCCCGCCAGCAACGCTCGACGTAACCGCCTCACGCACATGGGCAAATTTGCCGCACCCAAATTAGCCCAATCGTCACATACGCATCATAATTGCTTTACGTTCACTTGCCTTCCTGAGCGACTTACTAGAAAAAAACGTCCTGTCGACACGGGAAACAAGAAATAAATCAGCACAAAGCTGAGTCGGCACCTAGGGAAGGGGAAGCTGTGTCAGTGACCAGGAAGGACCAGGCGCGCCTGCGCGCCATCGAGCATCTCGACATCATCAAGCGCTTTACGCTCGAGATCTCGTCCATCAATTCGCATCTCGAACGGGTCCGCCAGCTCTGGGGCAAGGCGCTCGGCGTCAGCGGTCCGCAATGGATGATCCTCATCGCGATCTCGGATCTCGACAAGGATGCCGGCGTGCCGATCAACGTGGTGTCGAAGCTGCTGCATGTCGATCCGTCGTTCGTGACCACGCAGTCCAAGCTGCTCGAGCAGAAGGAGCTGCTGCGTCGCTCGCCCTCCCCGGCCGACGCGCGCGTGGTTCGCCTATCGTTGACCGACAAGACCCGCAAGCATCTGGCGGGCCTTGCCGAGCAGCACAAGGCGTTCAAGAAGACCGTGTTCGAGGAATTCAGCGAGCACGAGCTGGCCGAGTTCACCGCCAAGCTCGCGATGCTCAACAATCGCCTGGAAAAGGCGTGCCTGATCGCCGCGATGGATTTCGAGACCTGAAACGGCGGACCGCATCGGGCCGAAATCAACGCCGCTGAATGTTTTGAAAAGCCGAATGCTTTGAAAAATGGTCGGAGCGAGAGGATTTGAACCTCCGACCCCTAGTCTCCCAGACTAGTGCGCTAACCGGGCTGCGCCACGCTCCGATGCCGTTCCATTAGCCGCGATCCTGCGTTCGCGCAAGGCGCAGCAGGCCCTTGAAGACTGCAATCCGGGCATCGGTTCCCGGGATCAGCTATCCTTCATCGCCGCGTCGATTATCTGCCGGCAGGCGACCAGTTCCTGCAGCACCCGCTCGAGCCGCTCCCGATCCGCGGCCGGCACGGACGGCCGCACCGGCGGCGCTGGGGACGCCTTGCCCGGCTGGGCATGCGCCTTGTAGGTCGACAGGATCGGATCCTCGTCGGGATCGACGAATCGGTAGTCGATGCCCTTCTCGTCGCCGTCGCCCTCCTCGCCGTCGAAATCGAGGCCATCATTGCTCTCGAGATCGTCGGGCTCGGCCATGCTGTTGCCGACCGCCTCCTCGACCGCGCCGAACGAGACCGCGGCGGTCTGGTCGGCGATGCCCTGCACCGACTTGATGCCGTGCTCCTTCAGAATCCGCTGCACGCCGCGGATGGTGTAGCCCTCGCCGTAGAGCAGCCGGCGGATGCCCTTCAGCAGGTCGACGTCGTCGGGGCGATAATAGCGGCGTCCGCCGCTGCGCTTCATCGGCTTGATCTGCGCAAAGCGCGTTTCCCAGAATCTCAGCACATGCTGGGGAATATCGAGCTCGTCCGCGACTTCGCTGATGGTACGGAACGCATCCGGCGCCTTGTCCAAATGCCCGCTCCTCTGGCTTCAATGCCTGGAGCCTCGTCCGTTCCGGTTGAATCGGAACGGGACTCCAGACTCTGGTTCTGGCGCGTCTTCTTCACGCGAACCGGGTATCCACTTCGCTTGAAAACGCCCTAGTCGGCCTTGCTGCCGTCGCCATTGGTGACGACATGGCCGTTGATCCGCTGCTTCAGGATCGCCGACGGCTTGAACACCATCACACGCCGCGGCGAGATCGGCACCTCGGTGCCGGTCTTTGGATTGCGGCCGATACGCTGGCCCTTCTTGCGCACCATGAAGGAGCCGAACGAGGACAGCTTCACCGTCTCGCCCTTTTCCAGGCAATCGGTGATCTCTTTCAGCACCAACTCGACAAACGCCGACGATTCCGTGCGCGACAGACCTACCTTTTGGTAGACCGCCTCGCACAAATCGACACGCGTCACTGTTTTTCCGGTTCCCGTCGTCATCGCCTGCCCCGCACTCTCGGCGAACAATTTCTTGACTGAAATTAAAAGCTTAGCGCGCAATGGTCAACAGCGACCAGCATGCACGCTGGAAAAGAACCTTACGAAATATCCGTACTTTTAAGCGAAGCGCTCACCAGCGCACGAGCGCCGAGCCCCAGGTGAAGCCGCCGCCCATCGCCTCGAACAGCACCAGATCGCCCTTCTTGACGCGTCCGTCCTTCACGGCGACCGACAGCGCGAGCGGGATCGAGGCCGCCGAGGTGTTGCCGTGCTTGTCGACCGTCAAGACCACCTTCTGCGGCGCAATATGCAGCTTGTGGGCCGACGCGTCGATGATTCGCTTGTTGGCCTGGTGCGGAATGAACCAGGTGATGTCGTCCGCCGTGAAGCCGGTGGCGTTGAACGCATCGACGATCACATCGGTGATCATGCCGACGGCGTGCTTGAACACCTCGCGGCCCTCCATCCGGAGGTAGCCGACCGTCTTGGTCGAACCGGGGCCGCCATCGACGAACAGCTTCGACTTGTGACGCCCGTCGGAGCGCAGATGCGTCGTCAGCACGCCGCGATCGTCGGTCGTGCCGGACTGCTGCTGCGCCTCCAGCACGACGGCGCCGGCACCATCGCCGAACAGCACGCAGGTGCCGCGGTCGTTCCAGTCGAGGATCCGCGAGAAGGTCTCGGCACCGATCACCAGCGCCCGCTTGTGATGGCCGGCGCGCAGGAAATTGTCGGCAGTGGTCAGCGCAAAGACGAAGCCCGAGCACACCGCCTGCAGATCGAAGGCGACGCCATGGTTGATGCCGAGCGCTTGCTGGACCGCGACGGCGGTCGCCGGGAACGTGTTGTCGGGCGTCGAGGTCGCCAGCACGATCAGGTCGATCGACTGGGCGTCGATCTTGGCATCGGCGAGCGCTGCGCGCGCCGCGTTGATCGCTAGATGCGAGGTGAACTCGTCGTCGGCGGCGATGTGTCGCTCGCTGATGCCGGTGCGCTGCACGATCCAGTCATCCGACGTGTCGATTCGCTGAGCCAGTTCGGCATTGGTCAAAACCCGCTCCGGCAAATATGAGCCGCAACCGAGCACTACCGAACGTATCGCAGTCACGAGACAGCCTCCTGCGCGGTCTGCGCCTGCACCAGGGCGCTGCCGTCGCGGTTGAGCATCTGATTGATCTTGGTGAGGAGATCGTAGTGGGCCATCTCATAGCCAACATCCACCGCATAGGCAAAGCCTTCCGCGTTGATGCCGCCATGGCTCTTGACCACCACGCCGTTCAGGCCGAGCAGCAGGCCGCCATTCGACTTGTTGGGATCGAGCTTGTCGCGCAGCGTCTGGAACGCGCCGCGGGCAAACAGGTAGCCGATCCGCGCCAGCCAGCTCGACGACATCGCCTCGCGCAGCAGCGTGAACATCTGGCGCGCGGTTCCCTCGGCAGCCTTGAGCGCGATATTGCCGCTGAACCCTTCCGACACGATGACGTCGGCGAGCCCCTTGCCGATCGCGTCGCCCTCGACAAAACCGATATAGTTGAACTGGTTCGAGTTCATCGCGCGCAGCATCTCGGCCGCCTCGCGAATTTCGCCGTGGCCCTTGATCTCCTCGGAGCCGATATTGAGCAGCCCGACGGTCGGCCGTTCCAGGTTGAACAGCACGCTCGCCATGGCGCTGCCCATCACCGCCAGCGTCGTCAGATGGCGGGCGTCGCCGCCGATCGAGGCGCCGAGATCGAGCACGACCGAATCGCCGCGCAAGGTCGGCCACACCGCGGCGAGCGCCGGGCGGTCGACGCCGGGCAGTGTCCGCAGATTGATCCCGCCCATCGCCATCAGCGCGCCGGTGTTGCCGGCGGAGACCGCGACATCGGCCTCGCCATGCTTCACGGCGTCGATCGCCAGCCACATCGAGGACGCACGGCGGGTCCTCCGCAGCGCCTGGCTCGGCTTCTCGTCATTCTTCACGGCGACGTCGGTATGGATCACCTTCGATACCGCCTTCAGCGCAGGATGTTTCGCGAGCTCCGGCTCGATCTGGGCCTGGTCCCCGACCAGCAGGAATTCGCTGTCGGGATGACGGCTCAACGAGATCGCGGCACCGGGAATGACGACGGAAGCGCCGACGTCGCCCCCCATGGCGTCAAGCGCGATTCGAACCTTATGAGGCATGAACGTCCCGGAAGCCTGCTCTCCCGCAACCCTTCAGACGAAGACCCGCGAGCTTGAAGTCACCGCCGTCAACGGCGCCCGGCGAAACACCAACTCGGGTCCCGGCCGGGCCGCGACAATAGCGTGTCCGCGGTCCGACACAACCTCTTGACCACAAACGAGGCAGTGGCCGAACCGTCACACAACGCATTAAGATATATCAGAAATACATTGTATTTCAATGTATTGTGACACTTATTTGAAGTGACCGCGGACGCCGTTCGCGCAGCTCCGCAGGCAAGCCATCCCCGCAAATGTGACGTCGGCTGCCCCTCGGCTGCCTTTAACCGCCCTTAGGCTTCTTGCCGTCCGCCTTGTCCTTCAGCGCCTTCAGGGCGGCGAAAGGATGATTTTCCGGGTCAGGCGCTTCAACCTCTTGTTCAAAGACCGCATCCACCTTGCGCGGATACGGGTCGATGCCGAGGAAAAGCGCATCGGTGGCGAGCCGGCCGATGTCGATGAAGCCGCCGACGATCGGCTCCGGCGGATCCGGCGTCTCCTCGTCACTCTCCTCGGCGTCGTCGACCAGGTCGGCCATTTGCGGGATCTGCTCGGGTGGCGCGAACACCACGTCGATCGGCTCATCGATCTCGTTCTCGATCGGATCGAGCGTCACCACGCAGGTCTGCCCAACCCTCGCCTGAACCCGGCCGGTGACGTGATAGCTGCCGTCGCGCTTGGGCTGCAGATCGAACTCCGCCTGCGCGGAGATGACGTCCCGCAACTCCGCGACGTCGGCCATCGCCTTGCGTGCTGCCTCGTCGGCTACGATCGCACGATGCAGGCCGGTCTCGGGGATCTGCGCGACGTTGACCAGAACCCGCCAGGGATCACGCGCATCGGTCCGCCCTGTGCTGCCGCCGCTCATGCCGCGCTCCCCGCAATCTGTGGCGCCGGAAAGCGCCATTCACCCCGGGTCAGCGCCGCGCGGTCGGCGCGTGCCAATTCGGCCAGCGCCGCCCGGGCATAGGCGGCCAGTTCGCGGGCCTTGTCGATGTTCTGACCATTGAGGATGTTCTTGCAGAACGACTCGGCCAGGGCCTCGTCGCTGTCGGTCACCGCCAGGTCATAGGCCGCGGTGCGGCCGTAAAAGGCCTCGCCGAACGCCTGCATGCGCTTCGGCACCGTGAGGTCGCCGACGCCCATTTCCCTGAGATTGTCGTCCATGTCGATGCAGAAATGATCGAACAGGGCCTGCGACAGCTCCACGCCGCCCTCGACGGATTTCAATCGCCGCAACGTCATCCACAAGTGCATCAGAAGCAGGTCAAAACGGCCGTTAACCGTGTCCGGAACGCCCAAGTCACGGTAAAATAACGGTTCTCGCGCCTGCGTCACGATCATGCCATAGATGGTCTCAATGGTGCTGCGCGCGGGCACCCGGGGTCTTTTGAAGTGATTGAACGGCCAAAGCATAGCGGGTTCCGGCTGCCGGCCCCCCAAAGGACGCCTGTTGAGGGCTCGCCCATTGGAGCTCGGCATGATTGCAATCCATTGAGCTGCCCGGTACGTCAATGCTCCGGCCGATGCAAGGGGACGGATCAGTTCCGCCGATGAACCACACTCTTCCCAAACCGTCTCGCGCGGCTTCCGCGCGCGGGTTCTTCACGCGCTTCCGCGCCATCGCGGTCGTTGGCCTGTTCTGCGCCGCCGCGCTCGGCGGCTGCGCCGGTGAGCAATTCCAGAAGGGCTACATCCTGCCCGACGGCGCGCTCGAGCAGATTCCGATCGGCGCGAGCCAGGATCAGGTGCTGATCGTGCTCGGCACGCCCTCGACGGTCGCGACGCTGGACGGCGAGGTGTTCTATTACATCTCGCAGCGGACCTCGCGCCCGGTCGCCTTCATGAATCAGCGGGTGGTCGACCAGCGCGTCATCGCGGTCTATTTCGACAAGAACCGCCAGGTGCGCCGGCTCGCCAATTACGGCCTGAAGGACGGCAAGATCTTCGACTTCGTCAGCCGGTCCACGCCGACGTCGGGCCAGGAAATGTCCTACCTGACACCGCTGTTCAAGTTGCTGAGCTTTAATTAGGAGCCTGATCCGGAAAAGTGCGAAGCGGTTTTCCGAAAAGATCATGCTCAAATAAAAATTAAAGCGCGATAGCGATTCAACGCAACACATCGCGCTTTAGCGCGAAGGAAACTGCGCCAAGTTGTCGCGCTTGCCCGATGGGCAAGCGGTCCCCTAGGCTTGCTCGCAAACAAAAGCCTGCAGGGGGTAAGCGCGTGAGAGCCAAGAGTTTTTCCCGTCGTACGGTATTGTCCGGCACGGCCGCGTTGGCGGCCGCATCGATCCTGCCGCGCGCGAGCCTCGGGGCCGGCGACTGGCGGCCGACCGAGACGGTTCGGATCATCGTGCCGGCGGCGGCCGGAGGCTCGACCGACGTGATGGGGCGGCTGCTGGCCGCGCACTTGCAGCCGCTCTGGGGCCAGTCGGTGGTGGTGGAGAATCGCTCCGGCGCCGGCGGCACCATCGGCACATCAGAGGTCGCGCGCAGCAAGGGCGACGGCCACACCATCCTGATCGGCAATCCCGGCCCGAACGCGATCGCCTTCAGCATCTTCCGCAACCTGACCTACAAGGCCGACCAGTTGCAGGCGGTCTCCAACATGATCCGGATCCCGAACATCGTCTCGGCGCATCCATCGACCGGGATCAAGTCGATCCCCGAACTGATCGCCTATCTGAAGAAGAACCCCGACAAGCTCACCTACGGCTCGTCCGGCACCGGACAGAGCCCTCACCTCACCGGCGCCTGGTTCCTGCAACTCACCGGGCTGAAGATGACGCATGTGCCGTTCCGCGGCGCTGGCCCCGCGCTGCAGGCCGGGCTCGCCGGCGACATCCAGATCCTGTTCGACAATCTCTATCCGTCGCTGCCGCAGGTGCTGGACGGCAAGCTGAATGGGCTTTGCGTCACCACCACCGACCGCAGCGACTCCGCGCCCAATCTGCCTGTCATGCGCGAGGGCGCGCCGGAGCTCGCCAAGTTCGACGTCGCCTCATGGTTCGGCGTGTTCCTGCCGAAGACCGCGCCTGCGCCCGTGGTCGACGAGCTGAACCGCCAGATCAAGGCGATGCTGGAGCGCGACGACGTCAGGAAGAACATCGCCGGCATGGGCGCCCGCGCCGACTACGGCACGCCGCAGCAGTTCTCCGATTTCGTCGACGCGGAGACCAAGAAGTTCGCCGCCATCATCGAGAAGGAAGGCTTGCAGATGGAGGTCAAGTGACGGCGCAGCCGTCATTCCGGGGCGGTCCGCAGGACCGAACCCGGAATCTCGAGATTCCGGGTTCGCCTCTTCGAGGCGCCCCGGAATGACGGGCAGCCAAGGGTGCAATCCGCTGCGGAGCACGCTGCGGCCAATGCTACGACGACTTGTTGATCTTCTTGACCTTGGCGTCGGTTGCTTCGATCGACATCGCCAGCTCCATGATTGCCTGCGACAGCAGCTCGATGGCTTCCTTCTGATCCTGCGACTTGGAGGCGCGCAGCGCATAGTTCCGGGCGGATGAGAGCGACATCGATTGATCTCCGTGTTGTCTGCGTCTGGTTCTGGCGTTGTAGGGCGGATTAGCCGACTACATCCGCGGTCGTTCAACGAGCGAAGGCGGAAGGCGTAATCCGCCGCCGCGGCAATATCCATCGGTGGATTACGCTTCGCTAATCCACCCTACGATTCTTCCAACAAAAACCCCGCGGCTCGCACCGCGGGGTTTTGCATTCGTCTATGTCGCGCGCTCAGTGCGCCAGGATCGCCAGCAGCAAGAGCGCCACGATGTTGGTGATCTTGATCATCGGGTTGACCGCCGGGCCCGCCGTATCCTTGTAGGGATCGCCGACGGTGTCGCCGGTCACCGCGGACTTGTGGGCGTCAGAGCCCTTGCCGCCGTAGTGGCCGTCCTCGATGTACTTCTTGGCGTTGTCCCAGGCGCCGCCGCCCGAGGTCATCGAGATCGCGACGAACAGGCCGGTGACGATGACGCCGAGCAGCATGGCGCCGACCGCCGAGAACGCCGCCGACTTGCCGTCGGCACCGCCACCCGCAATGAAGTAGATCAGGAAGTAGACCACGATCGGTGACAGCACCGGCAGCAGCGAGGGGATGATCATCTCCTTGATCGCCGCCCGGGTCAGCAGGTCGACCGCCTTGCCGTAGTCCGGCTTGTCGGTGCCCTGCATGATGCCGGGCTTCTCGCGGAACTGACGGCGCACTTCCTCGACGATCGCACCGGCGGCGCGGCCGACCGCGGTCATGCCCATCGCACCGAACAGATACGGCAGCAGGCCGCCGAACAGCAGGCCGACCACGACGTACGGGTTGTTCAGAGAGAAGTCCGGCTTGACGCCCTGGAAGTAGGCATGGGCGCTGGGGTCGCTGATGAAGAATTTGAGGTCCTGATTATAGGCCGCAAACAGCACCAGCGCGCCGAGACCGGCGGAGCCGATTGCGTAGCCCTTGGTCACCGCCTTGGTGGTGTTGCCGACCGCGTCGAGCGCGTCGGTCGACTTGCGCACTTCCTTCGGCAGACCGGCCATCTCGGCGATGCCACCGGCGTTGTCGGTGACCGGGCCGAAGGCGTCGAGCGCGACGATCATGCCGGCCAGCGCCAGCATGGTGGCGGTCGCGATCGCGATGCCGAACAGGCCGGCCAGGCTGTAGGTGACCAGGATGCCGGCGATGATGACGATCGCGGGCATCGCGGTCGCTTCCATCGAGACCGCGAGGCCCTGGATCACGTTGGTACCGTGACCGGTAACCGAGGCCGCCGCGATCGACTTCACCGGGCGATAGTCGGTGCCGGTGTAGTATTCGGTGATCCAGATGATCAGGCCGGTGACGACGAGACCGACCACGCCGCACTCGAACAGCGCCATGCCGGTAAACTCGGCGCCTTCGAGCTTGCCGAAGCCGATCAGCCAGTTGATGACAGCCGCGACGCCGACCAGCGACAGGATGCCGGTGGCGATCAGGCCCTTGTACAGGGCGCCCATGATCGACTGGCTGGCGCCGAGCTTGACGAAGAAGGTGCCGACGATCGAGGTGATGATGCAGATGCCGCCGATCGCGAGCGGCAGGGTCATCATGTTCACCAGGATCGAGGTCTTGGCGAAGAAGATCGCCGCGAGCACCATGGTGGCGACCGCGGTCACCGCATAGGTCTCGAACAGGTCGGCCGCCATGCCGGCGCAGTCGCCGACATTGTCGCCGACGTTGTCGGCGATGGTGGCCGGGTTGCGCGGATCGTCCTCGGGGATGCCGGCCTCGACCTTGCCGACGAGGTCGCCGCCGACGTCAGCACCCTTGGTGAAGATGCCGCCACCGAGACGGGCGAAGATCGAGATCAGCGAGGCGCCGAAGCCGAGCGCGACCATGGCGTCGACCACGGTGCGGCTGCCCGCTTCCAGACCCATGAACTTGACCAGCACCATGAAGTAGATGGTGACGCCGAGCAGCGCGAGACCCGCGACCAGGAGGCCGGTGATCGCGCCCGCTTTGAAGGCGAGTTCGAGGCCGCCGGCGAGCGAGGTGGTCGCCGCCTGCGCGGTGCGGACGTTGGCGCGCACCGAGACGTTCATGCCGATGAAGCCGGCCGCGCCCGACAGGATCGCGCCGATCGCAAATCCGAGGGCCACCAGCAGGCCGAGGAAGTAGGCCAGCAGCACGAAGATCACGATACCGACCATGCCGATCGTTGTGTACTGCCGCCGCAGATAGGCTTGTGCGCCCTCGCGCACCGCGCCTGCGATTTCCTGCATGCGCGGATTACCCGCATCCGCGTTCAGGACCGACTGGGTCGCCCAGATCGCGTAGACGATGGAAAGCGCCCCGCAGAGCACAATCAACCATAAAGCTGTCATTGAATGTTGCCTCAGATCCTTGATGTAACCCCCGCGCCTTCTTGTGCCGCTAGGGGGCGGCAGGCGCTTATTTTGCGAGGACAACCCTCCCCAAAAACGGATTGCCTCAAATCGGGCGCGACCTTGCCAAAATCGTTACCGCTGCGCAACGCCACCTACGGCCGAAAACGCCGATATCGGCAGCTATTTAGAAGGAAAATCGGCGCAGTCCGGCTGGGAATTCTAGAAATGGCTGTAGGACAGGCGCTGCAACTTCAGTTCCCTGCCCTGCCCGTCGAGGAAGCTTGGTGGCGACGAACCGGCAATGAGGCCGCCGATGGCGGTCACAGTGACCTTGGCCTGGCGTGCCTCTCGCAGGAAGGCGTCTGCGCGATCGCCAGGCACCGCGCATAGCAGTTCGTAGTCGTCGCCGCCGGCGACCAGGGTCTCGATCCCCACGGCCTTGCGTGCGAGCAGCCCCGCGGCCGCAGATGACAACGGAATGCTCGGCACGTTGATCACGGCCGTCACACCGCTGGCTGCACAAAGCTTGGCCAGATCGCCGGCGAGACCGTCGGACACATCCATCGCCGCGCTGGCGTGGGCGCGGACGGCGCGGGCAAGTGCGTTGCGCGGCTGCGGAACACGGTAGCGGGCGGCGAGAAAATCCCGCCCGGCGGCATCGTCCGCCAGCGCCGCCGCGACCGGCCCTCCTTGCAGCACATCGAGACCGAGCGCGGCATCGCCGATCGTGCCGGTGACGAACACGCGATCGCCCGCCTGCGCGCCGGCGCGATGCACCATCTTGCCCTGTGGCAGCCGGCCGAACGCGGTGATCGAGATCATCAGCGGCCCTGGCGTGGAGACTGTATCGCCGCCGAGCAATGGACAGCCAAAATCGGCAGCGTCCTCGCCAAGCGCCCGGGCGAACGGCTTCAGCCAGCTCTCATCGACCTTGCGCACGGCCAGCGTCAGCACGAAGCCCGCAGGCAGAGCGCCCTTGGCCGCGATGTCGGAGAGGTTCACCCGCAGCGCCTTGCGCGCCAGCGTGTCGGGCGGATCATCGGGGAGGAAATGCACGCCCTCGACGATGGCATCCGTGGTGACCACGATGTCCTCGCCGGCCGCCCGCAGCGCGGCGGCATCATCGTCGAGACCGAACGCGCCCGGATCAGTCGCCAGCGGCTTGAAATAGCGCGCGATCAGGGAGTCTTCGCCGGAGGGATTATCGTGACGCTCTGCCATATCGTGCGCCTTACCCTCAGCTGTCATCGCCCGGCTTGACCGGGCGATCCAGTACGCCGCGGAAGCCGTTGTTGCCAATAACCGCCGCGGCGTACTGGATCGCCCGCATGCGCGGGTGATGACGACGGAAAATGTGGTTCAGTTCCGCACAAACTCGTCGCCGCGGAACTGGCGCGCGATCTGGTCGAGCACGGCATTGACCATGCCGGTCTCGTCCTTCTCGACAAAGGCATGCGCGACGTCGACATATTCGGACACCACCACGCGGCCCGGCACGTCCTTGCGATGTTCGAGCTCGTAGGATCCTGCGCGCAGCACCGCCCGAAGGATCGCGTCGATCCGCTTCAGCGGCCAGCCCTTCGACAGCGCCTCGTCGATCAGGGGATCGAGCTTGGCCTGGTCGCGCACCACGCCGGAGACGACGTCGCGGAAGAACGCGGCTTCCGCCGGCAGATATTTGTCACCCTCGACCTCGTTGCCGAGCCAGTGGCTCTCGAACTCGGCGAAGATGTCGTTGATCCCGGCGCCGCCGATGTCCATCTGGTACAGCGCCTGCACAGCAGCGAGCCGCGCCGCGCCGCGCCGGTTGGCTTTCCTGTCAGCGGGTTTGCCGGGTTTGTTGTTCTCAGCCATGGTCAGGCCTTTGCCAGGCGGCGTTTGATCCGCAGCATCGCGATCGCCGCGCGCGCGGCGTCGCCGCCCTTGTTCAACTCGCTGGCGCGCGCCCGCGCCCAGGCCTGCGCCTCGGTGTTGACGGTGAGGATGCCGTTGCCGAGCGGAAATTTTCGGCTCACGGCCAGATCCATCAAGCCGCGCGAGGACTCCATCGAGACGATCTCGAAATGGATGGTGTCGCCGCGCACCACGCAGCCCAGCGCGATCGCCGCGTCATAGGGCTTGCCGTTCGCTTCAGCGGCATCGATCGCAATCGCGATTGCGGCCGGAATCTCAAGCGCGCCGGGCACCGTGATGACGTCGTGGCTGGCACCGGCCGTCTTCAGCTCGGCGAGCGCGCCTTCCAGCAGCGCATCCTGGATGTCGTCATAAAACCGAGCCTCGACGATCAGCACGCGAGCGCCTGTGATGTCGGTCTGGTCCTTCAGGGGTGCGCGCCGCGCGTCAGCCATTTTCGTTCCATATGTTCTGCATGTTGACAGTCAACGCCCATGTAATTTGTCAACGGGCGTGTTTGTAGTCGCCGCGAGGCGGTATTCCAAGCACGAATGCGCCTGACGCCGTCATTCCGGGGCGATGCGAAGCATCGAACCCGGAATCTCGAGATTCCCCGATGCACAATTGTGCATCTGCGGTCTGGTCCTTCGGACCATCCCGGAATGACCGCTGCGTGACGGCTACGCCGTCATTTCATCTCCGACAGCCGCGCGGCGTAGCGGGCCATCAGATCGACCTCGATATTGACCTCGCTGCCGGCCTTCCAGCCGCTCAGGGTCGTGACGCTGAGCGTATGCGGGATGATCAGCACCGAAAACGTGACGTCATCGACCGTGTTCACGGTCAGCGACACGCCGTCCAGCGTGACCGAGCCCTTTGCCGCGATGAAACGCGCCAGTTCGCGGGTGGTTCTGAGCTCAAAGCGCGCCATGTCGGGCAGATCGTCGCGCTTGACGATGGTGGCGATGCCGTCGGCATGCCCGGCCACGATGTGACCGCCGAGCTCGTCGCCGATCTTGAGCGCGCGCTCGAGGTTGAGCTTGCCGCCCTGCGCCCAATGCTTGGCGGTGGTCATGCCGAGCGTCTCGGCCGCGGCATCGACGTCGAACCAGGTCTTGCCGTCGGCGGTGCCGGAGGCGACCACGGTGAGGCAAACGCCGTTGCAGGCGATCGAGGCGCCGTCGGCGATCGTAGTCTGGTCGTAGTCGCAGGCAATCCGCAACCGGTGCAGCTGCCCCTGCGCCACTGGCTTCAGGCTGGTGATCTCACCGATATCGGTGACAATTCCGGTAAACATTACGCACGCTCGTAGATATTGAGACTGTCTTTGCCGAGGGTTTCGCTAGCACGAAGGCGGAAGGTCGGCGACTGCGTGATTGCGTCGAGCGGCATTGCGTCCAGCGCGGGAACGCCGTCGGCGCCGATCGCATCAGGTCCGCGCAACAGCCAGATTTCATCGACGAGGCCCGCCGCCACGAAAGAATTTGCCACGCGAGACCCGCCCTCGACCAAGAGCCGCGTGATTCCCTTCTCCGCCAGCGCATGCAGAACGGCGGGCAGATCGAGCCCCGCAGGCGTGCTGGCGGCAACGCGGATCACCTTAGCACCGGCAGCGCCGAGCTTCACCGCGGCGGGGGCTTCCGCCATGTCTGAGGTCATCACCCAGAGCGGCGTCTCGCGCGCGGAATGCACCATTCGGCTGTCGCCCGAGATCCGCAGCGCACGATCCAGCACCACACGCACCGGCGAACGCGCCGCCATGCCGGGCAGCCGGCAGGTCAGAAGCGGATCGTCGGCCTTGACCGTGCCGATCCCGACCAGGATCGCATCGCACTGCGCGCGCAGCAGATGCACGCGGGTCCGCGCCGCCTCCCCTGATATCGCAACCGGCTTGTGCCCGTGCGCCGCGATCTTGTCGTCGGCGGATACCGCGAGCTTGAGGATCACATGCGGGCGCTTGTCCGTGATGCGACGGAAATGTCCGGCATGGTCGCGCGCGGCCTCCGCCTGGCACAGCCCGACATCGACCGCGATGCCGGCGGCGCGCAGTTTCGCGTGCCCCTTCCCGCCGACCTCCGGATTGGGGTCCTCGATCGCCGACACCACGCGGGCGAGCCCCGCCGCGACCACGGCGTCCGCACAGGGCGGCGAGCGGCCGAAATGCGAGCAGGGTTCGAGCGTGACATAGAGCGTGGCGCCGCGGGCCGCGTCGCCCGCGCGGCGGAGCGCCTCGACCTCGGCATGCGGCCGGCCGCCTGCTTGCGTCCAGCCGCGGCCGACAATCACGCCGTCCTTGACGATCACGGCGCCGACCGCCGGATTGGGCCAGGTGCGCCCGAGCCCGCGGCGGCCGAGCGCCAGCGCGAGCTGCATGAAGCGCAGATCGGCGGCTTTGGCCTCTTTGGATTTCTGCGCGAACTGGTCTTCGAGAATGCGAAAGATCATTTTCGCAACGTTGCGAGCCGCGGGTCCTCTTCGCCGGTCAACTCGTCGAGCACAGCCTCGAAGTCCTTGGCCTCGCGGAAATTGCGATAGACCGAGGCGAAGCGCACATAGGCGACGTCGTCGAGCTGGCGCAGATGCTCCATCACGATCTCGCCGATCGCCTCGGATGAAACCTCCGCCTCGCCGCCGCTTTCGAGCTCGCGAACGATGGTGGACACCATCTTCTCGACCCGCTCCGACTCCACCGGGCGCTTGCGCAGCGAGATCTGCAGCGAGCGCACCAGCTTGTCGCGGTCGAACGGCACGCGGCGGCCGTTGCGCTTGATCACGGTGAGCTCGCGCAGCTGCACCCGCTCGAAGGTCGTGAAGCGGAAGTTGCAGGCCATGCACACACGCCGCCTGCGGATGACGGCGGAGTCCTCGGTCGGACGCGAGTCCTTGACCTGCGTATCGAGAGAATTGCAGCTCGGGCAGCGCATCCGACGGGACCTTTATTTGCGCATGATCTATTCGGAAAACCGGTACCCACTTTTCCGGATCATGCGACCCCTTCTTACTGGTAGATCGGGAAGCGATCGGTCAGCGCCTTGACGCGCTCCTTGATCGCTGCCTCGACCAGCGGCGCCTTGCCGTCCGGCGACTGCGCCAGCGCGTTCAGCACTTCCGCGATCATGCCGCCGACCTGCTTGAACTCGGCGACGCCGAAGCCACGCGTGGTCGCAGCCGGCGTACCGAGCCGCAGGCCCGAAGTGACGAACGGCTTCTCGGGATCGAACGGGATGCCGTTCTTGTTGCAGGTGATGGCGGCGCGCACCAGCGCCTTCTCGGAGATGTTGCCTTTCAGGCCCTTCGGCCTGAGGTCGACCAGCATCAGATGGTTGTCGGTGCCGCCGGACACGATGTCGAGGCCGTGACTGCGCAGCGTCTCGGCCAGCGCCTTGGCGTTTTCGACCACGTTCTTGGCGTAGACCTTGAAGTCCGGCCGCAGCGCCTCGGCGAACGCCACCGCCTTGGCCGCGATGACGTGCATCAGCGGGCCGCCCTGCAGGCCGGGGAAGATCGCCGAGTTCAGCTTCTTGGCGAGCGTCTCGTCATTGGTCAGGATCAGGCCGCCGCGCGGACCGCGCAGCGACTTGTGCGTCGTCGTCGTGGTGACATGGGCGTGCGGCACCGGCGAGGCATGCACGCCGCCGGCGACGAGGCCCGCGAAATGCGCCATGTCGACCAGGAGATACGCACCGACCGAGTCTGCGATCTCGCGGAAGCGCTTGAAGTCCCAGGCGCGCGAATAGGCCGAGCCGCCGGCGATGATCAGCTTCGGCTTGACCTGCTCGGCCTGCTTCTGGACCTCGTCCATGTCGATGATCTGGTCCTCGCGGCGCACAGTGTAGTGCGCGGCCTTGAACCACTTGCCGGACATGTTGACCGGCGAGCCGTGGGTGAGATGGCCGCCGGCGGCGAGGTCGAGACCCATGAAGGTGTCGCCGGGCTGCAGCAGCGCCAGAAACGCCGCCTGGTTCATCTGGCTGCCGGAGTTCGGCTGGACGTTGGCAAAGCCGGCGCCGAACAGCTTCTTGGCGCGCTCGATCGCCAGGTTCTCGGCGACGTCGACCCACTCGCAACCGCCGTAGTAGCGCGCGCCCGGATAACCTTCCGCGTATTTGTTGGTCATCACCGAGCCCTGCGCCTCCAGCACGGCGCGGCTGACGATGTTCTCGGAGGCGATCAGCTCGATCTCATGGCGCTGCCGGCCGAGTTCGCCCTTGATCGCGGCGGCGATCTCGGGATCGGCCTCGGCGAGGGTCGCCGTGAAGAAGGAATCGGGCGCGGAAGCGGTCTTGGAGGATGAGGTCATCGGCGAAATATCTCCACCGCCGCAAGCCTTTACTTAGGATGCGGACGGTCACGAGTGGCGGTCGAAGCTGGTTTCAGAGGGTTATCACATCGCCCCAAAATGGCCAAGCGGTTGCGGTCCCCGGCGGTCAATTATGCCAGATATGGTGGGGATGGCGGGGATTGCCAGCCAGCCGGGGCCTGCCCCGGGGGCTCGGTTCCGGCCGGCTCAGGGCGCGCGCGACTGTCGTGGCCGGCAGACTTAGCACTCACTTACGATGAAGTACTTCCTTACGATGAAGTACTTCGTCGGCCGCCCGGATAAGATCATCAACCTTCGCTTGTTCCGATGAACTTAGCTCGTTTCTGTCCTGAGCCCGGATGCTCTTGAGCGCAGCCGCCAACTCACCCCAACCGTCGGTCATGCCGTTGAAGGCAAGGAATGGACTAAGGATGCGCGATAGAGGCGAGAGCAATCGTCGCTCACACCAGCCATCGATCAGGCCCTTCAACTCCGCAGAAAATTCATCGCTCGATCTGTAAGCCATCGCCGAACCTGCATTAGGACGCTCTGATGATCAACATGGGCGGCAGGACTGTATCCCTTTTTCGACGCGAGCCAATGTGTTCGCTCGATCATGATCCATCGGATTACGAGACGAATTTTGAATCGTTCTTTGAATCGTTCAACACTGGATTGATTCAAGCGTCTCACGCGAGGCGTGCAATTGCGCGTCGTACTCCGTTGTCGCACAGTCACACACGCGAGCTTAGCGCACGGCTTAAATAGCTTCTAACCGCGCGCAGGCTGTCAACGAAGATCACCGTGATAACGACGCCGAAGAAAATTCTCTTCGGGGGCGTTGAATGACGGACGGATGGATTCGGCCGCAGCGGTTTGCTGCTTCGGCGTTGGTGGTGTTTTCGGTTGCTGCAGCGGACGAGGTGTTCGCGCAGACGCAGTTGCCGTCGGTGACGGTCGATGCGCCGTCGCATCGGCAAGCGGCGCGATCGCAGCAGCCTTCGCAACGGACCACGCGCGCGCGGAGCGCCTCACGCCGCGCAACAGTCGCCCCGGCGGGAGCGCAGCCGCAGGCCACGCAGCAAGCCGCCCGCACAGGCGGCGGACACGAGCGCGCCAACGGTCCGGTCGCCGGCTATCTGGCGCGGCAGAGCGCTGTTGGCACCAAGACCAGCACGCCGATCATCCAGACGCCGCAATCGGTGACGGTCATCAGCGCCGAGCAGATCCGCGACCAGAAGGTCGTCAGCAAATTCGACGAGGTGCTGCGCTACACGCCCGGCGTCGTCGGCGGTACCTTCGGCGCCGATTTCCGCAATGACTGGTTCCTGATCCGCGGCTTCCCCGCGCAGAACGAGTCGCTGTTCCTCGACGGCCTGCAGCTGTTCTACACCTCCTATGCGAGCTGGAAGCTGCAGCCCTTCAACCTCGAGCGCGTCGAGGTGCTGCGCGGCCCATCCGGCATCCTGTATGGCGGCTCGGCGCCGGGCGGCCTCGTCAACGCGGTGAGCAAGCTGCCGTCGGCCGAGCCCGTTCGCTACATCGAGACCGGCGTCAATAATTTCGGCAACGCCTATACCCAGTTCGACATCGGCGGCGCGACGGCACCGCCCGGAGGCGGCCAGGTGCAGTATCGCCTCGTCGGCCAGGCCCAGGGCGGCGGCACGCAGACCGATTATGTCTACGACAACAATTTCTTCTTCGCCCCGTCAGTAACCTGGCGGCCCGATGCCGACACCAGCCTCACCGTGTTCGGCCTGGCCTCGCACAGCAACACCCGCGCAGTGAACTTCCTGCCCTATGTCGGCACAGTCACCAACGCGCCGTTCGGCCGGATTCCAACCAGCCTGTTCGCCGGCGATCCCGGCGTCGATCAGTTCCGCCGCGATCAGGAGATGGTCGGCTACCAGTTCCAGAAGAGCGTGACCGACAGCGTCGACTTCCGCCAGAACGCGCGCATGGCCCATGTCGACGTCTATTATGCCGGCCTCTACGGGCTCGGCTACGCGACGACGCCGGCGGCCGCCGACATCAGCCGCGGCAATTTCTACACCCGCGGCATCGCCACGCAGCTTAACCTCGACAATCAGCTCGAATATCGCTTTGCGACCGGCGCGCTGCAGCACACCGCGCTGGTCGGCGTCGATCTGAAATATTACGGCATCGACGACCGCCAGGGTTTTGGCGCGGGCACCAACCTGAACGTGCTCAATCCGGTCTACGGCAACAACCTGCCGTTCAGCGGGGCGCTGTATCAGAACGGCTATCTCACCCAGGGCATGGCCGGGCTCTATCTGCAAGATCAGGTCCAGCTCGACCGCCTGACGGTCGTGCTGTCGGGGCGTCAGGACTGGGTCGATCTCACCAACAACAACCGGATCGGCGCCTCGCAGGGCCGCGACGACAGCAAGTTCTCCGGCCGTGTCGGCGCGATTTACAATTTCGACAGCGGCGTTGCGCCCTACGTCTCCTACATGACCGGCTACAATCCGGTGATCGGCACCAACGCCGCCGGCCAGTTGCTGCTGCCGGAAACCTCCGCGCAGACCGAGGTCGGCGTCAAGTACGAGCCGGCCGGGCTCAACGCGCGGTTCGGCGTCGCGTATTTCGATCTCAAGCGCAAGAACGCGTTAACGACAGATCCGAACAACACCCTGTTCCAGACCCAGAATGGCGAAGTCACCTCGCGCGGCGTCGAGCTCGAGGCGGTCGCGAACATCACGCGGGATTTCAAGCTGGTGGCGAGCTACACCAATTACGAGCTGTTCGTCAGCAAGGACCTCAATCCCGCACTGATCGGCACCGTGCCGACCAACACGCCTCGAGAGCTCGCCTCGGTCTGGACCGACTACACCTTCCGCGAGGGTCCGCTCACGGACTTCGGCCTCGGTGGCGGCGTGCGCTATGTCGGCTCGTCCTTCGCCGACACCGCGAACACCGCGCGCGTTCCGAGCGTCGTGCTCGGCGACCTCGCCTTGCACTATGAATGGGACAACAATTGGCGCGCGGCGCTCAATGTCGTGAACGTGACCGACAAGATCTACGTCGCAAGCTGCGCCACCATTGGCTCCTGCTATTACGGCGACCGCCGGCGCATCACGGCAAGCATCGCCTATAAATGGTGAGCACGCCGCGAAACATTTCGTTCACAAAACTATAATCGAGAGGCGGCGTTCGGCCGTCTCTCCTTTTTTCAGCGCCGTCAGGGTGGTGTCAGCATGTCGCGCTAGGTTTGCGCTGCGGCAACGCTTTGCCGCGCCCAGACTGGCCCGCTCCGAAATGCGAGCCCCGGAGCGGGCCTTTTACGTGCCGAGGTTCCCGCTGCCGCCGAGCGCGGGTCGACGTCAGAAGGCATTCCTGAACTGCGCGACATAGTCGGGGCTCCCATAGACCCACATCGGCTCGTCGCATTGTTGCGATCCAAGATCGTTCGTGCAGGCCGCACTCCACGGCGGCGCTGCGATCTGGCGGCCGACGATCCCGTATCCCTGCGATCGGCTGCCGATGATCGGTTGCGCGCCGGCGCGCGCGAGATGGCCGCTCTTGTCGGTTCGCACGTGCGCCACGGCTTGGGGCATCAGAACCTGGGTCGTGAGCGATGGCGCCAGCAGCAGCGCCGCCAGAAGGTATGTGGTCTTCATCGTTCAGCCGCCTTGATTGAGCCTCGCGGAGCGAGGCATGTACGTTGCTGAACGGAAGACTGGGACCGCAGTCCGGATATTTCCGGATCACGCGAATGTTTTGGCGGTGTCGCACCGCGCGCTAATCCTCGTTGGCCTTGAACCGCCCGAGTCCCCTGAGCACGAACGGCGCCAGCAACGCGATCAGCGCGATGCCGAGCAGCGTCGCCGACATCGGGCTTTGCAGCAGCACCATGGGATCGCCGAGGCTGATCGCCAGCGCGCGGCGCAGCTGGCTTTCCGCGATCGGCCCGAGGATCAATCCGATCACGACAGGTGCGATCGGGAAATCGAACCGCCGCATCAGGAAACCCATCACGCCGAACGCCGCCAGCATCGACAATTCGACGACCGACGGTTTTGCCGCGATCGTACCCATGGTTGCGAACACCAGGATGCCGGCATAGAGCCATGGCTGCGGGATCGCGAGCAGCCGCACCCACAAGCCGACCAGCGGCAGGTTGAGCACCAGCAGCATGCCGTTGGCGATGAACAGGCTCGCGATCAGACCCCACACCAGATCGGGCCGCTCGGCGAACAGCAGCGGCCCCGGATTGAGGCCATATTGCTGGAAGCCCGCCAGCATCATCGCCGCGGTGGCCGAGGTCGGCAGTCCGAGCGTCAGCAGCGGCACCAGCGTGCCGGCGGCGGAGGCGTTATTGGCGGCTTCGGGTCCAGCGACGCCCTCGATCGCGCCCTTGCCGAATTCCTCCGGATGTTTGGTCAGCCGGCGCTCGGTGGAATAGGACAGGAACGTCGGGATCTCGGCGCCGCCGGCCGGCAGCGCGCCGATCGGAAAGCCGAACAGGGTGCCGCGCAGCCACGGCTTCCACGAGCGTCGCCAATCCTCGCGCGTCATCCACAGCGAGCCGCGCACCGGCTCGAGCTTCTCCTCGGCGTGATGGCGGCGCGAGGCGACATAGAGCGCCTCCCCCACCGCGAACAGGCCGACCGCGAGCGTCGTCACCTCGACGCCGTCGAGCAGCTCCGGAATACCGAACGCAAGCCGCGCCTGACCGGTCAGCTTGTCGATGCCGACGAGGCCGAGCGTCAGCCCGATGAACAGGCTGGTGAGGCCACGGACCGGCGAGTCGCCGAACGTCGCCGACACCGTGACGAAGGCGACGCACATCAGTGCGAAATAATCCTCCGGCCCGAACCGAACCGCGAAATCGACCAGCCAGGGCGCGAGGAACGCGAGCCCGATGGTGGCGATGGTGCCGGCTACGAACGAGCCGATTGCCGAGGTCGCCAGCGCCGGGCCGCCG
Organism: Bradyrhizobium sp. CER78; assembly: GCF_029846235.1. Taxonomy (GTDB): domain Bacteria; phylum Pseudomonadota; class Alphaproteobacteria; order Rhizobiales; family Xanthobacteraceae; genus Bradyrhizobium. The sequence continues at coordinate 237,802 of NZ_JARVWP010000004.1, forward strand.
CGGCCGGCCTTGGCCATCTTGTTGCCCTCGAGCGCCGTCGCCATCGACGCGCTCTCGCCCGGCGTGTTGATCAGGATCGCGGTGGTCGATCCGCCGTACATGCCGCCGTAATAGATGCCGGCGAACATGATCAGCGAGCCGCCAGGATCGAGCTTGTAGGTCACCGGCAGCAGCAGCGCGACCGTCAGCGCCGGGCCGATGCCCGGCAACACGCCGACCGCGGTGCCGAGGAACACGCCGATCAGGGCGTAGAGCAGATTCATCGGCTGCATGGCGACCGCCATGCCATGCGCCAGCGCGGCGAAGGTGTCCATCACAGCAGTCGCTCCAGCGGGCCGGCAGGAAGGCTCAGCGTCAACAGTTTGTCGAACGCGAGGTAGATGAGCGTCGTGATGACGAGCGCGATGGCGGAGTCTGCCAGGACGGCGCGTCGGCCGAACGCGGCCGACGTGGTGACGAACAGCGCCGAGGTGGCAAGGATGAAGCCGCCGCCGAAGCCGATGATGCCGATTAACAGCGCCAGGCCGCCGATGATCAGCCACACCGGCATCGGATCCATGCTCTCGCGCGGCGGCAAGTTGCCGCGCAACGCGTCGATCAGATTGCCGACCGCGAGGATGACGAGGCCGATCGCGATGACGACAGGCATCGCTTCCGGCCCCATGCCGTACATCGTGGTGGACGGCAGCTTGCTCGCGTCCCACACCAGCACCGCGGCGAGCACGGCCAGCGCGGCCGCGATGACGACGCCGACGCGATCGAGGCGCCGAACCGGCGCGCGCGGCAGGTTTTCGGAAGCCGTGTCCGGCGTCATGACTTCACGAGGCCGACCGACTTCAGCACCTCGGTGACGCGCGCGATTTCCTTCTTCAGGAAATCCGCGAACGCGTCGCCGCCGAGATACGCATCATCCCAACCCTTCTGCTTCAGGATCTCCTTCCAGGCATCGGACTTCACCATCTTCTCGACGGCATCGCTCAACACCTTGCGCTGCTCCGGCGTGATGCCAGGCGGCGCCACCACCGAGCGCCAGTTCGCCAGCACGAGATCGATGCCCTGCTCCTTGAAGGTCGGGATGTCGACGCCGGGCAGACGTTGCGCAGAGGTCAGGCCGAGCGCCCGCAGCTTGCCGGCCTTGATCTGGCCCTCGTATTCGCTGAGGCCGGAAATGCCGGCCGTGACCTTGCCGCCGAGAATCGCGGCAAGGGATTCACCGCCACCGGAGAACGGAATGTAGTTGATCTTCTTCGCGTCGGCCCCGACCGCGCCCGCGAACAGCGCCGCCATCACGTGATCGACGCCGCCGGCCGAGCCGCCGGCAAAGGTCACCTTCGCGATATCGGCCTTGACCGCGGCGGCGAGATCCTGCGCCGTCTTCAGCGGTGAATTCGCCGGCACCACGATGACCTGGATCTCCTCGGTGAGGCGCGCGATCGGCGTCACCTGATCCAGCGTCACCGGCGACTTGTTCATGGCGAGCGCGCCGACCATGACGAAGCCGTTGACCATCATCTGGTTGCCGTCGCCCTTGGCGCCGTTGACGAACTGCGCGATGCCGACGCTGCCGCCGGCGCCGGGAACATTGGTGACCTGGACGCTGCGCGCGACGCCGGCGGCGACCAGCGCCTGCTGCATCGAGCGCGCGGTCTGATCCCAGCCACCGCCCGGCGCCGCCGGCGCCATCAGCTTGAGCTCGAGCTGCTGCGCGGCCGCCGGGCCGCTCGCCCCAACAAGCAGCGCGACGACCGCGCCGAACAGGCGCATGCGGGACGAGATCATGGGGCTTCCTCCTGAAATTTTCAGATGCAGCCCGCCGATCGCTGGCCGCATCCGGTCATGTGGTCGCATCGCCAGCCAGAAGCGTGGTCCCATCGGGTATGGAATCGCTCGTCGGTCGCGCGTCTGCGTACCCCTAGCGACCATTCGCCTCAGCATTCGGCAAGCCGGGCAGCGCAGCCAAGCCGTGCAGCAAATCGCCGCACCTCGCCGGTCCGTTTTCGCTTGCCTTGACTGGAGTCGTACGGCGGCAGGACGCCCGCCGGCTCCGGCGCGTTGCTAGGAATGTCCGTTCAGGCGGCTTCGCCGCGGCCGACCGCCTGGATCTTCTCCCAAACGTGGTCAGGCTTGGGAACGTCGATGTTGAAGATCGTCTTGAACGTATCGGCGAGATGATCCGCGCTCGTGATGCGTTGTTCGCTCACGCTGTCTGCCGTCACGCGACATAGGCAGTCGTTCTTCAAGGCAACATAGCCATTCTCGGTATGCAGAATGAGCGCCAGCGCGCTTGTGAACGGCGAGCCGGGATCCTGCGTCAGCCAGCAAAGCGTAGCAGCCATCTTGGCCTCATCGCTGTAATCGGGCTGAAAATCGAAACTGTGCGCCATGCCGCGCGCATGGTTCTTGAAGCGTAGCCAGCCATCGTCTGTCGGTACGATCGAAAACTCGAAACCACGGTCGCTGATCGGTCCGGCGGCGAGAGGCACCGGTTCGACAATGGCGTCCCCCAAGCCGACATCGGCAAGGTACGGCCGGTCGAGATCGACACGCAGAGCCAGATGATTGCCGATGACGAGGTCGCCCATGACCTCACGGTCGACGGCGCCGCACAGGCGGGTCACGCGGAAACCGAGCGCGGTGAGCGCCGCGCCGAACAGACCGTTCATCTCGTAGCACCAGCCGCCGCGCCTGCCCTCCACCATTTTGGCGAAGGCTGTGGCCGGGGCGATCGAGCACGGCCATCCCATGAAAGCATCCAGCGCGTCCCAGGTGAAGGCCATCAGATGGGCGCGGTGAAGTCTCGACAGGCTGTCGACATCGAGAGAGACCGGCCGGCCGACCCCGATCCTCGCGAGATAGGCGTCCAGTTGGCCGGACGTCAGGGTCATTCCATTTTCGCTTGAAGAGACGTGTGTCATCCTTCGGTTTCCTCTCGATGGACCGATTTCGAGGTTTCAGCCTCGATCAGCTTGTGCCAATCACGCAGCGGACGGAGCTCCCTGGGAAGACCTCAGTACGAAGTCTTCGATTTCTGCGACGAGCCGTGCAGGCGCCGGGCCTTCCGCAGCGATGGCACGCGCAAGAACCACCGCCCGCTCTGCAAAGCTCGGCTCGGAAAGGACGCGCCGCACGGCCTCGCCGATCATTTGCGGAGTTGCTGAAAGATCGAGGCGCAGACCCGCGCCGTGATAGTCGACGCGCGCGGCGTTGTCGTTCTGATCGCGCCCCATCGGCAGAACGACGAGAGGGACGCCGTGGCTCAGCGATCGCATGACCGTTCCGTGCCCGCCGTGGGTGACGACGACGCGGGCTTTGGTCAGGATGTCCTCATGCGCCGCACTGGGAAGAATGGTGACATTCGCCGACGATTGAAGGCGTAGTCCCTCGAGGGCTTTGCCAAGGGTGACGACCACCTCGACCGGCTCGTCCGCCAAACCGGATATCACCCGCTGCAGCACATCGGCCTGCCGCTGATTGGTGGTGCTGAACGACACGAGCACGAGAGGCCGCCTCTCGCGCGCCGGCGGGCTCGTCCAGCGTTCGCGGGCCCAGCTCGGCATCTCCAGCAGCGGCCCCACATAGCGCACATGATCCGGCAGGCGCTCGGTGGGAAAATCGAAGCTGCTGCTAGTGGCAAGGAGATGGCGGCCGGCGCTCAAGGGCTGTTCGTGGACATGGGCCAGGGGCGCGAGGCCGAAATGGGCACGGGCAGCGTTGAGGCTCGGCAGGAAGCCGTCCCATAATTGCTCGGCCGTGGCCGAGGCCTCGGCGTCGCGCGCTCTGTCCGCCGCCGAGCGGGCGGGCTGAAAGCCCGGACCGAACGGTGGATGTCCGGGGAGAGGCCAAAGCGAGATGTTGCTTGCGAGCAAGGCCGTCGGAACCTTGGCAATTTCGCCCGCCAACATGCTGCCGAACAGCATATCCGTGCCGAGAAGGATATCGGACGGCTCCGCTGCCAGCGCTTCGAGAATATCCTCGGCATGGGATCGCGCTGGTCCGACGAAGACCCGTTCGCACCCTCTTTGAAAGCCGGCCAGGGGATCGGTGGTTTCCCAATCGCGCACGTAGCAGCTTTCGGGTGCGCGATCGCGACGGTTCGGCGCGCGCTTCCAGGGCAGGAATCGAGCCCCCGCCTCGATCGCCTCCGCTCGCATCGTGTCGTCGGCGATCAGCCGTACGTCGTGGCCCCGAGCGACGAGGGCGCGCACGGCCTCGAGCGTCGGCGGCACGTTGCCGCCACCTTCCCAACTGACCGCCACGATGCGCAGATGCGGCCCCGCATCCGTCGTTTCCGTCATTGCGTTGGTCCTTCTCGATGCAGACCGGATCAGTTCGCCCTGCCCTCACGCAGCAGGCGCTCGATCGCCTGCGTCATGAGCCGGTGGGTCTTCGCCGCCGAATGTCCTTGCGCCCGACGCAGCAGATGCCAGATCCAAACATCGGTCTGGACCAACAACTGCGCGAGCCGATCGCCTCGAGCCTGGCCATCGAGCTTGTCGAGCCATGCCCCGAATACGTCCTCGATCCACTTGCGATGAGCTTTGCGTCCGCGATCGAGGATGGCAGCGAACTCGGGAATGCGCGCTTCCTGGCTGAGGGTTCGCACGATGATGTCGCCGGTGCGTTCGTAATCGTCCGTCAGGAGCCTGACGATGTCCGCCACGCTTTGGGCCGGCGTGCTCCAGCGTTGGGCCTGGATCGAGACGTCCATCTGGGCAGCCATGGCGCTGAGCACGCCGGTCTTGGAGCCGAAGCGCCGTATCACGGTCTGGCGGGTGGTGCCGGCCGCCGCAGCGATGTCGTCGAGAGTGATCTCGTCGAACCAGCGTTCTTCGAGGAGCGCTCTCAATGCGTCGACGATCTGCCGCTCGGTATCCTGAACTGCATCGGCGCGCGCCGACTGGCGATAGGCTCGCGGAGACATGCGTCGATCCTTCAAAGCAATCACTTGGTCGCCCGGTACACCATGCAACTCCCGCGTTCGAGCTTCCAGTTCAAATTGATCATACCGCGCGCGTTCTGCGGTGAGCATGACGAAAAGCGCTTCATGAACTTCGTCCTGTCATTGGCACGCGATGCTCACATATGCCGGCCGGGCTATTCGATGGGAGCGTTGATCATGCTGCATTGGATTTTGACCGCCAGCATGTTGTCCGGTTTCGTGTCCTGCGGTGGGACCACCGCGACAGCGGCCTCAGCCTCCGCTTTGGGCATGCCTACGCCGCCGACCAGGATATCGAGGGCCATCTTCTTGCTGCTGTCGATCAGGCTGGGGTCGTGTTTGAAGGCGCTGCACAGCTGACCGGCTTGGACGAGTCCTAAGGCATACTCTTTGATCATCGCCTTTTTCTCTTCAGGCGTGAATTCCGGAATCTTCATTCCAGTCTGCCTTTCGATCTGTTTGGCTCTCTCTTGCGCCTGGCGCAACACGTCGCTGTGGCCGTCGGTCTGCTGGGCGTGAAGCAGCTGCGCGCCAGGGGTGAGCGCCGCTGTGACAAGCAGGGCAAGAAGGCCACCGCGAGCTATCAGGATCGTCCGCATTTGATACCCTCGCGGTGTGTCGTCCTTCCGGGAGCCGTCAGAATCCCCTCCGCCGTCGCTCCGCCTGCCATGCCTTGTCTTCCCTGCTGCCTGGAACATAAGGAGACACAAGAATCCCGCCGATCATCGTTCCGCCTCGCTTCATTTCAGCGATGCGTCGCGCTCGTTCCGCCGGCGAAACAAAATTCCGACCGGCCTTGTATGGCTGTCCGGGACCATCATGGGTGGTCATACAAAGCGGCTCACCGCTCCTCGAGCGGCCGACCACTTTGCAGGCACTGGCGGAATCCATCTGGAGCGCAAACAGCGGCGCCAGAGCGAAGAGCAAGACGTATTTTCTGGTCATGACTTTTCCCTTTTCAAGGAGCCGCACCTTCAGTCGATCAAGGCACCGAATGTCGTCGCGCGCCGCGTAATGAGTGCGCTTCGCTTCCGCGACGTTGGCGATCTCGTGTCTTGTTCGGCATGTCCGTCAGCCCGACCATGGTCAGGCCGCCGGAGATGCGTTGTGACGGCGTACCGTCGTCATGGCCGACACGCTTCACCGCCAGCCGCCGCCATAGCTGTCGTCGCTATAATGGCGGCCTCTGGAGCCCCAGCCTCCGGAGCTTCGGTTTCCATAGCCTCCGCCCCAACCCCCAGCATCCCGTCGGCCGTAGCGTCCGCCGGATTCCCAGCCGCTATCGGAGCCGTAATGCCGACCACCGGAGCCCCGACCGCCCCAGCCGTCGTCGGTCCGGCGGCCGTACTGTCCGCCGCCGGAGCCCCAACCGCCGGAGTCCCCGCCGCCATAGCCGCCGGAGGTGGAACGGGAGCCGGATTGACCCCAGCGTCCAGCACCCTGGCCGGGCCCGCCACCGACCCTACTGGAGGTCCAGCCCCCTTCACCACCGGAACCCCAGTTGCTGGAATTCGTGCCGCCGCCCCAGCCGGTCCCGGAGGAAGGGGCGGTACCCCAATGGCCTGAGCCCCAGCCCTCCGCCTTGGCGCCGATGGGGATCAATGACACGCAGCCAGCGAGCAAGGCGGCCGCAAACCCCGTACGCAAAGTCCTGTTCATGATCATTCTCCTGTCTCAGTCTTTCCTAAAAAAATCGCGCGTTCTGCCCGGACGTCCGCAGGGTGATGTCGTCGCCGCTGCGCGCGACGATGCCGGCTGCAGCAGCGATGTCGTCGAGAGTGATCTCGTCGAACCAGCGCTCTGCGCGGAGCGCGATCGAGGCGTCGACGATCTGCGGCTCAGTATCGTGAACCCCATTGGCGCGCGCCGATTGGCGGCCATCTCGCGGAGACATCGTGTTCACCCTCAATTTCGTGTTACATTAAGTAACCCCAAATAGAACGGGTGTCAACGGGGCTCCGACGCGCGGCGTTGCAATGTTGGGCTGTGCTCGGTTGTGATGCCGGGAGAACCGCTGCTGCGACCATTTTCGTTTGGAGAGATGTATGACGTGAAGGCCGGGCAACACACTCGGTGTCGTCCCTGCGAAAGCAGGGATTAGGCAGGGACGACGCGCGGGCAGAGTTGTGTACGCACTCCGGTGTCATCGCCCGGCTCGACCGGGCGATCCAGTACGCCGCGGCCATCAGTTCAATAACGACTGTCTCTGGAATACTGGATCACCCGCATGCGCATGCGCGGGTGATGACATGGAGCAAGCTCGATGGCCGCGCAACATGCTCGCTGTCGTCCCTGCGGAAGCAGGGACCCATAACCACGGATGGTTATTGTTGCGCGATGCTGGAACGACGAGTCTCTTCCACTACATCTGCTGCGGCGTATGGGTCCCTGCTCCCGTGCGCAATTGCGCACTAGGCGCGGACGACGCGCGGGCAGAGTTGTGTACGCACTCCGGTGTCATCGCCCGGCTCGACCGGGCGATCCAGTACGCCGCGGCCTCTCGGTTCAATAACGACTGCCTCTGGAATACTGGATCACCCGCTTGCGCGGGTGATGACACCGGACAAGTTGTTTGACAGTTGAATCAGAAGCCCTACCCGTCTCATTGCGAAGCAAATGAGGTGCGGAGCGACGTTCTACAGCCCGGTATACCCGGCCTTCACATGGTCGGTGCTGCCGTCGAGCTGGCGCAGATAAGTCAGGCCGCACACCGTCAACCGATGCGTGTCGCGCTCACCCGCATCGAACAGCGTTTGCACGTACTCTGTCACCTTCGCGCGCGCCTCGTCGCTTGCAGCGGACGTGCGGTTGAGCAGCAGATCATACGTCTGCATGATCCGATCGATAGCGGCTTCCATTGAAGTCTCCGGGTTGACGCTCAGGCGACCACCAGCGTCTCGGCCTCGAACTTCGCGATCGCCTTGTTGGCGAGGCGAAGCCGGTTCAGCTCACCGCGCTGGTACAGCTTCACGATGATGCCGAGCAGGCGCTCATTGGTGGCGAAGGTGTCGGGAATGGCGCCGGATTTGCGCAGATAGTTCGAGGCGATCGCGTAGGCGTCACCGACGACCTCGACATTCAGCACCTCGATCTCGCGCTCGACCAGCATGTCCTGCTTCTCCGTTGGGAGACGGAATAAAGCGCTGGGAACGTCTTGGTTCCTCGCGAGGCCCCATTTATTTTCGCAGGTGCAACATGAAAAACGCATCGGCCGGGCATGACCGATGCGTTGGTTGAAGCAAGGTTGGACTGGAGGAGGCTGCCGGTCTTCTAGGTGGCCGGCTTGGCCATCAGGCGAAGAGAGGAAGGCTCAGAGGCGATACAGGATCTGGTCGGTCCAGAAGCGCTCGAGGCGATGCAGCGACTTGTTGAGGCTCGCGAACTCCTCGTTCGAGATACCGCCGACCTGCTCCACCGTCTTGACGTGCTTCTGATAGAGCGCATCGACGATGCGGCGCACTTCCTGGCCCTGCGGGGTCAGGCGGATGCGGACCGAGCGGCGATCGACGCGCGAGCGCTGATGATCGAGGAAGCCGAGCTCGACGAGCTTCTTCAGATTGTAGGAGACGTTGGAGCCGAGATAGTAGCCGCGGGTGCGCAGCTCGCCGGCGGTCAGTTCCTTGTCGCCGATATTGTACAGGAGGAGTGCCTGCACCGAGTTGATGTCGGCGCGGCCGCGACGGTCGAATTCATCCTTGATGACGTCGAGGAGCCGGCGATGCAGCCGCTCCACCAAAGTCAGGGCTTCGAGATAGAGCGGCTGCACCGGAGCTTGACCGGTAGCGCGATCAGCGGCATCCGCCGCCGTTGTCGCAACGGCTTTCATCATGACACTTCCCCTGTTTGTCGTTTTTATCGACTTTATTCGACGAAACTTGTGTCCCGCCTGATAGGTCCAACGTAAGGGGGCCGTTTGAATATCCGCTTAAATAAGAGAATAAAGAGATCATGAATTTAAGACAGTGAATCGTGGATTAAGCCCATGGATCAAAGGCTTTTCGCAACTTTTCATTGACGGTGGCAGACCCTTTGTTCACGCTTCGTCTGCCCCTCCTGTCACATTCGGAAACAGCACCGTCTGAATTCGAAACGACGGCGTAACGAGTGTGAGGGAACCCTTTACGGTGACCGATCGGTTACCGGAAAATTCTTTGAAAATTTTATCGGAGTGCATCGCGGCGGAACACGCGCGATACGCAAGCCGCCAACATCGGGTACGGGGTGAGACCGGCTCCGCCGTCGGCCCGCGCAAAGCCGGCCGGCACACGCACCGAGATCCGGTGAAATGGATCCCGACGGCAGGTCCCGTGGAGATGCTCCGAAAAACGGGGCGCCTCGAAAGGGATGCGATCTGTCGGCATCCACCTAGCAGAACCAGCGAAGCTGTCTTCTCGTTGCGCGCACGACTGCCGGATATCGACAGCCGCCGTCAGCAATTCATCGCGCTGTCGCGGCAGGGCAACAGTGCATCGGGCCGTCCCTGCACGCGGCCTATGGCGGGCGTTCGCGCGCCGACATCCAGGCCAGCGCGAGATAGGCGGCAAGCATCACGGCCTCGAGCCCGACCACGGTGAGGCTGCCGCCATAGATGCCCGGAAACATCAGCTCGATGACCGCCATCGACACCACGGTGGTCAACCACACCACGGCGCCCCAGGGCGTTGCAAGCCAGAGCCCGACCGCGGCGACGAGCTCGATGACCGCGAAATAGATCGTGGCGGTCTGCCAGGCCATCGACTGGTTCTCGAAGGCCTCCTCCTCGCCGCCGACGAAGCCGGTCACCTGGGCCCAGTGATAAAGACCCTTGGCGACCGAGACGACGGCCATGATGCGCAGGAAGATGACAAGGCGCCGCGTCCACGCATTGTCGTCCGGCTCGATCCGGTCGGACGAGATCGCGCTGACCGAGATGGCGTTGTCCCGCGCCTGATCGCGTGCAGAGGTGTCAGACATCCGAATCGCCGCATGACGGCTGCAAAATGGGGTTCATGGCGCAGTCTTGGCCCGCCGGGGACGCAAAATCAATTGCCGTTGCGGCAAATCAAGGGCGCTTCGGGCGCAAGGGCGGCGCAATGACGGCGCCCCTGTGAGGTGCTAGAACCGGACCTATATCAGGTCCAAACCAGCCGTCCGTCGAGGAGAACAAGACATGGCGATCAAATTCGGGCGCCCGATCGAATTGCGCGACACACCGCGGCGCCAGACCGATGCCCTCGCCGCCCCCTCGCTCGACCTTGCGATCCGGATGCGCCGCAACCGAAAGTCCGAATGGGCCCGCCGCCTGGTGCGTGAGAACGTGCTGACGACAGACGACCTGATCTGGCCGATGTTCGTGGTCGACGGTCACAACACCCGCACGCCGGTGGCCTCGATGCCCGGCGTCGACCGGCTCACCGTCGACCAGATCGTCCGCGACGCCGAGCGTGCCGCAAAACTCAACATCCCCTGCATCGCGCTGTTTCCCTTCACGGAGCCGGCGCTGCGCGACGAGCAAGGCTCGGAGGCGCTCAATCCCGACAATCTGGTTTGCCAGGCGGTGCGCGCCATCAAGAAGGAGTTTCCCGATATCGGCGTGCTCTGCGACGTCGCGCTCGATCCCTTCACCAGCCACGGCCATGACGGGCTGATCGAGGATGGCAAGATCCTCAACGACGAGACCGTCGCGGTGCTGGTGAAGCAGGCGCTGACCCAGGCCGAGGCCGGCTGCGACGTGATCGCACCGTCGGATATGATGGACGGCCGCATCGGTGCGATCCGCGAGGCGCTCGATGACAACGGCTTCGGCGACGTGCAGATCATGTCCTATGCGGCGAAATACGCCTCGGCGTTCTACGGCCCGTTCCGCGACGCGATCGGCTCGGCCAAGACGCTGACCGGCGACAAGCGCACCTATCAGATGGACAGCGCCAATTCCGACGAGGCGCTGCGCGAGGTCGAGCTCGACATCGCCGAGGGCGCCGACATGGTGATGGTCAAGCCCGGCATGCCCTATCTCGACATCGTGCGCCGCGTGAAGGACCATTTCGCGATGCCGACCTTCGTGTACCAAGTGTCCGGCGAATACGCGATGATCGCGGGTGCCGCCGCCAATGGCTGGATCGACGGCGAACGCGCGATGATGGAAAGCCTGGTCGGCTTCAAGCGCGCCGGCGCCGACGGCATCCTGACCTATTTCGCGCCGAAGGCCGCCGAGAAGATCAAGGCGGAGACTTGAGCTAGGTCCGGCCCGCGGCCGGCGTTGCCGGATGCGGGCCGCACAGCGGGCGCAGTGCATCGCGCTGCTGTTGCGTCAGCACGGTCAGCGGATAGATCGGCTCACCGGTCTCGCGCCTGAAGAACGGATGCGGCCACGCCTTTCCGCGCAGGCGCCAGCCCAGCACCTTGCCGATGGCGCGCGCGATCAGCGCCAGGTTCAATCCGGTCGAGCCCTTCGGCGCCTCGCCGACCGCGTATTTCCCTTGGATCGCGCCGATCGGCTTGCCGAACGCTTCATCGGCGCGCGGCGCGCCGCCGTCGAACGCCTGCGCGACAATTCCGACGAACGGGACCTGTGGCGTCAGCGTATTGCCGACCGGCGTGTTGCAGCACGTCGTGTGCCAGCGGAACAGCCCCTTCGGCGTCAGCCGCACGCCCGCGATCTTGTCCTGGCCCTGCACGAAACTGAGCGAGGACGGCGCGACCTGGACGATATCGGTGCCGCCATGCGCATCGAGCAGATCGGCGCGGCCGAGCTGGTGCATGAACGCCTGGCAGTCGTCGCAATAGCAGACCACGCGGTTGGCGGACTGCGGCGCGGCGTTGCTGACCGTGCCTCGCACGGCCCCGCAGCGGCAGCGCAGTTCCAGCTGTGCGCTCATTGCGTCCTCCCGTTGCAGCTCGGCGACGCAAACGTGCAGCCGTCGGCCCGCAGCGCCTCGCCTGATGCCCGACAGTAGCGGGCGGGCGGTGCGAAAGCCATCTGGGGGCGACCGGTTTGGCCGCCGAATCGCCGGAATATTTCGGCTAGTTAATGTTCGCGCAGACTTGGCAGGCGCCCGTCCTGTTCCCATGTCCTGCGCGGGAGTTTCTTCGGAGGTTGGTCGTGTCTTACGGCAGTGACGGTGGTGCTTGGCGCAACGAGGCTTGGCGCAATGACGGCGGCGTTCCCCCGCATGCGTTCGATCCGTTGATGCAGCCGGAACTGTTCCGCGGCGTGCTGACGCGGCGCGTGTTCGCGTTCCTGATCGATCTCTTCGTGCTGTCGGTGCCGGTGATCCTCGCCGTGATCTTCATTGCCGTGTTTGGCCTCGTCACGCTCGGCCTCGGCTGGGCGCTGTTCTGGCTGGTGTCGCCGGCGTCGATCGTCTGGGCCATCGTCTATTACGGCGCCTCGATCGGCGGCCAGCACTCGGCCACGATCGGCATGCGCATGATGGATCTGGAACTGCGCACCTGGTACGGCGCGCGCGGCTATTTCGTGCTCGGCGCCACCCACGCGGTGCTGTTCTGGGTCACGATCTCGTTCCTGTCGCCGCTGGTGCTGCTGGTCGGGCTCGTCAACGGCCGCCGCCGGCTGCTGCATGACATCATCCTCGGAACCGTCATTATCAACAGCTCGGTCCGGACCCAGGTATCTCCGGCCGCGCGGGCCTCCTATTAGGCTCGCCTAAACCAATTGACCGTTAGCCTCCGGGGGGCGATGCTAACTCGGCTGCCTGTACTGTTTGTGGAGCCCGACGATCAGACGTGACCCAGCACTCGCGTGATACCCCTCAGTTCTATCTGACGGCGCCCTCACCCTGCCCTTATCTGCCGGGCCGGCACGAGCGCAAGGTTTTCACGCACCTGGTCGGCGACAAAGCGGGCGATCTCAACGACTTGCTGACCCATGGCGGCTTCCGCCGCAGCCAGTCGATCGCCTACCGCCCGGCCTGCGACCAGTGCCGGGCCTGCGTCTCGGTCCGGGTCGTCGCCAACGAATTCCGCCCCTCCCGCAATTTCCGCAAGGTTCTGGCCCGCAACGCCGACGTCATCGGCGAGCAGCGCACCGCGGTGCCGACCTCGGAGCAATATTCGGTGTTCCGGGCCTATCTCGACCGCCGCCACCGCAACGGCGGCATGGCCGACATGACCGTGCTGGACTACGCGATGATGGTCGAGGACAGCCATGTCGAGACCCGGATCATCGAGTACCGCAAGCGCAACGCCGACAGCGCCATCACCGGCCGCGGCGACGAGCTGATGGCGGTGGCGCTGACCGACGTGCTCAGCGACGGGCTGTCGATGGTCTATTCCTTCTTCGAGCCCGGGCTGGAGGCCCGCTCGCTCGGCACCTTCATGATCCTCGATCACATCGCCCGCGCCCGCCGGCAGGGCCTTCCTTACGTCTATCTCGGCTACTGGATCGAAGGCTCCAAGAAGATGGACTACAAGGGCCGCTTCCTGCCGCAGCAGCGGCTCGCGCCGTCGGGCTGGCTGCGCGTCGACGCGTCAGGCGAAGGGCTGGCCGAGCCGCAGGACTGATCTGGTGAGTTTTCGGGATCGTGCCGCGCACAGCGGCGCCTTGGTCGCATCGCTCCTCGTGACGATGATGACGAGCCCCTCGGCCTTGGCCTGCGATACCGGTCAGGAGGACTACTACGGACGTTGCGTCAAGGACGAGTCCGCACCTGCCAAGCTCCTCACGTTCCTCAATGGCTACGGTCGACGCGCAAATGCGGTCGGCGACGTTGCCGATCTCTTCGCTCCCGATGTTCCCTTGTTCGACAAGCTCGAGCTGGGCCGCAAAGTCGTCCACACCTGGAAGCGTCCGAATGCTGACGTCGAATCCGAAGCCAGGATCGAGAAGGTCCTGCCGGATTTCTACTATGTCACCGTGAGCATTTATGAGGGTCCGACCTCGTGCGGCATCGAGGAATACAAGCTCAAGGGACCGAAGACCACGCTGCGAGGTTACGTGCCCAAGACCAACCCGCAAGGTGTGCCGTCGCTCTGGATGTTCCGGCACATGACCGGGCTCTGTTAGCCAGCCAGTGTCGCTGCCGGCTTCTTCAGCCGAAGATCGTGTCGTAGAGCAGCTTCACGTTCAGGATCACGATCAGGCCGGCGACGATCCACGCCGTCACCGCAACCGGCATTGAAATCGCGAACGCGCCCATCTTGCGCTTGTCGGACACGAAGCGCACCAGCGGGATCACCGCGAACGGCAGCTGCATCGACAGCACGACCTGGCTGAACACCAGGAGTTGCGCGGTGCCGCTCTCGCCATAGAGCGCCGCGACCACGATGACCGGGACGATCGCGATGCCGCGCGTCACCAGCCGCTGCAACCAGTCGGGCAGCTTGAGGTCGAGAAAGCCCTGCATCACGATCTGGCCGGCCAACGTCGCCGTCACGGTCGAGTTGAGGCCGGAGGCGAGCAGCGCCACGGCAAACAGCGTCGAGGCGATGCCGAGGCCGAGCAGCGGCGACAACAGCTCGAAGGCCTGAGCGATCTCGGCAACATCGGAATGGCCGCTCTTGTGGAAGGTCGCGGCCGCCAGCACCAGGATCGCGGCGTTGACGAACAGCGCCAGCATCAGCGCGATGGTGGAATCCGTCGTCGCCCATTTGATCGCGTCGCGCCGGCCCTCCTCGGTGCGCGGATAGGCGCGGGTCTGCACGATCGAGGAATGCAGATAGAGATTATGCGGCATCACGGTGGCGCCGATGATGCCGATCGCGATGTAGAGCATCTCCGGATTGGTGACGATCTCGCGCGACGGCATGAAGCCGCCGAGCACGCCGGCGATCGGCGGCGCGGCGGCGGCGATCTGGACCACGAAGCAGACCGCGATGACGATCAGCAGCGCAATCACGAAGGCCTCGAGGAAGCGGAAGCCGCGGTTCATCAACAGCAGCAGCAGGAACGCATCGAGCGCCGCCAGCAGCGCGCCGGCGATCAGGGGAATACCGAACAGCAGCTTCAGCGCGATCGCGGTGCCGATTACCTCGGCGAGGTCGCAGGCGATGATCGCGGCCTCGCAGGCGAGCCACAGCAGCAAGTTCACCGGCCGCGGATAGGTCGCGCGGCAGGCCTGCGCCAGGTCGCGGTCGGTGGCGATGCCGAGCCGTGCGCTGAGCGCTTGCAGCAGGATCGCCATCAAATTGGAGAGCAGGATGACCGACAGCAGCGTGTAGCCAAACTTCGATCCGCCCGCGAGATCGGTGGCCCAATTGCCGGGGTCCATGTAGCCGACCGAGACCAGATAGCCCGGGCCCGCGAAGGCCAGCAGCCTGCGCCACCACACGCCCGTGCTCGGCACCGCAACGGTCGCATTCACCTCGGGAAGGCTGCGCGCGTGTCCGGCATCGCCCCGCCAGCCGCTAGGCATGGCGTCGGGAACGGAAACGGAAGACATTTCAGGAGTTCGAGCGTCCATACGACGAGGATGGCCGATCTCTCCCGTTATTGCAACTCATTTGCAACTGCATCTAGGCTCACGAAAATGATACCAGTCGCGCTGCTTGTAAAGCACTGAGGAAGTGCTTTACGTTAGATGCATGATCAAGCTGCCTGTCGAGACGCCGACCGCAACGCTGCGCTACGCCCTCGCCCCCGACCCGTCGGGCATCGAGGCGATCGAGGCGACCTTTGCGGCCTATGACCGGATGATGGCGATCCTTGCCGAGGTCGCTCCCGTCGGCGCCAATCTCGTGTCGCTGCACGCCCAGGCCTATGAGCGGATCCGCAAGGAAACCGGCCTGCCCGCGCGCCTCGTGACGCTCGGCCTGCGCGATCGCGCCAACTACGTCGCGGGCGCCGCCGTCCGCCGGATACCGCTCGACGACAAGTTGTTTGCGATCAAGGGTCCAACTTCACTGACCATTAGCACTGTCAGCGGACGCGTCTTGGTGCCGTTCGACGTGCCGGGATATGTCTCGGGCTGGGAAAGCCCCTTCCCGGCGCATTTGATCTCGGATGGCCGCGGCTACGAAATCCACATCGCCGTCAAATCGAAATCAGCACAACCGGAGGAGAAGACCATGCTTCACGAAGGCATCCTTGCGCGCATGGGCCGGCTTCTTGCCGCCATCGCGAGCCAGACCATCGACAATGTCGAGAGCAACAACAAGGTCGCGCTGGTCAAGCAGGCGATCCGCGAGATCGACGCCGGCGCCGATGAAGCGCGCTATGCGCTCGGCAAGTCGCGCGCCGAAGAATTCCGTTTGAAGAAGCGGCGTGAAGAACTGGATACCGAAACCGCTGGGCTCAACGAGAAGATCCGTCTCGCACTTGCGGAAAATCGCGAGGATCTCGCGCGCGCCGGTGTCGCACGGCAAATCGACCTGGAGTCGCAGGTGATCGCGCTGGAACGCGCGATGGATTTCATCGAGCTCGAAATCGACGAGCAGACCAAGGCGCTGCAAGCCATGCTCGGTGCGCGCCGCGAGGCGGAGGCGCGATTGGCCGATCTCGAACAAAGTCTGATCCGCGAGGCCAAGGACGAAACCAGCCGGGGCCCATCGACGACCAATACATTGAGTGCTGAACGCGCCATGGCGGCGATCGCCCGGGTCACCGGTGTTCCCGCTTCCAGCGTGCTCGGCGACAAGGAGCTTGACGAACTCGATCGCCTGCACCGCGAAAAGGAAATCGCGGCGCGGCTTGAAAGGATCAAGTCAGAAAAATGAGTGCAGTTGGCGACATCCTGCTCGCCCCCGACGTACGGCCCTTCGCGGTCGCGGCTGCGATCATGGTGGCACTTGGCGGCATCGAGCTGCTGACCACCATGGTCGGACTTTCGATCAGCGAACTCATCGGCAAGGAGTTCGCGGTCGAGGCCGAGAGCCACAATGCTCTCAGTGGCCTGTTTCTCTGGATCAACGCCGGGCGGCTTCCCCTCCTGATCCTGATCATCCTGATACTCGGCATCTTCTCGATCGGAGGCTTTCTGCTTCAGGGGCTGGCGCATGCCATAGGCGCCGCCATCCCGGTCTCGATTGCCGCGGTGGTTGCTGCTGCCGGCAGCCTCCCCGTGATCAGAAACACCAGCCGCGGCCTCGCCCGCATCATTCCGCGCGACGAGAGCTATGCGGTCAACGACAGCGACTTTGTCGGCAAGGTCGCAACCGTGTCGGTCGGCCCGCTCGATCAGGGCCTGCCCGGCCGGGTCCGTCTCAAGGATGTCTTCGGCAACTGGCACACCGTGTCGGCGCGTGCCAGCGCAGAGTCCGGGGCATTGCCGGTCGGCGCCAGCGTGCTGCTGGTCGATCGCGATGCCAAAGGCTTCATCGCGATTGCCGCTCCCTCCGATCTCGTCGAACAACAATCTTCCAACAGGGCATAACACATGTGGGAACTTGCTATACCCGTCTTTATTGGCGTCCTTGCCATTCTCGTTATCGGTCTGCTGTTCGCAAAACTCTACAAGCGCTCGACGCGCGATGAGGCCTATGTCCGCACCGGCCTCGGCGGCCAGAAGGTGGTGCTCGACGGCGGCTCGCTGGTGCTGCCGATCTTCCACTCCACCGCTGCGGTGAACCTGAAGACGCTGCGGCTCGAGGTCGCGCGCGGCGGCCCGGACTCGCTGATCACCAAGGACCGCATGCGCGTCGACATCGGCGCCGAGTTCTACCTCCGCGTCAAACCCGATAGCTCGTCGATCGCCCTCGCCGCGCAGACGCTCGGCAACCGCACCAATGACGCAGCCGAGCTGCGCGAGCTGGTGGAAGCCAAATTCGTCGACGGCCTGCGCTCGGTCGCTGCGACCATGAACCTCGAGGAGTTGCAGGAGCAGCGCGCGACCTTCGTCAAGGCGGTGCAGGACGCGGTCGGCGCCGACATCCAGAACAACGGTCTCGAGCTGGAATCGGTCTCGCTGACCAAGCTCGACCAGAGCGACATCAAGCACTTCAACCCGAGCAACTTCTTCGACGCGCACGGCCTCACCACGCTGACCAAGATCACCAAGGAGCGCGAGCAGGAGCGCAACCAGATCGTCCGCACCACCGAGGTCAATATCGCCCAGCAGGACCTGGTGGCGCGGCAGACCACGCTGACGATCGAAAGCACCAAGCGCGAGGCCGAGCTGGCCCAGCAGCGCGACATCGCCAACAAGACCGCTGCGATGCGCGCGCAGACCGCGCAGGTCGAACAGACCGCGTTGCAGAACGAGGCCGAATACCGCATCCAGCAGGAGCTCGCGGTCGCCAACAAGCAGACCGAGGCCAACCAGGCCCGCGACACCCGCAAGATCGAGGCCGATCTCGCCGTCAAGCGCCGCAACACCGAGATGGAGCGCGACCTGCAGATCGTGGCGCAGGAAAGCGCGATCGCGGTCGCGGCCAAGAGCAAGGAGCAGTCGGAAGCCCAGACCATCGCCGAGACCGCGCGCGCGGTTGCGATCGCCGCGGAGGAAAAGGTCACCACCGCCCGCGCCACCGAAATCGCCGAGCGTGACAAGATCATCAACGTGATCGCGGCTCGCAAGGCGGCCGAGACCGATGCGATGCCGATCACGGTCATGGCCGAGGCGGAACGCCAGGCCGCCGCCAACAAGGCGGAAGCCACCAACGTGCTCGCCAAGGCCGATGCGGCCGCCGCCACCACCCGCGCTGCCGGCGTCAAGGCACTCGGCCAGGCCGAGGCCGAAGTCGCGACGATGAAGGCGGAGGCGCGCAACAAGCTCAGCGCCGAGATGATCGACTACGATCTCAACCTGGCGCGGATCAACGTGATCCCGAGCGCGCTCGCCGAGGCGGTGAAACCGATCGAGAAGATCTCCGATATCCGGATCTTCGACACCGGCAGCATGCTCGGCCGCGGCGGTACCAACGGCCATGCCAATGGCAATGGCGGTCTCGGGCTCGGCGACGGGCTCGCCGCGCAGTTGCTGTCGGTCTCGGCATTCAAGCCGATGATTGACAAGATCCTCTCGGAGGCCGGCTTCCCGGCAGGATCCGACGCCCTCACCAGCCTGACCAGCGCGCTGGCGCAGCGCAAGGCCGAGGTCGCCGCGGAGCCTGCGGTGAGCAACGATACACGGCCGGCCACCTTGGTCGGCACCATCACCGGCCAGCTCGCGCCCACGCCGCAATGATGTGAGCGCGCATTGAGATCAGCGACAAGGCCCGCCCCTCCGGCGGGCCTTTCTTTTGACGTTGTCGGGAAACGGGTGGGATCGGACGTCTTCCAACCACACACTATGGCCAGATCGAATTTTCCTTGAGGATTCTGCCATGTCTGCCGATACGCCTCGCCTGCCAAGCACCTTCAATCGCCTGGCCTGGTCCAACCTCGCCGCGCAATCGGCCGAACAGATCGCGCTCGCGGCCGCGCCCATCGTCGCCGTGCTGGTGCTCGGCGTCGGTGAAGGCCAGACCGGCCTGTTGCAGACCGCGCTGACGCTGCCCTTCATCCTGTTTGCGATTCCGGCCGGCCTGCTCGCCGACCGCGTGTCGCGGCGCTGGGTGATGGCCGGCTCCGAAGCGCTGCGCGCGGCGGCATTGGCCGCGATCCTGCTGCTGCTCTGGCTCGGCGCGATGACCTTGCCGTTGCTCGCCTTGCTCGGCTTCATCGCGGTCTGCGGGACGGTGGCCTATAGCGTCGCTGCGCCCGCTTTGGTCCCGTCGCTGGTGACGTCGCAGCAATTGCCGGCAGCGAACGCCCGCATCGAGCTCGCGCGCACCGTCGCCTTCGCCAGCGGTCCCGCGCTCGGCGGCGTGCTGGTCGGCTGGGTCGGCGCCGCGCCCGCATTCGGCTTCGCCGCGGCGCTGTCGGCGATCGCGGTGGTGCTGCTCGCCGGCCTCTATGAGCCGGCACGTGCGCCCGCCCCGCGGCGTCATCCGTTGCAGGACATCAAGGAAGGCGCGGCCTTCGTGATGCATCACGCCCTGCTGCGGCCTGTTTTCATCACCCAGTTCATCTTCAACACCGCATCCTTCCTGCTGCTCGCCGTGTTCGTGCCCTATGCCGTGCGCCATCTCGGGCTCAGCGCCACCGGTGTCGGCACGACGCTTGCGATGTACGGGGTCGGCATGGTGGTCGGCGCGCTGTTCGCAACCCGGGTGATGAAGCGGCTGGCGTTCGGCACCGTGATCGGGCTCGGCCCGGTCACCGGCCTCGTCGCCTCGCTGGTGATGGCGCTGACGACCTGGATTGCGACGCCGCTGCTCGCCGGCCTCGGCTTCTTCCTGCTCGGCGTCGGCCCGATCCTGTGGGTGATCTCGACCACCACGCTGCGCCAGTCGGTGACGCCGCCCTCGCTGCTCGGCCGCGTCTCGGCGATCAACATCATGAGCTACGGCGCCCGCCCGCTCGGCTCCGCGCTCGGCGCCATCGTCGGTGGCTTCTACGGCGCCGAAGCATGCCTGTATCTTGCCGCCGCGATCTTCGCCGCGCAGGCGCTGGTGATCCTGCTGTCGCCCGCGGTGTCGCTGACCCGGCAGCCCGACATGGTCGGCGAGCCGGCGCGCTGCTAGCGTTCGTCATTGCGAGCCAACGGGTCGCGCGAACGCGCGCCCAATGACAGGCTCCACGAAGCAATCCATTTTTCCGCATATGCGGGACGATGGATTGCTTCGTCGCTCCGCTCCTCGCAATGACGGTGAGAGAGTCTAGCTCGCCAGATAGCGCTCGTATTTCCCACCGACGACTTCGTCGGCGGCAACGGCCGGATCCAGCGTGTAAAGATCCTGCGCATGGCCGATGCCGCGCAACACGAAGCGGCCGGTGGAGACCAGATAGTTGCGGCCGGCGGCGTCGAGCCCGGCGCGGAAGGCGGTCGAGGTCAGCAAGTCGCGGTCGACCGAGGCGCACATCGAGGCGATCCGACTGACCTCGTTGACAGCAGGCCCGACCACCGTGAAGTCCAGCCGGTCCTCGCTGCCGATATTGCCGTAGAACACTTCACCGACATGAAGGCCGACATAAGCTGTCGTCGTCGGCTGTCCGTCGGCGGCGCGACGCTCGTTCAACGCATCCATGTTGCTGCGAAATTTGTGCTCGGCCCGCAGCGCCGCGCGCTTGGCACCCGCCAGGTTTTCGCCGGTGAACATCGCCAGCACGCCGTCGCCGATCAACTTCAGCACCTCGCCGCCGGCGTCATGGATCGCGTCGATCGAGGCCTGGGCATAATCGTTGAGGAACGGAATGATCTCGTCGGGGCCGATGCGCTCGCTGATCGCGGTCGAGCCGCGCACGTCGGAGTACCACAGCACGGCCTTGATCTTCTCGGTGATGCCGCGCTGCATGCGCCCGCGCAGCACCTGCTCCGCCGTCTCGCGGCCGAGATAGACCCGGCCGAGCGTGCGGGCGATCTCGACCTGCGCGGCGGATTTGATCGCGAGCCCGAGCACGGGCACCAGGTCACGCAGCGACGCCATGTGGTTCTCACCGAAACCGTCCGAATGCCGGGTGGTGTAGTAGGAATAGAAGCAGTCCATCTCGCCGATCGTGCCGGCCTCGCCGAAGCGGTGCACGAAGGCGGCAAAATGCTTGTGGCCCTTCTCGGCGAGGTCGCCGATCATCGAGAAATCGTGTGGCGCGGCGAGGTCGATCACCATCTCGTCATGGCCGTTTTCGAGCATGTGATGGAACGCCGACTGCCGCCACTTCTGGCCGGCTTCGCCGGTGCTGGTCGAGCCGTATTCGAAGATGTCGGCCTCGTTGCTCTCGCCGTCGTTCCAGCGGAAGCCGCGCCCCTCGAAGATCGGATGCAGGGTGTCGATGAAGACGATGGCCCGCGACAGCGGCATGCCGGCGGCCCGGCAGCGCTCGCAGAAGCCGCGCAGCAGGTCGTTTTCCGGCAGGCCGGTCAGACCCTGGCGGACCAGCCAATTCATGAGGCGCAAACGGGGCGTCAGTTCCATACGTTGGATTATGCCGGGCAATTGGTGCGGGAGGAAGGGCTGGTCGTCGCGTGACAGATGCGGATGCCCATGCGGCATTGCAAGGCCGCCCGGCCGCATCGTTTCACCGGGAACAGCGCCGCGGGAGCCGGCGATTCCGCTTTCCTTTGCCCCTGGCTTCGCGCACAAGGAGCGCATGGACAACACTGCCGGCCCGCAAAATCCGATCCGACGCCTCATGAAATGGGCGATCACTCCGCCGCAATCCTATGGGGTCTATCTTGGCGGCATCATCCTGGTCTACGCCCTGTCGTTCTACGCCGGCACGCTGAAGCCGAAGCACGTGCCTGGCCCGCCGGTGACCGCGCCGTCCACCCCGCACAGCTGATCAGGCCGGCTTGGCCTCCGACGTCGCGATCCAGATTCCGGCGCAGACCGCGATCAGGCCAACGACCAGACTGACCGTGATCGGCTCGCCGATCAGCTGCTTCGCCAAAAGCCCGGCTGCGATCGGGTTGACCGTCATGGTGTTGGCGACACGGGTCGGCGAGGCCCGCTCGAGCGCCAGCACCCACAGGATGAAGGCCAGCGCACCGCCGGCAATTCCGAGATAGAGCCCTGCGATCCATTGCGATGCGCCGAATTCGCGCAGCGTCGCCGGGCTGCCGGTGAACGCACCGACCGCCACCAGCACAGATGCCCCCGCCCCCATGCCGACCGCTAGGAAGCCGAGCGCGCTGGAGCGGCGGATGAATGGTCGCGACAGCACGTTGTAGAACGCCATGCAGAGCACCGCGGCGGCCATGATCAGCTCGCCGCGCCATGCGCCCGGTGGCGCCGCCGACAGCCCGGATGCGAGCGCGGCGGCGACGCCGAGCACCGCAATCGAGACCCCGGCCGATTTGCGCAGCGTCAGCGGCTCGATGCCGAGCACGGCCCCTACCACCATGGTGGACAGCGGCAATGTCGCCAGCGCCAGGCTGGCGCGCGCCGCCGTCGTGTAGGACATCGCGAGATTATAGAGCACGAAGAACACGCCGAAGAAGGCGATGCCGAGCGCCGCGACCGCCGGCCAATCCTCACGCCGCGGCCACTTCGCCCCGAGCAGGACCGCAACGGGAAGCACGCAGAGGAAACCGATCGCCCAGCGCAGGATCGCAAGCGTGATCGGGTCGGCATTGCCCGCGAGGTAACGCGTGATCGCCGCCGCCGTGCCGCCGAGGCAGCTCGAGACCAGTGCAATCGCAACGCCGATCCACTCGCCCATCCTGCTCCCCATGCGTTTCGTGCCCGCTTGTGGCATCTTGCCCGGCGAGATTGTTTCGACAACTACCTGACAGGTACTCATGTCACAGCGCGATTTTGCAGCCAGCCTGCGCTGGTGGCGGCAGCGCAAGGGCCATTCGCAGCTCGAGCTCGCCGGGCGCGCGGATATCTCGCAGCGCCATCTGAGCTTCCTCGAGCTCGGCCGCGCGGCACCGAGCCGCGACATGGTGATCCGGCTCGCCGCGGCGCTCGACGTGCCGCTGCGTCAACAGAACGCGCTATTGGTCGCGGCGGGCTTCGCACCGGTGTGGCGGCAAACCGACCTCGCAGCGCCTGAGCTCGCGCAGGTCCGTTACGCGCTGGATTTCATCCTGGCGCAGCAGGAGCCCTTTCCGGCGGTCGTGGTCGACCGGCACTGGAATCTGCTGCTTGCGAATGCCGGCGCCGCGCAGCTGGTGGAATTCCTGGTCGGGCCGCTGTCGCCCGGCACGCCGGTCAATCTCGCCGACGCACTGGTCGCGCCCGGCGTGCTGCGGCCCTATCTCACCAACTGGACCGAGGTCGCCAGCTACTTCGTGCGCAGCGTCGAAGCCGACGCCGCGAGCGACGGCACCACCGCGACGGCGGAGTTGCTCAAGCGCCTGATGGCCTATGACGGGGTCGAGGCTGCGTTGGCCACGCCGCCAGCAGGACCTGCGTCGGGACCCGTGCTGCCGATGCTGTTCCGCAAGGGCGACGTCCGCCTGCAGCTGTTCACGACCATCGCAACGCTGGGGACGCCGCAGGACGTCACGCTGCAGGAGCTGCGGATCGAGAGCTTCTTTCCGATGGACGAAGAGACCGCGCAGATTTTTCGAGGCTGGTCGAAAGCGCGCAGTCCCAAAGCGGCTCAGTCATAGAACTCCGGCGACATTTTCAGCCCGTCGCGCTGCGCCTTGTCGTGGTTGATCCAGAGCTGCGCCTTCTCTTTCGTCAGCGTGTCGGCGATCTTCTGCATCGAGGCCAGCGTCTGCTCCTTGCTGGCGTTCAGGCTCGGTACGCGCCGATTGTCCCAATTATCCTTGAAGTGAACGGCATCGCCGGTCAGCACGACCGCGCCGCTATTCGGCAGCTTCACCAGCAGCGACTGGTGGCCGGGCGTGTGGCCCGGCGTCGAGAGGATGGTGATGCTGCCGTCGCCGAACACGTCGCGGTCGCCCTCGAGCTTGGTGACGGGATGCTCGGGCTTGAAGCGCGGCCCGTTGTTGACGCCGGGCCATTCATACTCGGCCTTCTGCACATACAGCATCGCGGCCGGGAACAGCTCCACATTGCCGATGTGATCGGGATGGGTGTGCGAGACCGCCATCGCCTTGATGTCCGACGGCTTGACCCCGAGCTGGTCGAGCTGCGCGGCGAGCGTCTTCGGCCGTCGCCACGTGATCGCCTTGGGATCGGCCGGCGCAAGGCCGTTCGGCATCGCAGCGACCGCGTCGGGGATGCCGGTGTCCCACAGGAACCAGCCCTGCGCGTGCTTGATCAGGTAGCAATTGTCGACGAAGTCCATCGACTTGCCTTCGTTGACGCCGGGCGACCAGCGCGAGATGTCGCCGGCAACACCCTCACCGCAGTTGAGGATATAGAGCCGCTCGACGCCTGATTTCGCCGGCTGGGCGTCCGCCTGCGGGGTCGTGCCGACGACCCAGAGCAACATTGCAAGACTGATTGCCTTCCTCACATTGCCCTCCATCGATCGAGCCCGTCATTGCAACGCGCGCGGTCGCAATCTGCCGTCTTGTCGCCGACCGTGGAAGACGTGGAGATCGGCTTAACCGATCAATTGAATGCGAGTGCGTGAGGCGCCGGCTAGACCATTTCCGCCGGGGCCAGCCGGCAGGTCTCGCTGCTGATCTCGACCTGCAGCGTGGCGTGGTGGATGCTGAACCGCTCCGACAGCTCGCCGCAGACGCGATGCAGGAAGACATCGTCATGTCCTCCGGGCCGCACCAGATGCGCGGTCAAGGCGGTCTCGCTCGTGCTCATCGCCCAGATGTGCAGGTCGTGCACCTCGGTGACGCCTTCGAGCGCGGCGAGATAGTCCCTCACCCGCTTGAGATCGATCCCCTTCGGCACCGCGTCGAGCGCGAGGTTGACGCTGTCACGGGCAAGCTCCCAGCCGCTCAGCAGCACGGCCACCGCGATGACGAGGCTGATCGCCGGATCGAGCCACTGCCAGCCGGTCGCCATGATCAAGAGCGCGGCGATCACGACGCCGAACGAGACGCCGGCATCCGCCGCCATGTGCAGGTAGGCGCCGCGGACGTTGAGGTCGCTGTCGCGGCCGCGCATGAACAACAGCGCGGTGCCGCCATTGATCAGGATGCCGAGCGCCGCGACCCAGACCACGGTCCAGCTTGCGACCTCCGCAGGCTCGCGGAAGCGGTTGAGCGCCTCGACCGCGATGCCGCCGACCGCAATCAACAGCAGCCCGGCGTTGAACAGCGCCGCCAGGATCGAAGCCCGGCGGTAGCCATAGGTGTGGGTGTCGGTCGGGCGCCTGCCGGCGAGCCACGCCCCGCCCCAGGCCAGCAGCAGCGCGATGACGTCGGAGAGATTGTGAACGGCGTCGGAGACCAGCGCGAGCGAGTTGGCGGAATAGCCGAAGATCAGCTCCGCGACGACGAACGCGGTGTTGAGCGAGGCGCCGATCGCGAACGCCGTGCCGAAGCTGGCGGGCGCGTGGCTGTGCCCGGCGTGGGAATGTCCCGCGTGGGAATGTCCGCCGTGAGAGTGCCCGTGAGAATGACCGCCGTGGTCATGGTCGTGGTCGTGATTGTGCGCCATGGCAACCGTCGCCCGTGATCGTTGGCGACGGTTATAGCGCGGTGAAATGTGGATACTATCACACCGCGCTGTTCGTAAGCGTAGCCCGGATGGAGCGAAGCGCCGTATGGCGGATTAGCCAACGGCGTAATCCGCCGCGCCGCGACGAGAACGGCGGGTTACGGCTGCGCCTAACCCGCCTTACGCAGCACTACTCCACGCCGCGGTTGAACTTGTTCGACTTCGGCAGGCCATGGGCGAGCCGGCCGGCGTCGGCGCGGTTGCCGCGCCAGTCGGCCAGTTCCTTCATGGTCATGCTGTGCTCGCGGCCGGCCGAATCCTTCCAGGTCAGGCCGGTCTTGGAGTCGAACACCGCAACATCCGACAGCTCCGAGCTGGTGTATTTCTGCAGCCGCACGCCACGGCCGCGCGCCATCTCCGGCACCTGATCGAGACCGAACAGCACCATCTTGTGGTTGGTGCCGATCACCGCGACGGTGTCGCCGTTCACGGTGGTGATCGCACGGGCCTCGTTCGGCATCTCGACATTGAGCACCTGCTTGCCCTTGCGGGTGTTGCCGACGCAATCCTCTTCCTTGACGATGAAGCCCTGGCCCTCGCTGCTCGCGATCAGGAACTTGCGCTCGCCCTTGTTGACGAACAGCGAGATGATCGCGGCGTCCTGTTCGAGGTCGATGAACATGCGGATCGGCTCGCCATGGCCGCGGCCGCCCGGCAGCTTGGCAACGTCGAGCGAATAGAACTTGCCGTTGGTCGCGAACAGCAGCAGCTTCGAGGTGGTCTCGGCAAAGAACGAATGCTCGAGCTTGTCGTCGGTCTTGAAGGCGAGCCCCGAGAGATCCTCGACATGGCCCTTCAGCGTGCGCACCCAGCCTTTCTCGGAGATCACGACGGTGCACGGCTCGCGCTCGACCAGGGCTTCCTCGATCGCGGCGAGATCATGCTCGGGCGCATCGGCGAAGGTGGTGCGGCGCTTGCCGAGCGGCGTCTTGGGCCCGAAGATGTCGCGGACCTTGCGCACCTGCTCGCCGACCTTGGCCCATTGCTCGGTCTCGGAGCCGAGCAGGCCCTCGATGCCCTTCAATTCCTTGCGAAGATCCCTGTCCTCGGTGCGGATCTCCATCTCCTCCAGGCGGCGCAAATTGCGCAGCCTCATGTTGAGGATGGCTTCGGCCTGGATCTCGGTGAGCTTGAAGGTCTTGATCAGGACCGGCTTCGGCTCGTCCTCGGTGCGGATGATCTTGATCACCTTGTCGAGGTTCAGATAGGCGACGAGGTGGCCGCCCAGCACTTCCAGGCGATGCTCGATCTGCGTCTTGCGGAAGTTGGAGCGGCGGACCAGCACGTCGCGCAGATGGTCGAGCCATTCGCGCAGGCACTCGGCGAGGCCGACCACCTTCGGGATGCGGCCCTTGATCAGCACGTTCAGATTCAGCGAGATCTTGCTTTCCAGCTCGGTCAGCCGGAACAGCGACTCCATCATCAGCGCCGGATCGACGGTGCGCGATTTCGGCTCGATCACGAGCCGCACATCCTCGGCCGACTCGTCACGGACGTCGGCGACCAGCGGCAGCTTCTTCTCGTTGATCAGTTCGGCGATCTTCTCGACGATCCGCGACTTCTGCACCAGCCACGGAATCTCGGTGACGACGACCACCCAGGTGCCGCGCGCGCCCTCCTCCTGGGTCCAGCGCGAACGGGTGCGGAACGAGCCGCGGCCCGTGGTGTAGGCCTCGATGATCGCTTCCTTGGAATCGACGACGATGCCGCCGGTCGGGAAGTCCGGACCCTTGACCCATTTGAGAAGAGCCTTCGACTTGGCGTCGGGCTTCTCGATCAGATGCAGCGCGGCGTCGCAGAGTTCGGCCGCGTTGTGCGGCGGGATCGAGGTCGCCATGCCGACCGCGATGCCTTGCGCGCCGTTGGCGAGCAGGTTCGGGAAGCCGCCGGGCAGCACCACCGGCTCTTTCGACTGGCCATCGTAGTTCAGGCGGAATTCGACGCCGTCCTCATCGATGCCGTCGAGCAGCAGCCGCGCGACCTCGGTCATGCGCGCTTCGGTGTAGCGGTAGGCGGCCGGATTATCGCCGTCGATGTTGCCGAAATTGCCCTGGCCGTCGACCAGCGGGTAGCGCGAGGAGAAATCCTGCGCCAGGCGCACCATGGCGTCATAGATCGCCTGGTCGCCGTGCGGATGGAACGAGCCCATCACGTCGCCGACGATCTTGGCGGATTTCTTGAATGCCGCGCGCG
Source organism: Bradyrhizobium sp. CER78 (assembly GCF_029846235.1). Classification (GTDB taxonomy): domain Bacteria; phylum Pseudomonadota; class Alphaproteobacteria; order Rhizobiales; family Xanthobacteraceae; genus Bradyrhizobium. The sequence continues at coordinate 265,892 of NZ_JARVWP010000004.1, forward strand.
GGTCGAGCCCGAGCAGGTCCATGCCGTAGAGGATGCGGCGGTGCACCGGCTTCAGCCCGTCGCGGGCATCCGGCAGTGCACGATGCATGATGGTCGAGAGCGCATAGGCGAGATAGCGCTCCTCGAGCGCGTCACGCAGCGGCACCTCATGAATTTCGGCCGGCTTTTCCGGCGGTATCTGACGTTTTCCCATGGGGAGGCGTTAAACCTTGGCGGTGAATCGGGCAAGCCGCGAATCAGCGGGAATTTAGGGCCCGAATCGGCCTTACGGAACCGCCGTTCGGCTCCGCCGCCTGGTCACGGCGTTGATGAACCCGTCGCGGGCATCGGAATGGCCCTGACCGCGGGGCTCCAGCACGTGGCGGAGCAGGAACAGGCCGGTGATCGTAAAGCCGTCGCGCAGGTCCTGGTCCGACCAGCTGTTGGCGCCACCCTCGCCTTCGCGCAGGAACGCGGGCAACGGCAACAGCCGGTCGCGCCACGGCTCGCCCGCGGCCCGCGACACGGCGCCGCCGGATTTCGGCGACACGTAGATCAGGTCCGTGGTCTCCCCGGTGGCGGCGCAGTTCTCGAGGTCGAGCCCGAACCCGAGCTCGGTCAGCATCGCGAGCTCGAACCGGATCAGGTGCACGGCGGCAACGCCCGCGTCGTCGAAATCGTCGAGCGTCCCCTGCAGCATCCCGTAGATGTCTTCATGCGGATCGCGCTCCGGCAGCAGCCGTGCCAGCGCAGCAAGATGGGTGACGCCGTAGACGGCATGCGACGAGGCGAGCAGCGTCGCCGCGCGCAGCCGGGTGCCCTCCAGGGTGTACATGCCGAGATGCTCGTCGAGCCGCGCCCGCCACACCGCGGTGACGCTGTTGCCGGGTTGCAGCAGCGGCCGCATCCGCGAGCTGGCGCCGCCGCGCACCAGGCCAAGATGGCGGCCGTGCTCGCGCGTCAGGAGCTCGACGATGGCGGAGGATTCGCCATGCCGCCGCACGCCCAGCACGATGCCTTCGTCGGTCCATTCCATGGTCGCGATCTTACAAGATTTCGGCCTTCCGCGCAGTCATCGTGCACTGTCATTCCGGGGCGATGCGAAGCATCGAACCCTCAGGTGCGCAATTGCGCACCGAGAATCTCGAGATTCCGGGTCTGGTCCTGCGGACCATCCCGGAATGACAGCAAAAGGCTACGCGTTGAACCAGCCCTGTGCGTCGCCGGTGAAGGAATAATACAGCCCGGCCGTGGTCAGGATGCAGGACACCACCTCGATGGCGCTGTCGAGCTCCAGGCCCCTCTCGCCGATCACCTGTACCAACGACAGCACCGATATCACCAGCATCGCGGCCAGCACCCAGCGCGGCCAGTTCTTGCGGTGCTGCGCGGCGAGCCGGACGAAATACACCAGCAACAGGATCATGCAGCCGGCCGTCAGGGTCTCGCCCGTGATGATCTGCTCGGTTCTCTCGAAGGTCGGCGTGCGGTCCTGGAATGCCACCGACAACGCATCGAGCGTCAGCGACAGATAGAGCAGCACCTCAAACCACAGCACATTTCTGGGCACGTTCATTGCGACGCCGGCTGTTATTCCTTGGGGAAGTCCAGTCCCATTTCCTTGTAGCGGTCGGGATCGTCGCCCCAGTTCTCGCGCACCTTGACGAACAGGAACAGATGCACCGGCACGCCCATGATCTCGGCGATCTCGGCGCGCGCCTGCGCGCCGATCGACTTGATGGTGGCACCGCCCTTGCCGAGCACGATCTTGCGCTGGCTCTCGCGCTCGACAAAGATCGTCTGCTCGATGCGGATCGACTTGTCCTTGCGATCGGTCCAGCTGTCGGTCTCGACCGTCGACTGGTACGGCAATTCCTGATGCAGGTGGCTGTAGATCTTCTCGCGGGTGATCTCGGCCGCCAGATGCCGCATCGGTGCATCCGACATCTGGTCCTCGGGATAGAGGAACGGTCCCGCCGGCACCATCTTCGCCAGCGCCTGGCGCAGATCGTCGACGCCGTCACCCGACAGCGCCGAGATCATGAAGGTGTGCTCGAAGCGCATCCGCTCGTTGGCGGCCTGCGCCAGGGCCAGCAGCTTCTCGCGCTGCACGAGATCGACCTTGTTGAGCACCAGTATCTTCGGATGCGCGACGGTTTCGAGCTTGGCCAGGATCGCGTTGGCCTCCTCGTCGATCCCCGACTTGGCGTCGAGCAGCACGCAGACCAGATCGGCATCATGGGCGCCGCTCCAGGCGGTCGACACCATGGCGCGGTCGAGCCGGCGCCGCGGCGCGAAGATGCCGGGCGTGTCGACCAGGATGATCTGCGCGTTGCCTTCGATCACGATGCCGCGGATCAGCGCGCGCGTGGTCTGCACCTTGCGCGACACGATGGTGACCTTGGAGCCCACCAACGCGTTGACCAGTGTCGACTTGCCGACATTGGGCGCACCGATCAGCGCGACGAAGCCACAGCGCGTCGCGTCCCCCTGCCCTTTGGCTTCGTCAGTCATTGGTACCGACGCCTTCACGCTCGATCATCGCGGATGCTGCTGCCTTCTCTGCCGCGCGCTTGTTGCCGCCGAGGCCCTCGGCGGAGGCGAGGCCCGGCAGGTCGACCGCAACGCGGAATTGCGGATCATGGTGCGGGCCGGTGCGCTCGACCTCGCGATAGACCGGCGTCGGCAATCCCTTGCCCTGCGCCCATTCCTGCAACACGGTCTTGGGATCGCGCAGCGGCCGGCGCAGCTTGTGCATGCGCTCGGTCCAGTTGCGCTCGACGAACTGGCGCGCGGCCTCGTAGCCGCCGTCGAGGAAGATCGCCCCAATCACCGCCTCGCAGATATCGCCGAGCACGGACTTGCGCAGCCGTGCGCCCTCGACCGCCTTCACCATTCCGAGCTTGATGTCCTCGAGCAGCCCGAGCGACTTGGCGACATCGGCGCAGCTCTCCTTGCGCACGAGATCGGCGAGCCGCTTCGACAATTCGCCCTCGTCGGCCTTCGGGAACGCCCGGAACAGCATGTCCGATACGATCAGCCCGAGCACGTGGTCGCCGAGGAATTCCAGCCGCTGGTAGCTGTCGGCGCGGTTGCGGGTCGCGGGCTTCAGCGCGGACACGTGGGTGAACGCAGTGGTCAGCAGCGCGGCATCCGAGAACGTATAGCCGATGCGCGCCTCGGTGCCGGCGATCGCCGCCCTCTCTTCAGCCGCCTTGGCAGCCTTGCTGCGCCGCTTCTTCGGCGCGGCTGTGCTTTCGGCGGCAGGCGTCTGGCTCGGCTCGCCGGTCGGCGCTTGATCGTTGATGGCTGCGGTATCGTCGTTCATCGCACGATGGAGAATAGGCGATTCCACCGCACCGCGAACGGCCAGCGCCAGACCATCCAGGCCTGCTCACCCTCGGCGATCGAGAAGAAGATCATCTGGGCACGCCCGATGATGTTCTCGAACGGCACGTAGCCGACCTGCGACAGGAAGCGGCTGTCGGTGGAGTTGTCGCGGTTGTCGCCCATCATGAAGAAATGCCCGGGCGGAACGGTGTAGACGATGGTGTTGTCCATGTAGCTGTTGTCGGTGCAGTCCAGCGACTCATAGCTGACGCCGTTCGGCAGCGTTTCCTTCCAGCGCTTGACGCGGGCGGTGGCATCCGCCGAGCCGCAGGGATCCTCGCCGACGAAATCGCTCAGCCGCTCGCGCTTGATCGGCGCATCGTTGATGTAGAGCAGCCCGCCCCTCACCTCGATGCGGTCGCCCGGCAGCCCGATGACGCGCTTGATGTAATCGGTGGAGTCATCGCGCGGCAGGCGAAACACCACGATGTCGCCGCGGTTCGGCTCCGAGCCGAAGATGCGGCCCGAGAAGATGTTCGGCGAGAACGGGATCGAATAGTGGCTGTAGCCGTAGGAATATTTCGAGACGAACAGATAGTCGCCGACCAAAAGTGTCGCCTTCATCGACCCCGAGGGGATGTTGAATGGCTGGAACAGGAAGGTGCGGATGACGAGCGCGATCAGAAGGGCATGGATGACGACGCGGATGGTCTCGCCGAAGCCGCTTTCAGTTTTGGTCCCGGTGGTCACGCTCATTGCTTTCCCAATTCCCGTGGGCCGATGTCCACGCGGTGGCAGAACGTTCTCTTCGCGCGAAGCGTCAGGCCCTCGCGTGAGGAAAATGGCCTTGATTCTGATCTTGAGGGCAAACTCCGGCCTAAACCCGGAATCCGCGTCTCGATTTACCCTGCGGCGTTTTAGACGGTTGTTTGCGGAGGCGCAATCAATCGTCGCCTCAAAACTTCGCAATTCATTGAAATATCAATGATTTTTTAGTTTTCTGAAGTTTTCCGGCAGATTCCGGCGCCGCGCGCTCATCTGGCGGGGGCAACCGCCGAAATTATGACGAAGGCCTGCGCCAGCGGCCAATCGTCCGTGATCGAAAGGTCGATCTGCGCCTGCATGCCCTCGGGCGTCAGTTCCTGGAGCCGGGCCAGCGCCCCGCCGGTCAGCCGCATCGACGGCCGCCCTCCGGGCAGGTTCACCACCCCCATGTCCTTCCACCACACTCCGCGCCGGATACCGGTGCCGAGCGCCTTGGAGCAGGCCTCCTTGGCAGCGAAGCGCTTGGCGTAGGTTGCGACCACCATCTTCTCGTTGTTGGCGCGGCGCAGCGCCTTGGCGCGTTCGGCGTCGGTGAAGATGCGATCGAGGAAGCGCTCGCCGTGCCGCTCGATCACCTTGGCGATCCGGGTGATGTCGATCAGGTCGGAGCCGATGCCGATAATCATGCGCCGGCCGCACCCTGCGCCTTGGCCCGGCCGCGGTCCATTGCCGCACGCATCTCGCGCACCGTCCCGGCGATGCCGACGAACAGCGCCTCGCCCATCATGAAATAGCCGATGTTGAGCTCGCGGATTTCGGGCAGCGCGGAAATCGTCTCCGCGGTCTCATAGTCGAGCCCGTGGCCGGCATGGACCTCGAGCCCGGCCGCCTGCGCGAGCCTCGCGCCGGCGACGATGCGCTTCCATTCGGCCTCCGCCTTGTCCTTGTGACCGTCGACCACGGCATCGCACCAGCCGCCGGTGTGGATCTCGATCACGGGCGCTTTGAGCTTGGCGGCCATCTCGATCTGCCTGGGATCGGCGGCGATGAACAGCGAGACCCGGATGCCGGCATCGCTGAGCCGCGCGATGAACGGCGCCAGCGCATTGTGCTGGCCGACCACGTCGAGGCCGCCTTCGGTGGTGAGCTCCTGGCGCCGTTCGGGTACCAGGCAGACCGCGTGCGGCTTGGTCGCGAGCGAAATTCGCAGCATGTCGTCGGTCGCAGCCATCTCGAAATTCAGCGGCTTGGAGATCTCGGCCTTCAGCCGCGCCATGTCCTCGTCGCGGATGTGACGGCGATCCTCGCGCAGATGCGCGGTGATGCCGTCGGCACCGGCCGCGATCGCGGCAAGCGCCAGCCGCACCGGATCGGGCCGCGCCCCGCCCCGCGCATTGCGCAGGGTCGCGACGTGATCGACATTGATACCAAGACGGAGCGGAGCAGCCTTCGACATTTCACCAACCTGCAATTCTAGCCTGTCATGCGCGGGCGCGTTTCCGCTCGCCGATGCCCAGCCATCCTACCCGTTGACGCGCTCGACCTTTGCGACAACGGCCTTGGCGCGCAACTGCGCAATGATAGCGCTGAGATGCTTGAGGTCATAGACCTCAAGGTCGATGGTCAGCTCCGTGAAATCGGGCGATTGGCGCGACATGTGGATGTTGTCGATATTGCCGTCGTGCTCTGCGATCACGGTTGCGATCTGGGCAAGGCTGCCGGGCTCGTTGACATTGTGGACCAGAATGCGCGCCGGAAAGCGCTGCGGCATGGTCTCGTCGATATCCCAGCGCACGTCGAGCCAGCGCTCAGGCTCCTCCTCGAAATCCTTCAGCGCCGGCGCCTGGATCGGATAGATCGTGATCCCCTCGCCCGGCGTGACGATGCCGACGATGCGGTCACCCGGCACCGCGCCGCCATTCGGCGCGAACTTCACCGGCAGGTCGGAATTGATGCCGCGCACCGGGATCACCGAGGTGGCGCGGGCCGGATGCGGCGGGTTCTGCGTCTTGAGCTTCGCGGTGAGGCTCTTCTTGGCGCCGTAGCGCACCAGCCGCTCTTCCTTGTAGTCGGGATACATCGCACGCGCGACGTCCGAGGCCTTGATCTCGCCGCGCCCGACCGAGGCCATCACCTCCTCGATCGAGGTGCGCGCGAGCCGCGGCAATGCGCCCTTCAGCTTGTCGTCGGCATATTCGATCTTGGCGCGGGCAAACAGGCGGTCGACGATACGGCGGCCGAGACCGGCATACTGGTCGCGCACCGCATCGCGGGTGGCGCGCCGGATCGCGGCGCGCGCCTTGCCGGTGCGGGCGAGCGCCTCCCAGGCCGACGGCGGCGCCGACTGCGCCTTCGAGGTTAGCACCTCGACCTCGTCGCCATTCTGCAGCTCGGACGACAGCGGCGCGAACTTGCCGTTGATCTTGCAGCCGACCGCGCTGTTGCCGACGCCGGTGTGCACTGCATAGGCGAAATCGATCACGTTGGCGTTGCGCGGCAGCGCGATCAATTTGCCTTTCGGCGTGAAGCAGAACACCTGGTCGTGGAACAGCTCGAGCTTGGTATGCTCGAGGAACTCCTCCGGATTGGAGCTCTCCGAGAGGATGCCGATGGTGTGGCGCAGCCAGGCGAAGGCGTTGGACTCGTGCTTGAGCCGCTCGTGCGGTGAGCCCGCCCCGTCCTTGTAGAAGGCATGCGCGGCGATGCCGAACTCGGCGATCTGGTTCATCTCCTCGGTGCGGATCTGCAGCTCGACGCGCTGCTTGCCCGGGCCGATCACGGTGGTGTGGATGGACCGGTAGTCGTTCTGCTTCGGGGTCGAGATGTAGTCCTTGAAGCGACCCGGCACGACCGGCCAGGTGGTGTGGACGATGCCGAGCGCGCGATAGCAGGCGCCGACATCGTCGAGGATGACGCGGAAGCCGTAGATGTCGGACAGCTGCTCGAAGCCGACCGACTTGCGCTCCATCTTGGTCCAGATCGAAAACGGCTGCTTGCGGCGGCCGAACACCCGCGCGGTGATGCCGTTCTTCTGCAGGTTCTTGGAGAGCTGGGTTTCGATCTCGCCGATCAGGTTGCGGTTGCGCTCGGCCAGCGAATCGAGCCGCTGCTTCACCACGGCATAGGCCTCGGGATCGAGCACGAAGAACGACAGGTCCTCCAGTTCCTCGCGCATCTCCTGCATACCCATGCGGCCGGCCAGCGGCGCATAGATATCCAGTGTCTCCTCGGCGATGCGGCGGCGCGAGGCCGGCGGCATGAACTCCATGGTCCGCATGTTGTGCAGGCGATCGGCGAGCTTGATCAGCAGCACGCGGACGTCGTCGGCGATCGCCAGCAGCAGCTTGCGCAGATTCTCGGCCTGCTTGGCCTCGCGCGACACCAGTTCCAGCCGCTTCAGCTTGGTCAGGCCCTCGACCAGCGCGCCGATCTCGTGGCCGAACACATGATCGATCTCGGCCCGCGTCGCCTCGGTGTCCTCGATCGTGTCGTGCAGCAGCGCCGCCACGATGGTGGCGTCGTCGAGCTTGAGGTTGGTCAAGATCGCCGCGACCTCGAGCGGATGCGAGAAATAGGGATCGCCGGAGGCGCGCGTCTGCGTGCCGTGCGCCTTCATGGCGTAGACATAGGCGCGGTTGAGCAGGTCCTCGTTGGTGTCGGGGTTATAGGAACGGACGCGTTCGACGAGGTCATATTGTCGCATCATGCGCGTCCGCGGCTTGACCGGCCTCTCCGCTGCGGACGACGCCGGCGCCACCGCGACCGTTTCGGTTGCAGCCTGCATCTGGATGGAACTGCGGCGTCGATACGCCATGAACTCGCTGCCTCTCGCGCGGGACCCTAACGTCCCCTTTTCCTCAATCTAGTGCGCTTTCGAATGAAGCTGCACCCCGCACGGGCCCTGGAACCATTCAATTTCCCGCGCCCGCATAGGACGCACCGTAACAGCAAAATTGTCAACAAAAGCAAAGGCCCGGAGCAATGTCCGGGCCTTTTTCAAATCCGTTCGAACCGGGAGCTGAAAGACGAGCCTACTCGTCTTCCTCGGGCTGCTCTTCCGGGGGCGCGAGGCCCTCGAGGCCCTTCAGCAGCTCTTCCTCGGTCATGCGCTCGACCGCGACCTCGGTGTCGTCGGCGTCGACGCTGGCACCAGCGGAACCGATCAGCGGCACAGTGTCCGGCTCGGGCTCGTCCACCTCGACGAACTTCTGCAGGGAGTGTACCAGTTCCTCCTTCAGATCTTCCGGCGAGATCGTCGAATCGGCGATCTCGCGCAGCGACACGACCGGGTTCTTGTCGTTGTCGCGATCAACCGTGAGTTGCGATCCCGACGAGATCATCCGGGCGCGATGCGCAGCCAACAGGACGAGGTCGAAACGATTGTCGACCTTATCAATGCAATCTTCGACGGTGACGCGAGCCATCTCGAGGCGCTCCGTGGTAAAAGGGACCGAACATGTAGGTTATGAGGGTTAGTTATAGGGCTAGCCCCCGTTTCGCAAGGTAAAATTTGTGATTTGCCTTCCCAACAGGCTCTGATAACCCGGTCTGCCGGGGCCAGAAGGGCCGGAGCGTCTGACGACATGGCTAGGTTGCTGTCCCAGACAAGTAAATCTCTTCATTGCAATGTCAAAGGTCTAGGCTTTTTGCCCTCGCCTCACCATAATTGCGGTGGTGACTGTCGTGGGGAAAGACTCACTGTACTTTAGGCAGCAACGCCGGAAATTGCGCGCGGTTGATCACCGCCGCACTAAGAACACTAACAACCACGCGAGAACACTTTGATGTCGTCACCTGTTTCCAACAAGATCGCGCTCTTCATCGACGGAGCGAATCTTTACGCCACCGCAAAGACGCTGGGCTTCGACATCGACTACAAACGCCTTCTGAAGGAATTCCAGAGTCGCGGCACGCTGCTTCGCGCGTTCTACTACACGGCGATCATCGAGGATCAGGAGTATTCGTCGATCCGTCCGCTGATCGATTGGCTCGACTACAACGGCTACACCGTCGTCACCAAGGCGACCAAGGAATTCATCGACGCCAGCGGCCGCCGCAAGGTGAAGGGCAACATGGACATCGAGCTCGCGGTCGATGCCATGGAACTCGCCGAGCACATCGACCAGATGATTCTGTTTTCCGGCGACGGTGACTTCCGCTCGCTGGTCGAGGCCGTGCAGCGCCGCGGCGTTCGCGTCACCGTCATCTCCACCATTGCCAGCCAGCCGCCGATGATCGCCGACGAGCTGCGCCGCCAGGCCGACGTCTTCACCGACCTCGTCGAGCTGCAATCCAAGCTTGGCCGCGATCCGTCGGAACGCCCGGCCCCGCGCGAACCCCGCGAACCGCGCCATCACTCCCCGCAATTCCTGCAGCGCGCGACCACCATGGCCCCACGGGGAGCCGATGACGATTTCGACGAGTAATCTCGTCGCCGCATCTCAGCGTCCCGACAGCAACTGTCAGCTCTGCGTCAGGCTGGCCGACTTTCGCGCACAGGCGCGCGCACTCCATCCGGACTGGTTCAACTCGCCGGTGGAATCCTTCGGCGATCAGAATGCGCGGCTGTTGATCGTCGGGCTCGCGCCGGGCATGCAGGGCGCCAACCGCACCGGCCGTCCCTTCACCGGCGACTACGCCGGCGACCTGCTCTACGCCACCCTGCTCGAATATGGCTTCGCCAGCGGCGTCTATCAGGCGCGCCCGGACGACGGCATGAAGCTGGTCGACGCGCGGATCAGCAACGCGGTGCGCTGCGTGCCGCCGCAAAACAAGCCGCTGCCGGCCGAGATCAACACCTGCCGGCAGTTCCTCAGCGCCACCATCGCTGCGATGCCGAAGGTGCGGGCCATCGTGCTGCTCGGGCGCATCGCCCACGAATCGACCCTGAAGGCATTGGGGGTTCGTCTGGCCGCAGCGCCGTTCGTGCATGGCGCCGTGCATAGCGTCGGCAAGTACAAGCTCTACGACAGCTATCACTGCTCGCGCTACAACACGAACACCGGCGTGTTGACGACCGAGATGTTCCGCAAGGTCTTCGCGACGGTGCGCAAGGAACTGGGCTAGCGCCCTTTCCGGTATCCGCTTTGCCAACCGCTATCCGAAGCCCGCAAACGCCGCAGGACGCTCGCGAACTTCGGAGTAACAGAAAATACTCCTGAGTTGCCCGACGTGTCAAGTTTGTCTGGAGGAATGCCGGCCGCCGCCGGCTCCTTTGCATGGGGTTGTTTTCGATATTTTGGCAGCCCCTGCGACGGCTGCTCCAGCTAGTCCTTCCGCGGATTGTCCTTCAGCCATTCCAGCACGTCACCAGCGTTCCGGTCGGGTGGGAACACCGGATAGAACACGTGCGTGATGCGCGCATCGTCGATCACAAGCGCCAGCCGCTTGATCAGGGTCAGACCCGCCACCGACATCGTCGGCAATCTCAGCGTGTGCGTCAGTTCCAGCGCTTCGTCCGACAGCACCGGGAACGGCAGGTGCAGGCGCGACGCCATCTCGGTCTGATAGTCATTGCTTTGCGTCGACAGCCCGAACACCTGGGAAGCACCGGCCGCCTTCAGCTCGGCGAACAGGTCGCGGAAGGCGCAGGTCTGCGGCGTGCAGCCGCGGGCGCCGGGGATCATGTCCCAATCGTCGACCAGCCCGATCTTGCCGGGCTCACCGGTTCGCGGATAGGCGAACACCACGGTGCGGCCCTCGAGCGCCGACAGCGTCACGGACGTGTCGTTGGTGGCCCGCAAGGTCACCGGCGGGATCGTCATGCCGGCGAGGTGCGCCGCGCCGCCATCATCGGTGGGCGCCGGGATCTTGCTCCAGTCGACGTCGGTGAGGCTGCTCTGGGTCATGGCCTGCATCTCCATCCGTCGTCATCGCAATGACGGCGCGCTATCCCCGCGCCCGCATCAGGCGGCCCTTTTCGCGGGACCAGTCGCGCTTCTTCTCGCTCTCGCGCTTGTCGTGCAGCTTCTTGCCCTTGGCGACCGCGAGCAGCAGTTTGGCACGGCCGCGCTCGTTGAAGTACAGCTTTAGCGGAATGAGCGTCATGCCCTCGCGATCGACCGCGCCGAGCAGCTTGTTGATCTGCTTGCGATGCAGCAGCAGTTTGCGCGGCCGCTTCGGCTCGTGGTTGAAGCGGTTGGCCTGCAGATATTCAGGGATGTTGGCGTTGATCAGCCACAGCTCGCCGTTCTTGGAATCCGCATAGGACTCCGCGATCGTGCTCTTGCCGCTGCGGATTGACTTCACCTCGGTGCCGGTCAGCGAAATACCGGCCTCGATGGTGTCCTCGATTGCATAGTTGAAGCGGGCCTTTCGGTTTTCGGCGACAACCTTGATCGGGCGTTCGTTCTTCTCGGCCACTTTAGCTCTTCTTGAGGAGGTCGCGGATTTCCGTCAGCAGCACGACTTCGGCCGACGGCTTCGGCGGCTCGGCGGGCGCAACCGCTTCCTTGCGCTTGAACTGGCTCATCAGGCGGATCACCATGAACAGCACGAAGGCGACGATGACGAAATTCACGATCAGCGTGATGAAATTGCCGTAAGCCAGCACTGCTCCCTGCTTCTTGGCATCGGCCAGATTGGTGGCAGTCACGTTCTTGGCAAGCGGGATGAAGTAATTGGAGAAGTCGAGGCCGCCGATCATGCCGACGATGGGCATGATGATGTCGCCGACCAGCGAGGTGACGATGGCGCCGAAGGCCGCGCCGATGATGACTGCGACGGCGAGGTCGACGACATTGCCCTTCATGGCGAAATCGCGGAATTCCTTCAGCATTCCCATCCCCTTCTGTTCGACACTGCGCACGGCATTATTCACGACAGTACGGCCCCGGTCAGTTGATCAGGCCGGCATGCACCATGGCGCTGCGGACCGCCTGGCGGGTGGATTCGGCGACCGGCACCATCGGCAGGCGCAGCTTCTCGTCGAGCTTGCCGAGCAGCGACATCGCATACTTCACCGGCGCCGGATTGCTCTCGATGAACAGGTTGGTGTGCAGCGGCATCAGCTTGTCGTGGATCTTGAGCGCGGTGGTGACGTCGCCCTTCTGCCAGGCGGTCTGGAACTCGGAGCACAGCCGCGGCGCGACGTTCGAGGTCACCGAGATGCAGCCATGGCCGCCATGCGCCATGTAGCCGATGATAGTCGCATCCTCGCCGGACAGCTGATTGAAGTCCTCGCCCATCGCGGCGCGCTGCTGCGAGACCCTCACCATGCTGGCGGTCGCGTCCTTGACGCCGGCGATGTTCTTCAGCTCGAACAGCCGCTTCATGGTGTCGACGGACATGTCGATCACCGAGCGCGGCGGGATGTTGTAGATGATGATCGGAATGTTGATCGCATCGTTGATCGCCTTGAAGTGCTGGTACATGCCTTCCTGGGTCGGCTTGTTGTAGTACGGCGTCACCACCAGCACGGCATTGGCGCCGGCCTTCTCGGCGTGCTCGGCGAGCTCGATCGCCTCCTTGGTCGAATTCGAGCCGGCGCCGGCGATCACCGGCACCCGCCCCTTGGCCTCTTCGATGCACCACTCGACCACCCGTTTGTGCTCGTCGTGACTCAGCGTCGGGCTCTCGCCTGTCGTGCCGACCGGCACCAGGCCGTGCGTGCCCTCGGCGATCTGCCAGTTCACGAGACCGCGGAACGCCGCCTCATCGACCGAGCCGTTTTTGAAGGGCGTCACCAAGGCAGTGAATGATCCCCGGAATTTTGTCTTGGCTGCCATGGACTTCCTCCAAACGCTTCAGGCTAAAGGCTAGGTCGACGGACCCTTGTTGTTGTCGTGCTTTACGTCCGTGCAACCGGCACCCGGTTGATGCGAAACGCCATGAAAGGCAATTCATATCGGGTCTGGCCGACAGGCGAAAGGGCCGTACCGTACCTATTCCCAACGGTAATCTGCGGCGCGCGAAACCGCTCCCAGCCGCGATTTTGCCGTTGTGCTGGCGCAAACAGCCGCACCGGCAGGCTTCTTAGTATTTTGTCTACGTTTTCAATCAAATAAGAACCCAGGGCCCAAACGACCAGATGATTCGGGGCCGCAGAGGACTTCTGTGATCCGTTCCGTTCGCGCAGGCACATTGCGATCGACGGCGTTGGCGACGAGCCTGGCGCTCGTTGTCGGCCTTGCCGCCATCACGCCCGACGCCCAGGCCGCCGAGGATGTTCCAACCGCAAAGCCGGCGGCCCAGGACACGGCTTCCAAATCCAATGCTGCGAAGCCTGCCGCCCCGAAGACGGCGGCTTCCAAGAGCGCCACTCCCAAGGCCTCTACTTCGAAGCCGGCAGCTTCCAAGCCAGCCGCGACCAAGAGCGGCGAAGCCAAAAGCAGCGAAACCAAGCACAGCACAGCCAAGACCGACGCTGCCAAGACGGTTGCTTCCAAACCGGTCGCTTCCAAGTCCGGCACGCCCAAGACAGACGGAACCAAGGCCGCCCCTCCCAAGACCGAGGCGCACAAGACAACAGCTCCGAAGTCCACCGAACCAAGGACCACCACGTCCACAACGTCAAACCACGCCTCGCCGGCGGCAACGGGTACGGTCTCGAGCAGGTCAGTGGCCGCCCCCGCGCTGGTTCCGGCGACCCGCCAGCATGCCGCGCCGATCGCGCGCAAGCCGGTGCAGCCTGCGGCCGTGGCCGCAACGTCGTCGACCTCGCAGTCGGACAAGGAAGCGCTCGCCAGCGTCGTCGAACTGCTGCGCAAGCGCAGGCCCTCTGACGCGACCGATGCCGAAGCCTCGATCTCCGATCCCGTCGCGCGCAAGCTCGCCGAATGGCTGATCCTGCGCAGCGAGGACAATGGCGCCTCGGCCGAGCGCTACCGCGCCTTCCTCGACGCCAATCCGAGCTGGCCCTCGCAGACCTTCCTGCGCCGCCGCATCGAGGCCTCGCTATGGGACGACCATCGCGACGACTCCGCGGTCTGGGCCTGGTTCCAGAATGAATCGCCGGTCTCCGCCAAGGGCCGGCTCGCGCTCGCCAAGGTGATGGTCGGACGCGGCGATCGCGGCAATGCCGAGCGCCTGGTCCGCGAGGCTTGGCGCAATGACGGGATGAGCGAGGAGACTGAAGCCACCGCGCTCGAGATGTTCGGCTCGTTCCTGACCGCCGCCGACCACAAGGCGCGCATGGACACGATGCTCTACGGCACCGACAACGAGGCTGCCGGTATCCGCGAGGCCAGGCGGCTTGGCTCCGGCTATCTGGCGCTCGCCAAGGCGCGCATCGCCGCCAACCGCAAGGGCTCGAACCTGCGCGCGCTGCTGGAAGCAGTGCCGAGCGAACTGTCCGGCGACACCGGCTATCTGTTCGCCAAGATCCAGCTGCTCCGCCGCGAGGAGAAGTTCGCCGAGGCCGCGCGGCTGATGCTGAGCGCGCCGCGGGACGCCGCGCGCCTCTACAACGTCGACGAATGGTGGGTCGAGCGCCGCCTGCTGGCGCGCAAGATGATCGACGTCAACGAGTTTCGTACCGCCTATCTGATCGCGCGCGATGCTGCGCTGCCGGCCCGCGACATCTACAAGACCGAGCAGGAATTCACCGCGGGCTGGATCGCGCTGCGCTTTCTCAACGATCCCGCCCTCGCCGCCCAGCATTTCGCGCGGATCGGCGTCGGCAGCGCCAACCCGACGGCGCTCGCGCGTGCCGGCTACTGGCAGGGCCGCGCCGCGGAAGCCGCCGGCCGCGGCCAGGAGGCGCGTGCGGCCTATGCGCGCGCGGCCGAGCAATCCACCAGCTATTACGGCCAGCTCGCGCGCGCCAAACTCGGCCTGCCGCAGATCGAGCTGAACAGCGCGCCGCGCGGCCGCGGCGCCGATCGGCTGGAGATCGTGCGGGCGGTCGGGCTGCTCTACGAAATCGACGCGCGCGAGCTCGCGATCCCGATCTTCGGCGACATGGGCGACAACGGCGATCCGGAAGCGCTGGCCGGCCTCGGTGAGCTCACCGCACGCCATGGCGATGCCCGCGGCATGCTGCTGATGGGCAAGTCCGCCCTCAACCGCGGACTGCCGTTCGACCACTATGCCTATCCGGTGAACGGCATCCCGTCGTTCCGCCAGGTCGGGCCGGAAGTCGAGCAGAGCGTCGTCTACGCAATCGCGCGCCAGGAGAGCGCATTCAATCCGGCGGTGGTGTCGCCGGCGCAGGCCTACGGTCTGATGCAAGTGACGCCGGACGCCGGACGCTATGTCTGCAAGCGGGCCGGCATCGGCTTCGATCTCAACCGGATGAAGACCGACCCGGTCTACAATGCGATGCTTGGCGCGGCCGAGCTCGGCGGCCTGCTCGAGGACTATCGCGGCTCCTACATCCTGACCTTCGCCGCCTACAATGCCGGCCGCGGCAGCGTGAAGAAGTGGATCGAGCGCTACGGCGACCCGCGCGATCCCAAGGTCGACGCGGTCGACTGGGTCGAACTGATTCCGTTCTCGGAAACGCGGAACTACGTCCAGCGCATCATGGAGAACCTGCAGGTCTACCGCGCCCGCTTCGGCGGCGGCACCAAATTGCAGATCGAGGCCGACCTGCGCCGCGGCGCCAGCGTCGAGTGAGCCGGCGCAAGGCGGTTTTCAACAGCCTTGCGACAGGCCGCTTCCGATTCCGGCCAAATATCGATCCAACTAATTGTTATTACTTATCTTTCTGACGAAAGACCGGGCCAGAGCCGCCAAACCGCCGCGCAATATAAAGGCTCGGCGCCTGCTTCGGGGCGGCTCGCGACCGAGCTGCCACCAAATCACGTTGTCGCAATCTGAATCTGCCGCTTGCGGCTCAGCCCCCACTCGGGCATATCGGCGCCATTGGAGAGGTGGCCGAGTGGCTGAAGGCAACGCTTTGCTAAAGCGTCATACGGTCTCAAGCTGTATCGAGGGTTCGAATCCCTCCCTCTCCGCCAGCCCCACCACAACCGGCTACCCAATCAATGCTGGTCCCTGGGGATCTCCGTAGAGACATTCGGGCGTCGGCCCGCCCGGTATGAACCGCCAGTCACCTCCGCGTGAATGAAGCATCATTCCCGGCGCCACGAAGCGAACGCGCAACAAACCGCGCGCAGCATCCCCGCATTGCTTCTTTCACCTGAACAATTCCGGGGTAAAGCCATGCAGCACGACGATGGCATTCAATTCCAGGATCTCGACCAGGTTTTGCGTAACGCCCAGCTTCGTCGCTCCTCCGATTTAGGCCTCTGGTTAGGGCAACGCTTCTCAGCCACAGCAGGCAGGATCGTCATCGCAACGTCGTTGGCCTGCATGGTTGTCGCGCTGGCAATGGCTGCTGCGCCGCGGCCCGTCTCGAGCGCTGCGCTCGGCAGCGAGTGGCAATGCAGCAAGGCGGCGTTTGTCTTGACGACCTGTCGTCAAGCCGACCCTGCGCGCTCATAGCAAGCGGCCTCATCCCTTCAGGGAGCGTCGCCCGTTGCAGGCACTGCGTATGCTCGCAACGTCAATTTGCCGGTGAAACCATGTGCCCGGCAACTCCGTAGCTGGAGCGCCGACCCATTTCTTCCATTTTTGGTCCTACGGGCCGGCTGGGGCCGTTCGGTCTTTTCCCAGTCTCGAACGGCCTCATCTT
Source organism: Bradyrhizobium sp. CER78 (assembly GCF_029846235.1). Taxonomy (GTDB): domain Bacteria; phylum Pseudomonadota; class Alphaproteobacteria; order Rhizobiales; family Xanthobacteraceae; genus Bradyrhizobium. The sequence continues at coordinate 282,543 of NZ_JARVWP010000004.1, forward strand.
TGTGTCCGTCTGTGAACTATGTCAGCGGCAGCGTGGTCGATGTGCGAACCTTTCGCGCCAGAGGTCGCGGCAGGCTTCCCGTCGGTGTGATTATTTGGCATCAAATGAACAGGAAGCCCGCACGAAGAAGCCGCCGATTAGCGAGATCGGGCTGAAGGCGAAGAACCAAGATGGATGGCTCAAGCCGCGGTCTCAGGTTAGCGATCCGCTTCGCATTGGTACTCGTGCTGCCGGCCGCGCAGACGCCGCCGACGGTGCATTCGCGGGACGAGCGGCGTGTGGTTGGCAAGGAATGTCGCGATGTCTTGCCTGCGCAGGCAAAGATACGGGCATGCCTCAACCTGCTGAGCGATCGACGACTCTCGACCGCCTATCTTGCGCCGATCAACGGCGAGATATCGGGCACGTTCCAGAGCTTGCGGGACTACGACAACGCCATAAAGTATAAAAAGATCGAAATCGAACGCGCGAACACCGCCGGGAAGCAACCTTCTTCGTCGGACGAAGCACTTCCTGCAAGTCTCGGCGCGATGTCGCTGCGGTACATGGAGCTCGGCTCACTCCAGTCGCTCAATCGCCTCACCAACTTCAACAGCCAGTCGGATGAAGCGCGCCGGGTCGCCATTGAGGAGCAAAGCAACTACAATCAGGCGCTTTCATATAACCCGATGAACTACAGGGCCTATCGATACCGGGCTGAAATTTACAGCCTGTTCTGCGACAGCGCGTCCGCCGCCCAAGACATGGAGGCCGCGGTCAGGTTTGCCGAACAGGCCGGCGATCAGGACGCCGCCCGCGACTACAAGCACGTCACGCTCGGCGCCTGCATTCCGGCGTGGCGTCGCGACTAGTCTGCGAGACCGGTCAGGCTGTGCCCCCGGTGGCTCACCCCGCGCCAGACCGTCCCGACCGTATTGTTACGGAGCCGCGACTGGCAGGTTATTTGCGATGCATCCGTGAATAGTTCGGCGCCGGCGGTTCTCGGTGTGCCGAACTCAGACATTCGGAGCACGCATATGAACATGCACCATCGTTTTGAGACAGCTCGCGGACACGCCGGACGAGAGTCGACGATCAGCAAGATGCTGTCCGATCTTGTCCTGGCCTGCCAGCAGATCGAAGCCGACATCGCGACCGAAGAAGCGCGCGCGGGAATTCATGACCGGTCGGACGCCAGGTACCCGATCTTGGCAAGGTCGCTCAACGAGCGGTACGCCAATCTCAAGGGAACCATCGCCACGCTCGAGAAGCGAGTCACCGAGAGATCTCAGCACAGGCTGGTCACCGACGCTGCATAGCCGATCCGTTTGACCGACGTCCGGTTCGATGGAGAACGGTTTCGTCCGCCTCCGCCAGCCGCACTGAAATCAGCACCTGAGTCCTGGAAACAAAGGGGCCCGCTGCGAGCGGGCCCCTGCTTCCCTACTGAATTCCGAAGCACTGCCGCTTGCCGTCGTTCGGGCAGTAGAAGCAGGCCTTCGAGGAACAACCCGACAGGTCGCCAGCCTTGTTCAGGGTGTAGTTGCATCCTGCGGTTCTGTCGCACGCCTTCACGACTGCCCCGATCGGGGCGGCTGAGGCCGACTGACCGAACGTGAATAGAGCAATCGCAGTTGCAACGGCGAAGCTCAGCGAAATTGAGCGCATGATTTACCCTCCTCCACAATTGGGCCGACGCACCATTGCATCACCCAGGCGAGACTCTTGCAGGACTGTTCAGCAATTGATGTGAGGCGGGTCACTCAGGCATTTCACCTACATGCGGCGGTGCAGCGCTGACCGACGTCAACCGCTGCCGCGGGTCGATGGATCGAGGTTGCGGTTCTCGCCCGGCGGGATCGGCCCGAAGCCTGGATACACGTAACGGTCCGGAGCGACGACCGGTTCAGTTGGACGGAAGATGAGATGCTGTCGCACGCGGCGATGATGCACAGTTGCGGCGTCAGCGGCGCCGCTGCTCAGGATCACAACGGGCAACGTCAGGGCCAGGGAAACTCGCAAGCAAATACGTAAGGCGACACGCATCGCGATCACTCCGTTTCAGTGAACAGATGATCGCCGATCACGGCGTTCTATTCTGCCCTCACCTCTCACGTGCGATCAAAACCGCGAGATCACCGGGCTGCGACGTGCCGCGTATCACGCCTCGCGCGCGGTCTTCAGCGGTCGTGGAAACGCCTGTGCGCAGGCGACACCGAGCAGCGCAAGGCCGCCGCCGATGACGTGGAATGACCTGACCGGCTCGCCCAGCATCACGATCGCGGCCGCGGCGGTCAGCACCGGCAGCAGATTTATGAAGATCGCGCAGCGGTTCGGGCCGAGTTGGGCGACACCGCGGATCCAGAGGAACGGCAGCACCACCGAGGCCAGCGCGCCGGCATAGACGATGAGCGGCCAGGTTTCGGCATTGACCTGACGCAGCGGCGCCGGCGTCGCGAGGAATGCAGGAAACATCACCGCCAGCGCGCACAGCGCCTGCATGTAGGTCGACTGCCATCCGGTGATCGGCAGATTCCAGCGCTTCAGCAGCACGCCGTACAGCGCATAGACGATCGCGGCCAGCAGCATCAAGGTGTCGCCCGCATGCACACCGTTGTGCAGCAGCGACGGCACGTCGCCGCCGCTGACGAGATAGATGAGGCCCGCAAATGACAGCGGTGCGCCGCAGATCATGCCAAGCGTCGGCTGCTCGCCGAGCAGCGCGGCACTCAGCGCGACGGTCAAGAGCGGCGTCAGCGCGGTGAACACGGCCATGTTGGTCGCGGTGGTGGTCTCGGCCGCGAGATATGACAGGCTCTGGAACAGGCACATCGCCAGGAAGCCGAGGATCGCGAGCGGCCCGAGATGCGGCCAGATCGCGAGGCGATTGCGCCATGCGGCGCGCGCCACGAACGGCGACATCAAGAGCACTGCGACCAGCAGGCGATAGAAGGTGATCGCCTGCGGACCGATCGTGTGCGCCGAGAGACGCGAGACGATGACGTTGCCGGCCCACAGCACGATGGCAACGAAAGGGTAGAGAAGTGCAGCATTCTTCCTGAGCATGATTTGGCAGCGTGTTGGTGAAGGACCCACCAGCAACTACCTGTCGCGTCAGCGTCCGTCTCACGCTAGAATGACCTCACCTAGCGAGATTGGGACATCCAAGAGACGTGTTGGACGAGCTGATCACACGGCACCTCGACTATCACGCCACGGCGCGGCCGATGGCGGCGATGGAGATCGACTATCCGAGCGGCGCGTCGACCGGCCTGCATGCGCATCCGCGCGGCCAGCTGCTGTACGCGATCGAGGGCGTGATGATCGTGCGCTGCGTCGAGGGCACCTGGGTGGTGCCTCCCAATCGCGCGGTGTGGCTGGTCGCCGGACTTGAGCACGAGGTCCGCATGTGCGGCGCGGTCAAGATCCGAACCGTGTTCGTCGATCCCGCCGCGGCACCCAATCTGCCGCGGACAAGCTGCGTGTTCACGGTCTCGCCGCTGCTGCGCGAGTTGTTCGTCGCCGCGATGCGCGTGCCGCTGGACTATGCGCCCGGCACCTCAGACGAACGCCTGATGCGCGTGCTGCTCGACCAGCTGCGCGAAGTCGACGTGCTGCCGCTGCACCTGCCGATGCCGCACGACCAACGGCTCGCACGGATCTGCGCGGCGCTGCTGGCCCGCCCGGATGACGCCTCGACCGCCGAGCAGTGGGCGCGCCGGCTGAAGCTGACGTCGAAGACGATCCACCGCCTGTTCACCAGGGAAACCGGCATGACGTTCGGCGAGTGGCGTCAGCAGGCACGCCTGCTGTTCGCGCTCGAACGGCTCGCGCGCGGCGCGCGGGTGGTCGATGTCGCGCTCGATGCCGGCTATGCCAGCCAGAGCGCCTTCACGGCGATGTTCCGCAAGCATTTTGGCGTGCCGCCCAACGCGTTCTACCGATAGACGGTCACCGCGGCGGACTAACGCTCCGCAGGCTGAGACTGCGCCGCCGGCCCCAGGATCCATTCCCTGAACGCTGCGATCTTCGGAAGCCCCTGTCTGTTGTCGGGGCAGACGAGATAATACGCGAACTCCTCCAGATGCGCGGTCTCGAGCAGCTGGATCAGCTCGCCGTTCGCGATCTCGTTTGCGACCATCGCCGCCGGCAGCAGGCCCGCGCCCTGCCCGGTCAGCACAGCCTTCAGCAGCAGGCCGCTGTCGTCGAACGACGGACCGCGCGGCGCGCGAACCTCCGCGATGCCGTTGGCCTGAAACCACAGGCTCCAGCCCTTGCGATCGGCGTCATGCACCTGCGGCCAGCCTGCGAGTTCGCCGGGAGATGCCGGCCGCCCGAGACGCGCGACCAGCGACGGCGATGCGACCGCCACCATCTCGACCGTGACGACACGGTCGCTGCGCAGCCCCGGATAACGGCCAAGGCCATGGCGCACCGCGACGTCGATTCCGCTGCGCGAGAAATCGACCAGCGTGTTGCTGGTGACGATCTGCAGATCGATCTCCGGATGCGTGCTCTGAAACGACGCCATGCGCGGCACCAGCCAGGCCGATGCAAAGAACGGCGTGACGCTCACCGTCAGCGTGCCGACATCGACAGATGCAGCGACGCGGCGCGACGCCTCCGCGATCTGCCGAAACGCATTGCGGATCGACGGCAGATAGTCGCGTCCGGCGTCGGTGAGATAGATGCCGCGCGGCACCCGCTCGAATAGCTTGACGCCGAGATGGGCCTCCAGCGTCTTGAGCATCTGGCTGACCGCGCCCGGCGTCACGTACAGCTCCTCGGCCGCGAGCTTCACCGAAAGATGGCGGGCGGCGGATTCGAACGCCTTGAGCGCGTTCAGGGGCGGAAGCCTGCTTTCCATGATTTAGATTTTCTAATCCTTACTGCGCAGCAAATCTGGTTTGCCAAGCCAGTTATCTGAGCGCTCTATCAGCCTATCTTAATGCTGGTAGCCGCGTCAACGCAGAGAAAGCCGAACCAAGAAGATTAGATTATCTAATCTTTATCTCCAGCGCTGCGGGCGGCTTTCGGCTCCTTGATGAAGCCAGGACTGATGGAACCAAGACATGATTGAGGCCACACATAGACTCGCTCTGCACGAGGTCGGTGCGGACGGGCATCCCAGCCAACTCGTCGATCGCATCAACGCATCGCAAGCCGGCAGCCTGCCCGGCCTGCTCGACTTTCAATGGCTCGAAGCCGGACGCGGCCACGTCAGCGGTCGCTTCGAGATCGCCGCGAAGCACTTCTCGCCGCACGGGCTGTTGCACGGCGCCAGCATCGTCGCCCTGGCGGACACCGCATGCGGGTTCGGCTGTCTCGCCTCCTTGCCGGACGGCGCCATCGGCTTCGCGACCGGCGAACTGAAGACGAATTTCATCGGCGCCGCGCGCGAAGGCGGCGTGAGCTGCGCGGCGCGCCTCGTGCACGCCGGGCGCACCACCCAGGTGTGGGACGCGGAGATCAAGAGCGAGGTGACGGGCAAGACCATCGCGCTGTTTCGCTGCACGCAGATGCTGCTTTACCCGCCGGCCAAGGCTGGCGGTCGCGCGACACAGGGAGAACGAACATGAGGGACACCGTCATGCACGCCGGTTATCAGAGAGCAAAGCCGTTCTACGGCTGGGTCGTCGTCGCTGCGGCGTTCATCGTGACCTTCATCGGCTTCGGCAGCGCCTACACCTTCTCGTCCTTTGTCGAGTCCTTGCAGCGCGAGTTCGGCGCCTCGCGCGGCTCGGTCTCGCTGGTATTCTCCTTTGCGGGCTTCCTGTATTTCGGTCTCGGCATCGTCTCCGGCCCGCTTGCCGATCGCTGGGGCGCGCGCAGACTAGCGGCCATTGGAATGGCGCTGGTCGGTCTCGGCATGGTGCTGGCGGGACAGGCGCAGACCATCCTTCAGGTCTATGCCGCCTACAGCATCGGGATCGGCGCCGGCGTCGGCTGCGCCTATGTCCCGACGCTCGGCGCCGTGCAGCGCTGGTTCGTGCGGCGGCGTGGTTTTGCGTCGGGCCTCGCGGTCAGCGGAATCGGCGTGGGGACGCTGGTGATGCCGCCGCTCGCGACTTGGCTGATCACGAGCCTCGGCTGGCGCGATGCCTACGTGGTGCTTGGCGTCGTTGCTGTCGCCGCCGGGATTGGCGCATCGCTGCTGATCGCCGACGACCCGCGCCGCTACGGCACCGGACCGGACGGCGATCCGCTGGAGGCAGTCTCCAGCGCGCCACTCCGCCAGGGCGTCTCGATCCGCGGCGCGGTCAGGACCGCCCGCTTCGCCGGGCTCTATGCGGCCTGCCTGATCAGCGCATTCGGGGTGTTCGTGCCGTTCGTGCATCTGGTGCCGTTTGCGGTCGATCATCAGGTCGCGCCGACGCTTGCCGTGTTGCTGCTCGGGATGATCGGTGTCGGCAGCACCGCCGGCCGCTTCTTCCTCGGCGGCATCGCCGACCGCGTCGGCCGCGACGCATTCCTGATCGCGATGTATCTCGGCATGGCGGTCTCGCTGGCGATCTGGGCGATCGCCGGCAGCTTCTGGTCGCTTGCGGTGTTCGCGCTGCTGTTCGGTGTGTTCTATGGCGGCTGGGTGGCGATCCTGCCCGCCGTGGTCACCGACCATTTCGGCGGCCGCAATGTCGGCGGCATCATCGGCATCCTCTACACCAGCGTTGCGTTCGGTACGCTGCTGGGTCCGAGCGCCGCAGGCTTCGCCTACGACGTCAGCCACAGCTACTTAATTCCGGTGGCAATCAGCGCAGCCGCCAACGTTGTCGCCGCCCTGATCGCTGTCGCGACGATACGAACGGCTTCGCCGATCGCCTCGGTCGCGCGGCCATGACGCCTCATGACGGTCGGTGACGTCAGTGCTACGCTTCGCCATGACCAATGGCTGGACTTATCGGCGAGCCGACCATGACGACATCGTCGAGCTGGCATCGTGGCGCGGAGCCGGCTCGCTCGGCCTCAGGCCGCATTTCCATGACGAAAGCCAGCTCGTGCTGGTGCTGTCGGGGTCGCGTAGCTTTCGCATCGATAGCGAGACCATCACCGTGCCTGCCGGCCATGCCGCGCTGATCCCGGCGGGGATGATGCATGCGCCGATGCCGACGCCGGACGAGGAGACGGTTTGCCTGAACGCCTACGTTTCGGCGAGCCGCGCCTGCTCGTCGCTCCGGGTCGTCAGCTTCGGGGCTCGCTGGCAGCGCGTCGGCGAGATCTCGCCCGAGCACATCCTCGAGATCGCGGACGACATCCTGTCGCGCGCGCCGTCTGCTTCGATCGGGCGCTCCGGCCGGTCCAAGCTCGGCGCCGCCCTGACGGAGAGCCTCGCGCCGATCGGCGCAGTTGCCGCAGGCTTCGGGCGAAGCCGGGAAGGGTTCAGCCGCATGGTGAGCCGCGAGCTCGGCGTCGCGCCGCATGCGTTCCGCCTGCTCGCCCGGCTCAACCTTGCGCGGCAGTTGCTGCGCGCCGGCGAGCCGATCGCAGCCGTAGCAGTCGACGCGGGCTTCTCCGACCAAAGCCACCTCACCCGGCTGTTCCGCCGCACCTTCGGCACGACGCCGGGCGTCTATTGGCGCGACTGAGGCGACGTCACAGACGTTCCAGACGGACCGCGGCTCCGCCCGCTAGCCTGCTCACCCTCGAATCGGGTGACGCATGGATATCCAGACAAGTCTTCTGCTGCTCGCCGCCGGTATCGCGGGAGGCATCATCAATGCCCTGGCGGGCGGCGCGACGCTGATCACGTTTCCGGCGATGCTCGCGGCAGGCTTGCCCGCCGTCTCCGCCAACGCGTCGAATGCGGTGGCGATCTCGCCGGGGCATCTGATCGCAGCGCTCGCCGATCGCGGCAAGTTGCCGCCGCCGACGCGGCGTACGATCAGCTTCGTCCTGGTCTCGACGCTCGGCGGCGCGATCGGCGCCGGCGTCCTACTGCTACTTCCCGAGCGGCTGTTCGTCCTGCCTGTGCCGGCTCTGATCGGCTTCGCGACGCTGTTGTTTGCCTTCGCGCCGCAGATCCAGACACCGCAAGCCAAGACCTGGACCATCGGGCAGCAGAAGACCGCGGCTTTGCCGTCGACCGCTGCAAGCGCCGCCGTCCTCGGACTGGCGTGTGTCTATGGAGGGTTCTTCGGCGCCGGTCTTGGCGTCATCCTGACCGCGGTGCTGTCGGTCACCGAGCCCAACGACATCAGGGCGATCAAGGCGTTGAAGAACCTGCTCGCGACCTGCGTGTCGCTCGCCGCCACACTGATCTTCATCGTGCAGGAAGCGGTGCGTTGGCCGGAGACCTTGGCGATGCTGCTCGGCGCCATGGCCGGCGGCTATGCGGGAGGTCACCTGATCCGGGTTCTTCCCGCGCCCGTGGTCCGCCAATTCGTCATTGTGGCCGGAGCGGTGATGACCGTGATCTACGCCGCGCGATACTGGTTCTAGATGGAGCGAGGGAGCCGAGGCTCCCGGCTCGATAGCTGTTGGGCTGGAGGTTTTCGAGCGAAGCGGATACCGGTTCGCGCGAAGAAACCGCGCCAAACGAAACCTAATGCGTCGTCATCCAGGCGCGGGCTTCGCGCTGGGCAGCCGCGATCTCGACGTCGGACATCTGCTCGGCGACTTCGCGGCGGTGCGCGATCGCGTCGGTACGTCCCTTGAGCGCCGCCAGGTTGAACCATTTGTGCGCCGCGACGAGGTTGACCACGCCCGACCGGCCGCTTGCCCAATACATGCCGCGCTCGAACAGCACATCCTGGATTGCGGTCGCAGCAACCGGGACAGCGCTTTCCTGATCGATGACCCCCTGAAACATTGTCGTCATTCCCCTTTTTGTTGTTGGCCGCCCTCCCCCGAGCGCGGCCCCCGTCCACTGTTGAACTACCCTGTTATTCGCTCGCCGTTTGCCGGCTTGTTGGGATGATCATGGCCCATCAAATTTGAAGAGCGGTTTAAGTATCGCGATGAACGGGATGTAAACCGGCGCCGCCGGGGGCGCGGCGCGAAATCGCAGAAGTGCCTGTGCCGCAGGCACTTCCTTGCATTCGTGAACGCCGGTTTACCCTGGTATTTCGGACAACGATAACCATCGCGGACAATGGCCGCGCCTGCCGGCCGGCCCGCGCCGGCGATCAGTCTCGAAATTGACGGAGGGGTGCGAGGCCCGGCGGACGATCCGCGGACGGCGCGCGCACAAAAGCAACGCGAGGCCGTCAGGCCCAACGTCGATCCAGAACTGGGATGTTGGAAAGTGGCGCCGGGCGCGGACTGCGCGGGCCGCCGGAACGAGGGGGTCGGCGAACACGTCAGGACCAGATTTCAACTCGGCATTCTCGCCGGTGAAATTGCGGAACCAAGCGGGTCCCGCACCGAACGAAGAAATCTCTGTTTCTTCTGCCGGACCGGTTTTGGGAAGGTCACCCTCTCCGAAATTCGATCCAGCCGTTTGACCTGATGTCTCGCCGACACCCTCTTTCGTCAACCAGAGCCTTGGGGTGGGATGTGCCTCTCAGCAGTCCGTCCGCTGGCTCTCGCGACGTGCCGGCGTCAAGCCGCCGGCAATCCTCTCAAGGCGAGAGGCTTACTTCTTCTTGGCGACCTTGCGGGTCTTCTTCGCAGTCTTCTTCACTGCGCTCTTCGCCTTCTTCGCCTTCTTCGCCTTCTTTGCCTTCTTAGCCATGTTGCCCTCCAGTATGTGAGATGGCTCTTACTTCGCTGCGTGCACTCGGGAATCGATATGCACTACTTCCCGAATACACCAACAGACCGAAAAAAACAGTGTCCCGCTTAAGGAAGTGTTGACGCAGCGATGGCAGTGCGCACAGCGCGCGCCGCCGATCAAATCGACGATGCATTCGCGCGACGATGCAAGAAGTGCAACGGCTGCCGACATCGGCATTTGTCAACGTTGCAGGAAATGCCTTGTATTGTAGCCTTTTCTTGAATTCGCATTAAAGCGATCGACGCGCGATCGTCGTTGCGCTGAGTCGCGCGCGACGACGAAAAGCGGCGCGTCGCCGACGCCGAGTCGTAGTTTTTGGCAACGAAAAAATTTTCGTGGGAAAGACCGCTTTTGCCTCGTTTGCGGTCATCCGAGCCGGTTTCGCGAACGAATCGCAGTTCCGGCGATTCGGCGCCGAGAGGCATCGTCATGCCCGTCGAGGGAGGGTGTGAGGCAGGATCACGCCGCGTTCACGCGCGCGCGACGACGCCAAAGGTGATCGCGCGGGAGCATGATCCGGTTGGATCATGCTCCAAGGACAACATCATTGTCCTGTTCGTCAGATGCCGAGCTTCGACTTCAGGAGATCGTTGACCGCTTGCGGGTTCGCCTTGCCGCCCGACGACTTCATCACCTGACCGACGAACCAGCCGACCAGTTGCGGCTTCGCCTTGGCCTGCTCGACCTTGTCGGGGTTGGCAGCGATGATGTCGTCGACCACCTTCTCGATCGCGCCGAGGTCGGTGACCTGCTTCATGCCGCGCGTCTCGACGAGCGCGCGCGGATCGCCGCCTTCCTGCCAGACGATCTCGAACAAGTCCTTGGCGATCTTGCCGGAAATCGTTCCCTCGCCGATCAGATCGACGATCGCGGCGAGCTGCTGCGCCGACACCGGCGATGCAGCGATCGCAACGCTCTCCTTGTTCAGCCGGCCGAACAGCTCGTTGATCACCCAGTTGGCGGCGAGCTTGCCGTCGCGCGCCTTGTCGGCGAGGCCTGACAGCACCGTCTCGTAGAATTCGGCGCTCTCGCGCTCGGCGACCAGCACGCTCGCATCATAGGGTGACAGGCCAAAGCCCGTAATAAAACGGGACCGCTTCTGATCGGGCAGCTCCGGCAGCTGCGCCTTGAGGCCGTCGACGAAGGCCTGGCTGAACTCGAGCGGCAGGAGATCGGGATCCGGGAAGTAACGGTAGTCGTGCGCCTCTTCCTTGGAGCGCATCGAACGGGTCTCGCCCTTGTTCGGATCGAACAGCCGGGTCTCCTGGTCGATGGTGCCGCCGTCCTCGATGATCTCGATCTGACGCCGCGCCTCGTACTCGATCGCCTGGCCGATGAAGTTGACCGAGTTCATGTTCTTGATTTCACAGCGGGTGCCGAACGCGGTCTCGCCGTAGCGGCGCACCGAGACGTTGACGTCGGCGCGCAGATTGCCCTTCTCCATGTCGCCATCGCAGGTGCCGAGGTAGCGCAGGATCGAGCGCAGCTTGGTGACGTAGGCCTTGGCCTGCTCAGCATCGCGGATGTCGGGCTTGGAGACGATCTCCATCAGCGCGACACCGCAGCGGTTGAGGTCGACATAGGACATCGTCGGCGACTGATCGTGCAGCAGCTTGCCGGCGTCCTGTTCCAGATGCAGCCGCTCGATCCCGATCGTGACGCTGCGGCCGCCGTCGAGCTCGAGCGACACCTCGCCCTCGCCCACGATCGGCGACTTGTACTGGCTGATCTGGTAGCCCTGCGGCGAGTCCGGATAGAAATAGTTCTTGCGGTCGAACACCGAGCGCAGGTTGATCTTCGCATTCAGTCCGAGGCCGGTGAGCACCGCCTGGCGGACGCACTCCTCGTTGATGACGGGCAGCATGCCCGGCATCGCGGCATCGACCAGCGAGACATGGGAGTTGGGCTCGCCTCCGAACGCGGTCGACGCGCCGGAGAACAGCTTGGAGTTCGAGGTGACCTGGGCATGGACCTCCATGCCGATCACGACCTCCCAATCGCCGGTGGCGCTCTTGATCAGTCTATGCGGGGCGGCAGATGCGGTCATGGATCTCGGTTTCCGGACAAGTGATATCTGGGATGGATTGGGCTTCGCGCAACCGACCGCGCCAGTCAAGCCGCCTTGCTGTCCCCTTGCCGCCCCTTGCGGCCTGTAGCGGCGCATTGAGGCGCGGATCAGAGCCCGCGCCGGAACTGCTGGTAGGCCTTGCTCGAGCGCAGCGCGTCCGCGCCGCCCGCAATCAGCTGATCGACCTGCTCGGGCGGCAGCGACAGCCGCGTCGGGATGGCGTTCAGGATACCGGCGCGGTCCGGTCCCAGCCGGTCGAAGCGGAGCCGCTCGACATAGATCGCGACGTCGCCGCACTTCCAGCCGGCGCCGACGCCAAGCCGGCTCCGATCCGCCGCCGACAGGCCGCAGCGCCAGCGCTTCAGCTTGCCGGACCAGTCGCTGGCGAGCGACGTGAAGGCGGCGTAGCTCGAACGCACGCTGGCATCGATTGCGGTGTCGGCGGCCGCGGACACCAGCTCGACGCCGTTCGGTCCTTCGAGCGTCTGCACAAAGTCGCCGGAGACGCCGCGGCCGGCATCGACCACCAGGAACAGGATGCGCTTCAGCTTGGCCGCCTGCCGCTCGTCGAGCGGCTCGTAAGGACGCTGCGCGGCGAGCAGACCGATGCTGAGCGCCGACAGTCCGTAATTGTCGACCAGCCCGCCATCGAGCAGCTTGACGTAGCGCATCGAGCCGTCGCGGTAGCGCGCCTGGGCCTCGGCGTAGGAGCGCAGCAAAGGTTGCGCGTTCGGATCGTTGCGCATCCGATCGTACCAGGGCGGCAGCGGCGCGGCGCAGCCGCCGGGATAGGTCTGCAGCACGATCGGCGCAAATGCCAGCGGCACCGCGGCCGACGCCGCCACCGCTTCAGCGACGCGATAGGAGCGGATATCGCTGCACAGCGCGTCGAAAGAGGTCTTGCCGAACACGAACGGCGTACGGTTGTAGATGTCGGAGGCGTTGATCCACACCCGCGGCCGGCGGTCGTCGGGCAATGCCTCGAACCGCGCGCCGTCGAACAGATTCTGGTCGAGCCAGTCGGTGAACTGGCTGTCGTTGACGCCGCCGCCCAGCGCGCGCCCGATATTGCCGAGCGAGATCCTGGTCTTCAGTCCCTCCTCGGCATTGCGCAGCAGGAATCGTTCGCGGAAATCGGCAAGCGCCGCGCGCCGCTTCAATCCAAAATAAGCGGCGGTGACCGATCCGCCGGAGACGCCGGAGACGAAATCGACGCGATCGAGCAGCGTCCTGCTGCCGGCGGCGCTGGAGTGCACCCGGTCGAGCTCTTCAAGCACGCCGAACGAAAACGCCGCCGCGCGCGTGCCGCCGCCGGAGAACGACAGCGCGAGCAACAGATCATCTTCATAAGTCGGATAGTCGCGGGCGCTGCTGTTGTCGGCGAGCGCGGCACCGAGCGGCACGTTGCCGGGCAGATTGTACACGGAGGCGCAGCCAGCAAGGCCCGCTCCCACCACGGCCACCAGCAGCGCTGACAGCCATCCCCCTATGCCCGACCCACGCACGAATACTCTCTTTGCCACTGGCCCCCGCCCGGTTCCACCAGCCTATCACGGTCAATCTGGGCGGCGGCATGGCGGCCGAAACACGGTTAATGCTCGCGGTGTCAAGACACCAGCAGCTGCGCGGTAGTTCAAGCTGAAAGTGCGGACACAATCCGCTCCCACTCGGCCTCGAGCGTGTCCTTTGCGACCGGCTGTCCGGCCCGGCGATACCAGTAGCCGGCATTGCCGAGGTCGCCCTCGACGCGATGCAGATGGGCGTGCACCCAGGCAGAGTTGGCGTCGCTCTCGTCTTGCACGATGCGGTGCGCCTGGTCCCAATCGCCCTTCTTTGCCCACCACAATGCGGCGAGCGGCGGCGATAGCGCCGCATCGGGCGCTGCGTCAGCGAGAGTGGCGCGGAAGTCCGCCATCGCTCACCACCATTTGGGCGCCGTGAAGCGGCCGGCCGCCTGCTCGATCACCTCGCCGAGCGAGAACAGCGTATCCTCGTCGAACGGACGGCCGATCAGTTGCAGGCCGAGCGGCAGGCCCTGAGTATCCTTGCCCGCGGGCACCGCGATGCCCGGCAGGCCCGCCATGTTCACGGTCACCGTGAAGATGTCGTTGAGATACATCTCGACCGGATCGGCGCCGCCCTTCTCGCCGATGCCGAACGCCGCCGACGGCGTCGCCGGGGTCAGGATCGCATTCACGCCCTTGGCGAAGCAGTCTTCGAAATCCTTCTTGATCAGCGTCCGCACCTTCTGCGCACGCAGATAATAGGCATCGTAATAGCCGGCCGAGAGCACATAGGTGCCGATCAGCACGCGGCGGCGCACCTCGTCGCCAAAGCCATCGGCGCGGGTGTTCTCGTACATCTCGATGATGCTCTTGCCCGGGTCGCGCAGCCCGTAGCGCACACCATCATAGCGCGCGAGGTTCGACGAAGCCTCCGCCGGCGCCACGATGTAATAGGCCGGCAGCGCGTATTTGGTGTGCGGCAGCGACACCTCGACGAGCTCGGCGCCAGCGGCCTTCAGCCACTGCGCGCCCTCGCTCCAGAGCTTTTCGATCTCGGCCGGCATGCCGTCGAGCCGATACTCTTTGGGAATACCAATCTTCATGCCCTTCACGGACTTGCCGATCGCGGCCTCGTAGTCCGGCACCGCGATGTCGACCGACGTGGTGTCCTTTGGGTCGTGACCGGCCATCGAGCGCATCAGGATCGCGGCATCGCGCGTGGTGCGCGCGATCGGGCCGGCCTGGTCGAGCGAAGATGCGAACGCCACGATGCCCCAGCGCGAGCAGCGGCCATAGGTCGGCTTGATGCCGACGGTCGCGGTGAACGCGGCCGGTTGGCGGATCGAGCCGCCGGTGTCGGTCGCAGTCGCGCCCATGCAGAGCAGCGCCGCCACCGCCGAGGCCGAGCCGCCCGATGAGCCGCCCGGCACCAGCGTGGTGTTGGAGCCCTCGCGGCGCCACGGGTTGGTGACCGGACCGAAGCACGAGGTCTCGTTCGATGAGCCCATCGCGAACTCGTCATTGTTGAGCTTGCCGAGCAGCACGGCGCCGTCACGCCAGAGCTGCGAGGTCACCGTCGACTCGTAGGGCGGGATGAAATTGCCGAGGATCTTCGAGCACGCCGTGGTCCTGATATCGCGGGTCGCGAACAGATCCTTGATGCCGAGCGGAATGCCTGCCAGCGGTCCGCCCTCACCCTTTGCAATTTTCTCGTCGGCGACCCTGGCCATCTCGCGCGCCCTGTCGGGCGTCTCGAGTACATAGGCATTGAGCACGCGCGCGGCTTCGATGGCGGCGAGATGCGCGTCAGTCAGTTCGCGGGCGGTGAAAGACTTGCTCGCCAGGCCCTCGCGGGCCTCGGCGATCGTCAGCGATGTCAAATCGGTCATTTATTGATCGGGCTGCAGAAGAACGGAGACAAGGTTTTGTCGTTGGCGGGGTCGTCTTGGCGCGCTTTGGCATTTTCCTTGGCGCGGGCGGCATCGAGCGCCTCGAGATGGTCGAGCACGGCGTCCATCGCCGCGTTGGGATCGGCGACCTTCCCCTTGCGCTCCATCGCATCGAGGAAGTCCATATAGGCCTTGTAGGCCTTCTCATCGTCGCAGAGCAGACACATTGGACTTATCCGATCGGGCTCTTTACTCGACCACCTTCGGCACCAGGAAGAAGTCGTTCACGGTGTCGGGCGCATTGCGGACGATGATTTCGGCGATCTCGCCGTCATTGACCACATCGGCGCGCTTCTTCATCTCCATCGGCGTCACCGAGGTCATCGGCTCGACGCCGTCGATATTCACCTCCGACAACTGCTCGACAAAGGCCAGCATCGCGTTCAGCTCGCCCTGGAGATGGGGAACTTCGGCGTCGCTGACCGCGATCCGCGCCAGATGCGCGATGCGGCGGACAGTCGTGGCATCTACGGACATTATATAGGGCCTCGGGTGGTCAGGCTGAAAGGTCAGCCTGCCGTATAGCAGAGGCCGGTTTTGCGCCGCAACCGCGGCCCCGGGGGCTTAACCGACCCCGCCGGCCCCCGGCGAGACATTCCGGGCGCTCATTGAGGGCTGCAAAACCCCACGACGAAACCACTTCCTGCCCGCCACGAAGTGGTCCGGAAACATTGCCGGCGCCTACTGTCTCCAAACAGAAAAGTTCGGAGCGCGTCATGTCAATGCTCGAAAGCCGCCCCCGGTCGGAGGGCTGGGACCCCGCCTTGTGGTCGATCGGCACAGTGCTGGGGATTGCGATCCTTTACGTGGCCTGCCTGGTCTGAGCGAGGCAAGCCATGGCCATCTCCCAGGCAAAGGCTCTGCAGGAAAAGGCCGAGATGTTCGAGCGCCGCGCCGAAAGCGCCGCGGATCCGATCTCCCGCCAGCATTACAAGGAAATGGCGGCGCATTATCGCAGGCTCGCGACCGAGCATCTGGAGATCATCCGGGACGAGCCGGCGCGTCAGGCCTGAGACAGCGCCCCCATCCGCGCCAGCGCCGCGCCGGCGAGTGCGCGGGTCAGCTCCGCGGCCGGCATCTCCTTGCCCATCCGGACCGCCTGGCCAGCCCAAAGATTGGTGAAATCGACCTTGCCCTGCTTTTCGGCAGCCGCCTTCAGGGGTCCGAGGGCGGTCGCCGCATGCGGGAATGCCGGCGCGTCAGGCGAGATCGGGCCGACCTCGCGCATCACGCGATTGGCGACGCCGCGCGCCGGGCGACCCGTCATCACATTGGTGATAACGGTCGATTCATCGCTGGCCTGCGCCAGCGCGATACGGCCCGGTGCGGTCACCTTGGACTCCGGACAGCGCAGATAGGCCGTGCCGATTTGTACGGCTGATGCGCCGAGCGCGAAGGCCGCCGCGATGCCGCGTCCATCGGCGATGCCGCCGGCCGCGACGACCGGTACCTTCACCGCATCCACCACCTGCGGCAGCAGCGAGAATGTGCCCGGCTGCTCGGCAATGGTTTCGGTGAGGAACATGGCGCGATGGCCGCCGGCGTCGGCGCCCTGCGCGATGATGACGTCGGCGCCGTTCTCCTCGAGCCAGATCGCCTCCTTCACGGTCGTCGCCGACGACATCACGATGGCGCCCGCTCCCTTCACCCGC
Organism: Bradyrhizobium sp. CER78; assembly: GCF_029846235.1. Lineage (GTDB taxonomy): Bacteria > Pseudomonadota > Alphaproteobacteria > Rhizobiales > Xanthobacteraceae > Bradyrhizobium. The sequence goes on from NZ_JARVWP010000004.1 coordinate 299,408, forward strand.
TGCAACAGTTTTGGCTCCGGCAGACCGAAATGGAAGCTGACGACCTCGGGCTTCAGCTCCTCGACCACCGCGCAGAACGCCGCATCGAACGGCGCGCGGTTCGCCGCGCTGATCGGTGCGTTGGGATCGAGGCCATGCTCGTGGTAGTAAGGCGCCAGCCGCTGCCGCCATGACGCCTCGCGCGCCGGATCGGCGTCGACCGCCTTGTGGCAAAAGAAGTTGAGGTTGACCGGCGCGGAGACGCGCTGGCGGATGATGTTGACTTGCTCGCGCGCCTTCTCGGCCGACAGCATCGCGCATGGCAGCGAGCCGAGCCCGCCGCCCTGCGCCACCGCGATCACCAGCTCCGCATCCATCACGCCGGCCATCGGCGCCAGCACGATCGGGAATTCGGTCTTGAAACGATCGATCAATCGACGGTCCGGCCACATGGTGTGCCTCACACTTGTTCAGATCAAAGAGGAAAGAGAGTTGCGCCGGCCCTGCAACGACTGCTCGGCTTCGGCAACGATGCGGCCGACGATTTCGGCCGCGGGAACGATATCATGGATCAGGCCGACGGACTCGCCGGCAAACACTGCGGCAATGTCGAAATTGCCCGCTTCCCGCGCAGCGGCATACTCCACAGCGATCTCGTCTGCGCGCTGCATCAGCTCGATCTCGCGGCCAGACCACCGCCGCAAATGATCGTTGGCAAGCGAGCGCGCGGTGAATGGCGCCGGCCACATCAGCTTGCGCGACCAGTCCATCACCACGCCGCGCACCGTCTCGCCGCTCTTCGTCGCGCGGATCAACTGCTTCGCCTGCTCGGGCGCGCCGGCCTCGACGCTGGCATAGAAACGCGTTCCCATCAGCACGCCGGCGGCGCCGAGCATCATCATCGCAGCCAAGCCGCGGCCATCAGCGATGCCGCCGGCCGCGACGACCGGCACACGCCCTGCCGAAAAATCGATGATCGCCGGTACGATATCGAGCGTGGTGCGCGACGCACCGTGACCGCCCGCCTCAGTCCCCTGCGCAATCAGGATGTCGGCGCCGCAATCGAGCGCCGCTTGCGCCATCTCCTCATTCTGCACCTGGCAGATCAGCAGCGCGCCGGCGGCTTTGATATCAGGCACGAACGGCGCGGGATCGCCGAATGACAGCATCACGGCGCGTGGCCGCGCCTGTAGCGCGATATCCATCAGCTCGGGTTGCTTCGCGAGACTCCAGGTGATGAAGCCGATGCCGAACGGACGGCGAAATCCGCTGAGCGCTGCAGTCTCCGCCTCGAGCCACGCTCTGTCGCCGTAGCCGCCGCCCAGAATGCCGAAGCCGCCCGCCTCGCTCACCGCCTTCACCAGCCGGCTCCCCGTGATCATGGCCATCGGCGCCGCCAGGATCGGATGTTCAATGCCCAGACGCGCCGTCAATTCGGTGCTGATCGGCATGCGCTTGCTCCCTGTTCTGGACTTGCTGTTCTGGACTTGCAGCCTAAGCGGGCCTATCATTCTCGGATAATGAATACTAGAGAACGCAGCCATCTCTAAATTGAAACGGTGGTCCAGATGGAATTGACCGACCTGCTCACCTTTTCCACGGTCGCCCGGCTCGGCGGCATCACCCGGGCCGCCGACGAGCTGAATACCGTGCAGTCCAACGTCACCCAGCGCATCAAGGCGCTGGAGGCCGAGATCGGCACTGCGCTGTTCGAGCGGCACAGCCGTGGCATGTCGCTGACCGGCGCCGGCCGCCGCCTGCTGCCGTATGCGCAGCGGATGGCGGCGCTGTCGCGCGAAGCCGTGCTCGCCGCGCGCGACGATGGCGAGCCGAGGGGACCGCTGTCGATCGGCTCGATGGAGACGACCGCCGCCGTTCGGCTGCCAACACTGCTTGCCGAGTTTCACCGCCGTTACCCGGCGGTGCGCCTGACGCTACGCACCGCGCCGACCACCGATCTCGTCGCCGCCGTGCTTGACGGCTCGCTCGATGGCGCCTTCGTCGCCGGTCCGATCGAGCACGCCGAACTGTCAGCGACATCGGCCTTCACCGAGGAACTGGTGCTCGTCACCGCGCAGCGCTGGAAATCGCTCGCCGCCTTGCGCGCCGGCACACCGGAGTCTGGTCCGACCGCGCTGGTGTTCCGCACCGGCTGCACCTACCGGCAGCGCCTCGAACAGGTGTTCACCGAGTTCGGCTGGCCGTCGGCCGCGCGCTTCGAACTCGGCACGCTCGACGGCATGGTCGGCTGCGTCGCCGCCGACATGGGCGTGACGCTCTTGCCGCGCGCGGTCGTCGAACGCGACCACGTCCAGCGCGACGTGAATATCCACAAGCTCAATCCGCAGCATGCTCAGGTCGAGACGCTGTTCATCCAGCGCCGCACCGCGCACCAGTACAGTCCGTTGCAGGGGCTTGTCGCGTGCCTCGGCGGCGACGATCGGGTGATCGCCGCCTGATCGGCGTTTTCGCATGGACGGCCGCCCGCATCCGGGCTTTGCCTCGGCGCGCGGCTGCGTGCTAAGCGCAAGGCCATGCCCGCCCTCATCCTTCCCCTGATCGAAGCCGCGCCGCACTGGCCCGACCGTGGCGCGCTCGTCGGCCTCGACCTCGGCACCAAGACCATTGGCGTTGCCGTCTCCGATCCAGACCGGCGGCTCGCGACCGGCGTCGAGACCATTCAGCGCAAGCAGTTCAAGGTGGACGCGGCGCGGCTGCTCGCGATCGCGGCCGAGCGCAACGCCGCAGGCTTCGTGCTGGGCCTGCCGATCAACATGGACGGCAGCGAAGGCCCGCGCGCGCAATCGACCCGGGCCTTCGCCCGCAACCTCTCAAACCTCACCGTGCTGGCAATCGGACTATGGGACGAGCGCCTGTCGACCGCGGCGGTCGAACGCGAGTTGATCGGCATGGATGTCAGCCGCGCCCGCCGTGCCGAGGTGATCGACGAGCACGCAGCGATCTTCATCCTGCAGGGCGCGCTCGACCGGCTCGCGAAGCTGCGCGGAGACCGCTGACCATGGCCGTGGTGATCGCGGCGTTGTTGCCGGTGTTCCTGCTGATCGTGCTCGGTTTCGTCCTGAAGCGCACGCTGATGCGGCTCGACACGCAATGGCACGGGCTGGAGCAGCTCACTTACTACGTCCTGTTCCCGGTGCTGCTGGTGCAGACGCTGGTCAAGGCCGACCTGACCAAGGTACCGGTCGCTGGTGTCGGCGGCGCGCTGTTGCTCGCGGCGCTCGTGATGTGCCTGCTCTGTCTTGCGCTGCGGACCGCGCTCGCCCGGGCCGGCGTCGACGGCCCCGCCTTCACCTCGATCTTCCAGGGCGCGACGCGCTGGCAGACCTATGTCGCGCTGTCGGTGTCGCGCAATCTCTTTGGCAGCACTGGACTTGCGCTGGCCTCCGTTGCGATGGTCGCCATCATCCCGCTGGTCAACGTCTTCAGCGTCGCCGTGCTGGCGAAATATGCCTCCTCGAAGAAGCGCTCTGCCGGCGCCATCGTGATGACGATCGTCAAGAACCCGCTGATCTGGGCCTGCGTGATCGGGCTCGTCATCAACGTCGCGCACATCCCGCTGCCGCAGATCTGGCACGATGTCGCCGACGCGCTCGGCGGCTCGTCGCTGGCGATCGGCCTGCTGGTAACCGGCGCCGGGCTGCATCTGGAAGGCATCTTCCGCCCCAGCCTCGCGGCCAGCATCGCGCTGGTGCTGAAGCTGGTCCTGATGCCCGTGCTCACCGTTGCGCTCGCGGTGTGGTTCGGCGTCACCGGCGCCAATCTTGCCATCGTCGCCGCCTGCGCCGCGGTGCCGACCTCGCCGTCGGCCTATGTGCTGGCGCGCCAGATGGGCGGCGACGCCCCGCTGCTCGCCCAGATCATCACGCTGCAGACGATCCTCGCTGCGATCACGATGCCGATCGTGATCGCAGCGGTCGGGCCCTAGGCGTGTTGGGGCGGGGCTAGCGTCGTAACCAGATTGGGCTGGACCTGGACCGAGCTGCCGCCATGGCCGTCGCTGGAGACCGCGAAGGTTGAGGCCATGTAGTTGCCGAGCAGCGCAATCTGGGCCGTGTTCGCACCATCGGTGATGCTCAACGTCCCCTGCGAGCCATCGCCGGAATAGCTCGCCTTGGTCGTCGAACCGAACCCGATGTCCCTGAGGTCCAGCGTATCGGTCCCGCTCATGCCGGCCACCGTGCCGCTGAAGCCGGCAAAATGGTCGATCTGCAAGGTCCCGGCATCGCCGGCAAAGATCGCATGCCCGGCATAGGCGTTGGCGAGCTCGACCGTCGTCCCCTGCGCGATCGTCACGGGATCGACCACCGTGAACGACTGCCAGCCGGTTGCGGTCCCGTTGTTCAGGATCAGCTGCGCCCACAATGTATCGGTGTTGCCGGTCGTGCCCTCGTTGAACACCACGTTACCGACATTGGCCGGGCTGACGTCGATCGCATGGCCGCCGGTCTGCGTCACGTTGTTGACCACGAACTGGCCGGTGGCAGCCGTACCGTCAGAGTCCCACAGCTCGAGCTTCTGATAGCCGACGTTGCCGGGATCCGAGATCGTGACCAGGTTCGACAGCGCGATGGTCTGCCCCGGAGTTGCGGTCGTATAATTGTGCACGGCCACCGTTGGGTTCGGCACCGTGACCGAGAACTGCTGCCAGCCGCTTGTCGTGCCGTTGCTCTCGACGAGCTGCGCCCACAGCGTGTCGGTGCCGGCGCCGGTGCCGGCATCGAAGACCACGGTGGCGCCGCTCGGCACGTTGATCGCATGGCCACCGGTCTGCGGCGTGCCGTTGATCAGGAACTCGCCGCCCGCGGCTGACCCGTTCGAGTCCCACAGCTGCAACTGGTACGTGGCATTGCTGGGATCGGAGACCGTCACCAGATTCGACAGCGCGATCTGCGCACCAGCCGTGGCCCTGGACACACTGGTCGTGCTGAGCGTCGGGGTCGGCACCGTGACCGAGAACTGTCGCCAGCCGCTTGGCGTGCCGTTGCTCTGAATGAGCTGCGCCCACAGCGTGTCGGTGCCGGCGCCGGTACCGGCATCGAACACCACGGTGGCGCCGCTCGGCACGGTGATGGCATGGCCGCCGGTCTGCGGCGTACCGTTGATCAGGAACTCGCCGCCTGCGGCTGACCCGTTCGAGTCCCACAGCTGCAACTGGTACGTCGCATTGCTGGGATCGGAGACCGTCACCAGGTTCGACAGCGCGATCTGCGCGCCGGCCGTCGCATTGGACACGCTCGCCGTGCTGAGCGTCGGCGCCGGCACCGTGACGGTGAACGCCTGCCAGCCGCTTGGCGTACCGTTACTCTGAATGAGCTGCGCCCACAGCGTGTCGGTGCCGGGGCCGGTGCCGGCATCGAACGCCACGGTGGCGCCTGACGGCACGGTGATCGCATGGCCACCGGTCTGCGGGGTGCCATTGATCAGGAACTCGCCGCCCGCGGCTGACCCGTTCGAATCCCACAGCTGCAACTGGTACGTGGCATTGCTGGGATCGGAGACCGTCACCAGGCTCGACAGCGCGATCTGCGCGCCGGCCGTAGCATTGGACACATTCATCGTGCTGAACGTCGGCGCTGCCACCGTGACCGTGAACGGCTTCCAGCCACTGGGCGTGCCGTCGCTCTGAATCAGTTGTGCCCACAGCGTGTCGGTCCCTGAGCCGGTGCCGGCATCGAACGCCACGGTGGCGCCAGACGGCACGGTGATCGCGTGGCCGCCGGTCTGCGGCGCGCCGTTGATCAGGAACTCGCCGCCCGCGGCTGACCCGTTCAAGTCCCACAGCTGCAGCTGGTACGTGGCATTGCTGGGATCAGAGACCGTCACCAGGTTCGACAGCGCGATCTGCGCGCCGGCCGTCGCATTGGACACACTCATCGTGCTGAACGTCGGCGCTGCCACCGTGACCGTAAACGGCTGCCAGCCAGTTGTCGTGCCGTCCTTCTGAATGAGCTGCGCCCATAGCGTGTCGGTGCCCGAGCCGGTGCCAGCATCGAACACCACGGTGGCGCCTGACGGCACGGTGATCGCATGGCCGCCGGTCTGCGGGGTGCCGTTGATCAGGAATTCCCCGCCCGCGGCGGTGCCGTTCGAATCCCACAGTTGCAGCGACTGGTAGCCGAGGTTGCTCGGGTCGCTGATCGTGACAAGGCTCGACAGGTTGATCGCCTGGCCGGCGGTCGCACTGGCGATGCTGTTCACGGCCAGGGTTGGAGGCGCGCGATAGACCGTCGCCGTGAAGTAATGCGGGACGCCGTGCGTGCCGTACAGGTTCACGGCGGAGTCGTAGTAAATTCCGATGAGGTCGCCGGCATCGTTGACGCGTTCGAGAAACGTGCCATTTGCACTCTGGCTCGCAGTCTGGGCAGCCCCCGGTTCATCGATCGTGGTATAGACGCCGTTCAAATAGGTGAAGCCGTGGTAGACGCCCGCGGTCTGGTAATAGCCGACGACCTCCCCACTATTGTTCATCGACGTCGCGACGGTCGTCCCCGCAGTCGCGTTCGGATCAACGATGGAAACGAAGTTTCCGCCGGTATCGAGAAAATAGGTCGCGCTGGTGTTGCTGGTGAAGCGGCCGAGGATCTGGCCCGCATTGTTGATCGACATCAGATACGTGTTGTTGCCGGTACTCGCAGCGGGGTCGTCGACCGTGACCACCGTGGGATTGACGGCGTTGGGATCGTAGAAGAAGCCGTGGCTGATGTTGCTGGAATCCGTGTAGTCGCCGACGATCTGATCGGAATTGTTGAGTGCGACAGCAGAACGATTGAAAAGCGGAGTGAGCAGGGTCGTCGCGCCGTTCGAATAGAGGAACGGAAAGAATCCGGCGTCATCCCGAAATGCCCCCAGGATCGTGCCGGAATCGTTCACCGCGTAGGCATAGGTGAAATTCGAGTACCCATTCGGCGGATTAGGAGCATTGGGCGGAATGGTCGGGCTGAAATCGCTCGCCGCGGGAGAGCTGCCGACATAGCCGATGAAATAGGGATCGTTGCTCTGTTGAGAAACGGTCCCAATCACCTCGCCCGCATTGTTGAGATAAATGCCAGACTGGGTGGTTTGGCCCGACGGGGCAGCGACGGTCGTCAACACACCATTCGCGTAGACGCCGCCAAAGGAAAACAGCGCCACGTCTGCGTTGTTGAAGCCTGTCAGTTGGTAGTAGCCGGAGGTTTGGTAGCTCGAAAGAATGGTCGTGTACGTATACCCTGCCATCTGCCCCTACTCTTCAAAATGGAGGGGTCTTCACCGCCGCTGCGGCGAGAACCCGTTTGAAAAAAGCGCTCACGGAATCGTCATTGACGCGTGAAATTGTCGCGCAATATGAATCAATGTCTACCCTTTATGTGACTTAGTTGCAACAGTCACACATAATCTCACACTTTAGCACAATGAACTTCGGCCGCTGCTGGTATGCCAGATGGGCAGCCACGCCCCTGCTCGCCCAGGTCCTTGCCGCTGCGGATCATGCTGATCGCGGCGATCAGGTCGGGCCGCAGGCTTACCCGCGGGCATCACCACTCCGGCTGTGGACTCCCTGCCCGCCACGGCGCGATCGGCTGGAACAACAGGCGCCCGACGAGCTTCAGGCTCGGAATGACCGAGTAGAAGGCAAGCGCGCCGATCACGAACCCGATCAGCACGGAGAATGTTTGCGTCCGAATGGTCGGATAGAACACGACCAGGAGAAGCACGACTTCCGCGAAGTAGAGCGGCACCGACGAAAGCCCCGGATTGGGCCGAAAGCCCGCATTGTTGAGCGCGATGTGCGAGAACCAGCCGTCCGACAGCCGGCACCCGATGATTGCGCCGAGGCAGCCGAACGCAAGCGGCGTTTGCCAGAGCACCGTACCGGCAATGCCGAGCAGCCCGACGATCCACAGCGCGATGGTCAGACCGCCGAAGAACGAGATCTGACCGAAAGCATCGGGTATCTTCACCCCGGCGATCGCGCCGAAGTAGCGCCACAGCCGGCCTTTGCGCTCCTGCAACGAATGCAGCAGCGTCAACGCCAGGTCGATGATCTGCAAGACCGCTAAGGCAACGACCGTAGCGCTTGAACCAAGTATCCAGATGTTCTGCAAATTCTCGTCCATCTGCATCACCCTGCGAAAGAGCCAAGTGAAGGATAAGAATCGCGGCGTGTCGCCGAGCCATCCGCCGCGCGGTAGTTGGACAACGTAGCGCGAAGCCTCGCGTGGAGTTTGGATTTTGTGAAGGTCCGAAACGGTCATCAACCGGTTCGATCGGGCCACCATTGGTCGCCGGGAGCGCTGTCCTGATCAGGACGTGCAGCTACAAAATAGGACGCGCGCGAGTTGCAGGAATCAGCAATGATCGTTCCGGTACGGAGCGTGACCGATGCGTGCCAACAGATTCAAGAGCTGGACCGAGAACGAAGAGCGCCTGCTGGTTGCGCTGCACGAATCCGGGATGAACCACCGGCTGATCGCGCTCAAGCTGCGCCGGACCGAGGCCGGGGTCGATAACCGGCTCGCGCAAATCATCCACCGGCCGAGACCAGTTGAGGACGCGTCTCGCGCCTGACCATCGTCGCGCTGCCCGGTGACAGCTATTTGCTGCGCGCGTCGGTGAACGCCGTATCGAGCACATCGCCGATCGGCTGCCAGCTGCGGCCGTCGAATTGAAGCAACCGCAATTGCTCGACCGGTCGAAAGTGACCGGTGTTGATCCTGATGCCCGGGAGCAAGGCGGATGCCTGATAATCCCTGATCGCCGCCGCCTGCTTCATGACGTTTTCGCGCGACAGATCGTTGCCGCATTGCTTGAGCACCTGGACCATCGTTTCGGCGGCAGCATAGCCGTAGACGGCGGCAGCGTCGTCCTTGCCGCCGGCTTTGGTATATTTGTCCAGGAAGCTGTGCCAGGCGCCCTGATCTTCCCTCCAGGCCGGATCGCTCGCATCCTTCAGGAAGGTGGCGGTGATGACGCCGGTCGCATTCTCCGTGCCGGCCGGCTTGAGCACCGTCTCGATCGATGCCGCCATCTGGTTCAAGACAAATACCGGCCGCCAGCCATGATCGGCCGCCGCCCGGATCACCTTGGCAGCATTTTCCGGCACGCCGGCAAACACGAAGACCTCGGCGCCCGATTGCTTCAGGATCGATATGTGGCCGTCCAGATGCTGATCGTCGACGTCATAGGCGATGTCGACCCTGATGTTGTGGGCGACGTCGCCCAGCCCTTGCACCAGCCCCTTGAACAATTCACGGCCGAACTGGTCATTCTCCCAAAGCGCCACGATCTTCTTTCCGGGATAGAAGGCCTGGATGTAGTTGGCGTAGATCCGCCCCTCCTCGCGGTATGAAGGCTGCCAGCCCATGGTCCACGGATAGGCCGACGGCTCGCTGAAGTCCTGATCGCCGGAGGCGACGAAAAGCTGGGGGACCTGCCGTTCGTTGAGATACTTCCGCACGGCGAGATTGTCCGGCGTCCCGAACGAACCGAACATCAGGAGCACATTGTCGGTCTCGACCAGAATGCGCGTGAGGTCCATGGCATTGGAAGCATCGGACAGATCGTCGTAGGACATGAAGCGGATCTTGCGGCCGCCAACTCCACCGCGTTCGTTGATCATGTCGAAATAAGCAGCTTCCGCCTTGCCGATCTGGCCGAAGATCTCCAGCGTGCCGCTATACGGCATGAGATTGCCGATCCGGATTTCGGTATCGGTGACGCCCTGGTCGCGCACCTGCTGCGTGATGGCGCCGAGCGACACCAGCGCGACGACGCCGGCCAAAAAAGTTCGGAATAACGTAGCCATGGGAAGAGCTCGCACGACGGCAGCCGCCGCTGCCTGGTTTCCATCCGGCCCGCGCTCGTTCATTGATTTAGATCATAGCACTTTGACCCGATCGCCACCTAGCGTGGATATCTGTGGCCGTAGACCGAAAGTACGCGCGCCTACGCGACTGGCTTAGTTTCTGGCCAGATTACCAAGTCGGAAGTTGCGGCGCGCGTTGAAATGAGATGGGAGGGAGCGTTCGCTCGTCGAGGGGATGCCATGGTCGAGGAACTCTTTGGCTTGATAGAAGAATATCCAACCATACGGCTTCGTGATCGTGGCTTCGCGCACAATGCGAGCTCGCCCCTCGCAACAAATGTCCACCCACGCAATTGCTAGTGCAGCCGCCTGATCGAAATCCATCGCGTCAGTGTTCCAAGGACCTTGAGAACGTCTGTCACGCTCAGGATATGGTCCGAGCGCAAAAGCACGATTGACCGAATGGCCTTAGGAACACAAGGCTGTGACATCTTTCGTGCAGAGAAAGTGACCAGCCTACTGCCCCGCCAGCCACCAGGTCTGGATCGTCGCCGCCAAATTATTCAGCCCATGCAGCAGGATGGTCAGCCAGGTCGAGCCGGTGCGGAAACGCAGATAGCCGAACAGGAGGCCGATCGTCAGCACCTGGCAGAGAAAGAACCAGTCGTACTGCAGGTGCATGATCGTCCAGACCAGCGATGACAGCAGGATCGCGCCATACGGGCCGAGCGCGGATTCCGACCAGCCGCGATAGAGCCAGCCGCGCGCGAACAGTTCCTCCCAGAGCGGCGCAGCCACGGCGAAGGCGATCACCAGAAGCCACAGCGCGCTGTGCTCCTGCGCCGATTTCAGCACGTCGCCCATGAAGCCCGGCGTCACCTCGCGGCCGGCGGCGCGGGACACCATGTCCCAGGCGCCGACCAGCACGATGAGCGAGACGATACCGATGATCACGTTCTTCCACGACGTCCCGCGCAGCCCGAGGTAATCGGCGAACGAGATCCGGGTCCGGCGGATCGCGAACCACAGCACCAGCAGCACCATCGGCAGGCCGGCGAGGACCGAGAGCGAGATCGTCAGGCCGTCGGCAACCACATGGGTGATGCCGGCGGCCGACAATTCGCCGCCCTGCGCGATGATGCGATAGACGATGACGGCGACCTGGCCGAGGAACATCGCGGCGAAGATCAAAAAGCCCCACAGCGCGGTGCCCCAGAACTTCCAGACCCGCGGGGGACGTGGCGCCGGATCGATAGCGGCCGGTGGAGTGTCGGGATTGAGTGCGTCCATCAGTAAACCTTCATGGCAACGCCCGCGCCAGCAGCGCGCGCTGATCGGCATCGGACAGGTCCACCGCGCCGTACATGCCGGCGTGGCGTTCGGCAAGCCGTGTCGCCGCGAACAGTTCGGCATTGTCAGGCGAGACCTGGTTGAGCGCCGCGGCCGCCGCCAGCAGCGCCAGCTTCTCGACTGCAAGCCGCGCGATGCGCTCGCTGTCCGGACGGCGGAACGATTGTCCGATCGACGCGACAGCCTCGGCCGCGCCCGGCAGGCCCTTGGTCTCGTCGGCGAGTGCACCCAAGACGGCGAGCGCGGCGTCGGCCTCGCGGCCGAGCGCGCGCAACACGTCGAGGCACATCACGTTCCCTGAGCCTTCCCAGATCGCGTTGACCGGCGACTCCCGGTAATGCCGCGCCAGAATGCCCTCCTCGACATAGCCGTTGCCGCCGAGGCATTCCATCGCCTCATAGAGGAAGCCGGGCGCGCTCTTGCAGGTCCAGTATTTGATCGCCGGCGTCAGCAACCGCATGTAAGCGGCCTCGCCTGCGTCGCTGGGCGCGCGATCGAAGGCGCGGCAGAGCCGCATTACCAGCGCGATGGACGCCTCGACATGCAGCGCCATGTCCGAGAGTACCGCCTGCATCAACGGCTGGTCGGCGAGATGCTTCTGAAACACGCTGCGATGCCGCGCGTGATTGAGCGCATGCGCCAGCCCCGAGCGCATCAGGCCAACGGATGCGATCGCGCAATCCTGCCGCGTCAGTTGCACCATCTGGATGATGGTGCGGATGCCCTTGCCCTCCTCGCCGATCAATTCGGCATACGCGCCGTGGAATTCGACCTCCGAGGAGGCATTGGAGCGGTTGCCGAGCTTGTCCTTCAGCCGTTGGAAGTGGATCGCGTTGACGGTGCCGTCGGGCGCAAAGCGCGGCATGAAGAAGCAGCTCAGGCCGCCGTTGGCCTGCGCCAGCACCAGGAATGCGTCGCACATCGGCGCCGACATGAACCATTTGTGGCCGGTGATGCGCCAGGCGCCGCCATCGGGCTCGGCGCGCGTCGTGTTGGCGCGCACATCGGTGCCGCCCTGCTTCTCCGTCATGCCCATGCCGAGCGTCATGCCGCGCTTGGTCCACCACGGCGCAAAGCTCGGGTCATAAGCGCGCGTGCCGATGACCGGCATCGTCTTCGCCAGGATCTCCGGCTGCGAGGCCAGCGCCGCGACCGAGGCACGCGTCATCGTGATCGGGCAGAGATGGCCGGTCTCGACCTGGGAGGCGATGTAGAATTTCGCCGCGCGCACCACCTCGGCCGCGCCACCGGCCGGCTTGCCGTCCATGGTCCAGGTCGAATTGTGCACACCGGCATGGGCGGACTGCGCCATCAGCTCGTGATAGGCCGGATGAAACTCGACCTCGTCGCGGCGATTGCCCCTGGCATCGAAGGTGCGCAGCTTCGGCGTGTTCTCGTTGGCGACGCGGCCGCGTTCCGCCATCACGGCGGAGCCCCAATGCTTGCCGAAATCGGAGAGTTCAGCTGACGCCGACGCCCCGCCATTGGCGGCCACCGCGGCCGCGAGCGGTGCGTCCGCTGTGAAGAAGTCGACGTCCTCAAAGGGCGGCGACTGGTTGAGGACGTCGTGCGTGGCAAACGGAGCCTGCGTCATGGTCTCCTCGAGAGCGATCTCGCGTCGCCGATGCGGCCCGGACGACAGCCGCTTCGGCCGGGATCACGAGCCAATCGTGGCGCAATGGAATCGGGGGATCATAGGCCTGCGCACCGGCGCCGGGCAGCGAAAAATGCGTCATCGCTCGATGCTTCAGCGGCGATGGCGATCAAGCCGTAAGGGCCCGGGCACATGATTGAACTCCCGTCCAGCCGAACCGTCGTGACGGTCAGGTCAGACGCGTCCTGTCCACCTTGGTCCTGGAAGCCAGTACCGGAAGCAGGTCGCCGGCGTGCAGCGGCTGGCCGCAGGGGAAGGACGACATCCGCAGCACCGACTGATGCGTGACCCCGTCGACCGGCGAGACATAGACGACGCGCAGCTCGATCTTGTGCCTTACGTTGTAGCCCTGCCACTTCGGGTTCTCTTTCCGCAGCAGTTCGGCACCGTCACAACGGACCATGCCGGAGGTCCACTTCGTTTTGCTGAAGATCCCGCGCTCGACTTTTTCCAGATAGCATTGGTCGTTGACGCCGCTGACGCGCGCATCGACGCGCTTGTAGTTGGTGGTCTTGTCGTACTGGTCGTAGGCCACGATGCCCACGGCACTGGCCAAAATGATCGCAAGGCCTGCCAGACGCATGTTCCGTGCTCCCGCTCTGTCCGCCATGATAGGCGGGGCAATTAAGGAGTGTTGAACGCGCGCGCCGCTACCTTTGCGAGGGCAAGCAATGTGTTGCGAACATGCTTCGGATTTGAGGAAAATCCCGCGCTATCGTGCCCGCACGATCGGGAAGTCGTAGGCCGCTGCGCCCGCCCCCGGCAACGAAAAGTGCCACCATTCCTTTGAATAATTGGCAAATCCCTGCCGGGCCATCGCCGTGACCAGCATGGTCCGCCAGCGCCTCTGCGCCGGCGTGATCGAGCCCGCAGCGGTATGCGCCTTGACGTCGGAACAGTCATAGCCGGTGCCCATGTCGACGCTGCCTTCCGGAGCGCGCGCGGCGACCGGCGCAGTGCAGTCGGCATAGTCCTTGGCCGGATCGAACTTGCGCGAATTGTCGGCGCCAAGATCGACCAGCGTGAGATCGACCGCGGCGCCGGTCGAATGGCCGGAATGGGTGGCGATATAGCCGAGGCGGAACAAATCCGCCTTCGAGAACGCCGGATTGTAGCGCCGTTCGGCGGCGGTCTCCTTGCCGTTCCTCGACCACGCCACCATGTCGGCGACCGCGCGGGCCGGCCGGTAGCAATCGAACATTTTCAGCGACAGTCTTTGTCGCGCCAGTTCCCGCTGCACGGCCTTGAGGCGAAGGCCCACGTCCCGCTTCACCACGCATTCCGCCGCGTCATAGCCCGCGATCGGCCGGCCCATGAAGTTGTTCGCGCCGGCGTAGCGAATGTCCTGGATGATGGTCGGATCGATGTCGCGCAGAAACGCGAAGTCGCCCGGAAGGCCCTGGGCAAGGACCGGCGAGACCAAGCCCGCAACAGCGACGAGGATCCCGACAATTTGCAAGCTCTCGCTCCAGCGCAGCCGCCGGGCTGGTCCCGGCCGTCCCCGTCTTGTTCCGGAAAGACCAGCAAAAGCAAGCCATCGGTGGCCCGCCAGGCGCGGAGCATGGCGGCCGAGAAGGCGGCCCCATCTTACTCGGGGAAAACTCATCTGGCCCCTCTTCGCGCTTGCCCCACCGGCCATCCGCGCCTATAGCTCTGGCTTTAATGACCCCATCATTGAAATCGACTTTTGTCCTCGGTCACCGGCATCTGCTGGGCATCGAGGGCCTTTCCGCTGACGACATCACGGGCCTGCTCGACCTCTCCGAGGAGTATGTCGAGCTCAACCGCCAGGTCGACAAGAAACGCGCCAGTCTGCGCGGCCGCACCCAGGTCAATCTGTTCTTCGAGGCCTCGACCCGGACCCAGTCCTCGTTCGAGATCGCCGGAAAACGCCTGGGCGCCGACGTCATGAACATGTCGGTGTCATCGATGTCGACCCGAAAGGGCGAGACCTTGATGGACACCGCGGTGACGCTGAACGCGATGCACCCCGACATCCTGGTGGTGCGCCATCACGCCTCCGGCGCGGTCGAGCTCCTGGCGCGCAAGGTTGACGGTTCCGTGATCAATGCCGGTGACGGCAGCCACGAGCATCCGACCCAAGCGCTGCTGGACGCGCTGACGATCCGCCGCAACAAGGGCCGGCTCGAAGGGCTGACGATCGCGATCTGCGGCGACGTGCTGCATTCGCGCGTTGCGCGCTCCAACATCATCCTGCTCAACACGATGGGCGCGCGCGTCCGCGTCGTGGCCCCCTCCACCTTGCTGCCGCCCGGGATCGAGCGGATGGGCGTCGAGGTCGCGCGCGACATGCGCGAGGGGTTGAACGGCGCCGACATCGTGATGATGCTGCGGTTGCAGCGTGAGCGCATGAACGGCTCCTTCGTGCCGTCGTCGGGCGAGTATTTCCACTATTTCGGCCTCGACCAGAAGAAACTCGGTTACGCCAAGCCGGACGCGCTCGTGATGCATCCGGGCCCGATGAACCGTGGTGTCGAGATCGACACCTTCGTTGCCGACGGCGCGCAGTCGCTGATCCGTGAACAAGTTGAAATGGGTGTGGCAGTGCGCATGGCGGTGCTGGAAGCGCTCGCCCGCAACCTGCCGAACGCGTGAGACCGATGCTGACCGATCGCCGCCCCATCCTGCTCGCCAACGCCCGCGTCATCGATCCGTCGCGCGACTTCGACGGTCCGGGCGATGTCCTGATCGCCGACGGCGTAATCCGTGACGCCAAGCGCGGCATCGGCGCCGCCGGCGTCCCCGAAGGCACCGACATCGTCAATTGCGCCGGCAAGATCGTGGCCCCAGGCCTGATCGACATGCGCGCCTTCGTCGGTGAACCCGGCGCCAGCCACCGCGAGACCTTTGCGTCCGCGAGCCAGGCCGCCGCCGCCGGCGGCATCACCACCATCATCTGCCAGCCCGACACCTCGCCGGTGATCGACAATTCGGCGACCGTCGACTTCGTACTGCGCCGCGCCCGCGACACCGCGATCGTCAACATCCACCCGATGGCGGCGCTGACCAAGGGCATGCAGGGCCAGGAGATGACCGAGATCGGTCTCTTGAAGGCTGCCGGCGCGGTGGCCTTCACCGATGGCGACCGCAGCGTCACCAACGCCCAGGTGATGCGGCGCGCGCTGACCTACGCCCGCGATTTCGACGCGTTGATCGTGCATCACACCGAGGACCCGCATCTGGTCGGCGAAGGCGTGATGAACGAAGGCGAGTTCGCCACAAGGCTCGGCCTTGCCGGGATTCCGACCGCCGCCGAGTCGATCATGCTCGAGCGCGACATGCGGCTCGCGGGCCTGACCGGCGGGCGCTATCACGCGGCCTCGCTGACCTCGACCGAGTCGCTGGAGATCCTCAAGCGTGCCCGCGACGCCGGTCACAATGTCTCGGCCTCGGTCTCGATCAACCACGTGACCTTGAACGAGAACGACATAGGCCCCTACCGCACCTTCCTGAAGCTGGCGCCACCGCTGCGCACCGAGGAGGACCGCAAGGCGCTGGTCTCAGCGCTAGCCTCCGGGCTGATCGACGTCGTGATGAGCGATCACAATCCGCAGGACGTCGAGGTCAAGCGGCTGCCGTTCGCGGAAGCGGCGAGCGGGGCGGTCGGCCTGCAGACCATGCTGCCGGCAGCGCTGCGGCTGATCCACAATGGCGAGATGGACTTCAAGACGCTGATCCGGGCGATGTCGACGCGGCCGGCGGAACTGCTCGGCCTGCCGGGCGGCACGCTGCGCGCCGGTGCGCCGGCCGACGTGATCGTGATCGACGCCGACACCCCTTGGGTGCTCGATCGCGACGACCTCAAATCGCTGTGCAAGAATACGCCGTTCGACGACGCCCGCTTCTCGGGCCGCGTGACGCGGACGATCGTCGGCGGACGCACCGTGTACGAACACGTCTAAATCGGAGTGGAACCTAACGCGCCGCGAGTTGCGACATCGCCTCCATCGTCGTTCCAACGACGATAGCCGCGACGTAAACGACAAACAAAGCCTGCTCCAGCCGCCTGCGAACAGAAGCCATGATAAGCTCCCTCATTTCCACGGCCATGGTGCGGATCGATGGTTAATATTTCATTGATGGATTCGTCCAAATTGGACCGGACCGGCCGTCCAGGGAGCCACCGCGATGTCTGCTGACGCGTTCCTGCCGGTCGCCTTGCTGATCGGCTATCTCCTGGGCTCGATCCCGTTCGGCATGGTCCTCACCCGCCTCGCCGGCACGCAGGATCTGCGCACCATCGGCTCCGGCAATATCGGCGCCACCAACGTGCTGCGCACCGGCCGCAAGGGCCTCGCCGCGGCAACGCTGATCGGCGACATGCTGAAGGGCACGGTCGCCGTTATCATCGCGGGCACGATCGACGGCCCGAACGCGGCAATGCTGGCGGCGCTGGGAGCGTTCCTTGGTCACCTCTTCCCGGTCTGGCTGAAATTCCGCGGCGGCAAGGGTGTCGCGACCTATCTCGGCGTGCTGCTCGGGCTGTTCTGGCCGGCGGCGCTGATCTTTGCCGTGATCTGGCTCGGCACCGCCTACACCACACGCTACTCGTCGCTGTCAGCGCTGATCGCCGCGTTCGTGACGCCGCTATTCCTGTGGTGGTTCGGCCACAACGCCCTCGCCTCGCTGTTCGCCGTGCTGACGCTGCTGTTGTTCTACATGCACCGCGAGAACATCAAGCGCCTGCAGGCCGGCACCGAAGGCAAGATCGGCGAGAAGAGGTAGTTTGCCGTCATTCCGGGGCGATGCGCAGCATCGAACCCGGAATCTCGAGGTTCCGGACTCGCTTCGCGCCCCGGAACGACGGTGATCATCCCCTCAGCGCATCCTCGACAAAGCTCGCCGCGGCCAGCGCCTTGGCGTCGTCGCCGAAGCCCGCAACCACGGTCACGCCGACGGGCAATCCGCCCTCGGCGGTCAGCGTCGGCACGTTGACGCAGGGCACACCCATCAAGGTCCAGAGCCGGTTGTAACGAGGATCGCCGGTCGACGTCAGGCCCTTCGGCGCCGCTCCCGGCGCCGACAGCGTCAACAGCACGTCGACCTCGGTGAGAACAGTGGCGAGCGCCTGCCGCGCGCGCAGCGTAACATCCATCGCCGCGTCGTATTCCGCCGGTGTGCCGCCCTTGCTCTCGTCGAGCCGGCCGCGCAGCAGCGGCGGCATCGCATCGTAGTTCTGCCGGTATTCCCAGGCGAGCGACTGGTGCGCCTCGAACTCCTGCACGTCAGGATGGATCCGCCACGCCTCGGCGATGACGTCAGACACGGCAATCTCCCGCACCGTCGCGCCCGCCTGCTCCGCAGCGCGCGCGGCCCTCCGCAACGCCTCCGCGCCGGATGGTTCAGGCGCGCCGGCGAATGCCTGCGTCACCACGCCGATGCGCGGCGCCGCGAGCTGCGATGGCACCACGAGGTCAGGCCGCCTCGTCATCGCAGCCAGCCCCAGCGCGACATCGCGCACGCCGGCGCCAAACAGCCCGACAGTATCGAGCGTCCATGAAAAGCACTTCACGCCGACGGTCGGCAGCAGCCGGTAGCTCGGCTTGATCGCGGCGACGCCGCAGAACGAGGCCGGCCGGATCACGGAGCCGCCGGTCTGCGTGCCCAGTGCCAGCGGGATCATGCCGGCGGCGACCGCGGCCGCCGAGCCCGACGACGACCCGCCCGGGGTGTGCGCGTGATTGTGCGGATTGACCGTCGCGGTCGGATCGTTCGCCGCGAACGCGGTCGTCGTGGTCTTGCCGATGATGGTCGCACCGGCCTGCTTCAACGCCATCACGACCGGCGCATCGGCGCGCGGCTGATGGCGGCGATAGATCGCAGAACCCATCTCGGTCGGGAAATCGGCGGTATCGATGATGTCCTTGATACCGACTGCAATACCGCGCAATGGCCCGGCAGTTTGCGCTCGGGCGCTCTTGTCATGGCAAACAAAGGCGCCGATCGCCTCGTCCTGTGCACCAATCGCCTGCAGCGATTGATCAATGGCCGCTTCAGGCGACAGCGTACCCTGCTCGATACGCGCTTGGAGGTCGGCAAGTGAGATCATGGGCAGCTTCCCTGGCATTGGCGGCTGCTTTTAGCGCGTTGCGCCGAGCTGCGCCAATGTCGCAGTTGATCACAATCTCAGGTTGGGCGAAGCTGCACCCCGCATGCATGACCGGTCCCCCAGCGCACCAAAACTCACCGACGCCGAACGGCTCAACCGCCTGCGGCTGATCCGCTCCGACAATGTCGGCCCGCGCACCTTTGCATCGCTGCTCCGCCATTTTGGCGATGCGGCGCACGCACTGGAGCGCCTGCCGGATCTCGCGCGCCGCGGCGGCGCGTCAGGCCCCTCGCGCATCTGCACCGAGGCTGACGCGGCCGCGGAGCTTGCGGCCTGCCGCAAATTCGGCATCGACCTTGTCGCGCCTGAAGAAGCGCACTATCCGGCGCGGCTTGCCACCATCGACGACGCGCCGCCGCTGCTCGGCGTGCGCGGTGACCGCGGCAGTCTGATGCGGCCGATGATCGCGATCGTCGGCTCGCGCAACGCCTCCGGCGCCGGGCTGAAATTCGCAGGCCAGCTCGCGCGCGATCTCGGCGACGCCGGCTTCGTCGTGATCTCGGGCCTTGCCCGCGGCATCGACCAGGCGGCGCATCGCGCGACGGTCGCAAGCGGCACGGTCGCCGTGCTCGCCGGCGGCCACGACAGGATCTATCCGCCGGAGCATGAGGATCTGCTGGCCGCTTTGCTCGCGCGGGGCGCGGCGATCTCGGAGATGCCGCTCGGCCACGTGCCGCGGGCGCGCGACTTCCCCCGCCGCAACCGGTTGATCTCGGGCGCCTCGCTCGGCGTCGTGGTGGTGGAGGCCGCGCATCGTTCGGGCTCGCTGATCACGGCGCGAATGGCGGCCGAACAGGGCCGCGAGGTGTTCGCGGTGCCGGGCTCGCCGATCGATCCGCGCGCCGCCGGCGCCAACGATTTGATCAAGCAAGGTGCCACGCTGGTGACCGAAGCTGCCGACGTCATCAACGCGGTGACGCCGATCATGGAGCGGCCGATCATGCTCGCCGCGCGCGAAGACGACGAGCCGATGGACTTTGCGACTGATGGCGGCGATCGTGCCCGCATCATCAATCTGCTCGGGCCGAGCCCGATCAGCCTCGACGATCTGATCCGGATGGCGGACGTCTCACCCGCCGTCGTCCGCGCCGTGCTGCTGGAGCTTGAATTGGCGGGCAAGCTGGAGCGTCACGGCGGCGGGCTGGTGTCGATGATTTAGCCGGCGAGTTGGCAGGCTCAAATGTCAGTCCGTCATCCTGAGGAGCGCGTAGCGCGTCTCGAAAGATCGACGGCCGTGCATCCTGGCCACCGGTCGGGCCGTGCATCCTTCGAGGCTCGCTCCGCTCGCAGGATGACGGATAACGATCACTCCGCATTGCGCGCATCAAAGTCGTTCCGCGCGCCCTCGATCTCCGGCAGATGCGTGAACGCCCACTGGCCGAGCGCCTTCACCGGCTCTGCCAGCCCGCGGCCAAGATCGGTCAGCTCATAGTCGACCCGCGGCGGGATGGTCGGGAACACCGTGCGGGTCACCAGCCCGTCGCGCTCCAGGCCGCGCAGCGTGAGCGTCAGCATCCGCTGCGAGATGCCATTGATCATGCGCTTCAATTCGTTGAACCGCTTCGGCCCGTCGATCAGCATCATGATCACGAACACGCTCCATTTGTCGCCGACCCGCGCCAGCACGGAGGCCACCGCGCGGCAATCGCTGTGGTCGGGACTGGGCCGCGGCGGCGGAGCAGTTACATCAATGTTCTCGGGTCTCATCGGTGTGCTCGGGTTTCAAAAATGTGCGTTCTTGCGGAGATTTAGGGCGGTCACTCATATAGCGCCAGTTACAAACCTATACCAAAGGTGACCCTGCCATGAAACTTCTGCACATCGACTCCTCGGTCCTCGGCCCTCACTCCGTCAGCCGCCAGGTCTCCGCCGCCGCCGTCGAGCGGCTGCGCCAGGCCAATCCCGGCCTCGTCGTCAGCTACCGCGACCTCACCCAGACCCCACTCGCCCACCTCTCCGGCCTGCACCTCGCGGCCAGCCAGGGCGCAGCACCCGATCCGTCGGTGCGCGACGACATCGCGACCGGCCAGGCGGTCCTGGACGAATTCCTCGCCGCCGACATCGTCGTGATCGGCGCTCCCATGTACAATTTCACCATTCCGAGCCAGCTCAAGGCCTGGATCGATCGCGTCGTGGTCGCGGGCAAGACCTTCAAATACGACGCCGGCGGCGTTGAGGGATTGGCCGGCAACAAGCGGGTCATCATCGCGATCTCGCGCGGCGGCTATTACGGCGCCGACACGCCGATGGCCGCGCTCGAGCACCTCGAGACCTATCTGCGCGGCGTGTTCGGCTTCATCGGTGTCAGGAATCTCGAATTCATCCCCGCCGACGGCATCCAGGTCGGCCCCGAGCATCGCGAGAAGGCGGTCGCAGGCGCGCTGCAGGCCGCCGGCAGCCTGAACGCCGCCTAGCTCCGGAGAAGCTGCCGTCACCCGCGAAAACGGGTGACGCGCTGTTCCAGAGGGGTCGTGATTGAACCGATGGGCCGCGGCGTACTGGATACCTCGCATCCGCGGGGTATGACGGATGTGGACGGAGCCTCAGAACCAGACGCCTTGGATGCCGCAGATGACGGCGACGAGCGAAATCAACAGGCCGATGCCGGAAAACAGCGCAACCGTCACAAGCTGTGCCGAGTCTGACGAGTCTGAATTGTCGGACGCAGACGAAACCTTGATCGGGGTCGCAATACGAACTGCTTTCGGCATGACAGCACTCCAAATGATTCCGTGGTGAAAAAAATCCCAGCCCTGTTCAAGAGTCCCGGGAACACGTCAAAGGTTCAAGCATGGTCCGGAAAAGTGCGAAGCGGTTTTCCGAAGAGATCATGCTGAGACAACGAAGCAATGATAGTCGCGCACGACAGCGGCCGGCGTGATCCGTTTCACACCGGCCGCTCCGTACAATGAGAAACAAATCAGAGCGCTTTCGAGCGAAGTGGGCACCGGTTCGCGTGAAGAAAACGCGTCAGAACAAGATCGAGAGCCCCGTTCCGATTTTAATCGGAACGGAAAGGCTCTACCCGCGATAGATCGGCGCGCCGGCGGGCGACGCCGTTGAGCCGCCATCGATGAACAGTTCCTGACCCTGCACATGCGCCGCGTCGTCGGACGCGAGGAACAGCACGGTCTTCGAGATGTGATCGGGTTCACCGATCCGCCCGAGCGGGGTGGTCATACCGATTCGCTGCTCGAAGGCCTTCTCGGCCTCGGGCGTTGCGATCGCAGCGCCCCAGATCGGCGTCCGCACCGCGCCCGGCGCCACCACGTTGACACGGATGTTGCGCGGCGACAGTTCTGACGCCATCACCCGCGCCATCGCGCGCACACCGGCCTTGCTCGCGGCATAGGCCGAGTACCCGGGATTGCCGAGCACCGAAATCACCGAGCCGTTGAGGATGATCGACGCGCCGTCGTTGAGATGAGGCGCGACCGCCTGCACGGTGAAGAATACACCGGTGAGATTGGTGCGGATCACATTTTCGAATGCGGCGAGCGTGGTGCCGCCAACCGGCGTCTGGCCGGGAATGCCGGCATTGGCGAACAGCACGTCATATTTGCCGAACTTCTCGGCGCCCTGCTTCACTGCGGCCTCCAGCGCCGCAACGTCGGTGGCGTCGGCCACCACCGCGAGCGCGTTCGGCCCGAGTTCCTTCGCCGCCACCGCCAGCCTCTCCTTGTTGCGCCCGGTGATGACGACCTTGGCGCCTTCGGCCACGAACAGCTTTGCTGTCGCGAGCCCGATGCCGCTGTTGCCGCCGGTGATCAACGCTGTCTTGTTTGCCAGTCTCATGTCCGCCTCCAACGTGGTTGCATTATTAAACTTCGTTGCCTACCTAGGGCATCAGGTTTAATATTGCAACCACACAAGGTCGTGATGCCCGAAATTCCTGGAGACGGTCGGTGAAGAGAACCAGCCTTGCAGGCGACAGTTGCCCGGTGGCACGCGCGCTCGACGTGTTTGGCGACTGGTGGTCGCTTTTGATCATCCGCGATGCCAGCCTTGGCCGGCGCCGCTTCGGCGAATTCCAGGCCAGCCTCGGGCTTGCAAAGAACATCCTCGCCACGCGGCTGCGCACGCTGGTCGAGCGCGGCATTCTGAAGACAGTCCCCGCCTCCGACGGCAGCGCCTATCAGGAATATGTGCTGACGCCGAAGGGCCACGGCATCTTTCCGATCCTGGTCGCGCTCCGGCAGTGGACCGAGGAGTTCGACGAGCATCCGGACGAGATCGCGACCATCATGGTCGACCGCGACAAGGGCAAGCCGGTGAAGAAGCTTGCTCTCTATTCGCAGGACGGCCGCGTGCTTGGCGCGGCGGATACGACGCTGAAGCTGAGGCCAGCTCGGAAGACGGCGCGGCGCCTCGCGACTGCGTAGCTTGCGTGGAGCGCGGGCGATGACCGTCAATGATATCCGCGGAAGGGAATTGATGGGTTTTGCGAAGCTGCGTCCCTACTAAAACTGTCATCGCCCGGCTCGCCGCCTCCGCTAAAGCTTCGGCGCGCCTGGGATGCATGGCCTCGTCGAAGCCTTGGCGGAGACGGGACCGGGCGATCCAGTACGCCGCGGCCTCTCTGCTCACGCACCGCTGCCTCTGGAATACTGGATCACCCGCGAAAGCTTTCGCGGGTGATGACACCGCATGTTTGGCGGCTTGAATCGAGAACCATGCACCGCCGTCGTCATGGCGCAAGCCAGGACGACGGACGGAGAGTGCCCAGCACGCGAGGCCGGACCTATCGTCCCGAGCCTTCACCTCACGACAGCTTCCGTCGGCTGCGCGCGCGCAGTTGCTCGTCGGCCTCCAGGCGGGTCATCGCGAGCAGATGGTCCAGGACTTCGAATTTGTGGCGCTGAGCGAGTTTGGCGAGTTCGGACGCTGCGGCTGCGATCAGGATCAGGGCGTCATCCGGGCCGCCCTCCCCACCTGTCTCGTCGCTTGCCGGTCGCCGCCGGCCGGGCGGCTTGCGCTTCCGGCCGCCCCCTATGGTGCTCAAAAGGCCTAATCCGATTCCCACCCCATATATAAAGAGATACGCCCTTTCCGGGCGCAACTCTAGGACGCATTTTTCAACCTTTGAGATAGGAACTCCACAGTTTGAGCCCCACCTCCAATATCTGGCGATTTGACACCGACCGCCCCAGCACCCATGTTCGCCCCGACACGGCGGGCCGCGAGTCTAGCGGATGCCACCTTCAAGTTTTCCCGTAAGCTATTGGAATGACATGAATATCGTCATTGTGGAGTCGCCGGCCAAGGCCAAGACGATCAACAAATATCTGGGGTCCTCCTATGAGGTCCTGGCGTCGTTCGGCCATGTTCGCGACCTCCCGGCCAAGAACGGTTCCGTCGATCCGGACGCCAATTTCCAGATGATCTGGGAGGTCGATGCCAAGGCCGCGAGCCGGCTCAACGACATCGCCAAGGCGCTCAAGGGTGCCGACCGCCTGATCCTCGCAACCGACCCTGATCGCGAGGGTGAGGCGATCTCCTGGCACGTGCTGGAGGTGATGAAGGAGAAGCGCGCGCTGAAAGACCAGAAGGTCGAGCGCGTGGTGTTCAACGCCATCACCAAGCAGGCCGTCTCCGAGGCCATGAAGGCGCCGCGCCAGATCGATGGCGCGCTGGTCGATGCCTATATGGCGCGCCGCGCGCTGGACTATCTGGTCGGCTTCACCCTCTCCCCCGTGCTGTGGCGCAAGCTGCCCGGCGCCCGCTCCGCCGGCCGCGTGCAGTCGGTCGCGCTGCGGCTGGTCTGCGACCGCGAGCTAGAGATCGAGAAGTTCGTGCCGCGGGAGTACTGGTCGCTGGTCGCGACGCTGCTGACGCCGCGCGGCGAAGCCTTCGAGGCGCGGCTGGTCGGCGCCGACGGCAAGAAGATCGCCCGGCTCGACATCGGGTCCGGCGCGGAAGCCGAGGACTTCAAGAAGGCGATCGAGGCCGCGCTGTTCAAAGTCGCGACCGTCGAGGCCAAGCCGGCGCGGCGCAACCCGCAGGCGCCCTTCACCACCTCGACCCTGCAGCAGGAAGCGAGCCGCAAGCTCGGCTTCGCGCCGGCGCACACCATGCGCATCGCGCAGCGGCTCTATGAAGGCATCGACATCGGCGGCGAGACCACCGGCCTCATCACCTATATGCGAACCGACGGCGTGCAGATCGCGCCCGAGGCGATCACGCAGGCCCGCAAGGTGATCGGCGAGGACTACGGCAACGCCTATGTGCCGGACGCGCCGCGCCAGTACCAGGCCAAGGCCAAGAACGCGCAGGAAGCGCACGAAGCGATCCGCCCGACCGATCTGT
Source organism: Bradyrhizobium sp. CER78 (assembly GCF_029846235.1). GTDB lineage: Bacteria > Pseudomonadota > Alphaproteobacteria > Rhizobiales > Xanthobacteraceae > Bradyrhizobium. The sequence goes on from NZ_JARVWP010000004.1 coordinate 324,632, forward strand.
CGCGCCGCCCGGCCACCATCGGCCGCAGGCTCGATGCCGATCAGGCGCGGCTCTATGAACTGATCTGGAAGCGCACGATTGCGAGCCAGATGGAGTCAGCCGAGCTCGAGCGCACCACCGTCGACATCGAGGCCAAGGCCGGCGCCCGCGTGCTGGAGCTGCGCGCTTCCGGCCAGGTCATCAAGTTCGACGGCTTCCTCGCGCTCTACCAGGAAAGCCGCGACGACGAGGAGGACGAGGACTCGCGCCGCCTGCCCGCAATGAGCGAGGGCGAAGCCGTGAAGCGCCAGAGCCTTGCCGTCACCCAGCATTTCACCGAGCCGCCGCCGCGCTTCTCGGAAGCGTCATTGGTGAAGCGGATGGAAGAGCTCGGCATCGGCCGTCCCTCGACCTATGCCTCGATCCTGCAGGTGCTGAAGGACCGCGGCTACGTCAAGCTCGAGAAGAAGCGGCTGCACGGCGAGGACAAGGGCCGCGTCGTGGTCGCGTTCCTCGAGAATTTCTTCTCGCGCTATGTCGAGTACGACTTCACCGCCGATCTCGAGGAGCAGCTCGACCGCATCTCAAACAACGAAATCGCCTGGCAGCAGGTGCTGCAGGATTTCTGGCGCGGCTTCATCGGCGCGGTCAACGACATCAAGGACCTCCGCGTCGCCGAGGTGCTCGATGCGCTCGACGAGATGCTGGGTCCGCATATCTATCCGCCGCGCGCGGATGGCGGCGACGTCAGGCAGTGCCCGACCTGCGGCACCGGCCGGCTCAACCTCAAGGCCGGCAAGTTCGGTGCATTCGTCGGCTGCTCGAACTATCCGGAATGCCGCTACACCCGCCCGCTCGCGGCTGATAGTGCCGAGAGCGCCGACCGCGTGCTCGGCACCGATCCCGACACCGGGTTCGACGTCACGGTGAAGGCCGGCCGCTTCGGCCCCTACATCCAGCTCGGCGAGCAGAAGGATTACGCCGAAGGCGAGAAGCCGAAGCGCGCGGGGATTCCCAAGGGCACCTCGCCTGCCGATGTCGATCTCGAACTGGCGCTGAAACTGTTGTCGCTGCCGCGCGAGATCGGCAAGCATCCGGAAACCGGGCAGCCGATCACCGCCGGCCTCGGCCGGTTCGGGCCGTTCGTCAAGCACGAGAAGACCTATGCCAGCCTCGAGGCCGGCGATGAGGTGTTCGACATCGGCTTGAACCGCGCCGTGACGCTGATCGCGGAGAAGATCGCCAAGGGCCCGAGCGGCCGCCGCTTCGGCGCCGACCCGGGCAAGCCGCTCGGCGATCATCCGACGCTCGGCGCCGTCGCGCTGAAGAACGGCCGCTACGGCGCCTATGTCGCGGCCGGCGGCGTCAACGCGACGATCCCGAGCGACCGCACGCCCGACGAGGTCACGCTCGCGGAGGCGATCGCGCTGATCGACGAGCGCGCGGCCAAGGGCGGCGGCAAGAAGGTCAAGAAGGCGGCAAAGCCTGCCAAGGCCAAATCCGAAAAGAAGGCCGACACAGCCGACGGTGACGCCGAGGCCAAGCCCGCCAAGAAGGCTGCGAAGAAAGCCGCCGCGAAACCGAAATCGGATGCGACCAGCAAGGCGCGCGCGCCGGTCGCTTCGGGGGCCAAGACATCGCCCGCAAAGTCATCGACGTCAGCGAAAGCGCCCGCGAAGAAGAGCGCCGGTAAGGCACGAGGATAAGTGAAACGAAAACCCGACCATGGCTTTCCGGGCCGGGACGCCATCGTCGCCTTCATCCGCGCCAATCCAGGCAAGGTCGGCACCCGCGAGATCGCGCGCGAGTTCGGCCTGAAGAACGCCGACCGCATTGAGCTGAAGCGGATCCTCCGCGAGCTCGCCGACGACGGCACGGTCGCCAAGCGCGGCCGCAAGATCCACGAGCCGGCGGCGCTGCCGCCGACCGTGCTCGCCGACATCACCGGCCGCGACAGCGATGGCGAATTGATCGCAACGCCCGCCGAGTGGGACAGCGAAGAGAACGGCACCGCCCCGAAGATCCGCATCGAGACGCCGCGGCGGCCGAAACCCGGCACCACCGCCGGCGTCGGCGACCGCGCACTGCTGCGCGTCGAGGTGACCGACGAGCAAGACGGCACACCCTATCGCGGGCGTGTCATCAAGGTGATCGATCACGGGCGCACGCGCATCCTCGGCATCTTCCGCCACAACCCGGATGGCGGCGGCCGGCTAATCCCGGTCGACAAGAAGCAGGCCGGCCGCGAGCTCAACATCGCCAAGCCGGATACCGGCGGCGCCGAGGACGGCGACCTCATCAGCGTCGATCTGATCCGCACCCGCAGCTTTGGGCTCGCCTCCGCCCGGGTCAAGGAGCGGCTTGGCTCGATCGCGAGCGAAAAGGCGATCAGCCTGATCGCGATCAACACCCACGACATCCCGCAGGTGTTTTCGTCGTCTGCGCTCCGCGAGGCCGAAGACGCGCAGCCCGCGACATTGCAGGGCCGCGAGGACTGGCGCGACGTGCCGCTCGTCACCATCGATCCGCCCGACGCCAAGGACCACGACGACGCCGTGCATGCGGAGGTCGACACCGATCCGAACAATGCGGGCGGCTTCATCGTCCACGTCGCGATCGCGGACGTCGCCTACTATGTGCGGCCTGGTTCGGCGCTCGACCGTGACGCGCTCCAGCGCGGCAATTCGGTGTACTTCCCCGACCGCGTGGTGCCGATGCTGCCCGAGCGGATCTCCAACAATCTCTGCTCGCTGGTGCCGGGCGAGCCGCGCGGCGCGCTCGCGGTGCGGATGGTGATCGGCGCCGACGGCCGCAAGCGCTCGCACACTTTTCATCGTGTGCTGATGCGTTCGGCCGCGAAGCTCGCTTACGCGCAGGCGCAAGCCGCGATCGACGGCAGGCCCGATGACACCACCGGCCCCCTGCTCGAGCCGATCCTCAAGCCGTTGTGGTCGGCGTACGAGTTGGTCAAGCTCGCACGCAACGAGCGCGATCCGCTCGATCTCGATCTGCCCGAGCGCAAGATCCTGCTGAAGCCGGACGGCACCGTCGATCGCGTGATCGTGCCGCAGCGGCTCGATGCGCACCGGCTGATCGAGGAGTTCATGATCCTCGCCAACGTCGCCGCGGCGGAGATGCTGGAGAAGAAGGCGCTGCCGCTGATCTATCGCGTGCATGACGAGCCGAGCCAGGAGAAGGTGCACAACCTCCAGGAATTCCTGAAGACGCTCGACCTGCCCTTCACCAAACAGGGCGCGCTGCGTCCCGCGCAATTCAATCGCGTGCTGGCGCAGGTTGCGGGTGAGGATTACGAGCCGCTGGTCAACGAGGTGGTGCTGCGTTCGCAGGCGCAGGCCGAATACTCCGCCGAGAACTACGGCCATTTCGGCTTGAACCTGCGCCGCTACGCGCACTTCACCTCGCCTATCCGCCGCTACGCCGATCTGATCGTGCATCGCGCGCTGATCCGCGCGCTCGGCCTTGGCGAAGGCGCCTTGCCGACCGACGAGAGCGTGGAGACACTGGCCGAGATCGCCGCGCAGATCTCCGTCACCGAGCGCCGCGCGATGAAGGCGGAGCGCGAGACCACCGACCGGCTGATCGCGCATTTCCTTGCCGACAAGGTCGGCGCCTCGTTCCAGGGGCGCATCTCCGGCGTGACGCGCGCCGGCCTGTTCGTGAAGCTCGACGACACCGGCGCCGATGGCCTGATCCCGATCCGCACCATCGGCAGCGAGTATTTCAACTACGATGAGACGCGCCATGCGCTGATCGGCACGCGCAGCGGCGCCATGTATCGGCTCGGTGACGTCGTCGACGTGCGGCTGGTCGAGGCAGCACCAGTGGCGGGCGCACTGCGCTTTGAGCTATTATCCGACGGCCAGGCAATTCCGCGTGACAGAAAACGCGACGGCAAGAGAGCCGAGCGCCGCGCCGCGGGATTCGGCAAGGGCCCGAAGGGATCGGGCAAGAAAGCGCACAAGGAGCGGAAATCGCGCAACAAGAAGGACCGCAAGCCGGCGAAGTCGAAGCCCGGCAAATCGAAGCGAGGCAAGTCATGGAAGTGACACCGCCGACGGTGGTCTGGACCCGCGATGCGGCCGAGTCCGAGAAGCGCGACGTGTGGAGCGCAATGAAGCGCGGGTTCCGCAGCTGCTGTCCGCGCTGCGGAAAAGGCAGGCTGTTCCGCAAGTTTCTGAAATGCGACGGCCACTGCCCGGTCTGCGATCTCGATTTCTCACCGCATCGCGCCGACGATCTGCCCGCCTATCTCGTCATCGTCATTGTCGGCCATATCGTGGTACCGACCGCGCTATGGATCGAGACCAACTATTCGCCGCCGGTGTGGCTGCAACTTGCGATCTATCTGCCGCTCACGCTGTTCGCATCGCTGGCATTGTTGCAACCGGTGAAGGGAGCCGTGATCGGCTTGCAATGGGCCCTGCGCATGCATGGCTTTGACGAGAATCCCCCTAGCGACATCCCGCCGGTCTAGCTAAACCGGACGATAAGAAGAAATGAAAGGGATGAAATGACTGAAGCCGCCGCCCCTGCCGCCGTCGTCCACCAGGGCGAAAAAGAAGCCGATCATCACGCGTATTTTCGGCCGAAGGATGCCGCGACGCTGATCCTGATCGATCGCTCCGGCGCCAAGCCGAAGGTGCTGGTCGGCAAGCGCCACGACAAGGTCGTGTTCATGCCCGGCAAGTTCGTGTTTCCCGGCGGCCGCGTCGACAAGGCCGACAACCGCGTGCCGGTCGCAGCCCCGATCACGCCGGAGCTCGAAGCCAATCTGTTGAAGGGCAGTCCGAAGATCACACCCGGCCGCGCGCGCGCACTCGCCAATGCCGCGATCCGCGAAGCCTGCGAAGAGACCGGGCTTTGCCTCGGCCGCAAGGTCGAGAAGAGAGCGAAGCTCGACGGCCCGTGGGCGCCGTTCGCCGACGCTGGCCTCTTGCCCGATCCGTCCGGCCTGTTCCTGATCGCGCGCGCGATCACCCCGCCCGGCCGCGTTCGCCGCTTCGACACCCGCTTCTTCACGGCAGACGCCTCGACAATCGCGCATCGCGTCGAGGGCGTGGTGCATGCCGATGCCGAACTGGTTGAGCTCGTCTGGGTCGAGATCGGCTCCGAGCCGCTCGCGGACGCGCATGCCATGACCAAGAACGTGCTTGCCGAGCTCGACCGCCGTCTTGCCACCGGCCCGCTCCGCCACGACGCGCCGGTGCCGTTCTTCCATTTCTACGGCGGCAAGATGCAGAAGGACGTGCTGGGGGCGTAGGCCAGCCCCGTCATTGCGAGCGAAGCGAAGCAATCCATCTCACCGCTTGTTGATCTATGGATTGCTTCGTCGCTTACGCTCCTCGCAATGACGATCAGGGGATCGACTGCAGACTTATCCTCCCGCCGTCCCTCAAATTGCAAAAATCTTCTGGCGCTGTCGGGATGGCGCGCCGCAAAGCGCCTCCCTATCTGTTCCGCTAACGACATCAAGAACGGAACGGGGCAATGGCGAAGCGTCAACTCAAGCTCGGCGCATTCATGCGGCCGATCAGCATCCACACCGGCGCCTGGCGCTATCCCGGGGCCTGGCCCGACGCCAATTTCAACTTCGACCACATCAAGACGCTGATCCGCAAGCTCGAGGCCGGCAAGTTCGACGCGTTCTTCATGGCCGACCATCTGGCCGTGCTCAACATGCCGATCAATGCGCTGAAGCGCAGCCACACCGTGACCTCGTTCGAGCCGTTCACGCTGCTGTCAGCACTCTCCGCCGTGACCGAGAATATCGGCCTGATCGCGACCGGCTCGACCACCTTCGACGAGCCCTATCACGTCGCCCGGCGCTTCGCTTCGCTCGATCACATCTCCGGCGGCCGGGCGGGGTGGAATATCGTCACGACATCCAATCCGGATGCGGCGCTGAATTTCGGCCTCGACGATCACATGGAGCATGCGGAGCGCTACAAGCGCGCCCGCGAGTTCTACGACGTCGTCACCGGCCTGTGGGATTCCTTCGCCGATGACGCCTTCGTGCGCGATGTCGAGTCCGGGCTGTTCGTCGATCCCGACAAGATGCATGTGCTCAACCACAAGGGCAAATACCTCTCGGTCCGCGGCCCGCTGAACATCGCCCGTCCCGTTCAGGGCTGGCCTGTCATCGTGCAGGCCGGCGCTTCCGACGACGGCAGGCAGCTTGCGGCCGAGACGGCGGAAGCCGTGTTCACCGGCGGCGGCAGCTTGGCCGACGGACAGAAGCTCTATGCCGACATCAAAGGCCGCATGGAGAAGATCGGACGCGATCCCGAGCATCTGAAGATCCTGCCCGGCGCCTTCGTCGTGGTCGGCGACAGCGTCGAGGAAGCCAAGGAGAAGCGCGCGCTGCTCGACAGCCGCGTGCATTACGACAGCGCGATCGCCTCGCTATCCGTGATCCTCGGCACCGATGCGTCCGGCTTCGATCCCGACGGTCCATTGCCGCCGATCCCGGAAACCAACGCCAGCAAGAGCGGGCGGCAGCGCCTCGTCGATGTCGCCGCGCGCGACAAGCTCACCGTGCGCCAGCTCGCCCAGCGCGTTGGCGGCTATGGCGGGCTCGCTTTCGTCGGCACGCCGCAGACCATCGCCGACCAGATGGAGGAATGGCTGACGAGCCGTGGCAGCGACGGCTTCAACATCATGTTCCCCTATCTGCCGCAGGGCCTGTTCGAGTTCGTCGACAAGGTGGTCCCGGAACTGCAGAAGCGCGGAATCTTCCGCAAGGAGTATGAAGGGCGGACGCTGCGCGAGAATCTGGGCCTGCCGCGGCCGAAAAACCAGTTCTTCGAGGGCTAATCGGCCGGAATCGGGATGATTTCGGCCCGGAAATCCTTGACTTTGAGCGGTTTGTGGCTAGTTTCCGGGCCAAACGCGGGCCGATTTGGCCGGCTCCCGATACCCCTTCATTTTCGAGGATTTGCATATGGCCAAAGCGGTCACCATCAAGGTCAAGCTCGTGTCGACGGCCGATACCGGCTTCTATTACGTCGCCAAGAAGAATTCGCGCACCATGACCGACAAGCTGGTCAAGAAGAAGTACGACCCGGTCGCGCGCAAGCACGTCGAGTTCAAGGAAGCCAAGATCAAGTAAGATCGCCTGCTTCTGACGTTTCGAACGGGGCCCTCGCGGCCCCGTTTTTGCTTTGTGGCCTAGCGTCGTCCCTCATGTCTTTCGGGCACGTCCCGGGCGCAGGGCTCACATGATCGCAAGCTTGGACGAGGGAAACGTCGGCGGCTACTCGGTCGCCTACGGCCGCGAGGACATCTACTTTCCGGTCTATGTCACGGCCGCGCTTGCCGCGGTCTTCCTGACAGCGACGTGGATCACGGGCGCGATCTACTGGCTGACGCTGGCGGCCGCCGCCGCGGGCTTCACCTACTACAACATTCCGCTGCTGGAGGCCGGTCGTCCGACCATCGGGGCCAACCAGTACGGCATCTTCATCCAGGCCTTCGGGCTGATCCGCTGGCGCGCTATCAAGCAGATCGACCTCGTCGAGATCGCAGAGCGCGCGATGACCGTCCACGAATTGCAGATCGCGCTCAATGTGCCGCTCGGCAGCGCGCTGGTGGCTGACTGGCGCAAGCGGCCCGCCTATCGGCTGCTGATGCGCTTGCCGTGGCGCATGGACCATCGCGGCGTGGTCCGCGTCAATCTCGAGCCATTCGACCGGACGCCCGACGAGATCCACCGGACGTTCCTGAGGATGTGGCGCTACTACCGGAGCTAGCCTTTGAACGCCTCATCCGGCAGATGCGCATCCGCGATCTCTGCATCCGGATTGTGTGTGATGGTCATGAACCAAACGAGGCTGAAGAACAGCGACCACGCTGTGTTCCAATAGAACCAGTTCATCGGATCACCTCGAACAGCTTTGATCCGTGCCAGCCGGCAACGATCGCCGGCCGGCGCGGAATGCCGCCAAGTCTACTGCACGACCTCGCCGTGCAGCGCCAGATCCAACCCTTCGCGCTCGATGTCGCGCGTCACGCGAAGCCCGACGAAGAGATTGATCACGAACAGGATGATCAGGCTCACGACGGCATCATACACGAAAACCGTCGCGACGCCGATGCATTGATTGAGGAACTGCCCGGCATTTCCCTCCAGAACGCCAGCCGTTCCACCATACTGCTCGACCGCGAACACGCCGGTCAGCAGCGCTCCGACGATGCCGCCGAGGGCATGAACGCCGAAGCAGTCCAGCGCGTCATCGTAGCTGAACATGCGCTTCAAGCCGGTGCATCCCCAGTAGCAGCAGACGCCGGCGGCGATGCCGATCGCGAAGGCGCCGACCGGCCCGACGAAACCGGAGGCCGGCGTGATCGCGACGAGACCTGCGACAGCGCCCGAGCAGATGCCGACGACCGTCGGCTTGCCCTTGAGTGCCCACTCCACCAGCATCCAGGTGAAGCCCGCCACTGCGGTGGCGATCTGGGTCACCAGCATCGCCATGCCCGCCTGCATTCCGGCGGTGACGGCGGAACCGGCGTTGAAGCCGAACCAGCCGACCCACAGCAGCGAGGCGCCGATGAAGGTCAGCACCATGTTGTGCGCCGGCCCCGTCTCGACGCGCTTGCCGAGCATGATCGCGCACATCAGGCCGGCGACGCCGGCATTGATGTGCACCACGGTGCCGCCGGCGAAATCGAGAACCTTGACATACGCAGCGTCGTTGCCCGCGGAGAAGATGCCATCGGGCCCCCAGACCCAATGCGCGATCGGCGCATAGACGAAGATCGCCCACAGCCCGATGAACCAGAGCATTGCCGAGAACTTCATCCGCTCGGCAAACGCACCGGCGATCAGCGCCGGCGTGATGATGGCGAACGTCATCTGGAAGCAGATGTAGACGGCCTCAGGGATGGTCGCGGCGAGCGGATTGGGATTGCCGATGCCACCCTTGCCGATGTCGCTCAGGATGTCCTTGAGGAACATGCGATCCAGGCCGCCGATAAACGGCGTGCCGGCACGAAACGCCAGGCTGTAGGTGATGACGGCAAACAGGATCGTGACCAGGCAGGTCACCGCGAAGCTGGTCATCACGGTATCGCCGACGTTCTTCTTGCGCACCATGCCGCCGTAGAACAGGCCGAGCCCCGGCACCGTCATCATCAGGACGAGCGCGACTGACGTGAGCATCCAGGCGGTGTCGCCGGAATTCGGCGTGCACTTCTCAAGGATCTTGCCGCCGCAGGCCGGCGGCGCCGCCGCATCCTCAGCCAGCGCAAGGTCACTGAATAGCAGGCAAAGAAGCGCTACCCCCAGCAGAGCAACCACGATTCTCACGAGCTTCGGGCGCGTGTATGTCGCAGACTCCATCATCGTCCTCCCATCACAAGAAATGCTGGTGTTCGGAATCGGCGCGGCGCGTTCGGAGCGCGAACGCCGAAAGACAGCGCGTGCTCGGCTGTCGGGATCTCTCGAAGTGCCGTGCGGCGGATGGCGCGATACAGCGAAGACGCAGCGGCGTCGGGCCGGGCGTGAGGCACAACGGTCTCCTGCTCGGCGGCGCGGCGAAGGCCGTGGTGCGCGGATGGCTGGAGAATGACGGCGACTAGCCTCATCGCGGCCAGCCCTTCCCATGGGTCCCCAAGCCGGAAAACCTCTGCAACGGCTTCCGGCACGATTTCTAGCCAAATTCAATCAAGATTCGTGCCACCGGCGCGCGCCGAGCAACACGTTGAAGACACTGCGAATTCAATCTACGCGCGCAACGGCTTCGCGCTCCACTGCACGTTCCCGCAGCAAGTGATCGCTGGAAAAATAGGCAGCAATCGGCGGCTGCCCTCGTATGCGGCAGCCGCCGATTTACTGGATCGGAAGCTCAGGCGGCCTTGAGCAGCGGCGGCTGCGCCGGCCGGATCAGCGCGAAGGCAAGCTGGATGATGCCGCCGGCAAGCCCGAGCGCGACGCCGATGCGCCAGGCCATGGTGTAGGAGCCGAGTGAGTCGTAGATCACCCCTCCTCCGTAAGCACCGAGGAAACTGCCAACCTGATGGCTCATGAAGGCAAGGCCCTGGATCATCGCCTGCCAGCGCAGCCCGAACATCTCGGCCACCGCGCCCGCGACCAGCGGACCGACGCCCATCCAGAGGAAGCCCATGATGGCGCCGAACAACAGCGTCGAGCCAGGCGTTGCCGGCAGCATGAAATACCAGGCAAGCGCCAGCGAGCGCAGGATGTAGATGCCGCCGAGCAGCGCGAGCTTGTTCCAGCGCTGGCCGGCCCAGCCGAAGAACAGCGAGCCCAGCACGTTGAAGCCGCCGATCATGCCGAGCGTCTGCGCGCTCAGCATCGGGTCGAGCCCGCAGATCGCCAGATACGACGGCAGATGCGTGGTCAGGAAGACGAGCTGCATGCCGCAGACCATGTAGGCGCAGGTCATCACCACGAACGACGCGTTGCCGAACGCGGTCTTCGCCGCAGTCGCGGCCGTCGCGTTGCCGATGTCGTCGCCCGCAGGCTTCGGCAACGGGATCTTGTCGACGCGCCCGGCGTACAAGGCTGCTGGAATCATGAAGACCGAGAGGATGACGAAGCCGGCAAGCCCGACGCGCCAGCCGAACCCTTCGTTGAGCATCTGGCCGATCGGTGCCGACAGCAGCGCGCCGAGCGAGCCCGCGGCGGAGACCATGCCGAGCACGGTCGAACGCACCGTCTCAGGCACCGCGCGCGCCGCGACCGACATGGCGATCGCATTCGCGGTGCAGGCGAGCGAAAGGCCGATCAGCACACCGGCGCCGATCATGATGCTGACGAGGCCATGCGCCGTCGTCATCAGCACGAGGCCCGCGATGTAGGCCAGCGCACCGACCACCATGATCGGGCGGAAGCCGTAACGCACCGTCATCGCGCCAGCGAACGGCTGCAGAAAGCCCCAGGCGAGGTTCTGCACCGCCAGCGCCAGCGTGAAATGGGACACCGAGATGCCGATGTCGTGCGTCAGCGGCTGCATGAAGATGCCGAGGCTCTGCCGCAGCCCCATGCTCAGCGTGAGCATGATGGAGGCGCCGATCAGAATGGGAAGCGTGGGACGCAGGACCTGCAGCAGGGGCATTGTTCTTGTTCTCCCAAAGGGCGCGGCGCGAGTGCCGCAGCCTGCGAATCCCGCTTATTTTAGGTACACAGACCTGTGTAATTAGGCTATACGGAGGCGGTGCTGTCAAGCGAAGAGGATCACGGCCGGCGCATGGCTTCCCCGCCTCCCAAACAGACCATGAAAGAGCGGATCCTCGAGACCGCCGACAGACTGTTTTACCTGCGGGGCATTCGCGCCATCGGCGTCGACACCATCGCGGCCGAGATCGGCATCAGCAAGCGCACGCTCTACAATCACTTCCCCTCGAAGGATGCGCTGATCGAGGCCTATCTGCAGCACCGCTTCGTGCAGCCCCGCCCCTCCGACAAGCCGCCGGCCGAGCAGATCCTCGCAACCTTCGATTCGCTGGAGCGGCGCTTCGCGGCGAAGGATTTTCGCGGCTGTCCGTTCGTGAACGCGGTGGCCGAGCTCGGACCGGAGGACGAAGACCGTACCATCAGAAACATCGCGGTTGCCTTCAAGGAAAGCCGCCGGATCTGGTTTCGCGATCTGCTCCGGCAGCTCGGTGTCGCCGATGCCGAGGGACTTGCGACCCAGCTCACGCTGCTGGTCGACGGCTCGATCGCACAGGACCTGGTGCGCGACGATCCCGCGATGGCGCGCGCGGCCAGGGAAGCGGCGCGCGTGCTGCTGGCAAGCGCAGGCGTCAAGGTCGCAAGCTCCACAGACAAGAAGCGCGGCGGATAAATCCGGTTGCGCAAACAGGTTCCGTTTGGTTGGTAGCGCGAACCACGCGCGACGGCCCGAGCGGATATTCCGTCACGCGAGATGGCCGACGACCGCGCGAACGGCGCGGCGCAACAGGGGAACGACCATGGAAGATCTGAAGGTGACGGCCACCGGCTACGATTTCGCGCCGGCGCGCGCCGCCATGCAGCGCTACATCGACAACAATCTCCTGTCCGGCATCTCGTCTGCGGTGATGGTGGGTCGCGACCTCGTCGATGTCTCCTGCGTCGGTTGGGCCGACAAGGAAGCGCAGATCCCGCTGCGCACCGACCATATCTTCCGGGTGTTCTCCAACACCAAGCTGGTCACCTCCTGCGCGGCACTGCTGCTGTTCGAGGAAGGCCGCTTCCGGCTCGACGATCCGATCGAGACCTACATCCCGCAGCTCGGAAACCGGAAGGTGCTGCGGCCCGGTGCGACGTCGATCGGCGACACCGAGCCGGCGCGGAGCTCGATCACCATCCGCCAATTGCTGAGCCACAGCGCCGGCCTGAGCTACGGCTTCTTCGATCCCGGCACCGTCATCTTCAAGGCGCTCAACGAGCGCGGCGTGCACAATCCCAACACGACCCTGGCCGAGATGGTCGATGTGCTGGCCGGTCTGCCGCTGATCTATCAGCCGGGCACGTCGTGGGAATACTCGCTCGCGATCGACGTGGTGGCGCGCCTCGTCGAGGTGGTCAGCGGCCAGAGCTTCGACAAGTTCATCAAGGCGCGCATCCTCGATCCGCTCGGCATGGTCGATACCGGCTTCGTCGTTCCCGAGCAGGATCAGGGGCGCCTGGTCGCATACTACGCCGGTGCCGATCTCATGGAGCCGATGAAGCCGGGTCTCACCCGCACCGACAATGCGCCCTTCCCCGGCGCCTATCTGCGTCCGGTCGCGCGGCTCAATGGCGGCGGCGGCCTGGTGTCGACGCTGCCCGACATGGTCGCATTGATCCGCAGCCTGCTGCCGGGCGGACCGACGCTGCTGAAGCCGGATACCATCGCAGCGATGATATCCAACCAGTTGCCCGACGGACAATGGATCCGCTTCGCGATGATGGGCGAGCAGCCCGGCAAGGCGCATGGGCTTGCCGGTGGCCTGATCCTCAACCCCTCGCCGATCGATCATCCCGATGCCGCCGGCGAGTTCTACTGGGGCGGCGTCGCGGGCACCCAGTGGTGGATCTCGCCCAAGAAGGGCATCGCCGGCGTGATGATGGCGCAGCGCCAGATGGCGTTCGTCCATCCGTTCTCGTTCGAGTTCAAGCGGATGGCCTATGACGCGGTGAAGCGCGGCCGTTAGGCCGCCGCCGAGACCACGCGGTTGCGGCCGTCGTGCTTGGCGCGATAGAGCGCTGTGTCGGCGCGCTTGAGCACGTCGGAAACCGGCTCGCCCTTGCGCTCCAGCGTGGTGAGACCGATCGAGATCGTCACGGTGATCCGCTTGCCGCCCTTGTCGACGGCAAAGGGCTCGCCCGCGACCGAGCGGCGCAGCCGCTCGGCAACCATGCCGGCGACATGAAGATCGGTCTCCGGCATCACGATCACGAACTCCTCGCCGCCGTAGCGGCAGGCGAGATCGATGCCGCGGATCGACTTGCGGATACGGACGGCGAATTCGCGCAGCACGTCGTCGCCGGCATCGTGGCCGTAGGTGTCGTTGATCGCCTTGAAGTAGTCGATGTCGAGGATCATCAGCGCCAGCGGCTTGCCGCGGATCGAGGCCTGCTCCGCGAGCGTCGCGAGGTGGCTCTCCATGTAGCGCCGGTTGTTGAGGCCGGTCAGCGCATCCGTGATCGCCATCTCGATCGAGTTCTGCACATTGTCGCGCAGATGATCAGTGTAGCGGCGGCGGCGGATCTGGGTACGCGCCCGCGCCAATAGCTCGTTCTTGTCGACCGGACGCAGCAGGTAGTCGTTGACGCCGATCTCGAGCCCGCGCATCAGCCGCGTGTTGTTGTCGGCATCCGAGATCGCAAGGATCGGCACCTGACGCGTTCGCTCCAGCGAGCGGGCCTGGCTGCACAGCCGCAGGCCGTCGAAATTGTCGAGGCTGAGCGACACGATCAGCAGGTCGTAATTGCCCTCGGCGGCATGGAACAGCGCTTCAGACGGATTGGTCTCGACGTCGACGGTATGTTCGGCGGAGAGGATCGGCGCCAGCTTCTCGTAGGACGACGGCCGGTCATCGACCAAGAGGATGCGGCCGCCGGTACCACGATCCGCGATCGCGCTGCGCTCGGGCGCCTGCATGCCGATCTCGAGCGAGGTGATGGCGCGCATCCGCAGCTCGTCGGTCATCATCTTCAGCCGCGTCAGCGAGCGCACGCGCGCGATCAGCACGACGTCGGATACCGGCTTGGTCAGGAAATCATCGGCGCCGGATTCAAGTCCGCGCACGCGATCGGCCGGACTGTCGAGCGCGGTGACGATCACCACCGGAATGAAATGCGTCGCCGGATTGGACTTCAGCCGGCGGCAGACCTCGAAGCCGTCCATGTCAGGCATCATGACATCGAGCAGGATGATGTCGCATTCGGCGCGCGCGCAGATTTCCAGCGCCTCGCTCCCGTTGGAAGCGGTCAGCACATCGAAATATTCGGCCGACAGGCGGGCTTCCAACAGCTTGACGTTCGCCGGAACGTCATCGACGACGAGGATACGCGCGGACATTGCACCACAACTCCCCTATCCGATAAAGCGTCGGACAGTCTCAATAAATTTGCCGACCGAGATCGGCTTGGACAAATAGGCTTCGCAGCCGCCCTCGCGGATGCGTTCTTCGTCGCCCTTCATGGCGAAGGCGGTGACCGCGACCACCGGAATCGTGCGCAGATCGGGATCGTCCTTGATCCAGCGCGTGACCTCGAGGCCGGAAACCTGGGGCAGTTGAATATCCATCAGGATGAGATCGGGCCGCAGCTTGCGGACGAGATCGAGCGCTTCGAAGCCATTGCTGGTGCCCGAAGTCTGATAGCCATGCGCTTCCAACAGATCGCGAAAGAGCTTCATGTTGAGCTCGTTGTCCTCCACGATCAGGACGGTTTTGGCCATCCCGTCCCTCCCAAACCCAGGAGACGGGCCCTGCTGCGGCGCCTCACGCACCGCGCTCGGGACGCGTCGAAAATGTGAATTCAAACTAGCGCCAGAATCGCTCTAACCCGTTAACCCGTTAGTCCAACTTCCGCAGCGTGGTTTCCGTTGCTTGAACACATGCGGAAGACTCGGGCATGATGGGCCTCTCAATAGAGACCATAAGTTAACGGAAAGGCAAACCGGCGCGTTGAAAAAGCCTGTTCACAACCCCCGGGAAGTTGCTGAAATCGTTGCGATTCAGGCGCTCGGTTTCATTGCCGGCGATCCCGAGCGGCTGGGCCTGTTCCTGGCCGAAACCGGAATCGGTCCGGAGACACTGCGGAACGCGGCGTCCAATCCTCAATTTCTTGCGAGCGTGCTCGATTTCGTGATGCGCGACGATGCCACAGTGAAGGCGTTCGCAGCCGCCTCCGAATTGCATCCGACCAACATCGCCGCCGCCCATCAGGCGCTGGGTGATCCGAGATGGGAGCGCGACGTGCCGTGACGACGGCAGCGGCAGCTTCCGACGGCCCCCTCAGTTTCTGCCGAGACTGCCTCGGCGATCTCGACATCAAGGTGAAGCGGTGCAGCCATTGCGGCTCGCCGCGGCTGGTGCGGCATCGCACCCTGCCCGCGCTCGCGCTGGCGCATATCGACTGCGATGCGTTCTATGCCACCGTCGAGAAGCGCGACAATCCTGAGATCGCCGACCGCCCCGTCATCATCGGCGGCGGCAAGCGCGGCGTGGTGTCGGCCGCCTGCTACATCGCCCGCACCTACGGCGTCCGCTCGGCAATGCCGATGTTCAAGGCGCTGGAACTCTGCCCCGACGCCACCGTGATCCCACCCGACATGGCGAAATATGTCCGGGTCGGCCGCGAGGTGCGCCAGGCGATGCAGGCGCTGACGCCGCTGGTCGAGCCGCTGTCGATCGACGAAGCCTTCCTCGATCTCTCCGGCACGCAGCGCGTTCACGGCATGATCCCGGCCAAGGTGCTCGCCAAATTCGCCCGCGAGATCGAGCGCGATATCGGCATCACGGTGTCGGTCGGGCTGTCCTGCAACAAGTTCCTCGCCAAGATCGCCTCCGATCTCGACAAGCCGAGGGGTTTTGCCGCGCTCGATCAGGACGAGGCGCGCGAGATGCTGGCCAGCAAGCCGGTCGGCTTCATCTACGGCGTCGGCCCGGCGACGCAGGAGAAGCTGGTGCAACGCGGGTTCCGCGTCATCGCGGACCTGCAGCGCGCCGACGAGAACGAGCTGATGAAGCAGTTCGCGAGCGAGGGCCGCAGGCTGTGGCGGCTGGCGCGCGGCATCGACGACCGCAGCGTGGTGCCCGATCGCGGCGCCAAGACGATCTCGAGCGAAACCACCTTCGAGACCGACATCCGCGATTTTGCAATCCTGGAAAAACTGCTCTGGAAGCTGTCGGAGAAGACCTCGGCGCGGCTGAAGAGCAGCGATCTCTCAGGCTGCACCATCACGCTGAAGCTGAAGACCGCGGACTTCCGCCAGCGCACCCGCTCGCAATCGATCCAGACCCCGACCCAATTGGCCGCAAAGATCTTTGCAGTGACGCGCGAGATGCTGGCGAAGGAGATCGACGGCACCGCCTTCCGCCTGATGGGCGCCGGCGTCAGCGCGTTGCGCCCGGGCGCGCAGGCCAACGATTCCGACATGCTCGACCGCCGCTCGGCCCACGCCGAACGCGCGATGGACAATCTGCGCAAGAAATTCGGCAATGCCGCGGTGATCCGGGGCATCGCCTATGAGGGGCCGGCGAAGAGCGTCGAGGAGTGAGAGACTGTCATTCCGGGATGGTCCGAAGGACCAGACCGCAGGTGCGCAATTGCGCACCGGGGAATCTCGAGATTCCGGGTTCGATGCTTCGCATCGCCCCGGAATGACGACGCGCTGAATCAATCCGCGACCGCAATCGCCTCGATCTCGATCAGCCATTCCGGCGCGGCGAGCGCGGTGACGCCGACCAGCGTCGAGGCCGGCGGCTCCATGCCCTCGAAGAACGCCGAGCGCGCCTTGCCGATGATCGGGCGCAGCTCCGGCTTGTAGCCGACCACAAAGGTCGTGATCTTGACGATGTTGGAATAGCTGGCGCCGGCGGCCTTCAGCGCCGTGCCGAGGTTCTGCATTACCTGCGTCGTCTGCGCGGCGAGATCGCCTGCGCCGACCACCCGGCCCTCCTCGTCCGTGGACACCTGTCCCGAAATGTAGATCGTGCGCGCGCCCGAGGCGACCACGACGTGGGAGTAAGCCGGATTGTGATGCAGGCCGCTGGGGCGAAGATGGTCGCGCTTGCTCATGATGTGCCTCCCTGACACGCGTGTTTCGGGAAGCGTACTCGTGTCTGACGCATTCGACCAGCGACACCGTCATTCCGGGATTGTCCGAAGGACCAGACCCGGAATCTCGAGATTCCGGGTTCGATGCTGCGCATCGCCCCGGAATGACAACTGCGTTGTCACTTACACGGCTTGGAATCCCTGACGTCGAACTTGTCGAGCGCGCCGGAGATCACGAAATCGTTGTAGTCCAGCACCAGCGCGCGGGAGACGCCGTTCTCGTAGAGCTCAAACGACATCGCGTAGACCGGCGTCTGCTCGCCGTCCTTGGCGCGCGCGTCGCTGTCGTAATAGCTCACCGTCACCGGCCAGCGCGTCATGGTCTTCATCGCATCGCTCGCCGTCGACGGATCGGGCGATGACGGCGCGCGATCGCCTGCAATCGGGCGGCCGATGACGGTCAGCGTGTTGTAGATCTTCTCGCCATTGTCGGACCCGTCATAGACGGTCTGTTCGAGCACCGACTTGCCGTCACGGGCGGCGGCGATGATGTGCTGGATCTGCTCGGTCGGGAACACGATCTTGCCGTCGATATTGAACGTCTTCTTCACCGGCTGCGTCAGCTTCACGGTGATATGATCGCCGACCCGCTCGGCGATGCCGTCGACCGGCGACGAGGCACCGTCGTTCATCCGCGTGTCGATCTTGAAGCGGTAGCTCTTGCCCGACGCGTCCTCCCAGGACGTGGAACGCAGATCGGACAGCGTCACCTTGCCCTCGCCGCTGTCGAGCTCGGACACCTGGCGGAATTCGGAAGTGTAGCCTTCGCAGGAACTGCCGGAGAAATTGTAGAGGATGCGCCCGCGCGCATCGCTGACCGAATTGGAGCCGCGCGATTTCACGAGGCTCAGATCGTACAGCGCCTGGTGCGCGAGGAACGGCCCGCTTGCCGCCGCAGCGGCCGACCCTTGAGCCAAAGCGGATCCTGCGGCAACGGCGATCGAGAGCACCAGGGCACGCGACGGAGTCCGGAACAGCAAGGTCATGGCTTTTCCTCGGGGAGGCAGGGATTCGCCACAATAGTGACGGTGGTATTGCGCCGCAACTGGGGCAAGTCTGACAAAATCGCAATGTACGCCGCGAAATTGCCGGCGTTTTCAGCAGTTTTCCATGCGATTTGGCACGCCATGGCCGCCCGGCCCTCACGTGACCGTCGCTTGCAACCGGCGGCACGATGCGCGAAACAATCGAAACAAACTTGGCCCTGACCGCGTTTCAGGCTTCGTGCAATCCAATTGGGGGACAAAAAATGGCGGGTACCGTCGAACAGAAACTGGCGTCACAGGGCATCACACTTCCCGAGCCGACCTCCCCGGTCGCAAACTACGTCCCCTTCGTCCGCAGCGGAAACCTGCTGTTCATCTCCGGCCAGGTTTGTTTCAACGCCGAAGGCAAGCTGATCGCCAAGGGCAAGCTCGGGGCCGGCGTCACGCTGGAGCAAGGCGTTGCCGCGGCGCAGGGCTGTGCGATCAACCTGCTCGCCCAGATCAAGGCCGCGCTCGGCGACCTCGACAAGGTCGTGCGCGTGGTGCGATTGGGCGGCTTCATCAACTCCGCGCCTGACTTCTTCGACGGCCCGAAGGTGCTGAACGGCGCGTCCGACCTGATGGTCGCAGCCTTCGGCGACAAGGGCCGCCATGCCCGGACCACCGTCGGTGTCGCCTCGCTGCCGGCAGATGCCGCGGTCGAAGTCGAAGGCGTGTTCGAAGTCGCCTGATCGATGCGCGCCCCTGATTGGCTGACGAAACGGCCGGTCGCCCATCGCGGCCTGCATGATGCCGCACGCGGTGTCATCGAGAACATGCCGGCCGCGGCCACCGCCGCGGTCGCCGGCAACTTCGCAATCGAGTGCGACATCCAGCTCACCGCCGACGGCGAGGCGATGGTGCATCATGACGATGCGCTCGGCCGCCTCACCGAGGGGTCGGGCCTGCTGGCGACCAAGACGGCAGCCGAGCTGAAGGCGGTCAAGTTCAAGGACACCTCCGAGCAGATGATGACGCTCGGCGACCTCTGCGCGCTGGTCGCCGGCCGCGTCCCGCTGGTGGTCGAGGTGAAGAGCCATTTCGACGGCGACCGCAAGCTGGTAGCCCGGATGGCCGAGGTGCTGTCGTCCTACTCCGGCCCCGTTGTCGGCATGTCCTTCGATCCCGACCAGGTGCTGGCGCTGCGCGAGGCCATGCCCAATTTGCCGCGCGGCATCACCGCCCAACGCACTTACGACGACAGCTCATGGACCAAGCTGACGCCGGCCCAGCGCGACAGCATGCTGTATCTGCGCCACGGCTTCAGGACCGAGCCGCATTTCGTTGCCTTCTGGGTCAACCAGTTGCCCGCGCCGGCGCCCTGGATCGCCCGCAATGTGTTCGGGTGCCCGCTGCTGGCCTGGACGGTGCGGACGGCGGAACAGCGCGAGCGCGCGGCCCGCTACGCCGACCAGATGATCTTCGAGGGCTTTGTGCCGGGAACCTGACATGCCGCAGAGAGCCGCGTTGCAGTCTTGAACTCGTCGCTGCGACGCACGATGTTGTCGGGAGTTGGTCGTCATCGGCGATGGCGGAATGCGGAGCATGATCCGGAAATGGAGCCAGCTGTTCCGGAAAGATCATGCTCAAAAGAGACACCGGTCTTCACTCTCGATGGCGTCGTCTGAAATCACCCTAGAGGCTGTGGCTGACATCGGCGGCGTTCCGGCCGCCGAGTGGGATGCCTGCGCCAATCCAAAGCCGGACGCGGACAGCATTCACACCCTCGACACGCTGGCCTCGCCCGCCGCCTCAGGCGATTGCCAGACCGCCGCAAGTTCGAGCTATAACCCGTTCGTTTCCCACGCTTTTTTCTCCGCCGCGGAAGCCTCCAATTCGGCCTGCCCGCGCACCGGCTGGGGCCCACGGCATCTGATCGCGAAGCTCGACGGCCGGATCGTCGGCGTAGTGCCCTGCTATCTGAAATCGCACTCGCAGGGCGAATACGTGTTCGACCGCGGCTGGGCCGAGGCCTATCACCGCGCCGGCGGCAGCTACTATCCGAAGCTCCAGGTCTCCGTTCCCTTCACGCCGGCGACCGGACCAAGGCTGTTGATCCGCGACGGGGTCGACCGCGAGGTGATCGGCTCCGCGCTGGCGCGGGGCCTGCGGGCACTCTGCAACGCCACTGAAGCTTCCTCGGTGCATGTGACGTTTGCCCGCGAGGGCGAGGCAAGGTTCCTCGGCGCGCACGGCTTCCTGCAGCGAACCGACCAGCAGTTCCACTGGCACAATGACGGCTACAAGACCTTCGACGATTTTCTGGGATCGCTGAACTCGCGCCACCGCAAGGGCATCAAGCGCGAGCGCCGCGAAGCCGTTGCGGCCGGCATCACCATCCACTGGCTGACCGGCTCAGATATCACCGAAGACGCCTGGGATGCCTTCTTCGAGTTCTACATGGAGACCGGCTCGCGCAAATGGGGTCGGCCGTATCTGACTCGAGAGTTCTTCTCGCTGATCGGCGAGAGCATGGCCCGCGACGTGCTGCTGGTCATGGCCAAGCGCAACGGCCGCTGGATCGCCGGCGCGATCAACTTCATCGGCTCGGACACGCTGTTCGGCCGCAACTGGGGCGCGATCGAGCATCACCCGTTCCTGCATTTCGAGGTCTGCTACTACCAGGCGATCGATTTCGCGGTTCAGCGCGGGCTCAAGGTGGTCGAGGCCGGCGCACAGGGCGAGCACAAGCTGGCACGCGGCTACCTGCCGCAGACCACCTACTCGGCGCACTTCATCGCCGACACCGGGCTGCGCCGGGCGATTGCCGATTACCTCAAGCGCGAGCGCGACTATGTCGCCGAGGTCGGCCGCGAGCTCACCGAGGCCGGCCCGTTCCGGAAGACCGTCGAGGACGACGCTTGACGTTTCGGCCGTGACCTAGACATTAGAGTGTTTTCGAGCGAAGTGGATACCGGTTCGCGTGAAGAAAACGCGTCAAAACAAGAGTCTAGAGCCCCGTTCCGATTCAATCGGAACGGAGTAGGCTCTAGCGCAATAAAATTGAGGAGCCGCCGCCATGCCCGCCTACGACAACAACAATCCCTTCGCAAAAATCCTGCGCGGCGAGTTTCCGTCCTACAAGGTCTATGAGAACGAGCACGTGCTGGCCTTCCTCGACATCATGCCGCGCTCGCCCGGGCACACGCTGGTGATCCCGAAGGCCCCTGCCCGCAACATCCTCGACATCACGCCGGATGATTACGCCCATGTCGCGCGCGCGGCGCACAAGATCGCCGCCGCCGGTATGAAGGCGTTTGAGGCCGACGGCATCACCGTGCAGCAATTCAACGAGCCCGCCGGCGGCCAGGTGGTTTTCCACCTGCACATGCACGTGATGCCGCGCAAGAACGGCGTCGCGCTGCTGCCGCCTGCCAGCCACAAGGAGGACGGCAAGGTGCTGGAGGCGCATGCCGCAAAGTTGATTGCGGCGCTGAAGTGACGCCGAAGGCGTCATTCCGGGATGGTCCGCAGGACCAGACCCGGAATCTCGAGATTCTCAGGTGCGCAAGTGCGCACCATAGTTCGATGCTTCGCATCGCCCCGGAATGACGGCCTACTCCGTCTCGAAATCCCCGGCCTGCGGCGGAGCCAGCGGGGTGAACTCGCAGCGGTCGGGCTTGACGTCGATCAGCGGCGTCTCGTCGAGGCAGTCGAGGCCGCGCACCAGGATGACGTTGCCCTCGACGCCGACCAGCTTGACGATCGAGCTGCCGATCGGATTGGGCCGCACCGGCGAGCGCAGCGAGAAGGTGCCGCGGGTGTTGCCGTTGTTCTTCGGGCTTTGCAGCACGATGTCGCGGCGCGACTGGTGCAGCCAGTACAGCACTTCGAGGTTCGAGTAGAAATCGACGCCCTTGATCGCGGCGACCCAGGGCTCGAAAATCTCGAGCCGGCACACCGGGCCGTCATGCCGCCCCTGCCGCGGCGTCGCCAGCCGCGAAGTCCAGGGCGTGCGGATGCGGCCGATGAACACGAGCCCGGCATCGCGCGGCGCCGGCATGTCGACAGCGACCTCGCCCTGGCGCAATTCCATTTCACGTACCATGTGTCAGTCCAGCGATATGTTGAGCGCTTTGACCACGCCCGCCCACCGCGCGCGATCGGTATCCACGAACTTGTCGATCTCGGCCTGGCTCTTCGCACGCAGCGGCGGGAAACCGATCTTGACCAGCGAAGCGCGGAACGCCTCGTCGTTCAAGGCCCGGTCGAGGCTCGTCTTGATCTTGCCGGCGATCTCGTCAGGCACCTTCGACGGCGCTGCAATACCATACCAGACGCTGACCGCATAATCAGGGTAGCCGCTCTCGGCGATCGTCGGCAGGTCAGGTAAATCCGGGATGCGCGCGGTTGAGCTGACGCCGAGCGCGCGCAGCATGCCTGATTTGACCGGCGGCAGCGCGGTGCCGAGCGTGTCGAACATCAGCTGGATGTTGCCGGACAGCAGATCCTGCAGCGCGGGTCCGGCGCCCTTGTACGGCACGTGGGTCATCTCGACGCCGGCCATCTGCTTGAACATCTCGCCGGCGAGATGAACCGTGCCGCCGGTGCCGGCCGATCCGAAATTGAGCTTGCCGGGATTCTTCTTGGCGTAGGCGACGAACTCGGCGATCGTCTTGGCAGGTACGGACGGATTCACCTCCATGATCATCGGCGCATCCGTGATGACGGACAGCAGCCGAAAATCCGTGGCCGGATCGTAGGGCAGCTTCTTGTAGAGCAGCGGATTGAGCACGAAGATCGAGGCCGCCGTCACGAACAGCGTGTAGCCGTCGGGATCGGAGCGCGCCACGGCCTCGGCGCCGATCGCGCCCTGCGCACCGGCCTTGTTCTCGACCACGACCACCTGCTTGAGATCGCGCCCGAGATATTCGCCGACGATGCGGCCGAGCACATCGGTCGGTCCGCCCGCGGCATAGGGCACCACGAGCTTGATCGGACGCGTCGGATAGTCCGCGGCATGCGCCGGCTGCACCGCCGCCAGCAAGGCCGTCAGAGCAACAATGAAGAGCGATGATGCGCGCCGCTGCATGCCGTTTCCCCGTTGTTTTGTTCTTGGGAACGAGAGTAGCGGATAATGCGCTCGCCGCAATCAGCCGAGCCAGTATTTGCCCGCGATCATCACGACTTCGCCGACGATCACGCCGGCGAAGATCGACTTCCGCGCCAGCATGAACGCGACAAAGCCCGCCGCGACGGCACCGTAGCGCAGCCAGTCCGGCACGCTGGCGAGCGCGCCCGGCGGCTGCACCACGATCTGCGCGATGATGCCGGCCAGGATCGCGGTGGCGACCGCCCTCACCCAGACCAGCAGTTCCGAGTTCTCGTCGATGCCGCCGCCGAACCACAGGCCGAGCATGCGCCAGATCTGGTTGGGGATGACGCCGGCCACGAACAGGATCGCGAGCGCGTGCCAGTCGCCGATGAAGGTGCTCATGCGCGCGCCCTCACGATGCCCGCCCGCGCCCGGTGGACGCCGTAGGCAATCGTTCCCGCGACGACGCCGCTGACCAAGATGTCGACGCCGCTGTTGAGCATCGCCGCCAGCGGAAACAACAGCAGACCGAGCACCAGCGCGATGACGTCGGCGAGCTCGCGGCAGTTGCGCGCGGTGGAGAACAGGAACGCGAGCGGCGTCAGCATCAGCATGCCGGCGGCGAGCAGCGGCGTCAGGTTGGCCGCGAGCGTATAGCCGATCGTGTTGGCGATCAGGCAGACCGAGACCAGCCCCAGGCCGAGCCCGTGGATGAAGGCGATCCGCCGGTTGCGTGGCACCTGCGGCAGGAAGCGGTAGCATTCGACCCACAGCGTCACGGCCGTGAGATGCGCCACCAGGATCAGATGCCGGCGTTTGGTCTGTTCGGTGCGCATCAACGGCAACACCGAGACCACCATCGGAAACAGCCTGATCGCGCTGACGGTGACCGCGATCGCCGATTGCAGCACGGTGGCGCCGGAGCCGAGCGTCGTGATCACGATGATCTGCGCGGGGCCCGCCCAGACGAACGCCGTGCTCGCGAGGGTCCAGCCCAGCGAGAAGCCGGAATCATGCGCCAGCGCGCCGATCCCGAGATAGGTCGCAAACAGCACCAGCGTCAGCACGGTCGCGCCGATCGACCGCGCGCCCCACAGGAAGGCGCGGAACGAGGTCTGCCATTGCGGAGAATCGAGCGGAGGAAGCGCCACGGTGAACCGGATGGTTTTGCAACCGCGGCGGCTTAGGGCGCTGACAACGTAGGGTCAAGCAAGAGACGGCACAGCGCTGCTATGCAGCGGCGATAGCCCCACTCGTCATTGCGAGCGGAGCGAAGCAATCCATTGCTCCGCTTGCTCGGCCAGATGGATTGCTTCGTCGCTTCGCTCCTCGCAATGACGTGGAGAAGTCGGTGGCTCACGCCCTGTTCTTCAGCACAAAACATGCACCGCCCGCCTTGCGGATGCGGTTGCACAGGCCGTCGGCCTCGGGACGGGTGTCGGCGCCGATCCGCACCTGGTAGAACGTCGCGCTGCCGCGGCTGCGCAGTCGCGAACCGAGCAGGCTCGGATCCTGATCGCCGATCACGTTCGACAGCCGCTTCATCGCGCGGGCGTACATCGCAAGCGCCTTGTCGCGGCTGAAGCCGGCGGCGAGCTGCACGCCCCATACCTTGGCCGCCGACAGCGTGATGTGCTGCTCGAGCCCGGCCACGAACGGGTTGGGTGCGCGCTTCAACAGCGCCATCAGCTCGCGGCAGCTCTTGGCCGGCGGACGTTCCGGCATCTTGCCGTTGTTGCGGGCGGCAGCGGCCCAGTCGTCGACGCTGGAGCCGGTGATCGCGGAGACGTAATTGCGCGTCTCCTGCGGCATGTAGCCGGTGCCGGCAAGCCAGTCCAGCACCCGGCGCGGGCCGGCATTGTAGGCGGCGGCCGCAAGGCCGAGATTACCGAACTGGTTGCGCAGCTCGCTGAGGAATTCGGCCGACTTCGGCAGCGCCTGCACGGGATTGAAGGGATCAAGCAGCCCCCGCTCATTGGCGGTGCCCGGCATGAACTGCGCGATGCCCTGCGCGCGCTCACCGCTGCGGGTTATCGGACCGACCGCATCGGCCTGGAAGCGGCTCTCCTGCCAGATCACGCGCGCGAAGAACTCGAGCGGCAAATCGTTGGCCCGCGCCGCCGACTCGATCATCAGGCACATCGCCTCGCGGGTGTCGCTCTCGCGCGCATCGTCCGCGGGCTTGTCGGTCGCGGCCGCGGGCTTCCCGGACGTATCGCCCGGTGCCGCAGCAGGCTTGTCGGCAGGCGCTGCGGGGGTGTCCGCTGGAGGCGCGGCAGGTTTCTCGGCCTGCTCTCCCGGAGGCGTTGCAGACGGCTCCGCCGGCGCGGCCGCTGGTTTCTCGGCGGGCGTTGCGGGCGGCTCGGCGGCTGGCGGCGTCGGCGGGGCTGCGGCGGGCGTGTCCTCCGCGCCGGCGCCGAGCGTCGGCACCAGCATCACAAGCAGGACCAATGCGGCGCAAAGACCTGTTCGCATGGCAAATCTGTTCCCGCGCTGGCGCGGCTTGACACCGCAAGCTCGTGGTCTAGCTATGGACTGAAATGATGGCGCGCAAAAGGGAGCGCAAAATGGCCGCAGCTACGGACGACCAACTCGGCTTTGCCCCCGACGACGACGCCCCGATCGGCTACATGAAGCGGACCCGCGATTATTACGCGGCGATCGGCTACACCACCCCCTACCGCTGGGCGCATTACACCTCCGCCGCGTTCCAGCCCCTCAAGAAGCCGCTGAACCAGTCGCGCGTCGCCATCATCACGACGGCGGCGCCGTTCGATCCGGCCAAGGGCGACCAGGGTCCCGGCGCGAAATACAATGGCGGCGCAAAATTCTATTCGGTCTATGACGGCGACACGTCGCAGCAGCACGACTTAAGGATTTCGCACATCGCCTATGACCGCACGCATACCACGGCGACCGACAGCGGCACCTGGTTCCCGCTGGCGCAACTCAAGCGCCTCGCCGCTTCAGGCACAATCGGCGAAGTCGCGCCGCGCTTCTTCGGCGCCCCGACCAACCGCAGCCATCGCGTCACCATCGAGACCGACGCGCCCGAAATCCTCAAGCGCTGCCGCGACGACAAGGTCGACGCTGCGGTGCTGGTGCCGAATTGCCCGGTTTGCCACCAGACCGTCAGCCTGGTCGCACGACACCTCGAGGCCAACGGCATCCCGACCGTGGTGATGGGTTGCGCCAAGGATATCGTCGAGCACGCCGCGGTGCCGCGCTTCCTGTTCTCCGATTTCCCGCTCGGCAACTCCGCCGGCAAGCCACATGATGTCGCCTCGCAGGCGCTCACGCTGGAGCTCGCGCTGCGCGTGCTGGAGTCTGCGCCGGGTCCACAGACCACGGTGCAGTCGCCGCTGCGCTGGAGCGAGGATGCGTCCTGGAAGCGCGATTACAGCAACGCCGACGCGCTGAGCGCCGAGGAGCTGGCCCGCCTGCGCCGCGAGTTCGATGCACAGAAGGAAATCGCCAAGGGCCTGCGCGTGGCGTAGCGCTGGGCGTTTGCGACCGTCGCTCGCCAATCTGACGGCGTCATCGCCCGGCTCGACCGGGCGATCCAGTATTCCAGAGACGCCGGTCAGTCACGGAGAAGCCGCGGCGTACTGGGTCCCGCGGTCAAGCCGGGGGACGACACTGGTGGTGAATGCCTACGCGTGCAGGGGACGGCATCACGTGACGTCTCTTGCTCAGCCCCTGCATAACGGCGCGCGAGCGCGGCGCAGGTCATCAGCTGGATCTGGTGAAACAGCATCAGCGGCAGCACGATCAGGCCGACCGACTGCCCGGCGAGCAGCACGCTCGCCATCGGCAATCCGCTCGCCAGCGACTTCTTCGAGCCGCAGAACATGATCGCGATGCGGTCGGCGCGCGAGAAGCCGAGTAGCTTGCTGCCGAAACTGGTGATCAGCAGCACGATTGCCAGCAGCACCGCATCGAGGCCGAGCACGATAGCCATCTGCGTTGCATTGACCTGATGCCAGATGCCGTGGCTGACGCCATCGCTGAACGCCGTGTAGACGATCAAGAGGATCGAGCCGCGATCGACCAGGCCGAGCATCGCATGGTGCCTGGCGACGAAGCCGCCGATCAGCGGCCGCGACAATTGCCCCGCAATGAACGGCAGCAACAGCTGCACGACGATGTCGAGCGCGGCATTGCCGGAGAACCCGCCATGGCTCGAGAGCAGCACGCCCGCCAGCAGCGGCGTCGCGACGATGCCGAGCAGATTGGACGCGGTCGCCGAGCACAGCGCCGCCGACACATTGCCGTGCGCGATCGAGGTGAAGGCGACCGACGACTGCACCGTCGACGGCAGGATGCAGATCAGGATCACGCCCGCCCACAGCGCCGGCGTCAACAGATGCGGCGCCAGCGCGTGGGCGGCGAGCCCAAGCAGCGGGAACAGGGCAAAGGTCGACAGGAAGATCACGAGATGCAGCTTCCAGTGCCGCGCACCGACCAGCGCCTCGGTCGTCGAGAGGCGCGCACCGTGCAGGAAGAACAGCAGCGCGATCGCTGCGTCGGTGGCGTAGCCGCCGATCACGGTGCCCTGTCCGTGCAGCGGCAGCAGCGTGGCAAGGCCGACCATGCCGACGATGGCGGCGATGTAGGGGTCGACGGACACGAATGATCGGAGGCGGTTGAGGGTCATGGCGGGTTCCTTTCCTTGGCTGAAAGGTGCTCTCCGCGAGGCTGATTGTGAACTGCGCTTACCAATGTTACTGTCATTACGTTATGTAATTATGGATCGCTGCATGCTCGACCCGACCCAGCTAGAGACCTTCCTCACCGTGGTGCAGACCCAGAACTTCACCGAGGCCGGCCGCCGCCTCGGCCTGAAGCAGTCGACGGTGAGCCAGCACATCCGCAAGCTCGAGGCCGCGGCCGGCCGCCGCCTGTTCGTGCGTGACACCCATTCGGTCGTGCTCACCGCCGACGGCGAGGCGATGACCGGCTTCGCGCGGCCGATCCTCGAGGCCAATGCGCGCGCCCGGGATTACTTCGCCGGCTCGCAGGTGCGCGGCAAGGTCCGGTTCGGCGCCGCGGAGGATTTTGCCAGCTCCCGCCTGCCAGATCTTTTGCGCGATTTCGTCCGCCGCCACCCGCAGGTCGATCTCGAGCTGACGATCGGCCTCAGCGCCGTGCTGTACCAGCAGCTCGATGCCGGCGAGCTCGACCTCGTGCTCGGCAAGCGCCGCCCCGGCGACGCGCCGGGGCAGCTGGTGTGGCAGGACCGCCTGGTGTGGACCGGCGCGCCGGGCATGCGGCTCGATCCCGAGCAGCCGTTGCCCCTGATCCTCTACGCGCCGCCGAGCGTCAGCCGCAGCGTCGTGCTGGAGGCGATGGAGCGGTTCGGACGGCCGTGGCGCATCGTCTGCTCCAGCGGCAGCCTCAGCGGGCTGCGCGCCGCGGCGCTCGCCGGCCTCGGCATCACCCCTCAGGCGCAGGGCCTGATCCCGGACGGACTGGAAGCGATGCCGGCGTCAGGCCTGCCGCCGCTCGGCAGCGTCGAGTTCGTGGTCCGCACCGCGCGGCGGACCAGACGCGGCCCGGCCGTGGAGCTGGCACAGGCCATCACGACGCATGCCGGCCGGTTGCGTCCGTAGTCACGGCAGTGTGGATCGGTCCCGCGGCAAACTCGCTGCACCTCTCCCGCTTGCGGGGGAGGTCGGATCGCATCGACAGATGCGATCCGGGTGGGGGCTCTCTCCGCGACACGACTCGCGGAGAGAGCCCCACCCTGGCCCTCCCCCGCAAGCGGGAGAGGGAATGCACTTCCAACGCGGCCAGCGCTCGGGCGATCCGAGCAAGTCGAACGTCAGGCAGATTGATCTGCCGCCGCGAGCTGCACCGCGCCCAGCATGCCGGTCCGGTCGTGGCAGCCGAGATATTCGAAGAACTGCTCGTCGGCGGCGGCGACGGTGACCTCGTGATACAGCCTGAGCTTCGCGGCCGGCCCCAGCGTCGACAGATACTTCATCGCCGCGCCGAAGATCCTGACATGGGTCGGGTGCGATTCCGCCCAGCGCTCCAGCGCCGCGAGGCTCTTCCACCAGCTCTGGCCGTAGGATTTTTCGGTCGGCCTTCCGTCCGCATCGACCACGCGCATATAGCGGTTGGCGTAGCAGCCGATCGGCAGGCCGTCGTCGCGCAGGAAATCCATGCCCTCGCGCAGCACCGGCTCGACGTCGTCGAGATACATCTTGCGCTCCGACGCCTCGGTGTCGCTCCAGTCCTGTCCGGAGCGGATCAGGCAGAGGTTGTCATGCGCCACCACACGGATGCGTGCGCCGTCGCGGATCAGGCGCGGCTCGCCGCCCGGCGTCATCGCATCGGTCTGCGACAGCGGGATGCGGTCGCGCATGCCGCCCCAATAGGCGTGCTCCTGCACCTCGGCGCTCATGCCGTCGGCGAGCACGGCGACGCCTTCCAGCCGGCCGAGCGAGGAGAACAGCGTCTCGTAGCGCGCAACATGCGGTCGCAGCACCTCGATGAAACGGCCGACGCCATCGCTGGCGCTGCTGCCGGTCCAGGCCTCGCGCGCACCGCCGAACCAGGCGTCGAAGCGCCCGGCATCGTCCCAATAGGCAACCGAGACGACATTGGTGAAGCCGGCCTGGTCGACATATTGCGCGCGGTCCCAATGGGTCGGGCCGTTCTCGCC
Source organism: Bradyrhizobium sp. CER78 (assembly GCF_029846235.1). Lineage (GTDB taxonomy): Bacteria > Pseudomonadota > Alphaproteobacteria > Rhizobiales > Xanthobacteraceae > Bradyrhizobium. The sequence continues at coordinate 354,637 of NZ_JARVWP010000004.1, forward strand.
GGCAAAGCGTTTTGCGGTCTGCGCCAGCGCCGCGGTCGCGGCGGCGGTCGGCTCGCCGCGAAACTGCACGCCGAAATAGGCCATGATCACGCTTGCGACCGCGGGCTTGTGGCGCGCGACGAAGGACGGATAAGGCGGCGCATAGTCGTCAGGCACACGACGATGACGAGAGCGCGCCGTCTGCAAATGAGGAGGAATCGCGGATTCCATGGCAGTCACCTCCGGTTGGATGTTGCCTTGAAGCGTTAGCTCGCGGCCGCGTCGATCTCCTCGAAGCTGTCGAGCGGCAGTGCGAAATGCTCGACGCGTTTGGATGGCTTCTTGTTCAGCAGCAGGCGCGTGACATCGGGCCGCGAATAGTGCCCGGCCGGATCGGCGGCGTTCTTGGCGATCCCGATCGCGCCGAGATCGATATCGGCGAGCAGCAGGCCTTCCTGATCGGGCGGCAGCTTCTCGGCGATCGAGCTGCCGTCGGGCCCGTAGATCGCGGCGTGGCCGCCGCCGACATGCAGCAGCGCGTGCTTGTCGTCGCGGTCGCACATCTCGTCGACCATCGCCTGCGAGACCGTGGCGCAGGGCGCCAGCACGAAGCACGAGCCCTCGACGGCATAGACGCGCGAGGCCGCGTTGTTGACCTCCCAGCCCAGCGCCGGCGCGAACGGGTCGTACAGCGAGAAGCTCGGCCAGGCCGCGACGTGCACCTGCTCGTTCTGGGCATACATCGCGTATTTCGACAGCGGCTGCAGATGCTCCCAGCAGCACAGCGCGCCGAGCCGGCCGATGCCGGGGCGGTCATGCACCGCAAGGTCGCTGCCGTCGCCCTCGCCATAGACGGTGCGCTCGGCATGGGTCGGCCGCAACTTGCGTCGCTTGGCGATGGTCTCGCCGTCGGGTCCGATCAGCCATTGCGCGAGATAGAGGCTGCCGCCGTCGCGCTCGGACAGGCCGAGCACCGCGGTCATGCCGGCCTTCTTCACCGCGAGCCGCAGCTGCTCGGCCTGCGGGCTGTCGTAGCTCAGCGAATTGTCGAAATAGCGCTGCACGAAGCCGCGCCCGATCGCCCAGGCCGGCGAGTCCAGCCAGATGTACCAGGGATAGCCGGGGATGAACGCCTCCGGGAACGCGATCAGCTTGGCCCCCTTGGCGGCGGCCTCCTCGATCAGCGCAATGGACTTGGCGATGGACGCGTCGAGATCCAGCCAGGCCGGCGCGGCCTGCACCACCGCAACGCGATATTTCGGGTGTTCGATGCCCATGATGTCCTCCTCGCAGCCGGCCGCTGCGGCCGGTTCGGTCTTGATCGGGCCTAGCGGCCTCTGACATCATGCTGCCCCGGGACCGGGACCACCGTTCGACCAGGACGGAAGGAAAATTCGACTGCGGAGGAGATTCCCCCAGCGGTCTCCGGTACAAAGCTTGCTTTGTTTGTGCGGCCAGCGTTTGCACTCGTGAAGGGAGGAAATCATGCCGGCCCTGTTCACCACGGACAACGCGCCCACGCATCGACGCCTCGCGCTCTGGCAGGACATCGTCTGCGACGTGTTCGTGCAGCTGGATTGCAAGTCCGACCTCGGCTCCGCCTTCCACGGCGCCATCACCAGCACGCAGCTGGGTCCGGCGAAGTGCTCGGTCGTATCATCGAGCCGGCAGCGCGTGCTGCGCACACCGTCGCGGATCGCGCGTGCCAGCGAGGATTTCGTTCTGTTCGCGCTCGGCCGCAGCGGCTCGGGCGGCGTGGTGCAGGACGGCCGCGAGACCGTGATCCAGCCCGGCGAGTTCGCATTCTACGACACCACGCGGCCCTATGAGCTGCGCTTCAACGACGACTTCACGCAGACCATCTTCCAGGTGCCGCGCGCAATGCTGCACCGGCGCTTTGCCGGCACTCAAGGTCTGACGGCGACGACGTTCACGTCGGATCGTCCGGTGCAGCGGCTCGCCTGGCAGTTCATCTCGGGACTCGCTGATATCGCCGACAGGCTCGATCCGGACAACGCGATCCGCCTTGCCGATCAGGCCGCGGACCTGCTCGCGATGGCGATCAGCGAGCGCATCGGCGGCGCCGCGCTGCCGGCCTCGACCCACCGCTCCGCCCTGCTCTACCGGCTGAAGGCGCACGTGCTCGCGCATCTGCCGAACCCTGAGCTTGGCCTCACCGAAACCGCAGCGGCGCTCGGCATCTCGCCGCGCTATGTCAACAGCCTGCTCGCCGACGAGGACACCTCATTCCAGCGCTTCGTGCTGGCGGAGCGGCTGGAGCGCTGCAAGCGCGACCTTGCCTCGCCGGCACATGCGCATCGCCACATCAGCGAGGTCGCGTTCGCCTGGGGCTTTAACGATCTCTCGCATTTCGGCCGCGTGTTCCGCGATCATTACGGCCTGTCGCCGCGCGAGTGGCGGCAAAGCCGGCTGCCGAACTGACGAGTACCGCTTCATCCGACAAGTTGATGGCGAGCACGATGAGCAAGCGCGGCTCTTTTACCGCAATATTCTTTCTTGCGTGTGTTGCAGCCCTAGATCGTTGCCCGTAACGGTCGTACCCATACCCATCCTGGATACCTCGTTAGCGCGATCGGGGCGACCGTCGATTGGCGTTCGGCTGGGCAGCGACCAGCAAGGACGCCCGGCAGTTGTCTTCGGCCAGACAGGGTGCCCTCCCCCAGCCGCGCGTCATGCCTCCAGGACGGGCGAAGGGATACTGTGGCGGGCGAGCGTGTCCGTCGGGCGGGATCTCTTAATCAACCGAGAGTTTTCGCCTTGGCGCCGCACATCTTCCCGAACATCCGGCATTGGCAGGAGCGAGCCGGAGGGATAGGCTTGGTCTTATTGTAGCGAAAACACTTTCAGTTCGTCTCACAGGAGGAGTGCGGTGAGGCTGATTTATATTTCCGTCGGACTCTTGATTGGATTCAGTTGTTCCTCTATTTCCGCGGCCGAGAAGCCAATCGTTGAACTTCTAGCAGCCTGCGATCAAGTTGCGGCTCATCCATTTGATAGGACGCGACCAGCGGGAGTCGCTGGCGTCAGTTCTGAAAAGATCGTCGCACAGGTCGCAATCGATGCATGCGAACGCGCAGCGAAGGTCGCCGCAAAAGATCCCAGGATTGCCCTGCAGCTAGGTCGGGCATATCAGGCCGCAAAGAACGTTGATGCGGCTCGGCTGCAATACGCCAAGGCGTTCGAGGGTGGCAGCGTTCAAGGCGCGGCCAACCTGGCGTCGCTCTATCTGATTGGAGAGGGCGGCATCCCGAAGGATGACGCCGAAGCGCTCCGCCTCTCGAAATTCGCTGCAGATCACGGGAACGCGCAAGGTCAAAACGACCTTGGAGTTCTTTATCTAGCGGGACGTGGCGGGCTTGCCCAAAGTGATAGTGAAGCCGCCCGTCTTTTCAGGCTTTCCGCAGATCAGGGCTTCGCGCCGGCGCAATATAATCTCGGCAGATTGTATCAAACGGGACGGGGCGGCTTAGCCAAGGATGAGTACACGGCCGCCCGTCTATACAGAACGGCAGCAGAGCGCGGTAACGCCTTCGCGCAAGTCTATCTCGGGATCTTTTATCTCGAGGGACGTGGCGGAGTCACCAAAGATGAACGCGAAGCGGGCCGACTGTACAAATTATCGGCCGACCAAGGTAATGCTCTCGGAGAGGCTTATCTCGGGCTTGCCTACGCGCGAGGTCACGCAGGGGTATCAAAAGACGAGCGTGAAGCCGTACGACTTTTCAAGCTTTCGGCTGACCAAGGTAACGCCGTTGGCCAGGTGAACCTCGGGTTTGCCTATGAGCATGGAGCGGGCGGGCTAGCAAGAGACGAGCGTGAAGCTGTGCGTCTCTACAAGCTGTCAGCGGAACAAGGCAACGATCAGGCGCAAAATAACTTGGGCGCTGCGTATTTGCACGGCTCCGGTGGGTTAACTAGGGACGAGACCGAAGCTGTACGGCTTTATAAGCTCGCAGCAGAACACAGGAATGCGCAGGCGCAGGCGAATTTAGGACTTGCCTATTTGGCTGGGGCGGGAGGACTGCCGAAAGATGTTGTAGAGGCTGTACGGTTTTTCAAAATGTCTGCAGAGGGTGGCAACGCTCAAGGTCAGGCAAATCTAGGATCTGCATACGAGCGCGGCGATGGCGGGTTAGTAAAAGATGAGCGCGAAGCCGTCCGCCTGTACAGGCTAGCCGCAGATCATGGAAATCGTTTTGCCCAATCGGCGTTGGCCCGTCTCATTGGAGTTCGGCCCGCGGCAACTCAGATAGTGACCGAACTATCCGAGGGCGACGCGCGCGTGAGGATGGTTTCAGGCAATGGGACCTTTTACGTGCCCGCTCTCATAAACGACACCCTGAAGTTAAACTTCGTTATTGACAGTGGAGCCTCTGACGTTTCGATCCCAGCCGATGTTGCTCAAACCTTGATGAGGACCGGCACGATCAACGAAAGCGACTTTACTGGATCGGCGAACCATCGCCTTGCTGATGGTTCGATTGTCTCATCGAGGACATTTATCATCAGATCTTTGAAGGTTGGGGATCGAACGGTGACCAATGTTCGCGCCAGCGTCGCACGCGCCAATGCCCCTTTGCTGCTTGGACAGTCCTTTTTGAAACGGTTCAGGTCTTGGTCGCAAGACAACGTAAACCACGAACTTGTCCTTCAATAAGGTCTCACACTCGCGGGTGATCTCATCGATGTCCTGACTGATCAAGTCACGCCCGAACCCTACACCCTCCCCGTCCAGTGGTAGAGCCATGCATCAAACGATTCGCACCAAACATTCTGCAGCGCGACATACATGGGTGCTGTCGGTCGTCGTCTTCGCGCTGTCAACATCGGTTCCTCTCGCTGAAACGGTCGATGTCAAATATCGCGGCGCGGTCGACCTCAAATCGTTCGCGTGCACCGACATTACCCGTAGCAGCTTTATTCAGCGTGCCTGCTACGACAAGGCGCAGAGCTATAATCGCGCCTTCCTCCAACAAGCCCGGACGCGCGTCACATGGACATAAGGAAAAATGTGCCGAAGGCGAGCAAACCGAAGGATGCCACGACTACGCCGTCGAACACCGCACAGAGAAGGTCGAGTTCGCGTTCGTCCATCTGACAATCCTATTTGCTCGCGGACTGTTTCTCCCAATTTAATACACCCAGCTTAAGCTCATCCCCCAGCGGCTAAGGGTGGTACCGTAATCACACGGGGCGCAGTCCCGCGCCTGAGATTTGAGGACCGCTAGGTTGGAGCGGCAGGCGTCGTCGGTACCAACCTCCCGGCGAGCACCAGCCCCGGGCACCGGCGCTAAACGCACCATCGGCACGCTGAACCAAAGCTTGCCGAATGGCTTGTGTGTGAGAAGCGTCACAGATCGCCAAGCTCAAGGTCGACCGCCTGCACCGCCAACTAGAGAAACCAGAGGTTCAGATCCCCTCACAGGCTTTGCCCAGCCGCGCGTTACGGTGTCCTTATGGCCACCAGGCATGAGCCTCCGGGACTGGATCGGGATGAACCCGAGCTCCCGCATGATTGTCGCCAAGCGGCGGCTATTCTGGGTGGTTCTACGGGTCCCTACGATATCCAAGAGCGCGGCCGTGGACATGGCCTCCATACCCTTTAGAACTCGAACAGGTAGTATTGGACGAGATTTAAGTCCAGCGCGAGGACTGGCAAATGTTCAAAATCGCGATGGTCCCGGATTGGCCGCGCAATTCAGATGGGGATGTGCTTCGCAGCATGGCGAAGCGCGGATTTGACTTTTCTCTGCCCCACGAAATCGATTTCAATATCGACTTTCAAGCATGGCCACCGCCCGCTGAAGCTACCCAGCTCCTTCGGTCAAAGTGTCAGGACGTCAAAATCTATGACGAAGGCCAGTACGTGCAGCTTAGAATCAATGCGCACGTCACCTATGAATTCGTTATCCGGACCCAAGCCGACTTATCGGAACAAATGAAAGCCTTCGGCGGCGTCTGTGAGTCATGGGGAGTGTTCTACATGCCATTTAAGCCGGAGGCGTAAGGGCTTGTGGCGTTTGCGCCGTAATGCCGCGTTTTCGAGCGAAGCGGGTACCGGTTCGCGTTAAGAAAACGCGTCAAGACAAGGCGCCGGAAGCGCTTTGCGGCGCAAAATAGCCGGGAATCCGGGCCTTCACAGGTGCAAACAATTTACACTAACTGCAACGGGTTCCGTTCGTGCCCTTCTTTTCGCAGGTCCGGACCGGTACAGTTGTGCCGTTCATTTGAGGAGGATTTCCCATGCAGGACCGGCGCCAGAGCCCACGCGACAAGGTGTTTTACGGTGCGGTTGCGGAGATCAATGAACGCGGCTCGACGATGGATTGCGTCGTCCGCAACATCAGCGAAGGCGGTGCCTGTGTCGAATTTGGCGATGCCGCACAGCTGCCCGAAGAGATGAATCTCAGCGTCGCGCGCAAGGGCCGCTCGTTCCTGGCGCGCCTGATCTGGCGCCAGGCCAACAAGGTCGGCCTCGCCTTCCGGATCATGACCTCGGACACGCCGGTCAGCGACCTCGACGAGCGGGTCCGCCGCAGCGAGATCAAGAAGCGGCAGCTGCAGCGGCGCATCAAGGAACTGCTCGGCCAAGGCTAACGAGCAAGGCTAACGATCGAGGTTGAGCCCTTTCCGGTGTTCCCCGGCCTCGTTTTCGGTGCACCCGGAGCGAACATTTCGGGGGTTGCAAAGGTCAGGTTAATCCAGCATCCGATAGGCCCGCCAAGCTGGAACCGAGAGCAACCTCACGACATGTCGTCCGCGATTATTGAGCATCCCGACGGGCTGCCGCAGCCGCAGCGCAATTGGGCCATTCTCACGATCGCGCTCGGCCTCGTGATGGCCGTCGTCGACGGCTCGATCGCCAATGTCGCGCTGCCGACCATTGCCCGGGATCTTAACGCCAGTCCCGCCTTCTCGATCTGGATCGTCAACGGCTATCAGCTGGCGATCACGATCTCGCTGCTGCCGCTGGCCTCGCTCGGCGAGATCATCGGCTATCGCCGAGTCTATTTGGCGGGCTTGCTGCTGTTCACGCTGGCGTCGCTGTTCTGCGCGCTGTCGCATACGCTGCCGCTGCTGACGATCGCCCGCATCCTGCAAGGGTTCGGTGCCGCCGGCATCCTCAGCGTCAACTCCGCGCTGGTCCGCTTCATCTATCCGCATTCGCTGCTCGGCCGCGGCATCGGCGTCAACGCGCTGGTCGTCGCGATCTCGGCTGCGGCCGGCCCGACCATCGCCTCGTTCATCCTGGCAGTCGGCACCTGGCCCTATCTGTTCGCCATCAACGTCCCGCTCGGCATCGTCACGCTGGCGCTGGGCTGGCGCTTCCTGCCGCACACCAGGCCCGCCGTGCACGCCTTTGACTGGCTGAGCGCCGGCATGAGCGCGATCGCGTTCGGGTTCGGCATCAGCGCGATCGACAGCGCCGGCCATGGCGAGGCGCTCTATGTCTGCGCCCTGGAATTCGCCATCGCCGTGGTCGCCTCGCATCTGCTGTACCGGCGACAGCTGAATCTGCCATCGCCGCTGCTGCCGGTCGACCTGTTGCGGATCCCGATCTTCGCGCTCTCGATCGGCACCTCGATCGCCTCGTTCTGCGGCCAGATGCTGGCCTTCGTCGCGATGCCGTTCTACCTCGAAAACCATTTCGGCTATTCGGCGGTGCAGATCGGCCTCCTGATCACGCCGTGGCCGATCGCGGTCGCCTTTGCCGCGCCGATCGCGGGCTGGCTGGTCGAGCGCTATCCGGCCGGCCTGCTCGGCGGCATCGGCCTGCTGCTGTTCGCGCTGGGATTGGGCACGCTGGCGTTCATGCCTGCCAATGCCGCGCCAATCGACGTGATCTGGCGCATGGCGCTCGCCGGTGCCGGCTTCGGCCTGTTCCAGACCCCGAACAACCGCACCATGATCGCGGCCGCCCCGCGCGAGCGCTCGGGCGGCGCCAGCGGCATGCTGGGCACCGCGCGCCTGCTCGGACAGACCATCGGCGCCGCCTTGGTGGCGATGCTGCTGGCGCGCTATCCGGCCGACGGCACCAGGATCTCGCTGATGGTCGGCGTCGGCTTTGCCGTCGTCGGCGCCGTGCTCAGCACGCTGCGGCTGTCCTCCGCCGGCAGCCGCGGCGCCGAGCGGGTGCGGGTCCAGGAGGGGCAGCGTTTGAAGGGCGAGTGAGGCGCGATCCGTCGGGCAACAATCCGTAATACGATGGGGCGCGACGGTCCCCGGAACAGCCCCTTCCCCGCTGGTTCGAGCTTGGTAGCGAGCCACAGGTACGCAGCGATGCAGAACTTCAATCGAAGCGAGTATGCGCAGCTCAAGAATTTCTTTTCGTTCTACGTTGAACGATACATGCCGATGGAATCTTTGCCGCCGGAGAAGCATCCTCTGGCTGTCTTGGAGGCGATCGAAAAGAAGAGTCCCCGACTGGCCTTCCAGGGGTTGCGTCAAGCGATTAATGATTGTGTGGAGCGATCCTCGTCTTTTGATCCAGCTGAAGTTGCAAATTTGGATGCCGAGCTGATCAGCCGCGGGATCATCACGCTCTCCGAATTGCGCAAACGCTACTCGCGAGGTTACGCCAATATCCTCAAGCGAGGGAGGATCAAGAACGATACCGAGTTCTATTTGCTTCAGAACGTCATCAATGATCCGACCGAAAAATCCCCTGACGAACTTGAACTGCTTGCAAAGCTGCTGTCCGATTATGAGGGAGCTTAAGCAGCGGCTCAGCTAGACTAAAGCCTGATGAGATTAGGTTGAGCTGGAACGGCGTCGAAGGTTCACCTCTCCCTTGGGAGAGGTCGATTTGCGCAGCAAATCGGGTGAGGGGTTGCGGTCCATCGAGAGAGCAAGAGCCCTCACCCGGATTGCTTCGCAATCCGACCTCTCCCCAACGGGGAGAGGTGAAGCAAGACGGCGCCGAGCCAATTCAACCAAAAACTCATCCCAGTTTAGCTGCCTGTACTCCGGCCGTACGATCGCAAACAAAAAGGCCGGCTGTTAAGCCGGCCTTTTCAATTCATAGCGCTTTCGCCTCAGACCTTGACCATCGGCCCCTTCGAGACCGGCCCCTTGGTGCCGCCTCCGCCACCGTTGTTCGGGCCACCTTTCGGCGGCTTGCGCTTGCGCGGCGGCAGGTTCTCGGGCTTCGGCGTGACCGGGCCCTCGACATATTCGAAGCCGATCTTGTCCTTGGCGGTCGCCTCGTCCTTGACCAGGATGACGCGGACGTGGCCGCCGCCCTTCAGCTGGCCGAACAGCACTTCATCCGCGAGCGGCTTCTTGATGTGCTCCTGGATGATGCGCGCCATCGGACGTGCGCCCATCTGCTCGTCATAGCCGTGCTCGATCAGCCAAGCCTTGGCGGGCTCGGACAGCTCGATCGTGACGTCGCGGTCGGCGAGTTGCGCCTCGAGCTGCAGCACGAACTTCTCGACCACCATGCCGATGACGTCGGCATTGAGGTGCGCGAAGGAGACGATCGCATCCAGCCGGTTGCGGAACTCGGGCGCGAACTGCCGGTTGATCGCCTCGTGGTCGTCGCCTTCCCGCTTAGAGCGGGTGAAGCCGAAGGCCTGCCGCGCGAGATCGGCCGCGCCCGCATTTGTGGTCATGATCAGGATCACGTTGCGGAAGTTGACCTGCTTGCCATTGTGGTCGGTGAGCCGGCCATGGTCCATGATCTGCAGCAGCACGTTGTACAGGTCCGGATGCGCCTTCTCGATCTCGTCGAGCAGCACCACGCAATGCGGATGCTGGTCCACGCCATCGGTGAGCAGGCCGCCCTGGTCGAAGCCGACATAGCCGGGAGGTGCGCCGATCAGGCGCGACACGGTGTGCCGCTCCATGTATTCGGACATGTCGAAGCGCAGCAGCTCGACGCCGAGCGTCGCCGCCAGTTGCTTCGCCACCTCGGTCTTGCCGACGCCGGTCGGACCCGAGAACAGGTAGCAGCCGATCGGCTTCTCCGGTTCGCGCAGGCCGGCACGCGCCAGCTTGATCGACGCCGACAACGACTCGATCGCCTTGTCCTGGCCGAACACCGTACGCTTCAGGGTCTGCTCGAGATGCTTCAGCACCTCGGCATCATCCTTCGACACGCTCTTCGGCGGAATCCGCGCCATGGTCGCGATCGTGGTCTCGATCTCCTTGATGCCGATCGTCTTCTTACGCTTGCTCTCGGCGACCAGCATCTGCGCCGCGCCGGACTCGTCGATCACGTCGATCGCCTTGTCGGGCAGCTTGCGGTCGTGGATGTAGCGCGACGACAGCTGCACGGCCGCCTCGATCGCCTCATTGGTGTATTTCAGCCGATGGTAATCCTCGAAATAGGGCTTGAGGCCCTTGAGGATCGCGATGGCGTCTTCCACCGTCGGCTCGTTGACGTCGATCTTCTGGAAGCGCCGCACCAGCGCGCGGTCCTTCTCGAAGTGCTGACGGTATTCCTTGTAGGTGGTCGAGCCCATGCAGCGGATCGTGCCCGAAGCCAGTGCCGGCTTCAGCAGGTTGGACGCATCCATCGCGCCGCCGGAGGTGGCGCCGGCGCCGATCACGGTGTGGATCTCGTCGATGAACAGGATGGCGTTCGGATGCGCCTCCAGCTCCTTCAGGACCTGCTTCAGCCGCTCCTCGAAATCGCCGCGGTAGCGGGTGCCTGCGAGCAGCGTGCCCATGTCGAGCGAGAACACGGTCGCGGCCGCCAGCACCTCAGGCACGTCGCTGTCGACGATGCGCTTGGCGAGGCCTTCGGCGATCGCGGTCTTGCCGACGCCGGCTTCGCCGACGAACAGCGGATTGTTCTTCTGGCGGCGGCACAGCACCTGGATCGCACGGTTGATCTCGGCATTGCGGCCGATCACCGGATCGATCTTGCCGTCGCGCGCCTTCTTGTTGAGGTTGACGCAATAGGTCTCGAGCGCCTCGCCCTTCTTCTTGGAGTCCTCGTTGCCCTTGGTCTCGGTCTCCTCGTCGACGCCGCGCACCGGCCGCGCCTCGGAGACGCCGGGCCGCTTGGCGATGCCGTGGCTGATGTAGTTGACGGCGTCGTAGCGCGTCATGTCCTGCTCCTGCAGGAAATACGCAGCGTGGCTCTCGCGCTCGGCGAAGATCGCGATCAGGACATTGGCGCCGGTCACCTCCTCGCGACCGGACGACTGAACGTGAATCACCGCGCGCTGGATCACGCGCTGGAACCCGGCGGTCGGCTTCGCGTCATCCGCGCCGTCCGTCACCAGGTTTTCGAATTCGGTCTCGAGATAGTTGACGAGGCTCGTCCTCAGCTTGTCGAGATCGACACTGCAGGCCCGCATCACCGCCGCCGCATCCGAGTCGTCGATCAGCGACAGCAGCAGATGTTCGAGCGTCGCATATTGATGGTGACGCTCGTTCGCGATCGCCAATGCACGGTGCAGCGATTGTTCAAGGCTTTGAGAAAAAGTTGGCATTCGCGTCCTCTATGGCCCCCGGCCATCATGATCGCCATTACCGGGTCAGGCAATAACAACCTTCGTGATCGCCATTGATATAGTTACGACGGATCGTGGCGAAAGACCGGTCCCGCGGTGATGGTTTTCTTCTAAATTTCGGGCGCTCGAACGTCGCCCGGCCGCGCCCGTGGTCATACGGGAACGCGGTTCGCCACCGTCACAAAACGCGATGCAAGACCCGTTCCGCTCCCCGCGGCAGGTCACTCGTTCCCGCCGACTACTTCTTTTCCATCACACATTGCAGTGGATGCTGATGCTTGCGCGCGAAGTCCATGACTTGTGTCACTTTGGTCTCGGCGATCTCATAGGTAAACACGCCGCACTCACCGATCCCGTGATGGTGAACGTGCAGCATGATCGTGGTCGCGGCCTCGGCGTCCTTGTTGAAGAATCGTTCCAGCACGTGAACGACGAACTCCATCGGCGTGTAGTCGTCGTTCAGGATCAGGACGCGATACAGGTTCGGGCGCTTGGTCTTCGGCTTGACCTTGGTGATGACCGAGGTCGACGGGCCGCTGCCCGCGCCATTGCGGTTGTCGTCATTGCTCATTTTCGGCACCGGCGCGGCGGGCACCGCCGGCATGGACGAAACCGGCTCGAAGATCGGGACTGTCAACGTGGGTCGCAACATGGCTCAGGCGTTCGAATTCCCCAAGGGAGACCGGCGGAAACCGGATGGCGATTGGCTGGGTGGTCGCGATTGCCGCAGGACTGATCGCGGAACCCCAGCAATGCTTTCCAGATTGCCGCTCCCGGTCCGATCCGGCGGCCGGATCGGTCTCCCGAATATGGGCCTCACGACGCCCTGCCGCAAGCGCAGACCCGCCGTAGCCCACCGGTCCGATTCCCGGCGCGGCAACCCTCGGAAGGTTAATCATTTCTGCCTGATTTGACAAAGGATCGGGGCAGCCAATTTAGAGGGCATTGAGGATAGCGCGTGCTTTTGCCCTGCTTTTGACCGCCACCGGCGCCCCCGTGCGGGTTTGCCCGACCCGATTCATCATCTGTTTAGCTGCGCGCGTAGACATGGCCGCGCATTCCACTTCGACGAGAGCGCCAATGCTTGGTTCAACCATTTCCAATCGCGTCCGCGCGGCCGCCCGCCGGTTTTCCGGGTCAAGGAGCGGCAACGTCGCGGTGATGTTCACCTTCGCGATGCTGCCGATCCTCGCCTTCGTGGGGGCCGCAATCGACTATACCCGCGCCAACAGCGCCCGCTCCTCGATGCAGGCGGCGCTCGATTCCACCGCGCTGATGCTGTCCAAGGACCTGACCATGGGCAACATCACGGCCGCGCAGATCCCGAGCAAGGCCCAGTCCTATTTCAATGGCCTCTACACCAACAAGGACGGCCAGGGCCTTGCGGTCTCGGCCACCTATACGACCCCGACCTCGAGCGCGGCGGCGACCATCCTGCTGAGCGGGTCCGGCTTCGTCAAATCCGATTTCATGCAGCTTGCCGGCTTTCCGAAGCTGAATTTCAGCAGCTCGACCACGACCACTTGGGGCAACGCCAAGATGCGCGTCGCCCTCGCCCTCGACAACACGGGATCGATGGCCGACAACGGCAAGATTGTCGCGCTGCGAAACGCGGTGGCCGGATCCGGCGGCCTGATCGACCAGCTCAGCGCGCTGAGCAAGAACAACGGCGACGTCTACATCTCCGTCATCCCGTTCGCCAAGGACGTCAATGTCGGCTCCAGCAACTACGGCCAGAGCTGGATCGATTGGACCGACTGGCTCAATCCGCCCACCACCCAGCCCAACAACGGACAGAGTGTCGCGACGCTTCCCATCAACTGGCATGCCGTGGGACCTGGTGCGAGATGCCCGTTCACCAACACCACTGGCAACACCAATGGCGCCGCGAACGGTGGCTTCGTTTGTAAAACAGGTCCCACGGCAAGCGACAGTTCGACCACGTCATGGATCCCGTCGACGACTGTCACAGTGAACGGCGCATCCGTCAAAAACCCAATTTGCCCGACCGCCGATACCAACACCCAGACAAAGTACAACGGCTGCTGGAGCAGCGAACCAACCGGCCTCCAGGAGAAATTCTGCAGCGGAAGCTCGAACTGCAGCTGCCCAAAGAACGCCTCTGGCTCCAGCGTCTCGGGTTGCACTTGCAGCGGCACCGGCAGCGGCAAGTACTGTACCGGATGGACCTATGTTCACAACTGGACACAGCCTGGGCCTAACGACCTGACGGACAATCCGAACCAACCCAGGGTTTCCGCCATCGTCGGTTTCAAGGATAACAGCAATACCCCGAACAAGGACCACGTCTGGACCCCCAACGCTGTGGGGGTCGCAAATGACTGGCGCCAGCCCTCCACCAACCCGATCAGCACCTGGACCGGCTGCGTCGCAGACCGCACCCAGCCGAACGATGCGACGGGCGCGCTGCCGGTGTCGTCGGACGTTACGACGCTGTTTCCGGCCAACGAGTATTTCGACACCTGGGGTGGCAACGCCTTTTGCAGCAGCAGCGCATCTCCACCGCTCGAGCCGGTCATTCCGCTAAGCTACAATTGGAGTGCGCTCAAGACCGCCGTCAATGCGATGCAGCCGACCGGCGGCACCGACCAGTCGATCGGATTGGCCGTGGCGTGGCAGTCCCTTCTGGTGGGCGGTCCGCTGAACACACCGGCCGAGGACTCCAACACCACCTACAACCGGGTCATCATCCTGCTGTCCGACGGTTTGAATACCCAAGACCGCTGGCCCGATTACGGCGACGGCAGCTCGCAGGCCTCGGGCAATCCGATCGACGCCCGGCAGACCCTGCAGTGCCAAAATCTGCAAGCGGCGAAGGACGCCAATGGCGCGCCGATGTACACCATCTACACGATCCAAGTGAACACGAGTTCGCCCGCCGATCCGACCTCGACCGTCCTGAAGAACTGCGCCAGCAGCCCCGACAAATTCTTCATGCTGACCAGTTCGACCCAGATCGTGACGACCTTCAACACGATCGGCACGGCCCTCAGCAAGCTGCGACTGGCGAAGTAACCGCCCGCCTCCCGCCCAACAAAAAAGCCCGGCCGAAACGGCCGGGCTTTTCGTTTGGCTTGGTCAAAGCATGATCCGAAAAGTGCGAAGCGGTTTTCCGAAAAGATCGTGCTCAAACAAGGAGCTAAAGCGCGATAACGATTCAATCGAATCTTATCGGGCTTGAGCAGCGCTTACTGAGCGGGCGCGAACTTGGAGACCAGACCCTCATAGGGCTTGAAGGTCTGCTTGGCGCAGTCGCTGTACAGGCCGGCGATCTTCTGCGATTCCGCGACGAAGGTCTCGTAGGAGGAGCGCAGGTATTCGGTCTGCGCCTCGAGCGCCTTGTCCAGCGACTTCACGCCCGACAGCTTCTCGACGAACGACTTGGTGTCCTCAAACGACTTCTTGGCGTAGTCGCCGTAAGCGGTGGCGATCGCCTGGACGCCGCTCTGCAGGTTGTTCGCAGACGCGGTGACCGACTCGAAATGCTCTTTACCGTAGTTCTGAATGTCTTCGATCTTGACCATGGATTGGAATTCCTTTTCCCAGACTTGAAGGCGCAAATTCCCATTGCCGGGAAGCTCCCGGCCCCCTGACTTGATTAGAATACCGCATCGCACAATAAAGTCAACAAATATTGTGCAACGCACAATCAGACAGCGCGAATCCGAGGCATTTGCGCTAAACCCCGGGGGACTACGCAACGGTTGCTTAATCTTTTGGAAACTCGGTCCGCCTAACCTGATTCCCGGACTTTGTTCGCCTTCCGACGGGCAGCCTTGAAAGCTGTTTGTGAACAACACCTTAGCTAGAAGAGCGACCTGAGCCGCCACGAGGGCCGATGGTTCTGCCCGAAGTGGTCTGTTGCGCAGGCAAGGATCGACGGCCGCCGGGCACAATTTCGCCTCACGGGCCAGTGATCTAGATAGAAATTGGGACGGGGAAGTAGATGCTTCGAACAACCTTTGCCTCCTCGCGGGCGCTGCGAGTTGGTGTTCTTGGGCTCGTGACCGTCACGACGGCGATCCTGATCACCAGCGATAGCGCGGAAGCGCGCCGCCACCGGCGCCACACCGCCCGCCACCACCACAGCGAGGAAGCGCGCGAAAGCTACAGCCCGCAATTCGCGTCGATCATCGTCGACGGCAACACCGGCTCGGTGCTGACGGCAAACAGCCCGGACGGCCTGCGGCACCCCGCCTCGCTCACCAAGATCATGACGCTCTATTTGCTGTTCGAGCGCCTCGATTCCGGAAAGATGAAGCTCGACACCGAGATGCCGGTTTCCGAGCATGCTTCCGAGCAGGACCCGACCAAGCTCGGCCTGCGGCCCGGCCAGACCATCAAGGTCGAAGACGCCATCAAGGGCCTCGTCACCCGCTCCGCCAATGACGCGGCAGTCGTGATCGCCGAGGCGATCGGCGGCAGCGAAGACGACTTCGCCCGCATGATGACCCGCAAGGCCCGTGCGCTCGGCATGAGCCGGACGGTCTATCGCAATGCCTCCGGTCTGCCCAACGACGAGCAGGTCACCACGGCGCGCGACCAGTCGACGCTCGGCCGCGCCATCCAGGACCGCTTCCCGCGCTATTACCGCTACTTCTCGACGACCGCGTTCAATTTCCGCGGTCACACCATCACCGGTCACAATCATCTGCTCGGCAGCGTCGAGGGCGTCGACGGCATCAAGACCGGCTACACCCGCGCCTCCGGCTTCAACCTCGTGACCTCGATCCACCGCGGCAATCGCTTCCTGGTCGGCGTGGTGCTCGGCGGCCGCAGCGGCGGCTCCCGCGACGCCATCATGCGCAACCTGCTGGCCGAGAACATCGGCAAGGGCGCTACCAACCGCACCGTCGCTGCGATCACCGAGCGCAACCCGGCGGACGCCAATGTCCAGGTCGCCGATGCCGACGATGCGCGCCAAGCGGATAGCTCGCCGGTTGCCGCGTCCGAGCCCGCCCCCGCTCCGTTGCCCGCGCCGCGCCCGGCCAGCAAGCCTTCGCTGATGGCCGCCGCCGCAGCCGCGCTGCCGCCGGCCCCAGCAAAGCCGGAGCCGCAGGCCAAGCCCGAACCGGCGCCGCTGACCTCAGGCGTGATCCAGACCCAGCAACTCGCCGCGATCCCCGGCTCGGCTGAACCGATGAAGCCGGTCAAGGTGAAGACCGTGCAGGTCAAGGCCGGCCAGATCAAGCTCGCCGCCGCCGGCCCGGCACAGTCCGCGCCGCCGATCACCAACACGATCCCGTCGCGCGGCGAGATCCCCGAGACCTCCAACGCGATGATGGCGCGGGCCGCCGAGACCTCGAGGCCCGAGATGCCGCCGCAGCCGGCCAATTTCGGCACCGGCAACGGCATCCTCGGCGTGCTGCCGGCTTCGTCGGTGCATGCACCCGCCGCAGCCCCCGCCCCCCAGGCCGTAGCCTCGATCGAACCGACCCGCAGCCTCCCGGCCGCCCCGCAGACCAGCACCGTCAAGCCGGGCGCCGCGCATTCCGGCTGGATCATCCAGGTCGGCGCGCTGGAGTCCGAGGGCGAAGCCAACAAGCGTATCGACCTTGCGCGCAGCTCGGCCCGCGGCCTGCTCAGCAAGGCTGACCCGTTCACCGAGGTCGTCGCCAAGGACAATCGCAAGCTCTACCGCGCCCGCTTTGCCGGTCTCGAGCGCGATCAGGCCGAAGCGGCGTGCAAGACGCTGAAGCGTGCAGAGATCTCCTGCATCACCGTTCGCAACTGATCGACACGATCGATTGATCTCAAAGGGCCGGCGCCGCAAGCGCCGGCCCTTTTGCTTTGCGTGCAGCGCGCAAGATCGACTGGCCCATCCGCACGCGGCGCCGCCATGAAAACTTCTCGTCAAGATTTTACGGTTAAGTTTTCACGAAAGAACGATCGGCCACGCCGGACAGCGGCGGGCCAGACGGGGCATCAATCAGAAACGGAAGGCAGCTCTCGGCTGTGGCGTCAGTCGCGTAGCCGGAGTTAGAGATGCGTGCGAAGCAGAGTATCCTTGGCCTCGTTCACACGGGCAGCGAGATACGTCGAGCCCCCCTGGTCGGGATGCAGTTTCTTCATCAGGGTGCGGTGAGCCCGGCTGATGTCGTCGCGCGACGCCCCCGGCTGCAGGCCAAGGATCTGATAGGCCTCCTCGTTCGTCATTTTGCCGCTCGTCGCCGTACGGCCTTGCCCCCCTGCCCGGTCGCCCTGTGCGTCCTGACGCCAGGCGGGAAAGCGGCGGTCCAGATAGCTTTCAAGTAGCGCAACGCTTTCGGCGTCGAAGCTCGGCACCATCGCAAGCAGCTGCGACAGGTCGAACTCGTCGAGCATCCGGCCGGCCTGCGGTCCCGCCACGATCTGCCCGGTGAGCACGCCGCTGCCGTGATCGAGGCTCATGTCGAGATAATGCGAGCGCACCCGCGAGCTTTGTCCGGGGCTGCGCGAACCGCCGAACATGCCGCCGAAATTGGGAAGCCCGGTGTTCCCGAACGGCGACCAGCCGAGCAGTCCGGCGCCGAAGATGCCGAGCGGGATGGCCACCGCCAGTTCGCCGCGCACGCCGGTAAACGCCGCGACCGCCAGCGCGAGCACCCCGCCGCCGATCTTGATCGCACGCGCAAGCACGGCGGGATTGGCCGCACGAAACATCTGCAGCGCTGAGTAAAGGACGACAACGGCGACGACGCCGGCGATCAGGGTTGGCATGCGCGGAATATAAGCGGCCCGGCGGCAAAAAGCATGCGAAGCTTCGTCTCACCGGAGCGTGAAGCACACCGCGTGGCGCCGCCCCCTGCGATTGAGTAGCCTGCGGCAACCGCGCTGGAGCAAACCTGATGGCGATTGACGGACTGATCAGCCTTCGTAGCAATGTCGGGCCGAGGGAGACTGCCGATCGGCTCAAGGCCGAACTTCAGGCCAGTGGGCTGACCTTGTTTGCGCAGATCGATCATGCTGCGGGCGCCGCCGGCGCCGGCCTCGCGCTCCGTCCGACCGAGCTGTTCGTGTTTGGCAATGCGAAGGGCGGCACGCCCTTGATGCAGGCTGCGCAGACGATCGGGATCGATCTGCCGCTCAAGGCGCTGGTCTGGCAGGACGACGCCGGTGTGTGCTGGTTCTCCTACAACGATCCGGTCTGGCTCGCCGAACGGCACGGCGTCGCCGAAGCGGCCAAACAGGTCACGGCCAACATGTCGACGCTGCTCGGCGCAATCGCAAAAGCCGTGACCGCCGGCGGAACCTGATCCGACGGGCCGCCTATTTCATCTGCCCGATCAATTTGGCCGCGCCGCTCGTCGTCTTCGCCAATTGCAGCAGCGCCTCGCGGCCGCCGGCCGCATAGGCCGCGGCGGCACGCAGCAATTCGCGGAGCTGTGCAGCCGCGCCGGGATCGAACCTGCACCAGGCGCCGCCGGTCAGCCGCGCGATCTCGCGAAACGTCTGCTCGGCGGTGGCGTCCGCGCCCTCCTGGAACATGAACACCGGCACCTTGAGCAGGCCGAGCTCACCGGCGCTTGCACACAGCGCGTCGGCGTTCTCCTCCATCGCATCACCTACGAACACCAGCGCGCGCACGCCTGCCGCAACCGCCTCGCGGCGCGTCTCCGACAGCACCTTGCCGATCTGGGTATTGCCGCCCTGGCAGTCGATCTTGCTCATCAGCCGCGCAAGCTGCGCGCTGTCGGAGATCCAGCCCGAGGCACGGCACTCGTTGAAGCCG
This sequence comes from Bradyrhizobium sp. CER78, assembly GCF_029846235.1. Classification (GTDB taxonomy): domain Bacteria; phylum Pseudomonadota; class Alphaproteobacteria; order Rhizobiales; family Xanthobacteraceae; genus Bradyrhizobium. The sequence goes on from NZ_JARVWP010000004.1 coordinate 373,834, forward strand.
CGATAGTAGACGAGGCGGACGTCGAGGCTGCCGAGCGCGCCGGCCTCGCGGAACATGTCCGCTTGCAGCGTGCACGCCAAGTCCCATGTCGGCTGCCGGCTCATCGTGGCGTCGAGTGCGAACACCAGCCTGCCGCGCGCGCCGGCGCGATGCGGCGACATCGCCCGTGCCTTCGCCACGAACGCGGCGATGTCGTTGGAACTCGACGTCGGCACGCCAGGCGCATTGGCCGGGCGCACCTCGCTTCCGGATGTCGGTTTGATCGTCTTGCCAGCCATCAGCGCTTGCCTCGTACAGCAAACACTATGTGGGCCGCAGCATCGGATTGGTCAACGTGACGAGCCCGCCTGCCCGGATCGGATCCCGGGCGGCCTGTCAGTTCGTAACCGACGGACCCTTCTTGGTCTCGGTCTTGGTCAGCGAGAGCGACTTCTTGAGCTTCTCGCCGAAGGTCTGGGGCGGCTTCTCGACCGGCACGTAGAGCGAGACCGGGCCGGGCTCCAGGATCTTCGGCGGCGAATTGCGCGTGTCGACCGGCGCGACGGCGCTGTCGGTGTCGGCCAGGAATTTATCGAGCATGGCCTGGATCGAATCCTTGGCCTTCTCGGGTCCGGTGTCGCGCATGTCGTTGTGCTGGAAGTTGGTGTTCACGACAGTGATGCCGGCCTTCTCGCACTCCTCCTCGTCCGGCACCACGCCGGGATCGGGCTTGAACTGCTGATCATGCGAACGGAACGACAGAATCTTGAACTTGCCGTCGGTCATGAACGGCACACGCAGATTGTCCAGCGTGACGACCTTCTTGATCTCGTCCGGATACTGCTTGGCGAAATACATCGCGATGTCGCCGCCATTGGAATGGCCGACCATCGTCAGCTTGCTGTAGTCGGCGTTCGGCTGACGCTTCTTCATCTCCTCGATCGCGAATTTGATGTTGGTGATGCCGCGCTGATACTGCGGCAGACGGCCGACATAGAGCTCGCCGACCTTGGTCACCATCGGTCCATCCGACGGCAGATCGTTCTGAATGCTGATCGTCAGATAGCCGCGCGCCGCGAACACGTTCGCGAGGAAGGAATATTCGGTGAATTTGACGGTATTGCCATGATTGAGGATCGCAACCGGAAGCTTGATCATGCCAGCGTCGGCCTGCATCTCCTTGTCGAAGCGCACGGCAACGTCGACCGCGACCGGCCGCTCATCGCGCGTCGGATCCTTGAACATGATGGTTTCGTGACGGATCGCCCACTTGCTCGCGGTGAAATACGCACCCGTGATCACCACGGAGAGCGAAAGCAGAACGAGAATTCCACGCTTCATGACGTCCTCGAGGTGCCCGCCTTGAAAGGGCGATTTTGGCCGGAGGCTCTTCGGCCTCCTTTTGAGAATATATGTCACAGCGCCGTGACAGGAAGTCCAAATATTGTGGCTTCCGTGGCATAACGTTGTGCGTTGCACCTATAGTTTGTGCAGATGCACACCACCAACGCGACGGCTCGCACTCTCCTCTTACCCCTTTGACGTGAGTTTCCAAGGTTGTGTTCGAGCCACGCTCGTACCTTGGATCGACGTTGAGGGGAAACCGGATTCCGGCACCTTTGTTCCGGCTTTTTGGCCGCTCTGTGACAAAAATCACCGGAAAACCACGGATTTCAACGGATTTCGGTGTAAATGATCAGTTTTAGGCCCGGATCGTCATTTGCCTGGAAAGTGGCATATTCGAAGGTCAGCCGGCCACGCTTGGGGTGATTGAGCATCTTTGTTCCCGCGACGCTGACGCTGACGTCGTGGGTTCCCCACCAGCCGTCGAACTCCGGACAGCCTGCGCGAAGTCGCGCCTGCAGATCGACGAAGGCCGGATCGCCGGCCCAGAGGTCGTGCGTCCGGCGGAACTGGGTCACGATGCGCCGTGCCTCTTCGGTCCAGCTTGCGCCGAACAGCTGCCGGCTCTTGGGATTGGTCAGCACGAAGAGCAGCGTATTGCGCGCGTCCTCGGGCAAGCGGCCGAACGCGAAGACCTCTTCCGCGGCAGCGTTCCACGCCAGCACGTCCCATCGCCGCCCGGTGACATAGGCCGGCTGGTTGAGGCTTTCGACGACGCGCCGGATCGCAGGCGGCACGGTCTCGGCCGCAAATGGCCGGCGGTCGCCATCCTTTGCAAGCGCCCGCAGATGCGCGTGCTCGGCCTTGCTGAGGCGCAGCGCCCGCGCCAGCGCGTCGATCGTGGTGGCGGACGGGCTGACGGAGCGGCCCTGCTCGAGGCGGATGTACCAATCGACCCCGATGCCGGCGAGCTCGGCCACCTCCTCGCGGCGCAGGCCGGGCGTTCGGCGCCGCCGCCCGGCCTGAGCGCCGGTGAGCTTGGGCGTCAGCTTCTGCCGCCGCGATCGCAGGAAATCGCCAAGTTCGCTTTGCCGCGCAGTGGCCATCACCGGGCTCCCGAGTAGGACTGTCAATCCTAGGATAATACCAGGTCTTCCTGGCTGCAACGGAGCGCGGGATGATGCCGATCTCAGCAAGGGATGAGATCAGATGAAAGCAGCAGTTCTAAAGTCATTCGGCTCGCCGCTCGCGATCGAGGAGATCCCCGCACCGGTGATGGGAACGGGCGAAGTCCTCGTCGACGTGGCCGCAACACGCGTGCTGTCCTACACCAACGAGGTGTTCAGCGGTGACCGCCGCTACCTGCTCGAGTTGCCGGCCGTTCCGGGTCTCGGCGCCATCGGACGGGTTCGCGCGGTGGGGCCCGACGCAACCCACCTCGCCGCCGGCGATTGGGTGTACTGCGATCCGACTTTCCGCTCGCGCGACGACAGCATCTCGCCGGACATCACCTTGCAGGGCTGGAGCGCGCGCGGCGAAGGCGGGCTGCGCCTGCAGCGGCACTTCCGTCACGGCACGTTTGCGGAGCAGACGCTGCTGCCGACCGAGAACGCCAAGCGGATCGGCGCGATCGATCCGGCCGACGCGCCGTCATGGTGCGCGCTCGGCACCTGCCTCGTACCCTATGGCGGATTCCTGGCCGCGCGCCTGCAGCCGGGCGAGACCGTGCTGGTGAACGGTGCGACCGGCAATTTCGGCAGTGCCGCGGTTGCCGTCGCGCTCGCGATGGGCGCCGCCTGCGTGGTCGCGCCCGGCCGCAACGAGAAAGTGCTGGCCGATCTGGTCCGCAGGTTCGGACCGCGCGTGCGCACCGTGACGCTCGGCGGCAACGAGGACGACGATCGCGAACGCATGCGGCGCGCCGCCCCCGGTCCCATCGATTGCGTGCTCGACCTGATGCCGCCATCGGTGACGACACCGACCGTCCGCGCGGCGATTATGACGGTGCGTTCCTATGGCCGGGTCGTCTTGATGGGCGGCGTCGGCATGCTGGGCGGACCGGGGCTCGACCTGCCCTATCCCTGGATCATGCGCGAATGCATCACCATTCACGGCGTCTGGATGTATCCACCGGAAGCCGCATTCGGCCTCGTCAACCTCGCCCGCGCCGGGCTGTTGCGGCTCGATCAGTTCGAGGTCACGACATTCGATCTCGACCACGCCAATGACGCGGTCGCGCATGCCGCCGCCAATAGCGGGCCGTTCAAGATGACGGTGCTGACGCCGAACTAGCTAGGCCGTGGACTCATTACGGGCAGCCAGCCATATCCGGATGGATGCGAGTTGGACGAAGGCAAAGTAGTTTGCCGCAAGCTTGTCGTAGCGTGTCGCGACCCGGCGACATTGCTTGATCCGATTGAAGAACCGTTCAACCCTGTTGCGGGCGCGGTAGAGATAAGGGCTAAAGCAGATCGGATCGTTGCGATTGCGTTTGGGTGGGATGTTGGCCCACGCGCCCTTCTTCATGGCAAGCTCTCTGATCCAGTTGGCATCATAGCCACGATCAGCAAGCAGCATTGACCCGGATTTCAGACGAGACAGCAGTTTTCCGGCATGTCGAATGTCGTGGGCCTCACCGGGGCTCAGCGCCAGCCGTACCGGCAGACCGTTGCTATCGACCAACGCATGAATTTTGCTGGTCAATCCGCCGCGTGACCTTCCCATCAACTGGCGCTCGTTCCTCGTTATGCACGATCCATGCTGATGCACGCGGACCATGGAAGTATCGATCATCTGGACAGCGGCATCATGGGCGGCGGCAAATGCATCTATGATGCGGCTCCAGACGCCGGCCCGCCTCCACCGAACGAAGCGGTTGTAGCAGGTCGTGTAGGGTCCAAACGCCTCCGGTAGATCGCGCCAGGGGGCTCCGGATCGTAAGACCCAGAAGATGCCATTGAGGACACGACGGTCATTTACCCGGGGAACGCCACGAGGCTTGTTGGGCAGCATCGGCTTGATTGCAGCCACTCTTCGTCAGTGAGTTCGTACCGCATGATTCGGCCCCTCGATCAGAAGCTTGAATCACAGCTCGGAGCTTGGCTCAACTTGGCCGACCAAGGGATGGGTCGGTCGGTATGCACCGAAAGTAGACCTATTATGCTCACCTTGAGTTTTGTCGTTCATGAGCGGTGGCGGACATGCCGACCTTGGCAACAGGCCGCCGATTTTGCATAGCGGTGTGCCCTTTGCTCTCGCTAACATTCAGGCGCGCCAAGGTGCCTTGGCTTTCAAGCTTACAACGGGGGCGAGTATGAGCTCAGCAGCTATTGTAATGGACGGCCGGGCCGACATAACGCCAACAGCACTTAGTTGGAAGTTCATCCGTTGGGGTCTGGGGCTATTTATCACGGGATTTCTGACCGGCTTTATTCCCATCGCCCACTACATGGTTGGCGCCATAGCCGGAGACGTGGGTCCGGACTTTCTGAGAAACATCACGCTCTGGTGGGGCTGCCCGGCAGTCTTGGCAGAGTTGACTCTCAAGACAGGCGGCCTCGGCATGGTTGCCATCGGCTTTTGTTATCAGGCAATCCATCGGCAGGGTGGGTCACTAGATATTTCGAGCAACGAGCGGATTGCGCCTTTGCTTTGTGCGTTCGGATTAGTTTGCACGCTCGTATCTGCAGCCGCTGGCTACGTAATTTGCAACTATTTCTGGCCCAACTTTTATTATCATGCCATTCCGACCGGAAAGAATGTGTGGCTTGCGGCGCAAGGGCTGAGCATAGCGGTCTACGTGGTTGGCGTTTGCTATTCCTTCGCCGGCATTCGTAGGGCGTCGGTACACTTTCGATGACATCCTGTTCAGGCGATTTTTCAACCGAGAGCGGTTCGCCACGAAGACGGTCACGGTTTCCGCGTTGGTCGTGGCACGCAGGGGGCTGGTCGGTCATCGGATGGCTGTGTGGGATCGCAACGGGTGCACTGTGGATTTATTCCGGTATGCCTATGATTTGTCATTGAGCGACGGTGTTTCTGCTGCGACGTCGGGCCATGTCCGCTATTCCGCCGCGGTTGGGGGTTGAGCGGACATCAGTCAATTGCCTTAGTGAGTACACGCCCTAGGCCGGAGGCGAAATCCCTTGCAGGACGTCCTTGAAGACCCCGTACTGCGCTTGAAACGCCCGCGGGCTGTAGTCCTGGTAGTATCCCCCGGTGACGACGACGACGAGATCGAGCTCCGGGACGACGCGGATCGATTGCCCGCCGCGACCCAACGCGCCGATCCACTGGATCGCACGCCCATTGAACTGGGCGCGACCAAGCCACCACAGGTATCCATAGGATTGATGGTCCGTGGCCTTGAGTTTCGATTGCGTCGAGCTCTCGATCCATGCCTTTGGGACGATCTGGCGACCGTTCCAGCGGCCGCCTGCGAGGACAAGCTGGCCGATCTTGGCCATGTCGCGAGGTCGCAGGCGCAAGCCGCCACCGGCATCGCTGTCCCCTTTGAACCGGTTCCATTCGAAGTGGGTAATGCCCAGGGGCTCGAGCAATTCGGTGCGCGCAAATTCATCGAGCGGATGTCCGGTCGCCTTGCGGACAATGGCCGATATCAGCGTCAGCGCGCCGGTGTTGTAGAAGAAAGCCTCTCCCGGCGCGGTCGTTGCAGCAAGACCGAGCACGTAACGGCACGCATCCGGTGCCAGATGCATGCGCACCTCGTCGTTGTCGTCTCCGGTCGCAGGCGTCGCCTCGACCCACGCCAATCCCATCGACATGGTGAGGGCGTGCACGAGCTGGATGCGGTCCTTTTCGGGGGATCGCAGGTCTGACAATTCCGGGAAGAAGCTGAAGATCGGCTCGTTGATGCTGCGTATCAGCCCCCGATCGATCGCGATCCCGACGGCGAGCGACGCGACGCTCTTCGAGACCGACTTCAAATTGTGCAGTGTATCGGCATTGAAGGTGACGTCTTCGACCCGGCTGCCGTAGAAGCGGCCCGGGACCTCGTCGTGGCCCCTGAAGTAGCGCTCGAACTGCAGTTTGCCACCACGAACCACCAGCACGGAATGGATGTTGCCGTCGCTCGTGGCCGCGATCCGATCGGCCATGGCGCACAGCGCCTGGCGATCAATGAGCTTGTCCTCAGTCACGGTGGCGACGGGCCAGCCGTCGTCTCGCCCGACCGGAACGCTGCAGCCGTCGGCGGGATCCGCATAGACCGGCAAGCTGGAGAGCGGTGCCAACGCAGCTCCGCCGAGAAGTGACATGAATTGGCGCCGTTCCATTCAATCCTCGCTTCGCAGCTTGCGACCGCCCAAACCGATCGTTCGGAAAATCTGCCCGAAAACGTCAGTCCACGCCCGCCGGCTTCAGAATTCGGCTGGCCGATTCCTCAGCTCGGTTGGCCGATTCCTGGGCGGTCGTCCGTTTGCCTGGATCGGGAGCCACCTTGGCCAGCGCAAGCTGCCTGAATTCGGTCGGGGTCAGATCGGTGGCCGCCTTGAAGGCCCGGTTGAACGGCAGGACGTGTCTGGACGTTCAGCGGCAACGATCATAATGACTGCCGCGGTGATCGCCAGCAAACCGATTTCGTTGCGACGGCCGGCCAGCACATTACGGAAGCATGCGAATGCCCCATGCCCTCTCGGGACGAGCGCCCGCACGCAATTTCGGAATATTAGAAATATACCTGTGAGTTGCCCGACGTGTCAAGTAACCTGGCCGAACGCTGGCCACCACCGGCTACTTTGCATGGGGTTGTTTTCGATATTTTGGCCACGCACCTCCCGCGCGAGCGATGCTGAGGGCTGCCCCTGTGACTTCACGATCGCTAGCTGCCGATGATGTCGTCGACTTCGAGCGGCTTGTCGACCTGGCTGAACCATTCGGCCCGGTTGGCGGCGCGGCGGCGGCCGCGTTCGTCGAGCGGCAGCTTGAGCTGACGCAGCAGGCTCATCACCTCCTCGCGGGCGGTGACGTGGCCGAGGTTCGGGCGGGTGCCCAAAGTCGCCTCGTCGATCTCGTCGAGCGCCGTCAGCCCGCGGGGGAAGAATTCGCGATAGACCACCCGTTCGGCAAAGCCGTCGACCGCCCGGAACCCGAGCCGGAGCGACAGCTGCTTCAAGCCGTCGGCGACCAGCTGCTTGTTGCGCGAGCCGAGCATCGACAGCCGGTTGCGCACCACGATCCAGTCGGTCGAGGCGCCGTCGAGCTGGCGGCGCTTGCGTCTAGTGTCGCGCACCATCTCGGCATAATGGCTCTCGCCGATCACCGAATAGGTCGCCGGATCGACGGTGCCCAGCACGTCGAAGTCGAGGAAGCTGTCGTTGATCGGCGTCACCAGCGTGTCGGCCATCGAATGCGCGAGCCGCATCAGGTAGCTGTCCGAGCCGGGGGTATCGATGACGATGAAATCATAGGCACGTTCGACCGCGCTCACGGCGGCCATGAACTGCTGGAACTCGGCGTTCTCGTTTTCCTCGATCTGCATCGTCTCGCCGTACTTGATGCAGTGGTGTGCGGGGAGTTCGAGATCGAGCCCGGAGCGGCGCGCCCAGGCCTGGCGATTGCTGATATAGCGGGTGAAGCTTTGCTGGCGGCAGTCGAGATCGATGGTGGCGACGCGCTGTCCGGCCTTCAGGAGCGCAACGGCGATATGCAGGGCGGTGGTCGACTTGCCCGAACCACCCTTCTCGTTGCCGAGCACCACGACATGTGCGGAGCCGGATTGACCCTGACTAGCCTGCACCAACATGATTCAATCCCCGCGATGATCTTCAAATCGTGCACGGCTGCGGTCAAGTGAAATGCATCACTGCGAGAGGAAATCAATTGCAGCCGACCTTAATGATGAATCGAACGAGCAGGCCGGCTGCGTCGATCGGCGGCACGAGGCCCGCGATCCATGCGCGTTCGAGATCGGGCAATGCTTGTACGGCGGTTTGCCGATAGCGGTTCGGACTTGGTAAGCTGCGCTACCTGCCGAACACCAAACACCCCACCCGGATTGCCCCACGAGTCGAGACCAGATGCCGAGAAATCCCACCGTTGTCCGTACCGTCCCCGCCCTGCGTCGCGCCGTCGACACCCTGCGCGCCAAGAAGGCGACCGTCGCGCTGGTCCCAACCATGGGTGCGCTCCATGACGGCCATGTGTCGCTGGTGCGGCTCGCCAAGCGCCGCGCCAAGCGGGTCGTTGTGTCGATCTTCGTCAACCCGACCCAGTTTGCGCCGACGGAAGATTTCGGTTCGTATCCGCGCACCTGGAAGGAAGACGTCGCCAAGCTTGCCGCCGAGGGCGTCGACCTGATCTGGCACCCCGAAGTGAAGGCGATGTACCCCGACGGCTTCGCCACCCGAATCGTGCCGGAGGGACCGGCGACCGCCGGGCTCGAGGATCGCTTCCGGCCGCATTTCTTCGGCGGCGTCGCCACCGTGGTCGGCAAGCTGTTCACCCAGGTCCGGCCCGATGTTGCGATCTTCGGCGAGAAGGACTTTCAGCAGCTCCGGGTCGTGACCCAGATGGCCGCGGACCTCGACCTCGGCGTCAAGGTGATCGGATCCAAGACGGTGCGCGAACGCGACGGCCTCGCGATGTCCTCGCGCAACGTCTATCTCTCGCCGGAGGAACGGCGCGCGGCCCCCGCGCTCAACCGCGTGATGAAGGAAGCCGCAGGCCGCCTGCGCGCCGGCGAGGACACCGCAACCGCAATGGCCGCCGGCGCCGCTGACATCACCAAGGCCGGCTTCGTACTGGATTATCTCGAGGTCCGCCACGCCGCCACCCTGGCGCCGATCGGATCGCTGAAGGACGGCCCGATGCGGATGCTGGTGGCGGCTAGGCTCGGCAGCACGCGCCTGATCGACAACATCGCGGTCTAGACCGGGATCCGTAAAGTGTGATGCGGTTCACGCGCAGACAGGCTGCGAACCTGTAATGAAGGCCCGGGCCTCATCTGCGCGGCCGGGTCGTGCTTGCGCCACGCTCGCGACGCAGGGATGATCGCGCCTTTCACAGGCGGTCGGAATGAGCAGGTATTTCAGGCAAGGCATTCTTCTCGGCATCGCGCTATTGGCCGCTGGCCCGGCGCAGGCGCAGACCCGGCCGCCGGTCGGCGGGGTTAATTCGGTGCCCGGCGCGATGATCTTCTATGTTGCGCATGGTGGGTCCGATGCCTGCGGCCCAGGCTGCTCGGACTGGATCGCGGCCGAAGGCTCCGTGCAGTGGGACACCTACAAGCGCCTGCTGGCGATCCTCGACCGGCAGAACGGCCGCAAGCTCCCGGTGGTGATCAACATCAAGGGGAACTCCAACCTCAACGTCGCCGCCAGCCTCGGCCGCATCCTGCGCGATCGCAGCATCGATGCCGTGGTCGCGGCGACCGAGGTCGAGGCCTGCAGCGGAAAATCCGAGGAGGAATGCTTCGCCCTCAAGCGGCCCGGCGGCCCGCTGGATGCGAAGGAGAAGCTGTCCGGCATCGCCTGCGATTTCGCCTGCGTGCTGATGCTGTCGGGCGGCGTGCACCGCAGCCTGCTGGCGGGCAGCCACGTCGTGCTGAGCGGCATGGCGATCCAGAACCGGCTCGCGCCCAACGTCTCGGCCGAGCATCGCGAGAGCCTGACCTCGATCTTCACCGACCAGTTCCGGCGCTATCTCGGCGAGATGGGAATAGATCACGCGCTGCTCGATGTCGCCGTCAGCAATGCCGGCGGCGGCCGCTATGTCGAGATTCCGGCGTCCGAATGGAGCCGGCTGCATCTCGTCACTCAGTAATTGCTCACAGCAATCCGATTGCTCAGAGCAATCCGAGGTCGCGCAGCTCGCGGCGCATCGGCTCCGGCATCGACGCCACGCTCGCCGCGCTCGACTTGGTGAGATCTGATGGCGCGGAGTCCGCGGTCAGATAGCGCCAGCCCTGGAACGGCCGCATCGGCCGCGGCGAGACGGCGATCACCTTGGGCTGCATCACGATGCGGCAGCGCCCGATGCCGTCCTTGTCGCGGAACGGCTCGATCGCGATGATCTTCTCGCGCGCCGCGATCTCGCCGCGGATCACCCAGTACAGCGAGCCGCCGGCGAGGATCTCCTCCTCGCGCTTCGGCGTCATCCGCGTGATGTGGACGTGACGGAGCGGCAGGCCCTTTTTCTTGGCGGTCGCCATCCGTTCGGCGACCCAGCCCTTGAGTTCCTTGACCGAGTCGCAACCGACGGCGAGCTTGATGAGATGAAGCGGCATACGGCGGATGTAGCGGCCGGCGCGCGCTTTGGAAAGGGAGCGATCGAAGCGGCAGTGGATATCGGGATTAGCGCCGGGAACAATGCAATGACGGCGGCTCAGGCCGCCGTCATCACGCGCAGGCCCGCGCTTAGTCCTGGCTCGCGGCCGCCGGCGCGCTTGCCGCGGCCGGGGATGCCGCCGGCGCCGGCGCCGGGGCGATCTGGACCGGACGCTTCGCGGCAGGCGGCCGCTTCGGGGCAGCGGGCGGCGCGGCGGCAGCGCGCGCGGCCGGCGCCGCAGCCGACGGCTTCGCCGGTACGGGCGTCATGATGCTGACCGGCGGGGTGTCCGCCGAGCTTGGAAACTCCGCATTGGTCGGCTTGCCCGTGGGCATCGACGGCGGCAGCGCCGCGACCAGGCCGGCAGCAGACGGCTGGGCGGCCATGGCAGTCGCGTTCCAGGACGACGCGTAGCGCGTGACCAGGTTCTCGTAGGTCCGATCGTTCATGTTGGCGACGATCTGATGGTTGTCGCCGAGCGAGCGGAATGCGGGGCACGCCGTCGGCGTGCAGTGGTCGCGCGCCATCAGCGCATACGCCACCAGGCCGTACCGGTCGTGCTCGATGGCGCGGCGCAGCGCCTGCAACTCGGTGGTCGAATTGCGCTCCGCGGTTGCGAGGTCGCCGAGCGCCGTCAGTCGCGAGATCTGCGCCGCCGCGTAGCTGACCGCCGCCGCGGCCGTATCGGACGACCCGAACAGCACCTTCTCGCAGGCATTGAGAACGGCGTCTCCGGCGAGGTCGTCGACGCAGGCCAGCGCCGGCACCGTCTGGCTGGTCAATTGCGCGGTGCGAGTCTCGCTTGGCGCCGCCGCCTGCCCGCCCGGCCCGAAGCCGCGGATCGTCGCGGCGACCGCGACCGCGATCGACAGCAGCGTGATGACGGTCAGCGCGCCGTTGGCGACGGATTTTTCCGCGCGCAGCAGCGTGACCAGAACAACGATCCCAAAGAACCCCGCGGCGGCCAGCGTCAGCCACATCGGGAAGGTCGGTGAGCGCCAGATCTGATCCAGCGAGGAAGCCCAATTCATGCGCGATGTCCCTCAACGCAGCGTAAGCACAATCGGCGACGGCCAACGTCGCCACCCCGACGTCCAACCTTCAGCACAATGGGTCTGCGAACAGGGCCTTTTGACGGCGGCGGCGGGAAACCCGCTCCAGCTGCCGGCTTGCGCACAACTCGTTCAGGACAGCGCGAGCTGGCTCTCCTTGGCCACCCGTTCGAAAGCTTCGGTCGAGCTCTTGATGCGGTACTGGCAGTCGTCCCCCTCGGTCGGCAGCAGGCGGATCACCTCATAGGTGCCGCTCGCAGCGGGGCGCGCCACGTTGCTGGCCGTGAAATAGACGATCTCGCCAATCGAGTACTTGTGCTTCAACGCCCTCTCCATTTTCTTAGAGATTGCTGGCCGAGCTGACAGTCCCGATAGCTCTGGCCGGCATTTTGAGAACCCTGCGGCAAGCTAGCACATCGCCCTGCCCCAAATCCAGCAAGATTGGGGCATGGCGAACGCGCTATTTTTGCAGGTTTTTCAGGGTGATAGACAGCAATTTACGTGCCAGCCGGAAATTGCCGCCCGGGCCTCGGCGGGAACCCGGTTCCACCGGCTCAGGCCGTGTGCGGCAGCTTGCCGTTCGGGCTCGCGCTATCGACCGCACCCGGAAGCTGCTGGGCCAGCACCTGGGACAGCTGGTCGACCGGGATGTTGAACCTGGCGGCGAGTTGCTTGACCGTGTCGCTGCCCAGCACCTGCTGGAGCTGCTCGGCCGTGATCGGCAGGTTCTGGCCGGTGCCGATCCAGGACTTGACCTGCTCGCCGAGGCCGGCCTGCTCGAGCTTGGCCACGATCGCGGACAAGCCGCCCTGCCCGCCGTTGCCCATCACCTCGCCGAGCACGACGGGGATCACGGCCGCGCCGAGCTGGCCGAGCATGCCCTTCAGCTCCGGCGAATTCTCCAGGGAATCCAGAATGCCCATGGTCTAAGTCCTTTCACGACTTGCGAAACCAGCCTGTCGGATTCGACGCCTTCGGCCCCGCGGCGTCAAGCCGCGATCTTTGTGAGTGCTGTCACAATTCGGAAGTGCAGCGTCAGGCGTCCTCGAATCGGTCGATCCGCAGCGTCTCGGCAAGGCCATCACGGGTCCACTCCTGGAACGCCGGCAGCTGCATCATGGCATCGACATAATGCTGCGCCTCCGCCTTCACCGGGATCGCGTAGGTGCGGAAGCGATGCACCACGGGGGCGTACATCGCGTCCGCGCCCGTGAATGCCCCGAACAGGAACGGGCCCTGCTTGCCGTAGCGCGCGTGGCAATCGGCCCAGATGTCCTGGATCCTGGTCACATTGGCCTTTGCATCGTCCGACAGCGCGATGGCACGGATCGGCCGGTGCAGGTTCATGCCGCATTCGCTGCGCAGCGGCACGAAGCCGGAATGCATCTCCGCCGAGATCGCGCGAGCGTGCGCGCGCGCAGCGCGATCGGCCGGCCACAGCTTCGCCTCGGGAAACCTCTCGGCGAGATATTCGATGATCGCCAGCGAATCCCACACCGTGAGGTCGCCATCGATCAGCGTCGGCACCTTGCCGGCCTTGCTGAAAGAGAGGATGCGGTCCTTGTCGGCCTGGTCCGTGTAGAGCGGGACGAAGACCTCTTCGAACGGGATGTTGTTGGCGCGCAGCGCCAGCCATGGCCGCATCGACCATGACGAATAGTTCTTGTTGCCGATGACGAGCTTGAGCATGTCCGGGGAATCCTGTTGCTCGCATAGTTTGCCATAGTGCATTGCACGCGTTCAACCTGTACATGACGCGGGATGCAACGCGGCGCGGATTGGCGCACCGCGCGTTCACGAAGGAAGGCACCATGACCGGCTATTGGGTCGACATCCTAGCGGTCAGCTTCTTTGCGCTGGAATGGCTGGTCTATGCCATCACGCTGGAGCACACCGCCTATGGGCGCGACAGCCTGTCGGCGCGGATGCACGTCTATCGCGAGATCTGGGTGCGGAACCTGCTCCACCGCGACGCGCGGATGGTCGACATGCAGATCATGGCGAGCTTGCAGAACGGCACCGCGTTCTTCGCCTCGACCAGCCTGATCGCGATCGGCGGCGCGCTGGCGCTGTTGCGCGCCACCAACGACGCGCTCGCGGTGCTCGGTGCGCTGCCGGTCAACCTGACGCCCTCGCCCGCGCTCTGGGAGGTCAAGTGCATCGGCTTGATCCTGATCTTCATCTACACCTTCTTCAAATTCGCCTGGGCCTATCGCCTGTTCAACTATGTCGCGATCCTGTTCGGCGCGATGCCGCCGGCTGGCCAGCGCGATACGCCCGAGGCGGAGGCCCATGTGATCCGCACCACGCGGCTGTTCGAAACCGCGGGCCGGCATTTCAACCGCGGTCAGCGCGCGTTCTTCTTCGCGCTCGGCTATCTCGGCTGGTTCGTCAGCCCGTGGGTGCTGTTCGTCACCACCGCCGCGGTCGTGATCGTAATCTGGCACCGGCAGTTCGCCTCCAACGCCTGGCAGGCGATGGGAAGCTGAACAAGCCGCCTGTCATTGCGAGGAGCGAAGCGACGAAGCAATCCATCTATCCGTTTCGCGGAGGCATGGATTGCTTCGCTTCGCTCGCAATGACGCCTCCACTCACGACGCGAAATCGCGCGGCGTGAAATCGAGGTCGAGCACCTTCCATTCGCCGTAGCGATCGCGCGGCAGCATCGCATAGGGCTGGCAGGTTTGCAGCGCGTCGGTTGCGCTCTTGAGCAGCAGCGGACCCTTTTCCGATGCGGTGGCTTCGATCAGCAAAGGCGATGCGGCGAGCTTGCCGTCGGGCTTCATGAACACCCGAAGCTTGATCTTGACGTCATCGCTCGTGCTCAACGTCGCCGGAAGCTTCATGCAGGTCTTCAGATGGCGGCGGAATTCGGCGACCACGCTGGAGCCGACGTCGGCCTGCTCGGTGGCCGCGGCGTCGAAATTATCCTTGCCGGGGCCCGGACCGGACGGCGCTTCGGCCGGCGGCTTCACGGAGATGTCGGGCGGCAAGCCAAGCATGACATTGTATTTGACGGACAGGTCCGGCTCCGGCTGCGTATACGCAGGCGGTGACGCCGCCGCCTGTTGCTGCGGCACCGGCGGCGTCTGAGACGCGGGCGGCTCTACCGCAGCATGTTGCGGAGCCGGGCTGGGCTTGGGCGCCGGTGTCGCCTGCTTCTGCGCGGGCTGCTGCGGCTGCGGTGGGGGCGCTTGCGCTGCCGGCTCGGGCTTGGCGGTGTCCACCGGCTTGTCGAGTGACGGCAACTGCAATTCGGGCGTCGGCGATGGGCTCGGAACCGGATCGGGTTCGGGCTTGATCTCCGCCTTAATCTCCGCCTTGGCGACCTCCTGCGGCGTCACGATCTCGACCGGCACCGTGTCAGCGGCGACGGGATCGAACTGATGGACCTCCGAATAAAGGAAAATCAGCGCGAGCAGCATCAGGTGCACGAACACCGACGCCATCATATCCGCGTTTGGCCGAAACTTCATCCCGCTCGATCACATCGGTGTCGTCTCCCCACCGGCTACAATACCGGCTGGAACCCGCCTGCCTCAATCCCCCATTCGCGATCCAAAACCGCGATCCGCCCGCGGGCAATAGCACGATCCGGACCGGTGCCTAGCCATTTTCCGCGACGCGATGCTCAGGCCAGGATCCGATGGGCCATCAGGCCGTCAGCGCGCCGCCGTGCTCCCCATCGCCGTAATCTCGCGCATGTCCTCATCCGACAGCTCGAAATCGAAGATGTCGATATTTTCCTGGAGCCGCTCGAGCTTCGAAGTGCGCGGGATCGCCGAGACATTCTGCTGCACCAACCAGCGCAGGCAGATCTGGGCAGCCGTCTTGCGATAGCGGTCGCCGATCCGCGCCAGCGCACGGTCGCCCTTGGCGCGCCCTTTCGCGATCGGGCTGTAGGCGACGAACGCCATGCCATGGCGTATACAGGCCTCGATCACATCGGCCTGGCCGAGATAGGGATGGTACTCGACCTGATCGCAGGCGAGCGGTTCGGGACACGCCGCAACTGCCTCCTCGATCTGCGCCTCGTTGAAGTTCGAGAGCCCGATATGCCGCGCCAGTCCGGCCTGCTTGACCCGCGCCAGCGCACCGAGCGTCTCGGTAAGCGGCACGTGCGGATTGGGCCAGTGCAACAGCAACAGATCGACCTCGGTCAAACGCAGCCGCGCCAGGCTCTCCTTGGCGGAACGTTCGAGATCCTTCGCCATGAAATGCGTGGTCCAGACCTTGGTGGTCACGAACACATCGTTGCGCTTGATGCCGGAAGCGCGCAGCCCCTCGCCGACCTCGCGCTCATTGTCGTAGATCTGCGCGGTGTCGATGTGCCGGTAACCCAGACGCAGCGCCTGCTCGACGATGCGGGCGCAGGTTCGCCCGCGCAGCTCCCATGTACCGAGCCCGATTGCGGGGATTCTTGCGCCGTTGCCTTCGACGACATGCATCCGCCCATTATGCGCCCATGCCGATGACCTGCCAACTGACGTGTCGGTTCCACGACGGACGGTGGCAAGCCGCTCACCGCTCCGGCTGGTAGCCGTCGGTCAACGTCTTCAGGAAGGCGATGATGTCGGCTTCATCCTGCGCCGTCATCGCAGGCGTATCGCCCAGATGGCGCTCGAACGGCGGATCGCTGACGTCGACATTGCCGTGATATTTTTCCGGCAGGTCGTCGTATTTCCGCACCGTTCCGTCGGCCGCGCGCGGATACACCTTGTCCGGATTGGTATCGCGGAAGTTATAGAAATCGAGCACCTGCTCGAGGCTGGTGAAGACGCCGTTGTGGAAGAACACGCGGCGCCTTGCCGCGTTGCGCAAGGTCGGCGTCAGAAACATTCCGCAATACTGCGTCTGCTCGGCAATGTCGGTGCGGTACGGGCCGCAGACCCCGAGATCGAAATAGTTGGGATCGCGGTTGCTGCCGAGCGCGGCGTTGCGCGGCGCGCCGAGCGCCTCATACTGATGGTCGGTGAACAGCGGCGGCAGGCCGTCGCGGGTCGGCGCCGAGGTGTGGCAGCCGGCGCAATTGGCCTTGTCCGGATCGTTGAACAATTGCAGGCCGCGCATCTCGCTCTCGCTCAAGCGAGCCTTGCCCTCCAGCCAGTAGTCGAACTTGCTGGTGTAGGGATGGAAGCTCGGCTCCTCGACCTGATAGCGTGCGACCGCAAACATCGCCTCCGCGACCAGCAGCCGCGTATTGTCGAAGACGCCGGCGCCGAACAATTCGGCAAAGCGCGGGGCGTAGCTCGCCTGGCGCAGCTTCTGCGCCACCACCTCGATGCTGCCGCCGTCCATCTCATTGGGATCGAGCAGCGGGAAGATCGCCTGGTCCTGCAGCGTATCGGCGCGGCCGTCCCAGAACAGTCCCCCCTGTGGCACGATGTTGACCGCCGACGCGGCGGTCCCGGTCGCAACCTTCTTGGCGCGCGCGGCCTGTTGGCCCGCCGCCGCCAGTTGCGCGAAGTCGACGACGTTGTCGTCCTCGTCCTTCTCGGGCCCGATGCTGAAATTGGGTTGACGCTCGAGATAGGTCAGGCTTGGCACGGCGCGCGTCCCTTGCCGGGACTGCGTGGGCCCGCCGAGCATGACCGCCGCATCATTGGGCGGGCCGTAGGCGTGGTCCGGACTGTGACAGGACGCGCATGACAATGCGCCGGACGACGACAGCGACGCGTCGAAGAAGATTTTCTGGCCGAGCTGCGCCATTCCGGACAGCGGAGCCACAGGCGGACGCCTGAGCTGCACCGGGTTCGGATTGGTGCCCGGAAGCCCTTGCGCCTCGACTGCCACAACGGCGCCGGCCATGCAAAGCAGGCCGGCGCCGAGAAGCCACAACATACGGCCGTTCATATGACGTCCGGTGATCCCAAGGGCGCCAGTCCCAGTGCGTTAATGATGGTGATGATCGTCAGCGCTGACGACCACCGTGCCCGCCGTCGGATCGAGGAACAGCTTGTTCTGCCGATCGTCATCGTCACGATCGTGACCGTGATCGAAATCGAACATGTCCGTGATCGATTCGACGCTGTCGTCGAACGAGCCGCCGCCGAGACGCTGGCCGCGCAGCCAGTTGTCTTCGATGAAGCGCACGACCGACGCCTGCGAGATACGGGTGTGGCTGACGAAGTTCTTCTTGGCGTAGGGCGAGATCACCAGGAACGGGACGCGGGTACCGGGACCGCAGCGGCCGTTCACCGGCTGGCCGTTGAGGCCGTTCGGCTGGGTCTGCTTGCCGACACCGCGGCCGCACTGGCCGGGACCGTTGACCTGATCGGCGGTCGGATCATACGAGGCGCTGGTCGGCGCGATGTACTGGTGGTCGTACCAGCCGTCGCTGTCGTCATAGGTGATGATGACAGCGGTCTCGCGCCACTCCTTCTGCGTCTGCAGGAAGTTGATCAGCTCGACATTGCCCGCCTGCTCGTCGAGCGGATCGGAGTTGCCGGGATGACCGTCCTGATAGGCCGGCATCTTGATGTAGGAGACGGCCGGGAAGTTGCCGGCTTTCACCGAGGCGTAGAAGTCCTCGAGATCGTAGGCATGATTGGCCGGGTCGACCGTCTTGCTCCCGGGAACGTAGGTGTGGCCGATCGCGTTCACCGAGCTCGGCCGCGCATGGGTCGGGTTGGCGGTCGACTTGTAGTACTGGAACCAGGCGTGGTGCGGGATGTAGTCCACGATGGTGCCGTTGACGTTGCTCGAGAAGGTGCTGCGGCCGCAATTGGTGGTGCCGTTGCTGTTCTTGAGCGTCAAGTCGAAGCCGCCCATGAAGCTGCCCCAGCTGATGTGCTCGGCGTTGAGCAGGTCGCCGATGTTCTTGCTGGTCATCAGGACCTGGCTGGACGTGCTCGAGCAGGAATCGTAAGCCGGATCGGTATCGCCGATCAGCGTCAGGCCGCCCTGGCCGTCGGCGATCGAAGACGACGTGCCGACGATGTTCTGCGCGCCGTTGGTCTGGCCGGAGACCACTTCGAGCGCGCCGGGCGTCGACGGACCGAAAGTGTCGGTCCAGTTGTTGTCGCTCATCGCGAAGTTCTGGGCGTAGTTCCAGAATGCGGTGACGGTGTTGCCGTCGAAATAGCCCATCACCTGGCCGTTGGTGCCGAACGCGCCGACGCCGCCGGCGGTGCCGCGACCCGTGAACTTCGGAAACAGGTCTTCGCTGCCGTTGTCGACCGCCTGCTGCTCGGGCGTGTAGGCGTGGTTCTGCGAGCGCGTGTTGGCCTGGGTGCGATCGAGGCGGAACGGATTGGTCGCGCCGGTGCCGTTGGCCGGATTGAGGTTCGGGTTGTTGGTCAGCAGATTGGCGTTGGCGAGGTTGTTGACCTTCGGCGTATGCGGCTTCGCCGTGAACGGAATCGAGCCGGTCGGGTTGGCTGCGTTGGGATAGGTCGCGAAGTAATGATCGAACGAGCGGTTCTCGTTGAAGATCACGACGAGATGCTTGATCGGCGTTGCGGTGTGGATGTCGTGCGGATGACGATGATCGTGATCCCTGTCGTCCTGAGCGGCGGCGCTGCACGCAATTGCAGCGGCGGCGACCAGACAGACTCCGACCGTCGAAAGAAATTTGGCTTTCACCGTAGTGCCCCTTGATTTTACAGATTTGTGACGTCGACCTGCGACAAGTTATCCATTGCCGATGACAGCCCTGTGTAAGATTTGTGCGAGCAACATTTCGTCACAACGATTCATCATCGCGCGTTCGACTCACGCGTCGGTTGCAGCGCTTGCAACGATGCTGGATTGATCGTTATGACGCACGCGCGTCACGAATCGATCTGCTCTCGCGCGTATTGCGCGGCGACGATCCGACATGACGGAGTGCGCGAAGAAATTGGCGGAAATGGACGAGGCACCAGAGTGTGCCGCAAGCAACAATCCGGTTGGCTGATCGCGCACGAGCATTTGAGCAAGGGGCAATGGAGCCCCTCGCATTCTCACGCAAGCCGCTGCCGATGAGTACGCACCCTAAAGCCTGATGAGATTTAGGTTGAGCTGGAACGGCGTCGAAAGTTCACCTCTCCCTTGGGAGAGGTCGATTTGCGCAGCAAATCGGGTGAGGGGTTATGGTCTATCGAGAGGGCAAGAGCCCTCACCCGGATTGCTTCGCAATCCGACCTCTCCCCAACGGGGAGAGGTGAACCGAGACCGCGCCAAACCGATTCAACCAAAACTCATCCCGCTTTAGTCCTTCATCCCCGTGATCGAGGCACTCACGGCACGGGGATCGCGCTGCGGCCAGCGGCCGCTTTCGACCTGGGACAGGAATTCGCCGACGATCCGGTTGTACTCGTCAGGCTCCTCGATGTTGATGGCGTGGCCGCAATTCGGCATCACCGCGAGCGCGGCGGACGGGATGCTCTGCTTCATCAGGATGCCCGGTAGCAGGCACGGCCAGTCCTCGTCGCCGGTGATGATCAGCGTCGGCACGTTGATGCGCTTCATCTCGTCGACCAGCGTGTAGAGCGAGGGCCGCTCCTTCTGCACACCCTGCTGGGTGTTGGCCGATCCGACCGCCGAGTGCTCGGCCAGCATGCGCTTGAACTCGGCGTGGCCGCGCGGGTCCTTGTTCTCGTACTGCACGCGGGTCGGCCCATAGGCATAGCGCTCGGCGAAGGCCGGCATCCCCTCTTTGCGGATCATGGCAGCGATCACGTCGGCCTCGGCGCGGAACGTCTCGCGCTTGTCGAGCTCGGCGCCGTAGCCGCAACCGCCGATGCACAGCGACAGCGCCCGCGCCGGGTGACGCAATCCGAAATGCAAGGTCGCGAAGCCGCCCATCGACAGGCCGACGACATGCGCCTTCGGCGCGCCGATGTGATCGAGCACCGCCAGGATGTCGTCGGCGGCGCGCGCCTGCGAGTAGGACGAGACCTGGTCCGGCACATCGGACGGCGGAAAGCCACGGGCATTATAGGCGATGGTGCGGAAGCGCTTGCCGAAATGCCGCATCTGCGGCTCGTAGCTGCGCAGGTCGCCGGCGAATTCGTGGACCAGAATCACCGGATGACCGGATCCGGTCTCCTCGAAATAGAGCCGCACGCCGTCATCTGTTGTCGCGTAGGGCATGGTGGTCTCCTGCCTTCTTGCTTTGGGTGTTACGGGATGGTCGCTCCCGCCGGAGGTTTGGCACGCGGCAAATATGTGCCGTGCTCCTTGCTGCCGACAAGGGTGCCGTCATCAACGACCACCTTGCCGCGCACCATGGTCAGCACCGGCCAGCCGGTGACCTCGAGGCCTTCATAGGGCGTGTAGTCCGAGCCGTCATGGATCAGCTCGTGGCGGATCGTCACCTTGCGCTTGGGGTCCCACAGCGCGATGTCGGCATCGGAGCCGACCGCGATCGTGCCCTTGCGCGGATAGAGGCCGTAGATCTTGGCGTGGTTGGTGGCGCTGAAGGCGACGAAGCTGTTGAGATCGATGCGGCCCTTCACCACCCCCTCGGAGAACAGGATCGGCAGCCGCGTCGCGACGCCGGGGATTCCGTTCGGCACCCAGCGGAAGCTGGTGCGCCCTTTCGGCGCGAGCTTGCCTTTCGGATCGTCGTAGCGGAACGGGCAATGGTCCGACGAGAACACCGAGAATACTTTCTGCTGCAGGCCCTCCCAGCACGCCTGCTGGCTGGCGACGTCGCGCGGCGGCGGCGAGCAGACGTACTTTGCTCCCTCCATGTTGAGCTGGTCGAGATCCTTCTCGGTCAGCATCAGATACTGCGGACAGGTCTCGCCCATCACCCGCAAGCCGCGCTGCTGCGCGCGCCGGATTTCGTCCATCGCCTCGCGGTTCGAGACGTGCACGATCATGATCGGCACATCGACGAGCTCCGACAGCGAGATCGCGCGATGGGTGGCCTCGCGTTCGACCGGGATCGGCCGCGAGGTCGCGTGGAAGCGTGGCGCGGTATTGCCGGCGCGCTCCAGCCGGTCGGTGAGGAAACGGATGGCGTCGAAGTTTTCCGCATGCACCATCAGCATCGCGCCGGTCTCGCGCGCGACCGACATGGTCTCGAGCAATTCGCGGTCCGAGAGCGCCAGCCCCTCATAGGTCATGAAGACCTTCAGCGAGGTATAACCGTCCTCGACCAGCGCCGGCAGCTCCTGGCCCAGCACATGCTCGGTCGGGTCGGTGACGATCAGATGGAAGGCGACGTCGACATGGCATTCGCCTTCGGCCAGCGAATGGTAATGCTTCAGCGCCTCGCGCAGCGTCTGGCCCTTCTCCTGCAGGCAGAACGGCAGCACGGTGGTGTTGCCGCCGAACGCCGCCGAGCGGGTGCCAGAGGCAAAGCCGTCGGCCATCACGATGCCGTCGCCCGACGGCTGGGCGAAATGGACATGACTGTCGATGCCGCCGGGCAGCACCAGGCGGTCGGTGGCGTCGATGATCGTGGTCGCATTGCCGAGATCGTGACCGAGCGCCGTGATCTTGCCGTCGCGGATTCCGACGTCGCAGGCAAAGGTGTCGGCAGCGGTGACCACGGTGCCGCCGCGGATGATGGTGTCGAAGGACATCAGTTTGTCCCCTCTTTCGGTGAGCGATGTTCGATGATGGCGGCCAGCGGCTCGGCCAGCCCGATCGTCGGTTTCGGATCGGGACGGCGGAAGGTACCGGCCACCGCCTTACGCGGCTTGAGTACGGCAAGCGTCTCGGCCTGGCGCACAGCAGCCGCGACCGGATCGACCACCGGCACCGGAATACGGTCGCGGACCTTTGCGGCAAGTCCGGCGAGCGGCGCGCCTGAGAGAATGACGACGTCGGCTCCATCCTGCGCGACCGCCTGATTGGCGAGCGCGACGAGGAGCTCTTCCTTCTCGGCCTGCACGTCGGAGATGGACTGGAAGCTGCCGTCGAGGGTGCGGATGCCGGCGCAGCGCGCGCTGAGGCCGTGCATGGCGACGCATTCCTCGTACCAGGGCGCCAGCGCGCCGGCGAAGGTCACGATCGCAAACCGCCGGCCGAGCATGCAAGCGGTGAGCATCGCCGCCTCGGCCAATCCGACGACCGGAAACGCGAACAGCTCGCGCGCGCCGAACAGGCCGGGATCGCCGAACGCGGCGATGATGGCGGCATCGATCCCGGAACCGGCTTCCGCCAACATCTCCAGCGCGATCGCGCCGCCGATCTGCGCCTCGGCACGGGTCGCAATATAAGGCACGCCGCGCGCCGCGGTGACCGGCACGAGCTCGGTACCGGCCGAGGCGACCTTGCTGCCGGCGGCATGCAGCAGATCCGTCACATCCGCCGTCGTGTTGGGATTGAGCAGCAGGATCTTCATGACACAACGTTCCTCGCCTTGCGGCCGCGCGGCTTGGCGGGTGCGTCCGGCACTCCAGCCTCATCTCCCTTGCCATCCAGCGTCTCGGCGACGATCTCGCCGGTGCGACGGACGTGATGGGCCAGGATCTGCCCGGCCAGCGCTGCATCGCGGCGCCTGAGCGCGGCCAGGATCTCCTGATGCTCGCGCACCGATTCATCCCAGCGCCCGAGCACCGAGAGCGCGAAGAAGCGCGCACGCTCGGCCCGTGCCAGCAGCGCTTCATGGGTCGCCTTCAGCACCGCGTTGCGGGCGAAGCCGACGATCGCCGAATGGATCTGCTGGTTGGCCTGGAAATAGTCGCGCAGCTCGCCGCGGCCGTGATGCCACTCGATCTTGTCCTGCAGCGCCTCGAGCCGTTCGAAATCGGCGTCCTCCATGCGCAGTGCGGCGAGCTCGGCGGCGCAGCGCTCGATGCCGCTGACGGCCTCGAACAATTCGGCGAGCTCGGCGCGGCGGAACGGCGTGATCACGGCGCTGTGGTTGAGCCTGAGCTCGACCAGGCCCTCGTTCGCCAACTGCTTCAGCGCCTCGCGCAACGGGGTGCGCGAAATGCCGAGCGCGTCGGACAAATCAGCCTCGCCCAGCGATTGTCCCGGCGCCAGCTCGCCGCGCACGATCATGGTGCGCAGCCGCGTAGCCGCCTGCTCGTGCAGCCCGACCCGCGGCACGCGCAGACGGCGCCGTTGCAGCGCCGTCATCGCGCGCTTGGGCTCCTTGCTACGTCGGGTCGGCTTGGTTTCGCTCTTGGCCTCAGTCACTGCACGCCTTCATTGTCTTGATCGGAGATCGCGCTCGCCGCGCGCAGATCGGGGTTCGTGAACAGGCTGCCCCAGCCATGCACCCGCGACGGATCGCCGCCCGTCTTGGCGAGGCACGCCCACAGCGTCACCGCAATCGAGTCCAGCACCGGCACGCCAAATCCGCGCTCCAGCCGTTCGGCCGCGCCGGCGCCGCGCATATTGGTGCAGAGCACGACGGCGGCATCGCAGCCCTCGCGCACGACCTCCTCGATCATCCCTGCAACCTCGGCCTCGCGGACCTCGGCAAAGGAGAAATTGTCCTGCAGCGACAGATGCCGCTCGGCGAAGCAGTGCAGCCCTTCCGAATTCCAGTTGGCGATGATCCTGTCCTGCACATCCCGGCGATACGGCGTCACCAGCCCGATGCGCCTGGCGCCGATCCGCCGCAGCAGGTCGCGATAGGCCAGCACCGTGGTGCAGGCCTTGATCCCCGTCGCCGCCGTGATCTGCTCGCACAGGCTCTCGTCGCGATCGAAGCCGAGCCAGCTTGCCGAGGTGCCGTTCCAGGCGATCACGTCGACCTTGGCATGGGCGAGCAATTCTGCTGCGCGCAAAATCTCGCTGGCGTCGAACTGGCGCAGCGCCTGCTCCGACAGCGCGATCTCCGTCACCTTGAAGCGCGAGAAATGCGCCGAGACGCCGTCGATCCCGGCCAGCATCGCGCAGGTGATCGGCTCGAGTGCGGTGTTCGACGACGGCGTCAGCATGCCGAGCCTGATGGGACGTGTCATTCGCGAGGCCTCATCAACCGGCCGAACCCTTGACGGGCTCGGCCGCACTTCGATTCTAGACCGGGAGCTTGCGGCTGTAGTCGATCAGGGTCGAACAGATCAACAGCGCAATGCCCGCGGCAGCGAAATACATCAGGGCGAGGAAGTAAGAACCGGTGGCCTGCACGATGAAGCCGACGATCAACGGCGTCGTGATGCCGGCGATGTTGCCGCCGAGATTCATGCAGCCGCCGAGGAAGCCGGACTTGCCGCGGCCCGCCAGCGCCGAGGGGATGGCCCAGTACATGCCGCACCAGCGCAGGAAGAACAGCGTCGTCGACAGCAGTACCACCACCGCAACCGCATTGGTGACGTAGGCGACGAGGAAGATCGAGACGGTCGCCATGATCGCAGCGATGCCGAACAGCGTGCGGAACACGGTGTTGGGCGCCCCGCCCCGCGCGCGCCAGCCATCGCCGATCCAGCCGCCGACCAGTTCGCCGACGAAGCCCGCGAAGAAGATGATGAAGGAGGCGCCGCCGAGCGCCTTGATGTCGAAGCCGTGCACCTTGAACAGATAGGTCGGCATCCAGGTCAGCAACCCATAGAAGGTGGTGTTGAAGAACATCCAGCCGAGGCACATGCACCACACCGAGCGGAAGCGGAAATAGGCCATCCCGCTCGCGCCTGACGAGGGCGGCGTCGCCGCGTCCTCGATCGCATGCGCCTCCTCGAGATAGCGCGCCTCGGCTTCATTGACCGACGGATGCTCGCGCGGCACGTTGCGGATGTAGTACCAGGCCCACAGCCCGCACAGCATGGTGCCGATGCCGGCGACGACGAAGGCGACGCGCCAGGAACTGAATGCCGCCATCAGCCAGGCGATCACGATCGAGCCGAGCGCAGCGCCAAGCGGCGCACCGCCGTCCAGCAAGGTCGCGCCGCGGCCGCGTTCGGTCTGCGTCATCCAGATCGCGTTGAGCTTGCCGCCGGCCGGATAGATCGGCGCTTCCGACGCGCCGAGCCCGAGCCGGGTCATGAGCAGCAGCATCCAGCTGGTGGACAGCGCCGCCAGCGCCTGGAAGAAGCCCCAGAACAATGTCGCGAGCGCGATCACGATGCGCGGCTTGAAGCGATCGGCAAGCATGCCGCCCGGCACCTGCATCAGCGCGTAGGTCCAGAAGAACGAGCTCAGGATCAGGCCCTGCATCGCCGGATCGATATCGAACTCCTTGGCGATGACCGGCATCGCGACCGACAGCGAGGCGCGATCGATATAGTTGATCGAGATCAGGAACAACATCAGCAGGAAGATCTTCCAGCGCACGCCGCTGGGCTTCGCCGTATCTGCCATTGCGATGGTGGACACCTGATCGCTCATTGCTCGCTCCTCTGCCGGCAGATTGCTTTTTGCCCTGGCGTGCCCTCGTCCCTGAAGGTCACTGGCCTCTCCTGCCCCGCAAGAAGTCTGCTTCAACCGAGGTGAAGCGACAAGCACATTTTGTATTCTGCATACAATTTTCTATATCATATTGATAATACTATGTATTACGTATTCTTTGCCTCGATATTGATCCGGTCATGGCGAGGAATTGGGCGCCAGTTCACCTGCCGCGCCGGGATTTCTTCAGCGACTTGGCCCGGCGTTGCGGCTACGGCAATCGCGCTCAACGGTGGCCTTCATCGATACGGTGCGGCGGATGAAGAGCAGCGACAGCAGCAAGTGACGGCGCCCGTCGCAGGCTATGCGTCCTCGTCGAAGCGAGCCAATGCTGCCTCGATGAGTTCGATCTCCTCGCGGAGCGTGTCATTCACGACCGTTGGCCTGAAGCCCGGGACGCTGTGTGCTCGAACGCCGTCCAACAGGCGTTGGCGATGGTCCCTGAGCTCTTCCAGCGCTTGACGATTCTTCAGCGACACGTAGCCGGCAATAATTTGCTCGATGGCGTTCATTGGAAATCCACGATTCTAAAAATAGCGTGCTGTAATCCCTCGATTAAAGCGGGCAAACCGCTTTCCTGGCAAGCCCCGCGACGCTGTGCGGGGAGCGTTAATGCCGGCGGCCGGCTCACCCTGAAATCGCCAATCACTGAGTTGCCCAACGGCGCAAGCCCCCGCCGCACCCTCAACTGTCATCGCCCGGCTCGGCCGGGCGATCAGTACCCCGCGGCCTATCCGCTCAAGCACAAACGTCTCTGGAATACTGGATCGCCCGCTTGCACGGGTGATGACTGCGCGTGTTTGACATCTTGAATCGAGAACCATCCTCACCGTCGTCCTGGCGAAAGCCAGGACCCATTACCCCAACTGCGCATTGTTGCGCGACGCTGGGGCCGCTGTCTCGCTCATCATCCGCTGCGGTGGTTATGGGTCCCGGCTTTCGCCAGGACGGCGGCAGTGGATGCAGCGCATAAGCATGATCTATCGGCTGACAATGACGGCGAAGCGCGCGGTATCGGCTCAAGCCGCGGTCGGCTCGCTCGACAGCGCGGCGAACACCGTTTCCGGCGAATGCGCGATCACTGCGAGCAGCGCGCGGGCAGGTCCCCGCGGGGCGCGCTTGCCCTGCTCCCAGTTGCGGATGGTCTCGACGGGAACGCCGAGCTTGGCGGCGAATTCGAGCTGGGTCAGCTGGGCGCGGCGGCGCAGATCGCGCACTGCGGGTCGCGCGGCCGCAGGGTGCATCGCCGCCTCGGCCGGATGTGCCGGCCCGAGCGGGATTTCCTGCCCGTCGCGCAATTCGACGATCCGTCCGTCCGCCTTGAGCCGCAACCGCTGCATGATGGCCCCCGTGATGGCCCCCTTGAAGATAGGAGCATCATCCGCCAACCCCGTTAAGGCGCGATTAACGATAAACCGGCCGTCAGGCCCCCCTCTCAGCATGATCTCTTTCGAAAAACCGCTTCGCACTTTTTCGGATCATGCTCTATTTCAGCCCGAACCACAGCGTGGCGATGCCGAGGAACGAGAAGAAGCCGACCACGTCGGTGACGGTCGTGACGAAGGTGCCGGAGGCAACCGCGGGGTCGGCGCGCACCCGTTCCAGCACCATCGGAATCAGGATGCCGCCGAGCGCGCCGGCGACCAGGTTGCAGATGATCGCAAGCCCGATCACGATGCCAAGGCCCGGGATCTTGAACCAGGCCACCGCGGCGATGCCGGTGATGACGGCAAAGGCGATACCGTTGACGAGCCCGACCATGGTCTCGCGCAGCACCACGCGCATCGCGTTGAACGCGCCGAGCTCGCGGGTGGCGAGCGCGCGCACCGCGACCGTCATGGTCTGGGTCGCGGCATTGCCGCCCTGGCTCGCCACGATCGGCGCCAGCACCGCGAGCGCCACCATCTTCTCGAGCTGTCCCTCGAACAGGCCGAGCACCGACGAGGCCAGGAAGGCGGTGGCGAGATTGACCAGGAGCCAGTTGAAGCGGCCGCGGGCGATCGTCCAGACCGTGTCGGACAGCTCTTCGGGATGGGTGACGCCGCCGAGCGCCTTGAGGTCCTCGTCGGCCTCCTCCTCGATCACGTCGACGACGTCGTCGATGGTGATCACGCCGACCAGCCGGTCGATGGTGTCGACCACGGGAGCTGCGACCAGATTGTACTTGCCGAACACCCGCGCGACCTCTTCCTGGTCCTCCAGCGCGGAGACCCGGCGACGGTCCTCATCGATCAGGTCCGCGATCGGAACCGGGCGGCGCGTGCGCAGCAGCACGTCGAGCGGCACCGCGCCCAGCAGGTGCTTGTCGGCGTCGACCACATAGATCTCGTAGAAGCGGTCCGGCATATCCGGCGTATCGCGCATGTAGTCGATCGCCTGCCCGACGTTCCAGTCCGGCGTCACCGCGATGAACTCGGTCTGCATCCGCCGGCCGGCGGAATTCTCTGGATACAGCAGGCTGCGCTCGATGTCCTCGCGCTCGGCCGCCGGCAACTTCTCCAGGATCTCTTCCTGGTCCTCCTCGTCGAGGCTTTCCAGCAGCTCGACGGCGTCGTCGGATTCGAGCTCGCGGACGCCCTCGGCCACGGTCTCCGGCTCGAGTTCCTCGAGGATCTCCTCGCGGACCGTCTCATCGACCTCGTTGAGCGCCGAGAAGTCGAAGTCGGTGCCCGTGATCTCGACCAGAGTGACGCGGTCGTCCGGCTCCAGCGCCGCGATCAGGTCGCCGAGATCGGCCTCGTGCAGTTCCGCCACCACCTCGCACAGCAGGGGCCGATCGGCGGCATGGATGGCTCGGGTGATGCCAGCGACGAATTCGGGGCGGAGTTGGCCCTCCTCGTCCCGCATCGGCATCCGGGCCAGCGGATCGCCCTCGGCGGGTTCGGCAACGTCGAAATTCTCGGCCATGCCGTGTTTCGCCGGTTTGACAGGAGGGGAAAAACTGGTTGGATGAGTGCGGAACGGATTACCTAATCGGTGGGGCCCTGTGCAATGAGAAAGAAGTCGAGCGCACCGCGACCGATCCTCAACGTTGTCGCGGCGCTGATCGCGCTCGCACCTTGCGCGCTGACCGGCGCGGCGAAGGCCGCCGAGTGCACGCGTAAGGATGCGCTCGGCACCTCACGTGTGCTCGAGGTCGATCCTGCGACCTATCCGCGCGTCGGGCTGAAGAGCTTTCCGCAGACCCTGCCGCTCCGGGATGGCGAAGTGGTGCTGACCTTCGACGACGGGCCGACCCCCGGCGTCACCGACAAGGTGCTGACGGCGCTGGCGACCGAATGCGTGCAGGCCACCTTCTTCATGGTCGGCCGCAACGCGGCCGATCATCCCGATATGGTCCGCAAGATTGCGCGCCTCGGCCACACCATCGGCTATCACAGCTGGGACCATCCGCACCTCAACAAGATGCCGCTGGATCAGGCCGAGGCGAACATCAACCGGGGGATCGAAGCGGTCGGGAAGGCCCTGCGCGGCACCGTGAGCACGGTCCCGAGCACGCCGTTCTTCCGGTTCCCCTATTTCGAGTCGACGCCCGCCCTGCTCGAGCGTCTGGAAAAGCGCGGTATCGCGGTGTTCGGAGCCGATTTCTGGGCCAGCGATTGGAACAAGATGACCCCCGATGAGGAACTCAAGCTGCTCACCGGGCGGCTCGAAGGCCACCGCAAGGGAATTATCCTGCTGCATGACCCGCAAATGCGGACAGCCGAGATGCTGCCCGCCTTTCTAAGGTATCTGCAGCAGCATAATTATCACGTCGTCCACATCGTCCCGGCAGCGATGAAGACCGTGTCTGACCGGACACATTGAACCCGGCACCCAAGGTGGATTACAGACCGTTAAGGCGGCATTCATGGGGCCGCCCTTAAGGATTCGTCAGTGCGTTTGGACTGCGGCCGAGATTCGATGATTGCAAACGTCCTGGTGATGATCCGGAAGCGGTCGCGGACCGTGATCGGCGCGGCACTGCTGGGCTGTTGCTTCATGACGCCGCAGGCCGCCCTCGCCGCGGATTGCCCGGGTAACCCCAACGCGCTCGGCACCTCGCGGACCATCGTCGTCGATCCCAGGGAGCATCCGCGGATCGGCACCATGCAGTATCCGGAGACGCTGCCGCTCGCCGACCACGAGGTGGTGCTGACCTTCGACGACGGGCCGCTGCCGAAATACAGCAACCAGGTGCTGGCCATCCTCGCCAGCCAGTGCGTCAAGGCGACCTTCTTCACCATCGGCTCCCAGGCCCGGTTCAATCCGGAGGGCGTGCGCAAGCTGATCGCCGCCGGGCACACCGTCGGCACGCACAGCCAGAACCATCCGCTCACGATGAACAAGATGCCGCTCGAGAAGGTGCGGCAGGAAGTCGACGACGGCATCGCCTCGACGCTTGCCGCGCTCAACGGCGACAAGAGCAAGCTCGCGCCGTTCTTCCGGATTCCCGGCCTGATGCGCGCCGAGATCCCCGAGGCCTATCTGGCGTCGCAGGGCATCCAGGTCTGGAGCGCCGACTTCCCGGCCGACGACTGGCGCCACATCTCGCCGCAGCGGGTCTATGACCTCGCGATCCAGCGGATCGAGGCCAAGCACAAGGGCATCCTGCTGCTGCACGACATCCAGCCGCGCACCGTGGCGGCGCTGCCGCGCATCCTCAACACGCTCAGGGAGCGCGGCTACCGCATCGTCCATGTCGTGCCCGCGACCGCCGACCGCCCGGCCACGCCGACCCAACCGCAGCAATGGTTCATGCATCCGCCGACCGAGACGGTGGCAACCACGCGCTGGCCGAGAATCCCGAACTTCGTGTTCACCGCGACGCGGACGCTGCCGGCACCTGTCTTTGCCGACATGGATTGGCGTGATGCGGACGTTCTCGACCACGCGCAGCGCGCACGCGTCGGTGTGCCCGTCCGCACGCTGTGGCCGCAGCCGCAGGTCGCGCAGCTCGCACCGGTCTCGACATTGCCGATACCAGCAGCCGACGTCTTTCGCGTTCCCGAAGCGCTCGACCTGACCCTGCTTGCGGCGCGCTCGGCGACGAATCGCCGCGTCGCAGCCGCCGGCGCACCGCGCGCGCAGGCGATCTCGGCGCGCCAGGCCAGGCACCCGAAGCAGGCCGCGCATCAGGTCCCCGCGGCGGCGCATGGCAGAAGCCGCGGCGCGCCCCTGCATGTCGCGCCGCCGGCTGCGAGCAACGCGGCAGTCCACGTCGCCAAACGCACTCCGCGCGCTGAAGCCTCGGCGGCCGGCAAGCGCGTGCCTGACTAGAGCGCTCTAGCTGGCCACGATCTTGGCGACGCAGAGCAGGATCACCAGCGCCAGGAAGAAGATGTCGATATAGGATTTGATCTCGCCGGCATGCCTGAGCTCGGTGACATCGGCGACGATCTGCTTGCGCGAGGCTGCGGCATTGGGCCCCTCGCCGGCCGCAGCGGCCAGCCGCCGTGTCTCACCTTCGAGGCGCTCGATGCGCTGGAAGAAATAGAACGAGCGCAGGCCGGACAGTGCATGCATCACCGCATAAACCAGGACCAGGATCGCGACAGTCGCGCGCTGCTCGTATTTCTCCAGCAGGTTCAGCGTGAAATAGACCAGCCCCAGGAACACGAAGTTGGAGACGGCGCGGTAGACGTAGCTGGCAAAGATCATCGGGAGCTCCGGGTGGGGCAGGCTTGGGCCGCGTGATCGAAAGATGCGGCCTGCAGTCGGCAGCGCCATACCAGCGAGGCCATCCATCCGCCACTCTACCCGACCGGTGTTACAGGATCGCATCGACCGCACCTCCACGTCACACACCGGCTCGAGCCGGTACGGCCGGCGCATCGTTATATTCCGCCGCACCAGTCGCCCCATTGACGCGGCGCGCCCGGCTTGCGATGTAATCCGCCCCGGACATCCCAGGGTGGTCAATGCACGTCGTTCGCTCGGTTCGCCTCTGGATGAAGGAGGGCAGATCCGACAAGCTCTATGAAGTCGATCTCGTCGATCTGGAACGCGCCGACGACGACGCACGGTATCTGGTCAATTTCAGATATGGCCGTCGCGGCACCTCGCTAAGGGATGGAACCAAGACCCCATCGCCGGTCACCCGCGCGAATGCCGAAAAGCTGTTCGATAGTGTCGTGGTGTCCAAGATCAACGACGGCTATCGCCGCATCGACGGCGATGCACCGCCGCTGACCGTTTCTGATACCGATGTCGATACCAACGGACGCGACACGGAATTGCTCAGGAAGCTCGCGGTCTGCGCGCGCAGCGCGTGGCCAGAGAATGAGCGCGACCGCCTGTTCTGGCGCCTCGGTGTGATCCGGCTCACAGCCGCCTATCCCCAGCTCGCCGCCATCGCCGAGAAGACCGGCGCGGCGAACGCGAGCTACAGCCTCGTCTATGCGCTGGCGCGCTGCGGCGGCGCCGACGCCGCCGATCTGCTGCGCCGCTGTGCCGACGTCAATGTCAGCCTGATGACGCGGGACTACGCGGCCTATGCCCTCGCAAGTGAACTGATGGGCGCGCGGCGAGCGTCGCCGCGGCTGTCGCTGCCGCGAACGACGGATGCCGCGGCGACCCGCGACATCGAGATGGCGCTGGCGAACGGCAACGGCGCGGGCCTGATCCAGGCCCTGCTGGCGGCGAATTCGGTTCAGCCGGGTTTCGCCAATCAGTTCCTCATTGCGCTCGCCCACCATGCGCTCGCAGACAGCGCTGCGCGCAAGACGCTGCTCGCGGCTGTGCACGCGATGAGCCCGCGACCGCCCTATGTGCAGGTGCTGCGGCGGCTGTTCAAATATGCCGATCTCACCGACGACGGCCCGCTGTTCGCTGCAACCGCGCGGCAGTTCGAGCTGGCGACGCCGATGTATTATCGCGGCCGGGTCTACAACGACCGCGTCTGGCTGCCCGGTTCGCGCCAGGCGCTGAAGCTCAGCGAGGAACTGCAGAGTGCGGCTCCGCGCGTCGCGCTGTCCGACCAGACCCTGCTCTACTTCAAGCGGCGCGCCTGGCGCATGCTGCGCAAGCGCGCCGAGCTCGGGCAGGACGCGTTCACGGCGATGGCGAGCGAGCTGCTCCTCGCCTTCACCGACGCCGACGGCATCAAGCCGGCGACGTGGACCGAGCATATCCGGATCGAACGCAGCTATCGTCCTGTCCCTCATGCCGCCGAGGCGCTCAGCCGGGTTTGGAGCGTCAGCCACCTGCTGCATGCCGCGGCCCCGACCAGCCACTTCAATACCAGGGCTCTCACGCATCGCCATGTCGGCGACCGTGCGCCGGCGCAGCGCGAGGAAGCCTTCCCCACGCTATGGGATGCCCGGCCTGAGCGGCTGCTGCGCATCGCGACACTGGCGCGCAATCACGCGGCAGCGCGCTTCGCGGCCGAGGCGCTGCGGCAGGGCCCGCCGCGGCCCGAGACGATGGACGTGGCCGCGATCGGCGGCCTGCTCGCCTCGCCCTATCCCGAGGTCACCACACTTGCGGCCACGATCGCACGGCGCCTGATCGATGCCGGCAAGGCCGATGCGGCATTGATCGCCGCGCTGCTTGAGACCACCGCACCTGAGATGCGCGATTTGGCCATCCGCGCCATTGACGACCGCGCCGATTGGCCGTGGGCCGACCCCGCCCTTGCGCGCGCCGCGCTGACCAGCCCGCACGACCACGTACAAGCCCGCACGCGCGGCTGGCTGCGCGACCGCACGCCCTCGCGGGAGCAACGCGCCCGCGCGACGGAAGCGTTTGCGGCCTGGCTCGCGCACTTGCCGTCACAGCTTGACGAGCTGCAGCGCGCCGGCCTCACGTCGGCTCTCGCGCTGCTGCCGCAGCTCTGGCCGGATCGCGACTGCCCGCTGCAGCCGGAGGTGATCGAGAGCCTGACCGGCCACGCCAGCCCCGACGTCCAGGCAGCCAGCATCCAGCTCATCGCGGTGACCCCGACACGGCCCGGCGACCTGCCGGAAGCGTTCTGGCAGGCGATCCTGCAGGCTGATGCGCCGGAAATCCGCATGGCTTCGATGAGCCTCTTGGCGCGGCTCGACGACGCCGCGCTCGCGCAACATCGCGATGGCATCGTGCTGGCCGCCACCGGCGACCATGCCGGGCTGCGCGCGGCCGCGCGGCCACTCGTCACGCGCCTTGCGGCGAGCGACGAGGCTTTCGCCATCCGGCTGCGCGACATGCTGATGGCCGGCTTCTTCCGCGCCGAACCTATCGAGGGCCATGCGGCCGACATGGTCACGCTGTTCGTCGAAGCGTTGCCGCAAGCCGCGGCCGCCATCGACGACGGCACGCTGTGGCGCCTGTTGCAGGCGCGCGCATCCGGCGCCCGCATGCTCGGCGCCAAGCTTTTGGAAAGCCGCGCCCCGTCGCGCTTCTCGGTCCGCCAGCTCGCCCGCCTCGGCAACCATCCGTTCGCCGCCGTGCGCCGCTTCGCACTTGATGCGTTCACGGCTGACGAGCCCCGCTTCCGAGCCGACCCGCAGAATGCGGTGCTGCTGGTCGAGAGCGAGTGGGATGATGTCCGCACGACCGCGGTGAACCGCCTCACGGCATGGCCCAGCGATGCGCTGCCGGCGGCGGCGCTGGCTGTGATGGCCGACTCGACCGTGCCTGCGGTGCAGGACGGCGCCCGCCTGCTGCTGCGGCGCAGCCTCGCCGACAGCGATATCGCCGAGGTGTTGGGGCGCGTGCTGGAGCATCCCTCCGGCAGCTTCCATCTCTTCGTCACCGAGCTGATCACAGGCGAGTCGCTGGCGGATGCGGCGATCTTCGCCAAATTCCTCACCCAGGCCCGCGTCATCCTGATGCAGATCAACCGCGGGCGCATCGCCAAGGACCGGATCTTCACGGCGCTGCGCAATGAGGCGCTGGCGCACCGGGACCGCGCAGCGGCGATCGCGCAGCTGCTGCACGACTTCACGCTCAGCGTAACCCTGCGTGACAAGGCGCCCGCGCTGATCATCCTGCGCGACATCGCGCATGCCTGGCCGGATCTGCCGCTGCCCGTCACCGTGGCCCGCGCCGGCCGCACGCCGCCGGGCGGCGGCTCGCAAACCAGCGGGACCGCCGCATGAATTTCGCATATCGATTTCTCGGCAGCACCAGCGCCTCGTCCGACGCCGCCTCGTCGTCGTTCGCCTTCGCGCCGGACACGCTGCGCCAGCCGACCTTCTTCACCGGCAAGGTGGCGCGTCATCTCGCCTTCCGCGAGGCAATCTCCGCGCTGCATCACGTCGTGGTGTCGGACCTGCGCTTCAAGCCGCGCGATCGCACCGCCTATTTCGAGTGGCTGAAGCAGAACGAGGCCAATTTCCTCGCCGAGGCCACGGCGCAGTCGGCGGCGCTCAAGCCGCGCATCGCGGACTTGCAGGACCGCATCCGTGGCTTCGACCGCGAGCGCGATCGGCAGATGAAGCCGTTCTGGGCGGCGCGGCAGGCTTATTTCAACTACGTCTACAAGCAGAACCGCGATGCCTGGATCGTGCTCGATCCGGTGATCACGGTGCACCCGGACGAGATCTTCTTCGAGTGCTTCAGCCTCGACGAATCGAGCTACGGACGGCTGTCCTGCGACCACGACGTGTTCGAGAGCCTCGGCGAGATGGCGTTCGGCACCACCAATATCGACTACAGCCACGCCCTCTACGACGAATTCCAGAAGATCCGCTCCTATCGCGACACCACCCTCACCATCGATCCCTCTGGGTTCGAGGTGCAGACCGGCGACGATCTCGACTTCCGCGAGGAGAAGATCGACCTGCCGGACAGTTGGGTGCGCGGCTTCCTGCAGGTGTCGAGCGCGATGACCCTGCCGGCGCATGTGTTCGAGCTGCATCCCGTGGACATGGCCAACATCCTCACCCGCCTCGCGCAGAAGAAGGAAAAGGCCGGCCCGCGCTCGCTGCGGTTCGTGCTGAAGCCAGACGCGCCGGTAGAGGTGGTGATCGAGCCGTGGCACGAACGGCTGACCTTCCGCCGCTCGATCTATCGAGGCACGGCCCCCGCCGAGATCCGCATCTGGGGCCGGCGGCGGCTTGGGATCCTCGAGCGGGCGCTGCCGCTGGCGCGATCGGTGCGGGTGCATCTGACCGGGACCGGCCTGCCGTCGTTCTTCGTCGTCGACTTCGGCGGCCTGCGCTTCACGCTCGGCCTGTCCGGCTGGACCGCGAACGACTGGTCATCCGCCGGGCAATTCGACCTGCTCGCGCCGCGCCACAAGGTCGACAACGACACCGCGCAGCGCATTTTCGCGGCACTCGGCAAGTCGCATGCGGCGACCGCCGCTGAGCTCGCGCGGCAGACCGGCGTCGACCAGACGCTGGTGCATGCGGCGCTCACGGCCTACACCCAGGCCGGCCGCGTGATGTTCGACCTCGACAAGTCGCTCTACCGCCTGCGCGAGCTGACGCGCGAGCCGCTGTCGTCGGCCCAGCTGCGCTTCGCCAGCCCGCAGGAGGAGAAGGCCGATCGCCTCATCAACGCCAACCTCGTGACGATCGGCAACATTGATCGCAACCAGGGCGTTCGCAAGATCAACGGCAGCGTGCTCGACAACGCGCGCACCGAGCAGGTGAGCCTCGTCATCGACGACGACGACCGGCTCGTCGAGGCGCGATGCAGCTGTCATTTCTATGGCCACAACAAGATGATGCGCGGCCCGTGCGAGCACATCCTGGCACTGCGCCGGATCTTTCATTCGCAAGTCGAGGGCGTCGCCCAGGATGGGCCCGCCATCGCATGAGTGACATGAAACCCTTGATCCGCAGAGCCGGCTTGTGCCGGCGACGGCAATTCGCGTATCACTGCATTCGGAAGGGCGCAGGCCGGTCAGGACCTTGCAACCCGGGCGGCGTATCGCCGTCCTTGCACCATGACCACGCATGCGTCACTGGCCCGATCTTCACTGGGCCGGGGCAGTCCACCCCTACGCAATCGCAGAATGGGTTCCTTGAACCCAATTGCGTAGGGGTGGACGCCCCGGCGTCGAGTGGATCGATCCAGTTCTTAGAAGAGACGAAGGCAATCCGGCCTGCGCCCTTTCCGATCCCCCTCCGCAAGGCCGCCGCACTCCTGACCGGAGGGCTGGCCGCGTGAACGAGACCGTTGCTCCCGGCACGTTGACGCGCCAGGAACTCTACGACCGCATCCGCCAGTCGTCGAAGGACGAGGTCATCCTCGAGGAGATGATCCGCCTCGGTTTCTGGCCCGATGGCGAGGATGCGCCGGCGCCCGCCGCGGACGCGATCCGCGGCCGCGCAGAGGCGATGCGCGAGCTCACCGAACTGCAGCGCCAGAACGCCACGCTCGCCGATCCCGAGCGCGCGCTGAAGGAAATGCACAAGCGCCGCAAGGCCGAGGCGATGGCGCGGCGGCAGGAGACCAAGCGCCGCAACGCGGAGGCGCGCCAAAGCCGGGCCTTCGCCTGGTACGACCGGCGCAAGCGCGACGTGCTCTATCTCGGCGAGGACGTCTCGCGGGGCCTTCATACCCGTACGACCACGACGCCCTTGCGCGACGGCCTGCCCCCGCTCGCCGATGCCAAGGCGCTGGCCGACGCGATGGGCGTGCCGCTGGGCGAGCTGCGCTTCCTCGCCTTCAACAGGAAGGTGGCATCGGTCAATCACTATCAGCGCTTCACGATCCCGAAGAAGAGCGGCGGCGAGCGGTTGATCTCGGCGCCGATGCCGCGCCTCAAGCGCGCGCAGTATTGGGTGCTGGACAACATCCTCGCGCGGGTGCCGCTGCATGATGCCGCGCACGGTTTTGCTCCTCAGCGCTCCATCCTGACCAATGCGCGCAACCATGTCGGCCGCGACGTGGTGATCAATCTCGACCTCAAGGATTTCTTCCCGACCTTGACCTACGCCCGCGTCAAGGGCCTGTTCGAGGCGCTGGGCTATGCCGAAGCGGCCGCGATCCCGCTCGCGCTGTTGTGCACCGAACCGATGGTCGACGAAGTGGCGCTCGACGGCGAACGCCACTTCATCGCAGACGGCCCGCGGCTGCTGCCGCAGGGCGCGCCGACCAGCCCCGCGATCACCAACCTGATCTGCCGCAAGCTCGACCGACGCCTTGTGGGGCTCGCGCGCACACTTGGTTTCGTCTACAGCCGCTACGCCGACGACCTGACCTTCTCCGGCTCGGGCGAAGCGGTGAGAAAGATCGGCACCTTGCTCAAGGCCGTGCACGGCATCGTCGCCTCCGAGGGGTTCACGGTCCATCCGGACAAGACGCGCGTGATGCGCCGCTCGACGCGGCAGGAGGTCACCGGCCTCACCGTCAACGAGGCGGTGGCGGTGCCGCGCGACCTGCTGCGCCGTTACCGCGCCGTGCTGCAGCAGGTCGAGCGCCATGGACCGGAAGGCAAGCACTTCGGCCCCGGCAAGGACGTGATCCGGTCGCTGCTCGGCTTCGGCCATTTCGCTGTCATGGTCGATCCGGAAAGCGGCGCGCCCTTGCTGCAGCGAGCGCTGCACCTCGCCGCGCAGTACGCTCCCGCCCCGTCCGCGCGGCGCCCGACCCGCGCTGCATTCCGTAAGGCTGCGGCCGCCGGCCAGACACCGCCCGGCCGGCAACGGACTCCCGCGGAGCGACCGCCGCCAGCACCGGACCCGGTCTTGGTCGCGCTGGCGCGACAGGACGCAAAGAAGCGGGCTGCGCAAGCCCGCACTGCTGCGCCCAGTCCGTCGCGCCCGCCCAATGTTCCGCCACCACCGGCAGGCGTCACGCGCCCGGATGGCCCGCCGCCCGCACCCGCGGCGGGACCGGCGACGGCACCGAACAGGAAACGGCCGTGGTTCGTCACGGCACTGGTAATCCTGTTGGCGCTTGCCTTGCTGCCGCTCCCTGGCGGCCCCGCCATGGCTGGTGCGTTGCTGTTTCTTTACTTCAGCCGATGGTGGAAGCGGTAAGCGGCCGGAGCTTTCGCGTGAGAGCCAGCTAACGCACTAGCTCTGAGGTTTGGACAGGAACGAGTCCTGTGTCCAGCCAGCGCCACCCATCGCTACAGCGATCGAACCGCCACCGGCTCGACCAGAGCTACTTGCCAGATACTGGTTCAGAAGCGCAAAGCTGCTGCCAGCTTGAGATGCGGCGGTCGTGCCTTGATCTCCCCACCCAGAAGTTGCCTGCGGCGCGGCGGCTGCCAACGAGGTCGGCTGCGCAAAATCCTGGTTTGCCCAGCTTCCAGTGCTTGCGCCGGTCGTGCTCGCCGACCAGCCGGACGATGATGTCGGCGCCAGTCCCATGGCGGCTAGCATCGCTCCCATGGGGCCGGGGTCGGTCGTTGCAGCGGTCGGCGATGGGTCGACCGCCGCGGCCACCGGCGAAGTGGTGTCCGGGATGACAGTTGGCGCGACAATGGCGGTTGTCGAATCGGTCGCGGCCGGGTTGGTCGCAACTGGGGTCGTCGTCGTGGTCGGCTGGGTGGGCGGTGTGGTCGGGTCTGTCGAGGCAGTGACGTTGGCACCGGTGACGGTGTTACCGCTGCCGGACGGCTGATAGAGCTGGACCTCGGCGATCTGCATCGGCATCGACGATGGGGTCGAACTGTCCAGCGCAGTATGCCATCCGGCCGCGTTTGAGTTCGCGACCTGATTGCTCATGATCAGCTGCATCGGCTCGTTCGGAATCGGGACCTGCGCGCTGGTCGCCGTCGCAATCTGCTTGCCGTCGAGATACCAGGTGATCGATTGGCCGGGCACCCAGTTGATGCCGTAGGTATGGAAGCCGGCCGTGAGGTCGATGCCGGTGTCGACCGTGCCGCCGACCGTCCCTGAGGGCGTGTGAAGATGCCAGGTGAAGGCCTGGTTGGCCGGCCCATTGCCGGTATATCCCCCCTCCTGGATATCGATCTCGAAATTGTCGCCGCTGCTCGAGCCTGCGCCGGGCATCAACCAGAGTCCCGGCCATGCACCGTCGCCGCTCGGCGCCTTCATGCTGATCTGAAGATAACCGCCGTCAAATTCGAAGTTGCCATAGCTGCTGACGGCACCGGACGTGATCGGAAACGTTTGTGCGGTGCCCTGATTGATGCCGCTGACCTGCTGCGTGGTCGCCGTGAGATCGAGAATGCCGTTGCTCACGCTCACCTGGCTCGGCATGTCGTAGTCGGCGTCGTACGGGCCGCCCGGCCCGCTGCCGCCTGATCCATTGCTATTCCACGCCGAACCATTGGCGGCGTTGCTCGTGATGTAGTTGTGCCAGTAACTGTCTAGCGTCGTTCCAGAGAAGCTCTCCTGGTAAACGAGATTGCTCGACGTGAAACCTGCTGGCGCGGCAAGTGCCATTCCATGTTCCTTCCAGAGATTGAACGAAGAATTCCACTGTCGCGAACTGCGCGACCATTCCACTGCCGCGAACCGCGCGACATACCACATGCCCGGCGCGCGCGCGGCGCGGGCACATTCCAACGCAGAGGAGATTTCGAGGTACGCTCCCTCGACTGCTCGTCGATTGGCTAAAGATCAAGTATGGCGAAAAATGGCTTCAAAATGATCTTCACATGGGCGGTTGCGCAGCGGCTCGCCTTATTCGCACGAGACTTTCGCACGTGGGCTTCCGATTGGTTGAGATTTAATTCGCGACTGCGCTCGCGACGATGCCTTTGAAGGCGTGGCCGCGCATGCGCGCTACGGCCTGATCAGGGGCCGCGTGCGCAAGCTCAGTCGCGACACCGCCGCCAATCCGACCGCGGCTCCCGGCAGTGCCGCTACGCTGATCACGCAAATGAAAATCCACGTCCGAGTGTTCGCCGGCAAAGTCGTGCGCGGGCGAGTCCGGCCGATAAACAAGGCATGGGCGGCCACAAGTTCAAGAAGTACGCGGTCCTGGCCGGCGTCAACGAGGCAGAGTTGCCATGGTGTGCGCAAGGGCTCGTGCCGAAGTGGCTACCTACGCCGACTGCACCAAGAGCCGGATGATAGCGACGTTCGGCCGGACCGCCCCGAAAATGCCCGTCCATTACATCGCGCAGGCGAATCGAGTGAGGCTTGGCATCAGTGGAATGGAGAAAATCGCCACGTTCGATCGGGGCCAGTCACTGGACGGCCGGCTGGCGGTGCCGCAAGCGAATAGTGCGCCGGAACGGCGTGGTC
The DNA here is from genome assembly GCF_029846235.1 of Bradyrhizobium sp. CER78. GTDB lineage: Bacteria > Pseudomonadota > Alphaproteobacteria > Rhizobiales > Xanthobacteraceae > Bradyrhizobium. The sequence goes on from NZ_JARVWP010000004.1 coordinate 414,848, forward strand.
CCATTCCCAGAAAAAAATCCTAATTATTTCAATGGGAAATGTTAATTAATGGTGCGCTCGGAGGGACTCGAACCCCCACGGTGTTACCCACTGCCACCTCAAGGCAGCGCGTCTACCAATTCCGCCACGAGCGCTAAGGATGTCGGATGGAACCCTAAGGCGCCGCCGCATCGACGGGGCCATGTAACAAATCACGGATGCAGGGACAAGGCGATTAATGCGCGAATTAACTGCGAACCCCGGGAGATTTCGGCAGCATCTGCTTGACCTCGACCGCAATCCGGTTGCGGTCGACCAGGACCACGCCGCTGGCGACCGGCAGGTTGTTGGCGAGGATCTTGACCTCGTCGGCCTCGGTGGCATCCAGTTCGATGATGGCGCCGCGGGACAGCCGCATGACCTGATGAATCGGCATGGTGGTGGTACCGAGAACCACCATGAGATCGACGCTGACTTTATCGAGCGTGGGCACTTCTGAACCGCCGAACGGGAACTAAATTGTGGGTTCACCTGACCACGTTAGGGTTAGCTAATGGTTAACGACCGCCAAAGCCTCGATTTGACGACCTTTGCGCGCCCTTCGGGCGGCGAAGCGGTCGAGTGGCTGATTGCCGACCGTCCGGTGCCCTACCCCGATTCTCTCGCCGCCATGGACGCCCGGGTGGCGGCGATCGCCGACGGCGCGGCGCCCGAACTGGTGTGGCTGCTGGAGCACCCGCCGCTCTATACCTCCGGCACCAGCGGCAAGGCCGACGATTTGCTCGATCCGCGCTTCCCGACCTTCCAGAGCGGCCGCGGCGGCCAGGTCACCTATCACGGCCCCGGCCAGCGCGTGGCCTATGTGATGCTCGACCTGAAGCGGCGCCGACCGGATGTGCGCGCCTATGTCGCCTCGCTGGAAGAGTGGATCATCCGCACGCTCGCCGCCTTCAATGTCCGCGGCGAGCGCCGCGAGGACCGCGTCGGGGTCTGGGTGAAACGCCCGGACAAGGGAGCTGGCTTTGAGGACAAGATCGCCGCGATCGGAGTGCGGCTGCGCCGCTGGGTCTCGTTCCACGGCATCGCGATCAATGTCGAGCCCGACCTCTCCCACTTCCAGGCGATCGTGCCCTGCGGCGTGGTCGATCCGCGCTACGGCGTGACCTCGCTGGTCGATCTCGGACTGCCGGTCACGATGGCCGATGTTGACATCGCGCTCCGGCAGGCCTTTTCCGAGGTGTTCGGCGACACCGCGGCGCGCCTGCCGGAAGCGACTGGTTAGAACTCACGCCGCCTTCTGCGGCGCGACGTCGAGCTTGCCGGCGATGTAGCGGCGCTCCTGGGTCAGGCCGCCGAAGCCGTAGGCATCGCCCTTCACCTCGTCGACATGAGCGTAGCTCTCGGTGTGGAGCGGGCCGAGCAATTCGCCCATCCGCTTGAACAGCGCGGCGAGATAGGCGGCCTTCTCGTCCTTGGTGTTGGTGCCCTCGCTGACGTGGACGTCGAGCCAGTAGCTTGCGAGCCCCTGCTCGGCGAGCGACTTGCCGCCGGCGAACCAGTCGGCGGCGTCTGCGGACTTCGCGATGACAGCGGTGACCTTGGGATCCTTGTGCAGAATCCGTGCGGTCAGCTCCGACACCGCGGCGGCGATGTCAGACTTCAGCGACGGCGACTGGCGCGAGGTCGCGTAGGTGACGGTGATGAGCGGCATGATCGGTCTCCTTGAATTCGGTTGGCGCGGTCAATAGCGCCTCCTCTAGCTAGACCTTCCCGCATCATCTTGGTATCTTATCCATACGGATAGCAATGATAACGATTACTGATCATGACCACCACACTCGACATCGACACCGTGCAGGCCTTCCTCCTCGTCGCCGAGCTGCAGGGTTTTACCCGCGCCGCCGAGGCGCTCGGCACCACGCAGGCGGCGATCAGCATGAAATTACAGCGGCTCGAAGCCGTGCTGGGCAAGCGGCTGGTCGAACGCTCGCCGCGCGCGGTGCGCCTGACCGCCGACGGCGCTTCCTTCCTGCACCACGCCCGCGCGCTGATCGAGGTGCACGACCGTGCGCTGTCGGGCGAGAAGCCGGCGCGGCAGCAGCTGACGCTCGGCATCAGCGATCACGCCGCCGGCCCCGAGCTGGTGCCGCTGCTGGAGCAACTGCACGCGATGGCCTCGCAGCTTGCGCTCTCGGTGACCATCGGCTTCTCGCGCGAAATGCTCGATGCCTACGATGCCGGCGAGCTCGACGCGGTCATCGTGCGCCAGGAAGGCAGCCGGCGCGGCGGCGAGAAGCTGACCGAGGATGAATTCGGCTGGTTCGCCGCCAAACGCTTCGTCTGGCCGCGTGGCGATGCGCTGCCGCTGGCGACCCTCGCGCCGCCCTGCGGGGTGCGCGCCCTCGCGGTTCGCGCGCTCGACAAGGCCGGCATCGCGTGGAGTGAAAGCTTCGTTGGGGGCGGCGTCACTGCGGTCGTGGCCGCCGCGCTCGCTGGCCTTGCGGTCGCTCCCCTCGTCCGCCGCATCGCGCCACCTAGCCTGATCGATATCGGTCCCGCCCACAAACTGCCGCGGCTCGGCGCGTCAAAGGTGATGCTGCATTCGAAGGTCAGCGATCCCGCGAAGCTCGCGGCGCTCAGGACGCTGGCTGCGACGTTTCGGAGCGTGGCGTCTGCGGCCTAACGCGAACGACGCACATGGGCTCACGAGGTACACTCGCCGGCCTCGAGCTCTCGCACGACAAACCAGTAGGTCAGACCTGCGACGAATCCGGCTATGGCGAACAGACAGCCAAATCCCGATGTCCAGACTGCCGGAGATCGCAGCAGCAGGCTGATGCTCAACACTCCGATCACGGTGCCTGCGCAGCCGAAGAACACGGCCGATCCAATCAGAAGCCGATCGCCCAGCCAGATGACGATCGCCGCAGGAATCGCGGTCAGTAAACACGTGACGGCGAAAACCAGGAATGAGGGAAGGAGAAGCGCGACGATGCCTCCCAGCAGCCTCGTCATATCACCGCCCGACGCGATCATCAGAAGGGTCTGGGCGACGCCGGACAGCACCGCAGTCGCGGCGCCACAGCCCGCCAACCAACCTCCGAATGCACGTGAACAGGCGCTGGACATCGTGCCCTCCTCTATAGGATCGCCTCGAACGCGCTGCGCAAGGTTTCGTGCCGGAACACAAAGCCGTTGCTGAGTGCCTTATTCGGCAGCACGCGCTGACCGCCAAGCAGCAGCTCGTCGGCGAAATCGCCGCCGACGGCGCGGAGCAGCGCGGCCGGCACGCGGAAGACCGCTGGCCGGTGCAAGCGGCGCCCCAGCTCCTCGGTGAATTTCGTGTTGGTCACCGGGATCGGTGCGGTCGCGTTGATCGGCCCCGAAAGCTCGGGCTTCGCGATCACGTGGGCGATCAGGCGCACCAGATCGTCGCGCTCGATCCACGACATCCACTGCCTGCCCGAGCCGAGCGGCCCGCCGAGACCGAATTCGAACGGCGTCAGCATCCGCGTGATGAAGCCGCCATCGGTGCCGACCACGAGACCGATCCGCAAATACGCGACGCGCACGCCGTGCTCGGCGGCGGGCTTGGCCGCATTCTCCCAGGCCTCGCATAGTTCGTGACTGAAGCAGGCATGGGACTTCGCCGACTCGGTCAGCACCTGGTCCTGCCAGAGCCCGTACCAGCCGATCGCGGAGCCGCTCACGAGTACCGACGGCTTGCGCTCGAGGCGCGCGATCAGCTTGACGACATCAGCCGTCATGTCGATCCGCGAGACGATGATCCTGCGGCGCTTGGCCTCGGTCCACAGGCCGTTGCCGATCGGCTCGCCTGCGAGATTGACGATGGCGTCGATCCTGGTCTGGGCGGGCAACTGGTCGAGGCTGGTGATCAGCGTCACCGGCGGCGCCAGCATCTCCGCTTTCGCCGGATTGCGGATCAGCGCAATCACCTGGTGGCCTGATGCTGTGAGGCTTGCAACCAGACGGCTGCCGATGAAGCCGGTCGCGCCGGTGACCAGCACGGTCTGCCGCGGCGGCAATTTCTCGACCAGCGTTGCGGCCGGCCGGCTTGCCATTCGTCCGAGGCGGCTCGCCGCGGCAAAGTCCCGCGCGCCGAACAGCGCGGCGCCGGAGGCCGCAGCCGTTGCGAACAGGCTGAGGAGACCCGCATAAGCCGGCACAACAGCGGTCGGCAGCATCGCCCGGCCGATCAGGACCGGCACCAGCAGCACGAGGATGGCGCCGTAGTTGATCGCGAGCAGCGTGTGGTTGATTCGCTCGCTCGGCGGAAGCTTGCGGCTCAGATCCTCCTCGACGAAATCCATCAGCGTGATCACGACTTCGACCACCAGCACGGCCAGGATGGCGATCGCAAGAATGCCGTGGACCTCGAGCCAGCCGAGCACGAGGAACAACAGCGCATAGAGCATGTTCCGCACGCTGTGCAGCTGAAGCTCATGGCGCTGCGACGGACGCCAGGCCAGCCGCTCGGTGAATTCGTGGTGATAGAAGGTGTCGAATGCGCCCATCGCGATCTGGATGGCGACCAGGGTCCACAGCAGCGGCGTCATGACGAGGCCTCCCTGAACACGGCAGACTGACGGATCAGCCGGCCGAAACGCGGGTGGATGATCTCCAGCGTGAAGCGGAAGTCGCCGCACCCGAGATCGGAATGGGTCACTGTGAGATCGCCCGGCGTGAGCCATTCGGGCAGCGGCAGGCGAAACGGACCAAGCCGCAGCGAATAACCGACACTGCGAAACACCAGCGCCTCGTGCTCGACCGCGATCGTCAGCGCCATGCTGACGCCGAAGCCGACATACTCCTCGAGCCCGGTCGGCCCGGCAAAGCGCTTGGCGGAATGGATCACCTGCGGGAAGCCGTCGCGGCGCGCGCAGATCCGGGTCCAGACCTGACCGCCGCTGGCGGCGTCCTCGGTGACCGTGACGATCATCGGCACGCCGGTCTCGCGGCCGGTCGGGAGCGGTCCGCCGATCAGCCGTGCGGCCTGTGCCAGCCACCAGCCGGCGCGGCTGCTCGCGGCCTCCTCGACCTCGCCGACATAGACGACGGTGTTGCCGTCCTCGAACCGCTTCGAGAAGCGCCGCCAGATCGCGACCGGCAGGCGGCCCCAATCCTCGTCCGACAGCAACGCGCGGAAGCGATGGTCGTCGAGCAGTTTGGTATCGGAAGCAGGAGCTGTCTTTAAGGTGGATATCCTTGCTGACGCCATCGTACACTCCCGTTACGCCGTGGCCCCTATTTGGCCCTGCCTGTGGGCAAGAAACTCACGATCTTCTCGCCGAGCTTGATCAGCGCGACCAGCCGCGGCCGCGGCACGTTCAGCATCTGCGTGTACCAGCGGTCGACCAGCTCGGTGAATGTCAGCATCTCCTTCAGCCGCTTGCTGGCGAGCGGAGAGATGGCGGGATCGTCGGCCGCGTCGGAGACGCAGGCGCGCAGCGCCGCGAGCGCAGGATCGATCTCGCGCTCCTTGCGCCCGGCCGCAATCTTGGCGGCGACCTCCCAGATGTCGGTCTCGGCCTCGAAGTGGTCGCGGCGGTCGCCGAGGATCGGCACCCGCCGGATCAATCCCCAGGACAACAATTCTTTGATCGAGTTGGAGACGTTGGAGCGCGCCATACCGAGCGTGTCGGCGATGTCTTCCGCGGTCATCGGCGCCTCGGCGAGGTAGAGCAGCCCGTGGATCTGGCTGACCGAGCGGTTGACGCCCCATTCGTCGCCCATGTCGCCCCAATGCAGGATGAAGCGCTCGACGACGGCGGGAAGTTTTCTCTTGGCTGTTATTTCTGTCATAACAGAAATATCAGACTGTTCGGAGCAGAAGTCAAGGGCCGCGATCGGTGCCGCGGAATTGGGTTACGACACCATTCGAGGCGTTGGCGCGGACGGATCGCTGGTCCATACTTCGAACGCGGCTTCTGCCCGTGACGGCCATCTGCTTTTTGCGAAGGAATGCATGATGACGGCCCCCCTTTCCGACAAGGTATTCGCGGGCTCGGTCCCGCAGCTCTACGACCGGCTGATGGTGCCCATGATCTTTGCGCCGTACGCCCGTGACCTCGCGCAGCGCATCAAAGGCCATCGGCCGCGCGACCTGCTGGAAATCGCAGCCGGCACCGGGGCCGTCACATCAGTCCTGGCTGCCGAATTGCCCGATACAAATATCACCGCGACCGATCTCAACGAGCCGATGCTGGCGCAGGCGAAGACGCGCCTCGCAGGCAAGCCAAACATCCGATGGCAGCAGGCCGACGCGCTGTCACTGCCGTTTGGCGATGCCAGCTTCGATATCGTCGCCTGCCAGTTCGGCGCAATGTTCTTTCCCGACCGCGTCAAGGGTTACGCCGAGGCGCGGCGTATGATCAGGTCCGGCGGACACTATTTCTTCAACGTCTGGGACAGGATCGAGGAGAATGATTTCGCCGACGTGATGCAGCAGACGATGTTCAAGGTATTTCCCAACGACCCGCCGCAATTCATGGCGCGGACACCGCACGGCTATCACGATCCCGAGCGCATTCGCGCCGATCTGACCGCTGCAGGCTTTCGCGACATCGCCATCGAGGTGGTCACCCTTCGCAGTCCCGCGGCTTCACCAGAGGATGTCGCCATCGCCTATTGCCAGGGCACACCGATGCGCGGCGAGATCGAGGCGCAGGGCCAACCGACGCTCGAGGCTGCAACACAGCGCGTGGCTGAGGCGCTGGCGCGGCGCTTCGGCAACGGTCCTCTCGACGGCAAGATTCAGGCGCTGGTGATCTCGGCCGCTTAGACCGTCGGCAGGAACGCGAACCGCTCGCCTGCCCCGCGCAGGTTCAAAAGGTCTGATGTGCCGTCATCGGCCTGTACGCTGCCGACGCGCGCCGAGATCGGCCCGCGGCCGCACGCTTTGATCATGTCCGCAACGATATCTTCGGGGCCGGCGAACACCGCCTCGACGCTGCCATCACGACGGTTGCGGACCCAGCCTTCGAGACCGCGTGCATTGGCGTTTTCGTGAACCCAAGCGCGATAGCCGACGCCCTGGACGCGTCCAGTGATCGTAACGTGGCGGATCACGCCGCTCACTTCTTCAAGCCGAGGAATTCGCCGCTGCGCGCCTTGGTCTCCGCCTCGCGCATCACGCGGCTGGTGAGTTCGGACGAAGCGATACCCTTGAGGTTCTTCGGCGAGGTGCCTTCGCGCAGCGCCTTCAACGTCTCGTAGACCGCCTGGGTCGCGGCCGCGAACGGCGCGTGGCCCTGCAACGCGATCCTGACGCGTTGGCTTGCCAGATAGTCCAGCGCGGTCATCTCTTCCGGCGCGCCGCCGAGCACGATCGGCAGCGAGGTCGCGGCCGACAATGCCTCCAGTTCGCCACGCGATTTGATGCCGGTGAAGAACAGGCCATCGACGCCCACTGCCTGGTAGGCCCGCGCGCGTGCGATCGCATCGTCGAGATTGGTGATCGAGACGGCGCCGGTCCGGCCCAGGATGACGAGCGACGGATCGCTGCGGCCGTCGAGCGCGGCCTTCATCTTGCCGACGCCCTCCTCGAGCGAGATCAGATGCGTCTTGCCCTCGCCGAACGCCTGCGGCAGCAGCGTGTCCTCGATGGTGAGTCCGGCGGCACCTGCGGCTTCCACCTCCTGGACGGTGCGGCGGACATTGAGCGCGTTGCCGTAGCCGTGATCGGCATCGACCAGCACCGGCAGCGTCGATGCGCGCGACATCCGCCGGATCTGCTCGGCGAACTCAGTCAGTGTGATCAGCGCAATGTCGGGATCGCCGAGCACGGCGAGCGAGGCGACCGAGCCGCCGAACATGCCGAGCTCGAAGCCGAGGTCCTCCGCAATCCGGATCGAGGTCGCGTCGTAGACAGAGCCCGGACAAATGCAGGTCGATCCGTTGAGGATGGATCGCAGTGCTTCGCGGCGTTTGCGGAAAGCCATAAGGACACCCTTTCTCAACGTCATTCCGGGGCGATGCAAAGCATCGAACCCGGAATCTCGAGATTCCCCGATGCGCAACGCATCTGAGGTTCGCGCGTGCCGCATCGCCCCGGAATGACGGTGCTATGCGAACTCCAGGATCAGCGCATCGACCGCAAGCGTGGCGCCGGCGGCGGCGTGGATCTTCTTCACCGTGCCGTCGCGCTCCGCGCGCAGCACGTTCTGCATCTTCATGGCTTCCACGACCGCCAAGGTCTCGCCGGCCTTGACCTCCTGGCCCTCGGTCACCGCGATCGAGACCACGAGGCCCGGCATCGGGCACAGCAGCTTCTTGCCGGTGTCGGCCGCCGAGACCACCGGCATCAGCTGCGCCGAGGTCGCCTCGGTCTCGGTGAAGACATAGACCGGCACCTCAAAACCCTGATGCGCGAGGCGGAAGCCGTTGTTGATCGCCCGCACCTGCACGGCGACGAAGTTGCCGTCGATGGTGCCCTGCCAGACCGGCTCGCCCGGCACCCAGCTCGACACCAGATTGTGCGGATTGCCAGGCAGCCCGTCGTCGCCGATGAAGCGCACCGCAATGGCGTCGGCCTCGCGCGCGACGTCGAGCGCGATCTCGGTCCGCTCGAGCCAGACCGCGCGGCGGCGCTCGCGGAGCACCACGCGGCCGCCCATCTGGCCGGAGATCTGCCGCTTGCGCTCGCCGAGCACATGATCGATGGCGGCACCCACGGCCGCCAGTCGCCGCGCGATCTCGCCCTCGGGCGCGCGCGCGGAAAATCCCTTGGGGAATTCCTCAGCGATGAAGCCGGTCGAGAGCCGGCCCTCGCGCCAGCGCGGATGGTTCATCAAGGCCGATAGGAACGGAATGTTGTGCCTGATGCCGTCGACATAGAAGGCGTCGAGCGCAGTCGCCTGCGCCTCGATCGCGGCGGCGCGCGACGGAGCATGGGTGACGAGCTTGGCGATCATCGGATCGTAGTGGATCGAGATCTCGCCGCCCTCCTGCACGCCGGTGTCGTTGCGGATAGTGATGCCGTCATGGCTGGCTTCGGCCGGCGGACGGTATTTCACCAGACGGCCGATCGAGGGCAGGAAGTTGCGGAACGGGTCCTCGGCATAGACGCGGGATTCCACCGCCCAGCCGGTCAGGGTGACGTCCTTCTGCGCGATCGCGAGCTTTTCGCCGGCGGCGACGCGGATCATCTGCTCGACGAGGTCGATGCCGGTGATCAACTCAGTGACGGGATGCTCGACCTGCAGGCGGGTGTTCATCTCCAGGAAGTAGAAGCTCTTGTCCTGGCCGGCGACGAATTCCACGGTGCCCGCCGAATCGTAGTTCACCGCCTTGGCCAGCGCGACGGCCTGCTCGCCCATCTTGCGGCGGGTCTGCTCGTCGAGCAGCGGCGACGGCGCCTCCTCGATGACCTTCTGGTTGCGGCGCTGGATCGAGCACTCGCGCTCGCCGAGATAGATCACATTGCCATGCTTGTCGCCGAGGATCTGGATCTCGATGTGCCGGGGATCGACGATGAACTTCTCGATGAAGACGCGGTCGTCGCCGAACGACGATTTCGCTTCGGCCTTGGCGAGGTTGAAGCCTTCGGCGACCTCGGCCTTGGAATGCGCGATGCGCATGCCCTTGCCGCCGCCGCCGGCCGAAGCCTTGATCATCACCGGATAGCCGATCTCGTCGGCGATCTGGACCGCGTGCTTGTCGTCCTCGATGACGCCGAGATGACCGGGCACGGTCGAGACCTTCGCCTTCGCGGCGGCCTTCTTGGATTCGATCTTGTCGCCCATCGCGGCGATGGCGCCGGGGTTCGGGCCGATGAAGACGATGCCGGCCGCTTCCAGCGCGCGCGGAAACGCTTCGCGCTCGGACAGGAAGCCGTAGCCGGGATGCACGGCCTGTGCGCCGGTCTTGCGGCAGGCCTCGACGATCTTGTCGATCAACAGATAGCTCTCGGCCGCGGCGGGCGGGCCGATCAGCACGGCCTCGTCTGCCATCTCGACATGCAGCGCGTCGCGGTCGGCCTCGGAGTAGACGGCAACCGTCTCAATTCCCATACGGCGCGCAGTCTTGATGACCCGGCAGGCGATCTCGCCGCGGTTGGCGATCAGGATTCGTTTGAACATGCTCTTCTTGCTTGGGCTTCTTCGGAATTGGGCTTTGGCAGGATTTCCTCCCCGCGCAATCCGGCACGGGCGTAACCACTCCGTTGGTACAGCAAATTACCCCGGAGGCAACGGTCTAATGCGATCCCTGCCGGCGCTTGGCCGATCCTTGGCGGTAGCCCGAGGGGGACTTCAGCCCGAATAGGTCTTGAAGCGGCCGCGGGAATGGGCCTTGGCAACGGCTTTCATCAGCTCGCTGACCTCATTCTCCAGAAATTCATTGGCCACGATCAACGCCCGGATGGTCGCGCGCAGATTCCCGCCGCAGGCGGAAATGGCCTGCTCGACAGCCGCTTCCAGCCCGTCATCGTCGTCAGATTCGGGCCGTGCAGACATCATGATGTATCCGGGATTCAAGCGGCGCATCATGTTCCCATTTTGTTCTCATCAAGTCAATCGGATCTTTGATCGGATGCCGCCACTTCGGCGGCCTGTTTCTTCCGCCGCCAGCGCGCGAGACATTGCAGGGTCCAGATGTCGGTCACGACGTCGACGATGACGTTGATGATGAACTCGGCCATGTCAGCATCCCTTCAATGACAATGGACCTCCGTTCTACGCCGCGGAAAGCCGGCCAGGATGTGACGGCGCGCACGCACCGTTCGCGAACAGTCCTTGGTTGGATCGTACCGGCCTGTGCTAGAAGTCCGGTTGCCCGCCAAAGATCTGAAGTGAGAAAATGCGGTTTCGAAATCCGGTCATCACGACGCTTCTCCTGACATGCCTGTCCGCGAACCCCGTCCCGTCTGCGACGGCCGGCCCCGCGGTCACCGCGGTCATCAAGGACGCCGGCACTGTTCAGCTCGGCAACACGACCTATCGGCTCGACGGCGTCGACGCGCCGGCGGTCGACCAGCTCTGCATCGACGAGCACGCCGACGTCTGGACCTGCGGAATGGAAGCGCGCGACCAGCTCACCAAGCTGATCGACGGCAAGCCTGTTCACTGCGACGATATCGGCGTCGATCCGAGCTTCAAGAAGCGCCGCCTCGGCGTCTGCAAGATCGAGGGCGACCCGACGAGCCTCAGTCAGGTGCTGGTGCAGAAGGGCTACGCTCTCAATCTTGAGGGGTCGGCCACCGGCCGATTCAAGCCGGATGAAGCCACGGCCAAGGACAACCGCGCCGGGCTGTGGAAGGGCTGCTTCGTGGCGCCGCGCGATTTCCGCACCGCCAGGAAGGATGGCGCCCTGTTCGGCAACGCCTGCCCGGCCGATCGCGACACCCAGATCCGCGACGCGCTCTTCCCCGCCGACCTGCCGATGCCGGCGAGTTGCAACATCAAGGGCAAGTACGCGGTGCGCGCCCGCGTCACCGGCAATATCGGCATCTATCATTTGCAGGCGTGCCGCAGTTATCCGGGCCTCGGCAATCCGGATCGCTGGTTCTGCTCCGAAGAGGATGCGCAGGCCGCCGGGTTCCGCAGGGCCTATAATTGCCGTCCGCCCAAGAACAAGTAATGCGCAAGTGATGGCAAGTGACGAGCAAGTGAGCGCCGTAAATCACGCTGGCAAAGCCGCCTCGTCCTGTGTGAGACTGCGCCAAGAGGTTGCCGGCGCGAATGACCCCACCCGATCCCTCTGATGTGCTTCCCGAAGCTGCGGCAGCCGAACGGCTGCGGCAGCACCTCGAGGAGATCGCGCGCGAACGCGATCGCGCGCATCGCGAGCTTCAGGAGCGCGAGGCCGAGCTGGCGCGGATCCAGCGCATTGCGCGGGTCGGCGGGCTCGAGATCGATTTCCGCGACGGCGTGCGCAACCGCCGCTCTCCCGAATATCTGCTGGTGCACGGCCTGCCGCCCGAGGAGGTCAACGAGACCTATGAAAACTGGGTCGCGCGCATCCACCCCGACGATCGCGAACGCACGATCAAGCACCTGTTCGAAGTACTCAAGGCCGGCGGCGAGGATTACACGGCCGAGTACCGCATCATCCGCCCGAACGACGGCGAGAGTCGTTGGATCCGCGTCGTCGCCAAGATCGAGCGCGACCGTAGCGGCCGCGCGCTGCGGCTGGTCGGCGCCGATCTCGATGTCACCGATCAGATGCTGGCGCAGGAAACCTTGCGCGAGAGCGAGGAACGCTTCCGCCTGATCGCCGACAGCGCGCCGGTCCCGATCTGGGTGACCAAGCTCGACCGCACCCGCTCCTTCGCCAACCAGGCCTATCTCGACTTCCTCGGACTGCCGTTCGAGGAAGCGATCGTGTTCGACTGGCGCAAGGCGCTGCATCCAGACGACCTGCCGCAGATCCTGCAGGAGCAGATCACCGGCGAATTGTCGCTCAAGCCGTTCGTGCTCGAGGCACGCTACCGGAACGCCAAGGGCGACTGGCGCTGGCTGCGTTCGGAGTCGCAGCCGCGCTGGGACCCCAACGGCAAGCATATCGGCTTCATCGGCGTCGCCCACGACATCACCGCGGCCAAGGAAGCCGAGATCGAGCTGCGCAAGCTCAACGAATCGCTGGAGCGGCGCATCCTCGAGCGCACCGCCCAGCTCGAGTCCCGCGAGGCGCAGACGCGCGCGATCCTGGAAACCAGCCATCAATATCAGATGCTGCTCAACCGCGATGGCGGCCTGCTCTACACCAACCAGACTGCGCTGGCCGGCATCCGCGCCGAGGCCACTGACGTCGTCGGCAAGCCGTTCTGGGACACGCCGTGGTTCACTGCGACCGACGGCGTGCCGCGGGTGATCCAGAATGCGTTTGCGACCGCGATGCGCGGCGAAGAGGTCAAGATCGAGCTGCAGCTGCAGCTGCCGATCGGCGAGCGCTATTTCGATTTCGCGATGCGGCCGCTGCAGGACCAGCACGGCACGATCGTCGGCGCCGTGCCCGAGGCCGTCGACATCACCGAGCGGCGCCTCGGCGAGGAAGCCCTGCGGCAATCGCAGAAGATGGAAGCGGTCGGCCAGCTCACCGGCGGCGTGGCGCACGACTTCAACAACCTGCTCACCATCATCCGCTCCGCGACCGACTTCCTGCGCCGCCGCGAGCTGCCCGACGAGCGGCGCCGCCGCTATATCGACGCGATCGCCGAGACCGTCGAGCGCGCCTCCAAGCTGACCGCGCAGCTGTTGGCGTTCGCGCGCAGGCAACCGCTCAATCCCGAAGTGTTCAATGTCGGGACCCAGGTCGATAGCGTGACGCAGCTGATCCGCCCGCTGGTCGGCGCGCGGATCCACATCGAGGTCAGGATCGAGGACCCCGACTGCTTTGCGATCGCCGATATCGGCCAGTTCGAGACCGCGATGATCAATCTTGCAGTCAATGGCCGCGATGCCATGAACGGCGAAGGCCAGCTGACGATCGGCGTCAGGAAGGTCAAGCACATCCCTGCCCTGCGCGCGCAGGCCTCGCGCAGCGGCGACTTCGTCACGGTCTCGATCCAGGATACCGGCACCGGCATCTCGCCGGAAAACCTCGACGCGATCTTCGAACCATTTTTCACAACCAAGGAGGTCGGCAAGGGAACGGGCCTCGGGTTGAGCCAGGCCTTCGGCTTCGTCAAGCAATCCGACGGCGACATCGAGGTCACCTCTACGCCGGGGCAAGGCGCGACCTTCACGATCTATCTGCCGCAGGCGATGCGCCCGGTCGACGCCAAGGTCGCGACCAGCACGGGTACCGAGCAGGCCTCGATCGGCCGCGGCTATCGCGTCCTCGTGGTCGAGGACAACGACGATGTCGGCCAGTTTTCCACCGAGCTGCTCGAGGATCTCGGCTATTCGGTCAAGCGCGCAGCGAATGCCAACGCCGCGCTGTCGATCCTCACCGAGAACGAGTTCGCCGCCGACCTCGTGTTCTCCGACGTGATCATGCCCGGCATGAACGGCGTCGAGCTGGCCGGCGTCATCCGCGATCGCTTTCCCGGCCTGCCGGTGGTGCTGACCAGCGGCTACAGCAACGTGCTCGCCGAGAATGCGCATAGCGGCTTCGAACTGATCCAGAAGCCCTATTCGGTCGAGGCGCTGTCGCGCACGCTCCGCAAAGCGATCGCCGAGCAGCGGGCGACCGCCTCCAAGCCCTGACCTAACGTCCAGCGCGCGCTACTCGATCACCACATGCGCGACGCCGAGCTGCAGGATGCCGAGCGCACGGGCCGCGGTGGTCGACACATCGATGATCCGTCCGCGAATGAACGGGCCACGGTCGTTGACGCGGCAGCGGATCGATTTGCCGTGATAGGACACGATGATCATGCTGCCGAACGGCCGCCTGCGATGCGCGCAGGTCATCTCGCCGCTTCTGCCGATGCCATGATAATAGGACGCAAGGCCACTCTCTGCGTTCGCCATGCACGAGGTAAACAGCAGCATGGCCGCGGACGTTATTGCGGTCTTCATTGATTGCCTGCCGGTCGAGCCCCGCATTGGAACGCGGTTCCACGATTTCGGTTCCGCGTCAGGCGCATCTGCAGGTCGATTTTTTGGAACTTTTCGGCTGGAAGCTTACGGCGGCCGAGTTCCCTGCAATGGAATCGGCGCCCCCTCAGGCGGCGTCCTCGACCCCTTCGCCCGCAAGCAGCGTCCGAACGTCCTGCGCGGGAACCGGCTTGCTGAACAGATAGCCCTGCATCTGCGTACAGCCGAGCATCTGCACGGTGTCGCGCTGCTGATCAGTCTCGACGCCTTCGGCTGTCGTGATCATGTTGCGGTCGGCGGCGATCGAAACCACCGCGCGGATGATCGAGGCCGAGCCCGAGTTGCGGGTGACTTCCTTGACGAAGCTGCGGTCGATCTTGATCTTGTCGAACGGGAAGCGCTGCAGATATTGCAGCGACGAGTAGCCGGTGCCGAAATCGTCGAGCGCGATATGAACGCCGAGCGCACGGAGTTGGCCGAGCGTGACCAGCGCCGCGTCGTCATCGGCGATCAGCACCGCCTCGGTGATCTCGAGCTCGAGCCGGCGCGGGTCGAGCCCGCTCTCGGCCAGCGCGCTCGCAACCTTGAGCGCCAGCGTCTCCGACTTGAACTGGATCGGCGAGACGTTGACCGCGAGGCGCACATGCGCCGGCCAGGCTGCCGCCTCGATGCAGGCGGTACGCAACACCCACTGCCCGATCTCCTCGATCAGCCCGGTCTCCTCGGCAAGCGGGATGAACTCCGCCGGCGAGATCATGCCGCGCACCGGATGACGCCAGCGCAGCAGCGCCTCGCAACCGGTCACCTCATCGCTGCGCAGATCGACCAGCGGCTGATAGTGCAGTTCGAAGCCGCCCTCGGCCAGCGCGGTGCGCAGATCGGATTCCAGCGCGCGCCGCAGATTGGCCTGCTTCTCCATCGCCGGGTCGAAGAAGCGATAGGTCCTGCGGCCGGCCGCCTTGGCCGCGTACATGGCGAGGTCGGCGCATTTGAGCAGGCCGAACAAATCGGAGCCGTGGCGCGGGGCGATCGCAATCCCGATGCTGGCATCGCTCGACAGCCAATGGCCGAGGCAGTCGAACGGCGTACGCAGCGACTGATAGACCCGCGCCACCAGATCGCTGACGTCGTCGTCCGAGGTGATGTCATGCTGGACGATCGCGAACTCATCGCCGCCGAGGCGTGCGATGAAGTCGTTCAATCCGACCGACTGGCGCAGCTTCTCGGCCACGCGCCGCAGGAATTCGTCGCCGATCAGATGGCCCAGCGTGTCGTTGATCCGCTTGAACTCGTCGATGTCGATGTAGTGGATCGCGAATTCGCGGACGATGGTCTCGCGCAACAATTCTTCGGCGTGGCGCTGGAACAGCGTCCGGTTGGGCAGATTGGTCAGGGCATCGTAGTGCGCGAGATACTCGATCCGCGCCTGCGCGCGACGCCCGTCGGTGACGTCCTCGAGTGTGGTGGCCCAGCCGCCATCCGGCGCACGCTTGTAGATCAGACGGATACTGCGGCCGTCGGGCGTCATGATCACGGAGTCCCGGATCTCGTCACCCCTGGGATTGGTGAAGCGGGCGCAATATTCATCAACGTCGCCGACGAATGAACCGATCGCCTGGCGATGCAGGATCAGGTCGCGCAGATGGCACCCGGGCCTCACGACATCGGCCGACAGGCCGAACATGTCGATGTATTGCTGGTTGCAGATCACGAGCCGCGCCGAGGCGTCGAACAGCAGCAGCCCCTGCGTCATGGTGTTGATCGCGGTGTCGAGGTGCTGGCTCTTCTCCGACAGCCGCCGCTGCGCCGCGTCGTGCTGCCGTTGCAACTGACGGACGATCTGGAAGATCGTCATGACGACAATCAGCACCGCAAGCACCGCGGCGCAGAACTGCAGCTTGGTCTGGGCACGCCAGTCCTCCAGCGCGCTGGAGGTCTTGGTGGTGGCAAGGATCATGATCGGAAAGTGCGACAGCGATCGCACCGCGCCGACATTCTCCTCGCCTGAGGCGCCGACGAACCGGCCCGACGTGTTGCCGCCGAGGCCGATGACCTTCCGAAACAACGGCTGGTCGCTGATGTTGCGGCCGACCACGCCGGCATCCTGCGGATAGCGCGCGATGATCGTGCCGTCGCGATGGATCATCGAGATCACGGTGTCGCCGTTCAGCGCCAGCGAGGCCACGAAATCCTCGAAATGGCTGGGTTCGACACCGCGGCTCGCAAAGCCGATGATCTCGCCGTTGCGTCCGGTGATCTTGCGCGCAAAGATCGTGGTCCAGTTGCCGGTCACCTTGCTCATCGCGGGTTCGACGATCACGGGCGATGTCGGCCGCCCCGAGGTGAACTCCTGGAAATAGCGCCGGTCCGCAATGCTGATATCGGGCACCGGCCACATCTCGGACGAGTTGATCAGCCACCCCTTGGCATTGAACAGATTGAGCCCGCCGACATGCGGCAGCGCCGCCAGCCGCGTGCGCAGCATCTCGTGCGCGCTCAGGAGCGACATATTCTTCTCGAACTGGTCGGCAGTCTCGACCTGCTCCGACCGCAGATAATTCAACACGTCGTCGTGGACGTGCTGGAGGTCGCTGAGCTGCTGGTCGAAATGCCGCGAGAGCAGCAGTGCGGTGTTGTTGAGCTCGCGTTCGGACGTCTCCAGCGTGCGCTCGCGAAACTGCAGCGCGAGATAGCCGGTGCCAAGCGCAATCGCGAGCACCAGCAGCGCGGCACTCAGGACGAGCCACTGAATGGCGCCGAACCTGGCCGCACGCAACACACCTTTGATCGACAGCCGCCGGTGTTCCGGCATCATGCTGTTCGTTGAGACAACCGACATTTTCCTGCCCCTGCGCGTGCCCTTCTACGGGAACACAACCCAAGGGGTCGTTAGGAAAATCAGTTATCGGACGGTTAAGGCGGATACACACATGAACGCGAGCGGCAGGAAGATCGTCAGGAGGCTGCCGCCGGCGCCGCCGTCTCCTTCAGGCTGCACTCGATTAACGCGCCCTCGATGGTGAATTTCGAGAATGGTGACATCGGGGTCACGGCCTTGAGCGCAGCGAAGAATTGCGCGTCACCGGGGCTCTTCAGGAGAAACCTGATGTGGTTGGCCGACAGCGCATCACGCGACAGCCAGACGACGCCGGAGAACAGCGCAACAAGCATCTGCGCATAATCGCCGATAGCAGCGAGGCCGAGATCGTAGATCGGAGACACATTGACGAAACGCGCGCTGAGCGCCGGCGCCGAATATCGGCTCATCAGGAGACGCCTGATCTGGCAGACCGCATGGACCCGTTCGCCATCGGTCAGGTGATACAGCCCCTGACCGTCGCCCTCCCTCGCCGTCAGCGCCTCAAACGCGCTCATGCCGCCGAAGGTGGCAAAGTCCTCTCCGACGCCTTCAGCGTCCTTCTTCCATTGTGCCTTGATCTGACGCCAGGACCGCTCAGGATCCTTGAGTGGCAAAAGCCGCATGGTTAAGGGGCTGTTAGCGCGGAGGGAAGTCGTCGTGGGATAATATGTCGCAGGCATTAAGCCTTTGCTTACGGCGGTAGCCGGTTGCGCCGACGCCGCGGCTGCCCTGGCTGCCCCTTAGCGCTGCGTAGCCCGGATGGAGCGAAGCGCAATCCGGGGAGCTGTATCAGCGGTCGGCGCGCTCCCGGATTTCGCTGTGCTTCATCCGGGCTACCAGAACTTTTTGGCCGCTTGGCGTTGATGTGTTCGGCCGCCGCGGACTCACAACGGCGACGTGAACATGCATGCGCTTCATGGGACAGCCCCCTTCGGGCGGCGACGCTGCATGGACATTCCATCCCAAGCGCGCTCAGATATCAACATTGTTGCAACAGGAGTTCTACTTGCGGAATGGATGCGCTGACGCTGTTCGGATTGTTCGCCGTGACCATGATGCTCGTCTGCTACGCGGCCGAAGATCGCAGCCCCTGGTTCATCCTGATCTTCGCGGTCTCGTGCGCGCTGGGCTCCGCCTACGGTTTCCTGCAGGGCGCCTGGCCGTTCGGCCTGGTTGAAGCAATCTGGGCCGTCGTCGCGGCGCGCCGATGGCTGATGCGCCGATCCGCGGACAGCGTGTAACGTTATAGTATCCACGGCCAATCTGTCGCGGCGCCGAACTTGAATGCGCGCGCTTGCGGCGCTAAGTAGGCCGCATGGCCGCTTCGCGCACCATGATTCAGTCTTCCGCTCATGCAACGAGGCCGCGCCGCTGGCGCAGCCTGCTTGCGGGACTGATCTCGCTTGCGCTGGTGCTGTCGTTCTTCCACGGCTGGACCTCCGACCGTGATGACGACGCAGCTCCCGTCGCCTCGATCGCACAGTCGATCAACGACACCGGCGGCAAGGCTCCGGCGCATCCGGCCTCGCTTCACGGTGATCATTGCCTGACGCACGTCGCCTCGGTGACCCCGCAGGAGACCGCGTTCCCCATCGCCTATGCGCCGCATAGCTATGGCGACAGCCGCATCGAGCTGCCGGCGTCGGCCGATCGCCTCTCTCCATTCAAACCACCCCGCGCCTGATCCGGTCGGCATGACCGGCCGTGTGCCGCTGCCATCAGGCCGCGCGCACGCTTCCGCACAGATCGATGTCGCGACAGCGCATGGCCATCCGCCTGCGCTGCGGAGAGGCGCATATGAAACGGGTTGTTCTATTCTTCGCCGGCATGGCCGCCGGCATTACATTGGTCGTTCTGGCGGCCGGATGGATCGGCTGGCCGGTCAAGTTCCCGGCCACGACGCAGGAAACTGCGACCGCGAGTCCAGAGAAAGCCGAGGCCGAGCATGAGGCCCCCGGACATATCGAGCTGAGCGAAGATCAGATTCGCGAGGCCGGCATCACGCTGACGCAGGCCGGCGGCGGCATGCTGAAGCGGCATTTCCTTGCGCCGGGATCGCTGATCCCCGACGCCGACCATATCGGCCGCGTCTCGGTGCGCGTGCTTGCGACCGTCACGGAACTGCGCAAGCGCCTCGGCGACGTCGTCGAGAAGGGCGAAATCGTCGCAGCGATCGAGAGCCGCGAGGTCGCCGACGCCAAGAGCGAATACCTCGCCGCACGACTCACCAACGATCTGCAGCAGACCCTCTACGCGCGGCAAAAGACGCTGGTCGAGACCCGCATCGTGTCAGAAAACGAATTCCTGCGCACGCGGCTGACCGCGAACGACGCCCAGATCAAGCTCGACGGCGCGCGGCAGAAACTGTTCGCGCTCGGCCTGTCGGAAAGCGAGATCGCCGACCTGCCCAACCAGCCCCCCGAAAGCCTGCGAACCCAGTTCCTGCGTGCGCCGATCAGCGGCCGGGTCTCCGAACGCCGTGTCGATCTCGGCGGATTGATCGGACGCGAGGGCCAGGAAAGCGAGCTCTATGTCATCGTCAATCTCGACGATATCTGGGTCGAACTGGCGGTTTCACCCGAGGACATCAACGCAGTCCGCGAAGGTGTTTCGGTGAAGATCCGCGCCATCGGCACCGAGGATGAAGCCAGCGCCGGCGTGATCTTCGTCAGCCCCCTGCTCGACCGCGAGACCCGCAACGCCCGGGTGATCGCCACCATGCCCAACAGGGATCACCGCTGGAAGCCGGGCACCTTCGTCACCGCGGAGGTGCCGCTGTCCGGCGCGCCGTCGACCGTCATCGTGTCGAAGAAGGCGCTTCAAACCATCAAGGGAACGCCGACCGTGTTCGTGCGCGATGCCGACGGCTTCGAGGCAAGGTCCGTGCGGACCGGCCGCGAGGACGACGACGATATCGAGATCGTTTCGGGTCTCGCCGCCGGCGAGACCATCGCGGTGCAGAACACCTTCACGCTGAAGGCGGAGGTCGAAAAGGACGAGGCGGAGCACGGCCATGATTGAGCGCATCATCGGTCTTGCGATCCAGCGGCGCTGGGTTGTCGTCACCCTGGCGGCAATCCTGATGTTCCTCGGCGGCCTCGCATTGACGAAGCTGCCGATCGACGCGGTGCCCGACATCACCAACAAGCAGGTCCAGATCAACACCGTGGCGCCGGCGCTGTCGCCGGCCGAGATCGAGAAGCAGATCACCTTCCCGATCGAAACGGCGCTTGCCGGCGCGCCGGGGCTGGAGAGCACGCGCTCGCTCTCCCGTAACGGCTTCTCGCAGATCACGGCGGTGTTCAGCGAAGCAACCGACATCTATTTCGCCCGCCAGCAGGTCGGCGAGCGCCTGACCGAAGTCCGCGCGCGCCTGCCGCAGGGCATCGAGCCGCGGATCGGGCCGACCTCGACCGGTCTTGGCGAAATCTACATGTGGACCGTGCATTACTCCGGCGAGACCGTGCAGAGCGACGGCGCGCCGGGCCTGCAAAGCGACGGCCGTTTCCTCACGGCGGACGGCCAAACGTTGCAAAGCGAGGTCGAGAAGGACGCCTATCTGCGCACGGTGCAGGACTGGATCATCAAGCCGCAGATCAAGATGGTGCCCGGTGTCGCCGGCGTCGATTCAATCGGCGGCTACCTCAAGCAGTACCAGGTGCATCCCGATGCGGCGAAACTGATCGCGCTGGGTCTGACCTTTGCCGACGTTGCCAAGGCGATCGAAACCAACAATGTCAGCCGCGGTGCGCGCTATATCGAGCGCAACGGCGAAGGCTTCGTGGTCCGCTCCGGCGGCCGCCTGGAGAACATCGAGGAGTTAGGTGCCGTCGTCGTCACCACCCGCGGCGGCGTCCCGGTCCGGATCCGCGACCTCGCGACGCTCTCGATCGGCGGCGAAACGCGCACCGGCAGCGCCAGCGAGAACGGCCGCGAGGTCGTGGTCGGCACCGCGCTGATGCTGATCGGCGCCAACAGCCGCACCGTGTCGGCCGCGGTCGACGCCAAGCTGCGGGCGATCACGCCGTCCCTGCCGGCCGGCGTCAAGGTCGAGACGGTGCTGGATCGTACCCAGCTGGTTGATGCGACCATCGGCACGGTGGCGCGGAACCTCTCCGAAGGCGCGCTGCTCGTGATCGCAGTGCTGTTCGTGCTGCTCGGCAATTTCCGGGCGGCATTGATCACGGCGCTGGTGATCCCGATAGCGATGCTGATGACCGCGATCGGCATGTGGCAAGGCCGCATCAGCGCCAATCTGATGAGCCTCGGTGCGCTGGACTTCGGCCTGATCGTCGACGGCGCCGTCATCATCACCGAGAACAGCCTGCGTCATCTCGCCGAGAAGCAGCACGCGCTCGGCCGCGTGCTGACGCGCGACGAACGGCTGGCGACGGTGCGGGCGTCCGCTGTCGAGATGGTACAGCCGAGCCTTTACGGCCAGGCCATCATCCTGCTGGTCTATCTGCCGCTGCTCACCTTCACCGGCGTCGAAGGCAAGATGTTCGAGCCGATGGCGCTGACCGTGATCCTCGCGCTCGCCTCAGCCTTCGTGCTGTCGCTGACGCTGGTCCCCGCGCTGATCGCGATCGGCATCACCGGTCGGGTCCAGGAAAAGGAGAACTGGCTCGTTGCCGCGTTGAAGCGCTGGTACAGCCCGCTACTCCGGCGCGCGGTTGCAACGCCCCTGCCCGTTATCGCGGCGGCGGTCGTGCTGTTCGCCGCCGCCCTGTTCGGGTTCTTCCGCCTCGGCCAGGAGTTCATCCCCTCGCTCGACGAGAAGAACATCGCCATGCATGCGCTCCGGATTCCGAGCACGGCGCTGTCGCAGTCCCAGGCGATGCAGCTGTCGGTCGAGAAGGCGGTCAGCCACTTTCCGCAGGTGTCGTTCGTATTCTCCAAGACCGGCACCGCCGAGGTGGCAAGCGACCCGATGCCGCCGAACGCGTCCGACACCTTCATCATCCTCAAGCCCCGCGCGCGGTGGCCGGATCCATCGCTGACCAAGGAGCAGCTGATCGAGGACATCTCGAAGGCGGTCGGCCGGCTGCCCGGCAACGTCTATGAATTCACCCAGCCGATCCAGATGCGCTTCAACGAACTCCTCGCCGGCGTTCGCGGCGACATCGCGGTGAAGGTGTTCGGCGACGAGTTCGAGCCGATGCAGAAGGCCGCCAACCAGATCGCAGCCGTGCTGCGCGGCGTACGCGGCGCGACCGACGTCAAGGTCGAGCAGGCCGGCGGGCTGCCCGTGCTCGAGATCAAGGTCGACAAGGCGGCGATCGCCCGGCGCGGCCTCAGTGTCTCCGAGGTCCAGGACGTGATCGGTGCCGCGGTCGGCGGCCAGGACGCCGGTGTCGTCTACGAGGGCGATCGCAGCTTCGACATCGTGGTGCGGTTACCGGAGAGCGTGCGCTCCGATCTCGAGGCGCTGAGCAATTTGCCGGTCGCCTTGCCGAAGGCAACGCCGAGTTCGCCGGTGCAGAGCTTGCCGCTCAACCGCGTCGCGCAATTCTCCTTCACCGAAGGGCCGAACCAGATCAGCCGCGAGAACGGCAAGCGTCGCATCGTGGTGACCGCCAATGTCCGCGGCCGCGATCTCGGCTCTGTGGTCGAGGAAGCGCAGGCCAAGGTCGTGCAATCCGTGGCGCTGCCGCCCGGCTACTGGATGACCTGGGGCGGCCAGTCCGAGAATCTCGCCGCGGCGCGCCAGCGCCTTGCCGTCGTGGTGCCGGCCTGTTTTGCGATGATCTTCCTGTTGCTGCTGGCGGCGATGGGCGCGGTGCGCGATGCGCTATTGGTGTTCAGCGCCGTGCCGCTGGCGCTGACTGGCGGCATCGCGACGCTATGGCTGCGCGGCATGCCGTTCTCGATCTCGGCCGCAGTCGGCTTCATTGCGCTGTCCGGCGTTGCGGTGCTGAACGGGCTCGTGATGCTGAGTTTCGTCAGGCAATTGCGCGAGCAAGGCGTACCGATGCGGGAAGCCATCGAGCAAGGCGCCCTCACCCGCTTCCGGCCCGTGGTGATGACCGCGCTGGTGGCTTCACTCGGTTTCGTACCGATGGCATTCGCCACCGGTACCGGCGCCGAGGTGCAGAAGCCGCTCGCCACCGTCGTGATCGGCGGCCTGATCAGCGCGACCCTGCTGACGCTTGCCGTGCTGCCCGCGCTCTATGCAAGGTACGGGCATGCCGGCAGCGCTGCGCGCAACGAGACATCAGCGATTCAGCCTGCGGAATGACCGCGCGCTGGCCGGCAGTCCGCGCGAAAAAACGGCAGTTACAGCGCCGAACCAGCGCTGTAACATTTCTGTCATATGGCAAAACTAAACGAAGGCAGCGGCGGGCTGCCGCAGGGCTTCATCAGGGGGAGTAACAAAATGCGCCGTGCCATTACATTGTTGTCCGCGAGCATGATCGCGCTTTCAGCCGGCGCCGCCTCCGCGCAAAATGCAAAACCCCGCAACCTGATCCTGTTCGTCCCCGACGGCTTGCGCGGCGGCATCGTGACGCCGCAGACGGCCCCCGCGATGGCCCAGATCCGCGACAAGGGCGTCCACTTCAAGAACTCGCACTCGCTGTTCCCGACCTTCACGATGGCGAACAGCTCGGCGCTGTCGACCGGCCACTATCTCGGCGACACCGGCACGTTCTCCAACACGATCTTTACCGGCTACACCTCGGTGCCCGCCGGCGACACCGTGGTGCCATTCATCGAGAACGACGCCGTGCTCGCCGACATCGACGATCACTTCAATGGCGACTACCTCAACGAGGAGACGCTGCTGAAGATGGCTCGCGGCCAGGGTTTTAGCACCGCCGCCATCGGCAAGGTCGGCCCGACCCTGCTGTTCGATCACACCGATCGTGGCAAGAACACGATCGTGGTCGACGATTCCACCGGCGGCAAGACCGGCGTGCCGCTCTCCGACGAGATGAAGGACGCGCTGACCAAGGCCGGCCTGCCGCTCGCGACGCCGAGCCGCGGCGACAACGCCAAGGCAGGCGATGCCAAGACGCCCGGCACCACGGTCGCCAACATCGCGCAACAGGCCTACATGGCCGATGTCGCGACCAAGGTCGTGCTGCCGATGTTCAAGGCGCGCAACAAACCGTTCGTGCTGGTGTTCTGGTCGCGCGATCCGGACGGCAGCCAGCACAACACCGGCGACAGCCTCAACACCATCACCCCCGGCATCAACGGCCCGACCTCGATGGCCGGCATCAAGAATGCCGACAACAACCTCGCCCAGCTCCGCAAGGCGCTCGACGAGCTCGGGCTGTCCGCCACCACCAACATCATGGTCTCCTCCGATCACGGCTTCTCGACGATCTCGAAGGAGAGCAAGACCAGCTCCTCGGCCAAGATCGCCTACGACGACACGCCGAAGGATTTCCTGCCGATGGGCTTCCTGGCGATCGATCTCGCCAAGGCGCTGAACCTGCCGCTGTTCGACCCCAACGACAAGAATGCCAAGGTCGCCGACAACGCCCATCCGAAGGCCGGCAACGGCGTGCTCGGCCAGGACCCGGCCAAGCCTGACGTCGTGGTCGCGACCAATGGCGGCTCGGACCTGATCTACCTGCCGAACCGCGACAAGAAGCTCGCCGACCGCGTGATCAAGGCGCTGCTCGAGCAGGACTATGTCAGCGGCCTGTTCGTCGATGACAAGCTCGGCACCTTCCCCGGCACGCTGCCGATGTCGAATCTCAACCTGAAGGGCAAGGCAGTGACGCCGAACCCGTCGATCGTGGTCAACTTCCGCTCCTGGTCGAGCGGCTGCGAGATCCCGACCAACTGCTCGGTGCAGATCGCCGACACCGTGCTGCGTCAGGGCCAGGGCATGCATGGCAGCTTCAGCCGTGGCGACACCTACAACTTCACCGCGGCGATCGGCCCCGACTTCAAGGCGGGCTATGTCGATCCGCTGCCGGTCAGCAATGCCGATGTCGGCATGACCGCCGCCCAGCTGCTCGGCCTGCGCACCCCGAACAATGGCGGGTTGATCGGCCGGGTGATGTCGGAAGCGCTGCCGAACGGCATCGTGCCGAAGATGGCCGAGGGCACCCTCATGTCGAAAAAGCCGTCCGCCAACGGCCTGCGCACCGTGCTGAAATTCCAGCGCGTGCTCTCGACCCGCTATTTCGACGTCGCCGGGTTCCCGGGGCGGACGCTCGGGCTCGAGGAGACCGACGGCAAACAGAAAACGGCGGGGAAGTGATCCCCGCCGCTCTCGCCTGAAGCCTTTTCGTTCGGGACGATGCACGCATCATCCCCGGTGATCACATCACCTGGGATGAAGGTCACATCATCCCGATGTCGAACACGTTGGGCAGCTGGGTCGCGAGCGGCAGCGCGGCCGCGCCGACCAGCGTCGCCACCATCGCCGCGAGCGCACGGCCGGTGCGGCGCTGACCGCGCATCCGGCCGGCGATCCACTCCAGAACCTTGGTGTCGATCTTCGTTCCCTGGGTCGGCGCCCAGCGATCGATCTCGGTGTCCGCCGACAGCGCCACCGTGCGCGGCGGCACCGGCAGGCCGGACTCGGACGCGGCGTGGTGGGCGATCGCCTTGGCGAGCAGATCGTCGAACCGGCCGCCATCGCTGCGCTCGGCAGCCGCCTCGTTGATCGCGAGCAGCGCCTCGATCTCGGCCCGGCTGACCGGCTGATGCTCGACCGCGGCCGCCGTCAGGATGCGCGCGCACCAGGCAGCGTCATCGGCATCGAGTGACCGGGAGAAATGGATACGGCCCTTGGTGGTCGGGCCTTCGCCTGTGATGACCCCGTCGCGCACGATGGTCAGCGCATGGGCGGCGGTCTTGCGGCAGGACGGATGCAACGCACCGCTGAGAGCCTCAGCGGTCTTGGTACTTGGGGTAGACATTGTGGGAGCTTTCAATTCCTATCTCAGGCCAGCTTTTCCATGCGGGCGTAAACGAGTGGTTAATGATTCGGAACTTGAGTTCCGAGATTTTTAGATGGTTGCTATTTGGTCGCTTTGGAAGCTGTCACGGTTCAGTCCTATAGCAGCCGGGGCCGGCGTGATGACGGCGATAAGCGGCTTTATCTGGGCATTTCCAAGCTTTTGTGCCGCATCTGATATTTCGTCGCACAGGATTGGATCAAAACAAGTTGCATGGAATTCCGCGCTCAAGGAGAAATGTTTCACCTTTTTTCAGAACCCGTTCACTTAAGCCTTTTCCAGTCCTATACTGGAACAGACCACCTCAAATACAAATTTTGCAGCAACTTCAAAGCGATGAGGTAAAATCATGGCACTTCAGATTGGCGCCGTCGCCCCCGACTTCGAAGCCGAGACCACCGAAGGAAAGATCAAGTTCCACGACTGGATCGGCAGCAGCTGGGTGCTTTTATTCTCCCATCCCAAGGACTTCACCCCCGTCTGCACCACCGAGCTCGGCGCACTCGCCCGCCTGAAGCCGGAATTCGACAAACGCGGCGTCAAGCTGATGGGCCTGTCGGTCGATCCGGTCGACCGCCACGCCAAATGGTCGGAGGACATCAAGGAAACCCAGGGCGCCGCGCCGAACTATCCGATGATCGGCGATACCGACTTCAACGTGTCGAAGCTGTACGACATGCTGCCGGCCTCGACCTCGGGCGATCCCCTCACCCGCACCGCCGCCGACAACCAGACCGTCCGCAACGTGTTCGTGATCGGACCGGACAAGAAGATCAAGCTCGTGATGGTCTATCCGATGACCACCGGCCGGAACTTTCAGGAGATCCTGCGCTCGATCGACTCGCTGCAGATGACCGCCAAGCATCGCGTCGCCACGCCTGCCGACTGGAAGCAGGGCGAGGACGTGATCATCGCGGGCTCGGTCAGCGACGACGAGGCCAAGACGATCTACCCGCAGGGCTGGAAGGCGCCGAAGCCCTACATCCGCATCGTGCCGCAGCCGAAGTAACGGCAGGTACGCAGCGTCCGGGTGGCCAACGCGCAGCCTGTCATCGTCTGGTTCCGCGACGATCTGCGGCTGTCGGATCACCCGGCTTTGCATGAAGCGGCCAGCCGCGGCGCGCCAGTGGTTGGCCTTTATGTCCGCGACGAACAGAGCCACGCCCTGAAACCTCCAGCCGCGCGCCCCCTCGGGGGCGCGACGCGCTGGTGGCTTGCGCAATCGCTGCGCGCGTTCGGCAAGAGTCTCAATGCCATCGGTGGAACGCTGGTGCTGCGCACCGGGCCCGCCGCCGCCGTGATCGCCACCCTGGCGCGCGAGACCAATGCGCAGGCCGTGTTCTGGAACGACATTGCGCAGGCGCCGTATCAAGCTGTCGCTGAAGAGGTTGAATCCGCGCTCGCAAATGACGGCATAGCTTCGCAGATTTTCCCCAGCGACCTCCTGGCCGAACCCAAGGCAATCCGCAACAAGGACAACCGCGGTCTGCGCGTGTTCACGCCGTTCTGGCGGCGTGTGCAGGGCCTCGGCGATCCGCCAAAACTTTTACCGGCTCCGAAGAAGCTTGCTTCGGTCAGCGGCGTCGCGAGCGAAGCCCTCAGCGATTGGAAGCTCGAGCCGAC
The DNA here is from genome assembly GCF_029846235.1 of Bradyrhizobium sp. CER78. Taxonomy (GTDB): domain Bacteria; phylum Pseudomonadota; class Alphaproteobacteria; order Rhizobiales; family Xanthobacteraceae; genus Bradyrhizobium. The sequence continues at coordinate 442,732 of NZ_JARVWP010000004.1, forward strand.
GCGGCCGGATTGGGCCGGCGGCCTGCGCGAGAGCTGGACACCCGGTGAAGCCGCGGCGCAGGTCCGGCTGAGGGCGTTCCTCGATGAGACCATTCGCGGCTATTCCGACGACCGCGACCGGCCCGACCGCGACGGCACCTCGCGCCTGTCGCCGCATCTGCGCTTCGGCGAGATCAGCCCGCGGCAGGTCTGGCACGCGGCCCGCTTCGCCGCCGCCGAGCACCCGCGCCTCGCCGGCGACATCGAAAAATTCCTGAGCGAACTCGGTTGGCGCGAATTCTGCCGCCATCTGCTGTTCGACGTTCCTGATCTGGCTGAGCGGAATTTGCAGGCGCAGTTCGACGCCTTTCCGTGGCAGCGTGATGCGCGTGCGCTGAAGGCCTGGCAGCGCGGCCTCACCGGCTATCCGATCGTCGATGCCGGCATGCGCGAGCTCTGGCACACCGGCGTGATGCACAACCGGGTGCGCATGGTGGTCGCCTCGTTCCTGGTCAAGCACCTGCTGATCGATTGGCGCGCCGGCGAACGATGGTTCTGGGACACGCTGGTCGATGCCGATGCCGGCTCCAATCCGGCGAACTGGCAATGGGTCGCCGGCTCCGGCGCCGATGCCGCGCCCTATTTCCGCGTGTTCAATCCGATCCTGCAGGGCGAGAAGTTCGATCCCGACGGCGCCTATGTCCGGCGCTGGGTGCCGGAGTTGGCGCGGCTCTCCAACAATGTGATCCATCAGCCCTGGACCGCGACGCCGATCGAGCTCGCCAGCGCCGGCGTCGAGCTCGGCAAGACCTATCCGCAGCCGATCGTCGATCACAAGCAAGGCCGCGAACGCGCGCTCGCGGCCTACGCCAAGATCCGTGGCAAGGACTAAGCGCGGCGGTTGACCAGCAGCACCGCGGCGGCACAGGCCGCCATGCCGGCAATCGCGACGGTGTCGAGCTTCTCGCCGAACAGCATATAGGCCATCAGCGCGGTCGTTGCCGGCACGAGATAGAACAGGCTCGCGACCGAGGTCGCGGCATGGTGACGGATCAACCAGTACAACAGCCCGATCGAGCCGATCGAGAGTGCGAACACCAGCCAGGCGATCGCCAGCACGAACTCGGTGGTCCAGTGCACGACATTGGTTTCGAACAGCCAGGCGCCGATGCCGAAGAAGATCGTCACCGCGACGTACTGCACCAGATTGCCGGCGCGCCAGTCGATCCGGTTGCAGTAGCGGCGCTGATAGAGCGTGCCGAGCGTGATGCTGATCAGCGAGACGCCGGAGGCAAGCCAGCCCCATCCGGCGTCGCCGGTCATCGGCCGCTCGTGCAGGATCAGGACGACGCCGGCGAGGCCGAGCACCAGCCCGCCCCATTGCAGCGGCGTGACACGCTCCCCTAACCAGCGGTTGGCGATGGTCGAGGTCAGGATCGGCTGCAGCCCCGGGATCAACGCCGACAAGCCTGCGGGAATCGAATGCGCGATCGCGATCGCGGTGCCGCCGAGATAGAAACCGTGCACCAGGATGCCGGCCACCGCGCTGTGAAAGACGCCGGTGCGGTCCGGCCATTTCGGCCGCGTCACCGCGGCGATGACCGCCATCACCACCACAACGAACGCCATCCGGATCGCCAGATAGGTCAGCGGCTCCGCACTGTTGATGACGTATTTGGTGCCGATGAATCCCGTGCTCCACAGCACGACAAAGATCGCCGGCGCCAGACGAGCGGCAGTTTCCTCGAAGCTCTTGTTCATTGCAGGCCGTCATTGCCTGAAGATGCGGCAGCCGGCAATCGCGATTTTCGCCGGGGTTGCTAAGGCGATGCTTCATCTACGCTGTCGTCCCTGCAAAAGTAGGGACCCATAACCACAAGCGTTGATTGTTACGCACCACCGCAACGACGAGCCCCGTTGGCGACATCGGCCGCGGAGTATGGGTCCCTGCTTTCGCAGGGACGACACCGAGGATGGCTCTCGATTCAAGATGCCAGACAACCGGTGTCATCGCCCGGCGAAAGCGGGTGATCCAGTATTCCAGAGGCAGCAGTGCGTGAATCGAGAGGCCGCGGCGCACTGGATCGCCCGGTCGAGCCGGGCGATGACAGCTTTAGTGGGGACGCAGCTTCGCGTGGTCGCGAAGGAGCTGCATCGCCGCAATCACGGCGATTTGTCCTCAACGATGCCATGCAGGTTTGTCGGATGCGGCATCCAGTCCTCGCGGATACGCTTCAACGCAACTTCGCAGCCGCCGGTTGCGGCGTGTTCCGGCTCGCGCCGGGATCTGCCGTCGCCGAATACCGGCGGCCAAAAAACACTGCACAAGAAGAGCCGGCCACGAGCCGGACAAGAAAAAGAAAATGGACCAGGTGACATCGGTCGTCGTTCGGGCCGTCGAGAGCGGCGCGACGACGACAAAGGAAATCATCGGCGCGACCGGATTGTCCCGTCTCAAGGTCGAGCGCGCGCTTGGCACGCTGGAGAAGCAGAAGTTGGTGTTCCGCGAACGCCAGGGCTCGTGGACCCTCGGTATTCCAGTGGCACCGACGGTCCGGCAATGCGGATCATGCACCCTGTGCTGCAAGGTGCTTGAGGTGACCGATCTCGGCAAACCGGTGAACACCGTCTGCAACCACATCCTGGCGGGCGGCGGATGCGAAATCTACCACGAGCGTCCCCGGCAATGCCGATCCTTCAGTTGCGCCTGGCTGCAAGGCCATCTCGATGATGACTGGTTTCCCGAGGCCGCGGGCATGGTGCCGCATTTCGGGCTCGACGCGCTGAATGTGCAGGTCGACCTCGATGATCCCGACCGCTGGCGCAAGGAGCCCTGGTTCAGCAGGCTGTGCGAACTCTCGCTGAAGGGCCTCAGGGTCAGTGCGGGACGCCCCTATCCCACCCTCGTCATCGTCGGCGACGAGCGCTACTTGCTGCTCGGGCGGACCATCGTGCCCGATCCAACGCTGTTCGGCACTGCCTTCGTGCCGATCACCCATGACACCTTCCGCTACTGGAAGGCCAGATCGCTCGAGCATCTGCAGCGGTTGAACGATCGCGTGAGGGAGATCCAGCGCGTCCAGCAGGAGTTCGGCCATTGCGCCATCCCCGACGACGACGACCCCTCCCCGCCTTACCGGCCGACGCTTCTCGAGCTGTCGAAGGAAATCGGCGTGATACGCACGACGTGACTGTAACCGGACACAACGCACGTCGACTCGCGGGTTCAAGGAGCAAGCGGCCGTGATCCGTCAACCGGTGAGACCCGCCTTGCGCAATCCGTCGAGGAAATGTTCGCGATCGCAGGGATTGCGATATCGGTCGGCCCTGGCCTGCGCGAGCTCGAGGGTACTCGCGGGCACGGCGCGGCCATTCGCCTTCAATTCGCGACATCGCTGGCTGACGAACGCGTCGGCCTCGGCCTGCGCCTCGTCGATCCGTCCGATCTGCGCATAACAGGCTGCAAGGAGGCCGTGCGACCACCTGTCGAACGACCGCGCTTCCATCACCGCCCTGACCGCCTGCTCGTACTCGCGCCCCGAATAGAGGGCGAGCGCGTGATACCAATGGTACAAATTGGGCGGAAACGGATTAAGCCGCTTGGCTGTCCCGATCCACGTCAGCGCCTCGCGCCAGCGTCCCCAGTAGACCAGGATGTTGGCGAAGACCGCAGCGACGTCGGCATCGTTTGGATTGAGCGCAAGCGCGCGGCCGAAATGGATTTCGGCCTTGGCGTCATCCCTGCTCAGGAACAGCAGCTGCGCAAACACGCCATGGGACCAGGCGTCGCCATCCTCGATATCGAGCGCGGTCTCGATCTCGCTCCGCGCCTCTTCGAGCGTCGCAGTGGTGGGCGATTCGAGAAACACGTCACAGACGATGGTCCACGCGATGTTGACGTGGGCGCGGGCATAGTGCGGGTCGAGCGCGACGGCGCTTCGAAAATAGTCCCTGGCCTGCGCCATCGCCGTCACGGTCAGCTGACGCCATCGCTCGTTGCCGAGCAGGACCAGATCGTAGGCGGTAATGCTGGAGGTCGGCTTGCGCCTTGCGATCTCGCGACCGGCGTCCTCCATCCTACCCGGCAGCGCCGCGACGATCGCCCGGACAATCTCGTCCTGCAGGGCGAAGATGTCCTCGAGATCGCGGTCGTAGCGCTCGGTCCAGAGACTGTAGCCGCTCGCGGCATCGAGCAGCTGGATGACAACCCGCATACGGCTGCCGATCGTGCGCACGCTGCCTTCGGCCACGTAGCGGACCCCGAGCTCGCGCCCGACCCGTTTGATCTCGGGTGTCCTGCCCTTGTAGGCGAAGCTGGAGTGACGGGCGACGACGAACAGCGACCTGAAGCGCGACAGTTCGGCGATGATGTCTCCCGTGATCCCGTCGGAAAAATAATCCTGCGCGGGATCGCCGCTCAGATTCGACAACGGCAGCACCGCGAGCGACGGCTTGTCGGACAGCGCCGGCGCTGACGATACGGGCGAGCCCGGATCGGACACGCTCGCAACCGGCGGCCCGACATAGCGATAGCCGCGGCGCGGCAGCGTCTCGATCCAGGTCGCGCCGCCGTCGAGGTCAGCAAATGCCCGCCGCAGCGCGGCGATCTGCACCGTCAGATTACTCTCCTCGATCACAAGCCCCGGCCAGGCCGCCTCCATCAACGCGTCCTTGGAAACGGGCGATCCGGCCCGCTCGACGAGCAGCCGAAGCAGCACCACCGCGCGTCGTCCGAGCGCCACCGGTTCGGACTCCCTGAACAGCGTCTCGGCCCCTGCGTCGAGGCGGAAAGGACCGAACTGGTGGATCGTCGCCATGGCTCTGCAGACTACATTTTTTGCAACTTTTTCGGAACGGATTCAGGACCTGCGGAAAGCGGACGATCATGCTGCGGGTCGAACAATGTCGAGGATTGCACGATGCGCGATTCATCCCATGCGGTGGAGACGGACGAGCCGACGGCTCGTTCCGGTTCGAACGTGATGGCCGGTGCCCCGGACCGGGGGCACCGCGAGCTTGAAGCCGTCCAGGCGCTGGCCCCGCTGATCGCTGCGCAGCGCAACGCGTGCGACCGCGAACGGCGGTTGCCGGACGCGGTTTTCGCCGCGCTGGCTGATGCCGGCCTGTTCCGCCTGTGGCTGCCGCAAGCCCTCGGCGGACCTGAGCTATCTCCCTTCGCGTTCGTGCGCGTCGTCGAAGCCGCCTCGGCGGTCGATGGCTCGGTCGGCTGGCTGGTCGGCAACGGCGCCGGCATGAGCCGGATTGGAGGTTACCTCGACCAGTCCGTCGTGCGCGAGTGGTATGCCGACCCGCGCGCCTTTGTCGCAAGCGCGACCGGTGCGGTCGGCACCGCGACCGCCGTCGCAGGCGGCTATCGCCTGTCCGGGCACTGGCCGTTCGGCAGCGGCGCGCATCACGCGACGCGCTTCATGGTGCTGGCGAGCGTCAAACCCGACGATCCGGCTTCGCCGCTTCTCTGCTGCTATCCCGGGCGGGAGGATGCGACCATCCTCGACAATTGGCACGTGTCCGGACTGCGCGGCACCGGCAGCTGCGATTTCGAGGTTCGGGACATCTTCGTCCCGGCCGCGCACGTCCATCCCTTTCTCGGACTGCGACCGACCCAACCCGGACTGCTCTATCGCATGCCGCCGTCATCGGTGTTCGCCTGGAGCATTTCCGGGGTGCCGCTCGGCATCGCGTCCGGCGCCATTACCTCGTTCGCGGAGCTCGCCACAGGCCGGCCCGGAAGCCGAGCCGCGCTCCGCGATCGCGAAATCGTTCAGGCGATGGTCGGGCGGACTCGCGCGATGCTTCGCGGCGCCCACGCCTTTCTGATCGATGCCATGACCGAATTGATGGCGGCCACCGACACGGGCGGCCAACGGCTGGTGCAGGCACGTGCGGACATCCGGATCGCCAACGCCCATGCCGCGGAGACTGCGACGTCGATCACCGAGATGCTGGCCGCCAGCGCGGGCGCCGTCGCCATCTTCGAGACCTGCGCCCTCGAGCGGACGGTCGGCGATGTGCGCGCCGCGGCGAAGCATATCGCGATGAGCCCGAACAATTACGTCACCGCCGGCCGGCTGGCGCTCGGGCTCGATCCCGACACCGCGAGGTTCTGAAAATACCCGGCCAGCTACGGAGTTACCGATGTCAGTGGTTTGCCGGCCGGCGCGTCCGGATGATCTGGAATTCGCCGACGCCCTCGTCGTCGCCAGCATCAACGATCTGACCGAACGGCACGGCTTCGGCCCGATGGCGGCTCCGTCTCCGCCCAAATTCCAGCTGTTCTCCATGAAGGAGGATCCCGATGGTCTCTGGGTGGCGGAGGAGAACGGGCGGATCCTCGGCTTCGCCTGGAGCTGGGTGTGCGGCGACATCTGGTTCCTGGCGCAACTGTTCGTGTCGCCCGATCAGCAGGGGCGAAACATCGGGAACGAACTGATCAAGCGAACCATCGCGCACGCCGAGAAATCAGGCGCATTCAACCGCGTGCTCATCACCTTCAGCTTCAACACGGTCTCGCAAGGGCTCTACATCCGTCACGGACTGCTTCCGCGATTTCCGATCTACAGCGTCGGTGCATCGCGCGAACAGCTGCTCGCTCACTTGCACGGTCCGCGATATGCCGTCACGCCGCTCACGCTGGAGGCCGCGACCTTGCGCCGCCTCGTGCAAGCGGACGAACGGATCCTCGGCGTCTCGCGCGAAAAGCATCATCGCTATCTGATCGGTGGCGGCGCGGCGACCGGGTTCAGTCTCCACGATGGAAACGATTGGATCGCTTACGCCTACGTGGATGCCGGCGGTCATATCGGACCGCTCGCAGTCGCGGAGCCGCATGCCATGGCTCCCGCCCTGAGAACAGCGCTGTACCTGGCGGCCGAGAGCGGCGCGTCACGGATATCGGCATTCCTGCCCGGCGCAGGCAAGACGGCGCTCGATACCGCGATGGCGCTGGGAATGCGGATCAAATGTCCGATGCTGCTGATGTCGTCACAGGAGTTCGGCAATTGGGGGCAGTATCTGCCGCGCAACCCGGGCTTCATGTGACCGGCGCGGGCCTCGATTCGACCGCCACGCAGCGCCGATCGTCATCTGAGGTGATACTTCCTGCCGTTCGTGTTCGGATCGGTATTGTCGCTTGTCGAGAACAGCAGGACGGGACCGAAAAAGCTCTTGTTGTCCCGGAAAAGCTGGAATCGGCCGCCGCCCTTGGTGGCGATCTCCTGCCGTTCGCTGTTTGCCGGGCCGAGCAGCTTGTCATCTTCATACAGCCGGGCAGCACCGAGCTCGCCGTCCAGAAATTTGACGGGAATTTGGTACGCATGCCCCTCCAAGAAATAGAAGGTACCGCGGAGCAGGTTCCTGTCGATCGGACTTGGCGGAAGCAGATAAAGGAACGCACTCGACGCCAAGGCAAAAAGAGTCGATCCCATCACGATGCCGGTATTGGCGGATATCCTCAACGACGTGTGTCCCATGTTCTTGCTTGCGAGGCGTCTCTGTAGCGCGCGTCTTCGTCGCATACAACCGACGGGCATCCGCCAAGCACCGTTCACAGCCGGCGACAGCCGCGGGACCGATGCGGCAGGGACGCGGATCCGCCTGCGGCATCTCTCAGCGACTTCGTGCAAGGCCACGGCCCGGCTTTCGCGGCGTGATGCATACCGGCGCAGCCCTCCGATGATAGGAACGCCTGCCCGGCACAGGCGTTTCCAAATGATCGGAGGCGCACCGCATGCGAGCCCAATGCGGGGTCATCGCGACGTCACACAGCGAGCTGGCGCGTCACCGAACCAGACCAACAATTTGGGATGAGCGCATGGTCGAAACCGGCAAGATCTTTCGTGTTCGCTGCGTCGACAACACCTTGCAGCGGGACACGCTCTCGCTCGGCCATGTCTACGACGTGACGCAGGATAACGAACGTGACGGCTATTACGAGCTCAGTGGACTGGGTCGCTTCAGCCGGTCCAGATTCGAGGTCGTAGAGGCGCCAAACGCTACCGAGACCCGCGGGAAGTCAGGGTCGAGATAGCCTGGGAGTCTGTGCCGGGCATCGTCACACCAGCCGGAAGGCATGACCGGGCGTCTGAGGCGGCGCCTCGCGAACGCGTGATCGGGCGCCGCCCCCGGTTGCCTTCATTTGGGCACCGATCGGGAACAGGCTTGCCGGGCGAGAAGCAAAAGCGGCCGCCGCAGGGGGTGCCTGCAATTGACCTATCGATCCCAGAGCAGCTGGCAGGACGTGGATCTGCGCAATCTCGTCCGGGTCATCTCGGCCTGTACCCTCGGTCTTTGGGCATTTGCGGCCGGCCTGCTGATCGGGACCTTCCTGTTTTGACGGTTGGTCCGGCGACACTCGCCGGCCCTACCCGCCGCTCAGATGATGGGCGGCGACGAACAAAGCGAGCGCGCTCAGCACCAGCGCTGACGTAGCGCCGGCGACGCTGCGCGCAAGTTCAGCCTTCGAAAGATTGGATCTGGTTGCCATCACAACCTCCTGTGCGTGCGAGTCGAGGCCTGACCGCCTCGGCGGTGAGGCTCGCGCTCGGGCTCACTCTTGGGACCACAATCGCATCACGAGGATGAACGCATCATGAGTGAAACGAACGGCCGGAGCCCCGGTTCCAAAATCTGACCGTGTGGATCGCTTTCGGAACCCGGGCGTTGACCGCTTGCGGCAAACGGGCCGGGCCGCGCTGGAATTTGGCAATCGGAGACGCAATGCTGATCCGCTGGGGGCGGCTTCAACCGACGATCTGGGCGGTCGTCATGCTGCTTGCGACCGTCACCGCAGCCGACGCCGCCGGCGACGAGGCAGCGAAACCTTCCGAGTTCATCCTGCTCGCCCAGATCGCGCTGCTGATCGCGGTCGGACGCGGCCTCGGCGAGGTGATGCAACGGATCGGCCAGCCCTCAGTGATCGGTGAACTGCTCGCTGGCCTGCTGCTCGGCCCGTCGCTGTTCGGCTGGCTGTGGCCGTCGGCGCACAGTGTCGTCTTTCCGCCGTCCAGTGAGCAGAAGGCACTGATCGACGGAATCGCGCAGTTCGGCATCCTGCTGCTGTTGCTGTTGACCGGCATGGAGACCGACCTCAAGCTGGTGCGCAAGGTCGGCCGCGCCGCGGCGACGATCTCGGTTGTGGGCATCGCGGTGCCGTTCGCCTGCGGCTTTGCGCTCGGCGAATTCTTGCCCAACAGCCTGTTGCCGCATCCCGAAGCGCGGCTGATCGCATCGCTGTTCCTCGGCACCGCGCTGTCGATCTCGTCGGTGAAGATCGTCGCGGTCGTGGTGCGCGAGATGAACTTCATGCGCCGCAATGTCGGCCAGATCATCGTCGCCTCCGCGATCATCGACGACACCATCGGCTGGATCATCATCGCTGTGATCTTCAGCCTCGCCTCGCGCGGCACCCTGGATGTCGCCTCGGTCGCCCAGGCGCTGTTCGGCACGCTGGCTTTCCTCGTGGTCAGCTTCACGATCGGCCGCCGGCTGGTGTTCCGGCTGATCCGCTGGGCCAACGATAATCTGGTCTCGCCAGCCGCTGTGATCACCGTGATTCTGCTGCTGATGAGCGCGATGGCTGGCATCACGCATCTGATCGGCGTGCATACCGTGCTCGGTGCCTTCATCGCCGGCGTGCTGGTCGGGGAGTCCCCGATCCTGACCCGGCAGATTGACGAGCGGCTGCGCGGGCTGATCTCCAGCCTGTTCATGCCCGTGTTCTTCGGCCTCGCCGGCCTCGCCGCCGACCTCACCGTGCTCAGGGATACTCAACTCCTGCTGCTGACCGCGGCGCTGATCCTGATCGCGAGCATTGGCAAGTTCGGCGGCGCCTTCGTCGGCGGCGCGCTCGGCGGGCTGACGAGGCCGGAATCCTATGCGCTGGCGAGCGGCATGAACGCACGCGGCTCGACCGAGGTGATCATCGCCACCATCGGCCTCTCGATGGGCGTGCTGAGCCAGACCATGTTCTCGATGATCGTGACCATGGCGATCCTGACCACGATGGCGATGCCGCCGATGCTGCGCAGCGCGCTGGCGCGGCTGCCGCTCGGCAAGGACGAGAAGGAGCGGCTGGAGCGCGAGGAAGTCGAGCAGCGCGGCTTCGTCGCCAATATCGAGCGATTGCTGCTCGCGGTCGACGAGAGCAACAACGCGAAATTCGCCGCCCATGTCGCTGGCCTGCTCGCCGGTGGACGCGGCCTGCCCATCACGGTGCTGCATGTCGGCGCCAATGCCAAGCTGCAGGAAAAGAACCGCGCCGACGAGGAGAGCCCCGAGGCCGCAGTCATCAAGGCCGCCAAGGCGAGTGCAAGGGCCGAGGCCGACGGCGGCGGCGGCGGCGACAATGTCGACGTCATCAGCCGCGCCCGCGAGGAGACGGCGGCGGAGGCGATCGTGGAGGAAGCCAGGAAAGGCTTCGACCTGCTCGTGGTCGGCATGGACAAGGTCGCCGGCCCCGACGGCGGCTTCGACCGGCGGATCGACGAGCTGACCTCCGGCTTCGACGGTCCGCTGGCGATCGCGGCCGCCAAGGGTGTGCATGAGAAGGAGCCGACGGCGAATGCGCGGAAGATCCTGGTGCCGGTCTCGGGCAGCAACGTCTCGCGGCGCGGCGCCGAGGTCGCGATCGCGCTGGCCCGCCTCAGTGCCGAGCCGCTGCAGGTGGTCTACGTCTCGACCACACGCGACAAGGGCGCCCGCCGCTCCAGCCCGAGCATGTCGCTGGCGAGGGAGGAAGCGATCCTGAAGGACATCGCGGCAACCGCCGCGCGCTATGACATCAATGTCGCGACGCGGCTGCGCGCCAGCACCGCCCCTGAGGTCGCCATCCTGCAGGAGATCACGGCAAGCCGGGCCGATCTCGTCGTGGTCGGCGTCGACCGCATCCAGGGCGACAGCCTGAATTTCGGCAGCGTCGCGGCCGCCGTGCTCGGCAAGTCGACGGCGTCGGTATTGCTGGTGTCGGATGGCGACGTCAGACCGAAAACCTGACGACAGGACCTGAGGCGGGAACGGCTCGCGCCTACCACTCTTCCGGACAGGGATCGACGATCTTCCAGAGATCGACCCCGTTCTTGATCTTCTTCATTTCGGTGGTCAGCCCGCCATTGCGGCGGATCCAGTCCTTCACCGTATCGGGGTAATAGGACATCAGGTCGGAGGTGCCCTCGAGGCTGGTGACCTTGATGCCGAAGGTGAAGGCCTTGTCGTAGTAGGCCTGGTGGAAGCCGATGCTGGCCTTCGGCGTCACGCAGATCTTGTTCAGCGGCACGATGCCGAACACCAGCGTGCAGGCCGAGTTGCAGATGCCGTCGATCACGACGCGCTCGCGGCGGTCGCGGATCAGCTTGTACTTGGCCTTGTACTCCTCCACATAGCCGCCATGGTCGCGCGTGATGTGCAGCACGGCCCGCGCTGGCGTGACCGCCAGGACCGAGAGCAGCGAGGCGACAAGGGGCGTGATGCGCATGAAATGTTCTAAACCGAGGGAAAGGCGGCCCGGGCGGACCTGACCGCAAGACTCTGGCCGGACTGTGTTGGCAATCCGTTAAGCATCCGCAAAAAGGCAAAATTTGGCGCGCTGTGACTGAATTCCCGCAGCTTTTGGCCGGATTCCGGGTTAAATGAGTCGCTACAGGACCTTGGAGCGGCCGGTGACGCCGATTCCAGCGTGAATGCCCGGAGGCCGCCAATGACCAAGACCAAGCTTTTCGCCGCCCTCGCCCTGACGATTTCCTTGGCCGTCCCGGCCGCTGCGGCCGATCTCACGGCCACCCCGCACCACCGGCATCACCATCACCGGCACGCCTATTGGGGCCTGCCCTACCACATCAGCTATCTGCACAATTACGGCCCGGGCTCGGCGGCCGGCAGCTTCGCCTATTACGACGGCCCCTCGACCAACAAGTGCTACCAGAGCTCGGCCGCCTATATCGGCCAGGACCGCCGCCGGCATCCCTGCTTCTGAAGGCCGGCGGGCCAACGGCCGGCGCTCGGCGCCGACACCTCCCGGTGCCGCGCAAGGCTGCTGGCCCTGTCCGCCCAAGTCTGATAATCGACCCCCGCGGCGCTCGTAGCTCAGCTGGATAGAGCATCGGATTTCGATTCCGAGGGTCGGGAGTTCGAATCTCTCCGAGCGCGCCACTGGCACACCACCCAGACAGTTTTGACCTGTCGCGTGGACTTGCTTCGTCTCCTGCCCCGGCCGGCGAGCTGGAGCGTGCCGGTTCGTGTTCCCGCTTAACTGTCCCGTTTAACGCCGCCGCCGTTTGGGCTTTCCTTCCTATTGACGCCGTCCGGAGCCGAGGTGATAGGCTACCGGCATTTCAGGGCGGCCATTTTGAATGCGCGATCTATTGGGATTGAACCAGCTCTTGCTGGCGGTTTTGATCTTCGTGCCTTTCGAGCGACTGTTCGCTGCGAGGCCTCAGAAGATTCTCAGGCGTGGCCTGCTGACTGATATGGCCTTCCTGTTCATCAACGGGTGGCTGGTGCTGGCCGGCGTGATCGCCATCACGACGGTGGCCATTCTGGTCAATCGGTCGGTCCTGCCTGCGGCGGTGACGCAGACGATCGGTAATCTTCCGTATCTGGTCCAGGTGCCGATCGTGATCCTGCTCGCGGACCTCGGCATCTATTGGACGCACCGCATCCTGCACATCGTTCCCGCCATGTGGCAGATCCATTCGGTTCATCATGCGGTCGAGGAACTGGACTGGCTCGCTGCCATTCACCAGCACCCGCTCGACGTGATCTTCATGAAGGCCGGCGCGCTGTTTCCGCTCTACGCGCTCGGCTTCTCCACGGAAGCGATCGGCACTTACCTCCTCGTCTATTTCTGGCAGACCTGGCTGGTCCACGCCAATGTGCGCCTGAGCTACGGACCACTGCGCTACATCCTGGTGTCGCCGGAATTTCACCACTGGCACCACAGCAGTGAAGCCGAAGCCAGGGACAAGAACTTCGCCGGATTCATCTCGTTCTACGATGTGCTGTTCGGGAGCGCCTACCTTCCGACGGCGCAGAAGCCGAAGACGTTCGGCGTCGATCATCCAATGCCGTCAAACTACCTGGCGCTGCTTGCCTACCCGTTCATCGCGTGGGCCTCGAAGCGAAAGCGCAACGATCCCTCGGTCGTCCAACCTCAGTTGTCGAACGGCAGCGAGCCTGCGCAGGCGCGCCACAGTGCGCCGCTGCGCTAACCCCGCATCCCCTTCGCGCCGAACCAGCGCCGGCAGGCCCGGCTGAAGCTCGTCGCATCGGTGTAGCCGAGCGCGGCCGCCATCTCGTCGCGCGACTGCGTGCGTTCCGCGAGCATGGCCCGCGCCCGCTCGCGCAGCACGCCATCGAGCAGCGGGCGGAAGGCGCAGCCCGCCTCCGCCAGCCGCCGCACCAGCGTCCGCCGCGAGGTGCCGACGAGGCGCGCGGCTTCCTCCTCAGCCAGGCGATGCGGCAGCCGCGCCGCGATCAGGCTCTCGACCATCCGCGCCAGCGCCGCAGTGTCCGAGCGCGGCCTCTCGACCGCGTCTAGGGCTTCGATCGCCTTGGCGTGCAATTCCGGATCGGCAAACGGCGAAGGCCGCGCGCACAGCTCGTTCGGCACGTCGAAGATGAAGGCCGCCGCGTTGAACTCCACGGCGCATGAATAATGCTGCACGAGCCGCTCCGCGCCCGCAGGCGGCCGCCAGGGAAACTTCAGCGTCGCCTGTCCGATCGCATCCTCGAGCAGCTGCGCATAGGCGGCGTGGATGTTGAGACTGACGGCCAGCGCCACGGCGCGCCACAACGCGCCTTCCATGGGCACAGCCGGAGCGATTTCAATCTGGATCGAGCGCGCGGTCTTGCGCAGCTGGTTGCGGATGAAGGGTGCGCGGGTCGACCCGAAGCGCGCGCCGATGTTCAGCGCATCCGCGATGGTCGGCGCCGTCCTGGTCGCGACATCGAGCGCACCTTGCAGCGACGTCGACCAGACTGCCGCAGCCGACAGCGGCCACAGCTCGCCATGCGCCCGGGTGATGTTGGCGGCCAGCATCACCAGCGCGGAGACCGGCATGTGGGCACCCGGCTGGTCGAGCAGCTCCTGTTCGACGCCGGTGCCCTTGAGCAGTTCGTCGCGCTCGCCCCGCGTCTTGCCGAACGCCCGCACCAGCGCCCGCGCATAGCTCGCGGACACCGGCACGCGAAGGGCATCCGTCTCCGATCCCTGCATGGCGTTGGCGCCCTCCCGAGCGTCCGGCCGAATGGCTTGGCGCAAAATGCCACAAAATTGGCCTATTGGGAACTGGCGGCGCAGGCTCGCCTCGCGGCATTCTTGGCGAAACAACGGCGAATGCCGCCTCGAAAGAGCAGCTGGAGGGAATGCGATGATCTTCACGGGCACCAACGCCGCTGGCGAAACCATCACCTATAAGGACGGCAAGCGCTATCTCTGGATGCTCTCGTTCATCCCGCCGATGATCCCGCTGTTGTCCTATTGGCTCTTCCTGCGGACGCACAATCCGCTGGTGACGCTGATCCCCTTCGTCTTCATCTTCATCCTGATCCCGCTGCTCGACGTCCTTATCGGCGAAGATACCCACAATCCGCCGGCGGAAGTGGTCGCGGCGATGGAGGCCGATCCGTATTACCTGCGACTTGCACGCATCACCGTGGCGTTTCCCTGGATCAACTACGTCGCGCTGATCGCCTTCTTCGGCACGCAAGAGCTGCCGTGGTGGTCCTATGTCGCGCTGCTGCTCGGCGTCGGCACCATCAATGGCGGCGCGCTGTTGATCGGGCACGAGCTCGGCCACAAGTCCGATCGGCTCAACATCTTGTTCGGCATGCTCGCCAATTGCGCGGTCGGCTACGCGCATTTCCGCGTCGAGCACAATCGCGGCCACCATACCTGGGTCGCAACGCCCGAGGATCCCGCCAGCGCGCGGTTCGGTGAATCGATCTATGCGTTCGCAACGCGCGAGCTCCCCGGCGCCTTCAAGCGCGGCTGGCGCAATGAGGCCGAACGGCTGACCCGGCGCGGCGAGCCGGTCTGGTCGGTCAACAACGAGATCCTGCAGGGCTTTGCACTGACGCTGGTCGTCGCGGCCATCCTGATTGCAGCGTTCGGCTGGAAGGTCGCACCGTTCATCGTCGCGCATCACTTCCTCGGCTGGTACGCGCTGACCCAGGCCAATTATGTCGAACACTACGGCCTGCTGCGCGAGAAGTTGCCGAATGGCCGCTACCAGGCGGTCGAGCCGCGCCACTCCTGGAACACCAACCATATCGTCTCGAACCTGATGACGTTCCACCTGCAGCGTCACTCGGATCACCACGCCAATCCCATGCGCCCCTACCAGTCGCTGCGCGATTTCGACGACATCCCGCGGCTGCCGAACGGCTACACCGGCATGTTCGGGCTGGCCGCGATCCCGCCGCTCTGGTTCCGCGTGATGGACCCGAAGACATTGGCGTGGGCCGGTGGCGACAAGAGCAAGCTGAACCTGGGCGAGCGGCCGGCGGATGCGTGATCGCGACAAGCGCCGGCGTCCGTTCCTACGCCTGCGCTGACCGCCGCTTCATCGCGCCGATGCCGAGGAACGAGCCGTTGACGGACGGATACTGGCTGGTGAATTCGAACGCATCGAAGCTCGGTGCTTCGAATTCCCTGAGCGCCTTCCAGAGCCATGTCGTATCCGGACAGGCTTGGGAGTGGATGTCGTGATGAACGATGATGCTGGCATTGGCGCGCACCAGGAGGTGATCCTGCATCGCACCGCGCAGGCTGTGATCGCCGTCGATGAAGACGAAGTCGGGCTTCAGCCGGTCGACATGCGCGGCGACCCGCGGCGAGGTTGAAAACGCCTGCATGTAGATCGGCTCGATCCGAGCCTGCTCCTGCAGCAGTTCGAAATAGGTCGCGATGAACGGCGTCGGCGCGATCGGATCGAGGGCAATCACCCTCTTGAGGTCGGCGCCGCCGGTCCTGAGCCACTCCGCGACCAGGATGAACATGCCGCCCCAGCGACAGCCGATTTCCATGTACGAGGTGATGCCGGCCGCGTTGCGCGCAAGCCAGGCGAGATAGGGCGCGAGCTGGTTCGGATACCGCCAAAGGTGCAGGCCCTTGCCACAGCTCGGCGCCAGCTCCGGCGGCTGCTCGTGCAGCAGCTCGTCATTAAGTCCCAGCCCGTTCGAGGAAGTCCACATCGACCCGCTGGGCCGGGCTCAACGCGGCGATGGTGTCGATCGCTTCACGGACGAACGGCGCAAGATCGGCGAAACGCTGGTATCGGTCGTCTGGAGCCTGCCGGGCGTTGAGCATCGGTGCGATCGGGCCGGCCGGTTGGACACGCCGGAGACCTGCCGGCTGTCAGTGTCCCCGATGCTTCAACGGCGCAAGCGCCCGTCTCGGGCGCTGAATCTTGCTTTCCGCGGCAGTTGCTGTGTCCGTCCGCCGCGCGCCGTCCGCCGTGTTGCCTGCCTTCAGCCGCTCGGGATCTTCCGGCGCACCGCCTCCATGCCGGCATCGGTGACGCGATATCGCCGCCCCAGCTCGGGGACGATCCAGCCCTTGTCGATCATTCCGGCAATGGTGCTCGGGCCGACGCCCGCGGGAAACGAGCGGCGGTTTCGGATCGCGTCGATCGCCACTCTTTCGAGATGGGTGGCGACATGCGAGGGGCGCGCGCGAAACGCCTTCGCCATGATGAGCACCGACAGGACCTCGGCGCGTCGCCGCACCGCCGAAGCGCTGCGGGTCAGTTCGTTGCTGATCTCGAGAGCATTCTTGCCGGCCCTGGCGAGTTCTCTGAGCTTCTCGTCCTCGTCAGAGCTCCAGCGCCGTACGATCCCCATCTGCCCCTCACCGCCTGGATACCCATCTCTAACGATCGATGCATACGCAGGCGGCGCTGATTTGCCATGTGACTTTTGGCACCTCTTGATGTGACGTTGGAGACTGTCGCCATCAGGAAAGGCCGATGCGGTGCCGCCCGGTGCGGCACTCGGAGCATGGTCCGATCGAATCGGATCATGCTCTCAATCCCCTGATCCGGTCGCATTCTCCTTGCGCGAACCCGAAGCGCTTCAGTGCTTGCTGGGTTCAAGCATGATGAGCACGCCGGTCGGCTCGGGCTCGTGCGGCCGAAGCGAGGTCAGCTCCGGATCGCTCCATTCGGCAAGGCTCACCACCTCGCCGGTCTGTCCCGGCATGTCGGAGCTCTGCGCCGGTTCGAGGACCTTGAGTCCGCTGGTATCGACGAAGAATGTGTGCTCGCCAAACACGCTGTTCAGTTGCGCCACCGCCGGATGATCGTCCGGAAGCACCTGGGCGTTCATTTGCGACATGGTCTGTTTGACTTGCGTGGAATTAAGCTTCATCCGCTGCTCCTTCTTGTTGGTTCCGGCCGTGACCGCTTCCCTGGCTGGTTCCTCCCCGCCCGCACCTCTCGCCGGGGGCTTCAAAGTCTCGAACCGATCAGGCAACGAAACGTTCCGCGCGCGCGACGCATTGACCGCCCGCGCGCGGGTTCCACATCCACATCTCTGCGTGAAGGAGCCGCGCGGCGTCGCGCGCACCCGCTCATGACGCGGCGGAAGGCTTCTTCTTCCTGACGAGCCCTTCAAGATGCACGCGGCGCGCGGCGGATTTACGCACGCGTTCCCTGGTGCGGCAGGCGCGGCAGCGCGCGGCCTTGGTGAACACGTCGCCCTTCGCGGCCTCGTACCACCATTTCTGCTGCAACGGTGTCCAGACCTCGGCGACACCGCAATCCTTGCAGACGAAAGGCTCGGGCCGATAGGTTCCGCGTTCGACGAAATCAGGAATCGAATAACTGTTCGAGGGTGCGAGCCGGCTCGTCACCACCGGAACCTCGTCGCGCGCCAGCGCGATCTTGTAGTCGCGCAGGCGTTGTCGCTCGGCGGCGCGTTGCGCCAGCGTGTGGTGCCATGCCGCAGCCTTGCGCTGCTTGGCCTCCATCTCCCGGCGTGTCTGCTTGCTGCGCTTCACGTCCGCACCATCCGCCCTGCACCTCATCGGCGAACTTGCTGCCCGTTCAAGGACGATGTCATTGATGCGCTGCAGTTCGGCCGCAGGCTCGCCATACTAGCTGCGGCATTGCGCGGCGACCAGATCGACGACCAGCGATCGGTGCGGCGCCTATGTCCGCGCCTGCTCCACGGGGCGCATGTGGATCAGCGCGTCGAGCACGAGGACGAGCACGGGACGCTGCTCGTCGTTGACGAGCTCGGTCTTGAAGATCACGACGGCGTCGCGCCGCTCCGGCCTGATGGTGATCTTCTGGATCTGGGATTGGCCGGTCAGCGTCGTTCCCGGGCGGACCGGGCTCGGCAGACGGATCTCGAAGCTTCGCCCGACAATGCCCGCCACCTTGCTCCAGATCGCCTCCACGACGAGCCGCTGATAGATCGCAATGGTGTTGAAGCCGCTTGCGATCAGCCCTCCGAACGGGCCCGCCGCAGCGGCGACGGGATCGGTATGGATCGGCACCGGATCATACTTTCCGGCGAACTCCAGGATCTCGGCCTCGCCGATCGTGTAAGTCCCGAGCTTGAATGTCTGGCCCTCGGTGAGATCTTCCGCATACAGCATCGCACGCCTCCGTCTGTCGCAAGACGATAGCCGAACGCTGCGGGCTTTCCATTACCTCCGAGGTCATGAACTTCGCGCACCGCACGCGAGCGGCACCGGCCGCTCGCATCTCGCCGCGGGCGTCCCGCGCTATTGCAGCCGGGCCGCCCTCGCCTTGGCGGCCTTCACGGTGTTCTCCATCAGGCAGGCGATCGTCATCGGTCCGACGCCGCGCGGCACCGGCGTGATCGCGCCGGCAACGTGCACCGCCTCGTCGAAGGAGACATCGCCGCATACCGCGTAGCCGCCTTCCGGCTTCTCGACGCGCGTGGTGCCGACATCGATCACGATCGCCTGCGGCTTGATCCAGTCACCGCGCACGAGGCCCGCCTTGCCCACCGCGCTGACCAGGATGTCGGCCTGACGGCAGAGGTTGCTGATGTCGCGGGTGTGGATGTGGGTCTGCGTCACGGTCGCCTGCTCCTGCAGCAGCAGCGCGGCCATCGGCTTGCCGACGATGTTGGAACTGCCGATCACCACGGCATGCGCGCCGGTGAGATCCGATCGGATCGACTTGATTAGCCTGAGACAGCCGAGCGGCGTGCATGGCACCAAAGCATCGTCGCCGTGAAACAGCCGGCCGGCATTGAGCGCGTGCAGGCCGTCGACATCCTTGGCAGGATCCACCGCCGCCATCACGCGCAGGGCGTCGATATGCGCCGGCAGCGGCAGCTGGATCAGGATGCCGTCGATATCGTCGCGCGCGTTGAGCGCCGCGATCCTGGCAAGCAGATCGGCCTCGCTGGCGTCGTCCGGCAGGCGCTCGACCTCGCCGCGCAAGCCAAGCCGCTCGGCCATCCTGACCTTGCTCTGCACATAGATCTGGCTGGCCGGGTCGTCACCGACCAGCACGACCGTAAGCCCGGGCGCGCGGGGCAACCGGTCCAGTTCACTTGCAACCTTGTCGATGACAATTTGGGCATGTGCATGCCCATCAAGAATGTTCGCCGTCATGGCACCTCCGTTTCGAAGCGGTGCCCAGGCGCGCGGCGTTCAGTCTCTGCGCTCCCCGATGGTGGTCCATCCAAGCGCCAGTCGCGCAGATGGCGCCGTGATAGCCGGTGGGCCCCGCAAAGGCAAATCACGCTCGGTTGCGGTCGAACCGGCGACGAATTGCCCCTGTTTTTGCCGGTGGATCGGTGTCGGGTGGGTCGTCTCTGGGGGTAGGATTCGGGCAGAACTTGCGATAAGCCTCGGCGCTTGCCGGGCTTTTCCGATCCCCGGCGCCATCCTTCCGGTCATCACGCCATTTCGGACAATTTCAACATGAGACATATCATCATCGCGCTGGCGCTCCTCTGCCCGGCTGCCGCGCTTGCCCAGGGCACGGCTCCAGCCACCACGCCACCGCCGGCGGCCGACAAGCCGGCGGCGGCCTCACAGCCGATGGTCGGCGACAAGCCGCTGGTCCAGGTCGGCAAGAAGTCGGCGGCCAAGAAGGGCGAGAAGGCTGCCGCTCCCGGCAAGCCGCAATCGGTCGCGCAGAAGCTCCAGGCCTGCCAGGACATCGACGACGCCACCAAGGAGCGGCTGATGTGCTACGACGAGATCTTCAAGCCGCAGCCGAAGCCGAAGGCCGCCCCTGCCAAGGGCGTCAACGAATGCCGGTTCGTGAAGGAAGAGGACGAGCGGCTGACCTGCTACAACGGCTTCGCCGACAAGATTCCGCGCCTGCCGCGCTAACCGGCGTGAATGGCCCGTACGACTATTTGCGTCCGGTTGCCGGCTGATCTCGCGGACATGAAAATGCCGCCGCAAGCATTTGCGGCGGCGTGCTGGTTGCCGGCTGCGTCGCGACCCTGCCTACCAGGTGCCGAAACCGCCGAAGAAGCCCATGCGCGGCTGCTGCTGCGCGACGCGATAGGGCTGATACATGCCGGGCTGCGCCAGCCGCATCGGCTGCTGCGGATGGGCATGGTAACGCGCAACCTTGTGCTTCTTCGGAGCCGGCGGCTGAGCCTGGGCCGGCTGGTCGGCCGGTTTCGCCTCGGCCACGGCCTTCTGCGCGTCAGCCTTCTCGGGAATGAACTGGGCAAACGTGTTGCGGACGCGGGCCTGTGCCGACGCGTCGCCCGTTGCCGGCGGGACGGCCGCGGCAACCGCGTTCACCTGCGCCGGAACGATGATCGGCTGGCTGGTATCGTATACCACCCGCTCCGGCAATTTCTGCGTCGACCTGATGCGGACCATGGTCTTGTCGGCGCCCGGCGATGAGATGGCCTGGCTTTGGCCGGGAACCGGGGCCTCCTGCGGCACGATGGCACTGACGACGAAGAGCAGCGCGAGCAGCACTCCACCAACGAACAGGAAATAACGCGCCACAGGCATTTTGGTAGCTCCCCCCGCGCACGGGCGCGGTTCATCTCGGCGCGACGACATCAGTCATCGCGCAGCGAATTCATCGTCTGCGCATGATCACCCGGACAGTCGCCATCCCGCGCTTCCGGGTCGTTCTCTAACGGTCGGCTTATTAGTTAGTTCCTGCCTGGCCGTTACGGTTCACCCGGCAAGTCAATTCCTGCTCACTTTTTCGAGATGCAGGGTTTAGGCGCGGCTGGCGGTCACGACAGAGCATTTCGCCTTGTTTGCGTTAACATTTACGAAGCCGATCAGCATCTGCGAGTAGGTCTTGCGGCTCTTCATGGCGATGGTGTCCGGGATCAGGCGCTTGCGCTCGGTCATCGGGCTGCCGTCGCGGCGGATGAAGGCGCAGGCGATCTCGATATCCTTGACCGCGAAATCATTGGCGTTGCGCAGCGTCAGGGTGACCAGCACCTTGGACCCGAGCCCGCCGCGGCGCCACGATTGCGAGGCGATCCGCACCCGGTCCAGCGGCGATCGTTCGGCGCCCGGCTGGGACGACCTGGCCTCCTCGGCCGGCTGCGGGGCGGTGGCCATGCCAACCGTGGCCGGCTCGTCTGCCGGTGCGGCCAGCGCCTCCTTCCTAGGGGCCTGGGCAGGCTGCACCCCGGTCGGCACATCCTGCGCGGTGCGGATGACGGCCGAAGACACCGGCCAGATATCCTGGTCTCCGGCGTCGCTCGGCTCGGGGAGCATGAACCAGGCGGCGATCCCGGCGATTGCGATCAACGACAGCAGCAGGCTGGCGTAGAAGCCGCCGTCACCGAGACGTCCGGCGGCAACATTTCGAAACGACGCCAAGCCGATCCGCATCGTCGTGCCCTCACCCTCAACGCCCGACCAGATCCCGCCAGCACAGAGACCGCAGCCATCGCCGCATGCGGCATCCGGGACGACCGCAGGTCGAGCGGCCACGCGAGAACAATCGCCATCGGCCGGAATGGTTTCATTCCGGGACGACAATCTTGCGACGTGCAGCACGGGATGGCATCACAGCCGGCCGATCGCTAGATTTGCACCGCGCGAGAGCGAGTGCCGCGCGCCGACGCGGCGCGAGAACAACAAGGAGATCGCAATGCCTGTCGTCACCTGGGACCACGTCCATCTGCGCAGTCCCGATCCGGAAGCCACCGCGACCTGGCTGCGCGACATTCTCGGCGGCGAGATCATCCGTGGCCCAGGCCGCATCGACGTCCAGCTCGGCGGCGCCAAGGTGTTCATCGCGGAGGTGACGCAGGGCGACGGCGTCAACGCACCGCCGGCGACGCCGTATCAGGGGCTCGACCATTTCGGACTAACGGTGAAGGACATCGATGCGGTTGCGGCCGAAATCAAGGCCAAGGGCGTCGAGTTCACCAAGGAGCCGACCACGATCCGCCCGGGCGTGCGGATCTGCTTCATCCGCGGCCCGCAGGGCATCTCGATCGAACTGCTCGAGCGCGACAAGAAATACGTGTGAGCGACTGTCGCGCTACGTCATGCTGCCGGGCATGAAGCAGCGGATCGTCACGCCCATGTAGCTCTTGATCGGCCACACCATCGCGCGGCCGGCCCGGTTGGGCTCAGTGACCACGGCCTCGTCGGGGACGTCGATCCAGATCCCCTCGAGGCGCACACGGTAGTGCCCGTCCTTCGACTCCCAATCGACATCGCTGACCGCAGTGCCGTCGGCATCGGAGCAGCACGGCCCCTTGCCGCTGCGCAGACCGTCGAACCACTCCTTCAGCGGCGAATTAGCGTAGCGGCCGTCGGGATCGCGGGCCTGCGCTAGCTGCGCAGCCGCCACCGACACGAGCACGACGAGGCCGAGCGGCAGGTACACCCGCATCCGGCTCCTGCGATGGCCGGCCAAGGTTTCGGAATCGTCGTCGGGGCCCGCCAAGCGGCCGCCAGCTTCTATCCTGTCTGTCATGTGTGTTGCTCCAGCACTCACCGGCCAGTGCAACCAGAGCTATGCATTTCGCGGGCCAGTTCGAGTCGCGCGCACGGTCCGCTGTCATCGCGCCGTCACACCGCCTGGCAGGAACCGAGGGTTCACGGCCACTCCGGACACCCGGAATCAACCTGCCGCATTGCACGAGGTTGCTCGCTTTGGCATAAAAAACCAATCCGGATTGCTGCGGGCGCGGCAGCCGGTCCATGGGACGTTATGAAGAACGGGCTGTACTCAATCCACGTCACCCTGCTGGACGGACGCGTCGGCAAGGGCAGCGGAGTGATTCTCTTCCGCGACGGACAGATTCTCGGCGGCGATGCCTATCTCTATTACACCGGCAGCTACACGGTGAAGGGTGACGCATTCAAGGGCGAGGTCCTTGTGCAACGCCACACCACGCCGCGCGACACCGACAACCCGCTGTTCGGCGGGCCCGCGCCGGTCGGCATCGGCGTCTCCGGCACCTTCACCGACACCCGCGGCACCATGAGTGGAACCGCGCTGGTCGGCAAGGCGAGCCTGATCTTCGGCGCCACGCTGCACAAGCTCGCGGATATCAATTAGCGCACGATAAGGTTGCGCTTGAATCGTGTTTGAGCGCTTTCGGACCGTCATACTGAGGTGCGAGCGCAGCGAGCCTCGAAGGATCGACGGCCACCAGCCGGGCCGTGCACCCTTCGAGACGCGGCTTCGCCGCTCCTCCAGCGACAAAGGCGAAGCCTTTGCGCGGGGATGACGGTGCTGGCACATGTTTCTGCCGTTCTCCCTATTCACGTCGCGCCGTGCGCGTCGACGTAGAGCGCGTAGATCGAATGGCAGGACGCCATGTAGAGGCGGTTGTTCTTGGGTCCGCCGAAGGTCAGGTTCTCGCAGCGCTCCGGCAGGCGGATGAAGCCGAGCGGCTTGCCCTGCGGGTTGAACACCATCACGCCGTCGAGATCCTCAGACCGGCCCTTGAGCTGATAGACCTTGCGGCCGTTGACATCCACAGGCTCCGATTGCAGCGCGCCGTTGCTGCCCCAGCCGCACCACAGATTGCCGTCGCGATCGACGCGGAAGCCGTCGAGCGATCCCTGGTCGGCGGCGTCGATCAGCTTGCTCTTGTTGCGGACGCTGCCGTCGGGATTGACGTCGTAGCTCCAGATGCTGCGGCTCGGCGTGCCCTTCCACTCGACGACGTAGAGCTTCTTCTCGTCCGGCGAGAACGCCAGCCCGTTCGGATTGACCAGATCGGTGATGACGGCCGTCAGCTTGCCGTCGGTGCCGATGCGGAACACGTTGGTGTTGTCCTGCTCGCGCTTGGCCTTGAAGCCCTCCCACTCGCCGGCGATGCCGAACAC
The DNA here is from genome assembly GCF_029846235.1 of Bradyrhizobium sp. CER78. Taxonomy (GTDB): domain Bacteria; phylum Pseudomonadota; class Alphaproteobacteria; order Rhizobiales; family Xanthobacteraceae; genus Bradyrhizobium. The sequence goes on from NZ_JARVWP010000004.1 coordinate 467,000, forward strand.
CGGATCGGTGAACCAGATGGTGTCGTCGGACTTCACCACGATGTCGTTCGGCGCATTGAGCCGTTTGCCCTCGAAATTGTCGGCGAGCACGGTGATCTTGCCGTTCTTCTCGGTGCGCGTGATCCGCCGCGTCACCGAATGCTCGCAGGTGACGAGCCGGCCCTGGCGGTCGCGGGTATTGCCGTTGGCGAAATTGGCGGGGCTTCTGAAGACGCTGAGGCTACCGTCCTTCTCGCTGTACTTCATGATGCGGTTATTGGGGATGTCGCTGAACAGCAAATAGCCGCCCTCGGGGAAATAGGCCGGCCCTTCCGCCCAGCGCAGGCCGGTCGCGACCTGCTCGAGCGTAGAACTGTAGAGCCGGTACTTGGCAAAGCTCGGGTCGAGGATTTCGACCGCCGGATCCGGATAGCGCTGATTGGGCTTGAACGGGAACGACTGCGCCATGGCGCGGCTGGCCGCTGCGCTCGCCATGCCCGCGCCGATGCCGGCCACCAGATTGCGCCGTGAGATCATGTCTTCCTCCCCTGCTCGCACCGCCCGCTGATCGCTGGATCGGTTGAGCGAGCCGTAGGAGCGTTGTCGCGGACGGTCCAATGCCGTTCGCGCATCGATCGATACTGATCGAATATCGATCGTCGGGCCCGTGATCGCGAGGGCGCAACACGACCGTCTCGAAGAATCGACGGCCGCCATCGGGGCCATTGATCCTCAAGGCTCGCTTCGCAAGCGCCGCAGGAGACGCCGATGCAGCCCGGCTATCCGGGCTGCTGATTTCGTCTCATGATCTTGAGCACGAGCAAGACGGCACCCAGCACCAGAAGCAGGATGCCGATAACGGTCGTATCGGTAGACTCGAACGTCACACCCACCGCTGTCAGCAGGCATCCGGCTATGATCGCGAACAGGCCGCCAAGCTTCTTGAACAGGAACAGATGTCCGTCACTTGTTTGCGCCACCATGGTACATCTCATTGCTACGGTTGATGCCCCGCGCCTCCCACACTCACTTCGGCTCGCACGCACGCGCCGCAATCGTACTCCCTCAAACGAAAACGTTGCAATCGGTCGTTGATTGCGCGCCGCAGCGACGTCCGCCGTTTGATTCAAACTGAAGCGATTGCGGATGCGTCGGCAGTTGAAAAGAAATCGCGTCAGCCTCACTGACTTGAACATCACCTCAGGTGAATTGTTCGCAAATGTTGATAGCTGGATTGCAGCACCAGGCTCCGGTTGTAGGTTGACTCAACTAAAACTTTGGCGCTGACTGTCCGGACGCATCGTGTTCTAGAATGGAACCGGCCACCGTTGGGTCCGTTCGGACGGAGAGATGCGATGGCGTCGCCTTCGGTCGATCAGCGAGAGCAGGCCTACATCTCGACCGGTCATCTACCCGGTCCGGAGATGGTGCAGGCGCTTGTCGAAGACGCGTACCGGCGATTCAAGTCGAACACCGATGGAGCGACGTCGCAGGTTTACCCGGCACTCGCACGGGTTCCGGCGGAGCTGTTCGGTGTTTGTGTCGTCGGAACCGGTGGCCGTGTCTATGGCGCTGGAGACGTCGACCACGAATTCTCGATCATGAGCGTCTCGAAGCCGTTCCTGTTTGCGCTGATCTGCGAGACGATCGGCCCGGAGGCAGCACGCGAAAAGCTTGGCGCCAACGCCACCGGTCTTCCCTTCAACTCGCTCGGTGCGATCGAGCAGGGAAACGGGCGCACCAATCCGATGGTCAACGCCGGCGCCATTGCTGCGACCAGCCTCGCGCCGGGCCGGTCCGTCGAGGACCGCTGGCAATTCATCCACGACGGGTTATCACGCTTCGCCGGCCGGCCTCTCTCGCTCAACGAGGAGGTCTATGCATCCGCCTCCGAGACCAATTTCCGCAATCGAAGCATCGCGCGTTTGCTGGAGAGCTACGAGCGGATCTACAGCGACGCCAGGCAGGCGACTGATCTTTACACGCGGCAATGTTCGCTGAATGTCAGCGCCAGGGATCTGGCCGTAATGGGCGCGACCTTGGCCGACGGCGGCGTGAACCCGGTGACCAGGCAACGGGTGGTCGACGCAGCCGTATGCCACTACACCCTGGCAGTGATGGTCACCGCCGGATTGTACGAGACATCGGGCGATTGGCTCTACGATATCGGCCTGCCGGGAAAGAGCGGCATCGGCGGCGGCATCGTCGCGGTATCCCCGGGCAAAGGGGGCTTCGGCACGTTCGCCCCGCCGCTGGATGCCGCCGGCAACAGCGTGAGGGGCCAACTCGCCGCAAAATTCCTGTCACAGCGACTCGGGATGGATCTGCTCGTGTCGCAGCCGGACGGCTGAGCGGTCGTCGCAAGATCGGCATTGCCGCGGGCGGGCCGATCGTAGAAGCCGAGAAGATCGGAGGACGCCATGGCGCAGACAATATCGATCGGCGGCATCCACCAGGAGGAGCGCGCATCTTGGGTTCCGATGATTGCGATTGCGCTCGGCCAGATGATCATGTCGTTCAATGTCGCATCGCTCCCGGTTGCCATGGGCGGCATGGTGACAAGCTTCGGCGTGCCCCCCACCACGGTGGCGACCGGCATAGTGGCCTATTCGATGCTCGTGGCCGGCTTCGTCATGCTTGGCGCGAAACTCGCGCAAAGATTTGGCGCGCTGCAGGTGTTCCGCCTTGCAGTTGTCCTGTTCTTCGCATCGCAGCTCCTGATGACATTCAGCCCCACGGCCACCACCATGATCTCGGCGCAGGCGCTTTGCGGTGCCGCCGGAGCGGTGATCGTGCCTTCGCTCGTCGCCCTGATCGCCGAGAATTATGCCGGGCGCCAGCAGGCCACGGCCCTCGGCGCGCTGGGCTCGGCGCGTGCCGCTGCCGGCGTGCTCGCATTCGTGATCGGCGGAGTGTTCGGAACCTATATCGGCTGGCGGCCGGCGTTCGGAATCCTGATCGCGGTGTCGGCGATCGTCTTCCTGCTGAGTTTTCGCTTGAAGCCCGACCGCGGCCGCCCCGACATCGAGATCGATCTGGTTGGCGTTGCCCTCGCCGCCAGCGCGATCATTCTGATCAGCTTCGGATTCAACAATCTCAACGGCTGGGGGCTGGCCCTCGCCCGTCCCAACGCGCCGTTCGATCTGTTGGGCGTTTCGCCGGCGCCGATCATGATCGTGATCGGCATCGTGCTCGGACAGGCATTTCTGAGCTGGACGCACCGGCAGCAGGCCGCGGGAAAAACCCCGCTGCTGGCACTGGAGGTGATCGACTCGCCCGAGGAGCGCTGCGCGGTCTATGCGCTGTTCGCGGTGGTCGCGCTGGAGGCTGCACTGAACTTCACGGTGCCGCTCTACATCCAGATCGTGCAGGGACGCTCGCCGATCGCCACCGCGATCGCGATGATGCCGTTCAACCTCACGGTCTTCTTCTCGGCGATGCTGATCGTCAATCTCTACGACAGATTGACACCTCGCCAGATCGGACGTTTCGGCTTTGCGCTCTGCACCGTCGCGCTGCTGTGGCTCGCCTTCGTCGTACGCAACGATTGGAGCGAGATTCCCGTTCTGCTTGGTCTCGTCCTGTTCGGCATCGGCCAGGGCTCCCTGGTGACGCTGCTGTTCAACGTCCTGGTGACGGCCTCGCCCAAGGTGCTGGCGGGAGACGTCGGGTCCTTGCGCGGGACCACGCAAAACCTCGCGGCCGCGGTAGGTACGGCGGTCGCCGGCGCCCTTCTCGTTGGTCTGCTGAGCACTATCGCCCTCGGCAAGATCACGGCCAGCCCGGTGCTGACGAAGGAGCTGCAAAGCCAGGTTGACCTCAACAACATCACTTTCGTCAGCAATGACCGGCTGCGCAGCGTGCTCGAAGCCACGAGCGGCACGCCACAGCAGGTCGAGGAAGCGGTCCGGGTCAACACCGAAGCCCGGCTGCGGGCACTGAAGATCGGGCTGTTGATCATGGCGGGCCTCGCCCTCCTCGCGGTCATTCCGGCGGGGCAGCTGCCGAACTACCGGCCGGGAGAGATTCCGGATGACAACGCGGCGGACAACCGCGAACGAACCAGCTGATCCGCGCCGGCCGGACCGGCCGATCCATGCGCATCACCCGCTGGAGCAAGACAACGACGTCCCGGCAACAACGGAAGGAGCAAGCCATGCATGACATCGATCGCCGGACGGCACTGCGGAGCATACTCGGCGGTGTCGTTGTCGCAGGCCTGGGTACAAGTCTGTTGGCAGAGAGCGCGAAGGCGCTGCCGCTCGCGCTGGAAAAGGACCTCGTCACCAGGGCGGACGATGCCGGGCCGAATGTGCATAGAGTTGCCACCAGCCGGCGACCGCGGCCACGGCCGCCACCGCGACCACCCCACCGCCGTCATTGGCATCGCCGGCGACGCTGGTCCTGCTGGTGGCACCGCGGCCGTCGTCGCTGCGGGTGGCGCTGGTAATCCCAGGCGCGGCTTCCCGCTCCGCTCGAACGGCACGGATCGCCGCGCCGGCCAATCCGCGACGCGTTTCCCGGCCCGGGAATTGAGGAGGATAACATGGCGACCACCGACAACAGTTCCGCGTTAGGTCTCACCGGCATCGCGCCGCCGCCGCTATGGATGTGCGTCCTGCTCGGGATCGCCATGATCGTCGCGGGCGTCCTCGTCCTCGGCGATGTCGTGCTCTTCACCGTGGTCAGCGCGATCTTCATCGGCTGGACGGCGATTTTCGCTGGCGGCTTCGAGATCGTGCACGCCTTCTGGACCAAGGGGTGGGAGGTTTCCTGTGGCAGCTGCTGCTCGGAGCCCTCTACATTGCATCCGGAATCGTGCTGTTGAGCCAGCCGGTGACCGGCGCGCTGATCCTGACCTACGTCCTCGGCCTGATGCTCCTGGTGTCCGGGCTCGTCCGCGTGACGATCGGCATCGGCCATTGGCGGCAGTCCGGCTGGGTCCTGGCGGCCTCCGGGGTGTTCGGCGTCCTCGCGGGCCTCATCATTTTGAGCGGATTTCCGGCAACCGGGCTCTGGGTGCTTGGACTATTACTGGGCATCGACCTGATGTCCCACGGCATCGGCTGGTTGACCTATGCCTTGCGGCCCGCCGACCGGCCGGCGTAGCAGCATTTTGGGGGGAGACCGAACGTGTCAGGTGTGAGAATAAAGAGCGGGATCGTCCGGATTTCCGTGCTGCTTGCGGCGATCGGCATGAGCCTCGGCGTTTTGCCGGCGGCGCAGGCACAGGATTCCGCGGTCCTGTTCCAGAACGTCCGCATCTTCGACGGCAACAACAGCACACTGTCCGCGCCATCGAATGTGCTGGTCCGCAACAACAAGATCGAGACGATCTCGACCTCGGCGATCACGGCCGATGCGCAGGTGATCAATGGCGGCGAGCGCGTCCTGATGCCCGGGCTGATCGACGCGCATTGGCATGCGATGCTGGTGCGCCCGACGCCGGCGGCTGCGATCGCGGGTGACGTCGGCTACAACAATCTGCTCGCCGCGGCGGAAGCGACCGACACATTGATGCGGGGCTTCACCACCGTTCGCGACATGGGCGGGCCCACCTTCGGGCTCAAGCGGGCCATCGACGACGGACTCGTGGCCGGGCCCCGCATCTACCCGTCAGGCGCTGTAATCACCATCACGGGCGGCCATGGCGATTTCCGGCAGCTGTCCGATCTGCCGCGAACGATCGGCGGCATGCTCAGCCGCATGGAGAAAATCGGCGGCAGCATGATCGCGGACAGTCCAGACGAGGTTCGCGTGCGCGCGCGCGAGCAGCTCATGCAGGGGGCCTCGCAGGTCAAGCTCACCGCGGGCGGTGGTGTCGCATCGCCGTTCAGTCCGCTCGACGTATCGACATTCACCGAACCGGAGCTGCGTGCCGCCGTCGAAGCCGCCGCGAATTGGGGCACCTACGTTGCCGTGCACGCCTATACGCCGGTTGCGATCCAGCGGTCGATCGCGGCGGGCGTCAAGTGTATCGAGCACGGTCATCTCATGGACGACGCAACGGCCCGCCTGATGGCCGAGAAGGGAATTTGGCTGAGCACGCAGCCCTTCCTCGATCTGGCGGGCGCCAGCGCACTGGGGCCCGCGGAACAGGACAAGATGCGGCAAGTGGTTGCCGGGACCGAACGGGTCTATGCGCTGGCGAGGAAATACCGGATCAAGACGGCATTCGGCACCGATGTCCTGTTCTCGAAGGCGCTGGCCGATCGGCAAGGCACTATGCTGGCCGACCTCACCCGCTGGTACACGGCGGCCGAAGCGCTGACGATGGCGACATCGACCAACGCTGAACTGCTCAGTCTGTCCGGGCCGCGAAATCCATATCCCGGCAAGCTTGGCATGGTCCAGGAAGGCGCGCTGGCCGACCTGCTGCTGGTCGACGGCAATCCGATCGAGAACATCAGGCTGATCGAAGATCCCGCAAAGAACTTCCTGGTCATCATGAAGAACGGCAAGATCTACAAGAACCTGCTTGCCGGCGAGATGAAGAAGTAACGGCAGTCCTCGAGATGACGAAGCCCGAGCCGGAGCCCGCCTACTCCGCCGCCTGCTCCAGCGGGGCGACGCGCGGCAGGATCATCTGGATGCGCGTGCCGTTGCCCGGCGCGGAATCGAGCGAGAGCCGGCCGCCGAGCCGCGTGGTGACGATGCTGTAGACGATGTGCAGCCCGAGCCCGGTGCCGCCCTGGTCGCGCCGCGTCGTGAAGAACGGATCGAAAGCGCGGCGTCGCACGTCGAGGCTCATGCCGCAGCCGTTGTCGGCGAAGATCACCTCGACATAGTCATTGCCTGAGGCGTGGACCTGAATCTCGACCTCGCCGGCCTTGCCGTCCGGGAAGGCATGCGCGACCGCGTTGAGGAACAGATTGGTCAGCACCTGGCCATACGGTCCGGGATAGGAATTCATCATCAGGTTCGGCTCGCAATCGACGTTGAGCGTCAGATTGTGCTTGCGCAGGCCCGGCCGCAGACTCATCACCACCTGCTCGGTGAGATCGCCGAGATCGAAGGTGCGCTGGTCGGAATAGTTGCGGTCGGCTGCGACCTGCTTGAACGACTGGATCAGCTCCGCGGCGCGGTTCAGATTGGCGACGAGCTGCGAGGAGGCATCCCGCGCCGTGCTCAGGAAATCGTTGAGGCTGGAGCGGCGCAAATCTCCGCGCTCGACCTGGGCCTCGAAGTTCGCGGTCTTGCGCTCCAGCGCGGAGGCCACCGTGAGGCTGATGCCGACGGGATTGTTGACCTCGTGGGCGACGCCGGCCACCAGGCGGCCGAGCGCGGCGAGCTTCTCGGCCTCGATCAGCGAATTCTGGGTTTCCCGCAGGTTGCGCAGCGCGGCCTCGGCGGAATCCCTCGCCTTGCGCATCTCCTGCTCGGACCGCTTGCGCTCGCCGATGTCGAGCGCCACCGTGACGATGTTCTCGATGTCGCCCTGCGCATCGAGGATCGGCAGCTTGTTGACAAGCCATTGCCGCATGTTGCCGGCTGCGTCCTTGTACTCTTCCTCATAGAAGCCGAGCTCGCGCCGCACCGACAGCACGCGCTTGTCGTTCTCGTCGGTCTTGGCGGCGCCATAGCGCTGCATCAGCTCCGCGGTGGTCCGTCCGATCGCGTCCTGCGGCTCGACGCCGAAGATGCCCGCCATGTAGCGGTTCATCAGCACGTAGCGCAGATTGCGCTCCTTGACGTTGATGACGGCGGGCACCGTGTCGATCACCATCTGCAACATACGGCGGCCTTCGGCGACGGCATCTTCGGCGCGCTTCTGGTCGGTGATGTCGCGCACCGTGCCCTCGTAGCGGATCACCTCGCCCTCGTCGTTGCGCACCACGGTCGCGGAATCGGACAGCCACAGCACGGTGCCGTCGCGCGAGCGCACCTGGTACTCGTAGTCACGCACCGTGCCGTCGCGCGCCATCAATTGCTGGTACTGCTCCCGCGCCGCCGGATCGACATAGACGGTGGAGGCGATGTCGCCGATGCCGTTGATCAGGTCCTGCGGCGTGGCATAGCCCATCATCCGCGCCAGCGCCGGATTGGCGTTGAGCAGCGTGCCGCCCGGCGTCGTGACGTAGATCCCGTCGACCGATGCCTCGAACAGCTTGTGGTAGCTCTCCTCGGCGAGCCGCTGCTCGGCGAGCGCGCGCAGTGCGGCCTCGCGCGCGCTGTCGGCGTCGACCAGGGTCTGGCGGAATACCTCGGCGGCGCGCGCGATGTCGCCGATCTCATTGTCGAGGTCGGCGCCGGGGATGAACGCGCTCTTCTCGCCGCCCGCGACCTTGCGGATCGAGCCCGCGATCCTGGCCAGCGGGCGGACGGTGCGGCGCACCACCAGCACGGAGGCGAACAGGCCGATCAGCACGCCCGCCGTTCCGAGCACGATGCTCTGCCATTTTGCCTCAGCCAGCGTCCGGGCAAAATCGCGCGACAGCACATGGCCGCGGCGCGAGCTGAGCTCGCGCAACAGCTCGGTGACCTTCTGGATCAGGCGGCCTTCGGCGCCGAGCACCTCGCGGTCGATGTCGGCGATCTGGCCCTCGCGCACCGAAATCGCGCTGATCGCCTCGGCATAATTGTCGACCGCGCTGCGCAGGCTGGGATCGGCGATCGTCATCGCCCGCATGCTTTGCGCGGCCTGCTCGGCGGCCGACGTGTTGTGCGCCAGCAGCGCGGTGGCGATGCGGCTCTGGATCTGCGACAGCGTGTTCGCAAGCGTGGCGTCGTTGCTCTCGGCGACCGCCTTGTCGAAGGCATCGCGCAGCGGCGGCAGCCCGGCGACGATCTCGGCGCGGCGGCTGAGCAGCGCCGAGATGCGCTCGATCCCGCTGCGATAGGTCGCCAGCCGCTGGGTGACGCCGTCGATCATGTCCTGCTGCTCAGGCGCCAGCTCGATCCGGGTCTTCTTCAGGATCTCGCTCAGCGACTGGGCCGCCTGCGCGACCTGGGCGGACTGGTTGCCTGGCTCGGTGACGAAGTCCCGCGCCGCCAGCCGCAGCTCGTTGGTGCGGCGGTCGATATCCTCGGCGATGTCGCCGACGCTTTGCAGTCGCTGCAGCTCGGCAAAGGTCGTATCGATGTGCCGGATCGCGATCACGCTGGCCGTGGATGTGATGATGATAACAGCCAGAACCAACAGGAAGCTGCCGAACGTGAGCTGGCCAATCGAGAGGGAGAACGCACGCGGCGCTTGCGAATTCGGCGGCAATTCAGCGGTCATGTCATCAAGGCCGGGGTCCAATGCACCCCAATATACGAGAAATTACGGGCGTTGGGGAAACATGCTGCGGGCTTGGGCGTGCCGGCGGTGTGACCTCTGTCACCCGGCCAGGCACAGGTGGCCGATTCCGGTACAAGGCAGCGCCGGGCCAGTCCGGCGGGATGCCGGCCCCCTCCACCGCCCTGGCCCGGATCGCGCAAGCCATGGCGGTCTTTCGTGCCGGAATCGTCATCCCGGGCGATGGCCTCAGGCCGTGGCGATCTTTCGCGCCGGCATCGTCATGGCGGCGACGCCGATCACGACGCAGGCGAGCCCGACCCACGCCGTCGGGCTCAGCCGTTCGCCGAGGAATGCGACGCTGAGCGCAACCCCGATCGGTACCCGCAGGTAAGCCTGCGCGGTGGTGCCGACCGAACCGAGGGTCTGAATCAGGCGGAAGTAGATCACGAACGCGATTGCGGTCGAGAACACCGCAAGCGCCAGCAACGCCAGCAGCGACGTCGTCGACGGTGTCAGCGTCCATGGCCGTTCGACGGCGAGGCTGAGCGGGATCAGGATCGCAGCGCCCGCGAGCAGCGAGCCCGCCGCCGGCGCCATCGGATCGAGGCCCTTGAAGCCGCGGCTGAAGATCGCGGCGCAGGCGTAGCAGATCGTAGCGACGACAATCGCCACCTCGGCCACGATGCCCTGCCCGAGATCGCGGAAGGCATCGACGCCGACGATCAGGCAGATGCCCGCCATCCCGGCAATCACCCCGACCAGCTTGCGCGGGCTCGCGGCCTCATGGCGGGTGATCGCGGCGGTGAACAGGAAGGTGAAGATCGGCGAAGCCGAATTGAGGATGGTGGCGAGCCCGGCGTCGACGAAGCGCTCGCCCCAGGCGATCAGGGTCCACGGGATCACGCTGTTGAGGCAGGCCTGGAAGATAAAGCGCCGCCAGGTCGCCCCGTCCGCCGGCATCGTCACGCCGCGCATCCGCATGATGACGAGCAGCAGCAGGCCCGCGATCGCGGTGCGCGCCGCGATCAGCGTGATCGGCGGAATGGTGGCGACGCCGAACTTGATGAAGGTGTAGGAGCCGCCCCAGAGGGTGGCGAGCGCCAGCAGCAAGGCGAGCTCGAAGGCCATGTTGGGCTGGTGCGAGGTGGTGGTCATGGGCTGGGATTCCGTCTCGAAGATCGAGCCGGAAGCTACCTTGGCGAGAGGCAATGATACTTCGCTACAGGCCGAAGTATGGAGAAGCGTTTCTCCCTCGTCGTCCCGGCGAAAGCCGGGACCCATTGCCACAGGGTTGTGTTGTTGGAAAAATGTGCGGCCCCGGCGTCGCGCAACAATGAAGATCGGTGGTTATGGGTCCCGGCTTTCGCCGGGACGACATCGAGTGTGTTTGCGCCACTCGTAGATCGTGCACCCTCGACATCCCGGGGTGATGGAATCACCCCATCGCGCCGACGTCGAACACTTCGCCGTCGTAGCCCGCTTCCTTGGGGATGCGGAGCTGGCGGCCGGTGGCGGTCTTGGTCATCACGGGCATCACCGTGACGATCGACTTGCCACGGCTGTCGGCGAGCGCGGCGCCGACATTCGGCTGCTTGCCGAGCCGGATCAGATTGCGCGTGGTCGGGAACGGCAGCTTGAAGCGCCCGGTCTCGCCGCCCTCCAGCGCCTCGCGCGTCGAGACCCAGATCGAGTCGGTCGATTCCTTGCCGTCATGGGCACCGAGCTGTTCGGGCGGCGCGGCCGCCAGGAAGAACCAGGTGTCGAAGCGCTTCGGCATGCCCTCCGGCGTGATCCAGTGCGCATACGGCACGAGCTCGTCAAGCGCGAGCACCATGCCGTTGTCCGTGAGCACCTTGAGGAACGTGATCTTGCCTTCGTTCAGCGCCGCACGATGCGCGGTCGCGATCTCGTTCGCACGCTTCGCATCGACCAGCTCCTTCGAGCCTTGCGGCCGCGCCAGCAGGATGCCGCTCTCTTCAAACGTCTCGCGGATCGCCGCGATCCTAAAACCCAGCGCGTCGCCATCGAGCTCTGCCCCGCCCGAATAGAGCGCGGGGTCGGCGGCGATCTCCTTGTCGTTCTTGTCGACACTGCCGCCGGGAAACACCAGCGCGCCCGAGTTGAACTCGATCTGGTGATGGCGGACCATCATGAAGACTTCGATCTCGCGGCTGCTGCCGTCACGCAGCAGCAGCACGGTCGAGGCAAGGCGCGGAGCAACGATCTCGGTCATTATTATCCTGCTGCACTGGATTGCGGTTGCAGATTGGCGCGGCGGTCGACGCGCGCCACGCGGGAGAGCAGATAGTCGACCTCCGCCTTCGCCTGCGCCGTGATGACCGCACCGGGCTTGCGCTGGGCGCTGGAGGAGATGATGCCGCGCTTCTGCAGCACGTATTTGCGCACGGTGAGACCAACGCCCGGCTGCTGCTCGTAGCGGATCAGCGGCAGGTGCGCGTCGAACAGATCATGCGCGGCGTCGCGCTTGCCCGCCTTCGACAGATTGACGACGTCGATCAGGAGTTCGGGGAATGCGTAACCCGTCATCGCGCCATCGGCACCGCGCTCCATCTCGAAATCGAGGAACAGGCCACCATTGCCGACCAGGATCGACAGCGGCCGCAACGAGCCGTCCTTCTGGAAGTTGCGCAAGGTCGAGATCTTCTCCAGGCCCGGCCAATCCTCGTGCTTGAGCATCACGCAGGACGGCGAATCCATCACGATCTTGCGGATCACCGCGGGCGTGAACACGACGGTGAGCGTCAGCGGATAGTCCTGCAGCACCCACGGAATATCGTCGCCGATGGCTTCCTGCGCCTGCTTGAAATAGCCTGTTATCTGGTCGTCGGTGCGCAGATGCGGCGGCGGTGCGATCATGACGCCGGCGGCGCCCGCATCCATCGACTTCTTCGCCAGCGAGCGCATGGTGGCAAAGCCCGGCGCCGAGACGCCGACGATCACCTGCAGCTTCTTGGCGCGCTTGACGAAGCGCAGCGCGACTTGCTCCGCCTCGGCGGCATCGAGCTTCGGCGCCTCGCCGAGAATGCCCAGCACCGTGACGCCGTCGCAGCCGACCTCGGTGTAGAAATCGGTCAGCCGGTCGATCGATGCTTCGTCGATCCGGCCGTCCTCATGGAACGGGGTCGGTGCGATCGCAAAGGTTCCTGCGGCCTGGGCGGTGAGTTTGGTCATTTGTGCCTCATCTGTTTCCGCCCTCTATACAGCGTCATTCCCCGGTGCGCCATTGCGCACCGGGAAGCTCCGCCCCCGGGGGGCGGCTCATCAATTCCGGTCCGATGACGCACTTCGCATCGAAGCGGCATTTGCCAGGCCTACTTGAACCGCCGCGCCGACTTCTTGATCTCTTCTTCGGAGAAGAAGATCTCCTTGGCGTGGGTCACGATATCCTCCGCCTTCCATCCCGTGAACGGGGGCGTCCAGCCCTCCATTTCCATCATCCGCATCTCGCGGACGCCGCGCGGACCGGAGACGCCGAGCACCTTGCCGGTCTGGTCGCCCGAGAGATCGCTGACCATGTAGAGCACGGCCGGCGCGATGCCGTCAGGACCGAGCGCCGCACCGGGGTTCTCCTTGTAGCGGGGCAGGTCCGCTGTCATGCGGGTCAACGCACCCGGCGCCAGCGTCCAGATCCGGATGTTGTACTTGCGGCCCTCGATCGCCAGCACGTTGGAGAGGCCCCAGATGCCGCCCTTGGCCGCGCCGTAATTGGTCTGGCCGAAATTGCCGATCAGGCCTGAGGTCGAGGAGGTGTTGACGATAACGCCGCCGCCATTGTCGCGCATCCATTTGAACACCGGCTGGGTGCAGCAGAAGGTGCCTTTGAGATGCACCTTCATCACCTTGTCCCAGTTCTCTTCCTTGGCCTTGTGGAAGGTCTCGTCGAGCAGGATGCCGGCATTGTTGACCAGGATGTCGGCGCTGCCGAAATGCTTGATGGCGTCGTCGAACACCGACTGGCCGCCGGCCAGTGTCGAAATGTCGGCGCCGTTGGCGACCGCACGGCCGCCCTCGGCCTTGATCGCGTCGACCACCTTGTCGGCCATCGACTTGTCGGAGCCCGAGCCATCGCGCGGGCCGCCAAGATCGTTCACCACCACAGCCGCGCCCTCGCGCGCGAACAGTTTTGCGTAGGCCTCACCCAGTCCGCCGCCCGCGCCCGTGATCAGCGCCACCTTGCCGTCGAGTAATCCCATGGTTGTTTCTCCGTTGTTATTGATTGCCGTCATTCCGGGCCGCGCGCAGCGCGAACCCGGAATCTCGAGATTCCGGGTTCGATGCTCCGCATCGCCCGGAATGACGGAGTATTACGCCAGCACCGTCCTGCCGCTCTTGATCACGGTGACGCCGCGCGACTTCACCTTGGCTTCGAACGACACCACATTGCCGTCCTTCCACAGCTCCATCGTCACTGTCTCGCCGGGAAACACCGGCGAGGAGAACCGCGCCGCGTGCTGCTTGAAGGCCGTGGGGTCATAGTCGGCATAGGTCTGCAACACACCGCGGCAGGTGATGCCGTAGGTGCACATGCCGTGCAGGATCGGCCGCGGGAAGCCGGCCTTCTTGGCGAATTCCGGATCCGAGTGCAGCGGGTTGCGGTCGCCGCACAAGCGGTAGATCAGCGCCTGGTCGGGCCGCGTCGTGATGTCGACCACCTTGTCCGGCGCGCGCTCCGGCACCTTGTGCGGCTCGGGCTGGCCGTCGGACGGGCCGCCGAAGCCGCCATCGCCGCGAGCGAAGCGCGAGGCGACGAGCGTTGCAAGCTTGTCGCCCTTCTCATCCCTGAGCACGGTCTGGTGGCGGATCACCGCGCCCTTGTCCTTGCCCTTGTCGAACACGTCGAGCACGGTGGAGTCGGCCGTGATGTGGGCCGCGGTCGCGAACGGCTTGTGGAAGGTGATGTCGCGCTCGCCGTCGACCACCATCACGCGGTTGAGGTTCATCTCGCCGGGACCGGCGCCCCAGGCCGCGACCGACGCGAAGGTCGGCACCACCTTCAAGGGGCGAGGCGTCAGCACGCCCTCATTGACGAAGGCGAGCTCCTTCTCGTCCATCGGATCGGCGCCGAGACCGATGCCGTAGGCATAGAGCATCACGTCGCGGTCGCCGTAGCTGTATTTCTGGCCGAGATTCTTCAGGGCCATCAGCTGTTCGTACACGATTGGCATTGTTGTTTTCTCCCCAAACATCTTCTCTGGCACGGTGCCCATTGCAGCGCCCTCTCCCCTTGTGGGAGAGGGCTACACCGGCATCAGTCACAAACTCACTTGGGAGAGGGATTGCCTCCGCAGGGAGACTCGATCCGTGGAGAGACACCCCTCTTCCGGCAGCTTCCATAGCCGATGCAGGGCATCGGCGTTAGTTGAACGGCGGCCGAAGGCCGCCTACGCACCTTCCCCCGCAAGGGGGGAAGGTACTTTTTAGGCCGGCGTGAAGAACGGCAGCGGAGCGCCGTCGGTCGGCTTCCACACCACCTTGACCTTCTGGCCGATCTTCACCGTCTCCAGGTCGCAATCGACGATGTTGGTCTGCAGCGACGGGCCTTCCTTCAGCGTCACATAGGCGATCGCATAGGGACCGGTCGGCGACTTCCGCATCAGGCTGAAGGTGTAGACCGTGGCCTCGCCGCTCGACTCTTCCCACACCGTCTTGTCGGAGAAGCAGAACGGGCAGATCGCGCGCGGGAAGTAATGCGCCTCGCCGCAGGTGGTGCAGCGCTTGATCATGAACTTGCCGGCTTTCGCCGCTTCCCAGAACGGCGCGGTCTCCGGATTGGTCACCGGGGCATTGTACTTCTTGGCTTCAGACATCACGCACGCTCCAGAATACAGGTTGACGCGGCGTGGCGAACGCCGAGCAGGCCGCCGGTGCCGTGGGCGATCGCGAGGTCGCAGTTCTTCACCTGCACCTTCGGATGCGCTTCGCCGCGCAACTGGCGGACGGCCTCGAGGATCTTGGTCATGCCGCCGCGATTGACGGGATGGTTGCTGCACAGGCCGCCGCCATCGGTATTGAACGGCAGCTTGCCGACACCCGAGATCAGATTGCCGTCGGCGACGAACTTGCCGCCCTCGCCCTTCTTGCAGAAGCCGAGATCCTCGAGTTGCATCAGCACCGTGATGGTGAAGCTGTCATAGATCGAGGCGTATTTGATATCCTTCGGCGTCACGCCCGCCTCTTCGAAGGCGCGCGGGCCGGACCACACGCCGGCGGAATAGGTCAGATCGAGATCCTTGCCGCCGCGCGGGCCCTTCGCCGCCTCGCCATGGCCGATCAGGCGCACCAGCGGCTTCTTCAGGCTCTTGGCGATCTCCGGCGTCGTGACGATCATCGCGCCGCCGCCGTCGGTGACGACGCAGCAATCCATCCGGTGCAACGGTTCCGAGATCATCGGCGAGTTCAGCACGTCCTCGACGGTGACGACCTCCTTCAGCATCGCATGCGGATTGTATTGCGCGTGATGCGAGGCGGCGACCTTGATCCAGGCAAGCTGCTCGGAGGTGGTGCCGTAGTCGTGCATATGGCGCATGGCACACATGCCATAGGCATTGTGCGTGGTAGCCCCGTAGGCCAGTTCGAAATCGGCCTCGGCGCCGGAGGCGCGCGGCGGCATCGGACCGGTGCGCGGCTTGCCTGCCAACGTCACGAGAGCGACCGAGCACTTGCCCGCGGCGATCGCCTCGGCGGCGTGGCCGAGATGGATCAGGTAGGAACAGCCGCCGGTCTCGGTGGAGTCGACGTGACGCAGCTTCTTGGTGTTCAGGCCGAGATAATCGACCATCGGCCACAGCCCGCCCGGCGCATCGCCGGCGCAGAAATAGCCGTCGATGTCGTCCTTGGTGAGCCCGGCGTCCTCGATCGCGCCCTTGGCGACCTCGGCGTGAAGCTGTGCTGTTGATTTATCGGGTGCATGCCGGGTGGGATGCTCGTAGATCCCGGCAATGTAGGCCTTGCCCTTGATGGTCAAATCGCTCTCCGCTGGCGTTTTTCGCTCCAGCGTTTTTCTGAACCGGCGACGCGACCTTGGCAAGCGCGGAAATATTCCGTCAGGCGAGACTGCAATTGATGCGCGATATGCGCGCCCCAAAAACCGGTGTCGTCCCGGCGAACGCCGGGACCCATAACCACCGCTGTTCATCGTAGCGCGACGCTGGGACCGCAGCTCGATCCAACAACTCGACCCTGTGGTTATGGGTCCCGGGTCGCGCTTCGCTTGCCCGGGACGACGTTGAATTTGCGACGACGCTTACTCCGCCGCCATCTGCCGCGGCGCGGGCGGCGGGTTGGCGAGGTCGGCGGCGAGTTGCGCGTAGCGAACCTTTGCCTGCTTGATCGCCTGCTCCTTCACCGGGCCGTAGCCGCGGATGCGCTCCGGCAGCGACAGCAGTTCGACCGCGATGTCGTGATTGAGCGGCGACAGCACGCTGAGCACCGTCGCGACATCCTTCTCGTAGCCCGCGATCAGATCGCGCTCGAGCCTGCGGTCGGCGTTGTAGCCGAAGATGTCGAGCGGCGTGCCGCGCAGGAAGCGGAATCGCGCTATCACCTTGAACACAGACATCATCCACGAGCCGAAGGCGCGCTTCTTCGGACGGCCCTGCGCGTCGAGCCCGCCGCCGAGGATCGGCGGCGCCAGATTGAAATTGAACTTGAAATCGCCCTCGAATTGGTCGCGCAGCTGCTTCTCGAAGCGGCCATCGGAGAACAGCCGCGCCACCTCGTACTCGTCCTTGTAGGCGAGCAGTTTTGCGTAGTTGATCGCAACGGCGCGCGGCAGCGCTTCGCCATAGCCACCCTTGGTGGCGGCATCGCGGACCTGGTCAACAAGCTTGCGATAACGTTTAGCCAGACGCGTGTTCTGATAGTCGGTCAGAAGCCCCATTCGGTGGGTGATGATCTCGTCGAGCGACATCGCATCCAGCAACTTGACCGGGGCAGCGTCGTCATCCTGCCCCTTCATCATCGCGGCAAGTCGCGCCGGATCGGCCGCGGCCAGGCGCCCGAGCTGGAATGCCTGCGTGTTCATCTTGATCGAGACGCCGTTGACCTCGATCGCCTGCTGGATCGATTCCGCCGACAGCGGCAGCAGCCCGCGCTGATAGGCAAAGCCCATCATCATGATGTTGGTGGCGATGGAGTCGCCGAGCAGCGCCTCGGCCGGCTTGGTGAAGTCGAAGAAAGCGGAGTCCTTGCGCAGCTCGGTCTCCAGCACGCCGGTGACCTTGCGGCTCTGGAAATTGAAGTCGCGGTTCAGGATGAAGTCCGCGGTCGGGATGATGTGGCTGTTGATGATGCCCACCGTGCGGCTCGCCTCGCACAGCGTCATGGTATCCTTCGACACCGCCACGACCTCGTCGGCTGCGAGCACGAGATCGGCCGTTCCGGTGACGATGCGTGAGCAAGTCACGTCGGCAGTATGCTCGGAGAGCCGAACATGACTAAGTACCGCGCCGCCCTTTTGCGCGAGGCCGGACATGTCGAGGATCATCGAGGCCTTGCCCTCGATATGCGCGGCCATGCCGAGCAGCGCGCCGATCGTCAAGACGCCGGTGCCGCCGACACCGCCGACCGCGATGTTGTAGGGCCGGTCGAGCGCGGGTTTCGAAGCCGGCTCCGGCAAGGCGCCGATGTCGCCAAGTTCAGTCGGCGCGCGACGCTTGAGGGTGCCGCCATCAACCGTGACGAAGGACGGGCAAAAGCCCTTCACGCAGGAATAATCCTTGTTGCAGGTCGACTGGTTGATGGTGCGCTTGCGTCCCAGTTCCGTCTCCAGCGGCTCGACCGAGATGCAGTTCGACTGCACCGAGCAATCGCCGCAGCCTTCGCAGACGGCCGGATTGATCAGCACGCGGCGCGCCGGATCCTCCATCAGGCCGCGCTTGCGGCGACGGCGCTTTTCAGCGGCGCAGGTTTGCACGAACACGATCGCCGAGGTGCCCTTGGTGTCGCGGCACATCTTCTGGACGTTCTCGAGCTCGTCGCGATGGAACAGCTTGACGCCGGGCGCGATGGTGTCGGCCGGATAGGCGCCGGGATTTTCCGAGACCAGATAGATCTCGCGAATGCCTTCGGCGTGGAGCTGGAAGGTGATCTGCTGCGGCGACAGATCGCCGTCGTGGCGCTGGCCGCCGGTCATCGCGACCGCGTCGTTGTAGAGGATCTTGTAGGTGATGTTGGCCTTCGAGGCGATCGACTGGCGGATCGCGAGAATGCCGGAGTGGAAGTAGGTGCCGTCGCCGAGATTGGCGAAGATGTGGTTCTCGTTGGTGAACGGCGCGATGCCGACCCACGGCACGCCCTCGCCGCCCATATGGGTGAAGGTCTCGGTCGAGCGGTTCATCCACAGCGCCATGAAGTGGCAGCCGATGCCGCCGAGTGCACGGCTGCCTTCCGGCACCTTGGTCGAGGTGTTGTGCGGGCAGCCCGAGCAGAAATACGGAGTGCGGCTGACCGGCGCCGTCGCCTGCATCTGGGTCGACTGGCGGCCGTTGAACCAGTCGGCCTTGGCGCGCAGCATCTCGGCGATTTCAGGATTGAGATTAAGTCGAAGCAGCCGCTCGGTCAGCGAGCTCGCAAGCGAGGCCACGCTGAGCTCGGCGGCGAAGGTCAGAAAGCGCTTGTCGTGATCATCCATCTTGCCGACGATGCGCGGGCGCACGTCGTCGCGCCAGTTGAACAGCTCCTGCTTGACCTGGTTCTCGACGATCTCGCGGCGTTCTTCGACGATGAAGATCTCCTCGAGGCCAACAGCGAAGTTGCGCACGCCCTCCGGCTCCAGCGGCCAGGGCATGCCGATCTTGTAGAGGCGGATGCCGATCTTGGCGGCGATCTCCGGCGTGATGCCGAGTTCGCGCAGTGCCTGGCGGATGTCCTCGTAGCTCTTGCCCGAAGCCATGATGCCGTAGCGCGCGTTCGGCGAATCCATGGTGACGCGGTTGACCTTGTTGGCGCGGGCAAAGGCGATCGCGGCAAAGCCCTTGTAGTCCTGCAACCTGCGGTCCTGCTCGAAACGGTCGTCGGGCCAGCGGATGTTCAGCCCGCCCGGCGGCAGCTCGAAATCGGCCGGGATGATGAACGGCGTCATCTCATCGGTGAGGTCGATCTCGGCCGTGGTCTCGACCGTCTCGGTGATCACCTTCATGCCGACCCAGCAGCCGGAGTAGCGCGACATCGCGATACCCAACAGGCCCATCTCGATCATTTCGTGGATGCTGGAGGGATAGAGGTAGGGCATCAGCGCGGAGATGAAGGCGTGGTCGGACTGATGCGGGACGGTGGAGGACTTTGCGCCGTGGTCGTCGCCGGCAAGACAGAGTACGCCGCCATGTTTGGCGGAGCCCGCCGCATTGCCGTGGCGGAACACGTCGCCGCAGCGGTCGACGCCGGGGCCCTTGCCGTACCAGATGCCGACCGCGCCATCATATTTGGCGCCGGCCGACAGCCCGAGCTGCTGCGAGCCCCAGATCGCGGTGGCCGCGAGGTCCTCGTTCACGCCGGGCTGGAATTTAATGTTGTACTGCTCGAGATGCTTGCGGGCGGCGAACAGCTGCTGGTCGTAGCCGCCGAGGGGGGAACCGCGATAGCCGGAGATGAAGCCTGCCGTATTGAGGCCTGCGGCGCGGTCGCGTCTGATCTGCGCCATCGGCAGGCGGACCAGCGCCTGGATGCCGGTCATGAAGACGTGGCCGGTGCCTTGGGTGTATTTCTGGTCGAGGCTGATAGGCCCTTGGTTGATTCCCATTTAGCCCTCTTTTCGCTGGTCGCGACGGCTGCTTTTTAGCTAGTCATCCGAACTTGTTAGAACCAGTCTATGTCGGATTTTCCGGCCCGCGCAGCACAATTCTGGGCGACCGAGCCCGTCGCTCAAAAATCGCAATATCGTGCCGGGAATATCAGAGGGCCGTTTCGGTTTCTGTCGCAGGATCGGCTCGCGGCGAAATGGCGTAACGCGTCTTGTGGACCGGAAGGTGCGGAAGGTGAATGGATGCGGCGACGATTTCGAACGACCGGTGCGATTCTGGTCGTAGCGCTGTTGTGCAGTGCGTTCGCGGCCCGCGAATGCTCCGCTGCGCCGACCGACGACATCATCGCCCGCGGCAAGGCGCTCACGATCGCCGGCGACTGCGCGAGCTGCCACACGGCCGATCCGGCAAAGCCCTTCGCCGGAGGCAAGCGGATCGACACGCCGTTCGGTACGGTGTTCTCTGCGAATCTCACGCCCGACCGCGATACCGGCATCGGCGGCTGGAGCGACGACGATTTCCTCCGCGCGCTACGCAGCGGCGTCTCGCCGAACGGCAAGCATTATTATCCCGCCTTCCCGTACCCCTCCTTCACGAAACTGATCCGCGACGACATCCTGGCGATCCGCGCCTATCTCGCGACGCTGGCGCCGGTCAGCGACAGGGCGCCGCCAGCGCAGCTGCGCTGGCCGTATTGCTACCGCGTGCTGATGCGGGCGTGGAATGCGCTGTTCTTCACGCCGGGCATCATCCAGCCGGACCAGAGCAAGGGCGCGGACTGGAATCGCGGCCGCTATCTGGTCGAGGCGCTCGCCCATTGCGGCGCCTGCCACACGCCGAAGAATGCCTTCGGCGCCGACAGGCGCGACCGGGCCTTCGAGGGCAGCATGGTCCAGGGCATGTTCGCACCACGGCTCGATGGCGCCGCGCGCGGCGGGCTGAAGTCATGGAGCGCTGACGACATCGCCGAATATCTGCAGAGCGGCCGCAATGGGCACAGTCATGCCGGCCCGCTGATGTCCGAGGTGGTGGTCAACTCGACCTCGAAGATGAGCGATGCCGATGTGCGCGCTATCGCCACCTATCTGAAGAGCCTGCCAGCCGGCGCACCGGAGCCGCAGGTCACCCCGCCCTCGCCGGCACAGATGAGCAACGGCGAGCGGATCTATCGCGGCGCCTGCGTCGCCTGCCATGAACTCGACGGCACAGGCAGCCCGCGAATTTATCCGCCGCTGCCCGGCAACGCCAATCTGCAATCGGCCAATCCGGCGAGCACGCTGCGCATCATCCTCGACGGCGCGCAGACCTTGACCACGCCGCGCGCGCCCAACGCCGGCTCGATGCCGGCCTACCCGAAACTGACCGATCAGGAGATCGCGGACGTTGCGACCTATATCCGCAATTCCTGGGGCAATGCGGCGCCGGCCGTGACCGCGGACGAGGTCGCCGAAGCGCGGACGGCGAAATAGCGCTCACCGCTCCTCGTCAGAGAACACGAATTTCGGCATCTCCCATCTGTAGCGGATCGCGAGCATCCGGAAGCTCAGGCCGAGCGCGAAGGTCAGCAGGGTCCAGACCGGTGGGTTGAGGTTCAGTCCGAACGCGGTCGCATAGAACAGCCCTGTCACCACGGAGACGCTGGCGTAGAGCTCGCTGCGAAACAGCAGCGGCACCTCGTTGCAGAGGATGTCGCGCAACACGCCGCCGGCGCAGCCGGTGATCATGCCGGAGACGATCACGATCGGCAGCGAGGCGTCGACCTGCCAGGCCACGTCGCAGCCGGCCATGGTGAACACCACGAGCCCGATCGCATCGAGCACGAGGAATGCGAGATTGAGCCTGACCACCAGCCGCGCCAGCAGGATGGTCGCGAAGGCGCCGGCCGCCGCGACCGCAAGGTAGATCGGGTTCGCGACCCAGAGCAGCGGATAATGCCCGAGCAGCACGTCGCGGATGGTGCCGCCGCCGAGCGCGGTGATCGCGCCTAACATGCAGACGCCGGCCCAATCCATGCTGCGCCGGCCGGCCGCCAGCGCCGCCGTCATCGATTGCGCCGCAACGGCAATGAACGAGAGCACGTGCAGCACCGAATCGGTGGGCGGCATGGTCCACATTGAAAAGGCCTCATGGAACAGGTTTGGAACCGCTGGGAATCGCCGGTTCCTGGATGGACTGGTTGCAACATTGGCGCGGAACATCCGAACGCGCCAGCCATTGTCCCCTGTGTTTAGCTTTGAGGTGCTAACGGAGGAACTTTGCAATGGCTTACAACCCTGACGATCCGTATCGCGCCAACCTGACCGATGACGAAATCCGCCGTCAGGCGCGCTTCAACAGCCTGGACAACGAGTTGCAGCCGGACCCGGAACTGCGGGAGGGATCGGCAAGCAGCACCAAGATCGCGATGTTCGCAGTTGCGGTGGCCGTGGTGCTCGGCGCGCTGTTCTACGGGTTGAACAACACGTCGGTCCACGAGGCGGGCACGACGCCGTCGACGCAGACAGCCCAGCAACAGCCGGCCAATCCGGCCGGGGCGCCTCCGGGCATGCGCGACGTGACGCCGAAGCCCAACAGCCAGCCCGGCGTGACCACGGGCGCGGCACCGGCGCAGCCGGCCAGCCCGCCGTCGGACATGAACAAGTCTGACATGAACAAGCCGGCCGCCCCGCCGGCCGAGAATTCGAAGCAATAACTGACGACACTGACCAGGCGCGAGCAGCGGGCCCAAGCGGTCCGCTGCTTTTTTGCACGCAAGGTCTACTTGAACATCTTGTTGAGCTCACCGCCGGGATAGCCGTTGGCGAATTCGGTGAAGGTGCCTTTCTCGGCCATTTCCTTCGCCGCCTTCATGACGCCGGTCCAGGCCATCCGCGCCAGCGCGCCGCCGACACTGATCCGCCGTACGCCGAGATCGGCCACCACTTGCAACGTCAGCTCCGACGCGCCGCCGATCAGGAGATTGACCGGCTTCGGCGCCACCGCCTTCACGACTGCGGTAATTTCCTCTTTCGTCGAAATGCCCGGCGAATACAAAACATCCGCGCCGGCTTCCGAGTAGGCCTGCAGCCGTTCGATCACCAGGTTGAGGTCCCTCTTCCCCCACAGGAACGCCTCGCAGCGGCCGGTGAGCAGCACGCCGCTGTTGTCGGCATCGATCGCCTTGCGCGCCGCTTTGATCCGCTCGACCGCGAGCTTGTGCTCGAACAGCGGATTGGCCGCATCACCGGTGGAGTCCTCGATCGACAGCCCGGCGACGCCGGTCTTGACGCCGCGCGCGACATTGATCGCGACCTTCTCGGGCTCGACGGCGAAGCCGCCCTCGAAATCCGCATTGACGGGAATATCGACGGCCGCGCAGATCGCCGTCAGGTGATCGCAGACGTCGTCGACGGTAACGCGGTTATCGGCCTTGGCGATGGTCCAGGCGAAGCCCGCGCTGGTCGAGGCCAGCGCCTTGAAGCCGAGATGTTGCAAGGCGCGCGCGCTGCCGGCATCGAACGGGTTCGGAATGATGAAGCACCCGCTCTCGTGCAGCTTCTTGAAGGCGGCTCGTTTGTCAGCAGTTGTCAGTGGCATGGTTCGCTCCCTGGCGTCGTTGGCCGCGCACAGATAGGCACGCAGGCTGCGCGGTGCTAGTGCGGCTCATGCACCGCGCGACTATCTTTCGGTGCCTGCTCGCGCTCGTTCAGTCCGTAATCCCGGATCACGCTTGCCACACGCAGGCGATAGTCGTCAAAAATCCGCGCGCGCCCCTTGGCCTGGGTGCGACGGTGCTCGATGGTGTTGCGCCAGGCTTCCACCGCGGCCTCGTCGCGGAAGAATGACAGCGACACGAACTTGCCCGGCTCGGTGAGGCTCTCGAACCGCTCGACCGAAATGAAGCCGTCGATCTCCTGCAGGATCGGCTTCAGCTCGGCGGCGAGGTCGAAATACAGATTCCGGTGCTCCGGCTTCGGCCAGACTTCGAAGATCACGGCGATCATGGGCGCCTCCGCTCATTGTTGTCGTCGAGCGACTATAGCTCGACTTTGCGCAGAAATGTGCGCTCCTCGGCAAGGATGAAGCGGTTTTGTTCGGCGAAGTTGAAGTTCGCCACGCCCTCGCTGTCCTGGCGCAGCCGCGCGCGATAGGCCTCGTAGGCGGCAAGGCTCTCGAACGAGATCAGCGCGAAGCCGATGTTGTTGGTGCCCTCATGGGGCATCCAGTAGCCGAGCAGATCGCCGCCGCAGCGCGGGATGATCGACAGCCAGTTCCGCGAATACTCCTCGAACATCGCGCGCTTGAACGGATCGAGCTGGTAGCGGATGAAGACGGTGATGGTCATTTATGGCCTCCTGCTGGTTCCGTCATTGCGAGCGTCAGCGAAGCAATCCATCGCTCCGCATATGCGGGAAGATGGATTGCTTCGTCGCTTCAGCGCAAAATTGCTTCGCAATTTTGTCGCGAGCTCCTCGCAATGACGAGGTGGTGAGACACTATCGCCTTGCCCGACCTCGATGCTTCGGCTATCATCGAACTATGAAAGCAGGACCCGACATCTCCCGGATCGCCGCCCTGGTCGGCGATCCCGCACGCTGCAACATGCTGACCGCGCTGATGACCGGCCGCGCGCTGACCGCGAGCGAGCTGGCGCAGGAAGCCGGCATCACGCCGCAGACGGCGAGTTCGCATCTCGCCAAGCTCGAGGCCGGCGGGCTGATCGAGCCCGAGAAGCAGGGCCGCCACCGCTACTATCGCCTCAGTGATCCCGACGTCGCCGACGTGCTGGAAGGCCTGCAGGGCATCGCCGCCCGCGCCGGCCACATGCGCGTGCGCACCGGGCCGAAGGATCCGGCACTGCGCCGCGCCCGCATCTGCTACGACCATCTCGCCGGCGATCTCGGTGTGCAGATGCTCGACAGCATGAAGCGACAGAAGCTGGTGCGCCAGAGCAAGCAGGCGATCGAGCTGACCGGCGAAGGCAAGCGCTTCATGGCCGAGGAGCTGCAGATCGACGCCGATGCGCTGACCCATCCGCGCCGTCCGGTGTGCAAGGCCTGCCTCGACTGGAGCGAGCGGCGGCACCACCTCGCCGGCACGCTGGGCGCTGCGATGATGGACCGCTTCACCGAATTGAAATGGGCCGCGCGCGACGCGACGCCCGGCAGCCGCGTCGTCAATTTCTCGCGCAACGGCGAGAAGCGGTTCGCGGCGCTGTTCGGCGCAGGCGAGTAACATCGCGCGTTCAAGTCAGCCGTGGCGCGGTCATTCGCGAAGCCCCGGTCTCGCTTGTCTCGCTCTCCGATACATTTGGCACCCTCGCCGCTGCGCGCTTCGTGCTGCTCGCGCCCTTGCGAAATATTTTGAAACGATACTGAGCATGCTTGCGACGCACTGACGCAGCTGTGACGCGCAACATTCATGTCGCATTCAGTCCGCAACATTATGGTCGACGACATCGGGCACGGCTTCTGCAATGATCCCGCCGGGCGAATCGGTAATCTAAACGTTTGTTGCGGTGCCGCAGCGCGGCCCAAATAAAGGAGAAGTCATGAAGTATCTTTTTGCAGCAGCAGTTTTGGTGACGACCGCATTCGCCGGCATCAGCGCCGCTGACGCGGCTGGTGGCTGCGGCCCCGGCTGGCATCGTGGTCCCTATGGCGGCTGCGTCAGGAATCGTGGTCCCGTCGTCGTTGCCCCCGGCCCGGTCGTGGTTGAGCGCCCCGTCGTCGTCGCGCCCGGCGCGGTCGTGGTGGCGCCGCGCGTCCGCGCCTGCCCCTATGGCTTCGCCTGGCGTTACGGCCGTTGCCGCCCGATCTGATCGCGGCGCATCTCGAGTAAACAAAACCCCGCCTCGCGCGGGGTTTTTCTTTTTCGACATGGAGTCGATATCACCAGCGGCGCCAGTGATGACGGCGCCAGTGACGGCGCCAATGACGGCGGCGCCAACCCCAATGCCTGTGGTGCCAGCGCCGATGATGCCAACCGCGATGCCAACGCACCTGCTCGGGCTTCAGGCGATTGACCTCGTCGCCCGTGGTCACGGCGGGATGCGCATCGTTGGTCGCCGGCGAGCGTGCATCCTGGTTGAGGGGAAGCGGCGCGAGCGGCGCCGCCTGGGCCGTCGCTGCGAAAGCGGCTGCACCGGCGGCCGCACCGAAGGCGATCTTCAGAAAATCCCTGCGTTCCATGAGCGTTTCCCTTTGTTGCTGAGTTGGACCAACCGCCCCCCTTGAGTTTTTGCGCCCCGACCTGAACGTTCGCTGAACCGCACGATCACGTTTCGCGGAACTCGACGTCTCGCTGCGGCATCCACAACGCCGTGACGTCACGCAACAATCACGATCCGACGGCCTCGTCCGCGCGCATCGGTCATGCTCGTTCCGCCGGTTTCGTGAAACGTCGAACCGAACTAGCATCGCAGCACAACGACATCTCCGGGAGGCCGCCATGAAGTCAGGACAACCGCTCAAGGATGCCAGCCACCTCTACGAAGTCGAACGCCGTGCCCTGCACGCCGCCCGCCCCGGCTTTCGCATCATGGAGTTGCAGCTCTCGCCGACCCAGAAAGTGCCGTGGCACACCCACAGCAACATCTCCGACACGTTCTACGTGCTGGAGGGCCAGATGCGGCTGTTCCTGCAGGAGCCGAAGGAGGAGCTGAACCTGAAGGTCGGCGAAGTCTACGCCGTGCGCCCCACCCGCCCGCACCTCGTCACCAACGCCGGCACGACGTCGCTGACGTTCCTGATCCTCCAAGGCGTCGGAGAGTACGACTACGTGCCGCTGGCGTCTGAGTAAGGAGCGCGTGACTTTCTCCGATTGTCGTCCCTGCGAAAGCAGGGACCCGTAACCACGGATGCATGTTGCGAGAGGGATCGTCGCTCCAGCGTCGTGCAAAAATCGGCAATTGGGGTAATGGGTCCTGGCTTTCGCCAGGACGACGAGGAGGATGGCTTTCGATTCAAGATGTCGAAGAGCGCGGTGTCATCACCCGCGAAAGCGGGTGATCCAGTATTCCAGAGGCAGCAGTGCTTGAGCCGAGAAGCCGCGGCGTACTGGATCGCCCGGTCGAGCCGGGCGATGACAGCTGTAGGTGCGGATCGAGCTTCGCGTTCTCGCGACATGAATCGTCCGAGCTTTGCTCTTCGTTTCCGCCCGCTTGAAGAGAGCGCGGCAAAAGCCGGGTGCCGATTGACTTGCACGCCCCCAAATCAGCGCGCGGCTGAGCGCCTCACATCAGCTTCAGCGGCGCATCGTGCACCAGGCGCAGGTCGATATTGCCAATCAGCCGCGCACGGCGCGCCTCGGCGGTGCTGATGGCGGCCTCGGTTTGCCGCAAGGTGCTGACGTTCGATCCGAGCGACACGATGCCGCCGAGCACCAGCGCAATCGACCCGAGCGCCGCGGTTTCTCCTGAGCCCAACAGGCCGAGCAGCGTGACGAGCAGCAGCACGAACCCGCCGGCGATTGCCACCTTCGATCCGAGAATGATCCGCCGCGACCGTTCGGCGCTCTCGGCAAGCTCCTCGATCTGCGCCTCGATCTCGGAGATCTCGTCGGCCGGCTCGTCTTCGGTCATGACTTCTAACTCTAGAGAGGATTAGGCGACTGCGTCCTCCGTAGCTCAACGAGCGAACGCGGACGCCGTGACGCGCCGCCGATCGTGCCGGAGGTGGTGGATTACGCTTGGGCTAACCGTCTCGCTCGCTACTCGCTCGCTCATCACGGGGAATATCCGGGCCTTCGTTCTTACGCTTCTTAACGAATTCGGACGAAATTGAGAGCGGCATTCGATCAATTCCTGGCTTCCCACAATACTTCTCCCGCAGCTCCGCACTCTCACGCTCCGAAACAAGGCTGTACTTTAGTAAAGGCGGTGATCATGGCCCGCGAGTGGAAATTGCGAATCGCGCGAATGGATCGAACGATGAAGCGCGCAACAGCGTCCATCCCCTCACCTATATCACCCCGCCGCGCACGCTCGAAGATTGGTCGACTTAGTATCTCCTCCGAGAACTCAAACAACGTCACACCGGACATCCGGCCCAAAATCATGCGGAGCGGATGACTTCCGTCCAACTTGTCTAGTGATTCTGCAGCAAATTTCGCGTCATAGTGAAACGACATCGTGTTTCTCTGTATGCGGGCCCAATCTCCGGCTTTTAGGCTCGTGGCAATCTGCTCGTATTCCTTCTTCAAATCTCTATGAAACTCGTCAGACATCATATCCTGCCGAAAGAACTTTTGGCAAAGATCATGGTATTCGACGATCTTCGACACAATAATCCGATCAATAGTATATCTCCGCGCCAAAATAAGAGCTGACTCGACATCATTTGTGCTCTCAAGCGACTGCTCAAAAACGATGTAGGGCATTAGCGACACGAGCTCGTTGCAACAATGACTGGACGCGACTAGAAATCCGAGAGCTTGGCGCTCAATCTTTCTCAGATCGCCGGCAGTGAAGCGGAAGACGAATACCTCCATCGATTCCTCACAATGGCAAATGTTGCACGCAATCCGGCGTCTAGACCTACTTACCTTTCACCCATCAGCTTCGAAATTGCGAGACTCTTGATCGCGTCGGGACTTCTGCCATCCCGCCCGCGTGTCACCTGGAAGCGGACTTCTTGGCATGCCGCAGCAAAATTGGGACCGCGTCCTCTAACCTTAGTAAGCGCCCATCTGCGGAGCCCTTTGCCTTTCGCCACAAGTCTTGGGCTGCAGACTTCAGTACGCGCCTATCTCGTGCCGACAGTCTGTAGCCGAAGCCATCATCCCTCGAACCCAGCACATAGGTTATGCTCGTCTTCTCACCGTCTGCAATGATTGGCCACGCCTTCTTCGTGTTGAAAGTCCGACAATGGTAGATGTCGGTGAACGTACGGCCCTTGATACGACAGCTAATGAGGAAGGTGTCTGCGGGCAATTCCGGCCAGTTCGAAAACCAATCCAGCCTTCGAAAATCCCTCCTATCGATCTTGAGGGTCTCCTCTAGCGTCTCCGCGCTCTCCCTGAAATGGCGCCGCGCTTCTCCATTCTCAGCCTGCGAAGTGTAGTCAGTCCAAAGTGCGAAGGATATCTTCTGCTGCTTAAATTCCTGGGCGGCATTGTCCTCCAGGGCCTCGATGAAGCTACGCCGAACCCTCGGCTTTCCCCATACTTTCACTAATCGAGCTTCTCTGGCCTTGCGAAGATCCGTAGCGCTAATTCGCTTGGCAGCTTTGTACTGCCGATCGAACCAAGCCGCGATCTGAACAAGCTGACCAGCGTCAGTAACCATGAGGCCGGCCTCAATAAGACCACCGGCGCCTTCCTCTTCCTCTGGCAAACCGTTCGAGGAGATATTGGCCGAGCTCACGATGGCTTGCCGCTCGGTCCAAATTACCTTGGCGTGCAAGAAATCATTCTGACGGGCTCGAGCACCAAATTTCCTGATGACATCGGGATCGGAAGCTCCACCGCTTAAGCAGCAGATAAGCCTTACGCTGCGCTGCTGAGGTCTGAGCCGAGTGAGCTTGAGGGCATCCTTTCCCCAATATGCGACCGCGAGATTTATTCGACCCTTAGTGCTACAAATTTTCTGGATTTCGCGAGTTAGAGCTCTTCCGTGCAAAAACTTCATGGCTTTGGTTCACCTTGGAAATTGGCAGCAAGACAACCCGCCACAACCGCCAAATCGGTTGGTCGACCAGGCATTGTGCAGCGCAGCAAACGTCATTATTGCCCACCACTTCAATTTCGACCAAGGGTAGCATGGTCACTGATTCTCGCACTTTCATTTTGGGAATTTTGGTCATAAGGGTAAGAGATGCCACCTACCTCGAAGTCGTCAGACCGTAGCTGCGAGCTGTCGACATTCGGACCGCGCATCGAGATAAACGGACATTACGACATCACTCAGTTCCGCCGGTTGGTGGGAGCGATCCGCGAACTAGCCGTTGATCGCGGATATATGGATATAATTCTAGACTTCTCAAACTGCACCTTCACGCACGCGCCACCGATGTTAGCGTTGGCGGCCGCTACCGAATACTATCGAGATAATAAGATCGACTTTGAACTCCGGTTACCGACAGACGATAATCTCGGCAGACTTTTTCGTAATTCGAATTGGGCTCATATCATAGAACCGGACAAGTACGCTCACTCTGAGTTTACGAGTCCGATCCACTTACCGGCGCTGCGATACCGCACTTCGGACGAACAACATCGGATCGTAGACGACATCCTGAACAAGATACTCGCAAGCATAACCGATTTTAATCGCTCTCATTTCAAGGCGATCGAGTGGTCCATCAATGAAATAACCGACAATGTATTGGTTCATTCTGAATCGCAGCGGGGAGGCTTGATCCAACTCACCTCACTTAGAAGTAAGAAGCGAGTTGAGTTTGTGGTCTGCGACAGCGGCATTCCAAAGTCTTTGAAATCGTCCGGCCTCAGGATCGGTTCTGACGTAGACGCTCTAGCAAAGGCGATCGAGCAAGGCGTTACGAGAGACAAGTCAATCGGTCAGGGCAATGGGCTCTATGGAAGCTATCAGATTGCCGTACGGAGCGGCGCAAACTTCAGCCTCCACTCCGGGAATGCTACACTCTACTACGCTCCGAAAACCGGTATGCACACGCGAAAAGAGCCCGTCTACTTGCCGGGGGCAGTTGTTGTTTGCGCCATCGACTATACTCAACCGCTGCTTCTCGAAGAGGCTCTCAACATACGGTCACGCGGCCATACGCCGGTAGACATGATTGAACTAAAGTACGAGTCAACAGCAGATGGAAATATCCTGTTTGTGTTGAGGAATGAAAGCGCTTCATTTGGCTCGCGGCCGGCCGGAACTCCGGTTAGGAATAAGCTCAAAAATCTGATCAGCTTCCTCGAAGGAAACAAAGTTGTCGTTGACTTCGCGGACATTCACCTCGTATCGAGTAGTTTCGCCGATGAGGTCTTCGGAAAGCTTTTTTTGGAGCTTGGGCCTGTCGAGTTCTCCACTAAGCTCGAGCTCAAGAGCATTGACCCAACGGTCAAGCTCCTAATCGAAAAGGCGATCGTCCAACGCATAGCCGCCGGAAAGTAATCCAGCTTCCATGCCGTCGATTATTGCCTGTCGCCACAAGCCGCTTGCTCACACACCAGCCGGACGTAGGGCCGGAGTTAGCGTGCCTCATCAGCGCTCCCTATCGTGACAGTCGGGTGCGTTACACCACCAAAGCCGTAACCCGCCACTGAATCATGCCGGACGAAGGTGGAGGGTTACGCTTGCGCTAACCCACCCAACGACGTTTCTATAACGGCAGATTGTCGTGCTTCTTCGCCGGGATCTCGACCTTCTTATCCCTCAGCATCGCCAGCGCCCGCGCGATCCGCCGCCTGGTCGAATGCGGCATGATGACGTCGTCGATGTAGCCGCGTTCGGCGGCGATGAAGGGGGACAGGAAGCGGTCTTCGTATTCCTTGGTGCGGGCGGCGATCTTGTCGGGGTCGCCGATGTCGGAGCGGAAGATGATCTCCACCGCGCCCTTGGCGCCCATTACGGCGATCTGGGCGGTCGGCCAGGCGTAGTTCATGTCGGCGCCGATTTCCTTCGACGCCATGACGTCGAAGGCGCCGCCATAGGCCTTTCGGGTGATGATGGTGACGAGCGGCACCGTGCACTGCGAATAGGCGAACAGCAGTTTCGCGCCGTGCTTGATCAGGCCGCCATATTCCTGCGCGGTGCCCGGCAGGAAGCCCGGCACGTCGACGAAGGTGACGATCGGGATGTTGAAGGCATCGCAGAAGCGGACAAAGCGCGCGGCCTTGCGTGACGCGTCGCTGTCGAGCACGCCCGCCAGCACCATCGGCTGGTTGGCGACGAAGCCGACAGTGCGGCCGGCGATGCGGCCGAAGCCGGTGACGATGTTCCTGGCGAAGGTCTCGGAGATCTCGAAGAAGTCGCCCTCGTCGACGACCTTCAGGATCAGCTCCTTCATGTCGTAGGGCTTGTTCGGATTGTCGGGGATCAGCGTGTCGAGCGACATGTCGACCCGGCCGATATCGTCGAAGCTGGGCCATTCCGGCACGCCGTCGGTGTTGTTCGACGGCAGGAAGTCGATCAGCCGGCGCATCTGCAACAACGCATCGACGTCGTTCTCGAACGCGCCGTCGGCGATCGAGGAGCGCGTCGCGTGCACCGAGGCGCCGCCGAGCTCCTCCGCGGTTACGACCTCGTTGGTGACGGTCTTCACCACGTCGGGGCCGGTGACAAACATGTAGCTGGTGTTCTTCACCATGAAGATGAAGTCGGTCATCGCCGGCGAATAGACGTCGCCGCCGGCGCAGGGGCCCATGATGACGGAGATCTGCGGGATCACGCCCGAGGCCTGCACGTTGCGGCGGAACACATAGGAATAGCCCGCGAGCGCGGCGACGCCCTCCTGGATGCGCGCGCCGCCGGCGTCATAGAGGCCGATGATCGGCGCCCTCGCCTTCATCGCCATGTCCTGAATTTTTGTGATCTTCAGCGCATGGGTTTCCGACAGCGAGCCGCCGAACACCGTGAAGTCCTTGGCAAAGACAAACGTCTTGCGGCCGTTGACCGTGCCCCAGCCGGTGACGACGCCGTCGCCGGGGATCTTGCTCTTCTCCATGCCGAACTCGATCGAGCGGTGCTCGACGAACATGTCGAATTCCTCGAACGAGCCCTTGTCCAGCAGGAGCTCGATCCGCTCGCGGGCGGTGAGCTTGCCGCGGGCGTGCTGCGCCTCGATGCGCTTTTCGCCGCCGCCCAGCCTGGCCCCGGCGCGCCGCTCTTCAAGGGTATCGAGGATATCTTTCATTTGTTTCCGCCCGTGTTAGCTACAGTCCGCGTCCCGGTGCGAGCCGGGTCCGCTTCGTTCGGAATGGCTTTAGCACGGCCATTTCGGAACCGGAAAGGCGCTTGTGGGCGGTATTGAGCGCCAAAACGGTAGGATTTTCCGATATCTGGGGAGACTGCAATGACCGACATGACGACTGAAGCGACTGGCGCCGCGACCGGCGGGGTGCGCACCCTGCTCCGGCTGGAGGGGCTGGTGCTGTTCGTCGGGATGACCGTGCTCTACTACAAGTGGGAGGGTTCCTGGCTGGTCTATGTCCTGCTGTTCCTGGTGCCGGACTTGAGCTTTGCCGCTTACCTGATCAGCCCGCGGGTCGGCGCGATCGCCTACAACGCCGCCCACACGTATCTCGCGCCGGTGGCGCTGATGACGCTCGGTTTTGCCGGCGAAGGACCCTTGGTGCTCTCGATCGCGATGATCTGGCTCGCCCATATCGGGATCGACCGCGCGCTCGGCTATGGGCTGAAATATTCGAGAGGGTTCGGCTACACCCATCTCGGGCGGATCGGGAAAGCGCAGGAGCCGGCCTAGGGCTCGCTTTCTCGTCCTGGTGCCGGCAATTGCGGATTTCACAAACCCGGGTGTGGATTGCTTGAAAAAAGGCCGGACGTCGGAGCCGGACTCGGGCAGCGTGGGCATCGAAGGGAACCTACCGATGCCTACGCACCATCCTCTCCATAAGGTTCACGCTAGTTCCGCTACCGCTCGGATATTGCCTGAGACGCCGAACAAGGCGCAGCTGATGCTTTGCTCGTGAACGGAGATTTCCTTTCGGTCGAGCTTTCTCGGCTCGAATTGAAGCGATTAGTTGCGAGCGCTGAGCGCGCAATGAGCGAAGTTCCGCCGCTATCTCGACGCGCGTCAGGCGGGAGCCGTCCGGCCATTTCCCGGAGCAAATGATGCAAGGGCAAGTGCGATCCATACCCTAGGAACGAAGGGTAGTCCCATTACTTGTCCCTCCCACAAGGATTCCCGCGTCGAGCTCGGCCCGCATGTCGGCGGCAACCCGGCCACCGCGCTTGAGGCCCGCAAGGCGGTGAGCGATTTCCCGCAAGCGCTGTTCAAGCTGGGCTGACTGACACCAATGCTTTGTACTACCGTCATTGCGAGGAGCGATAGCGACGAAGCAATCCATTTCTCCGCGTGCGGAGCGATGGATTGCTTCGCTTCGCTCGCAATGACGTGGCTGGGATCGCGTGCCGCCTCCATCACCTCTGAGGAGTAGTCAAGCAAAACGCCGCGCGAACACCACGCAGACGACGATGAGCATGGTCGCTGCGATCATCGACCAGGCGACCGGCTCGCGCAGCAGCAGCCCGGCCAGCGCGAGGCCGAAGAACGGCTGCAACAGCTGCAACTGGCCGACGCTGGCGATGCCGCCGAGTGCAAGGCCGCGATACCAGAACACGAAGCCGACCAGCATGCTGAAGATCGAGACATAGGCGAGCCCGAGCCAGGCCGGCGCGCCGATGCCCTGCCAGCTCGGCGGCAGCGTCATGATCGTCATCAGCAGCACCACCGGCGCCGAGAACACCAGCGCCCAGGAGATCACCTGCCAGCCGCCGAGCCGCCGCGACAGCGCCGCGCCCTCGGCATAGCCGAGGCCGCAGACGATGATGGCGGCAACCATCAGCAAGTCGCCGGTCAGCGACGCCGATCCGTCGCTCGACAGGGCGAAGGCTCCGACCGTCGCGCTGCCGACGCAGGAGAACAGCCAGAACAGCGGCTTCGGCCGCTCGCCGCCGCGCAGCACGCCGAAGATTGCGGTCGACAGCGGCAACAGCCCGACGAACACGATCGAATGCGCCGAGGTGATGTGCTGGAGCGCCAGCGCGGTCAACAGCGGGAAGCCGATCACGACGCCGAGCGAGACGATGGTCAGCGACACCAGGTCGCGCCGCTGCGGCCAGGGCTGCCGCAGCACCGCGAGCAGCATGGCGCCGAGCAGTGCCGCGATCGCGGCGCGCGCCGAGGTCAGGAACAGCGGCGAGAAGCCGGCCACCGCGACGCGGGTCGCCGGCAGCGAGCCGCTGAAGATAATCACGCCGAGCAGTCCGCTGCCCCAGCCGTCGATCGAAGCCTTGTCCATCGCACCTCACCTTCCGAACGCGGAACATAGCGATCGGAGGCTCGCCAAGGCAGCTACAGATCAGTACAATACGGCCAAACTGTATGGGCAAAGGTAGGCATACACTTGCAACAGCAATCCGATCCGCCGAAGGCGACGCGGACCACCGACGTGATGAATGCAATCCGCACCAAGATCGCGAGCCGCGCGCTGGTCGCCGACGACCGCCTCCCCTCGATCCGCGGCCTTGCCGCCAGCATGGGCGTGTCGCCCTCCACCGTCGTCGAAGCCTATGACCGGCTGGTGGCCGAGGGCCTGATCCGCCCCCGGCCCGGCTCCGGCTTCTACGTTTCTTCCGCGGCGCTGCCGCCGCTGGCGCTGACAAAGGACCAGCCGCAGCGCGACCGCGCCGTCGATCCGTTCTGGGTGTCGCGGCAATCGCTCGATGCCGAAACGGGCGCGCTGAAGCCGGGCTGCGGCTGGCTGCCGGCCGAGTGGATGCCGGCCGAAGCGCTGCGGCGCGCGTTGCGCGGCCTGGCGCGGGCCGACGATGCCGTGCTCGCGGACTATGGCGCGACGCGCGGCTCGCTCGTGCTGCGCCGGATCCTGATGGCGCGGTTTGCCGACGAGGGATTGGAGGTGCCGCCGGAGCAACTGCTGCTCACCGCGTCCGGCACCCAGGCGATCGACCTGATCTGCCGCTTCCTGCTGCGGCCGGGCGACACCGTGCTGGTCGACGATCCCTGCTACTTCAATTTCCGCGCCCTGCTGCGCGCGCATCAGGTTCGCATCGTCAGCGTACCCTACACCGCGTCGGGTCCCGACGTCGCAGGCTTCGAGGCGGTGCTCGCCGCCGAGCGGCCGCGGCTCTATGTCACCAATTCGGCGCTGCATAATCCGACTGGTGCGACGCTGTCGCCGCAAACCGCGCACCGCGTGCTCAATGCCGCCGCGGCCCACGATCTCACCATCGTCGAGGACGACATCTTCGCGGATTTCGAACCCGAGCCGTCGGCCCGGCTGGCGGCGCTCGACGGGCTCAACCGCGTGATCCGGATCGGCAGCTTCTCCAAGACGCTGTCGGCATCGGTGCGTTGCGGCTTCATCGCCGCGCGGGCCGACTGGATCGAGGATCTCGTCGATCTCCAGGTCGCGACCGGCTTCGGCGGTCCCAGCGCGGTCGCAACCGAGATCATCGCGAGCGTGCTATCGAGCGGCTTCTATCGCAAGCATGTCGAGGAGCTGCGTCGGCGGCTTGCCCGCGCCCGCCGCGACGTCGGCGAGAAATTGCAGCGCATCGGCATCGAGCCCTGGCTGATGCCGCGCGGCGGCTTCTATCTGTGGTGCCATCTGCCCGACGGCCGCGACTCCGCCAACGTCGCGCGCGCTGCGCTATCAGACAACATCGTGCTGGCGCCCGGCAATGTGTTCAGCGCCTCGCAGACCGCTGCGGCCTTCATGCGCTTCAACGTCGCGCAATGCCGCGATCCGAAGCTGATGCCGGCCTTGCAGCGGGCGATTGCGCTTTAGCTCGCGCCGGCCGCGGAACCGCTTTTGCGATGCGGTTCCAGGGTAAGAACCTTCGGAACCTTGCCGCGTTAAGAGGCATCAACCGCTAGAGGAGGCCAAGATGTCTCGATCAACACTCGCGAAGACCAGCCTCGTGCTGCTGTCGCTCGGCGTATTTGCATCGCCCTCGCAGGCCGCGCCTGCCTCGCCTTTGCTCGCCATGGCGGGCTCATGGTCCGGCGGAGGCACGCTGACGACATCGGACGGCATGCAGGAGCAACTGCGCTGCCGCGCCAAATACGACGTCGACGGCACCGGCGCCGAACTTCGCCTGTCGCTCAAATGCGCCAGCGCGAGCTATAATTTCGATCTCACCAGTGACGTCGAATATCGCGGCGGCGCGATCTCCGGTGCATGGACCGAGGCGAGCCGGAATGCGTCCGGAACGATCTCGGGGCGCGCGACCGGCGATCGCGTTGAAGCTGCCGCGCGCGGCAACAATTTCTCTGCCGACCTCTCGCTCACCACGCGTGGCGGCAAGCAATCCGTGTCGATCCGTCCGCAGCAGAGCAACGTGACGGCGGTTTCGCTGGCGCTCGCGCGGCACTAGCGCGTGATGAGACCAGGTCGAGCGGCGACGGCACTGCGCTGCCTCGCCCCGCTCTTTACGGGCGAGGTGAAGCGCAGTGCGCGTCGCTACTTCTCGCCAATCTTGAACGGCTCTTCCTTACCCGGCGGCACGGTCTCCTCGGCCATCGCCAGGATCATCGCCACCATCACGTAATTGCCGGCGAGCGCGGTGAGATCGACGATCTGCTGATCGTTGAAGATCGTCTTGGCCCGCGCATAGGTCGCGTCCGAAACCTTCTTGGTCGTGGTGAGCTCGGTGACGAAATCGTACACCACAGCCTCATCGTCGGCCATTTTCGACGGACGGTTGCCGGCCTTCAGCTCGGCGATCACGTCGGCCGACAGCCCGGCCTTGGCCGCGAGCGGCGCATGCGCGAACCATTCGACCTGCGAGCGCCACTGCCGGCCGATGATCAGGATCGCGAACTCGTTCAGCCTGGTCGGCACCGAGGTCTGCCAGCGCAGGTAATAGAACAGATCATAGAGACGCTGGCCGAGCACCGGGCTGCGGATGATCGGATTGTAGGGCCCGCCGATGCCGACGCTCGACACCTTCATGATCTGCTCGCCGAGCGGCTTCTGCAGGTCGTTGAGCTGATCCATCGTCAGCTGCGGGAAGCGCGGCTCCTTGCTGGTGGCCGGCACTGATGACACCGTGGCCGCAAGCCAGCCGCCGGCCGCCGCCAGCGTGAGCGACGAGAGCCAGACTGTTGCTGAACGCATGATTCCTCCGCTTTTTGATTTATCGGAGGATGCTAGTCGAGCTGCGCGACGCCAACCAGAGATGATCGCGCAGATCAGATGATCACAGCGCGACGATATCGGTGAGGCATTGCTGCGTGACGCTCATCCGCGCGTCGATCTGCGCCTGCGTCTTGCAGTCCATGTTCATCGCGAACACGGTGATGTCGCTGCCCTTCTCGGACCAGCCGACCAGCCAGCCGAGCGAGCCGTGTTCCTTGTCGGTGAGGCCGGTCTTGGCGCGTATGACGGCATCGCCGACTTTCGTCACCGGGAGGATGTCGCACACCAGCTGCTGGCTGCGCTTGCCGACCGGCAGCACGCCGCGGCGCAGCCGGTCGAGGAAATCGATCTGCTGCACCGGATCGATCCGCAGGTTTCCCTTGACCCAGAACTGGTCGATGCCGCCGCCGATGTCGCGATTGCCGTAGTCGATCGTATCGAGATACTTCTTCATCCGCTCCTCGCCGATCCGGCGGGCGATCTCCTGGAACACCGGGAATGCCGACACCGCGATCGCCGAGCGCAGCGTGTGGTCCTTGTTCCAGGCCTCGATGCTGCGGGTGACGCCGTCCCACTTGAAGACATCCTTGTCGGGATCCTGCACCACGTCGGTGTCGAGCGCGATCAGCGCGTTCGGGATCTTGAAGGTCGAAGCCGGCAGCCTGCCCTCACCCGAACGGACCTTGTCACTCGCGATGATGAGATAGTCGTCGATCTTGTAGCCGACGAAGGTGCCTTCGGTGCCGAGATCGAAGAACCGCTTTTGTAGGTCCTCGCGAAACTCGCTGCGCTGGTACGACACATTCGCAAAACTGCGCGTCGGCAGGACGGTGGCGGCAGCAAACAGACCGAGCGCATGGCGGCGATTGATCACGACGAGACCTGAACAGTTTCGGGTTGACGACGATGCTGATGCCATCGTGGTAAAAGGATGGCAATGAAGCCTTACTTGTTTGACGCGTTTTCGTCACGCGAACCGGTGCCCGAAAACGCTAGCGCTACCGCGCCCGGCCCGACATCCGCAGCACGAACACCAAGACCTCGGCGACGGCCTTGTAGAGCTCGGCCGGGATCTCGTCGCCGAGCTCGACATTGGAGAGCGCGCCGGCCAAGACCTCGTTCTCCTCGATCGGGATGTCGTTGGCCTTGGCGACCTCGATGATCTTGGCGCCGATCGCGCCCCTGCCTTTGGCCACCACGCGCGGCGCGCCGGCGTGATCGTAGTGCAGCGCGACCGCGAGCTGGTTCTGTGGCTCGCTCATGATGCGCGGTCCAGGAAATGGCCGGCGCGTGCGGGCGCAGGTTGCGGCGGGCTGCCGTCGCGGATCTCGATATCGCCGGGCAAAAGCTCAGCCCTGGTCAGCGCCTGGCTCAGTTCGGACGCGCCGGCGCGCAATTGCGCGGCGGTCGAGGGGCGCTCGGCCCACATCCGCACCGAGGTGCGCTCGCCGTTCAGCGAGACCAGCGCGTGCACCGGGCCGGCCGGCTCGACGTCGAGCGTGAAGCGCGCCCGCCACACCCGCTTGGCGGCCTCGACTTCATTGCCTCCGCCGTCGCGGGAAATCTCGAACTGCGCCATCGCCGTACCCTGCTGAGTCAGGAACGGGATCTCGAAATTCCAGCGCGGCACCATCGCGTCGAGCTGCGGACGCGTGCCATCGCCGTGGCCCGGCAGCGAGGCGACCTGCAGCAGTGTCTGCCGCGCCAGCGCCGCGTCGGTGTTTTCCAGCAGGCGATGCGCTGTGGTTGCGAGCGGCGCGCCCGGCGCGATCGAGGCCTCGGCGACGGCCTGGGCCGACGGCAGCGCGCCGTGAAACGGCGGTGGCGGCGCGTTGCTGCGAACGGTCACGTCGCCGGGCAGCATCTCCCGCGGCGCGGCGCCTTGCCGTGCCGGGTTGCCGAGCTCATGCAGCGCTTCCTGAATGAGGTTGAGCGCGCCACCCGAAGACGGGCCGGTATCGAGCGCATCCGCGAGCGCGCCTGCGAGGCTCATGCTGCCGCGGGTCAGATCCTCGGCCACCGGTACGCGGGCCTGCGGCAGCAGGATTTCCTGGACCTCGAGGCCGGGCGTGCCTGATGGTACGAGGCTCGGCGCCGCTCCGGCGCTGGGTAACGCCGGTTGCTGCGGCGGCGTGGACGCAGGCCTCGCGGCATCGCCCGCGCCGAGCGAAGTCAGCGCCTGGCGCAGCACGATCAGCGCGGCCTTCAGGTCAGGCGCATTGCCGCTCGCCGGCGCGACGCCCGATGCCAGCGTCGCCTCCATCAGCAGGCCGGACTTCCGGAAGCCGGCCTTGACGGCATCGCCGCTCAAATTCTCGTCGAGACCGGTCTGCTGCGC
Organism: Bradyrhizobium sp. CER78; assembly: GCF_029846235.1. Taxonomy (GTDB): domain Bacteria; phylum Pseudomonadota; class Alphaproteobacteria; order Rhizobiales; family Xanthobacteraceae; genus Bradyrhizobium. The sequence continues at coordinate 507,093 of NZ_JARVWP010000004.1, forward strand.
CAGCACCTGCGCGACGGCAGCCTGCAGCTTTGGCGGCAGATTAGCCGAGGCGACCGCGGTCAGATTGGCAAACAGCGGGGCCTGACTGCCCTGCACCGCCGCCGCATGCTGCGCCGTGGCGGTGATGGTGACGCGCTCGAGCGGCGTCAGCGCGGTCTTCGGCGCCGCGGCGACAGGTTGCGGTGCGGCAGTGGCGTTGGCCGCGCCCGGCGACAGTTGCACCGCATCGCCGGTGTCCGCGCCCGATCCAACCAGTTGCAGGCGGATGCCGTCATTGCTCTGCGACACCGCAAGCTGCAGGTTCTGACCCTGCTGCAGCGGCACCTCGGTCTGGACATCGATCGACAGGCTCGCGATCGCGATCCGCACCAGATCGGCGGACAGCACCTTCAGGACCTGCGCATTGATGACACTGCCGGCCTCGAGCGTGAGGTCCGGCGCGACGCCGTCCGCCTCCTTCGAGGCGAGCACCGGCAGCACGGGATTGACGGCGAGTGCCATGTCGGAGGTCTCGGCCAAGCGCGAGGGATGTGCCGCAAGCTAGCCCGGCGCCGTAAAGGTCTCGTTAACCCGGCCTGAACTCCCTGAGGACGCCGGCGGCGGCCTTGAAATCGACCTGGCGGGCGGCGCGGCGGGCGGCGACCTCCTCGTCGACGCCCCATTTCTCGATATTCCAGTCCTCGTCGACATGGGCGGCGGCCCAGATCTCGTCCTCGTCACGGACGCCGTGGGCCAGCGCCAGCGCCAGCAGCGCCGAGCCGGTCAGCGTCGTCACCACATGGAGCGCGGCGACCGGCCAGGGATCGGTCGGGAACGCGGCGCGCGCTGCCTTGATCGCGGGCTCGGGCTGGCCGACATGCATGACCCCCTCGGCCATCACGAAATGGGCGCCGAGCGTCTCGGCGGCCCAGAACAGGATCGGGTCCCAATGCTGGGCCTCGCGCGCCACCAGCGTCTCGGGATGGCCGGCGCGGTAGAACAAGAGATCGCTGCCGAGGAATTTGGCTGCGTCATCGGCGACCTCGTCGACGCGGTCGATCACCCCCTCGACCACGCTGTTGGCGAGGCGCGTCAGCGGCATGGTCACGGGATCGATGGTCTCGCCCTGCGCGTTCCATTCGGCCGCGACCGCATCTGCAATGGCGCGGGTCGGCACCATGATCGGCTTGCCGGACGGCGAGCGGATCTGCTTGCCGTCGAGCGTGATCGAAAATCCGCCGTCGGCCTCGGCGACGCCGGCGCTGGTGTAGAACCGCTTGCGCTTGGGCGTGCGGATGTGGCGCCGCACCGCCTCCTGCGGATCGAGCGGAGCTTGTTCAGGGATATCGTCGAAGAGTTCGCGCATCGCGCCGGCCGGCTTTCGTTTCCAGGGATTTCCCTGCAAGATATGTCAGGGACTACGGCAAATAAAGCTGATGGAACGCGCCCAAATCCTCGCCGGTTCTCTGCTCGTTGCGGCCTTTTTCGGGGCCGCCCGCGCCGACGCCGGGTTCCGCTCGCCGGAATCGCTGATCCGCAACGTCTACGCCTTCTATGGGAAAGGCAGCCCCGCGTTTTCCAACGGCCTGCCGCGCGACGACGAAACGGCCCGGCAATTCTTCGATCCCGGCCTGCGCGGCGCCTGGACCGCCCTGCACGATGCGCCGTACGATTTCCTGGTGCAGAGCCCGACCTGGCGGATCGGCCCGATTGCGATCGCAACGCCGCGCCGCCAGTTCGACAAGACCGACGTGACCGTGAGCTTCGACAATGAGGGCCGTCCGGTCACGCTCAACTTCATCGTCGTCAACGGCCCCGACGGCTGGGTGATCGCGGATGTCGAGAGCCCGCACGATTCATTGCGCATGTTTCTGACGCAGTTCAGGCGCTGATCTCACTTGTCGGCACGACGGCAGATGACAGGATCGGCGACACCGAAAAAATTTCTGCCGATTGCCTGCGCGTCTCCGTATCTCCGCAATTCAGTTCGTGAATGCGCCATCCGATTGATCGCTCAGCAGGTTTGAACGCTGCGCACGCCGCTGCGTCGAAGTGCCGCAAATTCCTGTCATCCGCGCGTTAAAAACCTGCCAGATTTCGGCAACAACGCGCGGCTAGCGTCCCGATACCAAACAGAAGCATTTGCCGACCATTGCGGTCGCAAGACGTGAACTGACGTCACGCGTGGCGTCGGTTGCGCGCTTGCGCGCGCGTGGCGGCGTATAAGCGGGGCGGCGTGGCACGACGACTTTCGACCGTTTGTTGTGTCATCGCCGCAGCTTGCCTCGGGCTTGCTGCGAGCGGCATGACGACCTGGCTCGCCGCCGCAAGCTTGCAGGATGCGCCGCGAACGCAGCAGGACGTTTGTGCCCGGCCCGCTCCCGGAAGCGCGATCGACGAACCCGCCGAACTGCACAGCCGCGAGGGTGTGCTCGAAACCGACCTCAGCATCCATGACCAGAAGCTGCCCGACGGAACGAGCCGCTACTGCTACCTGACGCCGGACGGCAAGCCGTCGCCGACCCTGCGGCTGAAGCCTGGCGATCAGCTGGTGATCCACTTCAAGAACGACCTCGTCGATCTCGATACGGCAACGCCCGCGATCGACCGTCCACTCGCCGGCGCGCCGATCTGCACGACGCGGAAGCAGGCCGAGATTTGCGAGAGCGGCGCGATGACGCCGATCTCGACCAATCTGCACTTCCACGGGCTGACCGTGCCGCCGGTCTGCCATCAGGATGATGTGCTGAAAACCTCGATCCAGCCCGACGATGCGCCGTTCGAGTATCGTTTGCGGATTCCAGACGACGCAGCACCCGGCCTCTATTGGTATCACCCGCATCTGCACGGCTTCAGCAAGACGCAGGTGCTCGGCGGTGCCTCCGGCGCCATCATCATCGAGGGCATCGAGCGCGCCGACCCACAGCTCGCCGGCCTGCCCGAGCGCGTGCTCGTGATCCGCGACCAGGATCTCGTCAATCCGGACGCACCGCCGTCGAAATCCGAGCCGGTCATGACCAAGAGCCAGCTCGACAATGACGGCGACGTCGCCAACTCCGGCACCGGCTTCGGCAAGCCGTCGAAGGATCTCTCCGTCAACTTCGTGCCGGTGCCCTATCCGAACTATCCGCCGGCCAGGCTGACGATGAAGCCGGGCGAGCGCCAGCTCTGGCGCGTGCTGAACGCGTCCGCGATCACCTATCTCAACCTCGCGCTGCTGGTCGGCCGCGCGCCGCAGCAGATCGGCATCGTCGGGCTCGACGGCGTGCCGCTGCAATTCCAGGACAGCCCGTCGCCCTCGGTGCAATGGGTCAACCATATCGGCCTGCCGCCGGGCTCGCGCGCCGAGTTCATCGTCGAGGGACCGCCGGCCGGCGCATCGGCTTTGCTGGTGACGCGCGCGGTCGACACCGGCCCGGCCGGCGAAAACGACCCCAACCGCGCGCTGCTCGCCATCACGTCTTCGACCACTGCGAGCGAGCCGCAATCCGCGCTGCCCGCTCACGCCGAGCCGCTGCCGCGACCTGAGCGGCCGTGGGTCGGCAACGTCGCACCGGTGCGCGTCAGAAAGCTGTTCTTTTCCGAGCAACCGGAGAACCCGAACGACCCGAACAGTCCGACCAAGTTCTTCATGACCCTGGACGGCGAGACGCCGAAGCCGTTCGATCCGCAATCGGACATTCCCGACATCACCGTGCGGCAGGGCGACGTCGAGGACTGGATCATCGAGAACCGCTCAATGGAGCTGCATGATTTCCACATCCATCAGCTTCACTTCCAGCTGCTCGACTGGTCCGGCATCGCGGTCAACGAGCCGTTCCTGCGCGATACCGTGAACGTGCCTTACTACAACACCCGGATGCTGAAATATCCGAGCGTGCGCCTGCGCATGGATTTCCGCGATCCCAACATCGTCGGCACCTTCGTCTACCACTGTCACGTCCTCGAGCATGAGGACGGCGGCATGATGGGGCGGATCAAGGTCGTGCCGCGAGACACTGCAAGTTCTACCAAGCCGCTCAACCAGCAAAAAGGAGAGCTTTAATGCGCGACAAGCGGAAGTCACGTTGGCTGCAGAGTTGCCGCCTCACCCTCAGCGCATTGGCGCTGGGCCAGTTCACCGCCGGCCCCGTCCTTGCGCAGGACTGGGATCACCACGGTGGACACGAGACCCGTTCGCCGATCAAGCACGTGATCGTCATCATCGGCGAGAACCGCAGCTTCGACCACGTGTTCGCGACCTACGTGCCCGAGCGACACGGCGAGAGCGTGTTCAACCTGCTCTCGCAGGGCATCGTCAAGCTCGACGGCAACAAGAATGCGATCCCCGGGCCGAACTTCGAAAAGGCGCATCAGCACGCGGCGATGGATAACGGCCCGAACGATGCGTTCCTGCTGAGCCCGCCGAAGCAGAACTTCCCGAAGGATCAATTGCCGGCTCCGCTGGTCGGCGGCCCCAAGGTCTCCTACATCCCGAACAAGTGCGGCAGCTCGCCCATCACCACCTGCGAGGCCTCGCTGGTGCTGGCGCAGCAGTCGGAATCCGGCCTGCCGTCCGACTACTACCAATTCCTGCTTTCCGGCGGCACCGGTCAGTCCTCACAGACCCCCGATCAGCGCATCACCAATGTCAGCACGCTGCCGGCCGGTCCGTTCCAGCTGACCAACAGCGATGCGATGCCCTACGACTCCTATTCGGCGAGCCCGGTGCATCGCTTCTACCAGATGTGGCAGCAGCTGAACTGCAACCACTCGGCGGCCAGCCGCGACAATCCGTCGGGCTGCGGCGCCAATCTGTTCGCCTGGGTCGAAGTGACCGTCGGCGCCGGCGCCAACGGCGCGGCGCAGCCCTCGAACTTCTCCACCGACTATTCGCCGACGGCGACGACCACGGGTGAAGGCTCGACGGCGCTCGGCTTCTACAACGTGCAGAAGGGCGACGTGCCCTACTTCACATCGCTGGCGCAGAAATATGCGATGAGCGACAACTTCCATCAGTCCGTCAACGGCGGCACCGGTGCCAACCACATCATGTTCGGCCACGCCGACATGCTCTACTTCAGCGACACCTACGGCAACGCCGCCGTCCCGCCGAACGGCACGCAGGTGTTCGGTGGCACGCCGAATGCCGGCATCGTGCATGAAATCGAGAATCCGAATCCGGCCGCGGGCACCAACAACTGGTACACCGAAGACGGCTACGGCGCCGGCGGCAATGGCGGCTTCCCGCCGCCCTTCCAGACGAGCCCGGTGTCCGGCGGCGGCTCCTACAGCGACTGCTCCGATCCGACCCAGCCCGGCGTCAAGCCGATCCTGGACTACCTGAAGAACATCCGGATCAATGCGAATTGCGAGCCGGGCCACTATTACCTGTTGAACAACTACAACCCGGGTTACTTCGGCAACGGCAAGAACGCCTACACCGACACCAATCCGTCCAACACGCCGTTCACGATCCCGCCGTCGACCCGCAAGAGCATCGGCGACAGCCTGAACGAGCGCAATATCTCCTGGAAGTATTACGGCGACCAGTGGAACAACTACGTCAACGATCCCTACCAGCTCAACTGGGGCGTAGCCGGTCCGACCGCCGACGAGTACTGCAACATCTGCAATCCGTTCCAGTACGACACCTCGATCATGTCGCATCCGGAACAGGTCGCAGCCCATATCAAGGACTCGGTTGATCTGTACTCCGACCTCTCCAAGCACTCGCTGCCGGCGGTTTCCATCGTCAAGCCGAGCGGCTTCACCGACGGTCACCCGTCGTCGTCCAAGCTCAACCTGTTCGAAGGCTTCGCGAAGAAGATCATCGACCAGGTCCAGGCCTCGGACTACGCCAAGGATACCGCGATCTTCATCACGTTCGACGAAGGTGGCGGCTACTTCGACTCCGGCTACGTGCAGCCGCTCGACTATTTCGGCGATGGCACGCGCATTCCGCTGATCGTGGTGTCGCCGTACGCGCGGCAGGGCCACATCTCGCATGAATATGCCGATCACGTCTCGATCATCAAATTCATCGAGCGGAACTGGCGCCTGGAGCCGATCACCCATCGCAGCCGCGACAACTTCCCGAACCCGGTTGCGGCGCCCGGCAATCCCTACGTTCCGGTCAACAGCCCGGCGCTCAGCGACCTGTTCGACTTCTTCGACTTCGACGGCGGCGGCCATCACCACGGTGGTGACGGCGACGATCAGGGCGGCAACGGGAACAACTGACGACCGCTTTTGACGACGCACCAATCCGCCGGCCCGCAAGGCCGGCGGATTTCGTTTGTGCCAAGCTGGATGTCCTTCTCCTTCGCGAGCCTGTAACGTGCCCGGTGACACCGATCCCGTCCCGTGGAATCCCGTTCAATGACATCCATCGCCTTCCGCCAGGCCCAGCCCGCCGACCTTCCGGCGATCATTGCGCTCCTCGCCAACGATGTGCTGGGGGTGCAGCGGGAGGATGCGAGTTCGCCACCGAACCAGCGGTATGTCGCTGCGCTCGAAGCCATCCTCGCCGATCCCAACCAGTTGCAGGTCGTTGCGACCCTGGACGATGCGGTGATCGGCTGCTTGCAGCTCACCTTCATCCCCGGACTGGCGCGCATGGGGTCATGGCGCGGACTGATCGAAGCGGTCCGAATTGCCGAAACGCAGCGGAGTTCAGGCGTTGGACAGCAGATGTTCGAATGGGCGATCGCGCAATGCAGGGCAAGAGGCTGCGACCTGGTGCAGCTGACCACCGACAGAGCGCGCCCCGATGCGCACCGCTTCTACGAACGGCTCGGATTCGTCGGCAGCCACATCGGCTACAAGCTGAAGCTCTGACGTCCGCTGGCAATCAGTCACGCGTGTTGGCGCAGGATCGCGAATAGGCGGCGCGGTCGCTCTGGTTCAGGCCGCTGGCTGCGGCGTCGTCGAGACACCGGCTGACACGGTCGCCGAACGAGCTGCGCGCGGGAGCACGCAGGTTCGGCTGCGTGACCGCGTCCATCTTGGGGATCGGAGGCACCTCGATCTTGGGCGGCGGAGGTGGCGGTGGCGGCGGCGGCAGAGTTGGATTGTAGATCGAACCACCGGGCCCGAGGATTATCTGCTTTTGCGCAAAGGCGCTCGGCGCGCCGATGACGCAGAGCAAAGTGCAGGCAACAATCAAGGATCGCTTCATGGCCTATATCTCGTGACGGCGCGGCACTGGTTCAAGTGATTGCCAGATGCGTCAACGCCGCCCTTGATATGCGAGTTCCCCGGCCCGGCGTTCACGGCTTCTGATAGATCACGTGACCTGCGCGGATGGTGCTGCTCACTTTCGCGAGATTGGCGACGTCGCTGAGCGGATCGCCGTCGAGCACCACGAGATCGGCGTCGAAGCCCTGCTCCACCCTGCCCTTCTTCGCAGCCTTGAAGTACCGCGCCGGATTGGTCGTCAGCGAGGCCAGCACCTGGCGCTCCGACAATGCGCGGTGCATCAGCTGATATTCCTGCGTGGTGTCGTACAGCTTGGTGAAGCCGACATCGGTGCCGAACAGCACCGCCCCGCCATTCTCCGAGAACTGCTTGAGCTGGTTGACGGTCGCGGCCAGCAGCCGGTTGGTCACGGCGGGATCCAGGACAACGGTCGTGAACAGCGACAGCGTCGGGATCAGTGCAATGCCCTGCGCCTTGAACCGCGCCAGCTGCTCCGGCGTATATCCGGCTTCGCTCGGGTCGGTGTGCGCCATGATATCGACGCCGGCGGTGATCACCGTCTCGACGCCGGTCTTGTTCTGCGGATGGGCAAACGCCGGCTTTCCCTGCGCATGCGCCACGTCGACCGCGGCCCTGGCGATCGCCGGGTCCATGTTCACGACCGGCTTGTTTCCCTTGTAGACGCCGGTGAACAGCTTCACGCCATCGAGGTTGAGGTCCATGTAGCTGCGCGCCAGTTGCGTGGCCTCGTCCGGCGTCGATGCCTCGGGCAGCTGCATGTCCGCGGGCAGATAGGCCGGATGGCCGTCCTTCGGGAAGATGCTGGCGGCGAGGAAGATGTTGGGACCGGCGACCTCACCCGCGGCGATGCGCTTGCGCAGTGGCAATATGTTCCGCGGATCGGAGCCGAGGTCCCAGACCGTCGTGAAGCCCCACCGCGTCAGCATCTCCTGCATGTGCTGCGTCAGCGGCGCGGCCGGCGTCTCGCCGGCGTTGTGCCAGACATGCTCGGTGAAATGCACATGGCTGTTCCAGAACCCGGCAACCACGGTCTTGCCGCTGCAATCGATGACGCGCGCGTCCGCGGGCGCCTTGACGTCGCCGGTCTTGCCGACCGCGCTGATGACGCCGTCCGAGATCACGATCACAGCATCCGGCAGCGCAGCCGCGTCGGCCGATGCGTAGAGCGTGCCGCCGCGGAGCACCACCGTCTCGGCATGCGCCGCCACCGAGGCAACGGCTGAGCCGATGAGAAAGAGCGCGATGCGTAGCCAGGTCCCGGTCATGGACAGCCTCTTTGATGATGGCATGCCGGCAACCACCGGCGCGCGGCAACATAGAGGTTGTGCGCGGCGCGGTTTGATCGTTCTTGCTGTCCGCGACGGCCCGGCCCGTCACTCCTCGGGCGCGTTCTCGATCGGGTCGAACCGGTCGGCCTCGAGCCCGAGCAGATTCCAGGATTGCAGCATGTGCGGCGGCAGCGGCGCGCTGACATCGATCACGCCGCCGCGCGGATGCGGAATCACGATGCGGCGGGCGAGCAGATGCAGCCGGTTCTGCAGGCCGCCCGGCAGCTGCCAGTTCTCCTTGTTGAAATATTTGGGATCGCCGACGATCGCGTGATCGATATGTGCCATGTGGGCGCGCAATTGATGGGTGCGGCCGGTCACCGGCTTGAGCGAGACCCAGGCGAGCTTGGTCGCGGAAGCCTCGACCACGGCGTAATAGGTCACGGCATGGCTTGCGCCCTCGTCACCATGCTCGGCGATCCGCATGATGCTGTCCTCCTCGCTCTCCTCCTTGGCGAGATAGGTCGAGATCCGGCCCTGCTTCGGCTTCGGCACGCCGGCGACCAGCGCCCAGTAGATCTTGCGCGCGGAGCGATGACGGAACGCGCCGGTGAGGAACGATGCAGCGAAACGCGTCTTGGCGATCAGCAGGCAACCGGAGGTCTCCCGGTCGATACGATGCACCAGGCGCGGCTTCTGCCCCTTAGCGTCGCGCATCACCTCAAGCATCTGGTCGACATGGCGCGTCATGCCGGAGCCACCCTGCACGGCGAGACCGGCGGGCTTGTTCAGCACCAGCACGTCGTCGTCCTCGTACAGCGTCATGTCCTTCAGCGCCTGCAGCGTCTTCGCCTCGGCCTCCGAGAGCGTGCCTGAAGTCTTCGGCGTGTCGAGCCGCAGCGGCGGAATCCGGACGCTCTGGCCCTCCTCCAGCCGGTCCTTGGAATCGGCGCGCTTGCCGTTGACCCTGAGCTCGCCCTTCCGGACGATGCGCTGGATATGGGAGAACGACAGGCCGGGAAACCGCGCCTCGAGGAAGCGATCGACGCGCATGCCGTTTTCGTCGGTCGTGACGACGACGGTCTGCACCTTGGTCGGCAATGGCTGCTCGGCCGCCTGCTTTTCAGCGGCGGGCTCAGGCCGCTCGTTGCGGTCGCGGCGCGGCTCGGCAAAGCGCGGCGGCTTTCCGGGCGCGCGGTGCGCGAACGGACGGTCGCCGGACTTGCGCTCACCGGACTTGCGCTCACCGGATTTGCGCTCGTCCGGCTTGCGGCTGCGTTGCGCCGATCCGCCCTTGCCACGATCGCCGTCACGGCTCTTGTCGCGTCCCTTGGCGCGCTCTTTGGCGCGATCGCCCGGCGATGTGGTTCTCTTGATACGGCGGCTCATGGTGGTTTTTCGGCTCCAGACCTGCATTGTGCCTAGCGCAAATGCCGCGAATCGTCACGGCGAAATCGGTGTGAATCCTGCGCGACTCGGCCATGTTGGGCCGCTTGCGGCAATCGAGCAGAGCCTCGGAAGGAGCTTTGGAATGAGCCTTGGAATGAGACTGCCGATGGCGGCTTTGGCGGCGGCCCTGATGCTCACGGGCCCGGCGCTGGCCCAGCAAAGCCCGATGCCGGAAGACTTGGCCTGGAAGCTCCTGGAACTCGGCCGCGTCGTCGACCCGCCCAAGACCGCGGCGCTCTACGCGCCGCTGCAGCAGAAGGAGCCCTATCAGGGCGTCAAGGTCGAGCGCGACGCCAAGTATGGCCCTGCCGACCGCCATCTGCTCGACGTCTTCACGCCGGACACCACGGCACCGCCGCGGCCGGTGCTGATTTACATCCATGGCGGCGGCTTCACTGCCGGCAACAAGCGCAACCCAGGCAGCCCGTTCTACGACAACATCATGCTGTGGGCCGTGAAGAGCGGCTTCGTCGGCGTCAATGCCACCTACCGCCTCGCGCCGGCCTTTCCATGGCCGGCAGGCGCCGAAGACGTCGGCGCGATCGTGCAGTGGGTCTCGGAGAACATCGCCAGCCGCGGCGGCGAGCCCAGACGCATCTTCCTGATGGGCCAGTCGGCCGGTGCGGTCCATGTCGCGAGCTATGTCTCGCACGGCGAATTCCACAAGGTGAAGGACGGCGGCCTGGCCGGCGCGATCATGGTGTCGGGCATCTACGATCTGACGGCCTCGCCGGCCGGCGACGCCGAGCGCGCCTATTACGGCTCAGACCCGTCGCGCTACACCGAGCGCTCCTCGCTGCAGGGCCTGATGGCAAGCCCGATCCCGTTCCTGATCACCGCGGCCGAGCTCGACCCGCCGCGCTTCGTCGAGCAGTTCGAGCTGTTGAAGCAGGCCACCTGCAAGCGGCCGAGCGGCTGCGCGCGCAGCTTCATGCTGCCGCAGCACAGCCACATGTCGGAGGTCTATGCGATCAACACTCAGGACACGCGGCTGACCGACGAGATCGTGGAGTTCGTGAAGAGCGTGAAGTGAATGAAGTTAGGAGCCGTCGCAGCGGGCGCCGCCAAAATATCGAAAACAACCCCATGCAAAGGAGCCGGCGGCCGGCGCTCGACCAACCAACTTGACACGTCGGGCAACTCAGGGATATTCTTCTATTATTCCGAAATATCGTCACAGCCCAAGACTACCGCGTATGGCATTTGCGGGCTTCGGCAACTGACGCTTCCACGCCGCAAACAACGGATTGCGCGCTATTCGCGGCCACAGCTTCGTCTCGTCTTGCTCTAAAGCATGATGAGATTAGGTTGAGCTGGAACGGCATCGAAGGTTCACCTCTCCCTTGGGAGAGGTCGATTTGCAAAGCAAATCGGGTGAGGGATTATGCTCTATCGAGAGAGCAAGAGCCCTCACCCGGATTGCTTCGCAATCCGACCTCTCCCCGGCGGGAGAGGTGAACCAAGACCGCGCCAAGCCGGTTCAACCAAAACTCATCCCGATCTAGCTCCCGCCCCGCTCCTTGCGGAGCCGCGCCCAGTAATCCAGCCGCTTGCGGATCTCGCGCTCGAAGCCGCGGTCGGGCGGATCGTAGAAGGTCTGGCGGCCCAGCGCTTCCGGGAAATAGTCCTGGCCGGAGAACGCGTCGGGCTGATCGTGATCATACTGATAGCCGGAGCCATAGCCCTCCGACTTCATCAGCTTGGTCGGCGAATTCAGGATGTGCTTCGGCGGCAGCAGCGAGCCGCCTTGTTTTGCACTCTGCATCGCCGCGCCAAACGCGGTGTAGACCGCGTTCGATTTCGGCGCTGTCGCCAGATAAACCACGGCCTGCGCGATCGCGAGCTCCCCTTCGGGCGAGCCCAGGAAATCATAGGCATCCTTGGCGGCGTTGCAGACCGCGAGCGCCTGCGGATCGGCAAGGCCGATGTCCTCAACCGCCATGCGCACCACGCGGCGCGCCAGGAACAGCGGATCCTCGCCGGCATCGAACATCCGCGCGAGGTAATACAGCGCCGCATCCGGATCGGAGCCGCGAACCGACTTGTGCAGCGACGAGATCAGGTTGTAATGGCCGTCAGCCGACTTGTCGTAGATCGGCGCGCGGCGCTGCAGGATGGCCTGCAACTGCTCGGCGTTGAACACCTCGCCCTTGCGCGCGGCGCGCCAGACCTCTTCGGCCAATGTCAGCGAGGCGCGGCCATCGCCGTCGGCCATCCGCACCAGCACGGCGCGCGCTTCCGCATCGAGCGGCAGGGCCTTGCCCTCGATCTTCTCGGCATTGGCAAACAGCCGTTCGATCGCAGCCGTATCGAGTGAGTGAAACACCAGCACGCGGGCGCGCGACAGAAGCGCCGCGTTGAGCTCGAACGACGGGTTCTCGGTGGTGGCGCCGACCAGCACCACCGTGCCGTCCTCCATCACGGGCAGGAAGGAATCCTGCTGCGCGCGGTTGAACCGATGCACCTCGTCGACGAACAGCAGCGTGCCCTTGCCGGTCTCGCGGCGGGCACGTGCAGCATCGAATGCCTTCTTCAGATCGGCGACGCCGGAGAACACCGCGGAGATCTGCTCGAAATGCAGCTCGGTGGCATCGGCCAGCAGCCGCGCCACCGTGGTCTTGCCGGTGCCGGGCGGGCCCCAGAACACCAGCGAGCCCAGCGTGCGCGTCTCCAGCATGCGGGTCAGCGCGCCGTCGGGGCCGAGGATGTGATCCTGGCCGACGACGTCGGCCAGCGTGCGCGGGCGCAGCCGGTCCGGCAGCGGGTGTGGCGCGTCCTGCTCCATCCCCGCGGCGGCGAACAGGTTGCTGGCCTCGCGCGGTTGTTTCGGGCTCATCCGCCGAGCGTCACGTTGATCTGCTGGCCGCCGCGCACCAGCGTGACGCGCCAGATCCGCGAGCCCGCCTTCGATACCTTGTCGAGGTCACTGGTTCGCACGATCTTCTCGTTGTTGACCGCCAGGATGATGTCGCCCTTCTGGAAGCCGACATTGGCGGCGGTGCCGTCATCGGCGAGCTCGGTCACCACCACGCCCTCCGCGCCAGCGTCGAGATGCAGCTCATCGGCCAGCGCCGGCGAGATGTTGGCGACCCTCGCGCCCTGGAACGGCGAGCGCGCGGTCAGCACGATCTCGTCGCGGTTGGTGTCCGGCGCGGTCTCCAGCGGCACGGTCAGCTTCACCGGCTTGCCGGCGCGCTGCACCTCGATCTCGGCGTTGCCGCCGAGCGGACGGGTCGCGAAGCGGTAGTCGAACGCGTTGGGATCGTCGATCGGCGTGCCGTCGATGCCGATGATCAGGTCGGACAGCTTCAGCCCGGCCTTCGCCGCGGGGCTGTTCGGTGCCACGTTGGCGACCAGCGCGCCGGTCGGCAGCTTCAGTCCCAGCGTCTCCGCGATCTCTGGCGTCACCGCCTGCAGCCGCGCGCCGAGCCATGGCCGCTTCACGGCCTTGCCGCCGCTCTTGGCGGAGGCCACCACCACCCGCACCATGTTGGCGGGAATCGCAAAGCCGATGCCCTGCGAGCCGCCGGAGCGCGAGAAGATCGCGGTGTTGATACCGGCGAGCCGTCCGGTCATGTCGACCAACGCGCCGCCGGAATTGCCGGGATTGATCGCGGCGTCGGTCTGAATGAAGAATTGATAATCCGTGATCCCGACTTGAGTACGCGCCAGGGCCGAGATGATGCCGTGCGTCACGGTCTGGCCGACGCCGAACGGGTTGCCAATCGCCAGCACCACGTCGCCGACCTGCAGCTGATCGGAATTGGCGAAGTCGAGGGTCGCGAATTTCTCCTTGTTGGTGCCCTTCAGCCGCAGCACCGCAAGATCAGTGCGGCTGTCCTTCAACACGATCTCCGCCTCGTATTCGCGCTTGTCGGCGAGCGAGACCTTCACCTGGTCGGCGCCCTCGATCACGTGATTGTTGGTGACCACGAGGCCGGAGCCGTCGACCATCACGCCGGAGCCGAGCGAGCGCTGCATCTGCTCGGGCTGCTGGCCCGGCGCGCCGAAGAAGCGGCGGAAGAACGGATCGTCCATGAACGGGTTGCGGTTCTGCACCGTCTTGGCGGCGTAGACATTGACCACCGCGGGCTGCACCCGCTGCACGATCGGCGCATAGGACAGCTGGAGCTCAGCCTGCGACGACGGCACGCGACGATCCTGGGCCGCGGCCGGGGACGGATTCCCTATGAAAGCCAAGGCGCACAGAGCGAATATTGCAGCGAATCGGACGGGTTGGAGCATTCTCACCTCTCGTGGAAACGCCGGAATATAGGCGTGTTCGCCGGGCAAATGAAGGGCGCCGGGGCGGATAACTGGTCCCCGCCGGACCGGTGCAAAACCCCTGGCCGCCGCGTTGAAGCGCACCGCCAAGCATCTATGATGGCTGTCATCTCACTGCGCCGCTCCGCTTGTTGCCCGCGGACAACAAGCGGAACTGCGAAGCCTGGAAGCACTGTCGTGCGTCAGTCACGTTCGACTCCTAGGACGTCTCAGTGAGTGAGTGGGGACTTCAAACACAACAGGGGTGCACAATGGGTGCGACAAAAGTTGGTGCAATCGCCATCGGGCTGGCAGGGGCGCTCGCCGCCTCACCGGCCTATGCGCAATCGGCCGGAGGCGGCAGCGACGCGGAGATCGCGCTGCTGAAGCAGCAGCTGAAGATGCTCGAGCAGAAGCTCGACAAGCTGCAGAAGCAGACCAATGCCAACACCGCGACCGCAGCCAGTGCAAACGCCAACGCGAAGGCGGCGGATGCCAAGGCCGCGCGCGTCGCAAGCGCCAATGCCGCGATCCCAGTGAAGGGTCCGGTCGCACCGTCCGGCGTCGTGGTGACGATGCCGAACAACCGGCCGACGATCTGCACCGCCGACGAACAGAACTGCGTTGCGATCACGAGCCGCGTGCATTGGGATGTCGGGGGCTACGACTATCGTCCGAACACCGCGAACACCTCGCCACAGAAGCTCGACAGCGGCGAGAACCTGCGCCGCGCCCGCATCGGCATCGTCGGCAAGTTCTTCGGCGACTGGAATTACGCGCTGATCTACGACTTCGGCGGCTCGGCCGATGGCTTCGGCGGCGCGGCACCGGGATCGCTGCCAGGCGGCGGCACCTCGGGCGTCGAGAATGCCTATCTGAGCTACACCGGCTTCAAGCCGTTCGGCGGCAAGATGGCGATCGAAGGCGGCATCATGGACATCCCGTGGACGCTGGACGAATCGACCAGCTCCAACGACATCCTGTTCATGGAGCGCGCCTCGGTCGGTATCATCGCGCAGAACATCGCCGCCGGTGACTTCCGTTCGGGCGCCGGCACCCGCTGGTGGAACGACCAGCTCTGGATCGGCGGCTATGTCACCGGACCGACGACAGGCGCGATCCACTCCGCATCCTCGGTCACGCCGGCCGGCACGTCCGAGCAGTATGGCGGCGTCGTCCGCGTTGCCGGCAATCCGATCAGCGGCAAGGACTATTCGGTGCATATCGGCGCCGACGCGGAATGGCTGGTGCAGCCGCCGCGCAACCAGCTGACGCAGGCGCAGACGCTGACGCTGAGCGACCGGCCCGAGCTGCGCATCGACCCGACGACGCTGATCTCGACCGGCACGATCGCCAACGTCTCCGGCGCGCAGGTCTACGGCGTCGAGGCGGCGGCGACCTACGGCCCATTCATCGCGCAGGGCGAATACTACTGGTTCAATGTCGACCGCTCCGCGAATACCGGGCTGCCGCCGTTCGGCGCGCCAAGCCTGAAATTCGACGGCGGCTACGCGCAGGTCGGCTACGTGCTGACCGGCGAGAACCACGCCTACAACCCGGCAACGGCCTCCTATGGCGGTATCAAGCCGCACGATCCGGTATCGCTCGCCGGCGGCGGCTGGGGCGCCTGGGAAATCGCCGGCCGCGTCAGCACGATGAACCTCAACGACCAGGTCGGCCAGGCGGTCGGCGTCGCGGGTGGACGGCAGACCGTCTACACCGCCGCGCTGAACTGGTACGTCAACAACAACGTCCGCTTCATGCTGAACTACCTGCACGGCGACATCGCCAAGCAGGTCTCGACGACCTCGCCTGCCGACGCCGGCTCGAAGTTCGACGCGGTCGCGCTGCGCACGCAGGTTGCGTTCTGAGGCGACTTACCTCTCCCCAACGGGGAGAGGTCGAATTGCGAAGCAATTCGGGTGAGGGGTGCCGCTTCCTCGATGGAGCGTAATCCCTCACCCGGATCGCATCTTGCGATGCGATCCGACCTCTCCCTCCGGGAGAGGTGAAGCGCGAGTGCTGATCAGGCCGCGCGCTTCTTCTTCACAACGACCTCCGGCGCCGGCGCACAGGACAGCCGGTCCTGATGGCCCTCGCCCCAGGCTTTCAGAATATCGATCACCGGACGCAGGCTCTCGCCGAGTTCGGACAGCGTGTATTCGACCCGCGGCGGCACTTCGGCGTAGACCTTGCGGATCACGAGACCGTCGTCCTCGAGCGCCCGCAGCTGCTTGGTCAGCATGCGCTGGGTGATGCCGGGCATCCGCCGCCGCAGCTCGCCGAACCGCTGCGTGCCGGCCTGCAGGTGGTACAGGATCACGCCCTTCCATTTGCCGTCGATCAGGTCGAGCGCGGCCTCGACCGCGCAGCCCGGCCGGCGGGCAAAATTCTTCCGTTTCATCGGCAATTTCCCAATAGTATACAAACAGGGACTAGTTCCCTGATTTTACAGTACTTGCCAAAAGGACGCCAGCGCGACAGGTAAGACGGCAGGCAATCGCCCACCAGGGAGACCAGGCATGAAGGCCGTCGGATACCAAAAATCGCTGCCGATCGAGGCGGCGGATTCGCTCGTCGATTTCGAGATCGCCAAGCCCGAACCCAGGGGGCGCGACATCCGCGTCGCGGTGAAGGCCATCTCGGCCAACCCGGTCGACTACAAGGTGCGCAAGCGTGCGGCGCCGACCGATGGCGGCTACAAGATCCTCGGCTTCGATGCGGCCGGCGTGGTCGACGCGGTCGGGCCCGACGTGTCGCTGTTCAAGCCCGGCGATGAGGTGTTCTACGCGGGCTCGATCCTGCGCCAGGGCACCAACTCGGAATTCCATCTGGTCGACGAGCGCATCGTCGGCAACAAGCCGGCGTCGCTGTCCTTCGCGCAGGCCGCCGCCCTGCCCCTGACCTCGATCACCGCATGGGAGCTGCTGTTCGACCGGCTCGGTGCGGTGCCGGGCAAGAGCCTCGATCCGCGCACGCTGCTGATCACCGGCGGCGCCGGCGGCGTCGGCTCGATCCTGATCCAGCTCGCGCGCCGCCTCACCGGGCTGACCGTGGTTGCGACCGCGACGCGGCCGGAGTCGCAGAAGTGGTGCCTCGATCTTGGCGCACACGCGGTGATCGATCACTCGCAGCCGATGAAGGAGCAGATCGAGAAGCTGAAGCTGCCGCCGGTCGGCCTCGTCGCCAGCCTCACCTTCACCGACCAGCACTACAAGTCGATCGCCGACTTCATCGCACCTCAGGGCAAGTTCGGCCTGATCGACGATCCCGCCGAATTCAACGTTGCCGCGTTCAAGGGCAAGGCGGTGTCGATCCATTGGGAGTCGATGTTCACCCGCTCGTCGTTCCAGACACCCGACATGATCGCGCAGCATCATCTGCTCAACGACGTTGCCGACCTGATCGACAAGGGCGTGCTGCGCACCACGCTCGACCAGACCTTCGGTACCATCAACGCTGCGAATCTCAAGCGCGCCCATGCGCTGCTCGAAAGCGGCAAGTCGCGCGGCAAGATCGTGCTGGAGGGGTGGCAGACGATTCCGTAGGGTGGATTAGCCGACCACGTCCGCCGTAGCTCAACGAGCGAAGGCGGAAGGCGTAATCCACCGCGCCGCGCGCAAAGGCGGCGGGTTCGCTACGCTAACCCGCCCTACGCACCAACCGCCCTACGCACCTCCCAAGATATCCCCACAGGCCGGCGCGGCGCTTTTGCCAAAGCCACCACGGCCTGTATGATCCGCGGCAACGATCACCCCGTCCTCAATCCGGCCGTGCAGGACACGGCCGGAACGGTGGTGACGCCCCAAGGGGATACAGGGGATGGGAGGAAACCGATGAGTTTGCTCACGGCCGATCCGTCGCGGATCGATCCGGAGTGGATGACGCGGGCGCTGCGCGAAGCCGGCCTGATCGACCAGGCCAGGGTCGTCGGTCTCGTCTGCACGCCGGTCGGCAATGGCCTCGTCGGCGACAGCTATCGGTTTCATCTGACCTATGACGGCAACGAGCCGCGCGCGCCCGCAAGCGTCGTCGGCAAATTCCCTGCTGCGGATCCCGACAGCCGGCGCTCCGGATCCGCGCACACGCTTTACGTCCGCGAGGTCGCGTTCTATCGCGAGCTGGCTGCAACCGTTGCCATTCACACCCCGCGGCCGATCTTCGCCGAGATCGATCCGGCGACCGACGACTTCACGCTGATCCTGGAGGACCTCGCGCCCGCGCGCCCCGGCGATCAACTCGCCGGCTGCTCGATCGAGGATTGCCGGACGGCGCTGATTGAGGCGGCCGCGCTGCATGCGCCGCGATGGAACGATCCGACGCTCGACACGGTGCAATGCTTCACGGTTGCCGCCAGCCGGCGCAGAGACCTTCGCGCGGTGCTGCCCGGCATTATCGGTCACTACAAGGAGCGCTATCGCGGCGTGATCGAGTCGGAATTTCTTGATCTGATCGACAAGCTTCCGGACGCGATACCGCGCTACCAGTCCGATCGATCAGTGCCGCGAACGCTGCAACATGCGGACTTCCGGCTCGACAACATCCTCTTTGACGTCCGCGGCAACACCCGTCCGATGGCGACGCTGGATTGGCAGACGCTGACGGTGGGGCCTGGGATCGTCGACGTCGCCTATTTCCTGTCGGCCGGCGTCGATCCATCCGAGCGGCGATTACATGAAATTGACCTGGTGCGATTCTATCATTCGGAGCTGATCCGCCGCGGCGTGCGGGACTATGGCTGGGATCAATGCTGGCGGGATTACCGGCGCTACACGCTGCATGGAATCATGATGGGCGTCGTCTCCGCGCTCAGCGTCCAGCGCTCCGAGCGCGGCGATGCGCTGTTCCTGAAAATGACCCGCGGCGCCTGCGCGCAAGCGTTGAACCACGACAGTTTCTCATACTGGCGGGACTAACATCGAAAGGGATCGGCGTGCTCAACAAACTTGAC
Organism: Bradyrhizobium sp. CER78; assembly: GCF_029846235.1. Taxonomy (GTDB): domain Bacteria; phylum Pseudomonadota; class Alphaproteobacteria; order Rhizobiales; family Xanthobacteraceae; genus Bradyrhizobium. The sequence goes on from NZ_JARVWP010000004.1 coordinate 526,203, forward strand.
GACTTCCCCATCCACCAGACGCCGGAGCCGATCGCGGTTCCCTCGACCAGCGACCGCAATGTCTATGACCGGACCTGGTTCAATGGCTATACCGCCGACGGCGCGTATTATTTCGGCATCGGGATCGCGATCTACCCTCACCGCAAGATCCTCGACTGCGCCTTCAGCGTGGTGGAGCGCGGCGGACGGCAGCACTGCTTCTACGGCTCGCGGCGCGCGCCGCTCGAGCGCACCGAGACGCAGGTCGGTCCGTTCCGGCTCGAGGTGCTCGAACCGATGTTGCGGACCCGCGTCGTGCTCGACGACAACGCGACCGGCCTTGCCTGCGACCTGACCTTCTCCGCGCGCACGGCGGCGATCCAGGAAGCCCGCCAGACGCTCTGGTTGGGCGACCGCCGCGCGATGGATTCGACCCGGTTCGACCAGTTCGGTCGCTGGAGCGGAGTCGTGCATCACCCCGACGGCGGGATCAAGGTCGACGATCGCACCTGCTACGGCACCAAGGATCGCTCCTGGGGCGTGCGCAATGTCGGCGAGCGCGATGTCGGCGGCGCGCCGATGCCGCCACCGAGCGTGTTCTTCCTGTGGGCGCCGCTGGTCTGGGACGATCACATCTCGCACGCCATCTTCTTCGACGGCACGCAGGGCGAGGCACTGGTCCGCGAGGGCATCACCGCGCCGCTCTACCGCAGCGAGGCTGAGATCCCCGGCGTCGTTGACGGGCTCGACCGCCGCATGGCGACCGCGCGGCACCGCGTCAAATACGTGCCGAACACCCGGCTGGCGCAGTCGGCCGAGATCGACCTCGTCGATATCGACGGTCACACCACGACCATCGCGCTCGACCCGATCCTCAAATTCCAGATGAAAGGCCTCGGCTACGGCCATCCTCAATGGGGCCAGGGCATGTGGAAGGGCGAGCTCGAGATCGGCGGCGAGTCGTTCGATCCTGCGACGCTCGACCCGCTCGCCCGCGAGAACGTGCACGTGCAACAGGTGGTCCGCGCCCGCCAGGGCAGCCAGACGGGAATTGGCGTGCTGGAGCAGATATGCTTCGGCCCCTACCGTCCGGCAGGGTTCAGCGAGTTCCTGGACGGCGCCAAGGGATAGTTAGCTTGGCGGCACACCCTCAACGAACAGCAGCCGGCGTTCGAGCGCAGTTGCGCGATGCTTCAGCGCTTCGGCGTACTCCGCAGATGCGTACCATTCGCGCAGACGCACCATGGTCGGAAACTCGACGATGACGATTGCGTTCGGCGATGGACCGCCCTCCACCACCTCGGCGGCGCCACTGCGCACGATGTAGCGACCGCCATACTGTTCGATGGTTTTCGCCGCCAGCGTTCGATAGGCCTCGAATGCCGCAGCGTCCCGCATCTCGACCTCTGAAATCACATAGGCCGCCATGCACCCTCACGCGATGGTATTGACGATGCCGCCCTCGGCGCGCAGCGCAGCGCCGTTGGTCGCAGACGCCTGCTTCGAGCAGGCATAGACCACGAGGTTGGCGATCTCCTCGGTGCTGGCGAAGCGCTGCAGCAGTGAGGTCGGCCGGTGCTGCTTGACGAAGTTGGCGGCCGCCTCCTCGACCGACTGGCCGTTCTGCTTGGCGAGATCCTTGACGAAGGTCTCGACGCCTTCGGACATCGTCGGTCCGGGCAGCACCGAGTTGACGGTGACGGCGGTGCCGCGGGTCAGCTCCGCGAGCCCGCGCGCGATTGCAAGCTGCGCGGTCTTGGTCATGCCGTAGTGGATCATCTCGGTCGGGATGTTGAGGCCCGATTCCGATGAGATGAAGACGATGCGGCCCCAGTTGCGCTTCAGCATGCCCTGCATGTAGCCGCGCGACAGCCGCACGCCCGACATCACGTTGACCTCGAAGAAGCGGCTCCAGTCCTCGTCCGGAATCTCGAAGAAGCCCTTCGGCTCGAAGATCCCGGCATTGTTGACGAGGATGTCGACCTCGGGAAGCGCCGCGAGCAGCGCCTTGCAACCGGCCGCGGTCGAGACGTCGGCGGCTACGCCGCGCACCTTCGCACCCGATACCGCCTGCGCGATCGCGGCGACCGCGGCATCGACCTTGGCCCGACCGCGGCCATTGACCACGACCTCGGCGCCGGTTGCCGCCAGCCCCTTGGCAATGGCGTTGCCGATACCCGCGGTCGAGCCGGTCACCAGCGCAGTCTTTCCGGAAAGGTCGATTTTCATGAGAGGTCTCCTGTGAAGCGTACCGGACATATTTGGATGCGCGCGCGCCGATGCAACCGGGGTGCGAGCAGGCGCATGCGCAAATTCGCGGCAGTGCGGACCGGCATCTCGGCACCGCCGGCGACCGACGGCAACCATGTCGCGCGGATGACGCGTCAGGCACGGCGCGCATTTTCGTCGCGAGTCAAATCGTCGCGCAATTTGGTTGATGCATCGTCACTGCGACCTTCATCCAATCTTCATATGAAACATCGCGCGCACGCGGGTTGCTTTCACACATTGTCAATTCGCCGCCGCTAAGCGTCGCCGCAAACAGCGCGAGCTGTTGTGTTGGCAACCGGACGCGACCTGCTCTTCAACAACGACGTCCGGATCTCTGCGACTGAACAGGAATGCATCAGATGTTCGTTGTGTCCAGGATCAAGCCGTTCGCCGCTGATATCCTGAAGCGATTTCGCCCCAGCCTCAAAAGCCAGATCGCGATGCTCGGGATCGGCGGCGTCGCCATCATCAGCGTCACCTGCCTCGGCGGCCTCGACTACGCCGCCAATGTTCAGCGCGAGTCGGACGAGAACATGCGCTTCAGGGCGCAGCTGTCCGAGCTCTCGGACGGCTTCCTGGAGACGCAGCAGATCGCGGCCCGCTTCCTGAAGTCGCGCGATGAGGGCCTGGCGAAGCAGCTCGCCGCGCGCGTCGCCGATGAGATCGCCCTACTCGACAAGCTCGAAGCCTTCGCGATGGCCGCGCCGGAGGGTGATCCGATCCGGCAGGTCGCCTCGCTCCGGAGCGGAATCAATCTCTACGCGACGCGCTTCCAGAACATCGTCGGCGCCCAGCGCGTCCTCGGCATGACTGCGAACGACGGCTTGCAGGGCAAGCTGCGCAGCGCGGTCCAGCAATTCGAAGCCAAGGTCGGGCAAGCCGATCAGCCGCCCCTGACCGTCCTGCTGCTGACGATGCGTCGTCTCGAAAAGGATTTTGCGCTGAGTGGCGAGGAGCGGTTCGGCGACCAGCTCAACGCGCGCGAGGACGAGTTCGAGACCGCGTTGGCGGCATCCGCGCTCCCCTATGAGGTGAAGACCGAGCTGCTCGGTCTTGCCCGCGCCTACAAGCTTGCCTTCGCCGGCTTCCTGGTCTCGCGCCAGACGCTCGACGATCAGCTCGACGACCTCAGCCAGATCTTCGACCGCACCCGCCCAGTGCTGGTCAAGGTCGCGGACGCCGCCAACGTCCGTGCCGAGCTCGCGCAGCGCAAGGCCGACGCGTTCAGGCAGACGTTCAGCTGGCTGATCGGGATCGTTGCGTTCGTCCTGACGCTGCTTGCGATCCTGTTCGGCCGGCGGGTCGCGGGCCTGATCAGCCGGATGAGCGCGGCGATGCGGCAACTCGCCGAAGGGCAGTTCGACGTCGTGCTGCCCGGCCTCGAGCGCAGCGACGAGATCGGCGGCATGGCGCGGGCGGTCGAGAGCTTCAAGACCATGGCACAGGACAAGGCGCGCGCCGAGCTCGACGCCCGGCTCGAGGAAGACCGCCGCGCCGCGGGTCGGCACAGGGCCGAACTGGCGCGGCTCGCGGCGGCGTTCGAGGCCAGCGCCGGCAACGTCATCGCGACGGTATCAGCGGCCTCCGAGGAGCTTGCGGCGTCGGCGCGCGATCTGAGCGACACCGCCCATCACACCCAGGACCTCTCCGCCAATGTCGCGGCCGCCTCCGAGGAGGCCTCCGATAATGTCAGGCGGGTTGCGGCGGCGACCGAGCAGATGATCGCATCGGCCTCCGAGATCGGCCGCCAGGTCGGCGAATCGGCCAGCTTCGCCAGCGACGCGGTCGCACAGGCACAGCAGACCGACGCGCGGATGGCCCAGCTGGCATCGGCCGCAGACCGCATCGGCAACGTGGTGCAGCTGATCGCCGCGATCGCGCGGCAGACCAATTTGCTCGCGCTCAACGCGACCATCGAGGCCGCGCGCGCCGGCAACGCAGGCTCGGGCTTTGCCGTGGTCGCGCAGGAGGTCAAGACGCTCGCCAGGCAGACCGCCGAGGCCACCGAGGACATCCGCGCGCAGATCGCCGATATCCAGGCGGCAACGCGGGAGTCCGCCGGCGCGATCAGCGATATCGCAGGGATCATCCAGCGGATCGCGCGGATCGCCACCGATGTCGCCAACGCCATCGATACGCAAGGCAGCGCGACGCGGAGCATCGCGGAAAACGTTCGGATCGCCTCGGAGCGAACCTCGCAGGTCGCCGTCAGCATCGGACAGGTGGCCAGCGGCGCCTCGAGGACCGGCAGCGCCTCCTCCAAGGTGCTGAGCTCTTCGCGCCTGCTGTCCGACGGCAACGTCCGCTTGAGGCAGGAGCTCGACAATTTCATCGCGACGATTCGCGCGGGTTAGCGCAACAAAACAAAAACGGCGCCCGAAGGCGCCGCTTTCAAATCCTTGGCTCGAAGCCGGCTTACGCCGCCTCGGCTTCCTTGTCCTGGGCGGGACCGGAGTCCCGGCCCTTGGCGTCGACGTCGCGGTCGACGAACTCGATCACGGCCATCGCCGCGTTGTCGCCGTAGCGGAAGCCGGCCTTGATGATGCGGGTGTAGCCGCCCTGGCGGTCCTTGTAGCGGGTCGCCAGCGTGTCGAACAGCTTCTTGACCTGGTCCTGGTCGCGCAGCTCCGAGATCGCCTGGCGGCGCAGGGCGAGGCCGCCCTTCTTGCCGAGGGTGACGAGCTTCTCGACGATCGGCCGCAGCTCCTTGGCCTTCGGCAGCGTGGTGACGATCTGCTCGTGCTTGATCAGCGCGGCCGCCATGTTGGCGAACATCGCACGCCGGTGCTCGGCGGTGCGGTTGAGCTTCCGATGAACCTTGCCGTGACGCATTGACTTCTTCCTTCTTCAATTCTGTCGCGGTGGTTCAGCGACAAGTGCAGGCGGGCATCCTGCGTTCGCCCTGGGACGTCATTCCGGGGCGGCTCGCAGAGCCGAACCCGGAATCTCGAGGTTCCGGGTTCGATGCTTCGCATCGCCCCGGAACGACGAATTCTTAGTAGTGATCCTCAAAGCGCTTGGCGAGCTCGTCGATGTTCTCCGGCGGCCAGCCCGGCACTTCCATGCCGAGGTGCAGACCCATCTGGGCCAGCACTTCCTTGATCTCGTTCAGCGACTTGCGGCCGAAGTTCGGGGTGCGGAGCATTTCCGCTTCCGACTTCTGCACGAGGTCGCCGATGTAGACGATGTTGTCGTTCTTCAGGCAGTTTGCCGAACGCACCGACAGCTCGAGCTCGTCGACCTTCTTGAGGAACGCCGGGTTGAACGCGAGATCGGGGATGATCTCCTGCGTGACTTCCTTGCGCGGCTCTTCGAAGTTGACGAACACGTTGAGCTGATCCTGCAGGATGCGCGCGGCATAGGCCACCGCGTCCTCCGGCGTGATCGCGCCGTTGGTCTCGATCGTCATGGTCAGCTTGTCGTAGTCGAGGATCTGGCCCTCACGGGTGTTCTCGACCTTGTAGGAGACCTTGCGGACCGGCGAGAACAGGCTGTCGACCGGGATCAGGCCGATCGGGGCGTCCTCGGGACGGTTGCGCTCGGCGGCGACATAGCCCTTGCCGGTCGTGACCGTGAATTCCATGCGGATCTCGGCGCCGTCGTCCAGCGTGCAGAGCTGCAAATCGGGGTTGAGCACGGTGACGTCGCCGACGGTCTGGATGTCGCCGGCGGTGACGGCGCCCGGGCCCTGCTTCTTCACGACCATGCGCTTCGGGCCTTCGCCCTGCATCTTGATAGAGATGTCCTTGATGTTGAGGACGATGTCGGTGACGTCTTCACGGACACCGGCGATCGAGGAGAACTCGTGCAGCACGCCGTCGATGTGCACCGACTGCACCGCCGCGCCCTGCAGCGAGGACAGCAGGATGCGGCGCAGCGCGTTGCCGAGGGTCTGGCCGAAGCCGCGCTCGAGCGGCTCGGCGACCACGGTGGCGAACCGGCTCGCGTCCGAGCCCGGCGTCACCTGCAGCTTGTTCGGTCGAATGAGTTCTTGCCAATTTTTCTGGATCGTCACTTTTTCACCCTTTGCCGGTCATCGGGCCAATCGATCGGCCAAACCTGGCGTTGGAGATCGCGGATCAGTCCGCGCGGTCAATTCCAAAAACCATCGCGGGGCGGCAGATGCCGCCCGCGACTTACAGATCAAACGCGCCGACGCTTGCGCGGACGGCAGCCATTGTGCGGGATCGTGGTCACGTCGCGGATCGAGGTGACGGTGAAGCCCGCAGCCTGCAGCGCGCGCAGCGCCGACTCACGGCCCGAACCCGGGCCGGCCACTTCAACCTCCAGCGTGCGCATGCCGTGTTCCTGCGCCTTCTTGGAGACGTCTTCAGCCGCAACCTGCGCGGCATAGGGGGTCGACTTGCGCGAGCCCTTAAAGCCCATCGTGCCGGCCGACGACCAGGCGATGGTGTTGCCCTGCGCGTCGGTGATGGTGATCGTCGTGTTGTTGAACGACGAATTCACGTGCGCGATGCCGGAGGCGATGTTCTTGCGTTCGCGGCGGCGTACGCGGGTGGCTTCCTTGCCCATTTCAAACCTTTCCTGTGATCTCAACGCCGCCGTAGTGCCAGCGGCTACACCTCAAAACGCAAATGGCGAGTAGCGAATTTCGATTCGCTACCCCCCACCTGCAATTCGCAAAACTTACTTCTTCTTGCCGGCGATCGCCTTGGCCGGCCCCTTGCGCGTGCGCGCATTGGTGTGGGTGCGCTGGCCGCGCACCGGCAGACCGCGGCGATGACGCAGGCCGCGATAGCAGCCGAGGTCCATCAGCCGCTTGATGTTGATGCCGACCTCGCGACGGAGGTCGCCCTCAACCAGATAGTCGCGGTCGATGACTTCGCGGATCTGGAGGACCTCCTGGTCGGTCAACTGGTTGACACGACGATCCACGGGGATCTTCACCTTCTCCATGATGTCGGCAGCGTTCTTCTGGCCGATGCCATGGATGTACTGAAGCGCGATCAGGACGCGCTTGTTGGTCGGGATGTTGACGCCGGCAATACGGGCCACGGACTTCTCTCCTGTCGCCGCTCCATCACGGATACGGGCTTCTCAAGTTCTTGCTACCTGCGGGCTTGTGTCCACAAACGCGAACACGACGCCCACCCCTCGTGTCCTTTGGGGCCCGGCATCGTCATAAAACTATCCGACTTGGATGCGGGGCTTATTAAAGGATTCATGTCGGTTTCGTCAACCGCTCCTAGCGTTTAGCTCGCTTTTTCGTGAGCTTTTTTGCTGCCTTTTTGGGCGCTTTTACCCCCTTCCGGGCATTCGCAGCGCTGGCGGCCTTCTTTCCAGCCTTCTTGGCGGCTTTCTTCGTCCCCCTGGTGTTGGAGACCGCCTTGGTGGCCTTCCGGGCTGGTTTGGCGGCCTTCTTGACCGATTTAGCAGCCTTCTTGGCCGCCTTCTTCGCGGTCTTCTTGGCCGTCTTGGAGGCCTTCGACGCGCTCTTGGCAGCCCGCTTGGGCTCCTCGTGCTCCTTCGGCTCCAGCGCGCCGAGCGCGGTCAGGATCCGGTTGATCTCGCGGGTGACGTGCTCGATGGTCATCATGCCATCGACCGTCAGCAGCTTCCGCCGTTCCGAATAATAGTGAATCAGCGGTTCCGTCATGGAACGGTACTGCGCCAGGCGCTTGGTCAGCACTTCCGGCGTGTCGTCGAGGCGCACTTCCTCGCCGCGCGCACGGGTTTCCTCGGCACGCTTCTCGACTCGGGCGAGCAGCGCGCTCTCGTTGACGCGCAGCTCAACGACGGCATCAAGCTTCAGGTGCTTCTTCTTGAGCAGTTCGTCGAGCGCTTCGGCCTGCGGCACGGTGCGCGGGAAGCCGTCGAGAATGAAGCCCTTCTTGGCATCCGCCTCCTCGATTCGGTCGGCGATGATTCCCACCACGACCTCGTCGGGAACCAGGCCGCCATTGGCCATGATCTCCTTGGCCTGCAGGCCGACCGGGGTGCCTGCGGCAACCGCCGCGCGCAGCATCTCGCCGGTCGAGAGCTGAACGATGCCATGCCGGTGCACCAGCCGCTGCGCCTGGGTTCCCTTGCCCGAGCCCGGCGGCCCCAAAAGGATCAATCTCATATCTGTTTCGCCCCCCGGCTAGGTGGGCGACGTCCGCACACCTGTGTTTTGAGTTCGAAGCCGCGCCGCAATCAGCGGCGGCGGCCTCCCCTGAGCTTCGACTTCCTGATCAGCCCTTCATACTGATGAGCGAGCAGATAGCCTTGCACCTGCGACACCGTGTCCATCGTCACGCTGACGACGATCAGGAGCGAGGTGCCACCAAAGTAGAACGGGACCGAGGCATAGGAAATCAGAATTTCCGGAATCAGGCAGACGATCGCCAGATAGATCGCGCCGAGCACCGTGATGCGCGACAGCACGTAGTCGATATATTCCGCCGTGCGCTCACCGGGCCGGATGCCCGGGATGAAGCCGCCATGCTTCTTGAGATTGTCCGCGGTCTCGGTCGGGTTGAACACGATCGCGGTGTAGAAGAAGGCGAAGAACACGATCAGCGCCAGATAGAGTAGCAGGAACAGCGGACGGCCGTGGCTGAGCTGGGTGGTGAGCCACTGGAACCACTCCGGTCCCTTGCCGGCGTTGAAGTTCGCGACCGTGGTCGGCAGCAGCAGCAACGACGAGGCGAAGATCGGCGGAATCACGCCCGAGGTGTTGAGCTTGAGCGGCAGATGCGAGGACTGGCCCTCGAACATCTTGTTGCCGACCTGGCGCTTCGGATACTGGATCAGCAGCCGGCGCTGGGCGCGTTCCATGAACACGATGAAGGCGATCACGGCGACCGCCATCACGATGACGATCAGGATCAGGCCGGTCGACATTGCGCCCTGGCGGCCGAGTTCCAGCATGTTGGCGAGCGCCGACGGCAGCTCGGCGACGATGCCGGACAGGATGATCAGCGAAATACCGTTGCCGATGCCGCGCGAGGTGATCTGCTCGCCGAGCCACATCAGGAACATGGTGCCGCCGGTCAACGTGATCGCGGTCGAGATCCGGAAGAACATGCCGGGGTCGCTGACGACGTTGCCGGCGCCTTCGAGGCCGATCGCGATGCCGTAGGACTGGAACAGCGCCAGGATCACCGTCAGATAGCGGGTGTACTGGTTCAGCGTCTTGCGGCCCGCCTCGCCTTCCTTCTTGAGCGCCTCGAGCTGCGGTGACACGGTGGTCAGCAGTTGCACGATGATCGATGCCGAGATGTACGGCATGATGTTGAGTGCGAAGATCGCCATGCGGTGGATGCCGCCGCCGGCGAACATGTTGAACATGCCGAGGATGCCGCCGGACTGGCTGCGGAACACCTGCTCCCAGATGTTGGGATCGATGCCGGGCAGCGGGATGTAGGTGCCCAGCCGATAAACAAGCAGCGCACCCAGGGTGAACCAGATGCGCTTCTTCAGCTCGTCGGCTTTCGCCAGCTGTCCGAAATTGAGGTTGGCGGCAAGTTGTTCGGCTGCTGAGACCATGTTCGGCTTTCTCCCGGAGCCCGCTTCGCCGACGCCCCAAGAACTCGTTCTATCGGGGCAATCGGCAGACACCGGACATTATCTGGTGCTCGGCCTCGATAAGTCCATCATTCGATCTGCGGATTGCCCGCGCCGTGCGCGGGCAATGACGCAGATGTTACGCCGCCTCGCCTTCTTCCTTGGCGGGGGCCAGGATCTTGACCGAGCCGCCGGCCTTTTCGACCGCGGCAATGGCCGACTTGGAAGCGCCATGCGCTTCGATGGTCAGCTTGGTCTTGATCTCGCCGCGGCCGAGCAGCCGCAGGCCGTCCTTGGCGCGGCGCAGCACGCCGGCCTTGACCAGCGTCTCGACGGTCACGGTCTCGCTGGCGTTGACCAGCTTGTTGTCGATCGCTTCCTGCAGACGGTCGAGATTGATCTCGGCGAAGTCGAGCCGGAAGATGTTGTTGAAGCCGCGCTTCGGCAGACGGCGATGCATCGGCATCTGGCCGCCTTCGAAACCCTTGATGCGGACGCCCGAACGCGCGGTCTGGCCCTTGCCGCCGCGGCCCGAGGTCTTGCCCTTGCCGGAACCGATGCCACGGCCGACACGCATGCGCTTCTTGCGCGAGCCGGCGTTGTCGGCGATATCGCTGAGCTTCATCGCCCTTCTCCTTATCTCTGCTTACTCGCCGACGACGCGGACGAGATGCTGAACCTTGCTGATCATGCCGCGAACTTCAGGAGTGTCCTGCAGCTCGGCAACCCGGCCGATCTTGTTGAGCTTGAGGCCGATCAGCGTCGAACGCTGCGAGTGATGGCGGCGGATCGCGCTGCCGGTCTGCTCGACCTTGATCGTCTTGCTGGCCTTGGCCATGACAGTAACTCCGAATAGCGCTTCGAAAAGCGCGCGTTGTTATTCCGCCACCACTTCGGCGTCGCCGCCGACGCGGCGCGACTGCAGGGTGGAGACCTTGATGTTGCGGCGCGCAGCCACCGAGCGCGGCGAATCCTGATGCTTCAGCGCGTCGAAGGTGGCGCGAACCATGTTGTAGGGATTCGACGAGCCGATCGACTTCGCCACCACGTCCTGGATGCCGAGCGTCTCGAACACCGCGCGCATCGGGCCGCCGGCGATGATGCCGGTACCCGCCGGAGCGGTGCGCAGATAGACGCGGCCGGCGCCGTGACGGCCGGCGACGTCGTGATGCAACGTGCGGCCTTCGCGCAGCGCGACGCGGGTCAGGTTGCGCTTCGCCGACTCGGTCGCCTTGCGGATCGCTTCCGGAACTTCGCGCGCCTTGCCGTGGCCGAAACCGACCCGGCCCTTCTGATCGCCGATCACGACCAGCGCCGCAAAGCCGAAGCGCTTGCCGCCCTTGACGACCTTCGCCACGCGATTGATGTGGACGAGCTTGTCGACGAACTCGCTGTCGCGCTCCTCGCGCTCCCTGCTCCGTTCGCGTCCGCCGCGTTCGCGTTCACCTGCCATGGTGTTTTCCAATCTCTAGGAGGCTTGCGCCTCTTTCCTCGTAATCGTTCAAATTCGGTTAGAAGCTGAGCCCGCCTTCGCGCGCCGCATCCGCGAGCGCCTTGACGCGCCCGTGATAGATGTAGGCGCCGCGATCGAACACGACTTCCTTGACACCCTTCTGCGCCGCGCGTTCCGCCAGCAGCTTGCCGACGGCCTTCGCCGCATCGATGTCGGCGCCGGTCTTGCCGGCGTCGCGCATGGTCTTCTCCAGCGACGAAGCGGAGGCGAGCGTCTCGCCCTTCTGGTCGTCGATGACCTGGGCGTAGATGTGCTTGGACGAGCGGAACACCGACAGCCGCGGACGGCCGCCTGCCGAGCGGCGAAGCGCAAGGCGCACGCGCTGCTTGCGCCGGGCATTCGTAACCTTGAGTGACATGACCGGCTCCGTTACTTCTTCTTGCCTTCCTTGCGGAAGATGAATTCGTTGGCGTACTTCACGCCCTTGCCCTTGTAGGGCTCCGGCGGACGGTAGGCGCGGATCTCTGCGGCGACCTGGCCGACGCGCTGCGGATCGTTGCCGGTGATCGTGATCTCGGTCGGCTTCGGCACCGCGATGGTGATGCCTTCCGGGATCGCGTAGACCACGTCGTGGCTGTAGCCGAGCGCGAGCTGCAGGTTCTTGCCCTGCATCGCGGCGCGGTAACCTACGCCGGTGATCTCGAGCTTCTTCTCGAAGCCCTTGGTGACGCCCTCGACGAGGTTGGCGACCTGCGCGCGCGCGGTGCCGTACATCGCCTGCGCACGGTTGGTCTTGACGCGCGGAGCGACCTTGACCTGGCCGTTCTCGAACTTCACCTCGACGTCGTCATGCACGACGAACTGAAGCGCGCCCTTCGGCCCCTTCACCTTCACCGTCTGGCCCTCGACAGTCGCCGTCACACCCGACGGGATCGTCACCGGCCGCTTGCCGATACGTGACATCGCAATATCCTTCCTCAGAACACCGTGAAGAGAACTTCGCCGCCCACATTGGCGTCGCGCGCCTCGTGGTCAGCCATGATTCCCTTCGGCGTCGACAACACCGAAATGCCGAGACCGTTGTTCACGCGCGGCAGGTTCTTCACCGAGGCGTAAACGCGGCGGCCCGGCTTCGACACCCGCTCGATCTCGCGGATCACGGGCTCGCCGTCGAAATACTTCAGCTCGATCTCGAGCTCGCTGCGGCCCGAGGCATGCTCGACGCTGGCGTAGCCGCGGATGTAACCCTCGGACTTCAGCACTTCGAGCACGTTGGCGCGCATCTTCGAGCCGGGGCTCGAGACCTTGGACTTCGAACGCATCTGCGCGTTGCGGATGCGGGTGATGAGATCGCTGATCGGATCGTGCGTAGACATTGTTCCGACCCTCCCCTTACCAGCTCGACTTCACGAGGCCGGGAACCAGGCCCTTGGAGCCGAGTTCACGCAGCGCGATGCGCGAGAGCTTGTTCTTGCGATAGTTCGAGCGCGGACGCCCGGTCAGCTCGCAACGGTTGCGGATGCGCGTCGGCGACGAGTTGCGCGGCATCTCGGCGAGCTTCAACGTCGCCGCGAAGCGCTCTTCCATCGGCTTGGTCTTGTCGGCGATGATCGCCTTCAGCTTCTCGCGGCGCGGGCCGGCGTTCTTCGCCATCCGCTTGCGCCGGTTGTTCTTCTCGACTGAACTCTTCTTTGCCATGCTTGGCTCCTGGGTATCCGCGTTTGAGTGGCTTTGGCTCAGCTACTCACTGCCGGAACGGGAAATTGAAAGCGGTCAACAAGGCACGTGCCTCGTCGTCGGTCTTGGCGGTGGTGCAGACCGTGATGTCCATGCCACGCGCTTCCGAGACCTTGTCGAAGTCGATCTCGGGGAAAATGATGTGCTCCTTGATGCCGAGCGAATAGTTGCCGCGGCCGTCGAAGCTCTTCGGGTTCAGGCCGCGGAAGTCGCGGACGCGGGGCAGCGCCACGTTCACCAGGCGGTCGATGAACTCGTACATATGGGCCTTGCGCAGCGTGACCTTGCAGCCGATCGGCTGGTTCTCACGCAGCTTGAAGGTCGCGATCGCGATCCGCGAATAGGTCACGATCGCCTTCTGGCCGGCGATCTGGGTCAGCTCGGCGGCGGCGGTCTCGGCCTTCTTGCGGTCGTTGACGGAGTCGCCCACGCCCATGTTGAGCACGACCTTGTCGAGGCGCGGCACCTGCATCACGTTGGCATAACCGAACTTCTCGGTCATCATGCCGCGGATCTTCTTGTCGTACTCCGCGCGCAGACGCGGCGTGTAAGCTGTATCAGCCATCGATCTCTGCTCCCGAGCTCTTGGCAACACGAACCTTCTTGCCATCGGCCTGAATCTTGAACCCGATGCGGGTCGGCTTTCCGTCCTTGCCGACATACGCAATGTTGGAAAGGTCGATCGGCATCTCCTTGGAGATGATGCCGCCTTCCTGGGTCTGGGTCTGCTTCTGGTGACGCTTCACCATGTTGATGCCGCGGACGAGAGCCTTGTTCTCGTCCGGACGCACCTCGAACACCTCGCCGGTGCGACCCTTGTCGCGGCCGGTGAGCACCATCACCTTGTCGCCCTTGCGGATCTTGGCAGCCATCACAGCACCTCCGGCGCGAGCGAAATGATCTTCATGTGGTTCTTGGCGCGCAGCTCGCGCGGCACCGGCCCGAAGATACGGGTGCCGACCGGCTCGGACTGATTGTTGATTAGCACGGCGGCGTTGCGGTCGAAACGGATGACCGAACCGTCGGCGCGGCGGATGTCCTTGCGGACCCGGACCACGACGGCCTTCATCACGTCGCCCTTCTTCACCTTGCCACGCGGAATGGCTTCCTTGATCGACACAACGATAACGTCGCCCACGGTGGCATAGCGGCGCTTGGAACCTCCAAGAACCTTGATGCACATGACACGGCGTGCGCCAGAATTATCGGCCACGTCGAGGTTGGTCTGCATCTGAATCATTGATGCACCTCGTCCTCTTTCTGCGCTTTAGCGCGCTCAAAATTTCCCTGAATGACTTCGGCCAGGCCGAGGTAATCAGGCCGTTTTCTTGTGTTCGCCCCGGACCACGGTCCAGCGCTTCAGCTTCGAGATCGGCTTCGATTCCTCGATCCAGACCATGTCGCCCGGCTTGAACTGGTTGTTCTCGTCGTGCGCGTGGTAGTTCTTGGAACGGCGGATCGTCTTCTTGTAGATCGGGTGGGTGAAGCGGCGATCGACGCGCACCACGATGGTCTTGGCTTGCTTGTCGCTGACGACCACGCCCTGCAGAGTACGTTTCGGCATAGCTGGCCCCTTACTTCTTCTTCGCGCGCAGCTGCGCGGCGATGGTCTTGATACGAGCGATGTCGCGGCGGGCTTCCCGCATCCGCGACGTGTTCTCCAGCTGCCCGGTGGCGCGCTGGAAACGCAGGTTGAAGCGTTCCTTCTTCAGGTTCAGGACCGCGTCTTCCCGCTGGTCGTCGCTCATCGCGCGAATGTCTTCAACTTTCATCTCGGCCATGGCGATTACTCCGCAATGCGCGCGACGAAGCGCGTCTTGATCGGCAGCTTGGCGGCGGCCAGCGACAGCGCTTCCTTAGCGGTCTGCACCGGCACGCCGTCGATCTCGAACATCACGCGGCCCGGCTTGATCCGGACCACCCACAATTCCGGCGCACCCTTGCCGGAGCCCATGCGGACTTCGGCGGGCTTCTTCGACACCGGCACGTCCGGGAACACGCGGATCCAGACGCGGCCGGCGCGCTTCATGTGACGGGTCAGCGCGCGGCGGGCGGCTTCGATCTGGCGGGCGGTGACGCGCTCAGGCTCCATCGCCTTCAGGCCGAACTGGCCGAACGCCAACGTCGCGCCAGAGGTCGCAACGCCGTGGATACGGCCCTTATGCGCCTTCCGGAACTTCGTTTTCTTAGGTTGCATCATGGCTTTAAGCCCTCAAATTCCTGCTTTGCCTCAAGCGGCGTCGCGGCGCGAACGCGGCGTGCTGTCGCCCTCGGCCATCTTCTTGTCCTGGGCCATCGGATCGTGCTCGAGGATCTCGCCCTTGAAGATCCAGACCTTGACGCCGCAGGTGCCGAAGGTCGTGAACGCGGTGGCAACGCCGTAGTCGACGTCGGCGCGCAGCGTGTGCAGCGGCACGCGACCTTCGCGATACCACTCCATGCGCGCGATTTCGGCGCCGCCGAGACGGCCCGAGCAGTTGATGCGGATGCCCTCGGCGCCGAGACGCATCGCCGACTGCACGGCGCGCTTCATGGCGCGGCGGAACGCGACGCGGCGCTCGAGCTGCTGGGCGATCGATTCAGCGACCAGGGTCGCGTCGAGCTCCGGCTTGCGGATTTCGACGATGTTGATCACGACGTCCGACGAGGTGATGTCGGCCACCTTCTTGCGCAGCTTGTCGATGTCGGCGCCCTTCTTGCCGATCACGACGCCCGGACGGGCCGAGTGGATCGTCACGCGGCACTTCTTGTGCGGACGCTCGATCACGATGCGGGCGACGGCCGCCTGCTTGAGCTCCTTGTGCAGGATCTCGCGGATCTTGACGTCTTCGTGCAGGAGCTTGCCGTATTCCTGCTTGCCGGCGAACCAACGGGAGTCCCAGGTCCGGTTGATGCCGAGACGCAGCCCGATTGGATTGATCTTTTGACCCATCGTCTTCTCCTGCGCCCTTCTTAAGCGCTTGCCTCGGCCTCGACCTGACGAACCACGATCGTCAGGTGCGAGAACGGTTTGAACACACGGCCCGAACGGCCACGGCCGCGCGGAGCAAAACGCTTCATCACGATGCCGTTGCCGACATGCGCCTCGGCGACGATCAGATCGTCGACCTCGAGGTCATGGTTGTTCTCGGCGTTGGCGATCGCCGATTCCAGGCACTTCTTGACGTCGACCGCGATCCGCTTGCGCGAGAACTGCAGGTCGGCGAGCGCAGCGGACGCCTTGCGGCCGCGGATCAGCTGCGCCACCAGGTTCAGCTTCTGCGGGCTGACGCGCAGCATGCGGGCGACGGCCTTGGCCTCATTGTCCGCGAGGCTACGTTCGCGCTTTGGTTTGCTCATCGTCTATTCCTCAAGCCTTCTTGGCTTTCTTGTCGCCCGAGTGGCCGTGGAAGGTCCGGGTCGGCGAGAACTCGCCGAACTTGTGACCCACCATTTCCTCGTTGATCGCCACCGGCACATGCTTCTGGCCGTTGTAGACACCGAAGGTCAGGCCGACGAACTGCGGCAGGATGGTGGAGCGGCGGCTCCAGATCTTGATGACGTCGTGACGGCCGGACGCGCGGGCGGCATCTGCCTTCTTGAGCAGAGAACCCTCGACGAACGGGCCTTTCCAGACTGAACGAACCATGTCCGGCGTTCCTTACTTCTTCCGCTTGTGGCGGCTGAGGAGAATGAATTTGTTGGTCGACTTGTTGGTGCGGGTCTTCTTGCCCTTGGTCGGCTTGCCCCACGGAGTAACCGGGTGACGACCGCCCGAGGTACGACCCTCACCACCGCCGTGCGGATGGTCGATCGGGTTCATGACGACGCCGCGGTTATGCGGACGCCAGCCGAGCCAGCGGGTACGACCGGCCTTGCCGATCGAGATGTTCATGTGATCCGGGTTCGAGACTGCACCGATCGTGCCGCGGCAACGGCCGTGCACGAGACGCTGCTCGCCCGAGTTCAGGCGGACGATCACGTAATCCTGGTCGCGGCCGACGATCTGGGCGTAGGTGCCGGCGGAGCGCGCCAGCTGGCCGCCCTTGCCGATCTTCAGCTCGATGTTGTGCACGATCGTGCCGACCGGCATGTTGCCGAGCGGCATGACGTTGCCCGGCTTCACGTCGACGTAGTTGCCGGCGACGACGGTGTCGCCCGCGGCCAGACGCTGCGGCGCCAGGATGTAGGCGAGCTCGCCGTCCTGGTACTTGATCAGCGCGATGAACGCGGTGCGGTTCGGATCGTACTCCAGCCGCTCCACGACCGCCGGCATGTCCACCTTGTCGCGGCGGAAGTCGACGGTCCGGTAGGCCTTCTTGTGGCCGCCGCCGCGGAAACGCACGGTGATGCGACCGGTGTTGTTGCGACCGCCATTGCCGAGCTTGCCCTCGGTCAGGGTCTTCACCGGCTTGCCCTTGTAGAGCGCCGAACGATCGACCATGACCAGCTGGCGCTGGCCCGGCGTCGTGGGATTGTAGGTTTTCAATGCCATCGTCGTTGCGCCTTATAGTCCGGTAGTCACGTCGATGCGGTGGCCCTCTTCCAGGGTCACGATCGCGCGCTTGGTGTCCGACTGCGAGCCGAGATTGCCGCGGAACACCTTGGTCTTGCCCTTGCGAACGAGCGTGTTGACGCTCTTCACCTTGACGTCGAACAGCTTCTCGACCGCTTCCTTGATCTGCGGCTTGGTCGCCTTGCCGGCGACCTTGAACAGCACCTTGTTGTGCTCGGAGGCGAGCGTCGCCTTTTCCGTCACGACCGGCGAGATGATGACGTCGTAGTGGCGCGGATCGATGTTCTTCATTTGAAGCGCGCCTCCAGCGCATCAACCGCAGCCTTGGTCAGAACCAGCTTCTGGCGGCGGAGAATGTCATAGACGTTGATGCCCTGGATCGGCAGCACGTCGATGTTCGGGATGTTGCGGGCCGCGGTCGCGAAACCGGCGTTCAGCTCGGCGCCGTCGATGATCAGCGCGTTGGTGAGCCCGAGGCCGGAGAAGTGACCGAGCAGCGCCTTGGTCTTGGCGGCCTCGAGCTGCGCATTGTCGATCACGATCAGCCCGCCGTCCTTGGCCTTGGCCGACAGCGCATGCTTCAGCGCGAGCGCACGCACCTTCTTCGGCAGGTCGGTCGCATGGGAGCGAACCACCGGACCGAACGCACGGCCACCGCCGCGGAACTGCGGCACGCGAGCCGAGCCGTGACGGGCGCCGCCGGTGCCCTTCTGCTTGTACATCTTCTTGCCGGTGCGCCAGACGTCGGCGCGGCCCTGGGCCTTGTGGGTGCCGGCCTGACGCTTGTTCAGCTGCCACTGCACGCAGCGCTGAATGATGTCGGCGCGGGGCTCGAGACCGAAGATCGCATCCGAGAGCTCGACGGATCCGGCGTCCTTGCCTTCAAGGGTCGTGACTTTCAGTTCCATCTCACGCGCCCTCCTTCTCGGCGGCAGCCTCGGCAGCTTCGCCGCCGGCAACCTTGAACTTGCCGGGCTTCGGGGCTTCCTTCGGCAGCGGCTTCTTGACCGCGTCGCGCACCGAGATCCAGCCGCCCTTGGAGCCGGGAACGGCGCCTTCGACGAGGATCAGGCCGCGCTCGACGTCGGTCTGCACCACGCGCAGATTGAGCGTGGTGATGCGGTCGACGCCCATGTGGCCGGGCATCTTCTTGTTCTTCCAAGTCTTGCCGGGGTCCTGACGGCCACCGGTCGAACCGATCGAGCGGTGCGAGATCGACACACCGTGGGTGGCGCGCAGACCGCCGAAATTCCAGCGCTTCATGCCGCCGGCGAAGCCCTTACCGATCGAGGTGCCGGTCACGTCGACGAACTGGCCGACCACGAAATGGTCCGCCTGGATTTCCGCGCCGACCGGGATCAGCGCGTCCTCGGACACGCGGAACTCGGCGACCTTGCGCTTCGGCTCGACCTTGGCAACTGCGAACTGGCCGCGTTCGGCCTTGGGCATGTACACGGTCTTGCGGGCGCCCGAACCGAGCTGCAGAGCGACATAGCCGTTCTTCTCGGTCGTGCGGTGGCCCAGCACCTGGCAGTTGCCCAACTTCAGCACGGTCACAGGGATATGCTCGCCGGTCTCCGTAAAGACCCGCGTCATCCCGACCTTTTGTGCGATCACTCCGGAGCGCATCGGCGTGCTTCCTGTCTTTCTGTCCGCAAGCGGCGGACGTAAAAATCCAAAACCTTAGAGCTTGATCTCGACGTCGACACCGGCGGCCAGGTCGAGCTTCATCAGCGCATCGACGGTCTGCGGGGTCGGATCGACAATGTCGAGGAGGCGCTTGTGAGTGCGCATCTCGAATTGCTCGCGGCTCTTCTTGTCAACGTGCGGCGAACGGTTGACGGTGAACTTCTCGATGCGGGTCGGCAGCGGAATCGGTCCGCGAACCTGCGCACCGGTGCGCTTCGCCGTGTTCACGATCTCGCGGGTCGACGTATCGAGGATTCGATGGTCGAACGCCTTGAGACGGATGCGAATATTTTGGCCGTTCATTGCCGTATTCTTTCTTTAGTGAGTGGCGAGTAGCGAATAGCGAATGGTGCCCCACCCGCTACTCGCCATTCCCTATTCGCGTACTTACTCGATGATGGCGGCGACGACGCCGGCGCCGACGGTGCGGCCGCCTTCGCGGATCGCGAAGCGCAGCTTCTCTTCCATCGCGATCGGCACGATCAGGTGCACTTCCATCGCGATGTTGTCGCCCGGCATCACCATCTCGGTGCCTTCCGGCAGATGCACGACACCGGTCACGTCGGTGGTGCGGAAGTAGAACTGCGGACGGTAGTTGGTGAAGAACGGGGTGTGACGACCGCCCTCTTCCTTGGTGAGGATGTAAGCCTCAGCCTTGAACTTGGTGTGCGGCTTGACCGAACCGGGCTTGCACAGCACCTGGCCACGCTCGACTTCCTCGCGCTTGGTGCCGCGAAGCAGCGCACCGATGTTGTCGCCGGCCTGGCCCTGATCAAGCAGCTTGCGGAACATTTCGACGCCGGTGACGATGGTCTTCTGGGTGTCGCGGATACCGACGATTTCGATTTCCTCGCCGACCTTGATCACGCCGCGCTCGACACGGCCGGTGACGACGGTGCCGCGGCCCGAGATCGAGAACACGTCTTCAACCGGCATCAGGAACGGCTGGTCGATCGGACGCTCCGGCTGCGGGATGTATTCGTCGACATTGCGCATCAGCTCGAGGATGGCGTCGTGGCCGAGCTTCTTGTCCTTGTCTTCGAGGGCGGCGAGCGCCGAACCCTTGATGATCGGAATGTCATCACCCGGGAACTCGTACTTCGAGAGCAGCTCGCGAACTTCCATCTCGACGAGCTCGAGCAGCTCCGGATCGTCGACCATGTCACACTTGTTGAGGAACACGACGAGCGCGGGCACGCCGACCTGGCGGGCGAGCAGGATGTGCTCGCGGGTCTGCGGCATCGGGCCGTCAGCAGCCGACACCACCAGGATCGCGCCGTCCATCTGCGCGGCGCCGGTGATCATGTTCTTCACGTAGTCGGCGTGGCCGGGGCAGTCGACGTGAGCATAGTGGCGGTTGGTCGTCTCGTACTCGACGTGAGCGGTCGAGATCGTGATGCCGCGCGCCTTCTCTTCCGGCGCCTTGTCGATCTGGTCGTAGGCGGTGAACGTCGCGCCGCCGGTCTCTGCAAGCACCTTGGTGATCGCTGCGGTCAGCGAGGTCTTGCCATGGTCGACGTGACCGATGGTGCCGATGTTGCAGTGGGGCTTGTTACGCTCGAATTTTGCTTTGGCCATTTGACTCTCCGTTCAGTCGTTAGCTGCTAACCAACGACAATCAAGCAAACTTTTTCTGGACTTCAGCCGACACGTTCGCCGGAGCTTCGGCGTAGTGATCGAACTGCATGGTGAAGGTCGCGCGACCCTGGCTCATCGAGCGCAGGTTGTTCACGTAACCGAACATGTTCATGAGCGGCACCATCGCGTTGATGACGTTGGCATTGCCGCGCATGTCTTGGCCCTGGATCTGGCCGCGCCGGGAATTCAGGTCGCCGATGACCGAACCGGTGTAGTCTTCCGGGGTCACCACCTCGACCTTCATGATCGGCTCGAGCAGAACGGACTTGCCCATCTGCAGCGCCTCGCGGAAGCAGGCGCGCGTGGCGATTTCGAAGGCCAGCGCCGACGAGTCGACGTCGTGGAACTTGCCGTCGATCAGCTGCACCTTGACGTCGACGATCGGGAAGCCCGCGACCACGCCGGAGGACAGCACGCTCTCGAGACCCTTTTCGACGCCGGGGATATATTCCTTCGGCACCGCGCCGCCGACGATCTTCGATTCGAACTCGTAGCCCTTCCCGGCTTCGTTCGGCTCGACGATGATCGTCACGGCCGCGAACTGACCGGTACCGCCGGTCTGCTTCTTGTGGGTGTAGCTGTGCTCGACCCGCTTGGTGACACGCTCACGGAACGCCACCTGCGGCGCGCCGATGTTGGCGTCGACCTTGTAGGTGCGCTTGAGGATGTCGACCTTGATGTCGAGATGCAGTTCGCCCATGCCCTTGAGGATGGTCTGGCCGGACTCGTGGTCGGTCGACACGCGGAAGGACGGATCCTCCGCGGCGAGCTTGGCCAGCGCCACGCCCAGCTTCTCCTGGTCGGCCTTCGACTTCGGCTCGATCGCGATCTCGATCACCGGCTCCGGGAATTCCATCTTCTCGAGGATGACAGGCTTGTTGGGATCGCACAGCGTGTCGCCGGTGCGCGCTTCCTTCAGGCCGGCCAGCGCGACGATGTCGCCGGCATAGGCTTCCTTGATGTCTTCGCGGTTGTTCGCATGCATCAGCAGCATGCGGCCGATACGTTCCTTCTTCTCGCGGGTCGAGTTCACGACGCCGGTGCCCGAGGCAAGGATGCCCGAGTAGATGCGGCAGAAGGTGATGGTGCCGACGAAGGGGTCGTCCATGATCTTGAACGCGAGCAGCGCCAGCGGCTCCTTGTCGTCCGCCTTGCGCACGACCTCGTTGCCATCCTCGTCGGTGCCCTTGATCGCGGGCACGTCGATCGGCGACGGCAGGTAGTCGACGACGGCATCGAGCAGCGGCTGCACGCCCTTGTTCTTGAACGCCGAGCCGCACAGCACCGGATAGAACGCACCGGTCAGCACGGCCTTGCGGATCAGGCGCTTCAGGGTCGCCTCGTCCGGCTCCTTGCCGTCGAGGAAGGCGGCCAAAGCGTCGTCGTCGAGCTCGACGGCGGCCTCCACCATCTTCTCGCGATATTCCTTGGCCTGCTCGACCAGATCTTCCGGGATGTCGACATAGTCGAACTTGGCGCCGAGCGATTCATCGTTCCAGATGACGCCCTTCATCTTCACGAGGTCGACGAGACCCTTGAAGTTGCTCTCGGCGCCGATCGGAAGCTGGATCGCGATCGGCTTGGCGCCGAGGCGGTCGACGATGTCGGACAGGCACTTGAAGAAGTCGGCGCCGGTCTTGTCCATCTTGTTGGCGAAGACGATGCGCGGAACCTTGTACTTGTCGCCCTGGCGCCAGACGGTCTCGGTCTGCGGCTCGACGCCCTGGTTTGAGTCGAGAACGCAAACGGCGCCGTCGAGCACGCGCAGCGAACGCTCGACTTCAATGGTGAAGTCGACGTGGCCGGGGGTGTCGATGATGTTCAGGCGCTTGCCGTTCCAGAACGCGGTGGTCGCAGCCGAGGTGATCGTGATGCCACGCTCCTGCTCCTGCTCCATCCAGTCCATCGTCGCGGCACCTTCGTGCACTTCGCCGATCTTGTGGCTCTTGCCGGTGTAATACAGGATGCGCTCGGTGGTCGTGGTCTTGCCGGCGTCGATATGCGCCATGATACCGAAGTTGCGGTAGTCCTCGATGGCATGTTGGCGGGGCATGAGACTGTTCCTTAGATTCCGTTGTTCGCCTTACCAGCGATAGTGCGAGAACGCGCGGTTGGCTTCCGCCATCCGGTGCACGTCTTCACGCTTCTTGACCGCGTTGCCGCGGTTGTTCGAGGCGTCGAGCAGCTCCGCCGAGAGGCGCTCCGTCATAGTCTTCTCGTTGCGCTCGCGGGCAGCCGAGATCAGCCAGCGGATGCCGAGCGCCTGACGGCGCACCGAACGGACTTCCACCGGAACCTGGTAGGTCGCGCCGCCGACGCGGCGGGAGCGAACCTCGATGGTCGGCATCACGTTCTCGAGCGCCTGCTCGAACACGCCGAGCGGGTTCTGCTTGGTCTTGGTCTCGATCATGCCGAGCGCACCGTAGACGATGTTTTCGGCAACCGACTTCTTCCCGGCGTACATCACCGAGTTCATGAACTTCGTAATGATGATGTTCCCGAACTTCGGATCCGGAAGAACTTCACGCTTCTCGGCAGAATGGCGACGCGACATCTGATCGTTTCCCGCTTACTTCGGACGCTTCGCGCCGTACTTCGAACGACGCTGCTTACGGTTCTTGACGCCCTGGGTATCCAGCACGCCGCGGAGGATGTGGTAGCGCACGCCGGGCAAGTCCTTGACGCGGCCGCCGCGGATCATGACCACCGAGTGCTCCTGAAGGTTATGGCCTTCACCCGGGATGTAGCCGATCACCTCGAAGCCGTTGGTCAGGCGCACCTTGGCGACCTTACGAAGCGCCGAGTTCGGCTTCTTCGGGGTCGTGGTGTAGACGCGCGTGCACACGCCGCGCTTCTGCGGCGACTGCTGCAGCGCCGGCACCTTCTTACGCGACTTCTGCACTTCTCGCGGTTTTGCGATCAGCTGGTTGATCGTCGGCATGCAGCCTTCACCCTTTAGTTCGCGCGAAAACCTTGAATGGCTCCGCAAATTTCTTCTCGGGACTAGCCGCCCCGCACGGCCCGCTCGACGCGAATCAAATACCCGCGCAAAGCGAAATCGCGCCAACCACTCATCGCTGAGCGGAAAGCGCATCGACGCCACAGAGGACCGCGATCCCGAACCGTTCAGCGTTCGCTGTCCGGTCCGCCACCGAGGTCATGCATCCGAATTCACTCTCAAGAGGACGTGCTCAAGAGAACCAAAATCGTCCTGGCATTGCCTAGCTATCATCGACAGCGTTTGAGCGGCATTCGTCGAGGTTGGTGCCCGTCCGGCTCCTGAAAAAGGGCCTTCGGGTGTTCCGTTCCGACGCTGGCGTAGCTCACCGCCTGTCGTTAAGTGGGCGCCTTGTATAATCGAGAGATAGTGAAGTCAAGCAAAACGACAAGCAAAGAAACGCCTCTGCCGCTTGCGGATTTCGCATTCCGCCGACGCCCGCCGGGCGACGAAATATGACAGCTTCCATGCCTCCCCTCGCCCAATCCGAATCGTCGGCACGACAACGGGCTCATGTTTCACCCGGGTAAAATATGAATAGAAACAATTCTCCCCAGTTTCGGCCTGAAGGCAAATTTCGAAACTAAGCCTTTATTTGCCATTCGCAGCGCAAAAATCGCGACTACGGCCACGGAAGCTCTCATGCGGTACACCGACATCGCGATCATCGGCGGAGGTCTTGCGGGCTCGATCGCAGCCGCCATGCTCGGCCGTGCCGGAATACCGACCGTGCTGATCGACCCGCACCGGGTCTATCCCTTCGATTTCCGCGTCGAAAAGATCGGCGGCGACCTCCAGCTCGAGCGATTCGCCAGGACCGGCCTTGCCGAATCCGTGCTCCGCTCGGCGACACTGGACGGCGAGAACTGGATCGCGCGATTCGGCTTTCTGCTCGACCGGCAGCCCAGCCGGCAGTACGGCATCATGTACGACGCGCTGATCGCGGCGATTCGGGACGAAATCGCGGGGCCGGCGGAGTTCATCTGCGACAAGGTCGTCGACGTCGCGACCAGCTCCGAACGGCAGAAGGTCGTGCTTTCCAACGGCGAGGAGATCTCGGCACGCCTCGTGGTGCTCGCCAACGGCCTGAACGTCGGGCTGCGCCGGATGCTCGGCATCGAGCGGCTGGTCACCAGCAATTGCCACTCGATCTCGCTCGGCTTCGATTTCGTCCCCGTCGGCCGGCCCGCCTTCCCGTTCGCGGCCATGACCTATTTCTCGGAGCGGCCGAGCGACCTCATCCCCTACATCACGCTGTTTCCGATCGGAAACCGGATGCGCGCCAACCTCTTCACCTACCGCCAGGCCGACGACCCCTGGCTGCGGACGATGCGGCGCAATCCGGTCGAGACCCTGAACGCCGCGCTGCCGCGGCTGCGCCGGCTCACCGGCGAATTCGGCGTCGCCGGCGACATCAAGGTCCGGCCCGCCGACGTCTATGTCAGCACCGGCTATCGGCAGGCCGGCGTCGTCCTGGTCGGCGACGCCTTCGCCAGCACCTGCCCGGTCACCGGCACCGGAACCGACAAGGTGTTCACCGACGTGTCCCAGCTCTGCAACGTCCATATCCCGGCCTGGCTTGCCACCGACGGCATGGGCGAGGAGAAGATTGCCGCGTTCTACGACGATCCGGTCAAGACCGAATGCGACGCCTGGTCGAACGCCAAGGCCTTCAGCTTCCGCGAGGTATCGATCGGCAGCGGCCCCTACTGGCAGGCCCAGCGCTGGGCGCGCTTCCTCGGCTATCTCGGCCGCGGCACGCTGCGCCGGCTGCACCGCCCGCAGGCGGCCTCGGCAACACGGACGGCCAATCAGTTCCGGCAACGTCCGCAGGCGGCGGACAGGGCGTAGCGACCGGAGGTCACGAGCCACGAGGCGCGGGCGTCACGCCTCCTCGTCTTCGTCCTCATCCTCGTCGTCTTCATCCTCGTCGTCTTCGTCATCGTCGTCATCGTCGTCTTCGTCGTCCGCATCGTGATGCACGTGTCCCTGGTCGTCCCACAGCTTGCGGTACACGCCATTCCGGGACAGCAGCGCCTCATGCGAGCCGCGCTCGATCGCCCTGCCGCCTGAGATCACGATGATCTCGTCCATCTCGACCACCGAGGTCAGGCGGTGCGTCGACCAGATCATGGTGCGGCCCTCCGCGACCTTGAGCAGCGTGCGGTTGATCGCGGCCTCCGTCGTCTGATCCAGCGCCGAGGTCGCCTCGTCGAGCAGCAGCACCGACGGATTGCGGATCAGCGCGCGCGCGATCGCGATGCGCTGGCGCTGGCCGCCGGACAAGGTATCGCCGCGCTCGCCGACCGACGTGTCGTAGCGCTGCGGCAGGCTCATGATGTAGCGATGGATCTCGGCCTTCTTCGCGGCCTCCTCGACCTCCGCGTCGGTGGCCCCTTCCTTGCCGAGCCGGATGTTCTCGCGGATCGACATGTTGAACAGCATGTTCTCCTGGAACACGACCGCCATGTTCGCCCGCAGCGACTCGCGCGTCACCCGGCGGATATCGACGCCGTCGATGGCGACGCGGCCCTCGTCCGGCACGTAGAGCCGCAGGATCAGGTTGATCAGCGTGCTCTTGCCGGAGCCGCTGGGACCCACGATCGCAATGCTCTTGCCGGCATTGAGCTTGAGGCTGAGATTGTCCAGCACCGGCGTCTGCGCCCCCTCATACTGGAAGGTGACGCGCTCGAACGAGATGTCGTTGGTGATCCGCGGCAGGTCCGGCGCACCGGGACGGTCGGCGCCGCGGGTCGGCTCGTCGAGCAGTTCCTGGATGTGCCGCACCGCCGCCGCCGACGAGATCGACACCGGGATGAAATGCATGAGATGGGCGATGTTGTACGACACCTCCCAGAACGCGCTCTCGAAGGTCACGAAGGTGCCGACCGTGATCTGCCCCTTGGTGGCGAGATAGGCGCCGATCGCCAGCACCACGAGGTGGAGCAGCAGCACCGCGATGGTGACGGTGCGCTCCACCATGGTCGACAGGAACATGGCCGAGGCGGCCTTGGCCCGGACGTCGCGGTTGCGCAGCGTGAACCAGCCGAGCGCCCGGCGCTGCAGGTTGAACGCCTTCACCACCGCCTGCGCGGCGACGTTCTCCTGCACGGTTCCGAGCAACGCGGCTTCGTTCTGTTTCTGCTCGTAATTGGCCTGCACCGCCTTGGGCGTCAGGATGCGCGGCCCGATCAGCGTGATCGGAAACACCAGCAGGGCGACCGCGGCCAGCTGCCAGTTCAGGAACAGCATCAGGATGATGCCGGCGATCAATTCGAAGCCCGGCAGCGCCGCGCTGTTGGCGAAGGTCTTGACCGAGCCCTCGAAGGCCGACAGGTCGATCGAGAAGCGCGACAGGATCTCGCCGCGCTTGGTGCGCGCGAAATAGGCCGACGGCAGGTTCTGGACGTGCTCGAAGATGCGGGTCCGGACGTCGGCGATGATGCCGGCGCCGAGCCGCGCATCCCAGCGCTCGTACCAGACCGCGATGATCGAGGTGACGATGCCGGCGACCGCGAGCACGCCGAGGATCTTGTAGAGCGCCTGGAAATCCTCTTCGCCGAGCGCGTCGTCGATCAGGAATTTCAGGCTGAGCGGCATGATGACGTTGAACAACGTCTCGACCAGCACGCCGATGGTGACGAACGCGAGCGGCTTCTTGTAGTTGGTCAGGATCGGCTTGATGAAGCCATAGATCGTCGACAGCGCGCCGGCGGCTTCCCTGGCGGTGAAGACGACGAGATCCTCGTCATCATCATCGTCAAGCTCGAACTCGTCCTCCTCCTCGTCGTTCTCATCTTCGTCGTCGGCCGGTGCCGCGGCCGGCTTCGCCGAGGCTGCCGCTGCAGGCGGACCGGCCACCGGCGCCGGCTTCTTCTTCAGCTCGGGATCGTCGGCCGCCGATCTCGTCGGATCGTCTGATGCAGGAGGTCTTGATGCAGGAGGTCTTGGCGCCATGAAACCAACCGATGCTCCACGGCCGGCATGACCGCAAATCGAACCCGCAGCTGACAACGCTGCGGCCGCAATTCTATGCGATCACAGAGAATTCGGCAAAGCGTTTGCAACAGCGCGACGCGCAGCGACACCCTCCCGTGGATTCGGGATCACAGGTTGGGCCGTCGTTCGACAATTGGTTGGCGCAAGGCCGATCGCCTTGCATCGCACCCTGCTTGTCTTGTCGCTAGTCGTCGAGGTCGGCCTCGACCTTGTCGAAGAACGAATAACGCAGGCTGTCGGAGTCGGCGTACCACTGCCCCGGCCCCTTGTTGGCGGCGAGCGTCAACGTCCACAGCGCATCGGTGCAGTCGCGGCGGTGCATCGACAGGTCGAAGCCGTTGCCGAAGAACAGTTCCGACCATTCCCACCAGGTGCCGAGCTTCTTCACGCCGCGCAGCAGATCGTAGCGATCGATCACCGCCGGCGCCATGTCCGAGGTCACCGACGCGAATACGACGCCGGTCTTGACCACGCGGTTGAGCTCGCGCACCCCGCGCACGACCTGCTTCTCGCCGAGATGGCACAGCGAGGTCTCGAACACGAAGTCGAACTCATTGTCCTTGAACGGCATGTCGGCGATCGAGCCGAGCTTGTTGTACTTCTTGAGCGCCTTCGGCGTCTTGCCGTGGATGTAGCGGTTGTTCTCGATGCCCCAGGCATCGATGCCGCGCTCGCGCAGCGCGCCGACCAATTCGCCGCTGGCGGAGCCGGCGATCAGCAGCTTGTAGCCCTTCGCCCTGCCCCAGACCGTCTTGATCAGGTCGGTCAGATAGGCCGGGTCGGTGAAGTTGCGCCAGACTTCGCCGTAGGGACCGGCGCCGCGATAATTGTCGAAATAGGCGCGGTCGATCTTGTCGGACAGCGTGCCTTCGTCCTGCGCGCGGGCGCGGCGCAGCCGCATCATCTCGGTGACGACGATGTCGGTAGCGGCATCGGAGGAATCGAGCAGCCCGTTCAGCGTCGAATCGAACAGATAGTCGCCGACTACCACGAGGCCGGGGTGCTCCTTCGGCTCGGGACGATGGTTGGTCATGACGTCGCGCACCGGCAGGCCACCCGGCAGCGCATTGACCGACGACAGCCAGCGGTGGGTCTTGCCCTCGAGGAAGTGTTCGCGGGCATCGCCGAGCGAGGCCGGCAGCGACTTCAGCGCGGCGTCGATCAGTTCCTCGTCGCTGAGATTGGCGTAGGCGAGCGCGTCGGAGCCGGCGATCAGCCAGTTCAGCACGCCGTGCTTGCCGACGTCGTGGCGCGCGCCCTCATTGTAGACGCAGCAGCCGCCGAACGCCTCCGACATGAACCAGGCGCCTGGGATCTTCTCGCCCCAGAACGGCTCGTCGAACAGGATCGAGACACGCAGATAGTGCGCGGGCCGGTCGAAATAGGCGACGTGCTTGACCATCGACTTGCGCAGCTGCTCGCCGTCCCAGCGCATGGTCGCGAGCCAGGAGTGCGGCAGGCAGACCAGCACGAGGTCGAAGTCGCGCGTCTCCGGCCCCTTGCCGTTCATCATGTTGAGCTGGTAGCGGCCGGCCGCGGTCTTGCCGACCTTGAGGACGCGATGGTTGAGCTGGATGTCGGCGCTGACCTCCGAGCGCAGGCAATCGATCAGCTGCTCGTTGCCGTTCTGGATCGAATACAGGCCGATATAGCCGTCGACGTCCATCACGTAGTTCTTCAGCGCGTTGAGGCCGTTGGTGTTGTGGCTCTCGGTCGCGATGTCGGAGCGCGCCATCACCTTGAAGAACCGCTTGGCGGTCGCGTCCTCGACCTCCTCGTCGAGGATCTGCTCGGCGGTCTTGTAGGCCCAGGGATGCTCGTTGTCGTGGGCGCCGATGCCCTCGTAGTACTCGTGCGGCGACACCAGGTCGGCGCAGCGCTTGCGGAATGCCTCGATCGCGGCCGCGGTCTTCGCGCCGTATTTGCGGCGCATGCCCGGGACGTCGGCGAGCAGCTCGCCGTCGAGGTGCACCTGCTCGGCATCCATGGGGATCGTCTGCAGGCCGAAATGCTGGATCAGCTCGCGCAGCGGGTCGGGTCCCGTCATCGAGTAGTCGTAGATCTCGGCAACGCCGGCCTCGTACATCGCCGGCGCGCTGTCGAATTTGCGCGTGACGATCTTGCCGCCGAGGCGGTTCGACGCCTCGAAGATGGTCACGCGGCAGAGGTCGCCGAGTTTGCGCTTCAAATACCAGGCGCTCATCAGCCCCCCGGGGCCGCCGCCTACGATAGCCAAGTCGAGCATATGGATTCCGTCGCTTCCGGCAGCCAAACGGCCGGTCTAAGTCACCCTAGCAAAAGCACTTTTTTGCCTGAAGGGAAGATGAACAAACTGCGTCCCAGCACCGCAGCAGGGAAAGAAAGCAGCAAAAAGGCCGGCAAAACGCCGGCCTTCTCGCCATTACCGTAGTCTTGCGGAGGCCTATTCCGCGGGCGGCAGCGCCAGCGGCTCCGCTTCCGGAGCCGTCGGCACGATCGCCGCCTGCTGCTTCTCGCGCTCGTCGAGGATCAGCTTGTCGCGCTTGACCGCGACCTCGCGGATCCGCGCCATCGAGGCGCCGGTGCCGGCCGGGATCAGGCGGCCGACAATGACGTTCTCCTTGAGGCCTTCGAGCGGGTCGATCTTGCCGTTGACGGCAGCCTCGGTGAGCACGCGCGTGGTCTCCTGGAACGACGCCGCCGAGAAGAACGAGCGGGTCTGCAGGCTCGCCTTGGTGATGCCGAGCAGAACCGGCGTACCCGTGGCGGGCTTCTTGCCCTCCTCCTTGGCCTTGGTGTTGAGCGCGTCGAACTCGATCTTGTCGACCTGCTCGCCCGAGATCATGTCGGTGTCGCCCTGGTCGGTGACTTCGACCTTCTGCAGCATCTGACGGACAATCACCTCGATGTGCTTGTCGTTGATGAGCACGCCCTGCAACCGGTAGACCTCCTGGATTTCGTTGACCAGATAGGCAGCGAGTTCCTCGATGCCCTTGATCGCCAGGATGTCGTGCGGCGCCGGATTGCCTTCGACGATGAAATCGCCCTTTTCGACGATGTCGCCGTCCTGAAGGTGGATGTGCTTGCCCTTCGGGATCAGGTACTCGCGCGGCTCCTCGGTCTTGTCCATCGGCTCGATCGAGATGCGGCGCTTGTTCTTGTAGTCGCGGCCGAAGCGGATCGTTCCCGCGGTCTCCGCGATGATCGCCGCATCCTTCGGCTTGCGAGCCTCGAACAGTTCCGCCACCCGCGGCAGACCGCCGGTGATGTCACGCGTCTTGGCGCTCTCGGTCGAGATACGCGCCAGGATGTCGCCGGGCATCACCTTCGCGCCGATATCGACCGACAGAATGCCGTCGACCGACAGCATGTAGCGGGCATCGCCGCCACGCGCGAGCTTCAGCACCTTGCCGTCCTTGCCCTTGACCACGATGGCCGGACGCAGGTCCGAACCGCCGCGCGTCGTGCGCCAGTCGATGACCACGCGCTTGGCAATACCGGTCGATTCGTCGAGCGTTTCCGAGATCGACTGGCCTTCGACCAGATCCTCGAAACCGATCGTGCCCTCGACTTCGGTAAGCACCGGGCGGGTATAGGGATCCCACTCCGCGATGCGCTGGCCGCGCTTGACCATGTCGCCTTCGTCGACGTGCATCTTCGAACCGTACTGAATACGGTGGGTTGCACGCTCGGCGCCGTCGGCATCGACGATCGCAACGACCATGTTGCGCACCATCGCGATCAGGCTGCCTTCGCTGTTGCGGGCGATGGCCTTGTTCTTGATCACGATCTTGCCGTCGAAGTTCGATTCGACGAATGACTGCTCGTTGAGCTGGGCGGCGCCGCCGAT
The DNA here is from genome assembly GCF_029846235.1 of Bradyrhizobium sp. CER78. GTDB lineage: Bacteria > Pseudomonadota > Alphaproteobacteria > Rhizobiales > Xanthobacteraceae > Bradyrhizobium. The sequence continues at coordinate 557,800 of NZ_JARVWP010000004.1, forward strand.
GTGGAACGTGCGCATCGTCAGCTGCGTACCGGGCTCACCGATCGACTGCGCCGCGATGACGCCGACGGCCTCACCGTGGTTGACCGGGGTGCCGCGGGCCAGATCGCGGCCGTAGCACTTGGCGCAGATGCCGTTGATCAGCTCGCAGGTCAGTGCCGAGCGGATCTTCACCTCCTGGATGCCGGCCTGCTGGATCGCGTCGACATGGCTCTCCTCCATCAAGGTGTCGCGCTTGACGACGACCTCGTTGGTGGCGGGATCGCGCACGTCATCGCAGGCCGTGCGGCCCAGGATGCGCGAGCCGAGCGAGGCGACCACGGTGCCGGCATCGACGATGGCGCGCATCTTGATGCCGAGCTTGGTGCCGCAATCGGTCTGCGTGATGATGCAGTCCTGCGCGACGTCGACCAGACGACGGGTCAGGTAGCCGGAGTTCGCAGTCTTCAACGCGGTGTCCGCGAGGCCCTTGCGGGCGCCGTGGGTCGAGTTGAAGTACTCGAGCACCGACAGACCTTCCTTGAAGTTGGAAATGATCGGCGTCTCGATGATCTCGCCCGACGGCTTGGCCATCAGGCCGCGCATGCCGGCGAGCTGGCGCATCTGCGCCGGCGAACCACGCGCACCGGAGTGCGCCATCATGTAGATCGAGTTGATGTCGGCATCGGCTCCCGCCGCCGTCTTCTTGGTCGACGAGATCTCCTTCATCATCGCCTTGGCGACTTCTTCACCGGCCTTCGACCAGGCGTCGACGACCTTGTTGTACTTCTCGCCATGGGTGATCAGGCCGTCATTGTACTGCTGCTCGAAATCCTTCGCCAGCGTACGGGTCTGGTCCACGATCTTCCACTTCGACGCCGGCACGACCATGTCGTCCTTGCCGAACGAGATGCCCGCCTTGAAGGCGTTGTAGAAGCCGAGCGCCATGATGCGGTCGCAGAAGATCACCGTCTCCTTCTGACCGCAGTGCCGGTAGACCTGGTCGATCACGCCGGAGATCTCGCGCTTGGTCATCAGCTTGTTGATGATGTCGTACGAGATCTTGGTGCTCTTCGGCAGCAAATTGCCGAGCATGACGCGGCCGGCGGTGGTCTCGATCCACCGCTTGGTCAGCTTGCCTTCGTCGTCGAGGCTTTCCCACCGGTACTTGATCTTGGTGTGGAGGTGGATGACCTTCGAATGCAGGGCGTGCTCGAGCTCGGCCATGTCACCGAAGATCTTGCCCTCGCCGGGCAGGCCTTCGCGCATGATCGAGACGTAGTAGAGGCCGAGCACGATGTCCTGCGACGGCACGATGATCGGCTGGCCGTTCGCCGGATGCAGGATATTGTTGGTCGACATCATCAGGACGCGCGCTTCCAGCTGCGCTTCGAGCGACAGCGGAACGTGCACGGCCATCTGGTCGCCGTCGAAGTCGGCGTTGAACGCTGCGCAGACCAGCGGATGCAGCTGGATCGCCTTGCCCTCGATCAGCACCGGCTCGAACGCCTGGATGCCGAGGCGATGCAGCGTCGGCGCGCGGTTGAGCAGCACCGGATGCTCGCGGATCACCTCATCGAGGATATCCCAGACCTCCGGACGCTCCTTCTCGACCAGCTTCTTGGCCTGCTTCACCGTGGTGGACAGACCCTTGGCGTCGAGCCGCGAGTAGATGAACGGCTTGAACAGTTCGAGCGCCATCTTCTTCGGCAGGCCGCACTGATGCAGGCGCAGCTCGGGACCGACCACGATCACCGAACGGCCCGAATAGTCGACGCGCTTGCCGAGCAGGTTCTGACGGAACCGGCCCTGCTTGCCCTTCAGCATGTCGGCGAGCGACTTCAGCGGGCGCTTGTTGGCGCCCGTGATGACGCGGCCGCGGCGGCCGTTGTCGAACAGTGCGTCGACGGCCTCCTGCAGCATGCGCTTTTCGTTGCGGATGATGATGTCCGGCGCACGCAGCTCCATCAGCCGCTTCAGGCGGTTGTTGCGGTTGATGACGCGGCGATACAGGTCGTTGAGGTCCGAGGTCGCGAACCGGCCGCCGTCGAGCGGCACCAGCGGACGCAGGTCCGGCGGGATCACCGGCACGACCGTCATGATCATCCATTCCGGCTTGTTGCCGGAGACGCGGAAGGCCTCGACGATCTTCAGACGCTTGGCGAGCTTCTTGTGCTTGATGTCGGAGTCGGTCTCCGCCATGTCGGCACGCAGCGTCGCCTCGAGCTTCTCGAGCTCGAGACCCTTGAGCAGCTCGCGGATCGCCTCGGCGCCGATCATGGCGGTGAAGCTGTCCTGGCCGTACTCGTCCTGCGCCTTCAGATACTCGTCTTCAGACAGCAGCTGACGGTCCTTCAGTGCGGTCAGACCCGGCTCGAGCACGACGTAGTATTCGAAGTACAGGATTCGCTCGAGATCCTTCAGCGTCATGTCGAGCAGCAGGCCGATGCGCGACGGCAGCGACTTCAGGAACCAGATGTGGGCGACCGGGGCCGCCAGCTCGATATGGCCCATGCGCTCGCGCCGGACGCGCGACAGCGTCACCTCGACCGAGCACTTCTCGCAGATGATGCCCTTGTACTTCATCCGCTTGTACTTGCCGCACAAGCACTCGTAGTCCTTGATCGGCCCGAAGATGCGTGCGCAGAACAGGCCGTCGCGCTCCGGCTTGAAGGTGCGGTAGTTGATGGTCTCCGGCTTCTTGATCTCGCCGTACGACCAGGACAGAATCTTCTCCGGAGACGCGATCGAAATCCGGATCTGGTCGAAGACCTGAGCCGGCGTCGTCGGATTGAAAAGATTCATAATCTCTTGATTCATGGTCTTCTCCTCGCGTGCCGATCGTCACCGGCAGCAAATTCGAAAGTTTTAGTCAGCGCGCGCCCCACTCAACGTCCGAGCAGAGCGCGAAGGCCCGGCGCGTCTCGCGCCGGGCATCAATCACAGCGTTACTCGGCCGCTTCCGACGTCGGCGCCGGTCCCACCTTGGAATTGTGCAGGTCGACGTTGAGGCCGAGCGAGCGCATTTCCTTGACCAGCACGTTGAACGATTCCGGAATACCGGCCTCGAAGGTGTCGTCGCCGCGCACGATCGCCTCGTACACCTTGGTACGGCCGGCGACGTCGTCCGACTTCACGGTCAGCATCTCCTGCAGCGTGTAGGCGGCGCCGTAGGCTTCCAGCGCCCAGACCTCCATTTCGCCGAAGCGCTGGCCGCCGAACTGCGCCTTGCCGCCCAGCGGCTGCTGGGTGACGAGCGAGTACGGACCGATCGAACGCGCGTGGATCTTGTCGTCCACGAGATGGTGCAGCTTGAGCATGTAGATGTAGCCCATCGTCACCTTGCGATCGAACGCATCGCCGGTGCGGCCGTCATAGACGGTCGACTGGCCGGAGGCGTCGAAGCCCGCGAGCTTCAGCATCTCCTCGATGTCGGCTTCCTTGGCGCCGTCGAACACCGGGGTGGCGATCGGCACGCCGTGGCTCAGATTGCGGCCGAGCTCCAGCAGTTCGTTGTCGTTCAGCGACTTGATGGTTTCATCCTCGCCGTAGATCTTCTTCAGGGTCTCGCGCAGCGGCTTGAGATCCTGCCTCTGATAATAGGCGTCGATGGTCTGGCCGATGCGCTTGCCGAGGCCGGCGCAGGCCCAACCGAGATGGGTCTCAAGGATCTGACCGACGTTCATGCGCGAAGGCACGCCGAGCGGATTGAGCACGATGTCCGCGTGGGTACCGTCCTCGAGGAACGGCATGTCCTCGATCGGCACGATCTTCGACACCACGCCCTTGTTGCCGTGACGGCCGGCCATCTTGTCACCGGGCTGGATCTTGCGCTTCACCGCGACGAAGACCTTGACCATCTTCATCACGCCGGGCGGCAGCTCGTCGCCACGCTGCAGCTTCTCGACCTTGTCGAGGAAGCGCTGCTCGAGGCCCTTCTTCGACTCGTCGTACTGCTTCCGCATGGCCTCGATCTCGGCCATCAGCTTGTCGTTCGGCGAGGCGAACAGCCACCACTGCGACTTCGGATACTCGTCGAGCACCGCGCGGGTGATCTTGGTATCCTTCTTGAAGCCCTTCGGGCCGGCGATGCCCTGGCGGTTCTCCAGGAGCTCGGCAAGGCGGTTGTAGACGTTGCGGTCCAGGATCGCCTGCTCGTCGTCGCGGTCCTTGGCCAGACGCTCGATCTCTTCCCGCTCGATCGCCAGCGCACGCTCGTCCTTGTCGACGCCGTGGCGGTTGAACACGCGGACTTCCACGATGGTGCCCTGCACGCCCGGAGGCACGCGTAGCGAAGTATCGCGGACGTCGGAGGCCTTCTCGCCGAAGATGGCGCGCAGCAGCTTCTCTTCCGGCGTCATCGGGCTCTCGCCCTTCGGCGTGATCTTGCCGACGAGAATGTCGCCGGCGCGGACTTCCGCACCGATGTAGACGATACCGGCCTCGTCGAGGTTCTTCAGCGCTTCTTCCGAGACGTTCGGAATGTCGCGGGTGATTTCCTCAGGGCCAAGCTTGGTGTCGCGGGCCATCACCTCGAATTCTTCGATATGGATCGACGTAAACACGTCGTCCTTCACGATCCGCTCGGAGAGCAGGATCGAGTCCTCGAAGTTGTAGCCGTTCCACGGCATGAACGCGACCAGCACATTGCGGCCGAGCGCGAGCTCGCCGAGATCGGTCGACGGACCGTCAGCGATGATGTCGCCCTTCTTGACGATGTCACCGACCTTCACCAGCGGACGCTGGTTGATGCAGGTCGACTGGTTGGAGCGCTGGTACTTCATCAGCCGGTAGATATCGACGCCCGACTTGGTCGGATCGAGATCCTCGGTGGCGCGGATCACGACGCGGGTGGCGTCGATCTGGTCGATCACGCCGGAGCGGCGGGCGGCGATCGCAGCACCGGAGTCACGGGCGACCACGCCTTCCATGCCGGTGCCGACGAACGGCGCCTCGGCGCGAACCAGCGGCACCGCCTGGCGCTGCATGTTCGAGCCCATCAGCGCGCGGTTGGCGTCGTCGTTCTCGAGGAACGGGATCAACGCCGCGGCGACCGAAACCAGCTGCTTCGGCGACACGTCCATGTAGTCGACCTTGTCCGGCGTGACCGGCAGCACTTCGCCGGCATGACGGCAGACCACCAGATCGTCGGTGAAGCGGCCCTTGGCATCGAGCGGCACGTTGGCCTGCGCGACGCGGTAGCGGCCCTCTTCCATCGCCGACAGATAGACCACCTCGTCGGTGACCCGGCCGTCCTTGATCTTGCGATAGGGTGTCTCGACGAAGCCGTACTTGTTGACGCGCGCGAACGTCGCCAGCGAGTTGATCAGGCCGATGTTCGGACCTTCCGGCGTCTCAATCGGGCAGATACGGCCGTAATGCGTCGGATGCACGTCGCGGACTTCGAAGCCGGCACGTTCGCGGGTCAGACCGCCCGGGCCAAGCGCCGACAGGCGCCGCTTGTGGGTGATCTCCGACAGCGGGTTGGTCTGGTCCATGAACTGTGAGAGCTGCGAGGAACCGAAGAACTCGCGCACCGCGGCGGCCGCGGGCTTGGCGTTGATCAGGTCCTGCGGCATCACGGTGTCGATATCGACGCTCGACATACGCTCCTTGATGGCGCGCTCCATGCGGAGCAGGCCGATCCGGTACTGGTTCTCCATGAGCTCGCCGACCGAGCGCACCCGGCGGTTGCCGAGGTGGTCGATGTCGTCGATCTCGCCCTTGCCGTCGCGCAGGTCGACCAGCGTCTTGATGACCGCCAGGATGTCTTCCTTGCGCAGCGTGCGATGGGTGTCGGGCGCATCGAGCTCGAGGCGCATGTTCATCTTGACGCGGCCGACCGCGGAAAGGTCGTAGCGCTCGGCATCGAAGAACAGCGACTGGAACATCGCCTGCGCCGAATCCAGCGTCGGCGGCTCGCCCGGACGCATCACGCGGTAGATGTCGAACAGCGCGTCCTCACGCGTCATGTTCTTGTCGGCCGACAGCGTGTTGCGGATGTAGGCGCCGACATTGACGTGGTCGATGTCGAGCAGCGGCAGGTCCTTGTAGCCCTGCTCGTTCAGCACCTTCATCGACTTCTCGGTGATCTCCTCGCCGGCTTCGGCGTAGATTTCACCGGTCTTCGGGTTGACGAGATCCTCGGCAAGGTAGTTGCCGACGAGCTCCTCGTCCGACATGCGCAGCGCCTTGAGGCCCTTCTCCTGCAGCTGGCGCGCCTGACGCACGGTCAGCTTCTTGCCGGCCTCGAGCACCACCTTGCCGGTGTCGGCGTCGATCAGGTCGTTGACGGTCGAATAGCCGCGGAAGCGGTTGGCGTCGAACGGCACGCGCCATCCGTCCTTGGTCCGCTTGTAGGTGATCTTCTTGTAGAAGGTCGACAGGATCTGCTCGCCGTCGAGACCGAGCGCGTACATCAGCGAGGTCACGGGCAGCTTGCGGCGGCGGTCGATGCGCGCGAACACGATGTCCTTGGCGTCGAACTCGATGTCGAGCCAGGAACCGCGATACGGAATCACGCGGGCGGCAAACAGCAGCTTGCCGGACGAATGGGTCTTGCCCTTGTCGTGGTCGAAGAACACGCCGGGCGAACGGTGCATCTGCGAGACGATGACGCGCTCGGTGCCGTTGACGACGAAGGTGCCGTTCATCGTCATGAGCGGGATGTCGCCCATGTAGACGTCCTGCTCCTTGATGTCCTTCACCGACTTGGCGCCGGTTTCCTCGTCGATATCGAACACGATGAGGCGCAGCGTCACCTTGAGCGGCGCAGCGAAGGTCATGCCGCGCTGGCGGCACTCGTCGACGTCGTACTTCGGCTGTTCGAATTCGTAGCGGACGAATTCGAGCATCGAGGTGCCGGAGAAATCCGAGATCGGGAACACCGAGCGGAACACCGCCTGCAGGCCCTCGTCGAGGCGACCGCCGGCCGGCTCGTCAACCATCAGGAACTGGTCATACGACGCCTTCTGAACCTCGATGAGGTTCGGCATCTCGGCGACTTCCTTGATGTGACCGAAAAACTTGCGTACGCGTTTGCGACCGGTGAATGTCTGCTGCGCCATCGTGGCCTCTCATTTTCGTCGCCTTTGTGGGGCGAACCTTCCGGGACACGACTGCCGTCGGCCCCCGGGTTGAATTTCGAATCGTCTCGAAGGAACGAAGCGCAAAGTCAGGAATTAAATCCCCGTCCCGGCCCCAACCACCTCCAAAACGCAAAACAACGCGCGGGGCGCATCACTGCACCCGCTCGTCCAAACGCTCCGCTTTACGGACTGAAAAAGCCCGAAATCTGACTGTCTCCCAACGGCTTCCGCCAGGGACCCTGCCGCCCCCGCCGCCTACCGTGTTTTTCCGCTGCCAACCCGATATGGGATGGCAATAAAGGAGATTCGAGGGTTAAGTCCACGGATCCCCACACTTTTTTGTGTCCAGTATGCCACGCGACAACCTGTCGCATGCCGTTTGCATGGCCCGGGAGCGCCCTGCGGCGCTCCCGGATCGCGCATTACTTGAGCTCGACCTTGGCGCCAGCCTTCTCGAGCTGGGCCTTGATCTTGTCGGCTTCTTCCTTGTTGACGCCTTCCTTGACGGGCTTCGGAGCGCCTTCGACGAGGTCCTTGGCTTCCTTCAGGCCGAGGCCCGTGATGGCGCGGACTTCCTTGATGACTTCGATCTTCTTGTCGCCGGCAGCAGCCAGCACGACGGTGAAGTCGGTCTTCTCTTCAGCCGGAGCAGCGGCAGCACCGCCGGCAGCCGGGCCAGCAACCGCGACGGCGGCAGCGGCGGACACGCCCCACTTTTCTTCGAGGAGCTTGGCGAGTTCGGCCGCTTCGAGCACGGTGAGGCTCGAGAGGTCGTCGACGATTTTCTGCAGATCAGCCATTGTTCAGTTCCTTAAACGTTTGGTTCGAACCAGGTTTGAGATTAGCGAAGGGGTCAGGCCGCTTCGCCCTTTGAGGCATGAGCCTGAATGACGCGCGCGAGCTTGGCCGCGGGCGCATTCGAGAGCTGAGCAAGCTTGGTCGCCGGCGCCACGATGAGGCCAACGATCTTGCCGCGCAGTTCGTCGAGCGACGGCAGTGAGGCAAGCGCCTTCACGCTGTCGACATTCAGGACGGTTTTACCCATCGAGCCGCCGAGGATGACGAACTTCTCGTTCGCCTTGGCGAATTCGATGGCAACCTTTGGCGCCGCAACCGGATCGTTCGAAGTAGCGATCACGGTCGGTCCCTTCAGCAGGGAGCCGATGGCAGCGACGTCAGTGCCTTCAAGAGCAATTTTGGCGAGACGGTTCTTCGAGACCTTCACCGATGCGCCCGCCTGCTTCATCTGCATGCGCAGCTTCTGCATCTGGGCCACGGTGAGGCCGGAATAGTGAGCAACGATCGCAACCGACGTGGTCTTGAAGACCTCGTTAAGTTGTTCGACCGACTCTTTTTTTGCCGCTCGTTCCACAGCAAGCTCTTTCCGGTTGGCGGCCTTTCCGCGAAGGCCAGGACCGCCGGGTTGCACCCATCGTCCCGCCCTAAACCTGATCCAGAGGGTTGCTAAGACCCTTCGGACATGCCGGGCAAGACGACATCTAGAAGCCTGCCCTCCCAGAGCCTTGCGGCCATGGGCTGTCGAGGTTCGAACCAAACCAGCCTCCCAGCCGCGACAAATCGCGACGTGGAGGGCAAAATCCGGTCTTCACCCGTCTATGCAGGCCATGCGATTAAGCCGTTGAAAACACGAAGTTCTCGCGGGCGCCTGCAGTCTTGGACAGGATCGAGGCACTTCAGCACGCTGAAGGCCCCTGCTCTCATTCCGTTCCGAGGCGACGGGTCTCCTTCCTTTCGAGCATCCTTGCGGGCATGCGGAAAGGAATGATCTCCTATCAATTCAGGTTTTCGGATTGCGAGCACGGACATGCCAGCAAGTGCCAGCACGCCCGGAAGGCGCTATGTAGCCGGTCCTGCCGTACTTGCCAAGAGCAAATATTGGACCAGTTTTAATATGACGGCTCGATACCGGTTCCGAGACGGGAACCGGCAGGCGCTCAGGCGCCGGTCACCTTATACGGCAGCGGCGTGCCTGCAAAGAACGCATCGAGATTGGCGAGCACGCAGTCCTGCATCGCCACATGCGATTCCAGGGTATGGCCGCCGACATGCGGCGACAGCACCACGTTCGGCAGCGCCGTCAGCGCGTCAGGCGCATGCGGTTCCCTCGCGAACACGTCGAGGCCGGCGCCGGCGATGACCCCGTCGGTCAGCGCCGCAACCAGCGCCGGCTGGTCGATGACCGAGCCGCGCGAGATGTTGACCACAAAGCCGTCGCTGCCGAGCCGGCGCAGGATATCGGCGTTGACTGCGTGCTCGGTCTCGGCACCGGCGCGCACGGCGATCATCAGCACGCTGCACCAGTCGGCGAGCGCCTCCAGCGTCGGAAAATACTGGTAGGCCACGTCATGCTTCGAGCGGCTGAAATAGCCGACCTCGGTCTCGAAGGCGGCGACGCGGCTCGCGATCTTGCGGCCGATCTCGCCCATCCCGTAGACGCCGACCTTGCGGCCGCGCATGCCCGCCTGCGGCCGCATCATCGGCGACGGCTTTGCACCGGCCCAGTCACCGCTCCGCACGTAGTGATCGGCCACCAGCAGGCGCCGCACCGATGCCAGCATCAGGGTCACCGCGGTGTCGGCAACCGATGCCGCATTGGCACCCGGACTGTGGCCGACCGCGATGCCGCGCTTGGCGGCAGCCGCAAGATCGACGCCGTCATAGCCGGTGCCGTAGCAGACGATCGCGCCGAGCTTCGGCAGCAGGTCCATGGCGTCGGCGCCGAGCGCCGTGCCGCCCGCGGTGATCATGGCGCGGATCTCGGCGAGTTCGGCCGCCGGGAATGCGTCGTCCAGCCGCTTGCCGGCTGCATTGAGCATCTCATAGCGCTCGCCGAAGCGGATCAACTGGGCCTTGGGAAAGCGCGAATAAACCAGGACCTTATCGGGCATTGTTCTTCTTTCCTGCGAGAGGCTTCAGGGTCTTGTTTGACGCGTTTTCTTCACGCGAACCGGTCACCACTTCGCTCGAAAACGCTTTGGCAAAACAAAAAGGGCGGAACCGGTTGCCCGATCCCGCCCCTCTTTATCTCGTCACGGCCAAGGATATCAGCCGAGGATCGTGCCCGGCTCGACCTTCACGCCCGGGCCCATGGTGGAGGAAACCGCCACGCGCTGGATGTAGGTGCCCTTGGAACCGGCCGGCTTCGCCTTGGAGACCGCATCGGCGAGCGCCTTGACGTTCTCGACCAGCTTGTCCTCGGAGAACGAGGCCTTGCCGATGCCGGCCTGCACGATGCCGGCCTTCTCGACGCGGAACTCGACCGAGCCGCCCTTGGCGCCCTTCACGGCGTTGGTGACGTCCATGGTCACGGTGCCGATCTTCGGGTTCGGCATCATGCCGCGCGGGCCGAGCACCTTACCGAGGCGGCCGACCAGCGGCATCATGTCGGGGGTCGCGATACAACGATCGAAATCGATCGCACCGCCCTGCACCTTCTCGACCAGGTCTTCAGCACCGACGACGTCGGCGCCGGCGGCCTTGGCTTCCTCAGCCTTGGCGCCGCGCGCGAACACGCCGACGCGGAGCGTACGGCCGGTGCCGTTCGGCAGGTTGACGACGCCGCGGACCATCTGGTCGGCGTGGCGCGGGTCGACGCCGAGATTGATCGCGATCTCGATCGTCTCGTCGAACTTCGACTTGGCGCGCTCCTTGACCATCTTGATGGCGTCCGCGAGCGGGTAGAGCTTCTCGCGATCGACACCCTCACGGGCCTTCTTCAGACGCTTTCCGATTGTCATGGCCCGTTACCCCGCAACTTCCAGACCCATCGAACGGGCAGAGCCCTCGACCATCTTCATGGCCGATTCGATGGTGTCGCAATTCAAGTCCTTCATCTTCTTCTCGGCGATCTCGCGCACCTGCGCCTTGGTCACCGCACCGGCCTTGTCACGGCCCGGCGCCTTCGATCCGGACTGGATCTTGGCGGCCTGCTTGAGGAAGTAGGACATCGGAGGGGTCTTCATCTCGAAAGTGAAGGACCGGTCCGCATAGATCGTGATGATCACCGGAATCGGGGTGTTCTTCTCTTCCTTCTGGGTCTGGGCGTTGAACGCCTTGCAGAACTCCATGATGTTCAGACCGCGCTGACCAAGCGCGGGACCGATCGGGGGCGAAGGATTCGCCGCACCGGCCGGGACCTGAAGCTTCAGGTATCCGGTCACTTTCTTTGCCATTTATCACTCCTGTTGTGCCGGACGGTGCCGGCGGTTTCAGGTTCCGTGGTTCGGTTGAAGGGGCTGGCGACCGCCTCCTCCCTCCCACGGCCTCTTACTTGACGCGAGGCATATACCCCGCGCCGTCCGGTCAGACCACCTTTTCGACCTGACCGAATTCCAGTTCCACGGGGGTCGCGCGGCCGAAGATCGACACCGCGACCTTCACGCGCGAGCGCGCCTCGTCGATTTCTTCCACCACGCCGGAGAACGAGGCGAACGGGCCGTCGGCCACGCGCACGTTCTCGCCGATTTCGAACGACACCGACGCCTTCGGACGCTCCACGCCCTCCTGCACCTGGTGCAGGATCCGCATCGCCTCGGCTTCCGAGATCGGCATCGGCTTGTTTTCCGCGCCGAGGAAGCCGGTCACCTTCGGGGTGTTCTTGATCAGATGGAACGCCTCGTCGGTCAGCTTCATCTTCACCAGCACATAGCCCGGGAAGAACTTGCGCTCGGCGTCGATCTTGCGGCCGCGGCGCACCTCGGTGACCTTTTCGGTCGGCACCAGAATCTGCTCGAACAGCTCTTCCAGCCCGCGCTGCTTGGCCTGCTCGCGGATCGATTCCTGAACCTTCTTCTCGAAATTCGAATAGGCGTGAACGATGTACCAGCGCTTGTCCATCAATTGAGTTCCCATGCTCATCAGTGGATGCCCAGTATCAGGGTGATCAGATAACGGATGATCTGATCTGCGGCGAAGAAGAAGATCGAGGCCAGCGCCACCATCACGAACACCATGATGGTGGTGATCGTCGTCTCGCGGCGCGTCGGCCAGGTGACCTTGGCGGTCTCCGAGCGCACTTCCTGAAGGAATTTGAACGGGCTGAAAGCCATCGTGAGATCCGCGTCCGTCTCCGGACGATTGCAACGTTTCAAGGAATCCGAACAGCCGACCTTGCGGACCCAGCCCTCGTTTGGAAGGTTGAGCCGATAAACGAGCTCGAATGTTCGGGGAATTAGGCCGCGCCGGATATCCGCCATCAAAGCGGGCCGGCTGCGAGTGCCGGGTATCTACTGCGAGAGGAGCCAAACGTCAAGATCGGCGCCGTCGCACCCGGCCCCAGCCGCGCCTGCGGCGGACCGGGACAGAACCCCTTAAATCAAGCACTTAGGCGCACGGACGGAGGGTCCATTGCCCCGGCCATCGATCGCGGCGGCCGGGTCGATTACCCGGCAAAGCTCTTCTGGACGGCCTGATCCAGCGTCGCGCCGCCGACATAGCGCTGCCGCAGCTCGCGCTTGAGCAGCTTGCCGCTCGGGTTCTTCGGCAGGGCATCGACGAAGATGACCCGTTTCGGCACCTTGAAATGGGCCATCGACGCCGCGCAGTGCTTGATGACGCTCTCGGCATCGAGGTCCTGGCCGGCCTTGACCACGACGATCGCGGTCACCGCCTCGATCCAGCGCGGATCGGGCAGTCCGACCACCGCAACCTCCGACACCGCAGGCAGCCGGTAGACCATCTCCTCGACCTCGCGGCTCGCGACATTCTCGCCGCCGCTCTTGATCATGTCCTTCACGCGGTCGACGACGGTGATGTAGCCATCGGCGTCGACGGTCGCGAGATCGCCGGAATGAAACCAGCCGCCGGCAAACGCGGCCGCAGTCTTGGCCGGATCGTTGTAGTAGCCGGACAACAGATGCGGCGAGCGATGCACGATCTCGCCGACTTCGCCGACCGCAACGTCGGTCATGTCGGGCTTGACCACCCGCGTCTCGACATTGATCGCGGGCTTGCCGGCCGAGCCGGCCTTCGGCAACTGATCCTGCGGCGTCAGCACAGTCGCGAGCGGCGCGATTTCGGTCTGGCCGTAGAAATTCCAGAACTTCACGTCGGGCAGCCGGCGCTGCAATTCGAGCAGCACCTCGACCGGCATGATCGAGGCGCCGTAATAGCCCTTGCGCAGCGTCGACAGGTCGGTGCGGTCGAACGCGCCCGAGCGCAGCATTGCGATCCAGATCGTCGGCGGCGCGAAGAACGAGTTGATCTTGTGGGCTGCGATCAGCGCCAGAACGTTATCGGGCACCGGCTTGCCGGTGATGAGGCTGGTGGCGCCGAGATAGATCGCAGGCCCGAGAAAGACGTCGAGCTGCGCGCAATGATAGAGCGGCAGCGCATGCAGCACGGTGTCGTCGCTCGCCATGCCGCCGTCGATGATGCAGCTGACATACTGCCACATCACGGCTTCATGGGTGAGGATCGCACCCTTCGGCAGCGACTCCGTGCCGCTGGTGTAGATGATCTGCGCGGGATCGCGGCTGTCGACCGAGACATCCGGCGCCGAGGCGTCGCTGTGCAGCAGGCTATCGAAGGTCGTGATGCCCTCGGGCGCGGTGGCCGGATCCTCGCCGGGCAGCCAGATCAGGGTTTCGACCGCCGATCCCTTGGCCGCGGCGGCGTGCGCGGTCTCGACGAAATCGGGGCCGACCGCGAGCAGCTTGGCGCCGGAATTGGCGAGGATGAAATTGATCTCGTCGGGATTGAGCATGAAGTTGATCGGCACCAGGATCGCGCCGATCCGCGCCACCGCGAAGCGCAACGCGGCGAAGCCGTGCGAATTGCGCGACAGCACCGCGACACGGTCGCCCTTCGCGACGCCGAGGCCGAGCAAGCCGCGCCCGAGCCGATTGCAGATCGCATCCATCTCCGCGAAGGTCCAGCTGACCTCGCCGCAGATCAGCGCGGTCTTGGCTGGATAACGCTTCGCGGACCGGCGCAGCAGGTCGCCGATGCTGTGCTCGCGGGCGCGCTGGATGGTTGCTGCGATGTTGTCGCTCATTTGTCCCTCCCGAATGTGCTTGTTGTCGTTGTCTTGTTGTCGCCCGCGCCGTGGCTATTGCCGCGCGGCGTAGGCGTGTTCCATGTAGGTGTGCTCGACCGAGCGATCGAGCGAGGCGATCTTCTCGAAGCCGCGCCGCCAGTCCTGCAGATGCCGCCGCGTCCACAGCACGCCGGCCTCCTTGTCGCGCTGCTTGATCGCATCGAGGATGTGGCGATGCGCCTCGATGAGGCGCGCGCCGCCTTCGGGCACGCCGCCGACGATCATCTCGGTGGTCGGAAAGAACAGCTGCGCGGCCGGCTCGCGGGCGAGCTGCAGCACGCGGTTCTGCGAGGCCTTGGCCATCAGCACGTGGAACTCCGCATCGAGCTCGGCAAGCTCGGCGGGATTGCCGACCACGGCAGCGCTGCGCTCGAGATTGCCGGCGAGCTCGGCGATGTTCTCGTCGGTCGCACGCTCCACCGCGCCCTCGACGCTCGCGACCTCCAGCGTCATCGAGGTCTCGAACAATTCGCGGAACGTGACCTCGTGCAGGATCAGCGCGCGCGACAGCCGGGTGGCGAGCTTGTTGTAGCGCGGCAGGCAGGCCTGCAGGCGGCGGCTGGAATCGCGACGGATCAGCCCGCCCTCCTCGAGCACGCGAATGCCTTCGCGCACCGTCGAGCGGTTGACGCCGAACTGCGCGACCAGCTGCTGCTCGGTGCCGATCGGCTCGCCCGGCTTGATGCGGCCGTTGATGATCTCGCGTTCGATGGCGTCGGCGACCTTCTGGTAGGCCGGCGCGACGTCGATGCGGCGGAACAGCGGCGTGGCGGCCACTCTGGGCTCCCGATTGTCGTTTGTCGGACAAAGTGTAGGCCATGGCCTTTGGAGCGTCAAATGGGCCATTCCTGGCCGGATTGTCGCACCCTGCCAGCTGGAATTGACACTGGAACCGGGCAAATCTAGCTTTGTCGGACAAACCGATAAGAACACCCTGGGAGGACGCATCACCATGAAATCCATCGCCACGAGTCTGTCCGCCGCCGGCCTGCTCGCCGCGGCGTGGGCCGGACCCGCGCTCGCACAACAGACGCCGCTCAAGATCGGCGTGCTGACCGATTTCCAGTCGGTCTATTCCGACATCGGAGGCGCCGGGAATGTCGAGGCCACCAAGATGGCGATCGAGGAGTTCGGCGGCTCGATGTTCGGCAAGCCGATCGAGCTCGTCACCGCCGATGCCCTCAACAAGGCCGACGTCGCCGCCACCATCACCCGCAAATGGTACGAGGCCGAGAATGTCGACATGATCATCGACATGCCGACCTCGGCGACCGCGCTCGCCGGCATGGAGATGTCGAAGCAGTTCGAGAAGATCATGATCGTGACGGATGCGGCGAGCTCCGACATCACCGGAAAATCCTGCTCGCCCTACACGCTGCACTGGACCTACGACACCTACGCCAACGCCCACACCGTCGGCAGCGCGATCGTGAAGAACAGCGGCGACACCTGGTTCTTCATCACCGCCGACTATGTGTTCGGCCATTCGATCGAGCGCGACACCGGCGACGTGGTCCGCGCCGCCGGCGGTAAGGTGCTCGGCAGCGCCCGCCACCCGCTCAACACGCCGGACTTCTCCTCCTTCCTGCTGCAGGCGCAGTCGTCGAAGGCGAAGATCGTCGGCCTCGCCAACGGCGGCGGCGATACCATCAACGCGATCAAGCAGGCCGCCGAATTCGGCATCGTCGCGGGCGGACAGAACCTGGCCGGGATCGTGATGTTCATCTCTGACATCCACAGCCTCGGGCTGAAGCTCGCCCAGGGCCTGATCATCACCGAGGCCTACTATTGGGACCTCAACGACCGCACCCGCGCCTTCGGCAAGCGCTTCTTCGAGCGCATGAAGCGGATGCCGACCATGAACCAGGCGGCGACCTACAGCGCCACCCTGCACTACCTCATTGCCGTGAAGGCCGCCGGCACCAAGGAGACCAAACAGGTTTTGGCGAAGATGCGCGCGACCCCGGTGCGCGATGCCTTCACCGACAACGGCGTGGTCCGCGAGGACGGCCGCATGGTGCACTCGATGTTCCTGTTCGAGGTCAAGAAGCCCGAGGAATCGAAGGCGCTGTGGGATTACTACAAGGTGCTCGCCGAGGTGCCCGGCGACCAGGCGTTCAGGCCGCTGAAGGACGGCGGCTGCCCGCTGATCAAGTAAGTCAAAATGATCATGGCCGTGTTCCAGGACCTCGGCCAAGACATTCAAATTGTTGGCTAAAAGCTGGCAGGAGTGGCAGGGCTCGAACCTGCGACCCCCGGTTTTGGAGACCGGTGCTCTACCAATTGAGCTACACTCCTGCAGGGAACCTGCGTCGCCGCCGGTTCGCGCCGTTTCAAGCACAGGGCATGGCCGGTTTGCAAGGGCGAAGCAGCGAAGCTTCTGTTCATTGCAAAACTTCTGCGCCAGACTTCGGCCATCACCCCCGTCGGCACCTCGCCGCAAGAATCAAGAACCAGGGAGAGACCATGAACGCCCAGACCGCCGCCAAGCACGCCCCCAGCCAGACCACCCCGTCCCTCCCCCTCGCCAAGCCCGAATCGATCGGACTGTCGAGCGCGCGGCTGCAGGCGCTGTCCGACACCTTCAAGCGCGAGGTCGACAAGGGAACCGCGCCCGGCTTCACGGTGCTGGTGGCGCGGCGCGGCCAGATCGGCTGGTTCGACGCGATCGGCCGGCAAAGCCCGGCGGCCGCTGCGCCGATGGCGCATGACACGATCTTCCGCATCTTCTCGATGACCAAGCCGATCGTCTCGGTCGGCATCATGCAGCTGCTGGAGGACGGCCACTTCCTGCTGAGCGATCCCGTCGCGAAATTCATTCCCGAGTTCGCCGAGACCAAGGTCGGCGTCGAGCACAACGGCAAGCTTGAGCTCGTTCCCACCCAGCGGCAGATGACGATCCAGGACCTGCTGCGCCACACGTCGGGTTTGACGTATGACCACACCGGCAACGGCCCGGTGCAGGAGCTCTACAAGCAGTCGCGGCTGCGCAGCCGCAAGATCACCAATGCCGAGCACGCCACCATGCTCGCCGCCATGCCGCTGGTCTGCCAGCCCGGCGCCGAGTGGAACTACAGCCGCTCCACCGACATCCTCGGCCGCATCATCGAGGTCGTCAGCGGCAAGACGCTCGGCGAGTTCCTCACTGAGCGGATTCTCGCGCCGCTGCAAATGAACGAGACCGCCTTCCATACCGGGGAAGCCAATGCCGGCCGGCTCGCCGAGGCGTTTGCGAACGATCCCTGGACCAATGAGAAGGTGCAGCTGTTCAACATGCTGGAGAAGCCGGCGATGGAATCCGGCGGCGGCGGGCTGGTGTCGACCACGATGGACTATGCCCGCTTCGCGCAGATGCTGCTCAACGGCGGCGCGCTTGACGGCACCAGGATCATCGGCCGCAAGACGCTCGAATTCATGGCCTCCGATCACCTCGGCGCCGGCGTCAAGGTTCAGGGCACGCTGGTGTCGCCAGGCCACAGCTTCGGCCTCGGCTTCGCGGTGCGCATGCAGCAGGGCATCGCGCCGTTCTCCGGCTCGGTCGGCCAGTATTTCTGGAGCGGCATGGCCGGCACGTTCTTCTGGATCGATCCGAGCGAAGACCTGATCGCGGTCTTCATGATGCAGGGCCCGGGCCAGCGCGAGTATACCCGCTCGCTGGTGCGCAACGGGGTTTACGCGGCGGTGGAGTAATCCGTCATTCCGGGGCAGCCCGCAGGGCTGAACCCGGAATCTCGCGCAACGAGATCGAGATCCCGGGTTCGCGCTAACGCGCGCCCCGGGATGACGCTTCGCGTCAGCTGATCGTCGCGCCGCCGTCGATCACCACGGTCTGGCCGGTCATGAAGTCACCGGCGCGCGAGCCCATGAACACGGCGGCACCGGCGATCTCGTCGGGCACACCGATGCGCAGCAGCGGCGAGCGCGCGGTCGAGGCCTTCAGGTTGTCCGGGTTGTCCCACAGCGCCTTGGCGAAGTCGGTCTTGATCAGGCCCGGCGCGATGCAGTTCACGCGGATATTGTGCTTGCCGTATTCGCAGGCGAGGTTGCGCGCGAGCTGCATGTCGGCGGCCTTGGAGATCGCGTAGGCGCCGAGGATGGTCGAACCCTTCAGGCCACCGATCGAGGAGACGATGATGATCGAACCGTCCTTGCGCTCGATCATCTGCGGCACCACCATCGAGATCAGCCAGTTGTTGGCGACGATGTTGTTGTCGAGGATCTTGCGGAACTGATCGTCGGAGATGCCGGCGAGCGGACCGTAATACGGATTGGACGCCGCGTTGCAGACCAGCACGTCGATCTTGCCGAAGGCACGATTGCTCTCGTCCACGAGGTTCTGCAGATTTTCCTTCGACGAGATATTGGCTGCGATCGCGACCGCGGTGCCCTTGCCGTAGCTGGCGTTGATCTCTTTGGCCACCTCTTCGCAGACATCGGCCTTGCGCGAGGAGATCACGACCTTGGCGCCGTGCTCGGCCATCCGCTCGGCAATGGCGCGTCCGATGCCGCGCGTCGAGCCGGTGATGACGGCAACTTTTCCCTTCATGTCGAACAAGGTCATGGTTCTCTCCCTGATGTAAGGTGTTTGAATTCTGTGTCGAGCTTAGGCAGTGGTGCGGTGTTGCGATAGCGCAATCACGCAAGCTTGCTCGCCGGCCGCACCTCTGGCCCGGACGGCTGATGCATTGCGGCGTGGCGGGGATCGGCGATCCAGGGCTGCTGATTCACCATCGGCAACCGCCAGGTCGACACATTGGGCGCCGCGATGTGATCGAGCCGCGTCACCGAGACATTGTCGATGTCGAAAGACAGACCGCGGTCCGGCTGGCCGCCAAGCGCAAGACCGACCGCGGCCCGGATCACGCCGCCATGGCCGACCGCGATGATGTCCCGGCCGGCTTCCGCGACCGTGATCCGCACGATGGTGCGACAGACGCGGGTGTAGAGATCCATGAAACTCTCGCCGCCGGGTGCCGGCTCGTTGACGTCGGCGAACCAGAGGTTGCCCGGCGGGCGGCTGGCGAGAAACGTGGCGCGGTTCATGCCCTGCCACCGGCCGAGATGCAGCTCGGCGAAGTCGCGTTCCTGCGTCATGCTTTCGGGCTTCGGATAACCGGCGGCCCAGATCGCTTCCGCGGTCTTGTGCGTGCGCTTGAGATTGCTCGAATACCACACGGCGTTGCGCGGCAGCATTTTTGCGACCGCCTCGAACACTTCGACATCGCCGGTGTCGCAGTCGATATCCTCCTGCCCGTAGATGTTGCCGCCGTCGCTGCGCACCGGCGCATGACGAACCCACCACCACCGCGTCACCGTCACGTTAGGCTTCTCTGGATTGGACATCGGATGAGCCCTTCAATAGTGTCCCGTCACGCTGTACGTCACGCCGCACATCGTCTCAAGTGCTTCTGACGTTTGAAATTTTGTTTGAATTCCGTCGCGCGGCAGGCGTGCCACGGATCATGTGAACAGGGAGAAAATCATGGGCCGCCTCGAAGGCAAATCCGTCATCATCACCGGCGCAGGCAGCGGCATCGGCCGCGCGGCCTCGCTGCTGTTCACCAGGGAAGGCGCCAAGCTGATCGCGGTCGATCGCACAGATGGCGTCAACGAGACCGCCAAGCTGGTGCGCGATGCCGGCGGCACGGTCGAATCCGTCACTGCGGACGCCGGCTCGGAGAGCGACGTGAAGGCCTTCATCGAGAAAGCGGTTTCGAAGTACGGCAAGCTCGACGCGATCTGGGCCAATGCCGGCGTCAGCGGCGGCCTCGTTCCGCTCGCCGACCAGACTCCGGAACATTGGCAGGAGGTGCTGCGCGTCAATCTGATCGGCCCGTTCCTCGCGATCAAGCATTCGATCCCGCACATGACCAAGCAGGGCCACGGTTCGATCGTCTGCACCGCCTCCGTCGCGGGCCTGAAGTCCGGCGCCAGCGGTCATCCCTACGGCGCGAGCAAGGCCGGCGTCATCAGCCTGGTGCAGACCACCGCCTACTCGCTCTCCGGCACCGGCGTGCGCATCAATGCAATCTGCCCGGGCCTGATCGAGACCGGCATGACCAAGCCGGTATTCGATCGCGCCAAGGAGCGCGGCACCCAGGACAAGATCGGCCAGCTCAATCCGCTGAAGCGCCCCGGCCAGCCCCATGAGCTCGCCGCGATGGGCCTGTTCCTGGCGAGCGACGAGGCGTCCTACGTCAACGGCCAGGCGATTCCCGTCGACGGCGGCCTGACGGCATCGATGCCGTATACGGGCAAGCCGATTTAGCAACGGCGGTCTCCATTCGCCGTCCGGGCAACTGCCCGGACAGTGCCACCTCCACCGA
>NZ_JARVWP010000005.1 GCF_029846235.1 Bradyrhizobium sp. CER78
TCGCGTGTTTGGCATCTTGAATCGAGAAACATCCACATCGTCGTCCTGGCGAAAGCCAGGACCCATTACCCCAAGCGATCATTGTTGAGCGACGCCGGGGGCCCATTCCCGCTCATCAGCAATTGCGGTGGTTATGGGTCCTGGCTTTCGCCTGGACGACGGATAACGAGGCCCGCGTGCAAAACAGCGCAACAAAAAGCCCCGGACGATGCCGGGGCTCTTCACTTCATCGATCGCAGTCAGCGCAGCTCAGTAGCGGTAGTGATCCGACTTGTACGGACCTTCCTGCTTGACGCCGATGTAGTCGGCCTGGTCCTTGCGCAGCTCGGTCAGCTTGACGCCGATCTTGGCGAGGTGCAGGCGAGCGACCTTCTCGTCGAGCGTCTTCGGCAGCACGTAGACCTTTTTGGCGTACTTGCCGTCCTTGTTGTTGGCCCAGAGTTCGATCTGCGCCAGCGTCTGGTTGGTGAACGAGGCCGACATCACGAACGACGGGTGGCCCATCGCATTGCCGAGGTTCACGAGGCGGCCCTCCGACAGCATGATGATGCGGTGCTTGTCGGGGAATTCGATCTCGTCGACCTGCGGCTTGATGTTGGTCCACTTCAGATTGCGCAAGGACGCGATCTGAATCTCGTTGTCGAAGTGGCCGATGTTGCAGACGATGGCGCGATCCTTCATCGCGCGCATGTGGTCGATGGTGATGATGTCCTTGTTGCCGGTGGCGGTGACGAAGATGTCGGCGCGCGGCGCGGCGTCTTCCATCGTCACGACCTCATAGCCTTCCATCGCCGCCTGCAGCGCGCAGATCGGATCGACTTCGGAAACCATGACGCGGCAGCCGGCCTGGCGCAGCGAGGCGGCCGAGCCCTTGCCGACGTCGCCGAAGCCGGCGACCATCGCGACCTTGCCCGACAGCATCACGTCGGTGCCGCGGCGGATGCCGTCGACCAGCGACTCGCGGCAGCCATAGAGGTTGTCGAACTTCGACTTGGTGACGCTGTCGTTGACGTTGATCGCCGGGAACAAGAGCGTGCCCTTGTTGGCCATCTCGTAGAGGCGATGCACGCCCGTGGTGGTCTCTTCCGAGACGCCCTTGATGTTCTTGGCGATCTCGGCGAAGTAGCCCTTCGGCTTCTCCTTCAGCAGACGCTTGACCAGCGCGTAGAAGATCTCCTCTTCCTCGGAGGTCGGCTTGTCGAGGAAGGCGGTATCGCCCTGCTCGGCGCGGTAGCCGGCATGCACCAGCATGGTGGCGTCGCCGCCGTCATCGAGGATCATGTTCGGCGTGCCGCCGCCATGCCAGTCGAACAGCTTGGCGGTGTAGTCCCAGTACTCGGTCAGCGTCTCGCCCTTCACGGCGAACACCGGAATGCCGGCGGCGGCGATCGCGGCCGCGGCGTGATCCTGGGTCGAGTAGATGTTGCAGGAGACCCAGCGGATGTCGGCGCCGAGCGCGGCCAGCGTCTCGATCAGCACGGCGGTCTGGATCGTCATGTGCAGCGAGCCCGCGATACGCGCGCCCTTCAGCGGCTGCTTGGGGCCGAACTCCTCGCGCGTGGCCATCAGGCCGGGCATTTCGGTCTCGGCCAGCGAGATCTCCTTGCGGCCGAAATCGGCGAGCGCAATGTCCTTGACGATGTAGTCGGTGAAGCCGGGCTTCGTAGGGGCGTTCATTTGAGCGTCCTGTTGTTGAACTGGTCATTCCGGGGCGCCTCGATGAGGCGAACCCGGAGTCTGAAACTGATGGAAGGGGATTCCGGGTTCGCTCGCTCTCGCGAGCGCCCCGGAATGACGCAAGCGTTAGAGCGCGCGCTTCAGCGGCTCGACGAGATCGGTCTTCTCCCAGGAGAAGCCGCCCTCATTGTCCGGCGTGCGGCCGAAGTGACCGTAGGCCGAGGTTCGCGCGTAGATCGGGCGGTTGAGGTCGAGATGGGTGCGGATGCCGCGCGGGGTCAGATCCATCGCCTTGGCGGCCGCCTTCTCGAGCTCGTCCTCCGACACCTTACCGGTGCCGTGGGTGTCGATGTAGATCGACAGCGGACGCGCCACGCCGATCGCGTAGGCGAGCTGCAGCGTGCAGCGGTCGGCAAGACCGGCCGCGACGATGTTCTTGGCGACGTAGCGCGCAGCGTACGCAGCCGAGCGGTCGACCTTGGTCGGATCCTTGCCGGAGAACGCGCCGCCGCCATGCGGAGCCGCGCCGCCATAGGTGTCGACGATGATCTTGCGGCCGGTCAGGCCGGAGTCGCCGTCCGGACCGCCGATGAAGAACTTGCCGGTCGGATTGATGTGCCAGATCGTCTTGCCGTTGATCCACTCCTTCGGCAGCGCCTCGCGCACATAGGGCTCGACGATGTCGCGGATCTGGTTGGACGAGAGATCCTCGACCAGATGCTGGTGCGAGACCACGATCTCGCGGACGCCGACCGGCTTGCCGTTCTCGTACTGCACGGTGACCTGGCTCTTGGAGTCCGGACCCAGCACCTTCTCCTTGCCGGAGTGGCGCGCTTCGGAGATCAGGCGCAGGATCTTGTGGGCGTAGAAGATCGGCGCCGGCATCAGGTCGGGCGTCTCGTTGGTGGCGTAGCCGAACATGATGCCCTGGTCGCCGGCACCCTCTTCCTTGACTTCGCCCGGCTGCAGCGCGTCGACGCCCTGCGCGATATCGGCCGACTGCGGATGCAGCAGGATCTCGATGTCGCAGGTGTTCCAGTGGAAGCCGTCCTGCTCGTAGCCGATGTCCTTGATGGCGCCGCGCACGACGCTCTCGATCTGCTCGTTGGTGACCGAGCTCGGGCCGCGCGTTTCGCCGGCGATCACCACCTTGTTGGTGGTCGCGAGCGTTTCGCACGCCGCGCGGATCTGCCACGGGTCGATGCCCGCTTTCGGTCCCTCGCGATAGAACAGATCGACGATCTCATCCGAGATACGATCGCAGACCTTGTCCGGATGGCCTTCCGAGACCGACTCGCTGGTGAAGAGATAAGACGCGCGCATCAAGCAAACCCCTTGTTTCGTCGAAGTCCGACGTTGGTTGGTGAATATGTCCCCGGCATGTCAGTCTCGTCGCCGTGAGATGACGTAGGATTCGTCGTAGAACCACAGCCCGTTGTGTTTGCGGAGAACTTCGCGTGTGGCCTCGAGAGCTCGTCCGTTTTCGGTCGTTTCGACCAACCGCTCATCTTCGATCTGCGCGACATACACCGCGGCATTCCACGCTGCAAAGGCCGTCGAGGTTCCGATCGAGCCGGTCACCTCATTAGGCAGCGCTTCCATATCATATCGGAAGATCGAGCGATTATCGGCGTAGGCATTGAAGTTCAGCTCGCGACCCGCCGAGCCCAACTCGTATTTCACCGCGCGCAGTATCTCATGACGGCTGACGGCGAAAGGATTTTCTCCGGGCCAGACGGCTTGAATCATTTCAAGCCCGGGATCGCTTCCGTGGGAGTGGATTCCTATCAGCCGCCCGCCGCCGCGCAGCGCGCGGGCCAGCGGCGCGATGATCCGCTTGGCGCGGAAGTTCACCGAGGACTTCGCGCGGTAGGGTTGCGAGGCGATCACGAGATCAAAATTGGCCTCGGTGCGGCCGGCCCGCGGAATGATGGAATCGAGCAGGAAGCGGTGATCGTCGCGGTACAGCACCAGCGCCACCGGCCGCTCATAGATCGGCATCGCATTGCCGGGGCTGATATTGGCCCGCCAATTCTGCTCAAGGAACGGACCGAGTTCCGCGATCTGGGCCTCGAACTCGCCCGAGGAAGCTCCGCGCAACGCCACCTCGTGCCAGATCATGCTGGCGGCCGCCGCGGAGTTCTTGGGCGTCAGCCAGGGCGCCTCGGCGTAATACATGTTGGTGAACACGAAGACGCTGGCCGGGTGCTCGAACAGACGGTCGGGGACCTTGTCGAGGGTGAGGCGGACGTCCTCCAGGCTCAGTTCCTTGCCGGCGACATAGAACGGCATATGTGGGAAGCGGCCATGCATGGCACGCAGGACCCGCGCCAGCACGGTGCCGTCGCCCATCCCGGCGTCGAACACCCGCAGCGCCGGCGGCCGGGGGTGGATCGCGGCCAGTTCCAGCGCGACCCGGTCGGCGATCACCCGCTTCTCGCTGCAGGTGTGCACGAACAGCAGATAGCGCTGGCGGTTCTCGAAGAAGCGGAAATTACCCCTCGGATCGCGCTTTTCCGGCGGCACCACGAGGCCGCGCGGCGGCGCCACGCCCCCCGGGGTCGAAGTCGCGATGAAGCCATTGATGCGGTCGAGCGTATCGATGGTGATCCGCTTACCCTCGCGCAGCCGGTGCACCAGCTTGCCGTCATTGACGGCACGGCGGCCGAACGTCGTCTCCGCCATATCGGAGCGCCGGCAGAAATCCGTGATCTGGCTGAGGATTTCGTCGTTCTTCATGGTGCCAAAGGCGGCCAGGGTGGGCAGCGGCGAGTGGGACAAAAGTGGGCAGAGATCGTGTGTGGTGACGTCTTATCACCGTTTTCCCACCAGTTGAACCCCCTCTACCGCCCGATCACCAAACATTCATGATCGCCTCCAGAACCACCTCGCCGTCGCCAATCACCGTGACGGCCGCCACGCCCGAATGACCGATGCGCCGCCTGCTGCTGATCCCCTGCCTGCTTCTTGCCGTCCTGTGGTCGACGCCCGGTTTCGCCCAGGCGCGCGCCCAGCTCGGCGCGCTCTGCACGACCGACGCCACGCCGGCCGACCAGATGATCGACGCCTGCACCAAGATCATCACGCTGAAGGTGTTTTCCGGCGAGAAGCTCGCGACCATCTATTTCTGGCGCGCGGTCGGCTGGAACAAGAAGGGCAACTACCCGCAGGTGATCACGGACGCGACCGAGGCGCTGCGTCTCAAGCCCAACACCGCCGTCTACAATCTGCGCGGCTCGGCCTATTACGACAAGGGCGAGTACGACATCGCGATCGCCGACTTCAACGACGCGCTGCGGATGGGGCCGCCGAGCGGCATTATCTATCACAATCGCGGCAACGCCTATCGCGGCAAAGGTGACTACGCCAAGGCGATTGCCGACTATGACGCGGCGATCAAGGCCGATCCGAGGTCGGCGTTCTCCTATCAGAACCGCGGCGCCTCGAAGCAGGCGCTCGGCGATCTCGATGGCGCCCTCGCCGACATCAACGAGGCGGTCAGGATCGATCCGTCACTGCCGCAGCCGCTGATCCGCCGCGCCGTGATCTGGCGCGCCAAGGGCGACATCGCGCGCGCGATCGCGGACACGACGGAAGCGATCCGGCTCGCGAATGCGAAAGCGCCGGTCAACATCATGACGCCGCCCGGCAGCGTGCTGATCTCGGCCTACACCCAGCGCGGCCTCGCCTATGAAGCCAAGGGCGACGCGGCGCGCGCCAAGGAAGACTACGCCACGGTGCTCAAGGGCATCGCCTCCGACGCCGGCAGCAAAGCCAACCAGGCCACCGCGAAAGTGCGGCTCGCGCTGCTGAAGGAGGCCGACGCGGCACCGCGCAAGACCGCAGCAGCGCCTGCCGCCGAAAGCAGCCCTGCTCCCGCACCGCCGGCGGCCGCCACGGCAGCACCGGCCGCGCCTGCGGCACGCGTGCAGGCCGCGGCAACCGGCCGGCGCGTCGCGCTGGTGATCGGCAACGGCGCCTATGCGCATGTCAAGGCGCTGCCCAATCCGCCCAACGACGCCCGCGCCATCGCCAAGAGCCTGCGCGACATCGGCTTCACTGTCTCGGAGGGTCTCGATCTCGATCGCGACGCGATGCAGAGGACGATCCACGACTTCCTGCGCGAGGCGACGCGGTCGCAGATCGCCGTGGTCTACTACGCAGGCCATGGCGTGCAGGTCGACGGCCGCAACTACCTCGTGCCGGTCGACATCGAATTCAAGGCCGGTGCGCGCATGACCGACGCGATGGTCGATATGGACACGATCATGGCCGGCCTCGACGATCAGATCCGCACCAACATCCTGATCCTCGATGCCTGCCGAAACAATCCGATGGCGCCGCAGGTGGCGTCCACAGGGCCCAGCCGCGGCATCGAGGCCGGCTCCGGCCTTGCCGCGCCCGCGACGCTCGGATCAGGCTCGACGCTCGGCGCCGGCACGCTGATCGCGTTCGCGACCGCGCCGGGCCAGGTCGCGCTCGACGGCGAAGGCGCCAACAGCCCGTTCTCGGCCGCGCTGTCGCGCCATGTCGGGACGCCCGGCCTCGAAGTGCAGCAGATGCTGACGCGGGTCCGCGCCGAGGTCGTCGCCGCGACCAAGGGCAAGCAGGTGCCGTGGTCGAACTCCTCGCTGCTCGGCGAAGTCTATCTGGCGGAGCAGTGAAGCGCGGTTCTCTCCCCGTCATTGCGAGCCACCCGGTCGGCGCGCAGCGCCGCCGGATGACAGGCTCCGCGAAGCAATCCATGTTTCCGCAAGCGGAGAAATGGATTGCTTCGTCGCTTTCGCTCCTCGCAATGACGGCGGAGACGGTCTTACTTGCCCCACACCTCGTTCGCGACCTCGACGGCCAGCCTGAGCTTGGCCCACTGCTCTTCCTCGGAGATGATGTTGCCTTCCTCGGTCGAGGCGAAGCCGCATTGCGGGGACACCGCGAGCTGCTCGATCGGGGCGAATTTCGCAGCCTCCTCCAATCGCCGCTTGATGTCGTCCTTCTTCTCGAGCTCGCCGAACTTCGAGGTGATGACGCCGACCACCACGACCTTGTTGCCCTTGGGCAGGAAGCGCAGCGGCTCGAAGCCGCCGGCACGATCAGAATCATATTCGAGGAAGTAGCCGTCGTAATTGGTGCCGGCCAGCATGGTCTCGGCGACCGGCTCGTAGCCGCCGGAGGAAATCCAGGTCGAGCGGAAATTGCCGCGGCAGACATGGGTCGTGATCACCATGTCGGCCGGACGATCTGCGATCGCGTAGTTGATGACGCGTGCGTAGATCTCCTGCAGGCCATCGGGATTGTCGCCGCGGTCGCGCGACTTCTGCAGTTCCTCCTGCGAGCACAGATAGGCCCACACCGTGTCGTCGAACTGCAGGTAGCGGCACCCGGCGTCGTAGAACGCCTTCACCGCCTTGCGGTAGGTCTTGCCGAGGTCCTGGTAGAACTCCTCGAGATCCGGGTAGACCTCCTCCGAGATCAGCTTGCGGCCGCCGCGGAAGTGCAGCACCGCCGGCGAGGGGATCGTCATCTTCGGCGTGACATGCGCCTGGTCGGCGTACTTCTTCAGGAAGCGGAAGTGATCGAGCATCGGGTGCTGATCGGAGAAGTCCAGCTTGCCGGTCACCCTGATGGCATCGTGCCGGGTCTGCACGCCCGCGAACTGGATGCCCATGTCGGGATGGAACAGCTCGCAGCCGGTCAGATGGCTGAGGAAATCGAAGTGCCACCAGGAGCGGCGGAACTCACCGTCGGTCGCGAGCTTCAGGCCGACCGAAGCCTGCTTGTGCACGACCTTCTCAATCTCCATGTCCTCGACCTTGCGCAGTTCGTCGGCCGAGATCTCGCCCTTCTCCAGTTTGGCACGGGCCTCCTTGATCTTCGGCGGGCGCAACAGGCTGCCGACCTCGTCGGCGCGGAACGGAGGCTTGGTTCGCTGCATGGTCAACTCCCTGAGGTCGTCAGTGTTTTTTGGTCCCGGCGACGCCGAGATGGCGCTCGAGGACGGAGGGATCGGCCTTCAGCGCGCTGCTCGCCGCATCGTGCACGATCGTGCCGCGTTCCAATATCACAACGCGGTCGGCGAGCCCCAGAATCTTTTGCGCGTTCTGCTCGACGATGATCGAGCAGATGCCGCCCGAGCGCGTGATGGTTCCGATCGCCCTTAACAATTCCTCAACGATGATCGGCGCGAGGCCCTCGGTCGGCTCGTCGAGCAGCAGCACCATGGGGTTCAAGGTCAGCGCTCGGCCGATCGCCAGCATCTGCTGTTCGCCGCCCGACAGCTGGTTGCCGAAATTGCCGCGCCGCTCCTTCAGCCGCGGAAACATCTCGTACACCCGCTCGACCGTCCACGGCCCGGGCTGCGCCACCGCGGTCATGTTCTCTTCCACCGTCAGCGAGCGGAAGATGTTGCGCTCCTGCGGCACCCAGCCGATCCCGGCGCGGGCGCGCTGATCCGGCCGCATTGCCGTGACGTCACGGCCCGCGAGCGCGACGCTGCCGCCGAAACGCCTGGTGATGCCGACGATCGAATTGATCAGCGTGGTCTTGCCGGTGCCGTTGCGGCCGAGCAGCGCGAGCACCTGGCCGTCGGCAAGCGCCAGCGACATATCGGGCAGCACCACCGCCTCGCCGTAGCCGGCGCGCAGGCCCTGGATGGAGAGCAGATCAGACATCGGCCGCCTCGCCGAGATAGACCGCCCTCACCTGCGGATCGCGCGCGACCTCGTCGGGCGCGCCCTCGGTGAGCAGGCCGCCATTGACCAGCACCGAGATGCGATCGGCGAACGAGAACACGAGGTCCATGTCGTGCTCGATCAGCAGCACCGTGACGTCGCGCGGCAGCGCCGCGACCGCCGCCAGGATATCGTGGCGCTCGCTCTCGGGCACACCGGCCGCGGGCTCGTCGAGCAGCAGCACCCGCGGCTTGGCCGCGATCGCGACCGCGATCTCGAGCAGGCGCTGCTTGCCGTAGGGCAATGTCGAGGTGACCTCGGTCATCACGTCGAGCAGATGGAAGCGCGACAGGATCTCGGCGATCTCTGAGTTGACGTCGCTCCGCGTTCCCATCCGCCGCCACCAGTCGCCGCCGCGGCCCATCCGCTCGGAGACCGCAAGCCCGATGGTTTCGAGCGGGGTCAGGTCGGCATAGAGCTGATTGATCTGGAATGTGCGCGACAACCCGCGCAGCACCCGCTTGTGCACCGAGAGGCCGGTGATGTCGCTGCCTTCGAGCAGGATCTGCCCACCGTTCGGCGTCAGCACGCCGGTGAGCTGGTTGATGACGGTGGTCTTGCCGGCGCCGTTCGGCCCGATCAGCGCGTGGCGGGCGCCCTGCATCACCTTCAGCGAGAGGTCGCGGGTGACGCGAAGGCCGCCGAAGGATTTTTCAAGGCCACGTGTTTCCAGTGCGATCGTCATGACACGTCGCTCTCTGGCACGGCGACGGCCGCCTTGCGGCCGGCGAATTGGCGGATGACCAGATTCGGCACGAACAGCACCCAGCGATGGATGCGCGCGCGGCCGACCATCACGATCACGACAAGCACAAGGCCGATCCAGAACAGCCAGTATTGCGGGGTGATGCTCTGGAACAACTCCTGCAGCATCTTGAACACGACGGCGCCGATCAGGCCGCCATAGAGATAGCCGGTGCCGCCGATCACGAGCACCAGCATCAGGTCGGCGGAGCGCTCGAAAGAAAAGACGTCAAGGGACGCAAGCGCCGTGGTCTGGGTGAACAGCGCGCCGGCTATCCCGGCATAGAAGGCGGCCAGCGTATAGACCGCGATCAGGCGGCTGTTGACCGGCACGCCGATCGCGGCCGCGCGCAGCGGATTATTCTTGATCGCGCGCAGCGACAGGCCGAACGGCGAATGCACCACGCGCCGCGCCAGCAGGAACAGGACGAACAGCACAATCAGCGAGTAGAAGAACCCGGTCTTGCCGAACATGTCGAAGGCAAACAGCCCGAGGATCGGCTGCATCTCGATCCCCTGCAGGCCATCGGTGCCGCCGGTGATGTCGGAGAAGCGTTCGGCGAGCGCTTCCAACAGCAGCGCGATGCCGAGCGTGACCATCAGCCGCGTGAGGTCGACGCCGCGGATGACCAGGAAGCTGGTCAGGAAGCCGAGCACCGCCGCGACGAGACCGGCGGCGACCAGCGCGATGACCGGCTCGTTGATGATGCCGTGCAGCGCCAGCAGGCCCGCCGAATAGGCGCCGACGCCGAAGAACGCAGCATGGCCGAGCGAGACGATGCCGGCATAGCCAAGGATCAGGTCGAGCGACAGCGCGAACAGGCCGAGCCGCACGATGTCGGTCATGATCAGGTAGCGCGACGGGAACAGAAACGCGCAGGCGAGCACCAGCACCCAGAACGCAACCTCGCTGATCCGCCAGCGCGCGCCGGCCATCGCATGAGTGGAGACGTCGGACAGCGCGCTCATATCAGCCTCACCGCGCCGCGGTGCGGCCGAACAGGCCGTTCGGGCGGCAGAGCAGGATCACGATCATGACCGTATAGATCACGAAGGGGCCGACCTTGGGCACGTAGTACTTGCCGGCGACGTCGGCGATGCCGAGCAGCAGCGAGGCGAGGAACGGCCCGGTGATCGAGGAAGAACCACCGACCGTCACCACGATCAGGAAGTAGATCATGAATTTCAGCGGGAAGTACGGATCGAGCCCGAGGATCTCCGCGCTCAGCGCGCCGCCGAGCCCCGCGAGGCCGCAGCCGAAGGCGAAAGTGAAGGCGAACACCTGCGGCACGTTGATGCCGAGCCCGATCGCGGCACGCGGATCGTCGACTGCGGCGCGCAGGCGGCTGCCGAACCGCGTTTTGGCGAGGATCAGTTGCAGCGCCAGCGTGAGCAGGCCGCAGATCACGACGATCATCAGCCGGTAACGGCCGATGCCGACGCCGAACAGGTCGATCTGCCCCTCCAGCGCCGCCGGCAATTTGATGAAGACCCGCGACGATCCCATGATGTAGTCGACCGCGGCGACCGACATGAACACGAGACCGATCGAGAACAGCACCTGATCGAGATGGCTGCGGCTATAGAGGTGGCGGTACAGCGTGCGTTCCAGCGCGATGCCGATCGCGGCGCTCCCGAGAAAGGCGAGCGGCAGCGCTGCGAAGAACGGCCAGCCGGACTGATTGACCAGCACGGCGCAGATATAGCCGCCGGCCATCGCGAAGGCGCCGTGCGCGAGGTTGACGAAGTTCATCAGCCCGAGCGTCACCGCAAGCCCGCAGGCGAGCACGAACAGCAGCATGCCGTAGGCGACGCCGTCGAACAGGTTGGTGAGAATAGAGGCCATCAAGTCAGCTCAGCCGAGAGGACGCAAAGGACACCACGTCAAGTGGAACGTCATGGCCGGCTTGTCCGGCCATGACGTGGAGGAAGGCGGAGCTTGGCGCGTCACTTCTTGGTCTTGCCGGAATCCTTGACGGCCTCGAAGGTCGCGAACTCGACATTGTAGAGCTCACCGTCAACCTTCTCGACCTTGCGGATGTAGATGTTCTGCACGATGTCGCGGGTTTCCGGATCGATCGAGATCGGACCGCGCGGGCTCTCCCACTTCATGCCCTTCATCGCCTCGATCAACTTGTCGCCGTCGGTCGCACCATTAGTCTTCTTCAGCGCCTCGTAGATCAGGTGAATGCCGTCATAGCCGCTAACCGCCATGAAGCCCGGACGGTTGCCGAACGCCTTCTTGTAGGCGGCGACGAAATCCTTGTTCACCTGGGACGGATGCGCGGCCGAATAGAGATGCGCGGTCACCGCGCCGAGCGCCGCATCGCCCATGTTGTTGAGCAGGTCGTCGTCCATCACGTCGCCGGGGCCGATCACCTTGATGCCGCTCTTATCGAGCCCGCGCTCGGCATATTGCTTCATGAAATTGCCGCCCTGCCCGGCCGGGACGAACACGAACATTGCGTCGGGCTTGGAATCCTTCATGCGCTGCAGAAACGGCGCGAAGTCGGGATTGGCGAGCGGGACCTTGACCTCTTCCACGATCTCGCCACCGCCGGCGGTGAAGTGCTGCTTGAAGAAGGTCAGCGCGTCGTTGCCCGGCGCGTAGTCGGAGGTCAGCGTCGCAACCTTCTTGATGCCGTTCTTGACCGCCCAGTCGCCGATGATGGTGGAGGACTGCGCCAGCGTGAAGCTGGTGCGCACGATATAGGGCGAGCGTTCGGTGATGATCGAGGTGCCGGCGGCCATCACGACTTCCGGGATCTTGGCCTGGGTCGCCAGCGGCGCCGCGGCGAGCGCCGCGGGCGTTACGCCGAAGCCGGCGATGAAATTGACCTTGTCGTTGACGATCAGCTCCTGCGCGAGCCGCTTGGTGTTGTCGGGCATCGCGGCGTCATCCTTCAGGATGATCTCGATCTTCTTGCCGGCGACGGTGTCGCCGTTCTGCTGCATGTAGAGCTTGATCGCATTATCGATCTGCTTGCCGGTCGAGGCCTGGCCGCCGGTCATCGGCAGGATCAGGCCAATCTTGACGGCGTCGTCCGCCCGCGCCGGCACGCCGGCGCACAACCCGCCAAGCACGGCCGAAGCGGCGCCCCACAGCAACATCTTGCGACGATTGAACATCGACATCCCTCCCCCTTCCATTCTTCTGCCTCGAGCCGAGTGCCCGGCCCTTGCCTTAACCCAAGCATGTTGCGGCCAAGCCGCAACGCGACAAGGCGTCTCGAAGCGCCCCATTGTCAATCGGACGATGGACGTGTGTCGCGCGTGGCGCGATCGGGCCCAGCCGCAGTCACAAGTATCACGATACCAGAATCGCTCCCCGAAACTCAACGCCCCCAAGAGAACCGATCTCGCACGCTCAAGCAGCCGCGATCACGATTCATTTGTACGATCGTACAAATCAAACGCCAATGTCAACAAACAAGCACAATTGCAGCCGAACGGTCGCGCCCAACATCATGATCCATAAAGACCAGGGCTGTATGCTGCCGCCAATGTCGATCTTCACACGTCACATCCCCGTCCTGACTGCCCTCGCGCTCGCGGCCTGCGCGCTCGGGGGGTGCGGCACCGTGAATCAAAAGGTCTCGGCCGGCATGGCCGACTACATTCCAGCCTGGGCCGGCGGCCTGCCCGCCGATGCGCCGCCGCGGGCGGGCACCCCGGAGTACGACAAGTTCATGCAGGAACGGGAGCGCAAGCGCCTGATGCCCGCGGCCGAGCGCGGCGACGACGCCAAGCCGGCGGCGACCACGCAGGGCGCTGCCCACTGAGCGCGGCCTAGTCGAGGGCATCCTCGCTGATGATTTCGCCGCGGTAGCCGAACTCCACCATGTGCACGGTGACGTAGTCGTCGCCGATGAACGCCACGCCGTAGGACTCCGGCAAATCGGCGACCGTCAGCACCTCCGCGAATACGGGATAACTGGCGTGATTCGTTCCGCGCAGCGAGGTGGTGGGGATGCCGGCAACCGAACCGCTCAGCACCATGTGGCAGTGACCGAAGAAGATGTGCCGGATCTTGCTCCGGTGCCTCGCGACGATCGAGCGGAACGCGGCATCGTCGAGCAGGCCGATGCGGTCCACCGGGCCGATATGG
Organism: Bradyrhizobium sp. CER78; assembly: GCF_029846235.1. Classification (GTDB taxonomy): domain Bacteria; phylum Pseudomonadota; class Alphaproteobacteria; order Rhizobiales; family Xanthobacteraceae; genus Bradyrhizobium. The sequence goes on from NZ_JARVWP010000005.1 coordinate 13,258, forward strand.
GTCGGGAACGGATTGTGATGCATGAACAGGAAGAACGGGCCGTCATGTTCGGATAGCTGCCGATCCAGCCAGGCCTGCCGCGTCTCGCAGAAGCTGCCGGCGGCCGTCTGCGGCTCGTAGGTATCGAGCATCAGGCAGCGGCCGAACGAGGCATCGTGAACGCCCTGCACGAAGCCGTCCGCGTCGGCGCATTCGGGAAACACGCTGAGAAACGTCTCGCGATGGTCGTGGTTGCCGATACAAAGCCGCGTCGGAATCGGAAACCGGCTCAGGCGGTCACGCAGCAAGTGATAGTCCGCGAGGTCGCCGAGATCGGAAAGATCGCCCGAGATCACCATCAGCTCGACATCACGATGATCGGCAAGCACGTGATCAAGCGCGCGCTCGAAATTGGCCAGCGGATCACGGCCGAAGATCGTCCTCCCCGGCGCCGTCAGATGGATGTCGCTCATGTGGATGAGTTTCATGCAGCACCTCGATGCACGGCGACATCATAGCCGCCAAGCGCGACTACCAAATGAACCGCGGATCAGTCCACGAACACCACGGTCTTGCGCCCGTTGAGGATGACGCGGTCGGCGAGATGGTAGCGAATCGCCCGCGCCAGCACGCGACGCTCGATGTCGCGGCCCTTGCGCACGAGATCGTCGGGCGTGTCGCGATGGCTGATGCGCTCGACGTCCTGATCGATGATCGGCCCCTCGTCGAGATCGCTGGTGACGTAATGCGCGGTGGCGCCGATCAGCTTGACGCCGCGCTCATGGGCCTGGTGGTAGGGCTTGGCGCCCTTGAAGCCCGGCAGGAAGGAGTGATGGATGTTGATGCAGCGGCCCGACAGCCGCGCCGACATCTCGTCGGACAGTATCTGCATGTAGCGGGCCAGCACCACGAGGTCGGTGTTGGTGTCTTGCGCCAGCTGCCAAACCGCGTCTTCCTGCTTCCGCTTGGTGTCCTTGGTGACCGGCAGATGATGGAACGGGATATCGCCGAAATCGAGCGAGCCATAGGTCTCGCGCGGATGGTTGGAGACGATGGCGGTCGGGATCATCTCGAGCTCGCCGGTGCGCCAGCGATACAGGATGTCGACCAGGCAGTGATCGGACTTGGAGACCAGCAGCATCACCCGGCGGCGGGTGGCGCGGTCGCGCATCTGCCATTCCATGCCGAAACGTTCGGCGATCGCGGCAAAGCCGGTCTGTAGCGCCGGCAGTCCGACCGCGAGGTCGGCCGCGGTGAACACCACGCGCATGAAGAACTTGCCGGTCTCAACATCGTTGAATTGCTGGGCGTCCAGGATGTTCTGGCCGTTATGCGCGAGGAAGGTCGAGACCGCGGAGACGATCCCCGGGCGATCCGGACAGGACAGGGTCAGAACGAATTGATGGTCGGGCATGCCAATTGACCAAAGCTTGAGCAGTTGCGTGGAACGGTCATTTTCGGCCCCCGTCTATCACCGCAGGTGGCCTTGCGCCAATCCCGGTGCAGGGGTCAAATCGAACAAATGACGACAATGTTTGTTAGGGACCATCATGACTGACCGGCTGAACGGCTACCGCATCCTGATCCTCGAGACGCGCGAGGAGGCCCAGTTTTCCCGCCTGCTCGCCGAGCAGGGCGCCGACGTGCTGCAATGCCCGATGTTCACTATCCACGACGCGCCGGATCCGACATCGATCGAGGCCTGGATTCGCCGCGCCGTCGAACGGCCGCTCGACGACCTCGTGCTGATGACCGGCGAAGGCCTGCGCCGGTTGATGAAGGTCGTGCGCCGGATCGGGATCGAGGCGGAGTTTGTCACGAGCCTCGGCAAGGCGCGGAAGTTCGCCCGCGGTCCCAAGCCCGGCCGGGCGCTGCGCGAGATCGGGCTCGAGCCGCAAATGACGACCGAGAAACCGACCTCGGAAGGCGTCGCCGAGATGCTGTCGAAGCTCGACCTGAAGGGACATCGGCTCGGGCTGCAGCTCTATCCGGACAAGGATCACGCCACGCTGATCGGTGCGATCAAGGCGCAGGGCGCCGAGGTCGATACGGTGCTGCCCTATGTCTATGATGCGCAGGCCGCCGACGCCAACATCGTCACCGCGATCGAGGAGATGTCGCGGGGCCGCATCGATGCGATCGCGCTGACGAGCTCCGGCCAGGTTCGCCGCCTGCTCGAGGTGGCGCAGGCACACAAATGCGAGGCGCAACTGCGCGAGGGCCTGGAGCAGACGCCGATCGCCTCCGTCGGGCCCGTGGTGTCGGATGAACTGAAGACCTACGGCCTGCACACCGACATCTATCCGGCCAACGATGCGTTCTTCATGAAGCCGCTGATCTCGGCGATGGCGACTGCACTGGCGAAGGCGCCGCCGCGGATGGCGGCGAAGTAAGCCCTCCTGCCGTCATTGCGAGGAGCGAAGCGACGAAGCAATCCATTTCGTCACAAGCGGCAGATGGATTGCTTCGCGGAGCCTGTCATCGGGCGCGCGTTCGCGCGACCCGTTGGCTCGCAATGACGATGGAGAGAGCTACGCCCTACTCCGCCGCCTGCTTGGTCTCGTTCAGATAGGCCTGGTACGCGAGCTTGATGCCATCCTCGAGCGAGGTGGTGGCGCGCCAGCCGAGCTTGGCGAGCCTGTTGACGTCGAGCAGCTTGCGCGGCGTGCCGTCGGGACGCGAAGTGTCGAAGCTGATCTCACCGCGATAGCCGACCGTGACCGCAACGACGCGGGCGAATTCGGCGATCGTGATGTCCTCGCCGGTGCCGATATTGACCAGTTCCGGCGCGGAATAGGTCTTCATCAGATGGATGCAGGCGTCGGCGAGATCGTCGACATAGAGGAATTCACGGCGCGGCGTTCCCGTGCCCCACACCACCACGTCGGCAGCGCCCGACACTTTGGCCTCGTGGAAGCGGCGGATCAGCGCGGCGACGACGTGGCTGTACTCGGGATGATAATTGTCGCCGGGACCGTAGAGATTGGTCGGCATCACGCTGATGAAATCGGCGCCGTACTGGCTGCGATAGGCCTCGGCCATCTTGATGCCGGCGATCTTGGCGATGGCGTAGGGCTCGTTGGTCGGCTCCAGCGGACCGGTCAGCATCGAGTCCTCGCGCAGTGGCTGCGGCGCCAGGCGTGGATAGATGCAGGACGAGCCGAAGAACATCAGCTTCTCGCAGCCATTGGCGTGGGCCGCCTGGATCACGTTGGTCGAGATCGCCAGATTGTCGTAAAGGAATTCGGCGCGCAGCGTGTTGTTGGCAACGATGCCGCCGACCTTGGCGGCGGCGAGGAACACGGCCTGCGGCCGTTTCGCGGCGAACCAGGAATTCACCGCCGCCTGGTCGCGTAAATCGACCTCGCTGCGCGACACCGTCAGCAGATCGGCCTCTTCGCGCGCCAGCCGGCGCATCAGCGCCGAGCCGACCATGCCGCGATGGCCGGCGACGAAAACCGTCTTGCCCTTCAGTTCAAACGCCGTGCTTGCCATTGGCCGCATCCTGCCTGGCCTCGACGAGATCGCTGGCGACCATTTCCTTCACCAGTTGCGCGAACGGCGTCTTGGGCGCCCAGCCGAGCTTGGCGCGCGCCTTGCTGGCGTCGCCGATCAGAAGATCGACCTCGGTCGGGCGGAAATAGGCCGGGTCGATCTGCACCAGCGTATTGCCGGACGCCTTGTCGACACCGATCTCCTCGACACCCTTGCCGCGCCATTCGATGCTGCGGCCGACCTCGGCAAACGCAAGTTCAACGAACTCGCGCACCGACCGCGTCTCGCCGGTCGCGAGCACGAAGTCGCCGGGCTCGTCCGCCAGCAGGATCTTGTGCATGCCCTCGACATAGTCGCGGGCGTGGCCCCAGTCGCGCTTGGCATCGAGATTGCCGAGATAGAGCTTGTTCTCCAAGCCGACTTCGATGCGGGCGACGGCGCGGGTGATCTTGCGCGTCACGAAGGTCTCGCCGCGGATCGGGCTCTCATGGTTGAACAGGATGCCGTTGCTGGCGAACATGCCGTAGGCCTCACGGTAGTTCACCGTGATCCAGTAGCCGTAGAGCTTGGCGACACCGTAGGGCGAACGCGGATAGAACGGCGTGGTCTCCTTCTGCGGCACCTCCTGCACCAGCCCGTACAGCTCCGAGGTCGAGGCCTGGTAGAACCGGGTCTCCTTTTCCATGCCGAGGATGCGGATCGCCTCCAGCAGGCGCAGCACGCCGATGGCGTCGGCATTGGCGGTGTATTCCGGGCTCTCGAAGCTGACCTGGACGTGGCTCTGGGCGGCGAGGTTGTAGATCTCGGTCGGCCGGATCTGCTGCATCAGCCGGATCAGATTGGTCGAATCGGTCATGTCGCCGTAGTGCATCAGGAACGGCACGTTGCCGGCGTGCGGATCCTGGTAGAGATGGTCGACGCGCGCGGTGTTGAACGAGGACGAGCGGCGCTTGATCCCGTGCACGGTATAGCCGAGGCCGAGCAGATATTCGGCGAGATACGCGCCGTCCTGCCCGGTGACGCCGGTGATCAGCGCAACGCGCCGCTTTGAGTCCTGAGCCGTCATATCATCTCCAGAGAGCGCGAGACCGCGCGATCCCGACGAGGCCGGTCTGTAGCACCCGGCCACCTCCAAGTCTAATGGCTTAATCGTTTGGAATCAGGGCCTTAAAGCCCTGAAAACGCGGTTCAATGCGGTCTGGGACCCGCTCACTCGCCGTAGTGGCGCAGCCGGTCGAGCTCGATGATCGTGACCCCGCCATATTCGAGCCGCAGCAGCCCCTCGCGTTCGAGCCGCTTCAGGCACTGGTTGGCGTTCTGCCGGGAAATTCCCGACAGCGCCCCGATCTCCTCCTGGGTGATTTCAAGGTGCAGGGTGAGCTCGGGGTAAAGAATCGGATTGAACAGCGAGGCGATCGAGCGCGCCAGCCGCGCGGTTGCGTCCAGCGTGCGGCCATATTCGAGCAGCGCGATGAACTGGCCGAGCCGCTCGTTGAGCTGTCCAACCAGGAAGCGGTTGAAGCCGACGCTGTTCTCGAACAGCCAGACGAAGGTCCGGCGATCCATCATCGCGAGGCGCGTATCGCGCAGCGCGACCACGTCGTAGCGCCGCAGCTCGTTCTTGAGCACGGTGCCCTCACCGAACCACGCGCCCGCCGTGAGGCCCGCGAAGCTCGCGGCCTTGCCGCCGCGCGAGACGATGCCCATCCGGGCCAGCCCGGTGACGATGCCGGTCCAGTACTGGAAATTGTCGCCGCGCATGAAGATGAATTCGTTGGCGCGGTAGGACTTCTCGGAAATGCCGGCGCGCGCGATCTCGATTTCTTGCTCGGTCAGCTCGCGCGACCAGGCCGCGATGCGCTTCAGGTAATCAGCAGCAATCATTCTAGCGACGGCATCCCACCCAAGATATTGCACCGCAGCAACGCCGTGCGCGAAGCCAGGTGACCCGAGGCCTGGAATGTCAGCGAAAATTCCTGACCAAATGTCGGGCACATGACAATTCAACCTATCGCTTTCTCGTATTCAGAGCCACCTCGCGTAACGCCGCGCGCAGCGCTTCGATGGATCGCTGAATGCGGACGACGCGGGACACGGGCTTGCAGGCGGGGTGCGGCGTTACCGCGCATGACGCAGGCGATCGGGACGAGCGATTGCTCCCGGACGCCAGCATCATTAGTCGGATGGTTTCCTTCGGCGCCCCATGTAAGATCGAACCGAGATCGAAGCGAAAGATAAAGAGCGCGCCAAAGCGCCCGTATCTGGAGGGAACAGGGTGGCTAACAGTCTCGAGGTGCGCGGAGTCTCATTGCGCTTTGGCGGCGTCCGCGCGCTGACCGAAGTGAGCTTCGGCGTCAACGAGGGCGAGCTGTTCTCGATCATCGGCCCGAACGGCGCCGGCAAGACCTCGATCGTCAACTGCATCTCCGGCCGCTACCGGCCGACCGAAGGCCAGCTGTTCTATCGCGGCCAGGACATCACCGGCCTCACCCCGAATGCGCGGCCCCGCCTCGGCATCGGCCGGACCTTCCAGAATCTGGCGCTGTTCCACCACATGAGTGTGCTCGACAACATCATGGTCGGCCGCCATCACCTCCTGAAGAACAACTTCATCACGGGCTCGCTGTACTGGCTGACCGGTGCGCGCCGCGAGGAGCTGGAGCACCGCCGCAAGGTCGAGGAGATAATCGACTTCCTTGATCTCCAGTCGGTGCGCAAGGCGACCGCCGGCACCCTGCCCTATGGCCTGCGCAAGCGGGTCGAGCTCGCTCGCGCGATGGCGCTCGAGCCGCAGCTGATCCTGCTCGACGAGCCAATGGCCGGCATGAACTTCGAGGAGAAGGAAGACATGGCTCGCTACATCGTCGACCTCAATGAAGAGTTCGGCATGACGGTGATGATGATCGAGCACGACATGGGCGTCGTGATGGACATCTCCCACCGCGTCATGGTGCTCGATTTCGGCCGCAAGATCGCCGAGGGCGATCCGGCCACAGTGCTCGCCGACCCCCACGTCAAGCGCGCCTATCTCGGCGAAGAGGACGAGGTGCTGGTCGACCCCGACGACAAGCCGGCAGTGCGGGAGAGCGCGGCATGATGGACTATGCCGGTCGCGCCGCGCAGGCCGACACCTTCCCCAAGATGCTTCGCCTCAACGCTAGGGAGCACGGCAACGAGATCGCGCTGCGCGAGAAGGATTTCGGGCTGTGGCGCGAATTCACCTGGAACGACTACCAGACTCGTGCCCATGATTTCGCGCTCGGCATGGTCGAGCTTGGCCTTGGCCGCGGCGACGTGATCGGCATCATCGGCGACAACCGGCCGGACTGGGTCGCCGCCGAGATCGCGGCCCACGCGATCGGCGCGATGAGCCTCGGCCTCTACCGCGACGTGCTGGACGAGGAAGCCGCTTATCTCCTGACCTATGGCGAGGCGAAGCTCGTATTCGCCGAGGACGAGGAACAGGTCGACAAGCTGCTCGGCCTTGCCGATCGGGTTCCCAATCTCAAGCACATCGTCTATTCCGATCCGCGCGGCATGCGCAAATATGACGATCCGCGATTGATGGAGGCGAGCAAGCTCGTCGCTTTGGGCCGCGATCGCGCCGCGCGCGAGCCCACCCTATACGAGCGGCTGGTCGACCAAACCAAGGGCGACGACGTCGCCATCCTCTGCACGACCTCGGGCACGACAGCCAATCCGAAGCTCGCGATGCTCTCGGCCGGGCGCGTGCTGCGGCACTGCGCGACCTATCTTTCCTTCGATCCGAAGGGGCCCGACGATGAATACGTCTCTGTGCTGCCGCTGCCCTGGATCATGGAACAGATCTACGCGCTGGGCAAAGCGCTGCTCTCCCGGATGAAGGTCAACTTCGTCGAAGAGCCCGACACCATGATGCACGACTTCCGCGAGATCGCGCCGACCTTCGTGCTGTTCGCGCCGCGGGTTTGGGAATCAATCGCGGCCGACGTCCGCGCCGGCGTGATGGACGCCTCGCCGTTCAAGCAGCGGCTCTACGATCTCGGCATGAGGACCGGTCTGGCGGCGCTCGCCGAAGGCAAGCGCTCTGTCTTCGCCGACCAGATCCTGTTCCGCGCGCTGCGCGACCGGCTCGGCTTCACCCGGCTGCGCTCGGCGGCGACCGGCGGCGCGGCGCTCGGGCCTGACACCTTCAAGTTCTTCCAGGCGATGGGCGTGCCGCTGCGCACGCTGTACGGCCAGACCGAGCTGCTCGGCGCCTACACGCTGCATCCCGAAGGCAAGGTCGATCCCGACACGACAGGCGTGCCGATGGCCGACAACATCGAGATCCGCATCGACAATGCCGACGTCAACGGCGTCGGCGAGATCGTGGTGCGGCATCCGAACATGTTCCACGGCTACTACAAGAACCCCGAGGCGTCGGTCGCCGACATCAAGGACGGCTGGATGCATTCCGGCGATGCCGGCTACTACAATGACAACCGCCAGCTCGTCGTGATCGACCGCATCAAGGATCTCGCCGAGACCTCGCGCGGCGAACGCTTCTCGCCGCAATATATCGAGAACAAGCTGAAGTTCTCGCCCTATGTCGCGGAGGCCGTCGTGCTCGGCGCCGGCCGCGACGCGCTCTCCGCAATGATCTGCATCCGCTACTCGATCATCTCGAAATGGGCGGAGAAGCACCGGATCTCGTTCACGACCTATACGGACCTATCCTCGCGGCCGGAGGTCTACGCGCTGTTGAAGAAGGAGGTCGAGACCGTCAACGCCACCCTCCCGCCGGCGCAGCGCATCTCGCGCTTCCTGCTGCTGTACAAGGAGCTCGATGCCGACGACGGCGAGCTGACGCGGACCCGTAAGGTCCGCCGCGGCGTGATCAACGAGAAATACGCCGACATCATCGAGGCGATCTACCGCGGCAAGGCCAGCATCCCGGTCGACACCGTGATCCGCTTCCAGGACGGCACCACGCAGCGCGTCCGCACCACGCTCGAGGTCGTCGACCTCAGCCCCGCCGCAATCGCGGAGGCGGCGGAATGACGGTGTCCTCGACACACACTGACCTTCACCTCGCCCCGCTTGCGGGGAGAGGTCGGATCGCGTCAGCGATCCGGGTGAGGGGGAGCCTCCGCAAGCGCGGTGAGAATGGTTTCGAGAACACCAGCCAAATTGCCGGAGATCTCGTTGTTCCAGAAGCGCAAGACACGGTACTTATGATCGACGAGCCATTTGTCTCGAAGGGCGTCGTTCTGACTGTCGGCGTGTTGTCCACCATCCACCTCGATCACAAGGCGATGCTCGCGGCAGATGAAGTCGACGGTGTAAGGCCCAATCGGCTCCTGCCTGACAAACTTGTAGCCGTTCAGCCGGCGGGCTCGGAGGCGATACCAGAGCGTTCCTTCAGCATCCGTCGAGGCGCTCCGCAAATCTCTCGCTCGTTTGATATTGGACTCATTAGCACCGCGCATGCGGAGGCTCCCCCTCACCCGTCGCGCTTCGCGCGCCGGCCTCTCCCCGCAAGCGGGGCGAGGCGAACAGCTCAGCACACCCCATGAACACCCAGTTCCTGATCCAGCTGATCGTCAACGGCCTCGTGGTCGGCACGCTCTATGGCGTGGTCGCGATGTCGTTCGTGCTGATCTACAAGGCGACCCAGGTCGTCAACTTCGCACAGGGCGAGCTGCTGCTGGTCGGCGCCTGGGTGTGCTGGGCCCTGCTGACCAAGTATCAATTGCCGTTCTGGATCGGCATGCCGATCACGCTGGTGTTCATGTTCATCTTCGGCATCGCGATCCAGGTCGTGATCCTGCGCCCGATGATCGGCGAGCCGATCATCTCGGTGATCATGGTGACGATCGGCCTGTCGACCGTGTTCCAGGCGGCGCTGAAGTGGATCTTCGGCGTCAACCCGCAGCCGTTCCCGCAGATATTCCAGAGCCAGTCGGTCAGCCTGTTCGGGCTGCAGATTCAGACCGTCTATGTGATGAGCCTCGTGGTCTCGCTCGCCATGATGGTCGGCATGGCCTGGTTCTTCCGCGCCTCCAAATACGGCCTTGCGATGCGCGCCACCGCCTTCAACCAGCAGGTCGCGCAGTCGCTCGGCATCTCCGTGAAGAGCGTGTTCGCGATGGCCTGGGCGATCTCGGCCACCGTCTCTGCGGTCGCCGGCGTCGTGGTCGCCGTGGTCAACGGCGTGTCGTCCGGCCTCTCCGCCTACGGCATCAAGGTGTTTCCGGCCGCGATCCTCGGCGGGCTCGATTCGGTCGGCGGCGCCGTGCTGGGCGGCATCATCATCGGGCTATTGGAAAACGTCGCCCAATATGTCGACAGCCAGTATCTGCACTGGGGCAATCTGTACGAAATCGCGCCGTTCTACGTCCTGATCATCATCCTGATGATCAAGCCGTACGGCCTGTTCGGCACCAAGGACATTGAGCGGGTCTGATCAATGGCAACGAGCACCCTGATTCCGTCGGGCGATTTCCGCACCAGCTACGCGGCCGACACCACGATCTTCCCGACCGCGACCAGCCGCAATTTCGCGATTGCCGGCATCATCATCGCCTGTTTCGCGCCGATGCTGCTGTCCAACTATCTGCTCTCGATCGCGATCCAGATCGGCATCTTCGCGATCGCAGCGCTCGGCCTCAACGTCCTGGTCGGCTTCACCGGCCAGATTTCGATCGGCCACGCCGCGTTCTTCCTGTTCGGCGCCTTCACCTCGGCCTACATCTCCAACAACGCGCCGATCCCGGTGTTCTTCGCGATCCCCCTCGCCGGCGTGATCACAGCGCTGGTCGGCCTGATCTTCGGCGTACCGGCGGCGCGGCTGAAGGGGCTCTACCTCGTCATCGCGACGCTCGCCGCGCAGTACATCTTGCTCGACTTCTTCTCGCGCGCGGAATGGTTCTCGGGCGGCTCGGTGCCGGCCAGCGCCAACCCGTTCTCGATCTTCGGCTACACGCTGCGCGGCGACCGGCAGTATTTCTACGTCGTGCTCGCTTACATGGTGGTGAGCTATCTGCTCGTCACGAACCTGATGCGCACCCGCGACGGCCGCGCGCTGGTCGCGATCCGGGACCACTATCTCTCCGCCGAGATCATGGGCATCAACCTCACCAAGTACCGGACGCTGTCGTTCGGGCTGGCCGCCTTTTTTGCCGGCATCGCGGGCGCGCTCTACGCGCACTACCAGCTCGTCGTCTCCCAGGAAGGTTTTGGCATCGAGCGCTCGGTGCTGTTCCTCGCGATGGTCATCATCGGCGGCACCGGCTCGGTGATGGGCACGCTGATGGGCACCGCCTTCGTGGTGCTGCTGCCCGAATCGATGGAATGGCTGAGCGCGTGGCTAAAGGGCGGCGCCATCGACAAGGCGCTGCAACTCAACAACAACATCACCTTCCTGCGCGAGATCGCGATCGGCCTGATCATCATCGGCTTCCTGATGTTCGAGCCGGACGGGCTCGCGCATCGCTGGCGGCAGATCAAGGCCTACTGGAAGCTTTACCCGTTCTCGCACTGAGGCATGGAACAACTCAAAATTCGGTTCAACGAATAAGCAGGAGGAAACAACAATGACGATTAGATCCCTTTTGAGCTCGGTCTCCCTCGCGCTGCTGATCAGCGGCGCCGCCGCCACCGCGCAGGCCCAGATCGCCATCGGCCATCTGCAAGACCTCTCCGGCGGCACCTCCGATGTCGGCACGCCGTATGGCCAGGGCGTCGCCGATACCTTCGCCTGGGTCAACAAGAACGGCGGCGTCGGCGGCAAGCAGCTCAGCGTCGACAGCAACGACTATGGCTACCAGGTGCCGCGCGCGATCGCGCTGTACAAGAAGTGGTCAGCGCCCGACGGCAAGGTCGCGGCGATCATAGGCTGGGGCACGGCGGACACCGAGGCGCTGACCGGCTTTCTCGCGCAGGACAAGATCCCCGACATGTCGGGCTCATACGCGGCCGCGCTGACCGATCCCGAAGGCACCAGCGGCAAAGCCAAGCCCGCGCCGTTCAATTTCTTCTACGGCCCGAGCTACTCGGACGCGCTGCGCGCCGAGCTGACCTGGGCGGCCGAGGACTGGAAGGCCAAGGGCAAACCCGGCAAGCCCAAATTCGTCCACATGGGCGCCAACCATCCTTATCCGAACGCACCGAAGGCCGCCGGCGAAGCGCTCGCGACCGAGCTTGGCTTCGAGGTGCTGCCGCCGCTGGTGTTCGCGCTGTCGCCCGGCGACTACTCGGCGCAGTGCCTGAGCCTGAAGAGCTCCGGCGCCAACTACGCCTATCTCGGCAACACCGCGGCCTCGAACATCTCGGTCATGAAGGCCTGCAAGACCGCCGGCGTCGACGTCCAGTTCCTCAGCAACGTCTGGGGCATGGATGAGAACGCTGCCAAGACCGCGGGGGATGCCGCCGACGGCGTGATCTTCCCGCTGCGCACGGCGGTCGGCTGGGGCGGCAATGCGCCCGGCATGAAGACGGTGATGGAGATCTCGAAGATGTCCGATCCGTCCGGCAAGGTCTATCGCCCGGTGCACTACATCGCCGCGGTCTGCAGCGCGCTCTACATGAAGGAAGCGCTCGACTGGGCCGCCAAGAACGGCGGCGCCACCGGCGAGAACGTCGCCAAGGGCTTCTATCAGAAGAAGGACTGGGTGCCGGCCGGCATGGACGGCGTCTGCAATCCCTCGACCTGGACCGAGAAGGATCATCGCCCGACGACCAAGGTCGATCTCTACCGCGCCAAGGTGTCCGGCGCGACCGATGGCGACATCAACGACCTAATGGGCAAGGGCACGATCAAGCTCGAGAAGGTGAAGACCGTCGAACTGCCGCGCAAGCCGGAATGGTTCGGCTGGTGAGGTCGTGAGGCGGCCTCCTGCGCCGCCTCGACAACAATCGTCATCCCCCGCGAAGGCGGGGGATCCAGTACGCCGCGCTCTCACGATTTGATCGCCGGCGTTTCTGGAATACTGGGTCACCCGCTCGAGCGCGCAATTGCGCACGAAACGCGGGTGACGACAGCGGAGAATAGTCGAGATGAACGAAACCCTCGAAGCCACCCGCCCGGTGCCGACGGCCGTCCCGCCGCCACCACTGCTCAGCGTCAACAACATCGAAGTCGTCTATGACGACGTCATCCTGGTGCTGCGCGGCCTCAGCCTCGAGGTGCCGAAGGGCGCGATCGTGGCGCTGCTCGGCGCCAACGGCGCCGGCAAGTCGACCACGCTGAAGGCGATCTCCGGCCTGCTCAAGACCGAGGATGGCGAAGTCACGCGCGGCGAGATCCTGTTCGAGGGCCAGCGCATCAACGGCATCGATCCGGACAAGATCGTCCGCCGCGGCATCTTCCAGGTGATGGAGGGCCGCCGCATCGTCGCCGACATGACGTCGCTGGAGAATTTGCGGCTCGGCGCCTTCACCCGTCGCGACGGCGAGGTCTCTGATGACATCGACATGGTGTACAAGTACTTCCCGCGCCTGAAGGAGCGCACCGGCCTTGCCGGCTATCTCTCCGGCGGCGAACAGCAGATGCTCGCGATCGGCCGCGCGCTGATGGCGCGCCCCAAGATGATCCTGATGGATGAGCCGTCGATGGGGCTGTCGCCGCTGCTCGTCAAGGAAGTGTTCGCGATCATCAAGGAGATCAACCGCGATCTCGGCGTCACGATCCTGCTGGTCGAGCAGAATGCTCGCGCGGCACTCTCGGTCGCGAGCCATGGCTACATCATGGAACAGGGCAAGGTGGTGCTCGACGGCTCCGCCGACGAGCTGCGCGACAACGAGGACGTCAAGGAATTCTACCTCGGCGGCGCCGGCGACCAGCGCAAGAGCTTCAAGAACTTGAAGAGCTTCAAGCGGCGCAAGCGCTGGCTCTGAGGATATCGGGCGTTTTCGAGCGGAGCCACGTGTGCAGAAAGCGCGTCAGACCAGGAAGGCGGTCCTAGCTGAGCACCTGCTCCGCTTCGGTGACCGCGCAGAGCACATGATAGAACGACGACGCCGGGATCGTGGCGATCAGCGAATTGCCGTCGCGGTCGAACTGGTCATACCAGCCGCCGGCCACGGGATGGCTGAGATAGTGCCGCTCCAGCAGCACCAGCGCCGCGCGCGCCTCGTCCGCAGCTCCGGCTTCGCCCGACTCGGCCTGCGCGATCCAAGCCTTCGCCAGTTCGCTCTGCGGCCACAGTCGCCTGGTGTGGCGGCGGATATTGCCCTCGGCATCGCCCTCGTCGATCAGGCAGCCGGTGGCGTCGCGATAGCGCAACGCCGAGGCCAAGAGCTCGCCGCGCGGACGCCCCGTTGGGCAGCCGGTGATCCGCTCAAAACCCTTCAGCAGCCAGACCCATTCCGCGAGGTGCCCGGGCTCGATGCTGACCGGCGGGATCCTCGACCAGTCCTCCTCGAAATATTCGCTGAGGGTGTGCGTCTGCTTGTCATAGAGGTTGGCAAGGAACAGCGCGAAGAAATCGCCGGCGCGGTTCTGGAACGACAAGTCGTGCGTCGCGTCGAAACACGCGATCATTGCCTCGAACAGATGCATCTGCGGATTCTGCCGGCGCGGCATCGACGGCGGCAGGCCCTCCTGGAAGCCGCCATGCGGCGAGCGCAGCTGGGTGTCGAGGAACGCCAGCAGCGCGTCGATCTCGGCGCGAATCTGGGCGTCCTGGTCGAGGCCGTAGACGGTTGCCAGCGCGAGCAGCACGAAGGCATGGCCGTAGGTGTCGCGCAGCGGGTCGTGCACGCCGCCCGCCGGCGTCAGGCTGAAGACGAAGCCCGGCCGGCCATCCGGCGCCTTGGCCTTGGCCAGCAGGTAATCCAGCCCCTTCAGCGCGATCGCGCGGCCTTCGGGATACCAGCCCATCTGGGCCGCCTTGGCGTAGCAATAGATCTGACGCGCCTGCACCAGCACGCGGCGCGGAGCGGCGTGGTCCGGGCTGCCGTCCACATGCAGCCGGTCGACGAAGCCGCCGGCCGCGCTGTCCCACCCCACCGTCGACCACAGCGGCAAGGCCTGGTCGATGATGCGGCGTTTCAACCTTGCGACGACATCGGCGGTCCCGTCCGCCGCAACGCTCTCTGCCTCAGCCATCGTGCTTCCTGGAACCGTCCCAATGTCAGCGCTCACTGTCTGATAGCACGGGCAGACCGGCACGCCACCTGCGCAAATCCTCCCTCAAGGACCCGCCATGACCGACCATTACGACGCCCTTGAAACGCGCGATCCGGCCGCCCGCGAGGCCGCGCTGTTCGCCCGGCTGCCGGAGGTCCTGCGCAAGGCAACGGCGGCGCCCGCCTATGCCAATTTGCTGAGGGGCACCGATCCCGCATCCATCACCAGCCGGGAGGCATTGGCGGGACTGCCGGTGCTGCGCAAATCGGAACTGCCGGCCCTGCACAAGGCCGCCCCGCCATTCGGCGGCTTCGTGGCTGATGCGCCCGGGTCGTTCGCCCGGCTGTTCACCTCACCCGGCCCCATCTTCGAGCCCGAAGGCCGCCAAGCGGACCCCTGGCGCGGGGCGCGGGCGCTGTTTGCGGCCGGCTTCCGCGAGGGGGACGTGGTGCTGAACACCTTCAGCTATCACCTCACCCCCGGCGGCTTCATCTTCGACGCCTCCGCGCGGGCGCTCGGCTGCGCCGTGATCCCCGCCGGCCCCGGCAATACCGAGCAGCAATTCGAGCTGATCGAGGCCTATCGCCCGGTCGGCTATAGCGGCACGCCGGACTTCCTAAAGATACTGCTCGACGCCGCCGCCAGCGCCGGCCGCGACGTGTCCTCGATCAAGCGCGCTTTGGTCTCGGGCGCGGCCTTTCCGAAATCGTTGCAGGAGGAGATGAAATCGCGCGGCGTCGAGGCCTATCAGGCCTTCGGCACCGCCGATCTCGGCCTGATCGCGTTCGAAACCCCGGCACGCGAGGGAATGACGGTCAATGAGGAGCTGATCCTGGAGATCGTCAAGCCCGGCACCGGCGATCCGGTTGCGCCGGGTGACGTCGGCGAGATCGTGGTGACCTCGCTCGATCCGCATCATCCCTGGATCCGCCTCGCGCTCGGCGACCTGACCGCCGCCCTGCCCGGTGCGAGCCCGTGCGGACGCACCAATATGCGCATCAAGGGCTGGATGGGCCGCGCCGACCAGACCACCAAGGTCAAGGGCATGTTCGTGCGCCCCGAGCAGGTCGCGGAAATCGGCAAGCGCCATCCCGAGCTCGGACGGCTGCGCCTTGTCGTCACGCGCGCCGGCGAGGCCGATGCGATGACACTCCGGGCGGAATGCGCCTCGGCGCCGGATGCCCTGCAGGGCGAAGTCGCGGCGACGCTGCGTGCGGTGACAAAACTCGGCGGCGCCGTCGAGCTCGTCGGCGCAGGCTCGCTGCCGAACGACGGCAAGGTGATCGCGGACGAGCGATGAGCCGCCCCCGCGGTGCCGTCCAGTTCGCGTTGTCGCGCGCGGCATTGTGAACTATTGAGCTAGCTCATGCCTCGTGGCGACGGGATCATCACCTCATGAGCAGCGCTTCCGGAGATCAGCCGCAAAGGCCGGCGGTTTTCTTCGATCGGGACGGCGTCCTGAACCGGGACATCGGTTACCTGTTCGAGAGCCACAGGCTGATCTGGATCGACGGCGCGCGCGAGGCCGTGAAGGCCGTCAACGACATGGGCTATTTTGCGTTTGTCGTGACCAATCAATCAGGCGTCGCACGGGGCCTCTATGAGGAGGCGCACGTCCAGCAACTTCACGACTGGATCGCCGCCGAGCTCGGCAAGATCGGCGCGCATATCGACGCCTTTGAGTATTGCCCGTTCCACCCGGAAGGAACCGTTGAGCGATATCGGCAGGTCAGCCATCGCCGCAAACCCTCGCCAGGCATGATCACCGATCTGCTGGAACGCTTTCCCGTCGACGTCGAACGAAGCTTTCTGGTCGGTGATCAGCCGACCGACCTCGAGGCTGCGCGCGCAGCTGGCCTGAAGGGCTACCTGTTCTCAGGCCCTAATCTGGAAGCGTTCCTGAGGCCCCTGCTGCAGCGAAGCTGAGCCCCGCGCGGCGCGAGGCCAGGATCGCGATCAGAATTTGCGGACCAGGTCGATCACCTCGTCCTGCTGCTGGCGAGTGATCTCGGCGAAGATCGGCAACGAGAGGATCTGGCCCTGATCGCGATGGGCGTTGGAGAACTGCTCCGGCCGGTGGCCAAACCGGGCATAGGCCGGCAGGAACGGCAGCGCCGTGGGATAGTTGATCGCGGTCTGCACGCCGTTGGCGTTGAGATGGGCGGCGAGCGCGTCGCGGCGCGGATGCCTGATCGTGTAGAGGTGATAGACATGGCTTCGCGCCGGTGCGACCTCGGGCACCACGACATCCTCGATCTGGTTGAGGCCGGCATCATAGACCCCGGCCGCGGCCTGGCGGGCCTCGGTCCACGCTTCGAGATGCGGCAGCTTGGCCGAGAGGATGGCGGCCTGCATGCCGTCGAGCCGGCTGTTGACGCCCTCGATATGGTGCTGGTGCTTCACCAGCCCGCCATGGCGCGCCAGCATCGCCATCTGCTCGGCGAGCGCCTTGTCGTTGGTGACGACCGCGCCTGCATCGCCCATCGCGCCGAGATTCTTGCCGGGATAGAACGAATAGGTCGCGGCTTCGCCGAAGGTGCCAACCATGCGACCCTTGTAGCGCGCGAGATGGGCCTGGGCGCAATCCTCGATCACCCAGAGCTTGTGCTTCTGCGCGATCGCCATGATTGCGTCCATATCCGCGGGCTGGCCATACAGATGCACCGGGATGATGCCGACCGTGCGTGGCGTGATCGCGGCCTCGATCGCCGCCGGATCGATCGTGAACGTCGCGTCGTCGGTATCGCAGAACACGACGGTGGCGCCGGAATGGGTGATCATCGCAGCGGTCGAGATCCAGGAATGCGCCGTCGTGATCACCTCGTCACCCGGCTGCACCTTCAGCGCGCGCATGGCGAGGTAGAGCGCGTCGGTGCCGTTGGCGCAGGATACGCAGTGCGCGACCTCCGCGGCTGCGGCGAACTCGCGCTCGAAGGCGTCGACATAGTTGCCGCGGATAAAGGCGTTGTCGCGGATCACGCCGGCGATCGCAGCATCGATCTCGCTCTTGATGGACTGGTACTGCAGCTGCAGGTCGGCAAACGGCACGGCCATCGATATTCCCCTGTTGCCCTATTGGCTCGCCAGCAACCGGCGCGCCGGATTGCCGGCATAGGTGCCAGGCGTCGTGATGTCCTTGGTCACAACAGATCCCGCGCCGATGACGACGTCGTCGGCAATCCTCACCGGCATGATCGTGGCGTTGGAGCCGATCGACACCCGGTTGCCGATCACGGTCTCGCGCCACAGTTCCTTGCGTCCGCGCGCCGGGCCCCCGGTCGCGAACGTGTCGTTGACGAACATCACGCCGTGCCCGACGAAGCAGTCCTCGCCGATGGTGACGAGCTCGCAGATGAAGGCATGCGATTGCACGCGGGTGCGCGCCCCGACGACCGCGCCCTTCTGGATTTCGGTGAAAGGCCCGACGAAGCAGTCGTCACCCAGCTTGCAGCCGTAGATATTGCAGGGCTCGACGATCTTGACGCGCTCGCCGAACGCGACATCGCGCACGCTGGCCTGATGCACTTCCGGCTGGTTCACGAAACGACACCCAGCCGGCTCAACCGCGGCGTGAAGCGCAGCGCAACCTCCTCGCCGGTCTCGATCGACTCATAGAGGGCCGAGATCAGCTCAAGGCTCTTGCGGCCCTCGAGCCCGTCGACCAGCGCGGCGCGCTGGTTCTCCAGGCAGTCGACCACGTGATGATAATAGGCCTGATGGCCGAAGCCGTAGACGTTGGGCGGGTTGACCGAGAACTTCTCCACGACGTCCTTGTCCGACGGCAGTTCGTCGACAAAGCGCCAGTGCCGGATCTGGTTGACGGCGAAACCGGAGATTTCGACGGTGCCCTTTTCACCGAGGATCGACAGCGAGCCTTCGAGATCGGTCGGGCGCGCCGCGGTGGTCGCCTCGATGATCCCGAGCGCTCCGTTGCGGAACTTCAGCGTCGCGACGGCGGTGTCCTCGGTCTCGATGTTGGCCAGCGCCGTCGTCGCGCGCGCGTGCACGCTCACCACGTCGCCGAAGAACCACTCGAGCATATCGACATGGTGGCTGGCCTGATTGGTCAGCACGCCGCCATCATAGGCCCAGGTGCCGCGCCAATCGTCCTGATCATAATAGGCCTGGTCGCGGCACCAGCGCACCCGCACCGTTCCCAGGATGAGCTTGCCGAAGCGGCCGGCGTCGAGCGCCTCGCGCGCCTTGACCACCGGCACGTTGAAGCGGTTCTGCTTGACGATGAACATCTTGACGCCGGCCTGATCGCAGGCCCGGATCATGTCGTCGGCGTCCTGCAGCCGCAGCGCCATCGGCTTCTCGACCACGATGTGCTTGCCGGCTTTGGCGCAGGCGATCACATGCGCGGGATGCAGCCCGCTCGGGGTCAGCACAGCAACCGCGTCGATATCCCTGCGCGCCAGGAATTCGTCCATGTCGTAATGCGCCGGAACGCCGAACTTCCCGGCAACCGCATCCGCCCGCGCGCGGATCGGATCGCAGACCGCGACCAGGCTTGCTCCCTCGATGTGACTGCCACCCAGGAGGTCGGAATGACGCTTGGCGATACGCCCGCATCCGAGCAGGCCAAATCTGATCATGCAACAGGCCCTGTCTTGTCTCGCGGCCGACCGTTGCAGCCAGCCGAAAAGCCGAGGGAACAGCGGCCTTGCGAGCCGCACGATAGCGTTCCATTTCCCAGAAAACTCGGGTTAACGCAAGGCCATGCGATCAGGTGAGGACGATCCGATCTGGGCCCCCCGTACCCGAAACGCGTGCCGCGATCTGTCATGGCGACCGAAATTTGTGTTATTGGGCGGGAACAATAGAATGCCATATGGGCATCATTCTTGTCGTCCTGTCAGCGCCGTGCCATGTCCCTGGATCGAACAGACGATATCGGTTGGCAATCGCGTGGGCCTGGTCTGCCGAATACGATAACCACCAACGAGACGGTCCAAACGCACAGCCCGACACGGCGGTAAAACAGAATGAACGATCGCGTTATTCAGCTGGAGCCCGGTCTCGGTTGGCGCCAGGCCAGGCTTGCCCTGCTCGCCTATGCCCACATCGTGGTTTGCGCTGTTTCTCTGTACTGCATCACGATCACCAACTCCTTCCCGGGTGTCATCGGCTTCGACAAGTCGCATTTGGCGGCTGCAATCCTGAACGTCGTCGCGTTCAGCCCGGTCGTGATCCTGTTCGCAATCGGACGTTTCAGCTTTGGCTATCTTGTCGGCTTCTACTTCTACGTGATGGTGCTGGGATATCTCTGGCTCATCGAATTTTCGGTGCTCGATTACGATCACCGCCTGGCGCTTGCCTCGATCGTGCTGTCGGCCTTTGCATTCCTCGCCCCCGCGGTGTTCATCACCACCCCGCTGCGGCAGGCCGTCGTGATGCCGGCCCGCGCGTTCTACATGATGCCGTCCGTCATCCTGATCGGCTCAGCCGCCATCATCGGTATCGGCTCTCTCTACCACCTCAAGCTGGTCAACCTCTCCGAGATGTACAAATATCGCGCGGAGGTGGCGTTGCCCGGCGTCCTGCAATACGCCGTCTGGATCGTCTCGAACGCCCTGTTGCCGCTCGCCTTTGCCTGCTTCGTCACCAGCAAGCGGATCTGGCAGGCAGGAATCGCCCTGCTCCTGATGCTGCTGTTCTACCCGATCATGCTGACCAAGATGGCGCTGTTTGCTCCGGTCTGGCTGCTGTTTCTCGCCGTTGTCTGCAAGCTGGTGGTCGAGGCCAGGGTGGCGACGATCCTGTCGTTTTTCCTGCCTGTCCTGATCGGCGTGATCTTGTTCGTCCTGGTCAAGACCGAGCTGTTTCCGCTCACCCCCGGACTGGTTTATTTCGGCACCGTCAACACCAGGATGGTTGCGATCCCGTCGCTCGCCCTTGAAATCTACAACAACTACTTCTCAGCGCACCCGCTGACCCATTTCTGCCAGATCAACGTGCTGAAGCTCGTGGTTCCCTGCGCCTACCACGAGCCGATATGGGCCGTCATGGCGAGGTCCTACGATCTCGGCTCCTTCAATGCTTCGCTGTTCGCCACCGAAGGGATCGCGTCGGTCGGCCTCGTGTTAGCACCGGTGTCCGCGCTGGGCTGCGGGCTGATCATTGCTCTCGGCAACCGCCTGTCGGCCGGCTTGCCGTCGCAATTTGTGCTGCTATCCGCCGGGCTGCTCCCCCAGGTGCTCCTCAACGTACCGCTTTCGACGGCCTTGCTGACCAACGGCACCGGGCTGCTGTTCCTGCTCTGGTACATTGCGCCACGATCAGCCTTCGACCAGGCGCCGAAGGCCGCTTTGAACGAAAATCTACCGGCGGCAAGCACCAGCTAGTCGGCGCTCGGAAGTCCCGCCGGTCACCCGTTCACAGGGATCGTCCGGCGGAAAGCCTCGCGAGATCGCCTACGCGCGAATGATGTTGTCTGCCGGCTGAGCAAACTTTCCTCGGCAGTCGACGAGCAGCGGAGCATGCTTGCCGAGCAGTTGATAGTCGAACTTGTCATGGTCCGTCGCAAGGAGGACGCAGTCGAAGCCCCGCAAATTGTCCTCAGTGAGCGCGACGCTCGACAGGTCGAACGAGTGCGCGCGCATCTTCGGGAACGCGGGAACGTGCGGATCGCTGTAGGCGACCTTGGCGCCGAGGTCGCGCAGCTTCTCCATCAAGAGCACCGAAGGCGACTCGCGAACGTCGTCGACATTCTTCTTGTAGGCAATGCCGAGCACCAGGACCGAGCTGCCGCTGATCGACTTGTGCCGCTGATTGAGAGCGAGCGAGATCTTCGACACGACGTAGTCCGGCATCGAGGAATTGATCTCTCCGGCGAGCTCGATGAAGCGCGTATGCATGCCGTATTCCCGCGCCTTCCAGGTCAGATAGAACGGGTCGATCGGAATGCAGTGCCCGCCGATGCCGGGACCGGGGTAGTACGGGACAAATCCAAACGGTTTGGTCGCCGCGGCGCGGATCACCTCGTGAATGTCGATACCCATCTTGTCGGCGACCATCTTCATCTCGTTGACGAGACCGATATTCACCGAACGATGGATGTTCTCGAGAAGCTTCGTCAGCTCGGCGGCCTGCGTCGAGCTCACCGGAACGACCTTGTCGATCACCTGGCGATAGAGGGCGATGCCGGCCTCGAGACATGCGGGCGTGCAGCCGCCGCAGACCTTCGGGATCGATCGGGTCGTGAAATTCTGGTTACCCGGATCTTCGCGCTCCGGCGAGAAAACGAGAAATATGTCGCTGCCGACGGTGAGGCCGCACTTTTCGATGCGCGGCTTCAGTTCTTCCTCGGTCGTACCGGGATAGGTCGTGCTTTCGAGCGACAACACCATTCCCTGGTGGAGATACGGCAGCAGCGATTCCGTCGTATTCAGCACGAAGCTGAGATCGGGTTCGCGATACTTGTTGAGCGGGGTCGGAACGCAGAGGATCAGCGCATCGACTTCTTGCGCGCGTGAGAAATCGGTCGTCGGCTCAAACCCAAGCTCCGTCGCATTCTTGATGCTGGCCCCCGAGATATGCTCGATGTAGGAGCGGCCGGCGCGAAGCGCGTCGACCTTGGGCTGGTCTATATCAAAGCCGATCACCTTGTAGCCGACCTCGCAATAGCGAAGCATCAAAGGTAGGCCGACATAGCCCAAACCGACGATTCCGATTTTCGCCGTCTTGCGGTCAAGCTTATCGATCAGCTCAGCTTTCATCTCAAGCGCCATCTGGTTCTGGTGAAGTCATGCCCACGCGGGACATTGTTCTGGTTAGCCTACCGTCGAAGAGGTGCCTTCGGCGCGTACTTCCGCTTCCGGTTGCATAGACTCGTTGAGCCGAATGGACAAGCCCAAAGCCCAAGCTGCGCAGCCGCCGGCACAATTCGTCAATGCGCACGCGAATTCACTGCGCACTGACGGGCTGATCCGAAGCGCAGGCCAGCATTCGCCGCACGCCTTCATCGAAGCGAGTGAACCGGCTCAAATCGTACCGCGCCGCCAGCCGGTTCAAATCCGGGGTCATGTCGACCGCAGCGCCGCCGCTCGTGATCTCAAACTTCGGCTCGGTGCCGAGCTCTCGGCCAATGGAGCAGGCGACCTGCCGAATTGACAGCGTCTCGGGTGCCGCAACGTTCACGGTCCCCGACCATGACGACGCGATGCTCGCGAGAATGACCTCGACGACATCGTCCACGAAGGTCGGGGTCAGCCGAAGCCCTTCGGCATCTCCGCTAAGCTGAACCGGGCTGCCCTGCCGAACGCGACGGATCAAGTCCGGGACCAGCCGGCCATGCTGACCAGGGCCGTAGGGAAAGAATAGTCGGAGGATGCTGAGACCGAACAGCTTCGAAAATGGCTTGGCGATCACCTCGGAAGCGAGCTTGGTCGACCCGAGGAAGCCGGTTGGTGCCAACGCGCTGTCTTCATGCAGCGCTCCGCCGAATGGCTCGTACACCGCGCCGGAAGATATCAGGCAGAACTGCTTGACCGCCGACTGCGCCGCCCAATCCAGCAGCAGCATCGTCATGCCGACATTGACCGCGAACATCTCCCGGGAGTCTCCGGTAAACTGCCGATAGTTGCGCGATTGGGCCGCGTGCACCACCGCATCGACGCCTTCCGGAAACGTGCCGGCCTCGATCTGCCTGGTGCCATCCCAATCGACCTTAGTGCCGAAGGCAACGGACGCCTCCGGCCGACAGACGCAAAACAGCTCATGGCCGCTAGCAACCAGCCGGCGGGCCAACACAGAACCGACGAAGCCGGTACCGCCTGTCAATAAGATCCGCATGCTCGAATTAGCCCGCTGGTTTTGTCAGCAGAACAGAGATGCCGTTCGGGTTGGCGTCGTTGAAGGTAAAGGTCTTAACTCCCAATCCCTTCAGCCAACTCTCAACCTCCTCGCCGGTGTGCTGCCACGCGTTGTGAGGATGATACCAGTCAAAATTGACCATGTTGTTCGTCTCGTAGTCGAAGGCTTCGTTCCAGAAACACTTGACGAAGTTGTAGTAGATGAGCCGCTGAACATCGTGCGTACCAGCTGGAATGCCGAGAACAGGGATCGGCTTCTCAAGCGTGATCGTCGCAGCGAGCTTCGAGAGAGCACGTCCCAGGTCGGTAAGCCCTTCACAAGCGGCGTAGCAGTCTTCGGGACTAAGCTTGGTGAAATGCTCGCGGATATGCGCGTCACAGAACTGGCGAGCGGCGCCCATCTTCCTGTAGACATAGAAGAAGAACTGCCCACCCGGGGCCAGCTTGCGATAGAGCGCTTCGACCGCGGCCCGTGTGTCGGGCGTGTGATGCAGAACGCCATCGGCAATAATGAAGTCGAAGCTTTCGTCGGCGAAGGGAGCGGCCATGAGGTCGGCCTGGACGACGGAGCAGTTCGGCAAGCCCTTGGTATTGCCGAAGGTAGTAAAGGCAGCGTCGGAGATATCGAGCGCGAAGACCTCTCCCTCCGTATTCTCAGCCATGAATCGAGTATTGAAGCCGGAGCCAGGCCCGCATTCCAGGATACGTCGGCGAGATTTGTAGAAGGCCTTCAGTTCTTCGACCGTCTGGAAGCCGAATTTCTTGCGATACCAGTCGAACAGGAACTCCTTATGTGCGTCATCAAAGCCGTAGTTCTTGAAGCGGCGCCATTTATCCGAGAACGTTTCATTCGTCTTCGCCTGCTCAGCGGCGGCAAGTCCTGCGGTGGTTGCCTTGAGTGGCAGATCATGCCGTCTGGCAAACTCCGACAGATCCCGTTGCAGGATTCCTGTCAAGAATGAAGGAACACCTTCCAGGATTGGAAACCAGCGACCATCTCCCGCAACCAACGCGCCCTCGAGCACATGATCGTCTGCGGATGCGAACGATCGCAATTCGAGTTCACCTGCTTTCATTCCATCAGGCTGGAAGAGAGCTAAAGCCTCGGGTCTCACGTCAATTACCTCCGAAAGTGCTTCTGTTCAGCTCGATTGGACTGACACATAGTAACTACGAACTGGCGACGCTGCGTGACAACGGGTGCAGCCGATTCTCGTCGCCCAATGGCATGCCGAGGTCGCCGCCGTAGAGGTCGAACGCTTCGCACCAAGCCTCGAATGACAGCAGCGACCAGAGCAGTGTGAGCCTATTCGCTTTTCCCGACATATGGGCTTCCAAGGCCGTGGCGACGAAATCGGGATTGAAGACGCCGCGGGCAGCGACCCGCTGCGGCGCCAATACCTGCTCGACGAAGGGACGCAGCCCGCCACGATACCAAGACGCATCCGGGGGACCGAACCCCATTTTCGGTTTGTCTGCGATGCGCTGCGGAACCCACGGGCGGACTGCATCGCGGAACACCTTCTTGCCCACACTGCCGTCGGTCAACAGGCTCCAATCGAAACTCGTCGCCAGGTCAATTATCCGATTGTCCAGCAACGGAACA
Organism: Bradyrhizobium sp. CER78; assembly: GCF_029846235.1. Taxonomy (GTDB): domain Bacteria; phylum Pseudomonadota; class Alphaproteobacteria; order Rhizobiales; family Xanthobacteraceae; genus Bradyrhizobium. The sequence continues at coordinate 38,246 of NZ_JARVWP010000005.1, forward strand.
CGCGCCTCCAGCCCGTGGGCCATCGAAACCTTGTCTTCCACCATCAGCAGCCCAGCCAGATAGGTCTTTGCATCGGCGTAAAGCAGCTTATCCCAGACATGATCCGACGGTGCGCGCGCCAATAAGGCGCGTAACTCCTCGGCCACGCTGTAATCCCCGGCGCCAGCCTTGAACGAGGCAGTGAAGGCAGCGTCGTACTCCGACGGCATAAGCGGGTATGTATAGAGCGGCAATATCCGCTCGACCGCCGACGCTTCCTGCGGGCGTAGAAACCTCCACCACCAGGAACGTGCGGCCCCACTTGCAGCGCCGCCAACGTAGCCATAGCGCCCCACATAGCCGCCCAGCATCTCGTCGCCGCCGCAGCCGGACAGGACCACCTTGCTATCCTCGGCGACGCGCCCCGCAATGAGATAATTGACATAAGCCATGCCCATGCGCGGCTCTTCGAGCGCCTGGAGGGTTGGCAGCAAGGCTCGGCGCAATACCGTCTGGGGCAATTCCAGCTCGACGTGCTCGATGGCGAGTTCATTCGCCACCAGCCGCGAGAACCCTCGTTCATCAACCTGCCGATCCTCGCCCACCCCTTCGAGATCGAAGATGCACGAATAGGCGCGCACCTTCGGATCGCGCCGATGGGCCGCGGCGACAAGTGAGGTGGAATCGATACCGCCCGACAGGTAGGCCATGACCGGTACGTCAGCGGCGATTTGGCGATCGACCGTTTCGTCAAGGACGTCCCGCAGCATCGTAGCCGCCACCGCTGGCGCCTTGCTCCGACGGTTGAAGGAGAAGTCCCAATATTCGGCCTCGCGGCGCCCCCGGCCGTCATCCACCAGATAGTAGCCCGCTCGGAGCTGGCGAATGCCCCGGAACATGGATCTGCCGTTCCAGATGTTCTGATTCTGGAAATATGCGAAGACTGCGGCGTCGTCCGGCTGAAGCGAAACCAATCCCGAGGCCTGCAGCGCCCGGATTTCGGAGGCGAACAACAGGCTCCCCTCGCTCGTCTCCGCAATGTAGAGCGGCTTGATGCCAAGACGGTCGCGACCGAGTGTGAGACTTCGCGCACGTTGGTCCCAGATTGCGAACGCAAACATGCCGTTCAGCTTGTCGAGAAGCTTCTCGCGCCATTGTTCATAGCCGTGGACGAGAACCTCAGTGTCGGAATGATCGGTCTTGAAGCGGTGGCCCTCCGTTTCAAGTTCTCGACGAAGCTCGCGGTGATTGTAGATTTCACCGTTGAAGACCACCCAGACGGTGCCGTCTTCGTTAGTCATAGGTTGCCGACCGGAATGAAGATCGACGATCGACAGCCGGCGGAAGCCAAGCGAAATATCTGCATCCTCGAAGAAGCCGTCGTCATCGGGCCCGCGGTGACGAATCGCAGCGGCCATTGACCCTATGCGCCGGCCCGCATCGCGAACACGATCTCGATGGAGAATACCTGCCAAGCCACACATGCTCGAACCGCCCAGTTTAAGCCAATTGTCCCGCCGCCGGTACGTCTTCGGCCGGCAGCAAGCAGCTCGTGCGTCGGCTGATCGCGGCTTCGACGCGACGTGGAAACTTCGCCGTATCAACATAGAGCTCGCCTAGTCGAGCGGCGACTGCACTGACCGAATAATTTCTCTCGACATACCCCCGGCTTCTGCGCCCAAGGTCTGCTAGCTCCACGCGCGGACGCTCCACCAGTTCACGCAGCACCCGCTCGATCGTATCGGGATTGGCAGATATGATCGGACAGGCCTCGGCATCGACAAGCTCGGCGCGGTCACGGATGTAACAGATGACAGGCTTGCCTCGCGCCATCGATTCCAACGCAGTGTAGCCATGCCAGCCTATCAGCAGCTGATCGACAACGACATCGCAGTCCGCCATTCGCGACAACACGACATCGTTCGGGACCCCTGACACCATATCCAGCTCAATAGCCACACCCTCGGCTCGCAGCTTGTCCACTGCGGCTATCAGATATTGCGATCCTTTGGCCCAGCCGTGATTGGGAGCGTGAAATATCCGCAGGGGCCGCCCGTCGACCTCGACCGAGGTTCCGACGTAACTCAGCTTGTCGAGGTCAATCGGCCAATACCAGAGCCGGCGTGCACCCGGTGTATAGGCCATCATGTCGCCCATGGAAACGAGCTGAGTGGCGTATTTGGAGAATTTCTCCATGTTCTTGGCGCCTGCATCGGAGTCGCAAAGGCAGTTGATGCCAGGCCGATCGCAATGCGTGCAGCAGTTGAACTTGCCTAAAGCTTCGGTCTCCTTTCTGGTGCGGATATCGGCGCCATAGGCATAGAGATAGATGCGCTTGCCAAACCGACGCAGCCATTTCAGTTCGGAGTTGGAGACGCCAAAACGACCATCCCTCTCAAGAATTCCTTCATCGTAGAAGAAGTGAAATACGTCGAAGCGGATCAGAGCCCAGGCGAAAACAAGCCGCCGGAACACCGGGATCAAAAATGGAAATCGCTTGGCAAGCCACTCGATCTGCGGCTTGAGGACGTAGTCGAACTTACTTGTGATGTAATAGGTTGTATAGGCTAAAGTCTTTGAATGAAAACCCATCTGTCTGTCGGCTTCGGCCAGCAGAGGTAGCGTAAGGATAGGAGTCGTGCCCCAAAGGCTAGCCGGTCGTGCAGCCACATGCAGCCGCCACAAGGCAGCTAACCAAATGAAAGGTGCGGCCAGAACGGCGAACGCGGCAGTGATAGCTGGCCCGGCCCGCCACACCCAGGAATAGAGACGGCCTCTCCAAATCGAGGCACACGTGCGCAGACCGAAACGCGCGTAGAACCCGAAGAACCTGGCCAACCTCCCGAGCCGTGCTCCGACTCTCACCGGCCCGCCGCGAGCGGCGATCGCTTTAAGATACGCAGTAGTAGTAAACTCGGCCACTTTGTCAGGAGCATGCCACTTTTCAACGAAGGCTCGCGAACGCTTGCCGTGCAGACGCAGTCCAGCACGATCGCGAATCAATCCGCGGAGAGTTTCCTTCAGCGTCTCCGGGGTCGCCGAAATGACAGGCAAATCATCCCGCATTTCGACCGGGATAAGCTCGAGGTCCCTTTCTCTCAAAAAGGCAATGACGGGCTTGCCTAGGGCCATTAGTTCAACTGCAAGACCGCCGTACCAACCCACCAGAACTTGATCGACCAGCAAGTCCGCCGTCTCATACACCCCTCTGACTTCAGCATGCGGGACATTCTCGACGAGGACGAGTTCGACATTCTCGCCTTCGGCTTCCAGCTCCTTGATTGCAGCGATGACAAAGTCGCTACCCTTTATCTCCCGCCAGGTTGGGGCATGAAGCACACGCAGACGTGCCCCCGAGTCCGGCTCATCATCTAGCGGCGGAACCCAGGTGCGCGTATCGCAGTTGGAATAGGGGAGAAATTGTGCGCCCGGGATGTTATGCAAAAGGTCTGGATTGACGGCATAGACACCGTCCATCCAGGCCAGCGCAGCATTAATCATCTCACGCTTATAGTCGTTGTAGCTGGACTCGCACAAAAGCCGACTGCGGCAGTTCGCACACGCGTTGACCTGAAAGTTTTCGATTGCGAAGTCGCTGATGCGGCTGTCGCATCCCTGGAACGTAACGAAGGTTGATATGCCGACCGCGTTCAGCAGTGGCAAATCGGCCATGATCCACTTGCGATTCAAATCGCTGAGGAGGCTGGTACCGAAATTGAAATGTACGACATCAGCCCGGAACAGAATCTCAGCTAGCCCAAACCACCAGCGAATAGACAAAAACGGGTTGCCGCCTGCCCCCACCTTAAGATCGCGGTCGATGGGATACCCGAACCACTGGCGAAAATAAACGAACGTTTTCGAAATGAACCCGTGTCCCCGCTCGGCTCGGGACAGATAGTATGCATTGCCGCCAACGTCGAATGGAGCATGATAGACACGTGGCTTGCGGTCACGGGCCATAGTACGGCTCCTGATTATCGAGCTTATTTGGCGCACGGGTGTGCAAATGGCCGAGATCCTCCCGATAGAGGCGACTAACATGGCCGGCGATGTGGCTATGATTGTGAAACTCTCGCACGAAAGCAGCACAGCGACGGCCGAGCGCCAACCTGGCGTCATCGTCGCGCAGCAGATCGCGGAGGCGATCCGCGATCGTCGTAGGATCTGCGTGGACGACTGGACATCCGGGGACAAGATGGGCGTGATCTGGATGATGGCTGGAAATCACCGGCACTCCTTGCGCCATAGCCTCGATCGCAGTGTTGCCGTAAGATCCAAGGGTCAACTGCTCCACAAAGATGTCAGCCTGTCCGAACTTGCGGATGGCTTCCCGTCGCTCCAAGTTCTGGACCATGACCAGTTCGATGTCGAAACCCTCTCGCTGGAGCTGTTCTATGGCTGCAACAACGTGCTTTGTGCCCTTTACGTTTTCCATCGCCGCTGATGAAGGTGCATGCATCACTACGACCGGTCCGCCGCCCTTTGTAGGGTTCTCGACCTCGGGTCGCAAAGCAGCAGTTTCCGCGTCTAAGGACAACGGCAAATATTCGAAATCAGGGCTACAATGACAGAGGTTGGGCGTCGATACAAAAACTCGATTTGCTTCGCGCACTCCGCGTTGGAATCGACGGAAATATTCGCGTCGCCAGCCGCGCGCCTTGCAGGCGGCACAAGCATCCGCGACACTCTTCCCCTGGGCTGCGAACTCGGGTGCCAGTTTAGTAAGAATAAAACAGCCCCGCCAGTGAAAGTAGACAGAGCTGCCACTTTTCCTGAGATATTCAACGTCCAAGTTATCTGGGAGAAAGCTCAGGAACCAGTTAAAGTGGTAGACGTCATACCGCCCCCACTTACTCATGAAGTAACGTTCCAGGTTGTCCAAATTGAACGTATCTGTGACCGGCGGCCGCCGTGGTTCTATGCCGACGCGATCGAATGATACGTGCTCGAAATAGAAATCCGGATGGAAGACATCATTGCGCACGACGTCTGGAGCCACGAACGCAGGGTTGTAGTCGAACGCCTCGTAGACAGAGTGCCACCCAAGCGCTTTCAGATCGCTGCTGAGCACCGTTGGCTGGACCGTCGCGTACAGTCCGTGAAAAGCCGCGTTTTGAGACGATGCGTTTCTTTTCTCGCGGACCAACGGATTGAGCCGCTGGCGAAGCTCAAGCGCATATGCACCGGACACGATCTTCTCAGCAGTCCCGAGGTAAATTCGAAGCGTCGTTGGCATGAACAGCGAGAGCACTCTGCCGGCTTCCCTACGAAGGCGTCTTAGAATCCAAGCTCGACGTGCGGCAGGTGCTGCTCTGGCGTAGCGCTCAGCCAGATCACCGAGGCGCTTCGCTACCCGCCTTCCCATCGAAGCCCATCGCCTCCCCGCCTCCGCAATACGCGAGGCTCCTAAAGCAATCGCTGCACTTCCCAAACGTCGTGGCAACATAGCCTTGTAAAGTTGTCGCAGGTCTGTCGCCAGCGCCTCAATGGAGGCATGTTTCTTTACATACTCCGGGCCGCGGGCCGCAGCTTCTATCAGCGGGGCCCTGTCCTTGCTCAGTTGATCCAGCACTTGGCCGATGGTCTCCGGGTCCGCTTTAATGATGGGGCATTCTTGCGGCGACGGAATGCGAAGCCCCGGCCGGATATTGGCGATCACAGGAACGCCTAGCGCCATAGCTTCGATGGCGGTGAGGCCGAAGGCGCCACTGATCAACTGGTCAACGACAACGTCGACCTTCGTCATCTGATCAAGGATTTCTCGGCGAGGCAGCCCTGAAAGCTTGACCAATTCAATAGCTCGGTCCTGCCGCTTCAGCTCGTCGATGGCGGAAACCAGGTAACGCGTACCCTTGAAGTGGTCATGATTCGGAAAGTGTCCAACTCGTAAGACCGGGTCTGAGTGGTCACTAGGTTTAGCTCTGGGCAATAGGTCCGCGACATCGACGATCAAGTATCTCATGAAGTACGGGTTCGGCAAATAATCTATTGACAAACCATAGCCAACCATGCGCGTCGCATACCGCCCTATTGTTTCCAGGGTCTGCAGCCCCCCCTCATCGTCACACAGGCAGAAGCGTCCCGGTGCTGGACAATCCATGCACATGTTGAACTTCGCGGACGCCAGAGTTCTCTGCCGCAAACGGTGGTCAGCTCCGTATGCGTAAGTGAAAAGAAGCTTGTTCGCGTCGCGATAGGCCTGCATTTCCGACAAAGCAATCCCAAAGCGCTCGCTTCCGTAGCCCCCCGCCGGCTCAAGCAATCCGCGGTCGTTGTAAAGGTGGAAGATATCAAATGCGAGCAACGACCAAGCGTGAACGTATCTGCGGAAAGCGTAGAACAGGGGATTATCGTTTTTTAGAATGAACTCCTGGATGCGACTGAGATTGATGTCAAAATCTGAGGTCGTATAGTATTGCGTGAACACAAGAGATACGGCCTCCACGCCGGCCATCTTATCGGCTCGCGTGACGTGTCGCAGCGAAGCGATTGGCGTTGTCCCCCATACGCTCCTCAACCTGCCCATAGCCAACCGAACATGACTGGCCCGACTAGCTGCAACCATGAGCCGATCCCAGAACTGCTTCGCCTCGGCCGACTCATCCGGGAAAGCGAGCGGCCGGAACGCCTTGACTGCTTGAAGCATCTCTGCTGGAGAGCCTCTTCGCACGCACCAGTCTGCGCTGCAGAAAAAGTCCGCAATGTCCTCAGCCATGTAAAAAGCCAGGATGCCCGGGGTTCCCTTCGGAAACGTGCCCGACCGCCCCCTTCGCATTCGCTTGATTAACCTGGAAATCATATCACATGGCCGAGGATGGATTTTCTGATCACTTTCTGTGAAGCCCTTACTCGCTGACAGATCTGGATGAGCTCAGCCGACGGTATTGCGGATTGGAGTGCAGCGAAGATAATCGGCCTTCAGCTACTTCCCTCGACAGGCATTGTCTAGGAGATCGACCACCCGATCCTGATCTTCATTGGACATCTTTGGAAAGAGAGGCAGTGCGATCGTCGTATCTTCGGCAAGTATGGCGTTTGGAAATTGCTCTGCTCGCCATCCATACTTGTCAACATAGTACCCGAGGCGGTGAACCGCATGCGTGCCTGGCCGCGTTTGGATATTTTCTGCGGCCAAGGCGGCCATGAGTTCGTTCCTACGCTTTCGGCCGCCGTCTAGCACTCGGATGACATAAGATTGAAATGCATGCCCACCGACGTCCCCACCGAGCGGTCGCACGACTGAATCGATTCCGCCGAGCAACTCGGAATAGCGGTGCCCGAGACGCCTGCGTTCCGCCAGCACCCTGTCGAGCTTGCCCATTTGCGCCACACCGACAGCTGCCTGGATATCGGACAAGCGCAAATTGAAGCCCAAATTGTCAAACGTCGCCATCGTCCACGGACCATGGGGCTCGATCGAAGGATCCGGAGCTCCCGTCGCACCATGATTGCGCTGCGAGCGCACGCGCGCTGCAAGATCATCGCGATTCGTCGTCACCGCCCCGCCCTCGCCGGTCGTAACCGCCTTGCGCGGGTGAAAGGAAAAACAGCCGACATCGCCGATCGCGCCGACAGGTTTGCCTTTGTATGTTGTGCCAATCGCACAGGCAGCGTCTTCGATAACGGCGATACCGCGCGACCCCGCAATGGCCCTGATCTCATCCATCGGGGCAGCGAGACCGAACAAGTGGACCGCAACGATCGCCTTCGTGCGCGGCGTGATGGCCGCCTTCAACTTCTCAGGATCGAGATTATAGGTCGACAGATCGATATCGACGAAGACCGGCTTCGCACCGACATACTCGGCACAGTGCGCGCTCGTTACCCAAGTGAACGCCGGAACAATCACTTCGTCCCCAGCTCCGAGATTCAGCGCCAGGGTCGCCAAGTGGAGCGCTGCGGTGCACGACGTGCAGGCTAACGCATACCTCACCTCCTGCTTCTCGGCGAGCAGCTTCTCAAAGCGCTCGGTCAATGGGCCCTGGGTCACCCATTTCGAGCTTAGACACTCACGCAGCAGCGTGATTTCGGCTTCATCAAAACTTGGTTCTGTGATGTTCATCATCTTGGTTCCCGCGCGTCAGCTACCCTGCAACTTCGATCGCCATTTATCCACCGCAACCCTAAGTTCCCGCGAGACTTCGTCATCGAGCCGGACTCGATCGGTCGACTCGAAGCGCTCGGGGATCCTATCAAGTTGAACGTTCGCGCTCCCGCCCTTGCTTTTGATCGCTTCGGCAAGCTCCTCAATGACGGATCGTGGTTCACGCGACAATCGTTCGTAATCCACGCCAATGACGCGCTCCGGCTCGATCTTTGCCAAGCTAGCGTCGGTCGCAATCTCGATGGATACCGCCTGTCGCGCAACCTGCTCGATCGGCGGCAGCTTCGCGATATCTGCGTAGTCCGGCGGCTTGACCGACCACCAACGCGCAGCATCGCCGAACAAGTCCAGCCGCTGAAGCCAGATCGATTGCGCGACAAAGAATGCATCTCGCCTGCATGATGCAAAGAAGGCGAGTGGAAATACATTCGCGAGCCAGTCCGCTTGAAACGAAAACCAGGTGTTGTTCTTGAAGACAAGTGGCTTTTCTTGAACGGCTTGCATCGCTGATATCGAGCGCACAAGCCCACTCCTGTCGACAAGCTGTCTAGTACGCTCGTCAAGGAAGTGAGTCTCTTGCCCATGATCAAACCATCGCGACCAGAAAAAGCCGAACTCGTTAGGCTCAGACCAGGACGACGTTCTTCCACGAAGAGATTGAAATGACATCGAAGAGCTCTGGTCGTGCAGACCAAGATAATTCTCGATCATCATTCCAATATGAGGCGCCAACCAAAAGCGGGCAGCAAAGTTCGTGACTCCAGCGAATCCCTGGCTCTCGAGCACCAATTGACTCGTAAGGGTCGTGCCAGAGCGTGGGGGCCCCAGAATGAAAAGCATGGGCTCACGAGGTTCGGAACCGGCCACCCCAAGCGGAACATCGAGCTTGGACAAAAGGACGTTTAGCTCCAGCAATCGTTCGTCACGAGCCGCGTCCTTTTCAAAGCTTTCTACAAGCCGACTCATGTCCGATGCCTTCTTCAATCAAGCTTCGCGTACGGATAAGCATAAAAATTCGGAAACAGCGTCCCGAGCTGGGACTTCAACTGCTTCAACTTCAAGACGCCCTCGTGTGGCGCCCTAATCAGATAACTGTACGGAAGATCAACCGCACCGAATCCAGCCTTGAAATGATGCAGGTTTTCTTGACCGTGCCAGGTGCCTCCCCAGTTCCACCGACGACATCCAGACCTAATCGCGTCGAGCATGCCCATCCAGATCAGGAACGTCAGCGGCTGTCTGGGTCGAAAGTCCTTGACGATAACGGGTGTGATATATTCACACGTATCCCCGCACTGCAGCAGCAACAAGGCCGCCGCAGGTGCGCCATCACTCATGCAGACCGAAAGTCGCCGCATCCGCGGAGGCAGCGTCTCGCGCATAGCGTGAAAGTGACTTTCAGGCTTCGGCTTCCCGCCTATGGCTGCCATGTTTTCGGCGTGGGTCTCGGCCAAAAACTTCCAGGCCCAATCGTCATCGGTCACTTGTTCGGAAAATCCCTGCTTGAGCGATTTCCGGACCAGGTTCCGCGTCTTCTGCTTGAATGTCAGTTCAAGTCCATCGGCCGCCCGATCTACGGGAGGCAATTCTGTTATCTGGCCGATGCGAGCGTCCTTCTCAATCGGTTGGAGGACGGTATCGTACGAAACGACGTGAGCTTCCTCGTCCGGCAACAAGATCATCGTCGCCGACAGCAGGTCCCCTCCGTCGGCCGCGGCAACGAAATCCGACAAGAGCGCGCGTCTTATCGCATCTGCATCTTCTGACGAACGAGCCGCGCGACCAACGATGACTGAACCGTGCGAGCCATACCACGGCAAGCTGTTCACGATCCGACCGACGCCGTCGCGATGAAGCTCCGCGTAAGGAAGGCCCCCGACAATGGCCCCGTCAGACCAAGCAACGAGCACATGTGTGCGGCAGGATGTCGTAGCTTCCAGAAATCGGAGAAAGCTCGGCATGCCATAAAGCGGAAGGCGTGAATTCTCTTTCAGAAACTCCTCATAGGCGGGAGTCTCCCCCTCCTCAAGCGGCCGGACCTGGAACGAGCGCATCAACGTGAGCACACCCTTCTGATGTATTCCGTCAGATCATGGACACAGCGCTCGATGTCGGCCTGCTCCGTATCGATGACAAGCTCCGGCGCCTGCGGCGCCTCATAAGGAGCCGAAACTCCGGTAAATTCCTTGATTTCTCCTGCGCGCGCACGTCGATAGAGCCCTTTCGCATCCCGGCTCTCACAAGCGTCCAGCGAGGCCTTTACGTATATCTCGTGAAACGACTCCCGCGACGCCGAGCGAGCTTTGTTTCGATCTCTGTGATACGGCGAGATGAGCGCAGTCAGCACGACCAGCCCGGCCGAAGCAAAGAGCGAAGCGACCTCTCCGATGCGCCGGATGTTCTCCGAGCGGTCATCCGCAGAGAACCCGAGGTCAGAATTCAATCCGTGCCTGAGATTGTCACCGTCGAGCACGTAGGTTTGCCAGCCGGCCTCGAATAGGGTGCGTTCGGCGCGCAAGGCGAGCGTCGATTTCCCCGCGCCGGACAAGCCGGTTAACCAGATGACCGCGCCCTTATGGCCATGCCTGATCTCTCGCTCAGAGCGGCTGACAAGCAGATCGACTTTTTTGATGTTGGTAGCCTTGATAGCCGGATTGCTCCGCTGGTCCGGGATCCCTTCGAGATCGATGAGGCCTCCGCCGACGGTATCAAAGCCGTCAAGCAGAACGAACCTGCCCAACATCTTGTCGTCATGCCCATCTGCCACCGGGAGGACCGACGAGGTGCTCAATCTCACCGTAGCCAGATCGTTGCGCGTTACGATGTCGCCGCGACGATGTTCCAAGCTCTCGAGATCCAGCAGGGATTCGATCGCGCGAACCGTCACCTGCGCTTCCAGCGTACCGGCCCGAAGTCTCAGCGTCGCACCTGCCCGCAGCGGCTTTTCCCCAAGCCAGAACACCTTTCCGCGAAACACGTTCGACAGCACCGGCGGATGCGCGAAATGGCTCGCCACATTTCCCCGCTCAACGAAAATCTGCTCGTCGAGAACGATCCCAACGGATTCTCCGGCTGAAATTCGGTCAGATGAGTTGAGATGATCGAGCGGTTCGATACGCGCGATCTTTGCAATCCGGTCGTGCGGCGAGAACATCAGCGTATCGCCGACCTGGGCGCTTCCGGACGTGACCTTCCCCGCGACGATGCGACGTTCGTCGAACTTGTAGACGTCTTGAACGACGATTCGGAGTGGGCGTTCGGAAGCGGGAGCTTCGACGTTCAGGGAGGAAAACGTCTCGAGAAGTGTCGGGCCGGAGTACCAAGGGGTTCGCGGCGACAGCGCCGTAAGATTATCACCTTCCCGAGCCGAGATTGGCACAACCGCGGTGGGCTCTATCCCGAATCCCTTCAAATAAGCGCGAACGTCGGCTTCGAGCTCTCTGAACTTCGCTTCAAGATTGTCGACCAGATCGATCTTGTTGATCGCGACAACGACCTGATTGATTCCGAGCAACTTCAAGAGATAGGCGTGCCGGCGCGTCTGTTCCTTCACACCCTCAAGGGCGTCGACCACCAGCAATCCCGCGTCGGCATTCGCGGCGCCGGAAATCATGTTCTTGAGAAACTCGCGATGCCCTGGCGCGTCGATGATGACTGTATCCCGATGCCCCGTACGCAGCCAAATCCAGGTCGTGTCGATCGTGATCGCCTGGTCACGCTCCGCCTGGAAGGCATCCAGCACGAAAGACCATTCAAGCGGCATTCCCCGCTTTTCGCTTATTCTACGCAGCTCCTCAACCTTGCCTTCGGGCAGGCTTCCGGTTTCGTGGAGGAGACGTCCGATGAGAGTCGATTTGCCATGATCGACGTGACCTGCGACCACAAGCTTGAGCTGGTCGCGATATGAGGACTGTTTCATTTTATTGGATATGAGTTCTTACATATAGCCCGAGGCTCTCAGGCGCTCAAAGCTGTCTTCCGAGTCGTGATCCATGGTTCGACCCGCGCGCTCGGGCGTTCGGGTTTGCTCGAGTTCGGCGATGATCTCCTCGATCGAGGATGCTTCGCTTCGAATGGGGGTCGTAATGTTCTTCTCTCCCAGCGAGCGATAGCGCCAGCCGTCGCGGGCAAGATAGAGCGGTACAATCGGAATGCGCTCGCGCAGCGTATAGCGCCAGATATCGAGTTCGGTCCAATGAAGAAGCGGATGGATCCGCAGATGGCAACCTTCCGGAAGATCCATCTTGTAGATGTCCCAGAACTCCGGCGGCTGATTTCGAAAGTCCCAGACGCCATCTCTCGCCCGCGGGCTGAACACGCGCTCTTTCGCACGCATGCTCTGCTCGTCTCGTCGGATCCCGAGAACAATTCCGCGGTAGTTGTCCCGCTCAATCAGCGCCTTCAGGCCTGCCGTCTTTCGAGCCGCCGCTCTGGACGCCGGAGGAAGCGTCGGATCCATCTCCGACTCAGGCGGACATAACTCCGCTCGGAAATCGAGATCCCATTCTTTCGCGATATGATCCCTGAACTCATAGACTTCGGGGAGTTCCATTTCCGTATCGAGCTGGATCATCGGGAACGGCACGTGACCGAAGAAGCATTTGCGTATCATCCAGAGCAGCGCCGTGGAATCCTTTCCGATCGACCACAACATCGCCATAGGCTTTACCCGCGCGAACGCTTCGCGCAGAATAAAAACCGTCTCGTGTTCCAGGCGCGAAAGATAATCCAAAGTGACCTCCAGCGAGCATGCACTCGATCGTACAGGCTCACGCAGTTAAGATATTCGAAGCGCGACTAGCGAATGCAACTCCGCGGCGACACCATAAATTCGAAAGATCAGTTTATTCCGAGTAGACTGCGTACTTTTTCAGCCACCGAGGGCCGCTTGGCGCCCGAAGTGTCGGTCGGCCCGCTTCGATGTACGCCCGTCTCAAACCAATCGAAGCACTCAGTCATCGTCCAGGGGATAAACCCATACTCAACGAGTTTGATGAGCGCTTGATGCATCCCGCGAGTCTTTCCGATGTTCTCGGGATGTAGATTGATGACGATCACGCCAGGAACGCCGCTCTGTCGAATGCGATCGGCGAGGCCCAGCACACAATCCGCCGATTGCCGATCGTCCCAATCATTTATGAATACGATCCCGTCGCCAATTGCGGTGAGGACACTCCAATGTTCCGTCAGCTTGCCGTCCAACACTATTCTAGCAGGAAGTAGCGAACCGTTGATGATGGAACCGTCAAGGCCCGGCAGATTCGAGCTGCCTCTTATGCCGCAGGCATTCCAGACCGATGCATGCCCCCAATAGCCATCGTTTAGAAAGCCGTGATTTCGGACGGAGCGCGCGCGCGCTCCGGTAAGACGTTCAAACCATCGCGCTTGCTCCGAGAACAGTTCGGCGTACCTGTCGGGACGGTCGAGCGCGTCGGGATGAATTCCCAACTCGACTTTCCTCCCAGCCTTTAGTTGCCTCAGCGTTTCCTGTGTGTGTTTGGTGAGGGGATGCAGGAAGTAGGTGACCGGCAGCGAGCCCAACGCCTCTTGTTGTTGCGTGTAGCAGCTCAATGCGGCTTGATCATCATCGCCGGTAATAACGACGGCGCCAACCGCCCCGTTCGGCAATATCGGCAGCCGGCTTATTCCGCTCAGCCGAACCAACGCATCCGCCAGAGCCTCGCACCACCAGTCGGCAGGCCGCTCACGTAGGCTTTCACCAGCAAGCTGGCCTTCAAAGAGATAGTTTGGCCGTTCACCCGCAATGCCCCACATCGGCTCGGTCGGGCGGTTTGAGGCTGCTGCCGGATCCCCTTGGCGATACTGCATCAAGTCGGATGCGAGGTCAGTTCCGATGAAGATGACTGAACCTCTGTCTCCCGTTTTCCGATGCAGCCAAATCGGCTCGAGGCGGGCATTCTCAACAATCGTTGTTGAATCGCCGTCAGCCACAAAACACATGTGGGAATGCAGCGTGCGCAGTCGCGACCACGGCTTCGAACCGGCAAATGCCGCCCGCAGCACGCTCGGTGAGAATATCGATCTTGCCTGCGTATCTACACCGAATTCCCTGGCGAACTGCGCGCTCGGGAGCACAGCGATGACGCAGCCGTCTCCGGCAAGAACATCCCTTGCAGTCGCCAGATCCGCCTGGGATGGGCGGTAAAGCACCACCGGCTCCCCGGCTTGCATCGACGATGCCGACCGGAAACCGAACGTGTGCAAGTGGTGTACAATGAAGGCGCCGCCGGCTTGTCCGGCGCTCCTCGCATTTGCCGGCCGGCTGGCGATTTCATTGAGACGGTTGGAAGCGGCGAGAATATTGGAGGTGTAGAGTTCCGGGCGTCGAAACAGGCTGCCCTGGATGACCGGAACACTCCTCGACCCGAAGATCGTCTTGAAGTGAGAGACCATCGCGATCGGCCAATCCCTGGGAACTTCCGGAAATGACGGTCCAAACCGGTAAACTTCCAATCCCGCCTGTTTTGCCCAGCGAATGGCATTCCAGTGCAGGAAATTGTTGGGCCTCAGCTTCATGGCGTCGGGCAGAGAAACGCCCGCAAGAAAACTGGCCGCTTTCTTGTCAGTCAACAGGATGAGGCCCGCAATTGCGTTGCCATCTTGCCTAACCAACGCGACGCGTGCTCCTCCCTCTGCTGCAAATGCCCTGAAAATACTTCTGTAGTACTCGATGTCGGGCAGAACTTCGCCCGTTCTTGTAGCCGATGCGCGCGCGATATCCATATAGGTGTCGAGATAGGAGACATCGCTCGATATCTCGAACTGCAGATTTGACTTCTGCGCTTTTCGAACCGCAGTGCGGCACGTGTTATCCAACCCTGCGAACAGCTCTTCAACGGTTGGGGCGAGATCGACCAGTTGATCGGCATTGAGCGTCGAGGAGCCGGGGCAAGGCAACATTCCCGAGGGTCCGAACGCAATACCAAGCTGGAAACCGAACTCGCTGACCCAGAACGGAACAGCCTCCCTCCGGGGATGACGATGTGCTGGCGCGAGGTTGTGGCAATTCAACTGAATGCGATCGACGTCATATAAATCGGCGATCGCGAATATCTCCTGCATCGCAGCCTGCCGTGCGGCCCTCGCGACGCCCGCGTCGATATCCGGGGCGAGAGCAAGACCGGTATGGCGATGAATCCCCGAATGCAGCAACCGCTCGCCGAGCGGCATTCCGGCGCCCTCGTTGATAAACAAGGGCTGGATGCCGACGAGTTGCGAGCCCTCTTCCAGGGCGAATGACAGGTTCGTAGACACGAAAAACCGCTGCTCGATCTCTATCCAGGACGATCGATGTGTGAGCCAGGCCTGCGGCGATTGCAGCGCCAGACGATCCCAGGCACTACGATCAATTTCGCGAAACCGAACGACTTTCATCGCGATTCAAACACCGCATTGAAGCGTGTGCCGAAATAAGGATTTAGCGGGTGGATATCCACAATTCTGGTGTCGACGCCGAGGCGGTGCCCCAATGCCAGAAAATCCTTGCGGTCGAAATAGTACGAAATGATCTCGGGCTTGATCTCGATCGAAATCGGCGACGACTTGCTCCATCCTAGCAAACCAGCGATCTTCGCCACACGGCTCGACTTCTGCGCGTTCTTCTGAATCGTTCCCAACTGGGGCCGTTCTGCTTCGGGTTCAAATTCTTGCTCGAATTTTGCCGTGAGCCTCTTCGCGATGGCCTGCAGCTCTTCAGCCTTCTCGCGGTCTGGAATTGATCCGATCAGGACCCGACCATGCGGCTTCACTACCCGAAGCATTTCCGCGATGATCGGCTCTCCAGCCGCAAGCGACGGGAAGTTCGAGAAGACATCATAGCAATAGGCGGCATCGAACCGCCGATCAGGGAACTGGAGGCTTTCCCCGCTGGCTCTCTCGAAGCTCCCATTGTTCAGTCCGAGGCGCCTTGCGACCACAAGCGGCGCCTCAGCCAGATCAACTCCGACATATTTGCCGACACTGGGCGCCAGCACCTTCGCCAAGAACCCAGCCGCACAGCCCACTTCAAGAACCGATGAGCCCGGGCCCGCTTTCATGAGGCCGAGCATATTGATCCTGAGGTCGTCGAGAAGGTTCTCGTTTGCCCACAACCGTGGATTACGGCCAGCGATATAACAGAGGTCATCCAGTGTCGGCTTCTCTGATACCTGCCGTGCGCGAAGCTCGAAGAACGCTTCGAGCTTCTCCTGCCAATCACCATCCGTCATCGTCGCCATCAGCTTCGCTCGATACTGCACGTGAATTTCGGATCATAGAGATAGTTGAAGTGCCACAGAGAATTGCGGGACACCGAGAACTGCGCCACCTTTTCGACATAATGCAGGATGGCTTCTGTCCCCTTCGGCAGCATGTGCCGGCACAGCGCGGCGGAAATGTAGTATTGCCCTTCGCCAAGCGCGAGCTCCGGGACCTCGTAGATGACGCTTCCGCGTTCCGGCAGTCCATCGTCGCCATCGAGGAACAGGCCGCCATCGTACCCCTCGATTCCGGTCACCGCCTGAAGCCGTGCGGTATCGATCCGCAAACTTGCGTAGATCTGCCTGTGCTCGGTGAAGCCCGACCACGACACCCGGATTCGGAGCGGTTGCCCATTCTTCACAACGCCGATCGGCTTGCCTTCGACGTCGATCACCTCGACGGCCGTGATCTGGAGGGCGTCGCCGCCAAGCTCGTATTTTCCGGTTTCGGCCGTGCTCTCTATCGCTTGGCTCAGCTTCTTGGTTTCCCGGAGATTCCGCGCTTCCTCGATATCCCAAACACTCTGCTCATAAGCTTTGCTGACGCGCTGGGCATTTCCGTGCATCAGCACCCGCCCCTTGTCGATCCAGATCGCCTCGTCGCACAGCTCGCTGATCAGCCCGCTCGAGTGCGAGACGAACAGCACGGTGGCGCCGCTTTCGCAGATCTGACGAACCCGCTTCATGCACTTGTTGACAAAGGCGGTATCACCCGCCGCGAGCGCCTCATCGACGATGAATATCTCGGGATCGACGCTGATCGCTGTCGCAAACGTGAGCCGCGCCTGCATGCCGCTCGAGTAGGTCCGGAACGGCTGATCGATCACCTCGGCAAGCTCGCTGAAATCGATGATCCAGGGAACCTTCGCCTCGATTTCCGCCCGCGTCATACCCAGGCACATCCCGCCGAGGACGATGTTGTCTCGACCCGACACATCCGGATGAAAGCCGGTCCCCAATTCCAGGATCGCGGACAATCGTCCCGCCACTTCGACCCGTCCGGTCGACGCATCCAGCAGTCCAGCGATGATCTTCAGAAGGGTGCTCTTCCCCGCGCCGTTCGGCCCGATGATGCCAACCACCCGCCCGCGCAACACCTCAAACGAAACATTCTGAAGCGCCCAGTGCTCATGGTGCCGAGGCTTCCCGGTGATGATCTCCTTCAGGAAATCCAAAGGCTGCGTATAGAGCCGATAGGCCTTTCCCAGATCGGCGACCCGAATGGCGAACTGCGGCTCCGATGACCCGGCAAGCGGGATCAGTGCGCCGGCTTCCAGATTGTCAGAGAGCATTGCCATAGTACGGTTTTAGCTTTTCGAAGATGCGGTATCCGAGCCCGAGACTTAGCAACGCGAACACGATCGTAACCGCCCAGGCATAGGGATGTCTAAACGAACCGAAAAAGAGAACGTCCTGATAGACCCAGATGACGTAACTGAAGGGATTCGAATAGATCAATGGCCGGAGCGCACGGGGCATCCAATCGGGGAGGTACACCGTCGGCATCAGATACATGGCAATCGAGGTGAAGACTGTGACGATCTCACGCAGATCGCGGAAGAACGGAGTGATAGCGGACAGAGCGAAGCTCAATCCAATCGCCAGAATTGCATGGATGGCGGATACGACCGGCAGCAGCAACAGCATCCAGCTGAGGCCGCCCACATACGCTTTATAGAGAATGACGAGCCCGAGCGCCGGCAGATGAGGGATCGTCGCGGCAATGGTTGCCGCGATCGGAAGCAGCTCGATCGGAAACACGACCTGCTTGACGAGATTTGCACTTACGAGCAGCACTCCGGGCCCGCGCACCAGCGCCGCCTGCAATATCAGCCAGGGAACCAGGCTGGCGAGGATGTAGGCCGGGAAATCGCCGGGAAAATCCGCGGTTATCGATAGCTTGCTGCCCAGCACAAAGCCAAAGATGAGCAGGTATGTTCCAACGATCACCAGCGGGTGGATGAAGACCCACAACGCGCCAAATCCGTGCCGGGCATGCGCGGCGCTCAGGTCGCGATCAACCATCTCCCGCAACAGATCGGGATATCGCCGGATCTGATTGATCGTGGTCCAAAGGGCCTGAGAGTTGCGGTATGGCGACAGGCCAACCCGAACCCATCTCGCCGCCGGAAAGGACCCATTCATCTTCAACGCGCTCCCATTTGCGTGCCTAAAAGCTGCTTTCCATGATCTGCTCGAGATTGAGCAAAGACCAGATTAGCAGGCGGCGGTTTTCCCGCCCCTCCAGATGTTCACCGACCAATGAACGAACGGTCTCTCGGTCGACAAGGTCGTAGATGCGGGCAGTGTTGCTGAAGAGCCGACGTTTGACATACTCGATGCTCTCACCCTTGAACCAGCTGGCATCCGGCGCAGAGAAGCCTTGCTTCTCGCGCTCCGCCACGTCGTCGGGAATATGCCGGCTCATCATCTTCCGCAAAATCAGCTTGCCGTCCTTTGTGCGCTCGTAATAGCGCTGCGCCTTACCCCCGGGCTCGTTTTCGTTGAGGCTGACGACCTCGGTCAGGTTGCCGAGCTTCATCTTGGCGGGCAGCTTCATGGCAAAATCGACAAGATCATTGTCGAGAAACGGCACCCTGCTCTCGAGCCCATGCGCCATGGCCAGCTTGTCCTCGACGACAAGCAGGCCGTTCAGGAACGTCTTGGCCTCGAAGTAGAGCGAGTGATTGACGTAGTCCTCGGGCCGCCGCAGCTCCGAGGCGTGCTCCTTGAACACGCCCCTGAAAATATCGATCGGCGAGGTCTGCCTGGCCTCATCCCATACCGGACCCAGCAGGCTCGGCATCGTTCCGCTCGGAACCATGCGCTGCCAGAATCCGAAGTACTTTTCGATATAATGATCGAAGTCGTCGTTCACGACGGCGCGGTAGTAACGCCAGGGATATCCGGCGAAGAGCTCGTCTCCTCCGGTCCCGGTCAGGACCACCTTGCCAAATTTCGACGCGAGTTTCGCCGCGTAGAAATTGGGATAGGACTGACCGACCCGCGGCTCTTCCAGATGCCACGCAAGCCGCGGCAGCGCACGCTCCATGTCGCCGGCCTTCAAGACCATCTCGTAGTGCTCGGTCTTGAACAGGTATGACATATGCTCGGCCTTGGTCCGCTCGTCGTATCCAAGTTCGACGCCCGAGGCCGAATTGAGATCGAAGCCGACCGTGAAGGTCCGCATGAACGGCAGCTGGCTCGATGCAAGCGCGGTAATGGAGCCGGAATCCATGCCGCCGGAAAGATAGCAGCCGACCTCGACGTCGCTCACGAGTTGCCGGTTGACCGCCTGCCGGAACAAGCGATCGAGTTCGTCCGTCGCCTCAACCTCGTCGACTGCGTACTCCGGTTCCTCGAAATGGAAATCCCAGTACTGCACCGGCTCAACCACCCTGCTGTCTTGCGAGATTTGCAGATAGCAGCCGGCCGGCAGCAACTTCACGCCGGCAAACAATGTTCGCTCGGCAAAGAAGTTTTGAAAGCTGAGATATTCCGACAGCCCCCTGATGTCGACGCGCGGCTTGTACTCCGAAAATGCCCGAAACGCCTTGTGCTCGGAAGCGAAGACGAAGGTCTGCCCAAGTTCGGCGTAGTAGAGCGGCTTCACGCCAAAGCGATCCCGGGCCAACGTGAGCTTGCGCTCTTGATTGTCCCAGATCGCGAAGGCGAACATGCCGTTGAACTTGAGGAGCGCACCGATGCCCCACTCCGCGAAGGCGTGCAGCAGCACCTCGCTGTCGCCGGAGGAATTGAAGACGTGCCCCCTGGCGGAAAGCTCGATCTTCAATTCCTTGAAGTTGTAGATTTCGCCATTGTAGGTCAGGACAAACCGCCCGTCGCGCGTCTCCATCGGCTGCCGCGCGGCGTCGGTCAGGTCGATGATCGACAGCCGACGATGACCCAGCCCAACGGGACCGGCGCAGTAATGGCCTTCGCCGTCGGGCCCGCGATGAGCAATGATATCGGTCATTGCCGTCAACGTGGCGATTGAAGCGGGCCGCCCGTCGCGGTGCAGAATTCCGGCTATGCCGCACATGTGATTCTGGCCGATCTATTCAATGATCCCGGATGCGATCTCAGATCTGCGCCTTGGCACGACGCTGATCGACCTGATCGATATGGCTCTTGCGCCATTCGATCAGCCGCCGCAGTCCGTCATCCAGGTCGATCGCGGCGGTAAAGCCGATTTCTTCCTGCGCCCGCTTCGGCGATCCGATGCGATTGCGCACAAGCGTGGCCTGGCTGCGCGGCGCATAGTTGATCGGCTGGTTTGAGCCGGTGAGATTCAGGAGCTTCTCGGCGATCTGCTTCAGCGAAGTCCGCTGTCCGGTGCCGACATTGTAGAAGCGGTCCGTCGCACTCGCGCCCATGGCGCAGAGATTGGCTCGCGCGCAATCCTCCACCGCTACGAAATCGAAGGCTTCCGATCCGTCGCCGAGAATCGTCGGACCTTCTCCCTTGTCGATCGCATCGAGCATCTTCATGATGACCGCGATGTAGGCGCCGCGATAATCCTGACGAGGCCCGTACACGTTCATGTAGCGAAGCCCGACATAGTCGAGGCCGTAGCGGAAGTGGTAGGCGCGCGCCATCGCTTCGCCGCAGATCTTGGTCGCCCCGTAGAAGTTCTTGTTGTTGAACGGATGATCCTCCGTCATCGGCTCCTCGACGGCATCGCCATACACCGACGCCGAGGACGACCAGACCAGCCGCTTGACGCCGTTGCGCACGCAGCCGTCCAGGACGTTGAACATGCCGTTGACGTTGACGTCAAAAGCCGTGCGCGGGTATTCGTGACATTGCAGCAGCCAGAGCGCAGCGAACTGGAACACGCCGTCGGCCCCCTTCAGGGCCGCATCGAGGATATCGACCTGCGTGATATCGCCGCCGGCTTCGAAGATCTTGACACGAGGGTCGCGTAGCGCGCCGGCAAGGTTTTCATGCGTGCCGCGCACGAAGTTGTCGTAAATCACGATCTCGCCGACATCGGTCTGCGTCAATTGATCGACCGCATGCGACCCGATCAGCCCGGCGCCGCCGATAACGACAACTTTCTTTCCGCGAATGTCCATTTTCTTCAATCCTCGATTTCCACCAGCGCTTCATTGCGAAGCTCATAACGACGATGAGTACGCGGGCATACCAGGTCGCTGCCCAGCCGCTCGCCCGCCCTGCTCATCCAACCAATTCGCCGCGCCGGATTGCCCGCCATCAACGAAAATGCAGCAACATCCTTGGTCACGACCGTACCGGCTCCGATGAAGCAGTACTCACCCAGCGAATGCCCGCACACGATGGTCGCATTGGCGCCGATGCTGGCGCCGCGCCCGATCGGCGTCTTGCGAAACTCGTCCTTCCGCGACACGCCGGCGCGAGGATTGTTGACGTTCGTGAAAACGCAGCTCGGACCGCAGAACACGTCATCGGCGAGTTCGACGCCGTCATAGATCGAGACGTTGTTCTGGATCTTGCAGCCGTTTCCGATCCTGACGTTCGGACCGATCATCACGTTCTGGCCGATCGAGCAATTCTCACCGATCACCGTGCGCGGCAGAATATGGCAGAAGTGCCAGATCTTGGTGCCGCGTCCAACCACTGCCCCGTCGTCGACGTAGCTCGATTGATGGATCAGGACACCAGGGAAGCGCGGATCCTCGCGCATCTCGCTCATCTGTGCATCGCCTTCTGGGCAAAGGCATGAACGCCGTTGCTTCGGACGATCGGAGCATTGCGGAAGGTGGAGACGATGTCGATCGAGGGGCGGACCTCGTCCAGCCTGAAGCCACGACCGGCGACGATCTCTTCATAGCTCCGCGTATGGAGGTCAGTGAACCCTTCGGAAAACTCGACCTCCTCGCCGTCGACGGTGATCGAGCGGTAGGTCGTCTTCTTGCCCTTCACACTGTCGGGCAGATCGTTGCGGTCCAGCGACAGGAACCAGCTCACATCCGCCCGCTCGCATTCCAGCGAGCCCGCCGCCCGCTCCGCCTCGCGCAGGTGCGCCTCGTTGCGGCTGGCGGGGCCGAACACGAAGCTCAGCATGTCGAAGAAGTGCACCCCGATATTGGTGGCCACGCCGCCGGACTTCGCGTCCGCGCCCTTCCAGGAGGTGTGATACCAGCGCCCGCGCGATGTGATGTAGGTCAGCTCGACCTTGTGGCGCTTCTTGGAATTCGCGAAGCGGTCGCGCAGCGCGATGATCGCCGGATGCAGGCGCAATTGCAGAATGGTCGAGATGCGGCGGCCGGTATCCTGCTCGATGGCCGCCAGTTCGTCGATATCGCCGGGATTGAGGACCAGCGGCTTTTCGCAGATGGCATCGACGCCCGACCGCAGCGCGAACCGGCAATGCGCGTCGTGCAGATAGTTTGGCGAGCAGATCGACATATAGTCGATCTTCGTGCCGCCTCTGCGCAACTGGTCGACGTAACGATCGAACAGCTCGAACTGCGTGAAGAATTCAGCATCGGGAAAGTGGCTGTCCATGATGCCCACAGAATCGTTCGGATCGTACGAGACCGCCAATTTGCCGCCGGTCTCGGCCATCGCCCGCATGTGCCGCGGAGCGATGTAGCCGGCAGCGCCGATCAATGCGTAAGTCGTCATGGGCCCCTCTTTCGAACCTTTCGCTTGCTTCAGGCAAGCTACCGCACTCGGGGTGAATCGAGCATCACACCCAAGCCCAACATCTCGGTCACGCCTGCCGACGGCAGACGCATTTACGCCGCAGCGATCAGATCCGTCCCGACCAGAACGCGAACCTTACGGCCAAGCAAATTCAACAGAACAGCAACGCGACGGTGATCGCTGACGTCTTCGACGAGCGCAAGGCTGTCAACGAACGCACCCTCGATAATTCGCACCTTGTCACCCGGCGAGAAAGCCGGCCTGCGCGCAAGCGTGATGAAGCCGGCCTTGTCCTCACGCGCCTTCAAGGCATCGATGACGCCGGCTTCCACTGCGGCCGGTCGATCTCCGACGCACACAAGGTGCGACACGCCGAGCGTCGATTGAATGGCGCGCCAGCGCTGCGACGCGAGATCGATCGCGACAAAGACGTAGCGCGGAAACAACGCACGCGGCACAGTCTCGACCTTCCTGGCATGACTGCGGCGCTTCAGGTAACGGGGAAAATACGCGGCAAACCCTTGCCGCTCGAGGTTGGCGACCGCCTTTGCTTCGGCGTTGACCTGCGTCTGGACGACGTACCAGCGGGAAACGGGCTCCATGGCCATCACGCTCCCTGCGGCTGCTTTGGACGCAAGCCCAGCAGGTCCGGCGCGAGCACCTTCTCTGCGCCGAAATTGCTGACCGCCTGGTCGAATACACTTCGCGCCGCCGTCAAATGGGTCACGACGACAGCATCAAACGGCTCCTCGACCAACGCGTAGGAAGAAACGACTTTGACGCCGATGAACCGGGTGGCGGTCGCATCGGGATCAACGATCGCAAGGATCGAAATCGGTCCGTCGACCGCGCACAGGATCGCGATCTCGCACAGGTCCGATTGCCCCGCGAGCACGACCCGCCTGAAGCCGCGCGCCTGCGCACGTTCAAACAGCCTGCCATACTCCTCCTTCGCCTTGCGAAAGAGCGAAAAGGAGTCGGACAGGAATTGAACGGTCAGCCGAGACTTTTCGGAGAAGCCCTGCGGGGTGAGGTAGTAGGCGTATCGCCGTGCGGGCGCCTGCCCTACCTTGACGAAACCCTTCTTGATCGCGCGCTTCAGATACGCGTTGACGAGGCCGAGCGCGACGCCCAGTTCGGCAGCGATCCGCCGCTGCGATTGCGCACCATCCGCCTCGAGGGAGGTGAGCAGCCCGAGCACCAGCCGGTCGCTGTCATTCTCATCCGTCGGTAGAATGCCTGCCATTACGCCTATCCCCACTGGGGCAGGCTGATAGCGCGTTCACCCGATGAACGTCAAGCGAATTCGTTCACGCCGTGAACACTGCAACCATCTGATTGTAAAGGTATTTTTATCAGAGCGATGTGTCGCGACGGCCACACTTCAAGCCCGATCCGGGGGCTCGGCCAGATATTGCGCCGCCAGCGTTGAATAGCTGTACCGACGCGCGACGGCGAGGCGATCGCCGAGCGGCCGCGACGGACCGTCCAGCGCGGCGCGCAGGGATGCGGCCAACGCATCTGCATCATCAGGCGCACATCGCGCGGTCACTAGATCTTCGAGCCCAGCAAGCGCCCGTTCCTCGCAGGCAATGACGCTGCGCGGTGCAAACAGGCAGTAGTCGAACAGCTTGTTGGGGCTGATGCCATGGTGATAGAGCGCGTTCTTGTGGAAGGCGACGACGGCGCAATCGGAAGCGTGCAACATGCCGTGCACGACCGACCGATCGACTTCGTCCTGAAACTCCACATTTGCGAGCGCAGCCGCCCGCTGCTTCAGCGCGTCCCGCGAGGTGCCGGAGCCGATCATCACGAAATGGATCCCGGCATTCGTCTTGCCGAGGATCGAAGCCGCATCGAGAATGGCCTCCACCGCATTCGGCGGACCCATGCCTCCAGCATACAGGACAACGCGCCTGCCCTGCTGCTTCAGCAGATTAATGCGGTCGACCAGGGGATGCGCGAGACTCTCGATCGTCAGTGCGCTCTGTATTTCGCCGTCGGACACCCCGTTCGGGATCCACAGGAACTTGCCGGCCGCCAGGCCCCGCGCGTGCATATGGGCTTCAGCTCCGGCCAGCAGGCAGATCACGCGATCCGCCTCGCGATAGGCGGCGCGCTCCTTCCAGCCGAGCACCTTCATCAGCGGATGCCATGGCGGCGTCATCCCGAGCGCGATGATGCTCTCCGGCCAGAGGTCGCGGATCTCCAGCCAGAACCTTGCATCGAATTGCCGCGCGACCTGCTGCGCCGCCGAGATGAAGAACAAATGCGGGCTCGACGCAATCACCAGATCCGGCCTGCCGAACTGCGCGGCAATTGCAGGGGCTGCCGAGCGGACAGCCGGCCCAAAGCTCAGATTGTTGCGGAGCCGCCCCAGACTGCCATTGCGATAACGCGGCGCATCGAGGAACCAGAAGTCGACGTCATTGATCCGCTGCGGCCCCGGCGTGCGCGGCTGCCGGTGCAGATGATGGAAGGCGGCGCTGACGACCACCACCCGATGCCCCATCTTTGCCCAGGCATCAGCCAGCCAGAACGGACGATAGTGACGGCCGAGACCCGGCCCCCCGGCAAACGGATGCAATAGCCAGATGTTCATGAGCCGGCCCGGCAAGGATCCGCTGACGAATCGGCAACTGCCGACGGCGAGGATGACATCCAGGAACCATCAAACCTCATGGCGATTCGACCCGAAAGCGCTCACCCCAGAGCGCGACGCAATAGAGCCGCCAGCGCATCCCGAGATCGAGCCGGTGAAATTTCCGCTTGAGCTTCGGCATGTCGACATAGCGGGCCAACAGCTCGCTCGCGATCACCTTGTCGTACATCGTGGCCGAGTGCCGCGTGAGCCATATCCGGTCCGGGGCAGCAAAGCCGATCTTGTCCCTGCGCCAGCTGATGCTGGACGGCAAGAGGTCATTCATGGCTGCACGGAGCGGCCATTTTGCCCATCCCTTGTTCAGCTTGATGCGCGTCGGAAGGCCCAGAGCAAACTCGACAAAGCGATAGTCAAGGAATGGAAGTCGCGTCTCGATGCCGAACCTCATCGAGTTCTTGTCTTCGAAGCGCAACAGCATCGGCAGATTGGTTTCGTTGATCTCCAGCACTTGCATGCCCTGCGCATCCCTCGCCTTCGACGCAAAGCGGCAAAGCGGTTCGGGCAGGTCGGGCTTTCTCAGAAAGGTGTAGCGCAAGCGGTAATAGGCGGCACGCAGCCCTGCCGAACTGGCGCCGAACAGATAAAACAGCAACCGTCCGCGCGAAATGCCTGCCCGCGTTGCAGCACTGAAGGCCGACAGAAATCCACCAACGCCACCGCGGCGAAGATGGTCGAGCAGCCAGGCAGCATAGTAGCGATGATATCCCAACAACGTTTCGTCACCGCCCTGCCCATCGAGCAACACGATGACACCATTCGATCGCGCCGCTCTCATCACTTCGTACTGCATCATGATCGAGGGGCCTGCGAACGGCTCCTCCTGGACCTCGAGCAGAGTCTCCGTCGTCGACGCGAAATCCTGATAGGTTGGCTTGGTGCGCAGCCAGTTCAATTCCGCCTTCTCGGCAACCTCCGCCGCATAGACCTCCTCGTTGTTGGATGCCTGCTCACTGACGGCAGTAATGGCAAAGAAACGCTCACCGGATCCTGGCGCATAACGCCGCGCGGCCAGCGTTGCAACGCTCGAACTATCCAGTCCTCCCGAGAGGCAGGTTCCGACACGGACATCCGAACGCAGCCGCAGACGCGTCGCGTCGTCAAGCAGTTCGCGCAGCGATCTTGCTGCGTTGGCCTCATCGGTCACCGCCGAACCCGGAGCAAGCGAATAATAGCGCTCCATGTCGACCCGGCCTGTCGATACGTCGACACGCATCCAATGGCCGGGAGGTAGCTTCTCGACGCCCTTGAAGAAAGTCCGATTGGTATGGTCGGTCATACCGCAAACGAGGAAATCGTTGATCAGGTCATCATCCGCGACCGGGCGCTCGATCAATGGAAGCAGCTGGCGAATCTCGGAGCCGAACGCGAACTGCGATGCCGTATTCACATAGTAGAACGGCTTCACGCCGAACCGGTCGCGAGCGCAGAACAACGTATTGTCGCGCTCATCGTGAATCGCGAACGACCACATGCCGTTGAAGCGCGCGAGGCACTCCGTCCCCCAGCAAATATAGGCGGTCAGCAGCACCTCGGTATCCGAGGCCGAATGGAAGGCGTATCCGAGGGCCTCGAGCTCGGCGCGGAGCTCGACGTAGTTGTAGATCTCGCCGTTGTAGGTAATCCAAACAGGAAGTCGCCTGTCGCACATCGGCTGCGCGCCGTCATCGGTCAGATCGATAACGGCCAGTCGCCGGTGGCCCAGCCCAACGTTCCCGTTCACCCTCACGCCGCGCCCATCCGGTCCACGGTGGGCGACGAGATCGGTCATCCGGTCCACTTGGCGGGCATCGACGAGCCCGGTCTTACTTACAAGGCCAAATATGCCGCACACGAAATGCCTATCCAGATTGATTCGATGGCGGAGCTCGGTATAACCGCCGCGTCAGAATATGCGCGCATTTGGAACAAACCGCCGCTGTCTTAGCCTGTTCACGCATTGAACGTCAACGTTCCCGGACCAATCGAAGCTGTTTTCGTACGCTGCTGAAACCTGAGATAGCGCTGGCCGGGCTGCCAATTCTGTGCAGCCGCTCCGAGGATGCACAGCCGGTCGAGCGGCACTTCGAACTGAACATGTGCTAGAAGCCCTGTTGACGTTGAGTTGGCATCCATCGGACTCCCGAGTGAACAAGATTGAACCCATCGGACAGAGGTCGCTGAAGGAAGCTACCCTTCCCGCCGGAGATGTTGAATCTCCCCGGCCAATCCAATCTGCCATCGCAGATTTCGCCACTCGCCTGCTTGTGAGCGCGGCGCGGCGCGCCACCGAGAAGCGTCTTGCGAAGGGCAAGGTACGCACCTTGTGGGCCTCGACTCCGATCCTCACCTTGCCGCTGCTCGCCCGCTGCGATCGCATGCTCGGCTTCCGCTCGTCGTCGCTGGTGTTCAACACCTATTATGTGACGAGGTCATTCGACATCAATCTCATCCTGTTCGAAGGATTCCTTCGATTGATCCGGACTCGAAAAGGCCTCGGCCTGTTTCGTCGCCTCGTTTTCGCCTGGGCCCTGCTGCGCTTCGATTTCTTCAACTACTTCTATGACCGCGGCCTGATGCTGAGCGACGGGCGCTATGGCATCAACCCTCAGGAGCTCGACCTCCTCTTCCGCTCGGGAAAGCGGCTGTATACCTATGCCTATGGTGCTGACGTCCGAGCAAGGGAATCAACGCTCGAACTCGGTCATCCAAACCTGTGCGAAGAATGCCCGGCCCCGGGCAAGTTCTGCGTTTGCACGACGGAGATGCATGCTTCGTCGATCAACCGCCTGAAGGGCCGCGCGACCGCGCAGATCGCGATGGGCGACATGGTGACGTATGTACCCGGCTGCCGGGACATCCACTACTGGCCGATCGACGCAAGCAAACTGATCGCGAAGCCGCCGGCGTACAGAGTCGGCGACACGCTGAAAGTCGCGCATGCACCGAACCACGGGCACTTCAAGGGAACCCGGCTTCTGCTCGAAGCGATCGATCGGTTGGTGAAAGAGGGCGAGAAGATCGAGCTGATCTCCGTGCAGGGCGTTCCCAACAAGAAGGTCATCGAGCTTTTTGGCGCATCGCACGTTGTTGCGGATCAGTTCGTCGCGGGCTTTCACGGCTATACGGCCCTCGAAGCAATGGCCATGGCCAAACCGGTCCTGTGCTTTCTGCGCAATGACCGAATGATGATCGATCCGGCGACCTGCCCGATCATCAACACGCGACCTGACGACATCTATGATGTCCTGAAGCGATGCCTGAGAGGCGAGCTCGACCTGAATGGCATCGGCAACGCCGGACGTCGCTACGTGGAAACACATTACAGCTTGCAGGCGGTCGCAGCGCGGCTTGGAAAGCTCTATTGTGAAACCGCCGATCTCCCTGGGGATCTGCTGGCAAGCCTGACGCGGCAAGTCGACGCGTTCGCGAAACCTGATCATGCCATGCAGTCCGCGCCGCCTTCACCCGGGTCGGTGCACCTGAACACGCGCACATGAGAATCCTGCACGGACCAGTCAATGTCGGGAATCAGCCCTGGGTGCTATCCCGCGCCGAACGGCAGCTCGGAGCATCCAGCGAAGTGGTCGTTCGAAACGACACATGGCTCGGATACTCGGCAGACCGGATACTATCGGCAGAGAACGCCGGGTTTGTTGAGACGGCCGCCCGTAGTGCGGCGTTCGGTCTGAAGAACCAGTGGCGCTACGATGTTCTTCACTACTATTTCGGACAGACCTTCCTGTCGCCGGGCTTCCCCCTCTCCGCGCCGGGATCGGTGCTCTCCCGGGCATCGCTGATAACGGACATCGCCAACAGACTGGGGACCTCAGACCTGCACGCCGCCCGCCTGTTCAACAAGAAGCTGTTCATGACCCTGCAAGGTTGCGACGTCCGGCTGGCGGCTGAAGGAAACAGCCGAAACGAATGGACGATGTGCGCCCCGCAACACTGCGAGCTCTATCAGCGATGCACGGACGCTCTCGACCATCGGCGGCACTTCCTGATCGAAAAGGTTCTGCCGCTGTTCGATCGGGTCTTCTACCTCAATCCGGAACTCGGACACATCGTACCGAACGGCCAATTCCTCCCGTACTCAAATGTCGAGATCGAGCAGTTCGACGTTGCGTCGCCCTCCACACAGGGCCGACTGAAGATCGTTCATGCCCCGACTGCCGGACGGATCAAGGGCACTCCCATCATCCTGAACGCCTTGGAGCAATTGCGGTCGCGGTACGACTTCGACCTCATCCTTGTCGAGAAGACGAGCCACGAGCAGGCGCTGGAGATCTATCGATCGGCAGACCTCGCCATCGACCAGGTGCTGGCGGGCTGGTACGGAGGCTTTGCCGTTGAAATGATGGCGATGGGAAAGCCGGCCGCATGCTATATCCGAGAAGAAGATATGATGTTCGTTCCGGATGCCATCAGGCGCGAGTTGCCCGTTTACAGACTGAACCCGGGCGACCTTGTCGAAAGCATCGCCGCAATCCTTGATCGACGGCCTGAATGGTCAACACGAGGCCAGGCATCGCGACGTTATGTTGAACGGTGGCACAATCCGAAGCTCATCGCCAAGGCGATGCTGGATGCCTATGAAAGCCCCGATAGCAACTTTGAGCTAGCTCCGGTCGCTGACTGAGGCACGGCTCAACCTCCGGATGCCTCTCAGCGCCTGTCAATTGCCCGAAGCCAGGTCCCGCGGCGCCTGCATCAGCTTCCAACCCGCCCAATATTTGAGGATCGGAACAGCAGGCTCGGTCAAACCTCCAGGAGCGGCTGCCTGTTGCTCCGGTTCCAGCAAAAAGGAACCAGATTGCGGGTCGAGCACCGCGCTCGCTTCGCCAACTGTCCTCGGCCAATCGCGACCCCGGCCCTGCTTCTATTTTGCCGCCAGCTCATCCATTCTGATGAACGGCCTGCCGCATCGTCGCGGAAAAGCTTGCCGCAAACGCGCGAACATTGTCGTCCTGATGCGCGACGACGTTGCGGATCACCAGCCCGCTGTTGTGCCCCGCGAGCTGTGTCATATGATCCGCCAGCGCGGCCGGATCATCGACGCCGAAATAGCGCGCGGCGCCGGCAGTCTGCTCCCGATGCACATCGATGTCCGACAGGATCATCGGAACGCCGAACGACTTTGCTTCCTCGACCGTCGTGCTCCAGCCCTCGAAGCGCGACGGGTTGAGCAGCGCGGTGCAAACCCGCAGCAGCGCATAGACGTGCGGCAACGGGATGACGCCGAGGTGCCGGAAATGCGTATCGAGGCCACGCTTCTGGATTTCGGCGTTGACCAGATCATAGTAGCCCGGCTCGCGCCGATCTTCCGTGCTGCCGGAGGCGCAGACCACCACATCGACCCCACGACGTTTCAGGATCGTCAGGGCGTCGACCACCAACTGATGGTTCTTGTGGCGATAGAACTGGTTAGGCAGGTAGAAGTAGTTCGCCGGCAGACCGTACGCCGCGATCACCTCTGCTGGGTCCGTGTTCAGGAACGCGGCGGGCGGCTGGGTCGCGAAGCGAACGACGCTGACCCGGTTTCGGGCATGCGGGTAGCAGGCCCTGAAATCGCGCAAGGCGCTCTGGCTGCTCAGCATGATGGTTCGCCCCGAGGCGATCTGAACGCGAAAGCCGATCTCGCGGCGCCAGCGTGCCGCCCTTGGAAACAGCTGAGGCAGCGAACGGTGCTGCAGATCCGGAATCCACGCCACTGCAGGGACAGGCAGCCGCCAGCCGAAGAAGCGCGCTGCTTCTACCACAACATCCACGCGCGCGGAGCGAAACGCCGCCGCGGCCGCCCGGTCGAGACCCAGCGCGAGTGCCGCGGCCAGGCCTGGCTGTCCGTCGAACGCTTCCGATCGAACGATCTCGACGCCTGGTACCGCGGCAAGCTCCACGAGTTCGCTCTCTTCGGCCCTGGTCCCGGTAAAGACGACGGGAACGAACTCGCCGGGCAAGAACCGGTCGAGCGCAGCGAACAGATTGCGCTGATAATTGTAGCCGCCAGCCCATAGCCGCCGAGAAATGTGACTGAACGCGAACCGCAGGGGACGCGGCGTCACGAAGCCTGCCCCTTGAACCAGGCCACGTAGTCGGCGAGCCCCTGATCGAGCGGAATGCGCCAATCGAAACCGATCTGGCCCAGCATCGTATCGTCGGCCAACAGGCTCATGGGATCACCGGGGCGGCTGACCCCCGAGTGCCGCACAACCGTCTTGCCACCCCATTGTCCGATGAGGCCCGCGGCGATGTCGGCAACCCTCGTCCCTCGGCCCGAACCACCATTGATGACCCGGAAGGTCTCCTGTGATGACGAAGCTTCCGCGACGCTCGCAAGCAGCCTCGCGACGTCGCGAACGTCGGTCCAGTCACGGATCTCGTTGCCGGTCCCACCGAGCGTGAGCACCTGCTCCTTGGCGTTTAGGCGCGAACAGATGTCCCAGAGCAATTGTTTGCGCAAATTGGGCCCATAGACGGAGAACAGCCGCACCACCGCGCAATGCAAGCCGAACGACCGCGCATAGCTCCGGCACAATTGCTCCATCATCAACTTGTGCTGCCCATAGGGCGACATCGGAGTGACGACGGCACTTTCAGCAATCGGGCCGACATGATCGGCGCCATAAACGGCCGCGCTCGACGCCGCGATCACCGCGCAGTCTGGTGCCGATCCGCGCAGCCATTCGAGCAGCCGCGCAGTGCTCGCAACCGTCCGCGAAAAATCCTCGAACGGCCGCTCGATCGAGACGCCGACGGACGATCCGCCGGCCAGATGGAAGATACGCGTCGGCAGCCCGTGCGCCGCCGCAAGCGCATTCAGGTTGGCCGCATCGATTTCGCCGTTGATCCAGCTGTGCAGACCAAGCCGCCGGGCTTCGGTAGCATCAAGCGCTCCGTGTCCGACGCCGTGCACCGCATGGCCCGCTCCCGCCAACTCGTGGACGAGATGGCGGCCGATGAACCCGTTCGCGCCGGTAACCCAGACGATCATCGCTCAGGCCTTGTGACAGACAAAGGAGTAGAGCCGGCCCGGCCGATTGTCGAAACGTTCGGCCATCGACAGCAGCGAGCCAAACACACGCCGTGAGGCGAAAGCAGTTCGCCACAACGGAGCAACCGGAATCCTTTGCGACAGTTTCGTCACGATCGCGGCTCTCAGCGTCTCGTGCGTGTAGGGAAACAGATTGATTGGGCTTTGCAACGGTGCCAGCGTGTCAATCGCGGAGAATCCTGCGGTGGTCAGCGCGCCGGTGTAGCGATCGAGCAGGAAGGCATGCTCGCCGCCGTAAAGATGGTGCAACGGGTGCTGCGCAAGGAATTGCGGAAGGTCCGCCTCCCTGCTGATAACATGCTCACGCGCCGCGATCAGCATGCCACCCGGCCGCAGCACGCGAAACATCTCCCGACAGGCGCCGTCGAGATCGCGCGTATGATGCAGCACGGCGCGTGCGAACACGACATCGAACGTCGCGTCGGCGAAGGGCAACCGCTCAGAAAACTCCTCGACCACCTGGATCGGCAATTGTGTCTGTTGCGCCAGAGCCCGGATCGCCGCCGCTCCGACGATCGCGCTCGGATCGGGCTCCAGCGCCGTCACGGCAAAGCCGGTTCGGGCGAGCGCGTAGCTCGCAATGCCGCGACCGGCTCCGACGTCGAGCGCGGCACCGGAACGGCCAGCCAGCAGCGCGGCGACTGCCTGCCACTCGGAGCTCTCGAAATAGCGCTCAGCGGCGCCAGCCAGGGGATCGTCGTAAAATGCGTCGAGCACGAGCTGGCGCTGGTCCGGCTGATTGCGCAGCCAGACCACCGCTTCCTCCCAGGTGGTAAACTTGCGCTCACCGTTCATCGGGGCCAAGCTCCCTCACCAGCACCGCGGGATTGCCCGCCACGATCGTAAATGGCGCGACATCCCTGGTCACGACCGCGCCGGCCGCGACGATGGCGCCCTGCCCGACAGTCACACCGCGCAGGACCATCGCGCCCGCACCG
This sequence comes from Bradyrhizobium sp. CER78, assembly GCF_029846235.1. GTDB lineage: Bacteria > Pseudomonadota > Alphaproteobacteria > Rhizobiales > Xanthobacteraceae > Bradyrhizobium. The sequence continues at coordinate 71,853 of NZ_JARVWP010000005.1, forward strand.
ATCCAGGCATCATCGCAGATTTTGACGGGGCTCTCATCCAGCGAGATGTCGCTCGGATGGCCGCGGGTGAAAATCTGCTGGACCTGCCGATGCCGCTCCGCTGCCCGTAGCGGATGGGTGAGATTGTCGAAAACATTGGCCGAATGCGAGATCAGAACACGGTTGCCGATCTCGATCGAAGCAGCCGACCAGATCCGGGTTCCCTCGCCGACGTAGCACCACTCGCCGATCTTGATCTCGCCACCATGCGCGAAGGTCAGGAGCTCGCCGAGGATGCGGCTATTGCGGCCGACGACGATCTTGTCGGAATCGCCGCGGATGTTCCTGATCCTGGCATGACGGCCGAGCGCTGCGTCGGCCTGCAAGCGGCAGGTCGCGCGCCCAAGCAGACGCTGGATCAGGTAATCGACGTTCAAGCCGTCAACTGCAGGCACGCCACGGCGCGCGACGACGCCGCAAGGTCGTTGCCCTGCCCCTTACCGGTATGGATGTCGAAGACGGTGGCGTTAGCGAGTGCCTCGGCGCTCTGGCGTGACCAGCCCTGCCGCGAATAGCCGAAATAGTCGACATGGTGCGAGGCCGCGCCGAATGCGTCGATGATCCGCTCGATCATCGCAAGATCGAACACCTGGTACCAGCCGAGATTGTCGCGCTTGCCGAACGGCACGGAGATCAGGCAGGTCCCGCCGGGCTTGAGAATGCGCTTGAACTCCTTCACCGCCGGAACGAAGCCGTCCCGGTCGGTCTCGGCGTCGCGCGGGTCGCCCGTGTACAGCATCTGATTGTCGAGGCCGATGTGCTCAATCGTCGAAATGCTGGCGACGGTGTCGAACACCTGATCGCCGAACATCGTCTTGCGGAGATCGCCGAAGACGTAGGAGTAGCCGTCATGCCAATAGCACCGCCGCTCCGGCGCCAGGGTCATGATGGTGAGGTCGGCGCCGCGCAACGGCGGACGCTGCAGCAGGTAGTCGTGGTTGAAGGTCGACCCCGCGTCCAGCATCTTGCCGACGTTGTTCAGCCGGCCATAGACCCAGGGATATTCCACCACGCGTTCGTCCATGGCGACGCCGTAGCCGGGCGGAAGCTCCTTTCCTGCCTGAAGCAGGCCCGCATCGATGGCCGCGGTGATGGTGTCGCGCTTGACCGTCTGATAGCCAGGGCCGAACGGCCGCGGCCGCAGCTTGAAGAGTGGCACGGCAAGCCCGTCGGCCGCCCATTTCAGTTGATGGATCAAGTCACTTGCAGACATCATTCCGGCCCGATCGCCCGCCCTCTGGCCGGCTCTGTGCCCCGTGTAGAGCCTTTTCCGTTCCGATGGAATCGGAACGGGGCTCTAGAATCTCGTTTTTACGCGTTTTCTTAATGCGAACCGGCACCACTTCGCTCGAAAACGCTCTATTACGGCTCAATCCGCGCGACGAGATCGATAAAATGGGCCCATTGCGAGGCCTTGCTGTAGGTCTGCTGCACGCGCTGCCGGCCGGATGCGGCAATCCCAGCCCATCGCTGCCAATCCTGCAGGCTGCTTGAAATCGCCGAGGCTGCCATTTCAGGCGCGTCGTACGTGCGCATCGTGACGCCGTCCTGCATCGCCGCCGGGTAGTTGCCGGCATCCGACACCAGCAGCGACCCACAGCCCATCGCCTCGAAGCAGCGCATATTGCCGCGATCATTGCCCGCCATGTCGATTGCGCCGTTGAGCACGATCTTCGCTGAACCGAACAGCTCGTAGAGGTCCCTGCCGAACAACGGTAGCCGCGCTATTCGCGCGATGACGTCGGGCCTCCGGTGCTTCCCTAGCGGGAGCAACCGACCGACCGCGCTTTCGGCAAGGCGCGTCAGCCGCGATGCATCGAGGCAGAACACGATCTTGCGATCAGCCGCCAGCGCCGCGACCTGCTCGAGCGTCCTGCCGCGCGCGCTGTGATGCCGCGAGTATCCACCGACGAACGCCACATCGATCGGCCGTTCGCCGTGGCCGTACTGCTCCATCACAGGATCGATCGCGGGGAAGAACAGCTCGGCGCGGCAGCCCTTGCTGCGCCACGCCTCGAGGATCGAGGGAAAGTTTCCAAGTACCGCGCCATAGGCGGTCAGGTCGGCATTGCCGGAGGGCGCCGCGCGCCAGCACAAGGTCCTCTTCACACAGCCGGGAAGCTTGGCGACGAACGCGCTCGGAAATCGCACTGGATCGAGATTGTAGAACACCTCGGTTCTGTGATGCTCGATCTGCGCGAGCAGAATGGCTTCCAGCGTCGGCGTCCCCTGCATGCCCTGCTCGTGCGCCCATTGGCGCTGCAGCACCTCGTCGTCGGCATTGGTGAAGAAGGCTTCAGGTGCGCCGTTGAGCACCGGCTCGAGGAAATGCGCGGCGCCGAAGCGATCGTGCAGAAACAAATCGCGACGCGCGGCAAAGGTCGACGCTTTTGCCGCAAGCTGGTTCAGCCTCGGCAGATAAGACGGATAAAGACCGCTATTCTGGAACAGACGCATCGGTTACGCGGTCCTCGCCAACATCCATTTCATGTTCAGGTATGGCCAGATCCGGCCGACGGATTCCCAATCCCAGCTCTGCGTTGCCGTCAAGTGGCTTACCGCCTTTCGGAGCGGAGCCTCGTCGACGAACTCGGCAAATGCCGGAACATTGCGATCGAGCAGCTCCGTCGTCCAGCCCGCCAACGGCCCGTTCAGCCATTCCGGCATCGGCGAGTTGAATCCGACCTTGCGGCGCGCGGTGCGGATGCTCTCAGGCATCAAATTCGCCATCGCCTGACGCGCGACCACCTTGGTCATGCCGTCGGCCGATTTGCTCGCCTCCGGCAGCGCCATCGTGTAGGTCACCAGACGCCAGTCCATGAACGGCATGCGCACCTCGATCCCGTGCGCCATCGAGAGCCGGTCGAAATTGCGCAGAATGGTCGGCAGCGTGGTCGAGTGGAACATGCGGTAGAGACGCCGGTTCAGCGCGCCCCACGTATCAGGCAATTCGTCATCCTCGGCGACCAGCGGCAGCGGTGCAGGCATCGCCGTCAGGCTGCCTCGCAGGAAATAGCGGCCCTGGCGTTTGATCATCTGCGCTCGCAGGAAGTCGATGCCGCGTTGTGCCAGTTGCGATCGTGACGTGAGCGCGGCGGCGGCGTTCCGGATCCGGAATGCGGTCGACTGCCCCTCTTGCAGGTAGGCACCCATCAATTCGTCAGCCCCATGGCCGTCAAGCGACACGGTGACGTTCTGGCGGCGGAGCTCGCGATAGATCAGCCACGGTGCGCTCGGCAACCCGATATAGACGTCGTCATTATCGTCGAGGATCCGGTCAAGGTCGGTGAGCGCGTCGGCGCGCCCGATCTCGAGAAAGCTCGGCGCCACATCGGCCCAAGCGGCCGCTTCCTCCGCCATCGGCCGCTCGTCATTGCTGGCGCCGGGAAAGGTCGCGACAAAGGCGTGCCGCCAGGCGGTCGAGTCGCGCGGTCCCATGCCGGCCTTCTCATGGCTCGCCATGGCGCAGATCACCGCCGACGAGTCGAAGCCGCCGGACAGGCAGGTCCCGATCGGAACGTCGCTGCGCATGCGCAGTGCCACGGAATCCTGAAACAGCTCGCGAAAGCGTGCGACGCATTCGGCTTCGGTATCAGGGATTGCGGGCAGATGATCCACGGTCCGCCACCAGCGGCGCACCTGCACCCGCCCCTGACGCAGCCACATGCAGTGCCCGCCCTGCAGGCGACGCAGTTGCGCGAACAAAGTCCGCTCGCTGCCTTCGATCCCGAACGGATCAAGCAACAGCCGCCGCGCCACGTCGACGTCGAGCGAGGTCTCGATGAGGCCGCTCCGCGCCAGCGCCCGCTGCTCGGATGCGAACACGAACCGCTCGGACGACAGCGCATACAGCAGCGGCTTGATGCCGAAGCGATCGCGGGCAAGGAACAGCTCGTCCGTCGTCGTATCGTAGATCGCCAGCGCCCACATGCCGTTGAAGCGCAGCAGCATGTCTTCGCCCCAGGCCTGCCAGGCGGCAAGGATCACCTCGGTATCGGACTGGCTGCGGAACACCGCGCCCTTCGCCTCAAGCTCGCGGCGCAATTCGAGGAAGTTGTAGATCTCGCCGTTGTAGACGATCACATGGCGACCATCGCCTGACGCCATCGGCTGATAGCCGCCTTCGCCGGGATCGATGATGGCAAGCCGGCGGTGACCGAAGGCGACGTTTCGCTTCGCGCTGAACCAGGTGCCTTCGCCAAATGGACCGCGATGCGCGATCAGGCTGGTGAGCCGCGAGATGTCGGCCGGCTCCACGGGCGCGCCGTGCAGATTGACGATGCCTGCGATACCACACATGTCTAGGCGGCCTTGAAGGGCAAGAAGCGGGTGATGATGATGCGGAGATCGCGCCAACAGACGGCGCGATAAGGACCAAGCTGCGACACGGCGACGGCGGCGACAAAGATCACCGCCGCCGACACGCCGTAGAGCGACACCACATACCACCATGACGGCGCGTGGTCGAATGACACATGGCCAAGCTGCGAACGCAGTGCCAGCGCAGCGGCAATGCCGGTGCCGAGCGGGATCAGGACGAAATGCAGCATCCGCGACCACATCGCTGAGAGCCTGAAGGTTCGCCGCAGCAGCAGCACCGTGACCACCATCTGGGCGGCCATCCCGACACAGGAGCTCCAGCCGGCCGCCTGCCAGCCGAAATACGGCAGCGCGACGGCGCTGGTCGCCAGCGTGAAGATACCGGTGACGAGCGAGATCAAGGCGTTGAAATTGGAGCGTCCCTGCGACAACAGATAGAACGCGATCACATTGGCGCTCGAGCCCAATATTCCGCTGATCGCGAGCACCACCAGCACCAGCTGGGCCTCGGCGGCGACTTCCGCGCCGGTCCAGCGATACAGCAGTGCGCCGGCAACCGGGATCAGCCCGCCAAGCGCGCTCGCGGCCAGCACGTTGAGAATCCAGGACGAGCGCAGCAGCAGGTCGACCTTGCGATCGTCATCCTCCTTCTGCAGCGTGCTGAAGAACGGGAACAGTATCTCGCCAATCTTCAACACACCGATATAGACTGCCTCCTCCAGCCGCTGCGCGACGCTGTAGAAGCCGACGAATTGCGGCTGCAGCAACGCGCCGAGCAGATAGCGGTCCGCCTGCCCCGCGAACAGCGCACCGCTTTGTGCCGCGACCTGCCAGCCGCCAAGCTTCACCAATGCACGCAGCGCGCTGCGATCGAGCGCCGGACGGGCCAGCCAGTCACCGATTGCGTGCCGCGACGAAGCGAAGGCCATCAGGAGATTCGTCGCAAAGCCCAGGGCTTGGCAGCCGAGGAAGGTCGAAGCACGCGGCGCATAGGGAATCAGCAGCAGCATCGACATTGTCGTCACCACCGTGCCCGTGATGCTGATCGCCGCAATCCGCCGATAGTCCTGGCGCGCCGTGAACAGCGAGAGGAAGACCGCGAACAGGCACTGGCAGAGCCAGCCGGCGCCGGCCAATGCGAAGGCAAGCCCGAGGTCCTCGGCGGCCGGGCCACCGAGGTGAAATCCCAACCGCGCGAGCGGCGCGCCCGCAAGGATCAGCAAAGCCGCGATCAGGCCGCCCACGGCAATGGCGAGCGCAAGGGCGGTCGCGAAGAACCGCCGCGCCTCGTCGCGATCGGACGGTTCCAACCGTTGCGCGAGTTCGCGTGCCGTCGAGAGGCCAAGCGCATTGCTGAACATCAGCGCCGGCGCGACACAGGCGGTCACCAAACCCGCAACGCCGAACGCGGCGAGGCCGAGCCGGAAAATCACGAACGGGAGAATGGCGAGATTGAGCAGCACCGCGACCGCAAACGCAGTCGCATTCCATGCCGAGTTGCCGAGCAGATGGGACGGACCTCTCTTCATTGCCATGCCCGCCTTCGGTCGATCACGTCGAAACGCCTCAAGTCCCTCTTTCATAAGGGCAAAACCCATCGGTCGGGCGACGGGCTAGCAGCCGGCCGCGTGATTGTCGAGGGTTGGCGGACGGCGGACCGGCGCGCAGGTGTGGGCAGGCTCGAATCGCAGCCGACGTAGAGCCGGTTTTCGCGGAACCGAGACTGTTGGTTTCCGGCGGTTTGGTGTCGGGGTAACAGTTGGAAAGACCTGCCAAATTGTCTATGGCAGATAAGCAATTGCCCCCACAGCGGCCCGCCAAACAAGAGGTGTCTCAATGCCCTTTCCCCGCGCATCCCAAGCCCTTTCCCGTTTCACCGTGCTGGATCTGACCCGGGTGCGGTCGGGGCCGACCTGCGTGCGCCAGCTCGCCGACTGGGGCGCCAACGTCATCAAGATCGATGCGCTGCTGGAGGACGGCGGCGGCGAGCAGCCGGGCGGTCCCCGCGGAGGGTCCGATTTCCAGAACCTGCACCGCAACAAGCGGGCCATGACGCTGAACCTGAAGGACCCCAAGGGGCTCGAGGTGTTCAAGCGGCTGGCCGAGCAGGCCGACGTCGTCGTCGAGAACTTCCGGCCGGACGTCAAGGCCAAGCTCGGCATCGACTATGAGAGCATCCGCAAGATCAATCCGAAGATCGTCTATGGCAGCATCTCCGGGTTCGGCCAGGACGGCCCCTACCACAAGCGCCCGGGCTTCGATCAGATCGCGCAGGGCATGGGCGGCCTGATGTCGGTGACCGGCGCGCCCGGCGAGGGACCGATGCGGGTCGGCATCCCCGTCGCCGACCTGACCGCGGGGCTGTTCTGCGCGATCGGCATCCTCACCGCGCTGCTTGAGCGCGACGTCTCCGGCCAAGGTCAGTGGGTGCAGACCTCGCTGTTGCAGGCACAGATCTTCATGCTGGATTTCCAGGCGGCGCGCTGGCTGATGGAAAAGGAGGTCGCCAAGCAGGCCGGCAACAACCATCCGACCTCGATCCCGACCGGCGTGTTCAAGACCTCCGACGGCTACATCAACATCGCCACGACCGGCGGGCGGATCTGGGAGCGCTGTGCCCAGGCGATCGGCGCGCCCGACCTGATCACCGATCCCGATTATGCGACCGCACCGGCGCGCTCGAAGAACCGCGACGCGCTCAATGCCCTGATCAACGCGCTGACCGAGAAGAAATCGACCGAGACCTGGGTGCAGGAGCTGAACGCCGCCGGCGTGCCGTGCGGGCCGATCTACTCGATCGACCAGATGTTCGAGGATGCCCAGGTCAAGCATCTCGGCATGGCCCAGCGCGTGCCGAACGACGAGAACCGGGACATCCAGCTGGTCAGCCAGCCCGTGACGCTGTCGCGGACGCCGAGCAGGATGGCGGCGCGGCCGCCGGAATTCGGCGAGCAGACCGAGGAAGTGCTGGCCGAATTCGGCTTCGGCAAGGACGAGATCGCCGAGCTGCGCCAGCGCAAGGTCGTCTAGGCGCTCGCCGGCCGTAGCAGACGCGCGACGCCGGCGAAGGCCCGATCGATTACCGGCCAGAACAGCAGCACGATCGCCAATGTCGTGATCGTGCCGACGAGGCCGTTCGACCAGAACACCTTCATGTCGCCGCCGGAGCCGATCATCGAGAGGCGGAACGCGTCCTCGGCACGGCTGCCGAGCACCAATGCGAGCGTGAATGGCGCAAGCGGGATGGCGATCTTCTTGAAGACATAGCCGACGACGCCGAAGCCCAGCATCAGCCAGATGTCGAACATCGCGTTCTGGATCGCGTAGGCGCCGATCGCGCAAGACACCACGATCATCGGGGCGACCGCCGCGAACGGCACGCGCAGGATCGATGCGAAGATCGGCACGGTAGTCAGCACCAGCACGAGGCCGACCACATTGCCGAGATACATCGAGGCAATCAGGCCCCAGACGAAATCCTTGTGCTCGACGAACAGCAGCGGCCCCGGATTGAGCCCCCACACCATCAGACCGCCGAGCAGGATCGCCGCAGTCCCTGATCCGGGAATGCCGAGTGCGAGCATCGGCAACAGCGCCGAGGTGCCTGAGGCGTGGGCGGCGGTCTCCGGCGCGAACACGCCCTCGATGCGCCCCTTGCCAAAGCTCTCCTGATCCTTGGAAAAGCGCTTGGCAAGGTTGTAGCCCATGAAGGAAGCCGCGATCGCGCCGCCCGGCGTGATGCCGAGCCAGCAGCCGATCACGGACGAGCGCAGCAGCGTCACCCAGTATTTCGGCAGGTCCTTCCATACCGAGAGCACGACCCGCAGGCTGATGCCGGCGGCGTGCCCACGCAGCGCCAGCCGCTCCTCCATCGTGAGCAGGATCTCGCTGATGCCGAACAGGCCGATCACGGCGACGAGGAAGTTGATGCCGCGCAACAGCTCCGCGGAGCCGAACGTCATGCGCAGCTGCCCGGACACCGTGTCCATGCCGACGCCGGCGAGCAGCAGCCCGAGCGACATCGAGATCACGGTCTTGTGCTTGGCCTCGCGGCCGAGGCCGACGAAGGAACAGAAGGTCAGGAGATAGACCGCGAAGAATTCCGGCGGCCCGAACTTCAGCGCGAACGACGAGATCATCGGCGCCAGGAAGGTGATCAGCAGCACCGCGACCAGCGAGCCGATGAAGGACGAGGTGAACGCCGCGGTGAGCGCTTCAGCCGCCCTGCCCTGCTGCGCCATCGGATAGCCGTCGAAGGTGGTCGCGACCGACCAGGCTTCGCCGGGGATGTTGAACAGGATCGAGGTGATGGCGCCGCCGAACAGCGCGCCCCAGTAGATGCAGGACAGCATCACGATGGCGGATGTCGGGTCCATCGTGAAGGTCAGCGGCAGCAGGATCGCGACGCCGTTGGGGCCGCCAAGCCCGGGCAGCACGCCGACGAAGATGCCGAGCACGAGCCCGACCATCATCAGCAGCAACGTCTTCCACGTCAGCAGGACGGCAAAGCCGTGCAGCAAGAGACCGAAGGCTTCCATGTTTCGAAATCCTGTCGATCGCTCAGTAACCGAAGGCCGCTTCAAGCGGCCCCTTCGGCATGATGACGTCGAATGCGATGTCGAAGGTCACGAACATCGCGGCGGTGAAGATGAAGGCGGTGAGCAATGACTTCCACAGTGCGATCTTGCCGACGAGGCGCATGAAGCCCGCGATCAGGAGGAAGCTCGCGACATAGAGGCCGAGATATTGGGTGGCGAGGCAGAACAGGAAGGTCGGCACGAACACCGCCATCACCCGGCGAAACTGGGCGCGGGTGACAAAGGTCTCGGCGGCTTCACGGCGCGAGACGAACGCGGTGCCGAGGCCATAGAGGCTGGCGGCGCCGAGGATCACCGAGAGATAGAACGGGAAATAGCCCGGTTGCGGCCCGGTCGAGTCCCACGATGCGCCGGTGCGCCAATTGTCCCAGCCGAGCACCAATGCGAGCGCGAGCAAGAGCAGCGAGACGACGACATCGACGACGCCGGTCGAGACGACGGCGGGCGAATTCTCTTCAGGCGCGGTCGGATCGTCGACGACGATCTCAAGTTCGGTGTTGGACATGGGCGAGACGGTCTGGGTTGCGATGGCAACGATTGGGATAGCGCGCTGATGCAATCACCGTCAATGCAGCCTTCAGCTATCTTGAGCGCTCGGGAAATGCGCTCGCAAGTGCAGCACGATTCGCGTCGAGAACGCCGCGCTCGGTGATCAATCCCGTCACCAGCCGCGCCGGCGTGACGTCGAAGCCGAAATTAGCGACGGAGGAGCCGTCCGGAACCACGCGCACGGTTTCGATCCGTCCATCCGCCGTCCGCCCGGTCAGGTGCGTCACCTCGCTGGCCGCGCGCTGCTCGATCGGTATCTGCCGGACGCCATCGTCGATACTAAAGTCGATGGTCGGCGACGGCAGTGCGACATAGAACGGCACGCCGTTGTCGTGCGCGGCCAGCGCTTTCAAGTAGGTCCCGATCTTGTTGCAGACGTCGCCATTGGCAGCGACGCGGTCAGTCCCGACGATCGCGAGGTCAACCATGCGATGCTGCATCAGATGGCCGCCGGTGTTGTCGGGGATCACGGTGTGCGGCACGCCGTGATGACCAAGCTCCCAGGCGGTGAGCGAGGCGCCCTGATTACGCGGGCGCGTCTCGTCGACCCAGACATGGACCGGAATACCGCGGTCATGCGCCTGGTAAATCGGTGATGTCGCCGTCCCCCAATCGACGGTTGCAAGCCAGCCCGCATTGCAATGCGTCAGCACGTTCACCGGCTCGCCCGGCTTCTTGGTCGCGGCGATGGTCTCGATCAGGCCGAGCCCGTGGCGGCCGATATCGCGGTTGATCTCGACATCCTCATCGGCGATCTCGCGGGCGCGGGCATAGGCCGCATCCGCGCGGGCTGACGCTGCCAGCGGCGCGAGCGCGCGCTGCATCTCGTCAATCGCCCACTTCAGGTTGATCGCGGTCGGCCGGGTCGCGGCCAACATCTTGCCGGCGCGCTCAAGCGCCGCGTCGGAACCATCGGCGCGCATCGCAAGCGCCATGCCATAGGCCGCAGTCGCGCCGATCAGCGGCGCGCCACGGACCAGCATCGAGCTGAGGGCCTCGCCGGCCTCGTCAGCGGTCGTGAGTTTGGCGACGATGAATTCGTGCGGCAGCCGGCGCTGATCGATCGCGCCGACCGACCAGCCGTCGGGCTCAAGCCAGATACTGCGAAAATGCCGACCATCGACCTTCATGCTCTACGCCCTTCGCGTCGCGCGCTTCCAGGAGGACTTCTTCACGACCGTAACACCCGTCCAGCGACAGCATCGAGCTTGGCAAGCAGCTGCGGATCACGCGCTGTCGGCGCTGTGATCAGCGCGGTGTCCAGCGCGCGGTCTGAGCCGATCGGACACGGCTCATGCTCGCGCGGGAAATCCCGCGCCAGACGCGCGACCAGCGCCTTTGCCTTCTCGGCGTTCGAATTCAGCACGCGGATGATATCCTGCACCGTCACGGCATCATGCGCCGGATGCCAGCAGTCGAAATCGGTGACCATCGCCACGCTGGCGTAGCAGATCTCGGCCTCGCGGGCGAGCTTGGCTTCGGGCATGTTGGTCATGCCGATCACCGAATGGCCCTGCGCCTTGTAGGTGAGGCTTTCCGCGAGCGAGGAGAATTGCGGCCCCTCCATGCAGAGGTAAGTGCCGCCGCGCGCGAACGCGATGCGCTCGGCTTCGGCCGCGGCGGCGAGGTGCTTCGCCAGCAACGGCGACACCGGATGCGCCATCGAGACATGCGCAACGCAGCCCTTGCCGAAGAACGAGCTCTCGCGCTTGTGGGTGCGATCGACAAACTGGTCGACCAATACGAACGTGCCCGGCGGCAGTTCCTCCTTGAACGAGCCGCACGCCGAAAGCGCGACGAGGTCGGTGACACCTGCCCGCTTCAGGACGTCAATATTGGCGCGGTAGTTGATGTCGGACGGCGACAGCGCGTGTCCCTGGCCGTGGCGCGGCAGGAACACGATCGGCAGCCCCGCCATCTCGCCACGGCGCAGCGGCGCCGACGGCTCGCCCCAGGGACTCGCGATCGCTTCCTCGCGGACATTTTCCAGGCCCGCCAGATCGTAGATGCCGGATCCGCCGATGATCCCAAGAACGGCTTTGGTCATGTTCGCTCCACGGCTAGCCGGACCTTCGGCCACACTGCGGCGCAATAATCACCGCGCCGCTGCCGCTTGCAAGGCAATTCCGGCCTGAGAGTAAAACCATCGGGACGGTCATTCCGGGGCGATGCGTAGCATCGAACCCGGAATCTCGAGATTCCGGGTTCACGCTTCGCGTGCCCCGGAATGACGACGTACAAAGCAGCGACCGCTACTTGGCGACAAAACCCGCCGCGTTCATGAGCGAGGCATTCTGCTTGTCGTCATCCTCGAGGAACTCGACCATGTCCTTGCCGGTGAGGAAGATCGGCTTCAGCGCCTGCTTCTCCATGTACTCCTTGTACTCGGGCGTCTGCGTCACCTTCTGGAACAGGTCGACATAGAAGGCCTGCTGCTCCTGCGTGACCTTGCCCGGCAGGAACATCGCGCGCAGCATCAGGTACTGCACGTCCAGCCCCTCTTCCTTGCAGGTCGGGATATCGTTCCAGGATTGCGTGTCGGTGACCTTGGTCTTGTAGGAGATGCGCTCCTTGTCGAACACACAGAGCGCACGCACCTGACCGGCACGCCAGACCTCGAGGTTCTCGCTGGGATTGTTGACGTTGGACTCGGTGTGACCGCCGACCAGCTGGGTCGCGGCCTCGCCGCCGGACTTGTACGGCAGGTAGGACAATTTCGCGCCGGTCCTCTGCTCCATAAAGGCGGTAAGTACGTGGTCCTCGCGCTTGGAGCCGGTGCCGCCCATCTTGAACGGTGCGCTCGCCGCCTTGGCGGCATCGATGAATTCCTTGACGGTCTTCGGACCGGAGACGTTGTCCCACAGCACGAATTGGTCGAGCGCGATCACCGACACCGGCGTCAGGTCGCGCCAGTTGAAGGGGATCTTGGCCGACAGCGGCAGCATGTAGATCAGCGAATAGGCGATCAGCACCTTGTTGGGATCGCCCTCGCTGGACTTCATGTACATCAGCGCTTCCGCACCCGACGCGCCACCCTTCAGCGACACCACCATCGGCTGCTTCATCAGATTGTTCTTCTGGATCGCCGCCTGCATCATCCGCGCCATCTGGTCGGAGGCGCCGCCGGCGCCGGCCGCAACCACGATCTCGACCGGCTTGCTCGGCTCCCAGCCGGCAAACGCCGGCGCGCTCAAGAGCAAGGCCGCGATGGCAGCCGTGGTTTTCACAATCTGTCCCACGTGTTTCTTCCCTATCTATTTGTTCGGCCTGGCAAAACCTGCGAAGCGGCGGGTGCGGTCATTGTGCCGAGAAAAGGAGTGAGTTCAAGCCGCCGAACCGTCGCATGGCGTATGACTTTGGAATGAGGTGGGAGCGTCGCACTGCTCGTCACGTAACCAGTGTCATCGCCCGGCTTGACCGGGCGATCCAGTATTCCAGAGACAGTCGTTGTTGAGCCGATGGGCCGCGGCGTACTGGATCGCCCGGTCAAGCCGGGCGATGACAGCTGTGGCTGGGATGAAGAGCAGAGACGCTGGCCGCTACTTGCCCTTGAAATTCGGCGCACGCTTGTTGAGGAAGGCGTCCATGCCCTCGCGGAAATCCTCGCTCATATAGGCGCGCAGGATCAGGTCCTCGCCCTCGTCGCGCGACAGCGTGCGGCGGATGCGGCGGACCGCTTCCTTGGTCACCTCGAGCGTGATCGGCGCATGGCCGGCGACCAGCTTCGCGGTCTCGTCGGCGCGGCGCTGCAAGGTCTCGACATCGGGGACGACTTCGTTGAGCAGCCCGAGCGCCAACGCTTCCGGCGCCTCGACGAGGCGCGCCTTGAAGATCAGGTCCTTGGTCCGCGCCGGACCGATCAGCGAGACCAGCCGCGAGATGTTGGACATCGAGAGGCAGTTGCCGAGCGTACGCGCGATCGGAAAACCGATCCGCGTCGCCGCGGTGCCGATGCGGATATCGCAGCAGGCAGCGATGCCGGCACCGCCACCGGTGCAGGCACCGGCGATCGCGGCGATCACAGGCACGCGGCACTGTTCGAGTGTTCCCAGCACGCGGTCGATCCGCGCCTCGTAGTCCAGCGCATCCTGCGCGGTCTTGAACGCCCGGAACTGGGAGATGTCGGTGCCGGAGGCGAACGCCTTGTCGCCCGCGCCGGTCAGGATCAGCGCCTTGATGGAGTGATCCTGATTGATGTTCTCGCAGATCGAGGCCATCTGCTCATACATCGCAAAGGTCAGCGCGTTGCGCGCCTGCGGCCGGTTGAACGTGATGCGGGCGATTCCGTCGGCGACGGAGTAGATCAGGTCTTCGGTCGGTGCGACGGGCGCGTTCATGTCTCGCTCTTTCTGTTCTTTGCGATGAGGTTTCAGGCGACGGCCTTTTTCAAGCGACAGCCTTGGAGGCCTGCGCGGCGTCGCGTCCCTTCAGGACGTCCATCGCCGCCAGCACGCCGCCGGCCCGATGCGGCACCTTGGCCAGATCAAGACCCATCTCGACGCCGGACAGCGTGCCCATCAGCATCAGGTCGTTGAAGTGACCGATATGGCCGATCCGGAACACCTTGCCCTTGACCTTGTTGAGGCCGGTGCCGAGCGACATGTCGAAATTATCCAGCACGACCTTGCGGAAATGGTCGGCGTCGTGGCCATCGGGCACGCGTACCGCGGTCAGCGCCGGCGAATGCGCGCCCTGCTCCTGGCACTGCGTCTCCAGGCCCCAGACCTTGATCGCTGCACGGGTCGCTTCGCTGTGGCGCTTGTGGCGGGCGAACACGTTCTCCAGCCCCTCCTCCTCCAGCATCTTCACGGCCTCCCTGAGGCCGAACAGCAGGTTGGTGGCGGGCGTATAGGGCCAGGTGCCGGCCTTGTTGATGTTGATGACCTCCTGCCAATCCCAATAGGAGCGCATGCCCGGGTTGGCCTTGGCCACGGCGAGCGCCTTCTCCGACACGGCGTTGAAGCCGAGGCCGGGCGGCAGCATCAGCCCCTTCTGCGAGCCCGCGATCGAGACGTCGATGCCCCAGGCGTCGTGCTCATATTCGAGCGAGCCGAGGCCCGAGATGGTGTCGACCATCAGCAGCGCGGAGTGCTTCAGGGTGTCGAGTATCTTGCGGACGTTGAGCGGATAGGTGACGCAGGCGGTCGAGGTCTCGTTATGGACCACGCAGACCGCCTTGATCTTGTGCGCCTTGTCGGCGGCGAGCCGCGCCTCGATCTGCTCGAGGTCGGCGCCGTGGCGCCAGTCGCCCGGAATGAAGTCGACGTCGAGCTTGAACTTGTCGGCGATGCCGTGCCACAGCACCGCGAACTGGCCGGTCTCGCACATCAGCACCTTGTCGCCGGGCTGCAGGGTGTTGACGATCGCGGCTTCCCAGGCGCCCGTCCCCGACGAGGGGTAGATGATCACGGGCTGCTTGGTGCGGAACACGCGCTGCATCGCCGACATCACGGCGAAGCCGATCTCCGCGAATTCGGCACCGCGGTGGTCCATGGTCGGCATATCCATGGCCCGCAAGACCCGGTCCGGCACGTTGGTCGGTCCCGGAATCTGCAGAAAATGCCTTCCAGTATGCACGGTCATGAGCGTCTTTCCCGGTCTTGCCTTGGTCTTGGTAAGCCGCTCGCATATCACTATTCGCCGGGTTTGTCCTATGGCCGGCGAGGGTCCGTCATGCATATCTGACGGCGCTCCGTCGGAGCCGGCAGCCGCTCATTCGGCGGCCACCACCTCGCCCCGCGCGACCGGTGCGCCGGCCTCCTCGAATGGCCGTTCGGGGTGCATCAGAAATGCCGAGAAACCACCGAGCAGCAGCAGCCCCATCGACATTAGGAACGGCAGGTACCAGTTCCCGGTGGCGTCGATGACGAAGCCGGCGACCAGCGGCGAGACGATGGCCGCGAAGGCCGAGCCGGTGTTCATGATCCCCGCGGCGGTGCCGGAATATTTCGGTGCGATGTCCATCGGGATCGACCACATCGGGCCGATCACCAGCTCGGCGCAGAAGAAGCCGGCCGACAGGCACAGCGCGACCACGGTGATGTCGTGCACGAACAGGATCGGCATCAGCGACAGCAGCGCACCGGCAAAGCCCACGATGGTCACGCTGAGCCGCGCCAGGCGCACATTGCCTGTACGCTCGAGGATGCGATCGGAGATGACGCCGCCGATGCTGTCGCCGACGACACCGGCAAAGAACACGCCGGACGCGAACAGCGCGGAGTTCTTCAGATCGAGGCTGTAGTTGTTCTTGAAGAACAGCGGCAGCCAGTTGAGGTAGAGCCACAGGCACCAGCCGTAGCAGAAATAGGTCAGCGTCACCGGCCACATCCGCTGCAACAGCGGTCCCCACGGCACCTTCGGCCGCTCGCCCTGTGGGCGCGGCGGCAGCGTCGCGAGTTCGGCCGCGGTGATCGAAGCATGATCCTTCGGCTCGTTGCGGAAGTACCAGACCCACACAATACCCCACAGCAGACTGACGATACCGAGCACGACGAATGCGCCGCGCCAGGTCAGCCAGAGGATCAAGAGCGCGACGGCCGGCGGGGTCACCGCATTGCCGAGCCGCGCAAACGAGTGTGTCAGGCCTTGCGCGAAGCCGCGGCGGTTCGCCGGCGTCCAGTACTGCATGGCGCGCGTCGCGGTCGGGAACGTCGCTCCTTCACCGAACCCGAGCGCGAAGCGCGCGACGAACAGCGCCGCGAGACCATGGACAAAACCGGTCATGATGGTCGCCGCCGCCCAGATCATGCCGCACCAGAACAGGGTCTGGCGCGGCCCGAAGCGATCGCCGACCCAGCCGCCGATCACCTGGAACAGCAGATACGGATAGGCGAACGCCGAGAACACCAGGCCGAGTTCGGTATTGGACAGGCCGAGCTCCTTCTGGATCTCGCTGGCCGCGGTGCCGATGTTCACCCGGTCGACATAGGTGATGAAATACATCACGCAGAGCATGGCCAACACGACGTGGGTGGCCTTGAACCGAAGCCTCATACATCCCCTCCCTGATCCGCGATTTTTCTTAAGGCGTTGGCGATCGCGATGCGCTAGAGCATGATCCGGAAAAGTGCGAAGCGGTTTTCCGAAAAGATCATGCGCAAACAAAAGGCTAAAGCGCGATGACGATTCAACCCAATCTCATCGCGCTTTAGGTGCCGACCACTTTCAGATGCGACGACGAATTGCGCTGGTCGCGCTGTTCGAGCAGCTTCATCGCAACCGCGACGCCGCCTGTGCGATGCGGCACACCGGCGACCGACAGCCCCATCTCGACGCCGGTGAGCGCGCCAAGCAATGTCAGCTCGTTGCACTCGCCGAGATGACCGATGCGAAACACTTTGCCGGCGACCTTCGACAGGCCGGAGCCGAGCGACATGTTGAAATTGTCGAGCACGACCTTGCGGAATTGATCGGCGTCATGGCCGGGCGGCATCAACACCGCAGTCAGCACCGGTGAGAACTCGGCGGGCTCCTGGCACAGTACCTCTAGCCCCCAATGATTGACGGCGGCACGCGTCGCCGCGGCCAGCCGCTGATGGCGGGCGAACACATTGTCCAGCCCCTCCTCCAGCAGCATCGCGATGGCCTCGCGCAGCCCGTAGAGCAGGTTCGTCGCCGGCGTATAGGGGAAGAAGCCGTTGGCATTCGGCTTCAGCATCTCCTCCCAATCGAAATAGGAGCGCGGCATCCTGTTGCTGCGCGACGCGGCGCGGGCCTTTTCCGAGATCGCGTTGAAGCCGAGGCCGGGCGGCAGCATGAAACCCTTCTGCGAACAGCTGACGCTGACATCGACCTTCCATTCGTCGTGCCGGTAATCGACCGAGCCGAGCGAGGAAATGGTGTCGACCATCAGCAGCGCCGGATGCGCTGTGCGGTCGATGGCGGCACGGATGTCCGCGATCCGGCTGGTCGCGCCGGTCGAGGTCTCGTTGTGGACGACCATCACCGCCTTGATGCTGTGCGCGGTGTCGGCGGCAAGCCTCGCCTCGATCTGGGCGGGGTCGGCGCCGTGCCGCCAATCACCGGCAATGAAATCGACCTCGATGCCGAAACGACCGGCGAGCTGGCGCCACAGGGTGGCGAAGTGGCCGGTCTCAACCATCAGGACCTTGTCGCCGGGCGACAGCGTGTTGACGATCGCGGCTTCCCAGGCGCCGGTGCCCGACGACGGAAAGATCACCACCGGGCCTGCGGCCTGAAAGATCTTCGCGCTGCCCTCAAGCACGGCGCGGCCAAGCGCGGCGAATTCGGCGCTCCGGTGATCGATCACCGGCATATCCATCGCGCGGAGAATGCGATCCGGAACCGGGCTCGGCCCTGGAATCTGCAGAAAATGGCGCCCTTGATGCATCAGAACCTCCCAATCGCCGGATTTCGCCCGTTCTGGAAGTCATTTTGCATTCATTTTTTGTAATTTCAATCCATATTTGGTATTCGGTTGTAGACATCGACGCGACCGTGCTGGCAAACTATTGTTCAGAATATGAAATCCGCGATTCCAGAAACCGGGGTTCCGATCACCCCCCCGGCCACCGGCAACGGCGGCGACCGCCAGGAGGCCTCGCTGCACGGCGAGATCCTGCTGCGGCTGCGCGACTATGTGGTGGAAGGCAACATTCCCGAGGGCGCCCGCGTTCCGGAACGCCAGCTCTGCGAGATGCTGGGTATCTCCAGGACGCCGCTGCGCGAGGCGCTCAAGGTGCTGGCCGCCGAAGGCCTGATCGAGCTCTTGCCCAATCGTGGCGCCCGGGTGCGCCAGCTCAGCCAGCGCGACCTCGAGGAATTGTTCGACGTCATGGCCGGGCTGGAGAGCCTGGCCGGACGACTGGCCTGCGAGGCCATCACGGACGAGGAAATCGCCGCGATCGAGCGGCTACACTACGAGATGTACGGCCACTATCTGCACCGCGACATGCACGGCTATTTCCAGACCAACCAGCAGATCCACGAGAGCATTGTCGCGGCCGCGCGTAACGAGACGCTGAAGACGACCTACGCCAACTTCGCGGGCCGGATCCGCCGTGTGCGCTATTCCGCCAATTTCGCCCGCAAGCGGCAGCGCTGGGCCGAGGCGATGCGCGAGCACGAGGCGATCCTCGATGCGCTGCGCCGCCGCGCCGGCAGCGAACTCAGCGACATCCTGTTTCAGCACCTGCGCAACAAGCGAGGCGCGGCCATCGAGCACCTTGCAGAAGGGCCGGACGACACCCCGGCGACGACGCCTCAGGGGGACTGAAGGACGGCCGGATTGCCACTCGCCTTGCTCATTTTGAATTCATAATGTAATTCTCAAATCGAGAGAGTGCATAATCCGTGAGCAGGCCTCGGTTGCGTCATGGATCACATCGGATCTGGGATGAAGAACGCCTCATCGCTCGAACAGCGCCTGCGGTCCGACCTGACCGGCGACGTGTTTTTTGATGCCTTCAACCGTGGCCGCTACGCGACCGACGCCTCGTTCTACCAGATCATGCCGGCCGGTGTGGTGGTGCCGCGGACCATCGACGAGGCGCTGCGCACGCTTGCTATCGTCCGCGACGCCGGGCGGATCGTGACCCCGCGCGGCGGCGGCACCTCGCAATGCGGCCAGACCGTCAATGACGGCATCGTGGTCGACCTGTCCAAACATCTGAACAAGATCATTTCACTCGACGTCGAGAACCGCACCTGCGTGGTCGAGCCCGGCATCGTGCTCGATGATCTCAATCGCCAACTCAGGAAGCACGGGCTGTGGTTTCCGGTCGACGTTTCGACCGCGTCGCGCGCCACGATCGGCGGCATGGCCGGCAACAATTCCTGCGGCGGCCGCTCGCTGCGCTACGGCACCATGCGCGACAACACGCTGTCGATGGATGCTGCGCTTGCCGACGGCACGCTGCTGCATTTCGGCGAGGTGCCGCGCGACCTGACGCGGGTCAATGCGTCCGACAGCGGATTGAAGCTGTTCCGCGACATGCTCGATCTCGGCGAGCGCGAGGCGCTCGAGATCGCGGACAAATTCCCCAAGGTGCAGCGCCGCGTCGGCGGCTATAACCTCGACGCACTGGTGCCCCGCAACGCACCGAACAACATGGCGCATCTTTTGGTCGGCTCGGAGGGCACCCTCGCCTTCACGACGCAGGTCGAGCTCAAGCTGTGGCCAGTGATCCGCAACAAGGCGCTCGGCGTCTGCCATTTCGGCAGCTTCTATGAGGCGATGGACGCGGCCCAGCATCTGGTGAAGCTGCGGCCCATTGCGGTGGAACTGGTCGATCGCACCATGATCGCGCTCGGCCGCGAGATCGCGATGTTCCAGCCGATCATTTCGGCCGCGGTGCGCGGCGATCCGGACGCGATCCTGGTGGTCGAGTTCGCCGAGGAAGATCAGGCCGACAATCTCGCCCGCCTAAGGCAGCTCGGCGCGCTGATGGGCGATCTCGGCTTCGGCTGGGACAAGCCGCAGCGCAAATGGGGCGGCGTGGTCGAGATCGTCGAGCCCGCGCTGCAGACCGGCATCGCCGATTTCCGGGCCGCCGGCCTCAACGTCATGATGTCGATGAAGCAGGAGGGCAAGCCGGTCTCGTTCGTCGAGGATTGCGCGGTGCCGCTGCCGCACCTTGCCGACTACACCGAACGGCTCAACGCCGTGTTCGCCAGGCACGGCACCCGCGGCACGATGTATGCGCACGCCTCCGAAGGCTGCCTGCATGTGCGGCCGGTGCTCAACCTCAAGCTCGAGAAGGACGTCAAGGCAATGCGCGCCATTGCCGAGGAAGCCTTCGCGATGGTGCGCGAATACAAGGGCTCGCATTCCGGCGAGCATGGCGACGGCCTGGTGCGCTCGGAATTCCACGAAACGATGTTCGGGCAGCGCATCGTCGCCGATTTTCGCGAGGTCAAGCAGCGCTTCGATCCCAGCAATACCCTCAACCCGGGCAAGATCGTCGATCCACCCAAGATGGACGATCGTTCGCTGTTTCGGTTCTCGCCCGACTATCGCGTCGGCGAACTGAAGACCGTGCTCGACTGGTCGGCCTATCCCGGCGCCGGCGGCGGTTTCCAGGGCGCGGTCGAGATGTGCAACAACAACGGCGCCTGCCGCAAGCTCGAAGGCGGCGTGATGTGCCCGTCTTATCGTGCTACCCGTAATGAAAAGGACGTCACCCGCGGCCGCGCCAACACGTTGCGGCTCGCGATATCAGGCCAGCTCGGCCCCGACGCGCTGGCCTCCGACGAGATGATGGAGACGCTGAAACTCTGCGTCTCCTGCAAGGCCTGCCGCCACGAATGCCCGACCGGCGTCGACATGGCCAAGATGAAGATCGAGGTGCTCGCTGCCCGCGCCGCGACGCACGGCCTGTCGCTGCGTGACCGGCTGGTCGGCTATCTGCCGCGCTACCTCGATCTCGCCTCGCGCTTCGCCCCGATCGCGAACTGGCGCAACCGAAGCCCGTGGCTGCGCGCGCTGTTCGAGAAGCTCGCCGGCATCAGCGCCAAACGCGCGCTGCCGGCGTTTCGCAGCGATACGTTCCGCCCCGAGGCCGAGGTGCTCGGCGCGCCTGATGGCCGCGAAGTGGTGTTGTTCGCCGATACGTTCAACCGCGGCTATGAGCGGGAGAATCTCGACGCCGCAATCGAAGTGCTGGTCGCCGGCGGCTATCGTGTGCATCTGCCCAAGCCATCCGACGGCAGCCGGCCGCCCTGCTGCGGACGGACGTTCCTGTCGGCCGGGTTGGTCGATCAGGCCCGCACCGAGCTCGACCGGCTGGTTGCGACCTACGCGCCGTTCGCGGCGCGCGGCGTGCCGATCATCGGCCTCGAGCCGAGCTGCCTGCTGACCCTGCGCGACGAGCTGCTGTCGCTGCGTTCCGATGACACCGCCAAGAGCGTCAGCGCACACGCTTTGCTGTTCGAGGAATTCCTGGTGCGCGAGGCCGAGGCTGGACGCCTCGCGCTGCCGCTCGGCGCCGTTGCTGCAAAGGCGGTCGTGCACGGGCATTGCCATCAAAAGTCCTTTGGCGCGTTCAAGCCGGTGGAGAAAGTGCTGCGCCTCGTGCCTGGCCTCGAGGTCACAACCATCGAGTCGAGCTGCTGCGGCATGGCCGGCGCGTTCGGCTATGGTGCGGACACCTATCAGGCCTCGATCGAGATGGCCGAGCTGTCGCTGCTGCCTGCGGTGCGCAGCGCCGATCAGGACACGCTGATCGTGGCCGACGGCACCTCGTGCCGGCACCAGATCAAGGACGGCAGCGGCCGCACGCCGCTGCATGTCGCCAGCGTATTGGCGATGAGCCTGAAACGTGCGACATCGAAATCCGACCAATCATTGCCGACAAAGGACAAGGCCCATGGCTGAGCTCACTCTCGACACCGCCCGCAAGATTCTGGATGCCGCGCTCGCCAAGGGCGTCGAGAAGAAGCTGAAGCCGCTGGTGGTCACCATCCTCGACGCCCGCGGCGCGGTGAAGCTGACGGCGGCGCAGGACGGCACCAGCCTGATGCGGGCCGAGATCGCCCATGGCAAGGCCTTTGGCGCGCTCGCGCTCGGCATGGGATCGCGGGCGCTGTTCCAGCGCGCGCAGGAGCAGGCCTATTTCATCGATTCCGTGAACACGCTGGCGCAGGGCCGGCTGGTGCCAGTCCCCGGCGGCGTGCTGATCATGGACGGCACCACCCTGTTCGGCGCCGTCGGCGTCAGCGGCGACACGTCAGACAATGACGAGATCTGCGCCGTGGCCGGCATCGAAGCCGCCGGCCTGAAGGCCAACGCGGGCTGATCTACCGGGCTAGGCGCGGTCAGCCGCGCACTCATAGATATTGGTCGATGTCCGGTTCGCGCCGACATCGACCTCCTCCGTGCAACCGCAGCAACTGCCGCGATGGGCCGCAAGGCGACATCGCTGACGCGCCACGATCGTCGCGACAACGTCTTCGTTCGAACGGCCTAGCCGTGAAGTTTCGCGTTGAGGCCGTCCCAGTTCGGTGTCCGTCTGGTTGCCTCAAGAGCGCCGCTCTGGGAGTTACGACGAAAGAGCAGGCCCTTCTGGCCCGAGAGCTCCTTGGCTTTCAGCACTCGGCCATCTTCCAGAAGGATGCGCGCGCCAGCGGTGACATAACAGCCCGCCTCGACGATACAATCGTCACCCAATGAAATGCCGATACCGGCGTTGGCTCCGATCAGGCAGCGCTCGCCAACTGTAATCCTTTCTTTCCCTCCGCCAGACAGAGTGCCCATGATCGACGCTCCGCCACCAATGTCGCTGCCGCTTCCGACAACCACACCGGCGCTGATCCGGCCTTCGACCATGCAGGGACCGAGCGTGCCCGCATTGAAATTGCAAAAGCCTTCATGCATGACGGTTGTGCCTGGAGCCAAGTGAGCCCCGAGCCTAACGCGATCCGCATCCGCAATTCTAACGTCCGCGTGGGTCACGTAATCAGTCATGCGCGGAAACTTATCCACGCCCGTCACCTCGAATGCGAGGGCACGCTTACGCGCTCCGAGTCGCGCGTCCGGTACACGGGAGGGTTCGCAGGGACCGAGCGTCGTCCAGGCAACGTTTGGTAACAGACCGAATATTCCGTCGAGGTTCAGACAATTCGGTTGGACGAGCCGGTGGCTCAGCAGATGGAGGCGAAGATATGCGTCGTGCACATCAGCCGGCGCCGACGCAAGGGAGTCAATTTTTGTACGAATAGGAACGAAGTCGACATTGCGGATGTCGTCGTGTCGCGCACATCCGTCTGCCGCCTCACCCAACGACCTGGTGATCTCGTCGCTCGTCAGCCGTACCGTTGCCGCCTTGTCGGCATCCGCAACCAGGCTCAGCCGGAGAAACCAGGAATCCAACACACGGCCGTCAGCGGCAATCGTCGCAAATCCCTCGCCGCTCGCGCCCCTCAGCTCCATCGCCATTTGAATCTCTCACATTACGGTCCTACACGGAGTGCATACGCGAGTTCTCGTAGAATTAGCAACTTCTGAACTCTCAAACACGTCCGCTTTGGGGGCATTTTCGGCGAATCCAGCGGGGATTGTCTGCAGGTGTAACCCCTACCTATCGCCCGGTCCATGTCGGCTTGCGCTTTTCGCCGAAGGCCTTGAGGCCTTCCTTGGCGTCCTCGGTCATCGCGAGCAGCGCGATCTGGCTTTCGGTGTAGGCGATGCTTTCGTCGAACGACATCGACGCGATCGCGCGCATGGCGTATTTGCCGCGGCGGATCGCCGTCGGGGACTTGTCGACGATCCGGCCGATCAGCCAATCGACCTTGGCGTCGAGCTCGGCCGCCGGCACGATGTAGTTGAGAAGGCCCGCGGCTTGCGCCGTCTTCGCATCGAACGGCTCGCCGGTCAGCGCCCATTCGTTGACGAGACGCGGCGGCGCGATCGATTGCAGCAGGCTCAGCACCTGCATTGGAAACACGCCGACCTTCACCTCGGGCAGACCGAAGATCACGCCATCGGCAGCCACCGCCATGTCAGTCATGCACAACAGCCCCATGCCGCCGGCCATGCAGACGCCGCCGACCCGCGCGATCGCGGGCTTGGTCGCGTTCTGCGACAACCGCAGCAGATCGGCGTAGTCGACATTCGGCCGCGAAAAATCCATCGAGAACGCGGCGCCGCTGTTCTGCAGATCGGCACCGGCGCAGAACGCCTTGTCGCCCGCGCCGGTCAGCACGATGACGCGCACATCCTTGTCGTCATGCGCCTCGCGATAGCCCCTGGCGATGCCCGCGATCACGCCGGCATTGAGCGCGTTTCGCTTGTCCGGGCGGTTGATGGTGATCCAGTAGGCCTGCCCGCGCTTTTCCAAGAGAACGCTGTTGTCGATCATGTTTTCCGCCTTCTTTCCTGCCCGTGTGCTGTTGTCAGCCGACATTTGCGGCAGGATCGGCACCGACTGCAAGCGGGATTATGCGGCGGCCGGCGCCTTCCTGATCCAGACCTTGTTGTCGTGGAACGCGGCGCCGCCGACCGGAGCGACGGCTTCGGCCCCGGTCAACATGTTGATGCCGCGGCCGCCGATATGCGACTTGTTCGGATGGATCGACTCAGCAATCAGCACGCCGCGACGAACGCCATCGAACAGTTTTGCGGTCAGCGTGGTCTCGCCGCGCGTGTTGCCCAGCGTCACGGCGTCGCCATCCGCGATCGACAGGCCGGCCGCATCGTCGGGATGGATCATCACGGTGGGCGCGCCCTCGCGGGCCTGCGACGACGGCGTTTCGTTGAAGCTGGTGTTGAGGAAGCTGCGCGACGGCGACGTCGCGAGCCGGAACGGATGCTGCGCGTCCGCCTCCTCGATGATCGTCCAGTGGTCGGGTAGCGAGGGCATCTTGTCCCAGGCGCCCATCAGCCCGCCCGAACCGACCGGCACCTTGCCCCAATCGACCTTGAAGTGGAACTTCTTGTCGGCATGAGCAAAGCCGTCGAGATAATGCGAGGTGCGGAAATCGGGCTGCAGATCGCGCCAGATGTCGGCCTCCAGCGCCTCGATCTCACCGTGCCCGCTCTTCTTCAGCGTCGCATCGATCAGCTGGCGCGGCGTCATGTCGAAGCCGGGATGCACGGCGTTCAGTCTGCGGCCGAGCCCCTGCAGCACCTCGTGGTTCGAGCGGCACTCGCCGGGCGGATCGATCAGCTTCGGGCCGACCGAGATGTGCTGATGGCCACCGCCGTAATAGAGGTCGTCGTGCTCCATGAACATCGTCGCCGGCAGCACGATATCGGCCATCTGCGCCGTCTCGGTCATGAACTGCTCATGCACCGCGACGAACAGATCCTCGCGCGCAAATCCCTCCCGCACCAGCGCCTGCTCGGGCGCCACCGTCATCGGATTGGTGTTCTGGATCAGCATCGCCTTGACCGGTCCACCGCCGCGCAGCGCCTCGGCATCGCCGGTCAGGATGCGGCCGATCTTTGACTGATCGAGCACCCGCGTCGTGGGATCGATCGCATCGTGGCCCTCGATGATCGACTCGTCGAAGCGCCAGATTCCGGCATTGTTGAAGAACGCGCCGCCGCCCTCATACTGCCAGGCACCGGTGATAGCGGGAATGCACGAGGCGGCGTGCATCTGGGCGGCGCCGTTGCGGCTGCGGGTGAAACCGTAGCCCAGACGGAAGAATGAGCGCTTGGTCCGTCCGACCAGCCGCGCGAACGCCTCGATCTCCGCGACCGGCACGCCCGAGATCGCCGAGGCCCATTCCGGCGTGCGGGTCTTCAGATGCGCCTCGAGCTCGCCGGGGCAATCGGTATAGCGCGCGAGGTAATCGCGATCGGCAAATCCCTCGCGGAACAGCACGTGCATCACGGCGCAGGCGAAGGCGCCATCGGTTCCCGGCCGCAGCAGGATCTTGATGTCGGCCTGCTTCATGGTCTCGTTGTTGTAGACGTCGACTGCGGCGATCTTGGCGCCGCGCTCCTTCCGCGCGCGGGACGCATGCGTCATCACGTTGACCTGAGTGTTCACCGGATTGGTGCCCCAGATCACGACAAGGTCGGACACGCCCATCTCGCGGGGATCGACGCCAGCGATCTTGCCGGTCCCGGCGGCAAAGCCGATGCGCGCGATGGTCGAGCAGATCGTGCCGTAGAAGCGCGAATACTTCTTAACATGCGACAGGCGATTGAGGCCGTCGCGCATCACGAGCCCCATGGTGCCGGCGTAGTAGTAAGGCCAGACCGACTCGGCGCCGAACTCGCGCTCGGCGGCATCGAAACGCGCGGCGATCTCATCGAGCGCCTCGTCCCAGGAAATCCGCGCGAACTGGCCGGAGCCCTTCGGCCCGGTCCGGCGCAGCGGAACCGTCAGCCGCTCGGCGTGATGAATCCGCTCGGCATAGCGCGCGACCTTGGCGCAGACCACACCGGCCGTATAGGTCTGCTGCTTGGAGCCGCGTACCCTGCCGATCGAACGTCCTTCGATCACCTCGACGTCGAGCGCACATGCCGAGGGGCAGTCGTGCGGACAGGTGGAATGGCGGATGTCGACCTTGGCATGCTGGTTCATGCCAAATTGGTAACATCAAATATCCCCTCCGCCGAGGGGCATTATTGACCCAACCCGGGCAAAAACCGGGCATGAGCCATGCGACAACGGCCGAGACAACCCGCTCTCGGCCTGAACCGTCGGTCAAACGCGGAAGATGCGGGTGTATCGTGTCTTGATCGATTCGCCTTCCCGCTCCACCGCCGCCGGATCGTCCTTCATCGTCTTGATGTCCTTTAGCGGCTTGCGCCCGGCTTTTTCCTGGGCCTGCGCGTGGACGGACCTGAGACCGCCGATCTCGACATTGAGTTGCTGCCCTTCGCGCCCGAGCGCGAAGGATTGAAACAGCCTTGCCGCATTGGGATGTGGACAGTCCTTGAATATCCCATTGGGCCCGACGATGAGCGGCGATCCCTCGGTGGCATAAACCGGCTCGACCGGCCGGCCCGCTTCCTTCAGCTGAAAGATATTGTACTCGTTGCCGTCGGCCATCACAGCGCGCTCGCCGAGATCGAGCTTCTTCGGTGGATCGGTCGAGGATTGCACCTGCATGATGTTCTGTTTGGCGAGCTGCTCGAAGAAGCTCCAGCCGAGATCGCGCTGCATCTGATAGGTCGCGGTCATGATGGTGCCGCTGTAGCCGGGATGCCCCTTCACGATCTTGCCCTTCCACTTCGGATCCAGCAGATCGGCAAAACTCCGCGGCGCCTCCTCGGCCTTCACGAGATTGGTGTTGTAGGCAATGATCGACAGCCAGACCCGGAAGCTGGCGAACTGTCCGTCCGCATCGCGATGTTCGTCCGGATAGTATTTCGCGACCTCCTCCGGGACGTAGGGCGCCAGGATGCCGTCGCGCTTCCACACGATGAAATGTGCAGCATCGGAGGAATTGACGACGTCGACCGCATGAATGTTGCTGGAATATTCTTGGCCGACCCGCTGGAACACGCGCTCCGCGCCGGTGCGTTCGACACGCACGGTAATCCCGGCATATTTCGCTTCGAATGCCTTCGCCAGCTTCTCGGCGACCGGCAGATCGGTCGAGGTGTAATAGACGACCTGCCCCTCTTTCTTCGCTGCTTCGATCAGCGCCGGCGTCACCGGTTCCGCAGGTGGCGCGGCAGCCATCACACGCGTTGAAAAGGCGGCGCCCGCCAGCACGGCGCTGGAGCCCTTCAGCAGATCGCGCCGCGATAGCCCAGGATGTTTCCTCATTTGATTCCCCGCACGTGATGGCGAAGTTTGAGTACACCGTCCTCCCGCTCTTATTCCGATGCGCGAAGACGGAGTCTGTCGTCGACAGAGCCTTCAGGTTGCAGCTAGACTTCTGATCAAGAAAGAAGACTAAAGTTGGGGGAGACGATCAATGGCGGGCTTTCGGTACGCCTTGATGTGTGTCGCGGCATTGCTGATCGTCCCGATGTCGGGCTCGTATGCCGACGCCGAGGATTACCCCGCGCGGCCGGTCAGGATCATCGTTCCCTTCGGCCCCGGCGGTCCGGCCGACGTCGTTGCGCGGCAGATCGGCAGCATCCTGCAGGAAAGCCTCGGCCAGCCCTTCGTGGTGGAGAACCGCACCGGCGCCGGCGGCGTGATCGGCACACTCGAGGTCGCGAAGGCGCCCGCCGATGGCTACACACTTCTGATGATGTCGAACACCCAGACCGCGAATGAATCGCTGGTGCCCCAACGCAAATACGAGCTGATGCGCGACCTCGTGCCGGTCGCATCGCTGAACACGTCGGATCTCGTGATCGTGGTCCACCCCGCCGTGCCGGCAAGGACGCCGCAGGAATTCATCGCGCTCGCAAAGGCAGAGCCCGGAAAGCTGAACTACGCCTCGTCGGGTCAGGGGACGCCGTATCACATGGCGGGCGAATTGTTCAAAGCCATGGCCGGGATCAACCTCGTGCATGTGCCCTACCGCAACAGCGGCGAAGCCCGCAGCGGCGTCATCGGTGGCCAGGTCCAGATGATGATCGATGCCGTGCCGGCGATGGCATCGAATGTTGCCGAAAACCAGGTACGCGCGCTTGCCACAACCGGCAAGACCCGTTCCGCGGTGTTGCCAGGCGTTCCGACGGTCATCGAGGCGGGTGTTTCCGGTTACGAGGCGACGATCTGGCTCGGCCTGATGGCGCCAGCGGGTACGCCGAAACCGATCATCGACAAACTCAACGTGGCCGTAAACGCCGCGATCAAGCGGCCGGAGGTCGAGAAGCTCTGGGCCGAACAGGGCGCGGTGCCGATGACGATGACGCCGGAGGCCTTCGACAGGTTCCTGCGCGCCGATATCGTGAAGTGGGCGGACGTCGTCAAACGACTGGACAAGACCGAATAGGCACGTGGCGGCAGGACCGTGGTGATGGAACAGTGCACATGAAGACGTTGAACATTCTGAGCGGCGGCGCGGCACAGGGGCTGGTGAGCAGCCTTGCGCCTGCGTTTGAAGCTGAGACCGGCCTCGGCATTGCCGGCGATTTTGGCGCGGTCGGCGCCATGGCCGACAGGTTGCGGGCCGGCGTTCCGACCGACATCGTCATCCTGACCGCTGCGCTGATCGCGACGCTTGCCGACGAAGGGCTGGTTCTGCGCAACTCGATCGCCGACATCGGCCGCGTTGAAACGGCGCTTGCGGTCCGTGCGGGCGATCCACCGGCGCGCGCTGAGGACGCAGCAAGCCTGCGCACAATGCTGCTCGCGGCGGACGCGATCTTCGTGCCGGATACCAAGGCGTCGACCGCCGGCATTCATGTCGCCAAGGTGCTGGCGCAACTCGATATCATTGACGTCGTCGCAGATCGGCTGAAAATCCTTCCGAACGGCGCGACGGCGATGCGACATCTGGCCGAGTCCCGAGACCGGCGACCGATCGGTTGCACGCAATCGACCGAGATCATCAGCACTCCGGGTGTCGTGCTGTCGGGCACCTTGCCGCCGGGATGCGAGCTCGCGACCATGTATACGGCTGCCGTTGCAACGCAGGCATCGGCTGCATGGCAGGCAGAGCGCCTGATCGCGTTGCTGACGTCGGCGGGTGCGTCTGAACTACGCAGTCAGGCTGGTTTCGTCTCCGGCCCGACGTCGTAACTAGCGCTCCAATTGGGTGAGACCTGTCGGCGGTCCATCAACCGCCGTCCAGCCACCGTCGACAAACAGCGTGGTGCCGCTGACATAGCTCGCTGCGTCGGATGCAAGATAGGCGACGGCGGTGGCGACTTCGTCGGCGCTGCTCCAGCGATTGAACACGGTGTGCCCGGCATAGAGATTGTAGATGTCCGGTCGCTGCTTGAACGGGCCGGTCAACGCGGTCTCCGCGATGCTCGGCGCGATCGCATTGACGCGGACGCCGGAGCGGCCGACCTCGGATGCGAAGCCCTTGACCAGGAGACCGATCGCGGCCTTGGTCGAGCCATAGACTGCGAGCCCCGGCTCAATCGTCACCGCGCGCACCGAGGAGCAGGCAATCAGGCTGCCGCCTTGCTGCTGGACCATGATGCGGCCGAACGCCTGGAAGAACCAGATGGTGCCCTTGATGTTGAGGTTGATGACGCGGTCGAGATCCTCCTCGGTGTAGTCGAGGATGGTCTTGCGGATGTTCAACCCCGGTGTGGTGACCGCGATGTCGACGCGTTGCAATTTCGCGAGCGCCTTCGCCGACAATGCCTGGACGTCCGCACGGTCGGCCGCATCGCAACCGGCCGCGATTGCCGATCCGCCCTGCTCCCGTATCGCTGCGGCAGTCGCCTCCGCGCCCTCCAGCGTGCGATCGGCGCACAGCACGCGCGCGCCCAGCGAGGCCAGCGCTTCAGCTGAGGATTTGCCGATACCCGAGGCGGCGCCCAGCACCACGGCGGTCTTGCCGGTGAGATCGAACAGCTTGCGGTAGTCAGTCATGTGACCTCCCGGGATGCGAGCGAAGCTCCTTTGCCTTCAGCGGTCGCTTCATATACTAATATATCAGTTTTGGGAGCAAGCATGCCCGCCCGCTCGCCGAAAAAGTCGGAGCTCCGCAACCCCGCCGGCCGCAGGCGGACCGGTCGTCCACGGACCGCAACGGCGGCGGCGCGGATCTACGCCGAGTTGCGTGCCGAACTCGTCTCCTCGCAGCGCAGGCCTGGCGACCCGATCATCGAGGCCGAGATCGCGCGCTCCTATGGCGTCAGCCGGACGCCGGTGCGGGAAGCCATCCTGCGCCTGTCGGACGAAGGCTTGGTCGAGATTTTCCCGCAGTCAGGCATCTTCGTGTCGCGCATCCCGCTCGCCGCTCTCCCGGAGGCCATCATCGTCCGCAGGTCGCTGGAGGAAACCACGACCCGCATGGCGACCGAGCGCGCCAGCGCCAGCCAGATCCTTGGCCTGCACGCGATCCTCGAACGCCAGCGCGAAGCCGAGAAGGCCGATGATCGCGAGGCATTCCACCAGGCCGACGAGGCCTTTCACGCCACCATCGCCGAAATTGCCGGACACCCCGGCATCTGGAAGCTGATCCTGCAGGTCAAGGTTCACGTCGACCGCTTCCGATGGCTCACCCTGCCGCAGCGTGGGCGGATGGCCGAAGTCATCGCCGAGCATGAGGCCGTCATGGCCGCGATCGAGGCACGCGACCCGGCAGCCGCCGGAGCCGCGATGACGAGACACCTCGAACGCCTGCTGGCCGACATCGCGGCCACCCAGCACAACAATCCGGAGTTCTTCGACGAGCAACGCCAGCCGGCATGAACGCGGCCGGACGCCGGCCAGGCATTTTGGGAGGAATGACAATGAACCATACAGATCGATCGCGGACCCGCGGTGCCGGGCTCATCCGTCGCGACATCATCAAGATCGGCGTCGGCCTTGGCGCGGCCGTTGCGACCTCAACGCAGAGTGCCCTCGCCCAGTCGAAAGCGGTGTTCAAGGCGTCGGACGTGCAACCGCCGGGCTATCCGACCGTGGTCGCGACGGAAAATCTCGGCAAGAAGCTTGCGGCGGCGACCAACGGCCGCCTCTCGCTGCAGATGTTCCCCTCGATGCAGCTCGGCGGCGAGAAGGAAACCATCGAGCAGACCCAAATCGGCGCGATCCAAATGCTGCGCGTCAGCGCGGGCTCGATCGGTCCGATCGTCGATGACATCAACGTCGTCAACATGCCCTTCCTGTTCAAGAACATGGCGCATGCCGAGCGGATGATGGACGGCCCGATTGGCCAGGAGCTGCTGGACAAGATCACGGCGAGCCCGAATGCCGGGCTTGTCGCACTGTGCTGGATGAATTCCGGTGCGCGCAGCCTCTACAACACCAAGCATTCGATCAAGACGATCGCCGACATCAAGGGCCTCAAGTTCCGCGTCATCGGCAATCCGATCTTCATCGACATGATGAACGCGCTCGGCGGCAACGGCGTCGCGATGGGCTACGACCAGGTGTTCAGCGCGCTGCAGACCGGCGTCATCGACGGCGCCGAGAACAATCCGCCGAGCTACGTCTTCAGCAATCACTACACCGCGGCGAAGCATTTTTCGCTCACCGAACACCTGATCGTTCCCGAAGTGCTGGTGTTCTCGAAGCGAGCCTGGTCCGCGCTGTCAGCCGACGACCAGACGCTGATCAGGAATCTTGCCCGCGAGGCGCAAATGGAAGAGCGCGGGCTCTGGAACACATACGAGCAGCAGGCGATGGAGAAAGCGAAGGCCGCCGGCTGCGAGATCATCGAGATTGCTGACAAGGCACCGTTCCAGAACGCGGTCAAGCCGGTATGGGACAAATACGGCCCGAAATATCAGGAGATGATCGGACGTATCCAGTCCGCCTGACACGGCGTCACGCGGGAAATCGACAACATACGGGAAATGGACATGGCCGGATCATATCGCCGCGCGATGGATTATTTGTATCTGGCCTGCGTCGTCACGGGCTCTGCAGCACTGATCCTGATCTCGGCCGTCATCCCCTGGGCGGTGTTCACGCGCTATGTCCTGAACAGCGCCGCCTCCTGGCCCGAACCGCTCGCGGTGCTGCTCACCATCGTCGTAACCTTCATCGGCGCTGCCGCCGGATATCGGCTCAACCTGCACATGAATGTCGGCTATTTCGCCGGCAAGCTGCCGGCCCCGCTCCGGTGGCTCGCCGACCTCACCGTGCAACTCCTGATGGGCCTGATCGCGCTCTTCATGATGATCTGGGGCTATCGGCTCGTCGAGGTGACCTGGCACAACACGATCGCCGACTTCCCGTCCCTGTCGGTCGGCGTCACCTATCTTCCGATTCCGATCGGCGGCGCCTGCCTGCTGTTGTTCATCATCGAACGGATCTTCCTCGGTGCGCCGCCCGATCCGATCGGCCCGCATCGCGACGCATCGATCGACTGACCGCGAGAAGCCACCATGGACATCTCCATCCTGCTCGCGACCATGCTGCTCTGCTTCCTCATCGGCATGCCGATCGCCTACTCGCTGGCGATGGCGGCCATCGTTGGCGCGTTGTGGATCGGCATTCCCCTGGAAGCGGTGATGCTGAAGATCTCCGACGGCGTGAGCAAGGTCGCGATGCTGACGATCCCGTTTTTCGTGCTGGCCGGCGCCATCATGGCAGAAGGTGGCATGGCGCGGCGTCTGGTCGCGTTTGCCGACGTGCTGGTCGGACTGACGCGCCTGCGCGGCGGCCTCTCGATCGTCAACGTACTGGCGACGACGTTCCTGAGCGGCATCTCCGGATCGGCCGTCGCCGATACATCTGCGATCGGCTCGGTGATGATCCCGCAGATGGAGCGGAACGGCTATCCGCGCGTGTTCGCGACCAATCTGACGATCACCTCGTCGGTCCAGGCCCTCCTGGTGCCGCCGAGCCACAATGCGGTGCTCTACTCGCTGGCGACCGGCGGAACGATCTCGATCAGCGCCCTCTTCATGGCCGGCTTATTCCCCGGGCTGCTGCTCGGCTTCTCGCTCATCATCCTGTGCCTCGCCGTCGCCTATCGCGAGAAGCATCCGCACGGCCAGACCGTGCCGGCCAAGGACGCGATCCGGATCGCCATCGACGCGTCCTGGGGCCTCATCACCCTCGTCATCATCCTGGGCGGCATTCTCGGCGGCATCTTCACCGCAATTGAGGCCGGCGCCATCGCCTGCATTTGGGCGTTCTTCGTCACCATGTTCATCTATCGCGACTGTCGCTGGCGCGACCTGCCGGTGCTACTCCATCGCACGCTGCGCACCGTCGCGATGGTGATGACGCTGATCGCCTGCGCCTCAAGCGTCGGCTACATCATGGCGCTGACGCAGATGCCGGCCAAGATGACCGCCTTCTTCCTGTCGATCTCCGACAACAAGTACGTCATCCTGCTCCTGATCAACGTCCTTCTGCTGGTGCTCGGCACGCTCGTCGACATGGCGCCATCGATCCTGATCGCAACGCCAATCTTGCTGCCGGTCATGAAGAACTTCGGCGTCGATCCGGTCCATTTCGGCATGATCATGCTGCTCAATCTCGGCATCGGCCTGTGCCATCCACCTGTCGGTGCGATCCTGTTTGTCGGCTGCGCGGTCGGCAAGGTCACGATCGAGCAGGTCATGCGCAAGATCTGGCCATTCTACGCTGTGATGTTCTTTGTCCTGATGTGCGTGACCTATCTGCCGGAAATCTCG
Organism: Bradyrhizobium sp. CER78; assembly: GCF_029846235.1. Taxonomy (GTDB): domain Bacteria; phylum Pseudomonadota; class Alphaproteobacteria; order Rhizobiales; family Xanthobacteraceae; genus Bradyrhizobium. Next base: position 105,960 of record NZ_JARVWP010000005.1, read on the forward strand.
CTGTGGCTGCCGCGGCAGCTTCAGGTCCTGCACTGAACGCAAGCGGCATCCTGCAGATCAACATTGCGCGACACGCACAGCGTGTGACCTTGCGACCGCTCGCCGCCATCCCTACGCTTGCCGCTCCATAACAAAAAGACAGGGAGGCGATCGTCATGACTACAAGGCGTGATTTCCTGAAAGCGGGAGCGACGGCGGCAGCAGGTATCGTGTTCTGCGGTTGCGGGTTCGTCCACAACGCGAATGCGCAGCCATCGCGGCAGAAGTTGCCGGTCAGCGTCGACGGCAAGCGCGTCAAGACGATCGACATTCACGCGCATTGCCACTTCCGCGAGGCGGGAGCGCTGCTCGGTGCCGACGCCGAAAAATATCAACTGCCGCCGGTCAATGGCGCCACGGAGGCCTTCATCGAGATCGACAAGCGCCTGGCGGCGATGGACGCGCAGGCCGTCGATCTGGAGGTGCTCTCGATCAATCCGTTCTGGTACGACCGCGATCGCGACCTCGCCGGCAAGATCGTGAAGATCCAGAATGAAAGGCTCGCGGAACTCTGCGCCTCGAAGCCCGAGCGGTTCGCGGCCTTCGCCTCGCTGACATTGCAGGCGCCAGACCTTGCGGTGCAGGAGTTGGAGACGGCGGTGAAGAAGCAGGGGCTAAAGGGCGCGGCGATCGGCGGCGTCGTCGATGGCGTCGAATTCTCCGATCGCAGGTTTCATCCGGTGTGGGCCAAGGCCGAGGAACTCGGCGTCCCCCTGTTCATCCATCCGCAGGGCGTTCCCGAGCTCAACAAGCGGCTCTCCGGCAACGGCTGGCTCGGCAACACGATCGGCAATCCGCTCGAGACCACGATCGCGCTCTCGCATTTGATCTTCGAGGGCACGCTCGACCGCTTCCCGGGACTGAAGATCATCGCCGCGCATGGCGGCGGGTACTTCCCCTCCTATGCCGATCGCTCGGACCATCCTTGCATGGTCGGACCGAAGGGATGCAATCCGGAGATCAAGCTTCAGAAGGAGCCGACCGAATATCTCAAGCAGATCTACTTCGACTCCCTGATCTTCACGCCGGAGGCGATCCGGCACCTCGCCGCCCAGGTCGGTGCCGGCCAGATCGTGCTGGGCAGCGACTATCCCTATCCAAGGCAACTGACGCCGGTCGACCACATCTTCGCCTGCGCGTCGCTGAGCGACGACGACAAGGCGAACATTCTCGGCCGGACCGCAGCGAAGCTGCTCGACGTTACCGCGTAAGGATCGCGGCCGACCATTGGACGATCTGAATTGCCGTTGTCGCGCCTGATGCGCGACGACGGCATCAAGCATCAGTTGGCTTTCACCGTCCGCATCTCATTGCGCGGCAAAGTGGTGGGCGCCGGCTGCGCGATCCTCGGCAGCGGGTTGGTGTCGACGGTGTCGGTGCCTACGAACTCAGCTTGCGCCGCATCCGATATCCATTTGACCGCGGCGGGATGACTGACCAGCATCCCGATCAAGGCGACGATCACGAGCACGGGCAATGCGATCAGCTTGATGCTGAAGCTCCCGTAGTTGCTACTTGGGTCCTGCGGTCGGTTGTCGAAAGAGCCGTGCATGGATTCCTCCACGGTGCGGATGTGATCCACCTGGGGGTCACTTACCGCAGGGCACGCAAGGCCGATGTGAATGATTTCACAGGCTTTGTCCGGCTCACCATTTCGTGAAGTGCAGGGTTGACGAGCGGCGGGCGTCGCTACTCGCCGTCGTCAGCCCCAGCGTCGACCAGTTCCTGAAGCGACTCGGGCTTCAGCACCACGATCGCGCCATGCTCGAGCCTGACCCAGCCGCGCGTCGCCCACGCGCGGAGCTGCTTGTTGATGCTCTCGCGAGTCATGCCGACCATCTCGCTGATCTCTTGCTGGGTGATCGAGATGGTGCGCCCCTGCGGCTTGTGCTTGTCGCTGAGACGCAGCAGCGCGCTGGCCAGCCGGCCCGGCAAGTCCTGCAGGATCACTTGCTCGACCTGGTCGCTGGTCCAGCGCAGCCGCGCGCAAAGCAACTCGATGAACTTCATCGCGAGCGTCGGCTGGCTGCGCACGAACGGAATGAACTCGCGCCGGTCGATGACGAACAGCTCGCAATTGGTGTTGGCGGTGGCGTCGGCCGTCCGCGACAGACCGTCGAGCAGCGCAATCTCCCCGAAGATCTCTCCCGCCTCGATCAGGTTCAGAATGGCGTTGCGGCCATCCGGCGACGAGATGCTGATCTTCACCGTGCCCGAGATCACCGCGATCAGGCTGGTGCCCGGATCGCCCTTCGAGAAGATCGTGGTCCCGCGCTTCAGCGTGATGTGCTTGGCATAGCGGCAGAGCTGATCGAATGCCTCGGGCTCGAGATCGGCGAAATAGGGATGCTTGCGCAGCACCGATAGCTTGTTGTTCGCAAACAACGGCGCGCCGGCAGTTCGTTCAATGGGCGGCGCACCGGTCATCGTGATCCAGACTGATTGTGTTGCGTTTAATCGGCGCGCCAGCAGCGCGACACCGACAGAGCCATCGATCAATGAAAGCGGAAACGACTATAACCCCACCCCGGGCCTACAGCAACAAAAGGTCCGATCTGCCGGCATCGGGCTAGAAGGCATCCAAGCTACAATTTGGAATAAATACGTGCCTATGCAACGCTCAATTGCAGGCAGTCGCCGCCCGTGATCCGGAATATCCGGTCCGGCAACGACGATCTCGCCTGGCAAAACCCGTCTGTGCGAGGGTCAACGCCGCAACTCACAACAGCTTGCCGTCTGGGCCAAAGAACGGGTGCGGCCCGTCAAACCGACCGATCGGGACCTGGTGCGTCACCAACTGTCCAAAATCCTGTCCGGGAAACCACGTGTGCAAGTGAAATGCAGGGGGTTCCACCTTGAACGATGGTTCGCGGAGCTGCCCGAGGTCCAGGTCGACCGCATGGTTCGGCGCGGGGCAAATTGTCACGGGAAGCCCCGCAAAGGTGGTCAACATCGCACGGTGGACGTGACCGCACGCGATCAGGCGCACGCGCGGGCGACGCTTGACGATTCCCGCCAGCTCGTCGGCGTTGAAGAGGTCCTGCCGGTCCATATGCCAAATGCCGCCTTTGAATGGCGGGTGATGCAGGAAGAGCAGCGCCGGCCGGTCGACTGCGGTGGCCAGCGCCTCGTCGAGCCATTGCAGCGTGGACGCTTCGAGCATGCCATGAGGCTTACCGGCAACGCTCGAATCGAGCAGCAGGAGATCGAGACCATTGACCTCGATCTTCTGGTCGAGCGGGCCTGTGGCGCGAACATAGGGCGCGGCCGGAAACGCTTCGCGCATCCACTCCCGCGAGTCGTGATTACCGGGAATGCCGGCGAACGGCATGCGCAGCGGCGCAAGCAGTCGCTTGAGATAATCGTATTCCTCGACCGACGGCGTATCGACAAGATCGCCCGAGATGACAACGAAATCGGGCGCCGGCTCGAATGCGTTGAGTTCAGCCACGCAGCGCTCGAGCGCTTTGGCGGTATCGACCCGGCCGTAGGCCAACGTTCCCGGCGGCTTGATGTGAAGGTCGGATATCTGGGCGATGAGGACAGGTTTCGACGGCATCGATCAATCTCAGGGTTCGGAAGGCAGAAGACGAAGCGCGTCGGCCCCGATCGAAAGCCCTACTCGATCGCCGACCTTGGCCTGGATCGTGTTGGGCGCGTCAACGTTGAGCGGCTTGCTCGATGCACCGCTCACGACAATTCGCTGCCGGTCACCGATGAAGCTGATGGAATCGACGACGCCCGAAAGCGCCTCCGCCCCGGCGTTCGTCACGCGAATGGTTTCGGGGCGGATCATGACGGTCGCGTTCGCGGTCGTGGCACCACCCTCGATCGGTAGTCGCCCGCCGGGCAGAACCAATATGCCGTTCTCGATCGGAGCTTCCACGATATTCGCCGCTCCGATGAATTCCGCCACAAAGCGATCCTTCGGTGCGAAGTAGACCTCGCGCGGCGTGCCGATCTGGGCGATCGCACCTTTCCGCATCACCACGATGCGGTCGCCCAATTCCATGGCTTCGGCCTGATCATGCGTGACATAGATCGTCGTAATGCCGAGCGCTCGCAACAACCGGTTAAGCTCGCTCCGCAGCCGGTCCCGCAAGGCGGCATCAAGCGCGGTCAGGGGCTCGTCGAGCAGTAATATTCCGGGCCGGATCGCAACCGCGCGCGCCAGCGCGACGCGCTGCCGCTGGCCGCCCGAAAGCTGGTCGATACGGCGGTTCTCCAATCCGGTGATGTTGGTGAGCGCCACCAGCTCGGCGACGCGCGCGGCACGTTCGTCCCTGGCAACGCCGCGAATCTTCAACCCGTAGGCGATATTGTCCGCCACCGTCATGTTGGGGAACAAAGCGTAGGACTGAAACACCATCCCGACATTGCGCCGCTCGATCGGGACCGCGGTCATATCCTTGCCGTCGAACAGCACTTTGCCGCCGGCGTCCGGCAGCTCGAGGCCCGCGATGATGCGCAGCATGGTGGTCTTGCCGCATCCTGACGGTCCGAGCAGCACCAGCGTCTCGCCGCGCGCAATGTCGAGGGTCGCGGGATCGAGCGCGCGCGTGCCGTCGGCAAAGGTCTTGCCGCACGTCTCGATCCGCACAGCTGCGCCGTGCCCCGCCGTATTCATCGCTTGTGATCCCTATCGGCCAATAGCTGCATTGCGACCAGGAGCGGAATGATCATCACGAAGAAGATCAACGTATACGCCGAAGCCACTTCGAGCCGCATCGAGGCATAGCTGTCCGCGAGCCCGATCGGCAGCGTCTTCGTCAATGGCGTATGCAGCATCCAGGTCAAATTGAATTCACCGAGCGACAATGTGATCACCATCAATGCGCCAGCCAGAATTCCAGGCAGCGCGTTCGGCACGATGACATCGCAGAACCGCCGCCACGGCGAGGCGCCCAGCGAGGCCGCCCCCTCATCCAGCGTCTTGATGTCCACGGTCGCAAACACCGCCATGACCGAGCGCACCATGAACGGCATGGTGAAGATCACGTGGCCGACCAGGATGAACAGCCAGGAACGGCGGAAGTCACCAAAGCTCCCATAGGCGAGCAGCAAGGCAAGTGCGATCGCAAGCCCCGGGATCGCCAGCGGCAGCGTGATGATCTCCTCGACGATGCGGGCAAGCCGGCCTCCTCGCGCATGCAGCGCGTAGGCTGCGGGAACACCCGCGAGCAGCGTGACCGCAAGTGTCGCGAACGCGATCACGAAGGAGAGCAGAATGGTGCTGGCATAGAGCTCCCAGACCTGCGCGACCCATTGCAGCGTCACGCCGGACTGGATGCCGCGGAAATAATTCACGGTGACGCCGGCGGAGATCGAAAGCCCTGCGGGCACCACCAGGAATGCCGCAACGAGCAGCGTGAAGATCAACTGGCCGGTGAAGATCAGGCGATCGCGCATGCTTCACCCTGCCGCCGCGACCGCGCTGCCGCTGAACGTGCGGGCAAGCGCCAGGATGAGCCAGGTAATCAGGCCGAGCCCGACCGACAGCGCGGCCGACGTCGCGAAATTGGCGGCCAGCGTGAACTCGGTGTAGATCAGCATCGGCAATACGTCGATGTTGGTTGCCAGCGTGAAGGCGGTCCCGAAGGCCCCCATCGCGGTCGCAAATGCGATCGCGCCGGACGCAACGAACGCCGGCGCGAGCGCCGGCAACACGACATCGCGCTGCACCGCCCACGGGCCGGCGCCAAGCGAACGTGCCGCTTCCTCCAGACCGACATCGAGCTTCTGCACGGCCGCCATGATGGTGAGGATCACGCGCGGGATCGAGAAGTAGAGATAGCCCAGGAAGAGCCCGTAGATCGAATAGGCGAACACGAACTTCTCGCCGAAGATCCGGTTCGACAGATCACCGATCAACCCTTGGCGTCCGGCCAAAAGGATGATCATGAAGCCGACCACCACGCCCGGAAAGGCCAGCGGAAAGGTCAGCATCGCGATCAGCACGGCCCGCCCGGGGAAGCGGTGTCGCTGCAGGAACATTCCGGCAATCGTCGCCACGATCAGCGTGACGATCGTTGTTGCCGCCGCCAGCAGCACGGTGTTGATCAGCGTCGCGCGATAGCGGCCTTCGGTCAGGATCGCGAGATATCCAGCGAACCCGTGCGGCCCCTCGGCGCCTGCGACCACCAGCCGTGCCATCGGCAGCAGGAAGAATGCCGTGGTCACGACCGCAAGCGGTAGCAGGCAGAGCCAGACGAAGGACTTTTGCGACATCGGAAGAATGGTGCCCCGCGAAGGGCACCATATTGCCTCAGCGAACCTCGGCGAGATAGCGGTCGACGAAGGCTTTTTGCACGTTTTCCATCTCGCCCCAGTCGACGCTCTTGGCGCGGGCATAGTCGCTGTCGGGGAGGAATTTGCCCTTCACGGACGCCGTCAGTTCGATCGGGCGGGCCGGACGCAGATAGGCGTTGGTCCAGATCGCCTGCCCCTTGTCGGACAGGAGATAGTCCATCACCTTCTTGGCCTTCTCCTTGTCGGGCGCGTTCTTCACGAGACCGACGACATAGGGAAACACCACCGAGCCTTCGCAGGGAATGACGAACTCGAAGTTGCCCTTTTCCGAATACTTCGCGCGATAGGCGTTGAAGTCGTAGTCGAGCAGGATCGGCATCTCACCGGAGACGACGCGGGCATACGACGTCTGCTTGGGCACGATCGGATCGTTCTTGCGCAGCTCCTTGAAGAAGCTGATCGCCGGATCAAAATTGGTGGGTGAGCCGCCCAGCGCCAGATTGACGGCGACCGCGCCGACATAGCCGACAGCCGCCGACGACGGGTCGAGGTAGCCGACCATGCCCTTGTAATCGGGCTTCAGCAGGTCCTTCCAGCAGGCCGGCACCGGCTTGCCGCCGAGCGCATCCTTGTTGACGAACAGGCCGAGCGTGCCGGAGTGGATCGTGGTCCAATAGCCATCCGGATCCTTGAGGCCTGCAGGGACCTGATCCCAGTGGGCCGGCTTGTAAGGCTCGAGCGCGTCCTGAGCCTTGGCCTTCATGCCGAAGGTCACGCCGAAATAGCCGATATCGCCGACCGGATTGCTCTTCTCGGCCAGGATTTGGGCCAGTGCCTGGCCGGAGTTCTTGTTGTCATGCGGGATATCGTAGTTGAGGTCCGCCTTTATCGCCTTCAGCATCGAGGCCCAATCGGCCCATTCCGGCGGGCAATTGTAGCAGATCACGTCGGCTGCCTTGGCAGATTGCCACGGCGCGATCAGTGTCAGCGCCAGCAACGCAAGGACAAGGCGGACGGTCTTCATGGCAGGCTCCGGTCTGGGAGAGGATGCAATTGGGATTTCAACATCAACCGGGCGACCAAGTATAGGCCACGTATGAACGTTTTGCGACGCGCTTGCTGCCGTGCAGCAAAGCAGACCCGGCAGCCCCATGCTCGCCATCGGATGCTCGCGGCATCCACACGCACACGTTTCCGCTGGCCGACCTGCCGACGGCGCTCAGATATGCGCGGGATCGTGTCGACGACGCGATCAAGGTTGTCGTCACCAATCGCAAGGCCGACGCGATCGCGCGCGTTGCCGAGTGAGGTCCGTTCCGGGCCGCGCGCAGGTGCACTCCCTGGAACGCCTGCTCACACGGAGCAGTATCGCTCCTTGATCTCCTCATCGGCCAGCAGCGCTTGCGCCGACGCCTGATGCACCACCGAGCCTTGATCCAGGACGTAGGCGCGATCGGCGATACCCAGCGCGAGTTCGACGTTTTGCTCGACCAGCAGCACCGTCGTTCCCTGCGCCTTCATGCTCCGGAACAGCTCAAACATCTCGTCGACCAGGACAGGCATGATGCCCTCCGAAGGCTCATCCAGCATGATCAGGTCAGGCTTTGCGATCATCGCCCGCGCGATCGCCAGCATCTGCTGCTCGCCGCCGGACATCGTGACCGCCTCTTGATCCATGCGCTCGGCCAGCCGCGGGAATATCACGGCGATCTCATCGAGCAGCTCGGCTTCCCGCTTCTTCGCAGGTGACGCGACCAGACCTAGTCGAAGATTCTCCCGGACCGACAGGCCCTGCACAATGCGACGCTCCTCGGGAACATAGGCCAGGCCCAACGCGAAGCGCACATGCGCCGGCTGGCGCAGCAGTTCCTCACCCTTGAAGGTGACCGAGCCGCGTGTCCGCCCCATCAAGCCCATGATCGATTTCAGCGTCGTCGTCTTGCCGGCTCCATTGCGGCCGATCAGGCAAACGATCTCGCCCTTGGTCACCTCGATACCGATGTCCTGCAACGCGTGGCTTGCCCCATACCAAGCGTTCAGTTTGCTGACCTGCAGCATCCTGTCAGTGCTCCCGCTGACCGAGATAGACACGTTTCACCGCCTCGTTCTGCCGGACCTCCTGTGGCGTGCCCTCGGCGAGCAACTCTCCGTGGTGCAGCACGAGGATGCGGTCGCTGATCCCGAGCACCAGCTTCATCTTGTGCTCGACGAGGATGACCGTCCGCTCCTTGGCGAGCTTCACGATCAGATCCATCATGGTCCGGGTTTCCTCCGGACTCATGCCGGCCGTAGGCTCGTCCAGCAGCAGCAACCGGGGTTGGCTCGCAAGCGCCATGCCGATCTCCAGCGCCCGCTGCTCGCCATGCGCCAGCGTCTTGGCGGCGCGTTCTCGGGATTCCCACAGCCCGACCAATGCAAGCAATTCGTCAGCCCGCTCGACCAGCTCGGTCAGACGCGCGCGGGGACGCCAGATGTCGTATCGCGATACCAGCGCTTGCAGACCAACACGGATGTTCTCACGCGTCGTGAGCTGCGGAAACACGCTGGTGATCTGAAAGGATTTTGCGATCCCCATGTGCGCAAACCGGTGCTGCGGCTGACCGGTAACGTCCCTGCCCTCGAACTCAACGCTGCCCTTCGTCGGCTGAAAGGCGCCACACAGCAAGTTGAAGTAGGTGCTCTTTCCAGCCCCATTCGGACCAATGATGGAGGTGATCGCTCCTCTGGAAAACTCCGCCGAGATGTTGTTCAGAGCGACAAACTTCCCGAACGTCTTGCCGACGCCTCTGGTGCGCAGAATGATTTCGCTGGCTTGACCGGGTGCGGCGCTCATCGCTTACCCCGCGCGATCAGCGTGCCCCAGATGCCGGCGGGGAAGAACAGCACGCATGCAATGAAGATGGCGCCAACGATCAGTTGCCAGTGAACGGTCCACACGGAGACGATGTTCTCCAGGACCAGAAAGACCGCCGCGCCGACCATCGGCCCGAAGAACGTCCCCATGCCGCCCAGGAGCGCGATCATCACGACAAGGCCCGACGTCTCATAGTGCAGGATCTCGATCGGAACGATCGACAGGTGCAGAGCCTGCAACGCACCCGCGAGACCACAGAAACCGCCCGACAGGACGAAGGTCAGCAAGCGCGTCAGGGTGACGTCATAGCCCGATGCGCGGGCACGCATCTCGTTCTCCCGCACCGCTTCAATGACGGCACCGAAGGGCGAGGCAAGAATACGCGACATCACGAAGAATGCGGCGATCACAAAAGCCGCGATGACGTAATACCGGATCATCGGATTGATGAAATCGATCCGCAAGCCGAACAAATCGATGGTGCGGACATTGATGCCGCGGAGGCCATTCTCGCCGCCGGTCAAATCAACCGCCTGATAGAACAGGTAATAGACACACTGCGACAGAGCCATTGTGACCATGGCGAAGTAGATGCCGCGGGTCCTGATCGCGAGCACGCCGATCAACAGTGCCATGAGCAGGCCACCGGCGATCCCGGCCGCAATCGCCGCGTACCACGGCCAACCGAAGTGCACGATGGCGATGCCGCAGAGATAGGCACCGGTTCCGAACAGCGCCGCATGCCCGAACGACAAGAGACCCAGATAACCAAACACGAGGTTGAATCCGAGGGCGTACAGGCCATAGATCAGAATGTTCACGGCGAGCGCCGTGAACGGCATCACCAACGGGAAGATCAGGATGACCGCCGCAACAATGCTGGCGCGATGTCGCGTTGCGAACTCGTACCAGCCACCCGCCGTGGCACGAGGCTGTTTGATCGATTGAGTGGTTTCGGTCATGGCGGGCTCAGCTCATCAATCCGGCGCGGCCGAAAAAGCCCTGAGGACGGACAATGAGGACGATCGCCATCAGGGCAAAGATCGAGACCTTGGCCATCTCGGGGGCAAACAGCGAGGTCATGCTGACCACCACACCGACCAGGAGGCCCGCCAGTACGGCGCCGCCGATCGACCCCATCCCTCCAACGACCGTCACCACGAACGCCTCGGCGAGAATCGTGCCGCCCATCTCCGGAATGACGCCCTGAAGCGGGGCCGCCAACAGGCCGGCGAAGCCCGCAATCGCGGTGCCTATCCCGAACACGATCAACCAGACCCTGGAAACATCGACCCCAAGAATGCGAACAATCTGGGGATCGCGCGCACCTGCGCGGATGATCAACCCGAAGCTGGTCTTTTCCAGAAACAGCCACAACGCCAGCAGGACGACGGCCGTCGCGGCTATCACGAACAGACGGTAGAGCGGGAAATAGCCGACACCGATGTCGACGGCGCCCTGCAAAACCTCGGGCGTATCGAAGGGATAGCCGGTCTTGCCAAAGGCAATGCGCACGCATTCGACCATCACGTAGCTGAGCCCGAAGGTCAGCAACAACGGATAGTCGATACCGCGGCCGTAAAGCGGCCGGATCAGCACGCGCTCGACGACAAGGCCGAACAGTCCGATCGCGATCGGCACAGCCACGAGGCAAATCCAGAAATTGCCCCCGATCGAGATCAGATAGAGTCCGACATAGGCGCCGACCATGTAGAAGGCGCCATGGGCGAAGTTGACGACCGTCAACATCCCGAAGATCAGCGAGAGGCCGATCGCAAACAGCACGTAGATTGCGCCGAGCGCCAACCCGGCAAACAGCTGCAGCGCAATCAGGTCAAAGCTCAGGCCCGCCATTTGTCCCCCTCGGCACGACGCGCAGCGCCTTGCAGCGCGCGCCGGCGCATGGCTCAGCTCTTGTGACCGAGCGCCTCGCAGGCGCGCACGTACTTCTCGTTAGGTTCTTCGGTCGACAGGACCTCGAACACGTCGGACTCGTTCTTCATGTCCTTGGACTTCGACTTGATCACGAGCACCGACTGCACCGACTGGTGATCGCATTTGCGGTAGTATTGCGGTCCCTTGTAGTAGTCGTACTTCAGGGCTTCCAATGCCGCGACAACCTTGTCGGTCTCGACGCTGCCCGCGCCCTTGACCGCCTCGAGCGCGGTCCGCACGCCGCCATAGCCGAGCGCACCATAATCGGTGGGCAACTTGCCGTCATACATCTTGCGGAATGCGTCGTTGAACGCCTTGGTCGAGGCGAACTCGTCTTCAATGCCCCAGTAGAACGAGCAGCCGCCGACAACGCCTTCGAATGCCTGGGGGCCCGCGGCGACGCGGCTGGCATGCGAGAGCAGTGGCGCAATGATCTGGATCGATTTCTTGATGCCGAAGTCGGTTGCCTGCTTCAGCGCGATCTGCTGGTCGCGGCCGAAATTGCTGATGCAGAGGATGTCGGGCTTCAGCGCCTGGAGACGGGGCAGCAGGGTCGAGAAATCAGTCGTCCCGAGCGGATGGCGGATGTCGCCGAGGTTCTCGATGTTGAATTCCTTACCGACCTCGAGGAAGCCGCGAACCATCTCGTGACCATAGGCGTAGTCCGCCGTGAGGAACGCAACCTTCTTGCCGAACTTGGCGAAGGCATAGCGGCCGACGGCGCCTGAGGTCATGTGCGGGTTCAGCGCTTCGTGGAAGGTGTACTTGCTGAAGTCCGCCGCCTCATTGATGGCATCCGACTGGCTGATCGAATTGAAGATGACGCCGCGTTCCTTGGTCACGTTGTTGATCGCGAGCTGAACCGCCGCCGACAGACTGCCGACGACGAAATTCACCTTCTCCTTCTCGACCAGTTCCAACGTCCGCGTCGCGGCCTCTCCGGGATTGAGCTTGTCGTCGCGCACGACGAGTTCGGCCTTGCGGCCGTTGAGGCCGCCGGCGTCATTGAATTGGGCGATGGCCAGCTGACCGGCCCGCACCTGATCCTGGGCCTCAGCGCCATACGGTCCAGTCAGAGGAACAGGGAAGCCGATCTTGATCGGCGCTTCCTCGGCCTGCAGCAGATTGATGCGAAACGGCGAGACGGCGAGAGCGGCGCCGGCGCTTGCCGTCGTCAGCAGACGACGCCGCGATATCGATCCCGCTTTGGTGACCTTCTTCGTCATGACTATCCTCCCCAAGAACTGTCCGTGTTTTGCTTATCGCCCTGTCTTTGCCCGGAACGTCTCCACCTCAGATTCGTCCCAAGGAAGTCAGGATAACCTGAGGCGTGAGCGGAATCTCGGTAATTGTTGCGCCGAACGGCCGCAGCGCATCATTGACCGCGTTCGCAACCGCAGCTGCCGCACCGGCCGTGCCCGCCTCGCCCGCCCCCTTGGCTCCCAGCTCCGACTCCTGCGTCGGAGACACCACGTGCCCGATCTCGATGTCCGGCATTTCGCCGGACATCGGGACCAAATAGTCCGCCATGTTGGCGTTGGTCAGCTGACCACGCTCGTCGTAGATGCATTTCTCGAACAGCGCCGCGCCGAGCCCCTGCACGACCCCGCCCCGGATCTGCTCGTCGACCAGTTGCGGGTTGATGATGGTGCCGCAATCTTCGACAACCCAGTGCTTCAGCAGCGTCACGAACCCGGTCTCGTTATCGACCTCGAGCCACGAGGCCTGAACCCCGTTGGTGAACGCAAAGGGATACTGGCGCGGCACGAAATGCCGGGTCGCCATCAACTCAGGCCGGATGCCCGGCGGGAGGGTGTCCGGTCGAAAATAGACGATCCGCGCCAGCTCGCTCAGCTCGATCCGCGACACGCTGTCGGCGGCATTGACGATGCGGTTGTCGACGATATCGAGCCCGGCCGGCGTCGATTGCAGGATGGCCGCCGCGACATCCAGAATGTTCCGGCGCAGCGCCTTGGCGGCCTGCAACGCGGCTTCGCCTCCGATGCCGGCGCCGCGCGAGGCCCAGGTGCCGCCGCCGTAGGGTGTATTGTCGGTGTCGCCCAGGGTCACGCGGACCCGGTCCATCGAGACACCAAGCATGCTGCCGACGATCTGGGCCGTCAGCGCCTCCGACCCCTGACCCTGTTCCGTGATGCTGGTCTGGCAGATCACCGAGCCCTGTGCATCGAGCCGAACCGCAACACCATCCTGCGATGAAATCTTCGCGCCGCCGACGCCGTAAAAGGCGGCACTGGGATTAGTGACCTCGATGAAGCTGGCGATTCCGATGCCCCGATAGACGTTCTGGGCTCGCAAGGCTGCCTGCTCGGCACGCAATGCGTCGTAGTCCATCATCTGTAGCAGCTTGGCCAACGAGGAATGATGCGAAAGCTGCTCGAACTTCATGCCCGAGGGGGATGCACAGGGATAGGCGTCGTCGGCGATCAGGTTGCGCCGGCGGATCTCGGCGGGATCCATGCCGATCTTGGCCGCGGCAAGGTCAACCAGGCCTTCGGTGACCGAACAGGCAATCGGGTGTCCGACCGCCCGGTACTGGCACATCACGTTCTTGTTCTGGAATACGACGCGCGCTCGCGCCCGGTAGTTTGGCGTGACATACGGCCCGCCGACCAGATTGACCACCTGATTGGCCTCGATGGCGCTGGTGCGCGGATACATCGAATAAGGACCAATCCCCGTCAGATCGTCGATCTCGAAGGCCGTGATCGTACCGTCCGGCCTGACGCAGATCCGTCCCCGGCATCGATGATCGCGGGCGTGAATGTCCGTGTTGAAGCTTTCGATACGGTCAGCCACGAATTTGACCGGCCGGCGCAACAGCTTCGATAGCGCGTATGTCGCCATTTCGTCGGCATAGATGTGAACCTTGATGCCGAACGAGCCGCCGACATCCTTGCAGACCACCCTGACCTGCGCTTCCCTCAGCCCGAGATGCAGGGCCGCGATGTTCTGCACCATGTGCGGCGCTTGCGTGCCCTGGTAGATCGTGAGCCGCGCCTCAGCCGCATTCCAGTCGGCAACCACTGCACGCGGTTCAAGTGTCACGCCGGTGTGCCGCCCGAATACGAATTCGGCCTCGACGACTTCGGACTCCGACAATGCGTGGTCGACGTCGCCGGCATCGAGTGTCCGTTCAAAGGCAAGATTGTCGCCGAGCGAGGCGTGAATGACAGGGGTCGCGGGATCGAGCGCAGTACGCATGTCGGTGACCGCCGCAAGCTCCTCGTAATCGACGGCAATATGCTCCATTGCATCTTCAGCCGCTGCACGGCTGATCGCGACAATCGCCGCGACCGCTTCACCCTGCCAGCAGACCCGGTCGACTGCGATCGCGTGCTGCGGCGCCGACTTCAATCCCTTCAGATGCGAGAGCACGCCGACCCACGGCGTGATGACAGCCTCGAGCTCCCGACCCGTCACGATGGCAATGACGCCGGACATACGCCGCGCCGTGTCGGCGTCGATCGCCGCGATTCTGGCGTGAGCATGAGGCGACCGCAAGAAAACAACATGCGCCATCCGCGGCAATTCCAGGTCGCTGACGTATTGTCCGCGCCCTTGCAATAACCTGTCGAGGTTGGGCCGCGGCACCGTCTTGCCGATATAGGAATTCGGGCGATCGAGCACCGAAAGTGTCTCTGCAGGCGGATGGGTCACTGTCATGTCCCCCGCTCCGCACGCGTCTTGGCTGTCGCCTCCACAGCGTCCACGATCGCCTGATAGCCGGTGCAGCGGCAATAATTGCCAGAGAGATGCTCGCGGATCGCTTGCCGATCAGGTGCGGGCGAATGCTTCAGCAGATCCTGCGCCGTTATCAGCATCCCCGGCGTGCAGTAACCGCACTGCAACGCATTGCGTTCGCGGAATGCCACCTGGAGATCGGCGATTTCTCCGCTGTCGGACACCCCCTCGATGGTCTCGACCAACGCGCCCTGCGCCTGGACCGTCAGCATCAGGCAGGATCGAACGATCTCGCCGTCAACCCGGACGGTGCAGGCACCGCAAACGCCGTGCTCGCAACCAACATGCGTTCCGGTCAGCTTGAGATTCTCTCGGAGAAAATCGGCGAGATTGAGCCGCGGCAGCACAAAGGCATCGATCGGTTCGCCGTTGACCAGAAGCGAGACCGATACCGGAGCGCTCACTTGGCCACTCCCATTTCCAGCTCGGGCCGCGCGAGCAAAGCGGCCACGCAGCGTCGGAACAAGACGGTCGCGAGGTGTCGGCGCATGGCCGCGGTAGCCTGTTGATCCTCCTGCGGGTCGAGTTCGTTGGTCAGCGCTGTCGCAGCTTCCGCCAGCAATCCGGGATTCACGGATGCATTGATCAGCTTGCCAGCAGCGGCTGCGAGCAGAGGCCGATCGCCAACGGCAAAGAAGCCCAGCCGAAGATCCGAGAACCGGCCAGCAGCAACAACAGCGCGCGCGGCAAGACCAACGACGGCATAGTCGCCGTGCCGCCGGGCATATTCCTGAAAAAAGAACGTCGAGCCTTGGCCTATGACCGGCACCTCGATCGCGACGAGCAATTCGTCCGGCGATAGTGCCGTTTCGTAAATTCCTTTGAAAAATTCGGTCGCAGCAATCCGCCGTTCGCCCGTCGGACCGCGAGCAACGATCGTTGCGTCAAGCGCTACGACACAGGCCGGCAGCTCCGACGCGGGATCGGCGTGAGCGAGGCTACCGCCAATCGTTCCGCGGTTGCGGATTGCGGGATGGGCAACGTGGCTGACGGCATCCCGCAGCAGCGGAGCGTTCAGCGCAATCTCCGGCGATCTGAGCAAGTCGACATGCCGGGTCAGCGCGCCAACGACGAGGACATCTCCTCTCATGGCAATGCCGCGCAACTCGGCGAGGCCGCCGATATCGACCAAAATCTCCGGGGATAGAAGCCTCAGGTTCATCGCCGGCATCAGGCTCTGGCCGCCCGACAGAACCTTCGCCTTGTCGCCATGCACGGCGAGCAACTCCAGCGCATTCACGACGCTGGTCGCGCGGGCGTAGGCGAAAGCCGCAGCTTTCATGTGGGCGTGGCCTCCCGGCCTAATTTTGGTTTGCCAGATTAGAGGGCCGCCCTGTTCAAAGGTCAAGCTTGTTTATCGAGTGATTATTTGTGCGTCAGGGCTTGTCTTCGCCTTGGGAAGGCCGCAGGTTCCTTGCCAACTAAAGTTCAACGAGCAGGGAGGCGGATCATGAAGCTCGGGTTCTTTACGATGCCGATCCATCCTCTCGACAAGGACTGGCGGCAATCGCTGCGGGAGGATCGGGAAGCGTTCCTGCTTGCGGATGAGCTCGGGTTCACGGAGGCGTATGTCGGCGAGCATGTCACCGACAAGGCCGAGAACATCACTTCCAGCATCGCGTTCATTGCCTGGCTCGCAGCGGCAACCAAACAGATCAAGCTTGGGACCGGCACGATCAACATGCCGAACACCCATCCGGCGGCGGTCGCAGCATCTGTCGCCATGCTTGATCACATGCTTGATGGCCGCTTCATATTTGGAATAAGCCCTGGCGGATTGCTGTCCGACGCGGAAATCTTTGGCAATCTCGACGCTGACCGCAATGCCATGTTCCTCGAGGCAATCAATCAGGTCCTCGACGTCTGGGCCGGCAAGCCACCCTATGATCTGCAGGGCAAGTATTGGAATGTATCCGTCAAAAAGACGCTGATCGAGGACATCGGCCAGGGAATTGTCGCGCGCCCGTTGCAAACGCCTCACCCGCCGATCGTTGTGACCGCGGTCGCGCCATTCTCAAAGGGCGTCACGGAGGCCGCTGCGCGCGGCTGGGATCCGATCTCGGCAAACTTCCTGATGCCCGCCTGGGTGAAGAGTCACTGGCCCAAATACGTCGAGGGCTGCGAGCGTGTGAACCGGGCAGTCGACCCCGCTAAATGGCGCGTCGCCAAGAGCGTGTTCGTGGCAAAGGACGCCGCAACGGCGAAGGCCTATGCGACCTCGCCCGACAGCCCCTACGTGTACTATTATCACCAGCTGTTCACGAAGCTGAAGCGCGGCGGCCGGCTCGAGCTGTTCAAGACACGGCGGGACCAGCCCGACGCGGAGGTCACGCTGGAGTCGATCTGCGACAAGCTTATCATCTACGGCACACCCGAAAGCGTGGCTGACCAATTGCTAGCGTTCCAGCAGGAGATCGGCCCCTTCGGAACCTTGCTCTATGCCGGGAAGGACTGGAAGGATCGCGAGCTTGGCCGCCAATCGATGATCCTGATGGCCGAGAAGGTCTTGCCGCGCATCAATGCCGCCAGCGCCGGCTCATCGACGTGAAGGAGTTTCGACGTGGCTTTCACTGATCGTATTCCGTACCAGGCACAGGTCGACCGGCCGAAGCTGACGTTACCTAATGGCAAGAAGCTTGCCGTCTGGGTTATCCTCAATGTCGAGGAATGGCGCATCGGGAATCCGATGCCGCGTACTGTGCTGAGCCCGCCGATGGGCCAGCCGCTGCTGCCCGATGTGCCGAATTGGTCTTGGCATGAATACGGCATGCGTGCCGGCTTCTGGCGGCAGTTCAAGGCACTCACGGACCGAAAGGTACCAGTGACGCTGGCTGCGAATGCCAACGTCTGCAACAGCTATCCGCGCGTCGCGTCGGCGGCGCTCGAGGCCGGTTTCGAATTCATGGGACACGGTTTCGTCCAGGGACCGATGCACAAGGTGGAGAACCAGGCGGATGCAATTAGGCGCGCGGTCGACACCATTGCCGGATTCACCGGAAAGCCGCCGCGATCATGGGAGAGCCCGGGCCTGACCGAAACCGAAGAAACGCTCGACCTCCTGCGCCTCAATGGAATCGAATACGTAGCCGATTGGGTGATTGACGATCTTCCACAGGAGATCGCGACGCCGCACGGAACTGTCACGACAATTCCCTACTCGGTCGAGACCAATGACATTGTCATTCACGCGCTGCAGCACCTTCCGTCGGAACAGTTCCTGACGCGCTGCACCGACCAGTTCGATCGGCTGTATCTCGAAGGCGCGGAGAATGCCCGTATCATGGCGATTTCGGTGCATCCCTACATCACAGGGGTCCCACATCGAATCAAGTACCTTGAAGCCCTGCTCGATTACGTCATCGGCCATGACGGCGTGGCGCTCATGACGGCGAGCGAGATCGGCGACTGGTATCGGGATCAGATGGCGCCGAGGTAGCCCGGCTCAGCCGACGACCTTGATCGGCGCCCGCCGTCGATCGGTCGCGCTCTCCGCCATCCGCTCAAATCCCGCGAGGAAGATGTCCAGCGCGTCACTGATCATCTGCGCCTTGTCCTCGAGAACAGGCGCTTCGTAAATGTATTTGCGTACGCCGTAATAGAAAATGCCGCCGTGAAACACCCAGGCCAGCTCCAGTTCGGCAGCGCTGGGCCGGCTCTGTGTCGCGAGGCCGGCATCGTGGCGGCACTCCCTGAGAATGCGGGTCAGGATCTTGTCCTTGACCATGCCAACATACCAGCGATTGATATCGAGACCCTTCAGGCCTGAGTAAAGGTAGATCCTCAGCCATCTTCGATTGAAGATTGCGTCCGTATAAACTTCGTAGAACTCTTGCAACCGCACGCGGAGCGGACGAGATCGATCGGACAGCAATTTCTCCCAACCGATTTCAAGGGGTTCGAGATAGACCTTGCGGTAGACCTCCTTGATCAGATCGTCCTTGCTCGGAAAATAGCGGTAAAGCAACGGCTGGGTCACACCGAGTCTGCGAGCGAGGGCACGCGTGCCGCCGCCAAACCCCTCCTCCGCAAAGAGCTCGGTCGCCTTGGTGACGAATTCACTGCGACGGTCGTCAGCTGATAGTCGCTTCTGCTTGGTACGAACTCGCTTGACGGGCATCTTTCGATTCATGATGGCTTGTCACCATCGTCAGCCTGGAACCGGCCAAAACCTCCCCGTGAGAACAACAGCGGACTGTTCACGCTGTAGGCATAGGCTTCCACCGCTCCCAGGAAAATGACGTGATCACCGCCGTAGTAGCGGTTGGCGGCACGGCACTGGAAATTTGCGACCACGTCGGCAAGCACTGGAGCGTTCCCGAGGCCTGGGGTCCAGCTCACACCCGCGAACTTGTCACCCGACGATTTGGCAAACTGCATCGCCAACGTCTGCTGTGACGCATCGAGAACATTGACCGTGAAGTGGCTGGCATTCTGGAAGATCGGCAGCCCCTGCGAAAACATCCCCAGGCTCCACAGTACCAGCGGCGGATTGAGCGACACTGACGCAAAGGAATTGCAAGTAATTCCGTACGGCCGTCCTTCGGCCGACATTGCGGTGACGATCGTTACACCGGTGGCAAATGTACCGAGCGCATTGCGGAAGTCACGAGGATCGATCGCCGAACTGTCGCTTGCGAGCTCATTGGCCGGATCCGGTGGATGTTTGGGAGCGTCGGACATCCGGCTAGCCTCAAAGCGTCAGGTTTTCGGACGGCAGCCCAAGCGCTACCCGCCCGTAGTTGGTGCCTGCCGCGTCGAAATTGAAGGCAAGATGCGAGTTCACCGCATGAGCATCGCGGAATTGACGCTGCAACGCACCTGATGTGAACAGGCTGCGCGCCCCGCTCGCCGCGAACAGAAGAGACACCGCTTCAGTGCACAGATTGACCGCGAACGCGCCATCGCGCCGGAGCCTCGTCTTCGCAGCAATGCCCGGGATATCGCCACGCCGAAGCTCCGCAAGCACCTCGACGCAGTTGGTGCGCATGATCAGCCGCGCGGCATCTATCTTCGCCGACGCTTCAGCGATCTTGATTTGTGTGCTCTGCAGGTCCCCGATCTTGGCGCGGTTGTATGTCGAGGCGCGGTATCGCGCGATCTCGACATAATCATCAAGGCAAGCCTGGGCATTTCCCAGGCCAACTCCGGACAATACGTAGGGAAACAACGAGAAAACCGGAAGCATGTAGAGCGCGTTCGGATTGACAACGCTGCCCGGCGTTGCACCACCGGCAAGCTCGCTGACGGCAACCGTCATATGCTCGGGAACGAATGCGTCAGCTACCCGCACATCGTTCGACCCGGTTCCGCGCAAACCAGCCGCATTCCAGGTGTCATCGATGCTGTAGTCCCGCCTGTTCAGCAGGAACAGCCGATACTCGACACCATCGACCTCATCATCGGACGCAACCACGCTCGCGAGCATGTTCCACCCGCACGCTTCTACCCCGGATGAGAACGGCCAATGACCACTCAGCACGTACCCGCCACTCGTCTTCCTGGCGCGACCTGCCGGAAAAACAAAGGAAGACGCGATCAGCGTGGCCGAATCCTCCCCCCATACCGCGCTCTGCGCTTCCGGCGCGAACATACCCAGCATCCAGTGGTGGCTCGCAAGATTGGCAAAGTTCCACGAAACCGAAGCGTCGCCCTGCCCCAGGGCATCAGCGCAGTCGACGAGCGCAACGTAGTCGAGTTCGCTTCCTCCAACGCGCTTCGGCTGCAGGATTCGAAAGAGCCCGCTATCATGCAGATCCCGCTCGGTCTCCGCCGGCAACCGGCGCAGCTCTTCGGTCCGCGCCGCCCGTTCACGCAAGGCCGGCACAAGCCCTCTCGCTCGAGCGACCATCAGCGAGTAAAGATTCCGGTCCGGCCCTGGCGGCACCTTCACGTCGAGCCCGCGGCCAACCTCAACCATGGTCTCTTCCTTTGTTCGATCTCCAAGACATTCGCGCGATCGGGCCGATCGGCTCAGTTTATCGAGCGATCACCAGAGATCAAGACGTGCAAAGCTGCGTCACGCCAGTTCGAGGCACGGAATCGACAACCGCCGGCCGCCCGTTG
Source organism: Bradyrhizobium sp. CER78 (assembly GCF_029846235.1). Taxonomy (GTDB): domain Bacteria; phylum Pseudomonadota; class Alphaproteobacteria; order Rhizobiales; family Xanthobacteraceae; genus Bradyrhizobium. The sequence goes on from NZ_JARVWP010000005.1 coordinate 126,862, forward strand.
AGGAAACGCGCGCCTCCGCGCGAGGCAGGTCACTCCAACACTCTCCCGCCGGAATTCGATGTGGGGTCCGAGCTCCGGCTGACAGCCTGGCTTGCCGAAGGAACCGCCTGCGAACCGGAAACGCAAAAAGAGCCCGGCGGCCATTCGACCACCGGGCTCGCTACGTCGCCGAACTGTTGCCCTATCCTCCTCCGAGGATTAGACGAGCTGCTTTCGCCAATACAGCGTGTGGTGCCATGCCCAGGGCGAGACCGGTTCGAAGAGCCTATAGCCCAGCCGGATAAAGTTATTGGCCGAAAAAATGTTATCGGTCGTGTCCGAAACTATCGTTTTGCAGCCGGCACGCCGCGCTCGCGCTTCCAGCGCGCGAGTAAGCCGCACTTGCAGGCCGTGGCCGCAATGCGGCATGGCAACGCCGACACGGCACAGATACCCCGCGTTGGCAACGTGCGTTGAGGGAATGACGCCAGCAAATGCAATTGGCTTCGCTCCGTAGAACGCAATCCACCAATGTCCCTGCTCGAAATCCGGCGCACGGGTCCCGTCGCAGAATATCAGCCGGTGGAGCTCGGCAAGCGAGTCGGCGACCTCTTCATCCTGCGCGTCGACCTCGCAAATCCGGTACATTGCCGCCCTCAAGAATTTCATTGTCGGCCAAGGGCCCAGATCTACGATCTGGGCGCGTCCGCCCGCGCCAGGGGGCGAGGCAAGTTACTTTCCGAGCGTAGCTTTGATGCCCAGCCAAACGGCTCCGAGAAAGCCCGTGGCGATGACAGTAATCACCGCCTTGAAAGTGTAACTCTGCGCCTGCTCGACGCTTCGCCGCCACCGCCGCAGGTGCTGAAAATCGGCGCGCAGCTCGCGTCGATCTCCCTCTTCAAAGCCGAATGAAGTCAGGACTGTGGCAATGGTCTTGACCACGACGGCGTCGATGTCACTTCTGCGCACCCGATCCTGCTCGATCAAGGTTGCCATCACGATTGCTTTGACATCGGGTTCGCGCATCGGGTCACCTTCGTATGATGTGGGCGACATTCTCAAACGTTCGCTTTCCGAAGTAGAAGCCCATGATCATGCCGGCCCAGGTGCTGATATCTCCGGCGAGTTGCGGCGTCGTCCCAAGCCCGAGAACCTTGTCCCAGATCACGCATTTGGCGAAAAAGACCAACGTGACATAAAAGGCCAACTTTTCGGGCTCCCAGGGGTGACCGATCTCGGCGATCTTGAGATGATTTTTCGCCTGTATCTCGGCTGTCTGTGCGGCGATCTCGCTTGCAGCAAGATCGGCAGCGATCTTGCTGTCAATGTTGCCGGCCTTCAGTTTGGCCTGATACGTATCGATCAGACCTTTGACGACAGGACCGCCAAGGAAGGAAAGAATAGCCATCCACATCGATCAAGTCTTTCCCATCGACCTCAACCGCGCAACGATCGTGATCGTCGAGATTCCGATCATGATGTAGGCGAGATATTGAGGATTGTTCTTCAGCGCTTCCATGATTTGGGCCTTGAGGTCCGGATCGCCGAAGGCCGACGCGATCGGGTCAAGCCACTGGAAAGCAGTTCCAATACCGGTCAGGAAGAGGCCCCAGATCACTGTCACCGATCGTCCCGTCAGCGCCCAGGCCTTACCCCAGAACGTATCTGCCTCGGCGTAAAACGACTTGAGGGCAGGAATCGCGTGCAGGATCGGCCGCAGGACGATGAAGTAAGCACAAAGCAGGCCGGGCAAGATGAGGAAGAGCCAGAGCATCGTCATTATTTTCCGAAGAGAGATTTGAAGAGGCCAACAAAAAAGGCTCCGAGGGAGCCTTTGGCAGGAGTGCGAATCGATGGGGTGGCCGGAGGTGGTTTCCGCGGCCGCGCAGGTGGGTTTGTTACGGGGATGATCTTCGCCTCCGAGAAGGTAATGGTCGGGTCGAGTTGCATCATTGCGGCCAACAGTCCGGCGCAGCCCGGCTGCTGATCCACGGCGCTGGCGTCGTAGACCCCGTCCCGAACGTATTTGCCCGAGACGTACTGATCCGTGCCGGACCAGATGTAGGGCGACGGCCGCCCCCGAGCGGCGTAACCGAGCCCGTTGTACTGCTCGAGCATAGTCAGCGTGCCGCCGATCGACCAATCATGGTTACGAGCGGCAAATGGGGCGCAGTTGACTAGCGCATCATAAGCGCCGTCCTCCCACGTCTTGAAAGGGCCCCTTCCCTTCGGCACGTGGACAGAGACGCTTCCGAGCGGGTCACCCTGCCCAAGCTGGGTGTTCCAGTTCTGGGAGGCCTCGCGCTCATGGACGACTGCGATGAAGAACCAGGGGACCCCGATCTTGGCTGATAAGGCTTGATAGCGGTCCTTGGCGTCCGGGTCGATAAGCCTCTTGGCGATACCGGAGAAATTCCGGGTCAGTTTGGCTTTTGTCCAGCGGGCCGTGTTCTCCGCCGTTAGGGCAACGAGGTCAGTCATGGCATCTCCAGCGAAAAGGCCGCCCGAAGGCGGCTTGGCTTGCGCTATTGAGAGTGCGGCCAGTGTGCTTGCGCGACTATCCCAAGAGCGTGCTATAGGTGGCGCATGAAAGCGGCCTACCGACCTGACATCGACGGCTTGAGAGCGGTAGCCGTTTCTGCAGTAGTCCTATTCCACGCATTTCCCGGATCGCTACCTGGCGGATTTGTCGGCGTGGACATCTTCTTTGTCATCTCGGGATATCTCATTACCGGAATTGTGACGTCAGAGCTGCGCGACAAGACATTCAGCCTTGCGACATTCTACCAAAGACGTATTCGGCGAATTTTCCCGGCCCTAATCGTTGTTTTGGCGGCGACCGTTTTTGTTGGGCTCCGCCTTCTCCTTCCAAACGAGTTGCATTCGCTCGGGAAAAACGCAGTCGCGAGCGCTCTGTTCGCTGCCAATCTGATGTTGCTATCCGAGGTCAATTACTTCGACATCGACGCACACCTTAAGCCGCTTCTACACCTCTGGTCTCTCGGCATTGAGGAGCAATTCTATTTGGTATGGCCTCTGATTTTGTGGGCGCTTCCACGACACAGAGCGCCGTGGGCAGCGAGCGTCGGCCTAGTTGCCTCGTTCGCTCTCAATCTGGCATTGGTTGGCGGGCATCCCTCAGCGGCGTTCTTTCTACCGTTTACTCGCGCTTGGGAACTGATGGCCGGCGCACTGTTAACGTTCGTCCCCGCTCCGTCAAAAGCCGTAAAGGAGCTTGCAGCAGTCGTGGGGTTCGTCGCCATCGAGGCGTCATTCTTTCTGTTTACCGACAAGATCACCTTCCCCGGCTGGGCCGCTGCGCTTCCAGTAGTGGGCACGTTCCTACTAATTATGTCCGAGGGCGCAACCGTAAACCGCATTCTTTCGCTTAGACCGTTCGTCGGCATAGGACTTATCAGTTATTCCCTATATCTGTGGCATTGGCCGGTTCTCGTATTCCTCCAAGTCTACCTTTTCAGGCAGCTCAACGACACTTTGGGACTTGTCGCTGTCGTGTTGGCGTCCATCCTCTCGGTGGTGACTTATTTTACGGTGGAGCGGCCATTGCGACGCCAGTCCAGGGTTGTGCCGATAGGCGCCGCCATGGCAGCGGCAGGGTTGTTCGGGCTATATGCCGCCCTGGTGAAGGTGCCGGACCTACCCAGCCAGCTCCAAGCCATGATTAGCGCACCCGATGGGGTGAGCGCGTGGCGTGTGCACGAATGCATATTGCTCGACGGCGAGGACGGCGATTTCCGAAATTGTTCGGAGAGCAAGCGACCATTGATCGCAATTTGGGGGGATTCAACGGCCTCAGCGCTAATTCCCGGATTTAGAAAGCTGCAACAGGACCACGAGTTCGGAATTGCACAGCTGACCGTGAGCTCCTGCCATCCGCTGTTGGTTCTGGCGCACTCTGCCAGCCCATACTGCCTGAAAAAGAACGCCGAGATTGTTCGACGCATTTCGGAGATCAAGCCGGATGTCGTAGTGCTTCACGCCATCTGGGACGTTAACGATAGGACCGGAACCACCAAGCCGACCATCGATGCTCTTCGCGTTGCCGGTGTTCCTCGGATTATTATTCTGGGACCAGTCCCCGTTTGGCGAGGCGGCCTCCCAAATGCCGCTGTGGACTACTATAGGCGAAACCGGCAGATAATTCCCGAGCGGACCTCCCAGTTTGTAGACAGCGACGCAGGTGACAAAGTCATGAGTGCCATAGCCGCTCAGTTAGGTGTCCAATACGTATCCGCAAGAAAAGCTATGTGTCGTGGTGACGAATGCTTGACCCAGGTCAACGGATCAATCACGGCGAGAGACATCATCCATCTTACAAGAGCTGGCTCGGAATTCTTAATTCAACAAATCGCACCACAACTCGGCATCGAGTGACGCGCAGCGCGCATTCTATATGATCCGAATGATGTAGTTGCAGAGAATGGTTGGCTGTAGGATCGCGTGAGCGGCGCTGCCACCCACTGCGGCGTTCGTGAGCGCGATGTTCGAAAGTCGTGAATCCGTCACTACGTTACCGTCAACGCCATTGCTGAGCTGCAAGCCTGCAACAGGAGATTGTGCATTGCCGTTGAACCCGCCGTAGACGCGACCTTGAACAACATGGCTGTGGCCGCTGTCCGACAGAGTATTCGCGTGCGTATGTGACGGGATCTCCGCTACGGTCAGAGTATGGGTTTCACTGCCCCCAATCCCGCCCAAGGCGGTGCTATTCACGGTGGCGCCGGATAGCCGCCCTACCCCACCGTCTGCCGCGGCAGAGACTCGACCGCGTTTGTCTGGGAGGTTGAACGTCGTAGCACCGTCACCGATGCCGAACGTGGTGCCCATCGCAGCGAACAGCGCCGCATAAGTCGCGCGTGAGATCGCCTGACCGATCGGAAAGACAAACGAACTGTTCGGCGCAGTGGGAGCCCAATAGTCCATTCCGGCAGCGAGCGGAACGTTATACGGGTTACCGAAAAAGCCATGCAGGTGCCCGACGTGTCAACCCGTTCTTGCGAGCTGAACGCGATCGGTAAAATATGATGCGTCGGCTTCGACGGTGAGAAACCTCCTTCACCGAAAGTCCGCGCATGATCCCGGAATCGTAGCACGAGCCGGCGCCGATCGCCCTATGCTTGTTGCGATGATGTCAGTGTGCCGCTGAGTTGCCCGACGCGTCAAGCGGATGAGCGGCTCGCAGCGCTTGTATCGACATCAGGGCAGTTTTGGCTCGCGTCAGTTCAACCGACCCGTGCCGCCGTTAGATTGCAGGGAGGGAAGCGCCGATGTATTTCGTTGCTGCCGTGCTCGCGGTCCTGTCCGGCCTGTTCTATGCCGCAGGCCATCATCAGATCGGCTCCATCGGTGCCACCATGTGCCAATATGGCGGCATCTTCTGCGACAGCCCGGTGCTGGTTCTCGTCGGTGCGGGGTTCGCCGCGGCGTGGGGCATGCTCGTCAGCGTGCGCTGATTATCCTACGAACGCCCGCACCTACTGCGGCGCGATCGGATTTGCCGGTTGAGCAGGCTTTGGGCCGGGCGGAGTAGGCTCAATCGGCGCCTTGGGCTCGGTCGGTATCACCTTTGCGCCAGCTGCACGTGCGGCCTCGCCGGTCGTCGAGTAATTGGCGGAAGCGGCCGGCTGCACCTTCGGCTTGCTCCACGGACCGTGGTCGACGACCAGCATGCCCAACACGCCGAGGATCGCAACCACCGCCGCAACCAGCAGCGGCGTGCCGCCATGCCGATTTCGATGCTCAACCGGACGGCTATCCGATATGCCATGCGCTTGCATTGTCATCATCGTCTCCTCCACGGAAACAAGCCGCGACCGGCGCGTAAGTTTCCGGTTCCGCGATGTGAAAGCGAGACATGTTGGTGGAACCAATCCATAGCCACCGAATTTCCACGATATGCGGCCGCTACCGGCCGTTCAAAGCACGCCCGGATTGCCAAAGGTGACGGGACCTGGCCTTCAGTGAAATCGCGGCACGGCACATGAGCTCCGAAATACCCGAGTCCCCTCTTCAGCCCACGCTCGGTGAGCGAGCGATCGACACCGCGACCGACGTTTCGCGAACCATCACGGAGGTGTCTGACGGACTTCGCGCGGCCGCCGATCGCCTCAGCGAGGCGATCGCAAGCTCGCGCCGGCCGGGCGGAGTCCTCGCCACGGTAAGCGCGGTCACGCGCGAAGCGCCGCTCGCAAGTCTGTTCGTTGCGTTTCTGCTCGGCATTGCCGTCGCGCGCCGGCGCTAGGCGTCGATGCGCCGCGACGACTGTCCTAGAACTTGCCCTTCGTGGCGTCCTTGGTTGCGGACATCACGCTTCCGCTGATCTGCCGCATATGTTCGCCGGCATTGGTGAACTGGCTGCGCAGGAATTCCGACTGGATCCGCATCGCCTCCTGCAGATCGGTCGCGTGCACGAGCTTGCGCGCATGCTCGAACGCCGCCTTCATGTTCTGCTCGGTGAACGACAGCGCCTGTTTGGAAATCTCGGTACCGGTGCCCGGCATCGCCGTCATCGACTTGCTTGCGGCATCAAAGAACAGGCTGAAGGCCTGTTCGGCCTGGTCAATGGTCTTTTCCGCGAGATCGCGCAACTCGGCGGGAACTTCAAGCTTCGGTTCAATCATGATCGCGCCCCCTGGAATAAGCGTCGACCAACGTTAGCATAGATTGTGACGGCGTCAGCGCGGTATCGCCAACGATGAGAGATCCCGTTCGCTCCAGTGATCGAGGAAAAATTACCTAGCGGCGACCGGACTGGGCCATCGCCGGATTCCAATCATGTCAGCACTGTGGCATAGTGATTCGGCCTCGTCGTTGGTCGCGTTCTCGTCTCGCGTCTCTTGGGGAATAAGGGGATCCGATGCTGCGCGCCGTTCGTCCGACACCGACCTGCACCCGCTTTAAGACCAGCATAGAGATGCCGTGCATGAAGTGCGGCACACAGATGCGGCTTGCCTTGGTCGAGCCGCGCGACCAAGTCTACGACGTGCTGACCTATCAGTGCGCGCCCTGCAATTCCGGCGAAAGCTTCCTGAACGCGCGCTAGGCTGCCGGCACGTTCAGTCGTTCAGCACCGCGGCTCCCGCTTCCGTCAGCTCGGGCTCGCCGTCATGCAATTCGACCAGACCAAGCTCGGTGAGGATGATCAGATCCTCGTCGCTGACCGGTGACAATTTGAGCCTGCCGGCCTGGATATCCCGGAGAGTCCAGCGCAAGCCGATGGCGCGCTCGAGTGAAAATTCAGCGAATGGATTGTTTGCCATTCGCTTCGACTAGTGCGGGATTTGGATCAGACTTTGTCTTTGCCGCGGCGGCTTCATGGACCGCACACATTGATGACGAGCTGGCGCGATCGGGGCATCCGGCGCCCGATCGCGCCATCGCTCCAGATGTGTCTCGCTGCGGCTTAGTAGCGGTAGGGATCGATATCGAGCAGAGGGAATGCGCTGAACACGCTCGGCAGATTCGTCGGCGTCGCCGGATGCAGATAGGACTTGTCCAGTTCGGCGAAGCTGGTGACACCGAGCAGCCCGAGGCAGCGGATCACCTCGTCCTCCAGCAATTCAAGCATCCGGACGATGCCCGCCTCGCCGGCCGCGGCGAGCGCCCAGCATTGCAGACGGCCGATCCCGACGAGGTCGGCCCCCGAGACGATAGCCTTGACGATATCGGTGCCGCGGCAGATCGAGCCGTCGACCATGATCTTGGCACGGCCGGCGACGGCCTGGACGATCTCAGGCAGGACATGCACGGATCCACGGCCGTGGTCGAGCTGCCGTCCGCCATGATTTGAGACGTAGATCCAGTCGACCCCGTGATCGAGCGCGATCTTCGCGTCTTCGGCGGTAGCTATACCCTTGAGGATCAGCGGAATCTTGAACTTGTCCTTGATCAACTTCACCGTCCGCCATTCCAGCCCCTTCTGGAAATCGCCGCCGGTGGCGCGGATGCGGCTTTCCCGGACGTAGCGCTTGGCGATGTCGCGCTCACGCCGGCTGTAATGGGCGGTGTCCACGGTGAGGCAGAACGCGGCGTAACCGTTGTCGATGCTGCGGCTGACCACATCCTCGACGAAAGCATCGTCGCCGCGCACATAGAGCTGGAAGATGCGCAAGGCATCCGGCGCCGCCTTGGCGGTATTCTCCAGCCCAGGCTCTGACACTGAGCTCAGCATATGCGCCGCCCCGAACGTTCCCGCGCCGCGCGCGACGGCCGCGCCCGCGTCGGGATCGAAGATCTCGAGTGCACCGACCGGCGCGATCATCACGGGAAGCCGGAGCTTGCGGCCGAAGACCTCGGTGGAGGGATCGACATTGATGACGTTGCGCAGGACGCGCGGCCGGAACGCAATCTCGTCGAGCGCCATCCTGTTGCGGCGCATCGTGGTCTCGGTCTCCGAGGCGCCGACGATGTAGTCCCAGGCGTTCTGATTCAGCTTGGCGCGGGCCTTTTGCGCGAATTCGTGCAGGTTCTGGTATTCCTCGCCGCTGGCGCCGAGCTCGACATTGCGCGCCTGCTGGATGGGGGTCCCGTCATTCATGGTGTTTCTTCTCCCGATTTGGCCGGCACATTAGCCGCAGACAAACCGGAAAAGCTACCACCTTGACCCACGAATCCGGCCAGCGAAGGCCAGCTATACGCCTGTGAGATAGATCGGATTTCGACGCGACGCCGCCGCCTCCGGATTGACGTTGCTCGCTACCTGCTAGCTGCCCGAAAACCGGTTTCGGTACTCGGTCGGCGACACGCCGAGATGGCGCAGGAAGGCCCGCCGCATGCGTTCATCATCGCCAAACCCCGCGCGCTTGGCGACCTCGACCACGCCGCCGATCTGGCGGCTTTCGAGCAGCAACCGCGCAGTCTCCACACGCAGCGCCTCGACGCCGCTCGCAGGTGTCATGCCGGTGCGGCTGACATAGGTCCGGGCAAAGGTGCGCGGCGTCATCCCGGCCTTTTCCGCCAGCGTCTCGACCTTGAGGTCGCTGGTGATGTTCTCGATGATCCAGGCATGCAGTGCGCTGAAGCGTCCCTCGACGTCCGACGCCTGGGCCGCAAGGACGGTCGAGAACTGGCTCTGGCCGCCCGGCCGCTTCAGAAACACCACAAGTCTACGAGCGACGTCGAGCGCGATGGTGTGTCCGAAATCCTCCTCGATCATCGCGAGCGCCAGATCGATGCCGGCGCTGACGCCCGCCGACGACCAGACATGTCCGTCCTTGACGAAAATCGCGTTGGGCTCGACGCGGATATTGGGAAAGCTGTCCTGCAAACGAGGACAATACCGCCAGTGCGTTGCAGCACGCTTGCCATCCAGAATTCCGGTCCAGGCCAGCGCGAATGCGCCGAGGCAGACCGATGCGATACGGCGCGCCTTCGGCAGCGCCTTCGCAATCCAGTCCATCAACTCGGCGTCGTTGCGGATCTTCCAGATGCCGGGCCCGCCGGGGATCACCAGCGTGTCGACCTCGGCAGGCGAAACACTGACGATCGGCGCTGTGTCGATCATCATGCCGACATCGGTCGGTACCAAGCCACCAGACGTCGACAGATAGGATAGCGAGTAGTCCGGCCCGGGCAGTTCGATCGCCTCCAGCTCTGCGAACACCTGGGCCGGCCCCGAGATGTCAAGCAAGGTCACGCCCGGAAAGGCAATGATCGCGATCCGCCGCGTCGCTTTCCTGTCGCGCGGCTCAGGCCGGGGCGGTTTGGCAGCTTTCGAGGGCATATTGTCCTTTAAGCCATTCGAGGGCGCCCTGTATAGCTCACGATGGAATTCTGGAGTTCTGCCATGTCGCGACATCTGGGCAGCGGATACGGGGCGATCAAATCGCCTTGGACGGATTACGCGATCTACAGTCTACCGGATGCCTCCCGGGTCGAAGCCTGCGATCGTCAGCCGCTGATGGACGCCATGAACGGCATCATCGCCGTCAACTGGCAGGCCACCGAGCCGCACTGGACCGCAACCTCCTCGCCCTTCGACAAGAAGTACAGCCTGATCCTCGTCTATGACGGCTCAGGCCTCGTGGCCTTCTCGGTCTACCGCATCCTGCAGATGTCGGCCGGACTAGGAATCTATCGCAGCGGCACCGAGGTGCTCCCGGCGCACCAGGGCCGCGGTTTGTACGGCTTCTTCACGGCGGAAGTTCTGAAATGCTCAGGCGCCACTGAACGAGCCGATGGCAACGTGCTCTACGGTTGGCGAACCCGCAACCCGATCGTCTGGGCAGCGAACGCTAAGATTTGCGAAAAAGTGTCTCCATCATTGCTCGATGATGCGCAGGACCTTGCTCTGCAAGCGGCCTGTATCGAGATGTGCACTTCGCTCTATCCGGGCAAGCCGCTCGAACTGCCCGATATGATCATGCGTGGCGCTTACGGCCACATTAAGCACCATCGGCAGGCCTATCATGGCACCGCGTCGCTGGTCGATGCCGCGATGTCGCGAAAGATTCCGAATTCAGCGGATGCCCTTTTCTCTGTGGGTTACGCGAGGGTGTGATGTCGATGCTCGGACAACAAGCCGTTTACGCCCCGACGTCGCGGTTCACCGATCGCGCTTATCTCGCCTGGACAGCCGTGGCGATCGCCTATGCCATCGCATTCCTGCAGCGCGTGTCGCCGCAATCGGTCAGCCTCAGCTTCATGCACGACTTCAAAACCGACGCGGCCGGTGTTGCGATGCTGGCCTCGAGCTACTTCTGGGGCTACACCTTGATGCAGATTCCGGCCGGCCTTCTGGTCGATCGTTACGGCGTCAAGCGCGTCGTGCTCGTCAGCATGGTCGCCTCGTCGCTCGGCAGCGCGGCGTTCGCGCTGGCGCCGAACCTGCTCGACGTCTTTGCCGCACGCCTGATCGTCGCCTGTGGCGATGCGCTGGTCTTTACCGCACTGTTGAAGCTCGTCGCGCAGAGCTTTGCCGATGAGCGGTTCGGCATGATGTCGGGCATTTCACAGGTCTCCGGCTATGTTGGCGGCGTGATCGCGACCACACCGCTCGCAGCCGCCGTCTCGGGGTTCGGCTGGCGGGCCTGCTTCCTGTTCATCGCCTGCATCGGCCTCGCCAACCTCGCCTTCGCCAAGGTCACGCTCAAACCTGATCCGGCCTCGCACAGCAACAAGACGCTGAAGGGCGTCGTGATCGCAGCGCGGCAATCGCTGGCTCATGTCGCGAACTGGGGTTGCGCAATGACGTTTGCGTCGCACTTCGCGGTCGTGACGACGCTGTCGGGCGTCTGGGGCATTCCGATGGTTGCCCACTTCTTCCATATCACCCCAACGGCTGCCGGCACGCCGCTGCTCGCCTTCATGATCGGCAATGCGCTCGGCTCGGTCTTCCTCGGTCACGCCGCCGATCATGCCGCCGCGGCGCTCGACCGCGCGCTGATCGGCATCTGCGCGTTGCGCATGCTGCTGATCGCGCTGCTGCTGCCGCCGGTCGCCCAGACATTCGGTCTCGCCTACGTCACCGTCGTGTTCACGATTTTGGGCCTCGTCGCCGGCGGCACCGTTCCGCTGGTGTTGAAATGCGTCAAGAAGCTCTACACCTCCGACTTGATCGGCGTGGGCGCTTCCGTGAACACCACTGCCGCCGGGATCTTCGCCGGCGTCTCGCAGCCGATCATCGGCTTTGCGATGCTTACCGCCAGCAACGTCTCCGGCACCGACGCAGTGCACAACGCGGCCGCGATCGGTGACGGCGGTTACAGCGCCTTGATCGTCATTCTGCTTCTGATGTCGCTGCCGGGCATTGCCGGGCCGCTGATGATGAGAAGCAAGTTGATAGCTCGTTAGTGTCGTTATGAGTGTAGGGGGTGTTATGGAGCGCTTGTTCTTGAAAAGAGGCGACGTTGCGTCGAACTTTCCGGTCAGCAGCTGGCAGAGCGTGATGTTCTCCGAGTTTGAAGCGCAGATGAGCAGCGAGGCAAGGCCGTTCCCTTGCGTGTTCGGGGTGACCGGACATCGCCAGGATCAGCTCCGCTACCTATTCCTCGATCCGTACGATGTCGCGGTGCTCGGCGAACAACTCGCACAATATGTTTCGGAGGCGCGTTCGTTCGGGCCCAACACCTCGTTGATCGTGTTCACGCGCCCTCGCCCGGTGCAAACGCTCGACGCCTATTATCGCAAGATGTGGCTGACGCTCGACCAGCTCGCGCGCCTGGACAAGAATCCGTGGCCATCAGACATTCCGGAACAGATCGACCACCCGATGTGGGAGTTCTCGTTTGCAGGCGAGCCGATCTTCGTCGTGTGCACGACGCCCGCCCATGTGATGCGCCAAAGCCGCCGATCCAGCGCCTTCATGCTCACGTTCCAGCCGCGCTGGGTGTTCGAGAAGATCCTGGGGACCGAAAAGGCGGCGAACGCCGCATTCGCCGAGGTGCGCAAGCGCCTGATCCCGTACGACAGCGCAAGCCCCTCTCCGCTTCTTGGCCGCTACGGCGCGACCGATGGCCGCGAATATCTGCAGTACTTCCTGCACGACGACAACGCCGCGAGCGGAGGCTGTCCGTTTGCCAAGCTCGCGCAGAACAAAACGCCACCGATCGCGAACAAGGAACAGGCAGCATGACCCAGATCATCGCCGGCACGAAGACTGAATTTGCCATCGATCCGGAGATCCTGAACCTGCTCCCGGCCCAGGGTTCCGTCGAGCTGCAGCACGATGCGGCCGGCAAGGTGCATCACTTCCATACTCATCCGGTCGATGAAATCCTGATGATCATCAGCGGCCGGCTGAACTTCATCTGGGACGACGGCGAGCGGGTCGTCGGTGCCGGCGACACCATCTTTCTGCCGGCCGGTACCCGACATCAATCCGAAGCGCTCGAGGGCGGCGCGATCTACGTAATCGCGACGCAGCCGCCTGCCAGGCCCATGACATTCAGGGAAAACGCGAACACTTCAGGACAGTGAAGGATCGCGCGGCGGGTTTACCGCCAAACGTTCGACCAGCTCGATGACCTCGGAACGCTGGCCGGGCGCAAGTCGAAGGAGAGCCTTCAATAGTCGCAGGCTTTCCAGTGTTTCGCTCGATGGAGCTCCGAGCTTCTTCTGCAGCTCCGCAACATATGTGGGATTTTTCATCTCGCACCTTAAGTGAGGATTACGAATGGCATACCCAGGTAAGCGTGAAGGCTTGGCCCAGAAGGTCGACACCGCAGCTCAAGAGGCCGAACGCCTCGGCCTGACCACGGCAACCTTGATACTCCGGATGGCACGCCTCGAGATCGATCGGGCGGAGCCCGAGGAAGTTGAAAGTATGACAAGGAACAACTTGCGCAGCAAGCCGAACTGAGCTCCCGACACGGGCCGGTTCCGGCTCCACGGGCCGCCGGCCCGCACCCAGGCCGTGAGCGACGTCGGACGAGGCGAGAGGCTTTGCTCTCGCCTGCGGTCAGGTTGTTTTACGTGTATTTGATCTTTGGTGCAGGCTGGCCGGCTAGCCGGTGTTGCCTGCCTTGCCGAACGCGCCCGCCTCGGCCAACGCGGCGATGCGCCGGTCGTCGTAGCCAAGCGTCTTGCTCAGCACATCCCTGGTGTGCTGACCGAGCAGCGGCGCCGCGACGGGATCGACCGTCGGCGTCAGGCTCATGCTGACCGGCGACTCGATGTTCGGAACCGAGCCGGCGGTTGGATGCGCGATCTTGCTGAGGCGATCACGATCGCGCACTTCGGGCGCGTTGAACCCTTCCTCGACCGTGCGCAGATATCCCACCGGGATGTTGGCCTTCTTCATCTTCGCCATCCAGTGCTCAAGCGTGTCGCCCGCGAATACGCTGGCGATGATGCCACGCAGCTTCTCCTTGTTGGCTGACCGCGCCTTGCGGTGAGCAAACTCGGGGTCAGTGACGAGATCCGGGCGTTCAAGCACGTCGGTGACAAGCCGGCGATAGAGCCGGTCGTTGGCACAGGCCATATAGAGCGGACCATCGGACGCCTGGTAGACGCCGACGGTCGGCGAACCGTTCGGAGAGTTGCCGAAACGGCCGGGGTTGTTGCCGTTGATGAGATAGGCCATGCCGTAGAAGCCGGTCATTGACACTGCGGTGTCGATCAGCGCGACCTCGACCTGCTGTCCGCGGCCGAGCCGATCCCGCGCAATCAACGCCAGCAGGATGGCGTTGCAGGCCGACATGCCGGTAGCCATGTCCACAATCGGCGGCCCGGTGCGCACCGGTTCTCCGTCCGGAAAGCCGTTGAGCGACATGAAGCCGCTTTCGGCCTGCGTGATCGGGTCAAAGCCCGGGCGCAGCGCGAAATCGCCTTTGCGGCCGTAGGCGGAGATCGAACAATAGATCAGCCGCGGATTGGTCTCCGCCACCGATGCATAATCGAGACCGAATTTCTTCATGACGCCGCCGGAGAAATTCTCCACCACGACGTCGGCCTTGGCAATCAGCGCGCGCGCGATTTCGAGCGCAGCCGGATTGTTGAAATCGAGCGCGATGCCGCGCTTGTTGCGGTTGAGGCTCAGATAGGCTGCACTCTCGCCGCCGATCTCCGCGTGCTCGTAGGCGCGCGTGTCGTCCCCGCCGTCCGGATTCTCGATCTTGATGACCTCGGCCCCGAAGTCGGCCAGCGTTTGGGTGCAGGCCGGGCCGGCGACGACGCGGGTGAAGTCGACAACCAGCAGGCCATCGAGCGCCGTCGGAACTCCCTCCCCGCGCGGCGCGCGCCCTGGCAATTCTGGTCTGGTCATGATCCGGCGCTTCCTCTGTTATTTTGTCAGGCGAAATACGACGGCCCTCGCCAGGACCGGCACTGCACGCCTTTTAGCGGAAGGCTGTCACCAAGACCAAACCCGGATTTTGCAGGGCGGGACCTTCGCCTGACATGGCTGTCGTCGGCAAACGACGGCCCGCAGTGCGGGCACGGCCGGACGACTTTGAATGTCAAGGAAAGCGGCAGCATACCGGAGCTGGAGGTGCGTCCGGCAAGCGGAAGGGGGAAGAATGTATGTCGGCGGGTAGCAACATTCCGTTGCCACCCGCTTTCGTCATCGAGAACCGCAGCGCTATTCGGCGATCATTTCGCCCGAGCCGCCGAATTCGGCCGGAAAGTCCTTCAGCTTCGGCAGGCCGTCGCGGATCGGCAGCACCGCCTCGGAATAGTTGACGTGAACGCCAGGGCTGAACTTCAGCGTCGGGATCGTCGCGGTGAATACGTCGACGAGCCCAAGCGTCGGGTGGTTGGTCATCAGGTGACCGCCGCACTTGGTGCAATATTTGCGCTGGCTCATCGCGGTCTTCTCGAATGTCGCGATGTGGTCGGCGCCCTTGGTGACCTCGACCGCCTCCGGCTTCCAGAGACTGAACGCATTTACCGGACCGCCGGACCAGGAACGGCATGAGCGGCAATGGCAGTAGCCCATCGCCTCAGGCTCCCCTGTGACCTTGAGCTCGACGGCGCCACAGAAGCAGTTTCCAGTGTGATTCATCGGTCGGTTCTCCTTGGGTGAAGTGATCGGATTCCGCGCCGGCATCGACCCACGTTGCTCGTGGTGTTCGCGATGCAGGATAAGACGTAGGCGGGCGTAGCCGCTGCGAACTCCCTTGTGGACGTACCAGACCATTTCCCACACAAGAGGCAACCGCATTGCACTCGCATGCAGGCAGGTCGTCGACGCCAGCGAAGTTACATGAGAGTCCGCGCTGCTGTCGACCATCTTCCGCCGGGCGCGGCCGAGCACATCGCCATCACCCAAGGATGGCGCTCAGTGTGAGGCAAGGCACAGTGCAGCAAATCTGATGAATCGCTGTCGTGCCGGTTGCCTGCACGGCAACCGGCATGTCAGCACCTCAGCCCGGATCAGCGTTGACGGTCCTTCACGGGAACCCGGCTCGGTGTGACAAGTCCATACGTCAGCGCCAGCCGATCCAGGCACTCCTTGAGGCGCCGCGCGAAATAGTCCTGCCAGCGCTGCGTCCGCAATCCGCGCCGCTGCCCGACCTGCTCCATGGTCATGCCAAGGATCAAGATGTCATGCACAAGCGCCGAGCCATCGGCGCCAAGCTCATGCTCAGCGCGATTCAAGCGCAAGGTCGCCTGCCACTGCCCCTCTGTGATCGGCTCACGCTGCAGTCCGCCGTCAACATATTCGCGCGTCGTATCCACCGCGCGGGGGCCACGCTCGGCCTTCTCCCAGTCATTCTGGAAGGCCCGGCCGCTCCGATATTGTGTGTCGTCGATCTGCCGGTGTGCATGCAGCCGGCCGAGCGGATCGTTGCGTATCGAGCGAAACGCAACGATCTTCTCGCCCGGCTCGATTGCAAGGGGATCGTCGACCTCGACGGTCGCCACTTCGGCATTGTAGGGCAGATCCTGGGAGCGCCGGTCAAGCGTTCCGGCGGGATCGTACGGCTTTCGGCGTTTTGCGCGCGGCATCGGTAACCTCCAAGATGTCTGATGATGGGCGCGCGGAATCTCTCCGCGCGATCGCGGTTGCAGACCGACACCCGTCGGCCGGGAGATGGGCTGTCTCAGATCGCCCCGACGGCTTGAAGCCAGGCGTCGTTCAGGACCGGCCTCGCCGAGGCCGCGGAATCGCGGCTCAAGTGAAAATGCGGGCTGCAGTAGCTCGAGCCCGGCCGGCGCGGATGACCACAGAAGGTCATGGTTTCGCCGTCGGTGTCGCCGCCATAGGGATAGCGGCAGTCTCCGGGTTGGAGATCGAGCAATGAGAGGTGCCGTGGCGCGACCGCCGCGCAGCGAAGTTGGGGCATCTCCACCGGTTCGGTGAAGATCTTGGGACAACGAAGCAAATCGAACTTCGGCTCGGCCTGCCCGTCTCGCAGTCGGCCGATCCGCGAGGACTCCGGCAGGACCGGCTTGGGTGGTTCGAGATGTCCCGGCAGGGACGGCTCGGGCCGATCGAGGCCGGCCATTCCCATGCGCTGCGCGCGGCTGAGCGCCGCGTTGCGCGTATAGGCCGTATTGAAGGTTGCGTTGATCGTGTCAGCTATTTCCGAATAGGACAAGCCGCGGGCGCGCAGGTCCTGCAAGGCAGCCGAATGCTCCGGCAGCCAGTTCATCATTTCCATTCCAAATTCCCATTTTTGTCATTCCGCCGGCGCCTCAAGCAACTTCCGATATTCCGAACAAAAAGGTCAAGCTTGATTTCTGATAATCGTAACGGTAGTAATGTATCCGGGTTTGGAGAGGATGGAACATGCTGGACGCGGCACTGATCGAACGAGCGCTGGAAAAGACAGGGAAGAGCAAAGGCGGGCTGGCCCGCGCAATGGGAGTTCGGGCCGGAGCGGTGTCCGAAATCCTGTCGGGAATACGATTGATCAAGGCATCGGAGATCGCCCCGATCATGGAATATCTGGAGCTGAACTCGGTGCCGATCGTGGGCCGGGTCGGCGCCGGCGCGTCGATTCAGCCGGAGCTCGAGCAGGTGCCGCCGGAGGGGCTCGGAGAGATCGAACTCCCGTTCCCGATGACGGAGGAGACCGTCGCTTTCGAGGTTTCGGGCGATTCGATGCTGCCGAAATATGAGAACGGCGACGTCATCGTGGTCTATCGCGAGCAGCGCTATCCGCTGTCGAGCTTCTACGGAGAGGAAGCTGCGGTCCGGCTGAAGAGCGGTGAGCGCTACCTGAAGACGATCGAGCGCGGCAGTTCTTCCGGAACCGTCAACCTCAAGAGCTTCAACGCCAAGCCGATCAACGGCGTCAAGCTCGAATGGATCGGCGAGATCTGCGTTACCCTGCCCCGCGGCCAGATCGAGCGGCTGCGTGGCAAGACGGCGGCGAAGGGACGCAAATCCGCTCCCAAAGGCGGCCGATCGTCCGAGAAATAGCAACGCTGCTGCCAGGGCCGGCCAGACCGATTCGAATGCCACCGCACCGAATCGGCCTGGGCATGCACGCTCGAATTCCGGTTATCGGCAATTTGTCCTCGACATAATTCCGATTATCAGAAACAATGGTCGAATGACAGTCAACGCATCGAACCACATCAGGCAATGCAGTATTTCGTCGTGATGATCGACTATGGCCGCCGTGGCCGCGAGGCGATCGTCGATCCCGAACTGACGCGACGCGAGGTCGTCTCGCGCGTCGCGTCGGGAGAATATACAAACGTCAGCTTCATTCACGAGATTGCCGGGTGTTCGGTTGAGGATGTTACGGACGATATCCTTTCCGAAGCCGCCCTGCCCGAGATCCCCCTGACCGGAGCCGAGCTGCAAGCCAATACGCTGGACCACGTCCGCGACCGGCGGAAGCACGAGCCTGTCTGACGGCGCTCACGTGATGATTGCGAAAACGTGATCTTTCTTGATCCGACCACTTGGCCGGAACCCGAAACGGACTAGATAGGGTTCACGCAGAGTCTATTCGGACCAGGCGTAGGTTCCCCTTAGATTAGCGAATCGTTTTCTCGGGCCGGCAGATTTCAGCTTCAGATGACTTCGACAACCAACGCCGAGATCGCGAGAGCCGATGGCGATCTCCGGATCGCGCTGCTGCTTGGCATCGCAAACTGGTTTCTATTCCTCGACCATATTCCGCATAACTTCGTCAGCGCTCTGACCATGCGCAATTTCGGCTTTAGCGGCGCCACCGACCTCTTTGTATTCATCGGCGGCTACGCGGTGACGCTCATCTACGCCCAGATGACGCTGGAGCGTGGATTCCTGGTTGCAGCAACCCGCATCTTCAAGCGCGTATGGCAGCTCTATGCCGCCTATATCGTTCTGTTCGTGATCTATGTCGAGTTGATCAGCTATGTCGCCGCGCGCACCGCGGCGCCCGAGATCATCAGCGAATTCAACATCACCGGCTTCATCGACCATCCGGTCCGGACGCTGATCTACGGCTTGTTCCTGCAGGCCAAGCCGCTCAATCTCGACGTGCTGCAACTGATCATCGCCCTGATGGCCTTCCAGCCGATCATCGTCTTCGGACTGCTGTATGTACCGAACGCGACACTTCTCGCGTCCGTGACACTGTACGCCGCCGCCCGCGTGCTCGACTGGAACCTGACATCCTATCCGTATGGAGCCTGGTATCTTAACCCGTTCTGCTGGCAATTGCTGTTCGTGATGGGCGGCTGGCTCGCGCTCATCGGCACGCGCTATGCCCCTGCGATCCGCGCGATGCAGGCCATTCCCGCGCTGCGCGCCACGGCGTTGCTCTATCTGCTGTTCGCGCTGACAATCGTTTCCAGCAACGAAATCCCGGCACTCGCCCAGATGATGCCAAGCGGACTGAGCGATATGCTGCTGCAGAACGACCGCGAGGATGTCGCTCCTCACCGCATCCTGCATTTCCTGACCCTGACATTCCTGTTCACCTGGTTGGTGCCTCGCGACTGGGCATACCTGCGATCGTATGCCTTGCAGCCGGTCATCAAATGCGGCGAGGAGTGGCTGGCCGTGTTCTGTGCCGGCGTGTTCCTCTCCTTCGCTGCGCACCTGATCCTGATCACTGGCCCGTATTCGCTGACAAGGCAGGTCGCGGTCAGCCTCGCCGGTATCGCGGCGATGACGGCCGTTGCCTATTACGTCTCGTGGTCGAAGCAGCAGGACAACAAATCGCCCGTCGGTGCTCATTCCTGAATCGCGCGGTCTCTGGAGCGTTTTCGAGCGAAGTGGACCCCGGTTCGCGCGAAGAAAGCGCGTCAAATAAGACTCTGGAGCTTCGGTTCTGATTCAATCCGAGCCGAAGCTCTAGTCGATCAGCTGTGCGTGCCTCAGCCGCGTCTCGCTGTCGTGCAACATCGTGGTATCGAGCCCGCCCCTCGCCGCTGCATCTGTCGCGCAAGCGAACAGGCGGTAGAACTGCAACCCGTCGTAAGCGACCAGCAAGAGATCGACGCCCGCATTCAACGCCTCCACCGCCGCGATGCAGACATCGTGCTGATAGATCGCGCCCATCACCAGATCATCCGTCATGACGATGCCTTGATAGTTCCAGGTCTTCCGGATCAGCCCGTCGACGACAGCTTTGGAATGCGACGCCGGTCGTCCGGGATCGAGCGCACTCACCGCCACATGCCCGACCATCAGACGCGCGCCGCTCGTTGACAGCACATCGCGGAACGGACGCCAGTCGGTCGCCTCGAGTTCGCCGACCGGCGTATCGAGATCGGCACTGAAGTGGTGCGTGTCGGCGCGCACCCGGCCCAATCCGGGAAAATGCTTCACGGTGGCACCGACGCCCGCGGACTCGAGGCCATGGACATAGGCGCCTGCAATCGCGCTCACCTTGGCCGGATCATCGGAGATCGCACGCTGGTTGGTCAGCGTATTGAAATCGAGCTGATTCTGTTTCGCGTCCGGCCGAAGGTCGAGCACCGGGGCAAAATTGAGATTGATGCCAAGCGACGCCAGCTCGCGGCCATGGATGCGCCCGAACTCCTCGGCCTTTGTCCTTTGCTCGTGCGGCGCCAGTTCCGCCAGTGAGGCAAGCGCGGGCAGCCTCGTCAGCGGCGGCGCGAGGTGCGAGACGATGCCGCCTTCCTGATCCGTCGCGACCATCAGCGGCGGCAGCCCCGCGGCCCGCCGCCTGGCCTGAAGTGCGGCGATTTCCGCCTTCAAGGCGTCAGCCGTCCTGCCGGCGACATTGCGCCGGGTGACATAGATGCCGGCAATGAAGCCCTTCTCCACAAGTGGCGCGACCTCGTCGAACGACCGATAGCCGACGACAAAATGCTGCCCGAGGGACCGGGCGAGCACCGGGTCCGTCTGAAGAACACGATGCCTTCGCACCTCGAACACGCCATGTGCGGCCAGCACTGCAAGCGGCGGTAGGCACCACAGGACGACCAGAAGCCTCCCCGCCCAACTCCGCCTGCGCCAGCCGGCGCGGCGAACCAGCATGAATACGACCGCGATGCTTGCGGTCACGAGGAGAAGGTTGCCGGTTCCGCGCAGCGGGACCAGATACGGATCGTTGTTGTTGATGCCCGCGAAGACGAAGACCAACCCGCCAATCCAGAGCAGGGCAATGCCGATACACTTGCTGACTTGCATGGGACCACGCGCGACTGAAGAGGCCGATCGGCTTCGTCCGTATCAGACGAGATTCGACGGCGCGAGCCGAGAAGTCGCCCCTGCACGCAATCTGCATAAAAATCCTGAACTCCTGCGGGTCGCGTTCTCATCCGCTGCACATGCACGGCTCAACCTCGCCAGGCTGCTGGCAGGACGTTGTCCGCCAGCGATGGACGAACCTGCACGAGCCCCTTCCCGACCGTCATGACGCCGATCCGTTCTTGTCTCCCGCCGCAGTTGCCTTGTAGAACAATTGCATCAAGCGAGAGCGAGGCGCGGCCAGGATGCCGCATTCGGAGATCCTGTTGACCCACCGTATTCTCGTCGTCGACGATGACCCGCATATCCGCGAGGTCATCCGCGTTGCTCTCAGGAAAGCAGGTATGAGCGTGACCGAGGCGCGCGACGGCAAGGACGCGCTGGCCCGCTTTGCCGGCGAACGGCCGGACCTGATCGTGCTCGACATCGGTATGCCGGAGTTCGACGGCCTCGACGTCTGCCGCGAGATCCGCAAAACATCCGACGTGCCGATCCTGTTCCTCTCCGCCCGTGACGAGGAGATCGATCGCGTCCTCGGCCTCGAAATTGGCGGCGACGACTATGTGACCAAGCCGTTCAGTCCGCGCGAACTGGTCGCGCGGATCAACGTCATCCTGCGGCGGCTCGCGCCGCGCGCGGCGGGCGCGATGCCGGAGACGACTGTGCTCTCGCGCGGGCAGCTTTCGATCGATCCCGAGCAGCACGTTGCGACGTTCGCGGGCACCGCGCTTCATCTCACTGCAATCGAATTCGGGATTCTGCGCGCCTTCCTGACGCGCCCCGTCGCGGTGTTCAACCGCGAGCAGATCATGAGCGCGGCCTACCAGCTCAACATCCAGGTGTCCGACCGCACGATCGACAGCCATATCCGCAACATCCGGGCCAAGCTTGCCGCCGCCAGGTGCGACAATGTCATCGAGACCGTGCACGGCGTGGGCTTCAAGCTCGGCCGATGCGAGCCGCAGGCATGACTTCTCACCGCGCCGACCAGAAGTGGCGACCATCGCTCGGTTTCGTGATCTTCACGGTGCTCGCTTTGGTCGCGGTGCTGCCGCTGATGGGGCTGTTCTTCTTCCGTCTCTACGACAACCAGCTGATTCATCAGACCCAGGCCGAACTGATTGCGCAGAGCCGCGTGCTGGCCGCGATCTATGCGCAGGACGTGCAGGCACGGCTCGCCAACGGCATCCCGCTCGGCGCGGCGGTGCCGCCGGAAGCGCTGCCCGACCCCGGCGATACGGTGACGCCGATCCGGCCCGCACTCGATCTCGCCGGCAACGACCTGCTGCGGCGACGGCCCGATGCGCTGCCGGCGGCGAAGCCGGCCGATCCGGCCTATGTCGAGATCGGCGCCCGGCTGATGCCGATCATCCTGGAGACCCAGAAGGTCACGCTGGCGGGTTTCCGCATCCTCGATCCGCAGGGTGTGGTGATCGCCGGACGGCAGGAGGTCGGACAGTCGCTTGCCCATATCGAGGAGGTGGCTGCGGCCCTGCAGGGCCAGTACAGCGCCGCGCTCCGGATCCGCGTGCCGGACAAACCTCCGCCGCCGATCTATTCGATCAGCCGTGGCGTCGGTGTCCATGTCTTTTCCGCGATGCCCGTCATCGTCAACGATCACGTCGCCGGCGTGATCTACACGTCGCGGACACCGAGCAACATCTTCGATCATCTCTATCAGGAGCGCGGCAAATTCCTGCTCGCCACATTGGCCGTGCTGCTGACGACGATTGCGATCGGGCTGACGTTCTCTCGCACGGTCACGCGTCCGATGCGCGAGCTCGTCGATCGCGCCGTGCGGATCGGCCGCGGCGACCGCAATGCGTTTCAGCCGCTACAGCATTATGGTACCCGCGAGCTCGCCCAGCTTTCCGACAGCTTTCTCGACATGGCCCAGCAGCTGTCGCGCCGCTCCGACTACATCGCGACGTTCTCCGCACATTTGACCCACGAACTGAAATCGCCGCTGACATCGATCCGAGGCGCGGCCGAGCTGCTGCAGGATTCGCTTCAAAGCAAGTCCGATACGTTGACGCGATCCGAACAACGGCGCTTCATCTCGAACATCCTCGGCGACGTCAAGCGGCTCGATGCGATGAGCCAGCGGCTACGCGAGCTGGCCCGCGCCGAAAGCGCGCCGCAGAATGAGCAGACCCCGCTCTCGAGCGTCATCGCAAGTTTGAAGAGCCGCTTTCCCGGGCGGACAATCGTGGCGAGCGGCTGCCTCGACCGCTCGATCGGGATGTCCGGCGAGAAGGCGCTGATCGTGCTGGCGCATCTGGCCGACAATGCGTTCCGCCACAACGCCAAGTCTCTGCAGCTCGAAGCGACCGCCGAAGCTGCAGCCATCAGGGCGACGGTGAGCAACGACGGCGACCCGATCTCCGCCGCCAACAGCGACAAGATCTTCGATGCCTTCTTCACCACCCGCCGCGACAGCGGCGGCACCGGCATGGGGCTCGCCATCGCACAAGCCGTCATGGTGACTCACGGCGGCACGATCCGCCTCCTGCCCTCCAGCCAGGGCGTCGTCTTCGAGCTGGCGTTTCCCGCGGTCTGACCGGTCCCGGACCCGAGCGATGATGATCGCGAGCACTGCGCAAAGCCGCCGGCCGCACCCGAGAAATTTCCCGCGCGGTGGACAAAGCAAATCGAGATGCGGGTGCTTCTGCAGGATCAGCCATCATCAAACTGCTGAGCCGAGCCCTGCTTGACGCGCAATTTTGTTTGTGCGCAGCTGCTTAAAACAACAAGGCTACTCAGGGGCAGGACATATGGGCGGGCTTCGACAGGCGTTGGCCGGTTACGGCTTCCTCATCGCATCGATCGATCTGGCGGCAGCGGCGGAACCGATCAAGCTGCGGGTCGCCGACTCCTTTCCGAAGGGACACTATCTCGTCCGTCTCGTGCTGGAGCCCTGGATGGCCGAGGTCCAGAAGCGCACCAACAACGCAGTGACGTTCGAGCACTATTCGGCGCAGCAGCTCGGCAAGGCCGCCGACATGCTGAAGCTGACGCAGACCGGCGTCGCCGATATCGGCTATGTTGCGCCCGCCTATGTCTCCGACAAGATGCCGGTTTCCGAAGTCGCGACGCTTCCCGGGGCGTTCGAGCATTCCTGTCAGGGCACGCTCGCTTATTGGAAGGCCGCGCGGAGCGGCGTGATCGCACAGCAGGATTATACCGCAAACGGCATCCGCCTGTTGCTCGCGGTGAGCCTGCCGCCCTATCGCATCCTGACTGTGAAGCAGCCGGTGAAGGACACAGCCGACATCAATGGACTGAAGCTGCGATCGACCGGCGGCGCGCAGGACCTCACCTTGCGCGCGATCGGCGCGGTGCCGGTGCGCATGGCAGCGCCCGACGCCTATGAGTCGCTGTCGCGCGGCACGATGGACGGCCTGCTGTTTCCGCTCGAGAGCGTCGTCGCCTATGGCGCCGACAAGCTCGTGAAACATTCCACCGATGGCTTCGGCTTTGCGAGCTTCGTGGTCGCCTATTCGATCAGCGAGAACGCCTGGAAGAAACTGTCGCCCGAGATCCAGAAAGCGATGATCGATGTCGCCGAGGAGATCCTGCCGTCCGCCTGCAAGGAGGTGCAGAAGCAGGACAGCGAGACCATGAAGTCGATGGAGGCCGCAGGCGTCCACTTCGATACCCTGCAGCCCGACGTCGTCGCCAAGCTCAAGGACCTGACCAAGGGCGTAGGTAAGGCATGGGCTGACGGGCTCGACGCACGCGGCAAGCACGGCAGCGACGCCTTGACGGAGTTCAGCGCTGCCGTTGCAGCCGTGCCGGCCCAGTGACGCGGACGGAGCCATACGTGATCAAGACAAGTCTGAAAGCTCTGACCGCCATCGAGAAGGTGACCTCGGCAATTGCCGCAGCCCTGATGTTCGCGATCATGATCATCGTCTTCTCCGACGTGGTGATGCGCTACGTCTTCAACCGGCCGTTCTCCTGGGCCTATGACCTGATCTCGCTCTACGTGATGGCCGGCGTCTTCTTTCTTTCGCTCTCAGGCACCTACGCGGTCAACGGCCATATCAGCGTCGATATCCTGCTGCCGCGCTTCTCCGCGATCATCCAGCGCCTTTGCGTCATCATCTCGAACGTCGTTGGCCTCGCGATCTTCGTTCCGATCACCTGGCTCGGTTATCAGCGCGCGCTCGACAATTACGTCTCGGGCGACGTGATGGCCGGTGCGATCCCGTGGCCGACCTGGGCGTCATCGGTTTTCGTGCCGGTCGGCGCGGGAATTCTCGCGCTGCGCCTTGCCATTCATCTCATTGCCAATATCGCAAGCCTCCTGACCGGCGAAAATCTGCTGCCGCTGCCGGCCATCTCCGGCCATTCGGACAAGGCTGCCGGAGGTTTCGAATGATCCCGACCTTCATCCTCGCGCTGCTGTTCTTCCTGCTCGCGATCGGAACTCCGGTCGCGTTCGCGATGGCCTTCTCCGGCGGGCTCGGCCTCTATCTGACCGGCGGCCTGCCGATCCTGCTCGGCGTGCTGCAGACCACGCCGCTGTCGGCCGTCACCTCCTACGAGCTGATCACGATCCCGATGTTCCTCCTGATGGCAGACCTCGTGCTGCTGTCGGGCGTCGCCGACGATCTGTTCAAGACCGCGGCAGCCTGGGTCGGACGCATCCCCGGCGGCCTCGGTATGGCAACCGCGCTTGCCGGCGCGGGCTTCGGCTCGATCTGCGGCACCAGCACGGCCTCGGCCGCGACGCTGTCCTCGACCAGCCTGCCCGCGATGATCCGCCAGGGCTACGAACCCAAGATGGCGGCTGGCGTCGTCGCGATCTCCGGCACGCTCGCGATGCTGCTGCCGACCTCGGTGGCACTGGTGATCTTCGGCCTGCTTGCCGAGGTGAACATCGGAAAGCTCCTGATCAGCGGCATCATTCCGGCGATCTTCGTCACCGTCATCATCATGTCGACAATCTATATCCTGGTGCTGCTCGATCCCTCGCGCGCGCCGACGATCTCGGCGGTGACATGGTCGGAGCGGTTCAGCCTGCTTTGGCAGGTCAGCCCGATGGTGATCCTGTTCTCGATCGTGACAGGCACGATCTACCTCGGAATCGCGACGCCGACCGAAGCCTCCGCCTTCGGCGCGTTCGGCGCCTTCTGCCTCGCCTGCTGGAAGCGCAAGATCAACTTGACCTCGCTCTACACGACGTTACGGCATGCCGCCCAGGGCACCTGCATGATCGTGCTGATCATCATGTGCGCGCATATCTTCGGCTATTTCTTTACCCTGACGCAGGTCACGCAGAACATCGTCGGCTGGGTCGGCGGGCTTGATGTCTCGCGCTGGATCATCATCACGCTGATCCTGTGCGGCTACATCGTGCTCGGCTCGTTCATGGATCAGATCGCGATCCTGGTGCTGACGGTTCCGATCGTGCTGCCGCTGATCAAGTCGCTCGGCTTCGATCCGATCTGGTTCGGCGTCATCAAGATCGTCACCGCCGAGGTCGGCATGATCACGCCGCCGATCGGATTGAATTGCTTCATTGTGGCGCGTTATGCACATCGCCCCGTGGGCGAGGTGTTCCACGGCACATTCCCGCATTTCATCGCGCATCTGATTGCCATCGCCATTTTCGTGGCATTCCCGGAGATCATCCTCTGGCTGCCGAACCACATGCAACATTGAAGAAGCCGTCGGTCGAGACGGCCATTTCTGGGAGACCATGATGAGTATCCATTCCCGTTTGCTCGCCGGCGTCGGCGCAGCCCTGCTCGCCGCTTCCACATCTTCGGCCTTTGCCCAGGAGAAGATCACGCTGCGCCTTGCCGACAGCCTGCCGTCCGGCCACGTGATCCATGAGCTCGTCGGCAAGCCGCTTTCCGAGCTCGTGACCAAGCTGACCAATGGCCAGGTCACCTTCCAGCATTTCCCGGCCGAGCAGCTCGGCAAGGCCAAGGACATGGCGCAGCTCACCGCGCTCGGCGTCGCCGATGTGTCCTACATCGTGCCGTCCTATTCGTCCGACAAGTTTCCGCTGACGGCGGTCGCCGAATTGCCCGGCATCTTCGACAGCGAATGCCAGGGCTCGCTCGCCTTCTACAAGATCTCGCATAATGGCGGCATACTGGAGACCAAGGAATTCGCGCCCAATCAGCTCCGGCCGCTGGTAACGCTTGCGCTGCCCGCCTACCAGGTTCAGCTTGCGACGAGCCGCGACATGAAGACGGCAAAGGACCTTGAAGGCCTGAAGATCCGCACCACCGGCGGCGCGATGGACCTCATGATGCGCTCGATCGGCGGCGTGCCGGTGCGGATGGCCGCGCCCGAGATCTACGAATCGCTGACCCGCGGGACGCTCGACGGGCTGATCTTCTCCTACCAGAGCTCGTCGTCCTACGACTTCGGCAAGATCCTGAAGTCGGGCACCGAGGGGCTGAACTTCGGCACCGCGATCTTCACCTATTCGATCGGCGAGCTGAAGTTCAAGTCGCTGCCCGAGAACGTACGCAAGGCGCTGATCGAGGCCGGGGAGCAGACCACGCGCGAGGCCTGCAAGCGGTTCGAGGACGGCGAGAAGGCCGCGGCCGACAAGATCAAGTCGCAGGGCATGAAGGTCATCAACTTCAGCACCGACGACAAGAAGGTGTTCGATACCGCCTTCAAGTCGGTGGCCCAGGATTGGGTGAAGGATGTCGACAAGCGCGGCAAGCCGGGCACCGACGTCTTCAAGGCCTTCACCGAAGCGCTGGCCGCCACCCATTGAGCCAGGCGCCGACGAGAGACGAACCATCCACGCCAGCGGGCCCGCTCGCCGGCGTCAGGATCATCGACCTCACGAGCGTGATGATGGGGCCCTACGCAACCATGATCCTCGGCGACTACGGCGCCGACGTGATCAAGGTCGAGAGCCCCGATGGCGACGTGATGCGGCACGCCGCCCCGATGCGCCATTCCGGGATGGGCGCGATGTACCTGCAGGGCAACCGCAACAAGCGCTCGATCGTGCTCGACCTGAAGAAGGCCGGCGGCCGCGCGGCGCTGCTGCGGCTTGCGGCGGCCGCCGACGTGTTCGTCCACAACGTCCGTCCTGCGGCAATGGCGCGGTTGAAGCTCGGCGCCGACGATCTCCACGCCGTCAACTCGCGGCTCGTCTATGCCAGCCTGCACGGCTTCGGCGAGACCGGCCCCTATGCGGGCCGGCCCGCCTATGACGACCTGATCCAGGGGCTGACGGCGCTGCCTGCGCTGACCGGCCAGATCACCGGTGAGCCGCGCTACTCGCCGGCGACCATGGCCGACCGCATCGTCGGTCTCAATGCCGTCCACGCCATCCTGGCGGCGCTGTTCCACCGTGAGCGCACCGGCGAAGGCCAGGCGATCGAGATCCCGATGTTCGAGACAATGGCGCAGTTCGTGCTCGGCGATCACATGGCCGGCCGCAGCTTCGAGCCGCCGATCGGACCGCCCGGCTACTCCCGTCTGCTGTCACCCGACCGCCGGCCGTATCAGACCAGCGACGGCTACATCTGCGCGCTGGTCTATTCCGATAAGCAGTGGAACGCGTTCTTCGCCAAGATCGGCCTCGCCAATGAGGCCGACCGCGACCCGCGGCTGAACAGCATCGCAGCCCGAACCCGGAACTACGATTTCGTCTACGACTGGTTTTCGCAGATGATGAAGGCCCGCAGCACCGCCGAATGGATGCGCTTCTTCGAAGAGGCCGACATTCCGCATGCGCCGCTACACGATCTCGACAGCCTGATCGACGATCCGCATCTGGCTGCAGTCGGGCTGATCCAATCGCTGGAGCATCCGACCGAAGGCACGCTGCGGGTCGCCGGCCCGGCTGCAACCTGGAGCCGGACGCCGCCATCGATCCGAACCTATGCGCCGAACCTCGGCGAACATGGCCAGGAGATCCTGCGCGAGGCAGGACTTGCGGATGCGGAGATTGCTGCCCTCATCGCGGAGGGCGCGCTGATCGAGCCCGGCTCCTCCTGACTATTTCCTGCGCGACGCCAGGATCTTCTCGGCAGCGCGCAGATGCGGCTTGTCCAGCATCTTACCGTCCATCTTGGCGACACCGGACGGATTATCGGCGAATGCGGCTATCACCCGCTCCGACCATGCGATCTCCTCGTCGGTCGGCATAAAGGCCGCGTTGACGACATCGACATGCTTGGGATGGATCACGGCCTTGGCCAGGAAGCCGTCCTGCCGTGCGGCGATCGCCTCTGCCTTCAGTGCGTCGAGATCGTTGATGTCGGTCGCGATGGTGTCGATCGCGACCACGCCGGCCGCGGCCGCGCCGATCAGGCAGAGATCGCGGGCGAGAATGAACGGTGAGTGATAGCGGCCGTCGGTGCGGTTGCGGGTTGCGCCAAGCGAAGCCGCGAGATCCTCTGCCCCCCACATCATGCCCCAGAGCCGCGGGCTCATATCTTCGAAATCGAGGATCTTCAGAACCGCGCGCGCCGTCTCGGTTGCGACGGTAACGATCCGTGTGGACCCCTGCTCGATGCCGGAGGCCGCCTCGAACGCGTCGAGATAGAGTGCGAGCTTGTTGACGTCGGCGGCGCCGGCGCATTTCGGCAGCACGATGCCGTCGGGCTTGCCGGGCATTACGGCGGCAATGTCGCCGAGCGTCAGATCGGTGTCGAGGGCGTTGACGCGGATATAGAGCTTCTGCTCCGGATTGCGCGCAGCAAGCATCTGCCGCGTGATCCCGCGCGCAACGACCTTCTGCTCCGGCGCAATCGAGTCCTCGAGGTCGAGGATCAGGGCATCGGCCGCGGTCTTCTTCGCGCTCTCGTATTTCCGGGTGCTGTCGCCGGGAACAAACAGGAACGATCGCATCGTCTACGCCTTCGGCTTGCAGTGCATCAGCCCGGTGCGGCGGCAGCTCGCCACCACCTCCCCGCGCTGGTTGGTCATGGTGTGCTCAAACTCGACGATGCCCTGGGTCGGCCGCGACTTGCTGGCGCGTTTGCCGATGATCTTGGTATGCGCTCTCAAGGTGTCGCCATGAAACACGGGCTTCGGAAACATGACGTCGGTCATGCCGAGATTGCCGACCGTGGTCCCGAGCGTCGTGTCGTACACGCTCATGCCGATCATGATGCCGAGCGTATAGAGGCTGTTGAACAGCCGCTGGCCGAACTCGGTCTTCTCGGAGAAATGCGCGTCGAGATGCAGCGGCTGCGGGTTCATGGTCAGCAGGCTGAACATGGTGTTGTCCATTTCGGTCACGGTCCGGCTGAACTCGTGATGGAATTCCCGCCCGACCTCGAACTCTTCAAAATACAATCCAGCCATTTATCGTCCCTTGTAGTTTGGCGTCCGCTTCTCGACGAACGCGTTCAGCCCTTCCTGGCAATCTTCTGTCGACGCGACCACCACGAAGCTTTCCGCCGTGTTCTCCACCGAACGGCGGAAATCGGCATCGACCGCGCGCATGAAGGCATCGCGACCGATCTTCATCACGATCGGTGATTTCGCGGCGAGCTTCCGCGCGATCTCGCGGGCCCGCTCGAGCGCAGTGCCCTTCGGCACCACCTCGCTGAGCAGGCCCATCCGATGAGCGGTCGCCGCATCGAAGGGCTCGCCGAGGAACAGCGGGCCGAACGCCTGGTGCTTGCCGACCAGCCGTGGCAGCTGCACGAAATGGATCGCCGGAATCAGGCCGACGTCGATCTCGGGATAGCCAAAGGTCGAGCCGTCGCCCGCGATGATCATGTCGCAGGAGATCGCGATCGTCATGCCGCCGGCGCGCACCGCGCCGTCGATCGCCGCAATCGTCGGCTTGCCCATGCGGTATTGCGTATCGTTCAACGCGAAATACAGCCGCTCGAGGAACTTTTTGGTCTCGATCGCGGGCTTGCCCCTGACGATATCGAGATCGAGGCCGGCGCAAAACACTTTGTGGGCACTGCTGACGATGACGGCGCGCACCGCCTCATCATCGCGCGCCTTCGCCAGCGCCGCCAGCAACGCGTCGATCAAGGGAATGCTGAGCGCATTGACTGGCGCACGATCCAGCACAATCTCCGCAATCTGCTCCGTGACCGAGTAACGAACGAGGTCCGTGCTCATATTGTCTAGTCTCCCGTCATCGCTTTGGCTTGCCGCACCGCGCCCGACAGCGAGAAGCCGTCGATTTCGGCGGAACCAAATCCAGCCTCTGTCAGCACGGCGCGGCTATCCTGCCCGATGTCCGGCGCGGGACAAAGATCGTCCTCGGACAAGCTCGCGATCCCCGGCGTCCGCGGCGAATAGACCGCGCCGACACCCGGCGTATCCTGACGTACCGCCGCCCTGGTCGCCTCGACATGAGGATTGCGCAGCCATTCGCCGGGATTGAGGATCCGCTCCGCGATGATATCGGCGGCATGGAGGCGCGTCAGCCAGGCATCCGTCGCCTGGGCCAGGAACTCCTCGCGCAATTGCGGGATCAACGTATCGGCCGCGTCGGCGCGCCGGGCGAAATCGGCAAAGCGCGGATCGGTAGCGAGGTCCTCGCGTTCGATCGCACCGCACAGCCGCTTGTATTGCGGCTCGTTCACCAGCGTCACCATCATCCAGCCGTCCTGCGTCTGGTAGGTGCCGGCCGGCACGTTCAGCGCACGCGGCACACCGCCCTCGAGAATGAACTCGGCGACCTTGTGGCCGAGCAGCGCCGACGTCGACTGGCAGAGATTGACGTCGATCCAGCGGCCGGTGCCGACGGTCGCGCGCGCGAACAGCGTCGTCGCGATGGCCTGGAACGCATAGACGCCGGTGACCACGTCGGAGATCGTGGTGCCGACCCGGTGCGGTACACCATCGGTACCGACATTGACCGAGACCAGCCCCGAGAACGCCTGCGCCACCGAGTCAGAGCCCGGCCGCTTGGCGTAAGGCCCGCTCTGCCCGAAGCCGCTGACCGAGAGATAGACGAGGCCGGGATTGTCTCGCGACAGGCTCTCATAGCCGAGCCCGAGCCGCTCGGCGACACCAGGACGGAATCCTTCAATCAGCACGTCGGCCTCGCGCGCCAGACGCTGCGCGATCGCGATGCCGTCTTTGTGCTTCATGTCGAAGGCAGAGGCTGCGCTTGCCGCGGTTATAGACCGCCGACAGGGTCGTGTGATTGCCATAAGTCGTGCCGAGATAGCGCGACCAGTCGCCCTCAGGGGGCTCCACCTTGATGACGTCGGCGCCATAGACCCCGAGCAGCATCGCGCAATAGGGCGAAGCGATCCCCTGCCCGAAATCGAGCACTTTCAGCCCGCGATACGGCGCTTCGTGCGTCGGCGTCAGCCTGCGTTCGCCCGCCATGTGTCCTCCCCGTTAGTTTCGAAGGGCCCTACAGCGCCAGGTAGCGCTGCCGGATGTTGTCGTTGGCCTTCAGCTCTTCGATGGAGGATGTGTAGACGATCTGTCCCTTGTCGATAACCGTCGCGTGGCTCGCAAGGCCAAGGCAAAAATGCATGTTCTGCTCGGCGATCAATACTGTGGCACCGGTGCCGCGGAGCTGCCGCAGCAGCTCGCCGATGCGTTGCACGATGATCGGCGCCAGTCCCTCGCTCGGCTCGTCCAGCAGTAGCAGCACCGGATTGCCCATCAGCGTACGGGCGATCGCCAGCATCTGCTGTTCGCCGCCGGAGAGCCTCCCTGCGATCCGGTGCCGTAGCGGCTCCAGCAGCGGAAACACGTCATAGACGCGGCGGATCGACCACTCGTCCTCGCCATCGGGCCCCTTCTTCTGTCCGATGACGAGGTTGTCCTCGACCGTATGCTCGGGAAAGATCTGGCGGTCTTCCGGCACGAAGCCGAGCCCGGCGCGCGCGATATGATGCGGCCGCATTCCCGACACGACCCGGCCGCGCAAGCTCACCTTGCCGCGGCGCGCCGGCGCCAGCCCCATGATCGCCTTCATGGTGGTCGACTTGCCGGCGCCGTTGCGGCCGAGCAGCGCCATGGTCTCGCCCTTGCGCACCGACAGGCCGACGCCGAACAGGATCTGGCTGGTGCCGTAATAGACGTCGAGGTCCTCGACCTGCACCACCGGCTGCGCGCTCATGCCACCGCTCCCGCGTGGTCGTCGCTGCCGAGATAGGCCTCGATGACCGCCTCGTTCCTGCGGATCGCCTCCGGCGTTCCGGTCGCGAGAATTCGCCCGTAGCACAGCACGACGATTGCGGGCGCGATCTTGAACACGATATCCATGTCGTGCTCGATGAACACCACGGTGATCTTCTGCTTCTCCCAGAGCTCGCGCACCTTGTCGATCATGCGCCAGCGCTCCTCGGTGCCCATGCCCGCGGTCGGCTCGTCGAGCAGCAGCACCTTCGGCTCGAGCACCAGCGCGAGCGCGATATCGAGCAACTTCTGGTCGCCGTGCGACAGCGTCGCCGCGGTCCTGTTGCGCTTGCCGGCAAGGCCGAGCAGCTCCATCGCATGCTCAGCGCGATCGCGCGTCTCGACCAATGGGAAGCGCCGACGCATCACGCCGGCTCGGCGCTGATCTGCGCCCACCGCCGCAAGCATCGTCTCCTCGACCGTCAGCGACGGGAAGATACTCGCGACCTGGAAGGCGCGGCCGATGCCGTGGCGCACGATCTCCGGCGGCGCCTTGCCCGCCATGTCGACGCCATTAAGCAGGATCTGCCCGGCGTCCGGCCGCAGCGCGCCTGTGATCAGATTGAAGAAGGTGCTCTTGCCGGCGCCGTTAGGGCCGATCACGGCGGTCAGCGAACCATCGGCAAAGTCGAGCGAGACGTTATCGGTCGCCTTGACGCCGCCAAAGGATTTCGAGAGGGCACGAATCTCCAGCATGGCTAGCCGCGCCCTTCGCCGCGACGCTGCGCGAACCATTCGACGACAAAATCCATCAGGCCCTTTCGCAGGCCGATAGCAAAGAACAGGATCACGACGCCGAGCACGATGCCGTGATACTCGGTCAGGCGGGTAACAGTGTCGTTAAGGATCAGCAGCAGCACTGTACCGACCATCGGCCCGAGAAACGTGGTCACGCCGCCGAGCATGTTGATGAAGATGCCCTCGCCCGAGATCGTCCAATAGGCGAATTCGGGATAGGCGCCGGAGACGAACAACGCCATGATCATGCCGCCGGTCGCGGCGAACAGCGCCGCCAGAACGAAGATCACAAGCTTGGCGCGCCAGACGTCGATCCCGATAAAGCTCGCCCGCGTAGCGTTGTCGCGGATCATGCGCAGCGTGTAGCCGAACGGCGACTGTGCGATCTGGCGCATCAGGAGCAGCCCGATCACCAGCAGCGCGCAGCTCGTGATGTAGAGATGCAGATGGTTCGACAGGTCGATGCCGAGGAACGGCGGCCGCGGAATGCCGCCGCGCAGGCCCTGGTCGCCGCCGGTCAGCGACTGCCATGACAGGATCGTCGAATGGATCAGCATCTGGAACGCCAGCGTGACGAAGGCGAAATAGATCTCCTTCAGCCGCACGCAGATCGCGCCGATGATAACGGCGATGACGCAGGTGATCGCCAGGGTGACGAGGAACGCCACCGGGATCGGCACACCGGTCTTCTGCATCATCAGACCGAAGCCATAGGCGCCGAGGCCGAAGAACATGCCGTGACCGAACGAGATCAGTCCGGTGTAACCGACCAGGAGATTGAGCGAGGTTGCGAACAATCCGTAGGCCGCGCAGCGGATCACGAAGTCGAGCAGCTGCTTGCTGCCGAACATCATCGGCAGCAGCGCGAGCACGACAAACGCCGCGAGCGCGATCAGCACATCGCGATAGCGCTGCGGTCTGGCTTCGATCCGGGGAGGCGCCAGGGTTTGCGCGCCCTGACCGGCCCGCAACTCGGTCATGCGACCTCCTTGCCGAACAGGCCGGTCGGCCGCGATACCAGCACGATCACCATGAAGAGATACATCAGTCCCTCGGTGAAGAGCGGGAAGCTGAGCGAACCGAAGGAGCGGATCAGGCCAATCAGGAGCGCGCCGATCAGTGCCCCCAGGATCGAGCCCATGCCGCCGATCACGGTAACGATGAACGACTCGATCAGAACAGAGAAACCCATGCCCGGCGTCAGCGAGCGCACCGGCGCGGCCAGCGCCCCGGCGAGCCCCGCCAGCATGCCGCCGAGCGCGAACACGCCGCCATAGATCAGCCCGGTGTTGATACCGAGCGCCGACACCATCCCCGGATTGTGCGCGGCCGCACGGATCACCTTGCCGATCCTGGAGCGCGCCAGCCCCAGCCCGAGAACCACGGCGGCAGCCAGCGCCACGCCGATCAGCAGCAGATAATATGGCGGCACCACGCCGCCGGCGATGAACAGCGGCGGCACCTGGAACGCAGCCGGCATGCCCATCGACTTGAACTCAGGCCCCCAGATCATGCGGACGACGTCATCGAAGATCAGCACGAAGGCGTAGCAGACCAGGAGCTGCATCAGCACATCGCGGCCGTAGACCCGACTCATGAACAGGCGCTCGAAGGTCAGGCCAAGGATCGCGGTGCCGGCCGCGCCCGCCAGGATCGCCAGCGCAAAGCTGCCGGTGAGCTGATAGGCCGTCATCGCGAAATAGGCGCCGAACATATAGAAGGCGCCGTGACTGAAATTGACCACCTTGAGCACGCCGAAGATCAGCGTCAGTCCGACGGCGACGAGAAACAGCAGCATGCCGATGATCAGACCGCTGGTGGTCTGCGTCACCAGACAGGCAGGGCTGGCGAGGCAACTGGCGAGCGCGTCGAGGTCCACGAGAAATAATCCATTACGGCGGGCCGCAACGCCGGCGCGCGACAAACATCGGATGAAAGGCGGAGACAGCTTGCGGCTTTCTCCGCCTGACATGTGGATCAGGTGTAGCCCTTGCTCTTCTTCCACTCGGCTTCGAGTTCGAAGATGGTCTTCCAGTCACCGGCCTTCACGTCAGGCACATAGGGCTCCTGCGGGATGGTGGTGCCCCAGCCGATCGCGTAGCCGACCAGCGTGCGGTCGTCGGCGCGCATGGTGACGGTGCCGTCGGCGCCGAACGGGCACTTGATGGTGAGCCCGGTGAGGACTTCCGCGACCTTCTTGCCGTCGGTCGAGTTGGCCTTCTTGACGGCTTCGTTGAGGAACATGACCGCCGTCGCGTTCTGCCACGACCAGTTGGTCGGGTACTCGTTGTACTTCGCCTTGTAGGCATCGCCCCAGGCCGCATTCTCCGGCGTGGCCGGGAACGTCTTGATGTAGCGGTCGCCGGAATGGATGCCTTTCGGCAGGTTCTTCACCACGGTGAGCGCGGTATAGTCGGCCATGTTCACCGCGAACACCTCCATCTGGGTGAACAGCGCGTAGATGTTGGCCTGGTCGATATACGACGTGAGATCGCCGCCCCACAGGCACGAATAGAGCGCCTGCGGCTTGGCCTGCAGGATCTTGGTCACGACCTCGGTGTAGTCGGGCTGGAACAGTTTCGGCCAGGACTCGCTGATGATCTCGACATCAGGCGCGAACTTCTTCAAGTACAGCACGAACTCGCCGGTGGTGTCGCGGCCATAGGCATAGTCGGGCGAACAGGTCGCCCATTTCTTCAGCCCCTTGGCCTTGGCGATCCCAGCCGCGTAGCCGGCACCGACGATCGAGTCATGAATGCCTTGCCGCACGCAGCGGAAGGCGTTCGGAATGTGCTGCTTGGGATCGGCGGTCAGCGACGACGCTTCCGAGCAGGTGTGGATGCAGAGCACGCCGAGATCGCGCGCCACCTCGTGAACCGCGAACGATCCCGATGATGCCTCGCCGTCGAGCAGCATCTCGCAGCCGTCGGTGTTGACGAGCTCGCGCGCGATCCGCGCGGCTTCCTGCGGCTGTCCCTTGGAGTCGCGGATCACCATCTCGATCTGCCGCCCGGCAAGGCCGCCGGCGGCATTGACCTTCTCGACTTCCAGCATCACCGCGTTGCGCGAAGATGTGCCGAGCTGCGCGACACGACCCGACAGAATCGTCGGCATGCCGATCTTGATCGTCTTGGCCTCTGCGCGCGCTACCCATGGCGCGGCAAAGGTCACCGCACCGGCGCCCATCAGCGCAAGCGTCGAGCGCCGGCTGATGCCCGGTTTCCGGGTCCTCGTCATACTCCCCTCCCTGTCGGGTTCGCGTTCCCAAAATCCCTTGCGGAGATCGTTCCGTCTCCATGCCCATGATGTTTTCAGAGCAAGGGGGGTGACGTCAAGCCAAATATGAATTATGACTCATAGTTCATCCAGGGAGAAAACGGCGCCGGAATCGGCCCGACGGACGGCAAATGATCAATCTTTCCAGCTTCATCGCATTTCATGCCAAGCGGACGCCGGATCGCTGTGCGCTGAAATATCGCGGCGAAGACGTCTCCTACGCGGATTTTGACCTGCGGATCCGTCAGGTCGGCAGCTGGCTCGCGATGCGCGGGATCGCGCCAGGCGATGTCGTCGCCGTCTTGATGAAGAACAGCACCGCTTTTCTCGAGCTGGTGTTTGCGACCAGTCATATCGGCGCGGTGTTCCTGCCGATCAATTATCGCCTGTCGGCCGATGAGGTCAGCTACATCGTCGGCAATTCCGGCGCGCGTCTGCTCGTCGCCGACGAGGAATTTGCTGCGATCGCAACCGGCGACGTGCCGGTGGTGCTGCTGGGTGAAGTCGCGCAATCCAGCCTCACCAACCTTGCGCCCGACATCGCGCCGGCGCCGATCCATGTGCGCCAGCCGCGCGACCTGATGCGGCTGATGTACACTTCGGGCACGACGGATCGTCCCAAGGGGGTGATGCTCACCTACGAAAACATCTACTGGAAATCCGCCGACCAGACCCTGGTGCTCGGATTGAACGCCGACACGCGGCTGCTCGTGGTCGGCCCGCTCTATCACGTCGGCGCGCTCGATCTGCCCGGCATCGCCGTGCTGTGGCACGGCGGCATGCTGTGCATTCACCGCAGCTTCGAGCCCGAACCGGCGCTCGCGGCGATCGAGCGCGAGAAGCTGAACGCGGCATGGTTCGCGCCGGTCATGACCACGGCCCTCCTCACCTGTCCGAACCGCGAGCGCTACGACGTCTCCAGCCTGCGATGGGCGATCGGTGGCGGCGAGAAGACACCGGAGGTTCGCATCCGCGCCTTCTCTGACTATTTCAGGAACGCGCGCTACATCGATGCCTACGGCCTCACCGAAACCTGCGGCGGCGATACGTTCATGGATGCCGGCCGCGAGATCGAGAAGATCGGCTCGACCGGCCGCGCCATCGCCCATGTCGAGATCGAGATCCGCGACGATACGGGCAAGCGCCTGCCCGCGGGCCAGGATGGCGAGATCTGCCTGCGCGGCCCGAAGGTCACGCAGGGCTACTGGAAGGATCCCGAGAAGACCGCCTCCGCCTTCTTCGGCGACTGGTTCCGCACCGGCGACATCGGCCATCTCGACGACGACGGCTTCCTCTATCTGACCGACCGCAAGAAGGACATGATCATCTCCGGCGGCGAGAACATTGCCACCTCCGAGGTCGAGCGCGTCATCTACGAAATCCCCGGGGTGCGCGAGGTCGCGGTGATCGGCCTCCCGGACGACCGCTGGGGTGAGAAGCCGGTCGCGATCGTGGTGCTGGCCGACGACGCCAAGCTCGACTTGCCTAATCTCACAGAATTCTGCCGCGCCCGGCTCGCCGCCTTCAAGGTGCCGCGGCAACTCATCATCCGCGACAGCCTGCCGCGCAATCCATCCGGCAAGGTGCTCAAACGCGTGCTCCGCGCCGAACTCGAGGACACCGCATGACACAAGCGACACCTGCCAAGGTGACAAAGCTCAACCGAGTCGAGCGCAACGCCTGGACGAAGCAGAAGATCTTCGACGCAGCGACCAAGGTTGTCGGCAGATACGGCTATGCCGAAGCCTCGGTCGCCCGTATCACCGAAGCCGCCGGCGTCGCACAGGGCACCTTCTACAATCATTTCGAGAACCGCCAGGAGCTGCTCGACCAGCTGCTGCCGAAGATCGGCCTCGACATGGTCCGCTTCATCCATGCGCGCACCGGCACCGCCAGCGAGGCCCGGCAGGAGATCGAGCGCTTCAGCGCCTTCTTCGATTTCATCCGCGAGGTGCCGGAGTTTCTGCGCATCCTCAACGAGGCCGAGTTCTTCGCGCCGACCGGCTACCAGAAGCATTTTGACAACATCTCGAACGCTTATGTCCGGATCCTGCAGCGTGCACGCGCTGCCGGCGCCACCAACACCTTCAGCGACGAGGAATTCGAAGCCATCGTTCAGGTCTTGATGGGCGCACGCGGTTATCTCAGCCGCCGCTATTCCTACTCCGAGCACGGCGTCACCGCGGTGCCCGATTATGTGATCACGGCTTACCAAAAGCTGGTCACCCGCGGCCTGTTCAATGCCGGCAACAATGGAAGCAAGTCATGAGCGCTGACGGCACCATCCTCGTCACCGGCGGCAGCCGTGGCATTGGCGCGGCGACCGCAACGCTGCTCGCCGATCAAGGGCACCACGTCGTCATCGTCGACATCGCGCCCGAGCCGCTGGTCGGCACGAACGCCATCCTCTGGCCGGCGCCGTTCGACGTCGCAAGCGAAGCCGCTGTCGTCGCCGGCATTGCCGATATCGAGCAGGCGCACGGTCCGATCACCGGCCTCGTCAACGCGGCCGGTGTTTTCGGCAAGATGCATACGATCGACCGGGTGCGGATGGAGCAATGGGACCGCGAGGTCAATATCGACCTGCGCGGCACCTTCCTGGTCGCGCGCAGCGTCGGCATCGGGATGGCGAAGCGGCGCCACGGCGCGATCGTCAACGTCGCCTCGGTGGCCGGCATGACGTCGGGTCCGATCCACGCCTATACCGCGGCGAAGGCCGGCGTCATCCAGATCACGCAGACGCTTGCCGCCGAATGGGGCCGGACCGGCGTCCGCGTCAATGCGGTGTCGCCCGGCTTCACCCGCACGGCCGCGCTCGAAGCCGGGATCGCGTCGGGCGCCCTGAACAAGGACCTGCTCGCCAGCCCGACGGCGATGAACCGGCTGGTCGAGCCGATGGAAGTGGCGCAGGCGATCGCCTGGCTGCTCTCACCGCGGAGCAGCGGCGTGACCGGTATCAACCTGCCGGTCGATGCCGGCTACATCGCGGGCACCACCTGGGCCGCCTATGGCGGCCTTCCGGAAGCGCCACGCAGCTGAGGACAACGCATGAATATCGAGCTTCCGCGCCAACACCTCCGCCTGTCCTCCGCGATCGCCGAGGGCGACATCCGCGTGCTGCTGATGGTGCTCGTGCACATGACCGGCGACGAGAAATGGCTCGAGCCGCCCTACAAGCCGAAACGCGACGTCCGCCTGATCCCCGATCCGGACGCCGGCGTGCCGAAGGAAATCCAGGACGAGATCCGCGCCGCGGTCCTGAACCTGTTCGCGAACGGGACGCCGAAGCCCGTCATCACCGATCCCGGCGATGAGCTGATGCTGCGGATGATGCGCGCGACGCTCGGCGAGAACGTCGCGCCGGAATACGCTCCGCTGATGCGCGAGGAGATGGGCTTCGTTCCCCGCGAGGCGCGCTGGCGCGAGCGCCCGTCCGGCGAGAAGCTGGCGCAGCAGCATGTGCTGATCGTCGGCGCCGGGGTCTGCGCGATTGCACTCGGCGTTGCGCTCGGGCGGCTCGGCATTCCCTACACCATCGTCGAGAGGCAGGACGAGATCGGCGGCACCTGGTATGTCAACCGCTATCCCGGCTGCGGCGTCGATACGCCGAACCACTCCTATTCGTTCTCCTTCGGCGCCCGCAATCCGTGGACCCGGTATTTCGCACAGCGCCAGGAACTGCTGGATTATCTGCTCAAGGTCGTGCGCGAACACGACATCCGCAGGCACGTCCGCCTCTCGACCGAGCTCGTCGCCTCATACTGGGACGAAGCCAAGCGCCGCTGGATCTCGACGCTGAAGACCGCGAACGGCGAGGAGACCTTCGAGTCCACCGCGCTGGTCAGCGCGATCGGGCAACTCAATGATCCCCTGCCCGCCCGCTTCGA
This sequence comes from Bradyrhizobium sp. CER78, assembly GCF_029846235.1. Classification (GTDB taxonomy): domain Bacteria; phylum Pseudomonadota; class Alphaproteobacteria; order Rhizobiales; family Xanthobacteraceae; genus Bradyrhizobium. Next base: position 167,911 of record NZ_JARVWP010000005.1, read on the forward strand.
CGGCGACGAGGACTTCGAGGGCCTCAAAATTCATTCGGCGCTATGGTCCGACGACATCAAGCTCGACGGCAAGCATGTCGCCGTGATCGGCACTGGCGCGACCGCGATGCAGCTGGTGCCGTCGATCGCCGACCGCGTCGCCTCGGTCACCGTCTACCAGCGCACCGCGCAGTGGGCGCGACCGGTGAAGGGTTATTCCGATCCGATCACCGAGGGCGCGCAGTGGCTTCTGGCGCATCTGCCATTCTACGTGCAGTGGTATCGCTTCAACATGTTCTGGCGCTACGGCGACGGGCTGCTGCCGTTCCTGCGCAAGGATCCGGCCTGGCCACATCCCGAGCGCGCCGTCAACAAGGGCAACGACCGGCATCGCCAGGAGCTGGCTGACTTCATCCTCTCCGAGCTGAAGGATCGTCCCGATTTGATCGAGAAGTGCATGCCGACCTATCCGCCCTACGGCAAGCGCATCCTGCTCGACAACAACTGGTTCAAGACGCTGACCAAGCCGAATGTCGAGCTGGTCACCGAACGGATCGATCATTTCGCGGCAGACGGCATCGTCACGGCCGACGGCATGTCGCGGCAGCACGACGTCATCGTGATCTCGACCGGCTTCAAGGTCTCCGAGATGGCGGCGCGTCTCAACATCACCGGGCGCGAGGGCAAGAACCTGAAGCAGGCGTGGGAGCACGACAATCCGACCGCCTATCTCGGTCTCACCGTGCCTGACTTCCCCAACCTCTTTCTGATGCTTGGACCCAACTCGGGACCTGCGCATGGCGGCAGCGTGATCTTCCAGTCGGAATGTCAGAGCCGCTACATCTCCGCCTGCCTTGTCGAGATGATCGAGAACGACATCGCCGCGATCGACGTCGATCCCGACGCGCATGACGAATACATCCGCAATGTCGATGCCGAGCATGAGCAATTGATCTGGACGCATCCGGGCATGACGACCTATTACCGCAACAGGCGCGGCCGTGTGTTCTCGGCAATGCCGTGGCGGTTCGTCGACTACTGGAAAATGACGCACGACCCGGACTTCACGCAGTACCGAAAGACCAAGGCGCGACAGGAGAGCTGACCTGAAATAACCTGCTCGTTAACTTGACAGCAGGCCATAACTGCCGCAGCATTTCTGTGACTGCACCTGCAGGGGTGCTGGAGCGCCTGCTCCTCGCGTCGCAGGAATTGACGGACGATTATGGGATCGGCCGCCAGGCAGTAGAAGCGGACAGATGTCCGTCGGCCCACCCTTGGAGAGGAGCATGACGCCACCGGCGAAAGCCAGCGACCTTGCTCAGCGGCAAGGTCTCGGTGCACGTGAGGCGAACAGCAGCTGCTAGCTGCGTGCACTGCCGACAATCTGAACATATCCGCAGGACGAGAGCGCAAAGGCCACGCGCTTTTTGGTCCCGAAACACCACTGGTCTACACCAGAGATCCTTCGCTAAAACGAAGTAGCAGGGCCCCGCGATGCTTGGATGCACCGGGGCCCATTCGTTTGCGCGCCGTCTCCCCTTCATCACGTCGCATTGCGCGATCGCACCGGATCGGGAACAATTGTCCTGACGGAGTGAGGAACGCCGATGGAAAAGCCGAAGGTCAGGATCTACACCGACTACAAGTCTCCCTACGCCTATGTCGCCAACAAGCGGCTGTTCGAGCTCGAGGAGACCTGCGGCGTCGAACTGGAATGGCTGCCCTACACGCTGCGCATTCCCGAGTTCATGGGCACGGTCGAAGAGCGCACGCCGCATTTCTGGCGCAAGGTGCGCTATTCCTACATGGATGCGCGGAGGTTCGCCAACGCGCAGGGACTGACCATGAAGGGCCCGCGCCGGATCTACGATGCCTTCTATTCGAGCGCCGGGATGCTATTCGCGCAGCGCCATGGGCTGTTCCGGCCCTATCATGACACGGTATTCCGGAGGTTCTGGAACCATGAGCTGGAGATCGACGAGTTGTCGGAGATTGCCGGCGTGATCTCCGCGATCGGCGGCTCTGCCGGCGCGTTCGAGGCCTATGTCAACGGCCCTGCCCGCACCGAACACGATCGCATCATCGACGAGGCCGAAGCGCTCGGCGTGTTCGGCGTTCCCAGCATGGTGTTCAACGGCGAGCTGTTCTGGGGTGGCGACCGCATCGACCTGCTGATGGGACGGATCAGAAATCCGGAATCGATCGCGCTCGCACTCGGAAGCAGACATCGAACCTAAATTCACGCCGTTTTGAACCCGCTTGCCCTCTCCGATCGATCAGCCGCCATCCAGGATGGCCCAGCATCCGGTGCGCTCCAGCACGGGCTTCAACGCAGTGCGATCGCGGGCACCAAGCGCGACGAACTTCTCGCGCAACTGCTGCAGGCACTTCACCTGATATTTGAACGGCGCCAGCGCATAAGGCAGACCCCAGACGTTGATCTCGAGGCGCTTAAGGCCCTTCGCGAAGGCATCCGCATTGGCGGCGAGGAACGGCAGATAGAGTTCGCCCGCGATCCGCAGCAATGCTTCAGCGAACCCAAGCGCCTGCTCGCGCGGATGCCAGGCGCCCTCGACGCCGGATGCGTCGTCGAGCCGCCGCACCCAGTGATCGGTAAACGGCGCGCGCTCGCGCATGATCCGCATCGGGGTCGGGTCGGTCGCCATCTCGCTGAGTTGTCCGAACCAGGCAAAGTCCGCCAGCGACGGCCGGCTACCGAACAGATAGTTCGTCATGCCAACATGCGGCTCGAATGCCGCCAGCGTCCGCCGATAGCTCTCCTCGAGCAGTGGCCTGTTCTCATCCGTCGCGCCGAGAATGGCCATGCGCGAGATCTGGCGCTTCCGGAACTCCTCGATCTCCTCGCGGCTGCCGGCTTCGGCTTCCGAGGTCGACCATTCCTCACCCGCCCAGCGCGAGACGTAGGCCTGGTCTTCCGGATCCCACCAGCGATAGAGAAACAACGGCTTCACCGCCCATTCATCGGCAAGGTCCTCGAGCAGATCGCAGACGAATGCGACCGCCTTGTCCTTTGGAATCACCGAGCGCCCCTGGTGGCGCGCTTCCAGGTCATAGGCGAGCATCGTGGTCTCGCCGCGATAGCTGCCGTCGGGATATTGCAGCACCGGGATCAGCATCGGCTTCAGATGCGCAGTCGCCGCGCGCAGCGCCTTGGTCATGATGACCCAGTCGTGCGGGATTCGCCGGTAGCGCATCAGCGCGCGCAGCTTGATCGCATAGGGCGACGCGGTCGAACCGATCAGGCGATAGCGGCCCTCCGTCATGATGATGACTCCGAGAACGCTGGATTGCCGTAGGGATAGAACCGCGTGAGGTCGACATTTCTGTAAGGCAGCTTGTCGAGACGCGTGGTGCCGAGGAATGGCTGCTCCGGTTCAACCAGCAGGATCGTCTTGGCAAAGCCATTGTCGTCGAAGCCGCGCCGGAAATGCACCCGCGACTTGATCGCCATCACCTCGAAGCTGCCGATGTCGGGCACCAGCGCCTTCAGCGAAAACGGCTCCATGATCTGCACCAGATAGGTGGAGAGGATCAGCACATTGTTGCGGCCGAAGCGCACGCAGACCCAGAACTGGCCATAGCCCTCGCCGACAGCCGAAATCGTGCCATGGATCCGAACCGGATCGCCCGCCGACTCGTCGGCGAGCCCACCGATCTCCATGTCGAAGGCATCGCCGGCCTTGGCACCGGCCGCCTTCAGGCTTGCCGTCGCTTTGGCATCGGCGATGGTCGCGATCACGGTGTTGGCGAGGTCCTGCGCGATGATCTCGCGCAGCAGCCAGGTCGCCGATCCCGACCGGTCGCTGTGATCGGCGAGCACCACCGGCGTGTTGCGGCCAGGGACAGCCTGCTTCGCCAGCGCGACGCCCTCGGTGATGCTGTGGAGTTTCGTCGATTGCAGCAGGGCTTCGCGCAGCCGCCAGATCGTGCCGGCGAGATCGCGCGCGATCTGCTCGGCGAGCTTCGGGTTGGCGTTGGTCAGGACCTGCACGGTCATGCCGACATCCGGCACATCGGCGAACGGGAAGCCGAAGAAGATGTTGACGTAGACGTCGACCTCGCGGGCCTCCCACACCAGCGCACGCTGCACGAGATCCATCCAGGGACGCGCCCCGGTCCATTGCAGCACGGTGGGCGAGATCACCGGAACCCTGATCGTCCGGTGCACCGGCTGGTAGTCGCCGCGGATCGCCCGCACCAGCATGCGCGCCGCGCGCTCGCCCTGCAGATGCGCATCATAATGCGGGAAATATTTGACGGCGAACGCCATGTCCGCCTGTTCAAGGAACGCCTCGTCCTCGTTGCCGTGAGGATCGAAGGTCGCGGCGATGAACGCCGACCGGCCGACCACCTCGCGAACCTGTCGCGCCAGATCGGCCTCCGGCCGCGGCACGTCGCGCACCGCCATGGCGCCATGCAGGCACAGATAGACGCCGTCGAACGGCCCCTCCTCCTTCAGCCCGGCGATCATCTTGCCGGTGAAGGTGCGATAGGCCTCCTGGGTGATCCAGCCCGATCCGGTGTAGGTCTTCGGCCAGAGCGGCGATTCGATGCCGACCAGTTCGACTTCGGAGAACTCGCGCGCGACCTGCACGAAGCCGCCCATGTAGTTCTTGGGATCGAACTGGAGCAGCGCCTCGCCCTTGGCCGGCGAGCCCGGATAGATGAAGTCGTCGAGGGTGGTCTCGTTCGGCAGGAACGAGACGGTTTCGTGGGAGAAATGCAGGACGGCGATACGTATCTTGCGATCGCTCATTTTGACGCGCCTCGGCTGTTTTCCGCATAGTGGCATCGAAGGCGCCGCGCGCCAATCCGCATTCGGTTTTTGCCCGCCAGACCTGCAAATAAGCTGACGCGTCGCGGCTTGCCGCCGCGCGGATTCTGCTATGTTCCGGGCCAACAATCGGGCCCCGGCCTCGCAGACATCTCAAGGAGAGAACGCCATGAATCCCCCCATCAGCTCGCCCGCGATCAAGGTCGTGAAATCCGTTCGCGAGCAGGTAAGCGCCGAGGAGTGGCAGGCCCGCGTCGATCTGGCTGCCTGCTATCGTCTCACGGCGATGTACGGCATGACCGAGATGATCGCGAACCACATCTCCTGTCGCGTGCCCGGCACGACCAACCAGTTCCTGATCAACGCCTACGGCATGCTGTATGAGGAGATCGACGCCTCCAGCCTGATCAAGGTCGACGTCGAGGGCAACACGCTGCTCAACGCAACCGACTATGACGTCAACGTCGCCGGCTTCGTCATTCACAGCGCCATCCACATGGCCAAGCATGACATGGACTGCGTCGCGCACACCCACACACCGGCCGGCATGGCGGTCTCGGCGATGGAATGCGGCCTGCTGCCGCTGGCGCAGACCTCGATGCGCTTCCTGCACATCGCCTATCACGACTTCGAAGGCATCGCCGACAATGTCGACGAACGCGAGCGGCTGGTCCGCGACCTCGGCGACAACGAAGCGATGATCCTGCGCAATCATGGTCTCTTGGTGGTCGGCCGCACCGTACCCGCCGCCTTCAACGTGCTGTTCCGCCTCGAGCGGGCCTGCCAGACCCAGGTGATGGCGCTGTCCTGCAACACCAAGCTGATCTATCCGCCGCAAAGCATCCTCGAAGACACCTATGAGCGGATGCTGCCCAAGCCGGGCCGTGCCGCCCGCAACGGTGAGCTCGCCTGGCCGGCGCTGCTGCGCAAGCTTGACCGGGCGGATCCGTCGTATCGGGATTGAGGGAGTTGAGTGCGAGGCGCCACCCCCAACACCGGTGTCGTCCCTGCGAAAGCAGGGACCCATACTCCGCAGCAAGCTTTGTAAACGGAGCTCGCCGTTCCGACATCGCTCAACAATAGTCATTCGTGGTTATGGGTCCCTGCTCCCGTGCGCAATTGCGCACTAGGCAGGGACGACAGCGAGTGTGTTGCGCGGCCGGTGGGTCATGCGCCCGTATTTTCGCGACATCGCCGCGCCGGCTCACAGCTCCGCTGCCAGCTGCACCACCTGGTTTCGCAACCAGGCATGAGCCGGGTCGTGATCGTAGGAGGCGTGCCACAGCAACGTCGCCGGCATCTCGTTCAGCTCCACCGGCGGCGGGCTGAGGCTGAGCCCGAGCTCGGCCGAGAAGCGCGTGGCCAGCCGAGCCCCCATGGTGACGATGACGGGCGCCTGCGCCACCAGATGCGGGACGGTGAGGAAACGCGGCGTGGTCAGCGCAACCGTGCGCTGCAGGCCGAGCTTGTCGAGCGCTTCGTCTACGATTCCGCGCACGCTGCGCGCAGGCCGCAGGCTGGTCAGCACGTGCGGTAGCCTTACGTAGTCCTCGAGCGAGACCGGAGGCGTGATACCGGTCTTCTCGGCATTGAACATGCACACGAGCGCTCGGTCAACAGCGTGCGCCGTTTGTGATGGAATTGCCCTTGCGGGAGCAGCCCATGGGCAACGGCGAGATCCAGTTCGTCGGCGTCGAGGTCATCGAGCAGCCGGGACGAATCAACATTGTAAAGCCGGAAGTGAACGCCAGGTGCGATCTGGCGCATGCGCGCCAGCAGAGCGGGCATGATCAGGATCTCCATGCTGTCGGACAGTCCGAGCCTGAACGTCCGCACCGCCGTGGCCGGATCGAACGCCTGATCGCGCAACACCACCGCCTCGACCTGCGCCAGCGCACTCCGCACCGGCTCGCGCAAGGTCGCGGCGCGCGGAGTGAGACGCATGCCGTCGGCCCCACGCGTCAGAAGCTCGTCACCGAACAGCTCGCGTAGGCGGGCGAGGTTGTGGCTCATCGCGGATTGGCCAATCCCGACGCAAGCCGCCGCCTTGGTCACGCTCCGTTCGGTCAGCAGCGCATCGAGATGAACCAGCAGATTCAAGTCGATACGACCTAAATTAGCGACATCGATGGCCATTATCGATCCCATCTGTTTGATCGATGATCATAACCTGACCATGTCCTCAGACAAGGGAGCAGACGGGCCACCGCCCGCCGCCCAAGTCCACCCCAAGCCAACGGAGGATCCCATGTCGATCCGCAGCACAATTCTAGCCGCCGCCTTCAGCCTGGCCTCGCTGGGAGCAGCGCACGCAAGCACGCTCAGGCCGATCGAAGGTCAAAGCGTTCGTCTCGGCGACCTGTCGGGCGTCGTCTACTACACCGTCGAGCCCAACGGATATCGTGTCGTGACCACGCTGGCAGAGGGCGCGGCCGGGACACCGATCCGCTTCGTATCGGTGCTTGCGCCCGGTCAGCGCGCGCTGCTCTCGACGCCGAACCAGGCAGGCGCGCTGGAAATCAGCCGAAACGGCGATGGCCTGACCGTCCGCACGTCAGGCCCAGTCTCCAATTAGTTCCGACACCCTCGCCGTCTTTCCGTCACTCGTGCAGGAACCCCAGATGTCCACGATCCGTCTTCATCGAACGACGAGCCTGACGCCCGAGCAATACGTAGCCGGCCTCACCGACTTCGGCCCGGGCCGCTCCAAAGTCTTTGGCAACAGCGCCGACGCCTATCTCAAGGTGCATGATCGTGGCCCCTCGGACGCCGACGTGACGGAAGGCTCGGGCGGCATCTGGGAGCGCTTGTACTACGATTGGTCCGACCCCGATCACGTCGTCCTGACGACGATCGATTCCAATGTGTGGGGCGGCGCGTCAGGCCATACCTACAACTTCACGCGCCGGCCCGACGGCACCACCGACATCGACGTGATCGTGGTGCGCGACGGCAAGAACTTCAGGGGATGGATCCTCGGCCTCGTGCTTCGCACCGTGGGCAGAGGCGTGCTGGCGAAGGCGTTCGAAAACTCCGTCAAAGCCATCGAGCAGCGACATGCAGATGCGCTTCGGCGAGGCCGGATTGCTGCCTAGAGGCAGAGCAATCGGAGTATTGCACCGAGAACAATGTTTCTATTGTACCGACTATTTGTATCGGATCATATCTAGCTCAATCGACGGATTGCACCGGGGAAAGCCGATGCAATCCAGATGGAGGCAACTGAAATGGACGTGAACTATCTCGATACGTTCCTGGCATTCCTCGGAATGACCTTCGGACTGGTCTCAGCGCTGCCTGGCCTGTTCTTCCAACCCAAGGCAGAGGTGCACAGGGCGACAAGGCCGGCCTCGAGACGCGACTGACCGACACGCGGCCGCGCGTTACGCGCGCCGGGAGACTCCCATCGACGTCACTAGGATTGCTTCATGTCGACGCACAGCGCGCATCCCACCGCCGAGAGGCGACAAGAACCGCAGCCCTACTGCGACTTCTGGCAGGGCCGCGGCCCGACAAGACTGCTACTGTCCTCGATCGATCGAGGCTGGTCGGGCCTGTCGGCCGAGGTGCGGGCGCATGGCAAGAGCGAGATCCCCTGGCGGGGTACGCAATCCGCCACCGAAATCTGTGTCGATGTCCACGGCAATGGATCACCCGTCACCCGGCGGGCCACTGGAGTCTCGGATCGGACCATCACCCGACGCGACACGATCTGGCTCACCCCCGCGGGTTGGAGGGAAGGTTCACTCGATATCGGCGGCGATCTGCCGGGGATCGCGCATATCTATCTTGATCCGAGCCAGTTCTCCCCGGGCAAGCTCGGCGTCGAGGTCGATGCTTCGGCGCTCGGCGCGCTGCGATACGACAGCGCCTTCGAGGATCCGTTGCTGGGCGAAATGACACGCGCCATCGCATCAGAGCTGCAGAGCGAAACCTCCGCCGGCAGGCTGCTGGTCGAGTCGCTGGCGAGCAGCATGGCGATACGGCTTATTCAAAAATACACGAGCAGTCCGGCCGCGCGGCCGGCCGCCGCCTCTGCAAGCGGAGGGCTTGATCGGCGCCGGCTTTCCCGTGTGCTGGACTACATCGAAGCAAATCTGGAAGGCGATCTCTCGCTCGATCGCATGGCGTCGATTGCTTATCTCAGCCGATTTCACTTCGCCCGCGCCTTCAGGCAGGCCGTCGGCCAGCCTCCTCACCGTTACGTCGCCGCGCGGCGCCTCGAGCGCGCGAAGGCCCTGCTGATCCAGGGCGATCGGCCGCTGGTCGATATTGCACTTACGCTCGGCTTCTCCAGCCAGGCCAACTTCACCCGCGCATTCAAGCAGGCAGCCGGCATGGCGCCGGGCCAGTATCGCCGCGGGTCCGGATTGCCGCAGCCGGCGATGTCGCTGGCCGATATCCGGAACGCGATTCCGATCCTGGCATGATGCTGAAGCTCGCGACCTTCAGCAACGAATGACAAGACGACGGCATTCGACGCAAAGCGATCGGCCGCACGGATCGATATCTTGATCGGCAGCAAGCGACGAGGCGCGCGCCCGCGGGAGAGCGGACGCGCCACCGAATTCGCTTGTCGATCAGCAAGAGAGACCAACGTCATGAACCTGACCGACCTTCAAACACTCGCAACCCTTCTCGGACCAGCCTTCGGCTTGGTGCCGCTCATGGCCCACCGGCTGCGGCAGATCGGCGCGCGCAACGCGACAGTAGCGTTCGCAATCCGGCGTCGACAGCAAGCGATGACAACATCGCAGCAATCCGGGCAAAGCCTCAGAGCACCCGACTCTCCATAATTCGAGTCAGGCCGGAAACCCGCCCGGTCCAGCGAATGCCAGGAGTCCAGCATGCCCACCGTTGCACCTGCTCACGAGTTCGATGACCAGACGCTGCTGCGTGCGCTCACGCACCGCGTCCACAGCGACCTCGTCTCGTCGATCGATGCGGTCTCTGCCGCCGTGCTGCGCACAGATAACCCAGCGGTCAAGGTCGCGCTCGCCGGCGTCATCGAACTGCTCGAGCAGCATGCCGGCGTTCATCGCGTGCTGGCGATGCCGGATCACGACGGACTGATCGACGCCGCCGAATCCGTCCGCAAGCTTGCGCTCGGCCTGAGTCGATCGTCGCTGGAGCCGATCGGGATTCGTCTCGCGCTGAGCGCCGACAGCCTGCCGCTCGAAGCAGAACGCTGCTGGCGCCTCGCTCTGGCCGTCCATGAGCTGGTGACAAATGCTGCACGGCACGCGCATTTCGAAGGCCGGGATGGTGCGATCAAGATCAAGCTTTCGCTCGCCGGGACCATCGTCAATTGCATCGTCGCGGACAATGGTTCGCGCTCGGAGCGCTTGCGGCCGGGGCGCGGTCTCCAGATGGTCGGCGATCTGGCCCGTAGCCTCGGCGGCCGGATCGAGTACGGCTTCGGTTCGCAATTCTCGTCGTTCCTCGTCGTGTTTCCGCTCCGCGCACGCGAGCATCGCGCCAACCGGATCGTCGCGTCGCGTCGCCTGCGTAACGCGCGTCGGGCAGCGCCGCCGCGTGTGCGGCCGCAGCCGGCGCGCGCACCTGCTGTTGCCGTGCCGGCCGGCCTGCGCAGCGATGTCCCCGCCACGACGGGAGCTGCGCTGGAGCCGACATGAAGCGCATTTTCAGCCTCACACTGTTCGCGACCGGCGCGCTCGGCTTTGCGATGTTCCTGGCAGCCTTGCGGCCGGAACCCATCGGACGCCCAACACGCGTCGCCAGTGCCTTCACGCGATTTCTCATCTCAATCGAAGCCAACAATGCACCGGGAGAGAGCCATGATCACGAGCACAACTGACGAAATCATTGATCTGCGTCGCCGCCGGCTGCTGGGCACCGCCGCGATGGGGATCGCCGCCGTCGGCGCGGCCACCGTGCTTCCGCCGGGAATCCGCACCGCGGCTGCCAGCGAAGCCGTCCGTCCCTTTCGCATCGATATGCCGGAAGAGCAGCTGGTCGACCTGCGCCGGCGTGTAGCCGCGACGCGATGGCCCGACAGGGAAACCGTCACCGATCCATCCCAGGGCGTGCAGCTCAAGACCGTGCAGCAGCTCGCCCAATACTGGCAGGACGGCTACAGCTGGAGAAAGATCGAGGCGCGGCTCAACAGCCTGCCGCAGTTCATCACCGAGATCGACGGGCTCGACATTCACTTCATTCACGTTCGCTCCAGGCATCCGAACGCGCTGCCGATGATCGTGACGCACGGCTGGCCTGGCTCGATCATCGAGCAGATCAAGATCATCGATCCGCTGACCAACCCGACGGCGCATGGCGGGACCGCTGCGGATGCGTTCGATCTCGTGATTCCGTCGCTGCCGGGTCACGGCTTCTCCGGAAAGCCGACCGCACCCGGCTGGACTCCGGTTCGTATCGCGCGGGCCTGGACCACCCTGATGCGGCGCCTCGGCTACAAGCAGTTCGTGGCGCAGGGTGGCGATTGGGGCAACGCCGTCTCGGAGACGCTGGCGCTGCAGGAGCCGGTCGAGCTGCTCGGCATCCACACCAACATGGCGGCCACCGTCCCGGCCGACATCTCGAGGGCCCTCGCGTTCAATTTGGCGCCGCCGGTCAATCTTGCGGCCGACGAGCGCCGTGCTTGGGATCAGCTGCGCTTCTTCTACGACAAGGGGCTCGGCTACGCCAACGAGATGTCCAATCGCCCGCAGACCCTCTACGGGCTGGTCGATTCGCCGATCGGCCTCGCGGGCTGGATGCTCGATCACGATGCGCGCAGCCAGGAGATGATCGCCCGCGTCTTCGACGGCAAGGCGGAAGGGCTGTTGCGCGATGATGTGCTCGACAACATCTCGCTGTACTGGTTGACCAATACCGCGATCTCTTCAGCGCGGCTCTATTGGGACACCCATCAGGTGTCAACGGGCGGCTTCTTCGATGTGCGCGGCGTCAAGATCCCGGTCGCCGTAAGCGCGTTCGCCGACGAGATCTACACGGCGCCCCGGAGCTGGGCGGAGCAGGCCTATCCGAAGCTGATCCACTACAACAAGCTCGACAAGGGCGGGCACTTCGCGGCGTGGGAGCAGCCCGAACTCTTTGTCGCCGAAATGCGTACGGCGTTCCGCCCGCTTCGCAACGCCTAGTCATGCTGCCGGCGGTGCGCACGAAGATGCGCACCGCCATTACTTCCGGCCTTATGATGAACCAGCCTTCCTCATTCCTGTCGCGAAATTCCGCTTCCGTCTTCACAGTACGGACGTTTGCGGCAGCCATGGTGGCGCTTTCGATCGCGCTCCTGCTCGATATGCCGCGCCCCTACTGGGCGATGGCGTCGGTCTACATCACCTCCAACGAGCTGACGGGGGCGACGTCGTCGAAGGCGGTGTATCGCGTGCTGGGAACGCTGATCGGCGCAACCGGGACGATCGTGCTGATCCCGAATCTCGTCAACGCACCCGAGCTGCTAAGCCTTGCCGTGGCGCTGTGGGCCGGCGTTTTCCTGTATTTTTCGCTGATTGACGGCACCCCGCGCAGCTACGTGTTCCTGCTGTCCGGCTACACTGTCGCCCTGCTCGGCTTCCCGATCCTTTCGACGCCCGAATCGACGTTCGACATCGTCGCTGCCCGCGTGCAGGAAATCCTGCTCGGCATCGCCTGCGCGAGTGTCGCATCAAGGATCGTGCTGCCGCGCACCGTCGCCGGCACAATCGCCGCCCGCGCGGAGGCCTGGCTCGCCAACACGCGCCAGCTCACCGTGGACGTCCTCACCGGCCAGGGCAGCGACCAGGAGCACGATGGCGAACGCATGCGGCTTGCCGCTGCCGCCGCCGAGATCGACCAGCTGAGCCGGCATCTCGGCTTCGAAACCGTGACATCGGCGAATACGGTACGAGGCCTAGAACTGCTTCGGCAACGGATGCTGCTGTTGCACCCTCTGCTCGCATCAATCGAGGCCCGGAAGAACGCGCTCATCTCTCACGGCGGTGTGCCGCCAGCCATCGCCGATGTCAGCCTGCGGATCGCAAGCTGGCTTGCGAACGGCGATCAGGACGAACGGGACGCTGACGGATTGCGCGCAATACTCGATGAAGTCCAGCCGCAGCTTGACACAAATGCGAACTGGACCGAGATATCCGCGGTCGGCCTCGCCGTTCGGCTGCGCAATCTCATCGACGTCATGCGGGATTGCCGCCTGTTGCGCGAGGCAACTGCCGACGGCCGCGACCCGAGCTCGCTTGCGCTTGCCCTGACGCTTGACAGCCCGGTGCCTGGTGCCCGGCACCGTGACCACGGGCTCGCGTCGTGGGCCGCCGCGGCGACAGCACTCTCGGTTCTCGCTTGCTGCGCGTTCTGGATCGCCACCGGCTGGACCGATGGTGCATCGGCTGCGTTGTTCGCCGCACTTGTCGGGTCGTTTCTAGCCGGCCAGGACGATCCGCTGCCGGCATTCCGCAAGTTCTTCGGCGTCATCCTCGTCGTCATCGTGGTCACCGGAATTTGCACGTTCGGCATTTTGCCGCGCGTCACGACGTTCGAGATGCTCGTCGTCGCCCTCGCGCCGACGTTCCTGCTGTTCGGCTGGATGACGGCACGGCCGGCGACCGGATCCACCGGCTCTTGGCTTGCCATCTTCACATCGGTGCAGCTCGCGCTGCAATCATCCTACTCGGCGGACTTCGGTGCCTTCGCCAATTCCAGCATATCGCTCATGGTGGGTGTCGCGCTCACGGCCACAACCTGCGGCATCGTCCGCACGCTGGGCGCAACCTGGATCGCAAACCGCCTGGTGCGGAGCAACTGGCGTACGCTCGCCGCGGTAGCCGGGCGCAGCTCGCCCCAGAATCGCGCCGCTATCGGCAGTCTCATGCAGCATCGCCTGGCTCTGCTTGCCGCGCGCATCGCCGTGGTTCCAGCAGTGGCGCGGAGCGACGCCGCCAATCTTCGCCAGCTTCGAACGGCACTGAACATCGTCGACGTCAGGCACGCGAGCCTCGGTCTGTCACGCGCTGCCACAGCCGGCATCGACGCGCTGTTCGACCGTCTTGCATCGGCTGCCCGGACCCATACCGCCGGGCGGCTGCCGGATGGGCTGATCGGCCGGCTCGACGACGCGATTGCGTCGACGTTGCGGGAGCCCGCGAGCAAGAACCGCAGTGACGCGCTGATCGGCCTTTCCGGAATTCGCGCCGGCCTGTTTCCTGCCGCCGGGTCCTACCAGCCGCGCCCATCAGAGCAAGGGAGCATAGCCCCATGAGATACGAACTTGATCTGTTTGGCGTGATCGTTCCCAGTTTCCTGCTGTGGGGCGGTCGTCGCCTGCATCCTCACGCGCGTGGCCGCCAGGGTGTTGGCGCGGGCCGGCCTTTATCGCCACGTCTGGCACGGCGCGCTGTTCAATTTCGCGCTCTACGTCTGCCTGGTCGCCGGCCTCATCTTTATCTCCAGGGAGTTGGTCTCATGAAATCCGTTCTCAACGCGCTGCGCCGCGTCTCTCTCACCACACTCGTGGTTCTGGTCGCGGTCTGGGCCGGTTACAAGCTCTGGGACTACTACATGAACGAGCCTTGGACCCGCGACGGCCATGTCAGGGCTGACGTCGTTCCGGTTGCGCCCGATGTCTCCGGCTTCGTCACCGACGTGCTCGTCAAGGACAACCAGCCGGTCCAGCGCGGCGACGTGCTGTTCCGGATCGACCGGGCGCGCTACGAGATCGCGCTGAAGCAGGCCGAGGCGGTGCTGCTCGGCAAGGGCGCCCAGCTCGACGAGGCCAACGCGGACCTGAAGCGCTACAGCGCGCTCACGCCCGACGTCGTCGTCTCCAAGCAGCGGCTGGATCAGGTGATCGCGGCCCAGGGCGAGGCGCAGGCTGCCCATGACCAGGCCGTCGCGGACCTCAATCTGGCCAAGCTCAATCTCGAGCGCAGCGAGGTACGTGCCTCCATTAGTGGCGTCGTCACTAACGTGGAGCTGCGGCCAGGGACCTATCTCACCACCGGCAAGGGCGTGATGGCGCTGCTCGATTCCGACACCTGCGCGTCGAGGGCTATTTCGAGGAGACCAAGCTGCCGCGCATCCATCTCGGCGACCGCGTCAGTGTTCGGCTGCTGGGCAGCGACCACGTGCTGCGCGGGAGGGTAGACAGTGTCGCGGCCGGCATCGAGGATCGCGACCGCAGTTCCGGTACGACCTTGCTTGCCAATGTCAATCCGACCTTCAACTGGGTGCGGCTGGCGCAACGCGTTCCGGTCCGGATCGCGCTCGATCCCGCCGCACGAAGCGAGCTCGTTGCCGGCGCCACCGCGACCGTCGACGTGCTCGGATCTTCGTTGCACGGCGACCCGCGCGGGGCGCGGGACGCGCGCGGCGCCTCACACTCAAGCGTATGCCGGGCGGTGCAGGCCGCCCTCCGAGCTCCGCCGCCGTGTGGCTGATCGCACGCCGCGCAAGTGAAATACGGCCGACCTTGTGGCCCCGCACCGTGCCGGTCAGCTGCCAAGTTGAATGGTGCGCTCCAGCGCCGCGGCGAAGCCGTTGAGCGAAACATTGAAGACGACCGGCCCGGTGTTGATGTTCTGCGCGGCGACGGTGAGCGTCTTGGCCTTGCTCATGGTGTCGGTCACAACAGTGGGAAAGGACACCGGAAGCAGACAGCCTTGCACGGTGCAGGTGGAGAAGCGCGTCTGCTCCAGGTCCTTGCCGTCAAGCTTGACGACGGCCCCGGCGTCGAGCTTGAGTCCAAATGGCATCAACATGTTGCCTTCGGCCTTTCCGTTCCCTGGCAGCAGTTCGATGGCGAAGACTTGCTGGTTGGTCTCCTTGGAGGTCTGCGTCTGACTGAGGGTGCACAGCCTTGCGCCGCCGTCGAGCTGACATTTGACGATCCAGTCTCCGTAAGTCTCACTGATCGCGGACGCGCCCTTGGGAAGCTGGACCGGGTGGACCGCGCCATCCATCGCGGATGTCTGGCTCCGCGTGTCGATCGGAACAGAGACGGTCCCTCCGCCGGCGTCCGACATATCGGGCGGCCTGCGCCGAGCCGATGCCGACCATGATTGCGAGCGCGACGATTGCCCGACGTCTGTCTGCTGCACTGACCCTCACCATGCATTCACCCCGTCTCATCACGCCTCGAAGCCGATTTTGCTTTGCGTGGGTAATTTTCCCACGTAGACGAGACACATTTACTTGGAGAACCGCGGACATGCAAGAGATTATCGCCGCCAGCGTGATTATTGCGATTGTTGCATTCTGCGGCGGGTATTTTGGGCAATCGCGCGTGAAGTCAGGGCCTCGAACAGGCAACGGCGGAAATGACGCAGCACGGCTGGAACGCAGTCATGCCCATCCAGCGATTTGCCCGCGGCGTGTTTCTTACAAAGGCGCATGAAATCCGCTTGAACCGTCATCGCGCCTTGGTTTCTCGTTTAGGCATGATCTTTTCGGAAAACCGCTTCGCACTTTTCCGGATCATGCCTTAAGGTCGCCGGATGGACATGCTCGTCAAGCTCTATGCCCTGCCCGATTCCCGGCCCGCCTACGATCGATTGCAGCAGGCCGGAATTGTCATGCGCCGCGCGCTCGCCCCCGAAAAGCACAAGGTTACAGCCTGGGTACGGGAGACCTTCAGCGAGGCATGGGCCAGCGAAACCGAGGTTGCGTTCAGCCGCGAACCGGTCTCCTGCTTCATCGCGATCCAGCACAAGAAAATTGTCGGCTTCGCCTGCCATGACGCAGCCTGCCGCAACTTCTTCGGTCCGACCGGCGTCGCGCCGAAGGCCCAGCAGGGCGGAATCGGCAAGGCGCTGTTGTTCGCCTGTCTCGAGGACATGAAGCACCAGGGCTTCGGCTACGCCATCATCGGTGGCGTCGGGCCGGCAGAATTCTACGCGAAGGCCGTCGGCGCCGTGGCCATCGAAGGCTCCGCGCCAGGAATTTATCGGGGACTGCTGTAGACGGCCGGTTGCGCTTCGCTCGACCGATAGCAGCCTGCCTTCGAACCCTGCCTTGGCGGCTTCACGACGGAACCCGAAATCCGTTCAATCGCAATCGCTTACATACAGGCAAAAGTTGTACTGCGGTCGACGCTACTGCATCGCAGATGCACGCCACGCGCTGCGCTGCCGTGATCCCGCTCCTCGCATCGAGGCGGCACAATTATTTGGTGCCGGTCGCCACCGACACGACATGTGGACCTTGCGCTTGACATGCCGCCGATGGTCAACTCGCTGATCGGAATGTTCCTGCATCGTTGGGGGAAACATGAAGTTCAAGTTGATTGCGATCGCGGCCGGCCTGGGGCTCGCACTCGCCGCCACGGCGGCGGCAGCCCAGACACCGCGCAAGGGCGGGACCATTCGCATGACGGCGCCCTACGGCTCCAGCTTCACCAGCATGGACATCCACACGACACCACGCGCCCAGGACGAGATCTACGCCAAGGCCCTGCACCGGTCGCTCTATATCTGGGACTCCAGCGAGGGCAAGCCGGTTCTGGAACTTGCCAAGGAGGTCGCCGTCTCGGGCGGAGGCCTCATTTACACTTTCAAGCTGCGCGATGACGCCTACTTCCACAACGATCGCAAGATGACGGCGGACGACGTCATCTGGTCCTACAATCGCATCATGGACGGCACCAAGGCCTATCCCGGCGCGCGCTTCGTCCGCATCATCGAGGGTGCGGCCGAGGTCGAGAAGGGCCAGGCCAAGGAGATCTCCGGCCTGAAGAAAATCGACGACCTCACCCTCGAGATGAAGCTGACCGAAAAAGTCGATCCCGCCTTTTACTTCTTCACGGCGCTGACCTCGATCTATCCCGCCGACGAGGGCGCCAAGGAGAGCTTCATCCAGAAGCCGATCGGTCTTGGTCCGTTCAAGTTCGTCGAGCACGTGCCGGGATCGCGTATCGTGCTGGAACGCTGGGACCGGTTCTACAAGCCCGGCAAGCCATACGCCGACAAGCTCGTGATCTCGCTGATGGGCGAAGCCGCCGCACGCGACGTCGCCTTCCGCAACAAGGAGATCGACACCTCGGTGCTGGGGCCGGCGCAGTATGTCGCCTATCAGGTCGACCCCGACCTCAAGGGCACCATCGTCGAAGTCGCCGAGGTCTTCACGCGCTATATGGGGATGAATCCGGCGTTCAAGCCGTTCTCCGACAAGCGGGTTCGCCAGGCCATCAACCACGCCATCGATGCCGATCTGATCATCAACAAGCTGGTCAAGGGCAAGGCCTATCGCGCCACGAGCTGGCTGCCTTTGACCTCGCCTGCCTACGACAAGACGATGAAGCCCTACCCCTATGATCCCGCGAAGGCGAAGCAATTGCTCGCGGACGCGGGTTATCCCTCGGGCTTTGAATTCGAATGGACCACCAGTCAGAACGAAAGCTGGGGCCTGCCGATCGTCGAGGCCGCGATCCCGATGCTGGACAAGGTCGGTATCAAGGTGAAAGTGAAGCAGGTCGAGACCGCGGTGCTGGCGGAGGTCATTCGCAAGGGCGACTTCCAGGCCTTCATCTATTCCCAGGCGACCGGCCCGGATCCACAGGCCGCACTCAAATGCTTCCACTCGGCGACGCCACAATCGGCCTGCAACTACACGAACTTCAAGAACGCCGAGTTCGACAAGGTGATCGATGAAGCCGGGCAGACCGACGACGCCACCAAGCGCGTCCAGCTGCTGCAAAAGGCCAATGCGCTGCTCCATGAGGAAGCACCGGTCTGGTTCTTCAACTACAACAAGGCGGTCATGGCGGTGCAGCCCTGGCTCAAGGGAATTCAGCTGGACGCGACCGAACTGACCCATCAGAATGTCGAGGACCTCTGGGTCGACGAGACCTCGCCCGCGAAGTGACAGGTGCCATGCTCCTCCATCGCGAGAAACGATCGAGGGAGTGACGAAAGCGTCCCATGCTGTCCTTCGCGATCCGTCGAGTCCTGCAAACCATTCCGACCGTGCTGGCCGTCGTGATGCTGATCTTTGTGCTGTTCAGCGTCGTCCCGGGCAGCATCGTATCGAGCATGGGCGACGACGGCCGCGGCCCGACGGACCCGCAGGTCGTGGAACGGATGAAGAAGCAGCTCGGGCTCGACGATCCGGTTTACGTGCGCTTCGGCTCCTATATCGCCAAGCTCGCGACCGGTGATTTCGGCACCTCGTTCCGCACCAGCGAGCCGGTTACGACCATGATCGCCAAACGGATGTGGCCGACGCTGCAATTGATATTCGCTGCCCTGGTATTCGCGGTTGCGGTCGGCGTACCGCTCGGCTTCATCGCCGCGCTGAGGCCGGGCAGCATCGTCGACACGATCTCGATGGTGCTGGCGGTATCTGGCCTCTCGATGGCCAAGTTCTGGCTCGGGCTGCTGCTGATGTATCTGTTCGCATTGAAGCTCGGCTGGCTGCCGAGTTTCGGCTATGGCGATGGCGGGCTCAAATATCTGCTGCTGCCCGCCGTGACGCTCGGCGTCTCGCCGATGGCGCTGCTGGCGCGGACGACGCGTGCGGCGGTGCTCGAGATCATGACCGCGGATTTTGTCCGCACCGCGCGCTCGAAGGGCATGAGCGAGACCCGGGTCGTGACCTGGCACGTGATGCGCAATGCCCTCGTCATCATTCTCACGGCGATCGGCCTGCAATTCGGCGTCGTGATGGGCCAGGCGGTGGTCGTCGAGAAACTGTTCTCCTGGCCGGGCATCGGCTCGTTGCTGGTCGACAGCGTCCTGCAGCGCGACATTCCGGCCGTGCAGGGCACCATTCTCGTGGTGGTGCTGTTCTTTCTCGCCGTCAATACACTGGTCGACCTGCTCTACGGCGTGATCGATCCAAGGATCAGATACGCATGAGGGTCCGTCGGTCTCACCACACCTGTGCACGATGGACCGTCCAGCCCGTGACGGCGGAGCGGCCACGATGAAGCTTGGCACCAGCGCGATCATCGGCGGGATGCTGTTCGCGCTTGCGATCTTCGTCGGCCTGTTCGCGCCCTGGCTGGCCCATACCGATCCGGTCATGGGTGCCAACCTCGTGAATGCGGAAGAACCGCCGAGCTGGATCTGGTGGTTCGGCACCGATGCGCAGGGCCGCGATATCTATTCCCGCGTCGTGCACGGCGCGCGCATCTCGCTGACGGTCGGCATCGTCTCGCAGCTCGTCAACAGCGTCATCGGCGTGACGCTGGGCTTGACCGCGGGCTATTGGGGCGGCTGGTGGGACGATGTCGTCAACGGGCTGACCAATGTCATGCTCGCAATCCCTTCGCTGATTTTCGCACTCGCCATCATGGCGGTGCTTGGACCCGGCCTGACCAGCCTGCTGATCGCGCTCGGATTGACCAACTGGTCCTTCACCTGCCGGATCGCGCGGGCCTCGACACTGTCGCTCAAGAGCCAAGGCTATGTGCAAGCTGCGAGAGTGCTGGGCTACGGAGATCTGCGCATCATGATCACGCAATTGCTGCCGAACATGATCGGTCCCATTATCGTCATCGGCACGCTCGGCATGGGCGGTGCGGTGCTGGCCGAAGCCTCGCTCTCGTTCCTCGGCCTCGGCATCCGTCCACCCTATCCCAGCTGGGGCAGCATGCTGTCGGAGGCGCGCGACCAGATCACCACGGCGCCATGGCTGTCGGTCTTCCCCGGCCTTGCGATATTCCTGACGGTGCTCGGCCTCAATTTGCTCGGCGACGGCTTGCGCGACGTGCTCGATCCCCAATCGCGGAGCCGGCGCACATGACAGCCGCTCCGCTGATCGAAGTCGAGGGCTTGCGCATCGATCTCGCCGACGGTGCCAGGCATGTTGCAGCGGTCGAGGGCGTTTCATTCCGCATCGATCGTGGCGAGACCTTCGGCCTTGTCGGCGAGTCCGGCTGCGGCAAGAGCATTACGGCCCTTGCCCTGATCGGTTTGCTGCGCCGGCCGCTCTCGATCGCCGCCGGCGCCATCCGCTTCGAAGGCCGCGAGATCCAGGGACTTTCCGCGGCCGAGCAACGCGCGCTGCGCGGCAACCGGATCGCCATGATCTTCCAGGAGCCGATGACGGCGCTTAATCCGGTCTCGCCGGTGGGTCGGCAGATCGCGGAAATGTTTGTGCTGCACAAAGGCAAGAGCTGGCGCGAGGCAAACCAGCTCGCCGTCGAGGCGCTGGCGAATGTCCGAGTCCCCGCGCCGGAGCGGCGGGTGAAGGATTATCCGCACCAGCTTTCGGGCGGCATGCGCCAGCGCGTGATGATCGCCATCGCGCTGGCATGCGATCCGGATCTTCTGATCGCCGACGAGCCGACCACCGCGCTCGACGTGACGGTGCAGGCGGAGATCATCGAGCTGATGCGCAATCTGTGCGCCGAGCGAGGCACTGCGATCCTGATGATCAGCCACGATCTCGGTTTGGTCGCCAATGTCTGCAGCCGCGTCGGCGTGATGTATGCCGGCCGCATCGTCGAGGAACGCGGCTCGGACGACATCTTCCGCGCCGGCGCGCATCCTTACACGCAAGGTCTGGTCGACTCGCTGCCACGGCTGGGGAGCCGCGCCGCGCTTGGCCGGTCGCGGCTCAGGGAGATCGCCGGCGTCGTACCCGCGATCGCGGATTTCCCAAGCGGCTGCCGATTCAATCCGCGTTGCGCGCAGGCGACCGAGATCTGCCGGACCACCGTACCGGAGACGACATGGCTCGGTGCAGGCGGCCTCGTCCGGTGCCACCATCATGCTTGACCCCGCGGTGAGGCCTGACGACGACGTCATCCTCAGCGTGGAGGATCTCGCGGTGCATTTTCCGCTTGGCGGCGGCCTGCTCGGCGGCGGCCATCGGCTGCTGCGCGCGGTCGACGGCATCGATCTCGAGCTGAAGCGCGGCGAGTGCCTCGGCCTCGTCGGCGAATCCGGTTGCGGCAAGTCGACCGTCGCCCTTTCGCTGCTAGGGCTGCTGACGCCGACGCGAGGCAGGATCGTGCTGGACGGGCACGTCGTGACGGAGCGGCGGTCGGTCGATCGAAAGCGATTGGCCCGCATCGCCCAGATGGTGTTTCAGGATCCCTACGCCTCGCTCAATCCACGCCAGACCGTTCGCCGCACGCTTGAGGATCCGCTGCGCCTGCATGGCGTGACGGCCCGGAGCGAGATCGACGGACGCATCGCCGAGATGCTCAGGCATGTCGGTCTGCGCCCCGAACAGGCCGGCCGCTACCCGCATGAATTCTCGGGCGGCCAGCGCCAGCGCATCGGCATCGCCCGTGCACTGATCCTCAATCCGAAGATCGTCATCTGCGACGAACCGGTATCGGCGCTCGACGTCTCGATCCGCGCCCAGATCATCAACCTGCTGCTGGAATTGAAGGAGAGCCTCGGCCTCTCCTACATCATGATCAGCCACGACCTCGGCGTGGTCGAGCACATGAGCGACAGGGTCGCGGTGATGTATCTCGGCCGCATCGTGGAGACGGGCGGCTGGCGCGACATCTTCGAACGGCCGGCGCACCCCTATACGCAAACCCTGATCGCCGCGATTCCCGATCCGCTACGCCGCGCGCCGCTGGCGACGGCAAGGGGCGAGCTTCCCAATCCGCTCGATCCGCCGGATGGATGCGCATTCAGTCCGCGCTGTCGTTACGCCGAAGCGGTGTGTCGTCGCGAACCCGGGCCTTCGCTTGAAACGCGTCCGGACGGGCACGCGGTGCGGTGCTGGCGAGCCGACGAGATTGCCGGTCAGCTTCCAAGCTGAATAGTGCGCTCGAGCGCCGCATTTGCCTGCGGGGCGCGTTTTCCACTAAGGTCGCCGGATGGTGACAGGCGGGTTGAAGATCACGACCGGCATCATTGCCGCAGTACTGGTCACTGCGGCGGTGGCTCAGTCGCGCAGCGTGCTGGCCCCGCTTGCGGCCGCGCTGTTCATCATTGCGATCGTCTGGCCCGTTCAGGAACGGCTGCAGTCGTGGCTGCCGAAACTCTTCGCGCTCGCCATCACCGTCGTCGTTACGACCACCGTCTGCATCGCATTTGCCTCGCTCGCGGCGTGGGGATTCGGTCGTGTCGGGCGCTCCTTGCTTGCGGATGCGGCGCGATATCAAGCCTTCTACGACGCCGCGGTGATATGGCTGGACGGCCATGGCATCTCGTTTGCAGGCCTTTGGGCGGAGCATTTCAACGTAGGCTGGCTGCTGCGCGTCACGCAATACGTCACCGGCCGCGTCAACACCACGTTGAGTTTCTGGCTCATCGTGCTGGTCTATGTCGTGCTGGGGCTTCTCGAGGTCGAAGACGCCGGTCGACGAATCCAGCGACTGGAGAATCGCACAGCCGCGAGCGTCTTGCTCAAGGGCAGCAAGGCCACGGCCGCCAAGTTTCGCAAATATATGCTGGTGCGGACGCAGATGAGCGCGGTCACGGGTCTCCTGGTCGGCCTGTTCGCTGCCGTGACCGGACTGCCATTCGCGTTTGAATGGGGCGTCATCGCCTTTGTCCTCAACTACATTCCTTTCATCGGCCCCTTCATCGCGACATTGTTCCCCACGCTGCTGGCCATGACGCAGTTCGAGAGTTGGCCAGCCGTGTTTGGTGTGTTCGCCTGTCTCAACGTCATCCAGTTCGTGGTCGGCAGCTATATCGAACCGCGGGTGGCCGGCTCGACGTTGTCGATCTCGCCGTTCCTGGTGCTGTTTGCGATCTTCTTCTGGAGCTCGCTTTGGGGCCTGTTCGGGACTTTCATCGGCGTGCCGATCACGCTCGCCATTCTGACCTTCTGTGCCGAGAGTCCGTCGGCCGCATGGATCGCTGATTTGTTCGGCGGAACGCAGGAAGAAAGGCCGGAAACGTCTTAGCTTCCGGCAATTTCCACCCGCTCGGGCTCGGCGAGGCAGAGCTTCCTGTCCGGCCCGACCACCATTCTGTGGATATAGAAATAGGTGACCGCATCATCGGCCGCCGCCATCACCGGCGACGGGGCCGAGACGATCTTCGACGCACCGCATGTACCGATCCAATCGATATGCCGGTGACCGTGCATCACGACCGAGCGATCGGAAAACTTTTGCAACCTGCGTACAAACCAACTGCCGTTGATCAGGGCCGTCCCGATGCGTTCGGCAAACGTCTTGACCGGCATCGGATACTCCATCAAGTGATGATGCAGCGCGATGATCCAGCATGCCGTCGGGAAATGACGGATTGCAGCCTCCAATCGCCGCGTTTGCGCTTCCGAAACCAAACCGAGCGCGTTGGTGAAGGAAAAGTGGGTTTCTGCGTTGGAGTTGAGAATGGCGACTCCGAGGCCGCCATCCCGGTCCGGCGGCAGGATCATCGGGAATTGGTCATCGAACAAGCCGCGGACCGCCACAGCACGGCGCACACCCCCGTGCTGCGCAAATTGCACTATCCGGTCTTGGTAAGGTGCCAGCGCCTGGTTCAGCGTAGCCGACGGTTTGCCGGAATCGTCGATGACACGCACGCGATCGCCCTGGACGGCCGCAATCGCCGACAAGGTACGCATCTGCCGTAGCCGCTTGCCTGGGCTGAACGGCAGGTCGAGGCGCGCCGGATTGGCGCGATCCACGACATTAACGTCATGATTGCCCGGAAGCATGATGATGCGTGCTGCAAGCTCAGGGTGACCTGCCAATGCATCGAGAAATTCCGCCCATTCGCCGGGCCGGCCGGCATCCGTCATATCGCCGCTGATCAACACATGGTCGAGTGGATCGACGGCGTGAATTTCGGCGAGGCGAGCCAGCACGCGATGGAAGCGCTGGTTTCCCCGCGGACCGGCCGTCCCGCTTTCGATGCGGAAGCCGTATCGCTCGCCGACCACGTGAATATCCGACAAATGCGCAAGGCGCCAACAGCGGCCTCCGAGCGGCGTCGCGTCGAAGGCGGCAAGGTCGGCCGGTTGATCCATGCTGGCGTCGGCCACACTCCAGGCCAGTGATGCGACCGCAAGATAGCTGGACACCAGCACCACGGCGTTCGCGAATGTCGGCACCACAAGACGATGGATCAGAACAAGGTCATTGACGGTCGCAGTCCATTGCGAAGCAGGCCAAGACAGGACCGCGATCAATGCTGCACCTGCAGAGAGCAGCATGCCGGCGCCGATCGAACAATTGCGGCGCAGCCTTATGCGAGAAGCAGGAGTTGCGCCGGTTCGCCAGAGCAGTTCCGCCAGATGGCCCAGCGCCTCACGCGTGAAGGTGTAGCTCGGTTGCACCGCGAGCGCGTTCAATGACCAGAAGTTTGTTTCTGCGATTTGAAACAGCGGTCGCCCGCCGAGCCACCCTAACGCTACGATCACAACCAACGCCAGCACGGCCCCCACTTCGGACAGCGCCAGAACTTGTTGCGAAAGGCTCGAGATCCAGGCGGACGCGACCAGCGGCGCAAGGCCGAGCAGCAGGCCCGGAAGCAGAAGTGAAACCGTCCAGGCGAATAACAGCTTCGCCGGGCTTATCTCAACCAGAAGGCTGCCCACGATCGCGAACAACGAACGCTGTTCGGGACTGGCGGCATTGTCCTCGAAGTCGCCATCGCGGGGATCAAGCAGCACGCCGACGTTCCTCCGTTGCGCAGCGCATTGACACAAACGCAGCTAGCGCAGCTTCCCGAAAAACTCCCGCACCTCGCCAACGAACAGCTCGGGCTGCTCGAACGCGGAGAAGTGCCCGCCCTTCGGCATCTCGCTCCAGTGCTGGATGTTGGTGAAATTGGTCTCCATCCATTTGCGGACCGGCGTGACGATCTCCTTGGGAAACACGGCAACGCCGGTCGGCACATTGACCTTGTGCGGGGTTCGCTTGCCCGGCCCGAAGCTCTCCCAATAGAGCCGCGCAGACGATGCGGCCGTCTCGGTGACCCAGTACAGCATGACATTATCGAGCAGTTCGTCGCGGCCGAGGATGTTTTCCGGATGCCCGTCGCAGTCGGTCCAGGCCCAGAACTTTTCAAGGATCCAGGCCGCCTGCCCGCTCGGTGAATCCGTCAGGGCATAGCCGAGCGTCTGCGGCCGGGTCGACTGCTGCTTGGAATAGCCGGAGTCCCAGTCGGCGTAGTATTTGATGCCGTTGAGCGCGCGGGTTTCCTCCGGCGTCGGCTGGCCCTCGACATTGGGCCGGGTCGACATCGCAAGCGTGATGTGGATGCCGGCACAATGCGCCGGATCCTGCCCGCCGATCGCGGTCGTGACCGCGGAGCCCCAATCGCCGCCTTGCGCGAAATAGCTGGCATAGCCCAGCCGCTCCATCAGGACGGCCCAGGCCTTCGCGATCCGGTCGACACCCCAGCCCGTCGCGATAGGCTTGGCCGAGAAGCCGAAGCCCGGCAATGACGGGCACACCACATGGAATGCATCGGCGGCGCTGCCGCCATGCGCGGTCGGATCGGTCAGCGGTTCGATCACCTTGTGGAATTCGACCACCGATCCCGGCCAGCCATGGGTGATGACCAATGGCCGCGCCTCCGGATGTTTTGAGCGGACATGGATGAAGTGGATGTCGAGCCCGTCGATCTCGGTGGTGAACTGGCTGAAGCGGTTGAGCCGCGCCTCGCGCTGCCGCCAATCATACGTCTCGGCCCAATACTGGCAGATGTCCTTGATCCATTTCAGCGGCGCACCTTGGCTCCAATCGTCGACCAGCTCAGCTTCCGGCCAGCGGGTCCGGCGCAACCGGGTGCGGAGATCCTCAAGGACATCGTCGCTGACGGCGATGCGAAACGGAGTGATGGCGGTAGTCATGGCGTCTCCCCGGTGTGCTGAGCTTTCCGGGGAAGATAGGGACGGACCGTCAGCCGATCAAACCGTTGCGCGAGGCTATTTGCCGATCGCCGTCTCCAGCAGCGCCTGGGCCTGCCTGGTGGCTGCGGCGAATTCCGGCTGCTCCGGGGCGTGCTGAACGAAGCAGCGCTTGAAGGCGTCCTCGCCCTGCTGGCGCAGGTCGCCGAGCTTGTCATAGGCCGCTTTGGAAATCTGCTTGCGCTCGAGCTTCTCGGCCGCTGCGTCGGCCTTCTTGTTGTAGTCGGCGCGGATCGCGGTGCAGGCCGGCACCTGCACGGTGGGCTCGATCTCGCCATAGGCGATGTAGAACTTGCCGTTGGCGAGCGCTGCGACAAACACCTCGTCGGCCGCCTCTGGAAACGAATCCTGGGTACGGCCGGCCAGAAAACCGTAGGTCAGCGTGGCCGACGCCGGCTTGGCGACCGGCAGCTCATTGAAGTTGATCACGGCCGCATCGGTCGATATCGCCTGGGTGTAGAGGCCCTCGAACTTCAGCGCCGGTTCTATCTGCTGTGGCACGTTCTTGCTGCCCTTGTCCCACCAGGCCTTGTGCTCGTGCAGCCAGCGGGTGAACAGGGCTTCGGATGTGACGATGATGTGGGCCTTCGGCTCGACGAAACTGCCGTCGGCACGCTTCTCGCCGATCTTGCCGCCGTCCCTGCCGGTGTCGGCATCGAAGCGCAGGCCGTCGAGCATGCCGAACCCCATGTCGCCCTTATATAGAGTGTCGAGATTGAGCTGGGCGGGCGCAAAGCCCGGCCGGGCCGGCTGCGCCAGGATTGCGGCCAACTGGCCCGTGAGCTCGTCGCGCGCGGCCGCCTCGGCCCTGTCGACGGTCTCGTTGATCTTATTGTCGTTCGACAGCTTGGCAAATTTGGCAATCGCGGCGTCACGCGTCGCGATGTAGCGGTCTTCTGGTGACCCGGCACGGACCGGTGACAGGATCAGGATCGGGGACAGGACGAGGGCAAGGCGGAAGATAAAATGCATGCCCTATGGTCGCCCGCAGGGCATGCAAGGTTCAAGGTCACGGGTACTACCAGCATATCCGTCGCCGACAGGCCCTCTGCCGGCGACGAATCTCGTTAGGACGGACCGCTCAGGCCGGCCTTGTCGGCTACCTTGGTCAGCCCGCGCCCCTGTCAGGCCGCCTTGGATTTCGCCACGTGGGTCGCGATCGCGTCCATCAGCGCCGGCGACAGGCAATCATACGGCTCGAGTCCGAGCTCCTTCAGCCGCGACCTGATCCCCGCCATCTCGGCCGGCTTGACGCCGGACTCGATCACCGACGACACGAACGCGGCAAATCCCGGAGCCGCCGAGCCGGACTCCTGGAACAGCTCGGGATGGATGAAGTCGAGGCCATAGAACGGATGGCCCTTGTTCTCGATCCGGCCGTACATGTGGGTGCCGCATCCGGTGCAGGCATGGCGCTGGATCACCGCGGCGGCATCTACGATCTTCAGCTTGTCGCCGTTCTCCAGCACGGTGACGTTCTCGCGCGGGACCACCGCGACCACCGAGAAGATGGCGCCCGAGGGCTTCCAGCACTTGGTGCAGCCGCAGGCGTGGTTGTGGGCGACATCGCCCTTGACCCCGACCTTGACCTTCTTGTCCGCGCATTTGCAGACGAGCGTGCCGCCGGCAAAATTGCCGGAGCCTTGTTTGACGCCATTGTCGACCGACGGGTGGATATGAACAGTCATTGGTCTATCCTCCTAGTGCTTGGTGTTTTGATTTCAGAATACGACGACCGAACGGATCGATTTGCCCTCGTGCATCAGGTCGAAGCCCTTGTTGATCTCGTCGAGCTTCAGCACATGGGTGATCATCGGATCGATCTGGATCTTTCCGTTCATGTACCAGTCGACGATCTTCGGCACGTCGGTGCGGCCGCGCGCGCCGCCGAACGCGGTGCCCTTCCACACCCGCCCGGTGACGAGCTGGAATGGCCGGGTTGCGATCTCCTTGCCGGATTCCGCGACGCCGATCACGACCGAGACGCCCCAGCCGCGGTGACAGGCTTCCAGCGCCTGGCGCATCACGTTGGTGTTGCCGGTGCAGTCGAAGGTGTAGTCGGCGCCGCCGTCGGTCAGGCCCACCAGGTGCTGAACAATATCGCCGCTCACCTTGGTCGGGTTGACGAAATGCGTCATGCCGAACTGCTTGCCCCACGCTTCCTTGGAGTCGTTGATATCGACGCCGATGATCTTGTCGGCGCCGACCATCTTGGCGCCCTGGATCACGTTGAGGCCGATGCCGCCGAGGCCGAACACGACGACGTTGGCGCCCGGCGTCACCTTGGCGGTGTTGACGACCGCACCGACGCCGGTGGTGACGCCGCAGCCGATGTAGCAGCTCTTGTCGAACGGCGCGTCCTCGCGAATCTTGGCGACCGCGATCTCGGGCAGCACGGTGAAGTTCGAGAAGGTCGAGCAGCCCATGTAATGGAAGACCGTCTTGCCCTTGTAGCTGAAGCGCGAGGTGCCGTCGGGCATCACGCCCTTGCCCTGGGTCGCGCGGATCGCCGTGCAGAGATTGGTCTTCTGGCTCAGGCAGCTTTTGCACTGGCGGCATTCGGGCGTGTAGAGCGGGATCACATGATCGCCCGGCTTCACCGACGTCACGCCGGCGCCGACCTCGCGAACGATGCCAGCGCCTTCATGCCCGAGGATCGAGGGGAAGATGCCTTCGCTGTCGAAGCCGTCGAGTGTGTAGGCGTCGGTGTGGCAGATGCCCGTCGCCTTGATCTCGACAAGGACCTCGCCGGCCTTGGGGCTTTCCAGGTCGAGCTCGACGATCTCAAGCGGCTTCTTTGCTTCGAATGCGACTGCGGCGCGGGTCTTCATCTTGGTCTCCACAAAACATCAAACAGGTTTGTCATTCGCGCCGGTCACGCTCACTTCTTGTCGTTGTGGCCCATGCAGGCATCTTCCGCCTTACCGTAGGCTTCCGACTTGTCTTCGTGCTTGGCCGGCCGTACGCGCTCAACTGCATCATTGGAACGAGCGCGCAGGTACACATAGAGGTCGTCCATGTAGCAAGCAACGTTCGGATTGTCGCCGAACGCCGGCATGACGTTCTCCTGCGACGTCGAGACGTTCTTGCGTCCGCTCGCGACCACGCCGAGAAAATCGGCATAGTTCATGCTCTTCAGCGAGTCCTTCAGCGCAGGCGCGTACGTCGAACCCATACCGTCGGGCCCGTGGCAAACGTGGCATTCCGAATGGTATCGGCGATATCCGGAATAGGTGTACCAATCCACGGTCCCATCAGGTGCAACCTTGTAGGTCGGGTTACCGTCCTTATCGAGATACTTGCCGTCCTCGGATTTGACCGCAGTCGGGTCGCCGGGAGCTTCGGCAGAGGCAACTCCTCCCATTGCCACGACGAAGATCGCAGCAGTCACAAACCAGATCTTACGCAAAAGCATATCCTCGCGTGCGGATTGAAGACGGACCGGCGCATGGAGATCGCCCCATGCGCCGGAACGAGGCTTGCTCAGCTCACTGCTGCGGCAGCGAGAACACGGTGAGCGTTCCACCAAGCGCGGTGTAGTTGCTCAGCGCCGCATAGCCGCCGACTGCGCCAAGACCGGCGGTCGGATCAGTCAGACCGGCCGCGAGGCCGATGCCTGCCCAACCACCAACACCCGACAGAACCGCGACGTACTGCTTGCCGCCATTTTCATAGGTGGTGACGTTACCGATGATGCCGGACGGAGTCTTGAACTTGTAGAGCTCCTTGCCCGTCTTCGCGTCGACTGCCTTTAGGTAGCCTTCCAGCGTGCCGTAGAACACCACGCCGCCGGCCGTTGCGAGCGCGCCCGACCAGACCGAGAACTGCTCCTTGTTCGACCACACGATCTTGCCGGTCTTTCCGTCCCAGGCGATGAAATTGCCCATGTTGGTCTCACCGGGAGGCGGATACATCGACAGCGTCGCGCCGACATAGGGCTGACCTGCGGTATAGCTCACCTTGAACGGCTCGTAGTCCATGCAGACGTGGTTGGTCGGCACGTAGAACAGTTGCGTGTCGGGCGAGTAGGCCGCCGGCTGCTCGTCCTTCGAACCCAGCGCCGCCGGGCAGATGCCCTTGACGTTGTGGTCTTCGCCGGCCTTGTCGGTCGACGCTGCATCGAGAACCTTCGGACGACCATAGGTCGGCGAGCTCTTGTTCATGTCGACGCCGGAGGTCCAGTTCACCTTCGGATCATACTTGTCGGCGACCAGCAGTTCGCCGGTGGCGCGATCGAGCGTATAGCCGAGGCCGTTGCGATCGAAGTGCGTCAGCAGTTTGCGCGGCTTGCCGTCGATCGACTGATCCGAGAGGATCATCTCGTTGACGCCGTCATAGTCCCATTCGTCATGGGGCGTCATCTGGTAGACCCACTTGGCGACGCCGGTATCCGGGTTGCGTGCCCAGATCGTCATCGACCACTTGTTGTCGCCGGGACGCTGCTTCGGATTCCAGGTCGAGGGATTGCCCGATCCGTAGTACACGAGATTCAGTTCGGGATCGTAGGAGATCCAGCCCCAGGTCGCGCCGCCGCCGATCTTCCATTGATCGCCTTGCCACGTCTTCAGGCTGGAGTCCTTGCCGATCGGCTTTCCTAGCTCGGTGGTCTTGTCGTCGACCAGGATCTGGTCATCCGGACCTTCCGAGAAGCCGCGCCAGACCAGCTTGCCGGTCTTGAGGTCGTAGGCCGTCATGTGGGCCTGGACACCGAACTCGCCGCCGGAGATGCCGACCAGGACCTTGTCCTTGATGACCATCGGCGCCGAGGTACCGGTCGATCCCTTGCTCGGATCGCCGTTCTTGACGCTCCACTCAACCTTGCCGGTCTTCGCATCGAGCGCGACCAGCGTGGTGTCGGCCTGATGCAGGATGATCTTGCCGTCGCCATAGGCAACGCCGCGATTGACGGTGTCGCAGCACATCACCGGAATGACGTTCGGGTCCTGCTTCGGCTCGTACTTCCAGACGATCTGATTGTCCTTGGAAAGGTCAATAGCGTAGACCTTGTTCGGGAACGGGGTGTGCACGTACATCATGTCGCCGATGATCAGCGGTCCGCCTTCGTGACCGCGCAGCACGCCGGTCGAAAACGTCCAGGCGACCTGCAACTTTCCGACGTTCTGGGCGTTGATCTGATTCAGCTTCGAGTAACGCTGATTGTTGTAGTCGCCGGTCGGCATCACCCAGTCTTTCGGGTTCTGCGACATCTTGTGGAGTTCGTCATTGGCGCTGGCAGCTCCGACGGCAAACACCGCCATTGCCCCAAGGCCAGTCGCGTAAAGCATCTTGCGCATCGTGGATTTCCTCCCAGGTTCAAGAGCTCAAGGGTTTCCGCCGAAACGGCCCCACTTCTTCCATTTTGGTGTCCCAGTCGTAGTCCGATCGAACCCCGCTGACTTGCCCAATAGAGAAGAGCCGTTTGCTCAAAAGCGAAGCTGCGACAGATTTTTCAGGGTCCGCCCCGAATGGGTGGCAAAGTTTGCTTCATGCTGCAGGGCATCAATCGCGGCCGGCGCATTCGAAGCGCCAGGTTGACGCGTTCTAAGGTTGCGCTTGACGAGGCCAGAACTAAGTCGGAGGATCACCCGACATTAACCGGGAAGAAATCCCGCCACCTCCCTAAGCTGTTCAGAATCAGGGAGAAGGCGCATCATCCCGGGCCAGATTGAGCTCGGTGAGCAGTCGCGTTGGGGATCGAATCGGTGGCTGGAAAGATGTCCGATACAGTCCATTCACTCAGCACGAACGGATTGACGCCCAAGCGGCAAATCCAGCGCTGGTCGGATGCGCTCACTGACCTCTGTGGTCAGTTCGACGTCGATGCGCTGGAAGGATCCTCGCTCGAGGGCCGCATCAACTTCACGACGGTCTCGCGATTGAAGCTGTGCCAGATCGAGGCAAGCCAGCACCGGATCGCGCATACCATCTCGCGCATCAAGCTGAGCGAGCATCCGTACATCAAGATCGTCTTCCAGACCCACGGCGTCTCGCATTTCGAGCAGGACGGTCTGCACTTCGACATCATGCCGGGCGACTGCTTCGCCTACGACGTGTCTTGTCCGCATACGATCATCAGCCCGTCCCTGACCCGTCACGAGGTCGTCATCGTGCCGAAGGACCTGCTCAAGGAGCGCGGCTTCCAGCTCTCGAAGATGGCGCCGTGCAAGCTCTCGGCGCGCAACGGCACCGGCCGCATCGCCTATGATTTCGTGCACGCCGCGTTCGGCGAGGCGCCGACGCTGACCCCGGTCAATGCGGTCGGCGTCGCCGATGCGCTCATCGATTTGCTGCTGCTGCCGCTGCGCGAAACCGGCGTCATGTTCGACCGCGGCAGCGCCGAAGCGACCTATGTGCGGGCCCAGGGCTTCATCCGCGAGCACCTGCGCGATCCCGATCTCTGCATCGACCGCATCTCCGCGGCGCTCGGCTGCTCGAAACGGTATCTGCACATGCTGTTCAGCGATCGCGGCATGACAGTCAGCGACTACATCTGGAAGGCCCGGCTACAGAATTGCCGGCAGGAGCTGGAATCCCAGAACGGCAAGACCATCACCGATGTCGCCTTCTCCTGGGGCTTCTCGAGCTCTTCGCATTTCAGCCGCGTATTCCGGAAATATTTCGGCATCGCGCCATCGTCCGTCCACAAGGGTCTGCACAGCGGCATGCCGGTCGACGTGGTGCTGGAGTAGCGTTTCCGTCTGGCGTGCAGGCGTCACGCCATGCTGTCGACCTTCAAACCCTCATCAATCAAGCTGTCCTCAATCAAGGCTTGGGCCCGCAATCTCAAGCGGGACAGTGTTGCGCTGTATCTCGCTTCGCGTGACCCGCGCGTACCATGGTACGCCAAGGCCGTGGCGATCGCGGTGGCGGCCTATGCGCTGTCTCCGATCGATCTGATTCCGGATTTCATCCCGGTGCTCGGCTATCTCGACGATCTGATCCTGCTGCCGCTTGGAATCTGGCTCGCGATCGCGCTCGTTCCGGACGAGGTGATGGCGGAATGCCGCGCCGAGGCCAGCGCGGTATTGCAACGACCGATCAGCCGCGCCGGGATGATCGCAATCATCGTGCTCTGGATCGCCGGTGCACTGGCGCTGATGTGGGCCGCTTTCAGATACTGGCCGCGGTAGTAGCCTTCGGCACCAGCGCTTCGACCGTCACCCCGTCATCGGAGGAGTCGATTTTGAGCGTGCCGCCGAGCGCGAGGATCCGTTCCTGCATGCCGGTCAAGCCGCGGCCAAACCTGTGATCGGCGAGCATGCCGCGGCCATTGTCGCGAACCCGCACCAGCGCGCCGCGGCGGCTTCCGCGCAGGCCGGCCTGCCGCTCGACAGGCTCGATCGTGATAGCGACTGCCGTCGCGCCGGCGTGGCGGAACACGTTGGTGAGCGCTTCCTGGACGATGCGGTAGATCGTCAAATCGGCCATCTCTCCGCTATCGCCGAGATCAGGCGACACGTTACTCTCGATCTCCACCTCCGGGTGCGTCTCGCTCCACAGCCGCACCAGCGCGCCGAGTGCTTCCGCAAGCCCGAGCTCGGCCAGTCCCACCGGCCGCAATCGCTCCAGGATGCGGCGAGTGAACTGCTGGAGCGCATTGACCTGCTCGAGGATGGCGTTGCCGTGCTTGCGCAATGCCGCAGGGTCCGCCCTGTCCATCTCCGACAGCCGGGTCAGCGCACCGGCATGCGCGCGCAGCGCAAACAGATAGGGCCCGAACTCGTCGTGCAGTTCGCGCGCGATCTCCTTGCGTTCGGAATCCTGCAGCGAGACCGCGCGTTCGGCGAGTTGCCGCTTGCTGTCGACAGCCTCGCCAAGCGTCGCCGCCAAATGGTTCAGTTTGGCACAGATCGCAGCCAATTCAGGCGATCCGCCGGGTTCGACCCGTGCCTCGTAATCCCCCGCCTCGATGCCGGTCATGGCCTGCGAGAGCGCCTCGAGCGGCGCCAGTGCACGACCGACCACCAGCATGGTCACCAGCAGCAGCGCCACCGCGATCGCGGAGCCGATCTCGAGCTGGGTAACGATGCCGTCCCAGATCTCGGCGATCTCGTCGTCGGGATGCGAGGTGATGACAAGCGATTGCGGCTTGCCGTGAACCGAGATCGGCACCCGCACCGAGGTCTGCTCGGGATGGACCAGCGCGACGAACCACTCCGGCGGGGCGCGCGGATCGCCGGCGTCCTGCGGACGCTCGGGGGATATTGCGGCCGCGTCATCCTGCCGCGTGATGCTGACATGGCGCAGCCGGCTCAGATCCTCGACGATCTGATCGAGCCGCGCATCGGGATCCGGCGCCTCGTCGAGACCGGCCACGATCGCAGCAACAAACTCGCGCGCGAGCCGGATAACACTTTGATCTTCTGCGTGAACGCGAGGTCCCGCCTCGAACGCCAGCCGCGCGATATTGATGCCTAATCCAAGCGCGAGTATCAGCGCCAGCAACAGGTTGATACGTGCGCGCAAGGATAGCTTTTGCCACATGACGTTGCCCCCGACCGCGATCCCTCCTCCGAGAGGATCGTTGACAGCCAAATTTGCCCGGCTATCTAATCGCACCCTATCGCAATCCCGTGCGAGGTGCACAACCGGTCGGAACCGAGGTGTTCTTCGCGCAAGCCGATGTGATGACGCGTGAATCGATGAGGTCGCCGGAACAGCACCATGCGCATTCTGATCGTTGACGATCATCCCATCGTTGCCTCCGGTTGTCGCACCGTGTTCGCCGACGATCCCGAGATCACCCTGCTCGAAGCCGCGGATGCCGAAAGCGGTGAGCGGGCTTTCGTCGCGGAGAAGCCCGATCTCTGCGTGATCGACATCAACCTGCCGACCGTCTCCGGCTTCGAGCTGGCCCGGCGCATCCTGACCCGTGATGCATCCGCGCGCCTCATCATGTTCAGCATGAACGACGACCCGGTGTTCGCCGCCCGCGCCATCGACATCGGGGCCAAGGGCTACGTCTCGAAGACCGGCGATCCCAACGATCTGGTGGAGGCGGTGCGCGAGGTCGGCAATGGCGGCGTCTATCTGCCGCCGGCGATCGCACGCAACGTCGCCTTTGCGCGGCCGGGCTTTGCGCAGAATCCGCTTTCCAAGCTGACCTCGCGCGAGATGGAGATCCTGCGCCTGCTCAGTTCCGGCAAGAGCCTGTCGGAGATCGCCTGGCTGGTCCATTCGTCCTACAAGACGGTCGCGAACACGTCATCGATCATGCGCCAGAAGCTTGGCGTGCGCACTTCGGCCGAGCTGGTGCGCCTGGCGATCGAGAGCGGCGTCGGCTGACGCCGCGCACCAACACAGAGGAATACGACGATGCAGACGGTTTCCCAGAACAAGTCGCATGGCGGCACGCAGGGCGTCTACCGCCATCCCAGCCGCGAGACCAAGACCGACATGACCTTCTCGGTGTTTGTCCCGGAGCATGCGGCCGGCGCCAAATTGCCTGTCGTCACCTACCTGTCGGGCTTGACCTGCACGCACGCCAACGTCACCGAGAAGGGTGAATTCCGCCAGGCCTGCGCCGAGTTCGGCCTGATCTTCGTCGCACCGGATACCAGCCCACGCGGCGAAGGCGTCCCCGGTGATCCCGCCAATTCCTACGATTTTGGCCTCGGCGCCGGTTTCTATGTTGATGCGACGGAGCAGCCGTTCGCGACCAACTACCGGATGTGGAGCTACGTCACCGAGGAATTGCCGAAGCTGATCGCCGAGCAATTCCCGGTCGATACGACGCGGCAATCGATCCTCGGTCACTCCATGGGCGGTCATGGCGCGCTGACCGCGGCGTTGCGCCATCCCGATCGCTATCGCGCGGCAAGTGCGTTTGCACCGATCGTGGCGCCGTCGCAGGTGCCGTGGGGCAACAAGGCGCTCGGCGGCTATCTCGGCAGCAACAAGCAGGCGTGGCGCAAACACGACGCGGTGGCGCTGATCGAGGACGGCGCCCGCTTCTCCGATCTGCTGGTCGATTACGGCGACGCCGACGGCTTCCTCACCGAACAGCTGCGGCCCGAGCTGTTGAAGGCCGCCTGCGAGAAGGCCGACATCCCCCTCAACTTGCGGCGTCAGCCGGGCTACGACCACAGCTACTACTTCATCTCGACCTTCATGGCCGATCATCTGCACTGGCACGCCGCGCGGCTGAAAGCGTGATACTTCCCGCGCGAAAGCGGCGTGATACCAAAATGTCGAAAACAACCCCATGCAAAGTAGCCGGTTCCGGCGTTCGACCAGACGGCTTGACACGTCGGGCAACTCAGGCGTAAGTTTCTAATATTCAGAAATCATCCAAGCAACCGTCGCTCATCGTGCCTGCGGGGCGCCGTAGTTCGGCGCAAGCAGGCGGTTGCGCACGAGGTAGTCGGTGGCGCGCGACCAGGATTCGTCGGTGTTGCCGCGCATGTCGGCGCTTGCTGCGGCCACCAATTGCCCGGTGTGCACGTCGCGCAGATAGAGATTGATGTTGAGGATCAGGTTGGAGACCTTCTGCACCACGCCCGTCATCGCAAGGTCGGCGCCGAGCTCGCCGGCCAGTTTCACGTCGCATCCGCCGCAGGCCTGAAGATTGCTGCCGTGCGCCGCAGCATTGACGGGCGCGATGTCGATCACGCGGAACTTGCCGGAGTCCGCGAGCTGCTTGCGCACCTGATCGCCGGTGCGGAGCAGTCGCGCCTGTTCGTCGGTCCGCGGCCCGTTCATCTCCCCTTGCAGGCTGGTGTCGATCATCTCGAGGTCGAACACCGCGAGCTTCGGCGGCTCGGCGCGCGCGGCCGCAGACATCACCAGCAGGGATACGACAAAGGCAGATGCTGATCTCATCATTGCGAACCAATCGAAATTTGTAACCTCGCAACGACGAAAAGCGGGGTTGCAAGCCAGGCCAATTTCGTCATCTTGCATCTCAACGCATGGCCCGACAATGCCATGCCCGGTGAAGAAAGATTGCGGGAGGAGTTATGTTCCGATGGCTGATCGGCACGATCGCGCTCAGCATGGTGGCGACCGGCGCATTGGCGGCTGATCCAGTCGTGATCCATATCGGCTATCTCGGCCATGCCGGCATCAAATCGACGCTCTCGCTGGTCGAACAGCCGGCCGACAATGACGGCATCGCCGGCGCGCGCCTCGCGATCGAGGACAACAACACGACCGGGAAATTCCTCAACCAGCGCTTCGCGCTCGACGAGGTCAAGGTCAAGGACAGCGACGATGTCGCCAAGGTCGCGACCGATCTCGCCGGCCACAACGACTACATCATCACCGACCTGCCCGCCGACGCCCTGCTCAGGGTCGCCGACGCGCTGCGCGACCGCGGCACCGTTCTGCTGAACGCGGGCGCGATCGACGACCGGCTGCGCGAGCAGGACTGCCGCGGCAACGTCATCCATGTCGCGCCGACCCGCTCGATGCTGGCGGACGCGCTCGGCCAGTACCTGGTGTGGAAGCAGTGGAAGCGCTGGCTGCTGGTGACTGGTTCGCACGATCAGGACAAGCTCTATGCCGACGCGTTGCGCCGCGCCGCCACGCGCTTCGGCGCCAAGATCGTCCAGGAACGGACCTTCGAGGACACCGGCGGCGCGCGCCGCACCGACTCTGGCGTGACGCTGATCCAGCGTCAAATGCCGGTGTTCACGCAGCAGGCGCCGGCGTACG
Organism: Bradyrhizobium sp. CER78; assembly: GCF_029846235.1. GTDB lineage: Bacteria > Pseudomonadota > Alphaproteobacteria > Rhizobiales > Xanthobacteraceae > Bradyrhizobium. The sequence goes on from NZ_JARVWP010000005.1 coordinate 206,093, forward strand.
ACGTGCTGGTCGCCGCCGACGAGAGTGAGGTGTTCGCGAACTATCTGCCCTACCGGACCTGGGACCCGCGGCCAGTCGCCGGGTCGGCGGGCCTGGTGCCGACCAGCTGGGACGCGGCGCATGACCAATGGGGCGCCGTCCAGATCCAGAACCGCTTCGTCAAGCTGAACATGCGCCGCATGACCGCGCTCGACATGCAGTCCTGGACCGCCGCGCGCATGATCGGGGAAGCCACGTCCCGCACCAATTCGGGGGACCCAAAAAAGGTCATCGCCTTCCTCAAGGGCAAGGATTTCTCGATCGCGGCCTTCAAGGGCACGCGACTGACCCTGCGAGACTGGAATCTGCAGCTCCGCCAGCCGATCCTGCTGGCCGATGGTCGTATGGTCGTTTCGGTCTCGCCGCAGGAAGGTTTCCTGCATCAGGTCTCCGAGCTCGACACGCTCGGAGTTGACCGGCCTGAAACGAAGTGCAAGCTGCAGTGAGGGAGATGAAACGTATGTGGCGCCGCTGTCTGTTGACCGGGATGCTGGTTTGGCTTGCCGCGACACCGGCGTCCGCCTTCGTTGCCTATGTCTCCAACGAAAAGGGCAACACCGTCACGGTGATCGACACCGATAGCTGGACGGTGACGAAAACCATCAAGGTCGGCCAGCGGCCGCGCGGCATCGAGTTCTCGCGCGACGGCAAGTTCGTGATGGTCGCGGTCGGCGACGACGACACGATCCAGGTGATCGACACCAAGACCCAGGAGATCGTCGACACCCTGCCCTCCGGTCCCGATCCGGAATTGTTCACCCAGGATGCCGCCGGCAAGACCATGTATGTCGCCAATGAGAACGACAACACGGTCACCGTGATCGATCTCGAGAAGCGCGCCCGGCTTGGCGACATCCAGGTCGGCGTCGAGCCCGAGGGCATGACGATCAGCCCGGACGGCAAGATCCTGATCAACACATCCGAAACCACCAACATGGCGCATTTCATCGACACCACGACGCGCCAGATCGTCGGCAATGTGCTGGTCGATTCGCGGCCGCGCTTCGCCCAGTTCAAGCGCGACGGCTCCGAATTGTGGGTCTCCTCGGAGATCGGCGGCACGGTGTCGATCATCGATCCGGTCAAGCGCGAGGTGACGGGCAAGATCACCTTCGAAATCCCGGGCCTGCGCAACGAGGCGATCCAGCCAGTCGGCATCGGCATGACCAAGGACGGCAAGACCGCGTTCATTGCGCTCGGCCCCGCCAACCGCGTCGCGGTGGTCGACGGTGCGACCCACAAGGTGCTCAAATATCTGCTGGTCGGCCAGCGCGTCTGGCACATGGATTTCACCCCCGACGAGAAATATCTGATGGTCACCAACGGCGTTTCGAACGACGTCTCGGTGATCGACGTCGCGGCCCAGAAGGTGATCAAGACCATTCAGGTCGGCGAATTGCCCTGGGGGATCACGATCGCGCAGCCATGACCGCAACCGACGCCCATATTGCGAGCCAGCCCTCGCCGGATGCAAGTCCTGCAGCAACCGCGCAGCCGGCGCTGTCGATCGGCAATGTCAGCCACAGCTACGGTCCACGGCGCGCCTTGATTGATGTCAATTTCACGGTCGCACCGGCGAGCTTCACCGCGCTGCTGGGCCTCAATGGCGCCGGCAAGAGCACGATGTTTTCGCTGGTGACGCGGCTGTTCGGCATCCAGAACGGCCAGATCAAGATCTTCGGCCACGACATCAGCCGAACGCCGGGTGAAGCGTTACGGCTGATGGGCGTCGTGTTCCAGCCGCGCACGCTCGATCTTGATCTGTCGCTGACGCAGAATCTGCTCTATCACGCCGCGCTGCACGGCATCTCACGGCGCGAGGCGCGGCTGCGCAGTGGTGAGGTGCTCACGCGCATCGGCCTTGCCGACCGCGCAACCAGTAAGGTGCGCGATCTCTCGGGCGGTCAGATGCGGCGGCTCGAGATCGCCCGCGCGCTGCTGCATCGCCCGCGGCTGCTGCTGCTCGACGAGGCCACCGTCGGGCTCGACGTCAAGGCGCGCGCCGACATTCTCGACCATGTCCGCCAGCTCGTCACCGAACAGGGCATCGGCGTGCTCTGGGCGACGCATCTGTTCGACGAGATCGTGCCGGGCGACGACCTCGTGGTGCTGCATCAGGGGCGGATGCTGGCGCACGGCCCGATGTCGCGCGTGATCGCGGACGCGGGCGCCCAGGACGTCAACACCGCGTTCATGCGCCTGACCGGAACGGCAACCCTCACCGGAAAACCGCCAACATGAGCAGCACGACGGTCACAACTGAGCGAAGCGGCTTCTCGGTGTCGGAATACATCGTCTGCCTGAACGGCATTGTCTGGCGCGAGGCGCTGCGCTTCCTGCATCAGCGCGAGCGCTTCGTCTCGGCATTGGTCAGGCCGCTGGTCTGGCTGTTCATCTTCGCGGCCGGCTTCCGTCAGGTGCTCGGCATCTCGATCATCCCGCCCTATGAGACCTACATTCTCTACGAGGTCTATATCGCGCCCGGCCTGATGGCGATGATCCAGCTGTTCAACGGCATGCAATCCTCGCTGTCGATGGTCTACGACCGCGAGATGGGCAACATGCGCACGCTGCTGGTCAGCCCGCTGCCGCGCGGCTATCTGTTGTTCTGCAAGCTGCTCGCCGGCACCGCGGTGTCGCTGCTGCAGGTCTACACCTTCCTGCTGATCGCGTGGTTCTGGGACATCACGCCGCCGACCATCGGCTACCTCACCGTGCTTCCGGCGCTGATGCTGTCGGGCCTGATGCTCGGCGCGCTTGGCATGCTGATCTCGGCCAGCATCAAGCAGCTCGAGAATTTCGCCGGCGTGATGAACTTTGTCATCTTCCCGATGTTCTTTGCCTCGTCGGCCCTCTACCCGCTCTGGCGGGTGCAGGAAGGCAGCCCGATGCTGTATTATGTCTGCCAGTGCAACCCATTCACGTACGTGGTGGAGCTGATCCGGTTTGCGCTCTATGGCAAGATGAACTGGGTTTCGCTCGCGGTGGTCGGCGGCTGCACGGTGGTGTTCATGATCGGCGCGATCCTGGCTTACGATCCATCGCGCGGCCTGGTGCGCCGCGGACCCGGCGGAGGCGAGGCATGACACGCTGGCGAACGGGACTTGGCGCGCTGCTCGCGATGGTGCTGTCGAGCCAGGTCGCATCGGCCGCGGACCCGCGCTATCCGGACTGGCCCTGCCAACAGGCCAAGGTGCCCGAGATCTCGCTGGCCGCGGTCTGGGCCGGGCCGCCGCTCGGCGATGCCGAGACCAAATGGAGGGACGATCCGAAGATCAGTGCACTCGCGACCAAGCTCGCGGCGCGCCGCGTCCCGCTCGAGGATGCGCAGAAGCAGATCACCGAGTTCCTGCAGGCCGCCGCGGCGGACAAGGCCAATGCGGGAAAATTGCTGTTCGCGGGCCTGTTCGATACGCTCAACGGGCAGCGCGCCTCGGTCATGAACGGGCTCGAGCGCGTGATGCGCAAGCAGCGCGAGGCCGCGGAGAAGATCCGCGACGATACGGTCAAGCTGCAGGCGCTGCAGGATGCCACCCCGCCGGACCAGGCCAAGGTCGACGAACTCGGCAACCAGCTGGTCTGGGAGACGCGGATCTTCGAGGACCGCGGGCGGGTGGTGAAATTCGTCTGCGAGGTGCCGACCACCATCGATCAGCGCCTGTTCGCGCTCAGCCGCACCATCCAGCAGGAACTGGATTGAGGCCTGCGACCGATCGCGCCGGCGAACATTAAACCTGCCGCCTCAGTGCCTCCTTTGGGCCGCACCGACCCGGAACCAACCGCGCTCCCCGTTCGTTGTCTCCAACTATATCTGAATTTGGGAGACCTCGATGAGAGCAGCCAAGATCGTCATGACCAGCCTCGCCGCTGCGAGCCTGATCACCTCAGCGGCTTTGGCCCAGCAATCCATGTCGGGAATGGTCACCAAGATTGACCGACTGCGCAGCACCATCTCGATCCAGCAGACGCAGAGCGGCACGGTGGGCGCGACCGGCGCTGCGATTCAGGAATACAAGGTGCCCAAGGGACAGTCGCTCGAAGCCTTCCACGCCGGTGACAAGGTGACGTTCACCGCGTCGGACAGCGACGGCGGCAAGACCATCGACAAGCTCGACAGGGAGAAATAACGCGCTGGAGCGTATGCGCTGGAACGTTTTCCTGGCCGTGCCGAGGACGGCGTCACTGCTCGCCCTCGCGCGGCTCGGGCTCCGCATCCGCCAGCGGCAGCTTGGCCCGTTCCCATCCGTCGGTTCCCTCCGGATACCACGCCACGTTGCGGTAGCCGTAGGAGAGCAAGCGCTTGGCCGCATTCCACGACATCCAGCAACTCTCCTGGCAGTAGATCACAAGCAACTTTGCTCTGTCGTCCCCGGAGGCACGCGCCAAGCCGCGCCGCAGATAGTCCTCGGTTGACGCGGCAAGCCTGCCGTAGCCGGTGTCAGGCAGCCAGATGCTGCCGGGGATGTCGCGATGCGGCCGCTCGCGCCACACCGTGCCGACCGGCAGTTTAGGCTTCGGCGCGCGTGGCAGCACATCGACGAAGGCACCGGACCTGTCGCGCCAGATCGCTGCCGCTTCCTCCGTCGTGAGCACGCGTGCGCCGGCAAGCGTGGCCGGCACCGGTGCGCGGTAATCCTCGGTGCGGTACCCCTCAGGCTCTGCGGGCTGGTCCTGCGCGCAGACAGGCGAAGCGGCGACCACCAACACCGCCACCATGACCGCGAGTCTGATCATGGCGACTTGGTTGCGGTCTCCGGCCCGATCGGACGGTCGTTCTCGTCAAGCAGTGGAACGCCGAAGTCGAGCAAGATCTTGTTGATCGCTGGCTGGTTCTCCTGGATCAGGCGGTTGAGCTGCCGCTTCCAGTTCTGGTCGGACCCGCGCACGCCCATGCCGATGCGATACACCAGCTTTGGTCCCGTGGTCTCCTTGACCAGCGGCGTGATATGCAGCGGCGGGTTCGCCTTCTTGGCATAGAAGCCCGCCATCGGCCCCCACAGGATGCCGGCATCGATCTCGCCCTTTTCGAGATCGTTCATCATCGCCTCGGCCGAGGAATCGTAGCGCGTATCGATCATCAGCGGATAAGGCTTCGCATTGCCCATCAGCCCGTTGATGGCCATGTTGGTCGCCGGCGGCGTTCCGGCGACGATGCCGATATGCTTGCCCTTCAGCCGCTCATCCTCGAGCGTCGTGACCTCGTCCAATCCGCTGCCCGGCTTGGCGACGATCGCATAGGCCGTACGGTAATACGGATTGGTGCCTTGCGCGAGGTCGTCGCCCTGCGGAAATCCCATGATCACGTCGCAGCGATGCGAGCCGAGGGTGACCCGCACGAAGCCGGTCGCCTGCGGGAAATACATGTAATCCAGCTTCTTCTGCAGCTTCTCAGCGAACAGCTCGCCGATCTTGTTCTCAAAACCCTCGCCCTTGTCGTTCGAGAACGGCAGGTTGCGCGGATCGGCACAGATGCGGAGCACTTTGGGATCGACCAGCTCGATGGAGAGTTCGCCCTGCTCATTGACCTGCGCACGCGCGATGTCGCGGCCGGCGAGACAGGCGATAAAGCCGACAAGCGCGAACAGGACTGAACGGCATCCGACAACTCTCATTACGCGGTCTCCTCTTGAGCGGACAGGTCACCGTCATCAAGCAATTGCCCGGCAAAGCATGACGTGCAACAGGGATAATGATCGCGACGGCGCCGCGTTGCTTGTTGCAGCGCAAACGGACGTGAGACGACATCGTTCGCGCGTCCCGGAGAAACTGAGGCGGAAACATGGCTCATGGCGGTTCGGTGCTTGCGCTGCTCCTGATGCTTTGGGCGCCGACCATAGCGCGGGCGCAAGAGGCGGAATTGCCTGTGAGCGAAGTCGCCCCCGGAATCTTCGTTCACACCGGCGTCACTGCATTGATGACGCGCGAGAACGAAGGCGCCATCGCCAATGTGGGCTTCGTGATCGGCGACAGTGCCGTTGCCGTCATCGACACCGGCGGCAGCCTCCGCGAAGGGCGGCAACTGCGCGCCGCGGTGCGCAGCCATAGCGACAAGCCGATCCGCTACGTGATCAACACCCACGCGCATCCGGACCACAGCTTCGGCAACGCGGCGTTCGTCGGCGACGGGACCAGCTTTGTCGGCCACAAGGCCTTGCCCCGCGCGCTGGCAGCGCGCGGGCAATTCTATCTCGACGGATTTCGGCGGACCATGGGCGATGCCTTGATCGACGAGGTGCGGATCATTCCACCGACCGTGCTGGTCGAGGACACGCTGAAGCTCGACCTCGGCAGACGGAGCCTCACTCTGAAAGCCTGGCCGCCCGCCCACAGCGACAACGACCTCACCGTCTTCGATGAGCGCAGCGGGACCCTGTTCGCCGGCGACATGGTATTCCTCGAGCATATTCCCGTGGTCGACGGCAGCCTCAAGGGCTGGCTGCGCGCACTCGATCAACTCGCGGCGATTCCCGCCGAGCGCGTGGTTCCCGGTCACGGACCCGTGAGCGCATGGCCTGCGGCGCTCGCCGACGAACGGCGTTATCTCGAGACGCTGGCCACGGATGTGCGCGCGCTGGTCAAAAGCGGCAAGCCGATCACGGCTGCGGCGGAGCATGCCGGGGCAGCTGAGCGGCCGCGCTGGCAATTGTTCGATGACTACAACGCCCGCAACGCAACTGCAGCATTCTCGGAAATTGAATGGGAGTAGCTGTTGGTCCTATGATAATGCGACTGCATAGGATCTCGTGAACATGACCGGACACCGCGCCCGCCTGCTCTGCATCGCCAGCCTGCTTGCGATCGTGCTGGGCACACCGGCCGCGCCCGCGGCCGAGACCTATGATCCCTGGCCGGGCCTCGTCCAGGACATCTTCAGCAATCGTCCGATGAATGACGGCAACGATGTCATCGGCATCGAGATGCCGGCGCGCGCGGAGGACGCGGCGATCGTTCCGGTAACGCTGCGCACCAAGCTGCAACCTAGCGACAGCCGCCGCGTCGTCGCCATCACCCTTGTTATCGACGAAAATCCCGCACCGATGGCCGCGAAATTCACGCTCGGGCCGGACGCCAACGTCACCGAGATCTCGACCCGCGTCCGCGTCAACAATTACACCAACGTGCACGCCGTCGCGGAGCTCAGCGACGGCAAGCTCTATGTGAGCAAGGTCTACGTCAAGGCATCCGGCGGCTGCTCGGCACCGGCCGGCAAGAACGTCGAGGAAGCCAAGAATCACCTCGGCCAGATGCGCTACCGGCAATTCACAAAGTCCGAACAGGGGCCGGCGACCAGCACGCGGGAAGCCCAGATCATGATCGGGCATCCGAACAATTCAGGCCTGCAGATGGACCAGGTCACGCAGCTCTATATCCCGGCCTTCTTCGTCAACGAGCTGCACATCTGGCAGGACGACAGTCCGGTGCTGGCCATGGAGGGCGGAATCTCGATTTCCGAGGACCCCAACATCCGCTTCACCTACGTCTCGAACGGCGCCAAGCACTTCCGTGCTGAGGCCAAGGATACCGACGGGCACGTCTTCGAGCACGAATGGAAGGTCGAGAATCCCGGGACCTGAAGGGCGACCTCGCGATCAACACTAGAAGCACCTGACTTCGGCTTCGGCCTGGGCGCGCCTGAGGTCGTTGAGCGCGTTCGCGGCCTGCTCGGACGAGCGGAACTGGCCGCCCAGATTGCCGCGCACCTGCGCCATGCTCAGCACGGTCTCGGCTGTGACGTACCGATCATAGGGGATGATCGAGGCGACGACGTCGATCGAGCAGGAGCACTGCTCGATCGACTGCCGGGATTCGCCATTGGCCTTCATGCAGCCGAACACATACTCCGCCCGCGCCGAGGTCGGATAGTCGTTGATCTCCTGAGCCCGCGCGTCGATCGTCGTCCCGGCGAGCACGGCCAGGAAAACCGCCAGGACGGCGACAATCGGTCGTAGCATGCCAGCTCCTGCCATGGTCGTGCTTCCTCTTCTCTTCCCGCAAGCTATGCTATGGGTGTTGATCAGAAAAGAAAACATTCGGGGAAGTGGCTCAATAAACGATGATCATGTCTGTACGCACGGTGTTGGCTGCGGCAGTTCTGGCGGTCATGCAGTTCGGCACCTCGTGCAACGCGGAGACCATCCGCGTTGCAGCGCAGAAGACCGGAACGCTGGCCTGGGAACTGGCTGTTATTCGCTCCCATGGTCTCGACAAGAAGGCCAATCTGTCGATCGATGTCGTCGAGCTCGCCAGCCCCGAGGCCGGCAAGATCGCGCTGCGTTCCGGCACGGCGGACGTCATGGTGTCCGACTGGCCCTGGGTGTCGCGCGAGCGTTCGCTCGGTGCCAAGCTGCAATTCTATCCCTATTCGAGCGCGCTGGGCGCCGTGATGGTCCCGGCCGCCTCGCCGGTCAAAACGCTCGCCGATCTCAAGGGGCGTAAGCTTGCCGTCGCCGGCGGCGCCATCGACAAGAACTGGCTATTGCTGCAAGCCGCCTTGAAGCAGGACGGCGTCGACCTGAAGTCGCAGGCAACCATCGTCTATGGCGCGCCGCCACTGCTCGCCGCCAAGACGCTGGGCGGCGAGATGGACGCGACGCTCAACTACTGGAATTTCTGCGCTGCCCTCGAGGCCAAGGGCTTTCGCCGTCTCGCCGGCATGGAAGAGATCCTGCAAAAGCTCGGCAGCAAGGGCCGCATCGCGATGATCGGCTATGTCTTCGACGAGGCTTGGGCTGGCGCCAACAAGGACCTGGTGGCCCGCTTCATTGCCGTGACGCGCGCCGCGAAGGAGATTCTGGCGACCTCGGACGCCGAATGGGAAGCAATCGCGCCGCTCACCGGCGCGCAGGATCCGGCGACGCTGCAGGCCTATCGCGATCGCTACCGGGAAGGCATCCCGCGCCGTCCGATCGCTGACGAAGAGGCGGACGCACGCATACTCTACCGGGTGTTGGCGCAGCTCGGCGGCCGCGACCTCGTCGGCACGGCAACCGAGCTCGATCCCGGCACATTCTACCAAGCGATCCCGGGAGACTAGCGGTGCTGCGCCTCCTGTCATTCGCGCTGTTCATCGCAACCTGGTGGATCGCCTCGCTCGTGATCGGCGATGCCAAGCTGCCGGCTCCGCCGGCGGTGCTGGCGGTGCTCATCGCCGAGGCACGATCGGGGGCGCTGTTCGTCAACCTCGGCGCAACGCTGGCGCGCGTCGCGCTGGCTTTCACGCTTGCAATGGCGATCGGCTCGGCGATCGGCTACCTGATGGGCCGCGTCTCGCTCGCCAATCGCCTTGGCGATCCCTGGCTGATCCTGCTGCTCAATTTGCCGGCGCTGGTCGTCATCGTGATGGCCTATATCTGGGCCGGGCTGACCGAGGTCGCGGCGATCGCGGCCATCGCCATCAACAAGCTGCCGACTGCCGTGGTCACGCTGCGCGAGGGTGCCCGCGCGCTCGACCCTGCGCTCGACGAGATGGCAACGGCGTTTGCCTTGCCGCGCGGCCGCGCGTTCCGGCATGTGATCCTGCCGCAGCTTGCGCCCTACATCGCGGCTGCGGCGCGCTCCGGGCTCTCGCTGGTCTGGAAGATCGTGCTGGTCGCCGAGTATCTCGGCAGGCCGAACGGTGTCGGCTTCGAGATCGGCGTCGCCTTCCAGCTGTTCGACATTCCGCTGCTGCTCGCCTACTCGCTGAGCTTCGCCGGCGTCGTGCTGGTCATCGAGACCCTGATGGTGCAGCCGTTTGAAACCAGGCTAACGCGGTGGCGGCTCCGTGCAGCTTGAGGTCAAGATCACAGGCAAGAGTTTTGCGAGCGTGGCCGGGAAGCGCCACGACGTGCTCGACAACGTCACCTTCACATTGAACGCCGGCGAAGTCGGCGTGCTGTTCGGACCGTCGGGCTGCGGCAAGAGCACCCTGCTCAAGATTCTCGCCGGGCTCGACGGCAACTATCAGGGCCACGTCACGCGCTCGCCCGGCATGCGCCTTGGCATGGTGTTCCAAGAGCCGCGGCTGTTGCCCTGGCGCACAGTCGAGGAGAACGTGCGGCTCGCCGCACCTGACGTCGACGACGGCACCTTGGCGGCGCTGTTCGAGGTGCTCGAACTGAGCGCGCATCGCAACCACTTTCCCGGCGAGTTGTCGCTCGGCCTCGCCCGCCGCGTCGCCCTCGCCCGCGCCTTCGCCATCGAGCCCGATTTCCTCATCCTCGACGAACCGCTGACCTCGCTCGACAATGCCCTCGCGGGCAGGCTGCGCGACCAGGTCGCGACGCTGGTGGCCAGCCGGAAGATGATGACGCTCCTGGTCACCCACGATCTCGACGACGCCGTCCGCCTCGGTGACCGCCTGTTCTTCCTGTCGCCGCGGCCGGCCCGAATCCTTCACGTCGAAACCATCGCCAAGCCGCGCGCGACGCGCAGCGAGCCGGAGATCGATGAACTCAAGCGGCAGCTCTCGCAGTTGGACCTTGCAAATATGTGAGACGCCGTCATCCTTGGACAAAGCGTTAGGGAGAAGTCGGATGTCGCGTTCGTCGATTGCCGTTGGAGTTGCCTTGCTCGTGCTGCCGGCCGCAGTGCTCGCCCAAAGCAAGGGCAAGGGCATCCGGTTGTGGAATCTGACCAGCGCCACGATTTCGAGCTTCGAGCTGTCGCCGGCGGGCAAGAATGAATGGGGTCCCAACCAGACGCTGAACGACAAGGACAAGGAAGTCGACCACGACGAGCGCTTGCGTATCACCGGCGTCGAGCCCGGCCGCTACGATGCCAAGGTCGGCTATAGCGGGGGCAAGCAGTGCTTGGCCCGCGACATCGAGATCAAGGCCGACGCGGTGTTTTCGGTGTCCGACAAGGACCTGAAGGACTGCAACAAATAGAGCGCTAGCCCGCGGGCGGCTTGCCGTCCGCGCTCGCGCGATCATTGGTGTGCGGATATTCGCACCGCCATCGCACCGCGGTCCATTTGGGATGTTCGCCGACCCACTGCGCGATGTAGGGCGGCGCGGCCATGACGCATTGCTGCAGCGAGCCGCTCCAGTTGAACACCAGATGCTGCTCCTCGCAGGTGGCGGGCGACAGCACGGCACATACAGTGACGATCAGATCAATCGGGTTCATGCATGAGACCTCGCGGGCGCCGTCAAAAAGATAACATAAGCGCTACGCCCACAGCAGCCGGAAGTTTCATATTCGCGCGAGATCAAGCGGAACCCGGCGGTCGCGGCCCCGCAAGCAGGCCGGCGTGACCCGAGCCAACAACCGTGAAACCGACGCCTTGCCGCCGGTTGATTTCGTCAATAAGCTGGTTCCCACAACTGCTAACAGGCTGATGGCTCTTACGGAAACCTCCCGGCGCGGCGTCGCGGTCGCCATATGCTTGCTGGCGCTCGCCGCCGGCGCTTGGGCTGTCACGGGTCAGGTTCGGCGCGCAGCGGCGGAGTTGCAGCCGGACAAGCCGGATTCGAGCCGCACCGAGCCCTCCCGCACCGCAAACAGCGACCAGGCACCGGTCAAGCTGACGCCCAGCCAGCAGGGACAGATCGGGCTCGAAACTTCGGTTCTGGAAGCCGCTCCGCACCCTGAGCAATTCCGCGCATACGGTGCAGTGCTGGACATCTCGCGCATCACGGAGCTCACCAACAGCTACGCCAATGCGCAGGCTCAACTCCAGACAGCGCAGGCCAAGCTCGAAGTCGCGAAGAGCGCATTCGACCGGACCAAGAATCTCGTCGACTCCGCCGCGCTCCCGAGAAAGGAAGCCGAAACCGCGGAGGGAACGCTGCGAACCGACAGGGCCGCGCTTGCCGCGGCAGAATCGCAGCTCAGGACTCTCGCAGCAACAGCACAGCAGGAATGGGGGCCGGTGATCGGCCGCGGAATCGTCGAGCGTTCGCCCACGGTCGTCAGGCTGATCGAGCGCGATCAATTCCTGGTTCAGGTGACGCTGCCGCCCGGCGTGAGTGTCACCGCGACTCCGGGAACGGCCCTCGCACAGGCGCCGACGCGAAATGCGAATATCGATCTGCAGTACATCTCCCCGGCGACACGCACCGACCCCCGGATTCAGGGATTGAGCTATTTCTTCTCCGCGCCTGGCGACAGCGGCCTGCTGCCCGGCATGAACACCACGGTCTATGTGCCGTCGGGCACCACTTACGAAGGCGTATTCATCGAGGATACCGCGATCGTGCGATGGCAGGGCCGATCGTGGGTTTACCTGCGCGTGAGCCCCGACAGCTTCCGACGGCATCCGATCAGCACGGATCAGCCGGTCTCGGATGACGACTACGTCGTCCGAGACATCCCGTCGGGATCCGAAATCGTCATCCGGGGTGCACAGGTCTTGCTGTCCGAGGAGGCCAAGAGCGAGCTTCGCAGCGGCGATGACAATGACTGACGGCACCGGCTCCGACCGTTCAGGACCGCAAGCCGCTCTCGTCGCGTTCGCCATCCGCTTCCGCGGCATCGTGCTCGCGCTTTCGTTCGCGCTGCTGGGCTACGGCCTGTTCGCGCTGGGCGAAGCCAAATACGGCGTCTTCCCCGAATTCGCACCGCCCCAGGTCACGATTCAGACCGAAGCTCCGGGCCTCAGCCCGGAGCATGTCGAGATTTTGGTCACGCAGCCGATCGAAACGTCGATCAACGGCCTAGCCGGCGTCGAAAGCCTGCGCTCGTCGTCGATCCAGGGCCTCTCCGTAGTGACAGTCGTCTTCCAGCCGGGCAGCGATATCTATCGGGCGCGCCAATTGGTGACGGAGCGTCTCTCAGCCGTGGCCGCGCGGCTGCCACAGGGCGTACAGCCGCCCTCGATGACGCCGTTGACTCCGCTGGCCGGCACGGTGCTGGTCATTGGCCTGACGTCCGACCGGCGCTCGCTGATGGAATTGCGCACCGTTGCGGACTGGACCGTGGCAAGACGGCTTCTGGCCGTCACGGGCGTGGCACAAGTATCCACCTACGGCAAAGACGTCAGGTCATTGCAAGTGCAGGTCCGCCCGGACGACCTGATCCGATTCCGGGTCAGCATGAACGATGTGCTGGCCGCCGCGCGCAAGGCCACCGGCGTACGGGGCGCCGGCTTCATCGATACCGCCAATCAGCGCGTCACGCTGCAGACCCAGGGACAGTCCTTGACCCCCGATCAGCTCGCCCGCACCGTTCTTCTGCACGAAGGCGGCGCGAGCGTGGTTCTGGGCGACGTCGCCACCGTCGTGACCGCTCCCGAGCCGCCGATCGGGGCCGCCCTCATCGACGGCGTGCCCGGCATCATGCTGATGGTGAGCCAGCAATACGGCGCGAACACGCGGGAGGTCACCGCGCGGGCGGAAGCCGCCCTGCAGGAGCTGCGACCTGGCCTTGAAGCCGACGGTGTCAAGCTCCATGCGGACATCTTCCGGCCTGCCAATTTCATCGACGCGGCGACCGAGAACGTGCTCAACGCCTTGTTGATCGGCGGGGCGCTCGTGGTCGTTGTCCTGTTTCTGTTTCTGTTCGACTGGCGCACCTCGATCATCAGCTGCACTGCCATTCCCCTCTCGTTGATTGCGGCCGTGCTCGCACTGCAATGGATGGGTGAAACGCTCAACACGATGACGCTGGGCGGCCTTGCGATCGCGATCGGCGAAGTCGTCGATGACGCCGTGATCGGCGTCGAGAATGTGGTACGTCGATTGCGCGAAAACCGCCGGGCGACGGCGCCGAGACCCGAGGCTCGCGTCGTGCTCGATGCCTTCCTCGAAGTGCGTACCGCCGTTGCCTATGCGACATTTGCGGTGCTGCTGGTCTTCTTCCCGATCCTGACGCTTTCCGGCATTGCCGGTCGCCTGTTCGGGCCCCTGGGCATCGCCTACATCCTGGCCGTGCTCGCCTCGCTGGCGGTCGCCCTTACGGTGACGCCGGCGCTCTCCATGCTGCTCCTCGTCGGCAGGACCGGCGGACAGCGCCTGCATGAACCGCCCGCGGTGCGGTGGTCCCGTCGCCACTACCAGTCCTTGCTGCGTCATATCGGCCGTTACCCGAAGCTGGTGATGGCGGCGGCCGCGGCTTTGACGATCGCCGGCGCGGCGATGCTGCCCTTCTTCGGCGGGACCTTCCTGCCGGATCTGCGCGAAGGCCATCTGATTCTGCACGTCTCCGCGATCCCCGGCACCTCGCTCGACGAATCGCTCCGTATCGGCAAGCTGATGACCGATACGCTGCTAAAAATCCCGGGTGTACGGCGGGTGGCGCAGCATGCAGGCCGGGCCGAGGCCGGCATCGACACGGTCGGTCCGCATTCCAGCGAGTTCGAGGTCGACCTGGAGCCCGGGCTCTCAGGCCGGGCGCAATCCGCGGCGGAAGCGCGCATCAGGGCCGCTCTTGCCGGCTTCCCCGGGGTTTCCTTCTCGAGCAAGACCTACCTGACGGAACGCGTCGAGGAGACCGTCTCCGGCTTCACCGCGGCGGTGGTCGTCAACATCTACGGGCCCGATCTCGATTTGCTCGAGCGCGCAGCGCGCGACGTCGCGCGGGAACTGGATGAGGTCGCGGGGGCCGCCGACGTGCAACAACGATCCCCGCCGGGCATGCCGCAGGTCAATGTGACGCTCCGCCCGACGGATCTGCAGCGCTGGGGGCTCGATGCGGTCGAAGTGCTCGAACTCATTCGCACCGCCTATCAGGGCGATGTCGTCGGCCAGGGATATGAAGGCAATGCCGTCTTCAATGTCATCGTGATCCTCGACGCACATGCCCGCGGCCGAGTGACTCAGATCGGCGACCTGCCTGTGCGGACGCCGAGCGGCGCTTACGTTCTGCTGAAGCAGATCGCCGACGTCTACGAGACTTCGGGCCGCTATCAGATCCAGCACCTGAATGCGCAACGCGTTCAGACCGTCACGGCGAACGTCAGCGGCCGCGATCTCGAATCCTTCGTGGCCGCCGCCAAACGCAAGCTGGCCCGCGAAGTCACGCTGCCGCCCGGTGCTCACGTGGAATTTGCCGGTGCCGCCGAGGCCCAGGCCAGGTCGCGGCACGATCTCATCGTCAACTCCTTGCTGGCCGGGACGGGCATCGTCATTCTGCTGGCGATGGTGACCGGTCATTGGCGAAACCTGTTGCTGGTGATGATCAACTTGCCGTTTGCGTTTGTCGGCGGCGTGTTCGCCCTGGCGTTGACCGGCGGCCTGCTCTCGCTCGGGTCAATGGTCGGGTTCGTCACGCTGTTCGGAATCACGCTGCGCAACTCGATCCTGATGATCTCGCATTACGAGCATCTGGTCCTGGTCGACGGTCGCGTGTGGGGACTGGATACCGTGATCGAGGGCGCGGCCGACCGCCTCGTCCCGATCTTGATGACATCTCTGGTGACCGGCCTCGGATTGCTGCCGCTCGCGATCGGCGCAGGAGAACCGGGACGTGAAATCGAGGGCCCGATGGCGATCGTCATCCTTGGCGGCCTGATGACCTCGATGGCACTCAGTCTGCTGGTGCTACCCACCCTCGCGCTTCGATATGCGCGCTTCAAGAACCGCCCGTGAGCACGCGCACGGCGCGTGACGATCTATTCGCCCCACAGACAGGCCGCGGTGCTGGCCAGGCATAGGCGCAGCACAATCCGGCAATGGACGGTTGATATCTTGGGCGGGATCGTCGAAGCCCGTTCAGGTGAGGCTTTGCGCGACGGACCGGAGCGATCATTTCGACCGGCGTCCGGAGATCGACGGACCCGCCGACACTGCCACGGCTCCGACGGGTTGCCATCGAAGCCGCGGCAGGTCGTCAGGTGGGACTTACTTGCGCGCTGCGCAGGCGTACATGTTGATTTCCATGCCGACCGGCACTTCGACGATCTTCGGTGTTTTCCAGGCCATTTCCTTCTCCCAAGTATAAGTTGGCGCAAGCCTCGCGCCGCGCGGCAAGCTAGGGCTGGCTTTTCCAGGGCGCAAGCCGGGCGGGTAAGGACCCGACTTCGCTGCTGGACATGCCGAAACGGACGACGGCTCGCAAGCGTCCGCCCGGTTTTGAAACGGCTGGGAAATTCCGACACTGATCTGTCAGGCATTTTCCGGCTGCCGAGCGGCGACGCACGCAGAAGCAAACCCGATTGCGCCGGCCGCGTCTTGCCCAAGAGCGAAATCGCAACTTTTTTTGTTATGCGCGGAATCCAGTGTTAATATCCGGAATCCGCCCGGCACAATTCGCGGACCCGCGACTATTTGAGCAGGCGCAGCAGCGCCCGGCCGGCACGCGACCTCAGCTCTTTCGTATCGATCGTTCCGTCATTGTCGGGATCGGCGGCCTTGAAACGCTGCTCGACGACCGCGAGGTATTCGTCGAGCGTCAGGGTGCCGTCGTGGTCCGGATCCGCCATCTTGAGCTCTTTCGCGGTCAGACGTCCGCGCAATTCGCGCACGTCGAGCGTGCCGTCGTGGTCGGAATCGAGCTTCGCGAACAGGTCGGCGGCAGCCTTCTTGGCTTCGGCAAGGTCGACGGTGCCGTCATTGTCGGGGTCGAGCATCTTGAGCGCGTTGCGACCACCGGATGCGGCCAGAGCGGGCCCTGACAGGACGGCAGCAGCCAAAGTCAAAGCAAGCGATCGGCGCGAGATCATCGTTCATCTCCCTTGATGCCGCTCCGGCGCGAGGTACGGAGCAGGTCCGCAATCGAAGTTCACCATAGCAGCTTCGGCGAAGCTTCCACAGCTAGTGCAGCCCCTGTCGGGTTTCGGGTGGAAAGAGACGGTCTGACGCATCATCGATGGCGCTCCGTCGATTGCATTTGCGCCAGGACGTGCGAGGTGACCCCATGAGCGATATTTGCAGGACCATCATGTTGGGCTGCGTCGTTGCGCTCGGTCAGATTGCGCCCGTCTCCGCACAGAACGGGGCCCCTGTCCCTTCGGCCGAGGCGGTTCAGCCGCGGGTGCTCACCGGCAAGGAACGGCTCGGACGCAAATGGACCGACGAGCAGCGCATCGACAATTGCAATGTGCCGCCGGACAAGCGCGGCACCAAGCCGCGGCCAAGTGCCTGCCCTCGTGCACCGTCGAGCTGATCGAGCCGTTCGCGCTGCGGCATAAGTGCGAACTGCGCGGTGGCGTTGTGTATTCCACGCGACGGTAAGCCACGGACGCATCAGCAAAAAACTGACACGTTCGACCGGCCTCCCGCGGTGGCTGGGGTTCGTTCACGTTTTCGTATTGACCCGTTTTGGTTTCAGGCCGATGGTTCCGTCCGCAACGTCAGGAATAGGCGTGCAGCAAAGGTTCATTGGGAGGATAGGATGAGACGCATTGCGCTGGCCGCAAGCCTCGTGATTCTTGCATCATATGGTGCAAGCGCTCAGACCAACGAGCAGTTGGTCAAGGGTGCGACTGATACGTCGAACGTTCTCAATTACGGAATGGGTTACAACCTTCAGCGCTTCTCGACGCTGAACCAGATCAACAAGGACACCGTCAAGAATCTGGTGCCGGTCTGGAATTACAGCCTGAACGACGACCGCAGCGAGGAATCGCAGCCGCTCGTCTACCAGGGCGTCCTCTACGTCACCACGCACAACGCCACGATCGCGATCGACGCCAAGACCGGCAAGCAGATCTGGAAGACCAAGGTCGAATATCCCGCCGAGACGCCGCGCATCGTCTGCTGCGGCATCATCAATCGCGGCGCCGCCCTCTATGACGGCAAGCTGTTCCGCACCACCCTTGACGCCAATGTGATCGCGCTCGATGCCAAGACCGGCAAGGAGCTGTGGCGCGAGAAGGCTGCGGACATCAAGGAAGGCTACTCGATGACGGTGGCGCCGCTGGTCGCCGACGGCGTCGTGATCACCGGCATCTCGGGCGCCGAATTCGGCACCCGCGGCTTCATCGACGGCTGGGATCCCGCGACCGGCAAGAAGCTCTGGCGGACCTACTCGATCCCGACCCCGGACGAGCCCGGTGGCGACACCTGGAAAGGCGATACCTGGAAGCTCGGCGGCGGGTCGACCTGGATCACCGGCTCCTACGATGCCGAATTGAACACGGTGTATTGGGGCATCGGCAATCCCGGACCGTTCAACTCGGCGGTGCGTCCCGGTGACAACCTCTACACCTGCTCGGTGCTCGCGCTCGATCCGAAGACCGGCAAGATCAAGTGGCACTACCAGTTCTCGCCGAACAACCCGTTCGACTACGACTCGGTGGCCGAGATGGTGCTCGCCGACATGAACGTCGAGGGCAAGCCGACCAAGGTGCTGATGGATGCCAACCGCAACGGCTTCTTCTACGTACTCGACCGCACCAACGGAAAGCTGCTCGCGGCCAATCCTTATGTGAACGTCAACTGGGCCACCGGCGTCGACCTGAAGACCGGACGGCCGATCGAGACCGACGTCGCCAAAGATGCACGTGACGGCAAGAAGGTCACGGTCTACCCGTCGATCCTCGGCGGCAAGAACTGGGAGCCGATGTCGTTCAATCCGCAGACCGGCCTCGCCTACGCCAACACCCTCGCCTTCGGCGGCAAGTACAAGGCCGAGCCGGTGACGTTCAAGCAGGGCGAATGGTATCTCGGCATGGATCTCACCGACCCCTGGGAATGGGGCACCGGACCGCGCGGCCATCTCAAGGCGATCGATCCGATGACCGGCAAGGCGAAGTGGGAAGCGCCGAGTGATATTCCGCGCTTTTCCGGCGTGCTCTCCACCGCCGGCGGCGTGGTGTTCTCCGGTCAGCTGACCGGCGAATTCGAGGCGTTCGACGCCGACACCGGCAAGAAGCTCTGGCAGTTCCAGACCGGCTCGGGCATCGAGGGACAACCCATCACCTGGCAGCAGGACGGCGTGCAGTACGTCGCCGTCAACTCGGGCTATGGCGGCGTCTATTCGCTGTTCTCGGGCGACGAGCGGTTGGCCAAGGTGCCGCCCGGCGGCTCGCTGTGGGTTTTCGCGGTCAAGAACTGAGCGCGGAGCACACGTGACTGAAAGAGTAACCCTGTTGACGGCGGCGATCTTCGCCGCCGTCGCGGCGGCCTTGATCACCTTGATCCCGGCAGCCGCACAGCAAGCCGGTGCAATCGACCTTGAAGGTCAGGCCGACCAAGGCAAGGTCACCTACGCCAAGAACTGCTCGCATTGCCATGGGCCCAACATGGTCAACTCCGGCACCATCACGCCGGACCTGCGCGCATTTGCCGGCGACAAGACCCGCTTCGTGACCACCGTGAAGCAAGGCAAGAACGGCAAGATGCCGCCCTGGGCCGATATCCTGAGCGAGCAGGAGATCGCCGACGTCTGGGCCTTCCTGTCGAGCCGGAGGCCCCAATGAGGGCCCTGCTTGCCGGCGTTGCGACGGCCCTGCTTGTCGGCATGACGGCGGCAGCGCATGCCGCCGACGCGCCGCTCAAGGTCTGCCTCGACGAGGATCTGCCGCCCCTGTCGGCGCATCATCGCGGCAAGCCGGATGCCGGCTTCGACGTGGCACTTGCGCAGGTGATTGCCGAGCGGCTCGGACGTCCGCTCAAGATCCAGTGGTTCGAGAGCAAGCTCGACGAGGATTCGAGCCCGGCGCTGGAAGCCAATGCCCTGCTGTCGGACGGACGCTGCTCGCTGGTGGGCGGCTATGCGCTCACCACGGATTCATTGAAGGCGCCCGGCGTCACGACGGCCAAGCTGCCGGACTTCGACGGCGCCACCCGCGACGATCGCCGCCGCCGGATCCCGATCGGGGTGCTGGTGCCGAGCCAGCCTTACATCTATTCGCCGATGACCGTCGTGCTCGGCCCGAAGGCCAAGGACAAGATCAAGGACAGCAAGATCACCGATATCGGCGACCTCGCCGGCCTTCGCCTGACGATCGAAAGCGGCACGCTGGGCGATGCCATCCTGATGACCTTCGACAAGGGCAAGCTGATCGAGGACATCACCCACCTCGTTCCCGGACGCAGCGACCTGCTGGGAGAGCTCGAGCGCGGCGAATTCGATGCGACGCTGCTCGACCTGCGCCGCTTCGACGCCTACCGCGCGAGCCATCCGGATACCAAGATCACGGCGTCGGGCTATTATTATCCGATCGGCGCCAATCGCGGTTACGTTGCGCTCGAAACCGACAAGGCGCTGCTGGAGGCCGTCAACAAGGTGCTGGCCGATCTGCAAGCCAAGGGCACCATCGCAGAGCTCGGCAAGGCCGCAGGCCTCACCTGGCTGCCTCCCCGCGAGCCGATCATCCTCGGCGATGTCTGGCTGAAGATCCTGAACCGCTGATGCCGGCGACGGCCGGCTATCTCAGATAGCTCGCCAGGTTCATGCTCTGGATCTTGGAGATCGCCGAATAGGACGCCGTCAGCTGCGCCTGATAGGTCGAAAGCTGCGCCGTCACCGCAGCGACGTCGACGCTGGTCAGGTTGGTCGACAGGGTCTTGGCAAAATTCTGGTAGTCGCTCTGGTCGGTGCTGGCGGTCTCGATCTGCGACGCCGCGGTCGAAAGCTTTGCCTGCACCGTGGACGTTGCATCCAGCGCAGCGCTGGCGAGGTCGAGCGCCTGCGAGATATCGCTCGACGTCAACGTCGTGCTGTGGCCGACGTATTTCAACAGCCGCATGACCTGCTCGAAGGCCGGATTGTCGGCGGTGACGCCGTAGGAGATCGACTGGCTGTCCGAGACGCGCACCGACGCGATCTCGCTGTCACCCTTGTAGTAGCTGGTATCCGACGTCGTCAGCGAGCCGGTACCGGTGTCGAAGCTCGACAGATCCGCGGGCGCCGTGTCGGTACGGGCGCCGCTGAAGACATATTCGCCGTCATACTGGGTGTTGAGCAGCCCCTGCATCTGCGACATGGCCTGCTGGGCGTAGTTGATCACCGATGCCGTCGCCGTGCTGCTGCCGGTGGTGGCCGCGCTGAGCTGGGTTCGCAGCTGCGTGATAATATCGGTCACCGAGCCGACCGCCGAATACATCGTCTGCACCTTGTTGTCGGCGAGATTGCTGGCATCGATATAGGACTGAGCCCGCGTCACCGAGACCTGCAGATTGATCACGCGGCCGGCGCCGGAACCGTAACCGCCGAAATCCTCGGATTGCAGCCCGGAGGATTCCTGCACCTGCTCCTTGGCCATCGCCGCCTGCAGGCACAGCGCGCTTGATATCATCTGATCCGACTGCGCGAAGGTGGCAACACGCATCAACATGACGACGACCTCATGCCTAGCCTGAGCTCATCGCGGTCATCAACGCCGAGAACATGGCGTTGATGGCCGTAACGATCTGGGACGCGGCGGCGTATTTGTTCTGCAACGCGCTAAGATTCGCGCTCTCCTGGTCAATGTTGACCCCGGATTGCGACGACAGTGAACTCGCATAGGTCGATTGCGCGGTCTGCTTGGCGGTGTAGGTCGCCGACGCCTGGGTCGCCTTGCCGGCGACGTTGGCGACGATCGCGGCCGCATAGTCGGTGAAGGAGCCGGTGGTGGCGCCGAGCCCGCCCGCCATGGCGAAATTGGTCGACCCCGTCAGCGCGCTCGAGAGCGCGTTCACGACCGTCGCCGAGCCCGCCGACAGCACCGAGTTTCCGACCGTCAAGGTCGACGACGCGTCGAGCGTCGACGTCGGCAACGCCGCCGTGCCGCTGAGGATATCACTGCGAACCGCAATGGTGGACGCGCTGATCCCCGTGATCAGGTCGTTGAGTCCGAAGTAATCCGAGAAGCCCTCGCCCGAACTGCCGACCGAGCTCGTCATCTCGTTGATCGCGATGCCGTTGCCGGAACCGGTGGCAGAGATCGTCAAATGTCCGTTGGCATCGACCGACGCAGATACGCCCGAAATCCCGTTGATCGCGGTGGCGAGAGCACCGACCGTCGTGTAGGACGCCAGATTGAGGTCCTGGTAGGATACGAGATTGCCGCTCTTGTCCGCGACCGCGATCCGCACCGTTCCCGTTGCCGACAGCGGTGTCGTGCTGCTCACGGTGGCAGTTCCGGTCAGGCTGGCCGGCGGCGGCACCGATGTGCCCTGGTTCGATACGGCGTTGACGCTCGCGGTAAACTGCTGGGCAAGCTCGTCGAGCTGCGATTGTGCGGCTGGCAACGTCTGGTCCCGCAGGGCGATCAGCGCGCTGACCTTGCCGGAGGTGATCTGCGAGGTGATGTCGACCCCGTTGACGGTGACGCCGCTGAAACCGCTCGTCGCCGATCCCGCGATATACGTCGTCGATGCCGTGACACTGGACGTCGGCGTGTAGCTCAACGGGTGCGCCGTACTGTCGACCAGCGCCTGGCCCGAGCCGCTATAGACCTGCAGATCGCCGCTCGACGTGGTGAAATAGCTCACATTCATTTGCGACGCGAGGTCCTGCAGCGCGCTGTTGCGCTGGTCCTCGAGATCGGCGGTCGGCTGGCCCGCGGCCGCTTCCTGCTTGATCTGCTTGTTGAGATCGGAGATCTGCTGCAGGTCAGTGTTGATGTCGCTGACCGACGAGGCGATGTCCTGGTCGGCATCGGCGCGCAGCTTCTGGATGCCGCTCGAGGTCTGCTGCAGCTGCGCCGTGACCGCGTTGAGCGCGCTGACGGCGTTCGACTGCAGCGACGCACTGCTCGGCGTGCTCGCCAGCGACGACAGCGCCGATTCGAATGCCGCCAGCGTATTGGCCAGCGAGGTGCCCGTCGTCGAGCTGTCCCCGTTCGATGTGCTGCCATAGAGCTGCTGGAGCTCGGTCAGATAGCTGTTGTTGGTGTCCGCGGCGCCAAGATCGGAATCGGCTCCGACCAGCGACTTCAGCAGCAGCTTGTCGACCGAGCTGCTGATCCCGGTGATCGTGACGCCGGTGCCGACGCCGGAGGTGACGCTGCTGCTCTGGTTGGCGGTCTTCTCGGTATAGCCCTTGGTGTCGGCATTGGAGATGTTGGCCGAAGCGATGCTGATCTGCACCTGGGTGGCTGACAGCCCGCTGAATGCGATGCTTCGTGCAATATCGAGCGACGACACGTCTCACTCCCTTCGGCGTCGGCCCGATCAGGCTCGCACGTTGGTGCCATACGACATCGCGGGCGTGACGCGACGGCCGCCGGCCCCATAAGGCGATACGTTGGCGATCTGCTCGCGGATCGCCTGCATGATCGCCTCGATCCTGCGGTTGCTGGCATCGATCGCCGCGCGCAGCCGCAACACATTCTCGTCCATCGCGACCCGGAGCTTCAGGATCCGATCCAACAGCTGCTCGCGCAGCACGCGATCCTGGACGTTGAGGTTTGCGGTCTTGCCGACCGCTTCGGCCACGCACTGCTCGAACAGGGTGGCAAGCCGGTTCTTCTCGTCGACCTGCTTCAGCCGCGAGGCCGGCAGGCCCCTGGCGAGCTCGACATTCTCCTCGTTCACGATCGCGATCAGATTGTCGATCAGCGCGATCAGCGACCTGGCGCGCTCGTCATTGCCCGCGGGATTGATCTTGATGTTGCGTTCCGGTGTCATGTCATCGCTCCCGTTCAAGCTAGTGTCCGCGACGCAGGGCGCGAACCGATTGTGCGCTGCGCCCATACGCGGCGATTGCCGTTACCCGGGCCGAAGCCCGGTTGAATTCCTGGTCGAGCCGCGCGCATTCGCGCATCAGCAGGTCTCGCAAGGTCCCGATGTCGTCGAGCAACGCGACGAGCTGCGCCCGATCGCCGGGCTTGACGGTGGCGGCTCGCGCGGTCAGGCGCCGCAACTTCCGCAACAGGGCATCCTCGCGGCTTGCGTTTGCCATCATCGCGACACCGCCGAGATCAGCGTATCGAACATCTTATTGACGGTGGTGATCACCTGCGACGCCGCCGAATAGGCCTGCTGCGCCGAGATCATGTTGGAGAACTGGCCGCTGGTATCGGTGGTGCTCGATTCCAGTTCGCTGCCGTAGATCGTGCCGGCGCCGTTGGTTCCGGAGGTCTGCAGCGTGGCGCTGCCGGAGGCCGCCGTCGCGGAATACAAGCCGTCGCTCGCGGCGTTCAATCCGTTCGGGTCGCTAAAGGTCGCAACCGCAATCTTGTAGATCGCGATGGTCTGCCCGTTGGAGTAGGTCGCATCGACCACGCCGCCCTTTCCGATCGCGATGCTGCTCAGCTTGCCGTACGGAAGGCCATCGGGCGTGATGCCGGTGAGATTGACTTGCGGCGTCGTCTCGCCCGACGCGTATTGGGTCAGGCCGTCGGTCTTGCCGACGGTACCGAGATTGAGCGCGATGCTGCTGTTGGCGGCTCCGTCGGTCCAGCCGGTCACCGAGATGGTAGGCGGGCTCGGATTCGTTGAGGCGAGCGAGCCGTCGCTGTTGAAGGTGATCGCCACGGTGCCGCTGCTCGTCGTTCCCGTCGTGGTGCTCGAATTCGAAGCAAGCGTCGGGTTTCCAAAACTCGCGGTCCATGCATTGGCGCCGGTCTTGGTCCAGGTGATCTGGATCGAATTCGCGGTTCCGAGCGAGTCGTAAGCGGTCATCGAGCTGGTGAAGGTGGCGCCGGTCGCGGCATCCGAGGGCAGGTTCGCTGCGATCGTGGCCTTTGTGGTGGCACTGCCGCTGGTCGAGGCGACCTGCGTGTTGATGGGCCCGAGACTCGCGGCCGAGGCGTTGCCGATGATGTTGCCTTGCGCGTCGGTGCGCCAGCCCTCGAGGTAATTGCCGTTGTTGACGAGGTAGCCCTGATTGTCGGTGGTGAACGCACCGTTGCGCGTATACGAGGTGGTGCCGCCGGCCGTAGCGTTGGTGGTGACGAAGAAGCCGCTGCCCTGGATCGCGACGTCTGTCGCATTGGTGGTCGCGGACAACAAGCCTTGCTGGGCGATGTTGGCGCGGCCGGACACCGTGACGCCGCCGGACGTGTACGAGGTTGCGGTGTTCGACGCCGTCACCAGGTCTTCGAACATCGCCGACGTGGTCTTGTAACCCGTGGTGTCGGCGTTGGAGATGTTGTCGGAAATTATTGCAAGCGACTGGCTCTGCGAATTGAGCGCCGAGATCGCCGAGGAAAGTGCTCCAGTAAGACTCATGATAATACTCCGGTAACAATCAGGACGTGACGCCGATGATGTTGGCGGCGCTGACCGGGACGCCGTTCACAAGCAGCGAGGGCGTCGAGCCGGAGGCATCGATCCCGGTCACCGTTCCCGTCATCGAGGTGTAGCTGAGCAGTGAGTTTCCGGCGGCGTCGGTCGCAGTCACCTGAATCGTGTACTGGCCGCCATTGCTGAGCTGGGTGCCGCTCGTGGTCTGGCCATTCCAGGTGAAGGTGTTGGAGCCGGCGTTTCCGGTCCCCTTGCCGCTCCACACCGTGTTGCCCGACGAATCCTGGATCGTGATCGCGACGTTGGAAGCTGCCGAGGTGAGCGAGTAGCCGAAGGTCGCCGAGCCGTTGGTCAGCTCCGCCGTGTTCGTCTTCGCCTCGACGGTGTGGCCGATATAGTTGACCGAGTTGAGCGTCACGAGGCTCGAGAACGAGCTCGCGAGCGACGTCATGCTGGCGTTGGTCGACTGCTGTTCGGTGAAGTTGGCGTAGGAGGTGAGCTGGTTGATGAAGTCGGTCGTGCTGGTGGCGTTCAGCGGATCCTGGTTCTGCAGCTCGCTGACCAGCAGGTTGAGGAAATCGGTCGAGCTCATCCCCATCGACGCGCTCGTTGACGAACTCGACGACGAGCTCGAGGCGGCGGAGGTTGCAGCAGAGATTGCCGAGGAGACGGTCATGACAAGGCTCTCTTCGCCGCGGGCTAAGGCGACGGAACGCGTTGGAACATCGGGATCGTGAAGTCGTTCGCAGATAAAACGGATGACGCGCCGATTTCAGGCGCGGATTCATCCGCGCGGAATCATTTGATTAATCGGCAGAATTTGCCGATCGGCCGCGGCCTCGACGCGCGCAGGCAACCCGGCGCGAGAACGCACGGCGTGTCATGAAGGGATGCGGAGAGCTTAGAGCGAGAGGCTGATCGGCAGATCCGGTTCGCCGGGCATCAATGCCGGCGGCGCCAGCGCGGGCAACAGGCACAGCGCCAGCAACAAGGCCGGCAGCACCTTTCCTTGCTGGGCGGACTCAGTCGGGCCTTGCGCATCTTTGGGCTGAGCCTCGGGCGAAGCCGGCTCAGAGGCCTGCGCTTGCGGCAGTCCCTCTTGGGGCAGTTTCTCTTGGGGCAGTTTCTCTCGCGGGAGTTTCGCCGCCGCGGTCACGATGCGGTCGGCAAGGCCCTTGGGGGCACGAACCGGCGGCGCCACGAGCGCCCGGCGCACCGCGCTGGCCTGCTCATGGAGCGTCCGCGCCTCGGCCGAGGCGGCGAGCAGCTGCGCGGCGGCAAGACGTTGATCGTCGGGCCAGCGGGACAGGTCCTCCCCCAGTCGGTCGATCAGGTCTTCGAATGTCGCAACGTCCATCCCGCGCGCAGATCCAGCCTCGTCGCCAAGGCCGTCATAAAGCATTCGCGGGACGGCGGAAATCAATTTCCGCCGCCGGCGCGTCAAGTCCAGCATGTGCGCACCGGGCGGCCATTTTCCGCACCAGGACGCCTGCCCGGGCGCCCTGCCCTCACCCGAAGAAGCCGCTTCGCCGGGTGATTCGCCTTCCCGCGCGCGCTCAGCGGCCGGCGGCTGATTCGGGCGTCTTGGCGGGTGTCTTGTCGAGCGTCCTGGCCTTGCCGGCGGTTGCCTCGACGTACTTCCAGGCATCGCGGAGTTCCGTCAGGCTGGCGATGATGCGCCGGAAATTCTCCTTGGCCTGCGGCCGGCCGTAGGAGCGCAGGCACGCAATGATCAGGGCGTTGTAGGTCCGGAACAGCCGATCGGCCATCGCGCCGCCGCGGGTGATGTCGAGATGGTGGCTCAGTCCGCGCAGGATCGCGGTCGCCCGCGTGAGATGGGCGTGCCCTTCCTCGAAACGCCTCGCCTCCTGCGCATCCAGCGCCTTCTGCAAAAACGTGATGGCGCCGTCGCACAGCATCACCACCGCCTTCAGCGGCGGCACCGCCACCGCGGCGGATCGGTAGGCATTGTTGGCATGGTAGGCGGTCGCGTTCTGGGTCATTATTTACTCGATGATGCGTTCAGGAGGGCGCTCAGGTAGCCCAGCGTGTTGTTCGCGCTTTCGATGGCGGCCTGGTAATTAGCGTATTGGAGCTGCAGCTGCGCCTTGAACGTCGCCGCATTGCTCTGGATGTCGCTGACCTGGGACTGCAGGTCGGTGTCGCGCGACTGCAAATTGGTGATCAGCGTCTGCAGCTGGCCGGTGGTCCCGGCACTGGTGTGCGCGAGCTGGTAGATCTGCGAGGCAAGACCCGATGTCGACGACACGGTGATCGATTGCGAGGTCGAGCCGGTGTAGGTGAACGCCATGCCAGCGTAGATCGTGCCCGAGTTGCCGATAATGGTGTTGCCGACCACCGAAAAGCCGGAACTGTCGCCGCCAACGGACGCGCCGCTCAACGCGCCGGTCGAATCCACCGCGACGTCAAGCGTGAAGGATTGCGGCGAGGTGCCGGTGTTGACGACGTTGAGCTGGCTCGACGACGTCGTGGTCTGCGCCGACAGCAGCTTGGTGACGCCGGTCAGATTCTGCGTCAGCACGGTCGACAGCGTGCCGGTGTCGAGCTGCAGCTCGTTGTTCTCATTGAACGACAGGCCGAGATCGGCCATCGTCATGCCGTTGACCGATCCGCTCAGCACCTGCTGGAGCTGGGTCATGATGTCGCGCATCGTGCTGTCGCCGAACAGCACCGCGCTCGATGCCGCCGTGCCGTCGGAATTCTGCGCAGACTGGGCGATCACTTGGTCGCGAAACGCGTTGTAGTTGGTGACGAAGGTCTGCAGTGCTGACGTGATTTGGCTGGTGTCGGTTTGGATGCTGATGTTCAGGCTGGTTCCGCTCGGCGTCGGCTGCAGCAGATCGAAGGTGACGCCCGACAGCACGTCGGAAATATCGTTTGTGTTGCGGGTAAGCGCGATGCCGTCGAGCGTGAATTGCGCGGACTGCGCCTTCTGCAGCACGTCGGTGAAGGCTCCCGTCGTGTCGGTGACGCCGAGCTTGTTCAGGATGTTGTCGCCCGAGGTCGACGAATAGGTGATGTTGGCGGCGTCCTGGGTCCCCGTCAGCACCATCTCGTAGGATCCGCTCGACACCTGGACGATCGAAGCCTGGACATTGGTGGTCGAGGTCTGGGCATTGATGGTGTCGACGACATCCTGCATCGACATGCCGCTGGTGATCGAGATCGCCGTGCTGCTGCCGCCGGCCAGCCCGAGCGAGAACGTGCCGGCGAGGCCCAGCGCCGTCGACGTGCTCGACTGGGCGGAGCCGATCACCTTCTGCGCGGTCGCGAGCTGGTAGATCTGGAGCGTGTGATCGCCGGTCGCCGAGCCGCTGTTGACGCTCATGTTGAGCGCCGAAGACGCGCTGACGTCGCCGGTGGAGGAAATCGTTGCCGAACGCGTGGCGAACGCGTTGGTGGCGATCGAATTGATGATCGAGCTGCTGAGCGACGACAGCCCGGTCGCCAGCGTCGAGAGCTCGGTCTGCAGGGATTGGTAGGCTGTGATCTTGGCCTGGTTGGCGGTGATCGACGTGGTGATCGTGGTCGCCGCGGCCAGCTTGGCGTTGACCTCGGCGTCGATCAGAGCAGTCCAGTCGATACTCGCCGAATTGGTGGTGCCGGTGGTGGTCACCGTGCTGGCGGAGCTCGCTGACATCGTGCTTGATGTGCTCGAGGTGCCCGAGGTGGCGCTGCTAACCGTCATATCGACACTTCCGCCGCAGTAGAAATCGGGCCGGCATCATGCCGGCCCGATTTGTTGTCCGTCGAATTAGCCGAGCAGCTTCAGCAGGTACTGCGGCATCTGGTTCGCCGCCGTTTCCGCCGAAACCGCGGCCTGGGTCTTCACTTCGGCCGAGGACAGCGTCGCCTGTTCGGAGGCGATATCGACGTCCTTGATCGCCGAATTGGCGGACTGCAGGTTCTGGGTCTGGGTCGAGATCGAGTCGGCGCTGAAGTTGAAGCGGGACTCCTGCGCACCGATCTCGGCGCGGGCGGACGACACGGTGTCGATCGCGCTGTCGAGGGCTGACATCGCGCTGGTGGCGCTCGACAGGCTGGAGACGTCGAGCGAGGTCACGCCGAGCGAGGACGCCGTCAGGCTGGTCAGGGTGATCGTGATGGTGTCGGCCGAGGTCGAGCCGACCAGCACGGAGACGCCCGAAGAGAACACGCTCGAACCATCAAGCAGGCTCTGGCTGCTGTAGCGGGTGCCGGAAGCGATGGAGTCGATTTCGCCCTTGAGCTGCGTGAATTCCGAGTTGATGTAGGCGCGGCTGGAGTCGGCGACGGTGCCGGAGGCGGACTCGGAGGCCAGCGACTTCATGCGGGCCAGGATGTCCGAGATGTTGGAGGCGCCACCGTCGGCGGTCTGCAGGATCGAGGTCGCCTGCGCGGCGTTGGTGGCAGCCTGCTGCAGCGTCGTGATGTCGGAGGAAATGCGGGTCGAGATCGCGAGGCCGGCGGCGTCGTCGGATGCCGAGGTGATGCGCGAGCCGCTCGACAGCTTCGACAGCGCGCTGGTTTCCTGCTGCGAGTTGATGTTGAGGTAACGCACCGCGGAGTTGGCGGCGGTGTTGGTGGAAATTGCCGGCATGAGTAGCTCCTGTGCTGATGGGGCATGACATGCCGCATCGTGAAAAGTGAGGTGACGCGGTTCCAGCCCCCGTCCGCCCGATCAAACGGGTCGGCCGCCGGTGGTCAGGCGCGAAATCTTCAGAAGCCGAAATTTATGGTTAGCAGTCGGTAAACGCGCCGCGCAGGTCACGTTCGTGCCGCTTGAGCATCTCGCGCAGCTGTTGCCGCCCGCGCTTCAAGAGCGACTCCACTGCGGCCACGGTCGTGTCCATCACCTCGGCGATCTCGCCGTTGCTCATGTTCTCGTGATACGAGAGGATCACCGCGACGCGCTGCTGCTCAGGCAGCCGCTGCATCGCGACCTCCAGCAGATTGCCGATCTCGTTGCGCTCGATGACGGTGCTTGCGTCGAGCTGCGTGTCTGCGACCTCCGGCACGACGTCAACATTCTCGGTGCGCGGCTTGCGGCGCAGATCGATGCAGCGGTTGCTGACGACGCGATAGAGCCAGGTCGAGAACTTGGCGCGGCCATGCTGCCAGCGACCGCGATGCGTCCACACCTTCAGCATGGTGTCCTGCACCACGTCTTCGGCATCTGCGGCGTTGCCGACGATGCGCAGCGCGATCGCGTACGCGCGATCGACATGGCGTTCGACGAGCGCACGAAACGCCGCCTCGTCGCCGGCGGCGAGGCGGTCGAGCAGTTCCTTGTCCTCGTCCTGGATCTCGACGGTGTCGAGTGGGCCCGCGTCGGCAACCGTGGGGACGCTGCTCCAGGGAGCAGCCGCTTCGACCGGCGCAGTCGCGGCCGCCGTGGCCTCCATCTCGACTGCCGCCATCACATCAAGCGCGTAACTCATCCGCCGCTCTCCAACCAACGCCGCAGGCACACATCCCATGCGGCTTCTGAGCGTTGAACGGAGGGCCCGAGCAAACCAGGCGAACTTTTTTCTTTATTTTTCAAATGCTTAGCTGGATTTTTTTGCCGACTGCCCGGCAAAAGCTGCCGCTCCGCGGAGGCGCAGCCAGCAATTCTACGGAGAATGGAGCAGTCGTTCAGCATCGCCTCGCATGCCCGCGGAAAAGTTCGTCGCGCCGGAAATCGCTGTTGTCACATCAACTAACGCCACGCGAACACATGCATGCGCGGAGCATGCGAGTGATCCATCGCCGTTGGTCGCCATCTTGCATTCGACGATTGCGACTAGGCAATTTTTTCCGAATCACCATTTCGACGTTATCGGATTTTTTGACTCTGTCAGTCGCGAAGCGCGCGTTTTCGAATCCCGCATCAACTTTTTTGAATCATCGCGCCTGATTTGTCTCACGCAGGCGTTCAACGCATGAGGACTGGCGGGAATTTCGCGCATGACGATCATGACGATCATGACGGTCGACGCAACGCGTCGAGCGCAGAATGTTTCTGCATGTTCATTCGATGTTTTCGATACATTTCTGTTGCGCGCCTGCACGACGCCGGATGGCGTATTCGAAAGGGTTTTTCAACTTTCGCGCATTGCTGAAAAATTTCCGAACATGTCCGGCAGTTTCGTTCAGCATCGAATCCAGGCGGAGGCGCGTGCGCGCAAGCTGGCGCTGGAGCGCAGCGGCTCCACCGAAGTGCGCATCGCCGACATCTATAAGTACTTTCCGTTCAGGCTGTTCGGCCTGAGCCGCGATGCGTTGCAGGATCTCGCGCAGATCGAATTCGAAGCCGAGCTCGAGCTGTGCCGCGTCAATCCGGAAATGCTCGAGCAATACATGGACATGAAGCGCGGCGGTTTCCGCACCGGTTTCATCTCCGACACCTACTGGAGCACCGACCAGCTCGCGCAGCTGCTGCGGTCCTGCAGCCCTGGACTGAGCTGGGATTTCCTCTACGCATCCTGCGATCACGGCAGCAGCAAGAGCGAAGCGCTGTTCGAGGCCTATCTCGCCGAGCAGGGCGTCGATGCGGCGAGATCGTTCCACATCGGCGACAATCACAACGCCGACATCAAGGGCGCGCGCCGCCACGGCATCCGTCCGCGCTACTATCCGCAGGCCGGCGCGGCGCTGGCATCGAAGCTCCAGCGCGAAACATCGATGTTCGAATTGCTGTGTCCCGATCAGCCGTCGCGGCTCGATTGCGGCGCGCGCACGCTGCGGCGCGTGGTGACGGCACGGAGCGCAGAGCATTCTCCGGCCTTCAATCTCGGCGTGACCGTGCTCGGTCCTGTCATGGCATCGTTCGACGCCTTCATCGAAGCGCGGCGGGCGGCGCTGGCGCGCGAGGGCGCGCGCGTCGCGGTCGGATTCCTCGGCCGTGACGGTCTGCTGCCGTATCGTGTCTGGCAGGCGAGCCATGGCGAGACCGGCGCCTATGTCGAGATCAATCGTCGTGTCAGCCTGGTCGGCTCCGCCGATACGCTCGAGCCTCTCAGTGAGCTCTTGAGCCGCGTCGTCAAGATCGACGCGCCGACCTTCATCGACATCGTCAAGGTGCAGCCACCTGCCGTGATGAATTTCTTCGCGCAATATCCCGACGGCATTGCGAGCGGCCGCGAGCTCGCCGACGCCCTGCCCGATCTGATGGACCCGTGCGAAATCACCGATATCGCCGCCGGTGTCCGCGAGCGCCTGCTCGCCTATCTTCGCGCCAAGATCGCGGATTTCGACGGCTGCACCGACCTGATCCTGGTCGATCTCGGCTACTCTGCAAGCGTGCAGAAGTCGCTGCGGCGCATCTTCGATCGCGAGGGCATTCGCATCCGCCTGCATGGCGCCTATCTGCTGACACTCGACGATGCCTTCGACGACATCGCCGATGACGACACCGCGGAAGGCCTGATCTCGGATCGGATCGTCACTCCGCACGTCAAGCGCATGCTGATCCGCAACGTCGCGTTGCTGGAGCAGCTTTGCTGCTCCGATCAGGGATCGGCGCGCGACTATCGCGGCGGCGAGGTATTGCGCGAAGGCGACCAGCGCCCGGTCGCTCAGCTCGCGCTGGCAAATGAGGTGCAGTCCGGGACGCTCGCCTATGCATCGCGCGCCCGCGAGCTGGCACCACGCTACGCATTGCAACCTGACGCGGACCTCTCAGTTGCGGCGCGCTGGGCCGCCGCCGTGCTCGGCCGCCTGCTGCTGCTGCCCGATGATGATGAGCTCGTGCTGCTCGGCGGCATCAAGCACGACGTCAACCTCGGCACGCAGGCGCTGGCACCGCTGCTCGACGCCGGCTTCATCAATGACTGCATCATCGCCCGCGGCCTCTCGACGGCATGCACGGCCCCGGCCCCGCCGATGTGGCTGGCCGGGAGCTTTGCTGCGCTGTCGCCGTCGCACGCCTATCTCTACACGTTGTTCGGCCCCAATCGCCTGCCCGCGAACGTGTTCGGCGAGGCGCAATGCGGGACCTTGCAGGTCGGCCTGTTCGGGCGCGACGGCCAGGCATCGCTGGAATCCGTCAGCGTCTATCATACCGGGCTCGGCGACCTCCGCCTGCGGATTCCGCTGTCGCGCCGCATGACGGTCGCGACCATCGCGCTGCCGTTGGCAAAACTCACCCGTCACGGAATGCTCCACGGCATCACGGTGCAGTACGGCGAGAGCGCCGCGAAGGCTGCTGAGAATTCCAACCTGAAGACGATCGCGGAGGGACGGCTCATGGACACCGGCCTCGAGAGGTTCGGTCGTCAGTTCCGCGCGGCCAGTGAGGACGGCATGCTGCTGATCCCGGTCGACGGCTTCGAAGACGATGTTGCGATCTACACAATCGCGCTGACCGCGCTTGACCATGACCGCATCCTTGCGATCGAGAACCGTGACGGCAACGGAGCCCCCTCGGCCACGCTGTCCTGGCGCGCGGGCAACGGCGCGCAGACAACCAATGGCAGCTGATTTGTCCGCCTGATCTGGCCGCCCCGCCCGTAGAAGGTTAACGAGGGGTAGCGCGGGCATGATTTCGGCTGACACGGTGCAAGCGGACGGCTTGCAGACGAAGTTCGATCAATTACTGGCGGCGGACGGCATCCGGATGAGCGCTGCACAGCGCCGGCGGCTCGCCTGGCTGTCCGAGCGTCTCGGAGACGCGACCGTCCATCGGGCAGGCTCGGTGCCGGGGCGAGACCATGGCGTCATCATCGTCGCTGAGCCGCCGAGCGGCCCGGCCGCCGAATGGCTCTACCGGTCGCTCCGCACCGATTGCGCGGTCGTTGTCCCGTTCGGCGAAAATCCGGCGTTCGATTTCCTGAAGTCCAAGCTCACCGACTTCGGGACGATCGGGCCGAGCTTCGACGGCCCGCACGAGATGTGGTGGGGCGGCCTGAACTGGCGCCCGATCGCGCCGGCGGAAGGCGCCCGATCCGAAGCAGCGCTGCGCGTGGTCTCCTGCTATCCGCGCGCCCGCGGCGACGATCATGCCCGCGCGCTCCGGGAGAAGCTGGCCGAATTCGAGATCGCCTGCGACATCGTGCCGATCGACACCGCCGATGGCGCGCACATGCGCCCATCCGAGAAGTCCGGCTTCATGCTGCGGATGTGGCAAGAGCACCGCGAGCCGCTGCTCTTCATCGAGGCCGATGCAACGCTCAGCGAGCCGCCGGTGCTGCCGTCATTCCTCGATTGCGACATCGCGCTCCACAAGTGGAACCGGTGGGAGATGTCGGCGCGCACCCTCTATCTCGGCCGCACCCCGGCCGCCGAAGCGCTGCTGCGCAACTGGCATCACATCGCGACCGCCTATCCCGCGGTCTGGGAGGGCTACCTGCTCGACCAGGCCTGGAGCCTGACGTCGTCGCAGATGGCGCTCGACACCGTCTGGCTGCCGCGCTCGTACCATGCTCCGACTGAGGACGCGGGCACGCCTCGCCACACCACGATCGTTCACAACCTGCCCACCGACAACAGCGATCTCGGACCAGACACCGAATTCGGCGTCGCAATGCGCCCCGCCCGGCGCGCCAGCCGCCGCGGCGGCCGCGACGCCATGATCGTGATCAAGTCGCGGGCGGCCTCGAATGACGCAATCACCGTGATCATGCGCGACATCGCAACCAGCGACGCGCGCGAGATGGCTGCCAGCATCGAGGCGGTCACCGGCGCGTTCGCCGCCGATTGCGGCGGGTTCGGCCGGCTCGAGCTGGCGCTCTGCCCGTGGCAGGACGATATCCGCGCGGCGAAATCGGCAGCCACCAACGCGAACAACCGGATCATCGAGATCGCGCCGTGGCAGACCTTGCCGGCCGACTTATTCCGCACCGTCGGCCAATCCCGCGATGCCGGCAGCGTCGTCGTCATGGCCGGGCAGCGCGGCTTAAATCAGAATAAGAGCGAGAGAAGGACATCGACATCATGAAGACCATCATCCTTCTCACCGGCGTCGCCAGTCAGCAATTCGCACTCACCGAGCTGTTGAAGGCTCACAATCCGGCGCTGTCGTTCCGCTGCGCGGTGTCGGCCGAGGAGCTTGCGGCGATCGAGCCCGAGGTGTTGCGCGAGGCACGCCTGCTGGCATTCACCACCAGCGTCATCGTGCCTGAGAGCATCCTGGCGGCGCTCGGCCACGGCGCCTATAATTTCCACCCCGGCCCGCCGCAATATCCCGGCTGGGCGCCGGCGCATTTCGCGCTCTATGACGGCGCACGCACGTTCGGCGCGACGGCCCATGTGATGGCCGCACGCGTCGATTCCGGTCCCATCGTCGGGGTCGAGTCCTTCATCATTCCCGACAAGATCGGCGTGCGCGGGCTCGAGCAAATCGCCTATGTGCGGCTTGCCCATCTGTTCTGGCGGATGTCTCGCGAACTCGCCCGTGATCCCTCGCCGCTGGCCGAGTTGGAGATCGCCTGGTGCGGCATCAAGAGCACCCGGCAGATGTACCGCGACATGTGCGAGCTTCCCGCCGGCATCAGCCCGGCCGAGCTGGCCCGCCGGATCCGCGCCTTCCACGACGACTTCCGCGCCATCCCGCTGACCGTCTCCGTGCACGGCATCCGCTTCCAGCTGGCGACGACCGCCACGCAGGCCCCCGAGACGCCGCAGGTGGTCTCGCCGCCGCTCGCCGCGGCTTCTTAGCCGCGCCAGAAAATCTCACCGGGAATCGGCGAGCATTCCATTCAGAAGCGCTTCGGCCCGCTGCAGCAGCGGCTTCGCGCCACTGTCCGATGCAATCGCGATCGCCGTGCGCAACTGATGGAGAACCAGGTTCCTCTCGTTCTCGTTCGTGGCTGGCGATATCGTTGCCTCGCTGAACAGAGCCTCGGCTTCCAGACCTGAAAAGCCCTGCTGCCGCGCGGTGTTGCGCACCTCGCGCACCATATTTAGCGCAGCCTGCACATCGCCGACCCGGCTCAGCGCGACGGCCTCAGCGATCGAAGTGCGCAGCACGATCGACGTATAGCCGACGGACCTGGCCTCCTCATGCGCTCCGGCGAGCGTCAGCCGCGCTTCATCGAGCCGCCCCTGCTCGAGATACGCGATGCCGAGATGGCACTCGACCACCGGCAAGAAGAGGCGGATTCCATATTTCTGCCCGAGCGCGAAAGCCTCCTCCAGGATGTCAGCGGCTCCCCCAGGGTTGCCCTGCCCGAGCATCAGGAAGCCGCCGCTATATCCCGCCGCAACGCGATCAAATGGCCGGTTGCTCTCATCGGCGATCGCCGCTGCACGCTGGTGAAATTCGATGCCGGTGTCGATCTCTCCCAGCGTCGTGTGGGTTACGCTCTTCATCATGCAACACAGCAACAGAAGTGTTCTCGGCGTCGTCCCGGGTGGCGCGCTGGCATCCGGCCCGGAAAGCTGGACGCAGGCTTGTCCCAGCATCTGCTCGGCCTCGCGAAACCGGCCGGCGATGAAGTAGGCTTGGCCAAGGGTGTATTGGGCGAGGTTGAGCCAGCCCGAATTCCCCCACTGCCCGGCCAGGCGCACGACCTTCTCGCCTGTCGCGATCGCTTCGACCGGCGTGCTGTAGAAGTTCTGCGTGCCCGATCTGACGGTCATGGCCGCGACCTTGCGTCCAATGTCCCCGATCGCATCGGCACGGCGCTCGGCTTCTCTGCCGAGATCGAATGATTCCGCGACCTTGCCCGACCACATGAACGCGACGCGCGCCTCGATCCGCAGATCGACCGCATCCGCTTCTCGCAACGTCGAGAACGGCATCTTGTCGAGCGCCGTCATCGCGGTCTCGAAGTAGCTGGCCGCACCGGCGAAGGCCGACCGTGTCAGGCTTCTTCTTGCGGCGGCGCGTCCGTAGGTAAACGCCTGCGGCCAATCCTTGGCACGCGTTGCATGATCACAAAGCCGGTTGGGTTCATCGTGCCAGCGTCCGCTGCTCTCCAGCGTCGCAAGAATTCGCGCATGGACGCTCTCTCGCAGCTTTTCGACCATCGAGTCGTAGGTCACCTGGCGAACCATCTCGTGCGGGAATTCGAGCAAGCCGTCCTGCTCGACATCGATCCTCACGAGAAATTCGACACGATCGAGCGCCGTCAGGCAGCGCTGAAAGGCCTCTTGCGGCAGGCCGGACACCTCACGCAGCAAGGATTCCGTCGACGACGGTCCCAACGCCGCCGCAATCTGCAACAGCGCGCGCTCCTCCTTCGATATGCGATCCAGACGCGTGGCGATGACGCCTTGGATGCTGCTCGGAATCCCGAGATCACCGACCGGACGCGCAAGCGCCAGTTCACCCCAATGGCCCCGGAGAATCCCGCTGTCCTTGAGGTTGCGACAAACCTCTTCAATGAACAGCGGCACGCTCGCCGTATGAAGAACGACGCGGTTCTTCAGGTCAGCCATGTCCGCCGATGAGCCCAGGATGTCGTCCAGCATCTCGCGTCCGGCATCCTCATCGAGTGAACGCAACGCCGTGATTTCAGCGTTGCTGCGCGCGACCCAATCCGGAATTCCGTTGGGCCTGCTGGTCAGCAGCACCAGAAGTCCGGGCGCCTTCAGCGAAGCGAGTGCGGCCATCACGGTCTCGCTGGCGCGATCGATCCAGTGCAGATCCTCGATGAGGATCACCGCGCGTCGGCGAACGACCAGGCCTTCGACAATCGCACAGCATGCTTCGCTGATCGCGCGGCCGCGTGCGTGCGGCTCGAGCTCGCCCCATTCCGGATCCGATATCGGGCGGTCAAGCACGGCATCGATGGCTGAGCGATGAATCGCGGTCAGATTGGTCAAGCCGTCCGCGTCCGCCGCAGCTCCCTCCAAAATCGAGAGCAACAGGGCCTTGAGTGTGCTGAACGGCGCGCCTTGAAGATTCGGGCTGCATTCGGCGTGGATGGGAAGCCACCCTTCCCGGGTGAGCTGGTCTACGAACTCATGCACCAGCCGCGATTTTCCGATGCCGGGATCGCCGATCAAGAGTGCCGTTTGCCGGTCCGGGTCGGTATCGTGCGCCAACTGCCTGAGCCGCGCCGTTTCCTTCAACCGGTTGACGAACCGCGCAACGCTTCGTGCCCTGCGGACCCGCCAGCTGGAGACATCCGTCGCACCGGCAACGCGGTAGATCGGTAAGGGTTCGCTAAATCCCTTGAGCTGCTTCCGTCCCAGATATTCAAACTGAACGTTGCCCTCGGCAAGGTTCTGACAGGCTTCGGACGCGTAGATCTGGTTCGGTTCGGCGACCGCTTCAAGCCGCGCCGCAAGATGCTGCGCCGCCCCGCCGATCTCGTAAACCTTGGAGTACTCGCTGGCGACCATGTAGGCCACCACGCGCCCCGAATGGAGCCCGACCCGAACCTGCAGCCCCGGATCGCCCAAACCGGCGACCCGTCGGACCAGTTCGATCGCCGCATGACAGGCCAGCGGCGCGTGGTTGTCGTCAGCGATCGGCGCGCCAAACACCGCGGCCAGGCCGTCGCCGAGCTCCTTGCTGACGATGCCGCCAAACTGGCGTACGGCCGCGCGCATAGCGGCCAAGGCCGGCTCCAGACGGGAGACCGCCTCCTCGGGCTCCAGCTCCGCAACGAGCCCTGTCGAGTCGACCACGTCGGCCCGCAGAATCGTGACGAACCTTCGTTCGCTATCGGGATCCGGGCGTTGCTGCGTGGCAGCTCCGCATTTCGAGCACCAACTATCGCCCTCTTCGATCGTCGACTGGCACGCGAAGCAATGCATTCCCTCGTTCTCAATGCCCAGCGTGTCCCGCCGGCCCAGCATTCCCGAGCCGCCCCAAGGTAATTTTACCTATCCGGACCAGCTTATCAATCGCGGGCTCGCGCATGCCCCTGCCCCGAATTCCCCAAGAGGTTGTTTTTCTGGACGGACCACAGGCTTGAGTGGTAGGTCGATTCCGCGCGAAAATGGACCCTTGCGGTCGGAATTCGTGAGACGTGCTTTTCTAAACCGACGACCTTTTGCAGAAGCGTCACCTTTCCAAGGCAAACTAAGTCATACTGAAGGGAAAATACGATGAGCGGACGAGTCTTCAATAATCAGCAATTCAAAGATCATATCAACGCGCACTACTATCCTTTGCAGAACATGATCAAGAGCGTCGCTATACTTAAAGCGTCGGAGCACATCGACATTGAAACGCTGGAATATGGCCAATACCAGCCGATCCTGTCGCCCCGGGACCAATGGCCGGGCGGAAGCGGCAAGCGATGGCAGCGGGAGATGGGCAAGGCGCGCCTGGACCTCGCCACGCAGGCAAGCACCGCTGCCCTCTCCAAGGACGAGCCCGGTGTCGTCCCGCTGACGAAGTGCGCACTGCTGGATGCCAGCGTCCGCAAGTGTTTCAACTCCGAACCGCCGATCCCGATCAAGATCGACGTCAAGGAGCAGGACAAGAATGCGCCGAACGCCGATCGGCACGACATCCTGCTGGTCTGGGAGCACGCCAACGGCGACGATGAGCCGCCGACGCTTCTGCTACTGACGATGGTCTGCCCGGCCTAGCTCCTGATCGCGGGCGCACCTCCTTACAATCGGCATTGCACCAACGGCGGCTGCCTGATGGCAGCCGTGCTGGCGTGCCCGCCACGATCATCTACCTCGCTTCAATCCACTTTCAGGTGCCGGCGCGCGGCGCTGATCTCGATGACGCCGAGCGGCGCTGCAAATGCGCCCTCACCGCACGCTCCGCGGCGCGCGCGGAGCCGAAATGGCCGCCGTCGAGGCCGTCAAAGGCGCGGTCGGAGGAAAAGAAGCAGAAGCCGCTGCTATCGGCGACCACGATACCCGCGGTGCGATCCGAGATTTCGATAATGTAGGCTTGGGACATGCGTGCTCACGCGCCGAATGACGGCGTTCCTGTCTGATTGTCGGGTGCTCTGGATTTTTGAAGCGATCAACAACAGACGCCGGTCGCCGCCGAGACAC
The DNA here is from genome assembly GCF_029846235.1 of Bradyrhizobium sp. CER78. Taxonomy (GTDB): domain Bacteria; phylum Pseudomonadota; class Alphaproteobacteria; order Rhizobiales; family Xanthobacteraceae; genus Bradyrhizobium. The sequence continues at coordinate 246,007 of NZ_JARVWP010000005.1, forward strand.
AGCGATGCTGCATGCGGCTTCGCATGTCGCACATCAAGCTGCGGTGGTTATGTCTCATGGCGGTGACCTTCAACACGGATATCGCGGATCAATATCCGGCCGAACCGCGCGGCGGTCAATGAAATGGCAGCCCAAAGATGACGGTCCGGCGCGATAGCGCATTCGCGACGGCCTGGAAAACAGCACAGATTTGGTGTGCGGCCGCTGAATTGCGACGCCGGCCGGGCACCCTTCGTCCTGGTGCCCGGCCGCGATCGTTCAGGGCAGGATCGGCGGGTGATAGGTGAAGGTCGCCATCAGGATCGCCGCCAGCAGCATCACGATCGGGAAGTGGATGAAGAACTGCACCGAAGTGTAGCCGATCAGATCCTTCGACTTCAGGCCGAGAATCCCGAGCAGCGGCAGCATCCAGAACGGGTTGATGAAGTTCGGCAGCGTCTCGGCGATGTTGTAGACCATGACAGTCCAGCCCAGATGCGCGCCGATATCGTTGGCCGCCTTCATGATGTAGGGCGCCTCGATGATCCACTTGCCGCCGGCCGACGGCACGAAGAAGCCGAGCAGCGCCGAATAGATGCCGACCAGGAACGAGAACACGGTGGAATTGCTGGAGGCACCGACGAACCAGTGCGCAATCGTGTCCGACAGCGTGGTGCCGCTGCTGTTCGGCACCTTGGTCAGGATCTGCGCGATGCCGGCGTAGAACGGAAACTGCAGCAGCACGCCGGAGACGCTCGGCATCGCCTTGGAAAAGGACTCGATCAGGCTGCGCGGCCGCCAGTGCAGCACGATGCCGAGAATGAGGAAGACGAAATTGTAGGTGTTGAGCCCCGACAGCGTGATCAGCGGATTGCCCGACTGGAACGTCTGCCACAGCCAGCCGGCGGCAAGCAGCGCGATCAGGATCGTCAGCAGAGGACTGAACTCCAGCCAGTCGCCCGGACGCGCCGGCTTCCTGGCCTCGATGCGATCATCGTCGAGCGCAACGCCGAGGTCTTCCGCCGTCTTCGCCTGCTCCGCCGCCGGCGTCGTGAAGTAGCAGATCGCCGCCGACACGACGCTCACCATCACGACCGTGACCATGTTCTGCCAGGTCAGGATGGTCTCCGAGAAGCCGATCACGCCGGTGATCGGCAGAAGCGACGCCGGAATGCTGCCGGCATTGGCCTGCAGCTGCGCGGCCGATGACGTGATGCCGAGGGTGAAGCCGCAGCCGAGCCCGAGATAGCCGGCCGCGCCGGCTGCCCGGTAGTCGAGCCGGATATCCGTGCGCCGCGCGATCTCCCGCACCAGGAGACCAGAGAAGATCAGGCTGAGGCCCCAGTTCAGCAGCGAGAGAAAGATACTGAGCATCCCGACGAAGACCACCGCGCCACGCCCGGTCTTCGGCACGCCCGCAAGCCGCGCCAGCACGGCCGCCACCGGCGGCGACATCGCCACGACATAGCCGCCGATCGCAACCAGGGCCATCTGCATCGTGAAGGGAATCAGATTCCAGAACCCGTCACCAAACGCGCGGCTGACGGCGAGCGGCGAACCGCCATGCAGGATCGCGCCCGCGGCAACCGCAATCACGGCGATCAGGACGAAGACATACGCATCCGGAAACCAGCGCTCGGCGAACGCCACCAGGGCTCGCGAAAATCGCGCCATGATGTTGTCCGCGGCAGGTTTTCGCAGGCTCACGGTGTGGTCGTGCGTTGCATTCGTCATTAATCTGATCCCCTTCCGGTGATGCGGTTCGTCGTCAATCCTGATTGGTCATTCAAAGTGCGAGCGTGAGATCGGTGAGCGGCACGGCCTGGCAGGCGAGGCATTGGCCCGCGCTGCCATCGACCGGACCGAGATGGGTGAATTCCCCATCGACCACCTCGACCGCGCAGCTTTCGCACTGCCCGACACGGCAGCCGCTCGGCAGCGCGACGCCCGCCGCACTCGCCGCATCGAGCAGCGTGCCCTGCTCCGGTCCCCACGAAAAGCTCTGCTTGCTGCTCGCAACCCGGATGGTGCGTGGCGCGAGGTCGCTCGGCACTGATGGCGGCGACACGAAGCTTTCAGCGAAAATGTCGAACCGCGGGATGCCGAGCGCCGCTGCGGCCTCGATTTGTGCCGTGACGAACTCCGGCGAGCCGCAGATGTAGACCAGCGGCCGGCGCGCCAGCAACGGCTTGACTTGCGCGAGATCGATCCGGCCCTTGCGCAACCAACGCGAGTCGACCGGGTCCTGCGCTGATGGCGCCGAGTAGAAGGTCACGCGCGTCAGCTCCGGCATGGCGGCTTCCAGCTCCACGAGCCGCTGCGCGAACGGATGCTCGCGGCTGCTCCGGCAGCCGTGGAGCAGCAGGACATCGGCGACGCGATCCTGCGGCGCTGCGTGTTGCAGCGTCTCGAGATGGCTGATGAACGGCGTAATGCCGATACCCGCCGCAAGGAAGACCAGCGGCCGCGGACCTTTCAATGGCGGGGTGAAGATGCCGCCGGGCGGCTCCAGCAGAACCTCATCTCCGACGGCAAGCCCATGCAGACGATCCGGCATGAAGAACGGCGCGTCGCCGACCTTGGCTTCGTCGAAGAAGCGTCCCTTCACCGCAATCGACAACGCCTGCGGCAGATCGCCCGATCCGGTCAACGAATAGGCCCGCGCCTCGGTCGCACCGGGCAGCGCGGTCATCACGTGCTGTCCCGGCAGGAAGTCGGGCAGCGGACCGCCGTCAAGCGGCAGCAGGCTGAGGGCAATGACGTTATCGGCCTCGGCCCGGCGCGCGCCGACCACGAACCGCCGCTGGCCGCTCCAGACGCCGCGGCTGGCCACGCCGTCGCGCCTGATATCGCAAACAATTGCGCGCAGCGGCACGGAGCCGCTGACCGGATCGCGCGCGTCGTCATGCAGGACCGCGTTGATGTTGCGCGTGAGCGCGCCTGCCGCGGCCGAGCGATCGCGGCCGAGCGGCGGGCAATCCTCCCACCAGCCGAATTCGGCGACGACGACCCGCGCGTCGAGCGCCGCATTGAGCCGCACCTTTAGGCGCACGGTACCGCCCTGTGTTTCCACCGCGGCCCAATCGCCTTCCACAAGCCCGCGCTGCGCGGCGAGTTGCGGGCTGATCTCGACGGCCGGATCGGGCGACTTCCGCCGCAGCGAGGCGACATGCCGCCAGGAGGAGTGAATGAACCAGCCGCTCTTGGCGGTGGAGAGCACGAACGGAAAGCGTTCGTCCGCGGCCGCCGTGAGCGGGCTGCCGACCGGTTCGACATGATCGGGCAACGGATCGTATCCGTGTCCCAGCATCAGCTCCGAATAGATCTCGACGCGGCGCGTCGGCGTCGCAAAGCCCGCCGCCGTGCCGTCCTCGCGCGTGACGGCGTATTTCTCATCGCGGAAGATCTGCGGGAAGCGCCGCCCTTCCGGATGCTCGCGCAGATCCTCGACACCAACGCCGAGCGGTGCCAGCTGATAATTCCAGCCGGCCTTGATGTCGCCACCGAAGAACAGCTCATCCATGCCAAGCTTCAGTGCCAGCTCCGCTGCGATTTCATAGTCGGCCTTCACCGCGCCGACCGGCTCAACCATGCGCGGGCGAAACTGCACGGTCTCGACGGCTTGTTGCGTGATCTCGAACCCGATCTTGAGCGCGTCGCGCTCCCACGGCGTGCTCGCAGGCAGAACGAAATCGGCGCTCTCCGCGGTCGGGTTCATGAACATGTCGATATGAACCTGGAATTCCAGCGCGTTCAGCGCGGCCTTGTTGCGCTCGGAATGTCCCTGCGAGACGACGAAGTTGGTGCCGAACGCGACCAGTGCGCGCACCCGGTAAGGTTCGCCCTCGAGCACCGCCTTGCTGAAATCGCGCGCCGTGATCCAGCCCTTCGCGGGCGGGCCGAGCGGCAATTCGGCAAGGCCGAGCGCCTTGGCCTGCTGCTCCGGCGGCAGGATGTTGTAGTCGTTGAGCGGACGTGTCGGCGGCGGCACCGGCCAGCGATTGCCGCCGGGCCGGTCGCAGGCGCCAGTCAGCGCATAGAGCGACGCGATCGCACGCTCGATCGAAGTTGCATTGGTGTGCTGCCCGACGCCGGTCCAGGAATGATAGGCGAGCCGCGGCCGCGTAGCGAGCAGCGCGTTGAACGCCTCGATGTCCGCGACATCAAGCCATGTCAGTTCAGCCACCCGTTCCGATGTGTAAGGCGCAGCGCGCTCGGCGAGCAATTCGAACGCGGTTGCCGCCGAGATCATCCGGCCATCGCGTGCGCGGATCGACAGCGCGCCGCGCAGCTGGCCGCCGCGCTCCGGCGCATGGCGCGTGTCGCAAGGCACGGGCGAACCCGACGCATCGAGGCGAACGAAAGCCTCAGCCGCGCCATCGGGCCACAACGCGTCGGCGCGCAGGAAACGCCCGGTCTCGCGATCGACCAGCAGCGATCCATTGGTCCACGCGTCGACGAAATCCGTATCGAAGCCGCCGGTCGCGATCAGATGGCGGATCGCCCCCATCGCGAGCGCGCCATCCGCGCCCGGACGGATGCGCAGCCAGAGATCGGCCTGCTGACCTGAGCCGTTCGGCTTGGGATCGATGACGACGACCTTGGCGCCGCGCCGCCGCGCGTCGGCGATCCGCGTCGCCTGGGCGAGCCAGGTGCGCGCCGGATTGTGGCCCCAAAGGATGATCGCATCGGCATTGTCGTAATCGGGAAAGCCGATGCCGCGGCCGAAGGTCAGCGCGTGCGCAAAGTCCTTGTGCCAGCCGCAGATCTCGACTGCGTAGATCAAATTTGGGCTGCCAAAGCCGCGGATGAAGCGCTCGACCCATTCGAAGCTGTCGACCATCGGCGTGCCGCTCGGCGTCGTCACACCGAACGCCACCGCCTCGGCGCCGCTCTCGGCGCGAATCGCGCGGAGCCGGTCGGCGATTTCGGTCAACGCCTCGTCCCAGGACACCTCGACCCAACTCGGATCGGCGGCGTCGCGCGGGCGGGTTCGCTTGAGCGGGACGGTTAGACGGCGCGGGCTGGCGACAATTTCAGGGGCGGCCCGGCCCTTGGCGCAGAGCGCGCCTCCGGTCGGATGGTTATTTAATACCTCCACGCCGACAAGGCGCCCGTCCTCGACCACGGTGACAGCACCGCAGCGCGAGCGACAAAGCGTGCAATAGCCCGGTAGCCGCTGTTTCACCGCCGTCTCACCGTCAAGTCAACCCATGTGACGCATTTTTGTAATGCGTTACACATTTACGTCATACGCTACCGGTCTCGTCAAGGCTAAGTAATAATCGGGGACGAATCGGAGTTCCCGGCGAGAGGCGGCTGCGACCACCCATGGACCAGAATTTGCGCGAACAGGTGCTGCAGCGGGTGCGCGCCGAGATCATTTCGGGGCAGAGCCTTCCCGGCACGATGTATTCGGTGCCGAGCCTCGCGGCGAGCCTCGGCGTCTCCTCCACGCCGGTGCGCGAGGCGTTGCTCGAGCTCAGCCGCGGCGGCCTGGTCGAGCCGATGCGCAACCGCGGCTTCAAGGTGGTGGAGCCGACGCTGACCGAGCTGCGCAATCTGTTCGACATGCGCGAGGTGCTCGAGCTGCACGCCGCGGTGCTGGTCGCCGCCAATCCGCCGAAGGATCTACCGGCCGTACGCCGCTGGGCCGATGAGATCGCAAGGGCCGTCGAGACCGACGACGTCCAGCTCTATCTGGAGGCCGACCGCGCCTATCATCGCGAGTTCATCGCCGCCGCCGGCAACGAGCTGCTGACCGAGATGGTGATGGGCCTGCGCGACAAGATGCGGCTCTACGGCATCAGCTCACGCGCCGGCCACGAGCGGCAGCAGGCCTCGGTGCCCGAGCACTACCGGCTGATCGAACTCGCGCTCGCCGGCGAGACCGAGGCGCTGCCGACCCTGCTGCGCAGCCACATCCGCTCCTGGGAGCCGATCTTCGTCGATGCATTGATGCGGTCCAAGGAGCACGCGCGCGAGCCGCTGCGGCAAGCGCGCGCTTGACGCGCGACCGGAGCTAGATCGTCTGCGGCCGCGCCCCGGCTAGTCCAGAATGCTCTTGTAGTGCTCCGAGAAGACATCGCGGCCGATGATCAGCCGCATCACTTCCGAGCTTCCCGCCAGGATCCGGTTGACGCGCGCGTCGGTGAACATCCGGCTGATCGGATATTCATCCATATAGCCCGCACCGCCGTGCAGCTGCACGCCGAGGTCGAGCATCTTCCACTCGACTTCCGACGACATCATCTTGGCCTTGGCGCCCATATTGCTGGTCAGGCGTCCTGCGTTGTGCTCGGACACGCAGTGATCGACATAGACCTGCACGAGATCGATCTCGGCATCCATCTCCGCCATGCGGAACTGGGTGTTCTGCTGTTCGGCCAGCGGCTTGCCGAACAGCTTGCGATCCATCACGTAAGCACGCGTGATGTCGAACGCCCTGCGGCCATTGGCGATCGATCCGACCGCGGAGATCAGCCGCTCCTCGGCAAGGCCTTCCATGAGGTAGTAGAAGCCCCTGCCCGGTTCTCCCAGCACGTTGGCCTTCGGCACCTTCACGTTCTGGAAGAACAGCTCGGCGGTGTCCTGCGCCGGCATGCCCATCTTCTTGAGATTGCGGCCGCGCTCAAAACCTTCCATGCCGCGCTCGACGATCAAAAGCACCATGGCGTGCTTCTTCTCGGCACCAGCGAGCTTGGCCGCCACGATCACAACGTCGGAATTGATGCCGTTGGAGATGTACGTCTTGGAGCCGTTGAGCAGGAAATGATCGCCCTTGTCTTCCGCGGTGGTCCGCATGCCGGCAAGGTCCGAGCCCGCGCCGGGCTCGGTCATCGCGATCGCCAGGATGGTCTCGCCACTGACGCATTTCGGCAGGAAGCGGTCGCGCTGCTCCTCGGTGCCGAAGCGCTTGAAGTAAGAACCAACCAGGCGGCTGTGCAGCGTATTGAACCAGCCCTTGCAGCCGGAGCGCGCGGTCTCCTCGATGATGATCTGCTCGTAGCGGAAGTCCTCATCGCCCATTCCGCCGTATTTTTCCTCAGGCCAGATCATCAGGAAGCCGAGATCGCCGGCTTTCTTGAACGCACTGCGGTCGACGATGCCGGCCTCCCGCCACGCCTCCATATGCGGCGCGATCTCGCTGGCGAGGAACTTGCGGTAGGAGTCGCGGAAGATGACCTGGTCTTCGGTAAAGCTGCGCATCATTCACCTAACAGCGCTCTCAAGCGGCGCGGAAGCCGGCCGGCGCATGGCGCGGCACGTGCAAAAAAACGGAGCGCCGGTTCTGCTGCAATCAAAACCGGCGCTCCCTGATCGAAACAGTCGCGGCCCTACTTGCCCTTCCAGTTCGGCGCGCGCTTTTCTGCAAAGGCAGCCGCGCCCTCGCGGGCATCCTCGGACACGAAGACAGGACCGACGATCTCCTGCTGCTTCTTCCACATCTGATCTTCCGGCCAGAGCCTGGATTCGACGATCACCTGCTTGGAGGCCTTGACGGCGAGCGGGCCGTTGGCGCCGATCGCGGCCGCAAGCTCGAGCGCGGCGTCGAGTGCCGGGCCGTCGGTGACGCGGTTGATGATGCCGAGTTGATAGGCGCGCTCGGCGCCGAAGAACTCGCCCGTCAGTGCGAACTCCATCGCCACACGGATCGGCATCTGCCGCGGCATGCGGATCAGCCCGCCGGCCGCAGCCGCCAGCCCGCGCTTCACCTCGGGGATTCCGAACTTGGCGTTGCGGTTGGCGACGATCATGTCGCACGACAGCGCGATCTCCATCCCGCCGGCGAGCGCGTAGCCGTCGACGGCCGCGATCAGCGGCTTCTTCGGCGGCGCCTCGGTGAGGCCGGCGAAACCGCGGCCCGGGATCGACGGCCGCTCGCCCTTCAGGAACCCCTTGAGGTCCATGCCCGAGCAGAACGTGCCGCCGGCGCCGGTGATGATGCCGACGCTGAGCGCATCGTCGGCATCGAGCCGGTCGATCGCCGCGGCCACGCCCTTGGAGAGGGCGAGGTTGGCGGCGTTCTTGGCTTCCGGCCGGTTCAGCGTGATGATCAGGATCGGTCCGCGGACTTCAGTGAGGACCGGAGTTTCTTCGGACATCGCTTTCTCCTGTTGCCGTGGCGATTGCCTAGCGCGGGGCCATGCGGATCGCGCCGTCGAGGCGGACGTCCTCACCGTTGAAGTAGCCGTTGGTGATCATGGTCAGCGCCAGCTGCGCATATTCCTCCGGCATGCCGAGGCGCTTCGGGAACGGCACCGACGCGCTGAGCGCGGCCTTGACGTTCTCCGGGGCGCCCTGCAGCAGCGGCGTGTTGAAGATGCCCGGCAGGATGGTGTTGACGCGGATGCCCTCGGCCATCAGGTCGCGGGCGATCGGCAGGGTCATGCCGACGACGCCGGCCTTCGAAGCCGAATAGGCCGCCTGCCCCATCTGACCGTCCTCGGCCGCGACGGAAGCGGTGTTCACAACCGCGCCGCGCTCGCCGTGCTCCAGCGGAGACAGCGACAGCATGCCCTGCGCCGACTTGGCGATGCAGCGGAAGGTGCCGACGAGGTTGATCTGGATGATGCGGTTGAAGGCATCGATCGGGAAGTGCGTGGGCTCGCCGGTCTTCTTGTCGCGACCGGCGGTCTTCACGGCGTTGCCGGTACCTGCGCAGTTCACCAGGATACGCTCCTGGCCGTGCGCCGCGCGGGCCTTGGCAAAGCCAGCGTCGACCAGTTCGTCGGAGGTGACATCGACCTTGCAGAACACGCCGCCGATTTCCTTGGCGATGGCTTCGCCCTTCTCTTCGTTGAAGTCGAAGATCGCGACCTTCACGCCCTGCGCGGCGAGCGCGCGCGAGGTCGCTGCGCCGAGGCCGGAAGCGCCGCCGGTGACGACCGCGGCGACCGATGAATCGAGTTTCATTGCGTTGTCCCTTCGCGATCAGAGGCGTTCGATGATGATGGCCGGCGCCATGCCGCCGGCGGCGCACATGGTGACGAGACCATAACGACCGCCGCTGCGCTCGAGCTCGTCGAGTGCGGTGCCGATCAGGATCGATCCGGTCGCGCCGATCGGGTGACCGAGCGCGATTGAGCCGCCATTGATGTTGACCTTCTCACGATCGAGCTCGAGGTCGCGGATGAACTTCTCGGCGACCACCGCGAAAGCCTCGTTGATCTCCCAGACGTCGATGTCGTTCTTGGTCAGGCCCGCCTTGGCGAGAACCTTCTTGGCGGCAGGCACCGGCGCGTTGAGCATCAAGGTCGGATCATCGCCCTGGTTGGCATAGGCCACGATGCGGCCGCGCGGCTTGAGGCCGTGCTTCTCGGCATATTGCTTCGACGTGATCAGGACAGCGGCGGCGCCGTCCACCACGCCCGAGCTGTTGCCGGCATGATGCACGCCCTTCCACTCGAGGCCCGGGTAACGACGCTGGATCTGCTTCTTGAAGGTCACGCCGTTGCCGAGATCGAAATCGGCAAGCTGCTCGAAGCTCGGCTTCAGCGAAGCGAGGCCTTCGGCGGTGGTCTCTGGGCGCGGAAACTCTTCACGACCGAGCGCAACGCTGCCGTCGTCGTTGAGGACGGGGATCACCGACTTGGCGAAGCGGCCTTCATCGATCGCCCGCTTGGCGCGCTGCTGGCTCGTCAGCGCCAGGGCATCGCAGGCCTCGCGGCTGATCCCCTCGCGCGTCGCGATGGCATCGCCGCAAACGCCCTGGTGCGACTGCGGATGAATCTCGTCGAGCGCCGGATTGCCCGAACCCATCATCCGGGCCGGCTGTCCGGCCTTGGAGCGTTCGGCTGCGAGGGTCTGCTGATAGCTCATCATCTCGGTACCACCGGCGATGACGCAATCCTCCATGCCCGACATCACCGACGCTGCCGCGAGATTCACCGAGGTGATGCCGCCGCCGCAGAAGCGATCCAGCGTCGTGCCGCTGGCATTGATGTCGTAGCCGGCTGCGAGCGCCGACATGCGTCCGAGATCGCCGCCCTGCTTGCCTTCCTGGGTCGACGTCGACCAGATGATGTCATCGACGGTCGAGGTATCGAGCTTGTTGCGCTCCTTGAGCGCAGCGAGCACCGTTGCCGCCAGATGCTGCGGATGCAGGTGCGACAGCGCGCCCTTGCCCGGCTTGCCGATGCCGCGCGGCGTGCGGACCGCGTCGATGATGTATGCTTCAGACATGCGTTTCCCTCTGCTTTGGATGTTTCTTGACTGTGGGCTCGCGCCGATTGGGCCCGACCGTTTCCGCTGAGTCTTTTACCCCGGAACAGGCCGAGGCGTCAGCGGTGTGGCGTCACCGCAAGCGGTGCGGCAACCGGATTGCGCTGATCTTCGAAGTAGCGCGAGTTGATCAACATGGACGGTTGCGCCGTCTCCCGCTCGTCGGCGCAGGCGGGTTTGTCGCCCCCTTCCGCAAACAGCGGGACGCTCGGCGCGGCGGCGTGCGGACCGAGAGCATATTTCTGCTCTTGCGGCAGGTAGATCAGCTGGCCGATCTGGGTGAGGGTCAGTGTGAGACGGGAGACCGTCGAGCGCGGAAGACCGCACCGGTCGGCGATTTCCCGATTGCCGAGGCGTATGCTTCGGCCTTCGAAGCAACGCACGATGTCGAATGCGCGTGATACCACCTGGATCACGCGCCGGTTGTCCGTGCCGGCGGCCTCTTGCGCCATCAGTACCTCAGATCGACGTCCCATCGTTTACGCCTCACTCCTCATTTTGTGTTCGGGTGAATGAACTCGCCCTGGTTCGGGCAGGACGTGCCGATCCGCGACAGCGCTGTCGCGCGCGCAACACCGCGCGGCGCTCGCGCGAGCGGACCTGCATCAAGGATCTGACCGCAGGCGCCCGGTCTTCCAGCCCTGGAAGCCGCGACCGCGGGGGTGGGCAGCTTCGAATATCGATGGCCGGCCGGCATCAGGCGGATTCTTTCCCTAGGGTTTCAGACCTTAATTAATTGATTAATTAGTCAGGTGATTAAAGTGGGCGCTCTCCCCTGTCAACTGCGGTTGCCGCAGGGCGCCCCGCGCGGATCGCACCGCGCTCGAACCGCTCGGGCCAGTTCGTCGGAAACAGCGTCGCCGCCGCGTCGCGACGACCTTCAAGCCATGATCGAACGGAACGCACCGACGGCGTCACCGGTCAGCGCGGCAATTGCCGGACGCGGCGAGATGAGCTGCAAGCAGACGGGATCGAAGATCAGGAGATTTCGTGAGAAGCGAACCGGGCAGCCGGATGGTCCGAAACGACGCGACTGCCGGTTGGGATGACCGTTACGAGGGCTAAACCTAAGCTTTGAAAGCTTGGTGGGCGCACCAGGGCTCGAACCTGGGACCCGCTGATTAAGAGTCAGCTGCTCTACCAACTGAGCTATGCGCCCGGAACTTGTCCGGAAATGACCCTCGCAAGAGAGGCCGTCGTTTAGCAAAGCGATTCCGCGATGTCCAGCAAGCTCGCGCAAGTTTTCCCGACTTTTGCGAACCATCGTGACAGCCGAAAGACCGCCGGATTCCGGCGACCTTTCATAGGCTTGGCGAGGATGCCGGCGGGCGGCGCTCAAAGCCTGCCCGAGCGCTCCTGATCCGACCCGTCGTCGCGGTCGAAATGGTGGTCGCGGCCGCCACGCTCCCAGCGGTCCATGTCGCGCTCGAGCCGATGGCGGCGCCAGCCCTCGGCGCCGAAGCCGCGGCCTTCCATGTGGGTGAGCATGGTCAGCCGTCGCTTCTGGTTGTCGTCGAGCGTCTTGTAGAGCGGATCGGCGGCATCGGCGATCTTCTTCAGCGAGGTTGCGGTCGCCGCCATGTTGTCGGCGCGCTCGCGCAGGCGCGCGACCGGATCATCCGGCTTCTCAGCCTTGTCCGCATCGGTCTTCTCCGCGGCCATCCGCGCATTGGCGCGATCGAGCCGCATCTTGGCGAAGTCGCGCACCGCGGCTTCGACCGGCGGCCACAGCTTCTCCTGATCGGCGGTCAGCTTCAGCCCGGCATGCACAGCTGCGATGCGCGCGTCGAGGAAGGCGGCGCGATCCTCGGGGCTCATCTGCGTATGGCCATGGAACCAGGGGCGATGCTGGGCATAGACCGCGGTCGAACCGGCTATCGTGAGCGCCGCGATGCCGGCGAGCAGAACGTTCTTCATGCAAACCTCCTTCAAGGGTTGCTTGAGGATGATGCCGCCCGCGACAGCCTTCAACTTACGGATTAGACAGAGAGACCTCTCTTACCAAGATGTAATCCGCTTCATTGCCGGGTCAGAAATATCCAAGGCGCGAGATCGCGCCTTGGATTTCTCGTTATCGCTAGATCATTCCCAACAGTCGCGGCAGCCACAGCGATATCTCCGGCACGTAGGTGATCAGGCCGAGGAACACCAGCATCGCGCACAGCCACGGCAGCACCGAGATCGTGATCTCAGAGATGCCCATCTTGGCGATACTGCTCGCGATGTAGAGATTGAGGCCGACAGGCGGATGGCAAAGCCCGACCTCGGTGTTGACGATCATCAGGATGCCGAGATGCACCGGATGCACGCCGAGCTTGGTCGCCAGCGGAAACAGGATCGGCGCCATGATCAAGAGGATCGACGACGGATCCATCACGTTGCCGGCGAGCAGCAGGATGACGTTGACGACCAGCAGGAACATCCACACCGAGAAGTTTTTGTCGATGATCCAGGCCGCCATCTCCTGCGGGATCTGCTCATGCGTCATCAGGAACGAGAACAGCACCGCGTTGGTGATGATGTAGAGCAGCATCGAGCTCATGCTCGCCGCCTGCAACAGCACCTTCGGCACCTCGGAGAGCTTCAGCTCCTTGTAGACGAACACGGTGATGAAGAAGGCGTAGGTCGCGGCGACCGCGGCCGCTTCGGTCGGCGTGAAGATGCCGCCATAGATGCCGCCGAGCACGATCGCGATCAGCAAGAGGCCCCAGATGCTTTCGCGGAACGCCGTGAACTGCTGGCCGATGGTCGCCCGCGGCATCTTCGGATAACCGTTGCGCTGGGCGACGAAGAAAGTCACCGCGGCCAGCATCAGCGCGAGCAGCACGCCCGGCACGATGCCGGCCATGAACAGCGCACCGATCGAGGTGTTGGTGGAGACGCCGTACAGCACCAGGATGATCGATGGCGGCACCAGGATGCCGAGCGCGCCCGAGGTCGAGATCACGCCGACGCCGAACCGCTTCGGATAGCCGTGATCGACCATCGCCGGCATCATGATAGAGCCGATCGCGACCACGGTGGCAACGCTCGAGCCCGAGATCGCCGCGAACATCGCGCAGGCCGCAACGCCGGCCAAGCCGAGGCCGCCGGGCAGATGGCCGACCAACGAGGTCGTGAACGCGATCATGCGCCGCGCGACGCCGCCGCGGGTCAGGAACGTGCCCGCCAGGATGAAGAACGGGATCGCCATGATGCCGAAATTGTCGAGGCCCGAAAACAGCTTCAGGCCGACGCTCTCGATCGGCACCTCGGTCATCGTGAACAGGAAGGTGAGCACGGTCAGGCCGAGCGAAATCGAGATCGGCATGCCCGTCAGCATCAGGGCAAACAGCAGTCCGAAAATAAGTGCGGCGCTCATCACGCTTCTCCAAGCGCGACGGGCGCGGTCTTGCTGGTCTCGACGCCGTCGACATGGGAGGCGTCATGGTGCGGCAGCTCGTCGGTCCACCAGTAATTCCAGCACACCTGCAGGAAGCGGAAGCACATCAGATAGGAGCCGAGCGGGATGCACGCATAGACGATCCAGCTCGGGATCTCCATGTCCGGCGAGACCTGATCGGTGTGCATCAATTCGAACACGAACTTGGCGCCCATGGTGCCGACGATCGCGGTGAACAACGCGCCCCCGAGCAGGCCGAAGGTGATGGTGCGCTTGCGCCAGGTGTCATTGAGGCGGTTGATCAGGACGTCGACGCCGACATGGATGCCGGTGCGCACGCCATAGGCGGCGCCGAACTTCGCCATCCAGATAAACATGTAGATGCAGAGTTCCTGCGACCAGGCGAGGTTGATGCCGAACAAATACGGATAGAGCACGGGAACGTCGACCAGAAAGCGGTGCACGACCGTGACGAAGGTCAGGAGCGTCGCCGCACCCATCAGGCTCGCGATGATGATTTCCTCGAGCCGGTCCAGAATCTTCAGCAGCATAAATCTCCCCTGTCATGGCCTGATGCGGCAACCGGCCACGGCACCCAGGCCGCGGCCTCACGCGGCCGCGGCGTTCGTTCAATTACCTGACGGTTCTCGGTCGAGAGACCGATCCGCAAACTCCTTCACCTCTCCCGCTTGGGGGAGAGGTCGTATCGCATCGGATATGGGTGGGGGCTCTCTCCAACTGAATGACTCGTGGAGAGAGCCCCCACCCCAACCCTCCCCCGCAAGCGGGAGAGGGAGCGCACCGCCTTCCCGGCGGCCATGAAGCGATCCGCCTTAGTTCATCGGGCTGCGACCCGTTTCCTTCAGGAATTCGTCGATCAGCGGCTGGCCAACGCGCGAGGCCACGTCCTTGTAGACCGGCAGCATCGCCTTGCGCATCGCCTCGTCCTGCTCCGGCGTCAAGGTCACGATCTCGGTCTTGCCGGCCTTCTTGATCTCGGCGAGGGCGTCGTCGTTCTCCTTGGCCGACTGGCTGTTGCCGAACTCGGTGGCTTCCTTCATCGCCTTGGAGAGCTCGTCGCGGACATCGCCCGGCAGGCCGTCCCAGAACTTCTTGTTCACGACCACGACGTAGCCGATGTAGCCGTGGTTGGTGACGGTGGCGTACTTCTGCACCTCATGCATTTTCTGGGTGTAGATGTTCGACCAGGTGTTCTCCTGGCCGTCGACCACGCCGGTCTGCAGCGCCTGGTAGACGTCGGAGAACGCCATCACCTGCGGAATCGAACCGAGCGCGCGGAACTGGGCCTCCAGCACCTTCGACGACTGGATGCGGAACTTGAGCCCCTTGTAATCGGACGGCGCGACCAGCTTCTTGTTCGCGCTCATCTGCTTGAAGCCGTTGTCCCAATAAGCGAGACCGGTCATGCCCTTGGCATCCAGCTTCTTGAGCAGCTGGGCGCCGAGCGGACCGTCGGTCACCTTGCGCAGCGATTTCAGGTCGGGGAGGATGTAGGGCAGATCGAAGACTTCGAATTCCTTGATGCCGATCGGGCCGAACTTCGAGTTCGACGGCGCCAGCATCTGCACCGCGCCGAGCTGCAGCGCCTCGAGCTCTTCCTTGTCCTTGTAAAGCGTCGAGTTCGGATAGACTTCGACCTTCACCTTGCCATTGGTGTACTTCTCGGCGAGCTCCTTGAACTTGTCGGCCGCCTTGCCCTTCGGCGTATCCGAGGCCACCACGTGGCTGAATTTGAGGACGATCGGCGACTGCGCCGAGGCCGGTCCGACAAAGGTCAAGGCCGCGATCGACGCCGCGACCAAAATGAGTTTACGCATGTTTCCTCCCGCGTAATTGCGGAGCACGAATACCGGCCCCGAGACATCCGGCCGCACCATTACAGAGAAGCAACGATGATTGCCATTGCCCCTTTAGCAGGGGCTGATCGCACCATTGCTGCACTGCAAAATCCGATACGGCGGTATCCCTTTCGGCTCTTGCGACCGTTCAATGACATCGCCCGAACGCTGTGCCCGGCTACGCCCGCAGGGTCAATGCGAGGTTTGGCAATGTCGAGTTCGCCGGGCGCGAATGCTGCGCGCGCTCTACTCTCATTGCGACGTTGCCTTCACCCTCCCCCTCCAGGGGAGGATGAAGCGAACTCGCGGAGAATGTTTCGATTCATCTGTCGAGCTACCGATCGGCAACATTTCTGAAGCAGCGCGGCCCGTGGCACGACCATACGAGCAAGATGGTATGCGCGATCTCAATGCCCGCTCAGCACCAGCGTCTTGACCGGCAGCAGCAAGGCCTGGATACGCAGCAGAAGCGCGTGCACGAGCCCCGTCGCGTCGACGACGTGCAAGGCGAATCCCTTGAGCGCGCCGGTTTTCGGATCGGCGATCACATCGTGGTTGCTGGTGTAGGCGTTGACGATGCAGCTGGAGCCCGGCGTGACGCCTTCCAGCCCACCCGCGTAGAGCGGCTCCAGGAAAGTGAGGATCGAGCCCGGCTGGCGCAGGGCCTGCGGGTCGACCAGCTGCTCGCCTGAACGGAATTGACCGGCCGCGATGTAGTCCTGCACGCCGGTCACGACGAGCGGGATGATCACCCAGGGTTTCGAGATGCAGGTCGCCTCCGCGATCATACCGGGCCGCATGACCTGGGCCTCAATCTGGCCAAAGCCGGCCTGCAACACGCTGCGGCCTGCGTCATCGGGAATCAATACGCCGGCCGGACGCATCATCTGGTTGACGACGTCGCCGGCCCGCAACAGGAACTGCTCGACCCGTCCGTCGACGCCGGCGCGGATATAGGTCTTGTCGAGATCGATCTGCGCTTCAGCCATCGATGCCTCCGCGCTCTCCTTCTCGGCGGGCAGCAGCGTGGAGACGCGCAAGCCCGCAGTCTCCCGCGCCGCGTTCGCGGCATCGATGCCGGCCTGTCTCTGATCGACGGCGACCTGCAGCTTCTCGATGTCGCGCTGCGGCACGATGCCCGGATTGCGGCGCTGCAGTTCGCTCTTGCTATCCAGCTCGTCCTTGGCCTGCTGCCAGGACGCCTTGGCCTCGCCGACCTGGGCTTCGGCCTTGACGATATCGGCCTGCGCACTGGCCAGCGACGCATCGACCTCCGCAACCTTGCGCTTCGCCGTTTCCAGCGCGGCCTGCTGCTTCGTATTATCGAGCCTGAACAGAACATCGCCCTTCTTCACGGCGGCGCTGTAGCCGACATTCACCTCGGCAACCCGGCCGGCCACTTCGGGGAGGATCGGCACGGTGCGGAAATAGATTGCCGCCGAGGTGGTGGAGGGATGGTAGTAGAAGATCATCGTGATCAGCGCGATCGTCAGCATCAGGCAGCCGGTGATGCCCCATCTGAGCTCGTGCCAGACCGAAAAGAACGTGATCTCCTTGCCGAAGCGCTTGCCCTGCCGGTAGCGGCGATAGAGATAGTCCGGGAGGATGGTGACGAGGGAGCACAGCAGGAGCTCAAGCATGGCCCTGTCCCTCCTCTGCGGCGGCAACTTCATCCGGCTCCGGTGGCGGCACGGGCCTCGGCGGCGTGGCGTCGGCAATCCGCTCCACCGATCCAGCGATGGTGCGCAGCGGCGTGCTGAAGTCCGGCAGGTCGATCATCGCAAGCAGCAGGCCGGCGATCCAGAAGATGTGCATGTGGGTGAACAGCGAGATCAGGCCGAGGACCGCGACGATCTCGAACTGCAGCTTCTGCGACTTGTGCGCCATCCGCTCCGGCAGGCTGTGCAGCTTCCAGTACAGCGTTCCCACGTACAGGACGGTCACGACCAGGAAGATCCCCATCACCACCATCAAGGTGTCGTCGCCATCGGGACCAGGAACGAAGAACGGCAGATGGTGAGGTGCTGCCGGGTGCATTTGTCCGTTCACGATCGTCCCTCCAACCCGAAGAGCGAGGGCCATGCGTCGGCCCGTGCAGCCATGGTTCCCTAATGCTGGCGTTTTATCAAGGACCGTAGTTCCACGGGTAGGTCAGCCGCAATCTTGGGTTGAGGTTACCGCCCGGCCTCGGCCGCGGCGGCTGACCTCTGTGTCAAGGGACCAAGCGACGCCACCATCACAACTGCCAACGACAAGGCGCTCCGTGTGGACGCAGCGAATTTGCTGCGCCCATGGATGCTAACGCGTCTCGCCTGTCCTCAGCGCGACGCCGTGCTGATGTTCTCGCCGAAGAACTTCCAGGTCTTGCCGTCGAACTTCGCGAGCTTGAACGTGTCGAAGGTGGAATAGTTGGTCGGTGACACCGACACCGTGATGCCGGGAAGCAGCAGCGGCAGCGAGACCTTGCTGATGTTGGTGGCCTGCTTCAGCAGGTTCTCGCGGGTCAGCTCGTCGCCGCAGTTCTTCAGGATGATGGCCGTGAACTGCGCGGAGAGATAGCCGATCTGGTTGCTGCCATCGATCGGATTGCCCTCGGGATACCACTGCTTCATGAAGGCGAGATAGTCCTGCACGCCCTTGTCGGAATCCCAGGCCGGGTCGCCCACCACCTTGGTGGCGAGCGCCGTCATCAGCCCGGTGGATGCTTCGAGGCCGGCGGGCTCGAGCACACCGCCGATCGAACTTGAGACCGACACGATGAAGTGCGTCGGCTTCCAGCCGAGATCGGCAACCTTGCGGATCGCCTGCGCGCCGAATTTCGGCGTCGTGATCGTCATCAGCACGTCGGCGCCCGAGGCCTTCAGATTGACGATCTGGGAATCGATCGTGGGATCGGTCACCTCGTAGCTGAGCTCCTTGACGATGAGACCGGCCTTGTCGCCGAGCGCCTCCTTGAAACCCCTGAGATAGTCCTTGCCGAAGTCGTCATTCTGATAGATCACGCCGATCTTCGCGCTCGGCAATTCCTTGAGGATATACTTGCCGTAGATCTTCGCTTCCTGCGCATAGGGCGGATAGAACGGCGTGGTCCACGGAAACTCCTTCGGATCGTTCCACTTCGAGGCGCCGGTCGAGATCAGAAGATGCGGGATCTTCTTGCCGTTCAGATATTTTTGAATCGACGAATTGGTCGGCGTGCCGAGCGAGCCGATATTGGCGAGGATCTCATCCTGCTCCACAAGCTTGCGCGTCTGCTCCACCGTCTTCGGCGGGCTATAGCCGTCGTCCATGCTGAGCAGCGTGATTTTGCGGCCGTTGATGCCGCCCTGGCTGTTGATCATCTTCCAGTACGCGGATTCCGCCCTGCCCTGCGTGCCATAGGCCGAAGCCGGACCACTGTAGGGCATGGTCTGCCCGATCTTGATTTCGGTATCGCTGGCGCCGGGATCGTATTTCTTGTCGGCACCAAGAACCGCCGACGTGGAAGCAAGGCTGAGTGCGGCGATCGCCGCGAGCGTGATGCAACGCATCTTGTTCTCCCCATTCGCGTCGCTGTTTGCCGCGACGTCCGGCGAGATAATGATCATGCCCGCGCGAGATGTCGTCGACCCCTCATGCCAAGCCATCAACCCGCAATGGAGTCGAAGGTCACAGCCCGATCCAGCTCATCACGGCTCCGAACGATGCCCAGAGCGTCCATCCGAGCCCGAGCAGGCAAATCAGCGCCGCCGCCATCGCAACGGTGAGCAGCAGACCGTCCTCCTGCAGATAGGCGATCGCGATCAGCACGACCACCATTCCGGGAATCACGTTGACCAACGGCAGCGGCCAGCCTGCCGAGAAGGCCAGCAGAAACACCACCAGGCCGACGAGGCGATCGATCACGTCGCGACGCGCATCCCACCGCGGCCGGCTGATGCGTTCGATCGCCTGCAGCATCGGGCGGACAAAGACGGTGAACCGCTTGAAGCGCTTGAAGTCGAACTGCCGCTTCGAGAGGAATCGCGGAAACGCCGGCGCGCTGCGGCCGAGCATCATCTCGACCGCGGGAAACAGCAGCGCCAGCGTCGCGATCGTCGCGACGCCGGGAATGATCACCAATAGCCCCAAAAGCAGCAGGAGCAGGCCGAACGACCGCTTGTCCAGGTTGCTGAGGAGCCATTCGAGATCGACGGGGCCATCCGGTGCTTGAGCGACGAGTTGCTCAAGAAGCTGGGACGTGTGCGTGGCGGCCAATGGGGCTCCGGACGAGGGGGACATGCCTGCAAAGTGGTCAGACTCGGCGTCGATTGCAACTGCTGCCGAAGCGGACTAGGAAGCATAGGTGACCAACGATTCCGATCAGGCATGGGACCGCCATGCGCCGACAAGCCCGATTCCTGCCGCTCGCCGCCGCTGGCCGTGGTTCCTGCTGGTGGTCGTCGTCGCCTGCGCAGGCGCCGGGGGCGTCTACGCCTGGCCCCAGATCGCACCACTGGTTCCGTCCCTCGGCAACGCGGCAGCCAGCGACAAGGCGGCCGCAGGCGACAAGGAAACATTGCCGGACCTGCTCGCGACCCAGCAGAAGCTCGAGGATGACATCGGCGGGCTCAGCAAGTCGATGGCCGACCAGCAGGACCAGTTGAAGACCATCGTCGACCAGCTGGCGGCCCTTACCTCGAAGGTCGACGCGCTACAGCGCCCCGCTCCGGCTTCGATGCCGGCACCGGCGGTCGCCGAGCAGCCGCATGCACCGGTCGCGCAGGCCGCCCCGAAGCCGCGAAAGCCGCCGGTTCGGGCGCCCAAACCATCAGGTCCGATTTCGACCGGCGGTGCGCCGCTTAGCGTCGCACCCAGCGATCGCTGAGTCGCAGCGACGCCGTTTCGCGATATGTAGACGGCGTCGCGGCCACGTTTGCGACGGCAATTATTCGCGAGGCCGCTCCATGCCTGCCCGCCTGATGGCCGTGAGCAAGAGAGAGGTATCCGAGGAAAGGAAATCGATCAGACGCCCGGCCGCTTCAGGCGCGGTGGAGTCGCTGACGACAGCGGCCGTGAAGGTCTGGACAAGCTGAAGATCCGGAGGCAGCAGACCCGCGACGTCGATGCCGGTCTCCTGCACCAACTCACTGGTCGGCCCGATCGAGAGATTCGCCTTGCCCTCTCGCAGTGCTGCGGCCGCCTCGGTGCCGCGCGCCTCCAGGGTGAGCGTCACCGTGTCCGGCAGGTTCAGCTTCGGGAAGACCTTGTCGCGGACGAACTGCCCGCTGGTGCTGCTTGGCGCCACCACCTGTCCTGCGTCGATCAGGGCCTTCCTGAGCGCGGCAGCGCTGCCGATGTCAGGCTTGGGCGAACCCGCCCGAACCGCGGCGGCGAGAGGCGCTGTCGCCAGGCCAGATTCGGATCCCGCGCGAATCCGGCCGTCTTCGTTCAACCCTCGAAGTCCTTCGCGCGACAGGATCACCACGTCCGCTTAGGCGCCGTGCGCAAGCTGATGCCGGATGGTTTTCGGGCCGGTGCCCTCCGACGCTCCGGATCCGGTTTCCACCTTGATGCCGCTGCTGCGCTCGAATTCGGGCAGCACCTCGCGGTAGACCGCGGCGAAGCCGCCCGAAATGATGACCTTGATCATATGGGCGGCCGGTCCGCTTATTTCTGCAGGTTCGCGGCGAACAGCTTGGCTGCCTCGGCCTTGGATTCCTGATCGGCCTTGGCGTCGTATCGGAGCGGCAGGTTGAACTTCTTGCCGAGCTCGGTGGATTCGGGGTTCGTGAACGCGTGCACGGCGCCGGGATACTCGATGATCCGGTAATCGGCCTTCGCCGCGTCGAAATCCTTCTTCAGCGCGTCGTACTGCTCGCGCTTCACGAACGGGTCATCCGCGCCGTTGAGAATCAGGATCTTCGCCTTGACGGTGCCCGGCGCCGGTGCCGGCGTGTTGAGACCGAGCGTTGCGTGGAAGCCTGCAACGGCGACAAGATCGGCGCCGGTGCGGGCCATGTTCAGCACGACCGCGCCGCCGAAGCAGTAACCGGCTGCGCCGATCCGCTGCGGATTGACGGAAGGCTGCTTGGCGAGTTGCTCGCGCGCCGCGTTGAAGCGCTGCTCCATCACCTTCGGGTTCTTCATCACCGCCCCGGAGAGCGCGCCGGCGTCCTTCGGGTTGTCGGCGGTCTTGCCGTCGCCATACATGTCCGCGATGAAGGCGACATAGCCCTGCTCCGCGAACTTGCGCGCCTCATTGTGCATGTGCTGGGTGATGCCCCACCATTCGGGCACCATCACGATGCCGGGCCGCTTGGCCTGGGTGGCGTCGTCATAGACCACGAAGCCCTTCATCGTGGTCTCGCCGTCGGAGTAGGTGACCGGCTCTTCCTTCACCGCAGCTTGCGCGCTCGCGACCATTGCGATGGCGCAAAGTGCTCCCACGATGATCGTTCGCATGCTGACCTCCCGCAGTTTTGGCCGACCAAGACAGGGCGGCGTATTCACATTCCGTGCCGGACGGCTATTCCGCCGCCGTCCGGATATCGATCTTCTCGGCGCGGACCGCGCAGAACTTGAACTCCGGAATCTTGCCGAACGGATCGAGCGCTGGATTGGTCAAGAGGTTCGCCGCCGCTTCCGCGTAGCAGAACGGCATGAAGACCATGTTCTCGGGCACGTCGCGGTCGGCGCGCACCTTGACCTCGACCGCGCCGCGGCGGGTCTCGAGCCGGATGAAGTCGCCGGGCGCGAGCCCCTTCTTTCGCATGTCCTTCGGCGTCATGAACGCGACCGCCTCGGGCTCGATCTGGTCGAGCACCTGGGCGCGACGCGTCATCGATCCGGTGTGCCAATGTTCCAGCACGCGGCCGGTCGACAGCACCATCGGATATTCGTCGTCGGGCAGTTCGTCCGGCGGGATCACCTTCGCCGGCACGATCTTGCCGCGGCCGCTCTCGGTCGGGAAACCTGTCGTGAAGATGATCTCGTTGCCCGGCTTGTCGGGATCGTCGACCGGATAGGTCACAGCACCCTCGCGCACCAGCCGCTCCCAGGTGATGTTCTTCAGCGACGGCATCAGCTCGGCCATCTCGGTGAAGACTTCGCCCGGCCCGGAATAATTCCAGGGCAATCCCATCCGCTTGCCGATCTCCTGGATGATCCAGAGATCCTGCCGCGCATCGCCCGGCGGCTTGATCACCTCGCGCGCCAGTTGGACGCGGCGGTCGGTGTTGGTGAAGGAGCCGGATTTTTCGGCGAACGCCGAGGCCGGCAGGATGACGTCGGCGTGGAACGCGGTCTCGGTGACGAACAGATCCTGCACGACGAGATGGTCGAGCTTGGCCAGCGCCTCGCGCGCGTGCTGCAAGTCGGGATCGGACATCGCGGGATTTTCACCCTCGACATACATGCCGTGGATCTCGCCGGCGTGGATCGCGTTCATGATCTCGACCACGGTCAGCCCGCGCACCGGATCGAGCTCCTGGCCCCACAGCTTTTCGAAGGCGCCGCGCATGTCGTCGCGGCCGACCGGCTGATAGTCGGGCAGGAACATCGGGATCAGGCCGGCGTCGGAGGCGCCCTGCACGTTGTTCTGCCCGCGCAGCGGATGCAGCCCGGTGCCGGGACGGCCGACCTGGCCGGTGATCAGCGCCAGCGCAATCAGGCAGCGCGCATTGTCGGTGCCGTGAACATGCTGGCTGATGCCCATGCCCCAGAAGATGATCGACGACTTGGCGCCGGCGTAGGCGCGCGCGACCTCGCGCAGCGTCTCGGCGGGAATGCCGCAGATCGGCGACATGCGCTCCGGCGTGAACTCCTGGATCTTGGCCTTCAGCTCGTCATAGCCCTCGGTATAGCCCGCGATGTATTGCTCGTCGGTCAGGCCTTCGGTGATGATGGTGTGGATCATCGCGTTCAGCATCGCGACGTCGCTGCCGGGCTTGAAGGCGAGGTGCTGCGTGGCATGGCGCGACAGTGTCTGCCGGCGCGGGTCCATCACGTAGAGCTTGGCGCCGCGCTTGGCGGCGTTCTTGATGTAGGTCGCAGCGACCGGATGGTTAATGGTCGGATTGGCGCCGATCACCCAGATCACTTCCGCATCGGCCGCGGCCGAAAACGGCGCCGACACCGCACCCGAACTCAATCCTTCGAACAGCGCCGCCACCGACGAGGCGTGGCACAGCCGCGTGCAGTGATCGACATTGTTGGAGCCGAAGCCGGTGCGCACCAGCTTCTGGAACAGATAGGCTTCCTCGTTGGAGCCCTTGGCCGAGCCGAACCCGGCGAGCGCCTTGGCGCCCTTTTCATCGCGGATTTTCGTCAGGCCCTTCGCGGCGAGATCGAGCGCCTCCTCCCACGTCGCTTCGCGGAAATGCGTGTAGGGATTGGCCGGATCGACCTGGTCGTTGGCGTCCTTCTTGACGCCGGGCAGCCGTACCAGCGGCTTGGTCAGGCGATTGGGGTGATGGATGTAGTCGAAGCCGAAGCGGCCCTTGACGCAGAGCCGGTTGTGATTGGCGGGACCATCGCGGCCCTCCGCGTAGATCACCTTCTCGTCCTTGACCTCGTAGGTGACCTGGCAGCCGACGCCGCAATACGGGCACAGCGAATCCACCTTCCGATCGGGCCAGGTGACCCGGGTCTGCTTGTCGTCGAGCATCACGGCCGGCATCAGCGCGCCGGTCGGGCAGGCCTGCACGCATTCGCCGCAGGCCACGCACGTCGACTCGCCCATCGGGTCGTCGAAGTCGAACACGATTTTCGAGTCGTGATTACGATAGGCCATGCCGATCACGTCGTTGACCTGCACCTCGCGGCACGCCCGCACGCACAGGCCGCACTGGATGCAGGCGTCGAGATTGACGCGCATCGCCGGATGGCTGGTGTCGGCATGCCAACGCTCGGCCGCGGGGAAGCGGCTTTCGGTGACGCCGGTCTTCTCGGCCCAGTGCCAGAATTTCGAGTCCGGATCGTGCGACGTCTCGCGCGCCGGCTGGTCCGCGACGAGCAGCTCCATCACCATCTTCTGCGCCGCGACGGCGCGCTGGCTCGCCGACTTCACCTTCATGCCGACCGTCGGCGTCCGCTTGCAGGATGCCGCCAGCACGCGCTCGCCTTCGATCTCGACCATGCAGGCGCGGCAATTGCCGTCCGGCCGATAGTCCGGCGCGGGCGAATAGCAGAGATGCGGGATCTCGGTGCCCTGCCGCTTGGCGACCTGCCAGATGGTTTCGCCGGCCCGCGCCTCGACCTGGTGGCCGTCGAGTTCGAACTGAATGATCTGGCCGGAGTTCTGATGGTTGCTCATTCGAATCCTCGTCGAAATTCGCCCTGCTCGCGCCGCCTATTCGGCGGCTTGCTGCGGATGAAAGCCGTCCGGAAAATACTTGATCACCGAGGTCAGCGGATTGGAGGCCGCCTGCCCGAGGCCACAGATCGACGCGTCGCGCATCGCCTGGCTCAATTGGTCGAGCAGTTCCTTGTTCCAGACCGGCTGCTGCATCAACAGCGCCGCCTTCTCGGTTCCGGCGCGGCAGGGCGTGCATTGCCCGCAGCTCTCGTCCTCGAAGAACTTCATCAGGTTCAGCGCGGCCTCCCTGACGTCATCGGCCTGCGAGAGCACGACCACGGCGGCGGAGCCGATGAAGCAGCCGTATTTCTCCAGCGTGCCGAAATCGAGCGGGATGTCGTCCATCGAGGCCGGCAGGATGCCGCCGGATGCGCCGCCCGGCAGGTAGGCCTGCAGGGTGTGCCCGTCAGCCATGCCGCCGCAGAACTCGTCGATCAGTTCGCGCAAGGTAATGCCGGCCGGCGCGAGCTTGACGCCGGGATCCTTGACGCGGCCCGACACCGAGAAGCTGCGCAGACCGTGGCGTTCGTTGCGGCCGTGGCTCTTCCACCAGTCGGCGCCCTTCTCGACGATGTCGCGCACCCACCACAACGTCTCGATGTTGTTGATCAGCGTCGGCAGGCCGAACAGCCCGACCTGGAACGGATATGGCGGCTTGTGCCGCGGCAGGCCGCGCTTGCCCTCGAGCGATTCCAGCAGCGAGGATTCCTCGCCGCAGATATAGGCGCCGGCGCCGCGCCGCATGTGCAGCACAGGACCGCCCGGCGGCAGCTTGGCGATCTCGCGCGCGAGGATCTCGCGGCAGGCCGGGTATTCGTCGCGGATGTAGATGTAGATTTCGGGCGCCTCGACCACGTGCGCGCCGATCAGCATGCCCTCGAGGAAGCGATGCGGATCGGTCTCGAGATAATACCGGTCCTTGAACGTGCCGGGCTCGCCCTCGTCGCCGTTGACCGCCATCAGCCGCGGACCGGATTCGCCGAGCACGGCGCGCCATTTGCGGCCGGTCGGGAAACCGGCGCCGCCGAGACCACGCAGCGAGGCATCGTCGAGCGCCTTCAGCAGGTCTTCGCGCGGCAACTCGCCGGAGCGCAGCCGCGTCAACAGTTTGTAGCCGCCGCCGGCGACATAGGCGTCGTAGTCGACGTAAGGCGACAGATGCACATGGGTGTCGCCGCTCTTCGCCGCCGCGAGCACATTGGTGACGGTCGCATGGTCGACGAAGTTGTGGCCGACCTCCGCTGCGGGCGCGGTGTCGCAGCGGCCGACGCACGGCGCCCGCACCACGCGGATGCCGGGACCGGCGCCGTCCTGGAGGTCCTTCAAAAGCTTCTCGCCGCCGAGCATCGCGCAGGTCAGAGAATCGCAGACGCGCACAGTGAGCGGCGCGATGTCGGGCTCGCCCTCCTTCACGATATCGAAATGCGCGTAGAAGGTGGCGGTTTCGAACACTTCGGCGAATGAGAGCTTCATCTCGTCGGCGAGTGCCGCAAGATGCGCCGCCGAGATCTGATGGTACGTGTCCTGGATCAGGTGAAGGTACTCAATCAGCAGGTCGCGCCGCCGCGGCCGGTCGGCGAGCAGCGCCTCGATCTCATGCGCGGCCACGGGGTCGACCTGGCGTCCCTTCGGGGTGGCCTTCGCCCGCTTCCTCCCCTGTCCGGGATGCTCGAACGCGCGGACCTTGTGAACGTCGCCTTGGCTCATGAATCCTCGCCTTGAAACCTCGTTCTGGAACCCAGCTTCGCGCGATTTGCGTTGGTTCAACCCAACTCTATTCTCTGGCATGCCACAGGCAAGCATATTTAGAACGCCTCTAGCAGCGTCGAGTTGCCACGCAGGCCGTTGTTAATGTTTGCCTATCGGGCGATCTGTCTTTCAAATCGCGCGTGGGCAGCTAGGGCTCGGCTCGCGCGATCGCGACCGCGAGTCCCTGCTCTCACAGCAGGTCGGCGTAGCCGAGAAAGCCGACGGCATCGCCCGGTTCGACCCGCACGATGGTTTCGCCGAGTTCGATCAGTCCATCCGTCTCGACCAGCGACGACAGCAGGCCGGCTCCTTCGCGGGGGAACTTGGTCGCCTCCAGCGCACAGTCCGCCGCCCGTCGCAGCGAGGCGCGGACATATTCGCGCCGGCCGCTCTTCTTCTTGTAGCTGAAGGCCGCCCGCACCGGCATCGGCAGCAGCGGAGACGGCACGGCACCCGCGAGCGCCAGCACGGTCGGCCGCACCACGTGCACGAAGGTGACGAAGCTCGCCACGGGATTGCCGGGCAAGCCGATCAGCGGCGTGCCGTCGATGATTCCCATCGCCACCGGACGGCCCGGCTTGATCGCCATCCGCCACAGCACCAGCGAGCCGGCCTGCTCGATGCCCGCCTTGACGTGGTCCTCCTCGCCGGTCGAGACGCCGCCGGTGGTCAGGATCAGGTCGTAGCTGCGTGCGACCTGTTTGAGCGCCGCGGCAAGCCCGGCCCGCTCGTCGCGCAGGATGCCGAGATCGCCGACCTCGCAGCCGAGCCTGCGCAACATCGCCATCAGCATGAAGCGGTTGGAATCGAACAGCTGCGCCTCGGCACGCGCGCTCCCCGGCGCGGCCAGCTCGTCGCCGGTCGAGAACACCCCGACGCGAAGCCGCCGCACCACGTCGAGCGTCGTGAGTCCGAACGCCGCGGCGACGGCGATGTCCTGCGGGCGCAGGCGCCGGCCCGACGCCAATGTGACATGGCCGCGTGCAATATCCTCGCCGGCCGGCCGCACATTGGCGCCGGCCTTCAGACCGGGCGGCAGGACCACGTTGCCGGAATCGTCGATCCGCACGTCTTCCTGCATGAACACGGTGTCGGTGCAACCGGGCATCGGCGCACCAGTGAAGATCCGCACCGCGTGGCCGGGCCGCGCGGGCTGCGCCGGCGCACCCGCCTGCACGCGTCCGGCGATAGGGAACGCGCGTTCGGCGCCTGCCGGCAGGTCCTTGGCTGACACCGCATAGCCGTCGACGGCGGAATTCATGAAGGGCGGCAGCGGCAGCGGCGCGGCGATGTCGCCGGCCAGGATGCGTCCGTCCGCGTCCACCAACGCAACGGCCTCGGTCTCGCCGACCGGCTTGACGCGCGCGGCGATGATCGCGACGGCCTCGTCGACCGACATCATCGGCCCGCCGAATGCGAAGCAGTCGTCCGAAAGCTGCGCCATTGTCTCTCTCAGTGCTCGGCCATCGACAAGATGTGTTCGACCCGGATCGCGAACTGCGGCGTTACTCCAAAGCCGGACCATCCGTGGCAGTTCCGGCGAAGCGGCGGAGAGTGGCCAGTCCATCTCCGATCGTGCTTATATCCCCAGCTCCATTGCCATGTGAACCCATTGGGACTGCGACCTGTGACCGCGAAAACCACCGCTCCCATCATTGTTCCAGACCCGGACGATCTGCGGCTGACGGAGCGCGTGGTCGGCGTCGACCAGACCGGCGCGCGGACCGAGATCAAGGTACCGGTCGAGCGGCCGTTGACGCTGTATCTCAACGCGCAGGAGATCGTCACGATGATGACGATCAACGACTATCCCGAATACCTCGCGCTCGGTTACCTGCTCAACCAGAACATGCTCAAATACGACGACGTCGTCACCGAGGTCGAATATGACGACGATCTCGAGGTCGTCGTGGTGCGCACCGCACACCACACCAATTTCGAGGCGAAGCTGAAGAAGCGCACGCAGACCTCGGGCTGCGCCCAGGGCACGGCGTTCGGCGACCTGCTCGAGGCCGTCGAGAAAGTCGCGCTGCCGAAGGCCGAATTGCGCACCTCCTGGCTCTACCAGATGACGCACACCATCAACACGATGCCGTCGCTCTATCTGGAAGCGGGCGCGATCCACGGCTGCGTGTTGTGCAAGGAGAGCACGCCGGTGTGCTACACCGAGGATGTCGGCCGCCACAACGCCGTCGACAAGATCGCGGGCTGGATCTATCGCCACAATGTCGATCCTTCCGACAAGATCCTCTACACCACCGGGCGGCTGACCTCCGAGATGGTGATCAAGACGGTGCGGATGGGCATCCCCATCCTGGTCTCGCGCTCCGGATTCACCGCATGGGGCGTCGATCTGGCGCGGCAGGTCGGATTGACGCTGGTCGGGCGCGCCCGCGGCAAGCGCTTCATCGCGCTGTCGGGCCAGGAGCGCATCGTCTACGACCAGAACCTCGACTATGTCGAAGAAGAATCGATGCGCCACAAACGCAAGGGCGAGACCGACCATGACTGACATTCCCGGCGTGCTGCTGGCCGGCGGGCTCGCGCGGCGGATGGGCGGCGGCGACAAGCCGATGCGCCAGATCGCGGGCCGCACCATCCTGCAACGGGTGATCGACCGGCTCGCGCCGCAATGCAGCGGGCTGATCATCAACGCCAATGGCGACCCGGCGCGGTTCGCCACGTTCGGCCTTCCCGTCGTCGCCGACGATGTCGCCGATTTTCCCGGTCCCCTCGCCGGCATCCTGGCCGCGCTCGACTGGACCGCGGCCAACCGGCCTGACGCAAAATGGGTGCTGAGCGCGGCGGGCGACTGTCCGTTTCTCCCGCGCGATCTCGTCGCACGCCTGGAACAGGCGCGGGTAGCCGAGAATGCCGAGCTCGCGGTCGCCTCATCCGGCGGGCAGACGCATCCGGTCATCGGCCTCTGGAGCGTGCGCCTGCGCGGCGAATTGCGCCACGCGCTGGTCGAGGAGGATGTGCGCAAGATCGATCGCTGGACCGCGCGCTATCCGCTCGCCACGGTCGAATGGCCGACCGAGCCGCTGGATCCGTTCTTCAATGCGAATACCGTCGAAGACATCGCAGAAGCCGATCGTCTCGCCGCGCTTGACGGCGGATGAGGCGCCTAGCCGACTCGCCCGCCCCGGTCCGTTTCAACCGCGCGCAGATAGTCCAGCATCAGGCGGCCGGTTGCGGACAGATGCGCGGCGTCGCGGACCACGATCTTCAGCTCGCGCCGTCCCCAATCGTCACGCAACGGGATCGCGCGCAGGCCCATGCCGGCGCCGACGACCGCGAAGGCGCGGTCGGGGATCAGGCCGAGCCCCATATTGGCCTGCACCATGCGGCAGACGGCGTCGAAGCCGGGCACGTTGATACGCAGTCGCATCGTCTTGCCTGCTTGGGTCGCCGCATATTGCGAGCGCAGATAGATCGAGCTCGCGGTGTGCAGCCCGATGTGGTCGAAATCGAGCGTCTCGGTGAACAGCAGTCTCTCGCGGCCGGCCAGCGGATGGTCCGGCCGCATCACGACCACCAGATTATCGTAGCGGTAGTGGAAGGCTTCGAGCGCGCGGCTGTCGGCCTCGGCCGCGCAGATACCGATCTCGGCTGCCCCCTCCTCGATGCCGCGCACCACCTGCCCGCTCGGCCGCTCCTGCAGATCGACGCGGAGCAGCTCATGTGCCGCGAAGAAGGCGGAGAGGTCCTCGGGCAGATACTGCACGATCGCCGAGAGGTTGGCGAGCATGCGGACATGCCCGCGCACGCCCTGCGAATATTCCGACAGCTCGACCGCGATCTTCTCGACATTCAGCAGCGTGACCCGAGCGTGATGCAGCAGCGCCTCGCCGGCCGGCGTCAGCGCCATGCCCTTGGCGAGCCGCTTGAACAGCGTGACGCCGAACGCCAGCTCGAAATCGTTCATCCGCTTCGACACCGCCGAGGCCGCGATCCCCTCGCGCTGCGCGGCGCGGGTGAGGTTCTGCTCGTCGCAGACCGCGACGAACAGGCGAAGCGTGGTGAGGTCGACGCGGCGGGTCAGCGCGGTCTCGGCCGGCGTTGGACTGCGTTGCGTGTCGACATTGAGGGAAGCGAGCGGCATCGGCGGCGTCCTTGCGCGAGCGACGCCAACAGGTTAGCGCCGGCGGTTGCGCAAAAAATCCCAAACCGCTCCGGAGACAGTCGGATTGTTGGGAACAGATTCCAACAGCGCCCCTTCAAGGGCAAACTTTATTCCAATCGAGCCATTCTCTTCAGCGATCAGATGACGCAGCTGCCGCCAAAATCTGGTACACTAGAGCTTTCGGGTGCCCCGATTAGCGTCAGCAATTGACAGGGCCCTGTTCCGACACGGACGCAGTACGCCCATCGGGCAGCCCTGATTTTTTGGATCAGGAGAGCATCATGCGTGACGAAGCCAAAATTAAGTTACGTGAAAATTTGCGCGGCGCGGTCATCGCGCCCGGCGAAATCGATTACGACGAAGCTCGCGCACTCTTTAACGCAATGATCGACAAGCGGCCATCGCTCATCGCACGATGTGTCGATGTCGCCGACGTCATCGCCGCGGTGAAGTTCGGCGGCGAGAACGACCTAC
Organism: Bradyrhizobium sp. CER78; assembly: GCF_029846235.1. Lineage (GTDB taxonomy): Bacteria > Pseudomonadota > Alphaproteobacteria > Rhizobiales > Xanthobacteraceae > Bradyrhizobium. Next base: position 277,116 of record NZ_JARVWP010000005.1, read on the forward strand.
GCATCGCAATTCGCGGCGGCGGTCATAATGGACCCGGTCTCGGCAGCGTGGATGACGGGCTGGTCATCGACCTGTCGGCCATGAGGGGCGTGCGCGTCGATCCGGTTGCCCGCACGGCGCGGGTCGGCGCGGGATGCACCCAGGGCGATGTCGACCATGCCACCCACGCGTTCGGCCTCGCCGTCCCGGCGGGCATCATCTCGACCACCGGGATCGCCGGCCTGACATTGAGCGGCGGCCATGGCTATCTCACCCGCAAATATGGCCTCACGATCGACAATCTGCTCGAAGCCGACGTCGTGCTCGCCGACGGCAGCTTTGCCGTCGCCAGCAAGAACGAGAACGCCGACCTGCTCTGGGCGCTGCGCGGCGGCGGGGGCAATTTCGGCATCGTCACGTCCTTCCTGTTCAAGCTCCATCCGGTCAATGCGGTGTTTGCCGGGCCGATCGCCTGGGATCAGCAGCACGCGCGCACCATCATGCAGCACTATCGCGACTTCCTGCCGACCGCGCCGGAGGAGCTCAGCGTCTTCCTCGGACTCAAGACGATCCCGTCAAGTCCGCCGTTTCCGCAAGAGCATTGGGGAAAGCGCATCTGCCTGTTGATGTGCTGCTACGACGGCGCCGAGGACAACGGCAAAGGAGCGTTGGCACCGCTGCTCGATGCCTTGCCGGCGCCATTGTTCAACTGGATGGGGACGATGCCCTATCCTGCCGTGCAGAGCATGTTTGACGGGTTCTACCCCAAGGGCATGCAGTGGTATTGGCGTGGTGACTTCGTCAAGACGTTGCCGGACGCTGCGATCGACGCCCATCTCGAGCAGGCCGCAAAGACCCCGAGCGAATTGTCGCTGATGCATCTCTACCCGATCGACGGCGCCGTCCACCGCGTCGGCAGCGGCGAGACGGCGTGGAATTGCCGCGACGCGACCTGGTCGATGGTGATCGCCGGAATCGATCCGAATCCGCAGAAGGCAGGGCCGATCACACGATGGACCAAGGCCTACTGGGAAGCCGTTCACCCGTTCGACCTCGGCGGCGCCTACCCGAATTTCATGATGGATGATGAGGGCGAAGCTCGCCTCAAAGCTACATACGGATCGAACTATGCGCGACTGGCTGAGGTGAAGCGCAAATATGATTCGGCCAATCTGTTCCGGGTCAACCAGAACATCAGGCCGGCCGCTTGACGCCGACTCACTAAGACGGCGCGAAGACGGCGCGCCTGGCAAATGAAAAACGCGGCGCCGAGGCGCCGCGTTTCGGAATGCTTTGAGCGACCGATCCGTCAGCCCGCGACCTTGGCCGCGGGGACGTCGCGCTGGCGCTTCATCACGATCTTGTTCAGCGCGCCGAGATAGGCCTTTGCGGACGCGACCAGCGTGTCCGGATCGGCGGCGCGCGCGGTCATGGAGCGGCCTTCATGCGCCAGACGCACCGAGACCTCGGCCTGCGCGTCGGTGCCCTCGGTCACCGCATGGACCTGATACAATTCGAGCTTGGCCTCGTGCGGCACCAGGCGCTTGATGCAGTTGAACACGGCATCGACCGGGCCGTTGCCCTCGGCTTCCTCGATCTTGATCTGGCCGTCGACGTCGAGCTTCATGGTCGCGCGCTGCGGACCGTGGGTGCCGGCGATCACGGTCAGCGAGGTCAGCTTGATGCGGTCGTGGGCGGCCGCCATCTCCTGGTCGACCAGCGCCTCGATATCTTCGTCGTAGATATCCTTCTTGCGGTCGGCCAAGGCCTTCATCCGCGTAAAGGCATCCTCCAGCTGGTTGGCGCCGAGCTTGTAACCCATCTCCTCCAGCTTGTGCACGAAGGCGTGACGGCCGGAATGCTTGCCCAGCACCAGCGAGGACTGCTTCAGGCCGACCATCTCGGGCCGCATGATCTCGTAGGTCGAGGCGTCCTTCAGCACGCCGTCCTGGTGGATGCCGCTCTCATGGGCGAACGCGTTACGGCCGACGATCGCCTTGTTGTACTGCACCGGGAACGAGGTCGCGGCCGACACCACCTTGGAGGCGCGGGTCAGCTGCGTGGTGTCGATCTTGTTCCAGTACGGAAACTTGTCGTTTCGTACATTGATCGCCATCACGATCTCTTCCAGCGCGGCATTGCCGGCGCGCTCGCCGATGCCGTTGACGGTGCATTCGACCTGCCGCGCGCCGCCGACGATGCCGGCCAGCGAATTCGCGACCGCCATGCCGAGGTCGTTATGGCAGTGCACCGAGAAGATCGCCTTGTCGGAGTTCGGCACCCGCTCGATCAAGGTCCTCATGAAGTGGGTATATTCCTCCGGCACCGTGTAGCCGACGGTGTCGGGGATGTTGACCGTAGTGGCGCCGGCCTTGATTACGGCTTCCACGATCCGGCACAGATAGTCCATCTCGCTGCGGGTGCCGTCCTCGGCCGACCATTCGACGTCGTCGATCTGGTTGCGGGCGCGGGCGACCATGGCGACCGAGGTCTCGATGACTTCCTCGGGGGTCTTGTTCAACTTCACGCGCATATGTAGCGGCGAAGTCGCGATCACGGTGTGGACGCGGCCGCGGCGCGCGAACTTGACGGCTTCGGCGCAGCGGTCGATGTCGGCCGGATGGGCGCGCGACAGGCCCGCGATGACCGAGTTCTTGGAGCGGCGGGCGATCTCGCTGACCGCCTGGAAGTCGCCTTCCGAAGTGATCGGGAAGCCGGCCTCGATGACGTCGACGCCCATATCGTCCAGCAGTTCGGCGACCTCGAGCTTCTCCTCGAAGGTCATGGTGGCGCCGGGGCACTGCTCGCCGTCGCGCAGAGTGGTGTCAAAAATGATGACGCGGTCCTTCTCGGACTTATCAGCGGTGGCCATGTCAGAAATTCCTTTAAGCTTTGCGCCCGTCATGTTTGCTCCTTGAGCAACTACTTGGGCGATTATCAGGGTCCGGTGATCTCGTACAAACCCCTGAGTGCCCAGGCGCAGACGCCCAGCCGGCCCTCAGGGGCAGGTAAGAAGCAGGCCGCCAATAAGGAGGGCGGGCGTTGCGGCCGGGATCGTGGCGGTAGCCTCAGCCACCTCCCCCGAAATCCCATCAATTTGGCCGCGAATCAGCATTGCCGGACCCTGTTGAGCGCCAAAACCCTCGGTCAAAACCATTGACGGTTGGTTTCCGGGACGCGCTTTGCGCCGACGTTCTAGACGATTATGGCGCGCCGCCGCAATGGGTAAAGATGGTCAGGGCAGTTGACCTATTGCGGCGAGACAGCTTGGCGCATCAGGGACGCACAAGCACTGGGGTCTCCTCCCCCCTTGCGGGACTGCCGCAGCCGCCGCGCCGCCAAATATCGCAAACAACCCCATGCAAAGGAGCTGGCGGCTGCCGGCGTTTCGGCAAGGCAACTTGACGCGTCGGGCAACTCAGCGGTACATTTCCAATATTCCGAAATCGTTCGAGCGCCTCGCGTCCGACCCGGCAAGGGGAAGCGAGCCCGCCCCATGGGCTCACCTCGCATCGGCTGACGATGCAGCTACCTCGCCCAGCGCTCGCCCCCTCACCTGCGCCCGCGCGAAGACGCGCGCAGGCTCGACGGCGAGCGGCCGTAGAGGTCGGCGAAGGCGGCGTTGAAGCGGCGGACGCTGCCGAAGCCGGCGCGGAAGGCGATCTCGGTCATCGCATCGTCTGTCGTGTCGATCAGGCGCTTGGCGCGCTGGACCCGGCGGGTGGTTGCGACCTGCTGCGGGCTCGCGCCGACATGGCGCTCGAACAGCCGCCCGAGGTGACGCGAGGTGATGCCGAGCCGGTCGGCCAGCGCGGCAACCGAGCCGCGCTCGAGCGCGCCGCCGTCGATCAGCTTCAGCGCGCGCGCAACCGTGGAGCGGGTGCCGTTCCACGCCGGGCAGAACGGTGCGGTTTCGGGACGGCAGCGCAGGCAAGGCCGATAGCCCGCCGCCTCGGCCGCGGCGGCAGTCGGGTAGTAGGTGACATTGCGCGGCAACGGATGCTTCACCGGACAGACCGGGCGGCAATAGATCCGCGTGGTCTTCACCGCGGTGAAGAAGCGGCCGTCATAGCGCGCGTCGCGCCGCAGCCGCGCAGCGTTGCAGACCTCGAAGCTGAGCATGGCTCGACACTAGCGCATCGCGCGATCGAGGAAAGGGGCCGGCGGTGATGAGGTCCGATTCCGGCCAGCAGGTCCCGCCGCGCCGGCCTAGATCGAGCCGACCGATCAACCCCGGAGACCTCGCAATGACCAGCCCGACCAACAAGGACATCGTCCTCGACGCCTGGCAGACCTTCAGGACCCGCGACGCCAAGCTGATTGCCGCCGCGTTCACACCGGATGCCGAATGGATCGCGCCGGCCCGCAACGCCACGGCGGTCGCGCTCGATCACACCGATCACATGATCGGCGCGGAGGCGATCGCCCGCTTCATCTCGACCGAGATGCACCGCCTGTTCACCGAGATCGACATCGCGTTCCACGCGGTTCATGCCGACGGCGACAGCGTGATCGTCGAGGAGCGCATGCGCGCGACGCTGCCGGGCGGCCGGCCCTACGACAATGACTATTGCTTCGTGTTCGTGGTCGAGGCAGGCCGCATCAAGCAGGTGCGCGAATACATGGACACGCGCAAGGGCTGGCAGATGGTGTTCGGAGAAGCTGCAGCGTGACGCGTGCGCGCGGCGCCGTCGCTCCGGCGCAGTTACGCACTCATGTAGGGACGCACCAACGGAAGGGTTCCCTCCCCCCTTGCGGGGGAGGGTTAGGGCGAGGGGTGGCCACACGACGAGCTCTGTCACTGAGCGTCTCGGCAACCAAGACTGCCATAGCTCCGCTTATCACGATGATCTCGCCTGGGGCTTACCCCTCTCCCCACCCTCCCCCGCAAGGGGGGAGGGAGCCGAACAGAGTGCTCACCTCACATCACGTGCTTTCACTATCCTGATCGATGCTCGGAACAGCGGCAAATCCGCTCACAGCTAAACCTCTCCTACACCATGACATCATGCGTGACGCTGACGGAGACAACCGTCGCCCGTGCGCGGCCGCTGAAGTCAATCTTTGCTCAACAGGTTGCATCTAGGGTGCGGACGGCGGCCGGGTGTTAAGGGCGCGATCTTGTTTGGTTAAGGAGATATGGGGATCATGCCCGCGACGAACGTGGCCGAAGGGCCCAATCAGCGACAAGCTGGCTTCAATCTCTTCCTCGTCGGATTCCTGATCCTGTTCCTCGAACTGGCCTGCATCCGCTGGTTCTCGGCCAAGGTCGTCTTCCTGCAATTCTTCACCAACATCGTGCTGCTGGCGGCCTTCCTCGGCATGTCCTGCGGCTGCCTTGCCGCGCGGCGGACCACCAACTGGCTTGCGCTGTTTCCCGGGCTCGCGCTCGTGACCTTCGCGGCGGTCGCCACGATCATGGTGCTGTATTTCCAATGGGGCGAGTTCGCGGTCGACGTCGGCCATCAGGCCTCGCCGCAGGAGGTGTTTTTCGGCACCGAGTATCGCAACCCGGATCTTGCCAAATTCGTCGTGCCGATCGAGGTGATCGCCGGGCTGTTCTTCGTGCTGATCGCACTGATGTTCGTCGGCCTTGGCCAGACGCTCGGCCGCGCCTTCGACGCCTACCCGAACCGCGTCGCCGGCTATTCGTTGAATATCGGCGGCAGCCTCGCGGGCATCGTGGGATTCTCGCTGCTGTCGTTCGCGCAGGCGCCGCCGGTGGTCTGGTTCGGCATCAGCTGCGCCGGCATCGTCTATCTGCTCTACCAGGACAAGGCGCTGTCGATGCTGCGCCTCGTGACGATCGTCTTCGTGGTGGGATTCACCGGATTCTACGCCGATCGTTCCGGCAACCATGACATCCGCTGGTCGCCCTATTACGCCGTCGACCTCAACAAGAAGAGCGGCGAGATCACCGTCAACAGCATCGGCCATCAGGAAATGATGCCGTTCAGCGAACGCGGCTCGTCCTATTCGCTGATCCATTTGCTGCAGAAACACAGCGGCGGCGCGCCGTTCAAGGACGTCATGATCATCGGCGCCGGCTCCGGCAACGACCTTGCGCACGCATTGCGCTTCGGCGTCGAGCACGTCGATGCGGTCGAGATCGATCCCGCGATCCAGGACATCGGCATCCACAACCATCCCGACAAGCCGTACCAGGATCCACGGGTAGTGCCGCATCTCGACGACGGCCGGCATTTCCTGCGCACCACGGACCGCAAATATGATCTCGTGGTGTATGCGCTGGTCGACTCGCTGATCCTGCACAGCGGCTACGCCAACATCCGTCTCGAAAGCTATCTGTTCACCGAACAGGCATTCCAGGACGTCCGCCGCGTGCTGAAGCAGGACGGCATCTTCGTGATGTACAATTACTATCGCCAGGGCTGGATCGTGCAGCGCGTCGCCGAGATGGCCAAGCAGGTGTTCGGCTGCGACCCGCTGGTGCTGCCGCTGCCCTACAAGGAAACGCTGACGTCGTCGGAACCGGTCGGCTTCACCACCATCATCGCGGGCTGCAATCCGCGCATCTCCACCGCATTCCGCGACCGCGGCAAGTTCTGGCTGAACAGCCTTCCGCCGGAGAACCTCTCGGTCGACGGCTTCGACAGGCCGCAAGACAAGCAGGACAAGGCGGCGCCCCAGCGCGGCGACTGGGTGCCGCTGGCGCCGGCCAAACTGGTGGTCGACAATGAAGGCGCCAAGCAATCGACCAGCGACGACTGGCCGTTCCTCTATGTCAGCGGACGGCTGATCCCCGACCTCACGGTTCGTTCGATGATCCTGCTCGGCGTGCTCGGGCTCGGCCTCATCTACCTGTTCAAGCCGAAGGGTGCCTGGCGGCCGAACAACCGGATGTTCTTCCTCGGCGCGGCCTTCATGCTGCTCGAGACCAAGGCCGTCGTGCAGATGGCGCTGCTGTTCGGCAGCACCTGGCTGGTCAACTCCGCGGTGTTCTTCACCGCGCTGCTGTTGATCCTCGCCGCCAATCTGTACGTGATCAAGGCGCCGTCGACCCGGCTGGTGCGGCACTATGCCGGGCTGCTGGCGCTGCTGGCGGTCTCGGTGCTGGTGCCGCTCGACACGTTCCTCAGCGGCGGCATCGTCTGGCGCTACGTGATTCCCTGCGCGCTGGCGCTCGGCCCGATGTTCTTCGCCGGCGTGATCTTCGCGCGCTCGTTCCGCGACGAAGCCAATCCCGATCAGGCGTTCGGCTCCAACATCGCGGGGTCTGTCATCGGCGGGCTCGCCGAGTCGTGCTCCACCCTGCTCGGCTTCCGCTATCTGCTCATCGTCGCGATCGGCTTCTACGTGCTGTCCGCCTGGATGCCGTCGCGCAAGGGTTAGCGGCCATAGCGATGTAAGGGACGCACCAGCGGACGGGTTCCCTCCCCCCTTGCGGGGGAGGGTTAGGGAGAGGGGCACCACACGGGGACTCTCTCGATTTAACTTCGACAACGCGCGATCGAGATTGCGAACGCAACGCTTCGCCTCGGTGATCTCGCCCGGGGCTTACCCCTCTCCCCACCCTCCCCCGCAAGGGGGGAGGGAGCCTGACCAACGTGCTCACCTTACGTCATCAGGCACGACCGCCAGCAACACGCCGCTACTTCTTCGCGGCCTCCTTCTTCGCCGCCATCTCCATCGCACCGCCCTTGCCTTCCGCTTCCAGCGCGGCGCGGACGCGCTTGAATTCGCTGAGGTCCGCCTTGTCGACCTCGGGGAATTTCAGATCGAGCCGATCGAGCGCATTGACGATGGTCGAACCGATCACGACGCGGGCAAACCATTTGTGGTCGGCGGGCACGATGTGCCAGGGCGCGTCCCTGGTCGCGGTGTGGTGGATCATGTCCTGATAGGCCGCCTGGTACTTGGCCCATAGCTGCCGTTCGGAAATGTCGGCCATGGAAAACTTCCAGTTCTTGGCCGGCTCCTCGAGCCGGTCGAGGAAGCGCTGGCGCTGCTCCTCCTTGGAGACGTGCAGGAAGAATTTCAGGATCATGGTGCCGTTGCGCGACAGATAGCGCTCGATCGCGGAGATGTCCTCGAAGCGTTCGCGCCAAATGTTCTTCGTCACCAGCTTCTTCGGGAGCTTCTGCTTGCCGAGCACCTCGGGATGCACCCGCACCACCAGGCACTCCTCGTAATAGGAGCGGTTGAAGATGCCGATGCGGCCGCGCTCCGGCAGCGCGATCATCGCGCGCCACATATAGTCGTGGTCGAGCTCCCGGCTCGACGGCTGCTTGAAGGAGGAGACCTCGCAGCCCTGCGGATTGACGCCCTCGAACACGCTCTTGATCGCACTGTCCTTGCCGGCCGCGTCCATGCCCTGGAAGATCAGCAGCAGCGACCAGCGATCCTGGGCGTAGAGCTTCTCCTGGAAGTCGTTGAGCCGCTTGCGGTTGGCCTCGATGATCTTGCCGCCGGCGTCCTTGTCGATGCCGCCCTTCTCGGCGGTCGGATACGACTTGAGGTGGAATTCGCCACTCCCGTCGAAGCGGAACGGCGCGACGTAGGGTTTCAGTTCATCGGCGAGCGATGGGGACGGTTTGCTGCTCATGGCCTCTCGACGGCTTGCGTGGCGATTTGATCCGGTCGATCACGCTACCAAGAATGCCCTTGGGCAGGAAGATGATGAAGAGCACCAGCAATATGCCGTAGACCAGGTTGTCCCAGCCGACCGCCTTGGTGCCGAACGAGATGCGCAGCACCTCCGCCAGCACGATGGTGATGACGGCGCCGACCGTCGGCCCCAGCGCGACATAGACGCCGCCGACGATCGCCGCGAACACCATCTGCAAGGAGACCGCGATGCCGCTCACGGTGTCCGGCGAGATGAACATCTGGTACTGGCAATACAGCGCGCCGGACAGCGCGGTCATCAGCGCGCTGATCAGGGTGATCTTGAGCTTCTCGGCGGTAACGTTGACGCCGGCCGCAGCCGCGGCGTCCTCGTCCTCCGAGATCGCCTCCATGGCATGGCGGATCATGCTGCGGTCGATCGCGCGCCAGATCACGAGCCCTGCGACCCAGACCGCGAGCGCGATCAGATACCAGGTGGTCTTGTCGTCGAATTGCAGCGCAAACAGCCCCTTGCCGCTTTGGGCGCGCTGCGGCGTGTAGCCGAGCGAGCCGCCGGTATAGTCGCGGGTCGCGGTGATGACCTGCAGCACGATGCCGGACAGCGCCAAGGTCACCAGCACGAAATAGTGCCCGGTGATGCGGAAGCGGAAGCAGGGATAGGCCACGATCAGCGCGAGCACGCCTGCGGTCGCCATGCTCAAGGGAATGCCGATCCAGGGCGACACGCCGAGGTGATTCCACAGCAGCGCGGTGACATAGGCGCCGATCCCCATGAAGCCGCCATGGCCGAGCGAGACCAGGCCGAAGCGGCCCATGATCGACCATGACGTGTAGGCGAACGACCAGATCAGGATCAGCACCAGCACGTGCAGGTGATAGGGATCGCGGTGCACGAATGGCAGCGCGACGAGCGCGAGCAGCGCAATGATCCAGCCGGCAGCATGCCTGTTCACGAGCGCCTCGCCAGGAGGCCCGCGGGCCGGATGAACATCATGACGATGAAGAAGGCGAACGCCAGCACGTAGCCCCATTCAAGATCGGAGAACAGGCCGCCGAGCGAGATGATCTCGGCGAACACGAAAGCGGCGATGAAGCCGCCGATGAAGTTGCCGAGGCCGCCGAGCACGCAGATCAGGAAGGTGATCGGTCCGAACGACAGGCCGACGAACGGATGCACGTCATATTGCAGCACCAGCAGGCACGCGGCGAGGCCGGCGAGCCCACCGCCGATCGCCGAGGTGACGAGATAGATGCGTTTGGGATCGACGCCCATCAGCGGCATGATCTGGCGGTCCTGCGCGATGGCGCGGATCGCGGTGCCGGTGAAGGTGCGGGTCAGGAACAGGTAGACGCCGACCATGCCGACCAGCGCGGCCGCGAACGACAGCAACCGCGCGTAACTGAAGTTCATCTCGCCGAGCGCAAGCACCGGCAGGCGGATGCCGAGATTGCGGAAATCGATCCCGAAGGCGACGGTGGCGAAGCTTTGCAGGATGAACAGCACGCCGCCGGTGGCGAGCAGCTGGTTGATCGGCGGTGCGGTCAGCAAGGGCGCGATGACGAAGAAGTGCAGCGCGGCACCCAGCAGCGCCACCAGCAGGATAACGAGCGGCGCGGCGGCCCAGTATGGCAGATGGAAGACCTGCACCAGATAGTACATGCCGTACATGCCGATCATCACCAGCTCGGCGTAGCAGATCCAGGTGACGTCGATGACGCCGAAGATCAGATTGAGCCCGAGCGCCAGCAGCGCCAGCACGCCGCCGAGCAGGATGCCGTTGATGACGGCTTCCAGCAGGTAGATGTCGAAGATGTCGAGGAAGGATTGCATGGCAGCCTCTCTCTTACCTCTCCCCGTCCGGGAGAGGTCGGCGCGTAGCGCCGGGTGAGGGCAACAGGTCCCACGAGAGAGCGTAACCCCTCACCCGGATCGCATCTAGCGATGCGATCCGACCTCTCCCACAAGGGGAGACGTGAACCGCCGATGCCGCAACACTTTCCGATATCGTCATCATCCCCTACACCCCCAAATACGCCTGCTTGATGGTGTCGCTGGCCGCGAGTTCCGCTGCCGTGCCGGCGGCGCGGATGCTGCCGGCTTCCAGCAGATAGGCACGATCGACCACGCGCAGCACCTGCTGCACGTTCTGCTCGACGATCAACACCGTCAGCCCTGAGGCGCGGATGCGCTTGACCAGCTCAAACACCTGCTGCACCACGACCGGCGCGAGCCCGGCCGAGGGCTCATCGAGCAGCAGCAGTTTCGGGTTCGACATCAGCGCGCGGCCGATCGCGCACATCTGCTGCTCGCCGCCCGACATGGTGCCGGCCATCTGCTGCAGGCGCTCCTTGAGCCGTGGAAACAGCTCGAACACGAACTCCAGCCGTTCGGCATAGTGCGCGCGGGCACCCGGCATGTAGGCGCCCATCTTCAGATTGTCCGCCACGGTGAGCCGCGGAAACAGCCGGCGATTTTCCGGCACATGCGCGATCCCGAGACTGACGATGCGATGCGCCGGCGTCGCGACGACATCGGTGCCTTCCATCGCGATGGTGCCTCTGATCGGGCGGATCAAGCCGGAGATAATGCGCATCAAGGTGGTCTTGCCGGCGCCGTTCGGGCCGATCACGCCGACCGCCTCGCCCGCCTTGACGTCGAGGCTGACGTCGAACAGCGCCTGGAAGCTGCCATAACCCGCATCGATCGATTTCAGCTCCAGCATGCCGCTCATGCCCCGATCCGGCGGCGCGCCTGCGCCGCGGCCGCCGCCGCCAGGCTCGCGTCCGCGTCGGTGCCGAGATAGACCTCGATCACCCGGGCATCGCCGGCAACATCGGCCGGCAAGCCCTCGGCGATCTTCTCGCCGTGATCGAGCACCATCACGCGATCGACCACGCGCATCAAGACGCCCATGATGTGCTCAACCCAGATGATGGTGATGCCGAGCTCGTCGCGGATCCGGCGGAGCATGTCGGCGGCCTGGTCCATCTCGGCCTCGTCGAGCCCGCCGAGGCTTTCATCCGCGAGCAGAAGCCTTGGACCGGTGGCGAGCGCCTTGGCCAGCTCCAGCTTCTTCAAGCCGGCGGCGCCCAGGCCCTCGACGCTGGCATGGCGATCGGTCGGCAGCCCGACCATCGCCAGCGCACGCTCGGCCGCCTCCTCGGCCTTGGCGCGGCTGTGACGGCCCTGCCCGTAGAAGCCGGCGAGCACGACATTCTCGAAAATGCTGAGCCGATGGAACGGCCGCGGGATCTGGAAGGTGCGGCCGATGCCGCCGACAATGATCCGGTGCGGCGCAAGCCCCGCGATCTCGCGGCCATCAAACAGGATCGAGCCCTCGGTCGGCGGCAAGGTGCCCGACAGCATGTTGAAGATCGTGCTCTTGCCCGAGCCGTTCGGCCCGATCAGGCCGAGGATCTCGCCCTGCTCGACGCGGAACGACACGTTGTTGACGGCGCGAAAGCCGCCAAACCGCTTGACCAGGCCTTCTACGGCGAGCACGGCATCCCTTTCGCAGCGCTAGAGCAGGACGGAGTCAGATGGAATCAGCTTGGCCGCGGACTCGCTGCACCTCTCCCGCTTGCGGGGGAGGTCGGAGCGCATCGAAGATGCGATCCGGGTGGGGGCTCTCTCCACGATACGATTCGTGGAGAGAGCCCCCACCCCAACCCTCCCCCGCAAACGGGAGAGGGAGCGCAGTTCCTTCGCGGCTGCTGTTCGACCTGATCTCATCTGGCTTGAACTATTTGTAGCTATAGGTGGTGCCGGCCGGCAGCGGCAGCACGGTCTCGCGCTGCATCTGGCTCTTCGGCCACACCACATAGGATTTGTCGTCGATATATTGCAGCACCACCGGGAACGAGCGCGCATTCTGCCCGGCATACTGCTCGCCCTCGCCGTAGAACTTCACGCCGTAGCCGAGCATGGTGCCGCCCTCGGGTATGTCGGTGTCAAGCGCGGCCTTGCGCAGCGCGTCGGGATCGACGCCGCCGTATTTCTTGATCGCGCGCGGCAGCACGTCGTCGAGGAAGACATAGGCGTTGGCCGCGCCGATGCCGACATGGGCGGAGCGGATCGGCACGCCCGGTTTGAGCTTGTCGAACTCCTCGCCGACCATCTTGATGACCGGCGGCAGCTTCGGGTCCATGGTCTTCTGGTTGGCGAGCCAGATCGAGATCGGATCGGTGTTGAAGAGATAGTTGGCATCGGCGCCGAGACCTTCCTTCAGCTTCTCGTAGACGCCATAGCCGGCGCCGTGGCCGACGATGGCGCCGAATTTCAGCCCCTGCTCGCGGGCCTGGCGGAACAGCAAGGTAATGTCCGGATTGTAGCCGGTGTGGAAGATCACGTCGGGCTTGGCGCGCTTCAGCTTGGTCACCAGCGCCGACAGATCGGGCGCGGTCGCCGAATAGCCCTCCTTGAGCACGATGTTGAAACCGGCTTTCTTGGCGCCGGCCTCGTTGCCCTTGGCGACGTCGACGCCATAGGCGCCGTCCTCATGGATGATCGCAACCCGCAGGTCCTTCGGCTCCTTGCCGAACTTCGACAGCGAATATTGCGCGATGAAGTCGGTCGTCATCATGCCGTACTGGTTGCCGGCGGCCTGCGGGCGGAACACGTATTTGTAGTTCTTGCCGTCGAACACACCCGAGGAGATGCAGGTGGTGATCCACATGAACTTCTTCATCTGGTCGACCCGGGCCGCCACCGGCACGCATTGCGCCGAGGAGAAGAAGCCCATCACCATGTCGACCTTCTCCTGCTCGAGCAGGCGGACGGCCTCGTTGATGGCGATGTCGGGCTTGCTCTGCGCGTCGGCATAAACAGCCTCGACCTTGTACCCCTCGACGCCGGTCTTGGCGTAATGGTCGAGCATGATCTTGACGCCGGTATATTGCAGCTCGGAGCCACCGCCGGCCAGCGGGCCGGTCAAATCGAAGATCACGCCGATCTTGATCTTCTTGTCCTGCGCCTGCGCGGCGCCAGCCACGCCGAACGCCGCGAGCGCGACAGACAGACCCGCGAGCCAGCGGGTGACCCTCCTGATCGGCATGCATCCCTCCCCAGAGATTGTGCACTGCATTTTTTGTTATCGTGCCACCCTATCACAGGGGGAGCGGCCGATGATGTCAAGCGCGATGGCTGCGTCGCCGCGGCGCAGGCTTGCGCAAAGTTTCGGCGGCACGGTGCCGACGACTTTTCGGACCGGAGAACTACGGAAGGCAGCTTCGCTGTTTCTGCCTTATCCTGAGGGCTGCGAAGTAATTGTCATTGGAGGCGACACATGACTCACATGCTTTGCAGAGCGAGACTCATTTCGTGGTTGGGTGCGTGCGTGCTTGGATTGGGAGCGTGGATTGCCGCTCCGTCGGGTGCGGTGGCGCAGAATTCACCGTCCGCCGAGGCCAGGCTGAAGGAGTTGAACATCACGCTGCCGGCCGTTCCGACACCGGTCGCCAACTACGTCGATGCGGTCCGGGTCGGCAATCTGCTCTTCCTCGCAGGGAACACTCCGGCCGCAGACTGGAACTACAAGGGCAAGGTGGGCAAGGACCTCACCGTGCAGGAAGGTTATGACACGGCCCGCCAGGTCGGCCTGATCATGTTGGCGAAGGTGCGCGTCGCACTTGGAAGCCTCGATCGCGTCAAGCGCGTGGTCAAGGTCTTCGGGATGGTCAATTCGGCCGACGGCTTTGGCGAGCAGCCGAAAGTCGTGAACGGATTCTCCGACTTGATGGTGGAGGTCTTCGGCGAGGCGGCCGGCAAACACGCGCGATCTGCGGTCGGGATGGCGGGTCTTCCGTTCAACAATGCCGTGGAGGTCGAGATGATCGTTGAAGTGGCCGAATGATCCGCCGCTACTCTGGCAGTGGATCGGCAATTTCATCAGCCAGCAGGTCCCCGGTATCAAGCGGCGTATGTGCCGACACAAACCACTCCTCGCGCGCCGCGGCCCTCCGGCGTGCGCGCTCGCTGATCGGCAGCCTTAACAGCTCGATGAGATGACACATCTCCTGTTGAGCCAATCGGTGCGACCGATCCGGGCGCTCACCGAGGATTGCTTCGTCCAGTGCATCGAGGACGGTGAGCCCGGAAGCGGAGAACTGGCGATACACGTTTCGCTCGGAACAACCGCCGAGATGCCTGAACGCCAGCCTTGTTCCTGCTTCGGCAAGGCTCCGCCGCACCAGCCGGCGCGCCGACGAGCGGTTGTGGATGACGACCCAATCGGCATGGCTCCGGTCGAATTGGAGGCGTCGCCTGCGGGCGTCGCAGACCAACTCCGCATAGTGACCGGTTCCCGTCATTTCGTGCGTGATGGGATCGGTTGAGGCCAGCGAGCCGAGGTCAAGAAAGCTGTCGGTGACGGGCGTTAGCAGCGTATCCGCCACGAGGTGGGCAAGACGCATCAGGTAAGTATCCGTTGAAGGGGTATCGATCACCAGGAAATCGAGAGATCCCTTGAGGCTGGAGACCGCCTCCCCGAAAGCCGCCAATTCGGCGGCTTCATTGTCGTCCAGCTTCGCGCCCTCCGCACGCCCGACGTAACGATGCAACGGAATTTCGAGTTTGATCCGTCGGTGGTTGGCCCAGATGCGCCGGTTTTCGATGTAGCGCGTCAGAGCCCTTTGATTGCTGTCCAGATCGATGGTGCCGACCCGCTGACCCTGCTTCAGAAGCGCGACAGCCAGATGCATCGCGATCGTCGTCTTTCCTGAGCCACCCTTCTCATTCCCGATGACGATCACGTGTGGCGCCCCCGGCACTGCGATCGGTGCCGTGTACAGCATCACGAGCCTGGCAAGTCTACAATTACCACTGAGAAATGAATGCGATAAACGGCGCCCGGTTCCAATGACGCGGCGGCAAAAATTCCGAAATGACGCGCGAACAGATTCGAACTCGTGATCCGGTTCGTCTGGCTCGGGTCATTAGCGTCGATTGGGACGTGCTCCCGCGATGTCCAGCCTGTCTCCAGCAGAAGAGGCCAAATCTACTCCGGCAGCTGCGTTTCGATGAACGCGGTGACGAAGCGTGGCATGGCCGGGGTGAGATCGGCGCGGCTGCGCACCAGATGGATGCCGGCGAGCTCGGGATTTTCCTGCCGCGCAAGGTTGGCCTCGATCTTTGCACGCAGCGCGTCGGCTTGCATGTCGACGCGCAGGATCTGCATCATCGCGAGCGCGACGCCAGTGTAGATGCAGTGCCAGTCGGCATCGCCGCGGCAATCCGATGGCTTGAGCCCGGTCTCCTCCTCGAGCTCGCGCATCACGCTGCCGGCGATGTCGACCGTCTCGCCCCTGATGTCGTCGAGATCGGGCGTGCCGGAGGGAAAATAGATTCGTCCGGCATTCGCGGTCTGCTCGCCCATCACGCCGCACACGAAGGCGCCGTCGCTCGAGAGCAGCGCGCCCATGCCGAAGCCGTTGAAGACCTCCTTGTCCGGAAAGCCCCAATCACGCCAGGCCAGAAAGCTTGCGAAATCGGTCTCGAAATAGCTCGCACTGAGCCGGGCATCGGCAAACACCGGATCGCGCCCGAGCAGGACGCGGCCGTTCCACAGGTTCGGGTTCAGCCGCTGCTGTTCGGCGAAATGCGCGTCGATCTCGGCGCGCCGCTGGTCGGCGAACGGCCAGGGACGCCGCGCCAATGCGAGGTCGAGCGCAGTGACGCGGCAAATGAGTGGAGACTCCATGTCGTCCGTGCGCGTTTACTTTGCGTTTCCGGTCGTCTTCTTGACCTGATCGACGAATTTGTTGGTGTAGGTCTTGGTGACGTCGATGCCGGCCTTCGCGACCTCGGGCGAGCCCTCGCTGAACACCGCGAGCACCGCCTCGGCGCCCTTGGGGTCCATCTTGCCGGTTTCCGAGAACATCGGGATCGTGTTCTTCAATGCGGCGAGATAGAGGTCCTTGTTCTTGCCGACGATCTCCTCCGGCATCTTGGCCATGATGTCTTCGGCGGAATGCGAATGGATCCAGGCGAGCGTCGCCATGATCGCATTGGTCAGCGCCTGCACTTCCTTCTCATGGCCGCTGACCCAGGCGGTGGTCGAATAGAGCGCGCCGCCCGGATATTCGCCGCCGAACACCGCGAGCGTGTCGTGCTGGGTGCGGGTGTCGCTGAGGATCTTGAGGTCCTTGTGGCTGCCTTGCAGCACGGTGACGGAGGGATCGAGCATCACGGCGGCATCGATCTGGCCCTGCTCCATCGCGGCCACCGCGGTGGCGCCGAGCCCGACGCCGATCACGGCGGTGCCGGCCGGATCGAGGCCGTTCTTCTTCAGCAGATATTTCAGGAAGAAGTCGGTCGAGGAGCCGGACGCGCTGACGCCGACCTTCTTGCCGGCGAGGTCCTTGACCGAGTTGATCTCGCCGGTGTGCTTCGGCGAGACCACCAGCACCAGGCCGGGATAGCGGTCATAGACTACGAAGGCCTGCAGCTCCTGCTTCTTGGCCGCGAGGTTGACGCAGTGGTCGAAATAGCCGGAGACGACGTCGGCGCTGCCGCCGAGCACGGCCTTGAGCGCGTCCGAGCCGCCCTTGAGATCGACCAGTTCGACCGCAAGCCCGGCCTTGTCATATTCACCGAGCTGCTTGGCCAGCACGGTGGGCAGATAGCACAGGCAGGCGCCGCCCCCGACCGCGATGGTGATCTTGCTTTGCGCCGCGGCAAGGCCCGTGGACAGGGTCAGCGCCAGCAGCGTTCCGGCAAGCTTGCCAAGCCATTTGTTCATGACGTTCTCCGTTCGACTGGCCGGCAAGATAGAGGAGCGGGCCTGCCTTGAGAAGGCGACTTTCCGGTATCTGGTCAAGCCTGCGGCCACGGCATAGCATCGTGGACGCAGGAAAACGCCGAAGAAGCACCAAAAGCCGAAGAAGCACCAAAAATAGAACCATCAAGAATACTTCAAGGGAAACACCAAGGGAGCCCTTCATGAATCGGGCTGCAACCGCTCTGTCGATTGCCGCGGCGTTCGCCGCCGGCTGCGGCGTCACCCATCTGCTGCGGCCGGCACTCGCGGCCGAGAGCATCACCGCGCAGGTCATCCACACCGGCGAGATGGAGGGCGACAAGCTCGGCGACGCCAACAAGACAGGCTTCCGCTCCAAGACGTTCGTCTCCGCCGACGGCGCCACCGTCTCGATCCAGGACGGCAACGTGCCGAAGCACATGCATCCCAACACCAACGAAATGCAGTTCATCCTCGAGGGCACCGGCACGGTGTGGCTCGGCGACAAGGAAGTGCCGGTGAAGCCGGGCGACCTGATCGTGATCCCGAAGGGCACGCCGCATGGCGGCACCAAGCCGAACGGCCGCCCGTTCAAGGCGATCGCGATCAAGACGCCGCCGCAGGCGCCCGATGATACCAAGCTGCTGGATTGAGGATGGCCACCTAAACGTCTTTGCGGGGAACGCATTTCCCACCAAACTTGTCACCGTCACCCTGAGGAGGCCGCGGAGCGGCCGTCTCGAAGGGGCGACGGCCCGACTGTGGCCGTCCATCCTCGCTCCGCTCGCACCTCAGGATGACGGAACTAACTCCGTTGGCCGTCACCCGTGGATTTGCACCTCTGTCCTCTTCCGGGATGTGCCCATTACATGACGATAGACATATAAATTGCTTGCTCCGCGTCCTGCCGCTCAATAATATGACGAACGTAATTTCATGGAGAGCAGGACCATGAGCCTCGACGATCACCCCACGGTCAGGGCTGTGCGGGCACGCAGCAGTCAGCCGGTCCACGACGTCCCGGTTTCGTCGGAGCTGATCAAGGAGATTGCGCGGAACTGCGGCGCCGATGACGTCGGCATCATCGAGTTCGAGCGTGCCGCCATCGCGCCGCAGCGCGACTTCATCCGAAAAGTCTATGGCCGGACGCGTTCCCTGCTGGCGATCGCCTGCCACATGAACCGCGAGCCGGTGCGCTCGCCGTCGCGTTCGGTCGCGAACGAGGAATTCCACGGCACCTACGACCACGTCAACGAGACCGCACGCGCCATCGTTCGCGCGCTCGACGAGCGCGGCATCCCGGCCTGCAACTCGGTCGCCGCCTTCCCGATGGAGATGGACCTGCCGAGGATCATGATGGTCCAGCACAAGCCGATCGCGGTCGAAGCCGGTCTCGGCCGGATGGGTATCCATCGCAGCGTGATCCACCCGAAATTCGGCAGCTTCGTCCTGCTCGGTACCGTCCTGCTCGGATGCGAGGTCGATGCCCACGACCATCCGATCGACTACAATCCCTGCCTGGAGTGCAAATTGTGTGTCGCCGCCTGCCCGGTCGGCGCCATCAAGCCGGACGGCGGCTTCGATTTCCTGTCATGCCACACCCACAACTATCACGACTTTCTCGGCAACTTCACGCAATGGGTCGAGAAGGTTGCGGATTCGAAGGACGCCAGGGATTATCGCGCCCGCGTGCCCCGCACCGAGACGCTGAACATCTGGCAATCGCTGTCGTTCAAGCCGGGCTACAAGGCAGCCTATTGCATCTCGGCGTGCCCCGCCGGCGAAGACGTGATCGGCCCGTTCCTCAGCGATCGCGACGCGCATTTCACCGAGGTGGTGCAGCCGCTGATCGACAAGGACGAGTTCGTCTACGTGCTCCCGGATACCGACGCCGAGGACACGGTGACGCGGCGCTTTCCGCACAAGAAGGTGCAGCGCGTTACGTCCGGCCGGCATACCGGCAGCCTGCAGGCCTACATCTTCTCGCTGTCGCTCGGATTTCAGCGCGGCCGGGCGCGTGGCCTGGATTTCGTCACGCATCTGCGCTTCACCGGGGCGAGCGCGCTCGACATGACGGTCGCGATCAAGGGCCGTGATCTGCAAGTGGTGCCGGGGCGCCTTGTCGGAGATGCGGCCCTGACCATCACCGCCGACACCCAGGCATGGCTGCGCGTGCAGAACCGCGACCTCGATCTTGCCGACGCGATTGCCTCAGAGCTGGTGAGCCATAACGACGAGAAGCTGTTCGCGGCCTACATGCGGTGTTTTCCACTTTAAGCAAGCTGCGTAGGGTGGGTTAGGCGAAGCCGTAACCCGCCATCTTCACTGCGGAACCTCGGCGGATTACGCTTGCGCTAATCCGCCCTACGATCTCTGAGCGCGCCCCTCACACCAACAGACCACCGCCATCCACGGCAAGCGTCTGTCCGGTGACGTAGCCGTTCAGCATGACATAGAGATAAGCCGTGGCCGCCTCCTCCGGCGAGGCCGCACGCGGCAACGGCAAGCCTGCCACATAGCCGCGCACCCGCTCTTCCGGCATCTGCCTGACGCGCTCAGTGAGAATGAGTCCCGGGCACACCGCGTTGACGCGGACCGGCGCGAGATCGACGGCAAGGCCGCGGGCCAGGCTCTCCATCGCGCCCGCAGCCGCGGTCACGAACGGCATGCCTTTTTGCGGACGATGCGCCAGCAGGCCGCCGGTCAGCGTGATCGATCCGTTCGGCGCGATCGCGCGGCTGGCGTGCTTGACCGCCGCGAGCGAGCCCCAGAAGCGGAGGGTAAGCGCCTCGCGTGCGACGCCAAGATCGAGATCGCGCACCGCGCCGAATGCCGGGAGGCCCTGATCGCCCGCCGTGATCGCGAGGTGATCGAAGCCGCCGACCTGTTCGAAGAAGCGCGACACGCCGGCTTCATCGCGCAGATCGACGGTCCGGCCCGAGGATCCCGGCAGCCGCGCGACGGCCGCATCGACATTGGCGGTGTTGCTGGACGCGATCACCACGTCAGCGCCCTGCTCGCGCGCCAGCGCCGCGACGGCAAAGCCGATCCCCGACGATCCCCCGATTGCGATCACGCGCTTGCCCTTGAGCGACATCATGGCGTCTGTCATGGCCCGTTCTCCGCCGCGCCTTACGCGAAATAAGCAGGGTGATCGATGTCGGCGAGCAGGCCCACCTGCTGCGGCTGCCAGTCGAGCCGCGACCGCGTCCGCGCGCTCGAAGCCGGCACGTCGGCGCCGGCAAACCTGCCGAGGAAGCCGAAATGCTCCAGCGCCTCCTCCGGCGACTTCGACACCAGCGGAATATTCAAACGTCGCGCGATCACCTCGGCGATCGCCCTGAACGGCACGCCCTCATCGGCGATGGCATGGAACGGGCCGCCTTCGACGCCGCGTTCGAGCGCGAGACGATAGAGCCGCGCCGCATCGAGACGATGCACGCCCGGCCAGCGATTGAGTCCTTCGCCGACATAGGCGGAGACGCCCTTCTCACGCGCGATGGTGATGAGGCGCGGCACGAAGCCGTGATCGCCATGGCCGTGCACCGACGGCGCAAGCCGGACGACACCTGCACGCACGCCGCGCGCAGCTACCGCTGAAGTGGCCGCTTCGGTCATGCGCGGCAAGGCCGGCGAAGGCGGATGCGGCGCATCCTCCTCAGTGGCGACGCGGCCCTGCGCCATGGTCGCGACGCCCGACGTGGTGATCAGCGGCCGGTTCGATCCTGCGAGCACGGCGCCGAACACCTCGATGGCGCGCCGGTCATCCTCGGAGTTCTGCGCGAACTTCGAAAAGTCGTGGTTGAACGCGCAATGGATCACCGCATCCGCCTGCGCGGCGCCGCTGCGCAAGCTGTCGAGATCCTCCAGCGTTCCGTAGTGAACCGCGGCACCGGCGGCGGCGAGCGCTTCCGCGCCCTTGTCGGAACGGGTCATGCCGAGCACCTTGTGGCCGGCAGCAATCAGATCATTGGTAACGGCCGAGCCGACCCAACCGGTCGCTCCAGTGACAAACACGCGCATCAGCAAGTCTCCAGGTTTTGCTGGAGACAAATCTGGGCCGCCGCGCTATCGTGGTAAAGTAGTGACCTTATCATGGTATAATGGCTAACAGGATGAGCGAACCGCTCGCGCATGAGAACTTGCTCGGCGCCTACCTGAAAGACCGCCGCAGCAAGCTCGATCCGGCAACCTTCGGCTTTCCGCCGGAGCGGCGGCGCACGCCGGGCCTGCGCCGCGAGGAAGTGGCGCAGCGCGCCAACATCAGCGCGACCTGGTACACCTGGCTCGAACAGGGCCGCGGCGGCGCGCCGTCGGCCGACGTGCTCGACCGCATCGCGCGGGCGCTGATGCTGACCGACGTCGAACGCGAGCATCTGTTCCTGCTCGGCCTCGGCCGCACGCCCGAGGTGCGCTACCAGAAGAATGAAGGCGTGACGCCGCGACTGCAACGCGTGCTCGATGCGCTGGAGCCGCGCCCCGCGGTGGTCAGAACCGCGACCTGGGACATCGTCGCCTGGAACCGGGCGGCGACCGTGATGCTGACGGATTACGGATCGCTGCCGCCGCGCGAACGCAACGTGCTGCGCTTCATGTTCCTCGATCCGCGCGTCCGCGCTGCGCAACACGACTGGGCCAGCGTGGCGCGCTTCGTCGTCGGCGCCTTCAGGGTTGACGCGATGCGCGCCGGCGCGGCTGCGGAGGTGCAACCCTTCGTCGACGAACTCTGCCGGCTCAGCCCGGAATTCGCGGCGCTGTGGCGCGACAACGACGTGCGCACCCATGGCGAGGGCGTCAAACAGCTCCGGCACCCGATCCTCGGCCCGGTCAAGTTCGAATATTCGGCCTTCGCCGTCGACGGCCGGTCCGATCTCAGCATGATCGTCTACAATCCGATCGACCCCGAGGTGACGGAGAAGATCCGCGGGCTGATGGAGGCTGCGCCGGCGAAGACCTAGTCCCGCGCCGCCGCCGTCGGCCGCCACACCAGCAGCCGCTTCTCCACCATCGTCACGCCCATGTCGATCAGGATCACGAACGCCGACAGCACGAACATGCCGGCGAACACGCCCGCGACGTCGAACACGCCTTCGGCCTGCTGGATCAGATAGCCGAGGCCGGCCGCAGATCCCAGATATTCGCCGACCACGGCGCCGACCACGGCAAAGCCGACCGAGGTGTGCAGCGAGGAGAACATCCAGGACAGCGCCGAGGGCCAGTAGACGTGCCGCATCAGCTGGCGCTCGTTCATGCCGAGCATGCGGCCGTTGTCGAGCACCGTGGTCGGCACTTCCTTGACGCCCTGATAGACGTTGAAGAACACGATGAAGAACACCAGGGTCACGCCGAGCGCGACCTTGGACCAGACGCCGAGCCCGAACCACAGCGCGAAGATCGGCGCCAGCACCACGCGCGGCAGCGCGTTGACCATCTTCACATAGGGATCGAACACCGCGGCAACGCGCGGCTGCCGTGCGAACCAGAAGCCGACCAGGATGCCGCCGGCCGAGCCGATCACGAAGGCGAGGATCGATTCCCACAGCGTGATCGCAAGATGCTTCCAGATCACCCCTGTCGAGAACCACTTTACAATCTGGCTGAAGACGTCGACCGGGTTGGAGAAGAAGAACGGCGGCAGCAGCACCTTGCCGAACAGCGGCACGGTGGAAAAGACCTGCCACAACGCCAGCGTGACGACGGCGACCAGGACCTGCAGGGCCAGCAAAGTCACGCGCGACATCAGGCGGCTCCCGCCTGCGTCGATTGCACGTAGCCCTTCATCACCTCGTCCTTCAGCACGCCCCAGATCTCGCGGTGCAGGGCATGGAAGTCCTTCTCCATCCTGACCTCGGCGATGTCGCGCGGCCGCGGCAGCGTGATGCGCCAGTCGCCAATGATGCGCGCCGAAGGGCCGGCCGACATGATCACGACGCGGTCGGCCAGCGCGATCGCCTCCTCGAGATCGTGGGTGACGAACAGCACCGCCTTGCGGTCGGCGGTCCACAATTCCAGCAGCAGATTGCCCATGATCTGCCGGGTCTGGGCATCGAGCGGGCCGAACGGCTCGTCCATCAAGAGGATCTTCGGATCGCGGATCAGGACCTGCGCCAGCGCCACGCGCTTGCGCTGGCCGCCCGACAGCATGTGCGGATAGCGGCCCGCGAAGGCGCCGAGCCCAACCGAGGTCAGCCATTTCTGCGCGCGCGCGAGCGCCTCAGCGCGCGGCGTGCCCCGGATCTCGAGCCCGATCGCGACGTTGTCGATCGCGGTCTTCCAAGGGAATAGCGCATCGGCCTGGAACAGGTAGCCGGCATCGCGGTTAAGGCCGTTCAGCAGCTTGTCGAAAATCCGCACCGTTCCTGCGGCGGGCTTCAACAGTCCCGCGGTGACGTTGAGCAGCGTCGACTTTCCGCATCCGGTCGGGCCGACAATGGCGACGAACTCGCCGTGATCGACCGCAAGATTGGCCTGCTCGACCGCGGTATAGACGCGTCCATCCGCCAACCGAAACGCCACCGTCGCACCGTCAAGCGCGACCGCCGTCGGCTCCGTCATCGCCACGATTCCTCCCGAAATTTTCGGAGATGGCTTACCGGTTCGGGCCAGCAAGTTCAACGCATGAAGATGGCGCAGGCCGTGGTCACGCGGTTTTCAGGCAAATCGGGTTGCGCATTGCAACAACATCGTCGAGGCTGCGGACCAACACGGTAGACAAGGAGATCATCATGCGGATCGCAGTGGTAGGCGCCGGAGGTGTCGGTGGCGGCTTTGGTGCGGCGCTGGCGCATGCCGGAGCCGACGTCACCTTTATCGCGCGCGGCGCCCACCTCGCGGCCATGCGCAGCGAGGGCCTGCAGGTTCAGGGCGGCCGCGGAGAATCCCATCTGGTCCCGACCCAGGCGACCGACGACCCCGCAAGCGTCGGGCCGGTCGATATCGTGCTGTTCTGCGTCAAGCTGTGGGACGTCGAAAGCGCCGGCGCGCACATCAAGCCGATGGTCGGTCCTGATACTGCCGTGATCCCGCTGCAGAACGGCATCGACGCGCCCGACCGGCTGATCCCGATCCTCGGCCGCAACGCCGTAATGGGCGGCGTGGCGCAGATCTCGGCCTCGATCATCAAGCCCGGCGTGATCAATCAGGTCGGCACCTTCATGCGCATGATCTTCGGCGAGCTCGACGGCCGCATCACGCCGCGCGGCAAGGCGCTGCTCGAGCTCTGCCTGAAGGCCGGGTTCGATGCGACGCTGAGCGAGCGGATCAACACCGAGCTCTGGATGAAGTTCGTAGGCCTCGCCACCAATGCCGGGATGACCGCGGTCACCCGCCAGCCGATCGGCAGGCTGCGCGACGATCCCGACCTGCGCCCGCTGTTCGTGTCGGCCTGCGAGGAGATCATCGCCATTGCCAATGCCAGCGGCATCAAGCTGCCGCCGGACCCGCTTGCGAAGGTGCTCGACTTCATCGGACACGCGCCGCCGGCGATGAAGGCGTCGATGGCGCTCGATCTCGAGCGCGGCAACCGGCTCGAGCTGCCCTGGCTGAACGGCAAGGTGGTCGAGCTCGGCCGCAAGCTCGGCGTGCCGACCCCGACGCACGATTTCCTTTATGCGGTGCTGAAGCCCTATACGATGGGCACACCTGCGTAGGCAGGCGGCTGCGGCCTGCAGCCGCAGCCTGCTCACGCATGTTGCGGCGGGGCGAGCGTTGCGACCTGATCGGGATGCACCGTGATGGCCGTGCCGCCATGTCCATCGCTCGCGGCGACGAAGGTGGATGCCATGTAGTTTCCGAGCAAGGCGATGCTGGCGGCGTGGACGCCGTCCGAGACCGCAATTGATCCGCCTGCGCCGTTGCCGGCGAAGCCAACGGTCTGCCCGGCCGCAAAATTGATGTTGGCGAAATCGATCGTGTCGGCTCCCGTCATGCCGGCGACGGTGCCGGAGAAGCTGGCGGGGTCATCGAGCCTGAGCGTTCCGGAGTCTGCCGCAAAGGAGATCTGAGCCGAGCTCGCTGATGGAAGCTCGAGGGTCTGTCCGGCTGCAATGATCGAGGGATCGCTGATCGTGAAGGCGCTGGACCAGGCGCCCCAGACGGTCCCGTCATTGGCCTTGATCCAGAGCGTGTCGGTGCCCGATCCGACGTGATAGGCAAGCTGGGAGAGCTGCGAGGCCGAGACGATGTTGTCCTGATTTGCGCCGAGCGTGACACCGTTCAGCGTGAAGTAGCCGTTCCCGCCGCCACTATTCCAGACATCATACGATGTCGCGGAACTGCCAAACGGATCCGAATAGCTGAAGAGCGAGGACACCGCGAAGGTCTGGCCTTGAACGGACAGCGCGCTTGAATTGGTCGGCGTCACGACCGGACCGCTATCGATCGGCGCGGTCACGGTGAAGGCACTCGACCACGCTCCCCAGACGGTGCCGTCGTTGGCGCGGACCCACAGCGTGTCCGCTCCCGAACCGGATTGATAGCTCAGCGACGCGAGCTGGGCAGCCGTGACGTAATTGTCCTGGTTGGTCGACAGCGCCACTCCGTTCAGAATGAAGTGCCCGCCACCTGCGCCCGTGTCCCAGACATCATATTGGGTCGCAGCGCTATTGAACGGATCGCTGTAGGTGAACAGCGACGAGGCCGCATAGTTCTGGCCGTGAGCCGCAACAATGTTCGACACCGCCTCGACGGGCCCGCTGTCGAGCGGCGCGGACACGGTGAAGGCTCTCGACCATGCTCCCCAGACGGTGCCGTCGTTCGCGCGGACCCACAGCGTGTCGATGCCGGAGCCGGATTGATAGCTGAGCGAGGCGAGCTGGGCAGCCGTGACGTAATTGTCCTGGTTGGTCGACAGCGCCGCGCCGTTGAGAACGAAGTGCCCGCCTCCCGTGCCCGTGTTCCAGACGTCGTATTGGGTCGCGGCGCTGTTGAACGGATCACTGTAGGTGAACAGCGACGAGACCGCGTAGCTCTGGCCGTGCGGCGCGACGATGTTCGATACCGTCTCGACGGGGCCGTTGTCGACCGGAGCATTGACGGTGAAGGGGCTCGACCACGCCCCCCACACGGTGCCGTCATTGGCGCGGATCCAGAGCGTGTCGATGCCGGAGCCGGATTGATAGCTCAGCGACGCCAGCTGTGCGGCCGTGATGTAATTATCCTGATTGGCCGACAGCACCACTCCGTTCAGAACGAAGTGCCCGCCGACGGTGCCGCTGTCCCAGACGTCGTACTCGACGGCCGGGCTGTTGAACGGATCGCTGTAGGTGAACAGCGACGAGCCCGCATAGCTCTGGCCGTGCGGCGCGACGATGTTCGACACCGTCTCAACGGGCCCGCTGTCAATAGGGGCGCTGACGGTGAAGGGATTCGACCATGCGCCCCACACCGTGCCGTCATTGGCCCGGATCCAGAGCGTGTCGGCGCCGGAGCCGGATTGATAGCTCAGCGACGTCAGCTGGGCGGACGTGATGTAGTTGTCCTGGTTGATCGACAGCGCCACCCCGTTCAGGACGAAGTGTCCGCCACCTGTTCCCTTGTCCCAAACGTCATATAGCGTTGCAGGACTGCTGAACGGGTCGCTGTAGGTGAACAGAGACGTGGCCGCATAACTCTGGCCGTGAGCCGCAACGATGTTCGACACCATCGCGACGGGACCGCTGTCGACCGGAGCAGTGACGGTAAAGGCGTTCGACCACTGTCCCCATACCGTCGAGTCGTTGGCCCGGATCCAGAGCGTGTCTGCGCCCGAACCGGACTGATAGGTCAATGACGACAGCTGCGCAGCCGTGATGTAGTTGTCCTGATTGGCGGCAAGCACCACCCCGTTCAGAACGAAGTGGCCGCCGCCGGTGCCGGCGTCCCAGACGTCGTATTCGCTGGCTGCGAGGCCGAACGGGTCATAATAGGTGAACAGCGACGACGCGGCAAAGCTCTGGCCGTGCGATGCCGTCATATTTGCGACCGTCACC
Source organism: Bradyrhizobium sp. CER78 (assembly GCF_029846235.1). GTDB lineage: Bacteria > Pseudomonadota > Alphaproteobacteria > Rhizobiales > Xanthobacteraceae > Bradyrhizobium. Next base: position 304,387 of record NZ_JARVWP010000005.1, read on the forward strand.
ACGGGCCCTTCCGGGACTGCCGTGAATTGGGCCCAGGTGCTCCAGAATACGCCATTGAACGCCCGCACCCACAGCTGGTCGCTCGCGGGACCGAACTGATAGGCAATGTTGGACCACTGTGAGGCCGCGACGTCGATCTCGACCCCGTTTGCCTGCGCCACTCCGCCCACGGTGAAGTGGCCGTTGCCGGTGGAGTCCCAAAGCGCATACTCGGTCACCGGCAGGCCGCCGCTCGTCACATAGAAGATGGACGATGCTGCAAGCGAGGTTTGCACGCGGCCGGTGATGTTGGATACGACCACGGTCGGCGCGACATCGACGGCGCCGGAATTGTCGATGACGAAGTCGCCGTCCTCGCTGGCGATCTGGGTGAGCGATACTTCGAATTGCACATCCCAGTTCTGGCCGGGATAGCTGTTGCCCCATGGATTGCGAACGATGAAATTGCCCGTCGCGCTGTCATAGCCGACGACTCCGAACGCGTGATCCGGGACCAGCTGGATATTTCCGGCGCTGTCATAGGTGTACGGCGACGTCGAGGGAATCTCGAGGATGACGTCATCGTAGCTGGCGAGCGCAGCGATATAGACGGACTTGTTGCTATACCAATCGGACGCGCTGCTCATGTAATAGTTGACGCTGGTCGCGTCGGTCAGATTCTCCAGGACGTTGGTCGGAGGATCCGCGGAGATGTTGTTGTAGCCGTTGACCGCCGGGTGCCCGATCTGCCCCGTTGCGCTGAGCTGCGCGTACGCCTTCTCCACCAATGCAACCCACATCGCAGTGGGTTGCTCATTGTAGTTGTGGGCATAGTCGAGTTCGGTCCCACTGACGACCGGAAACACGCTGTTGACGGTTTCCCATGTCTCCTGACCATTGACATAGAAGCGCACGCCATAGGTGCCGTTTCCGTTGTCCACGATCATGGAACTCATGACCTGGGGATGAAAGACGACGGCGTCGATCAATCCCGACATCAATTCGCAATCGCCGTCGGCTCCCTGACAGATGTCGTTGACGGTGGCTGCGCCCGCCGAGGAATACAACGGTCCGACAACCGCGCTGTAGCCCTGCAATGTCCAGCCGTTCGCATCCGGCGGCAAGGTCGGATCCGGAAGATCGGTTCCCAAGAACCACTTTCCGATCAGCTCGGACATCTGCGTCGACGTCGTGCCGACCTGCAGATTGCCTAGCGTGACATGTACCGTACTGCCCCCCGTCCAGGTGGCGTTCGCCGGATTCCCGTCAACGAGCTGGAGGAAAAGATGGGAGACATAGTCCGACGTGGAAAGACCGCTGTTCAGATTGGCCGCGATCACCTGCAGCGAGTTCAGCTCATTGGCGGTCACGCTGCCGCGATTGGCGACGTCGGCCAGCAAGTTATAGGCTTCGGCGTAGGTGAAAACCCCGTCCGCAGCAAAGTTGAGCATGTCGGACTTGATGCCGCTGTCGACCAGGGAATAGACCCAGCTTGCAGTCATGGAATTCCTTCGCAAGTCTTGACGCGATCTGATTGCTGCCGACCAGGCCGATCCTGGCGAGGGTGCGTGCGTCCCGTCGAGACGAATCCAGCAATGGAATACGTAACTATCGCGTTAGTTGTGGCCGAATTCGAGGCGTGTGTCGATCTTGCCGAACGCGGCCCTCAACCAAGGGAACCCGCATTATCGTCAGGATTCGTTAATGTCTGCCTGATACGGCGCCGCGGCCCGCGATGGCGGCTGGGTGCAGCTTCCCCGAGGCGCGGGCCTTGCGGCTGGTGTTCGACGCGCGAGACGGCCCCGCGTCAGCGCGCGTGATGCCGTCCGCGGTATGCCCGGCGTTTCGGGGGCGGCGGCGCGAAAAAGGGATTCTCCGAGCAGATCGCGCTCCGGCCCGAGGCGGTGGCCTGGCACTGCGGGATCGAGGTGAAGCTGCAATTGATGTAGTTTCCGCCCTGCCGGCCCTCATAAACATGCATGCACACTGGATAGTTCGGATCGTAGGCCTGCCCGGCGGCAGGTCCGGCCAGGGCGACCGCTGCTGCGGCGATCGCGAACAGTTTCAGGCGCATCGGTGCCTCCTTGTCGTGGCAGGAGGTTCCTCACAACTGCCGGAGTTAGTCAACATCAGGGGCGGCGCGACCGCCATGCGGACCAGCGCACGCTGACGACGTGCCGATGCGCGAGCGCGCTAGTTGGCAGGTTGACGGTGTCGCTTGACGCGCTCCCTGGGCTGCGGTCTCGGGCCCTTGTAGAAAGGATTGACCGAGCATTTCGCCGATCGTCCCGAGGCCGTTGCCTGGCATTGCGGAAGCGACGTGAAGCTGCAATCGATGTATTCGGGCGTCAGCCGGCCGCCATAGACTTCCATGCACACCGGATAATTCGGATCGTACATTTGCGCGGCGGCGGGCCCGGCGATGCCGACGCCGATGGCGGCGAGCATGGTGAGTTTCAAGCGCATCGCGTGCTCCTCCAGCTTGGTGCGGACCGGCGAGCGCCCGGCTAACGTTGCTCGCCGGCCGGCTTGCCATCGTCTTCCCCCAGACAGCGGATCATGAAGGCCGTCGTGTCCCGCGGCAGCACCTGCGCGGCACGCGCCTTGAGACGGCATTCGAGCTGCGCGATCTGCCGCGCCCGCTGCCGCTCCGAGGGTAGCGTCGATTGCCGCAACCGGCGCAGGGTCATCGGCGAGCCGTCCGACTCGAAGCTGAGATCGTACTTCCTGCCATTCTGGTCGGTGGCAGCGCAGGTGATGGTCGACACCTGCCGCGTGACGAAGCTTCCGACCTGGCGGCAGGAGCCTGTCGACATCTCGACCAGCGGCACCGGCAGTCCATCGACACGCGGACGGTCGCTCGACTTCAGCAACATGCGATCGACTGCAAGCTCGAACAGATTGTCCTGGGTGCGCTCGGTACTCTCGCCGGAGAACGAGACGATGTGGCTCTTGTCGGCGGGATCGTCGAGCACCACGGTGAATTCGGAACGGCCGCGCAGGGTGTGGAAATAGGCCACCGCCTTGCAGGTATAGTTGCGGCCGGCGACGGTGACGTTGCGGCAGGTGCCGGACATCAATGCATACAGGTCGACGTCGTAGACCGGGCCGGCGGCCACCGCGAGCGCAGGCCAGCAGACGACGGCAACCGCAATCAATTGAGCGAAACGGGAGATCATGCTGAAACGGTCGCGAACACGGTCGTTGGAGAAGTCCATGGCGCAAGGTCGCCGATTTCCACGGACTGTGCAACGAAGAAGCAGGCCTAAATGTGGAAGCCGCGCAATCGACCGGGGAACGCAGGGCAAGCCGTGCTGAAAGGCCGCGGCCCTCGCGCCTTGCGTCAGATTTGCGGGCCGGACAGAGTGACCTCGCGCTCCGCACGGAACACGTTGCTGTAGAGGTTCGCAATCCACTGACGGCCGCTTGCCGTCATGTTCAGGCAGTTGATGGCGCCCTGGATGTGCGGCGCAACCATATTCCAGTAGAATTGCGGATAACGGTCGACGATGTCCGCCGGCGATTCATAGCCGAGCTGACGGTTGATGCCGACTTCCTCGAACTCGTGATAGAGCGCGTTGGCTTTCCTGATGTAGTTGGGATCGCCGAGTTGCCCGATGAAATCGGCCGCCCGCACGATCGCCGCCTCGTCATCATATTGCTGGCCTTCGGGCGATGGAAACCGCGTGCCCTCGATGTTGCGCGCGACGCGCTCGCGATCGAGCGGCAGCACGGCCTCGAGCCTGTCCAGCACATAGAGCTTCGAGCGATCGACGTGATACGGCATCAGGCCGGCATCCGACGAGCCGCGCGGCAGCACGACCTTGTTGCCGGCGGCATCGATGACGTAGCCATCGGGTCCATCGCCCTTCAGCAGGCCGCGCACATAGCCGATGTCGTGCGTCAGGCAGGCGATGATGGTGTGGGTGTAATCCTCCGCGGTGACGTGGGTATGCAGCGCGCGGCCGCGGATGATGTCATGCCCGGCCAGCGTGACCAGCATCGTATGCTCGACATTGTGGTAGAGCGCATCGCTGTTGCCGATGCATTCCAGCGCGATGCGCGCGGCAGCCGGCAGGAGTTCGCCAAAGCGCGCCTGCGAGGCCCCGAAGGTGCGGCTGACGTGCGTGGCGAGAAACTTCTCCAAAGCACCTGCCGCCAACTCAGGTAACGTCATCATCGATGCAGCCCCCGACCGCGCAACGTTCCTCACTCGCCCCGATCTCACGTCGTAGTTGGGGAGCAATTATAGCGTATCTGCGGGCGTGCGGCTACGCGTTGGCGGGCACGTGATTCGTTCAGCCGTACCTTCCCGGTCTTGCCGGCTGCGACACCAAAGTCGCTGATAATGGCATGAACCGTGCATGATTCGGTTCAGACCGGGTTAATCCTACGGATAAACACCATCATGCTCGTTACGCTCGTCGCCATCCTCTGCAATGCTCAGCTCTGCATGGAAAAGGTCGTCACCAACAGCGACCAATCCGGCATCACCATGGGCGCCTGCGCCGTGAGTGCCCAAATCGGCATCGCCGACTGGCTCGCCAAGGGGCCGTATCACGATTGGCGCTTGCAGAGCTATAAGTGCATCATGGGCAAATACGTACCCAAGAACGAAGTGTGATGTGTGCTCACAGCCCCCGAGGGGGCTGACCCGCTTCGCTTGCCCAACTGGAACAGCCTGCGAAACCGCGTGATGCAGGCGCGTGCACCTCAAGTCAAAGTCCATTTTATGGGCTATCACTGTCGTTCACGATAGTGAGAGACCGGAGGTCCTCCAGGAATGGCTAGAGAATGCCCGCAACGCCGCTGATCGCCTACGCGCATGTCGGCAAGAGTTTTGACAATGGTCGCGTGGTGGCGGTCGACGACGTCTCGCTTGACGTCGCCGAGGGTGAATTTCTGGCTATCGTCGGCGGCTCGGGCTCCGGTAAGACGACGCTGCTCAGGCTGGCCAACCGCCTGATCGAAGCCGACCGCGGCCAGATCGCCGTCGAGGGCGAAGACGTCAGCCGCGTCGATCCGATCCTGCTGCGGCGCCGCATCGGGTATGTCTTCCAGAGCGGCGGGCTGTTTCCGCATCTCACCGTCGCCGGCAATATCGGCATCACGCCAAGGCTGCTCGGCTGGCCGCAGCCGGAGATCTCCGCGCGGGTCGACGAACTGCTCGATCTCGCGCGGCTCGACCGCGCCCAACATCGCGACCGCCTGCCGCACGAACTCTCCGGCGGCCAACGCCAACGCGTCGGCGTCGCGCGTGCGCTGGCTGCGAAGCCGCGCATCGTGCTGATGGACGAGCCGTTCGGCGCGCTCGATCCGCTGACCCGCGACGCGCTCGGTGACGACTATCGCACGCTGCACCGTAAGCTCGGCCTGACCACGGTCATGATCACCCACGACATGACCGAGGCGCTGCTGCTGGCCGACCGGGTCGCGGTGATGCGCGGCGGCAGGCTGCTCGCCTTGGGCACCGCCGCGGAGCTTGCGCGCAACACCGACGCCTATGTCGGCGAACTCCTGCGGACACCGCGGCGACACGCCGAGCGCCTCGGCGCATTGCTGCCGCGGGACGCCTCGGCATGAGCGATCCACGCTGGAGCGAAGCGCTTGCGCACCTGCCTGATTACCTCGGCAATCATGTCCGGGTCAGCGTCGCCGCGCTGGCGCTCGGGCTTCTGATCAGCCTGCCGCTTGCGATCATCGCCCGCAACCGGCCGGTGCTGCGCGGCGCGCTGCTCGGACTTGCCAGCATCGTGCAGACGGTGCCCGGTCTGGCGCTGCTCGCGCTGTTCTATCCGCTGCTGCTGGCGCTCACTGCCGTGACCGCGGCGTGGCTCGGCTTCAGCTTCTCCGCCTTCGGCTTCCTGCCCGCAGTGCTGGCGCTCGCGCTCTATTCGATGCTTCCGGTGTTGCGCAACACCATCACCGGCCTGTCGGGCGTCGATCCGGCGGTGCTGGAGGCCGCCGAGGGCGTCGGGATGACACCACGGCAATCGCTCACCATGGTCGAGCTGCCGCTGGCGCTGCCGGTGATGATGGCGGGGATTCGCACCGCCGCGGTGTGGGTGATCGGCACCGCGACGCTGTCGACGCCGATCGGCCAGACCAGCCTCGGCAATTACATCTTCGCGGGGCTGCAGACCCAGAACTGGGTGTTCGTGCTGTTCGGCTGCTTCGCCGCCGCCGTGCTTGCGCTGGTCGTCGACCAGTTGCTGGCGCTGATCGAGAACGGCTTGCGCAATCGCAGCCGCATCCGCGCCGCGCTCGGCGGGCTCGGTATTGCCGCGCTGATCGCGGCGACGCTGGTTCCGGCGCTCGCACGTCCGCAGGCGCGCTACGTGGTCGGCGCCAAGACCTTCACCGAGCAATATGTGCTGTTGGCGCTGATGGCGCAGCGGCTGCAAGCGGCCGGGCTGCCGACGACGACCCGCGCCGGCCTCGGCTCCAACGTGATCTTCGATGCGCTCGCAGCCGGCGATATCGACGTCTATGTCGATTATTCCGGCACGCTGTGGGCCAACCAGTTCCATCACAGCGACATCTGGCCCCGCGCCGAACTGCTGAGCGAGCTGAAGTCGACGCTGGAGAAGCAGGACATCACTTTGTTCGGCGAGCTCGGCTTCGAGAATGCCTATGCGCTTGTGATGCCGAAGACGCGCGCCGATCAGCTCGGCATCCATTCGATCGCCGACCTCGCCTCACACGCCGCGACGATGTCGATCGCCGGCGACTACGAATTCTTCTCGCGGCCGGAATGGGCCGGGATCCAGAAGGCCTATGGGCTGGCGTTCCGCGCCCAACGGACGATGCAGCCGGATTTCATGTATGCCGCGGTCGCCTCCGGCGAGGTTGACGTCATCGCGGGCTATACCAGCGACGGGCTGATCGCGAAATACGACCTCGTCGCGCTCGCGGACGACAGGCACGCGATCCCGCCCTATGACGCGATCGTGCTGCTGTCACCGAAGCGGCGTGACGACGAAGCGCTCAAGGCAGCGCTGCGGCCGCTGCTCGGCAAGATCGGTATCGCCGAGATGCGCGAGGCAAACCTGCGCGCGTCGGGCAATGACGCATCATCGTCGCCCGACGCCGTGGCGCGCTGGCTGTGGGAGAAGGTCGGGGGAAAATAATACACCCGCCGTCATTGCGAGCGAAGCGAAGCAATCCACCTCTCCGCATGCGAGGAGAGATGGATTGCTTCGTCGCTACGCTCCTCGCAATGACGGTGGAGAACGCGTGTGCGCCTTACAGTCCCTTGATGATCCCCGCGTCGATCAACAGGCGGTTGAAGCGGCGCGCTTCTGCGCCGTCCCTGCAGGAATAGAACGCGCCGTTGCAGCGAAGCATGATCGCCTTCTGCTCCTCGAACGAGGGATCGAGCGGAATGCCCGCGGCTTCCTGAATCACCAGCGGCAGATAGGCCGCATCGATGGTGTCCATCACCGCCGGGCTCTTCACCGGCTCGAAGTTGACGGCATCGATCGCGTAGTATGTCGCGTAGTAGCGCGGGTCGTAATCCATCAGCTTCTTGCCGATGCCGGCCTCGTCGAGTTCGGGATCGAGCAACTGCGGCGAGAACTCCGGCTGGTGATCGCCGTAGCGCACGATCAGGAACGGCTGCGCCGGGAATTTCTTCTTCAGCGCCGCGACGAAGCCGGCATAGTCGTTGGCGCTCATGCTCTGCCGGCGCAGATATTCGTCGACCGACGGCGTGTTGCCCGGCCGCTTCCATGCCGGCAGCAGCTCGGGACGGAATTTCGTCTCCCACGGGAAATGATTGGCGGCGAGATAGACGAAGGTGAACAGCGGCGCATTGAGTGTCTTCTGCTCGGCCATCAGCTTCAGCGCCTTGTCGTAGAAGAAGCTGTCGGGCTCGACGTCCTTCGCATGCAGATCATGCGCGTCGTAGAAATGCTGGATGCCGGTCGTGGTCTGGAAGCTGCGCGCACTCATGAAGGCGCCGAACGCCGGATACAGCGACAGCGTGTCGTAGCCGCAGCGGCGCAGCGCCAGCGGCAAGCCACGCTCGACCCGGCCTGACGCGATGCGGGTGACGAAATAGGCGAACCGGCCGAACGAGCGCGAGGACAATCCCGCAAGCACGTTGTACTCGGTGAACCAACTCGGCCCGCCATTGCTTTCGGCGAGGAATTTGCGCTCGACGCCGTCATAGGATTTGAAGTGGCTGCCATATCCGGGCGGGACCTTGACGCCGGGTGCGGTACGGATGTCGAAGCTCGATTCATCATGGATCATGATGATGTTCGGCCGCCGCCCGGCGGGATGGCAGGCTTCCACCAGCGGCATCTTGAGCTGATCACTCGCCGAGGGATCCGACTCCATGAAGCCATAGGCGACGAAGTCCGACACCGCCGTCACGCCGGAGCGCGCGAACTTCGACAGATAGCCGTCGTCATAGTAGCCGCGCCAGGCTTCATCCGGCCAGGCGAAGGCGTAAGCTGAGAGCGCTGCGGTGCAGGCAAGGCAGGCAGCCGCGGCCGGCAGGCGGCGGATGCGGAACGGATCGAGCCACCACAGCGCGTACATCAAGGGCAGCGTGACAAGGCCGGCGCCGATGATCGACCAGCGCAGGTTCGGAAAGATCGTGAGCAGGAACGCGGCGGTGTCGCGATCGATCACCATCAGGTCGACGAAGTTCGCGGTCATCTGCACCACGTCGTGCTTGAACCGCGACAGCAGCACCAGCACCACGACCAGCGTCAGCGACAGCGCGCCCGACAACGCGGGCCGGCGCAGCAGCGCGATGAACAGGAAGTTGAGGATTCCCCAGGTCAGCAGGAAGCAGAGCCGCGAGCCGAAATCGGTCTCGGTCCGCAACATCAGGATCAACGCGCCGAGATGCGGCGCGGCGACCGCCGTCAACCGCCAGATGCCGATCGCGGCAAGACCGCCGGCCAGTGCGGCGACGGAAGAGTTTTGCTGAGGCGCGGGCGCCATGGGCGGGACGCAATACTACCCGGCGCAATGCCACGGCCTTGACTGGCAAAGGCCAGGAGGCACACCGCACAGCCGGTGTCTGCGCCGTGTCATAAAATCGTAATTGAATCGTCATGAACGCGCAATGAATTTGCCCGCCCCGAAGTCCTCTTCGGCCAACGCGGTGCTTAGAATTGGGAGGTACGCCTTTTGATGCCCGCGATGAAGAGGTCGACGACATCGGCCGCCATCCGCTCGACCTCGGCTTCACCGACGCCCCAGCGCGGCATATGGCCGTCGATGTGCATCCGCGCAAAACCGTAGACCAGCGCGCGGCCGGCGATCTGGACCTGCTTCAGGTCGCGCGCGCCGAGCTGGCCGGCCGCAAATGCCTCCGCCAGCGTGCGCTCGGTCAGGCCGATCAACTCGGCATTGTCACTGGAGACCCCGGCCGAGCGGTCGTGGTCGAAGAAGCGGCGGCTGGAGATGATCTCGAAATGGGTCGGGTTCTTCATAGCCCAGCGCAGATAGGCGATCCCGAGGCAACGGAAGCGGCCGAGCGGATCGCCCGGCGGCGCATCGGCCAGCGCCGCCTCGATCTCGGCGCGGAAGCGGCGCTGCGCCTCCTCGGCCGCCGCATTCATCAGGGCATCGCGGCTCGGGAAATGCCGGAACGGGGCCCCCGGCGAAACCCCGGCGCGGCGCGCGGCCTCGCGCACGCTGACCGCCTCCGGCCCGCCTTCGCCGACCAGTTGCATGGCCGCATCGATCAGGACACGGCGCAGGTCACCGTGATGATACGGCTTGGCCGCCGGCGCCCGCGCCGCGATGGACGGACGCGGCTTGGCGGGTCGGCCTCCGGCAGGCGGGCTCTTGGCGGGACGGCGCATCTCACTTTGGCTCTTTGTTTGAGCATGATCTCCGCGCAAACGCTTCGCGTTTGTCGCGAGGGAAAACCGCTTCGCACTTTTCCGGATCATGCCCCTAGCATCACCCGCTTGTGAATGTAAGCACCGATTACACGGATTGACCGCACGCGATCGCGAAATGTAATTGGTGATTACATCAACATCAGGAGGCAGGACATGACGACACGTCGGAACTGGTTCGAGGGCTGGCGGCTGTTCGGCCTGCTCACGCTGACCCTGATCGGGCTTTCGATCTGGATCGCCGCGATGCGCCAATTCGAGGTCGAGGGCGTGCGGATGGTGATCCGTTTCACGGCGCGAACCTCGCTGCTGTTGTTCTGCCTCGCCTTCTCCGCCGCAGCGCTGGCGCGGCTCTGGCCGAGCGCCTGGACCCACTGGCAGCGCCGCAATCGCCGTTACCTTGGCGTCACCTTCGCCGCGTCGCACGCCATCCATGCGGTCGCGATCACTGCGTTCGCAATGCTCGATCCAGCCGGCTTCGCGGCCGCGACCTCCGCCGTCTCCTACATTTTCGGCGGCATCGGCTATCTCGTCATCATCGCGCTGACCGCGACGTCGTTCGACCGCACGGCTGCGCTGCTCGGTTCAGGCGCCTGGCGCAGGCTGCATCTGATCGGCGGCTACTATCTGCTGCTGCAGTTCACGGTCTCGTTCGGCAAGCGGATCCCGGAGATGCCGCTCTACGCGCTATTTCTCGTGCCGCTCGCCGCGGTGTTCGCGCTCAGGATGATCAGCATGGCCGCGCGGCCCGCGCCACGCGAGGCGCAGGCGGGCTAAGATCGGGCCACCTCACACCAAATGAAACTTGCGGCCGAGCCGGCGATGAACCGACAGCACCGCACGGTCGACGTCGCTGATCAGGCTGTCGCCGAGCACGACGTTCGGAATCTCCCAGTTGCGCCCGATCTGCGCGTCAGGGAGCGCTGTGACCGCCGGCACGCGCGCGGTCTCACAGCCGGGCTGGGCGCGCAGCGCCTCCTCCGCAAGCTGGGTCAATTCGTGCTGGCTCTTTCCGTCGGTCATGACCGCGGTCCTGACTCCGGAAGATGGCTCACTGATGGCCGAGATTCTCCAGTTCCTTGGCGCGGGCTTCTGTCATGCTGCGCATGCATTCGCCGGCATCGAGCCGGGCGATGGTGCCCTCGCCGAGGTCGTAATACAGGCAGTTGGCGTCGCGGTACTGGATCCATAGCCGCTGCGCGGTGCGCAGCTGCTCGCGCTGCTTGTCGCCGGCGGCATCCTTGAGCGCCTGCTGATAGCCGGCGTTCATCCGCTTGTCCCATTGCGCAGTCTTGGCCTTCAGGCACTCGACCATCTGGTAGGTGCTGCCGTCGCAGGACTGCTCGCCATCGCCCTGATCGCCGGCGAAGGCCGAGGAAGCGGCGATGATGAAAGCGGCCGCAACCAGGGCCCTCTGCCCGCGCGCGCCTGTTGTGAGAACCGATGTCATGCCCGACTTCCCTTTCCAATTGGTCCTGCAGCCGGACCATATATGAGTGCGCCTACGATGCATCCCGTTCACGTCAGGCCGCACCCCGGCTGGCCTTCCCGATCCGCGCGGGATATTTCATGGGCGTGGAGGAATCATGCGGCGCATCGTGACGCCTGTGATCATTCTGGTCGTGCTCGGCCTGCTCGTCGGCGGGCTGTTTCGCTATGCCTTCGATCGGCCCAACGAGGCTTCGGTCTCGAACTACGGGCGCAGCGCCATTGAGGGCGCCGCCATCACCCTGATTGTCTGGGCCACGCACCTCTATCTGGCCGCGCGTGGTGGCTGGCTGCGGCAACGGCCGCTCATCGTCGAGCTGCTTGCCCGCTCCGTTATCCTCGCCGTCACCGTCGCGGTTGCCGCGATCGTGCTGGAGGTCGTGCTCAACGAGCACGGGATCGACGCGAAATTTTTCCGCGAAACCTTCCTGAAGATCATCGGCGTCTCGCTGCTGCTGTCGATCCCGATCACAGCGATCTACGAGCTGGTGCGGATGATCGGCGGACGGACGCTGCTCAACGTCGTGCTCGGACGCTATCGCCAGCCGGTGCGCGAGGAGCGCGTGCTGCTGTTTCTCGATCTGGTCGGCTCGACGACGCTGGCAGAACAGATGGGCGAGTTGCGCGTGCAGGAGCTGTTGACGCGCTTCTTCTCCGACATCGACGCGCCGATCGTGGCGCATGGCGGCGAGGTGCACGCCTATGTCGGCGACGAGGTCATCGTGACCTGGCCGGTCGACGCCGGTCAGCCGCTGCGCTGGCTCGGCTGCGTGTTCGCGATCGCCGATCGCCTCGCCAAGCGAGCCGACTATTATCGCAAGCAGTTCGGCGTGGCGCCCGCGTTCCGTGCCGGAATGCATGCCGGTCCGGTGGTCGTCGCCGAATGCGGGGACTCGCGGCGGCAGATTGCCTATTTCGGCGACACCGTGAACGTCACGGCGCGGTTGCAGGCGCATTGCAAGGAGGCTGACCGGCCGCTGCTGATCTCTGGCGAACTGCTTCGCCTGCTGCCGTCGGAGCTGGATTTTGTGGTCGAGCCGCTCGGCGCGACGCAATTGCGCGGCCGCGCCGCGTCGATCGAGGTCTTCGCGGTCGCGCGGCGCGCAACGTCCTAAACAATCCCTTAAAGCGCACCCGCCTCGGCGGCTGCATCGAAAGCGCGAATTGAATCGTATCCGGTCGCGGCCCGTTAAGGATGGCAATGCACCCCGTATTTGCACCGGGTTCCACCTTAACGCAGGTGTAAGACCGCGCCGTGCATGGTGCCCGGACAGGTGTCAACAAAAACAAGGTTGCCCATCGATGGCGCAACAGGCGTCACAATCGATTATTGCCGAACTCGAGGATGCGGTCCGGGACGGAACATCGGCCAAGCGCGTGCAGACGCTGCGGCAGGTCACCGATCTGTTCCTGAACGACGGCGACCGCCTCAACGATGAACAGGTCAAGGTGTTCGACGACGTGCTCTGCCTCCTGGTGGCGCGCGTCGAGACGCGGGCACGGGCCGAACTCAGCAAGCGGCTCGCGCCGCTCGACTACGCGCCGTTTGATGTGATTCATCACCTTGCCTGGGACGACGATATCGGCGTCGCCGGCGAAGTGCTGACCCACTCCAGCCGCCTCTCAAACGCCGCACTGCGCGAGATTGCCAGCAGCAAGGGACAGGACCATCTGTTCGCGATCTCCGCGCGGGAAAACCTGCCCGCATTCGTCACCGACGTGATCATCGATCGCGGCGAGGACAGGGTGATCCGGCGCCTCGCCAAGAACGCCGGTGCGGAGTTCTCCGACAAGGGCTATTCCACGATCGTCGCCCGCGCCGAAGGCGACGACGAGCTGGTCGAGATCCTCGGACTGCGCATCGATATTCCGGCCAAGCTGCTGCGCGACCTGCTGCTGCGCGCCAAGGAGACGGTGCGCGCCCGCCTGCTCGCGATCGCCTCGCCTCGGGCGCGCGAGGAGATCAGCCAGGTGCTGAACGACATCGCCCAGGAAGAGGCCGCCGCTCCGCGCCGCAACTACGGCATCGCCGAAGAGCTGGTCAAGCTGATGAAGCAGCTGAACGAGCTCGATGATGTAGCGGTCTACAAATTCGCTGAGCAAGGCAAGTTCGACGAGGTCACGGTCGCGCTCGCCGTGCTCAACGACATGCCGATCGCGATGATCGAACGGCTGATGCTCGGGCTGCGCTCTGACCTGCTGTTGATCCCGTGCCGCTCGGCAAAGCTGAACTGGCCGACGGTGGAAACCATCCTGCGCAAGCGGCCGCTGCCGCATGCCATCGACCACGCGACGATCGAGATCGCGCAACGCGATTACCGGCGGCTGTCGCTGGAAACCGCCCAGCGCACCGTGCGGTTCTGGCAACTGCACAACAGGATCGAGAAGCAGCCGATGGCGGCGGGATAATCGCCGCCAGCGTCTTCGCAACAAAGAAAAAGGGTGGGCAATGCGCCCACCCTTTTTTTGTATCACCGTGTCATTCCGGGGCGCCTCGAAGAGGCGAACCCGGAATCTCGAGATTCCGGGTTCGGTCCGCGGACCGCCCCGGAATGACAGGCTTCGCCTGTCAGTTCTTGCTCTTGTCGACCAGCGCGCCCTTCTTGATCCAGGGCATCATGTCGCGCAGCTTGGCGCCGACTTCCTCGATCGGATGGGCGGCGAGCTTGGCGCGGGTCGCCTTGAACGAGGTCTGGTTGACCTTGTTCTCCAGCATCCAGTCGCGGGCGAACTTGCCGCCCTGGATGTCGGCGAGGACGCGCTTCATCTCCGCCTTGGTCTCGGCCGTGACGATGCGCGGACCGGTGACATACTCGCCGTATTCGGCGGTGTTGGAGATCGAGTAGTTCATGTTGGCGATGCCGCCTTCGTAGATCAGGTCGACGATCAGCTTCACTTCGTGCAGGCACTCGAAATAGGCCATCTCGGGCGCGTAGCCGGCCTCGACCAGCGTCTCGTAGCCGCCCTTGATCAGCTCGACCAGGCCGCCGCAGAGCACGACCTGCTCGCCGAACAGGTCGGTCTCGCACTCTTCCTTGAAGGTGGTCTCGATGATGCCGGCGCGGCCACCGCCGATCGCCGATGCATAGCTGAGGCCGAGGTCATGGGCGTTGCCCGAGGAATCCTTGGCGATCGCGATCAGGCAGGGCACGCCGCCGCCGCGCTGATATTCCGAGCGCACGGTGTGGCCGGGGCCCTTCGGCGCGATCATCAGCACGTCGAGGTCGGCGCGCGGATCGAGCAGGTTGAAGTGCACGTTGAGGCCGTGGGCGAACACGAGCGCCGCGCCGTTCTTCATGTTGTCGTGCAGATGCTCGCGATAGATGTCGCCCTGCAGCTCGTCCGGGGTCAGCATCATGACGAGGTCGGCCCACTTGGCGGCTTCAGCGACTTCCATCACCTTGAAGCCGGCGTTCTCGGCCTTCTTGGCCGAGGCCGAACCCTTGCGCAGCGCGATCGCCACGTCCTTGACGCCGGAATCCTTCAGGTTCAGCGCATGGGCGTGGCCCTGGCTGCCGTAGCCGACGATGGCGACCTTTTTGCCCTTGATCAGGTTCAGGTCGGCATCGCGATCGTAGTAAACTCGCATCGTGGTTTCCTCGTTTGAAGGGGGCCAAAATCGGCCGATGAATCAGGCTTTCGGAAGGTCAGAACCGCCGGGCGCCCGCGAATTTCCGGCGTTGTCTAGAGCATTTTCCCGCTCAGGGGAAACCCTCATCTCGCATGGCGCGGTGCGGCATCATGCGTCCATGAAGACCGGGTAGAGCGAGGCCAGCAGCAGGATGGCCATCACCACGTTGAAGGCGCGGATCGCCCGGGGTGAGGTTAGGACCGGCCGCAGCGCGGTGCCGAACAGCGCCCAGACGATGCAGGATACCGTCCCCAGGATCAGGCTGAGGCCGACCTGGATCGCGATGTTCCAGGGGAAGGCGGCAATCGCCGCATAGGCCGTGATGGTGCCGATCACCATCACCCAGCCCTTGGCATTGATCCACTGGAACATGGCCGCGCCCCAGAAGGTCATCGGGCCGCGGCCGGGCCTGTCGCCCTTGTCGGCCGAGGGCGGCTCGGCCATGGCGATGACCGCTGCGAGATACACCAGATAGGCGACGCCGCCATATTTGAGGATCGTCTGCAGCACCGGATAGGCGATGAAGACGGCCCCGAGCCCGACGCCGACCGCGCCGACCATGAAGGCGAAACCGACCGTGATGCCGGCGATGTGGGGCACCGTGCGGCGGAAGCCATAGGTCAGCCCCGACGACAGCAGCATGATGTTGTTGGGGCCCGGGGTGAAGAACATCACGACGGCAAACACGACAAAGGCGAACAGCAGCGAGCTCGACATGGTGCCCTCACGCAACTTTCGGCAGCGCTTTTGGCCGCTTCGACAGCAGCATCACGGCGATGCCGCCGATGACCGTGACCATGCCGGCGAGCCGCAGCGGCCCGAATGTCTCGCCGAACACGATGCTGGAGGCGGCCGAGCCGACGAACGGCACCAGCAGCGCGAACGGCACCACCTGTGCCGCCGGATAATCCCTGAGCAGCCGGCCCCACAGCCAATAGGCGATGCTGGTCGAGATGCCGCCGAGGCAGAGCACGCAGACGAACCCGGTCAGCGACATGTGGCTCAGCGCCTGCCAGGTCGGCTGCGGCCCGTTGCTGATCAGGGTCAGCACCGCGAGCGGCACCGCAGCGCACAGGCACAGCCAGGCGAACAGGTCGAACATCGGCGCTGTGTGCGCCTGCCGCAGCAGGAGATTGCCGATCGCAAAACTGACCGGACAGATCATCAGAATCGCAAAGGCTGTGACGCTGAAGTCATAGCCGACGGTGCCGCAGATCATCAACAGGCCGAGCGCGGCGATCGCGACGCCGATCGCCTGCGGCCGCGTCGGCATCTCGCCGAAGGCGATCGCGGCGAACGCGATGGTGAACAGCGCCTGGCTCTGCACCACCACGCTGGAAAGTCCGACCGGGACGCCGTGCGCGATCGCGAAGGCCTGCGCGAGGAACTGGCCGAGGAACAGCGTGGAGCTGATCGCGATCAATAGCGGCCAGGGGACATCAGGCTTGCGCAGGAACAGGCAGGGCAACGCGGCAATAGCGAAGCGCAGCGTCGTCATGAGCTCCGGCGAGAACTCATTGAGCGCGATCCGGCTTGCGACGAACGCAAGCCCCCAGATCACCGCAACCATGACGGCGATGCCAACATCGGCCGGCTTCATTGTTCTTCTTTTGCTTCCGTTTCGGTCGGGATCTAGATCTGTTCGTCCGGCTTCGGTTTGCGCAGCAGATAGGTGCCGTGCAGCGGCGCGTGGTAGTCGGCGGCGACCATCGTGAAGCCGGTCTCGGTCAGCATACGCTCCATCACCCAGCCGAAGGTCGAGTATTCGTCGCGCATATGGGTCATCACGCTTTCGCGCTCGAAACCGTGGTTCTTGATCGAGAAATCGGCCCAGCCCTCGACATCGCGATCGACACCGTCGGGCATGCTGACGAACACCATGTCGCGCAGATAGAAATTCGCGCCGGGCTTCAGCGCATTGAATATCCGCGACAGCGCCACCGCCTTCCAGAAGTCCGGCAGATGATGCAGCGTGAACTCGCTGACGATGAGGTCGTAGGAATTCGGCTGATAGGCAAAGGACAACAGCCCGGCCGGCTGGGTCCGGATCTTCGCCTTGCGGTCGCGCGCGTAGATTTCGGCGAGCCCGATCATCGCCGGCGAGATGTCGATGGCGTCGACCTCGGCGCCCATCAGCGCCGCCTCGGTCGCCAGCACGCCGTTGCCGCAGCCGATATCGGCGATCCGCCAGCTCGGCTTGACGCCGAGCATGGTCAGCGCCTGGCGGGCACGGACATCGCTGTCCTCGCTGACGTCATAGATCGAGGCAACCGCGGTATCGAGACCGACCTGCCGCCGTTGCGTGTAGTACCAGTCGCGCGCCAACATGACTCACATCCCTTCCGGCCCACGCGTGATCGCGGCCACCCCGGTTCGTGACACCTCGACCAGGCCCAAGGGGCGCATCAGGTCGATGAACTGACTGATCTTGGACGAATTGCCCGTGATCTCGAATACGAAGCTCTCGGTCGTGGCATCGATCACCCGGGCGCGGAACGCATCCGCGAGCCGCAGCGCCTCGACGCGGTGATCGCCACCGCCCCGCACCTTGACCATCGCAAGCTCGCGCTCGATCGAACTGCCGGTCAGCGTCATGTCGACGACGCGGTAGACCGGGATCATGCGGTCGAGCTGATGCTTGATCTGCTGGATCACCATCGGCGTGCCCGTGGTGACGATCGTGATCCGCGAGAGATGTTTCTGGCTCTCGGTCTCCGAGACGGTGAGACTTTCGATGTTGTAGCCGCGGCCGGAGAACAGGCCGATCACGCGGGCGAGCACGCCGGGCTCGTTCTGCACGAGCACGGACAGGGTGTGCGTCTCGTTCGGATCGTGACGCTCTTCGAGGAAGTAGGCGGATGCGGGCTGGTTCATGGTCGTCCCCTTACATTCTGTTCACGCCACCGCCCGCTGGGCGGCCGGCGCAGCATCCGTCCCGATCCAGGTCCGGAACAGATCGAAATCGATATTGCCGCCGCTCAGGATCAGGCCTACGCGCTTGCCGGCGAGCTTGCTCTTTTCCTGCAGCGCGGCCGCGAGCGCCGCGGCGCCCGCGCCCTCGGCGAGATTGTGGGTGTCGGTCCAGTAAGCGCGGATCGCCTGGCCGACTTCATCGTCGCTGACCTGCACGATACGGGATGCGCCCTTCTGGATCAGGGCGAACGCGTCCGCATCGGGAATCCGCGTCGCCATGCCGTCGGCGAGCGTATTGCTGGTCTCGGTGGTCACGATCCTTCCGGCTGCGAACGACAGCGCGTAGGACGGCGCCTCGGTCGACTGCACGCCGACGATCTCGGTCTTCAGCCCGAGCAGGTCGCGCGCTATGATGCAGCCGGAGATGCCGGAGCCCTGCCCGATCGGCACATAGAGAATGTCGAGGTCGAGCGCCGAGCGGAACAGCTCGAGCGCGTAGGTCGCAACGCCCAGCACCAGGTCGGTGTGGAACGACGGCACCATGTGCAGGCCGGCGAACTGGGCGCGGCGCTCGGCCTCTTCGCGCGCGGCCTGAAAGTCCTCGCCATGCTCGACAAGCTCGGCGCCGAACGCATGCATAGCGCGGTTCTTCTCGACCGAGTTGCCGCGCGGCACATAGATCACCGCCGGCACGCCGTGACGCCCCGCGGCAAACGCCAGGCTCTGGCCATGATTGCCGCGCGTCGCCGAGATGATGCCGGGCACATCGGGCCGCTCGCGCTTCAGCCGCTCGAGATAGACCAGGCCGCCGCGCACCTTGAAGGCGCCGGTCGGCGTGTGGTTCTCATGCTTGACCACGACCTCGGTACCGAGCCGCTCAGCCAGCAATGGCCAGGCATACGCCGGCGTCGCCGGCACTGCGGTGCCGACGATCCTGTGCGCGCGCTCGAGTTCGTTCAAGTCGAACATGGTAGCCCCGCTTGCGGTCTGCTCCCTCGCCCCGCTTGCGGGGCCGAGACGAGCTTTGCTCGCTCTGAGAGGGTTGGGGTGAGGGGGACTCTCCGCGGACACGGTGAGAGTTGGATTCGCGGAGACTCCCCCTCACCCGGATTGCGCTTGCGCGCAATCCGACCTCTCCCCGCAAGCGGGGCGAGGTGAAGAGAGAGTGCCTGCCGCGAACTCGACATCGTCACACCAGCGCCTTGCCGCCGGAGAAGGCCTTCGCGGTGGCCTCATCGGTGGCTTCTTCGGGCAGCAGCATCTCGTTGTGCGCCTTGCCCGACGGGATCATCGGGAAGCAGTTCTCCAGCGCGGCGACGCGGCAGTCGAACAGCACCGGGCGCTTGATCGAGATCATGTCCTTGATCGCGCCGTCGAGATCGGACGGCTTGGTCGCCTGCAGGCCGACGCAGCCATAGGCGTCGGCGAGCTTGACGAAGTCCGGCAGCGCCTCGGAGTACGAATGCGACAGGCGGTTGCCGTGCAGCAGCTGCTGCCACTGCCGCACCATGCCCATGTACTGGTTGTTCAGGATGAATATCTTGATCGGCAGCTCGAACTGAACCGCCGTCGACATTTCCTGGATCGTCATCTGCACCGAGGCATCGCCGGCGATGTCGATCACCAGGCTGTCCGGATGCGCCACCTGCACGCCGACCGCGGCCGGCAGGCCGTAGCCCATGGTGCCGAGACCGCCCGATGTCATCCAGCGGTGCGGTTCCTCGAAGCCGAAGAATTGCGCGGCCCACATCTGGTGCTGACCGACTTCGGTCGTGATGTAGGTGTCCTTGCCGCGGGTCAGCTCGAACAGGCGCTGGATCGCGTATTGCGGCAGGATGACATCGTTGTTCTTGCGGTAGGACAGCGAGTTGCGCGCGCGCCATTGCGCGATCTGCTGCCACCACGCCTTGATGTCGGGCTTCTTCGCCTCCGCCTTGAACACCTGAAGCAGGTCGCCGAGCACGTTGCCGCAGTCGCCGATGATCGGCACGTCGACGCGGATGTTCTTGTTGATCGAGGACGGGTCGATGTCGATGTGGATCTTCTTCGAGCCCGGCGAGAACGCATCGGTGCGGCCGGTGATGCGGTCGTCGAAGCGCGCGCCGACGCACAGCATGACGTCGCAATCATGCATCGTCATGTTGGCCTCGTAGGTGCCGTGCATGCCGAGCATGCCGAGCCAGTTGGCACCGGACGCCGGATAGGCGCCCAGCCCCATCAAGGTCGAGGTGATCGGGAAGCCGGTCGCCTCCACCAGCTGGCGCAGCAGCTGCGAGGCCTCGGGGCCGGAATTGATCACGCCGCCGCCGGAATAGATCACCGGGCGTTTCGCGTTGGCGAGCATCGCCACCGCCTTGCGGATCTGGGTCGCATCGCCCTTGACGCGCGGCGTATAGGAGATGTGCACGTCCGACTTGCGCGGCGGATGATAGGTGCCGGTGGCGAACTGCACGTCCTTCGGCACGTCGACCAGCACCGGACCGGGCCGGCCGGTGGTGGCGACATAGAAGGCCTCGTGCAGCACCTTGGCGAGGTCGTTGATGTCACGCACCAGCCAATTGTGCTTGGTGGCGGGCCGGGTGATGCCGACGGTGTCGCATTCCTGGAAGGCGTCGTTGCCGATCAGATGGGTCGGCACCTGGCCGGTGATGCAGACCAGCGGGATCGAATCCATCAGCGCGTCGGTCAGCGGCGTCACCATGTTGGTGGCGCCCGGGCCCGAGGTCACCAGCACGACGCCGGGCTTGCCGGTCGAGCGGGCATAGCCTTCCGCGGCATGGCCGGCGCCCTGCTCGTGGCGGACCAAGATATGCTCGACCTCGCTCTGCTGGAAAATCTCGTCATAGATCGGAAGCACCGCACCGCCGGGATAGCCGAAGACATGCTGCACGCCGTGATCGATGAGTGCGCGCACGATCATCGCGGCGCCGGTCATCTGATTGGGATCGTGGCTCTTGTCGGTCATGGTTCGCTCCGGATGCGCTTGTTTTTGCGCGGCTTTTGTCGGTTCTCGTCAGTTCGGCTTCGGGCAATAAAAAGGGGCCCCAGAGGCCCCATGCACACCGCCCGAATTTGGATGGCAGCTAGCCATCCCCGGCGGTGTGCCTGGGTACGACGGCGATAAGCAGTTTGGTAATAATGTTGCGCACGAGACGACCCAGTCTTCCCAAAGGTTGCGCGAACATAGCGGCCAAAGCCTGAATGTCAAGGCAAGGCAAGCACTTTCGCGATTTACGTACTCTACCGGGGTTCCGCTCGTTCGGCGAGTGTTTTTGCGGCAGCGAACGCGCATGGCTGACGGGCGTGCGGGCCGTCCGTAGCCCGGATGGAGCGGAGCGAAATCCGGGACCAGCGCGTCCTGGGGCGAGATTCGCGGATTGCGCTGCGCTCGATCCGGGCTACGGAATGCGGCTCTCCAGCCACGCCGTCGCCGCCTCCGGCGCCACCCATTCGAATTCCGGAAGCTGGTGGCGAAACCAGGTGAACTGGCGCTTGGCGTAGTGACGGGTGTCGGCACGGCCGATCTCGGCGGCCTCCTCCCTGCTGATTTCGCCGTTGATGTGCCGGATCAGCGCCGGCACGCCATGGGCCTTCATCGCCGGCAGCAGCGGATCGAGCCCGCGCGCCGCAAGCTGCCCGACCTCGTCGAGCGCGCCGGCGTCGAGCATCGCGCCGAACCGGGCGTCGATCCGCGCATAGAGCTTTTCCCGATCAGGCGCGAGAAACAGCGCGTGGAATTCGCCCTGCGGCAGCAGCGGCGGCAGCCCGTCGCGATGCCAGTCCGGCAGTGGGCGGCCGGTGGCCTCGACGACCTCGAGCGCCCGCGCGATGCGGGTCCGATCGCGCGGCTTCAGCCGTTCGGCCGACACCGGATCGCGCTGCGCCAGTTCGGCATGCAGCGCCTGGACGCCGTGCTGCTCCAGCCTTGCGCGAACAGCGTCGCGCACATCAGAGGGGATCGGCGGCACCGCCGAGAGGCCGCGCGTCAGCGCCTTGAAATAGAGGCCCGAGCCGCCGATGAAGATCGGCAACTGTCGCTGCGCGCGCGCCTCGCCGAGCACCCTCGCCGCGTCAGTCACCCAGGCGCCGGCGGAGAAATTCACGCCGGCGTCGACATGGCCGTAGAGCCGGTGCGGAACCTGCGCCTCCTCACTGGTCGTCGGCCGCGCGGTGATGATCCGGAGGTCGCGATAGACCTGCATGGAATCGGTATTGATGACGGCCCCGCCGGTCCGCTGCGCAAGCGCGAGCGCCAGGGCCGACTTGCCGCTAGCGGTCGGCCCTGCGATAAGCACTGCCTTGTCCAACAATCCCGAATGCGCCTGCATGTCCCTCGTTGCCACGCTGATCTGCAATCCTGCAAGCCCCGCGCTCGATTCCACCATCGTCGACGGGGCGCGGGCCGTGCTGCCCTCACCCGGCCCGGCGCAGTGGCTGTTCAACGAGGTCGCCGTCGACATTCCCTTTGAACATTCGGACGCCAGCAGGGATGACATCAAGGCGTTCGAGGAGCGCCTCCGCCAGGCCCGCGGCGACCTGCCGATCGACATCGTCGTGCAGCCTCGGATCGGCCGGCGCAAGAAGCTTTTTCTGGCCGACATGGATTCGACCATGATCGGCCAGGAATGCATCGACGAGCTCGCCGACTTCGCCGGGCTGAAGGCCCATGTCGCTGATATCACCGAGCGCGCGATGCGCGGCGAGATCGAGTTCGAATCGGCGCTGCGCGAGCGCGTGGCGCTGCTCAAGGGCCTGCCGGTCAGCGTGGTCGACGAGGTGCTGGACAAGCGCATCACGCTGACGCCGGGCGGC
Source organism: Bradyrhizobium sp. CER78 (assembly GCF_029846235.1). Classification (GTDB taxonomy): domain Bacteria; phylum Pseudomonadota; class Alphaproteobacteria; order Rhizobiales; family Xanthobacteraceae; genus Bradyrhizobium. The sequence goes on from NZ_JARVWP010000005.1 coordinate 327,076, forward strand.
CGCGAGCTGGTCATGACCATGCGCGCGCAGGGCGCCTACACCTGCCTGATCTCGGGCGGCTTCACCCTGTTCACCAAGGTGGTCGCCGAGAAGGTCGGCTTCCAGGAGAACCGCGCCAACCAGTTGCAGGTCGAGAACGGCGAGCTGACCGGCGAAGTGATCGAGCCGATCCTCGGCCGCGCCACCAAGCTCGCCACCCTGGTCGAGCTGACCGAGTCCTTCGATCTCGACGACATCGACACGCTGGTGGTGGGCGACGGCGCCAACGATCTCGGCATGATCCAGGCCGCTGGCCTCGGGGTTGCCTATCACGCCAAGCCGGCCGTCGCGGCCGCAGCCGCAGCCCGGATCGATCACGGCGATCTTACCGCGCTGCTGTATGCGCAGGGCTATCGGCGGGATGAGTTTGCGGAGGGGTGAGGTCACAGTCATTCCGGGGCGATGCGAAGCATCGAACCCGGAATCTCGAGATTCCGGGTTCGGTCCTGCGGACCGCCCCGGAATGACGTCGGCAAATATTACTGCACGCCGAGCGCCACAAACCGCAGTTCGCCGTCGCCGTTGGAGACCAGCAGCAGCACGGACTTCTTGCCGTCCTTCTTGAGCTGGTCGACGCGCTTCTTGATGTCGCCGGCATTGGCCACCGCCTCCTGCGCCACCTCGACGATGACGTCGCCGGCCGACAACCGCTTCTCGGCGGCATCGGAGGCGTTGTCGACGCCGGTGACGACGACGCCCTTCACGCTGTCCTTGATCTTGTACTTGGTGCGCAGATCCTTGCTCAGCGCCGCGAGGTCGAGACCGAGCGCCTTCTGGGTCACCGGTTTCTCGGCGGTGTCATCCTTCGGCTTGGCGTTGGCCTGCTGAACCTTGTCATTGTCCTCGAGCCGGCCGAGCGTGACCTTGCGGGTCTCCTCATTGCCCTTGCGGATGATGACGACGTCGACTTCCTTGCCGACCGCGGTATCGGCGACGACGCGCGACAGATCCTTCGGGTCCTTGACGTCCTTGCCGTCAAACTTGACGACGACGTCGCCGGGCTCGATGCCGGCCGGCTTGGCCGGGCCCTTGTCGTCGACGCCGGCAACCAGCGCGCCGCGCGCCGGCTTGATGTTGAGGCTGTCGGCGATCTCGTCGGTGACCTGCTGGATGCGCACGCCGAGCCAGCCGCGGCGCAGCTCGCCGAATTTCTGCAACTGGTCGACGACGCCGGCCACCGTCTTCGACGGCACGGCGAAACCGAGGCCGATCGAGCCGCCGGTCGGGGAAATGATCAGCGTATTGACGCCGATCACCTCGCCCTCGAGGTTGAATAGCGGACCGCCCGAATTGCCGCGATTGATGGCGGCGTCGGTCTGGATGTAGCTGTCATACGGACCCTGGCTGATGTCGCGGTTCTTGGCCGAGACGATGCCAGCGGTGACCGTGCCGCCGAGGCTGAACGGGTTGCCGATCGCGACCACCCAGTCGCCGAGGCGGATCTTGTCGCTGTCGCCGAACTTGACCGCGGTGAGCGGCTTCGGCGGCTTGAACTTCAGCACCGCAAGGTCGGTCTTCTTGTCGACGCCGACCAGCTCGGCCTTGATCTTGGTGCCGTCGTTGAGGATCACGTTGATCTCGTCGGCGTCAGCGATGACGTGGTTGTTGGTGACCACGATCCCCGCGGTGTCGACGATGAAGCCCGAGCCGAGCGAGTTGGTCTTGCGCGGCTGGAACTCGCCGCTCTTGTCGCCGCCCTTGCCGGGCGGCCCGCGGCGGTTCTTGAAGAAGTCGTCGAAGAATTCCTCGAACGGCGAGCCCGGCGGCAGCTGCGGCATCGTCCGGTCCTTGGCCTCGATGGTCTGCGAGGTCGAGATATTGACGACGGCGTCGATCACCTTCTCGGCGATGTCGGCGATGCCCTCGGGACCGCGCGCGAACGCCGGCGCGGAGCTCAGCATGCTCGCAGCACCGATCGAGATCGCGGCCCCCATCATGCGGAGGCGACGGCTCAGGGCTGGTCTGGCAGCGATCATGTCGGAATTTCTCCAGGCAAACGGGTTCAAATTAGCTGGTCGCAGGTGTACGCCCGAGGTCGCAGGTGTGCGCCCGTGGTCAGAGAGTGCGCCCGAACGGGCATTTGGCGCAAGCATCACCCGGGCATTTCGGCGAAAAACCGGCTGGGGAAGGCTCACGATTGTGTTCAGTCTTGTTTGTCATTCCGGGATGGTCCGAAGGACCAGACCTCAGGGGCGTAATTGCGCCCCGGGGAATCTCGAAGTTCCCTCGGGCGCAATTGCGCCCTTGAGGTTCGTGCTTCGCATGCTCCGGAACGACAGGTTAGCTCAGCGGCGCACCGCCCAGATCAGGACAAGCCCCGCGACCGCCGAACCGATGCCGACGATGCGCAGGATGTTGTCGGGCGTGGCCAGCGCGCTCTTCATCGCCCGGCGCATCCAGGCGGGGCTTGCCGCGAACAGGATGCCTTCGAGCACGAACAGGATTCCCAGACCGATGAGGAAGTCGCCGAACGCTATTGACCTCATCGGATGGCAACCTCCCGCGCGATGATTGTTGTTCTTCAAGTGACGGCGGCGCGTTGTCCGCGCCGCCGTCGCGTCGTGAATTTACTGTTTCGGCGCAGCCGCCGCCTCGGCCGGCTTGCCGTTGGCACTGCCGAAGTATCTGAAGAATTCCGAGTCCGGCCGCAACAGGAAACGCGTGTCGCTGGACTTGAGGCCGTTCTCATAGGCCGTCATCGAGCGGTAGAACGCGAAGAAGTCCTTGTCCTTGCCATAGGCCTCGGCGAACAGGCGGTTACGTTCGGCATCGCCCGCACCGCGGGTCTGATCCGCGGCGGAGTTCGCCTCGGCGACGATCACGGTTGCTTCGCGATCGGCCTTGGAGCGGATCTCCAGCGCCTTCTGGTCGCCCTGCGCGCGGAACTCGGCCGCCTCGCGCTCGCGCTCGGTCTTCATCCGGTTGTAGACCGCCTGGCTGTTCTGCTCCGGCAGGTCGGCACGGCGGATCCTGACGTCGACGACCTCGATGCCGTAGCCGTCGGCCTCCCTGTCGAGCTGCTCGCGAATCCGCGACATCAGCTTCTCGCGGTCGTCACGCACCACCGTGATGAAGCTGACCTCGCCGAGCACGCGGCGCAAAGCCGCGTTCAGCAGCGTGGTCAACTGCAAATTGGCAGCCTGGATCGAGCCGACGCTGGTGTAGTAGCGCAGCGCATTCTTGATGCGGTAGCGCGCGAAGGCATCGACCACGAGCCGCTTCTGGTCGGAAGCGATCACTTCCTGCGACGGGTTCTCCAGATCGAGGATGCGCTTGTCGACATTGATCACCGAATTCCACGGCGCCTTGAAGTGCAGGCCGGGCTCGGTGACGATGTCGACCGGCTCGCCGAACCGCAGGACGATGGTCTGCTCGGTCTGCTGCACGGTGAACACCGAGCTGTAGCCGACGGCGAGAACGATGAAGAGAACGATCAGGGCCAGAATGCCGGTGACAGGGGACCTCATCGGGTGGCTCCCTGCTGCTGGCCGGTGGTGGCCGGCGCTGCCGACGGCGGACGCCGCGGCGTCAATTCGCCGAGCGGAAGGTAGGGCACGATGTTCTGGCCCTGGCCGTCGAAAACCAGCTTCTCGGAGCCGCCGAGCACGCGTTCCATGGTCTCCAGATAGATGCGCTCGCGCGTCACGTCGGGTGCCTTCTTGTACTCTTCATAAACCTTGAGGAAGCGCGCGCTCTGGCCCTTGGCCTCGGCGACCGCCTGCTCCTTGTAGCCCTCGGCGGCCTGCTGGATCTGCGCGGCACGGCCGCGTGCTCCCGGCACGATGCTGTTGGCGTAGGTCTGCGCCTCGTTCTGCTTGCGCTCGAGGTCGGCGCGCGCTGCCTGCACGTCGCGGAACGCGTCGATCACCTGCGCCGGCGGATCGACCTTCTGCATCTGCACCTGGGTGATCTGGATGCCCGCATTGTAGGTGTCGAGCGTCCTCTGCATCAGCTCCTGCACGTTCTGCTCGGTGACGTTGCGCGCTCCGGTCAGGATCGGCTGGATCTGCGAGCGGCCGATCACCTCGCGCATTGCGCTTTCGGCAACCGCCTTCACGGTGCCCTCGGGATTCTGGATGTTGAACAGATAGGCGCCGGCCCCGCCCGGCTTGATGCGCCACAACACGGTGAAGTCGACGTCGACGATGTTTTCGTCGCCGGTCAGCATCAGGCTCTCTTCCGGCACGTCACGCATCGAGCGGCCGCGCCGCGCGGGATCGTCGATCAGGGTCATGCCGATCGAGATCGTGTTGACGCGCAGCGCCTTCGGCAGCAGCACTGTCTCGATCGGATACGGCAGATGATAGCGCAGGCCCGGCTGCGCATCGCGGTCATACTTGCCGAAGCGCAGAACGACGCCGAGCTCTTCGGACTGGACGCGGAAGATTCCGGTCGCGAACCAGATCGCCAGCGCGGCGACCAGCACCAGCGCGATACCCATGCCGCTGAAATGGCCGCCGGGCAGCCACTGCTGCAGCCGGTCCTGGCCGCGCCGCAGCAGATCCTCAAGATCCGGCGGCCTTGGCCCGGCCGACTGCGGACCAGTGCCCCATGGCCCTTTCGGACCCGAGCCCCATGGCCCCCCGCCTTGATTTTTCCACGGCATCAAACATCTCCTCGGCAAGCCCGGACGGGACGCCCGGGCTCGAATGTCCGGCCCGGTTATAGGGGACCGCTGGGGCCCTTACAACGCAAGCTTCCTGAGCGGACGAGCTATGCGCCGGGCCATAATTGTCAATGCAAACATTGGTTAACGTTGGCCGCGCCGACGATATGTCACATAGGAGAAGTCGACGCTGTCATCCGGACCTGCCGGATTCCGGACGCGCGCGACCTCCTCCCACTCCTTCGCATCGATGTTTTCGAACCGCGTGTCGCCGTCCGGCCGGGCGTGGACCTCGGTAATCTCAAGACGATCGGCGATGCCCATCCACTGCGCGTAGATCTCGGCGCCACCGATGATTGCAATTTCAGTGGCGAAACGCCGCAGCGCGTCACCAAGCGCAATTGCGCGGGCGTTTTCGAGCGACGTCGTGACGATAGCTCCGCGCGCGCGGTAGTTCGCATCGCGCGTCACCACGATGTTGGTGCGCCCCGGCAGCGGCCGGCGCAGGGACTCAAACGTCTTGCGCCCCATCACGATGGGCTTGTTCAGCGTCATCGCCTTGAGGCGCTGCTGGTCGGATTTCAGCCGCCACGGAATTGCGTTACCGCTGCCGATCACGCCGTTCTCGGCGACCGCAACGAGGAGCACGATCTCCATCAGCGCGCTCCTTCCGCGAGTGCCGACAACGCCTCGCCGGAAACGCGACAGATCGTCCATTCGTCCATCATCTCGGCACCGAGCGATTTGTAGAATGCGATCGACGGCGCGTTCCAGTCGAGCACCGCCCATTGCAGGCGCGACCAGCCATTGGCGAGGCAGTGCCGCGCCAGATGCACCAGCAGCGCCTTGCCGATGCCCTTGCCGCGCAGCGCCGGGCGCACGAAGAGGTCTTCGAGGTAGATGCCGTGTCGGCCGGCGAAGGTCGAGAAGTTGACGAACCAGACCGCGAAGCCGGCCGGCTCGCCGTTCCATTCCGCGATGTCGCAAAACAGCCGCGGGCTTTCGCCGAACAGCGCTTCGGCGATGTCGGCCTCGCTGGCATGGACCTCGTGCAACAGCTTTTCGTAGTCAGCGAGCTCGCGGACCAGCGAGAACACCAGTCCGGCCTCATCGGGCCGCGCGCGGCGGATCAGGAGCGACATCAGACCGCGACTTCGGCCTTGATGTGCGGATGCGGGTCGTAGCCTTCGAGTTTGAAATCCTCGTAGCGGAACGCGAAGATATCCTTCACGTCGGGATTGATCGCCATCGTCGGCAACGGCCGCGTCGGCCGCGTCAGTTGCAGCCGCGCCTGCTCGAGATGGTTCGAATAGAGATGCGCATCGCCGAGCGAGTGCACGAAATCGCCGGGCTTCAGGCCGGTCACCTGCGCGACCATCATGGTCAAGAGCGCGTAGGAGGCGATGTTGAAGGGCACGCCGAGAAAGACGTCGCCGGAGCGCTGATAGAGCTGGCAGGACAATTTGCCGTTCGCGACGTAGAACTGGAACAGGCAGTGGCACGGCGGCAGCGCCATCTTGTCGACCTCGGCCGGATTCCAGGCGCTGACGATCAGCCGCCGCGAGTCCGGATTGCGCCTGATCATTTCGATGACGTTGCTGATCTGGTCGATGCTGCGGCCATCGGGCGCGGGCCAGGACCGCCACTGCGAGCCGTAGACCGGGCCGAGATCGCCATTGGCGTCGGCCCATTCGTCCCAGATCGTGACGCCGTTGTCGTTGAGATATTTGATGTTGGTGTCGCCGGCGAGGAACCAGAGCAGCTCGTGCACGATCGCCTTCAGCGGCAGCCGCTTGGTGGTCAGCATCGGGAAGCCCGCCGAGAGGTTGAAGCGCATCTGGTGGCCGAAGATCGACAGCGTGCCGGTGCCGGTGCGGTCGTGCTTCTCGGCGCCGTCGGCGAGGATGCGTTCGAGCAGGTCGTGATACTGGTTCATGACGGTCTTTTCGGAGCTTCGAGAGAACGGCGAACTTAGCGGCCGAGGCCGCCGGCCGACACGCCGATTCGGCTGAACGCACGGATTATACCCTGAAAAATGAGCACTCCCCCGGCAAACGACAAGGGCGGAACCCGCGTTCCGCCCCTCGCCTATCCAATTGATCGCGCTGGATTAACTTGCCGGCTTGAGCACCGGCGTCCATTTCGCGATCTCGTTCTTCACGAGCATCGCCAGGGCCTCCGGGGTGCGGTTGGCGGGCGCCGGGATCACACTGCCCAGTTCGAGCAGGCGCTTGCGGACGTTGTCATCGTCGAGCGCCTTGATCGCCGCCGCGTTCAGCGTGGCGATGATGGCGGGCGAAGTTCCCTTCGGTGCGAAGATCGCATTCCAGGCCTGAGCCTGGAAGGCCGGGAGGCCGGCTTCGGTCGTGGTCGGCACGTCAGGCAGCGACGGGTTGCGCTCGGGGGTTGCGACCGCATAGGCCTTGATGGTGCCGGCCTTGATCTGCGGCACCGCGTTGACGATCTGGTCGCACATGTAATCGACCTGGCCAGCGACCAGCGCATTCATGGCAGGGCCGGTGCCGTTGAAGGGCACGCCGACCGGCTTGACGTCGAGGATCGAATTCAGGAGTTCGCAGGAGGCGTGCGAGACCGAACCGATGCCGGCATGCGCGGCGTTGACCTTCTCGGCGTTGGCTTTCACGTAAGCGACGAACTCCTTCAGATCCCTCGGCGGGAAATCCTTGCGGGCGAGGATCAGGATCGGCGTGCCCGCGAGCAGCGCGACGGGCTCGAAATCCTTCTCCGGATGATAGGCGAGTTTCGGATAGAGCGGCACGGACGCGGCGTGCGTGCCCATGTGCCCTGTAATCAGCGTGTAGCCGTCATTGGCGGCGCGCGCGGCACGCGTCGTCGCCGTGGTGCCGCCGGCGCCGACCACGTTCTCGATCACGATGCTCTGTCCGAGCGTCTGCGCCATGTGCGCGGTGACGATGCGCGCGATGACGTCGGTCGGACCGCCGGCTGCGAACGGCACGATCATGGTGATGGTGCGAGTGGGATAGGTCTGCGCAGCCGCCGGTACGGCGAATGCGCCGAGCGCGGCAAATGCCGAAAGGCATGCGCCCGCAAGCGAGCGAATGGATCATCTCAATTCCTCCCGGGAACGTTTTGACCAAAAAAAATGCCGGCCAAATCGGCCGGCATTTTCATTTCATGAGACGACAGCGCGAGTCGATTCGACTTCCGCCTGCGGCGCGCCGACGCAGGGTTGGCGCTCCTTGTTTGAGCATGATCTATCCGGAAAACCGCTTCACACTTTTCCGGATCATGCTCTAGCCCTCCGACTCCACGAACACTTCGTCGCGCTTCGCACGCAAGGTCGGCAGCACGGCAAGCACCAACAGACCTGCCGCGATCGCGAGCAGCACCGCCGACAGCGGCCGCGACAGGAATACGCTCCAGTCGCCGCGCGAGATCAAGAGTGCACGGCGCAGGTTCTCCTCCATCAGCGGGCCCAGCACCATGCCGAGCAGCAGCGGCGCCGGCTCGAAATCGTGCTTGATCAGCCAGTAGCCGACGAGGCCGAACGCACCTGCGAGCACGACGTCGACCGGCGCGTTGTTCACCGAGTAGATGCCGATCGCGCAGAACACCACGATCGAGGGGAACATCAGGCGGTACGGCACGCGCAGCAGACGGACCCAGATGCCGACCAGCGGCAGGTTGATGATGATCAGCATCAGGTTGCCGATCCACATCGAGGCGATCATGCCCCAGACCAGGTCCGGCTGCTTCTGCATCACCTGCGGACCCGGCACGATGCCATGAATGGTCATCGCACCGACCATCAGCGCCATCACCGCATTCGGCGGGATGCCGAGCGTGAGCAGCGGGATGAACGAGGTCTGCGCCGCGGCGTTGTTGGCGCTTTCCGGCGAAGCTACGCCTTCGATCGCGCCGCGGCCGAACCGCGACGGATCCTTCGCCAGCTTCTTCTCCAGCGTATAGGCCGCGAACGACGCGATCACGGCACCGCCGCCCGGCAGGATGCCGAGGATCGAGCCGAGCACGGTGCCGCGCAGGATCGCCGGCGTGGAGTCGACGAGGTCCTTCCTGGTCGGCATCAGGCCGGTGATCTTCTGCTGCACCAAATTGCGGTCCATCTCCGCGCCATGGTCGAGATTGCGGATGATCTCGGCGAAGCCGAACACGCCCATCGCCACGGTGGCAAAGCCGAGGCCGTCGGCAAGCTCGGGGATGTTGAAGGCCATGCGCGAGGCGCCGGTCTCGATATCGGAGCCGACCATCGACAGCAACAGGCCGAACACGATCATCGCGATCGCCTTCAGCACCGAGCCCTTGGCGAGCACCACGGCGAAGATCAGGCCCAGCACCATCAGCGAGAAATATTCGGCCGGGCCGAACGCCAGCGCGAGCTTGGTCAGCGGCGCACCGAGCACGGCGATTAGCACGGTGGCGACGCAGCCGGCAAAGAACGAGCCGATCGCGGCGATCGCGAGCGCCGGACCGGCGCGGCCCTGCTTGGCCATCTGGTGGCCGTCGAGCGCGGTCACGACGGAGGTCGCCTCACCCGGAATATTGACCAGGATCGAGGTGGTCGAACCGCCATACTGCGCACCGTAATAGATGCCGGCCAGCATGATCAGCGCACCGACCGGCGGCAGGCCGAAAGTGATCGGCAGCAGCATGGCGACGGTGGCGATGGTGCCGATGCCCGGCAAGACGCCGACCAGCGTGCCGACCAGCGCACCGATCAGGCACATCAGAAGGTTGATCGGCGAGAATGCGACCGCGAAACCGTGGGCAAGATTGGCAAACAGTTCCATCACGCCCTCACTGAATCAGGAAACGCGGGAACATCGGCATCGGAAGTCCCAGCACATAAGGAAACAGAAGCGCGCAGCCGAGTGTCAGGCAGGCGCCGACGATGATGGCTTCGATCCATCTCGTCTCGTGCGAGCCCATCGCCGCGATCAGAAAGGCGGCAAAGGCGGAGACGACGAGCCCGAGCGGGCGGATCGCCAATGCGAAAAACACGATTGCCGCTGACACGAACAACGGGCCGCGCCAGGAATACGCCGCGATGTGCGGACCGTCCTTCAGAACTCCCATCAGCGCGACAGCGCCGCCGAGCAACAGCAGCAGCACGGCGAACATGCGCGGCGCGGTTCCGGCGCCGAACGAAAATCCGTGCATACCCTGCAAATCGCTGGAGGCCCACAAGGCAAACAGCGCAACCGCCACCATGGCGAGCCCGCCGACAAAGTCCTGCGGGCCGCGCACCCATTTCGGCAAGATCGATTTGACCGGCGCCTCGCTCGGCGTATCGCTCATGACTTCGCTTCCCCCCGTCAGGGCTGTCCCGCCCGTATTGATTGAATGGCTTGGCTTGTGGTGCGTTGACCGAAAGCCTTGCTAGCGATTTTCGTCAGACAACGCCAGCAAAACCCAAGAGACCTCCGGCAAGCAACATCCACAAAGGATTGATCCGCGTCGCAAAGGCAAGCGCGGCTGCGACAATGGTGATCAGGACCGCGATCCAACTTTGGTCTGATGTCTGTGCCACGATCAGGCCCGAGGCGGCCATCAGGCCGATCGACAGCGGAACCAATGCCGCCTGGATGATCGCCGGCCAGCGCGCATCGCGCGAACGATCGAGGAAACGGCTGACATAATAGGCAAGCAGCGCGGTCGGTCCGCACATCGCAACCGTCGCAGCCAGTGCTCCGGCAACGCCTGCGACAGAATAGCCTATCAGCGTCACAATCAGCACGTTCGGTCCCGGCGAGAGCTGCGAGATCGCGAATACGTCGGCGAACTGCTTGTCGGTCAGCCAGTGATGCACGTCGACGGCAGCGCGATGCATTTCGGGGATCGCCGAATTGGCGCCGCCGACCGCAAACAGCGACATCAGGCCGAAGGTCCAGAGCAGCGCCGCGATCGGGTTGGACTCCGAGTTCATGCCTTCACCATGCGGCGGGTCAGGATCGTGATCGCGAGGCTGAGCGGGATCGCCACCAGCAGCACGATCTGCAGCGGCCATCGGATCAGCCCGATCGCGACGAAAACCGCGGCCAGGATGACGAGGCCTGTGACATCACGCCGCTTCAGGAGCGGCAGCATCATCTTGAGGACGACGGCGAACAGCAGCCCGACCGCGGCACAGGCCACGCCGGCAAGCGTCCGGCGCAGCACGTCGATGTCGCCATAGCGGGCGTAGAGCGCGGCAAGGATGGTTGCGATCACCATCGGCGGCCCGACCAGCCCGGCAAAGGCCGCCAGCCCACCCGCGATGCCGCGAAAGCGCGAGCCGAAAACGACCGACAGGTTGACGATGTTCGGACCTGGCAGGAAATGGCACAGCGCGAAGGTCTCGTTGAACTCCTCCGCCGTCATCCAGCGGTGCTGTTCGACGATCCCCCGCCGGGCCCAGACCAGGACCCCGCCAAAGCCGGCCAGCGACATCTTGGCAAAGGCCAGGAACAGCTCGAGCAGGCCGGGCTGCAGGGGTGGCGACGGTGCGGAGGCATCCGGCGCCGGGGCGGCAACCGGCGGGGATTCCGGGGGCATGGCCAAAATCTAGAACGGCGTCAGGATGCCGGCCAACCCAAATCGGCGTGTTTTCACAGCAGAAAGGGTCTGAATCGGCTCTGTTTTTCTATCGCTTTGCCGCTATATTGGGGGTGCCGGTTCGCCGGCTATGGAAATAAATGACCGTCGCAATAAACCATTCGGACCCGGGGGCGGTACCCGGCGCCTCCACCAAAACCCATCTTGGGACCACCCTTCGGTGGCTTTTGGCGGGGGCGAAATAGGATCGACGAGGGCGTAAAGGGCGTGTTTTTTCTCGGTATGGTTCCGCCGACATCGGGCCAATGCAATAGTTGCCAACGACAACTTTGCTCCGGTTGCTCAGGCTGCGTAACGCAGTTTGAAAGACCATCTTAAAGTCCTAACGGGTTAAGCTCCGTTAGGCGGGGTTCGGAGGCACCTGGCAACAGAAGCCTCCACTTTATTTCCGATCGGGCGTCCGCCCCCTATTTCAGCTGCCAGCCCTGCTGATTTCCGGCTCCCGGCGAGGTAGCATGGGGCCAAAGCGGGCGAGTCGGATCATCCGGCGAGCCTCACCGGCTATTTTCGAAGCGACAGGATCACCATGGCGACCGATCACATCCGATATGACGTGCTGGCGCGCGACGCGCTGCGCGGGGTGCTGCGCCGGGTCCTGTCGGACGCGGCCGAACATGGCCTGCCGGGTGAGCATCATTTCTACATCACCTTCCTCTCGCACGGCGACGGCGTGAAGCTGTCGCCGCGGCTGCTCGCGCAGTATCCGGAGGAGATGACCATCATCCTGCAGCACCAGTTCTGGGATCTGGTGGTGACCGAGGACCGCTTCGAGGTCGGCCTGTCGTTCGGCGGGATTCCCGAGCGGCTCAACGTGCCGTTCGCCGCCGTGACGCGTTTCCTCGATCCGTCGGCACCGTTCGACCTGCGGTTCGACGTCTCGGACGCACTGTCGGAGGAAGCTCCTCCCGCGACGGCACCGGCCGCACCCCTCCCCGCACCGGCTGCCCGGGCGGCGGTCGAGCCCGAAACGGCCGAGACCGAGCAGGAGCCCGCGAAGCCCAGCGAAGGCGCCGAGGTCGTGCGGCTGGACCGCTTCCGCAAGAAATAATCTAAACGCAGATCGATCCTCGACCTTGTAGGATGCGCGCAGGAGCGGGATGACAGATCGTCATCCCGGACTATCTTTTGCATGAACGTGTCTTCGCGCGGCCGCTTTGGCGTTGCCGCGGCGGACAGCCGGCACCATGCCGGATCACGTGCTGATGACGCAACGGAGAGCATTCATGGCTCAATCGACGACACCATCCAACGCCGCCACCCGTAGCGAGACCGACAGCTTCGGTCCGATCGACGTCGCCGCCGATCGCTACTGGGGCGCGCAGACCGAGCGCTCGCGGCAGAATTTCAAGATCGGCCACGACCGGATGCCGATCGCGATCATTCATGCACTCGCCATCGTCAAGCTCGCGGCGGCCGAGACCAATCGCGAACTCGGCCAGCTCGATGCACGCCGCGCCGACGCCATCATCAGCGCCGCCAGGGAAGTGATCGAGGGCAAGCTCGACGATCATTTTCCGCTGGTCGTGTATCAGACCGGCTCGGGCACGCAGACCAACATGAACGTGAACGAGGTGATCGCCAACCGCGCCAACCAGATGCTCGGCGGCGAGCTCGGCGCCAAGCAGCCGATCCATCCGAACGATCACGTCAACATGAGCCAGTCGTCGAACGACTCGTTTCCGACTGCGATGCACATCGCTGCAGCGGACCGCATCATCGCCGACCTGATCCCCGCCCTCACCGAGTTGCATCAAGCGTTGCACCAGAAGCAGGAGGCGTTCGCCAAGATCGTGAAGATCGGACGCACGCACACCCAGGACGCGACACCGCTGACGCTCGGCCAGGAATTCTCCGGCTACGCCGCGCAGGTCGAGAGCGGCATCGCGCGGCTGCACACCGCCGTGAAGGAGCTGTTTCCGCTCGCGCAAGGCGGCACTGCTGTTGGCACCGGCCTCAACTCGAAGCCGGAATTCGCCAGCGCCTTCGCCAAGCATGTCGCCGCGATTACCAAGCTGCCGTTCACGAGTGCCGCGAACAAGTTCGAGGCGCTGGCTTCCAACGACGCCTATGTGCTGGTGCATGGCGCGATCAATTCGGTGGCGACCGGCCTGTTCAAGATCGCCAACGACATTCGCTTCCTCGGCTCGGGCCCGCGCTCCGGTCTCGGCGAGTTGATCCTGCCCGAGAACGAGCCGGGCTCCTCGATCATGCCGGGCAAGGTCAATCCGACCCAGTGCGAAGCCATGACCATGGTCTGCTGCCAGGTGTTCGGCAATCAGACCACGATCACCGTCGCCGGCAGCCAGGGCCATTTCGAGCTCAACGTGTACAAGCCCGTGTTGGCATATTGTATGATAAATTCCATTCAGTTGCTGTCTGATGTTGTCCGCTCATTTACTGAGCATTGCGTTGTCGGCATACGCGCCGACGAAAAGCGCATCAACGAGCTGATGCAGCGCTCGCTGATGCTGGTGACCGCGCTCGCGCCGAAGATCGGCTACGACAACGCGGCGAAGGTCGCGAAGTCCGCGCATGCGCACGGAACGACGTTGAAGGAAGAGGCTTTGCGGCTCGGATTTGTGTCCGCGGATGAATTTGATCGCCTCGTGCAGCCGGACAAAATGACACACCCCGGCTGAGCGGACGACGCGCAATGTCCGGATAATTACGGTCAGCGCGCGTGATATAATTATGGATCATAACGCCTAAAGACTAAGGCGAGCTGCCTATCAGCTCTGCGCCGGCGCATGGTACAGACGTCTAGTTTTCGCAGAGCGAAACGGATTCTTTGATGCTATCACAAGCATCAAACGGGGATTCGGGATGGGTATCGAGCCGGGCGCGCAGCGCGATCGCTCTTGCTTTCGTCACGATGCATCACCAATTCCGCTTTGGGGACGATGAGGACGACGAGCATGGGCGACGTGGTCAACTTGAAACGATTCAAGAAGCGCGGTGAGCGCGAACAAGCAGCGAAGCAGGCCGAAGCCAATCGTGCGCTATTCGGTCGCACCAAATCTGAACGAGCGCGTGACGAATTTCTCGGCGAGCGCAGCGCGCGTGCGCTCGATCAGCACCTCCTGGACCCGAAGCGTATCGACAGTGGAGACGCATCATGAAGTCTCCCGTCGTCAAGCGTTCGATCGTCGTTGCCGGTCACAAGACCAGCGTCAGCCTCGAGGAAGCCTTCTGGAACGGCATGAAGGAGATTTCCGGTTTGCGGAACATGACGCTGTCTGAATTGGTCGGCGAGATCGACAGCAACCGTCAGCAGGGCAATTTGTCCTCAGCTATCCGGCTTTTCGTGCTCGACTATTTCCGCTCGCGCGCCACTCCGGCGGTGCCGACGGATGTCAGGCCCCAGCAGGTCGACACGCGCCAGCAGGCCTGACGGCCCTCACCGACCGTCGCTGCAACAGACGGTCGTTCCACGGCGCGGACTTCAGCATGAAGGTCAACCGCATTGTCGCGAACGTTGCCGCATCTGACATCGCGGCAGCGCGGTCGTTCTATCGGGACATCCTTGGCCTCGAGCCGCTGATGGATTTCGGTTGGGTTGCGACTTACGGCTCATCCGAAACGATGCAGGTTCAGATCAGCTTCGCTTCCGAAGGTGGCTCCGGCACGCCGGTGCCTGATCTCTCGATCGAGGTCGACGACCTCGACGAGGCCCTGCGCCGAATGAAGGCAGCCCGCATCGCGATCGAATACGGACCGGCAAACGAGCCCTGGGGCGTGCGGCGCTTCTTCGTCCGCGATCCCTTCGGCCGGCTGATCAATATTCTCCAGCACCAATCGTGAGCCGGCGCGTCGTTTGACGCGTTTCTTCAAACGAACCGGCGCCTACTTCGCTTGAAAGCGCGTTTCTAGTTCTGCATCGCCGGTCGCGGCGGCGGATTGGCGACCTGTGGCGTCAGCGACAATGGCGGTCGCAGCGGTCTCGACCTGGCCGCGCCGGGCACCGGCTTGACCTCGATCGGCGGCGGCAACGGCGCCAGCTGCGGCTGGCTTACAACCGGCGCAGGCGGCGCAATGACGGGCGCGGCGGCGACCGGCGGGACAGCCGGCGGCCGCGGCGCAACGATCTTCGGCTTCGGCGGCACGCGGCGCGGATCGGGGCCGGGCGCCGGCAAGGTGGCGGAAGGCACTCCGGCCGAATTCGAGTTGGCCCCATCAGGCGCCGGCGCGGCGGGGGGCGGAAGGGCCGCCGGGGTCGGCGGCGGCGTGGGCTCGCCGCGTTCGATCGCATCGAGCCGCTTGGTCTCCCGGTCGATCGCGCGCACCGCGAGCCACGACGACAACGCCGCAATGTCGATGCTGCGCGACAATCCGTCGGGCGTGCCCACGGCGAGCAGCTGGATTTCCGGACGGCTGTTTGCGGTGCCGACCTGCGTCGATGCCAGTGCGGCGCGGATGTCGGCCTGGTCGGCCGGAATATCGTAGCCGCCGGACAGGATGACGTTGGCACCATCAGCCGCGAGCGTGGTGGCGCCGACCCGGATGCGGCCGTCGCGGATGTTGAAGGGAATTTGCGCCGAGGCGACCGACAGCGGACCTGCTGCGAGCGCCGGTTCGACGATCTGCCTCAACCGCGTATCGTCGGTCGCCTGCCCGGAATCGCTGGCGCGGATCGCGACGTCGAACGCGCGCGGATCGAGGCCAGGAAGGTTCAGCCCCTCGAGCGTCACGGCGCCGCTGCCGGACAACGCGCCGATCAACGCCGACGCGCTGCGGCCCTGCGTCAACAACGTCATCTGCATCGCGGCACGTCCCTTGGGCATCGCCAGACTACGGTAGCGCAAGGCTGAAGCGTCGACGCCCGACAGCTGCACATTGGCATTCAGCGCGAGTCCATTGACGCCCTGTCGCGCGTCGATGGAGGCGATCGCCTCGCCACCGCCGATCTTGCCCTTGATGCCGTCGAAGGTCAGCGACTGCCCGTCCGACCTGATGGTGCCGCTGACCGGCTGCAGTTCGACGCCGCCCGGCAGCAGTCCGTGCAGCGCTTCGAACGTCACCTTGCCGCGCCAGGCGCTCGTCAGCCCCTGGCCGAGCGGCTCCGTCGCATCGTGCCCAGCCGCGCCGATCGCAGCAACGAAGATCGGCGCGAGCGAGATCTGGTCGAGGCCGACTTCACCGTCGACGCTTTTCTGATCGCCGAGCGTCAGCGCCAGGCGGCCGCGTAGCCGCGAACCGGCGACGATGCTGTCGAGATCGTCGAAGGTCAGCTTGTCGCCCGCGAGCGTCAGCTTCGACGACAGGCGGATGTTCGCGGCGGAATCGGATGATTTCAGATTGAGCAGCGGACTGATGTCGGCGCTGCGGACGCGGAGGCTGACGCTCGATTTGCTCTCGCTGGCGCCGTCCTTGGTCCACGGTTCGGCAGTCCCTTCCGCATCCGCGTCAAGCCCCGCGCCCCAGAGCCTCGCCTTCAACCGCAGCGGCGCGTGCCACGCACCGGCCACGGTGCCCTCGAACTGCGTAGCGCCCGCGCCGGCTGCGACCGCATGGTCGAGCCCAAGCAGCGCCAGCAGCGCATTGCCCTCACCGGCCGAGAATTTCGCTTCGGCTGTCACGTCGCTGCGGCGAAGTTCGTCGAAATCCAGCGCGCGGATCGCAGCGACCGGCGGCGTCGCCGAGATCACCGTGTTGCCCTTGAGCTGCGGCGTATCGAGATCCAGCGTCGCGCGCGCGCTGACGCGATCCGCGATCTTGCCCTTGCCGAGGTCGAGTGCAAGCTTGGCGCGGACCGGACCGGCATCCGCGCGCAGCACGCCGAGCCGCGCGGCAAGCGCCGGCGCAAAGGGCTGAACGACGGCGGTCAGCCGGGCGAGCGAGGCGGCGGTCGCGTCGACCGCGAGCTTGCCGGTGGAATTGGCACGGTCGAAATTGCCGCTGCCATCCAGCGTGACGTTGTCGGGCTGACCGATCTTCACGCGCTCGAGCCCGATGCTCTTCGGGCTGTAGGCGATCTTCGCCAGCAGCGGCCGCAATTCCTGCCCCGAGGAGATTGCGCGACCGACGTCGAGCGACAGCTGCGCCTCGTCAGGCCATTCGGCTTGCGGACCAGCCAGCGAGCGGATGAAGGCCGCGGTCGCATCGAGATCGAGCCGTTCCGCCTTCAACTGTGCCTCGACCTTCGATCCGCTCGTCACCTCGCGATGCGCGACTGCGATGCGGCCCTCGAGCGCGCCGCCCTCGATCTCCGCCTTCATGGCGTCGATCGAAAAGCCTGATGGTGACACCGTGACGTCGCCGCGCAACCGCAACGGCTTCTGGCTGCGGTAGGCGATGTCGCCCCGCCCTTGCAGCCAGGTCATCAGCGTATCGGGATCGGACGATTCGATGTTGAGCGCGGTCTTGAAGCTGTTCGCGACCCCGGCTTGCGCGCTGGCGCCGCTCATCGAGACCCGCGTGGATCCCGGCGCGCGAAACTCCAGCCGGCGCACGGTCCATGATTTCGCATCCGATTGCAGCTCGGCCGAGATGTCCTGTAACGGACGGCCGCCGAGCATGACCTGCTCGGACGTGAACTCGACCTGCACCGGTATCGGGCTTTGCGGAAGACCCGACAACACCGCGCGCATGGCCGGCAGCACGCGCACCGGCTCGACATTGCCGTTGCCGCTGTCCTTGCCGCCGTCTTTGGCCGCGAACCTGTCGCCATCGAGCTGCCGCGCCGTGAGTGAGGCGCGCAGCAGCGGCGACGTGCCGAACCGCAGATCGCCATTGCCCGCGAGCTTCAGTGCGCGGTCCTCGGCGCCATAGCTCACCTCGACCTGGTCGAGACGTGCCGCCGAATAGTCCGACTTGACCTTGGCGGCGATCCGCCAGGACGGCATGTCGTTGCCGCCGCGCTGGCCCGGCGTGCCCGCCAGCGTCACGGTGCCCTCGAACCGCGGCGCGCGGGCTTCGAAGGTCAGGATGCCGTCGAGATCGGCCGACACCGGCCGCTGACCGGGATCGATGTTGAAGTGCAGGCGGGTGCCGCTGCCATCGGCGCTTTGCCCCGACGAGATCCGAAACGGGTAGCGGTTGCCGTCGAACATGAAATTGCCGTCGCCGCGGATCGCGCCGGCCAGCGAGCGGACATCGCCGCTGAAGGCAATGTCGTTCAGCTCGAGCGTGCTGCGGCTCGCGGCATCGTGCAGCGCGACGCGGCCGGTCAGATTGAGACGGTCGATCGCCAGCGACGCCAGATTGAAGGTCCCGCTCGATGGCGACCAGTCGATACGCCCCTTCGGGTCGAGCCCGAGATCGAGCGACAGGCCATTGATGGTGAGCTCGTTGGCGCGCACTTCGCCGCGCATCAGGGAGCTCAGGCTGAACTCGACGTCGAGATTGGCGGCCCGGACCTTGCCCATGTCGTTGGCGCCGCCGACGGTGACGGTTTTCAACCGCAGCGAGGGCGCGGGCAGCAGGCGCGCGTCGAGATTGCCGGCGACGCGAACCGGCGCGCCGATGATCTTGGACGCCTCCGCTTCGAACTGCGGCCTGAACTGGTTCCAGTCTACGAAATACGGACCGACCAGCGCAGCGACCAGTGCCAGAATGAAGGCGATTGCCAGGCCGAGCAGCGTCGTCTGCACGGTGTCTCCCTTTGAGCCCGCTCCGCGGCAGCCTCCTTATGCTGAACCCTTTGCCAACCCTTGGCCGGAGCAACCCAAATATAGAGACAAGTATGGCGAAGTCACAGCGGCTTTACCGCTGCGACGTCAACTGGAACGTGGATTTCCGTTCAAGCGTGCGTGCGCGCCGGCCGCAGCGGCAGGGATCGCCGCCCTGCCGCTGATCCTGGATGTCACCAGCTCGCGGGGAGCCGCTTCAGCCCGCGCAGCACGAAGGTCGGCCGCCACTCCGGATTTTCCGCGTCATCCAGCCGCAGGTCGGGGATCCGGCGCAGCAGCGTCGAGATCGCGATCTCGGCCTCGATCCGCGCCAGCTGGGCGCCGAGGCAGAAATGGATGCCGCCGCCAAACGACAGCGGCTTCACGTTCGGCCGCTGGATGTCGAGCTTTTCGGGATGGTCGGGATAGACCGCCTCGTCGTGATTGGCCGAGCCGAGCAGGCACAGCACGCTTTCGCCCTTCGGGATGCGCTTGCCGCCGAGATCCTCGATATCCTCCAGCGCGACGCGGCCGGTCAGCTGCACCGAGGAATCGTAACGCAGGAACTCCTCGATCGCGTTGGTGATCAGGCCCGGATTGGCCTTCAGCAGCGCGAGCTGGTCCGGGTTGCGGAACAGCGCGAGCAGGCCGTTGCCGATCAGGTTCACGGTCGTCTCATGACCGGCGCCGAACAGCAGGATGATGTTGGCGGTCAGTTCCTCGTTGGTCAGCTTCTGGCCGTTCTCCTCGGCCTGCACCAGCTGCGTGGTGAGGTCGTCACCGGGTTGCTTGCGGCGCAGCTCGAACAGCTGGTGGAAGTACATCGCGGCCATCGCATTGCCGGCATTGCCCTGCTTGATTTCCTCCGCCGAGAGCGGCACCGGCTCGAGCAGGCGGCCGCCGTCGCGCGAGCCGTTGTAGAAGGCCTCGCGATGCTCCTCCGGGATGCCGAGCATGTCGCAGATGATGGTCACCGGCAGGCGGAACGCGAAGTCCTCGATCAGGTCCATCTTCCCCTGCGGAATGATGCGGTCGAGCGTCTCGTCGACGACGTGCTGGATGCGCGGACGCATGTCCTCGACCCGGCGCGCAGTGAACGCTTTCACGACGAGGCCGCGCAGCCTTGTGTGATCCGGCGGATCCTGCTGCAGCATCCAGTGGCTCATGCTGCGGATCACCGGCTCGTCCATGATCTTGGGGCCGTAGCGACGGATCGAGCGCTCGACGTAATCCTTGCCGAACCGCTTGTCGCGCAGCACGAGGCTCGCCTCCGCGTGGCGGCTGGCGACGAAGGCGCCATGCGCGTTGACATGCATCGGGTCGAGGCGGCGCAGCCGCTCGTAATACGGATAGGGATTGCGAATGAATTCGGGTGCCAGTGGATTGAAAAGCGGATCGCCGCTGGCCGGCTGAACTTGCTCGTTCATGGTGACCTCGTTCGCTCGCTGCACCAGTGCATGTAGCGTGGTGCGCCTTGGTGTCATCCTCAAGACCGCACCACAAAATGTGCGGCTGTTCTGGTTTTGCAACTCGATACACTCTTGTATCGAGTTGCATTCTGCCCTAAAATGCGCCGATGTCAAGGGTTCGAACCAGACCGACACGGGACGACACCTGCGAAAAGCTGTTCGAAGCGGCGGCGCGGGTGTTCGAGGAACAGGGCATCGGCGGCGCCAGCATCGAGGCGATCGCGGCCGCGGCCGGCTTTAGCCGCGGCGCCTTCTATTCGAACTTCAAGAGCAAGGACGAGCTGATCTTCGCGATGCTCGAGGATCACGTCGAGCAATCGATCCGGCGTAATCTCGATCTGCTCGCCAAGCACAGCGACCTCGCCGACTTCCTGGAGGCACTGCGCACCGTGGATCGCAGCCGGCAGGATCCGCTCGGGCGCTCGCCTCTGCTGCATATGGAGATGATCCTGTTCGTGGCGCGCGCCGAGAAGCGCCGCCCCGAACTCGCCAAGCGTTTGCGCGCGCGGCGCAAGCTAATCGCGGACATCGTCGAGACCGCGCAGAAGAACAGCGGCAGGAACGCCAGACTCAATCCGGACTGGACCGGCGCGATCGTGCTGGCGCTGGAAGACGGCTTCCGCCTGCACCGCCTGATCGATCCGGAGACCACACCCGCCGACAGCTGCCTGCGCGCGATCACCGATCTGCGGCGGGCGATCGGCGTGTCATCTGCCTGATCTCTTAAAGCGCGATGAGATTGGATTGATCATCATCGGGCTTTAGCTCGTTGTCTAAGCATGATCTTTTCGGAAAACCGCTTCGCACTTTTCCGGATCATGCTTTAGGCCGCGCTGGCGACCTTGTGCATTTGCCCGGCGACGGCACGGACCTTGCGGGGCGAAGCCTGCCAGATCGCGAGCGCCGACAGCAGGCTGACGGCAATGCCGAGCAGGAACGCGCTGGTATAGCTGCCCGAGATATCATAGAGCTGTCCCGTGATCCACGGGCCTGCGGCGCCGCCGGCGAGCGCGGCCAGCATCACGGTGCCGAAGATGCTGCCGTAATGCTTGCCCTGGAAGATCTCGAGCACCACCGGTCCCATCACCGAAGTCAGGCCGTAGCCGAGCGCGCCCTGCGTGAAGACCATGAGATAGATCAGCGCCATGCTCGGCCAGTATTTCAGCGCTGCCAGCGCGGCAAAGCAGATCACGAAGCCGAAACACGAGATCGCCCACACCCATTCACGGCCGATGCGATCGGACAAATGCCCGAGCCAGATCTGGCCGGGAATGCCGAGCAGGCTGACGACGCCAAGCGCCCAGACGCCGACATTGGAGCTGAAGCCGATGTCGAGCAGGAATTTGGTCTGGTGCACCTGCACCGCGTACCAGATGTACAGGCCGCAGAAATAGCCGATCGCGATCCACCAGAACCGCGCGGTGCGCAGCGCACGCGGCAGCGTCCAATCGGTGCCGGCCCACTCCGGATCGACGACGTTCGATGCCGGCCTGGCCGACGTCGCGGTCGGCGCGGCATCGCCGTCCGGCCGCAAGCCGATGTCCTCCGGCCGCTTGTGCAGCAGCAGGTTGATCGGCGCGAGCACGACCAGCACCACGATCCCCATCGCGGTGCAGGCGGTGCGCCAGCCGGTGTGCTCGATCATGTGCTGCACCCATGGCAGCAGCGTCACCGAGCCGATGCCGACGCCGGCAAAGGCGAGTCCGATCGCCAGCCCGCGGCGGCGGATGAACCAGTTCGGCACGAACAGCGATTGCCCGGAATAACCGAGGCAGACGCTGCCCGAGCCGACCAGCACGCCGATGGTGAGATAGAGATGCCAGGGCTGCGTGGTCAGCGGCGCCAGCAGCAGGCCCGAGCCCATCAGCAGCACGCCGAGCTCCATCACCGCGCGCGGACCGCGGCGGTCCATCAACCGTCCGATCAGCGGGCTCGCGATCGCGGAGGCGACAAACCCGAACGAGAATGCGCCGGCTGTGACGCCGCGCTCCCAGCCGAACTCGGAGATGATCGGCGGATAGAACAGCGAGAACGCCGTGCGTGCGTTGACGCCGATCGCCATGGTGACGAAGGTCACCGCGACGATGATCCAGCCGTAGAAGGAAAGTCGCATGGGGGTCTTCGTTGCCGGGGTCAGAGGACGAATACCTGTTTCAGCCCGCGACCGGCGACGGTCAAGCCCCATGGACCGACTAGGTGGCTTCAGGGGCGGGTATTCCACCAGACCGCGTCAAATTCGCTCAATCAAGGGTCCGTATTGTGTGAAGCAATTCATAGACAGTCAGGCCGGACGCGGCAGACTTGCGCGCAATGTCGAACGCCTTCGCCATCTCAGCTGACCTTCCGTTGCCCGCGGGAATTCCGATCGCCCTCCATCGAACGACTGGCAGCGCCGGACGCGACGATGATGATCGCCCCAGCGGTAACGCCACGCTCCCAGCCAAACTTGCCGATCATTGTCGGCAAGAAACGAGAACACCGTTTCCTGCATTGACGCGGATCAATGGTGACGAGTTTTCGCCGCGAGATGATCCGGCCATGAAGTCAATGGACGCATCTGCGTTGCATCCGCAAGGCGCGAATGCCTGCTTGGCCCGCACCGTTCCGCCCGTTGGAGTATCGCGATTGCGCATCCACGAACACTCTCGCAGAGATTGCAAACACTGTGCTGTACCAACCGGTTCGGTTGGCACACTCTGCACACCCTGCCGGATGAAGCCTTCCTTTATGATCTTGATGACGATATTGTTTTCGCATTGGTGTCTTGTTGCTTGTGCCGGATTTTAGTCGCGTATCAGTAAAATTTTGCAGAAGTATCAATAATATGATGATGACCCCATCGGTCCCGGAAGTTCGCCGACGTCTTGCGGCAATCCTCGCGGCAGACGTGGTCGGATATACGCGCTTGATGGAGGCGCACGAGGAAAACACCCATACCCGGCTGATGCAATTGCGGTCGCAAGTACTCGATCCGGGCGTCACGGCGCAGAACGGAAGGATCGTCAAGAATACCGGCGACGGCTTCCTTGCAACATTCGATACCGCGCACGATGCAACGCGATGTGCGCTCTCCTTGCAGGAAAAGGTCGCGCTGAATACGGCAGGGATGCCCGCCGACGAGCGCATCAGCTTTCGCATAGGATTGAATGCTGCGGACATCATCGTTGAAGAAGACGACGTCTATGGCGAGGGCGTGAATATTGCGGCACGCCTGCAGAATTATGCGCCAGCCGGCGGCATTGTCGTTTCGGGCGCCGTCGCGGAGCAGATCGGCCAGGATTTCGGCGTCAGCGTGATTGATCTTGGCGATCTGCACCTTCGCAATATGGGCCGCCCCGTCCGCGTGTATGCACTCCACCCATCCATGCAACCCGCCAAGCTTGTCGGCGAGGCCTTGGTGGGCTCCGAACCTCGCCCCTCGATTGCAGTTCTGCCGTTCCGGATGAACCTGACCACTCCGGACGAGGGCTACTTCGCGGATGGTATCGTTGACGACATCATTCGCGGCCTTGCCGGGCTCAAGGAGCTCTTTGTCGTCTCACGCGGGTCCAGCCTTGGCTTTGGCGGCCGCAATATCGACGTGCGTGAGATCGGGCGTCAGCTCGGAGTTCGCTACGTCCTCTACGGAGGCGTGCAGAGGACGATGACCTCGGTCCGTATCGTGACCGAACTCAGCGACGCCGAGTCGGGCGAAGTCATTCGTTCGGATTTGCACGAAGGCGACCTTCGCGAGTTGTTTGCGCTTCAGGATCGGATCGCCATCAATGTCGTAAGACAAATCGCGCCGCAGGTTCGCGAGCGCGAACTCATGCGATCGATGCGCAAGCATCCGCAGAACCTGACCGCCTACGATCTCGTGTTGCAGGCGCTCGATTTGCTGTACCGGATGGACTACGATTCCTTTTCCAAGGCGCGTGGCCTGCTCGAGCAAGCCATTTCATACGACCCTAATTTTGCGTTGGCCTATTCCTACGTCGCGCTGTGGTATGTGTTCCGGATCGGGGAAATCGGATCGCCGGATCCCGAGGGTGATGTCATCGCCGGTGCCAGATATGCCAAGGAGGCTATCGATCGAGGCGGTGACGATGCGTTCGCGTTGGCGGTGTATGGTCACGTCCAGTCGTTTTTGCTGCATGACTTTCAAAGCGCAAGGATCGCTCTCGACCGAGCTATTGCCGCCGGCCCGAGTTCAGCCATGGCCTGGACCATGGCGAGCGCAACATCCGGCTTTCTTGGTGATGGCCCTGCCGCCCTGCGCCAGGGTGAGCAGGGCGTCCGGCTCTCGCCGCTCGATGCGCGCTCGTTCTGGCACGAGGGATTGTTCGGCCAGGCTCACTACGTGAATGGCGACTATGAACAGGCATTGGAGTGGGTGCGCGGCGCACTGAACCGCAACGGACTTATTCGCTTCAATCATCGCCTGTTCATCGTCACGCTCGGTGCCCTCGGCCGTCGTGAAGAAGCAGCGGAGGCTGCACGCCGCTACCTGGAAATCCAACCCGGATTCCGCATTTCATCCTATGCACCACACTGCCCGTTTCGCGGCGATGCATTGAAAACCTGGCTAGGCCACCTGCGATCGGCGGGGCTTCCTGATTGACTGCTATTGCTGACGACAACTGCCGAATGAGGGAGAGACGTCAATGACCGGCAACACAGGTAACACGGGCAATACGGGCAATACCGGAAACACCGGCAATACCGGAAATACCGGCAACGTTGGAGGGGGTGGTTGGTTTATTTCGGACCGCGTCGACTTGCCGTTCGTCACACGGCTCGACCCCTCGGGCACAGACGAGCTCGGCAGCCTGCGGCGGACGCCGCCGGCGCACTTTGGCAGCCGACAATGGTCTGCAGACTGGTACGCGTGGCGTGTCTTGCATCAGTTCATCGCCAACGTCTCCACCTGGGCCGCAACCATCGATGCTGACGCCACCCTCATCCAGATTCGGACCGACCTGGTTACCAACTACACCGCCCAAATAGACAACCTTGTGCTCGCTGCGCGCGATGAACGGCCGAATGCCATGGGCCTGATCCTTTCGCAGGACGTTGAATTTTTCACGGATTTCCTGGCTGTGCTGACCGCCAGGCCAGGCTCGCATACGCAAACCTGGCGCCTGTTGAATATCGCGAGTTTGATTGGGTCCTTTGCGGCATTGTATTTCAAGGACAGGTACGATTTGCCTCGGCCGTCGCAGATCTGTCCCGCATTGCTGCCGCCGATCCAGGTCCCCGGCCACGCATCCTGGCCGAGCGGACATTCCACCCAGGCGCATTTCATGAAGAACTGCATGCTCCGGGCGTTCGCCGCGACGGCGATGTCCGGGGCCGATCAGGCCGTATGGAAATCCGACCTGTCGATCCTGGCGGATTCGATCGCCCGAAACCGCGAGATTGCCGGCGTGCACTATCCGAAGGATTCGGAAGGCGGCGCCAGAATCGCCGATTTGCTGGACACTGTCATTCTGACTCCAGGCACCGTGCCGATGTTTGATAGCGCAATCGCGGCTGCCGCAGGCGAATGGCAATGAGCATCCGGGACGGGCGGAGCCCGACATACGACGCCGAAGGCCTCAAGCGGGCCATCAAGAATTCGACGACCAGCGTTCTTCCTCCCACCGGATTTCGCACCCTGGTCGCGTCGCAGGACGAACTGAGGGCGCTCGGTTTTCCAAGACGACCGGACCCGGCGCTTCAGCCGGCCGAGTATGCATTCTGGCAGAAGATGTTTAGCCCGACGGTGGCGTTCGAGGCCTTCGATTTCCAAGTGCTTTCCCCCGTCACGGCGGGCCGGCGCCGATCTTTCAATCAATCGCCGCAGCGGGAAAGCAGCCTCAACTGGTCCGGCGCCTACATCACGCCGCGGGATGGAACGATATTCTCGTCGGTCTGGGGGAAGTTTCAGGTGCCGACGCCAACCCAGCCGGCGAGCGGCCGGGCGACCGAGACATACCACAGTTCGACATGGGTCGGCCTTGATGGACAACGTCAGTATTACAGATCGACGCTGCCGCAAATTGGCACCGCGCAGAACATCGACCCTGCCACGGGCGCGGGCAGCCCGACGACATCGTTCTTCGCGTGGTGGCAATGGTGGGTAAGGGGCGACCCGGCCCAAGCGCATCCCATAATGCTTGTGTCGCCAAAGATTCATGCCGGCGATCTGATCATGTGCCTCATGCAGGTGTCGCCGGATCGCACCGGGGTGTCGTTCGTGATCGCGAACCTTACGACCAGTCGCTCCGTGCAGTTCTTTCAAACCGCACCGCTGACTCAGCTGGGGCAGCCCTTCAAGATTCCCGGCGCAACGGCGGAATGGGTGATGGAGAGGTCGGCCGCTCCGGGGAATCCAACCCCGCTGCAGCTCCCGGACTACGGTACGGTGGTCTTCCATGACTGCGGCGCGTCAGCGATCAACATGGATACCGGCGCGACGGTGGAGCGCAATCTCTCCGGCGCGAAGCTCGTCGACATGTACGTCGTGAAGGAGGAGAATCCGGAAAGGACCGAGAAGCCCTCCATTGCGAAGCCGATCGATTCGACGGAGTTCCTTACCTACTTCCGCTAGGCCGAAGAGGTTGGAACGCTTCCACTACGCGAGAGCGTGACTCTCATGGCCGAAATAGGCGCGCTCGAGCCGGTGCGCGAGGTCGCTCTCGCCGGTCACGGCCTCCAGCGCGATCGCACCCTGGACCAGCGCGTAGACCCGATCGGCACAGGCCAACGCCTTCTCGAGCAGTTGTTCGACCAGCAGCACGGAGGTGCCCTGCTCGCGCAACCGGCCGATGACGTTGAGGACCCGATCGACCAGCACCGGTGACAATCCCGCCGAGGGCTCGTCGAGCATCAGGAGCCGCGGACGGCGGACCAGCCCCTGCGCCACCGTCAGCATCTGTTGCTGCCCGCCCGACAGCGCGCCGCCGCGCTCATGCCGTTTCTCGGCGATCTCGGGAAAGAATGACAATGCCTCCTCGACGCGCACGGCACGTTCGGCGCGCGGCAGGTCGTAGCCGGCAAGCAGCAAATTGTCGGTCACGGAGATCTGCGTGAACACGCGATGGCCTTCGATCACGTGCACCAGCCCGGCGCGCGCGGCATCGCGCGGCGTGGCGTTGGTCATGTCGTGGCCGCCGAACCGGACCTGCCCGGCCGTGACGGGCAACAGACCCGACATCGCACGGAGCAGCGTGGTCTTGCCGGCACCATTGGGACCGAGCAGCGCCACGACCTCGCCGGCGGCGATCGTCATGTCGATGCCGTGCAGCACGCGGATCTTGCCGTAGCCGGACTCCAGCGCGCTCACTTTGAGCAGAGGTTCAGCCGCCGAGGTAAGCACTGACGACCTCCTTGTGGACGCGGATCTCCGCCGGCGTTCCCGCCGCCAGGGTGCGGCCCAGGTTGAGCACGGTGACCTGGTGGCAGATGTCGAAGATCAGATCGGCATGATGTTCGACCAGCAGCACGCCGGTGCCGCGGCCGCAGACCGCCTTGATCAGGCTGGCGAGCCGCTCGATCTCGTCGTTGGAGAGGCCCGCCGCGGGTTCGTCGAGCAGCAGGAAATCCGGATCGAGCATCAGCGCGCGTGCAATCTCGATGAACCGCAACTCGCTGTGCTGCAGGCGGTCGGCGCGCACATCGGCGAGTGCCTCGAGACCGACGACGCCGAGCAGCGCCCGGGCCTTGGCGGCCAGCACACGCTCGTCGGCGCCGTTGCGCGGCAATGCGAGCATCGCCTCGACGAAATTGGCCCTCCCCTCGATCGAGCCGCCGATCATAACGTTCTCCAGCACCGAGGCTTCGCCGATCACGCGCGGAGTCTGGAAGGTGCGCGCGATGCCGCAAGCCGCGCGTCTGACCGGCTGGCCCGCGGGCAGCGTCTCGTCCCCGAGCGTCATGGTGCCGGCCTTGGCGGCGTAATAGCCCGAGATCACGTTCAAGGTGGTGGTCTTGCCGCTGCCATTCGGTCCGATCAGGCCATGGATCTGGCCGGGCGCGACATCGAGATCGAGGCCGTCGATCGCCTTCACATTGCCGAAGCTCAGCGCGATGCCGCGCAGCTGCAGCGTCTTGCCGCCGTCGCGCCGGCGCACGATGTCGACGAGCGCCGCCGGGCGCGGGACAATGGCGCGGTTGCTGGCGAGCGGACGGCGGTTGCGGAAATCGAGCAGCGCCGCAATGCCGCCGGGCATCACCAGCACGATCAGGAGCAGCAGCACCGCGTAGAGGAACGTCGACCATGAAGCGAGTGGCGCGGCGATCTCGGGCAGGATGGTCAGAATGATGGTGCCGAGCATCGGCCCGAGGATCGAACCGCGGCCGCCGATCAGGATCGCGATGAAGAACAGCACCGACAGATCGAAGGTGAAGGCATCGGGCGTGATGTAGGTTTGCAGCGTCGCGAACAACCCGCCGGCGATCGCCGCCAGCGCACCCGCGAACAGGAAGATCGCGATCAGCATGTTCGGCTTGGAGATGCCGCTGGCCTCGGCGGCGACTTCGGCATCGCGCACCGCGATCAAAGCGCGGCCGAAGCGGCTGCGTGCGACGTTGGCGCTCATCCAGGTGGTGAACGCGGCAAACGCGATGCAGAGGGCGTAGAAGCCCCACGGCGTGTTGAACGGCGCCGGGAATTCCGGCCCGGAAATGCCGATGCCGCCGCCGGTCACGCTCTGCCAGGCCAGCGCGATCTGTGTCACGATGGTCGCAAAACCCAATGTGGACATGGCGAAGTAGAAGGTGCGCAGGCGCAAGGCGGGCAGGCCGACGATCACACCGAAGATCGCGCCGATCAGGCCTGCGACCGGCAGGGCGGCGAACACCGGGATGGCGGGCATCACATTGCCGGCGACCAGCACGCTGGTCGTGTAGGCGCCAAGCGTCAGCAGCGCGACATAGCCGATCGCGAGGTGACCGGCAAAGCCGACCACGAGATTGAGGCCGGACACCAGCACCCAATAGATCGCCATCCGGGTGCCGATCAGCACCCAGTAATCATTGCTGACGAACGGCAGCAGCACCGCTGCCGCCAGAATGCCGAGGAACGGCAGGATATGCGGCAGCGCGGCGCGCCAGGCGCCGCTGTCGGTTCGGGGCGGAACGGCTGCGACCGAGGTCATCACACCCTCCGCGCGGTCGACGCGCCGAACAGCCCTTGGGGAGCAGCGAGCAACACCACGATGAACAGCGTGAACACCGCGACCGAGGAGAAGATGCCGCCGACCAGGAAGTTCGCCGCCTGCTGGAACAGACCGAGCGCCAGCCCGCCGATGATCGCGCCGCGGTTGTTGCCGAGCCCGCCCAGCGCCACCGGCACGAAGCCGTAGAAATTGAGCAGCGCGCCATTGGCGAAGAAGGCGAGCAGCAGCTGCCCGCCGGAAAATCCGGCGATGCCGCCGACCATTCCGGCGAGCGCGTAGCTTGCGACGCGCAGATTGCGCTCGGGCAGGCCGAGCGCGCGTGCCGCGAAATTGTCCTCCGCAATGGCCAGGAAGGCGCGGCCGACTAGTGTGCGGCGGTAGAGATATTCGAGGCCGATGATGGTGACGGCGCAGGCAACGACCGGCAGCCAGAACTTCTCATCCAGCACGCCCTCGCCGAATCCCGCGATGCGCGGGAACGGCTGCGGCTCGGTGCCCCATTTGATCGCGGTGACCTGCTGGATCATCAGCGCGACCGCCAAGGTCGAGAGCACATAGAGATGCTGGTCGAGGCTCTTGAGCACCGGCCGCACCGCGACGAATTCGGTGACGATCCCGATCACCGCGCAGCAGAGCAAGGTCAGCACAAAGCCGACAGCGATCGGCAGGCCGAGCTTCAACGTGAACATCGAGCCGAACACGCCGCCGAGCATCGCAAGCTGGCCGGCGGTGAAGCTCATCACCCGCGAGGTGGAGAACATCGTGTTGTAGGTAACGCCGACCAGCGCGTAGATCGCGCCCGCCGCGAGACCGGATGCAAGAATCGAGGCCAGCATCGGCTGCGCCCTCGCCCTTTTATGTGTATCCCGGCGCCAGCGCGAACGTGCCGTTCTTGGCGGTGCTCGATTCCGACATCACGATCTCTTCGGTCAGATAGCCGTTATGCTCGGTCGGCGAGAAGCGGTAATTGCCGAAATAGCCGGGATAGGTCGACAGCGAATTCCAGTACTTGATGATCCCGGCGCTGTCGGTCGAGCCGCTTTCCGCGACTGCCTTCGCGATCAGCTCGATGCAATCGATGCCGCCGGCGACCCACCACAGCAGCGTATCGTTCAGTGCGACATTGGCCTTCGCCAGCCGCGCGACCAGGTCTTCGCTCTTCGGCGGCAGTTTGCCGGCGCTGTCATAGCTGCAGCTCTTGTAGCCGATCGCGTAGACCTTCTTCCAGTTCTCCGGCTTGGCGACCAGGCTCGCAAGTTCGCCCGACGCCATCGAGGGGTGGCCGACGAAGGGAACGTCCCAGTTCATCGCAGCGCGGGTGTTGAACATGCGCGCCTCCATGCCCGTCGAGACGCTCCACACCACGATCGCCTCGGCGCCAGCATTCTTGGCCCGCAGCATGTCCGGCGTCATGTCGGGCTGCGTGGCATCGACATTGGCCTGATAGACCACCTCTGCGCCGTCCTTCTTGAAAGCCGCAACGGAGGCGCCGACCGCGGTGACGCCGTAGCCGGTGGTGTCGCCGATCACCGCGACCTTCTTCACCTTGAAGATCTTGAGGCAATAATTGCGCACGGCGTCGTCCCATTGATTGTTCGACGGCGCGATGCGGAACGCATTGGGGTACTTGACCGGGTCGATCAGGGTCTCGACAACGCAGGGGTGCAGGTCCGGCATCTTGGCGCGCGCCATGATCGGCGTCGTCGCCAGCGCCTCGCCGGAATTCAGCGGCCCCCAGATCGCGTGCACCTTGGCCTGGCTGATCAGCTCCTGCGTGGCGTTCACGGCCTTGGTCGGATCGCCCTGGGTGTCGCGCATGACCAGCTCGATCTTGCGGCCCTTGACCCCGCCGGCGCCGTTGATGGCGTCGACAGCGAAATTGACGCCGCGGTTGAAGCCGACGGTCGGCGCCGAGCTCGGCCCGGTGATTGCTGCAAGGCAGCCGATCCTGATCGGTTCCGATTGTGCGATGGCGGGAGCCGGGAAGGAGAATGATGCGGCGCCCAGTGCGCCGGCGCTGCCCAGCAAGACGTCACGGCGTGAAATGGCCATGTGATGCACTCCCTGTTTCCCTCTCGGCGCCCGTCGTTTGTTGCGGGACGTCCGTTGATTGCTTGTCCGCGCGCTCAGCGGCCGCGTTTACGGGCGCAAGTTTGGGCTGGATGCGAAGCTCTTGTCCAGCCCCGCGGACGGCATTGCGCCTTGTTGAACTTTCATAGCCGCGGCCGCCGCGTCCAGCGCTCGGCATTGACGGCGCCGACAGGGATCTCGCCGGCGACGATCTTCGCCACCTGGCGCACGGTCTCCGAGGATTGATGCTCGATCGCCTGCGGCGTCAGGCCGCCGACATGCGGCGTTGCGATCACATTGGGCAGCTTCGCGAGCTCCGGCGTCGGCATCTGGTCGTGGGCGCGGCCGACATCCATCGCCGCGCCGGCAATGCGGCCATCGCGCAGTGCGGCCGCCAGCGCCGCCTCGTCGACGAGGTTGCCGCGCGATAGGTTGATGAAGAACGCATGCTGCTGCATCCGCGCCAATGCAGCCTGCCCGATCAGGTTCTCGGTCTGTGCGTTGGCGACCGCGAGGCAGACGACGTAGTCGGCGCGCGCCAGCAGGTCGTCGAGCGGCAGATGCGCGATCGCGGCGTCTTCGACCGCCGCGAAGGGATCGGCGACCAGCACGTTCATGTCGAGCACCCTGGCGATCCTGGCAAGATAGCGCCCGATGCTGCCATAGCCGATGATGCCGATCGTGCTTCCCGCAAGCTGGCGGCCCATCACGACCTCGGGCGCCCTGCCCGCGTGATAGTCGGCTGTCGCGCGGGAGACGCCGCGCGACAGGTCAACCATGAAGCCGAGCGCGAGCTCGGCAACCGACTGGACGAAGCCGGCGCTCGCCTGCGTCACCAGCACGCCGGCGGCGGACGCCGCGGCCACGTCGATGTTGCGGATATCGACCGCACAGCGCACGAAGGCACGCAGCTTTGGCAGAAGCGGAAAGATGTCGCCGGGTCCCTGGGTCATGCGATCGGCGACGATGATGTCGACGTCGGCGGCGGCTTCGACCAGTGCCGCCGCCTCGAGCGCCTCGTCCCCCTCGTGCAGCCTGACGTCGGCGACCGCGCGCAGGCCGCTCAGGCTGCGCTCGCCATAATAGTCGCGGCGCATCTGCGGTGTATGGGCGAGCAGCACCTTCATGAGTGTCTCCCCCTAATAGCCAAGCGCATGCGGCAGCGCCGTGCTGATCGCCGGCACGAACGCGATCACCAGGAGGCACAGCAGCAGCAGGCCGAGATAACCCGCGATCGGCTTGATGGTCTGCTCGATCGGCACATTGCCGATCAGGCAGGCGCCGTACAGCCCGAGACCAAGTGGTGGCGCAAAGAGCCCGAGCCCCATCGCGATGACGAGGACGACGCCGAAATGCAGCGGATCGATGCCGAGCTTGACCGCGACCGGCAGCAGCAGCGGGCCGAAGATGATCAGCGCCGCGGCGCCCTCGAGCACCGAGCCCATCACCACCAGCACCAGGATCGACAGCAGCATGAACAGCCAGACGCCGTGGCTGCCCGAGATCGCCAGCATGAGCTCGCCGACAGCGTGCGGCACCTGCTGCAACGTCAGGATGAAGGCGAGCGATTGAGCGGCGGCAACGATGAACAGCACCAGTCCCGAGCGGACAGCCGATTGCACGAAGCAGTGCGCGAGGCTCTTCACGCCGAGCTCGCGGAACAGCAGGCTGCCGACCGCGATGGCGTACACCGCGGCAAAGGCCGAGATCTCGGTCGCCGTGGCAAAGCCGCTCTTGAAGCCGAAGAAGATCATGAAGATCAGCCCGATTGAGGCGATCGCGCCGCTCCACAGGCCCGACACCGCGGCGCGTGGCTCGGCTTCCGCGTTCGAGGCAGGACGCTTGCCGAAGATGATCGACACCGCAATCAGGGCCAGCGCCATCAGCGCGGCCGGCAGCATGCCCGCGACGAACAGGCCGCCGATCGAGAGATTGGCGACGAAGCCGAGGATGATGAGGTTGATGCAGGGCGGAATGGTTTCCGCCATCACGGCGGAGGCGGCGAGCAGCGCCACGGCGCCGCCCGGATTCTGCCGCGAGCGGCGCGCCGCCGGGATCAGCACCGAGCCGACCGCTGCGACATCGGCCATCTTGGAGCCCGAGATGCCGGAGAACAGCACCATCGACATCACCATCACGACGTTGAGCCCGCCGCGCATCCGCCCGACCGCGCGCTGCAACAGCTCGATCAGCCGGACCGACATGCCGTTGGCTTCCATCAGATAGCCGACCAGGATGAAGAACGGGATCGCCAGCAGCACGAAATTGTCGATGCCGCGCGCCATCTGCTGGGCGAAGATCACGCCGGGCAGCGTGCCCTCGACCCAGATGAAGATCAGCGCCGCCAGCGCCAGCGCAAAGCCGATCGGCAGCCCGCCGAACAGTGTGAGGAAGAAGCCGATCAGCATCAGCGTCTGCGACGACGGCACCGACGACGGCGCAAATGCGTCCCAGGCCAGATAGAGACCGACGATGACCGCCGTCGTGATGATGCCGGCCACCATATCGCGCAACGGCCGGCTACAGAACGTCTCGAACGCGAACACCGTCATGAACGCGGCGCCGACGCCCATCGGATAGAACGTCCACTCCAGCGGCAAGCCGGAGCCGGAGGTCTGGCCGGTGGTCAGCCAGCCCATCTTGATGGCGTTGAACGCGACATAGGCGGCAATGACGGCGACAAGCAGCGCGCCGACCGCGTCGACGACCCGCCGCACGGCCGGCGGCAGCATGTCGACGAAGAAGGCGACGCCGAGATTCTCGCTGCGTGCGAGTGCGCTGGCCGCGCCGAAGAAGCTCGAGCCGACCATCAGGCCGCGGGCGACGTCGTCGGACCATTCGACCGGCGCATTGAACAGGAAGCGGGCCAGCACTGAGATGCAGACCACGACGAGATCGGCGGCGAGCAGGATCGCGGCGATCGCGTCACTGATGGCGAGCAGCGGCGCCGTGATCCGTTCACCGCTGCCTCTCGTCGCGACTGCGGCGACTGACATGCCGACCTCAGGCCTGGGTGGAACGGATCAGATCGACGACGGCCTTCGCCTCGGGCCGCGCCTTAATGAAATTGTCGGTCTGCGGCAGCACGCGCTTGCGGAACGCCTCCTTGTCGCATTCGACCACCGTCACGCCCTTCTCCGCCAGCGACGCCAGCGCCTCCTTCTCCACCGCGAGGCCGTGCGCGCGGGTCTCGGCCGCGGCCGTCTTCGCGGCATCAAGGAACCCCTCGCGCAGCTTGGGATCCATGCGGTTGAAGGTGGTGTCGCTGAAATAGACCGCGAGCGGCGAGAAGATATGCTGGGTCAGCGCGTAATTCTTCGACGTCTCGTAGAATTTGCTGGCGAGGATGGTCGGCGGATCATGCTCGAGACCGTCGAGCACACCGGCCTGCAGCGCCGTGTAGATCTCGCCGAACGCCAGCGGCGTCGCCGCCGCGCCCATCAGGCGCAGGCATTCGGTGATGATCGGGTTGGGCAGGGTGCGGATCTTCAGGCCGGCGAGATCTTCCGGTGTCTTCACCGGCTTCTTCGCCAGCACGCTGCGCGCGCCGAAATTATAGGCCCAGGCGATGATGCGGATATTGCCGCCTTTGAGCAGTGCATCCTCGATCGGCTTGGCGGCGCCGGCATCGAACGCCTTGGTCTGCTGCTGGTAGCTTGTGAAGAGGTAGCCGAGGTCGAACGTGCCGACCAGCGGCACGAGGTTCGCCGAGATCGACGAGCCCGAGACCATCAGGTCGATCACCCCGAGCTTCACCGAGTTGATGACGTCGATTTCCTGGCCGAGCTGGTTGTCGGGGAAGAAGGTGACCTCGATCTGCTCGCCGAGCCCGTTCGCCTTCAGGCTCTTGACCAGATTGTCGTAATAGACGCGGCCGTTGGCGTATTTGGCGTCGTTGGGAAGCGACGACGAGCACCGCATCTTCATGGTCGCAGCCTGCGCGCGGCCGATGATGGCGGGCGCTGCGGCAAGCCACGCCGCAGCAGTGACCGATGACCGCAAGACAATACGGCGGCTCACGCGCATCGACGTCATGATGATGCTCCTCCCCAGGAACGGATCGTTGTTGTGGCTGCGACGCTGGCTGGCGCGAGCTTGGCAGACTATTTGTCATAATGTATGACAAATGAAATGCGGTTGTGCAAGAGCGCGGCTCGGCGGCGGCGCAGGCACCAACCCCAGCGAGGCTTCCGATGTTCCAGACATCCAACGCGTTGCGCCGGAGCGTGCACAGCCAGGTCACCGACCGGGTCGGCAGCAGCATCGTGCGCGGCGAGATCGGCGTCGGCGAGACGCTGCCGCCGGAAATGCAGATCTGCGAGATGATGGATGTCAGCCGCACCGTGGTGCGCGAGGCGATCCGCACCCTGACCGGCAAGGGCCTGATCGAGTCGCGGCCCAAGAGCGGCACACGGGTGCGGCCGCCCGAGCAATGGAATCAGCTCGATCCGGACGTACTGCGCTGGCACCTCGAGACCGCGGAGATCGATCGCTACCTGGCCAAACTGTTCCAGCTGCGCTCCGCGGTCGAGCCGGCGGCGGCGGCGCTCGCGGCGATCCACGCCGGGGAACACGACATCGCGCGCATCCGCGCCGGCTGCGACGGCATGGACGCCGCCGCGACCAACGAGGACTTCGTCGCCGCCGACATCGCGTTCCACCAGGCGATCTATTTCGCGACCCGCAACGAGTTCTTCTGGCCGATCGCGCAAATGTTCGAGATCACCCTGCGCCAGAGTTTTACGATCGCCGCCCCCGGCTCGCACCGCCCGCGCGCGCTGCGCGAGCACCGCGCGGTGCTGGATGCGATCGTCGCCGGCGATGCCGAAGCGGCGCGCGAAGCGACGGTGGTGCTGTTGGCGCATTCCGCCGACGATCTGGTGCGGATTCGGGGGCGGGAATTCGAGACGCCGGCGGCGCGGGATAAGCGGAAGCGGTGATAAGCGCACCTGTCTCTCCACATCGTCGTCCCGGCGAAAGCCAGGCCCCCTACGCCGCGGCGGATGTTGCCGGTGGGACTCGTCGTTCCAGCATCGCGCAACTAGCAGCATTTGGGGTCATGGGTCCCGGCCTTCGCCGGGACGACAGTGAGGAGGGCTCTCGACTCAACATGTCAAACAACCGGTGTCATCACCGGCGAAAGCGGGTGATCCAGTATTCCAGAGACGGCAGTGCTTGAGCCGAGAGGCCTCGGCGTACTGGATCGCCCGGTCAAGCCGGGCGATGACAGTTGTGGTGTGGACGCAGGTTCGCACTCGACCGCGTCATTAGCTCTTCAGGACCTGCCAAACTTCCGGCCGACCAAAACGTGGGCGCCTTCGGCCTCGATCCACTCATCGTGCAATTCGCCCTCGGCAACGGAAAATACCTGCCCCGAGCGATAGGCGACGGGTTCGCCGGCTTGCCTGACAACGAAGGTTCCGGAGATCACCAGGCCGCGGATCTCGAAATGATGCCGGTGCCGTCCCTTGCCGGGCCGCGGATCAAGCTTCTGATGTTCGATGTCCTGGAAACCGTCGGTCTTCAATTGGCTTTCGAAATCGTGCTCGTTCATGCAGCTCTCCCGTGGATCGGCCGCGCAATCCGCGAACGATAGCGCCATTTTCCGCGAGCTGGCAAACCTTGGCCGCCTTTCACGCGCGGCGCCGTCGTGCCGTTCCCGCCGGTGCGCCGGACACGGGCCTGTGACCATAGTTGAAGGCTTTAGCGACGAAACTTCTGGATTGTTGGCGGCGTAGACGCCAAGACAGAACGGTTATTCTGCGAAGGTCCCTTGATGCACGACGTCTCGATACCGGCCGCCTTGATCGCCGGCCTAGTCAGCTTCCTGTCGCCCTGCGTGCTGCCGCTGGTGCCGCCCTATCTGATCTACCTGACCGGTGCGACCATCGAGCAGGTCAACCAGGACGGCGACACCGCCGCCTCCAAGCGCGCGGTGATGACGGCGGCGCTGATGTTCGTGCTCGGCTTCTCCACCGTGTTCGTCGCGCTCGGCGCCAGTGCGTCGTTTGTCGGCGGGCTGGTGCGGGCCTGGTCGGCCGAGCTCTCCATCCTCGCCGGCATCGTCATCATCATCATGGGCCTGCACTTCCTCGGCATCACCCGGATCGGCCTGTTGATGCGCGAGGGACGACTCACGGCGCCCAAGCCGGTCGGGCTGTGGGGCGCCTATGTCATGGGCCTCGCGTTCGCGTTCGGCTGGACGCCCTGCATCGGCCCGATCCTCGCCGCGATCCTTTCGATCGCAGCCGCGGAGGCCACCGTGACCAAGGGCGCAGGCCTGCTCGCGGTCTATTCCGCCGGGCTCGGCATCCCCTTCCTGCTCGCCGCCTTCATGGTCAAGCAGTTCTCTTCGCTGTTCGCACGGATGAAGCGCCATCTCGACACGGTCGAGCGCGTGATGGGCGTGCTGATGGTGGTCACCGGCATCGGCTTCCTGACCGGCGCGGTGTCCGGCGTCAGCGTCTGGCTGCTGGAGACCTTCCCGGCGCTGCAGAATATCGGCTGACTCTTCGCGCCTGCACACCCGCGTCCGCTGGCTTTTGGCCACGCGATGGCCGACTATTCCGGTCCCTTCGCCGCCAGATGAGTCGGAGACCGATGGCCCACCCCCCCGCGACGCGCGCCAGCTGGCCGATCTTCCGCTCGCTGGCCGGCTTTCAGCCGAGCAATTTGCCCGGAGATTTGATCGCAGGGCTGACCCTCGCCGCGATCGCGATCCCCGAGCAGATGGCGACCGCGCGGCTCGGCGGCTTCTCGCCGCAGATTGGCTTCTTCGCCTTCATGGCCGGCTCGCTCGGCTTTGCGATGCTCGGTGCCAACCGTTTCCTGTCCTGCGGCGCCGATTCCACCATCACGCCGATCTTCGCGGCCGGCCTGGCCCTGATGGCGACCGCAGGCTCGCCCGACTATCAGTCGCTGGCGATGGCCCTGGCGCTGATGGTCGGCGCGATCATGATCGCCGGCGGCCTGTTCAAGCTCGGCTGGATCGCCAATCTGCTGTCGACGCCGGTCACGGTCGGTTTCCTCGCCGGCATTTCCGTCCACATCCTGGTCTCGCAATTGCCCGGCGTGCTCGGCCTGACCACGCCGGACGGGCCGACGCTCTACAAGCTCGGGGTCCTCACCGAAAACATCGGCCAGACCAATGCCTACACGCTGGCGATCGGCCTTGGCGTATTGGCGCTGGTTGCCGGATCGGAGAAGATCAGCGCGCGGATTCCGGGCGCACTGATCGGCCTTGTCGTCGCCACCATCGCTGTCATCGCCGGCCATCTCGAAAGCAAGGGCGTCAAGGTGGTCGGCATCGTGCCCGGGTCGCTGCCAAAGCCATCGCTTCCGGACATCGCGCCGGAGCGATGGATCAAATTGCTGTCGCTGGCGATCCTGATCGCCATCGTCGTCATGGTGCAGACCGCGGCGACGACGCGCTCGTTTCTGTCAGATCCGGACAAGCCGGCCGATGTCGATCGCGACTTCCTCGGCGCCGGTGCCGGCAGCCTGCTCGCCGGCCTGTTCGGCGCTTTCCCCGTCAATGCCAGTCCGCCGCGGACCGGCATCGTGTCCGAAACCGGCGGACGCACGCAGCTCTCGGGACTGTTTGCTGCGGCCATCGTGCTCGCGCTGCTCGCCTTCGGCGCGACGCTGCTGCAGCACGTGCCCGACGCGGCGCTCGGCGGCGTGCTGCTGTTCGTGGCGTTGCGCATCATCCGCGTGAAGCAGATCATCACGATCTTCCGCCAGTCGTTCTATGAGTTCCTGCTGGTGGTGGCGACGGCAGCCGCGATCATCGTGCTGCCGATCGAGCAAGGCGTCGCCGTCGGCATCGCGCTGTCGCTGCTGCACGGCATCTGGACCACGACGCGGGGCCAGCTGGTGGAATTCGTCCATGTGCCCGGCACCACGATCTGGTGGCCGACGGGTCCGCACGTCGCCGGCGAGCGCAAGCCCGGAATTGCCGTCGTCGGCCTGCAGGCGCCGTTGTCATTCCTCAATGCGGAAGGGTTTCACGGCGGCGTGCTCAAGACCATCGGCCACGCAACGCCCAAGCCGAAACTGCTGGTGATCGAGGCCAGCGGCATGATCGAGATCGATTTCACGGCGGCACAGGCGCTGCGCGACCTGTTTCGCGAATGCCGCGACGACGGCGTGACGGTGGCGGTGGCGCGGCTCGAATCCTCCCGCGCGCAGGACGCATTCGAGCGGTTTGATCTCTACGATGTCCTGCAGAGGGACCACGTCTTCCGCAGCGTCGATGAAGCCGTCCGCACGCTGGGCCAGGGCTAGAGACTGACGAGGCCAGCGGTGCGTAGCCCGGATGAAGCGAAGCGTAATCCGGGACAGTCTATCAACACGCGATAGAACCCCGGATTGCGCTGCGCTCCATCCGGGCTACGGACCCCTCATCCCGCCTCTTGCTCCAGCGTCGGATGCTCCTTCAGCACCTCCGCCTTGATCGAGCCCGCATGGATGGCGCGGAACAGCGCCCGCCCCGTCTTGATGTTGTTGGCCTTCATGCACAGACTGACGATCTCGCGCACGGCGGAATCGCGCACCAGCTCGTCGGAGATCTTCATCGCGGTCTCCATCGCGACCTTGGCGGCGCGCTCGTAGCGATCGCGTTCGATCTGCTGGTTCTTCGCTGAACGCTTGTCGGGTGAGCCGACCGCCTCGGCGCAGCCGGCGGCATCGCGGCAGATCGCGCGGATCCTCTGCGCGGCCTCAATGTCGCCGAGCGGCTGCGCGACCGGAACGTCCCAGATATCCTTCCGCCTGGTCTTGTTGAACAACCACATCGCAAGGTCCGTGGCAGGAATATCCGACTGGTTAGACGGCGGGAACGATCTTTCCGGGATTGAAAATGTTCTGCGGATCGAGCGCCTGCTTCAGCGCCCGCATCGCGTCGAGCGCCTCGGGGCCGAGCTCGGCCTTCAGATATTTCTGCTTGCCCTGGCCGATGCCGTGCTCGCCGGTGCAGGTGCCGTCCATCGACTGCGCGCGCTCGACCAGGCGGTGCATGAACTCCTCGCCGCGCGCCATCTCGTCCTTGTCGTTGACGTCGCAGAGCAGCGAGCAGTGGAAATTGCCGTCGCCGACATGGCCGACGATCGGCGACAGCAGATTGAGCCGCTGCAGATCCTCTTCGGTCTCGGTCACGCAGTCGGCAAGCCGCGAGATCGGCACGCAGACGTCGGTGGCGACGACACCGATGCTGTCGCCGGGGCGCAGCGCCTTGACGGACCAGTAGGCGTCATGCCGGGCCTGCCACAGCTTGGTGCGGTCTTCCGGCTTGGTGGTCCAGGTGAAGTCGCCGCCGCCGCATTCGGCGGCGATGTCGCGGAAGTTCTTCGACTGCTCGGCGACCTCGACCTCGCTGCCATGGAATTCCAAGAGCAGCAGCGGCGTCTCCGGCAGCGACAGCTTGGAATAGCTGTTGCAGGCCTTGACCTGCGCGGCATTGAGCAGCTCAATCCGGGCGACCGGGATGCCGGTCTGGATCGCGAGGATCGTGGCCTGGCAGGCGCCGCGCACCGTGTCGAACGAGCAGGCGGCGGCCGCGATCGTGTCGGGAATGCCGCGCAGGCGGATGGTCAGTTCGGAAATGATGCCGAGCGTCCCCTCGGCGCCGACGAACAGATGCGTCAGATCGTAGCCGGCCGACGACTTCTTGGCGCGGGTGCCCGTCGTGATGATCTCGCCGTCGCCGCGCACCACTTTCAGCGCCAGCACGTTCTCGCGCATGGTGCCGTAGCGCACCGCGTTGGTGCCGGAGGCGCGGGTCGAGGTCATGCCGCCGAGCGAGGCATCGGCGCCGGGATCGATCGGGAAGAACAGGCCCTGGTCGCGCAGATGCTCGTTCAGCGCCTTCCGCGTTACGCCGGGCTGGATCACACAGTCGAGGTCCTCGGCATGCACCTCCAGCACCTTGTTCATGTCGCGCAGATCAATGCAGACGCCGCCCGCCGGCGCGTTGACCTGGCCCTCGAGCGAGGTTCCGGTCCCGAACGCGATGACGGGCACGCGGTTTGCCGCGCAAATCCGCACCACGTCCTGGATGTCGGCGGTTTCCTGCGCCATCACGACCGCGTCCGGCGGCTGGTTCGGCAGCCATGTGGTGGTATGGGCGTGCTGCTCGCGCACCGCCTGCGATGTGACGAGCCGGTTGCCGAACCGCGCCGCCAGCGCGTCGATCGCGCGCTTCAGGGCCTTCGGCTCAGGTCGCGTCACATTGCTCGAAATCGTTGTCGCCACGTCAATTTTCCTCCCGGCTTTAGCCGACCGTGGCAAAGCTTGTATAAGGGGTCAAGAGAGCCTGACTTGAAAAAGTGGTCGCGGGAGCCACAGAAAAGTTCATGCTCGCACGCCAACGAACCGGGGATGGAAGATGACGTCAGCGACTGCCACGA
This sequence comes from Bradyrhizobium sp. CER78, assembly GCF_029846235.1. Lineage (GTDB taxonomy): Bacteria > Pseudomonadota > Alphaproteobacteria > Rhizobiales > Xanthobacteraceae > Bradyrhizobium. The sequence continues at coordinate 369,007 of NZ_JARVWP010000005.1, forward strand.
ACGAGATGCCGCTTCCACCAGCCCCGTTCAAATCTTCCGTGATGCAGATCGACCCGCAATGGATTGACTATAACGGCCACCTCAACATGGCCTACTACAATGTGATGTTCGACCGCGCCATCGACGAGATGTGGCTGCAGCTCGGCATCGGGCCAGCCTACATGAAGGCGCGGCACTGCTCGACCTTTACTGCCGAGTGCCACGTCCGCTACATCAGGGAAATTCACCTCGGCGATCCCGTGCAGGTCTCGGTGTTCCTGCTCGGCGCCGACGAGAAGCGGCTGCATACATTCGAGGAGCTGCGCCATGCCACCGAGGGCTGGCTGTCCGCGACCTCGGAGAACCTCACGCTGCACATCGACATGGAGGCGCGCAAGGTGGCGCCGTTTCCGCCTGACATCCGCGCCCGCACCCGCGCCATCTTGGAAGGCTATGCGGGTGTGCCGCGTCCCGAGGGCATCGGCCGCAACGTGGCGATGCCCTCGAAGAAGTAACATTTCCAGCGAAGTGGCCGCCGGATCGCGTGAAGAAAACGCGTCAGAAGAAAGCCGCCTCGCTAGACCCTTGTGCGGCCGCGCACCAATCCGACCACCGCCGACACCAGGAACAGGATGATGGCGATGAAGAAGATCGCCTTGGCGATTTCGATCGAGGCGCCGGCGATGCCGCCAAAGCCCAAAATGCCCGCGATCAGGGCGATGACCAGGAATGTGACGACCCAGCTCAACATGATCAAACCTCTGCTTGGTTTCCTCGCGCCGCCTCTCGCCCGGCGCCATAGCTTGAGGAAACAAACCAGCAGCGAAACGCTGGTTCCTGAGCCCGAAACCGCGAAATTTTCGCCGATTTCAGGAACCAAGCTCGCGGTTGACTGCTGCCAAAACCGTTCCCGCCGCGCGGGATAAAACCTGTCAAAACGGCCGATCAGGTCCTATATGGCCTTCAATCCCTGTTAAGAAGGCTCCCCTTCACCGTCCCGCGGTGCCATCGTGGGGCCGAGACGATTCGCCAATGACCGAGCCGAGCAAATTGCCCCATCACGGCGTTCCCGAGCACCAGCCCGCGGCTGGCGGCATCGCCGCGCGTGCGCGGGCGGCCGCCGGTCCGCAATATCTCAACGGCCTCAACCCCGAGCAGCGCGAGGCGGTCGAGACGCTCGATGGTCCCGTGCTGGTGCTCGCCGGCGCCGGCACCGGCAAGACGCGGGTGCTGACCACGCGCATCGCGCATATCCTGAGCCAGGGCCGCGCGCGCCCGCAGGAAATCCTGTCGGTGACGTTCACCAACAAGGCGGCGCGCGAGATGAAGCTGCGGCTCGGCCAGATGCTGGGACAAGCGGTCGAGGGCATGCCGTGGCTCGGCACCTTCCACTCGATCGGCGGCCGCATCCTGCGCATCCATGCCGAGCTGGTGCAGCTCAAATCCAATTTCACGGTGCTCGACGTCGACGACCAGGTGCGGCTCTTGAAGCAGCTGCTGCAGGCCGAGAACATCGACGACAAGCGCTGGCCGGCGCGAATGCTGGCCGGACTGATCGACAGCTGGAAGAACCGCGGCCTGTCGCCCTCGCAGGTGCCGGCGGGCGAGGCCGCCTCGTTCGGCAACGGCAAGGGCGGCAAGATCTACGCGACCTATCAGGAGCGGCTGAAGATCCTCAACGCCGCCGATTTCGGCGACCTGCTGCTCGAGAACATCAGACTGTTCCGCGAAAATCCCGACGTGCTGCGGCAATACCAGAGCCGCTTCAAGTTCATCCTGGTCGACGAATATCAGGACACCAACGTCGCGCAGTATCTGTGGCTGCGGCTCTTGTCGCAGGCGCCGTCGCGGCCGGGCCGCGCGCTCGCCGACGTCATTCCGGGGCCAATCGACTCTCGCGTCATTCCGGGGCGCATCGAAGATGCGAACCCGGAATCCAGAGGTAAAGAGGACTCATCTCGAGATTCCGGGTTCGCGCCAAGCAGCGCGCCCCGGAATGACGGTGAACCTCAGGCTCCGCGAAACATCTGCTGCGTCGGCGACGACGACCAGTCGATCTATGGCTGGCGCGGCGCCGAGGTCGACAACATCCTGCGCTTCGAGCACGATTTCCCCGGAGCCAAGGTGATCCGCCTCGAGCGCAATTACCGCTCCACCGGTCACATCCTGGCCGCGGCCTCGCATCTGATCGCGCACAATGAGGGCCGGCTCGGCAAGACGCTGCGCACCGAGGATGTCGACGGCGAGAAAGTCACCGTCACCGGCTCCTGGGATTCGGAAGAGGAAGCGCGCGCGATCGGCGAGGAGCTCGAGGAGCTGCAGCGCGCCGGCGAGAACCTCAACGACGTCGCAATCCTGGTCCGCGCCTCGTTCCAGATGCGCGAGTTCGAAGACCGCTTCGTCACGCTCGGCCTGCCCTACCGCGTGATCGGCGGCCCCCGATTCTACGAGCGCGCCGAAATCCGCGATGCGCTGGCTTATTTGCGCACCATCAACTCGCCGGCCGACGATCTCGCCTTCGAGCGGATCGTCAACGTGCCGAAGCGCGGCCTTGGCGATGCCACCGTGCAGCTGCTGCACGACCATGCCCGCAAGCGCCGCATTCCGCTGTTCGAGGCGGCGCGCGCCGTGGTCGAGACCGACGAGCTGAAGCCGAAGGCACGCGGAAGCTTGCGCGATCTCGTGATGCAATTCGACCGCTGGCGTGCCCAGCGCGAGGTTACCTCTCACACCGAGCTCGCCGAGATCGTGCTCGACGAGAGCGGCTACACCGAGATGTGGCAAAAGGACCGCTCGGCCGACGCCGCGGGCCGGCTCGACAACCTCAAGGAACTGGTGCGGTCGATGGAGGAATTCGAGAACCTGCAAGGGTTTCTCGAGCATATCTCGCTGGTGATGGACCGCGATGGCGAGGCCGGCGACGAAGCCGTGTCGCTGATGACGCTGCATTCGGCGAAGGGCCTCGAATTCGACAACGTGTTCCTGCCGGGCTGGGAGGAAGGCCTGTTCCCGAGCCAGCGCACGCTGGACGAACAGGGTCGCGCCGGGCTCGAGGAAGAGCGCCGCCTCGCCCATGTCGGGCTGACCCGTGCCCGCCGCCGCGCCAAGATCTATTTCGCGACCAACCGTCGCATCCATGGCACCTGGTCGACCACGATTCCGTCGCGCTTCCTCGACGAGCTGCCGGCGCACAATGTCGAGATCACCGAATCCAAGGGCGGATCGGGCTGGGGCGGCAGCGGCGGCTACGGCGCCTCGCGCTTCGACAACCTCGAATCATTCGGCTCGAGCTATTCGACCCCCGGCTGGCAGCGCGCCCAGGCCAACCGCGGCCGCGGTGGCGGTGGCGGTGGCCGTAGCGGCGGCTTCGAGGAGCGGCAATCCTCCTTTTCGTCCGAAGGCTTCAGTCGCGCCAAGCGCGGTCCCATGGTGATCGAGGGCGAGCTGGTGGCGAAATCCACCGGCACGACGTCGGAATTTTCGCTGGACGATCGGGTGTTTCACCAGAAATTCGGCTACGGCCATGTGGTGAAGATCGACGGCAACAAGCTGACCATCGCCTTTGAAAAGGCCGGCGAGAAGAAGGTGGTCGACAGCTTTGTGGAGCGCGCGTGACAGAACAGCCTTCTCTGTTCGTAGCCCTTGACCCCAGTTGAATTCATGGGTTGAGATGGCTCCATGGTCCGGGGTGGGTTTTTCCTTTTTGTCGTCGCGCTCACTGCGCCGTCGCTGGCGGTCGCGGAGACGATCAGCTTTGGCGATTCCGCAGCGCAGCTCGCCAAGGCCTGCGGCGCCGACATCACCGCCAATTGCCGCGGCGTCAACCTCGACTCCAACCGTCTCAAGGAGTGCCTGTCGCGCAACCGCGACGTGATCTCGCCGCAGTGCAAGGAGAGCTACTTCTCCACCCTCGATGCGATCCAGAAGCGGATCGCGGCGCGCGTGACGGTTGCCAACGCATGCACCCGCGAGATCGTCAAGGTGTGCGGCGGCTCGACCAAGGAGACCAGCAAATCGGTGCCCTGCCTTGTCAGCGCCAAGGGCCTCAGCCGCAATTGCGCCCAGGCGATCAATGACGCGGGGTATCAATGATGCGCCGAGGCTTGCGCGATCTTGGCCTGCTCGGCACGCTGGCCCTGGTGGCGATGCCGCTCGCGCCGGCGCATGCGCAGACCGCCGTCACGCGCGATGACGTCATCGCCAAGTTGAACCATTTCGACACGGCCGCCGAGATCGACGTACCGGCGTTACGCCAGCAGGTTGCCGAACGATCGAAGTCGCGCTCGAAGAACGAGCCGCCTCCCTCGAAGCGGCCGCCGATCGCGCCCGACCTGAACAACCTGCCGGCGTTCAATGCCGACATCCAGTTCGACGTCGACACGCCGATCGTGCTGCCGGACTCCTACCAGACCGTCGGGCGCATCGCCGATGCGCTGACCCACTCCTCGCTGCTGCCGTACACCTTCCTGATCGTCGGTCACATCGAATCGACGGGCCGGCGCGAGAACAACGTGATCCTGAGCCAGCGGCGCGCCGACGCGATCCGCGACATCCTGGTCAACACCTTCAAGATTGCGCCCAAGCGCCTGCAGTCGGTCGGGCTCGGCGAGGAGCAGTTGCTCGACCCCGCCCGCCCCAACGCGCCGGCCAACAACCAGGTGCAGATCCTGCTGGTCGCGAAGGTCGCCGACGAGCCGCCCGCGCACTCCGCCCCGGCGGCGGCGGCCAAGAAGCCGACGAAACCGGCGAAGCGGCATTAGCGCGGCCTTTCCGCCACACCGCAGAACGATTTTTCTGCCCCGGCGGGTGATTGCAGAACGGAATATGCGTTCTTATCTGGGCTGAACCCGCATCACGCCCTCGCCCGGGCTCAAATCCGCGCGCGCCCTTCCCTCACGCTTCCGATCCCCGATGTCGCCGATCATTTCCGTATCCAATCTTTCAAAGACCTATGGCTCCGGCTTCAAGGCGCTGAAGGGCATCAATCTCGATATCGTCAAAGGCGAGATTTTCGCACTGCTCGGACCGAACGGCGCCGGCAAGACCACGCTTATCAGCATCATCTGCGGCATCGCCAATCCGAGCGAGGGCCGCATTTCGATCGGCGGGCACGACATCATCAGGGATTATCGCGCGGCGCGGTCGATGATCGGGCTGGTTCCGCAGGAACTGCACACCGACGCGTTCGAGTCGGTCTGGGCGACCGTCAGCTTCAGCCGCGGCCTGTTCGGCAAGCCGAAGAACCCCGACCACATCGAGAAGGTGCTGAAGGACCTGTCGCTGTGGGACAAGAAGGACAACAAGATCATCACCCTGTCCGGCGGCATGAAGCGCCGCGTGATGATCGCGAAAGCGCTGTCGCATGAGCCGCAGATCCTGTTCCTCGACGAGCCCACTGCCGGCGTCGACGTCGAGTTGCGCAAGGGCATGTGGGAAGTGGTCCGCACGCTGCAGGCGTCCGGCGTCACCATCATCCTGACCACGCACTACATCGAGGAAGCCGAGGAGATGGCCGACCGCATCGGCGTCATCAACAAGGGCGAGATCATCCTGATCGAGGATAAGGCGACCTTGATGCAGAAGCTCGGCAAGAAGGAATTGACGCTGCAGCTGCAGAACAAGCTCGACGCCATTCCCGAGGTTCTCGCTACCTACAATCTTGAACTGTCCGGCGACGGCCGCACCGTGACCTACGACTACGACACCAAGGGCGATCGTACCGGCATCACCAGCCTGCTCAATGATCTCCGCAACGCAGGCATCCGCATCTCCGATCTCGATACGAGGCAAAGCTCCCTCGAAGACATCTTCGTCAGCCTGGTGCGGCAAGTTTGAAGTTCCTATCAGTTTTGCCGCACCCTCTTCATAGGAACTTCAAACTCTAATGCCGCACCAGAATCATAAATTTTCTAGCGCTCCCTTGATTTCGAAGTTCGCATCGGGGGCTCCGCGAATGTATGCGAACTTCGAAATCAGAGCGCTAGTGAGGGCGCCATGAACTACCGCGCAATCCAGGCGATCTATCTGTTCGAAATGGCGCGCACCTGGCGCACGCTGCTGCAGAGCATCGTCTCGCCTGTGGTCTCGACCTCGCTGTATTTCGTGGTGTTCGGCGCCGCGATCGGCTCTCGCATCACCGAGGTCGAGGGCGTCAGCTACGGCACCTTCATCGTGCCGGGCCTCGTGATGCTGTCGGTCTTGACCCAGAGCATCTCGAATGCCTCGTTCGGCATCTACTTTCCGAAATTCGCCGGCACGATCTACGAGATCCTGTCGGCGCCGATCTCCTATTTCGAGATCGTCATCGGCTATGTCGGCGCCGCCGCCACCAAGTCGATCATTCTCGGCCTGATCATCCTGGCGACCGCCGGACTTTTTGTACCTTTGCACATCGCCCATCCGGTGTGGATGCTGACCTTCCTGGTGCTGACGGCGGTCACCTTCAGCCTGTTCGGCTTCATCATCGGCATCTGGGCCGACGGCTTCGAGAAGCTGCAGATGATCCCGATGCTGGTGGTGACGCCGCTCACCTTCCTCGGCGGCAGCTTCTATTCGGTGAACATGCTGCCGTCGGGCTGGCGCACCATCACACTGTTCAACCCGGTGGTCTATCTGATCTCCGGCTTCCGCTGGAGCTTCTACGAGATCGCCGACGTCAGCGTCGGGCTCAGCCTCGGCATGACCGCGGCCTTTCTGGTCGCCTGCATGGTGATCGTGGCGTGGATATTCCGGACGGGATATCGGCTGAAGAACTGAATAGGCTTCAGTAGCCCGGATGGAGCGAAGCGCAATCCGGGACCTTTATCGCCAGGCCTGCAGAACCCGGATTTCGCTGCGCTCCATCCGGGCTGCGTGCTCCCAACAATCAATAGCAGTGGAAATGGCCGTGGCGATAATAACCGCGGCAGCGGTGGCCCCGGCGATAGCCGCGATCCGGGATGCCGAACACGCCTTTGACCGCGCCCATGGCGCCACCGACCCCGGCACCGACGGCACCGCCAACGACGCCGCCCACCGGACCCGCGACCCGGTTGCCCTCATAGGCACCCTCATGGGCCCCGCGGACGATGCCTTGGGCATGGCCGGCATGGGGCACTGCGACCAGCGTCAATGCGAGGGCTGCGGCCGCAAGCAGGAACCGCGCGGAGAGGCCGGCGGGAGCGACGGCCGCGATCTTAACCTTGGTGTTGTTCATCTGGATTCCTTGATGCGCGACGCGAACGCGCCGCTGGGCGGGATTGTGAAACGCTCATGCGGCCAAATAGTTGCGCGTCGGCGACCAATTGGGGCCGTGGTCGCGGCTGCTCGCGAAAATGTCAGCCTGTCGTGACGGGCAGGCCTGCCTTCGGCCTTGTTTGCGCCGTGCGCGGGATTAACGATGCACCGGACCCTCACTGGAACCAAATTCGGATTCCATGCATATTGGTTGCCGGGGACGGAGAGCCGCTACTGCGACAGGCCTGGAGACCAAAGGTAAAATGCGTTCGTTCCTCATTGCGTTCACTTCCGTGATGCTTTTCACGGCCGGCGCCGCGCAGGCCAAGGTCGATATCACCATCGACAAGGACAACCAGCAGATGACCGTCGCCGTCGACGGTGTCGCGCGCTATCACTGGCCGGTCTCGACCGGGATCCCATCGCGCGAAACGCCGAACGGCAGCTTCCGCGCCTTCCGGATGGAAGAGGATCACTACTCCAAGGAATTCGACGACGCGCCGATGCCGCATTCGATCTTCTTCACCAAGATCGGGCACGCGATTCACGGCACCGACTCGGTGAACCGCTTGGGCTCGCCGGCCTCGCATGGTTGCGTGCGGCTGTCGCGCGACAACGCAACGACGCTCTACGCGCTGGTCCAGAAGGAAGGCGTGCTCAACACCACCGTGACGTTGACCGGCTCGTCCCAGGTCGCGCTGGCGCGCAATCCGCGCGGGCGCAACGGCACCGCGGTCGCCCGCCGCGCGCCGCAGCAGGAAGACGAGCAGTACGGCACCGCCGCCGCCGGCGATCCCGTCGTCCTGACACCGCAGCCGCGCGAATATCCGGCGCAGGCCCGCGTCGACGATGGCTACATCTATCCGGCCGACGGCAGCTCGACCGCGCAGCGCTACCCGGCGCCGCCGTCAAGCCGCCGCGTCTACGACGCGCAGGCCTACGGCCAGCAGCAGTACTACGGCAACCAGGGCTACGCCGCGGCGCCGCAAGGCTATTACCAGCCGCGGCCGTACTACCCGCGGCAGCGCGACTTCTACGGCAACAACTATCAGGATTGAGGCGCGCGCCTGAGCCGCCGGCGGTGCCATCATCGCGCGCCGCCAGGTCCCGAAGCCTCCTCACCCGCTTGTGACCGCCTCGAAGGGCACGCGACGTCCTGCGCCGTGGCCCGTCGTCGCGCTGTCATCTGATTGTAAAATTAGCCCGATATTCGGCGGCAATAGCGCCCGCCTTGGCCCCGGACGGCCGATCCAAGCGGAATGCCCGGTGAAATCAGGGCGAGAAGCGCGGGTCACGTAGGCAGTATCAGAGGTCAAAATGAAACGGGGCTTCGTTGTCCTTTGCCTGTGCATCGTGGCGATGGCCGGCTATTTCACGACGGACCGATGGGCCATCAGCCACACCACGCTGACGTTCCATGACGTGCTGCGCGACGACCGCAACGTCACGGTCGAGGTGGCGGTTCGCCGCGACCGGCAAATGCAGGCGATGGCCGAGATGATCGAGCTGCCGGTCGCGATCCTGAGCCACGGCAACACCGTCAAGAATACCGAGTACTCGTTCCTCACCAACGTGTTCGCGTCACGCGGCTACCTCGTGGTCAGCATTCAGCACGATCTCGACACCGATTCGCCGATGGTGACCAAGGTGGGCGAGGAATATGTCGGACGCCGCATGCAGTACAATCGCGGCGTCTTCAACATCATGTATGCGATCGACGAGCTCAAGAAGCTCTATCCGAATGCAAACTATCGCGCGCTGACGCTGATCGGTCATTCCAACGGCGGCGACATCTCGATGTTCTTCGCCAAGCAGCATCCCGACCTGGTCAAGAAGGTCGTGACGCTGGACAATCTGCGCGTCCCCTTCATCACCGACAGCAAGATCAAGATCCTCTCGTTCCGTTCCAGGGACCCGGTGTTCAAGGCCGATCCGGGCGTCGTGCCTGACGAGGAGACCTGCGCCAGGCTCGGCATCAAGGTGGTCCGAACCGAATTCCATCACAACGACCTCAGCGATCGCGGCCCCGAGAGCGCGAAGTCGTCGATCCAGGCGGGCGTGGAGCAGTTCCTCGACGAGGACGGCGGCGAGAGCACGCCGACGATGCCGCTGCTCGCCGCGTCGACACCCGCCTCCGCGGCGGCGGCACCGGAGAAAAAATAGCGATCGCGTAGACGCCGACGCGCGTTCTCCGGTGCTGCCGGGCAGCACTTACGCACGCGCGCTGCGATGAGCGCTGGCAACGAGCCAGATCGCCGAAAGCAGGAAATAGAACGCGCCGAATCCCGCATAGGGAGCGACGTCCAGAATTGTCGGCGCGACGGTGCCGATCGATCGGCTGATCATGTAGCCGCCGGCCAGCGCCGACTGCGCGCCGCTCAGGATCATCGCCCATTGCGCGCCGTAGTCGCGCCAGCGCCTGGCGCCGGTGACCAATTGCAGCACGCCCGAGAGGATCGCCCAAATTCCGAATACGGCGAGTACGGCATAGCTGCTGTGGCCGACCGCCACGATCACGGCGAGCGCGGTAATCGCGCTGACTACGGCATTCAAGGTCTGGGATGGATTGGCGATCAGCCCGCCATTGACCCGGGCGTCAGCCAGATTGGCGACGCCGTCCCATGCCGGGTAGATCACGAGCAGAAACGCGGCGGGGCCAGCTTGCGCGCTGAACAGGACGGCGGCGGCGACCCAGGCGATCGAGAAGACGGCGCGCCCGAAATAGTAGGATTGCAGCCAGCTGGATTGGGCTGAAAGTCGGCTTTGCATTGGGTGACTCCTGTGATTATCTACCTACTAGTAGGTAGATAATCGTTTCAGGTCAATCAGGCGGCGGGACACCTTCTTGTGTCGAGCAGAGGCGCTACCCCGCCTTGACAACTTACCTACCGGAAGGTAGGCGCGCGCACATGAACTCAATGATTTCGACTTCAGAGCGGATCCTCGATGTCGCGCAGTCTCTCATCGTCGCGGGAGGCTATAACGGGTTCAGCTATGCCGACATTTCCGATGCGATCGGCATCAGGAAAGCGAGCATCCACCATCACTTCCCGACCAAGGCCGAGCTGGTTTCGGCGCTGATTGATCGCTACAGGCAGCAGACTGAGCAGGGCCTGAAGTCGCTTCGAGAGCGGTCCGCGAGCCCGGCCGACCAACTGCAGTCCTACGTGAACTTCTGGCAGACGTGCATTCGAGACGGGTCACTGCCCTTCTGCGTCTGTGCGATGCTTGCCGGCGAGATGCCGATGTTGCCGGAACAAGTCGCCTCACGCGTCCGCGCCCATTTCCATCATCTCGCGGCATGGCTCACCTCGGTGCTGCAGGTCGGCGCAGAACAGCGCCTGCTCCGGCTGGACAAGCGGCCGGAAGAGGAGGCCCAGATGCTGATGGCATCGGTCCATGGCGCGATGCTCTCCGCGCGGGCGTTCGACGATCCCGCAGTGTTTGCCGCAATCGTCAAGCCGCAGATCGCAAAGCTGCTATTATCGGACAGCTAGCAACCAATCAGATCTGCAATCTCCGGAGGAGTCTTGACGTTGTTCCCGATTTGTTCTATTCTACGATCTCCCTTTTGTTGGTGTTGCTTTTGATGTCCGGTTCGTTTCCTCAAGCGCTGCGCGCTGCATGTCTCGTCGCTTGCCTGACAGTGTTTGTGCCGCCGGCTTCAGCAGACCCTGCGAATGCACAGGAAAGCCGTCAGTCGCCGCCCCCCACACCCGTTCCGACATTTGAATCGCTGCCTCACACCGCATTACCGAAGGTGCGCTTCCACGGCTGGTGTGGCCGGAATGACCGATATCTTCTCGACGAGAACGGACAACTGAATGCCTATGAGGCCGGTACCAAGGTCGCGGGAGTGGCCATTTCGCCCGATCGCTCATGGCAGTGTAGCCGCGACGGACGGCAACTGATCTACATCAGCATACCGCATGTTTTCCTGGTTGATATCGCAAGCGGCGACAGTCGATGGATTGCGTCATATGACGAACGGCCAAGTGAGGTGGCGTTCTCGCCAGATTTTGAGAGCGTCGCAAGCTCCAGTCCACTGGAACTAAAGCCGCAGGCGCCCCAGCTCAAGGTCATTCTGGTCAAAGAGAAGAAGACAAAAGGCAAGACGGAACGGCCTGAGTGGATCAAATGGAGCGAGAATGGCGCGGAGATAGCCGTGGTCTATCCAACATCCGTCGAAATTCTGGACCGCAACGGCGCCACTATCGTCTCTATGACGAAACCAAACACTGGATGGGTCAAGGACGGTTGGTTCGAAAAAGATCAACGCGCGCTGACGCTTTTTATGGAGACAGAGCAGCCTCCAGGATCAGTTCTCAAATGTAGCCTCGCCGGAAAAAGGTGCTTCCGCCGCCCGCGAATTGAGTCGATCTCGATCGGTGGGCGGGGAACGGTGGGCACCGTAATTCCCTTGGGCAAGCCTCCGGTGCGGGAAGACGACTCGATCCTCATCTCGGAGAAATACGCTGCCGAGATCAGAGACACCAATTCCAGACTTCTCGTACGTCAGGTGTTTTCAACCAGGACCGGCCTTTGGTCGTTTCACATTGCGGTGTCCCCTTCCGGAAAGTGGTCGATCCTGACGTGGGACAACGAGCACCAACCAGGATGCGTATCCAGAGAGGGCACCGCCAGCGTTTACAAATGCAGGCAGGGAATGCTCGTGGATTTAACCAAGGTGATTAAATGACCGATCGATATCGTCCCTACGTTCCTCCAAAGCCGACTCGCCCATTCGCACGAAGCTCCGGTTACGTGCCGAGAATACATCCCGTACTGCACAAGGAGAGATTCCATGCGGGCGTCGATTACGCTGCGCCTCAAGGAACACCCATTCCAGCTCAGGCCCCCGGCGAGATCGTTTATTCGGGCTTCAACGAAGGTTACGGAAACACGGTCATCGTGAAGACGACGAACGGCTACGGACTTTATGCACACATGGACGGGCCGCCTCAGGCGCGCATGGGCGACCGCATCTGGCCGGGTGACATTATTGGTCACGTCGGCAACACCGGCATATTTTCGAAGGGAAACCACTTGCACTATTCGACTATTCCGTCGCTGAGCAAGGAGGAGCAGGAAGCACTCAAAAAGAGTGGAGGCACCGGGAAGATTGGGTTCAATGTCGACAAACCGCATACGGAAAACCCGGACACGTTCGATACGGCGATCCACTATCCGAACGAGACGCTTGCGGCAGGCCGCGCAACGTTCGGACCGAATGATACGAATGACGCGCTGGCGTTCGGAAACCACCGTGGTCCGCTGATATCAGCTTCTCCGCTCCATCAGTTCGGATTGTCTCAACCGGATCGCGGGACGTCGTTTGCCGAGCGCTTCGGCGACAGGTCGGAGATTCGACGATTGTCGTCTCGGTGGGACTAGAGATCGACCAGCCCTACTGCTCGCCGTCGCGCAGGCGCCGGTAGACCGCCCCCAGCACGTTCGAATAATCGTCGGTCCAGACCCGCTGCTTCTCGTTGGCATCGGTCTCGATCCAGACGTCTGAGGACGCGAGCTTGCCGACATCTGCGTCCTCGCGGGCGGAGACCACGACCGAGGTCGAGAAGATGTACTCGTTGTCGCGGCCGGAATCCTCGCTGTAGACCCAGCTCTTCATGTCGTTGGCGTCCGCAATGCCGACCACGACGCTGGCAAGCTCGAGATGGCGGTTGGAGACGTGCATCACGACCGCACCGTGCGGCGCCAGCTTCTCCTTGTAGATCGCCATCGCCTCCTTGGTTGCGAGATGGATCGGGATCGCGTCCGACGAATAGGCGTCGACGATGATGAGATCGTAGGCGCCGTCCGGCTCCTTGGCGAGGGTCAGCCGCGCGTCGCCGATCACAGGCTTCAGGTTCGGCTCGCAGCTCTGGATGTAGGTGAAATATTTCGGATCGCGCGCGGTATCGACCATCGACTGGTCGATCTCGAAGAATCGCCAGTCCTCGCCGGGCGCTGAGGCGCAGGTCAGCGTCCCCGAGCCGAGCCCGATCACAGCCACTTTCAGCGGCGCGCCCTTGCGCGCGCGGATTGCGGTGATCGCCCGCCCGATGCCGCCGTCCTTGTAATAGTAGCTGATCGGCTCGGGCTTTCCGGTGACCGGGGTGCCGTCGTCGTTCTTGAATTTCTCGGCGCCATGGATCGTGGTGCCGTGCATCAGCACGTGATACTGGCCGTTCGGGGTCACCACGATCTTGTGCACGCCGAAGAAGCTGCGCACGGTTTCGACGCGGCCATCGTCGGACGGATAGGCGCGCAGCACCACCAGCGCGACGACGACGGTGGCGAAGATCTTCCAGCGATTGGCATTCAGTGCGAGCGCGAGCAGCGCCGAGAGCACGCCGACGGCGCCGATCACCCACACCCGGTGGTCGTCGAACCAGTTGAAGATGTCGCCGGCCGAATAGCTCGGCGCGATCAGCGCTACCGCCAGCACCGCAAAGAACGGCCAGTACCAGGCGCTCCAGCGCGGAAGCCGCTCCGCGCCGCCCGGCGGACGGCACAGCGCCGCCAGCGCCAGCAGGATCGGATATTCGGCGATCCATGAGAAGGTGAACGGCGCGATCAGGCCTGCAAACAGGCCGCCGACCATGCCGCCGAACGACAGTGCGACGTAGAAGCCGGTGAGGTATTTCGCGGCGGGGCGGGTGCGCGCGAGCTCGCCATGGCAGGCCATCGCGATGACGAAGAAGCAGAGCTGATGGCCGCCGAGCGTCAGCAGCAGGTTCTGCTCGCCGCCGAACGCCAGCAGGATCACGACGCCGGCGATCGCCAGCGGCTGCGCCAGCAGCATCCATTTGTGCGGCAGCAGCGGCCGCGACTGGAACACCAGCACCCAGGTCAACAGATACAGCGACAGCGGCAGCACCCACAGCAAGGGTGCGGCCGCGACGTCGGTCGAGATATGCGCCGTCACCGCGACCAAAAAGCCGGACGGCACCGCAGCGAGGAAGATCCAGCGCGCCCGCAGCGACCCGGACGGCGCCGCCGCGCTGGCGTCATCGACCGGCAGATTGAGCGCGCCAGCATTGGCCGGCGAACGCAACAGCAACACACCGCAACCTGCGATCAGCACAATCAGCACGCCATAGCCACAGGTCCAGATCAGGTTCTGGGTGCGCAATGTGAACATCGGCTCGAGCAGCACCGGATAAGACAGCAGCGCCAGGAAACTGCCGATGTTCGACGACGCATAGAGGAAGTACGGATCGGGCCCGCTGGGATGGCCGGTGCGCACGAACCAGGCCTGCAGCAGCGGATTGTTGGCGGCGAGCGCGAAGAACGGCAGGCCGATCGAGACCGCGAACAGGGCGAGCAGCCAGACCGCATAGCCCGAGGTCGGCGGCTCGCCCCAGCCGCTCCTGATCGTCAGCGGCAAGGTCAGCAGCGCGACGACGAGCAACGCCAGATGCACCATGACCGGAACGACGCGGCTGCTCAGCTTCATCAACAGATGCGCATAGGCGTAGCCGCCGAGCAGCAGCGACTGGAAGAACACCATCGCCACCGACCACACCGCCGGCGAGCCGCCGAGCCGCGGCAGCACCATCTTGGTGAACAGCGGCTGCACCGAGAACAGCAACAGCGCGCTGACGAAGATCGCCGCGGTGTAGACAACCAGCACCAGCCGGTTTCGCGATGCGGACGGCTCAGACGTCATAATTACTCCCGGTCACGATCCGGCAGATCAACACCGGGCACAGCATTGCATTGAATCATAGCGCCAGGCAGCGGGCAACACGCGCACCGGGTTGCTTGAACCGTTCACGTCATCCTGATGTCGCCGGCCTCGTGTTCCGCACTCGCGGCCGATGCGGATGTTTCCATTTGTGGCCGGAACGGCGTCCGCCCCATCCATGGCTGCAGCTCGATGTGCTGCAACCAATCCTTGACCGAGGGAATCCAGCCGAGATCGTCCTTGACGTGCTGCTCGCCGACCGTCCGCACCGGCACCTGCTTGCCGGCGCTGTTCGTCAGCGTGGCGCCGAAGATGGCCTCGCACAGGAAGATACCTTCGCTGTGGTGGCGCAGCGCGCGGTGACGCACGTCGGCGAGATGCGCCTTGCTCTCGTCGAACCAGTCGTGGATCGCGAGATAGTCCTCGGGCGTTCCGCCGAACAGGCGCGCGGAACGGACCGCATGATGATAGGGATGCGCCATCGCAGGCTACCTCGCGATCTCTCTGTTTCGGGTGACCGGATCCGCGCCGGGGTCGTCAACCACGGTGCCGGCATCGAAATCGACCGTGAACGCGCCGTAGAGGACATGTTCGCCGGTGCCGTAACCGCTACCGAGCAGCATGGCCGCAAACTCAGTGCACAGCCAGTCGTGCATGAAGGAGGCGACCTGCTTGTGCTCGCTCATGGCGTCGTACCGGCGCGTCACGCCGCGGGCGATCAGTCGATCGAGCAGCTTGTGCGCGACGAGTTGCTCGACCAGCGCCTCGCGATCGATGCGCGTACCGTCGCGAAGCGTGGCGCTGTCGAGCCAGGCAAATCCCTCGTCATTGCCGCCGTCATAGCGGCAGTAGAGTTGTCGGACGCCAAGCTCGCCGAGTGCCGGCACTGCCGCCGCGAGCAGACGCTGCCGAACAAAGGCGGCGTGCGCGGTGCGCGCGTCATGCCAGGCTGCGACTGCCGGTGCCCGTTGCGTAGCCGAAGGCTTTCGGCCTCGCAGGCGGTCCCACAGGCTCGGCCGCGGAAACGGCACGCTCTCGGGAGCCGGCGGTTCGGGTGGGACGTCCAGCGAAAAACGAACGGGCTCGTGTTGTCCGCCATATTCCGGCGCCGGCAGGTAGACGAACTGGTCGGCGCGCGGCTGCGGGTCGGAACCGTCGTCGGGCCACTCGATTTCAGATTGATCAAAAACAAACGGCATCGGCACCTCACTGCTCGGCCGCTTTCAGTGAACGAGACGCTGCGCTCGCCCTGCTGGCGGCTCACGGCCCGCACAATCGCGGCCGGACTATCGTATCCGGATCGGTACGGATTTGTGACCCGCCGCAGCCGGCAGTGGTGAGATGCGGACATTCGGCCTATAGAAGCGCCATGTCCAATCATGAAGTTGATGCCGTCATCATCGGTGCGGGGCACAACGGCCTCACTTGCGCGGCCTATCTTGCGATGGCCGGATTGAAGGTCAGGATCGTCGAGCGCCGCAAGGTGGTCGGCGGCGCCGCCGTCACCGAGGAGTTTTGTCCGGGCTTCCGCAATTCGGTCGCCGCCTACACGGTGAGCCTGCTCAACCCGCAGATCATCGCGGACCTGAAACTTGCCGACCACGGCCTCAAGGTCGTCGAGCGCCGCGCGCAGAACTTCCTTCCCGCGCCCGACGGCAGCTACCTCTTGACCGGCGAAGGCCGCACCCAGCAGTCGGTCGCAAAGCTCAGCCAGCAGGACGCGGCCACCATCGGCGCGTTCTCGGGGGAACTCGAAGCCATCGCCGACGTGCTGCGGCAATTCGTGCTGCGCGCACCGCCGAACCTCGTCGAGGGCTTTGGCATCGGCGCAATCAGCGAGGCCTTCAACGCGCTCGGCACCGCCAACATCCTGCGGCGGCTGTCGCTCGAGCAGCAGCGCAACCTGCTCGACCTGTTCACGCGCTCGGCCGGCGAGATGCTCGACGAGCGTTTCGAGAACGATCTCGTCAAGGCGCTGTTCGGCTTCGACGCCATCGTCGGCAATTATGCGAGCCCCTACGCCGCCGGCTCGGCCTATGTGATGCTGCATCATGCGTTTGGCGAGGTGAACGGCAAGAAGGGTGTCTGGGGCCACGCGATCGGCGGCATGGGCGCGATCACCCAGGCGATGGCGCGCGCCGCGCGCAGCCATGGCGTCGAGATCGAAACCGATGCGCCCGTCCGCGAGGTGATCATCGAAAAGGATCGCGCCACTGGGGTCATCCTCGACAATGGCGCGACGGTCCGCGCCAAATACGTCGTCTCCAACGTCAACCCGAAACTGCTGTACACGCGCCTGGTGCCGGCCGGCGCATTGGCGGGCGAATTCCGCACGCGCATCTCGCGATGGCAGAACGGGTCCGGCACCTTCAGGATGAACGTGGCGCTGAGCGCCCTGCCTTCGTTCACCGCGCTGCCGGGCCCCGGCGATCATCTCACCGCGGGCATCATCATCGCGCCCAGCCTCGGCTACATGGATCGCGCCTGGCATGATGCGCGCGACTTCGGCTGGAGCCGCGCGCCCATCGTCGAGGTGCTGATCCCCTCGACGCTCGACGACAGTTTGAGCCCGCCGGGCCGGCACGTCGCGAGCCTGTTCTGCCAGCATGTCGCGCCGCAATTGCCCGGCGGCAAATCGTGGGACGACCATCGCGAGGACGTCGCCGACCTGATGATCGCAACCGTCGACGGCTATGCGCCCGGCTTTGCGGGCTCCGTGATCGGCCGCCAGATCCTGTCGCCGCTCGACCTCGAGCGGGAATTCGGCCTGCTTGGAGGCGACATCTTTCACGGCGCGCTGACGCTGAACCAGTTGTTCTCGGCACGCCCGATGCTCGGCCATGCCGATTATCGCGGACCGCTCCGCGGTCTCTACCATTGCGGTTCCGGCGCCCATCCCGGCGGCGGCGTCACCGGTGCGCCCGGCCACAACGCCGCGCGGGCCGTCCTGGCCGACCATCGCGCGCTGTTCGCCTGACGCGGAGCGCGCATCAGCGGCAGGTGTGGACAGGCCTGTTGAGAAGCTGTGGGTCGACCGTGGTCAGACCTGGTGTCCCGTCGTGGGAAAAGCCGGTGAACATCCCGGTGGACTGCCTGTGGAGCAGAGGCCGACAACCCCGGGGACAACGCGGTTGATCGCTGGTTGACAAGCTGCGCAGAGCTCTGTGGACAACCAGTCAAAAAGAAAACACCGGGCGTCGTTGCCCGGTGCTTGCTTGAGAACGCAGTCGGCGAATTTACCTGAGGGAGCCGGCGATCGTGCTGAACGTGCCGCTCAGGTTCGTGCCGACGCCGTTCACCGCGGCGATGATGGCGATGGCGATGCCGGTCGCGATCAGTCCGTATTCGATAGCGGTTGCGCCGGATTCATCCCGCAAAAACCTAACGAAAAAAGCCTTCATTGCAGCCCTGCCCTTGGTTGTGATGCCTTGGAACGAAGGGAATTCCCCAGTTCCGCCTCCGTACTAGTACGGCGGTATCTAAGGTTGTCTGAATCAGGAACCTATCAGTTCGCACGAAATTCGATTGAATCCGGGTTGAACTTTTAACAAAAATCGCGCTAACGGCCTCCGATGACCCCGTCCACACACCGCGCCAGCCTCACCCTGCCCGACGAAACGACCGCAAAACGCGTGGTCGACGCGCTTTCCGAGCTGTTCTTCGAGGACCAGGCGGCTTTTGCGGCCTTTGAGCGGCCGGACGGCCGCTGGGACGTCACCGTCCATTTTGCCGAGCCGCCCGATCAGGCCTTGCTGCGCGAGCTGGTCGGCCAGGTGGTGGGGCAGGATGTCGCATCGACTTTGGTATTTGACACCATCGAGGCCAAGGATTGGGTCAAAGCGAGCCTGGAGGACCTGGTCCCGGTCGCAGCGGGCCGCTTTGTCGTCCACGGCCAGCATGACCGACACAGGATCCCCGCAAACAAGCTCGGGATCGAGATCGAGGCGGCGCTCGCCTTCGGCACCGGCCATCACGGCACCACGCGCGGCTGCCTCTTGCTGCTCGACCACGTCCTGAAGGCGTATCAGCCCCGGCGGGTGCTCGATCTCGGCACCGGGACCGGCGTGCTCGGGATTGCCGCCGCCAAGGCGCTGCATGGCAAGGTGCTGGCAAGCGACATCGACCCGCCCTCAGTGCGGGTCGCCGAGGAAAACGCCTGGCTGAACGGCGCAGGACATCTGGTGGACGTGATACGCGCCACGGGCTTTGCCGCGCCGCGCTTTGCCGCGGACGGGCCGTTCGATCTGGTGCTCGCCAACATCCTCGCCAATCCGCTGCGCCAGCTGGCGGGACCGATGACACGGCACCTCGCGTCATCAGCGCAGGTCATTCTCTCGGGCCTGCTGACCCACCAGGCGCCGGCCGTGATTGCCGCCTATCGCGCCCGCGGGCTGGTGCCGCTGCGGCATCTGAAGATCGAGGGCTGGAGCAGCCTGCTGCTGCGCTCGGTCAGGTGACATGACCGCGACCGGCAGACAGTGCGGCGACTGCACGCTCTGCTGCAAGGTGATGGCGATCGAGGAACTGGCGAAGCCGGCCAGCGCATGGTGTCCGCATTGCGCGCCCGGGCGCGGCTGCCGGATCTATCCGGACCGGCCGGCGGAATGCCGCACGTTCAGCTGCGTCTGGCTGGTCAACGAGCTACTGGAGGAGCACTGGAAGCCCTCGCGATCGAAGCTTGTGCTCACCACCTCCGAAGACGGTCTCGAGGTCCGCTGCGATCCGGGCTTCCCCGACGCCTGGCGCCGGGAGCCATTTCGGGGCGAGCTCAGGGAATGGGCGATATCCGGCGAGACGCTCGACATGACCGTCGTCGTCATCGTCGGCCAGCGCATGACGCTGCTGACGCCGGAGCGCGAATTCGACCTCGGTATCGTCGGCCCCGATGAGCGGATCGTGCGCGAGCTCGTCGGCACAAGGGTCGTCAACGCGACCGTGACGAAGGCCTCCGACCTCGAACGGTAAGTGCGATCTGCGGACTGGTTAGTCGGGCGCGACGGAATCGCGGCCGGCTGTCTCGACCTTGTCCTGAGCGGCTGCACGCCTGGCACGCGCCTCGACAAAGCGATCGAGCATTTGGACGATGACACCGCGCGGCTTCTGCTCGACCGGCGCGATCGGGCCGGGGGGCGCCGGCGGCGAGATCTTCTCAAACGTGAATGCAGGCATCGTGCATCTCCTCACCGTTGAGTTGAGACACTCCCGGCACGCTTTGACCGACGACGGTGGACATCGCCGGGTCACTTCCACTATGCCATGGTTCAAGCATAAGTGATGCCAAAAATGTGGTCATGCTGCTTGCGCTTGCGCGAAGATCATGCCGCATCCGACGAGAGTGCGAAGGCGATGTTCGAAGCCCATTTTCAGACGTTCGAAGAGCCCGAAGGCGGCGTCGCGCTGACCGCGCGCTTAAGCGCGCTGCGCGAGGAACTGGCGCGGCGCAAGCTGACCGGGTTTGTGGTTCCGCGCGCCGATCAGCAGCAGAACGAATATGTTGCGGCGTCCGAAGAGCGGCTCGCCTGGCTGACCGGCTTCACCGGATCGGCCGGGCTCGCGATCGTGCTGGGCCGGGAGGCCGCCCTGTTCGTCGACGGGCGCTACACGCTGCAGGCCGGCAAGCAGGTCGACGCTAAGGCCTGGCAGGTCGAGCCGCTGGTCGAGCCGCCGCCGGAGCACTGGCTGACCCGGCACCTGGCAGCCGGCGACCGCCTAGGATTTGACCCCTGGCTGCACACTTCTGCGGCAGCCGAACGGCTGGCGGCGGCCTGCGCCAAGGCCGGTGCCGAGCTGGTCGCCGTTGACGGCAACCCGGTCGATGCGATCTGGCACGAGCGGCCGGCACCACCGCTCGGCCGGGTTTCGATCCACGGCGCGCAGTTTTCCGGCGAGATCGAGGCCGAGAAGCTGAAGCGGATCCGGCTCGAGATCAACAAGCTCGGCGTCGATGCGCTGGTGCTCTCGGACAGCCACGCGGTGGCCTGGACCTTCAACATCCGCGGCGCCGACGTCTCGCATACGCCGCTGCCGCTGTCCTACGCGCTGGTGCCGAAGCACGGCCGGCCGCTGGTGTTCATCGATCACCGCAAGCTGTCCAACTCCGCGCGCGACCATCTCGAGCAATCCGCCGATGTCGAGGAGCCGGCGGCGCTGACCGGCAAGCTCACCGAGCTCGCCAAGCGCGGCGCCTCGATTGCGCTTGACAGCGCGACCGCGGCAGATGCCCTCAGCCGCCTGATCGCGGGCGCCGGCGGCAAGCCGGTGCGCGGCAACGATCCGGTCAGCCTGCTGAAGGCGGTCAAGAACCTCACCGAGATCGAGGGCACGCGCACCGCGCATCAGCGCGACGCGGTGGCGTTGACGCGCTTCCTCGCCTGGATCGACCGCGAGGCGCCCTCCGGCCACCTCACCGAGATCGACACCGTCGAGGCGCTGGAGACGTTCCGCCGCCAGACCGGCGCGCTGAAGGACGTCTCGTTCCCGACCATCGCCGGCACCGGGCCGAACGGCGCCATCGTGCATTATCGCGTGACGCGCAAGAGCAACCGCCGCATCACCCCCGGCGATCTGCTGCTGATCGATTCCGGCGCGCAGTATGAAGACGGCACCACCGACGTCACCCGCACCATCGCGATCGGCAAGCCGACCGACGAGATGCGCGACCGCTTCACCCGCGTGCTGCGCGGCCATATCGCGATTGCTCGCGCGATCTTCCCGGACGGCACCACCGGCGCGCAGCTCGACAGCTTCGCGCGGCAATATCTCTGGCAGGCCGGGATCGATTTCGAGCACGGCACCGGTCACGGCGTCGGCAGCTATCTCAGTGTCCATGAAGGGCCGGCGCGGATCTCGAAGCTCGGCACCACGCCGCTGAAGCGCGGCATGATCCTGTCCAACGAGCCCGGCTACTACAAGACCGACGCCTACGGCATAAGGATCGAGAACCTCGAGATCGTGATCGGCACCGACATCGCCGGCGCCGAGAAGCCGGTCAACGCATTCGAGACGCTGACCCTGGCGCCGATCGATCGGCGCCTGATCGAGGTGAGCATGCTGAGCGCTGACGAGCTGAGCTGGCTCAATGATTACCACGCCCGCGTTGCGCGCGTGGTGCGTCCGCATCTCGACGACAACGCTACCAAGCTGTGGCTCGACGAGGCGACGGCGGCGCTGAAGTAGCGGCGTCGGGTTTACGTTCACCCTCTCCTCACACTCGGTGTCATCCCCCGCAACCCGTCTTCGCCAAGGCTTCGCCGGGGTAAAGGCATTGGGCTCGCCGTAGCTTTAGCGAAGGCGGCAAGCGGGGGATCCAGTACGCCGCGGCCCATCGGCTCAACAACGACGGCCTCTGGAATACTGGGTCCCCCGCTTTCGCGGAGGACGACAGCGGAATGTATGGGGACGTCGCCTGCCTTATTGCGCGAGGCGAAACATCACTGCGGCGTCTCCCGAAATCGCATGGGCGTATGCCGAAACACCCGTATTCCGCGCGGACGGGCGCGCTACAGTCGTTCCACAATGCTGGATCGGACCTGAATGCACGGCGTGATGGGCAAGCCGCCCGGCGCGGCTAGAGACAACATCGCGACATCGAAGGTCATGCTGCTGATGCTCGTCGTGATGACGGGCGTCGCGCCGATCTCGCTCTACATGCTGGTTCCGGCACTGCCGGTGCTGGCGACCGATTTCGGCCGCGACATTTCCATCGCGCAGATGACCGTGTCGCTCTACATGGTCGGCATCGCGCTGTCGCAGCTGATCATGGGACCGCTGTCCGACAAGTTCGGCCGCCGCCCGGTGCTGCTCTCGGGCCTCGGCCTGATGGTGGTGGCCGGCATCGGCTCCGTGTTTGCCGAGACCCTGCCGCAACTGATCGCGGCGCGCTTCTTCCAGGCGCTCGGCGGCGCCAGCGGCATGGTGATCAGCCGCGCCATCATCCGCGATCTCTATCCGCGCGAGCGGGTCGGCGCCATGATCAGCCTGGTCGTGGCCGCGCTGATGATCGCGCAGATGGTGAGCCCGCTGACCGGCGGCCTGCTGGAGACCACGTTCGGCTGGCGTGCGATCCTCTATCTCATCACCGCAGCGTCGCTGATCACCACGATCTTCATCGCGCTGGCGCTGCCCGAAACCCGCCGCGACCGCACCGACAGCTCCAGCTTCCGCGGCGACCTCGGCAAGCTGATCCGAAGCCGCGCGTTCGTCGGCTATCTGTTGTGCCAGGTGCTGGCGTCGCAGATCATCTTCGCCTTCGCCGGCGGCGGCCCCTATATCGTGGTGACCCAGATGGGCCGCAGCAGCGCCGAATACGGCGCGTGGTTCGCGATGACGGGGTTCGGCTACTTCATCGGCAATCTCTTGTGCGTGCGCTTCGCGCCGCGGCACTCGCTGGAGAAACTGATCTGGTTCGGCCTCGCGCTGCAGCTCGGCGGCAGCCTGTTGAACCTGATCTGGAGCTTTGCCGGGCTGAACCAGGCGCCGCTCTGGCTGTTCGGCACCCAGATGATCGTGATGGTCGCCAATGCCTTCGTGATGGCCAATTCCGCCGCCGGCGCCATCAGCATCCGCCCCGAAGCCGCCGGCACCGCTTCGGGCGCGATGGGCTTCCTGCAGCAGGGCATCGGCTCGCTGATTTCGCAATTCGGCGCCTATCTCGGCGGCCACTCTACCACCACATTGCCGCTGACATCGGCGATCTTCGCGATCTCGATCGCCTGCGCCTGCACCATGATCTTCGTGGTGCCGCGGCGGAACGTGGTGGTGAGCGAGGAGCTGATCACGCAGGCCGAGGAGGATGAGCAGGGGATGATGTGACTTGCTTCGTCATTCCGGGGCGATGCGAAGCATCGAACCCTCAGGTGCGCAATTGCGCACCGAGAATCTCGAGATTCCGGGTTCGCCTCTTCGAGGCGCCCCGGAATGACGGACAACCTATTCCCCGATCAGCTTCAGCCACTCGTCTTCGGTCAATACCTGCACGCCGTGCTTCTGCGCTTCGGCAAGCTTCGAGCCGGCGCCCGGCCCCGCGACGACATAGTCGGTCTTCTTCGACACCGAACCCGCGGCCTTGGCCCCTAACCGCTCGGCGGTCGCCTTGGCCTCGTCGCGCGTCATCTTCTCGAGCGAACCGGTGAACACCACGGTCTTGCCGGCCACCACCGAATTGCTCTTCGGCTTCTCGGCGTCAACGATCTCGTCGAGCTCGGTGGTCAACCGCTCGACGATGCCGCGATTGTGGCTCTCGCCGAAATAGTCCGCGATGCTCTTGATCACAGTGTCGCCGATCTGGTCGAGCGCATCCATCTCGGCGATCGCATCTTCGTCGCCCTTGGCGACCCTCAGACAGGCCTCGTGGAATGCCTCCCACGAGCCGTAGCCGCGCGCCAGCGCCAGCGCCGTGGTCTCGCCGACATGACGCATGCCGAGCGCATAGATGAAGCGCTCCAGCCCGATCCTGCGCCGGCTGTCGATCGCGGCGAACAGATTGCGCACCGAGGTTTCGCCATAGCCCTCGATGTCCTCGAGCTTCAGCTTTGCGTTACGCTTCGGCAGCGTGAAGATGTCGGCGGGCTCCTTGACCCAACCCTTGTCGAAGAAATATTGCAGCTGCTTCACGCCGAGGCCGTCGATGTCGAACGCCCGTCGCGACACGAACAGGATGAGGTGCTCGATCTTCTGGAACGGACAGGCGAACTCGCCACTGCAGCGCAGCCGCGAGCCCTCCTCGCCGGTCGCGGTCTCCTCGCGCACCACGTCGGTGTGCAGCGGGCACGGGCATTTCTTCGGGAAATGGAACTCCTTGGCGCTCTTCGGCCGCTTGTCGATCACGACGTCGACGACCTGCGGGATCACGTCGCCGGCGCGCTGGATCACCACGGTGTCGCCGATCCTGATGTCGCGCCCCTCGCGCAGCACCTCGCCCTTGTTGCCGATGCCCTTGATGTAATCCTCGTTGTGCAGCGTGACGTTCTGCACGATCACGCCGCCGACGCCGACCGGCTCGAGCTTGCCGACCGGGGTGAACGAGCCGGTGCGTCCGACCTGGATCTCGATGTCGCGCAGCACGGTCATGGCGCGCTCGGCCGGGAATTTGTGCGCGATCGCCCAGCGCGGCGTGCGCGACACGAAGCCGAGCCGTTCCTGCCAGTCGATGCGGTCGACCTTGTAGACGACGCCGTCGATATCGTAGTCGAGCTCGGCGCGCTGCTCCTCGATCTTGCGATGGAAGGCGATCAGCTCCTCGACCGAGCGGCACAATTTGGTCAGCGGATTGGTCTTGAAGCCGCAGCGCTCGAACCAGTGGATCATGCCGGTCTGGGTCTCCTCCGGCATCGCACTCATCTCGCCCCAGGCATAGGCAAAGAAGCCGAGCGGCCGCGAGGCGGTGATACCGGGATCCTTCTGCCGCAGCGAGCCAGCCGCCGAGTTGCGCGGATTGGCGAAGATGGTGTCGCCCGCGGCCTTCTGTCGCTCGTTGAGCGCGAGGAACGCCTTCTTGGTCATGTAGACCTCGCCGCGCACCTCGCAGATCTCGGGCACGTTGCGCCCCTTCAGCTTCTGCGGCACATCCTCCAGCGTGCGGATGTTCGCGGTGACGTCCTCGCCTTCGGCGCCGTCGCCGCGGGTCGCTGCGGTGACGAGCTCGCCGCCCTCGTAGCGCAGCGACATCGAGAGACCGTCGATCTTCGGCTCGGCCGAGAAATCGATCTTGTCGTCCGGCAATTTCAGGAAGCGCGTGATGCGTCCAACGAAGTCGATCACGTCGGCTTCCGCAAACGCGTTGTCGAGCGACAGCATCGGCACCGAATGGCGGACCTTTTTGAAGCGCCCGGACGGCGCGGCACCGACCTTCTGCGACGGCGATTCTGCGGTGACGAATTCCGGGAAGCGCTTCTCGATCGCGTTGTAGCGCTGCCGCAGCGCATCGTACTCGGCGTCGGTGACGCTCGGCGCATCGTCCTGATAGTAGCGCTTGTCGTGCCCCTCGAGCTCGAGCGCAAGGCGCATCAACTCGACCTTGGCCTGGGCCTTGGTGAGCTTGTCGACGTCAGGAAATGATTTCTCTTTTGCTGCTTTGGCCATGCAAGGAGCGCGCTATAGTTCTTCGTCATTCCGGGGCGGTCCGTCAGGACCGAACCCGGAATCTCGAGATTCCGGCTTCGATGCTTCGCATCGCCTCGGAATGACGATGTAGGGAATGGGGCTCATGTCGTACTACGTCTACATTCTAGCAAGTCGACGAGACGGAGCAATCTATGTTGGGATCACCAACGATCTCGTGCGCCGGGTCTACGAACACCGAATGAAGGCCGTCCGAAGCTTTACATCCAAATACAACATCACGCAGCTTGTTTGGTTCGAAATCTACGACGATCCGATCTCCGCGATCTCTCGGGAGAAGGAGCTAAAGAAGTGGAAGAGAAGCTGGAAGACCCAGTTAATCGAGGCGACCAACCCGGAATGGAATGACTTGTATGAGTCGATCTGCGTCTGAGGTTGTCATTCCGGGATGGTCCGAAGGACCAGACCCGGAATCTCGAGATTCCGGGTTCGATGCTTCGCATCGCCCCGGAATGACAATGAGAAATTAACTCGCCGCCCGGAGCAGGCGTTCCGCCGCGGCCCTCGCCTCCGCGGTGATCTCGGCGCCGGCCAGCATGCGCGCGATCTCCTCGCGGCGATGGTCGGCGGCGAGCGCGTTGACGCGGGTGGCGACCCGCTTGCCCTTGTCGAGCGCGTCCTTGGAGATCAGAAGATGCTGGCTGGCGCGGGCTGCGACCTGCGGCGCATGGGTCACCGCCATCACCTGCACCTTGCCGGCGAGGCGCGCCAGCCGCGAGCCGATGGCGTCGGCCACCGCGCCGCCGACGCCGGTGTCGATTTCATCGAACACCAAAGTCGGCGCCGAGCCGCGATCGGCCAGCACGACCTTCAGCGCCAGCAGGAAGCGTGACAGCTCGCCGCCGGAGGCGACCTTCATCATCGGCCCCGGCTTGGTGCCCGGGTTGGTCTGGACCCAGAACTCGACACGGTCGATACCCTGCGGCCCCGGCGCGGCCGCGTTGGCCTCGACCTGGGTCATGAATTTCGCGCGCTCGAGCTTGAGCGGCGCGAGCTCGGCATTGACCGCCTTGTTGAGCTTCTCGGCCGCCTTGATGCGCGCCGCCGACAGTTTTGCGGCCGCAGCCGCATAACGCTTGTCGGCCTCAGTGGCGGCCGCTTCCAGCTTCTTGAGCTGATCGGCGCCGGCATCGATCAGCGCGACGTCGCCAGCGTATTGCGCCGCCAGCGCGGCCAGCAAATCCACCGGCGTCGAATATTTGCGTGAGGCGGCGCGCAGCGCGAACAGCCGCTCCTCGATCCGCTCGAGCTCGGCCGGATCGAAATCGGTCGCAGCCAGCGCCGCGCTGAGATGCTGATCGGCCTCTTCCAGCGCATTGATCGCGATATCGATCGCCTTCACCGCCGGCTCGATCAGCGCCGGCGCATTGGCGGCGCGCCGCTCCAGCCGCCGCACCGCGGCCGACAGCGCCGACACCGGCGAATGCGAGCCGCCGATCGCCTCCTGCGCCTCGCGCAGATCGGTCGCGACCTTCTCGCCCTGCATCATCGTGGTGCGGCGGTTGGCGAGTTCGGTCTCCTCGCCGTCCTTCGGCGCCAGCGTCTTCAATTCCTGCGAGGCATGGCGCAGATAGTCGGCCTCGCGCGCGGCACGCTCCATGCCGGCGCGATGCTCGTCGAGCGCGGTGCCCGCGGTCCGCCTGATTTCCCACAGCGCTTCCAGCGCCGTGACGTCCTTCTCGTGGCCGGCGAAGGCGTCGAGCAGCTGGCGGTGGGTGGAGGCGTCGACCAGCGCGCGCTCGTCATGCTGGCCGTGGATTTCGACAAGAACGGCGCCGACCGCCTTCAGGGTCTGCACGCTGATTGCCTGGTCGTTGATGAAGGCACGGGTGCGGCCGTCGGCGAGCTGCACACGGCGCAGGATCATCTCTCCGGTGTCGTCGAGGCCGTTCTCGGCAAGTATCCTCGCCGCCGGATGCCCCTTGGGGACATCGAACATCGCGGTGACCTGCCCCTGCTCGGTACCGTGGCGCACGAGGCCGGCATCGCCGCGGCCGCCGAGCGCCAGCGCAAAGGCATCGAGCAGAATCGATTTGCCGGCGCCGGTTTCGCCGGTCAGCACCGCCAAGCCACGGGAAAATTCGATATCAAGCCGTTCGATCAGGACGATGTCACGGATCGACAGACGGGCCAGCATGCGAGGACAATTCCTAGCCGAGACCTATCTTCTTGAAGGTCCTGCTGATCCAGGATCCCTGATTCTCGCTCGGCTCGAGACCGCCGGACTTTACTAGATTATACGCGTCCTTGTACCAGCGGCTGTCCGGAAAATTGTGGCCGAGCACTGCGGCCGCGGTCTGCGCCTCGCCGACGATGCCGATCGCCATATAGGCCTCGGTGAGCCGGTAGAGCGCCTCTTCGACGTGGCGGGTGGTCTGGTACTGCGTGACCACGGTCTTGAAGCGGTTGATCGCGGCGGTGAAGTCGCGCTTCTCGATGTAGTAGCGCCCGACCGCCATTTCCTTGCCGGCGAGCTGGTCGCGCGCCGCCTGGATCTTGTTCTTGGCCTGGGTGGCGTATTCCGAAGTCGGATATTTGCGCACCACCTCTTCGAGCGCCGCGATCGCCTTCTCGGTGCGGCCCTGGTCGCGCGAGATGTCCGGGATCTGATCGAAATGCGATGCTGCGATCAGGTACTGGGCGTAAGCAGCGTCCGGGCTGCCGGGATGCAGCGTGACGTAGCGGGTGGCGGAGCCGATGCAGCTGTCGTAGTCGCCGGCCTGGTAATACGAATAGGCCGACATCAGCAGCGACTTGCGCGCCCAATCCGAATACGGGTGCTGACGATCGACTTCCTCGAACTTCTTCGAGGCGGCCTTCAGGTCCTTCTTCTCGTTCATCATGTACAAGCCCTCATTGTAGAGCTTGTCCGCGGGCTCATCGACGAACGTATCGTCCTTGGCCATGAACTTGTCCCACAGCGCGCCGGTGCCGCAGCCTGAGAGCGGCAGTGCGAGCACGATCATGCCCGCCGCAAAACGCAGCGTGCGCGCGGCCTTGGTCAGGCCGGAGACGTCAGAAGAGGAGCGTGGTTCGAGCGCCATACGCATTGCCGACATGAATTGTAAAACCTGACGCCTTTGATGCGGTTAACGGCGACCCCACTCCACCCATGAACCGCGATCATGGATGCAATCTCTCTCGTGCCGTTGGCGCCATATCAAGGCAACCGCGGGCCTGTTTAACCGAAAAATGACCGTCGACCAACCGAATACGGAGCCAATCCGCCGGGAATAAGGCGACCCCGCGAAGCGCACAGCCTGCTGTGGTTATTACGGAAATTGGGACCTGACCGCCTGCGGCGATCAGGACACGTCCGGACCGTAGGCCGGGGCGACGAGACCGCCCACGGTGCCTGCGCCGGCTTCGACATGGCCGCGGACCGGCCGCCGGGCCGTCTCCGATTCGACCACCCGCCAAGCGCTGCGGTCAGCCAGCAGCGCCTTCAGCACCGCATTGTTGAGCTTGTGACCGCCCCGCTTCGAGCGATAGATGCCGAGCAGCGGCAGGCCGGCCAGCGAGAGATCGCCGATCACGTCCAGGACCTTGTGGCGAACGCATTCGTCGCTGTAGCGCAGGCCTTCGGTGTTGAGCAGCCGGGTATCGTCGAACACCACCGTGTTGTCGAACGACGCGCCGAGCGCGAAACCGGCGCTCCAGAGCCGCGCGGTGTCGCTGATGCAGCCGAAGGTCCGGGCCCGCGCGATATCGCGACGGAAGCTTTCCGGGGACAGATCGAAGGAGAAGCTCTGGCGGCCGATCACCGCATTGGCGAAGTCGATCTCGACCTCGGCACGGAATCCACCAGCAAACGGACGCAACTCACCGACCGATTGGCCGATCTTCACCTGTACCGGCTTCAACACCTGGATGAAGCGGCGCACGGCGGGTTGGGTGACGATACCGGCCTGCTCGATGGCGGCAACGAAGGCAGCCGAGCTGCCGTCCATGATCGGAACTTCGGGTCCATCGACTTCGACGGTGGCGTTGTCGATCCCCATGCCGCGCAGCGCCGCGAGCACATGTTCTGCGGTCGAAACCAGCGGCCCTTCGCGGTCACCGAGCACCGTCGAAAATTCGGTGGCGATCACGGCATCGGCGTCGGCGTGGATTTCGCGGTCGGCACCGTCGAGACCGGTGCGGACAAAAATATAACCTGCATCAACAGGTGCAGGTCCCAACGTGAGACTGGCAGGAAGTCCGGAATGAACGCCTACGCCAGTCACGGTGGCTTGCGACCGAAGCGTTGTTTGACGGCTGAACTTCATTCGATATTGCCCACTACCCGACTTCGCTCAATTCAAGTGGCCAAACTTCCCCAAGGCCGACTCGCTTGAGCTCCCCAAGTCACGGCAGACCATAGTGATTTCCTAAACCGCGCCAACTCACGCTTCTTTACCGATTGTTACCCCATCTCCGCCGCATTCACGCCCAAGGTTAACCAAATTGCGGCAGCGAAAACGGCCCTCGGCGGGTGGCCATCTGACCACCGAAAGAATAATTAATCATTTAAAATCAGTTGCTTGTTCGCAGAGCACAACTGCATGCCCGTCTAAGGCAGAAGGCCCCGGCGGTTCCCCGCCGAGGCCTTCTTCATCGCCAAGGTTGTAACAAACTTCAGTTTGCCTGCCGGCGCAGGAAGGCCGGGATATCAAGATGGTCGTCGCCCTGTGGCGCCGGGGCAACAGGGGCCTGACGGCCATGAGCGTCCAATCCCTGCGGGGCTGGGCGTTTTGCATATTCCGATACCGGCTGCTCGTTCGCCGAGATCTGCTGGGCGACGCTGCGGGCCGGCTTGCGCTCGGGCAGCGGCGGCATCGTCGGCATCGCAGGACCCGAGGCACGGGCCGCAATCGGCGGCTCGGTCTCTTCGTCGCGACGGCCGAGGCCGACATTGGCGAGCCGCTGCAGCAGCGACAGCCGGGTCTTCTGCGGATGTTCCGCCTCACCATCACCGCTGGCCTGACGAATCTCGGCCTGCGCCGGCATCGGCAGATCCTCGAACTTCGGCATCCGCGGGGCACGGACCGGCGACCGCTCTGCCGCCTGCGGGATGAAGGTCTCGGGCGGCATCGGCTCGTGCTGCTCGGCCCGGGCCGCTTCGTGATCCGGGAACAGTGTGGGCTTCTGGGCGATCGGCCGCACGGTGACGTCACCATAGGAGGCCGGTTGCATCGGCGCCTGAGCGGTCGGTGCGCTGTCCGGGGCAACCGCGGCGGCGATCGCCGCGAGTGCAGCGCGCTCGACTGCCGGACGCTGCTGGGGCGCCGCAGCCTGAGCCGCAATCGGAGCAACCGTCACGCCGGTCGGCGGCTCCAGCTTCTGGGCACGCTCGGCCATGCGCTGATTGTCGGCACGCAGGCGGGCGGTCAGGTCGGCCAGCCGGCTCTCCGGCGAGCCGCCCGGCTGCTGCGCGGGAGCCTGGGCACGGGAGGCGATCGCGGCCTGCTCGATACCGGTCGCGACCACCGAGACACGAATGATGCCGTCGAGCGATTCGTCGAAGGTGGCGCCGACGATGATGTTGGCGTCGGCATCGACTTCCTCGCGAATGCGGGTTGCGGCTTCGTCGACCTCGAACAGGGTGAGATCCTTGCCGCCCGTGATCGAGATCAACAGGCCGCGGGCGCCCTTCATCGAGCTATCGTCGATCAGCGGGTTGGCGATCGCAGCTTCGGCGGCAGTCAGCGCGCGCTTCTCGCCGGTTGCCTCACCGGTGCCCATCATCGCCTTGCCCATTTCGCGCATCACGGCACGGACGTCGGCGAAGTCGAGGTTGATCAGGCCTTCCTTGACCATCAGGTCGGTGATGCAGGCAACGCCCGAGTACAGCACCTGGTCGGCCATCGCGAACGCGTCGGCGAAGGTGGTCTTCTCGTTGGCGACCCGGAACAGGTTCTGGTTCGGAATGATCAGCAGGGTGTCGACCACCTTGTGGAGCTCGGAAATACCGTGCTCGGCGGTGCGCATCCGGCGCTGACCTTCGAAGTGGAACGGCTTCGTCACCACGCCGACGGTGAGGATCCCCATCTCGCGGGCAGCCTTGGCGATCACGGGCGCAGCGCCCGTGCCGGTGCCGCCGCCCATGCCGGCGGTGACGAACACCATGTTGGCGCCGGTGAGATGATCGCGAAGCTCGTCCATGACTTCCTGCGCGGCCGCGGCACCGACATCGGGCTGCGAACCGGCGCCGAGGCCCTGGGTGACCTGGGTGCCCATCTGGATGATGCGCTGCGCCTTCGACATGGTCAGCGCCTGCGCGTCGGTGTTGGCGACGACGAAGTCGACGCCCTGCAACCCGGCGGTGATCATGTTGTTGACGGCATTACCACCCGCGCCGCCGACGCCGAAGACGGTGATCCGCGGTTTCAGCTCGCTGATGTCAGGGGGTGTCAGATTGAGTGCCATGGTTGCCTCTCTCGATTATGCGCGCGTTGGTTCGTCCCGGCCGCTGGCCGCAGGAGCTGGTGAAAATGCAATGAGCCGGGGTGCGGTCATCAGAAGCCCTCGCGAAGCCATCGTCCGACCTTTCCGAAGTAACCGTCTGTCCCTGTCCTGAGCTGCCGCGTGCGCCGCGGTTCGACATGTTCAAGATGAGCGTATTGCGGATAGACCAGGAGGCCCGTCGGCACCGAGAACGAGGCGCCCTTCGCCTCGTTCGGCAGCCGGCCGAAGCCGAGCGGCCGGCCGATGCGGACCTGGCGGTTCAGGATGCGGGTGGCAAGCTCGACGGTCCCGGTCAGCTGCGACGCGCCGCCGCTGAGCACGACGCGCGCCCGCGGCTCTGCCGCAAAGGGGGAATCCGCGAGCCGGTCACGGACCATTTCGAAAATCTCCTCGGCGCGATGCCGGACAATGTTCGCAATCGTGGCGCGAGATACGATTTGCGGGGTCTCCCGATCATCGCCTGCAGTGGGAACGGACATCAGCTCGCGCGAGTCCGAACCGCCGGTCAGCACCGTGCCGTATAAAGTCTTGATTCGCTCGGCATCCGCAATGCACGCGCCGATGCCGCGCGCAAGATCCATCGTGATGTGTTGCCCGCCGAGCGCAAACCCGGATGCGTGCACGAGGCGGCCGCCGGAATAGGTCGCGATCGTCGTCGAGCCCGCGCCCATCTCGACGACGGCAGCGCCGAGGTCGGCTTCGTCATCGGTCAAGACCGACAGGCCCGCGACATAGGGGCTCGACGCCATAGCTTCGACGTTGAGATGGCAGCGCTCGACCACCAGCATCAGGTTCTTGGCAACCGTCGCATCCGACGTCACCACGTTCATGTCGACGCCGAACTGGCGCGCCACCATGCCCCTGGGATCGCGGATGCCCTTGACGCCATCGAGCGCGTAGCCGACCGGCAGCGCGTGCAGCACGGTGCGGCCGGCGCCGGCGGCGTGACGCATGCCGGCCGAAGTGACGCGGCTGATGTCGTCAGCGGTCACCGAGCCGCCGCGGATATCGGCCGCGGCCTCGACCAGCTGGCCGTGCTGCCTGCCGCCGGAGACCGACAGCAGGACGGATTCGACGCGGACCTTGGCCATGCGCTCGGCCAGCGCCACGGCATGGCGCACCGCCTTCTCGCATTCGGCGAGATCGACGACCGAGCCGGCCTTGACGCCGCGCGACTGGATCTGGCTGTAGCCGATCAATTCGACCGCATGGGTGCGGCCGCGCAGCGCCTCGTTCGGCGGCGACGGCTTGAGCCGCGCGATCATGCAGGCGATCTTGCTGGAGCCGACGTCGAGCGAGGCCACCATCGCGGTGCGCTTCTGCATCGGGCGGGTCTTCGGGGTCAGATTGCGATCGAGGCCGGTCATGCGGAGTCACCCGGCTTCTTCTTGGACTTCTTGTCCTTGAACAGCTCGTCGCGCGCCTTGCCGGCTTCCTCCGACAATTGCACGATCAACCGATCGGGCAGCCGCATGTCGACGGCGACAATGTCGCGCGAGAACAGCTTCTCGTCCTTGTCGAGCCTGGAGAGCGCGGCCAGCGCGTTGCCGACATCGTTCTCCGGCAGGCGGACGTCGAGGCCGTCCTTGAGGCGCAGGTTCCAGCGCCGCTCGCCGACGAAGATCGCCGCCTTGGTCACCGAACGCACCTGCGGATAACGGTCGAGCAGCGCCAGGAAGTCCTGGGCGCGGGTGTCAGCCCCCTTGCCCACCACCAGCGGCAGATTGAGGAAGCGGCGCGTGACGTAAGGCTCGAGCACCGCGCCGTCGGAGGCGATCACCGACAGGCGGCCGTTCTGCTGCCACAACGCGAAGGCGGTGCGCTCGACGATGTCGATCTGCAGCCGGCCGGGATAGAGCTTGAGGATCGTGGCATCCGCGATCCAGGGATTGGCCTTCAGCTTGGCGCGCACGGTATCGGCGTCGAGGAACAGCAGCGAGGAGCGGCCATTGACGCCACCGATCGCAAGCACCTCGTCCTGGCTCAGCTGCTTGCGGCCGTTGATGCCGACGGTGGTGATGCGGAAGCCCGCGGAATTGGCCAGCGCGTTGCGGGTGTCGCTCAGCGCGGTGGTGAATTCCTCGACATGACCGCCCCGGACGATGCCGAAGCCCAGGCTGCCGAACAGGATCGCGAGCGTCGCGACCAGCCCGATGCGGCGCGGCAGATAGCGTTCGACCATCTGGATGTAGCGATTCGGCGGCTCGCGATCGATCACCTGCGGCCGCTTGGCGGGACGCTGCCGGCGGCGAGCGAGATGGGCGCCGATATACTCGCGCAGCAGCACCGCCGCTCCAATAGCGGCTGCTCTCAGGTCAGCTTGAGGCCCCAGCGATCGCAGCGATCGGGTGAGGCGTCCTGCACCATCCATTGCACGAGCTCGTCACATGTTGTGCCCGCAAACCCCGCGGGTCCCGGCACAAATCACGTCTCGGCTAGACCGGTGGGATTAGAGTGGCCCCCTGTTCCCTGGTTGCGATCCTCGAAGCGGTAAATCCGCGACAGCTCACGCCCCGGCAGCCAAGCGCTACATGCGCCGCCAGCGTTAACCTTCGGGCTTCCTGGTAAACAAACGGTAAATGAGTTCGGCCCGGAGTGCATTTTGATCAACGCTTTGAGTACTTTGCCGCGAACCCGTTAGCATTTTAGCAACAGCGCCGGGTTCCATCCGGCCGAGTCGGGCGGGTTCCCCGTCTTGATGGCCTTAACTCCTGGCGCGGCGGCGGCCGAGCTCGATCTGGTCGCCCAGGAAGTCGGCAAAGGCGATCCCCTGTGCTTTCAAGGCCTTAGGGTACAGTGACGCTGCCGTGAGCCCGGGCAGCGTGTTGGTTTCGAGGTAGACCGGGCCATTGGCCGACACGATGAAATCGCTGCGCGAGTAGCCGGTGCAGGACAATGCGCGGTGCGCCCGCAACGCATGGTCCATGATCGCGGCACTGACCTCGGGCGCGAAACGGCCGGGGCAGATCTCCTGGGTCGATTTCAGGAGGTATTTGGCTGTGTAGTCGAAGCCCCCCTCCGCCGGCACGATCTCGATCGGCGGCAGCGCGAACACACTGCCATCGGATTGCTCGAGCACGCCGCAGGTCGCCTCCACGCCCGAGACGAACGGCTCGATTAGGTAGTCTTCATGCTTCGCGGCATTGCGGACGGCGACGAGGTCCTGCTTGGCGTTGACGAAGATCAGCCCGTAGCTCGATCCGTCCTTGGCGGGCTTTGCGATCAGCTTGCCGTATTGAGCGAAGGCGTCGTCGATCTGTTCGACGCTGATGCCCTGCGGCGCGTTGATACCTGCGATCGCGGCGAAGCGCTTCGCCGACGGCTTGTCGAAGGCCAGATGCGACGACGCCGAGCCGGAGCCGGTGAATGCGACGCCGCGCATTTCGCACATCGCCTGCAATTCGCCATTCTCGGCACGGCCGCCGTGCAGACCGAGCACCAGCACGCGCTGCTCGGCGCCTGCCTTGTCGAGCGCCTGGTCGAGCGCGATGCCGCGCCCCTCCGGCCTGAAATCGATCTCGAACGGCCGCGTGTGACCGAGCAGCTGTTCGGACGTCACCGCATGCACGGTGTCGTCGACGTCCCAGAACCAGAGCTCCGCGTCGGGCAGCGCGCGGTGTAGCGCCTGCGCGCTCGCAACTGAAACCAGCCGCTCCTTGTTGGTGCCGCCGAACAGAATGGTCACCTGCATCAGCTCTACTCTATCCTGTCATT
Organism: Bradyrhizobium sp. CER78; assembly: GCF_029846235.1. Lineage (GTDB taxonomy): Bacteria > Pseudomonadota > Alphaproteobacteria > Rhizobiales > Xanthobacteraceae > Bradyrhizobium. The sequence goes on from NZ_JARVWP010000005.1 coordinate 405,170, forward strand.
CCGGGATGGTCCGAAGGACCAGACCCGGAATCTCGTTTCATTACCTCTGGATTCCGGGTTCGCGCTGCGCGCGCCCCGGAATGACGACTACGATGAATTCCCGATCCGCTTGATTTCCCAGTGCAGCTCAATTCCACTGTCCTGCTTGACCCGCTCGCGCACCGTCTCACCGAGGCTCTCGATGTCATGGCCGGTGGCATTGCCCGTGTTGATCAGGAAATTGCAGTGCATCTCCGACACCTGCGCGCCGCCGACCTTGAGGCCGCGGCAACCGGCGGCGTCGATCAGCTTCCAGGCGCTGTTGCCGGGCGGATTCTTGAAGGTCGAGCCGCCGGTCTTTTCGCGGATCGGCTGCGCGGTCTCGCGATGAGTCTGCACCTCGTTCATGCGGGCGCGGATCGCATCCGCATCGGTGATCCTGCCGCGGAAGCGCGCCGAGGTGAAGATAACGGACGGATCGACGCCGCTGTTGCGATAGACGAACTTCATGTCGGCATTGGAGAACGTATGCCTGGTGCCATCGCGGCCGATGCCGGTCGCCTCCACCAGCACATCCTTGGTCTCGCCGCCATTGGCGCCGGCATTCATGCGCAGCGCGCCGCCGACCGTACCGGGAATGCCGAAGAAGAATTCCATGCCGCCAATGTTTGCAGCCGCTGCCGTCTCCGCAACGCGCTTGTCGAGCGCGGCGGCGCCGGCGGTGACGACATCACCCGCCGCACTCGTCTCGCCAAAGGCGCGCGGCGCCAGCCGGATCACGACGCCGGGCATGCCGCCGTCGCGCACGATCAGATTGGAGCCGACGCCGACGACATAGACCGGCAACTCCTGCGGCAGGCGCTTCAGGAAATAAGCGAGATCGTCTTCATCGGCCGGCGTGAACAGCACCTGCGCCGGGCCGCCGACACGAAACCAGGTCAGCTCCGCCAGCGACTGATTGGCCAGCAGCCGCCCGCGCAGCTCCGGCATCGCGGCTTTCAGATCGGGCGTGATGTCGGGGAAGGTCACGTTCACCCCAGCGCCTTCAATTCGGCGGGCAGTGCGTAGGCCCATTGCGTGATGTTGCCGGCGCCGAGGCAGACGACAAGGTCGCCGGACTTGGCAAGGCCGTGAACGATCTTGGCAAGCTCACTTGCGTTCGGCAGCGGCACCACGTTGCGATGACCGTGGGCGCGCAGGCCGGCAGCAAAATGATCGCGATCGATGCCTGCGATCGGCGCCTCGCCGGCCGGATAGACCTCGGCAACCACGACCGCATCGGCGTCGTTGAAGCAGGTGCAGAATTCCTCGAACAGCGACTGCAGCCGGGTGTAGCGATGCGGCTGCACCACGGCGACGATCTTGCCGCTGGTGGATTCCCGCGCCGCCTTCAGCACGGCTGCGATCTCGACCGGATGATGGCCGTAGTCGTCGATCACGGTGATGCCATTGGTCTCGCCGGTCTTGCTGAAGCGCCGCTTGACGCCACCGAAGCCGGCCATGGCCTGGCGGATGACGTCGTCGGACACGCCGAGCTGATGCGCGACCGCGATCGCCGCCGTCGCATTCGACGCGTTGTGGCGCCCCGGCATCGGCAGCATGATGTCAGCGATCTCATGCGTCGCGCCGGTCTTGCGATCGCGGATCGCGACCTTGAATTTCGAGCCGCCGCCCATCGGGGTCAGATCCAGAAGCTGCGCATCGGCCTGCGGATTCTGTCCGTAGGTGATGATGCGGCGATCCTCGATCTTGCCGACCAGCGTCTGCACCACCGGATGATCGGTGCACATCACCGCGAAGCCGTAGAACGGAACGTTCTCGACGAAATTGCGGAATGCATCCTGGATCGCCTCGAAGGTCTTGAAGTGATCGAGATGCTCGGGGTCGATATTGGTGACGATGACGACGTCGGACGGCAGCTTCAGGAAGGTACCATCGCTCTCGTCGGCCTCGACCACCATCCAGTCGCCGGCGCCGAGCCGCGCATTGGAGCCATAGGCATTGATGATGCCGCCATTGATCACGGTCGGGTCGAGCCCGCCGGCATCGAGCAAGGTCGCCACCATCGTGGTCGTGGTGGTCTTGCCATGGGTGCCGGCGATCGCAACGCAACTCTTCAGCCGCATCAATTCGGCCAGCATCTCGGCGCGCCGCACCACCGGGATGCGCCGCTCACGCGCCGCCATCAGCTCGGGGTTGTCGCGCTTGATCGCGGTCGAGACCACGACGACATCGGCGCCGTCGACATTCTCGGCGGCGTGGCCGACCGAGATTTTTGCGCCCTTCTTGCGCAGCCGGTCGAGATTGTAATTATCAGACGCGTCCGAGCCCTGCACGGTGTAGCCGAGATTGATCAGCACCTCGGCGATGCCGCTCATGCCGATGCCGCCGATCCCGACGAAGTGAATGGGTCCGATCTCGCGCGGCAGTCTCATGATCCGGTTCCTGATATCGTCATCCGCCCCATGCGAACTGCGCTGCGGGGCGGCTGATTTAGCTTCGCTGTGCGCCTCACGTCGCTGGCGCAGACCACTGGATGCCCCGCTTTTCCCCTGCGTGACAAGGGCTTTTTCCACCCCGCGGCCGTGGAAATGTCGCTGTTGTCAGCTACCGGCCGGTGCTGGTGATCTGACGTCACGGATTTCTCCATGTTGGCCCCGGCGGCTACGCCGCTCCCGATCGCGCAGCGCGCGCGGCAATCTCGTCCTGCATCTCGATCACGCGAAGATAATTGCGCAGCCGGTTGGTCTCGAGCGCGCGCAGCAGCTTGTTCTGGTGATAGGGCAGCATGAGCTCGGCGAGTTGTGCGCTCCAGCCAGCGTTCATGTCGAACAGCACCCCTAAGCCGAACACGGCGGGGATCTCGGCGAAGCCGAACTCCCTGCCCTGCGCAAGCTCCTCCGCCAGGAAGTCATCGATCGCGGTCATCACGCCGTTGCGCGCGCCACCGGCCACACTTGCGAATGCCGCAAGGCCCGCGCCGCGAAATCCATGACCTTCGACCAGCGCCGGGCGATCCAGCGTGGCGCCGGCGTCGTAGCTGTGCGGATGGCGATACGCGGCGGGAATCTTGCCCGGCGCGTAATACATGTCGCGCCGCCCGCAGGGCCAGCCGACATCATGGAGAAACGCCAGCACGGGCTTGCCGGCGCGGCGGCTGATCGCCTCGATCTGCCTGAGCTCGTGATAGACCGTGTACCAATTGTGGTCGCCATCGACGATCCATGCGTCGGCGGCATCCAATTCGCCGAACGCATCAATACTAGTCTTCGCGACGTGACGCACATCCGGATTGGCATTGACCCAATCGAGGAATTCGCGCTTCGGCGCCGGATCGATGCTGGTGAGTTGACCGCCGCGGGCGCGGCAGTGACCGGCGAGCAACGCCGACATGCCGCCATATTCTGCGCCGATCTCGACGACATCGCGCGCATCCGCGATGCGCAGCGCTTCCAGGATCAGGTCCGAGAATTCCGAGACGGAGTGGATCAAAAGACCCGTCATCATCAAGTCTCCCCCGGCCTGCTGCTGGATTGGCGCATCAAATCCCGGCTACCTTGGCCACCAGATCAGCGAGCCGCTCGGCGGCATCGAGCCTGCCGACACTGCGCGCGGCTTGCGCCATCGCAGTCAATTTTTGAGGCTCGGCGGCGAAGGCCGAGACCTCGGCCGCGAGCCGTTGCGGCGTGAAGTCGTTCTGCGTGATGCGCAGCGCACCGTTCGCCTGCGACAGCACGCCGGCATTGGCGAACTGGTCCTGATCGATCGCGCCCGGCAGCGGCACCAGGACCGAAGGCCGGCCGATCGCGGCAAGCTCGGCGATGGTGCCGGCGCCGGAACGCGAGATCACGAGCTGGCTTGAGGCCAGCCTCGCCGGCAGGTCGGCGAAGAACGGCGCGAGCTCGGCGTTGATCTTGAGCCGGTCGTAGACCGCGCGGACCCGGTCCATGTCCTCTTCGCGCACCTGCTGGGTGATGATCAGGCGGCTCCACAACGCGGGATCGAGTTGCTCGATCGCCGGCGGCACGATATCGCTCATCACCCGCGCGCCCTGGCTGCCGCCGACGACGAGCAGGCGCAGCGGCCCGTTCACCTCGGGCGGCGTGTATTTCACCGCGGCCGCCGCGAGGATCGCCGGACGCATCGGCGTGCCGACGGTGGTGGCCTTGCCGGCGAGCGCGGGATCACGATCGAGCACGCCGGGCAGCGAGGTCGCGATCGCGTTGACGCGGCCGGAGAGGAACCGGTTGGCGCGGCCGAGCACCGCATTGGCATCGTGGATGATGCCGGGAACGCCGAGCATCCGCGCCGCCACCAGCGGCGGCAAGGTCGGGTAGCCGCCGAAACCGACCACGGCCGCAGGCTTCAGCCGGCGCACCACATTGGCGGCAACCAGCGTGCCGTAGCCGAGCATCAGCACGGTTCGCGCCAGCGAGATCGGGTTGCGGCCGCGCACGGTCGCGCTCGGTACGAGTTCGATGCTCTCTTTGCCGAACAGGCCGGAGTAGCGCAGCGCGCGGCCGTCGGTCGCAAGCCGCACCCGCAGGCCACGCCTGATCAATTCCACGGCGAGCGCTTCGGCCGGGAACAGATGGCCGCCGGTACCGCCGGCCGCCAGCAGAATCAGGGGCGGGTTGTCCATAGCTTCCAGATAACCGAGGCCGCAGTCACAGTCACCTACGCGTAGGCGCGCTGCGCGCTCGCTCCTTCCATCGATTCGATCTCGGTCCGCGGCCGCTGCCGCGTCAGCGCCAGCATCATGCCGACGCCGTAGGCGAGCGAGACGAACGAGGAACCGCCATAGGAGATGAACGGCAGCGTCATGCCCTTGGCCGGGATCAGTTGCAGATTGACCGCCATGTTGATCGTCGCCTGCACGCCGAACAGGATCGCAAGCCCCGATGCCGCAAAGCGCGAGAACATGTCCTCGGTGGCATAGGCGCGCGTCAGCGTGCGGATCACGATGAAGCCGAACAGCGCGACCAGCATCAAACAGAGGATGATGCCGAATTCCTCCGCCGCCACCGCAAACACGAAGTCGGTATGGCTGTCCGGCAGGCTGCGCTTGGCGATGCCCTCGCCCGGACCGAGCCCGAACCAGCCGCCGTTCCAGAACGCTTCCATCGCGGTGTCGACCTGGAAGGTGTCACCGGAGGCGGGATTCATGAAGCGCTTGATGCGGCCGGCGACGTGCGGCACCAGCAGATAGGCGCCGAACAGTCCGGCGCCGGCGGCGCCGGCGAGCCCGAACACCCAGATCATCCGCATGCCCGCGATGAAGAACAGCGCGCCCCACACAGTGAGGATCAGCATGGTCTGGCCGAAGTCGGGCTCCATCACCAGCAGCGTCACCAGCATCATCAAGAGTACCAGCGCCATCGAGGTCGCAGGCATCTCCGGCCGCTTGGTGGATTCCGCAAACAGCCAGGCCGCGACGATCACGAAGGAGGGCTTGGCGGCTTCGGAGGCCTGAATGTTGACGCCGAGCAGCGTGATCCAGCGTCGCGAGCCCTTGACCTCGGGCCCGACCAAGAGCGTCAGCACGATCAGCGCAATCGACACCGCGAACACGATCAGCGCCGTGCGCCGGATCTGCCGCGGCGTCATGAACGACACCCCGATCAGCACGATCAGCGACGGCACCAGGAACATGACGTGGCGATTGAAGAAATGAAACGGATCGAGCCCGATCCTGGTCGCAACCGGCGGGCTCGCCGCCAGCGACAGGATGACGCCGGCCAGCATCAACGCGGCGATCGCGACAAGCAGCAACTTGTCGACGGTCCACCACCAGTCCGAGAACGGGGTGCGTTGGTCACGGGCGAGCATGGGCGTCCCCAGATGGCAGAGATAACGTCCATTCGTGGCGCAGGATGGTTTCCAAGGGGTTAACGGGACGGGTAACTTTTGAGGGAGGCGGGTCGGTGCTCGCGGCGCGCTCGGTCGCCATCCGGACATGCGGGCGCCACACAATCGTCGTCCTGGCGAAAGCCAGGACCCATAACCGCCGCATTCGATATGAGCCGATCGTGGCCCTAGCCTCACGCAACAATCCGCGGCTCAACTCGCGCGCTGAACGGCGGATTACGCTGGCGCTAGTCCGCCCTACGGTCTCTGCTCACACCACCGGCGTGACGCCGGGCAGCGCCTGGACGATGTCGCGGAAGGCGGTGCCGCGGATTTCGAAATTGCGGTACTGGTCGAACGAGGCGCAGGCCGGCGACAGCAGCACCACGGCTTCCGCGAGTCCCGAAGCCTCCGCATCGCGCGCGGCACTCGATATCGCGACGTCGAGCGTGCCGGACATCTCGTGCGCCACGCGGTCGCCGAGCGTGCCGGAGAATTCGGCCGCGGCCTCGCCGATCAGATAGGCCTTGCGGATGCGCGGAAAGTATTCGGTCAGGCTGGTGATGCCGCCGGCCTTCGGCTTGCCGCCCGCGATCCAGTAGATGTCGGCGAAGGACGACAGCGCGTGCGCGGCCGCATCCGCGTTGGTGCCCTTGGAGTCGTTGACGAACAGCACGTTGCCGCGACGGCCGACCTGCTCCATCCGGTGCGCCAGACCCGGGAAACTGCGCAGGCCATTTTGCAGCACGTCGGTCGAGACGCCGATCGCCAGCGCGCAGGCCGAGGCGCAGGCGGCGTTCTGCGCATTATGCAGGCCGCGCAGCGAGCCGATGCCCCCTAACCGCGCGATCTCGCTGCGCGCCGCACCCGACGCACGCACGATGGTCTCGTGCTCGACATAGAGGCCGTCGGGCAGCGGGTTCCTCACCGAGATGCGCACCACGCGCTTGCCGGCGCGATCGAGCCGGTCGGCGATGTTGCGGCACCAGATGTCATCGACGCCGGCGATCGCGGTGCCGCCCTGCTGCACGCCCGCGACGAGGCGTTCCTTGACCGCGGCGTAATGCTCCAGCGTGCCGTGGCGGTCGATGTGGTCCTCGCTGATGTTGATCAGGATACCGACCGAGGGATCGAGCGACGGCGCGAGATCGATCTGATAGGACGACATCTCGATGACATGGACACGGCCCATCCGCGGCGGCTCCAGCGACAGGATCGCGGTGCCGATATTGCCACCCATCTGGGTGTCGTAGCCGGCGACCTTCATCAGATGCGCAATCAGCGCGGTGGTGGTCGATTTGCCGTTGGTGCCGGTGATGGCGACGAACGGCGCGTTCGGCGCATGACGGCGCCGCTCACGGCAGAACAATTCGACATCGCCGATCACCTCGACACCGGCCTCGCGCGCCTTCAGCACGCTCCAGTGCGGCGCCGGATGGGTCAGCGGCGCGCCGGGGGTCAGGATCAGCGCGGCGAAATTCGCCCACGACACGGCGCGCAGATCGGCGGTGGTGAAGCCGGCCTGCGCCGCCCTTGCAACGTTGTCGGCATTGTCGTCGGCCGCGATCACCTCGGCGCCGCCGGCCTTCAGCGCGTGGCAGCTCGCAAGGCCCGAGCCGCCGAGCCCGAACACCGCGACCGTCTTGCCTGCGAAAGAGGTGACCGGGATCATGATGCGACCTCCGTCATTCCGGGGCGATGCGACAGCATCGAACCCGGAATCTCGAGGTTCCGGGTTCGTGCTTCGCACGCCCCCGAACGACAGCTGTTTGGCTGCGACCTCATCAGCGCAGCTTGAGGGTGGAGAGGCCGGCCAGCGCCAGCATCACCGAGATGATCCAGAACCGGATCACGATCTGCGGCTCGGTCCAGCCCTTCTGCTCGAAATGATGGTGCAGCGGCGCCATCCGGAACACGCGTTTTCCCGTGAGCTTGAACGAGGTGACCTGCACGATCACAGAGACCGCCTCCAGCACGAACAAACCACCGATCACCGCGAGCACGATCTCGTGCTTCACCGCGACCGCGGTGGCCCCCAACATGCCGCCGAGCGCGAGCGAGCCGGTGTCACCCATGAAGATCGAGGCGGGCGGCGCGTTGAACCAGAGGAAGCCCAGGCCCGCGCCCAACACCGCGCCGCATAGCACCGCCAGTTCGCCGGTGCCGGCGACGTAATTGATCTGCAGATATTCCGAGAACACCGCGTTGCCGGTGAGATACGAGATCATGCCGAAGCTTGCCGCCGCGATCATGACCGGCACGATGGCAAGCCCGTCGAGGCCGTCGGTCAGGTTCACCGCATTGCCGGCGCCGACCATGACGAAGGCGCCGAAGATCACGAAGAACCAGCCGAAGTTGATCACGAGGTCCTTGAAGAAGGGAATCACGAGCGAGGTCGAGGACACGTCGCGCCCGAGCCGGACCAGCGCATAGGTGGCGGCGAGCCCGATCACTGCCTCGATCAACAGGCGGAGCTTGCCGGCGAAGCCGCTGTGTGACTGCTTTGTGACCTTCAAATAATCGTCATAGAAGCCGACGAAGCCGAACCCGAGCGTCACCGCGAGCACGATCCAGACATAGGGGTTGAGCGGGTTGGCCCACAGCAGCGTCGACACCACGAGCCCCGACAGGATCATCAGCCCGCCCATGGTGGGCGTGCCCTTCTTGGAGATCAGATGCGACTGCGGCCCGTCGGTGCGGATCGGCTGGCCCTTGCCCTGCCGCAACCTCAAGTGATCGATGATCCAGGGCCCGAACAGGAACACGAACAGCGCACCGGTCACCATCGCGCCGCCGGTGCGGAAGGTGATGTAGCGGAACACGTTCAGGGCGCTACGGAATGCCCCAAACCCCGGAACGGTGTTGGACAGTTCGATCAACCAGTAGAACATTCAAAGGGTCCTATACCGCTTCTTCGTGCGCGGCCTTGTCGGGGAAGCGCTTTTCCAGCGCGCTGACAATGAGCTTCATCTTCGATCCCAGCGAGCCCTTCACCATGATCACGTCACCGGCACGGACCGCGGCGACTGCCTGCGCCTCGAGCGCCGCCGAACTCTCGGCATAGCCTCCCCGCTTGCCGGTGGAAAGGGCATCCCACAAATTCCGCATCAGCGGACCACAACAATATACGAGGTCGATGCGGTTGGCGGCCACGGCCTCATTGAGGCTGCGGTGCAGCTCGGGCCCGGTCGGTCCGAGTTCGAGCATGTCGCCGAGCACGGCGATGCGCCGGCCGTGCGCCCCGGTCGGGGCCTGGCCGAGCACGTTGAGCGCGGCCCCCATGGAGGCCGGGTTGGCGTTGTAGCTCTCGTCGATCAGCGTCGCCTCGCCATGACCGACCTCGAGCGTGCGGCGAAAGCCGCGGCCGGTCGGCGCCTCGAGCTGCGACAGCGACAGCGCCGCGCGCGCGATATCGGCGCCGAGCAGCGATGCCCCCGCGAGCACCGCGAGCGAGTTCATCGCCATGTGGCGGCCGGGCATGCCGATCTTGTAGGTGATGTCGTGGTCCAGAATATCCGCATGCACCGCCGAGCAGGTCGCGTGCAGCGAGAGGTCGAGCAGCCGCGCTTCGGCGCGCTTGTCGCTGCCGAACGAGACGATGCGCGAGATGCCGGCCTTCTTGGCCTGCTTCTGCAGCCGCGCGAATTGCCCGTTGTCGCGGTTGAGCACGACCGCGCCATCGGGTTCGAGGCCCGCGAAGATCTCCGCCTTGGCGTCGGCGATCGCCTCGATGCCGGCGAAGAATTCCAGATGCACCGGCTCGATCGTGGTGATGATTGCGACGTGCGGCCGCACCATCTTCACCAGCGGCATGATCTCGCCGGCATGGTTCATGCCGATCTCGAACACCGCAAAGCGCGCGCTCGCGGGGCAGCGCGCCAGCGACAGCGGCACGCCCCAGTGATTGTTGAATGACGCGACCGAGGCATGGGTCTCGCCCTGCGCCGACAGCACGCGGCGCAGCGCCTCCTTGGTCGAGGTCTTGCCGACCGAACCGGTCACCGCGATGATTTTCGCGTTGAGCCGTTCGCGCGCGGCATGCGCGAGCTCGACGAGGCCGGCGAGCACGTCGTCGACCACCAGCAGCGGCGCATCAGCGGGAAATTTGTCGCGCTGCGCGGCCTCGACCACGGCGAGCCCGGCACCGGCCTTCAGCGCTGCCGCGACGAAGGCGTGGCCGTCATGGACGTCGCCCTTGATCGCGAAATACGCCTCGCCCGGGGCGATGGTGCGGCTGTCGATCGAAAGACCGGTGACGCCGTCCGGCAGCGCGCCTTGCGTCGTGGCGCGCATCGCCGTCGCCATCGCATCCGAGGTCCACAATAGCGTGCTCATGCGCCCTCCCCGGCCAATGCATTCGCGACGGCTTCATGATCGCTGAACGGCAACGTCGTGCCGCCGACGATCTGCCCGACCTCGTGGCCCTTGCCGGCCACGACCAGCGCATCGCCCGGCTCGAGGCCGGCGATGCCGGCGCGGATCGCTTCGGCGCGGTCGCCGATCTCGCGCGCGCCCTTTGCGGTCGCCATGATCGCGGCGCGGATCGCCTCGGGCTTCTCGCTGCGCGGATTGTCGTCGGTGACGATAATTTGATCGGCGTTCTCGGCCGCGATCGCGCCCATGATCGGACGCTTGCCGGCGTCGCGATCGCCGCCGGCGCCGAAGATCACGACCAGCTTGCGCTTCGCATAGGGCCGCAGCGCCTGCAGCGCCTTGGCGAGCGCATCGGGCTTGTGCGCATAATCGACAAAGATCGGCGCGCCATTGTGCTCGCCGACGAATTCCAGCCGGCCCTTGGCGCCTTCGAGATGTTCGAGCGTGCCGAACACGGCATCGGCCGCGCTGCCGGTGCCGATCGCAAGACCCGCCGCGACCAGCGCGTTCTCGATCTGGAATTCGCCGACCAGCGGCAGCCGGATCGCGTAGCTGCGCCCGCGATGCTCGATCATCAGCTTCTGGGCGAAACCCTCGATAGCGGCGTCAGTGAGCTTGATGCCCTCGCCTGCGTCGGCGTTGCGGCCGACCGTGATGATGCGCAAGGCCCGCGCGCGCGCCGCCTCGATCACCTCGACCGAACAGTCGTGATCGGCCGAGATCACCGCCGCGCCGCCGTCGGCGACGAGATCGCGGAACAGCCGCAGCTTGGCGTTCAGGTAGTGCGCGACATCGGGATGATAATCCATGTGGTCGCGCGACAGATTGGTGAAGCCGCCGGCCGCGATGCGCACGCCGTCGAGGCGATACTGGTCGAGGCCGTGCGAGGAGGCCTCGAACGCCAGATGCGTGACACCGTCGCGCGCGATTTCGTCGAGCTGGCGATGCAGCGCGATCGGATCGGGCGTCGTCAGCGAGCCGTAGACGGTGCGCTTGTCGGAGACGAGACCGATGGTGCCGATGCTCGCAGAGGAATGACCGAGCCGCTGCCAGATCTGGCGCGTGAAGGCGGCGACCGAGGTCTTGCCGCTGGTGCCGGTCACCGCGGCAATCGTCGCCGGCTGCCGGGAAAAGAATTTGGCCGCGGCAAGCGCCAGCGCGCGGCGCGGATGTGGCGTTGCGACAAACGGAACGCGAAGCGGCACATGCGGCGGATGGTCGCCGGCAATCGCAACCGCGCCCGCAGCGATCGCCGCATCGACGAAACGCGCGCCGTCGGTCTTGCTGCCGGCCAGCGCGAAGAACAGATCGCCCGGCTTCACCGCACGGCTGTCGACCGCAAGCCCTCCGACCATGACAGCGTCCGCACTTGGATCGATCCCTCGATCGATCGTGGCATCGGCGCTGAAGAGGTCGCGAAGTCTCATGATCTTCCAGTCTGGCCGGCGCCGTTCTGGCACCGCTATTTGAGCATGACCTGATCGGAAATCCGCTTCGCACTTTTCGCTAACGCGGCGGTTCCGGTCCGGATCATGCTGTGACTATACGCCTTACTGGGTTGTTCTGGATGCCGCAAGAATAAGGCGGTCGGACGGCGGCAGGTCGAAGCGCGGCTCGACGCCCAAAAGCGGCGCAATTCGGGCGATCACATTGCCGCCGGTCGGCACCGCATTAAAGCCCGAGGTGATGAAACCATAGGTTTCCTTCAGGGGCTGCGGCTCGTCGAGCATGATCAGGAGCTGATATTGCGGATCGTCGGCGGGCAGGATCGCGGTGAAGGAGTTGAGCACTCGCTTCTTGGCGTAGCGGCCGTTGATGACTTTCTCGGATGTGCCGGTCTTGCCGCCGATATAGTAGCCCTTGACGTCGGCCTTCTTCGCGGTGCCGATCTCGGCGTTGAGCCGCATCAGATAACGCATCTTGTCCGAGGTCTCCGGCTTGATCACGCGCTTGGCCAGCGCCATCGCCTCCTGCTCGGTGCGCTTCAGGAAGGTCGGCGGAATCAAATAGCCGCCATTGACCAGCGCGTCGATGCCCATCACCGCTTGCAGCGGCGCCACCGACAGGCCCTGGCCAAATGCGATGGTCACCGTGTTCAGGTCGCCCCAGCGGCGCGGCACCAGCGGAGCCGCGCTCTCAGGCAACTCGGTGCGCAGCCGGGTCAACTGGCCCATCTTAGCGAGAAACGCCTTGTGGGCCTCGACACCCTGGCTGAGCGCGATCCGCGCGGCACCGATATTGGACGAGTAGGTGAACACTTCCTTGGTGTTGATAAAGCGTCCGAGCGCATGGCTGTCGTGAATTGTGAACTTGCCGTAGTGCAGGTTTCCCCGCGCATCCCACGACGAGTTCAGGTTGATCTTGCCGCTATCCAGCGCCATCGCCAGCGTGAACGCCTTGAAGGTCGAGCCCATCTCGTAGACGCCTGTGGTCAGGCGGTTGATGCGATCGGGATCGTGCGCCTCCTTCGGATTGTTCGGATCGAAATCCGGCAGCGACACCATCGCCACAATCTCGCCGGTGCGCACGTTGGAGACGAGGCCCGAGGCGGCCTTGGCCTTGAACTTCTCTTTCGCCTTGATCAGCTCGTCGCGCAACGCATGCTCGACGCGCAGGTCGATCGACAGCTCGACCGGCTTCTGCAGCCGGTCGGTGGCGAAGCCCGCGCGGTGCAGATCGGCCAGACCGTTATTGTCCAGCCACTTCTCCATGCCGGCGATGCCCTGGTTGTCGATGTTGACGAGGCCGATCAGGTGGGCGACCTCGTTGCCGGTCGGATAGACGCGCTTGTTCTCACGCAGGAAGCCGACGCCGGGAAGGCCGAGGCGATGGATGTCGAGCTGCTGCTTCGGCGTGATCTCGCGCTTCAGCCAGACGAAGCCCTTGCGCGACGACAGGCGGTCGCGCACCTCTGAGGTGTCGAGATCGGGCAAGGCCCCGGTCAAGAGCTCGATCGCCTCGTCCTTGTCGATCAGGCGGCGCGGCTCGGCGAACAGGCTCGGCGCCTTGACGTCGGTCGCAAGAATTTCGCCGTTGCGATCGGTGATGTCGGGCCTGGCGGTTGCGATCGCGTCCTGCGAGGCGGTGCGCCGCGCGCCATGGCTGTCGGCGCCGACGGCGAACAGCACGAGCCGTCCGGCCAGCACGCAATAGACCGCGGCGAAAGCGAGGATCGCAAGACCGACGCGCGCACGCGCCTTGGCCGCACGGTCGACATTGCTTCCGTACAACAGCGAGCGGATCAGCCGCTGGCGCAGCGGCTCGGCGGATTTCGCCGTCGGTTTATTGGCGGGCGCCGGATTGCTCATGGCAGGTCCCGTCATTGCTGGTCTCCCCCGCCCTGTCCGGAATCGTCGGACACGGGCTGGTCGGCGGCGGGCTGGTCGGTCGCCGGCTTGTCGATCGATCCGGTCGTGCTGTCAGGCGCGGCGGCGGCCTCGATGGTGTCGATCATCGCGCCGATCGGATCGCGCGAACCGGGCCGCGTGAAGCTCGGCGGCCGCTCCGGCAGGTTCTTCAGGGAATCATACTGATTGGCGTTGAGCGGCTTCAGCGGCAGATGGCGTTCGGCCAGCCCCTGCAGCCGCAGCGGCGCATCGAGCTTGGCCCATTCGGCGCGCAATGTAGCGATCGCATTGCGCTGCTCGCGGATCTCGGCATTGAGCTGCAGCACGCGTTCGACGCGCGCGGTCGATTCCATCTTGATGCGGTAGACATAGGACGCCGCGAAGATCAGCATGCCGATGACGAGGAGATGGAGAAGGCGCATCGTCACCCTCCCCGCTTCAGATCGGACAGCCGCGGCCAGGACGGCAAGTCATCGTCCGCATGCGCGGGCGCGGCGGTGCGTTCGGCCGCGCGCAGTTTTGCGGAGCGCGCGCGCGGATTCGCTGCGATCTCCGCATCGGATGGCACAACCGGCCGCTTGGTCAGGATCTGAAAGCTCGGCGCCGCCTGCGCGACCTCGGGCAGATGCCGCGACCCGGCAGAGAGCTTGCCGCGCTCGCTGAGGAAATTCTTGACGATACGGTCTTCCAGCGAATGGAACGAGACCACGGCGAGCCGGCCGCCCGGCTTCAACACGCGTTCGGCCGCCGCGAGCGCCCGATGCAGCTCGTCGAGCTCTTCATTGACGAAGATGCGCAGCGCCTGAAACGTCCGCGTCGCCGGATGGATCTCGTTCGGCTTGGCGCGCACGACTTTCGCGACGATGTCGGCGAGCGCCTCGGTCGTCGTGATCGGCGCATCCTTGCGGGCGGCGACGATGGCGCGCGCAACGCCGCGCGAATGGCGCTCCTCGCCGAAGATGTAGATGATGTCGGCGAGCTGTTTCTCGGACGCGGTCGCCACCACATCGGCCGCGGTCGGGCCGCTCTGCGCCATCCGCATGTCGAGCGGACCGCTCAGGCGGAAGGAGAATCCGCGCTCGGCCTGGTCGAGCTGCATCGAGGAGACGCCGACATCCATCACGACGCCGTCGACCGCATCCACGCCCTGCGCGGCGCAGACCTCGGCGAGTTCAGAGAAGCGATCCTCGACCAGCGTCAGGCGGCCGCCCGCGCCGTCGACCAAATCGAAGCCGCCTGTGATCGCGGTGCGGTCGCGGTCGATACCGATCACGCGGGTATCGGCGACGTCGAGAATCATGCGGCTATAGCCACCGGCGCCGAAGGTCGCGTCGACATAGATGCCGCCGGCGCGCGGTTCGAGATAGGCGACCGCCTCGCGGCCCAGCACCGAAATGTGACGCGGCGCACGCTCGCTCATGCGCGGTCCCCGGACAGGGCCGCGTAACTGGCATGCAAGCTGGTTGCGCGCCGATCCATTGCGTCTCGAATCCCCGCGGGAGCCCTTTCCGTTCCGATCGGATCGGAACGGGGCTCCAGATTCTTGTCTTGACGCGTTTTCTTCACGCGAACCGGTATCCACTTCGCTCGAAAACGCTCTTGCCCGACCGTTCCGGCAAAAAAGCCGCCGCGTGAAGCCAGCGCCAACTCCCGTCCTCGGCCGCAAATCCTGATATCCGACCGGAATTGGGAGGGTTTCCATGGGATTTCGCGCAAACAGCGGGGCTCAACGTCCTTGGGCCGTCCCCCGAAACCGGTTCGGCACTTACCCTCTCAGTAACGGCACTTAACGTTAAGAAAACGTTGATGATCGGTTAGCGGAATCGCGCGAGTTTGATCCGCATTCGAGTGATGCCCTCGGCGCCCACTCCGGTCATAATGCACGCACCTGGAACCCGAGAGGCCGATTGCGCGCCCTGCACGGTAAAGGAATAGTAAACGCCTATTTGTTTATCCATATGTCAAAATGCGTACTCTTGGTTTGGGTTTGAGTGATTCGTATGGCTTCTGGTTCGTCCTCGTCCGGCAACGCTGATCCGAAGCGTCAGCGCGTCCTTCCTGTTCCGAAGGGCGTGGCCGACGTGGAGACGTTCACGCCGGATTCCTCGATCGCCTCCGACGTCATCCCGTCGGTGAATTTCGGCGACCGCGCGGGCGACCGGCAGCCCGACATGATCCTGCTGCACTACACCGGCATGCCCGATGTCGAGGGCGCGATCGCCCAGCTCTGCACCGCCGGCACCGAGGTCTCCGCGCATTACATCGTGCTCGAGGACGGCCGCATCGTGCAATGCGTGCCGGAGAGCAAGCGCGCCTGGCACGCCGGCGTCTCCGCCTGGGCCGGCGAGGAGGACATCAATTCCTGCTCGATCGGCGTCGAGATCGTCAATCGTGGCCACGATTGGGGTTATCCCGACTTCCCGCTGCGCCAGATCGCGGCCGTGATCGCGCTGTGTCGCGGCATCATGCTTCGCCGCAACGTGGTCTCGCATCGCGTGCTCGGCCATTCCGACGTAGCGCCGGGGCGCAAGAAGGATCCCGGCGAGAAATTCCCGTGGCACTCGCTGGCCAATTCCGGCGTCGGGCATTGGGTGCAGCCGGCGCCGATCGTGCGCGGCGACGCGCTGCAGCTCGGTGCGATCAGCGATGCCGTCTCCAACATGCAGGCCGCGTTCCGCCGCTACGGCTACAACATTCCGACCAACGGCAAGTTCGACGGCCCGACCATGGAAGTCGTCACCGCGTTCCAGCGTCATTTCCGCCCCGAGCGCGTCGACGGAATCGCCGACCGCTCCACCATGGCGACGCTGTATGCGCTGCTCGAGAGCCTGCCGCCGGATGCTGCGACGGCGATTGTGGCGAAGGCCAACTAGCGCCGCTTTTTTCCTGCCAAATGCGCGTGCGCAAATGGAACTTTTGACCACGTGCCGCCTTTTTTAGCTGGGGCGGTCTGAGTGGAGATTCGTCCATGTTCAAAGCACTGATCGCGGGAGCTGTCGCCGTTGGCCTGATCGCCGCTCCGGCAGCCGCTATGACGTCCCAAGGCAAGTCCACGTCGACTATGCACAAGACCCACAAAGTCCATCATGCGCAGAAGAAGATGGCACCTGGCACCACGACCGGCATGTCGACTGGAAAGACGACGACCGACAAGTCGACCGGCGGCGCCACCGGCGACACCAAGGCGAAGACCGGGTACTGAGCACGTTCAACACCGAACGGCACGCTGACGATCGCTGATTGGAGAGGCGTGCCGTCGCAGGCCGCGCACGAGATGAGGTGAGTTGCTCACCCCATCTCAGCGATCCTGCGTGCGTAGAGCCGCCGCAGCGGCTCGAGCTGCGTCGCGGCGGTTGCGGCGAGATAGGCCTGTCGTGCTTCGTCCTTGCGGCCGAGGCGGCGCAGCAGATCGGCGCGCACCGCGGGCAGCTGGTCGTATCCCTTCAGGGTGCCGCGCGCATCCAGCGCATCGATCAGATCGAGCGCGCGCGCCGGTCCGTCGACCATCGACACTGCAGCTGCGTGATTGAGCTCGATCACCGGCGACGGGCTGATGCGCAGCAACACCTCATAGAGACCGGCGATCTGCGGCCAGTCGGTATCCTTATAGCTCGGCGCCCGCGCATGCAGCGCGGCGATCGCGGCCTGCACGGCATAGGATTGCGGCCGGCCCGGCATCTGCAGCGCCTGCTCGACCAGCCTCACACCTTCCGCGATCTGCCTGACATCCCATAGCGAACGGTCCTGCTCCTCGAGCAGCACGATGTCGCCGCCGGCGGTCTGGCGGCCGGCGCGGCGCGCATCGTGCAGCAGCATCAGCGCGAGCAGGCCCTTGATCTCGCCGCGAGCCGGAATCAACCCATCGAGCAGCCGCGCCAACCGGATCGCCTCGCGCGCAAGATCGGGCCGCATCAAATCCTCGCCGGCGGTTGCAGCATAGCCTTCGGTGAAGACGAGATAGATCACCGCGAGCACGCCGGTGAGGCGCGGCTCAAGCGCCTCCCGCTCCGGCACCTCATAGGGGATGCCGGCGAGCTTGATCTTCTGCTTGGCGCGCAACAGGCGCTGCGCCATCGTGTCCTCGCTCACCAGGAAGGCGCGTGCGACCTGCGCCGTCGTCAGCCCGCACACCGTGCGCAGGGTCAGCGCCACCTGCACCTCGGCGGCAAAGGACGGATGGCAGCAGGTGAAGATCAGCCGCAGCATGTCGTCGTCGAGCGTTGCATCGGCGGGCTCCGGCGATGCGTCCGCGTCGAGCAAGATTTGATGCGTCAGCTCCTGCTGCTTGCCGCGAAAGCTGGAGGCACGGCGGACGCGGTCGATCGCCTTGTTGCGCCCGACATTGACGAGCCAGGCGCGCGGATTGGCGGGGAATTCACCGATCGGCCAGCGTTGCAGCGCGATCGCAAAGGCATCCTGAAGCGCATCTTCGGCCAGATCGAAATCGCCGACGAGGCGGATCAACGTGGCAAGCGCCCGGCCCGCCTCGTCGCGAAACACTTTTTCGATCTGGCTCGGGGTCATGACCATCGACCGTTGCTTAGCGGCCGCGCCGGGCGACGCGACCGCTGTGTCCATCGGAGATGACGGCGCTATCTCGGGTTATCGTAGATCATCACCGGCCTGACTTCGATCGAGCCGGTCTTGGCGCCGGGAATCCGTGCCGCGAGGCCGAGCGCGGTGTCGAGATCCTTGGCCTCGACCAGATAGTAGCCGCCGAGCTGCTCACGGGTTTCGGCGAATGGCCCGTCGGTCGTGAGCGTCTTGCCGTCACGGACCCGCACCGTGGTCGCCGTCGACACGGGCTGCAGCCCGTCGCCGGCCTTGAAGTGCCCGCTCTGGATGATGGACTGGGTGTAGGCTCCGTACTCCGCCGTCACCGCCTTGCGGTCGTCGGCATTCATGCGGCCATATTCCGCGTCGCTCCGATAGATCAGCAACAGGTACTGCATCTCATCTCTCCTCTTGATCGGCTGGATCGCCGACACCCAGTCGAACGGGCGGCAGGCGGGACGACATCTTCAGGATAAATTATTTTGGCGGCCTTGGCGGGGCTAATCCGCTTGACGGGACCGCCCGAAACGCCCATGGCATGGGCGTCAGTCGGCCGGACGGCCGCTCCCGCTGGTGCCGAAAGGCCGCGGGAGAGGAAAGTCCGGGCTCCATCGACATGCGGTGCCGGATAACGTCCGGCGGGGGCGACCCCAGGGAAAGTGCCACAGAGAACGAACCGCTTGCCCGCCCGAAAGGGAGGAGCGAGTAAGGGTGAAAAGGTGCGGTAAGAGCGCACCGCGTTTCCGGCAACGGAGACGGCTTGGCAAACCACACCGGGAGCAAAACCGAATAGGGACGGCAACGCGGTTAGTTCGCGCATGCGCGATAACACCGCAGGGCGATGTCAGGCCCGCTGTCCGGGTAGGTTGCTCGAGGCAAGGTGCAAACCTTGTCCCAGAGGAATGGCCGTCGCGTACCATTCGCGAGAATGGTGCCCTACAGAACCCGGCTTACAGGCCGGCTGATATTTTGGAGTATGAGGGGCTCGGCGGAACACGCCGGGCCCCTCGCCATATCGGACACCACAATCGCGCCTTATCTGCTAGATTACCTGCTTCGCGGAGGATCGCAGATGGATCTTCAGAAGATCATGGCGAAGGCCCGAGACGTCGCCAAGAGCAGCGGCACGATCACGACGGAGCAACTCAACGGGATGTGTCCCAACAATATGGAGCCCGAAGATATCGCGGCTCTCTTTGCGGCTTTACGGACTGAGGGGATTCGCCTCAAGGACGACGAAGCAGGAAGGTAACGACCACTCGCTGGAGCTGGACGTGTCCTTCTGCCCGAGATTTGAGCAATCAAACGGAGGAATGGTAATGTCGGTCGCCTGCAAGTTCGAGCGCAGCATTCTCAGCCACGAGGAATACGAAGCCATCCGCCCGACGCATCACCCCGCTATCTACAGCGTCGAGGTGGCTGAGCTCGAGGCCATGCGACCGCGCTTGCGCAAGATGCGCGACAAGGAGCGGACGGTTGGTCGCCACAAGCAGCGCGAGAGCCGCGGAAAGGGCGAAGCTCGCGGGACGAGCTTTCCGGGAACCGCCAAGCATGCATCGGAACGGAAGCAGGTGTTCGCCGCGGCGCTGAAGCGGGTCAACACGGAGCTCCGGCGCCAGCACAATCTGGCGGCCCGGACCGCGCATGTCGAAGCAGCACGAAAGGCCCTCGCGCTGCACCGGGCCGCGAACTTCACGACACGTCCCCCGGCCGGAGCCACCGCGAGCGAAGGCATGGCGCCGAAGCCGAGCGAACGCCGACGAAAGATCATTGCAGGCGCGAAGATCGGACGGGTGTCGCAGGCGACGAAAGTCGCTCAAGCCGTGCGCGACGCGCGCGGTGCATGAACACGTACACCTGATTGGTCCTGGCACGATGCTTGGCATCGCCCCAGAGTGACAGCCCGTCAGGAAACGATCTCCTGCAGCATCGCCATCAGCGCCTCGGGCGCGGTGACGTCCGCGAGTGGCTGGCGTCGATCTCGAAGACGCGTCAGCGGTCGCCGTCCTGCGTCGCCTGTCGCATTTGCGCGGCGGCCGGCTAAAACGACCCGAACGCAGTGCCGATTGCGATCACCGCGGTTAGCGCGATGACGGAATTCATGATCCCGACCATGACGATGTCGAGATAGCTGTCGCGATGCGTGAGGCCGCAGATCGCGAGCAGGCTGACAACCGCGCCATTGTGCGGCAGGATGTCCAGAGTTCCGGAGCCGATCACCGCCACGCGGTGCAAAAGGCCGGGATCGATGCCCGCCTGCGCGGCAAGGCCCATATACGTCGGCCCGAGCGCATCGAGTGCGATCGTCAAGCCGCCCGAGGCCGACCCCGTCAGCGCGGCAAGCATGTTCGTCGCCACGGCAAGTGACACCAGCGGGCCGCCTTCGATGCTCAGCACCCAGTCGCGCACCGCGCCGAAGGCGGGGAGCGACGCGATGACCGCGCCGAAACCAACCAGGCTCGCAACGCTCAACGCCGGCAGCACCGACGCATTGGCGCCTGCGTCCATGGTTCGCCGCAGCGCGGTCAGTCTCGTCCGGTTGCACAGGATGACGGTCGCGATCGCGGCCCCCAGCGCGACGACCACCGACCAGACGCCGGCGACCGCCGGCAGCGACGTGCTTCCCCAGCGCTGCTCGGCCAGGAATGCGAAATCAAGCCGCGGCAGGACGAGAAGCGACATCGCCAGGTTGACGGCGACGACGACGATCAGGGGCAGCACGGCGCTGAAGATCGGAACAGCGGCTTCGCTGCGATGTCCGTGGCGGATCTCCGCCGGGTCGAACTCCCGCGCCGTCGTCGCCCGCTCGCGCACCAGCTCATCGTCGGCTGCGTCGCTGGACGCCGGCGGCGGCTCGGCGCCATAGCCCTCGTTTGCGCGGCGCGCCGCCGTCTCCGCCCGCAGCAACCACCACAGCCCGATGCCAAGCATGACGATCGCGGCGATGATGCCGAGGCCGGGCGCCGCGAACGGCGTCGTGCCGAAGAACGGCATGGGAATCGCATTCTGGATCGACGGCGTGCCCGGCAGCGCCGACATCGTGAAGGTCGAGGTTCCGAGGATGACCGCCGCCGGCACCAGGCGGCGTGGAATCCCCGCCGTGCGAAACAGCGATTGAGCCATCGGCACGATAACGAAGAACGCAACGAACAGGCTGACGCCGCCATAGGTGACCAATGCACCGGCGAGCACGACCGCAAGGATGACACGGCGCTCGCCCAACCGCTCGGTCATGAAACGCGCGACCGCCGCCACGGCGCCGCTATCATCCATCAGCTTGCCGAACACGGCCCCGAGCAGAAAAATTGGAAAGAACTGCGCGAGAAATTCCGCCGCGCTGGTCATAAAGGTCTGCGTCCAGCTCGCGAGCAAGGGCTGACTGCCGAACGCCGCGGCAACCAGCCCGCAGAGCGGCGCCAGCAACAGGACACTCCAGCCGCGGAACGCGAGACCGACCAATAGGCCGAGTCCGACGAGAATGCCGAGCAGCCCCATCGCCTCAGCACTCCGTCAGCAAGATGTCGAGATCGGCAGTCGAACGCTGGCCGATATCCGCGCCGTGCGCGTCGAGAAATTCGCCGGCGGCGCGCCGTCCCTCCTCCTGCAGCTTGGCGACGAAGGCCCATTCGGCGTTGAGCTTGGATGACGAACCGAACGTCGCGAGCAAGTCGCTCTTGATCCGATGCGTCTTCATCTGCGACCAGCGGGCCCCCTCGCCGGTACCGGGATCGGCGACCTGACGGAGCAGCGCGATCATCCGCAGCTCCTTTGCCAGCGGCGAATTGAACGAGATTTCGTTGAGGCGGTTGAGGATATCAGCGGCGGAGCGCGGCTCCTCTGGCCGCTCGGTCGGATTGATCTGGACGATGACAGTGTCCTGGGCGTCGGTCTCACGGACCAGCGGCGTGATCGTTGGGTTTCCGGCATAGCCGCCGTCCCAATACGGCTCGCCGTCGATCTCGACGGCGCGAAACATCGTCGGCAGGCAGGCCGATGCGAGCAGGACATCGGCGGTAATCTCCGCATTGCGGAAGATCCGTCCGCGCCCGGTCCGCACGCGCGTGGCGGTCACGAACAGCTTGATCGGCGCCCGCGCGAGGCGCTCGAAATCGATGCTCTCTGCCAGGACCCGGCGTAGCGGATTGAAACCAAGAGGATTGAGGTCGTACGGCGAGAGCACCCGCGACATCAAATCAGTGAAGAAGTAGGCCGGAGAACTGTCGAGCGACCATCGTCCCATCAGGCGGTCGAATGGTGAGCGTTGCAGCGGACTGAATGCGGCGGCACGCGAAACGCTGCGCCAGTATTTTTCGAGGGCCTCGCGCGCGCCGGCAGCGCCGGCCGCGGCCCAGCCATCCGCCAGCACGGCGGCATTCATTGCGCCGGCCGACGTTCCGGAAATGCCCGCGATCTGAAACCACGGCTCTTCAAGCAGCCGGTCCAGGACGCCCCACGTGAACGCGCCATGCGATCCGCCACCTTGAAGCGCCAAGTCTACGAGTACGGGGCTTCGGTTCATCGGTCCACGCCCACATCGCGCCACGCCGCGCTCGGATTATGTCGCAGATCGGCTGAACAAGCGAGATCAAGTTGCCGTCACCGTTGATGTCAAAGGATGGCTCGTGACCGCAACGTTGCCGACATTGTTCAAAAACGACGCATGCATGCGGTGTAGCCATACCTGCTGCTATGCAGCTCAGGCCGTGATCTCCTGCAGCATTGCCATCAGCGCCTCGGGCGCGGTGACGTTCGGCGAATGGCTGGCATCGATCTCGAAGTAACGCCAGCCGGCTTCATTCTTCGTGCGTTTTGCAAACTGGCCGAACGTGTCGGCCTGCGTGGCGCGGGTGGCGTAGATGTAGCTGCGCGGCAGGCTGGTCTCGCCGTGTTGCAGCCTCAGTTTCTGCTCGAAGCATTTGATCGGCATGTCGACGCGGCGCGCGGTCAGCCATTCGAGGTCTGCCGGAGATGTGTCGGGCGGCGTCGGCATCGGCGGAATACGCCAGCCATCGCCATCGCTCGCGAGCTCACGCATGGTCTCGATGGCCGACTGGTTGAGATCGAACAGCGACTGGCCGTCACGCGGCACGAAGGCGTCGATATAGATCATTTGCGCGATGCGCTCGCGCACCCGGTCGGCGACGCCGGTCGCGACCATGCCGCCATAGGAATGGCCGATCAGTACGATGTCGCGCAGGTCCTCATAGGAAATGACGTTGAGCATGTCCTGGATATGCGCTTCGAGGTCGAGCCCCTGATGCGCAAGGTGCGCGCGCTCGCCGAGCCCGGTGTAACTCGGCGTCACGAGCCGGTGCCCTGCGGCCTGCATCAGGGGATGCATCTTCTTCCACGCCCATCCCGCCGACCAGGCGCCGTGACAGACCAAAAAGGTTTTTCGCGAGTTCGCAGTCATGGGCACGCCTCGATTCCGATTATCGTTGATGAGCAGTGATTTCGAATAGTACCTGCGATGCGCGTTGTGTAAACGTGGCGCCAAACACCACCGTCATTCCGGGATGGTCCGAAGGACCAGACCCGGAATCTCGAGATTCCGGGTTCGACGCTTCGCATCGCCCCGGAATGACGACAGAAGGACAATGATGAACCCGGCGAGCTACGCCATTCTGTTCTTCGGCGCGCTTGCCGGCGGTTTCGTCTCCGGCCTCGCCGGCTTCGGCACTGCGCTGATGGCGCTCGGCATCTGGCTTTATGTGCTGCCGCCGACGCTTGCGGTGCCGCTGGTGCTGGTCTGCTCGGTCATCGCGCAGGTTTCGACGCTGCCGTCGATCTGGAAGACGATCGATTTCCGCCTGGTCTGGCCATTCGTCATTTGCGGCCTCCTGGGTGTGCCGATCGGCATCCTGCTGATCGCGCGGGCCGACCCCGCAGTCTTCAAACTGACGGTCGGCGTGTTCCTGCTGGTGTTTCCGACCTTGCTGTTCCTGCAACGCAAACCGATGTCGATTTCGTTCGGTGGCAAATGGGCTGACGGCGCGATCGGATTTGCCGGCGGCATTCTCGGCGGCCTCGCCGGACTGTCCGGCCCGCTGCCGATCCTGTGGGCGAGCGTGCGCGGCTGGGGCAAGCAACAGCGGCGCGGCGTGTTCCAGATATTCAACTTCACCATTCTGGCCGCCGCGCTCCTGGTCCAGATCGCAAGCGGCCTGGTGAAGCCCGAACTGATCTGGCTCGTGGCTTGCGCGTTTCCGGGAACGCTGCTCGGCGCCTGGATCGGCGCCCGGCTCTATCACGCGCTCAGCGACCGCAATTTCTCCGACGTCGTGCTGGCGCTGCTGTTCCTGTCCGGCGTGGCGCTGGTGTGGAACGGGCTGGCGCCGCGATGATCAGCCGCCGTCGCACATCGGCTGAGCCGGTCATCCGACCGGCTCGAGACCAACGCGCTCCGCAGTAGCCTCCCGCGCCGGCGGCGCAAGACGCCTGCTGAATTCGCGACGCAGCAACCACAAGCTCAGATCAGCCTGCAGCCACGTCGACACGATCGACAGGTACCACACATGCTCGATCCGGAAGCCGGGCCGCGTCGAGAGCCAGATCACCGGCACCGCATAGGCGAAGAGGCGCACGAACGAGCTCAGCAGCACCGGCCGGGTGTTGCCGAGGCCCTGGAACATGCTGTTGCAGGTAAAGACCAGACCCTGTGCCACCAGATTCATGGAGACGAAGTGCAGGAACTGGGCGGCGACCGCCATGGTCTCGCGATCGTTCGAGAAGCCGTCGAGCAACAGCCCCGGCTTCCACTGCGCGAGGATCGTGATCGCGATCATGACGACGGTGCCAATCGACACCGCCTTGATGAAGGTCTCCCGCACGCGCCCAGCATTGCCGGCACCGAAATTCTGACCGGCGATCGGGCCGGCGGCGAGCGCGACCGCCAATGCCGGCATCTGGATCAGGCCGAGCACGCGCGTCCCGATGCCGAAGCCGGCCTGGGCCGCCGGGCCGAAATCGCGCAGCACGTAATAGATCATGCCCATCCAGGCAAAGATCAGCGCGAACTCGCCACCCGCAGGCAGGCCGACATTGAAGATGCGCGTCCACTGGCGCAGCTGCGGACGCCACTGCGCGGGATCGAACCCGACATAACGCTCCAGCTTGCGGAAATACACGAACAACATGAGCACGCCGATGAGGACGGCGATCGAACTTGCCAGACCCGCCCCGGCAACGCCGAACGCATGACCGGTGCCCCAGCCCGCGATCAGCACCGGCGCCAGTGCGATGTTGATGATGACCGCGACCGCCTGCACCAGCATGCTGGGCCGCACGATGCCGGTCGCCCGCAGCGCTGACGCCATCACCTGAATGAGGAATTGCAGCGCCAGCGCCGGCATGAACCACAACAGATAGGTGGTGCCCGCGTCAACCGTGGCCTGGTCGGCCGCGACCGAGCGCATGTAAGGGCGCGACAGCACGGCCCCTGCGCCCAGCGTCAACAGCCCGCACAGAACCGACAACAGGATCGACTGGTTGAACACAAGGTTGGCATCGGCGCGATCGGTGCGCCCCACCGCATGCGCGATCAGCGCGACGGTGCCGACGCCCAGCACCTGCATCAGCGCGTTGACGAGAAAGCCGGCATTGCCGGCGGCAGCCACTCCGGCGACGGCGGCCTCGCCGAGACCGGCGACAAAATACAAGTCGACCAATTGGCAGATCATGATCGTGATCATGCCGACCACGATCGGGGGAGCCATGGTCAATATGTGGCTCACGATGGAGCCGCGCGTAAGGTCCTTCATATCAATTCCATTCTCAAAATCGATTGTCGTATCGATTCCGGCGCGTGGCTGGCGGGCACTGCCCATCAGCCACGCGTCGTCGCTCTACTCGGCCGCCGCTTCCTGACCGAACTCGGTCGCCTGCCGCTCGAACAGGCCGCGGTAGATGCCGCCGGGACGCGCGGCAAGCACCTCGTGCGTGCCCTGCTCGACGATCTCGCCACGATCGAACACCAGAATGCGATCCATGCTGCGCACGGTCGACAGCCGGTGCGCGATCACGATCGAGGTGCGGCCCTTCATCAGCCGCTCCATCGCCTGCTGGATCAGCGCCTCGGATTCCGAATCCAGGCTCGAGGTCGCCTCGTCCAGGATCAGGATCGGCGCATCCGCCAGGAAGGCGCGCGCCAGCGCCACGCGCTGCCGCTCGCCGCCCGACAGCTTGACGCCGCGCTCGCCCACCAGCGTGCCGTAATCCTTCGGCAGACGCATGATGAAGTCGTGCGCATTGGCAAGCCGCGCCGCCTGCTCGATCGCCGCCATGCTGGCGCCGGGCCGGCCATAGGCGATGTTCTCAGCCAGCGTGCGGTGAAACAGGATCGGCTCCTGCTGCACGATCGCGATCTGACTGCGCAGCGATTGCTGCGTCGCCTTGGCGATATCCTGACCGTCGATCAGGATCTTGCCACCGGAGACATCGTAGAGCCGCTGCACCAGCTTGACGAAGGTCGTCTTGCCGGAGCCGGAGCGCCCGACAAGGCCGACGCGCTCGCCAGCATCGATGTCGATCGACAGTCCGTCATAGAGCGGCCGGCGATGGCCACCATAGTGGAACGTGACGTCGTCGAACACGATGCGGCCGCCCTGGATGTCGATCGTCCCGGCATCATCGGCATCGATGATGCCCAGCGGCTCGCCATGGATCTGCACCAGCTCCTCCATGTCGTTCACCGAACGTTGCAGGTTGTTGATGTGCATGCCGACATCCCGCAAATACGCGTGGATGATGTAGTAGCTGGTGAGCACGTAGGTGACGTCGCCCGGCGTGGCGGCGCCCTGCGCCCACAGCAGGATCGCGCCGCCGACCACCGAGGCGCGGAAGCACAACAGCACCAGCAGCTGCGCCGTCGAGGTGCGGTTGTAGCGGAGCCAGGTCCGCCGCACCCGCCGGCCCCAGCGGCTGATGACGCCGTCCAGCCGCATGTCCTCGCGCGTTTCGGCACCGAACGACTTCACCACCGCGTTGCAGGTCAAGGCGTCGGCCAGCGTGCCGCCGACTTTGGTGTCCCACGCATTGGAGACGCGCGCGGCCGGCGCGACGTAGCGCACCTGGAACACCATGGTCATCGCGACATAGATCACCGAGCCGACGGCAATCACCGCGCCGAGCTGCGGCCAGTGCAGCCCGAGCAGGATCATCGAGCCGACCAGCACGACGAGCGACGGCAACAGCGCCATCAGGATGGTGTCGTTCAACAAATCGAGCGCCCACATGCCGCGCGTGATCTTGCGCACGGTGGAGCCGGCGAACGAATTGGCGTGCCAGTCGGTCGAGAAGCGCTGCACGCGCATGAAGGCCTGCTGCCCGATATCGGACATCATCTTCAGCGTGAACGGCACGATGGTCTCGATACCGATCAGCCGCAGCAGCACCGACAGCGCGCCGAGACCGACGATCGCGCCGAACGCCAGCATCGCCGCATGGCGCGCGGCGGCGTCGGTGGCGCCCGCGGTCAGCGCGTCGACCAGATGGCCGGAATATACCGGCATGAACAGGTCGGCCGCGGTCGCGCCGAGGAAGCCCGCCGTCACGATGGACGCGCGGAACGGCTGCTCCAGCCAATGGCGAAACACGAAGGGAAGCACGATCCGGATCGCGGCCGGTCGCTTGGTCGTCAGAGAGCTCATGGTGCATCCCGGCCACGCACACGCTGCGCCGGCCGGCTCCATCTGAGGCAACGCGCGGACGGAATCCGGCCGCAGACGTCGCTGAAAACAATCGGTAAGGTGTTGGGAAGTTTGGATGATCGGGCATCAAGCCCAATCAGCGCTGGGACCTAATGCGCGAGAGCGCCCAGCAGCAACGAACGCGGGCGCACGGTCTGCGAAACAAACGACATCATGTGCATCTCCCCGGTTCGTGAAACGATGGCGCTGCTTATAAATGCATCACGCGCGATTGGCAAGATGACATCCGCGTGAGTGCGTCAATGTGTCGATCATGCAACGCTATTCACGCGACCGGGCGCACGCCGCGTGCGACACCGATGCGCTCAATGCGCGTCGCCGCCGCCTGCGGTCATCGACGGCGGCTTGTTGACGAACAGCACGAGGAGGCTGAGGCCGACATAGAACAGCGACAGCATGAAGAAGGCGTCGCCATAGCTCATCACCTGCGCCTGGCGATGCACGAGCTGCGAAAGCTGCTTCATCGCCATGGTGGTGGCATCGCCCATGCCCTGCAGGCGCTGGGCGAAATTGTTGAGGGTCTCGACCGCTGTCGCATTGCCCCAGGTGACGCGATCCTGCAGCCGCGAGATGTGCAGATCGGTGCGGTCGTTGAGCGCTTCGTTGATCAGGGCGAGCCCGACCGCGCCGCCGAGATTGCGCATCAGGTTGAACAGGCCGGAGGCGTTCTTGACGCGGTCCGGCGGCAGCGTCGCCAGCGCGATGTTGTTGGTCGGCACCATCGCGCACATCATGCCGATGCCGCGCAGGATCTGCGGCACCAGGAGCTCGTAGAAATCGTACTCGCGGGTGATCCAGGTCATCTGCCAGGAGCCGAGCGCAAAGGTGACGAGGCCGAAGGCGATGATGTAGCGCAGATCGACCTTCTGCATCAGCCGGCCGACCACCGGCGCCATGAGGAACATCGTCATGCCGGAGATGAACATGGTCTCGCCGATCATCAGCGCGCTGTAGCCGCGGATCTCGGCGAGATAGCGCGGATAGACGTAGGTCAGGCCGTACAGCCCGATACCGATGCAGAACTGCAGCACGCAGCCGACCGCGAAGTTACGGTTGGAGAAGGCATAGAGGTCGACGATCGGCTCCTCCGCGGTCAGCACCCGCCAGAAGAAGGCGATCGCCGAGACGAAGCAGATCGCGGCGCAGATCGCCACCGACGTGTCCTGCAGCCATTCATATTGCGGGCCTTCCTCGAGCACATATTCGAGCGAGCCGAGGAAGCCGCCCATGAAGATCAGGCCCCACCAGTCGAACCGATCGAGCAGCGCGAAATTCGGCTGGTCGAAATCGATCAGCCACAGCACGCCGACGGTGATGATGATTCCGGGCACGATGTTGATGAAGAACAGCCAGTGCCACGACATCAGATCGGTGATGTAGCCGCCGACGGTCGGGCCAACGGTCGGCGCTAGCGTAGCGACCAGGCCGATGATCGGCGCCACGATGTAGAACTTGGAGCGCGGGAAGATGGTGTAGGCCGAGGCGAACACCGTCGGGATCATGCCGGCGCCGAGGAAGCCCTGCAGCGCGCGCCACACGATCATCTGCTCGATCGAGGAGGCGAAGCCGCAGAGCAGGCTGGACGCCGTGAAGCCGAACGCCGAGATCGCAAACAGCAGCCTTGTGCCGAGCGCGCGCGACAGGAAGCCGGACAGCGGGATCGCGATCACCTCGGCGATCAGATAGGCGGTCTGCACCCATGACACTTCGGTCGACGACGCCGACAGGCCGGCCTGGATCTCGGTGAGCGATGCCGAGACGATCTGGATGTCCAGGATCGACATGAACATGCCGAACACCATGATGATGAAGGCGACCACCCGCTTGGGCTGGAGCCGCTCGGACTCCGAAGCGCCGGTCATCATCGAGGGCGAGGCAGTGGTCGCGTCGGCCATGGGCTCATCAGGCTCCGAGCCTCGGACCGCGTCCGAGGCTGCAAGACATCACTGCGGATGAATCATCATCGGCGAGTCGAGGTCGGTATCGGCGTCGGCATCGGCCGCGCCTTCGCGGGTGTCGACCGTGGTGTAGACCGACATGCCGGCACGCAGCAGGCCCTGCTTGGCGACGCTGTTCGGCACCCGGATGCGGACCGGCAGGCGCTGCACGATCTTGGTGAAGTTGCCGGTGGCGTTGTCGGGCGGCAGCAGCGTGAACACCGAGCCCGCCGCCGGCGAAATGCTGTCGACGATGCCGGTGAACTTGCGGAAGCCGTAGGCATCGACCTTGATCGTCACCCGCTGCCCGGTGCGGATGCGCTTGAGCTGGGTCTCTTTATAGTTGGCGTCGATGAAGACGCCGTCGAGCGGCACCACATTGCCGAGCCGCTGGCCGACATTGATGTAATCGCCGGTGTTGACCAGGCGGTTGGAGAAGGTGCCGTCGACCGGCGCGCGCACCTGGGTGAAATCGAGATCGCGCTCGGCCTTGGCGAGTTGGGTCTGCAATTCGGCGAGTTGGGCGCGGGCCTCGGCCTGCTGCGCCTTGGTCACCTCGACATTGTCCTTGGCAGCATCATAGGCCGCCTGCGCCGAGCGCACCGCCGCCGCACCCTGGTCGCGGCCGGCTTCGGACACCTCGAAGGTGGCACGCGAGGCAAAGCCCTTGGTGCTCAGCGCCTGCTGGCGATCGTAATCGAGATCGGCGCGCTTCAGGCCGGCCTGCGCGGACACCAGCTGCGCCTGCGCCTGCTCGACCGAGCTCACCGCGGCCGCAACCTGGCGGCCGATCCGCTCGATGGTCGCCTGCTGCGTCCCGATCCTGGTGCGGGCGGCGTCGACCGCGATGCGATAATCGCCGTCATCGATCCGGAAGATCACTTCGCCCGCGCGCACCAGCGCGTTGTCGCTGGGCAGGATCGCCGCGATATGGCCCGCGACGCGCGCGCCGAGCATGGTGTTGTTGGCGCGGACATAGGCGTCGTCGGTCGAGATGTAGAAGCGCCCGACCATCAGGTAATAGGCGGCGTAGCTCGCAGCCGCGATCGCGAGCAGGCCGACAATGCCCATCAACACGAATCTGCGCTTGCCGGATTTCGGCGCAGCGGCGGCGGGCGAAGCCGCCGGCTGCTCGGGCGCCGAAGCGGGCGGCGCTTCGGCGGGGCGCTTATCGGAGGGCGCCTTGGCTTCAAGCCCCTTGGCTTCGTCAGCCCGCGCCTGCTCGCCGGGATCGGCCGATGCGTCGCGCGCGATCGCGTCCCCGGCCATCTCAGGCCCGGAACGAACAATGCGTGCAGCCTGATCCCGTGCTGCGGCCATAGCCGAGGCTCCCCACAATTAATGTTGATGTCCGCCATGGCTGAAAAAGGGCCACGCGGCGCATCGTCACTCCCTCTAATACCATTGACCGAACGGTTCGGTCAATCTATATTCCCGCCACATGAATTATAATGGTTCGATTCTCCCATTGGCTCATTCTGGGTTGAGTTCTTTCGCGAGAAGCTAAATCAATGGTTGCAGCCCCCCGAACCTCCCTCCAGGCCGTCGGCGAGGAGGAATCCTCGAAACGCCGCCAGATCCTGGACGGCGCCCGCAAGGTGTTCCTGGAACTCGGCTTCGACGGCGCCAGCATGGGCGAGATCGCCCGCGCCGCCGCCGTCTCCAAGGGCACGCTCTACGTGTATTTCCCCGACAAGGCCGGGCTGTTCGCGGCGATCGTCGAGGAGGAGAAGCTCGAACAGGGCAAGGTCGCCTTCAATTTCGATCCGGCGCGCGACGTCGACACCACCCTCCCCGAATTCGGCCGCGCCTATGTCGCCTTGCTGTGCCGGCCCGGCGGCGGCTCGGCGATCCGCACCGTGATGGCGATCGCCGAGCGGATGCCCGAGCTCGGCAGCCGGTTCTATACTCACGTGATCGCCCACACCGTCGACCGCTTCGCCGCCTATCTGGAGGCGCGCGCCGCGCTCGGTGAACTCGTGATGGACGACACCCAGCTCGCGGCCTGGCAGTTCATGCAGATGTGCCAGGCGACGCTGTTCCAGGCGTTCATCTTCCAGGCCAACCCGTCGCCCTCGCCGGAGCGGATCGCAACCGTCGTCGACAGCGCGACGCGGGTGTTCTTCGCGGCGTACCGGCCGAAGGTCGGGTGAGATCGGCGCTCTTTTCGCGGACCACCGCACTCTTGGTCCCGTCATGCTGAGGTGCTCGCGTAGCGAGCCTCGAAGCATGCGCGGCCCGGCTGGTGGCCGTCGTGCTTCGAGACGGCCGCTGCGCGGCCTCCTCAGCATGACGGATGCCGGATTCCTCAGTCTGCCACCAGGGTCTTGTTCTTGCTCCGTTGATATGCACGATCGATAACTCCGGCGCGACGAGACTATTGGCCATGAGCGAGTTCATCATCCGCACGATGCGACCCGACGAGATCGTACTTGCGGTCGATTGGGCGGCGGCAGAGGGCTGGAATCCCGGCCTCGCTGACGCGCCGTGCTTTGCCGCCGAAGACCCGCAGGGCTTCTTCCTCGGCGAGCTGGAGGGCAAGCCCGCCGCGGTGATCTCCTGCGTCAACTACGGCACGCAATTTTCCTTCCTCGGCTTCTACATCGTGCGCCCGGATCTGCGCGGCCAAGGCTACGGCCTGAAGATATGGGACGCCGCAATCGCGCATGCTGACCGACGCGTGATCGGCCTCGATGGTGTGGTGGCGCAACAGGCGAACTACCAAAAGTCCGGCTTCGCGCTCGCTTACGCCAATGTGCGCTATGGCGGCACGGTCGCAGCCCCCCCGGCACCGAGCGGGCGTATCGTTGCGCTGACCGACGTGCCGATGGCGCTGGTCGAGGCCGATGACGCCACCGTGTTTCCGGCTCCCCGCCCGGCATTCCTGCGCGCCTGGATCGGCACACCAGGGCATATCGGGCGCGCGCTGCTGCGCGACGGCAGGCTGATCGGCTGGGGCGTGATCCGTCCGTGCCGCTCCGGCCGCAAGATCGGTCCGCTCGTTGCTGATGATCGCGCGAGCGCAGAGATCATCCTCTCGGCGCTGCTGGCGAGCGCAGGCGGCGGCGACATCTTCCTCGATGTCCCCGCGGTCAACCACGACGCCGTTGCGCTGGCGCAGGGCCTCGGGCTTTCACCGGTGTTCGAGACCGCGCGGATGTACACCGGCGCGATCCCGCCAATGCGGATCGATCGCGTGTTCGGCGTCACGACGTTCGAGCTCGGCTAGCGCCCTGGCGTGCGCCTGCGTGATTTCGGAATATTGGAAAATACCCCTGAGTTGCCCGACGTGTCAAGTAACCGGGTCGGACGCCGGCCGCCGGCTCCTTTGCATGGGGTTGTTTTCGATATTTTGGCAACGCGCCTCCCCCGCGAGCGGGAGAGGGAGCGCACCGCATTTGCTGCTGCCGGACTCCGGACCTAGTTCGCGGCCGCGTTGACCTTCGGCGCGGCGACGTTGTCCTGCTCCAGCTCCTCGGGCAGTCCCGCGAAGCGGCGCAGCGCCTTCGCCATCTTCACGCGGCCGGCGACGCCGGTGATGATGACATCGACCATCACGAACGACGAGTGGAAGTGGCCGTTGCCCTTGAGCTGCTCGACCTTGACGCCGGCCTTCGCGAGCGCGTCGCCATAGGCACTGCCCTCGTCGCGCAGCGGATCGAACTCCGCCGTCGCAATGAATGCCGGTGGCAGGCCTTCGAGCTTGCCGCGCAGCGGCGCAACCCGCGGATCGGTGCGGTCGGCCGGCGAGCAGTACAGGTCCCAGAACCAGAACATCAGGCCACGCGTCAGGAAATAGCCGGCCGCGTTGTCGACGTAGGATGGCCGGTCGAAGGTCGAGTCGGTGACCGGGCAGATCAGGAGCTGGCCTGCGATCTCGGGCCCGCCGCGGTCGCGCGCCAGCTGGCAGGTGACGGCCGCGATGTTGCCGCCGGCGCTCCAGCCCGCGACCAGCACCGGCCCTGCTTTGCCGCCGAGCTCGGCGGTGTGGGCGGCGATCCAGCGCGTTGCCGCATAGCCGTCCTCGGCCGCGGCCGGGAAGCGATGCTCGGGCGCGTGGCGGTAGCCGACGCTGACGATAATCATGCCGGTGCGCCGGCACAGATCGCGGCAGAACGGATCGTCCGACAGCTCGTCGCCGAGCACCCAGCCGCCGCCGTGGAAATACACCACGACCGGATGCGGCCCCGGCGTCGCCGGCCGATAAAGCTTGTAAGGCAGCGGCCCGTCCGCGCCCTGCAACAGGCCGGTGCCGACCTCGCCGACCGGTCGTCCCGCAGGACGGCCCTTGTTGAACTCGGTGAGGAAGTCACGCGCGCCCTGCGCGCCCATCGTTTCGAGCGGCGGCAGGTTCATCTCCGCCAGCATGCCGAGCACCAGCCGCACGTCCGGTTGCAGCCGCACCACCTCGCCGTCATTGCACTGCTCGGCAACGCCGGGACCCGAAAGCCTGAAGCCGAGCATGCCGCGGCCGACCACCTCGTTGCAGATGCTCCGATACGGACCGACGCCGCCCGTGTAAGGCATCACGCCCTGCGGCTTGCCGGGCACGTTGGCGCCCGTGTACCAGGTGTTGGCGAGCCGGTGCAGTGTCAGCATCGCGCAGTCGGCCATGTGGCGTTCCCAGCCGGCCTGCGCAGTGTCGGTTGCCTCCATCGTGGTGAAGCCGGCGTCGCGCAGCGCGGCGATGCGCTCGACCACCCAGTCGACATGCTGCTCGATCGAGACAGCCATGTTCGACAGCACCGACGGGCTGCCGGGTCCGGTGATCATGAACAGGTTGGGGAAGCCCGCGACAGTGACGCCGAGATAGGTCTGCGGTCCGTGCGCCCAGACATCCGACAGCGACTTGCCGCCGCGGCCGGAGATCGGATGCACCGCCATGATTGCGCCGGTCATCGCGTCGAAGCCGGTGGCAAACACGATGACGTCGACATCGAAGCTGCGTCCGCTGGTCGAGATGCCGCTGGCCGTGATCGCCTTGATCGGCTCCTGCCGCAGATTCACCAGCGTCACGTTCGGGCGGTTATAGGTCGCATAGTAATTGGTATCGAGGCAGGGCCGCTTGGCGCCGAACGGATGATCGTGCGGGGCCAGCGCGGCGGCGGTCTCCGGATCCTTGACCACGGCGCCGATCTTCTCGCGGATCAGGTCGGCGACGAGCTTGTTGCCGTCGACATCGACCGCCTGGTCGGCCCAGAGCTGGGTCAGGATGTGCACGAGGTCGCCGGCCGCCCACGCCTTCTCGAACCGCTCGCGACGCTCGGCATCGCTCAATTGCCAGCTCACCACGGTCTGCTGCGGATACGGCACGCCGGCCATCGACCAGCGCGCCTGCTCGCGATAGGCGGCGCGGTCGGTTTCGAAATAGGTCTTGCGATCCTCCGGCGCCGGACCGTTGCCGGCAGGCAATGCGAAGTTCGGCGTGCGCTGGAACACGGTGAGTTGCGCGGCCTGTTCGGCGATCAACGGGATCGACTGGATGCCCGACGATCCTGTGCCGATCACGGCGACGCGCTTGCCCTTGAGATCGACGCCCTGATGCGGCCAGCGGCCGGTGAAATAGATCTCGCCCTTGAAGTCCTTGACGCCGTCGATCTCCGGCGGCTTCGGCGATGACAGGCAGCCGGTCGCCATGATGTAGTAGCGGCCGGAGACGCTGGCGCCGTTGTTGGTCGAGATCTGCCAGCGCGCGGTCGCGTCGTCCCAGGTCGCCTGCGTGACCTTGGTGCCGAACCTGATATCGCGGCGCAGATCGTAGCGGTCGGCGACGAAGCCGAGATAGCGCAGGATCTCCGGCTGGGTCGCGTATTTCTCCGACCAGGTCCACGCCTGATCGAGCTCCGGATCGAACGTGTAGCTGTAATCGATGGTCTGGATGTCGCAACGCGCGCCGGGATATCTATTCCAGTACCAGGTGCCGCCGACATCCGCGCCCTCTTCGAGCGCGACTGCCGAGAAGCCCGCCTTGCGCAGCCGATGCAGCAGATAGAGACCGGCGAAACCGGCGCCGACGACCGCGACGTCGACTTGCTGCGTGGTTCCGCCGTGCGTGGAGTCCGAAGCGCGTGCTGCAACTGCTGCGTCTGGCATGCCATTCCTCCCGTATGTTTTGATTTTGCGGAAGGCTAGCCCTGTGCTTTCAGTTTGTCATCACGACAAACGCAATCTGAGGTCGCCGCAATTGTGACGTGCGCGGCCTGGAACGCGAAACGCAGCGCGTAGACGCAAGTGAGGGCGAGGGTCGTGGGGACGCAACGAACGGTGCCACGCACTTCAACGTGGTCCCGGCGAAAGCCGGGACCCATACTCCGCGGCGGATATTGTGGCGGGCCTCGTCATTCCACCGACGCGCAACAATGACCATCGGTGGTTATGGGTCCCGGCTTTCGCCGGGACGACATCGAACATTTGGTGCCGCTCGTGAACCACAGACTCACTCGCTCCGAGGATGGCGGTTCTACAAGTTCGATCAAATCGACCGCATCAGGCCGCCATCGACGCGGATGTTCTGGCCGGTGATGTAACCCGCGCCGTCGGAGACCAGGAAGGCGATGGTTGCGGCGATCTCCTCCGCCTTGCCGTAACGCTTCATCGGCACGCTGTCGCGGCGCTCGTCGGTTGCCGGCAGGCTGTCGATCCAGCCCGGCAGCACATTGTTCATGCGGACGTTGCTGGCAGCGTAGCTGTCAGTGAAGAGCTTGGTGAACGCGGCGAGCCCGGCGCGGAACACCGCTGAGGTCGGAAACATCGCGCTCGGCTCGAACGCCCAGGCGGTGGAGATGTTGACGATCGCGCCGGACTTCTGCGCTTGCATGTGAGGTGCGACCAGACGCGTCGGGCGGATCACGTTCATCAGATAGACGTCGAGACCGGTATGCCATTGCTCATCAGTCAATTCGAGCACGCCCGCACGCGGGCCGTGGCCGGCGCTGTTGACCAGCGCGTCGATGCGGCCCCAGCGCGCCATCACGCCGTCGACGGCGCGCTTCAAATCGTCGTTCGAACGGTTCGAGCCGGTGAAGCCGAGGCCGCCGAGCTCGCCGGCCAGCGCTTCGCCCTTGCCCGACGACGACAGGATCGCGACACGAAATCCATCTGCGGCCAACCGCCGCGCCGCTGCCGCGCCCATGCCGCTGCCGCCCGCGGTGACGAGTGCGACCTTCTCCAAAGCCATGACCGTTGATCCCATCTAAATGACGAAGCTGGCGCTAGGTCTACCATCAGGGAACGCGCGGCGCGACACCTTGGGTGTGGGCTCGCAACCGGTCATGACGAGGTTGATGAACCTGTTGGCAAGGTCGGTGCTCACGGCGAGGTCGCGGCAAGCGCGATCAAGACGGCAAAGACGCCAAGCGGTACGAGGTGCGAGAAGTCGCGGTGGCGTAGAACAGTGAAAATCGCAGCCACAATGATGGCCGCCCCGAGCGCCATGCCGACAATGCGGCTGACGGGAAGCGCAATCAGAATGGCGCAGATGATCTCCAGTCCACCGGTCATGATTCCCCACCAGCGCGGGTAACCCCACCGGGCGAAATCGCTTTGCGTCGCGGACGTGCTGATCGCGTTGAGGACGCCGGCGCCAAAGAAGCCGGCAACGAGCAGCCAGACTGAAATAGCATGCATCATCTCAGGCCACTCCCAAGATCAATGGGATGGCGGCAAGGATCATGACCACCGCCGTGAGACCGTGCATCCCGAAGGCGCTCTTGGCGGAGCCTTTCGCGGCGAGAATGAGCAGCATGTCGCCGACCGGGATGATGGCTTCAACAAGCAGGATGAGGCCGACATCTCTCGGCGTGCCGAATGCCATGAACGCCAGCACGACCAATCCCGCGACGATGTCGCGCACCCCTTTGAGGCGAAGCCACCAGGCGATGTTGCTGCCGCTTTCGGGAAGCGGAAGGCCGAAACTGCGTGTCATGGTCCTCGGGCTCGCGGCGTAGCCGATGCCGATCGCGATAATTCCCACGGCGACGAACAGTCCCGTCCCGGGCGAAAGCCAATGCATCACTCCGTACTCCTTCTAGCTGAAGAATATCTAGCATTGCTAGATAAATAGCATTGCTAAGTTGTCAAGCATCGGTATATTATTGAAATAGCTGAACCTTCCAGATTCGGGAGATCGAGGATTGGGTACCGCTGAGCGAAAAGGCAGGGACCGGGCTGCGCGCGAGCATCGCATTGTCGCGGCCGCGCAGGCGATCGCAGAGCGCGAAGGATGGGATGCCGTTACGGTCCGCCGCCTCGCCGACGAGATCGAATACAGCCAGCCCGTCCTCTACTCACATTTCAAGAACCGGGATGCGATTGTCGCGGCAGTTGCAGTCGAGGGCTTCAAGGAGCTCACGGCTGCACTTCGCGAAGCGGCGAGCGGATCGACAGGACGAAACGCACTCAAGAACGTCGCTCAGGCCTATCTCGCCTTTGCGCTGGATCGTCCCGCGCTTTACGACGCCATGTTTGTGCTGCCAACGGATTTGCGGTTCGCCGAAGCCGGCACCAGACCCGAACTACGGGCCGGTTTCGAAGCACTTGCGGCGGTCGTCACGCCGTTTTGCGTCGAGGTCGCGGACGTGACCGAGACTTTTTGGGCAGCCCTTCATGGGGTCGCCACACTCGAACGTTCAGGCAGAATTCGCCCCAGCGCGCGCAATGAG
This sequence comes from Bradyrhizobium sp. CER78, assembly GCF_029846235.1. Classification (GTDB taxonomy): domain Bacteria; phylum Pseudomonadota; class Alphaproteobacteria; order Rhizobiales; family Xanthobacteraceae; genus Bradyrhizobium. Next base: position 443,575 of record NZ_JARVWP010000005.1, read on the forward strand.
CGCATCGCGCTTGTTGTGCGAGCGATCGTCGTTTCAGGAAAGGGCCCGCGTGCTGGCGGCTGAAACCGTTCGCGCGACGGACTGCTTCGGCGCATTGGGATGACGGATGTGCGCTGATGACCCTACGCGCTGATCTGCCGCGCCGCGTTCCGCTACTTCCTGAACACCTGCTTCGACGCGGCGTCGAACCTGGCGACGGGCCGATCCAACTGCCACAGCTCGATATCGTGGTGGTCGACAAGACGGCCGGCCGATGCAATGGCCTGATCGTCATCGGTGCAATCCATGTTGACCACCCCGATGGATCGGCTGTGCGGTCCGACGATATAGGCACGATAGGTCGTCATCTTCATTCTCCGGCTGCTGCCCGAAGATGAAGCGTGAGGGCGTATGAATTCGAGAAGTATCGCGACGGCATCTTATAAAGACGGAATAAGCGCCCGCCGCGAACGGGCCACCACACGCGTCAGGTCGTTCGAAACAGCCGTCAGGCCGGCGCGCCGTTCTTCAGCAGCTTTGCCACCGCCGCAACCAGTTCATCGGGCGAGAACGGCTTGTTCAGCAACACGCTGTCGGGCACGCCCCTGGTCGGCCATTCGTCGCCGCCACCGCCGGTGATGTAGAGCACCGGGAACGACGGATCGATCTCGCGGGCGCCGCGTGCGACGCGCCAGCCGTCGAGCCGGCCGAGCAGGCGAATGTCGGTGACCAGTGCACTGTACTTGGTGCGGAACGCCTTCAGTAGCGTCAGGGCTTCCTCGCCCGAGCCTGCGATCGCCGGCTCATAGCCGCCATCCCTCAGGGCGTCCTCCACCATCATCTGAAGATCACGATCGTCTTCGATGACGAGAATGATCGGAGCGTCTTGCAAAGCTATCCCCCAGAAATCAGCCGGGTGCGCTCCCGGCTCCGAAGCATATGCAGAATAAAAGTGGCTACCGTTTGCACGGTGTCACCCAGTAAAAATACGGGTATCAGACGCGTCCCTATTCGTCGGCGAATTCGTCTTCTTCGTTGACCCCCGCCTTACCCCGCGAGGCCGGCTTTCTGCCGCCAAGCGATCCTGTGACATAAGGTTCGCGCGTTGCATAGGGGCTACGGCCGCCGGCGCGCGCCGCGACCTCTTCGCCGGAGACAGCGGCGGGCTGGCAGATCAGGCGCCGGCTAGCCCGGCGCATCAGGTCCACATGAATATGGTCGTAATGGTAGACGTTGGATCCCGGCGCCAGCACCGTGGTGAATTGCTGGCAGGCGGCGGCCTGAACGTCGCGCAGGAAGCCCTGCTCCTCCGGCAGACCCTTCCAGCCATCCTTCACCGAGATGCGGCGGCCGTCAGACAGCGTGAAGGCCGCGATATCGAGCGCGTTGCCGAAGGCGTGTTCGGAAATATGCGCGTGCGAATTGCCGTTCATGCCGCGGCACGAATAGGCCGAGATCTGCTTGATCTCGACGACGCGCGCGCCGAACCAGCGCTGTGCCGCCGGCTGCACGGAATCGGCGAGCCAGCGCTCGAGCACCGAGACGATCGGGCACGCCAGCGTCGCCGCTGGCTTCACCGCGACCGGACCGACCGTCCCCACCGGGTTGCCGCTCGACGGACCGAGCCGCGGCGGCGGCGCGTCCTGACGCTGCTGCGAATACGGCGCCGGCGAGTAAGGCGCGGCCGCGCCCTCGCGCTGCGGGTTGGACGGCAGGCCAGGATAATAAGGTCGCTCGCCGCTTGCAGCGGGCGAGCCTTCCGGCGGCAGGTCGATCTCGCCCTGTTGTGGCGGCACGCCGGGCGCCGACAGCGACACCGGTCCGTTCGGCTGGCGACCATAGCTCGGCTGGCTGACGGCCTGATCGGAATACGGCGCCTGCGCGGGCGGCGGGCTGGGCTGACGATTGATCGGCCAACGCGGCTGGTTGCCGACCGATGCCGGCGGACGCAGGCTGTCATCGGCAAATCCGTAAGCCGAGCTGGCTTCGCCGAGGGCTGCAACCTTGAGCGGGAACTCGGCACCGCAGACACCCGGGCCGGAAATCGGATCGATGCGGACGAGGTCGGGCCCTTCCTTGACCGCGCCTGATTTCAGGCAAGCAGCCTCGGCCTCGGCCCGCCACGGTTCGCGCTCGGCAGTCTGAAACAGACCGCGGCCGCAACCAGCAAGCGACACAAGGACAAGGGAGCCGACGAGATACAAACGTACTCCACGCGTCATGGCGCGGAGGTTCTGCGAATTTGATTAAAAGACTCTTCAACGCAATCGACGGGATGATTTCAGGCGGTCTTAACCATGCAGTGGAACCCGGCAACGCAACGCGCGCACCCTTGCCACACAGTGCATGTAGCGACGGCAACTGACGAACGCGCCGCATCACGCGACGAAGATGCGAGGAGATCTCCTCTAGTGTCGTGAGGGTGAATGCATTGGCATTCGAAATCCGTGCCGGGTTAAATAGAGGCTCATCTGGAGATAGCAGCTTCTATCACCACAACCGATAGTGGGACGTGAGGGACGGTATCCGGTACTGGTGACACGTACGTCCAGCGCAATCCCCCGGAATAAATTTGTGGTCGCTTCAACGCCTTGATTCAGCGTCTGTTTGAGCCACGCGCTGCAATGCGGCATCGCGCGGGAACACCGGGCCGGACAGCACCGCTGACTTTATCGGCCGGGAACCAGTTGCTAGCTTTTGCGTTAATGCGGGCAGCGTTGTGAACCGAGGGAGTTTCCCAATGGATTTCGCGAGTCCTCTGCTGAGCAAGCTGAGCATTGTGGCCGCGTACATCGCGTTAGCCTTTGTCGGCGCCATCATTCTCGGCGTGTTCTAGAACATTCGACAGGCAGTGAGTTCAGCGCCCGGCGGCCGCCCCCGCCGGGCGCTTTGCTGTTTTGTCGATGCTAACTCACGCGTCATCCTGAGGTGCGAGCGGAGCGATCCTCGAAGGATGCACGGCCACAGTCGGGCCATGCATCCTTCGAGACGGTGCTACGCGCCTCCTCCCGGTTACAAATTGGACACTTGCGCAGTCAGGAGCGGGGCTCGAGCCGGAGCTGCCCCTGCGTGATCACCCGCGCCCGCGAATGCGACACGCGGACCCAGTCGGCGCCGGTGCAATAGAAGCGGCCGAGCACGCAGGATTCGACGCGCAGCTTGTCCGCGCCCGTCAACGCGATCGTGCCGTAACGAATGCTGCCGCTGTCCCGGCTGTAGACGCCACCGGTCCAGCGCGCGTCCTGCTTCGGCTTCATGTTGATCAGCACCGCTTCACCGAGATCGCGCGTGGTCCTGTCGAGCGCATACCCGCACAGCGCGTTGCCGCAGAGACGAACGCGCACCAGGTTGTTGGCTTCGGTCTGCCAGTCGCCGACCGGGCCGTCGTCCGGCTCGTCCGCCTCGCGCGAGACGCGGGTCACCGGCGACGCTGGACGCACGGGCGCTGCAGGCACCGCGGCCCGAGGCGGAGGCAGAGCTGCGACAACCGGCGGCGGCTGGAGCGTCATCACGTGCGGCGGCGGTGGTGGCGCGGCAGCCGGCGGCGCCGCCGGAGCGGGCTTGTACACAATGACCGGCGACGGCGCGGGTGGTGCAGCCGGTGGCGGCGGCGGGCTTGCGGCCGGTGTGACGGGGATCGCTGCGGGTGCGGGCACCGGCTTCAGCGTGCGGCCATTGTCCTCGTCGCGTCTCGATCTATCCGACACCGAGACGCAGGAGAGCGAGCGGCACCGCGTCGAATCGAGATGGACGCGGTGACCGCCGATCGAAAACGAGATGCCATCGCCGGCATGGGCGAACGGCGCAATCAGCATCAGCGCGACGAGCAGGCAGGTGCGCTTCATCGAAACCTCCAGAACATCCGATGACGCTTAAGCAGGCGATGCTCATGGCGCAGTGACCTGCGTCACCGTGGCGATCGCTCGTGACGATCCTTCGGCTGCGTCCGCCGGCGTGATGCAGATCACAGAAGCTGGCCCTGCGGTCGCGTAGCGTCCGGACCAATCGATCCATCCCCTCCCAACGCCACGGAGACCCAGATGAAGAAGCTCGTTGCGATCGCCGCGTTGCTGATGGCCACCACGTCAGCGCATGCCGGCGGCACCGGCATCACCTTTGAGATCGACGGCCAGCGCGTCCATGTCGAGGCGCCGCGCAATTGCAGCGCGCTGTCCTGCATCCGCATCTCGGCGCCGGGCTATAACGGCACGATCGGCGGCATCAGCAAGACTCTCGGCTCGAAGTCCGACGATGATGACGTCGCCGCGACGAGCTCGCCGCCACCCGCGCCGCCGCAGGCGCCCGCCCCCGCACCGGTTCAGGCCGCCGCGCCGCAGCCGGCCGCGCCGGTCGCCGCTACTGTCCCGCCGCCTCCTCCGCCCCCTGCGCCACCGGCAAATGTTGCGACGGTGGCCCCCGCGCCGGTCGACGCCGCACCCGCTGCGCCTGCACCGGCTCCGGTTGCCACACGGCTTCCGCCGCAACCGCAGGCCGCGACAGTTGCCGCAGCGCCGGCAGCGGCACCGACCGGGCCGATCGGCGTCTGGGCCACCGAGGAGAACAAGGGCAACGTCCGCGTCGAAGCCTGCGGCGCCAATCTCTGCGGCTATTCCGAGAAGAGCAACGAACGCATCCTGATCAACATGAAGCCCGACGGCAGCAAGTGGAGCGGCCGCATCCACGATCCCGACTCCGGCCGCAACTACGACTCGACGATCGCGATGAAGGGTCCGAATGCGATGCGCGTGCAGGGCTGCGCCTTCGGCGGCATGTTCTGCGGCGGCCAGACCTGGAAGCGGGTCAGCTAGCACGTCACATTTTTCGGATCGCCTTGATGTCCGCAGCCGTGCAAACGGCGAGCGGACATCGGTTGTCTTGCCCGTTCGGCACCTCAGATGACGGTTCGTAGCGGCCCGGCGGTCGCTTCATGTCGATCGCCAGACGAGCTATAAGCGTCGCAGTGTCGAGGTTGATTTGAACCTGCGGGCGGCTTGCGATGGCGATGACGGCTCTTGAACTCGGTCTCCGCGGCGCGGTGGTCGCGCTGTTCCTGGTGGTTTGCGCGGTGCTGCTGCTGCGCTACGCGGCGGTGCATCGCGCCGCGCATCTCGGTGCCGCGATGGGCGCAGCCGGCGCGGCCTACGCGATTTCCACCGCGCCGTTCTTTCCCGCATCGTCATTCGGCTGGAGCTCTCCGTTCATCGCCTTCGCGATGGGTTCGCCGGTGATCTTCTGGCTGTGGGCGCGCGCGATGTTCGACGAACGGTTTGCACTGCGGCCCTGGCACGCGGCGGTGTGGACGCTGCTCGCCGGTCTTGGCGTTATCAGCCACAATTGCTGGACGATCTGGCCCGATCTCGCCGGGCCGTGCGGCCGCGCCCTGGCGCTGGCGACGATCGCCTTCGCCGCGCTCGGCATCGCGCAAATTCCGAAGGGATGGCGCACCGTCGCGGCGACGGCGCGCGGCCGGATCCTGATCGCGCTGATGATCGGCATCGGCCTGCAGATGATGTTCGCCGCGTCGGCTGGCATCGCCGCAATTCCAACCCGGTCGATCAACCTTAGCGCCGCGCTCGCCCTTGCCGCATTCGCGCTGATCGCGATCTGGATGATGCTGTTCGATCCGCCCGAGAGCCAGCCGGCCGTCGCCGGCGGCGGCAACGGCCAGGCCGCGCGAGAGGCACGCGCGCTCGCGCCTGCCGGCCCGCCGGCATCCAGCCAGGCCGCGCTCAATCGCCTACGGCACCTGATGGCGACCGAGCGGACCTATCGGCAGGAGGGGCTGACCATCGGCGTGCTCGCGGTCAAGCTCGGCATGCCGGAATACCGGTTGCGCAGCCTGATCAATGACGGGCTCGGCCACCGGAACTTCAATGCTTTCCTCAACCGCTATCGGCTCGACGAGGCCAAGGCGGCGCTCGCCGATGCCAGCCAGGCCGAGGTGCCGGTGCTGACGATTGCGCTCGATGCCGGGTTCCAGTCGCTGGCGCCGTTCAACCGCGCCTTCAAGGCGGACACCGGTCTGACCCCCACCGAGTTTCGCCGCCAGGCGATGGCCGGGCAAACCGCGGATGCGGTGGAAATCGCCCGGTCGGAGTGAGAATTCGCTCCTCGATTTCAGAAATCGATAGGCTTGCAGCCCCACAATCTGCCTAGCTGCGCCGACGCAGGCGCCGCGTCGCGGCAAGGCGTGATCAGGCGTGACAAAGGCAAGCGGAGCGCAACGGCCTATGAAGCATTTCCTCACCGCGGCAAGGCTGCTGGCCCTCGACCTGGCCTCGACCCTCGTCTTTCTTGTTCTGTTCCTGCTGACGCACAACACGGCGCTCTCGGTCGGCCTCGGCATCGCGTTCGGCGTCGTGCAGATCGGCCTCCAGATCATGCGCGGCAAGCGGATCGACACCATGGAATGGCTGAGCCTGTTCCTGGTGGTCACCGCGGGCACCGCGACGCTCCTCACCAATGACCCGCGCTTCGTGCTGTTCAAGCCGAGCGTGATCTACGCCATCGTCGGCGTCGTGATGCTGAAGCCCGGCTGGCTCAACCGCTATCTGCCCGCGATCGCGCAGAAAGTGGTACCCGATGTCGCCGTCAAGGTCGGCTACGTCTGGTCGGGGCTGATGTTCGTCTCCGCCGCGGTGAACGCCTTCGTCGCGCTCACCTGCGAGATCACGACCTGGGCCGTTGTGATGCCGATCTTCGGCATCGTCAGCAAGATCGTGGTGTTCCTCGGCGGCTTTGCCGCGCTCCGCCTCACCGCAAGGCGCCGCATCCGCGCCATGCCCGAAGCCGAGCGCGAAGCCGTGCTCGCGCTCGAGGGGGCTCCGGCGGCCCGCGGTGCCGTAACGGCGGATCTCACGCCGTCCGCGAGTGGTTAACGAAACAAACCGGCGCACGACGAAACCATTTTGCCGGACGCACGAAGAATCGCTGAAACCAAGTCTCCCTAGTGATGCGTTCGACGACGCGCTGCATCGGCGCGATCACCACAAGGGGGACATGATGGCTTTCACCGCTTCCGCGCTTCGTCACGGCAAACTGCTGGCGGCAACCGCGTTTACGCTCGGTCTGTTGACCTCGGCGTCCTATGCCTACACCGATGAGCAGCAGCAGATGTGCACCGGCGATGCGATGAGGCTGTGCGGCTCGGAAATCCCCGATGTCGATCGCGTCACCGCCTGCATGGTTCGCCAGCGCGCGCTGCTCAGCGACGGCTGCAAGGCCGTATTCCACTACGTGCCGCCCGCCACCGCCGCGCAGCCCGCGAGCTATTCGCCCGCAGCCAAGCCGGCGAAGCCGCTCAACATCACCCCGCACAAGCGCGGCTGATCCAACCCCTTCCCGACCAACGAATGAGCACCGCCTCCCGGAGGGAGCGCGGTGCTTGATCGTTCCGGTCCGCCATGACAACAAGGCAGGACCGTTCATTCGGCATTCAGCCTGACGCGGCTCAATTGCCGGTCCCCAATGCCTCCCCCGGGAATCGATGGTGATGCGCCGCACCTTTTTCTTTGCGCTTCTGCTGGGTGCCGGCGTCACCATGGGTTGGCATACAATGGCCAATGCCGCGCCGGACCTGACGCAACTCGCGCAAGCGCAGCCCGCACCTACGGCCGCCCCGGCGCCGGCTGCAACACCGGCTGCTCCCGCGACACCTGTGCCTGCAACTCCGGCGCCAGGTACGAGTGCGCAACCCACTGCGCCCGAGCCGATCGGCAACGTCGCGACGCTGACCGGAACCGCGACCGTCACGCGCAACAACACCACGACGCCGCTGCAGATCCGCGACGACATCTTTGCCAATGACGATGTCGCTACGTCGGCGACCTCCTCGCTCGGCATCACCTTCAACGACGGCACCACCTTCAACCTGCGCGCCAACGCCAGGATCACGATCGACAACTACGTCTACGAGGATGGCGGCCAGCAGAACGCCGCGCTGTTCAACGTCGCCAAGGGAACGGCGGCCTTTGTCGCCGCTGCTGTCGCCAAGACCGGCGACATGAAGATCTCGACGCCGACCGCAACCCTCGGCATCCGCGGCACCACCGGCCTTGTCGAAGTGCCCGAAGGCGCGAATGCGACCAGCAACAATGTCGGCATCAAGCTGTATCCCGACGCCGACGGGCATGTCGGCCGCATCGAAGTCAACGATCGCGCAGGCGCCTCGCTCGGCGTACTGACGCGCGGCGCGAGCGGTTTTGCGATTCGTCCCGGCAGCGGCGGCGCTCGCTTCGCCGCGGTGCCGCTGACGATCTCGCCGCAACAGATGACGCGCGACCAGGGTTTCGTGCGCGCGGTGCATTCCGCGCAGACGCTGGGCCGCCAGGTCGTGACCGAGCAGCGCGACTTCCGCAGAGCCAATCCGGACTTCCGCAGGACCAATCCGGCCGCGCCCTATCCGAACCGCGGCCAGCCGGTGCAGCCGAACCCGCAGCGCCAGAACGGCCTGCCGGGCCAGAACCGCAACGCTCCGCAGCAGCCGGGTCAGCAGAATCGTCCGGGCCGGTTGCAGCAGCCCGGTCAGCAAAACCGTCCGGGCCAGCCGCAGCAACCCGGCACGCCCGGCCGGCAAGGTGCGCAACAGCCAGGCTCGAAGCAGCCGGGTACGCAGCAACAAGGCGGCGCGCAGCACGCGCTGCCCGGCCAACCCGGCGGCACCACGCTGCCGCACGCGCCCGGCGTCCGGACACCGGCCGGACAGCAGCCTGCGGGACAACAGCCCGCACGTCAGGGCGGCGCGACGCAGCCCGGCGGACAACAGTCGCCGGCACGTCAAGGCGGCCTGCAGCCCGGACGCACACAGCCGCCGGGCGGCGTGCGCCAGCCAGGACAGCCAGCGGCTCAACCCGGCGTGCCGCGACAAGGCGCAGCGCAGCCTGCACCGCAGGCACCGGGCCAGACGCGGCCGGGCATTCAGCAGGCTGCACCGGGCGTCCGCCCCGGCATGCAACGGCCCGCCGTGCAGGCACGCCCAGCCTTCCAGCAACGACGTGCACCGCCGCCGCGTGCGGCGAGGCCGCAGCCCAAGGACAGGCGCCATAACTGATGTGGCAGCGCGCGGCGTCAGGCCGCGCGGCGCAGCCAGTCGCGCACGCGTTCGATCAGGTTTTTGCGCGGGATCGGCTGAACGGCCGTGGCAACGGGTTCGATCTCGCGCGCAGATGGGAGCGGCTGCTCGGATGCAGCCACCTCTGTCACGGCATGTTCGGTCTCGACCGCTTCGCCGGCATTCGCGGCTAGATCGTCCAACACCACGGTCGGCTGATCCGGTTTGACATTCAACGCCGGCGTCTCCACGACATCGGACGCTTCAGCCATCACTTGCACCTCAACAGGCAGAGGTGCGTCAACGACGCTCGAAGTTTCGGCGGCCACTGCCGCTTCATCAACCACGGACCTATCACTGCCCGCAGGCATCTCAGCGGCAACGGGCTCCACAGCGATCGCGGGCTGATCGACGATGGGCTCTTCCGCGGCAAGGCGCGCACGCCGGCGCTCTGCGGCCGCAACGCGCAAGCGCGCGCGCCGCTCGCGCGCCGCATTCGCCGCGGCCTGCAACGCGATCGGGCCGACATTCTCCAGGAACGCGCGTTCATAGCCGCGTGACAGCCGCTCCAGCGCCGCATCGAGCGGCAGCCAGTCGACTTCCCTGATGTCGCTCATCAATTCCCGCACCGGCTTGCCGCCGGCATCCATGCGCCAGTAATGCACCACCTTCGAGCGCCCGCCGGAATCATAGACCAGCGTACCCAGGAACTCGTGCACGTCGACGTCGTGACCGGTTTCCTCGAGCACCTCGCGCTCGGCGGCGGCGCGCGCCGTCTCGCCATCGTCGAGCTTGCCCTTCGGCAGCACCCATTCATTGCGCTTGCGCAGGCGCACGACGGCAAAGCGCGGCGGCGCCTCCCGCCGCAGCACAATGCCTCCCGCCGCCAGAACAGGCGTCCGCGCCATCTCGTATCCCAAAGGTTTGCGATTTAGGATCGTCGCACGACGATCGCAGCCATTCTAAAGCATGATCCGGAAAAGTGGAAACCGCTTTTCCAAGCAGAACATGCTCAAACAATGACGTGCGAAGGAGAAAGCGACATCAAAATTCCCATTTGACGCGCTTTCTTCACGTGAACCGGTGCCCACTTCGCTCGAAAGCGCTATGAGGGTTTTCGCATCAAAGGTTCGCCGCATTTGATCCGCGTTCCCTCGGCGACATTGTCGCAGAACTCGAAATTGTCAGGCGCGAGCACGATAATGGTCGAGCCGTGCTCGAACCAACCGAGTTCATCGCCTTTCTTCACATGCGCGTCACATGGGAAATCCACCGGGCCGCGCGACTGCGCATTCAGCGTGACGTCGAGGAAATGCAGGCGAAGGCTGGCGACCAGGATCGCTGCGACCGGAACCAGCGTCAGCGCCTCGCCGGTCGGGAGTTTTGTGCGCAGCACCGCGCGCTCATTCTTGCAGAACAGCCGCTCGATCCGCTTCAACGCGATCGGATTGACGTTCCAGACATCGCCATGGATGAACGTCACCTTGTCGATGGCAAGATCATACGGCGCGTGGAAGCGGTGATACATGCTCGAGGTCAGCCGCAGCGTGACGAAGCGGCCGTTGCGATGCTGCTCGACCAGCGCGGGATCGCCGAGCAGGTCGAGCAGCGAATAGGGCGCGCCCTTGACCTGGAACAATTGCCCGTCCTCGATCCGGCCATGCGCGCCGACGATCGCATCCGACGGGCTCGCGATGATGGCGGGATCGGCCGCCGCCGGGCGCAGGCCGGGCTTCAGCTCACGGGTAAAGCAATCGTGCAAACTCTTGAATTCGGTCTTCTTTGCTTCCGACAGATCGAGGTCGGAGAATAGCTTCCAGCAGGCGATCGAGGCATCGCGCACCAGCGGGTTCTCGATCTTGGAGAACCAGCCCATGAAGCGGGTCAGCGCGGCCCGTGGAATCCGGTTGGTGAGCAGGAAATTGAGGTCTTCCTGCTGGGTGAATGCCGAGATCAGGCCCTTGACTGTCATGAATTTGTTAGGTGCTGAGGCTAGCGCTTCTGTCATGGAAACATCCCTTCCGATTCTCTCGCTGTCCGCCGCCGCACTTGCCGGCGCCGCCGCAGCTTTCCCCAAAATTCAGGCCCGCATCGCGCTGTCGCGCGCCAAGCACCGCTCGCTGACCGGACATTCCAAGATGTCCAAGATGGTGGCGCGAATGGTGCCGCACTACGAATTCGACATCGACCAGTTCTTCTGCTCCGACGGAGCGCCGAAGGACATCGCGATCCAGCGCCAGGACGGCTTCTTCCGCCTCGCCGGCCTCTACCAGGATCGCTACCCCAAGGGCCGCGCGCTGACCGCCGAGGTGACGGAGCGGATCTCCGACCTGCAGTTCACCGAAAGCTACCGCGTGCCGTTCCAGTACAGCCGCCTGGTGCGCGAGCATCTCGGCACCTCGGCCTTCGTCGAGGCCTCCCGCGGCGTCACCGTCACCGACCTCGACGGCAACGTGTCCTACGACCTGACCGGCTCCTACGGCGTCAACATCTTCGGCAACGACTTCTACAAGGAGTGCATCGCCGAGGGTGAGAAGCGCGCCCATGCGCTGGGTCCGGTGCTCGGCCCCTACCACCCGATCATTGCCGACAATGTGAAGCGGCTCTGCGAGATCTCCGGTCTCGACGAGGTCTCGTTCCACATGTCGGGCACCGAGGCCGTGATGCAGGCGGTGCGGCTCGCGCGCTACCACACCAAGCGCACGCATCTGGTGCGCTTCGCCGGCGCCTATCACGGCTGGTGGGGCGAGGTGCAGCCCGGCGTCGGCAATCCGGTGTCGCCGCACGAGACCTACACGCTCGCCGACATGTCGGAGAAGACGCTGCACGTGCTGCGCACCCGCAAGGACATCGCCTGCGTGCTGGTCAATCCGCTGCAGGCGCTGCATCCGAACGGCAACGCGCCCGGCGATTCCGCGCTGGTCGATTCCTCGCGCTCTTCCCGGTACGACCGCGCCGCCTACACCGAATGGCTGAAGAAGCTGCGCGAGGTCTGCACCGAGCGCGGCATCGTGCTGATCTTCGACGAGGTGTTCGTCGGCTTCCGCCTCGCCGCCGGCGGCGCCCAGGAATATTTCGGCGTCAAAGCCGACATGGCGACCTACGGCAAGAGCCTTGCCGGCGGACTTCCGGTCGGCGTGGTGTGCGGCCGCAAGGACCTGATGCGCCGCTTCCGCGACGACCGTCCGGCCGACATCTGCTTCGCCCGCGGCACCTTCAACTCGCACCCTTACGTGATGACGGCGATGGACGAGTTCCTGAGCCGGCTCGCCAGCCCGAACTTCCGCTCGATCTATAACGGGCTGGACGAAACCTGGAACGGCCGCGCCAAGTCGCTCAACGACCGGCTCGAAGCACAAGGCTTGCCGGTTCGCGTCGGCAACATCTCGTCGATCTGGACCGTCTATTACACCGAGCCGTCCCGCTATAACTGGATGCTGCAATACTACCTGCGCGCCGAGGGACTGGCGCTGAGCTGGGTCGGCACCGGCCGCCTGATCTTCAGCCTGAACTACACCGACGCTGATTTCGCGGAGGTCAGCGACCGCTTCGTCGCGGCTTGCGACAAGATGAAGCGCGACGGCTGGTGGTGGCACCAGGAAGGTCTCACCAACAAGAACATCAAGCGGCAGATCCTGAAAGAGATGGTCGCTGTGAGGCTTGGGCGCTGACGGCTGCCCCTGCTCTCTCCCCCCCTCGCCCCGCTCTTGCCCTTCCTTCACCTCTCCCGCTTGCGGGGGAGGCCGGGTCGCATCGGCAGATGCGATCCGGGTGGGGGTTCTCTCCTCACAATGAGTGCCGCAAGCGGCGACACCCCCACCCCAACCCTCCCCCGCAAGCGGGAGAGGGAGCGCAGTCCCGTTGTGGCCAGCAGCGCGGCGTAAGATCTTCACGAGAGCCCTAAGAACGGTGATGCCCGGGACAAGCCCGGGCATGACGCAATTTGAAGACGCTGGGAGCAACGATCAGGCGTGCTTGACGTGCTTCTCGAGACCCGGATCGATCAGCTCGCCTTTCATCAGGAACAGCGGCGCCTTGTGATAGAGCTTCAGGTCGTGGAACGGATCGGTGACGATCTTGGTCATCCAGACGAGGCCGGTCTCGACGTCGCGGATGAAGAACAGGTGGATGGTGCGGAACAGCAGGCCGCCGACGCCGACCGCAAGCCAGATCTTGGCGACCTGACGGGTGAAGTCGCCCATCGTGACCCAGGGCTTGAACAGGCCGAACAGGGTCGGATCGAAGTACAGCACCATCGGCGACAGCGCCCAGATCGCCATCAGCACGACCTTGCGCTGCAGGTTGTAGCCGACCTTGATGTCTTCCTTGTGCTCGTGGGTCGCCTGGTTGACGTGGTCATACCCCTTCGGCTCGAAGAAGAAGTGACCGGCCTGGCGCGAGGTCATCGAGACCAGCCAGCCGACCAGCGCCGACACGACCGGATCGAAGAACAGCATCACATAGGCGAACAGGAAGCTCAGCGCGCTGACGAAGTGCAGGCTCTGGTTGATCCGGCTGTGGTGGTAGAAGCGATGGTCATCCCAGCGCTGGGTACGCAGCTCTTGCAGAAAATTCTTGATCATTGGTTCCCCCAACATCTTTCGGAACAGGATTTACAGGGATTCGATGTATCGCGTGTGACATCATCATAATGACATATGACAACGCGGAGCGACGCCTTGACGCGACTGGAGAAGGGTCTCGCCTCATCCCGGAGATTTGCGGGGATGAGGCAGAGGAGATCGTAGCCTTCCGGTTTGCGGCGCACTGTGCGCCGCCTCACCCGGAAGGACCGGCGGGCTGAGCCGCCTCAGGCAGCGCTTCAGGCCGCCGCTTTAAGCCGCCTTGGCGACGTCGGCCTTGCGGAAGCGGACCAGCGAGAAATGGCCGAGCGGCGGGATCAGGCGGCGTTCCGCGAGCTCCATGCCGTGCGCGCCAGAGAGCCACTTGGTGTAGCGCGACCAGGCGAATTCAGCGGTGCGGAACCCGAGCGGGCGCACCACCGGCTGCAGCGTCTGCTCGATGAAGCGGCGGACGCCGGCGTCGGCGCTGACCCGGGTCAGGATGATCAATTCGCCGCCCGGCCGCACCACGCGCGCGAACTCGTCCATCGCGGCTTCCGGGTTCGGCACTGCCGAGAGCACGTACTGCGCCATCACCACATCGAACGAATTGTCGGGGAATTCGAGCTTCTCGGCATCCATCACCGCAAGGCCCTCGACATTCTTCAGGCCCTGCTCGGCGACGCGCTTCTTGGCCTTCTCGAGCATCGCCTCGGAAATGTCGGTGCCGAAGATGCGAACGTTCTGGCCATAGAGCGGCAACGAGATGCCGGTGCCGACGCCGACTTCGAGCACGCGGCCGCCGATCTTGTTGGTGGCCTGGATCGCGGCCTGCCGGCCCTTGCTGAACACGCCGCCAAACACGAGGTCGTAGATCGGCGCCCAGCGGTCATAGGCCTGCTCGACCGTTTCGCGGTCGAAGTCCAGGGAACGGTCTGCGCCCAGCTTGATAATTTCAGCCATAGATAGTCTCTCGTCTTTCGTTCGATTGAGCTGTTAATTCGGAACCGCACTGCGGCCGGCAACGCGGCGGGCGGGCCGCGGCGCGCGGCTCGGCTGCAACGTGGCCAGATTGCCGATGAACTGACGCGCACTGTTTTCCCAGGAACGCTCCAACGCAAAATTGCGGCAGTCTGCGCGCGACATGTTCAGCGCGCGCAGGCAGGCGGCGCGCAGATCATTGTCGATCGCGCCGATCGGATGATCCGCGATGACGTCCTTCGGCCCGGTGACCGGGAACGCCGCGACCGGCGTGCCGCAGGCCAGCGCCTCGAGCTGCACGACGCCGAAGGTGTCGGTCAGGCTCGGGAACACGAAGACGTCGGCGGCGGCGAGGTGCGAGGTCAAATCCTGGCCCTTCTTCTCGCCAAGGAAAATCGCGTCGGGATATTTCTGTTCCAGCGCCGCCCGTTGCGGGCCATCGCCGACCACGACCTTGGAGCCCGGCAGGTCCAGCGCCAGGAAGGCGTCGAGGTTCTTCTCCACCGCGACGCGGCCCATCGTCATGAAGATCGGCCGCGGCAGGTCGAGCACCGCCGGTTGGTCGGGATTGAAGATCCTGGTGTCGACGCCGCGGGTCCAGAAGCCGAGCCTGCGGAAGCCGCGCTCGGCAAGCTCGGACCGCAGCGAGTCGGTCGCGACCATGGTCATCGAGCCTGCCGCATGGAAGTGGCGAAGCACGGCGTAGCCGACGCTGTCGGGAATTCCGGTGCGCACCGAAACATATTCCGGGAAGCGCGTTGTATATGACGTGGTGAAGGCGAGCTTGTTGCGCTGGCAAAAGCCGCGCACTGCCCAGCCGATCGGACCTTCGGTTGCGATGTGGATCGCCTCGGGTGCGGCCTCCTCGATCCGGCGCGCGATCTCGCGCCGGTTCGGCAGCGCCATCCGCAGCCCCGGATAGGTCGGCACGCCGACCGAACGGAAGCCGTCGGGAGTGAGGAATTCGATCTCGGCGCCGAGGGCCGCTGCGCTGCGCGCAAGCGACGTCAGCGTCCGGACCACGCCGTTGACTTGCGGATGCCAGGCATCGGTCGCAACGAGTATGCGCATCGCAGGAGACCCAAATCGTTAATCTTGATTCTGCTCGCACGACGTTCTGACATGGATGTTTCAAACGTATGACGTCATCGAAATGTTAGGTTGTTTTTCACGGCAAACGGCCGGTTTTTCGTGTAACATGACAGACAGATGTCAGAGCAGAGCGAACATCCCGGCACCACGCGCCGCAGGCTCAGACGGCGAAACTCGTCGCTCCTGATCCTCGCGGTCGGCATCCTTGTGTTTGGCGCCGCCGCCGGCGCGCTGTCATATGCGCTGCGTCCAGTGACGCTGACGATCGCCGTCGGCCCGACCGGCAGCGACGACGTCAAGCTCATCCAGGGCTTCGCGCAGGCGTTTGCGCGCGACGGGAGTGCGGTGCGGTTGAAGCCGGTCCCGACGCAAGGCGCCGCCGAAAGCATCGCGCTGTTCACCGCCAACAAGGTCGATCTCGCGGTGGTGCGCGGCGATCTCAGCCTACCGGCGAGCGCCGAGTCGGTTGCGGTCCTGCGCAAGAACGTCGTCGTGCTGTGGGCGCCGTCGGGCGGCAAGGGCAAGCAGCGGCCTGCGAAGATCAAGAGCATCGACGATCTTGCCGGTCACCAGGTCGGCGTGATCGGCAGCACCCAGGCCAATGTCACGCTGCTGCGCGTGATCCTGACCGAGTCCGGCGTCAATCCGGACAAGGTCGCGGTCAGCCAGTTCGCCGTCAACAAGGTCGCCGACCTCGCGCGCGATCCATCGCTCGACGCCTACATGACCGTCGGCCCGCTCGACAGCAAGGTGACGGCGGATGCGATCGCCGCGACGGCGGCCGCGCGCGGCGAGCCGAAATTCATTCCCATCGAGGTCTCTGAAGCGATCGCGCAGAAGCATCCGCTTTACGAATCGGAAGAGATCGCCGGCAGCATCTTCTCCTCGTCGCCGGCACGCCCCGAAGACAAGGTCGAGACCGTCAGCGTCAATCACCTGATCATCGCGCAGCACAGCCTGCACGAGTCGACCGTCGGCGCGCTGGACCGGCAGCTGTTTACGCAGCGCCTCCAGGTCGCGCGCGATCTGCCGGCGGCGGCCAAGATCGAGAAGCCGGACACCGACAAGGACGCCTCATTGCCGGCGCACCAAGGCGCCGCAGCCTATATCGACGGCACCGAGCGCACCTTCCTCGAAAAATACTCCGATTACATCTGGGGCGGCATCCTGCTGATCTCCGGCCTCGGCTCGGCCGGCGCCTGGCTGCGCCACCACATGAAGCGCGACGAGCGCGAGCAATACATCACCCATCGCGACAATCTGCTGACGCTGATCTCGCGAGTACGCAGTGCCGAGACGCCGGAGCAGCTCGCGGCGATGCAGAGCGATGCCGACGCATTGCTGCGCGAGGCGCTCGATTGCTACGACGACGGCGCGATCGAGGAAGGCGACCTGTCGGCGATCGGGCTGACGCTCGAGCAATTCCATCACGCCGTCTCCGATCGCCGTTCCGTGATCAACGGCGACCGGCCGGGCCTGCCGAGGATGCGCACCGGCTAGAGCGCCACGCCGATTGCACCGAGAGCAATGTGCACCGAGAGCAATGTTTGGATTGCGCGTGCAGGCGCGCGTGGCCATGTATGAGCACGACCACAACGCGCCGCGCGACACCATGATCACGTCCATCATTGCTGACCTGCCCGCGCCGTTCGTGCTCGCGGTCGCGCTCGCCGGCGTCTTCCTGATCGCCTTCATGAAGGGTGCGTTCGGCGGCGGCTTTGCCATCGTCGGCATCCCGCTGCTCTCGTTGGCGATGGATCCAATCGCGGCCGGCGCGCTGCTCGCGCCGCTGTTCGTCGTGATGGACATCACGGCGCTGCGGTTCTGGCGGCCCAATACCTGGTCGCGCACCGACCTTGCGATGCTGCTGCCCGCGCTCGTCGTCGGCATCGGCCTTGGTTATTTCGTGCTGCGCGATCTCGACCGGCATGCCGTCGAGATCGTAATGGGCGTGGTAACGCTGGTGTTCGCCGCGCTGTGGTTCATCGGCGGCGGCGAGATCAAGCCGCGTCCGCGCTCGACGATCAAGGCCACGTTCGCCGGGCTCTCCTCCGGCGTCACCACGATGGTCGCGCATTCCGGCGGGCCGCCGCTTGCGATCTATCTGCTGCCGCTCGGCATGTCGAAGGCGCTTTACGCCGGCACCACCAGCCTGTTCTTCACGGTCGGCAACCTGCTGAAGGCAGGTCCCTGGCTGGTGCTCGCCACGCCGTCGCGGAGCCTGTGGGTGCTGATGGCGCTGTGCGTGCCGGCCGTGCCGGTCGGCGTCTGGGCCGGCTGGCGGCTGCACGAACGCCTCGACCAGCGCGCGCTGTACCGCGCCTGCTACGCCATTCTCGTCGTCACCGCGGCCAAGCTGCTGTGGGACGGACTGGCCGGCTACATTCACCTCTGAGTGCCGCCGGCGCTGTTGCTTCTCGTCAGGAAGATCGCGCGCTCACGCTGACCGCAAGCGGCCCGATCCCCTCGAGCGGTTTGACCTTCTCGTCCGGCTCGAGCCGCTTGCGCGCCACGAAGGAGAAATGGCGGCGCAGCTTCAGGATCGGCTTCTCGATGCAGTGCCAGGAGAACGCCGCGAACGCCGTGATCAGCACCAGCGCGACGGCGAACTGGACAATCAGCGACGCATTCGGCAGCCACACTTTCACCACCTGCTGCATCGGAAAGCCGTACAGATAGATGCCGTAGGAGTAGTCGCCCTTCGAAAACAGCGGCAGCCGCGGCAGATTGGAGACGCCGAGGAACACGGTGATATAGATCAGCGCCGGCGCGATGATGGCATTGAGGACCGGCTGGGTCATCCAGGCCGCCGGCCCAAGCAGTGCTGCGCCGAGGCAGAGCGCACAGCAGGCGGCGAGAATCCGCCCGTCATAGGGAATGCGGTCGCGGTAGAGGTAGACCACGATGGCGAGCAGACAGGCGACCGGCAATTTCGCACCGCGTCCGAGAAACAGCGCCGTGCTGAAGATCTTGTCGTACAGCGTGCCCGCAACGCCGGGAGGGAGTTGCGACGGATTGGCGGTATGCCCTGTGATCTGCACGGCAAAGCCGATGCCGACCAGAATGACGACGCCAAGCACGATCAGCAGCGGCTTGCGCAGCAGCCCCAACATCATGATGACCGCCATCACAGCGTAGCAGCCGTATTCGAACGGCACGGTCCACAGCGAACTGTTGACCTCCGGCGCGGGATTGCCGCTGAACACGCCCGGCAGCGTGTAATTCACCAGGCCGACGACGTTCGTAAAGTATTTCCAGGTGCCGGCGCTGGTGAAATAGTCCGAGAGCGGCAGCGTCGTGAAGATCGGCCCGAGGATCAACGCCGACAGCACGATCTCGACCGCAAGCGCCGGAATGATCCGCAAGCCGCGATTGATCAGGAATTCCTTAACGCTGAGCCGCAGCCCGCTCGCGGCGATCAGAAACCCGCTCAGCGCGAAAAACATCACGAGGATCGCAAATTGCGGAAACCAGAGGATCCACGTCGGATCGGAATCGCCGCGACCGGTGGCAACATAGGGCGTATGCCCTGCGACCACCGCGATCGCGAGCGCAACGCGGAGAAAATCGAACCCGGGACCAAAGCCTTTCTGCCGATCCAGCATGCTCCCGATCGAAGGCGCTGGCATGATTTCCACTCCATTCCGAACCACGCCTTCGGATGGCAAGGGCCATGCCAGGAAAAATGTCTTGGGACGGGACACCTCCCGGCAACCCGCCCTTAACCGTTCGACGAAACACGGACGAAACAAACCCCTAACGGCACGAAACCATTTTGGCGATTTCGTGCAAACGTCCTGAAACGCCTCACCTGTACTGGTTTGACCCAACGACGCGCCGGAACTGGCGCGCAGGGCGCAAACAACAGGGGTCGACAATGTTCAATTCCATCAAGCTGAACGCACGTCTCGCTGCCGCCGCCTTCGGTGCGCTGGCGATTGGCACCGTTGCCTTCTCGAATTCCGCCGCGGCCGCGCCGCTGCCGATCTTTCCCTTCATCCTGACGCCGCCGACCGAGGCCGTGCAGCCGCCGGTGCAGTCGATGCCACAGGCGCAGGAAGAAGACCGCTCCGTCGAGCTGCCCGCCCGGCTCCGCCGCCAGGTCGTCGCCTATCCGACGCGCGAGGCGCCCGGCACCATCATCATCGACACCCCGCACACCTATCTCTATCTCGTGATGGGCAATGGCCAGGCGATGCGCTACGGCATCGGCGTCGGCCGCGACGGCTTCACCTGGTCGGGCACCCAGACCATCACCAAGAAGGCAGAATGGCCGGATTGGACCCCGCCGCCGGAAATGATCGCCCGCCAGCCCTATCTGCCGCGCCACATGGCCGGCGGCCCCGGCAACCCGCTCGGCGCCCGCGCCATGTATCTCGGCGGCACCGTGTACCGAATCCACGGCACCAACGCGCCGGAGACGATCGGCACCCACGTCTCCTCCGGCTGCCTGCGCCTCACCAATGAGGACGTCACCGACCTCTATTCGCGGGTCAGCGTCGGCACCAAGGTGATCGTGCTGCCGATGACCGACCGCCGCGCCGATCTCGGCTCGGCCGTCCGCTAAACCCGACATATTCAGACATCGACGACGGCTCCGGCATCATGCCGGGGCCGTTGTCGCGTTCACAATCGTTAACGCAGGGATCGTTAACGTCTGGGTGATCGCGGGCGGGCGGCGGGCTTCCGCCCCTGAAGCAGCTTGATCCCGCCACACTGGCGCCCTCGTCGGCGGGCCTGTACAACCCGTCAAAGTTGATTTTCATCCGGGGGGACGATGCGTCTACCGATGCATCCAAGGACAATCGCGCTCGGGCTCACGGTGGTGCTGGTCTCGTTCGCGATCAGCCTCAAGGCCATGGACTGGCTCGCGCCGAGCGTCACCGTGCAGACGCCGCCGCTGGTGCAACTGCCGCCGCTGCCGCAGGCGCCGCGCTCCTCGACGGTCGTGGCGCAGGTCTCGGTCGCGCTGTCGGCGATCCGCGATGCCGCCGAACGCGGCGCGCCGAAGACCTTCGGCGGCAAGGCCGACAACCCGGTCCAGCAAATCCTGCAAAATGCCGACATCGGCTGGACCGCGTCGCGCGGACCGATCGCGGCCACCGGCGCGCAGGACGTGCTGACGCTGACGACCCCGATCAACGGCACGCTCAAGGTCACCGGCTCGCTGTCGGATAAGGCGACCGGCGCCGTGACCAACGCGCTCGGTAACCTGCTCGGCGGCAATGTCGCCAAGCAGATCGGCGCCGTGAACATCAAGAACATCAACGCCAATGCCGACATCAAGGGCAGCGTCACGCTGACCGCGCGGCCGAAGCTCGGTGCGTCCTGGCGGATCGAGCCGAACCTGCAGGCGCAGGTCAATCTCGGCGACACCGGCCTGTCGGCCGCCGGCGTCCGCATCAGCGTACCGGCCCAGGTCAAGCCCGTCATCGACAAGGCGGTCGCCGACCAGATCTCCGTGGTCGAGGCGCGGTTGCACAACGACCCGGTGTTCCAGAATACCGCCCGCACGCAATGGGCCAAGGCCTGTCGCTCGATCCCGCTGCAGGGCACCGGCGGCACCGCGTCGATGCCGCCGATGTGGCTCGAGCTGCGGCCGACCCGCGCGATCGCCGCGCAGCCGAAGGTCGATGCGTCCTCGCTGATCCTGACCATGGGGATCGAGGCCGAGACCCGGATCACGGAGGCGCAGACCACGCCGAACTGCCCGTTCCCCGACAAGCTCGCGATCGTGCCGCCGATGCCGAGCCAGGTCTCGGTCGGCCTGCCGGTCGACATGTCCTTCACCACGCTGACGCAACTCGTCGAGGCGCAGTTGAAGGGCAAGACCTTCCCCGAGGACGGCTCCGGCCCGGTCGACGTCACCGTCAAGAGCGCGAGCATCGCCGCCTCCGGCGACCGGCTTCTGATCTCGCTTCTGGTGCACGCCAAGGAGAAGAAGAGCTTCTTCGGCCTCGGCGCCGAGGCGACCGTGCACATCTGGGGCCGGCCGCGGCTCGACCAGGCGGCCCAAACGCTGCGGCTCGCCGATGTCGAGCTGGCGGTCGAGTCCGAGGCCGCGTTCGGCCTGCTCGGCGCCGCCGCGCGCGCGGCGATCCCGCACATGCAGCAGGCGCTCGCCGACCGCCTGGTGGTCGACCTCAAGCCATTCGCGAGCAACGCGCAGCGCAAGATCGCCGCCGCCATCGCCGACCTGCAGAAGAACGAGGAAGGCATCCGGGTCGACGCCGACGTCAACAGCATCCGCCTTGCCGGCATCGCGTTCGATTCGAAGACGCTCCGGGTGGTCGTGGAAACCGACGGCACCATCAAGGCCGCCGTCACCGCGCTACCGGCGCTGTAGCTAGATTGTCACGCGAGTTGGATGGCAGCCGCGACAGCGGTTGAGCCCCCTCTCCCGCTTGCGGGGGAGGGTTGGGGTGGGGGCTCTCTCCGCGAGTCATATTGTGGAGACGACCCCCACCCGGCGCTACGCGCCGACCTCCCCCGCAAGCGGGAGAGGTGCACTAAAGCCGTCGCTCGACCCAGCTCATCCAACTCGTCCCGCGCCCCTCGCCGATCCCGGCGTTCCATCCGCTGCATGCCCAAAAAGTCGTCTTTGCGACAGGTTGCCGCACCGGATAGAAGGTGCCCCGTGGAAGCAATCTTCGACGAAAAATCAGGGAGAGAAACACGATGAAATCGCTCTTGGCCGCAGCGGCGGCCAGCCTCGCGCTTGCGGCCTCCGGCACCGCAGCCAACGCCCAGATCTCCGACGACGTCGTCAAGCTCGGCGTGCTCACCGACATGTCGAGCCTCTATGCGGACGCCACCGGCAAGGGCTCGGTCGCCGCGGTCGAGATGGCGGTCGCCGATTACGGCGGCAAGGTGAAGGGCAAGCCGATCCAGGTCGTCGTGGCCGATCACCAGAACAAGCCCGACGTCGGCGTCAGCATCGCGCGCAACTGGTACGACAACGACAAGGTCGATGCGATCCTCGACGTGCCGACCTCGTCGGTCGCGCTGCCGATCTCGGCGCTGACGCGCGAGAAGAACAAGATCCACATCAATTCCGGCGGCGGCTCCTCCGATATCACCGGCACCGCCTGCTCGCCCAACACCGTACACTGGACCTACGACACCTACGCGCTGTCGAACGTCGCCGGCAAGGCGATGGTCAAGCGCGGCGAGGACACCTGGTTCTTCGTCACCGCCGACTACGCCTTCGGCATGGCGCTGGAGCGCGACGCCGCCAACGTCGTCAAGGAGACCGGCGGCAAGGTGCTGGGCGACGTGCGCCATCCGCTCAACTCGTCGGACTTCTCGTCCTTCCTGCTGCAGGCGCAGGCCTCCAAGGCCAAGGTCGTGGCGCTGGCCAATGCCGGCGGCGACACCACCACCGCGCTGAAGCAGGCCGCCGAGTTCGGCCTGACCCAGGGCGGCCAGAAGCTGATCGCGCTGTTGATGGAGATCACCGACACCCATGCGCTGGGCCTGAAGGCGACGCAGGGCCTGATCGTCACCGACGCCTTCTACTGGGACATGAACGACGAGACCCGCGCCTTTTCGAAGCGCTTCAACGAGAAGGTCGGCCACATGCCGACCATGATCCAGGCCGGCCTCTACTCGGCGACCATGCATTACCTGAAGGCGATCGAGGCGATCGGCACCGACGAGGCGCCGAAGGTGATGGAGCAGATGCGCAAGACGCCGATCAACGACTTCTTCGCCAAGAACGGCCATATCCGCGTCGACGGCCGCATGGTGCACGACATGTACCTGTTCGAGACCAAGAAGCCCGAGGAATCCAAGAACGAGTGGGATCTCTACAAGCTGATCGCCACCGTGCCCGGCGACGAAGCCTTCCGCCCGCTCGACAAGGGCGGCTGCCCGCTGGTGAAGTCGAACTGACGACGCGCCGCTGCGGGCGATCGGCTCGCCCGAGCCTCGCGCCTGATGACTGCGAACAAGAAAACGCGCCCGGCCACACCGGGCGCGTTTTTCTTTGCGCAACAGGCTTCGATCACCGCCTCGTCAGCCGCGATCGCGTTTAGTCGCCGTTCGCCCCCGGGATCATCCAGGTCGAATAGGTCTGCCAGACGCCATCGCCGAGATTGCGTTGATAGGCGATGAAATCCGCGTGGTCGCCGTGCACGAGCTCAAAGCGATAGAACCTTGAGAGGTCGTCGGTCTGCTTGGTCATGGAACGTCTCCGTCGTGAGGAAAGTCTCTGTAGTTCGACGTAGTCGGCGCGCGCCCGTGGTCAATAGCATGTTGATTATCATTCAATCACAGGCGCGCGAGCGTTAGCGGCCGGCGCGATACCCGCGGGTGCGGGGCCCGCGAACGATGCCGATGCCGCTCTCCTCCGCCTGAAGCCTCTGCAGCACCGCCGGCGGCTCCAGCACGAGTTTGGCCGCGGGCGTCGGCGCGCCGTTGTTGAGCACGTCGCGATACGGATAGAGCGCCTGGAAGGCGGCCGGCTCGGAGATCGCGGCCTGGGCCGACGCAGCCGTCGCCGCGATGGCCGACAGCGCCGCAGCCAGCGCGATAGTCTTGAACGAAATCCTGGTGATCATGGTAACGCTCCCGCGATTTACATCGCATACGATTAATTCGCTCGCGCCTGATAAAGGCATGACGCGGCCAAGCTTCAAGTATCCCGATTTAATCGGATGCGATTTATTCGAGCGCGGGGCTTCAACTATCCGTGTGATCGGCGCGGCCATGCGCAGCCGGCAAGGCCGGTTTGTTCGCATCGCACCGCTCGCGCCGCCGGCGCATCAAACCGGTGATCGCAAGCGTAGATCGATATGGAACATTGAAGCGTGATGGCAGCACCGAATGCGCGCGCGGTTGAACCGGACAGATTCGGGCAAGATTGGACAAGCGGCCGAGGTTGGCAGGATTTAACATCCACGCCATAGTGAATGACTATCCTGGTCATGAGCCAATGTGGGGTCAGCTATGGACGTGTCACCTTCTGGTAGCGAGAGCCAAAGCACGCCGCAGCCGCCACAAGCAACGCCCCAGGAGAATGCACACGCCGCAACGCGCATGCCGGCGATCATCGTCGGCGTCGTTGCCACCATCATCGTCGCGCTGTCTGCCTATTATCTGCTGCGGCCCGAGCCGCTGCTGGTGCAGGGCGAGGTCGATGCGACGCGGCTCGACATCGCCGCGCGCGTCGACGGTCGCGTCAAGGACATCCCGGTCGAGCGCGGACAGAACGTGACGGCGGGCGCCGTCCTGGTGCAGATCGACAACCCGGAGACGCTTGCCAAGCAGGACCAGATGCGAGCGGCAAAGGCCGTCGCCGATGCGCAACTCGCCAACGTGCTGGTCGGCACGCGGGTCGAGACCATCGCCGCTCGGAAGGCGGAGATGGAGCGCGCCGAGGCCGCGCAGGTGCTGGCCCAGAAGACCTTCGATCGCGCCAAAACGTTGACCGAGCAAGGCAACGCGCCGCAGGCCCGCCTCGACCAGACCACCGACGCATTGCACGAGGCCGAGCGCGGGCTCGATCAGGCCAAATCGGCCTATGAGCAGGCGGTCAACGGCTACACCAAAGAGGAGCGCGCGATCGCGAAGGCCAATGTCGAGAAGGCCGAAGCCGACATCCAGAGCGTCCAATCGGTGATCGACCAGCTTGCGGTCTACGCGCCGGTCGCGGCGCAAGTCTATCAGCGCAACGTCGAGCCGGGCGAATTTGTCTCGCCGGGCGTGCCGCTGGTCACCCTGATCAATCTCGCCGATCTGTGGATTCACTTCGATCTGCGCGAGGATCTGGTCAAGGGCCTCAAGGTCGGCGACAAGTTCGACGTCCGCATTCCCGCGCTCGACGACCGTCATGTCACGGTCGAAGTCAAGCTGATCGCGACCAAGGGCGAATATGCGAGCTGGCGGGCGACGCGCGCCACCGGCGATTTCGACCTGCGGACCTTCTCGATCCGCGCCTATCCGGTCCAGCCGGTGCCCGAGCTGCGGCCGGGCATGAGCGCCTATCTCGACTGGCGGTCGCGCCAATGAGGCTCGCCTCAAAGCCCGGATTCTGGCAGGTCGCACAGCGCGAGTGCCGGTGGCTGTTCCGCGACCGCGTGGCACTGCTGCTGATCTTCGGCGTGCCGCTGTTTGCCTTCGTCGTGCTCACCACCGTGTTCAGCCAGCCGGTGATCCGCGGCCTCGGCGTCACCATCGTCGACACCGACAAGTCGGATACCTCGCGCGCGCTGACGCAGCACGTGGCCGCATCTCCGAGCCTGAAAATCGTCGACGACTCCGGCTCGCTGTCCACCGCCGTGCAGGACATCCGCTCCGGCAAGGCGATTTCGGCGATCTTCATTCCGCCGAACTTCGAACGCGACCTGAAGGCCGATCGCCGCCCGCAGGTCGTGGGCTTCTACAACCAGCAATTCCTCACGGCGGCCGGCATCGCATCGTCGGGGCTGAACGATGCGCTGACGGCAGCGGCGAACGCGGCCGCGCCCGCCGGCCGCGCCGCACCGGCGCCGGCGTCGATCGGAACGCTGAGCGCGGAGACCATCGCCTTGGTCAATCCGCAAAAGAACTACGCGCAATTCCTGCTGCGCGCGCTGCTGCCGACCATCATCCATGTCGTGATCACGCTGGCCGCGGGCTACTCGGTCGGCTCCGAATTCCGCCGCCGCAGCGGGCGGGAGTGGCTCGCAAGCGCAGGCGGCGATCCGGTCGCAGCGCTGGCCGGCAAGCTGGCGCCGCTGTTCTGCATCTTCGTCGTGATCATGCTGGCGGTGACCCTCGTGCTGGAGGGCGCACTGCAGATCCCGTTCAAGGGCGACATCCTGCTGATGATCGCCGCCGGCTCGCTGCTCATCATCGCCTATCTGTCGATCGGTGCGCTGTTGCAGCTCGTGGTCGGCGACCTCGCGACGGGACTGGGACTTGCCGGCCTGATCGCCTCCCCCGCGTTCGGCTATGCGGGTGTCGGTTTTCCGACCATCGGCATGAACACGTTTGCGCAGGTCTGGAGCGCGATCCTGCCGCTGCGCTGGTACATGGCGGTGCTGATGGGACAGGCGGCGCGCGGATTGCCGGTCTCGGAATCCGCAACTCCCTTCGCTGCGCTCGCCGGGCTCACACTGCTGTTTGCCGCTCTTGCATGGCTGCGCATGGCAGGCCTCACGCGCAAGGGCTTCTTCGAGACGGCTCGGCCTGCCGAAGCGCCGGAGCGCGGCCCGACGCCGCCCGGCATCGGCGGCGCCTTCCTGACGGAGTGGCGGCGCGTGCTCGGAACGCGCAGTGCCTTCACCTTGCTGTTCCTGGCGCCCCTGATCTACGGCATCTATTATCCGCAACCCTATCTGAACCAGATCCTGCGCAAGCTCCCGATCGCGGTCGTCGACAATGATCTCAGCGATCTGTCTCGCCAGGTCGTCGAAACGCTCGATGCCAGCGGGGCATTGAGCGTGACGGTCCGCGCCCGCACGCTTGCGGAGGCGCGGAGCGCGATCGATCGCGGCGAAGCGTTTGCCGCGGTGCAGATCCCGCCCGGCACCGAGCGCGACGTGCTCAAGGGCATCACCGCCCACATCCCGGTCTACGCCGATGCCACCTATCTGTTCATCTTCCGCTCGACCGCCGGCGCCGTCGCCACCGCGATCGGCACGCTGACATCCGAGCTGGTGTCGCGCGGCGCCCGCTCCGACGGCAGCCTTGTCAAGGCGAAGCTGGCGAGCCTCAGCCCGGCCAATGTCCTGCTGCAACCGATCTTCAATCCGGTCGGCGGCTACGCCAGCTACATCGTCCCGGCGGCGTTCATCCTGATCCTACAACAAACGCTGCTGATCGGCGCGGCAATGCTCACCGGCACGGCGCTGGCGAACTCCCGCAACACCGTTGCCGGCGTGTTCGGGCGCGGCATCGCCCACCTGACCATCTATTTGCCGGCGCTCGCGCTCTATCTGATCGTGCTGCCGCGGGTCTACGGTTTCTCGACGCTCGGGCATCTGCCGCAGGTCTTCGCGCTGGCGACCGTCTTCCTGCTGGCGACAAGCTTCCTGGGACAGGCGATCGGCGCCTGGTTCACGCGGCCGGAGAATGCCACCATCCTGCTGCTGGCGACCAGCCTGCCGCAATTCTTCACCGCCGGCTTCGCATGGCCGCGCGAGGCGATTCCCGATGCGGCCACCGCGCTCGGCCGGCTGTTCCCGGCCGACTCGGCGATCGACGGCCTCGTGCGCATCAACCAGCTCGGCGCAAGCATCTGGGAGGTCTCGCACGACTGGTTCAGATTGTGGTGTCTGGCACTGGGCTATTTCGTGCTCGCGGTGATCTCCGCGCTGGTGTTCAAGAGAGGACAGCAACATGCCCAACACTAGGCGCGTCGCCATGGCAGCGATCCCGCTGGTGCTCGTCGCGGGCGCGCTGGTCTACGCCGGGAGCCGCGCGACGCCGGCCCCCGCGATCGTCGGCGTGGTCCGCTCGACCGAAGTCAGGATCGAGCCGGAGGTGAACGGCCAGCTGGTGTCGATCGCGGTCGAGAAAGGCGCCCAGGTGCACGCCGGCGACGTCCTCGCCAGGCTCTCCGCCGTTGAACTGACCGCGCAGGCGGACCAGGCGCGGGCGGCGCTCGCCTCCGCGGTCGCGAGCCGCAACAACGTCTATGCCGGCGTGCGCCGCGAGCAGGTCGATTCACTCAAGGCAGCAATCTCCAAGGCCAATTCGCGACTCGACTATGTCGAGGCCCAGCTCAAGCGGATCAGCACGCTGGCGGGACAGAATTTCGAAACCCAGCAGGCGCTCGACCAGGCCGAGAATGATGTTGCCGCGGCCCGCGCCGGTGTGGCGGCGGCCCAGGCGAATTACGACGCCGCGGTGGCGGGGCCGACCAAGGAGGAGCGCGCCATCGCCGATGCGCAGGTGCAGGCTGCCACGGCCGCCGTCGCGGTGCTCGAGCGCCGGCTCGACAAGATGGTGCTGCGCGCGCCGGTCGACGGCGTGGTCAGCGTGATCGCCGCGGAACTGGGCGAGAACGTTCGTGCGGGTCAGACGATCATGGCGGTCGCGGCGGCCGGTCAGCAATGGCTCTCGTTCAACGTGCGCGAGGACCATCTCAACGGTCTTGCGATCGGAAACACCGTGAACGTGACACGAAGCGCCGCCAATGGCGCGACCAAGGCCCTCGTCACCGAGTTGCGGCCGCTCGGGGTGTTCGCCACCTGGCAGGCCGAGCGCGTGATCGGCGATCACGACCGCAATACGCTGCGGCTGCGCCTCGATCCCGCGGGCGCTGCGGAAGGTCTCGAACCCGGCATGGGCGTCCGGATCGAGCGTTGAAGCAAACGACCCCCGGCCGTCATCGGACTGTCAGGAGCTTGAGACTAAGAAGGCAGCCGGACCGGCCCTGTCCGGCTCTGCCCTTGCGGCATTCGACCCGATACCGCACAAAAGATGGAGCGTTGGCCGTGAAGCAGATTCGTTCACGACGGAAGATACATGTTGGAGCGATGCTGCTCGGTGCGGCGGCCCTGGCGGTGCTGCTGCCGTCGATGGCGTCGGCGCAAACCGGTTCGGCGCCATCAGGCGCCAAACCCTTCCTCACCGTGGACGGCAAGCAGCCGCTCGTGATCGGACATCGCGGCGTGCCGGGCCTGGTGCCCGAGGAGACCGAAGCATCGTATGAGCTGGCCGCCGACCTCGGAACGGACTCGCTCGAGGAGGACCTGCATCTGACCAAGGATTGCGTGCTGGTGGCGCGGCACAATCCATGGCTCGGCGACAACACCAATGTCGCCGAGGTGGCCAAGACCAACGCCGAGGTTGCGGCTCGCAAGCGCACGGCGCCGGGCGTTCCCGTCAAGGTGAAATGGCCGCAAACCCCCACCAGCGGACCGGCCGAGTATCCGACCGATCTCATCGATCCAGCCGATCCCAAATCGGTGCTGAAAGCCCTGATCGTCGACGGCGATGACCACACCAATGACTGGTCGATCACCGATTTCACCATGGCCGAGCTGAGGCAGTGGATCGCCGGCACCACCTATGATGCGGCCAACGAACGGCCAAAACTGTTCAACGGCAAATTCCCGATCATCAGCTTCCAGGACATCATCGACATCGCCAAGGCCAAGAGCAAGGCGACGGGGCGCTCAATCTCGGTCTATCCGGAAACCAAGAATCCAACCTGGAACAATGCCCAGGCGATCGCCAATGGCTGCGGCGTGCCCGGCAGCCATCCGCTCGAGGATGCCCTGATCAAGATCATCAAGGAGAACGGCCTCAATTCGAAGGACGCGCCCATCATCGTGCAGAGCTTCGAGCCCGGCAGCCTGAAATACATGCGCAGTCACGGTCTGGAGACGCGGCAGGTCCAGCTGATCGACGGCAACGGCGTCGACTTCAAGACCGGCAAGGTGCTGCTCAACAACATCGCCAATTCCCGCCCCTACGACTGGACGGTTGCGGGTGACAGCCGCACCTTCGATGCGATGCTGACGCCGGATGGCCTCGCGGAGATCAAGACCTATGCCGACGGTATCGGTCCGTGGAAGGCCTATATTGTTCCCTACAAGATCGCGCCCTGGAAGGACGCTGGCGCTGACGGGAAGCCCTACAAGGGATCGACGGCGGAGGCCTCGACGCAGGATGCGACCAGCGTGATTGCCGACGCGCACAAGCTCGGCCTGTTCGTGCACGTCTTCACGTTCCGGAACGAGAAGAAATATCTGGCTAGCGATTATCGCAACGATCCAAGCCTCGAGTATCTGAAGTTCTTCCGTCTCGGCGTCGATGGGGTATTCACCGATTTCACCCACACCGGCGTTGCCGCCCGCGCGGCCTACTTGCGCGAACTGGGCTGGTGAGGCCAGCAGCCGAGCGCAGGTTTGTGGCGCAACAAGACGCGCCCGGCATCACCGGGCGCGCTTGTCTTTCATATGATGCGATCCGCGTTATTCGGTCGAATATTTGAACTCCGGCATCGCCTTCAGCTCATCCTTGGTCGCATTGAACACCGCGTGGTCCGGATACCAGGGATTGGGCTTTGACGCCGTCGCGGGCGCTGCCGGCGCAGTACCCGTGGTGCTTGTCGGCGACATCTTGTTGCTGCTGCCGCCGCCGGTGTTCGAGGCGCCGGTATAGGCGATCGGCTCGTCGACGAACTTCACCTTGTCGAGCGGCACGGCGACCAGATGCTCGCCGACGCCAAGGAAGCCGCCGACACCGATCACGACCGCCTTGATGGTACCGCCCTTCTCCATCAAGAGATCATTGATCGAGCCGACGCTTTCGTTCTTGTCGTTGTACACGCTCAGGCCGACGACCTTCGACGCGCGCCAGTTGCCCTTGAACTCGGTCGACGTGGCTGACGTCGATGCCGCAGGAGCCGGCGACGCCGCGGGAGACTTGTCGCCCTTGTCGGTGGGCGTCTGCGCAAAGGCGACGGTTGCGAGCAGCGCGGTGCCGGCGGCGCCGGCGATGATGGATTTGACCAACATGATGGCTCTCCTCATTTCGCAAAATCGATGCATGGAGAACCCGTCATCTCCACAACCGTTCCTAACGGAACTGCGGTCAAACGCCGCTTCGGTCTGTGGCAGCGCCGAACATGCGATGCAGCAGGCTTGGCGCGTGGACTTTCCGGCGCACGCAGCGTCGCGGTCCCTTGACGAAAGTAATCGTCGCCTCTCAAGTAAGCCGCGGTTGAGCCTCACGACTGCGCCGGATGCAGTCCCCGATGTGACGATGTTCGGCGCACTAAGTTGTCCCGGCGAACCGCGCTGCGCAAGCGGACACGCGCCCCCGCAGCCGCATCATCGATCGACACGCGTCGATCATGCGCACATCTGACCCCGCGCTCAGAAGCCGCCCCAATAGGGCGGCACGCCGTAGAAGCGATGCAGCTCGACCTCCTGCGAACGGTCGCCCCAATCGAAATCCTTGTCGGCGCGGAATGACGGCGCGCGCTTCAGCTCATCATCCTCGATATCGAGCTCGTAGGCCTCGAACTTCGGGTTGTAGTGCAGCCGGCCCCACGGCAGCGGAATCAGATTGGTTCCGATCCCGAGGAAGCCCCCGAAGCTCAGTACTGCGTACGACACCTTGCCCGAGATCTTGTCGATCATCAGCCGCTCGATATGGCCGATCATGTCGCCATTGGCCCGGCGCACCGCCGTCCCCTCGACGCGATCGCTTGCAATGAGCTGATGCGGCCTTGTCCTGACCTCGACAGCCATCTCATCCTCCCTGACCTGAAAGGGAAACAACGCATCGCCGGGGGAGCGGGTTCCGGCCCTGGATATGACAGCCGCCCTTCCCTTTTCCGGGCCGGCACGGCGGCTCGGAGCGGAGCCCGGCCTGGGAGAGATCCACTCGTATTTCAACGCATTAGGCTTGATGACGGAACGATAACTTTTCTCCGCACCGCCGACCTGCTAACTCGTTCTGCCGGGCAAGATTTCAGACATACACTGAAACAAAATTCCTGAGCCGCTTTCCCCGAATCACGGACAAAAGATCGGTATGACCCAGGCTGCGCCCAACATCCTCGTCGTCGAGGACGACCGCGAAACGCGGTCCCTCATCGCAAAATACCTCCGCACCAATTCCTGCCATGTCACGACCGCCTCCGACGGCCGCGAAATGGCCAAGGCCATGACCGATCACCGGGTGGATCTCCTGGTGCTCGACGTCATGCTGCCCGGCGAGGACGGCCTCAGCCTGTGCCGCAAGGTGCGGGCCGAGTCGCAGACTCCGATCATCATGCTGACCGCGCGCGGCGAGGATGTCGACCGCATCCTCGGCCTCGAGATGGGCGCCGACGATTACCTGGCCAAGCCGTTCAACCCGCGCGAGCTGCTGGCCCGGATCAATGCGGTGCTGCGCCGGCAGGCCGCCGCGCGCAATGCCAGCGCGATCGAGGGGGCAACCATGCTGACCTTCCTCGGCTGGCGCATCGACATCCGCCTGCGCGAGCTGCGCAACCCCGAAGGCGCGCGCGTCGCCATGACCAGCGCCGAGTTCGACCTGCTGCGCACCTTCTGCGAGCGGCCCGGCCGCGTGCTGTCGCGCGACAGCCTGCTCGACTTGACGCAGGGCCGCAGCGCCGGCTCGTTCGAGCGTTCGATCGACGTGCTGGTCAGCCGCATCCGTCGCAAGATCGAGCCCGATCCGCAGGAAGCTACCATGATCAAGACGGTGCGGTCCGGCGGCTATGTGTTCACGCCGAGGGTGGAGGCGGTTGCCGCCACGAGCAACTGACCATGAAGCTGTTGCGTGTGCTGAGTCTGCGGGGGATCGGCGCCCAGATGGCGGCGCTGGTCGTCGTCTCGATCGTCGCGCTGCACCTGATCATCACCGCCACCTTCCTGATCCATCGCCCTGATAGGCCGGAGCCGTCCGATCGCTGGCACACCCAGCTCGCCGCCGCCGCGCAATTGCTCGGGCATGCTCCGGCATCGGAGCGGCCGCGGCTGCAGGCCGACATCATCAGAGCCTTCCCGCAGCTTGCGATCGGCGACTTCACGTCCGATGCCGGCGGTCTCACCGAGACCGCCCCGCCGAGCCTGCATGCGCTGCGCCGGCTCGGCGCCGGCTATCATGTCTACTCCCTACCCCGCGAGGCGGGCAGCACGCCACGCGACGCCGAGATCCGCCGCGTCGCGATCCGCTTGCCTGACGGCGCCATGTTCGCCGCCAACCTGATGCCGGACCAGCACATGCGGCCGTTCTGGGGCGGGCCCTGGATGATGACGGTGCTGTTCGCCGTCATCAGCGTCACCCTGCTCGGCCTGTGGGCGGCATGGGCGCTGACCGCGCCGCTGTCGTCCTTCGTCAAGGCCGCCGAGACCTTCAGCCTGAACGGCGCCGCCGCGCCGCTGCCGGAGCGCGGCCCCGAGGAGATCCGCTCGCTGGCCAAGGCGCTGAACCGGATGCGCGAGCGCATCACGGCATTGATCGACGACCGCACCAAGATGCTGGCCGCCATCAGCCACGACCTGCGCACGCCGATCACGCGGATGCGGCTGCGCGCCGAGTTCATCGAGGACGAGACCCATCGCCACCGCATGCTGCGCGACCTCGACCAGATGCGCTCGATGCTGGAGTCCGTGCTGTCGTTCCTGCGCAACGACCGCAAGCTCGAGGAGATGACGCTGGTCGACATCGCCAGCACGCTGCACCTCGTCACCGACCAGTTCGCCGACATGGGACACAAGGTCAGCTACGAGGGTCCGCAGCACGCGATGGCGACCGCGCGGCCCGCCGACCTGCATCGCAGCATCACCAATCTGGTGGACAATGCCGTGCGCTTCGGCGGCGAAGTCGCCGTCCGCCTGGACGTCAAGCCGGATCGCCTCGTCATCGACATCGAGGACGACGGCCCCGGCATTTCGGATGCGCACAAGGCGAGCGTGCTGGAGCCGTTCGTGCGCGGCGACCAGGCGCGCAACATGGATGAGGCCGAGGGCTTCGGCCTCGGCCTGTCGATCGCCAACGCCATCGTGCTCGCGCATGGCGGCACGCTGTCGCTGCACGATCGCAAGCCGCACGGGCTCGTGGTCCGGATCGAATTGCCGGCGCGGCAGCAGATGCAGTTGCCGCGGAAGTCCGCGGCCTGATCAGGCTGATCTGATCGGCGATGACGCTGACCGGTAACGACGCTGACCGATAATTAAGCCATCAGGCGGCGAGCGGCGTGAGCTGCGCCGTGTCGTAGATCGCGATCGCCTCGAAGCGGTAATCGCAGGCGCGGCAATGCCACAGGAACGACGTGCGCCCCTCGCTGTGCTCCACCCAATCGGGGCGGGCAATCGGCTTGCCGCATTGCGCGCAGGGATTTTCGCGAGGCATATAGCCTGTGTCCTGACGGACCATGGCGCATCTCCCGAGTGATGTTTGTTTTTTGCGTGCTTTGGACTGGACAGATGTGCTGACTGAACGCGCCCACTCTGTCGTGAGACGAAGTGTAAACCTTCGCTCCGTCGTTTGCACGAAAAACTGTTGTGGATCGCGTGCGGCAAAATCGATCGAGAAAATTAGCGGCGAAAATTTAGCCGATGACAATTTTCAGTCGAGACGATTGATGCGAACAATTTGAAGCATGCGTGTTGCGATCGCATGCTCCGGTCACCTGCATCCGGATAATCACGGACGCACAACGTTCGCCGATGCGAAGGTTTTGCCACATTCCTGCCCGCTCGCCGTACCAATGAGACCGCAGAACCGACGCGCGTTTGATCACCCCGAGCGACCCGAGATGAAGACCCTTCAGAGCCTTAGCTACCTTGCCGCCGCCATCGCGGTGCTGGCGTTCTGCGGAAGCGCAAGTGCACAATCGCGTGCGCAATACGAGGCGATGGTGGCTGCCGAGGCCCAAGCCAATCTGGTGCCGGTGGAGCTGGTGCATCGCGTCATCGTGCGCGAGAGCAAGTACCATCCGCAGCTGATCGGGCGCGGCGGCACCATCGGGCTGATGCAGATCAAGCTCGGCACCGCGCGCGGCCTCGGCTACACCGGTACCGCCGAGGGTCTGCGCGACCCCGGCACCAACCTCAAATACGGCGTGAAGTACCTCGCCGGCGCCTATCGCGCCGCCAATGGCGATCACGACCGAGCCGTGCGTTATTTCGCGGGCGGGTATTACTACGTCGCAAAGCGGCAGCGCGGCGGTCACCTCAAGGAGGCGAAGCATGGCGGCGCGGGTGCGCCGCCGAAGGAGCTCGCCAAGCAGGAGCAGATGCCGGCCGATAGCGCCGAGCCGCAGCCGGAACAGGCTTCCAAATAAGTGCTTTCATGTCCCGGACGCGGTGCAACGCGCAGCGTTGCTCCACGGAGCCGGGACCCATGTTCGACGAGCGGTAGACCCCGGCTCAGCAGGGCACCGCTGTCGCGCTGCGCTGCGTCCGGGGCACGCGCGCTTTGCGTACGGCGCGTTCCCAACCCTGGCATACAAGTTGACACATCCGCCCATCCGCCTACATTAGGGGCGTTCCGAGGGGTGCTCCGAAGGAGGAGCTGAGATACCGCAAGCTTGGACTGGCCAGTAGGCGAACAGTCCGGGACCGCGGTGACCCTTTGAACCTGATCCGGGTCATGCCGGCGAAGGGACAGGGATGTATCAGACGTCAAGACCGCGGGGGGATTCCCCCGTCACCATCATCGGCGCAGGCATAACCGGCGCCTGGCATGCGCTATTGCTCGCAGAGGCCGGACGTGCCGTCACCCTGCATGAGCGCAGTGACGCTGCGATGACGGAATCCACAAGCCACTGGGCCGGCGGAATGCTGGCGCCCTGGTGCGAGGAGGAGGCCGCCGAGCCCGTCATCACGCGGCTCGGCATCCGGTCGCTCGCGCTGTGGCGACAGCATCTCCCGGAAGCGGCGTTCAACGGCTCGCTGGTGGTGGCGCATCCGCGCGACCGCGCCGATTTCGAGCGCTTTGCCCGCCTCACGTCAGGCCATCGCCGGCTCGATGCCGAGGGCGTTCGCGCGCTCGAGCCGGCGCTCGAGGGCCGCTTCGGCGCCGGCCTGTTCTATCCTGAGGAAGGTCATGTCGAGCCGCGCCGCGTGCTGCCGCGGCTGCATGCCGCGATCGCCAAGGCCGGCGGCGCCATCAAGTTCGGCAGCGATGCCGAGGCTGATGATCTCGACGGCCTCGTGATCGACTGCCGGGGACTAGCCGCACGCGACCGCGAGCCGAGCCTGCGCGGCGTCAAGGGCGAGATGATCGTCATCGAGACCGCGGAGGTCGAGCTGTTGCGTCCGGTGCGGTTGATCCATCCGCGCTGGCCGCTTTACGTGATCCCGCGCGGCGACGGCCGCTTCATGCTGGGTGCGACCTCGATCGAGGCCGAGGACAACGGCGTCAGCGTGCGCTCGGCGCTGGAGCTTCTGGGCGCCGCCTATGTGGTGCATCCGGCGTTCGGCGAGGCCCGCATCGTCGAGTTCGGCGCCGGGCTCAGGCCCGCCTTCCCCGACAATCTGCCGAAAATCAGGATCGAGCAGGAACGCATCACGGTGAACGGACTCTACCGTCATGGCTTCCTGCTGGCGCCCGCGCTGGCCGAGCTGACGCTCGCCTATCTTGCGCGCGGCGAAATCGACAACGAGGTGATGCAATGCGCGTGATCGTCCAATGCGTGTAATTGTTAACGGCGAGCAGCGGGAGATCAATGCAGCCAGCGTCGACGCGCTCTTGGCCGAGCTCGACTACGAGGGCAGCCATTTCGCGATCGCAGTGAATTACGACGTGGTGCCGAAAGGCCGCTGGGCCGAGACGGCGCTCAAGGCCGGCGACGAGATCGAGATCATCACGCCGCGGCAGGGAGGGTGATGATGATGAATATGCGCATTCCAAATACTCCGGTGTCATCGCCCGGCTTGACCGGGCGATCCAGTACACCGCGGCTTCTCCGTATCACAGCGCGGCCTCTGGAATACTGGATCCCCGCTTTCGCGGGGATGACGAGTTGTATGCGCGGCAGCGAACACGACCACGAGGGATAGACGACATGGTCACCTTCTACGGCAAAACCTTCCCCTCCCGCCTGCTGATCGGCACCGCGCTGTATGCATCGCCTGCGATCATGCAGAACGCGATCCGGGCCTCCGGCGCCAGCATCGTCACCGTATCGCTCCGCCGCGAAGCCGCGGGCGGCAAGACCGGCGATGCGTTCTGGTCGTTGATCCGCGAGCTCGGCGTCACCGTGCTGCCGAACACCGCCGGCTGCCGCAGCGTGCGCGAGGCAGTCACCACAGCCAAGCTCGCGCGCGAATTGTTCGGCACGCCCTGGATCAAGCTCGAGGTGATCGCCGACAACGACACGCTGCAGCCCGACGTGGTCGGCCTGGTCGAGGCCGCCAGCATCCTGATCAAGGACGGTTTTGAAGTGTTCCCCTATTGCACCGAGGATTTCTCGGTCGCTTCGCGGCTGGTCGAGGCCGGCTGCAAGGTGGTGATGCCGTGGGCTGCACCGATCGGAAGTGCCAAAGGCATCACCAATCGCGACGCGCTAAAACTGCTGCGCGACCGCCTGCCCGACATCACGCTGGTGGTCGATGCCGGCTTGGGCGCGCCGTCGCATGCGGCGCAGGCGCTCGAGCTCGGCTATGACGCCGTGCTGCTCAACACCGCCGTGGCCAAGGCCGCCGATCCCGTCGCCATGGCCAACGCCTTCCGCCTCGGCGTCGAGGCCGGCCGCACCGCCTATGAAGCCGGGCTGATGGAAGCCCGCGACTTCGCCTCCCCCTCCACCCCTGTCGTTGGGACCCCGTTCTGGCATGCCGTATCCTGATCCGTTCTATCCCGTCGTCGACAGCGTCAAGTGGGTCGAGCGACTGACAAAGCTCGGCGTCGGCACCATCCAGCTGCGCGCCAAGGAGCTCGACGATGCCGAGGCGCTGCAGATCGTCAGCGACGCGCTGGCGGTGACGAAGGGCACGGGCACAAAGCTCGTCGTCAACGACTACTGGCGCGCGGCGATCGTCGCCGGCGCCGAGCATCTGCATCTCGGCCAGGAAGATCTGGCTGGCGCCGACCTCGGCGAGATCCGTAAAGCGCGGCTGACGCTTGGCGTCTCCACCCATGACGATGCCGAGCTTGCCACCGCGCTCGCCGCCAAGCCCGACTATGTCGCGCTCGGCCCGATCTTCTTCACCACGCTGAAGTCGATGCGGTTCGAGCCGCAGGGCATTCCGAAGATCACCGAGTGGAAGAAGCGGATCGGCTCAATCCCCCTTGTCGCGATCGGCGGCATCAAGTTCGAGCACGCCGCCGAGATCTTCGCCGCAGGCGCAGATTCGATCGCCGTCGTCAGTGACGTCACCCAGAACGCCGACCCCGACGCGCGGGTGCGGCAGTGGCTCGGCCTCCGTGCGGAGGCTGCGTGATGCAAACTCTCGTTCCACACACCCTGCCGTCATCGCCCGGCTTGACCGGGCGATCCAGTACGCCGCGGCTTCTCCGTATCCCATCGCGGCCTCTGGAATACTGGATCCCCGCTTTCGCGGGGATGACAGCGGTAATTGTTTCTCGCGCAGCAATGCCAACGAATTGAAGTAAGGAGGATCCCTCATGAACATCCGCTCCAACCCCGACACCACCCGTCCCGCCGTCACGACAGGCTCGCTGCCTGCCTCACGCAAGATCTTCGCGACGCCGGCGAGCGCGCCGGACGTCCGGGTGCCGCTGCGCGAGATCATCCTGTCGGAAGGCGCCGGCGAGCCGAACCTGCCGGTCTATGACACCTCGGGCCCCTACACCGATCCCAACGTCACGATCGACGTCAACAGCGGCCTGCCGCGCAATCGCCTCGCCTGGGTCAAGGAGCGCGGCGGCGTCGAGGAATATGAGGGCCGCACCATCAAGCCGGAGGACAATGGCAATGTCGGCGCATCCCACGCCGCCAAGGCGTTCACCGCGCATCACAAGCCGCTGCGCGGCCTCGACGGCCACAAGATCACCCAGCTCGAATTCGCGCGCGCCGGCATCATCACCAAGGAGATGATCTACGTCGCCGAGCGCGAGAATCTCGGCCGCAAGCAGCAGCTCGAGCGCGCGGAAGCAGCCCTTGCCGACGGCGAAAGCTTCGGCGCCTCGGTGCCGGCCTTCATCACCCCGGAATTCGTCCGCGACGAGATCGCGCGCGGCCGCGCCATCATCCCCTCCAACATGAACCATGCCGAGCTCGAGCCGATGATCATCGGCCGCAACTTCCTGACCAAGATCAACGCCAATATCGGCAACTCGGCGGTGACTTCGTCAGTGGAAGAAGAGGTCGACAAGATGGTGTGGGCGATCCGCTGGGGCGCCGACACCGTGATGGACCTCTCGACCGGGCGCAACATCCACACCACGCGCGAATGGATCCTGCGCAACTCGCCGGTGCCGATCGGCACCGTGCCGATCTACCAGGCGCTGGAGAAGTGCGACGGCGATCCCGTCAAGCTGACCTGGGAGCTCTACAAGGACACCTTGATCGAGCAGTGCGAACAGGGCGTCGACTATTTCACGATCCACGCCGGCGTGCGGCTGCCCTACATCCACCTCACCGCCAACCGCGTCACCGGCATCGTGTCGCGCGGCGGCTCGATCATGGCGAAGTGGTGCCTGGCGCATCACAAGGAGAGCTTCCTCTACACCCATTTCGACGAGATCTGCGACCTCATGCGCAAGTATGACGTCTCGTTCTCGCTCGGCGACGGCCTGCGTCCCGGCTCGATCGCGGATGCCAACGACCGCGCCCAGTTCGCCGAGCTCGAGACGCTCGGCGAACTGACGAAGATCGCGTGGGACAAGGGCTGCCAGGTCATGATCGAGGGCCCCGGCCACGTGCCGATGCACAAGATCAAGATCAACATGGACAAGCAGCTCAAGGAATGCGGCGAGGCGCCGTTCTACACGCTCGGGCCGCTGACGACCGACATCGCACCGGGCTATGACCACATCACCTCGGGCATTGGCGCGGCGATGATCGGCTGGTTCGGCTGCGCGATGCTCTGCTACGTCACGCCGAAGGAGCATCTCGGCCTGCCTGACCGCAACGACGTCAAGGTCGGCGTCATCACCTACAAGATCGCGGCCCACGCAGCCGACCTCGCCAAGGGCCATCCTGCGGCGCAGCTCCGCGACGACGCGCTCAGCCGCGCCCGCTTCGACTTCCGCTGGCAGGACCAGTTCAACCTCGGCCTCGACCCCGAGACCGCGAAGAACTTCCACGACGAGACCCTGCCGAAGGAAGCCCACAAGGTCGCGCATTTCTGCTCGATGTGCGGCCCGAAGTTCTGCTCGATGAAGATCACCCAGGACGTCCGCGACTACGCCGCGACGCTCAACGACCCGACGGGCGTCGGCGCATCGATGTCAGGCACCATCGAGGACGGCATGGCGACGATGAGCGCCAAGTTCAAGGAGATGGGCGAGAACCTGTATCTCGACGCGGACAAGGTGAAGGAGAGCAATCGGGTGTTGTGAGGATGCGCCCTCTCCGCTCGTCATACGTGGCCTTGACCGGGCATCCGTCAAGAACGAAGAGGCCGGGCGAAAGCCCGGCCCTTTTTACTTCTAGGCTTTGTACTCACATTGCGCGTACAAACTGGTCATTCCGCAAGGTCCAACCATCCTGCGGACTCCGGACGATTGTCAGCGAAGCCCGATGCAGTCGCCGATTTCCAATATCTCAAATCGCTCAGCGTAGATTCGTATGACGCTAGCTGTCGAAGACGTCTCCAGCCGGTAGCAGCGCAGCATATCCAGCGGCACACCGAGCGGCCTCCAGCGATCTCGAATCGAGATCAGACCTTGATCATCTTCGATCAACGAAGCGCCTGCGATTCGCTCTTCTGCGATGACGCCGAAGTTCATCTCAGCCTTCATGCCATAACAGTCGCGGAATAACAAAGCTGCTTGACGACCATCAGGCCAGACTACTTGAAGCCGAACCTCATCCCGTGCTCCAGGACTGCGTCGATCTATCGACAGTTCCTGCAACTCGGCATCGTGCCACGGCAAAGAGTTAAAGCTATCGTTCATAGTCCAGCCCCGGATCCATTTCTTCGCAGTACGCGTAGTGCGCAGGGAACCATCCTACTACATGACGTTCCCCTAGCCGATTAGGAAAGTGATTGCGCTGACTTTAATCCAGCAAGCGTAACCCGAATGAGCGGAGCGACATCCGGGGTTAGCATCAGTTCCGCATATCGCTCCGCTCATGCAGGCTACGGGCTTGCTGCTATGTCCGCTTCGCGTGCCACGCCTTGTGCACGAACTCAAGACGGTTGCCGTCGAAGTCGGCGACGTTCGCGGCGTAGTAGCCGGGGGCGAAGTAGGTGCGATCTGCCGGTTTCCCCTCGTCGGTGCCGCCGGCCTTGATTGCAGCTGCGTAGGCGGCGTCGACGAGCTCATTGCTGGCGCAGACGATCCCGAGGTACAGGCCGGTCTCGCCAGGCTTGCGTTGACGTAGCCAGATGCTTGACCCGACCGCCTTGCCGCTGCCGTAGGCGTCGTCAACAATGCCGTAGAGATCAGGGACATCCTCCGGGCCAGAACGGGAGTCGTAATTGCCAAAGACCTTCCAGCCGAGCTGCTTCAGGGCTTCGGCGT
The DNA here is from genome assembly GCF_029846235.1 of Bradyrhizobium sp. CER78. Lineage (GTDB taxonomy): Bacteria > Pseudomonadota > Alphaproteobacteria > Rhizobiales > Xanthobacteraceae > Bradyrhizobium. The sequence goes on from NZ_JARVWP010000005.1 coordinate 485,293, forward strand.
AGAAGGCCAGTGACTTCTCGATGTTATTGACGGAAATGTAAACGTGATCGATCATTGGGCCGCCTTCCTGATGGACGGCATGCTTGTATTTTGCGTTAGCGAATTCGACAAGTCAGCGGCTGCCGCATGCACACCGCTTCGCGCCACCGCCCCAAACTCAATCTCCCGATACCCCTCCTCCGCCACGCCGTTGATGATCCCCAAGAACTTCGGCGTGCCGCCGTTGTAAACGAAGTAGCGCACCGTCCCCTCTTCGTGGCCGGGGACGTTGGAGTTGTAGCCGGTAAACCAGCCCTTGGCTTTGCGCATCAGCATGATCTCGTACATCTTGACGACATGCGCGGTCCAACGCTCTTGCGCTTCGAGCGTGGCGTCGGCGCGGGTCAGACCGCGGTCCCACATGTATTGCAGGAGGTTGGTGCACCAGTTGACGCCGTTCTCGATGCCGCGCGGGAAGTTCGTGGATGCGGACGCGCTTTGCGGGCCGGTCGGCATCAACAGGTTGGGGAAGCCGTGCACGAGCATGCCGAGGAAGGTCGACGGCGCCCGCTTCCATTTGTCGGCGAGCTTCTCGCCGCCGATGCCCCGGATGTCGATCAGATCATAGGCGCCGGTGATGGCGTCGAAGCCGGTGGCGTAGACGATGATGTCGAAGTCATAGTCGCGCGCCGTGGTGCGCAGGCCGGTCTCGGTGATCCGCACCAGCGGCGTCTCGCTGAGATCGACGAGATGGACGTTGTCACGGTTGTAGGCCTCGAAATACCGGGTCTCCAGCGGCAGGCGCTGCACGCCGAAGCCGTGATCCCTGGGGATCAGCTTTTCGGCGACCTTCGGATCGTTGACGCGCTGGCGAATGCGGCCGGCGATATATTCGGACAGCTCCGCGTTGGCGGCTTCATCCATGAAAATCTCGCGGAAATTCGCGAGCCAGATGCCGAAGCCGGGCTCGTCGTAGAGCTTGTCCCAGGTCTTGAGCCGCTCCTCGCGGCTCACCTCGTAGAAGCCGCGCTTGTCGGGGCCATGGACAAAGCTGCCCGGCGTCAGCGCGCAGGCGGCGAAAATCTCGTCATAGCGCGCGCGGATGTCGGCCATTTCAGCGTCCGATATCTCGCTGTTGTTGAGCGGCGCGCTCCAGTTCGGCCGGCGCTGGAACACCGTGAGCTCGCCGACCTTGTCGGCAATCTCGCCGATCAATTGGATGCCGGTGGCGCCGGTGCCGATCACCGCGACCTTTTTGCCGGCGAGATCGACCGGCTCGTGCGGCCAATAGTAGGTGTGGAAAGAAAGTCCCTTGAAGTCGTCGATCCCGGGCACCCGCGGCATGGTCGGCGCCGAGAGCAGCCCGATCCCCAGCACCACAAAGCGGCAGGTCAGCGTGCGGCCGTCACTGATCCCAAGCTGCCAGAGATCGCGCGCCTCGTCGAACTGCATGGCCTCGACCTTGCAATTGAACTGCATGTGCCGGCGCAGGTCGAACTTGTCGGCGACGTAATTGAGGTAGCGCAGATTCTCCGGCTGGCCGGAAAAGCGCTCCTTCCAGTGCCACTCGTCGAGCAGCTCGCGCGAGAACGAGAAGCCGTAGGTGTAGCTCTCCGAGTCGAAGCGGCAGCCGGGATAGCGGTTCCAGTACCAGGTGCCGCCGAGATCGGGCGCCGCTTCGAGCACGGTGGCGTCGATGCCGAGATCGGCGAGCCGCTTGATCTGGTAGATGCCGGCGACGCCGGCGCCGACCACGATCACCTCGTAATGGGTTTTCGCCTCTCCCGTCATTGTCAGCTCCCAAAATTCTTCTTGATCTGTTGGGCTGGATTACAGACCCTTTTGCCTGATCAGGCAACCGGGGCGCGGCGCGCGCGACTTGCGTTGAGGCGCTGCCTGCACCACATCGATCACTGCATTTCAACGCGCGGAAATCTGGACGACCACCATGACCGACAATCTCACCGGCGTCTGGGACGGCAGCTATATGCAGCCGAGCGGCATGGTCACGTTCCTGGCGACGCTGATCGACGCCGGCGGCGCGCTGGGCGGCAGCGTGACCGAACCTTGCGTGATGCCGGGCTGCCCGCTCAGCACCCACAATGCCTCGCTTGCCGGTCACCGCTCCGGCAGCGCGGTCACCTTCGTCAAACGCTACGAGCCGCCGGGCTATGGCTATGACACCGTCCACTATGAAGGCGCGGTCAACGCCGACGCGACCGAGATCGACGGCCGCTGGAGCATCCGAGGCTCACGGTTTTCGGGAACGTTCTTGATGGTGCGTTCGACGGGACCGACACAAGCGGTGGCAGCCGAGGAAGAGGTTAAGGAGCCGGTGCGGTAGAATAAGAGGCCTGCTTCACCTCGCCCCGCGTGCGGGGAGAGGTCAGATCGCATCGGAGATGCGATCTGGGTGAGGGGGAGCCTCCGCAAGCGCAGCTATCACCGGATACGCGGAGACAGCCCCTCACCCCAACCCTCTCCCCGTAAGAACGGGGCGAGGGAGCGCAGCGCCGTCGCGATCGCTATCCGACCTCATCTCATCACGCCTTGGGCCAGTCTCGCGCAGCCGCGCGAGCTCAGCCCAGCGACGCCAATTCACGCGCGAGGTTGGCGCGGGCGCGGCGGTCGTAGGTCGCGGCGAAACCGGGATCGGGGAAGATCACCGGGCGCTCGGCGAAGTGGCGAAGCACCTTGGCACGGCCGGCGCGGTAGTCGGCATCGCCGACATGGATGAACTCCTGCCGGATCGCAGCCGCATAGGCATCGTAGCGCGCGGGCTCGGCGCCGAGGATGCAGAGGTCGATCGAGATCAGGATCGCACCGAGGCGATCGCCGGCCTGCACATCGTGCGTCTTCGTCAACCGGATCAGGCGGCCGACCTCACGGCTGATCTCGGCGCGGACATGCCGTTCGGCGAGCTGCGCGCTGAGCTCTTCATTGTCGGGCCGGGTCGGATCGTAGACGACATCGTGCCACCAGATCGCCTCCGAGAGGATCTCGCGCTCGGCCGCCGAGAGGCCGTCGACGCGCGCGAGCGCCGCGAGGCAGTCCTCGATATGCGCGAGGTTGTGATAGTGGCGGCCCGCCGCCGTGTAGGCGGCGACCAATTCGTCGCGGTTCATCGCCGAATGATAGAACGACAGCGGCGGAAATGGTAGGCAGGAGACCGGATGAGCGACTTGCGCGACACCAACCTTCACCGCCTCCCCGACCAGCTCCGCGCCAATCTGCGCCTTGTCTTTGTCGGCACCGCCGCGAGCACGCGCTCGGCAGCCGTCGGGCACTACTATGCGCATCCCGGCAACCGCTTCTGGCGTGCCTTGCACGAGACCGGCATCACGCCGCAGCGCTATCGGCCCGACCAGTTCGCAGCGCTGCTCGCACTCGGCATCGGCTTCACTGATCTCTCCAAGACCGGCGTCGGGATGGATCATGAGATCGCGCAGGGCTCGTTCGATGTGATCGGCTTCAAGGCAAAGATCGAGACGTTCCAGCCGAAGACAATCGCCTTCACCAGCAAGAAAGCGGCGAGCCTGTTCTACAGCAGGCCGACCAGCGCGCTTGCGCTGGGGCGACAGCCATCAACGAGCGGTTGCCCTGACGTATTCGTGCTGCCGTCGCCATCAGGCGCGGCTTCCAGGCATTGGAGTCTGCAGCCGTGGCGTGAGCTGGCCGATTGGATCACGAAAACGTAGGGCAACCGTGCCTATTCATCGCGTTGCCGTTCCTTCCCCGCAAGCGCAAGGCAATCGCATATGGCTACGGCCACGTCCCATCGCGCGCGGAGATGGCACACCTGAAAAATTTCCGAATAATAGAATTATGCCGCTGATTTGCCCGACATGTCAAGTTGCCGTGTCGAACGTCGGCACGCCGCCGGCTACTTTGCATGGGGTTGTTTTCGAGATTTTGGCAGTGCGCCCTGCGGAGGCTATATGCGATGGCCTTGCCTCAGGCGGGGGGTGAAGAGAACCCCCACCTACTCCTTCAACGTGATCGCGAGCCCGCTGAGGTCGACATTGGCCATCAGCCCGATCTGCTTGCCGCTCAGTTCGAGCACCGCGCCGTTCTGGTTGGTCAATAGGATGCCGCGCACGCCGGCGCCGAGCGCAACGCCCATGCCCGCCGCTGCGTAGACGCCGGCGATGTCCTGGGCGCGGCGGATATTGCGCACCCGGCCCTGCAACGTGGTCTGGGAGCCGCCGAACACGAGGCCGTAGTCCAGCCCGCCGGCGGTGAGGCCGTAGGTCTGGCCATGGAAGGTCAGCACGCCCTTGCCGGCCGAGCCGCCGAAGATCCAGCCGCCCTTGAAGATCACGAGCGTCACCGCGCCCTCGTCAGCCAGGGCGGCGGACGATCCGGTGAGCAGCGCCAGTGCGAACAGCACGGCGCGGGCGGCGGATGACAGTCTCATGGGGGTTCTCCGGACGAAGTGAGGGCGAGACGCGAATCGCGGCAATCCAGCCGACGGGCAGGCATCGTTGAAACGCCTGCGAAACATGCGGGATTGCGCTTGTTCCTGATCCCGCGAAGTCTATCATCGGCCGTGCAGCCGCGCGACGTTGGCGCATGCGCGCGGACCGCTTTGCCGGATCGCTGAGGAGTTTGCGCAACAGGGATCTGCACAGATGCACGATTTCACCCCAATTTCCGGCTTCGCCGGCGGCGCGCTGATCGGCCTCGCCGCGGCGCTGCTGATGCTGCTGACCGGACGAATCGCAGGGGTCACCGGCATCGTCGGCGGCCTGCTCCAGCCCGATACCGCCGACCGCTCTTGGCGCATCGCGTTCATCTTGGGGCTGATCGCGGCGCCCTTGATTGCAGCGCTGTTCGGTGCCCCGCTGCCGCGGCCGGCGATGAACGGAAGCCTCGTCGTGATCGCGATCGCGGGCCTTCTGGTCGGGTTCGGCACCCGCATGGGCAATGGCTGCACGTCGGGCCACGGCGTCTGCGGCTTCGCCCGGCTGTCCGGCCGCTCGATCGTGGCGACGTTCATCTTCATGACGGCGGCGATCGCGACGGTTGCGATCGCAAGACACGTGATCGGAGGCTAGCGATGCCCGTTCTCGCAAGCTTCATCTGCGGCCTGATCTTCGGCGCGGGCCTTTTGATCTCCGGCATGACCGATCCGCAGAAGGTGCTCGGCTTCCTCGATCTGTTCGGCGCCTGGGACGCGACGCTCGCCTTCGTGATGGCGGGCGCCGTCGCGGTCGCGGCGTCAGGCTTTGCGATCGCGCAGCGCCGCGCTGCGCCCACCTTCTCGGCACGCTTCCTGTGGCCCGACCGCAACGACATCGATGCGCCGCTGGTCGGTGGCGCCATCCTGTTCGGCATCGGCTGGGGCCTCGCCGGCATCTGCCCCGGCCCCGCGCTGGTCAATCTCGCCGGCCTTTCGTTGCCGATCGTGGTGTTCGTCGTCGCGATGCTGGCGGGCATGATCGGCCAGAACCTGTTCGGCAAGAATCTCTGGCGCCCGCGCACAATGGCGCCGGGCGCCGCCGAAACCGCTTCCCTTCCATCTCGCGCAGACGGGTGACACATGACAGCGATCAAGCACTTCCCACCTCCGCCCGGCATCCAGGCGCCGCCGCTCTCGTTCGGCGCCCGCGTCGGCGATCTCTTGTTCATCTCGGGCATTCCCGGCTTCGACGCCAACCGCGAATTACCCGACGGTTTCGAGGCGCAGTTCGCCAATGTCGTGACCAATATCAAGCGCGTGCTGAATGAGGCGGGCGCGACGATGCGCGATCTCGTCAAGGTCAACGTGCTGCTGACGCGCGCCAGCGACGTCGCCGCGATGAACGCGCTCTATGCCGGCGCGTTCGGCCCCGCGCCCTATCCCGCACGCACCACCTGCGTCGTGGTGGCGCTGCCCAATCCGAAGATGCTGATCGAGATCGAGGGCGTGGCGTCAGTGAAGGGGTGACAGAGAGGCGAGAACGACGATGTGGAGAAACATAGGCCGATATCTCACCGCGCATTACGCGGCTTCAGCCGGCCGCTAGAACAACGACCCCTGCCCGTCATCCTCGCGCGGCGTCACCTTGCGCGGTGCTACCTTCTTCGCCGCCGGCGCATCCTCCGCCGCGATCTCTTCCGCGGTCATCGGCAGCAGCAATTGCGCATCGTCATTGGCGACGGCATTGACGCGCATCGTCACCTGGTGCCAGGCGAACTCGCCGGCATCGGGCCCTTTCAGCATCGGCATCACGTCGTCGACATCGTTGGGCAGGCAGTCGAGCCAGCGCGCGAACTGCTCGGGCCGGATCGTGACGGGCACGCGGTGATGCAGTTGCGCAAGATCGGGGCTCGCCGGCGCGGTGACGATAGCGACCGTGTCCTGCTCTTCGCCGTTCGGCCCCATCCAGGTCTCGGCGAGCGCGGCGAAGGCGAGCGGGTGGCCGTCGCGGCGATGGATGAAGAACGGCCGCTTGCGGCCGCCGGCATCCTGCCATTCGTAATAGCCGTCGGCCGGGATCAGCGCGCGGCGCCGCTTGATCGCGTTCTTGAAGGCGGGCTTTTCCCGCACCGTCTCGGAGCGCGCGTTGATCAGCAGCGAGAACGTGCGGGGGTCCTTGACCCAGGACGGGATCAGGCCCCAGCGCATCAATTGAAAATGCCGGCCGCCATTCTGCAGCAGCACCACCGGGATCGGCTGGGTCGGCGCAACATTATACTGCGGCGGAAAATTCGGCTGCTCGATGTAGCCGAACATTTCGCGCAAAGCCGCCGGCGGCGAGGTAATGACAAAGCGTCCGCACATATCCCGTCCAGAGTGGTATCCGTTTATTCAGCCTTAACTTGGACCGTTAAAGACTGCGACCAATGACCTCAACGGCCGCCATAGCGGGCTCTTCCCCGCGACCGACGTACCCCGACGAGGCGCGGGCGGCTTTGTTGCGCGCCGCCAACATCAATCCCCGCACCGGGCTTGCGACCGACTACCTCAATCACTTCAACGAAGCCATCATGTTGCTGGAGATGGTCCCGGACCTGCCGGAATGCGCCGACGATTTCCTGGAATGGCAGCCGCTGTCCTATGCCGAGCATTTCACCGCGTCCAATTTCAAGGCGCGTGATCTGGCGATCGAGTCCTATGAGACCGCGGATGCCGGGATCCGGGCCGAATTCGACCAGCTGACCGACAGCATGACCAGGATCCTGACCGAGGTCGGCGCGGCGATGCGGCAATTGCGGCAGGACAAGAGCCGAGTCGCGCTCGCCGAGCAGGCCATCGTCTGGGTCAAGCCGCTGGTGATGCAGACCGCCGGTATCATCAACGGCGCCGCCGAGGCCGATGTCGACAGCATCATGGCAAGCGCCTGATTTATCGGGCAGGATGATGGTCTTGAAACCGGTGCCCTGACTGCCTTGACCTCACCCGAACCTCCGATCCGCCCGCAGCTCGCCGTATCAGGCGTGATCTTCCGCGACGGCCGTGTGCTGCTGGTCCGCCGCGCCCGCTCGCCCGGCAAGGGCTTCTATTCGCTGCCCGGCGGCCGGGTCGAGTTCGGCGAGACGCTGCACACCGCCCTGCACCGGGAGATCGACGAGGAGACCGGCCTTCGGGTCGAGATCCTGGGCCTCGCCGGCTGGCGCGAGGTGCTGCCGACCGGTCCCGGCACCGGCCATTACCTGATCATGACGTTCGCGGCGCGCTGGGCCTCCCGCGAGCCCGTGCTGAACGACGAGCACGACGATTTCAAATGGCTGGCGCCGGAGGAGATCGGCGACCTCAAGGTCACCGGCGGCCTCCACGAGGTCATTGCGGCCGCCCGGCGGCTGGTTTGAGGCCTGTTTAAGGGGCGATATTGCAGGTGCCTTGCGCCTTGCCTCGGGCGCATTGAGGGGGCATACCACGGCCATTCCGGAACCCCTGATGATCAGAGCCTTTCTCGCCGTTGTGATCCTGATGTCGGCATGCCTTGCGACGCCCGCCCGGGCGCAGGACGCGGCTGCGCCGTTCGACGGCGATTTGCAGCGGCTGGCCGAGATCCTCGGCGCCCTCCACTACCTGCGCGGCATCTGCGGCTCCAACGAGGGCGCCAAATGGCGCAACGAGATGCAGGCGCTGATCGACGCCGAGACCCCCTCCGGCGACCGCCGCGCCCGCATGGTTGCCGGCTTCAACCGTGGCTACAACGGCTTCCAGCAGACCTACCGGACCTGCACGCCGGCAGCCACGGTGGCGATCCGCCGCTACATCGAGGAAGGCTCGAAGATCTCCCGCGACCTGACGGCCCGCTATGCCAACTGAACGGGCGATCTTCTTCGATCTCGACGGCACCCTGACCGACCCGAAGCCCGGCATCACCGGCTCGATCCAGTATGCGCTGGCAAAGCTCGGCCGTCCGGTTCCCTCGCAGGACGAGCTGACCTGGTGCATCGGGCCGCCGCTCAGGGCGAGCTTTGCGATGCTGCTCGGCGGCGAGGAGCTCGCCGACCACGCCGTCGAGCTCTACCGCGAGCGGTTCGGCGACGTCGGTCTGTTCGAGAACAGCGTCTATCCCGATATCGCTGAGGTGCTGGCCGAGCTGCGCGGACGGCCTGGCCGGATCTTCGTGGCGACCTCGAAGCCGCACGTATTCGCGACCCGGATCGTCGCGCATTTCCGCCTCAACGGGTATTTCGACCACGTGTTCGGCTCCGAGCTCGACGGAACCCGGGTCAACAAGGTCGACCTGCTGGCCTATGCGCTCGAGCAGACCGGGGCCGATCCGGCCAAGGCCGTGATGATCGGCGACCGCAGCCATGACGTGATCGGGGCGAATCGCAACGGCATCCGCGCCGTCGGCGTCACGTATGGTTACGGCACGGCGCAGGAGCTGACCGAGGCCGGCGCCAGCCATCTCTGCGCCTCGCCGCGCGCGGTGCTGGACCATATCCACAGCTCATTCGGCCGATCGGGGCCACGATATCCGGAATACCCGTTTAAATGCCGTGGCGGCCGTTAACCTTTTCGAAAGAAGTGGGCTAGGCGGTACCCGCATGCGTGATACATCTCGCGGGTCGCAGTGGTTCGCTCCTCGAACCGCGCGCATCCATTTTGCAGAGTTTCATGCGCCATCCAGCGTCCTTCCATCACCAAGACGATCCGCGTCCCGATCACGAGCAGAAGCAGGCCGCGCTGAGCTATCTGAACGAGGCGTGGGCGGAAGCTCGTCACGATGGCGTCGACGGCGACTGCCTCGCGCAGGCGAGCCTGTTCGCGGCGCTCGCCGAACTCGTGAACACCTATGGCGAGGACGCGGTGGCGAAGTTCGCCGAGGGCCTCGCCGCGCGCGTGCGCAACGGCGAGTTCTCGCTGGCATTGGCGCGGCAGTAACCGCCGCGATCCTTACGCCTTCAGCGTCTCGAGGAACCGGACCGGTTCGCCGGTCGACGGCGTGGTAACCTCGCCCTGCCACATCACCCGCCTGCCACGCACGAAGGTGCCGACCGGCCAGCCCTGCACCCGCACGCCATCGTACGGCGTCCAGGCCGCGCGCGAGGCGATCCATTCGTTGGTGATGGTCTCGCTGCGCTTCAGATCGACGACGGTGAAGTCGGCATCATAGCCCGCCGCAATACGGCCCTTGCAGGCCATGTTGAACAGCCGCGCGGGGCCTGCGCTGGTGAGATCGACGAACCGCGCCAGCGACAGCCGCCCGGCGTTGACGTGATCGAGCATCAACGGCACCAGCGTCTGCACGCCGGTCATACCCGAGGGCGAAGCCGGATAGGTCTTCGCCTTCTCCTCCAGCGTATGCGGCGCGTGGTCCGAGCCGAGCACGTCGATGATGCCCTGATCGATGCCGTACCAGATGCCGGCGCGGTGATCGGCCGAGCGCACCGGCGGGTTCATCTGCGCCAGCGTGCCGAGCCGCTCATAGCATTCGGGCGCGGCCATCGTCAGGTGATGCGGCGTCGCCTCGCAGGACGCGACATCCTTGTGGTCGCGCAGATAGAGGATCTCTTCCTTGGTCGAGATGTGCAGAACGTGGATGCGCTTGCCGGTCTCGCGCGCGAGATTGACCAGCCGCTCGGTCGCCATCAGGGCGGCGGTCTCGTCGCGCCACACCGGATGCGAGCGCGGATCGCCCTCGATCCGCAGCGGCTTGCGCTCGTTGAGGCGGTATTCGTCCTCGGCGTGGAACGCGGCGCGGCGCCGGATCACCTTAAAAATCCGCCGCAGGCTCTCGTCGTCCTCGACCAGCAGCGCGCCGGTGGAGGAGCCGATGAACACCTTGACGCCGGCACAGCCCGGCGCGCGCTCGAGCTCCGGCAGGTCCTGCACGTTCTCGCGGGTGCCGCCGATGAAGAACGCGAAATCGCAATGCATGCGATGGTGGCCGCGCTTGATCTTGTCGGTGAATGCTTCCTCGGTGACGGTCAGCGGGTTGGTGTTCGGCATCTCGAACACAGCGGTGACGCCGCCCATCACGGCGCTGCGCGAGCCGGTCTCGAGATCTTCCTTCTGCGTCAACCCCGGCTCGCGGAAATGCACCTGGGTGTCCATCACACCGGGCAGGATGTGCAGGCCCTTGCAGTCGATCACCTCGCCGGCCGAGGCCTGACCGAGCGATCCGATCGCGGCGATGCGGCCATTCGTGATGCCGATATCGCGCACGCCCTCGCCGTCCTGATTGACCACGGTGCCGGATTTTAGAATGGTGTCAAAATGCTGATTCATCGGTCCTCGGCGCCCGCTTTCGGCTGTCGCGCGGGCCTTGTTCGGCGCACTCTAGCGCCTTAGCTTGGCAGGGGATATCCGCGAGGACCGCGTTTCCCAAGGAACTTGGAAAAAGAGCCAATTTTGCGAATGAAAGCAGCGTTTCTTCCAGATCGGGGCGTGGTCAAAGTCTCTGGCGAGGACGCCCGCAACTTCCTCAACGGCCTCATCACGACCGATGTCGAGCAGCTGGCCCCGGGCCAGGCCCGGTTCGGCGCGCTCTTGACGCCGCAGGGCAAGATCATCGTCGATTTCCTGATCACCGAGGTGCCCGCAGGTCATGGCGGCGGCTTCCTGATCGACGCGCCGCGCGCGCTCGCCAAGGGGCTTGCCGACAAGCTCGGCTTCTACAAGCTGCGCGCCAAGGTCGTGGTGGAAAACCTCTCCGACAGCCTCGGCGTGCTGGCGGCCTGGGATGGCGAGCCGGCGGCGACGCCCGATCTCGCTTTCGCCGATCCACGCAACCCAGCGCTCGGCTGGCGCATCCTGATCCCGGAAGATTTGACGCAGAAACTCGCCGATGTGATCGGCGCCGATGTCGTCGACTCCAGCGCCTATGAGGCGCATCGGATCGCGACCGGCGTGCCGCGCGGCGGGCTCGACTTCATGTATGGCGACGCCTTCCCGCACGAGACCAACATGGACCGCCTCAACGGCGTCGATTTCGACAAGGGCTGCTATGTCGGCCAGGAGGTGGTGTCGCGCATGCAGCACCGCGGCACGGCGCGCACCCGCACCGTGAAGATCATTCTCGACGGTCCCTCGCCCGAAGCCGGCGCAACCATCCTCGCAGGCGACAAGCAGGTCGGCACCATCGGCTCGACCGCCGGCGAGAAAGGCCTCGCGCTGGTGCGCATCGACCGCGTCGCCGACGCGCTCGATGCCGGCCTGGCGCTGACCGCGGGCGGGCTGTCGCTGCATCTAGCCGAACCGGACGCTGTCCGCATCCCACCAAAGCAGACCGTCGCATGAGCCGTACCGCGCAACTGCATCCCGACGGCAAGACGCGTTGCCCCTGGCCGGGCGAGGATGCGTTCTATGTCGCCTATCACGACAATGAATGGGGCGTGCCGGAATATGACGATCGCGCGCTCTATGAAAAGCTGATCCTCGACGGCTTCCAGGCCGGATTGTCCTGGATCACGATCCTGCGCAAGCGCGACAATTTCCGCAAAGCCTTCGACGATTTCCAGCCCGAGAAGATCGCGCGCTACACCGACAAGAAGGTGCATGCGCTGATGAACGACGCCGGTATCGTCCGCAACCGTGCCAAGATCGAAGGCGCGGTGGCGAGCGCGAAGGGCTATCTGGAGATCATGGAGAAAGGTCCCGGCTTCTCGAAATTCCTGTGGGACTTCGTCGACGGCAAGCCGAAGGTCAATCAGTTCAAGACCACCGCGAGCGTGCCGGCCTCGACGCCGGTCTCGATCAAGGTCTCCAAGGAGCTCGGCGCGCGCGGCTTCAAATTCGTCGGCCCCACCATCGTCTACGCCTTCATGCAGGCGACCGGCATGGTCAACGATCACCTCGTCACCTGCTTCTGCCACGAGTCTTGCAGCGGCAAGCTCCGCACGCTGCGGCTCAAGAAGAAATGACGGCGCGCAGATCGACCGAGACAACCCGCGCCTGGCAGCGGATGTTGTCGGGACGCCGGCTCGACCTGCTCGACCCGTCGCCGCTCGATATCGAGATCGTCGACATCGCGCATGGGCTGGCGCGCGTTGCGCGCTGGAATGGTCAGACCTCGGGCGCGCACATCTTCTCGGTGGCGCAGCACACGCTGCTGGTCGAAGCCGTGATGCGCCAGCAGACGCCGCGGGTCGACATCAGCCATCGTCTCGCCGCGCTGCTGCATGACGCACCGGAATATGTCATCGGCGACATGATCTCGCCGTTCAAGGCGGTGCTGGCGGGCGAATACAAGATCGTGGAAAAGCGGCTGCTGTCCGCGATCCATATCCGCTTCGGCCTGCCTGCCGTGCTGGCGGATGAGATCACCCAGCAGATCAAGGCCGCCGATCGCGGCGCCGCCTATCTCGAGGCGACGCATCTGGCGGGATTCTCGCAAGCCGAAGCCAAGCGGCTGTTCGGCCGCGATCCGGAATTGCCCGAAGCGACCGAGCGCGACTATCTGACGCCATGGACCGCAGCGCGGGCCGAGAAGCAGTTCCTCGAACGCTTCGGGGCATTGCACGCGTCGTAGGCGCGGCATCGCGAGCCGTGCCGCCGGTTGCGCCGCAAAACGAACAAATGGGCACGGCTCCGCCGCCTTTGCCCACCCGGCAGCAGCCGTTATAATCGGGCACACCCAATACCCAAGGACCATCATGCTTCACGTCTGCTCGCTCGCCGCGCTCTCCGACACGGTTCGTGCCACCGGCGCCAGCCATGTGCTGACCGTGATGGCCAATGTCGACCAGGTGCAGCGGCCGCCCTCCGTGCTTCCGGCCAATCATCTGAAAGTGTCGATGGACGACATCGTCGAACAGATGGACGGCTTCGTTGCGCCCAACGAGACGCATATCGAGCGGGTGCTGAGCTTCGTGCGCGGCTGGGATCGCCGTGCACCGATGGTGGTGCATTGCTACGCCGGCATCAGCCGCTCGACCGCGAGCGCATTCGCCACCGTCTGCGCGCTCAATCCGCACCGCGACGAAATGTCCATCGCCCGGCTGATCCGCGAGGCCTCGCCGATCGCGGCGCCCAACCGGCTGATCGTCAGCCTCGCCGACAAGGCGCTGGGGCGCGAGGGCCGGATGCTGCGCGCACTCGATGCGATGGGCCCCGGCAGCATGAGCGTCGAAGGCCGACCCTTCCACATCGATCTGGAATAGCAAGGCCTGCGCGCCCGGATCGCTTGAACTTCCAGTCCCCTCGACTGCACTACTAGGTTGCGACGGACGGCCGGCCAGCCGATGGTCCGGCGCGTCCCGCCGGAGGCCCAATGTTCGATTCGCCGTTCGATTTCCTCACGCTCGTCATCGCCATTGTCGCGATCATTTTCTCGCGCAAGGCGCTGGGCCAGATCGCGGTGCTGCAGCGCCGGCTGGATGCGATCGAAGCGGCGGGCACGGCCGCCGCGCGCGCAGCCATGCCGTCTCCGCTGGCCCCGCAGGAGTTCAAACAGACGCTTCCGACGGCGCCTCCCATCGCGCCGCCACCGCTCCCCGAAGCGATCGCAAGCGAGCCGGATACGCATGCAGCGCCAGCCACAGACGCGCCAGCCGCCGCCCCACCGCCGCTGCCCGAACCGCCCGCCCCGCCGCAGCCGGCGCCGGGCTTCGAGGAGACGCTCGGCACGCGCTGGGTGGTGTGGATCGGCGGCCTGACGCTCGCGCTCGGCGGCTTCTTCATGGTGCGCTATTCGATCGAGGCCGGACTGCTCGGGCCCGGCGTGCGCACGATGCTCGGCGGATTGTTTGCGCTGGCGCTGCTCGGCGCCGGCGAATGGACGCGGCGCAAGGAGAGCATCTCCAACATCGCGGCACTGCCGATCGCCAACATTCCGGCGATCCTCACTGCCGCCGGTACCGCGGTGGCGTTCGCCACCGTCTACGCCGCCTATGCGCTGTACGACTTCCTCGCGCCGGCAACCGCCTTCATCCTGCTCGGCATGGTCGCGCTCGGCACGCTCGCGGCCGCGCTGCTGCACGGGCCTGCGCTGGCCGGGCTCGGCATCGTCAGCGCCTTCGTCACGCCGATCCTGGTGTCCTCGGACAAGCCGGACTTCTGGTCACTCTACATTTATCTCGCAATCGTCACGGCGGCGGCGTTCGGCCTCGCGCGCATCCGGCTCTGGCGCTGGCTCGCGGTCACGACAATCGCATTCGCGCTGCTATGGACCTTCCCCTGCCTGCAATGCGGGCCCGAGATGATCGCGCCGCACGTCTTCCACGTCATCGCGGGCTTCGTGCTGGCGGCGCTGCTGGTGGTCTGCGGCTTCATGTTCGGCCCCGACGGCGATGGCGAGGAGATCGAGCCGATCTCGTCCGGTTCGCTCGCCGCCTATCTGTTCGGCGCGATGCTGATCGTGCTCAACAGCGCCCACGCCGACACCGCGATGATCGGCTTCGCACTGCTGACGGCCGCGAGCCTTGCCGTGGCCTGGCGCGCACCTGCCGCGACCGGCGTGATCGCCGCCGCCTCGGTCTTCGTCTTCATCGTGTTCGGCGAATGGGCCGTCCGCCGCAACGTCGACATGCTGGTGCTGCCGGGCGGTGCGATCCCCGGGATCGGGCCGTCCGCGACCGACGGATCGGTGTCGCTGCATCTCGTCACGGCTGCACTGTTCGCGGCTGCGTTCGGCATCTCGGGCTTCCTCGCGCAATTCCGTTTTGCCACCACGAAGGTCACGGTGAGCTGGGCCGCGGCTGCCGTGTTCACACCGGTCGCGCTGCTGGTCGCGCTCTACGCGCGCATTGCGCATCTCGATCGTTCGATCCCGTTCGCGGTTCTCGCCATGCTGCTGGCCGCAGCCTACGCCGCCGCGACCGAAGCACTGACCCGGCGCGGCGAGCGGCCCGAGCTGTCGCCCTCGATCGCGCTCTCGGCCACCGGCGCTCTCGCCGCGCTGGCGCTGGCGCTGACCTTCGCGCTCGACAAGGGCTGGCTCACCATCGCGCTGGCGCTGGTGTCGATGGGCACTGCATGGCTGTCGGTGCAGCGGCCGATCCCGTTCCTGCGCTGGCTTGCCGCGATCTTCGCCGGCATTGTGGTGCTGCGCATCGGATATGAGCCGCGGATCGCGGGCGATGTCGTCGGCACCACGCCGATCTTCAACTGGCTGCTGTGGGGCTATGGCGTTCCGGCGCTGTCATTCTGGACCGGAAGCCATTTCCTGCGCCGCAACGGCGACGACGTGCCGCTGCGCATGGTCGAATCCGCGGCAATCCTGTTCACAGTGCTGCTGGCCTTCATGGAGATCCGCCACTCGGTCAATGGCGGCGATGTCTATTACGCCAGCGCCGGACTGACCGAGGTCGCCTTGCAGGTCGGCGTGGCGCTTGCGATGGCGATCGGGCTGGAGCGGCTGCGCCTGCGCAGCGGCAGCATCGTCCACAATGTCGGCGCGGTGCTGCTGACCGCGTTCGCCGGGCTTGCCAGCCTGTTCGGACTGCTGGGGCTGGAGAACCCGATGCTGTGGTGGCAGGACGTCGGCGGCAGCTTCATCAATCTGCTGTTGCTCGGCTATGCATTGCCGGCCGTGCTGGCGCTGCTGCTGTCCTACGCGGTAGCGGGTCATCGTCCCGCTTCCTACGCCAACACGATTGCGGCCGGCGCGCTGGTGCTAGCACTCGCTTATGTCACCTTCGAAATCCGCAGGCTCTACCATGGACCGGTGCTGACGCACGGAGAGACCACGGGCGCGGAGCAATATACCTATTCGATCGCGTGGCTGATGTTCGGCGTCGCGCTGCTCGGCATCGGCATCGTGGTCAACTCGGAGCGCGCGCGGCTCGCCTCCGCCGCGGTGATCGGGCTGACGATCCTGAAGGCGTTCCTGGTCGACATGTCGACGCTTACCGGGGTCTACCGGGCGCTGTCGTTCATGTGCCTCGGCATCGTGCTGGTCGCGATCGGCTGGCTGTACCAGCGGATCCTGTTCCGCAGGCGCGCGGCTCCGCCTGTGCCGCAGACCGAGGCTTGAAGCTGATGGTCCTGAACGGCGAGAGCCTCAGTCGACGGATTCAGCAACCAGGCGAATCCGAAACACCGGCTTTCTGCCCTCGTCGAGCAGCTCCATGTGCCACTCACTGTTCTGCTTCATGTTGCGCGAAATGCTGCCGAGGAAATTACCGCAGACCTTGGTCATCTCGGCCCAGGCCACGTCGCGGCTCTCGAACTCGGTCGCGTGATCGGATGCACCAGCGTAATCGCCATCGCTGATGCGGAAAAAATACTGCGCCATATGACTACTCAAATCGGTGTCCCCACCATCTCGCCTCTCGGCGATGAACGCTAGGTATTGAGTAGCTATCAACGCGTGGCGACCGCCATCCGTATGACTACGGCTCGGAGCGTATTCCCGCTAGCGCGCAGATGAGAAAGTTAGAGCGTTTTCGAGCGAAGCCTGTCCCGCACTCGATGCGGGATGGATACCGGTTCACGTGAAGAAAACGCGTCAAAACAAGAATCTGGAGCCTCGTTCCGATTCAATCGGAACGAACGGGCTCTAGTCGGTGGAGCGGCGCAATTCCGGTGCGCTCTCGACCTTTGCCGGCTCGGCCTTGGCAGGCTCGAGCTTCGCGCTTCCGACCTGCGGCGTCTCAACGCGCGACACTTCGGTCGGCGTCGCATCGGCGGACCGGGTGCGCGGGTGCAGCGTGCGCGGACGCGCCGCCGCGCGCGCCATCAGCATCTGCTGGCCGCCCTGGTGATGGAAATCGCAATAGGCGAAGCCCATGCCGGAGACCGAGCCGCGGAACGAGCGGTCGTCCTGCTTGTCGAGATTGAAGCAAGGTTCGAACGGAATGCCCTTCAGGGACGCGCAAACGCTCTGACCGCGGATTTGCAGCGTATTACCGGGCAGGCGCACGTGGCGGATCGGGCCGGAGCCGGAGAACTGGATCGAGCCTGCCGCGCCGAGATCGTCGAGGATGCGGCCGGCGCCACGGGTGCCATCGAAACAGGTGAACGCGAATACCTTGCCGGCGACAAATCTGCGGGCCTCATCGGCATTCATGCTGCCTGCGAATGCCGGCACGACCATCGCTCCGGCCGTGACGGCCCCCAACACCAAACGCGCAAGCATGAGCTACTCCACTTACGAGCGCGGGCACCCGCTCCTTGTTGAGCATGATCCCGCTACCGACGCTTCTCGGCGTCTGCGCGAGGACACCCGGCCCCCCGGGATCATGCTGCAAGCCTCTTTACCCGCTGCTTACCATACCAACAGTGGCAACATTGGAGCAGCTTCGTTGGTAAAGTCTGAACGTCCTCAGACTATTTTTACCACGATCCGCCCGCGGACCTGGCCACCGAGGATCTTCGCGCCATAGGACATGACCTCGTCCAAGGCGATTTCATGAGTGATATCAGCCAGTTTTGCCTTGTCCAGATCGCGGGCAAGGCGCTGCCAGGCGGTCCTGCGGAGCTCGATCGGGCACATCACGGAATCGATGCCGAGAAGGCACACACCCCGCAAAATGAAAGGCGCGACCGACGACGGCAGGTCCATGCCGGCCGCCAGGCCGCAGGCCGCGATGGCGCCGCCGTATCTAGTCATCGAAAGCAGATTGGCGAGCGTGGTCGATCCGACGCTGTCGACACCGCCGGCCCAGCGCTCCTTCGCGAGCGCCTTCGGCGCACCCGACAACTCGGCGCGGTCGATCACCTCGGTGGCGCCGAGCCCCTTGAGATAGTCGGCCTCCGACATCCGGCCGGTCGAGGCGATGACGTGGTAGCCGAGCTTCGACAGCACGGCGATCGCGACGGAGCCGACGCCGCCGGCCGCGCCCGTCACCACGATCGGGCCGCTCTTCGGGGTCAGACCGTGCTTCTCCAGCGCCAGCACCGACAGCATCGCGGTATAGCCGGCCGTGCCGACCGCCATCGCGTCGCGGGCCGAGATGCCGTCAGGCAGCCGGACCAGCCAGTCGCCCTTGACGCGGGCCTTTTCGGCATAGGCACCGAGATGGGTCTCGCCCATGCCCCAGCCGTTGCAGACGACCTTGTCGCCCGCCTTCCAGTCGGGATGGCTGGATTGCTCGACCGTGCCGGCGAAATCGATACCGGCGATCATCGGGAAGCGACGCACCACCGGCGCCTTGCCGGTCAGCGCCAGGCCGTCCTTGTAGTTCAACGTCGACCATTCGACGCGGACGGTGACGTCGCCGTCCATCAATTCCGCGTCGTCGAATTGGGTCAGTGCGGCGGTGGTACCCTTGTCCGCCTTGTCGATCCTGATTGCCTTGAACGTCGCCACGATGAGCACTCCCCGTAATCTTGGTTTCGGGGAGTGTTTAGAGCATGATCCGGAAAAGTGGAAACCGGTTTTCCGGACAGATCATGCTCACTTGAAAGAGCATCAGGCAGGCTGCGCAACCGGGCGGGCGACCGGCGCCTCGACGATCGGCAGGTTGATCAGCGCCGACAGCACGCCGAACAGCACCGAGAGCCACCAGATCGGGGCGTAGGAACCGAACTGCTCGAACACGACACCGCCGAGCCAGACCCCGAGGAAGCCGCCGACCTGATGGCTGACGAAGGCGAAGCCGTACAGCGTGGAAAACCAGCGGGTGCCGAACATCAGCGCGACCAGCGCCGAGGTCGGGGGCACGCTCGACAGCCACAGCAGCCCTGAGACCGCGCCGAATGCAATCGCCGAGAACGGCGTGACCGGGAACGAGATGAAAGCGACCGTCGCCAGCGCGCGCGACAGGTAGATCACCGAGAGCAAATAGCGCTTCGGAAAGAAGTTCTGCAGCCAGCCGACGCTGAGCGAGCCGACAATATTGAACAGCCCGATCGCCGCGACCACCCAACCGCCTGTTGTCGCCGGAACGCCGCGATCCGCCAGATAGGCGGGCAGATGGATGGTGATGAAGGCGAGCTGAAAGCCGCAGGTGAAGAAGCCGAGCACCAGCAGGACGTAGGAGCGATGGCCGAAGGCCTCCGCCAGCGCAGTCTTGAACGATTGCTGATCGGCGGGCGCCACATCCTTGGTCGCCGCGGGCGGCGTCGCCAGCGCGAGCGAGAGCGGCAGGATCAGCAGCATCAGCGCGCTGAACACGACCAGCGCAGTCTGCCAGCCGAAATTGTCGATCATGGCGACGCCGAACGGCGCAAACAGGAACTGGCCGAACGAGCCGGCGGCCGTGCCCGCGCCAAGCGCGATGCCGCGCCGCTCGGGCGGCAACAGCTTGCTGAAGGCCGCCAAGACGAGATTGAACGACGACCCCGACAGGCCGAACCCGATCAGCACGCCGGCGCTGATGTCGAGCGACACTGAGGTGGTCGAGTAACGCATCAGCAGCAGGCCGGCGGCGTACAGCAAGGCGCCGACGATCATGACGCGCAGCAGCCCGAAGCGGTCGGCAATGGCGCCCGCGATCGGCTGACCGAGACCCCACAGCAGGTTCTGTAGCGCGATGGCAAGGCCGAACACGTCGCGACCCCAGGCGAATTCGCGGCCCATCGGCTGCACGAAGAAACCGAGGCTGGAGCGCGGGCCAAAGCTCAGCAGCGCGATCGCGCAGCCGCAGACGATGATGACGAGCGGCGTGCGCCAGGTGCCGGACGCCGGCCGAAGATCTCCGGTGGTAACAGCCATCTTGCCTTCCCCCGCGACTGGCGGGGGAACCGCCCCGCAAACGTTACGGGGAGTTAATGCAGCTGCATGCAAATCCCAAGAGGCGCCGGAGAAAAATATTCGCCTGCAGGGCTGCCCTGCAGAATCCGAGAGGATGATGAGCGTCATTCCGGGGCATGGCGAACCCGGAACTGGGAAGTGACCGGCTATCGCTTGGCGCTGGCCTGCTCGGCCGAGCTCTGGGCGGCCTCGGCGAGCTGCGCCGAGATCTTGGCGGTCTCGGCCGCGCTGCCCCAGCTCGGCGCGTCGCTGCCGTCGCCCCAGGCGCGCGGGCGATAGAAGGTATGGACGCCGAACTTGTACATCTTCTTCATTTCGCTGACCCAGGACGGCCGCACCCAATAGGCGTGGTAGTGGGTCGAGCGGTCGACTTCCGGCAGCCACAATTTGCCGTCGAGCATCGCCTTCGCGATCTTTTTCGCGCGGTCCCACATGTCGGGCTCGCGGACGACGTCGGGGATGTTGTCGCAGGCGAAGGTGAACTGGCAGGCGTAGTGGCGGTTCTTGTTCTGATAGACCACGCCGCACACCGTCTCAGGATACTTGCCCGAGAAGGCGCGATTCAGCACCACCTGGGCGACTGCGATCTGGCCGCGCACCGCCTCGCCGCGCGCTTCGAAGTAGACCGCCTCGGCGAGGCACTTCTCCGACTTGGCGCGCGACTTGTCGTCGAACAGGCCGAGCCGTTCCGCCGGCGTCTTGCTGTGCTGGTCGTCGGCGTTGACCTCGCCCTTCGGCGCGATGCTCTCGCCCATCTCGCCGGCCTTGACGGGACCGTCGGCATCGACCGGCAATGACGCCATCACCTTCATGTCGGGATCGGGCTGAACGGCCGGCATCACGACGACCGGCGCCTCGCCGGGCTGCCAGCGCTCGAGATTCTCGGGCGTGCCGAGCGACGAGCCGAAGAACAGGCTGGCCGTCTTGAATGCGAACGGGTCGCGCTCATGCGTTGCATCGACAGGCGGCGCAGCGGCAGGCTTCGCGGGCACAGGCTTCATATCGTCGAGCGGGTTGGCCTCGAGCGACATCGATACGTCGTATTGCTGCGGCGACGGCTTGGCATATTGCGGCAGCGGCGGCGCACGCAGCGCCTCCTGCAATTCGGGATCGAGCGGCGCGTTGTCTGCCGGTGCGGTCGCCGTCTTCATGCCCTTGACCGACGAATTCGACGTCGCGGGATCCTCGTTCGCCGGCGCCGGGTTTGCGGGCTGCGCGGGATCGACCTGGTCCGGCCGCCGGACGACGAGACGATCGCCCTTCAATGTGCGATCGACCTTGGGAAAATCGGATGCCGCATAGCGCGGCGGTGGCGTGGTGATCGGATTGCGCGTCACGGCGCCGGTGATGTCGGTGCTCGGACTGTCCAGCCTTGCGAGCAGGATTTGCGGATCCTGCGGCGCCGAGGTTCCGATCGGACGGCCGAAGCTATAGGTCGCGACCTGGATGGAGCCGACTGCGGATGCGAAGACGCGCTTCTGCCAGCGCTCGGCCACGCCCGGCTGTCGGGCCAGGAGCGAGGCAATATCCTGATATCCGAGCTCGGTCGGCATCAGTGCGAAGATGCAAAGACCGAGACCGAAGAGCGCGAGCCGTGCGCCCTTCGGCTGGTTACGCGACACAAACATCGTACGCTCACGCAACGCTTACTGAGTGCAATCGAACGCGGTACATCCGCGCAATTCGACCTTTCCCGTTGCTAACTTGTTTAGGTTGCCGCGGAGTTAATCGGCGTTGCCCGCGCGCTACACTCAAGCGATCACGCACATGTCGCGCGCTGCATCGCGCGCCTTGGTAAATGCGCGGCGCATGAAAGTCGTAAACATCTGGTCAACGCAGATGATGAACGAAGTGTTACCCATCCTTCAGTCGTCATTGCGAGGAGCGAAGCGACGAAGCAATCCATCGCTTCGCACATGCGGTGAGATGGATTGCTTCGCTCCGCTCGCAATGACGCTGTTTGCTGACTGCCTCAACAAAACAAAAATGGCCGGGACGTGGTCCCGGCCATTGCACATTCTGAACCTGCGCGATCGCTCACGCCTGGCTGGCGATCTCCTTGCCGAGCGCGGCCTGCGCGGCCGCGAGGCGCGCGATCGGCACGCGATAGGGCGAGCACGAGACGTAGTCGAGCCCGACCTCGTGGCAGAACGCGACCGACGCGGGGTCGCCACCATGCTCGCCGCAGATGCCGACCTTGAGGCTCGGCCGGGTCTTGCGGCCGCGGATGACGCCGATCTTGACCAGCTCGCCGACGCCGTCGCGATCGACCGAGATGAACGGATCGATCTCGAGGATGCCCTTGGCGACATAGGTGCCGAGGAAGCTCGCGGCGTCGTCGCGGCTGATGCCGTAGGTGGTCTGCGTCAGGTCGTTGGTGCCGAAGGAGAAGAACTCCGCGGTCTCTGCCACCTCGCCGGCCATCAGGCAGGCGCGCGGCAGCTCGATCATGGTGCCGACCTGGTAGGTCAGCTTGGCGCCGGTTTCCTTCATCACCGCGCCCGCGGTCGCATCGATCCGCGCCTTGACCAGATCGAACTCGGCCTTGGTCGCGATCAGCGGCACCATCACCTCGAGTCCGACCGGCTTGCCGGTGCGCTTGCCGGCTTCGACGGCGGCCTCGAAGATCGCGCGTGCCTGCATCTCGGCGATCTCGGGATAGGCGATCGCAAGACGGCAGCCGCGGAAGCCAAGCATGGGGTTGAACTCGGACAGTTCGCGGGCACGGTCGGCGAGCTTGCGCGGATCGGTGTTCATGGCACGCGCCACTTCCTCGATCTCGGCCTGGGTATGCGGCAGGAACTCGTGCAGCGGCGGGTCGAGCAAGCGGATCGTGACCGGCAAGCCCTTCATGATCTCGAACAGCTCGACGAAGTCGGCGCGCTGCATCGGCAGCAGCTTCGACAGCGCGGCGCGGCGCGACTGCTCGTCTTCGGAGAGGATCATCTCGCGCACGGTGCGGATGCGGGTCTCCTCGAAGAACATGTGCTCGGTGCGGCAGAGGCCGATGCCTTCGGCGCCGAACTTCACCGCGGTGCGCGCGTCATCGGGCGTATCGCCATTGACGCGGACGCCGAGCTTGCGGACCTCGTCGGCCCAGCCCATCAGCGTACCGAACTCGCCGGACAGCTCCGGCTCGATCATCGGCATGCGGCCGGCCAGCACCTGCCCGACCGAGCCGTCGATGGTGATGACGTCGCCGGTCTTGAAGGTGCGCTGACCCACGCTCATGGTGCCGCGGCCGTAATCGACACGAATGGTGCCGCAGCCGGAGACACAGGGCTTGCCCATGCCGCGCGCGACCACCGCCGCATGCGAGGTCATGCCGCCGCGGGTGGTGAGGATGCCTTCGGCGGCGTGCATGCCGTGGATGTCCTCCGGGCTCGTCTCGATGCGGACCAGGATCACCTTGCGGCCGTCGGCCTGCAGCTTGGCGGCTTCGTCCGACGAGAACACGATCTCGCCGGAGGCAGCACCGGGCGATGCCGGCAGGCCGGTCGCGATCACGTCGCGCTTGGCGGCCGGATCGATGGTCGGGTGCAGCAGCTGGTCCAGCGACGCCGGATCGATCCGCGT
Organism: Bradyrhizobium sp. CER78; assembly: GCF_029846235.1. Lineage (GTDB taxonomy): Bacteria > Pseudomonadota > Alphaproteobacteria > Rhizobiales > Xanthobacteraceae > Bradyrhizobium. The sequence continues at coordinate 508,872 of NZ_JARVWP010000005.1, forward strand.
CACCGCGTCCTTGCGCGAGATCAGGCCTTCATTGGCGAGTTCGACCGCGATGCGCAGCGCCGCCTTCGCGGTGCGCTTGCCGCCGCGGGTCTGCAGCATCCACAGCTTGCCCTGCTCGACCGTGAACTCCATGTCCTGCATGTCGCGGTAGTGCTTCTCGAGCAGCGTGTAGATCCGCGTCAATTCCTTGAACGCGGCCGGCATCGCGGCTTCCATCGACAGCTTGTCGGAGCCGCTCTCCTGTCGCGCCTCTTCGGTGATGTCCTGCGGCGTGCGGATGCCGGCGACGACGTCCTCGCCCTGCGCGTTGATCAGGAACTCGCCGTACAGCTTGCTCTCGCCGGTCGAGGGGTTGCGGGTGAACGCAACGCCGGTCGCCGACGTCTCGCCCATGTTGCCGAACACCATCGCCTGCACGTTGACGGCGGTGCCCCACGACTCCGGGATGTCATGCAGCTTGCGGTAGGTCACCGCGCGCGCGTTCATCCAGGATGAGAACACCGCGCCGATCGCGCCCCACAGCTGGTCATGCGGATCCTGCGGGAAGTCGTGGCCGGTCTCCTTGGCGACCGCCTCCTTGTACTTGCCGACCAGCTCGACCCAGTCGTCGCCGGTGAGATCGGTGTCGAGCGAATAGCCCTGGCCGTCCTTGAAGGTGTCGAGGATGTCCTCGAAGTGATGATGCTCGAAGCCGAGCACCACGTCCGAATACATCGTGATGAAACGGCGATAGCTGTCATAGGCGAAGCGGCGGTCGCCGGAGAGTTCGGCGAGTGCTTCGACGGTGCGGTCGTTGAGGCCGAGATTGAGCACGGTGTCCATCATGCCCGGCATCGAGGCGCGCGCGCCCGAGCGCACCGAGACCAGCAGCGGGTTCTTGGCGTCGCCGAAGGTCTTGCCGGTCAGCTTGCCGACATAGTCGAGCGCCTTCTCAACCTGTGCTTTCAATTCCTTCGGATACGTCTTGTCGTGGTCGTAGAAATAGGTGCAGACCGAGGTCGGAATGGTGAAGCCGGGAGGCACCGGCAGGCCGAGATTGGCCATTTCCGCGAGGTTGGCGCCCTTGCCGCCGAGCAGATCGCGCAGGGTCGCCTGGCCCTCGGCCTTGCCGTCGCCGAACGTATAGACCCACTTGCCGGCCTTGATCGCCGGCGGAGCCGCCTTCTTCGCAACGGCCTTCGCCGGCGCCTTGCTGGCAGGCTTTGCGGCCGGCTTCACAGCAGCTTTCGGCGCCGCTTTCGGGGCGCTCTTCTTCAATGCCTTGCGCGCCGCAGCGGCCTTGCGGGCCGCGGCGGAGGGCTTTGATTTCGCTGCAGTTTTCGCGGCAGTTTTCACAGCAGGTTTCTTGGACTTCGCGACGGCTTTGGCCATGTCAGACAACAATCCGGAAGGAGGGGTCGAAGATGCGCGCCTTACACCATTTTGAGGGGTTCCGCGCAAGCCGCGAAACCCCGCTTTCCCGCTACAGGTGCAGCCAGCGCAGCAGGCCCATTCCCACGAGGCCGACGAAGATCAGGTAGATCGCGACGATGTAGTTGAGGAGCCGCGGCATGATCAGGATCAGGACGCCTGCAGCCAGCGCCACGATGGCAGGCAGATGCCCAGCGGTGATGGTCATTGAAGTTTTCTCCGGCAGTTTTTGGAGGTGCGAATCGAGCGGCAGTTTATCCGCTGAGGAGGTTCCCACATCAAGACGCCTGCACGGCCTGAGAGTTCCCGTCACTCACGAAAATTGCTCCAAATTGCCGCGTATGTGGCAGTGGTTTTTCCGGAACATCACCACGTCAGATGCATTGGCCCGACGTGCGCTTCGGCGATGGCCGGCGCGCGCCATAAAGAATGGAGCGAGCCATGCGAAACAGAATACTTGCCGTTGCAGCCGTTGCTGCTGCGATCACGGTGCCGGCTGTTGCCGCACAGGCCCAGACCGTTGGCGTTGTCCGCGGTGGCCCGCCGGTTGCAGTCGAGGAGGATGGCGGGATTGCAGTCGATCAGCGACCCGCCTTCCGCGAATACATCGTGCGCGAGCGCGTACCGAATTACACCATTCCAGATCGCGTCGTGGTCGGCACCGTGCTGCCGGACGCCGGCGTGACCTATTACGACGTGCCGCAACGGTTCGGCGCGACGCCGTATCGCTACACCGTCGTGAATGGTGAGACCGTTCTGGTGGAGCCGCGTTCGCGACGGATCGTTCAGGTGGTCGACTAGAGCAAACGTCAGCGCGATAGCCTGAACGAACAGTCCGGGCGCCGCGCAAGCGGATCTGCGCGAAGATCGACCGGACCAGAAAGCCCCGCCCGGCCTTCCCACCGGGCGGGGCTTTTCTGTCGTGGTGGAATGTCGCGCCGGCTTACGATTTCAGGATCGAGAGCAGCGTCGAGGTCGACTTGTAGCTCTTGATCGCAGCGTCCTGGAAATCCTGCGTCCAGTTGGCCGCCCGGCGTTCCTCCGCGCTCATCGATGAATACTGCTTGAGGATGCCGAGTGAGAACTGGCGCGGATCGCCGGCCGACTGGCTCTGCTTCAGCGCATCGAGCACCGCAAGCCGCGTCCGCGTGTTGAGTTCCTGCTTGGCCGCGAAGATCTCCTCGGCGGAAAACTTCTTGTCCTGGTTCAGCGAGATCGCCGACAACGAGCGGTTGTCGAGCGAGGACAAGTCGGCGAGCTGTCCGGTCTTGCGCCTGGCATCGTAGACCAGTTCCTTGCCGCTCTTCGCCGCATCGCTCTTCTGCCGATCGAGGAAGGCGCGCACGTCGCTTGCCACGCTAGAGAAGTCGCGCGTGTTGCCGGTCGTGGGCGGGGTGGTCCCGGCCAGCGCGGCGGCGATCGGATCGCCCGTGATCCCACTTGGCGCCTTGTTCGGATCCTGCTGCGTCGCCTGATAACCCTTGAGCACGGCGGCGCGCTGGCTGGCCCAGGTCGCGGTGGCCTTCTCCTCGTCGCTGGCATCATCGAGCCAGTCGAGCGCCGCCTTGTAGCTGACGCTGTAGTCGCCGGTCAGACGCGTGGTCGCCAGCGACGGCGCCAAGGCCTTGTCGAAGCGCTGCTTCAGTTCGCTCGCGGCAACCGCCTGCTCGTCCGGCGTGAACTTGCCGCCATTGTTGGTCGAGATCGCAAACAGCGAGCGACGATCCAGGGTCGAGAGATCGATCGTGGTCTTGCCGTCGACGATCGGCTTCTTCACTCCCGCGACGGTGTAGAGCCGGTCGAGCGTTGTGCGCGCATCATTGGTGACAGTCGCAAAGTCCGGCAGCGGCGCCTTGGCGAGTTGCGCGCGGGCGGCGTCCGACAGCGTGAGGTTGGTTGCCGCGCTCGGTGTCGAGGACGCCGAGAGGTCGCCGGCCGTGCCGTCGCCCGACAAGGTCGCCGCCAGCGAAGGCGTCGCAGCGGCCCGCGCATAGGCCGAGCCATATTGGGCGTAGGGATTGGGCGAGGTGCCGATCGAGGTCATCGGGCAGGTCCCTGCATTGGCGCGAGGGGCGATTTCTTAAGAAATCGTTGATCCGGCGCGACCTTTCGCAGGGCGTGGTTAACAAATTGCAAATTGTGTCTAAACATTTCCCGGCCGGAACGAGCGCGCCCCGATCCGTCAGATGTCCGCCGCCCAGCCGTGGCGGCGCTCCTTGTGGATCACGACGGAAGGTGCCGGAAAATCCGGGTCCGCGAATGCACCGACCGCAACCGCAACGAGGTCGGGCATCCGCGCCGGCTCCCAATAGACCGACGACCCGCAATTCGGGCAGAAATGGAACACCACGGAGGAACCGCTGTCGCCAGGCCTGGTGTATTGCTGCGCCTCGCCCTGCGGCTCGACATCAGCGCGCGGAAAGAACGCGGCGACGCCATAGCTGCTACCGGTTCGCTTCTGACATTCCAGGCAATGGCACAGCGCGACCGTCGCCGGTTCGCCCTGACAGGTCGCGCGAAGCTGTCCGCAGGCACATGTCGCAAGCCGCGTCATCGTCACCTCCTCTTGCTGGCGACCAGACGGTGAATGATCTTGCCGGAGGACGCGCTGACGACCTCCGTATCGAGCAGCAATTTAGCCGGAGCCAGCTCAGCCCGCACCAGCGCCGCGTCGAACGCCGCATAGAGCCGGCCGTGCGCATCGCGCGCATCGTCGCCTCTGGTGACGCGCCAGCTCAGGTAGAAGATGCCGCCGGGCTTCACGAGGTCGAACATACGGCGCACCGACGGCGCGATCAACGCGGGATCGAGGTGCATGATCACAGTCTCGCACAGCACATTGTCGAAGCTATCGGCCGCGATCCCTGAGAGTTCCGGCAGCTCGGCGAGCACAAAGCGCAACGCCGGATAGCGCGCGCGGGCCTCCGCGAGCAGGCCCTCGGAGGCATCAAAACCTTCGGCCGGAAAACCATTGGCACTCAGCCAGGCGACCTCGCGCCCGCTGCCGCAGCCGATATCGGCGGTCGCACCGCCCTTGATGAAGAATTGCCCGACGATCTCCTGCAGATCGGTTGGCGCCGGCTGCTCGTGCCAGTCCTGCGCAAACGCCGCCGCCTCCTTGTCGTAAGCGGCGAGCGTTGCGCGGTCCATCGGTCAGCCTTCGATCCTGGAGAAATCCGCCACCGCACGCGTCGCGGCGCGGATCTCGTTGAGCAGCTTCAGGCGGTTTTCGCGCACCTTGGGATCGTCGTCGTTGACCTTGACCTTGTCGAAGAACGCATCGACCGCCGGGCGCAGCTTGGCCATCGCGCTCATCGCGGCGGCGAAGTCTTCCTTGGCAACCGCAGCGGAGGCCTCGGCCTTCACCTGGTCGATCGCCGCAGCCAGCGCCTTCTCTTCGCCGAGCTTGTACAGCGCGGCATCAGGCGCGCCATCAAACGTACGCTTGTCCTTCTTCTCCTCGATGCTGAGGATATTGCTGGCGCGTTTGGTGCCCGCGAGCAGGTTCTTGCCGTCGTCGCTGTCGAGGAACTTGCCGAGCGCCTCTACGCGGCGGACCACGAGCAGCAGATCGTCTTGGCCGCCGAGCGAGAACACGGCATCCACGAGATCGTGACGGGCACCCTGGTCGCGGAGCTGGACCTTGAGGCGGTCGGCGAGGAAGGCGCCAAGGTCCGTGGCCAGGCGGTCCATTCCAAGCTTTGCAAAAGGTTCGCTTTGCAGTTGCTGCCGGGCGTTAGAAACAGCGGACTTAGTCCGCGCTGGCTCGAGAGGGGCATCCTCAAACATGAAGTGAACTGCGACTAGTTCAAGATGCTTCAGCCTACGTTCAAATTCAGCGTAGGCAGAAGCCCTTGCATCGTACGCTTCTCGATCGTCATCGCCGCCCAGATCAGGATTTCCCATCTGCTCCATCCCAATTTCTTCGAGATGGCGAGCGATAAACCCATCGCTATCGAGCAAGGCCAAATATCGAGCGTCGTTCCACTCAGACTTGCCGTCCTCCACCTGCGGGCTCCATCGCCGCGCTAGCTGCGGATATCCAAGATCAGGACGGAAACTGAAGTACAACAGCAACGTCAGAGCAGACGAGAATAGAGTTCCTAGCTGAAGGCGCGACTCGTTAGTCAATATGAGTCTGATTACGCCTAGCGCCGCACGGCGCAGTGCGTAAGGGTCCTTCGACCCCGTTGGCTTCTCGTCGATCGCCCAGAACCCCACCAGCGTGTCCAGCTTGTCCGCCAACGCCACCGCAACGCTCACCGGATCGCTCGGCACGCGATCGGTCGGCCCCTGCGGCTTCCAGTGCTCCTCGCTCGCGGCGGCGACCGACGCATCCTCGCCCTGCGCCAGTGCGTAATACTTGCCCATCAGGCCCTGCAGCTCGGGGAATTCGCCGACGACTTCGGTCAGCAAATCCGCTTTCGCGAGGCGCGCGGCACGTTTTGTCTTCTCAACGTCAGCACCGACCAGCGGCGCGATTTCGGCGGCGAGCCGCTCGATCCGTTTGATGCGCGCGGCCTGGGTGCCGAGCTTCTCGTGGAACACGATCTGCTCGAACTTCGGCAGCCGGTCTTCAAGCTTGGTCTTCAGGTCGGTCTCGTAGAAGAACTTTGCGTCGCTCAACCGCGGGCGGATCACGCGCTCATTGCCGGCGATGATGGTCTTGCCGCCGTCGGGCGCCTCGATGTTCGCGGTCAGCACGAACTTGTTGGTCAGCTTGCCCGTCTTGGGATCCCTGACCACGAAGCACTTCTGGTTGTTGCGGATGGTGGCGCGGATCACCTCATCCGGGATCGACAAAAATTCCTTCTCGAACGATCCCATCATCACCACAGGCCATTCGACAAGGCCGGAGACCTCGTCGACCAGCACCTGATCCTCGACCAGTTCGAGGCCCTGCGCGAACGCCAGCTCCTTGGCGTCCTCGACGATGATGTCCTTGCGCGCCTGCGGATCGAGGATCACTTTCGCGGCCTTCAGCTTGGCCCCGTAGTCCTCGAAGCGGCGCACCGAGATCGCGCTAGGTGCCATGAAGCGATGGCCGTAGGTGGTCTGCCCGGCCTCGATGCCGTCGACCGAGAATTTCACGACATCGGGCTCCTCGGTCTCCAGACCGAAGGTCGCGGTGATGGCGTGCAGCGGGCGCACCCAGGTGAGCGAGCCCGACTTGGCCGAGCGCGCGCCCCAGCGCATCGATTTCGGCCAGGGGAAGGTGCGGATGATGACCGGCAGGATCTCGGCGATGACGTCGATCGCAGCGCTGCCCGGCTTTTCGATCAGCGCGATGTAGAAGTCGCCCTTCGCATCCTTCTGGATCTTCGCTTCATCCAGCGACTTGAGACCGGTCGCTTTCAGAAAGCCCTGCACCGCCGCATCGGGGGCGCCGATCTTCGGGCCGCGACGCTCCGTCTTCAGGTCGGGCTGGCGTGCAGGGATGCCGTGCACGGTCAGCGCCAGGCGCCGCGGGGTCGCGAACGCCTTGGCGCCCTCATAGACGAGGCCTTCGGCGACGAGCTTGTCGGTCACCATGCGGCGCAGATCATCCGCCGCCTTCGCCTGCATGCGCGCGGGAATTTCTTCGGAGAACAGTTCGAGGAGAAGATCGGGCATCAGACCGCCCTGCCCGTTTCAGTGTGGATCCATGCCTCGCCGCAGGCCTTCGCCAGATCGCGGACGCGGGCGATGTAGCTCTGCCGCTCGGTCACCGAGATGACGCCGCGGGCGTCGAGCAGGTTGAAGACATGGCTCGCCTTGATGCACTGGTCGTAGGCCGGCAAGGCCATCAGATGTTCCTTACTGTTGCTCCCCTCGCGCCAGCCGGCGGCGAGATACTTGCGGCAAGCCTCTTCCGCCATCCTGAACTGCTCGAACAGCATCGTGGTGTCAGCGTACTCGAAATTGTGCCGCGAATATTCCTGCTCGGCCTGCAGGAAGACGTCGCCATAGGTCACCTTCTCGGCGCCCTCGCGGCCGTTGAAGTTGAGGTCGTAGACGCGGTCGACGCCCTGCACATACATCGCGAGCCGCTCGAGCCCGTAGGTGAGCTCGCCCGCAACCGGCGCGCATTCGACGCCCGCGACCTGCTGGAAGTAGGTGAATTGCGAGACTTCCATGCCGTCGCACCAGCATTCCCACCCCAAGCCCCAGGCGCCGAGCGTCGGGCTCTCCCAATCGTCCTCGACGAAGCGGATGTCGTGGATGGCCGAATCGATGCCGATCGCGGCCAACGACTTCAGGTACAGTTCCTGAAGGTTCGGCGGCGACGGCTTCATGATCACCTGGAACTGGTAGTAGTGCTGCAGCCGGTTGGGATTTTCGCCGTAGCGGCCGTCCTTGGGCCGCCGCGAGGGCTGCACATAGGCCGCGTTCCAGGGCTTCGGCCCCAGCGCGCGCAGCGTGGTCGCGGGATGGAAGGTGCCGGCGCCCATTTCCATGTCGTAGGGCTGCAGGATGACGCAACCCTGCTCGGCCCAGAATCGCTGGAGGGCCAGGATGAAGCCCTGGAACGAACGTTCCGGGCGCATGTGGTCAGGCAGGGCGTCCATCGTTGGAATCGATCTCGCGAGGGGGTGGGAAAACGCGCGGGACCGTATCGGCGGCGGCCAATGGAATCAAGGCGATGGGGTCGCGTTCGTCATTCCGGGATGGTCCGAAGGACCAGACCCGGAATCTCGAGATTCCGGGTTCGATGCTGAAGCATCGCCCCGGAATGACATGAGTGGCTAGCCCGGGCGATACGCCCCGGTCACGGGGTCGCGGCGCAGGGTCTTGATTTCGCTCGCACGCGAGGCCTCGGCCACGCGGGACAATCGCGCCTCTTCCAGTTCCTGGTTGATCCGGACGGCCGTCTTGTATGCCCAGCGGACCACGGCCAGGCCACCCAGGACGCCTGCGAATGCAATCAGCGGCGGCATCGGTCGATCCTTGTCGTTCACGTCTGTCAGGCCCCCAATACCCTCATTGTCGCGCAAGGCGGCCTGCGCCGCAATCGCGGTTTTGGGGCTAAATGGCGCGCTCAAATCCCCGTGTTCACAGCCCGAATCTGGCCCAAATCGCCCGTGTTTCCACCGCCGAGATCAGATCGTCCGGCAGGCCAGCGATCCCGTCCAGCGCCGCCATCGAGCCCGCCCCGGGCGCCCTGCGGCCGAGCAGGCCGGACAGCATGCCGCTGGCGGGCGCGATCACCGGGGTCAGCACCTTCTCGCCATAGCGGGCCCGCAGCGTGGCGCGGAGGTCGCCGATGCCGTCGGCAAGCCCGAGGCCAACAGCGGTCTCGCCCGCCCAGTATTCGCCGGTGAACAACTCGTCGTCGGGTCCGTTCAGGCGGCTGCCGCGGCTCTGCTTCACCAGGTTGATGAAGATCGCGTGGATCTCGCGCTGGATCGACTTCAGCCGGGCGACGTCGTCGGGGTTTTCGGGGAGGAACGGATCGAGCATCGCCTTGTGCGCGCCCGCCGTATAGAGCCGCCGCTCGACCCCGATCTTCTTGATCAACCCTTCGAGGCCGAAGCTGCCGCCGACCACGCCGATCGAGCCCAGGATCGAGGACGGGTCGCAATAGATCTCGTCACCCGCGCAGGCGATCATGTAGCCGCCGGAGGCCGCGACGTCCTCGACGAACACCAGCACCGGCAGCTTCTTCTCGGCCGCCAGCTGGCGGATGCGCAGATAGATCTGGCGCGACTGCACCGGCGAGCCGCCCGGCGAATTGATCACCAGCGCCACCGCCTTGGCATTACGCGTGCCAAACGCGCGCTCCAGCATCTTGGCAACGCCGGAGAGCGTCATGCCGGGCCGCAGCGGCGTCACCGCGCCGATCACGCCCGACAGCCGCACCACCGGCACGACCGCCGTGCCGCGCCGGAAACGTGCCGGCAACATTCCCTGCACGCGATCGAACACTGCCGAACGTCCTCCAGAATGGCCTTGGCGATCACTTATTTGTTCACTCATGCCGTTACCTCGGATTAACCACTTTTTATCACGCCACTGTCATTGGATTCCGTGGAACGCGTTTTGCATTTTGTCCTTGGAGTTGCAATTCGCGGCGGAGAGGGGACTCATGAAGATCTATCTGCTGATTATGCTGATCGGTACGCTCCTGACGGCGATCCGCTTCACATCAAGGCCGGAACGCCAGTCGGAAACGGCTTCGCAGTGATTTAGTGCCCGTGACGCGGGCAGTTCGCCTGCCCGTCAGCGCCGCGCCAGCGGCAATTCTCCTTTCCCAGCCAAAACCTCCTGCACCCATTTATTGGGCACACCTGACTCTTCATTGAGCAGCAGCGCGGCATGGAGTCGTGTCGGCGCCCGGCCACCCTTGGTGGCCCGCACCAGGATTCGGATCGCCGGCGAGGTCCCGTCACCATGAACCGGCAGCAGTTCGAGGCTGCCGAAGCCGCGGTCCAGCGCGGCCAGCACGTCGGCAATCCCGTCGGCCCGCCAGATCATCGCAAGCTGTCCGTTCGACTTGAGAATCCGCCGGGCCGCATGGACCCAGGCCGCAAGCGTGGTCGCGGTCGCGACATGGGCGCGCTGGCGGACGCCGTCCGGCGAGGCGCGGTGCCGCGACGGATCGTTGAACGGCGGGTTCATCAGCACGACATCGGCGCTGTCGGGCGCGAGGCCGGCATGGTCGAAGGCTGCGGCGCCGGCCTCGACATCGAGCACGATCACGTCGGCCATGATCGCGTTGGCGCCGGCATTATTCCGGGCCAGCTCGGCCATCGTGGGGTCGATTTCGACCAGGACGAGGTCGATCCCCCTTACCCGCCACGCCACCGCAAGCCCGGCGGCGCCGACGCCGGCGCCGAGATCGACCACGCGGTCGCCTGACCGAGCCGGCGTCGCCGCGGCGAGCAGGATCGCGTCATGGCCGGCACGGTGGCCGCCGCGGGGCTGCCGCAGCCGCAACTGCCCGCCGAGGAATCCGTCCTCGGTCATCTCAGCGGCCGGCGACTGCTTTTTTGACGCGTTTTCTTCACGCGAACCGGGGCCCACTTCGCCTGAAAACGCTCTAGTCATCGGCCCGCAATTCGTGGCCGAGGCCGGCATCGGTCAGGAGCTGGCGGGCCTCGTGGTTGTCGTCCTCGTGCACCAGGATCCGCCGCGGCAACATGCCGAGTGAGCCCTCGACGACGCTCATGTTCTGGTCCAGCACCAAATGGTGGATGTTAGCGCTGTCGAGCAGCGCGCCGATGGCGGAGACCAGCACCATGTCATTGGTCCGTACCAATTCCCGCAAAATACGCTCTCCTGTCGCCCCGGCAGTGCAGCGAATGCGTCATATGTCAACAGCTTCGAGGCCTTGCCGCTGCACCGCGCAGTTTCTATTGTTATAGCTGAGCATAATGCGTATTCGGCAAAATTGGAGACCAGCGTGGCGGTTATTGTACCCTTCGAAAGCCCGTCCAATGCTTCGATCGACGGGCTGGTGGGACTTGTCGCCGCCGACATGGAGCGCGTCAACGCGACCATCATTTCGCGGACCGGCTCCGAGGTCACCATGATCCCCGAGGTCGCCAATCATCTGATCTCCTCCGGGGGCAAGCGGCTGCGCCCGATGCTGACCCTGGCGATGGCCCAGCTGTCGGAATACTCCGGCGACGGCCATATCAAGCTCGCCGCCGCGGTCGAGTTCATGCACACCGCGACCCTGCTGCACGACGACGTGGTCGACGAGAGCGAGCTGCGCCGCGGCAAATTGTCCGCGCGGATGCTGTGGGGCAACGAAGCCAGCGTGCTGGTCGGCGACTTCCTGCTCGGCCAGGCGTTCCGGATGATGGTCGAGGTCGGCTCGCTGCGCGCGCTCGACATTCTCTCGGCGGCCGCAGCCACCATCGCCGAGGGCGAGGTGATGCAACTTGCCGCCGCCAAGAACACCGCGACCACCGAGGACGAATATCTCGCCGTGATCCGCGGCAAGACCGCGGAGCTGTTCGCCGCGGCCTGCGAGGTCGGCCCGGTGATCGCCAACCGGCCCAAGGCCGAGCAGACCGCCTGCCGCTCGGTCGGCATGAATCTCGGCATCGCGTTCCAGCTCGTCGACGACGTGCTCGACTATGGCGGCAAGTCCGCAAAACTCGGCAAGAATGTCGGCGACGATTTCCGCGAGGGCAAGATCACGCTGCCGGTGGTGCTCGCCTTCCGCCGCGGCAACGACACCGAGCGCAAGTTCTGGATCCGCGCGCTCGAGCGCGGCGAGATCGGAGAAGCCGACCTCGATCACGCGATCGGCCTGATGACCAAGCACCGCGCCCTCGAGGACACGATCAGCCGCGCCCAGCACTACGGCGCGATGGCGGTCGACGCGCTGGCGCTGTTCCCGCCCTCGCCGATGAAGACGGCGCTGGAAGAGGTCGTGGCGTTCTGCCTCGCACGCACGCACTGATCAAGGCAATTTCGCGCATCAAAGACGG
>NZ_JARVWP010000006.1 GCF_029846235.1 Bradyrhizobium sp. CER78
GATAGGTCCCCTCAAGGTGCTGCGGAACGCTCGCCTCGCATCGATAACCCCTCCGCCTTCACGGCGACGTTAATTTTGCCGTCCGTGCAAATACGGACGAGGAGTCACGCGATCAGACGATGCAGCACGACGTCACGGCCAGTCTCGGGCATCTACCACCCGGACGGGAAAGAGGCCGTTCCATCGGTCATCGCAATTTGAATCAAATGGAATCGCGGTGCCGTTAAGCCAAGCGAAACATTCGCGGCATGGCGTCGGCCTGCATCAAAGCCCCATCACCCTTTGGTTGAAGCCGGCCAGAAGGTGATCGCGCGCAAAGCAAAGGCGGCGGGGTTTCCCCCGCCGCCTCGATAGTCGATGTCTGTTGCGGCTACGCTTAGCGGAGCAGCTGCAGAACGCTCTGCTGCGACTGGTTGGCCAGCGCCAGCGCGGACACCGCGATCGACTGGCGGGTCGACAGCGCCTGGCTGTTGGCCGCTTCCTCGTTGGTGTCGGCCAGCGTCAGGTTGGACGAGCCGGTCTGCAGCACGTTGATCAGGTTCTTCGAGAAGTCCTGGCGGATCTGCACGATCGACAGGTTCGAACCGAGGGTCGAAGCCTGGGTGCGCAGCAGGCCGCTCGCGCTGTTGAGCGTCTTCAGCGTGGCGTTGGCCGAGGCGTTGTCGATGAAGTCCGTGCCGGCGGTCAACTTGGTGAGGTTGAGGCCGGTGGCGTTGAAGGTGACGCCCTGGATCTTCAGCGTCGAGGTGCCCGTCTCGTTGAAGGTCAGCTTGAGCTGATCGCCGTTGAGCAGGTTGATGCCGTTGTACGAGGCGTCCTGGGCGGTCGTGGTGATCTGGTCCAGGATGTTGTTGTACTGACTGACCAGGTTGGCGCGATTCGCCAGCCCGTTCGGATCCTGCACCGGGGCGCTGCCCGTCAGACCGTTGAACAGCTTGCCTGCACCGGCTGCCGTGCCACCGATCGTGCCGATCGTCGACGAAGCAGCATCGTTGGTGGTGCTGATGGTGAGCGCACCGCCTGCGCCGAGCGAGGCCTGCAGGTTGTTGGCCGCCAGCGCGGTGTTCAGGTCGTTCAGAGACTTCACCTGGCCTGCGCCGGCACCAAACGTGATGTTGGTGGCGGTGCCGTTGCCGGTCGCGCCGATCGTCAGGGTCAAACCATCGAGCGGCGACGGCGTTGCCACGGTGCGGGCCTTGGTTCCGGCCGTCAGGCCGAACGCTGCCAGCCCCGAGCCGGAGATGTTGAGATCCTGGTTGATGCCGGTGCTGATCTGGAGCGCGCCGGCCGACACGGTGGAGGCGGTGGTGGTGCCAGTGATGCCGTCGATCGCGGTGAGCAGGTCGCCGACCGTCAGGTTGCTGCCCGCGCCGGTGCCGAGGGTCACGTTGCCGGACGCATCGGTCGTCGAGGTGGTCTGCGAGGTCGAGAACGTGATCGACTTGCCGTTGACGCTGATCGTGCCGGTCGGAGTCGCCGCCAGGGTATCGGAGTTGGCCGCGCTGACGAGCTTGGTGGCGGCCGTGATCGGCGCCGGCGTCGTGAGGTTATTGTTGACGACCGTGCCAGCGAGGGTGGCGCTGGTGTAGGTGGGGGTGCCGCGGATATCGGCGGCGGTGGCGCCGGTGATCACGGCGGTCGTCACCTGCGACTTCTGGGAATAGCCGACCGCGGCCTGCAGCGCCTGATTGGCGACCGACTTGGCACTGTCGACGAGCTTCTGCAGCGAGGTGATGCCGGTGTTGGCGGCCTGCAGCACCTGCACGCCGTTGCCGATGCCGTCCAGCAGGTTGTTGATGTCGCTGGCGCGGTTGTCGAGCGACTGCGCCGTGAAGAAGTTGGTCGGGTTGTCGAGAGCGGTGTTGACCTTCTTGCCGGTGGACAAGCGGTTCTGCGTGGTGGCGAGCAGGTCGGCCGTCGACTGCAGCGAAAGCAGATTTTGACGGACCGATGCCGAGAGGACGATGCCGGACATACTGATACCCTTCTGGATGAACACGATTGACGCGACGCCGTAAATTTCGCACGGCGACCGGTGCCACACTGGTCCGTCCGCGCTACCCGTTCGTTAAAGGGCTACTCCGTACAAATACCCAGAACGGCTTTTGCCGGTAATTCTACCGCCGCCGGCGCCGGCGCACGATTGTGCGGCGCCTAGTCGCCGCCGGATCAATCTCGTGGCGGCGAATTTGTCCTCGCCTTTGCGGGACTTGCCGCAGGCCGGCGGCGCCGGCCGGGCACGTCGAAAAGCCCCGACGGCGATCATGACGACGCACGCTTCGGCGCGCATCAGAGTTAATGCAAATCAATAAATGCGAGACAATGCCGCAACCTCTTTGTCCGGGATGCGCGTCGTTCGAATCGCCGCGCAGACGGATGCAACGCCGATCGTCTGCCCCTTAGAGGGTATAAGGTTCGCACTACAACCCTTGTGCAATTGGACAGGCAAGCTATGGTCGCACTCCACACGCCAAGAGTAGGTGATGCGAGACCGTAGTGCTCCCGCCCTCGGCAGGAGCTCCAATGTCCGCGGTAACGCGCCCGCCCAATCGTCTGTTGCAAGCACTTCCCCCAGCGGAATACGCGCAACTTCATCCTCTTCTGGAAACCGTCGACCTGACCAAGGAAGCGGCGCTCGCCGATGCCGGCGCGCCGGTGCAGCGAGTTTACTTCCCGCACGCCGGCGTGGTCTCGATGATGATCAATCTGGCCGACGGGCAATCCGTCGAGATTGCAACCATCGGTCGTGACGGCGCCGTCGGCGCGTCCGCCGCGCTGCATGAGCGGCCGCTGCTCGCCGACGCGATCGTCGTGGTGCCGGGCACGGCGTCGGCGGTGCGGGCGGAGGATTTCCGCGAGGCAGCCAATCGCAGTGCCGAGTTTCGGACGCTGGTTGCACTCTATGAGCAGGCGCTGATGGCGCAGACGCAACAATCCGTCGCCTGCAACGTCTCGCATCCGGTGGAGGCGCGGCTGTCGCGCTGGCTGCTGCGCGCACGCGACCTGTGCGGCAGCGAAGCGTTGCCGCTGACCCAGGAGATGCTGGCGCAGATGATCGGCGTGCGGCGCAATGCGGTTTCGATCGTCGCGCACGGGTTTCAGCAGGCCGGCATCCTGCGTTATAGCCGCGGCCATATCGAAATCACCGATATCAACGGCCTGCGGAAGGCGGCGTGCGAATGTTATGCGACCGTCAAGGCGCACGCCGAACAATTGATCGGACCGGAAGATTGATCGCAGCGACCTCATGCCGCCGCGGATAATGTGAGGCCGCGGCGATCAGCGTATTCCTAATGGAACCGGGATGTGTTTCCATTGGAACCTGGACGCGCCAGAATAAGTTGCAAGGACGTCCGGCTGCACGCGTCAGCCCTGGTGACCAGAGACAAGCTTTGCCGGGAGGCAGGAGGTTGCTTTGGATACGGTTCCGCGATCACCCAACGGGTTTTTGTCGTCGCTTTCTGCGAGCGATTTCGAGCTGATCCGGCCGCATTTGCGGACGGTCGACCTCGCCGCCGATTCGGTCCTGATCGAGACCGACGAGATGCTCAAGCGGACCTACATGCCGCACAAGGGCGTGATCTCGCTGGTGGTCAAGCTGGCGAGGGGCGAGCGCGTCCAGGTCGCCATGGTCGGCCGCGACAGCATCTTTGGCGCATTCGCCCCGCTGGTCGAGGGGCGGGTCCTGAACAACGCCACGGTGCTGGTGCCCGGCCTCGCCTCGACAATCGAGCTCGAGCCGCTGCGCGCGGCCGCCGGCCAGAGCCCGACGCTTCGCACCATGCTGCTCCGGCACGGGCTCGCCGTCTATGCCCAGATCCAGCAGACGGCGGGCTGCAACGCCGCGCATACCGTGGAGTCGCGGCTGGCGCGATGCCTGCTGCATACGCGCGACCTCTCCGGCAGCAACAAGATCGTCCTGACGCAGGAAGCGATGGCGCAGATGATCGGCGCCCGCCGCAACAGCGTGTCGCTGGTCGCGCATACCCTGCAACAGGCGAATTTCATTCACTATAGCCGCGGCCACATCGAGATCACCAACGCGGACGGACTGATCAGGACCGCCTGCGAATGCTACGCCGCGGTCAAGGCGCAGTATGCGGGGCTGCTGAATTGCAAGGAAACCAGCGGCTAGCGTTTCGATTCAAGCGGTCGGCGTCTCGCGCAAAATCCCCTCGCCGTCGCGCAAGCCGTACTCCTACGGCGTACGATTTTCACCGTCGGATAACGCTGCTTCCGCAAAGTCGCGTGGACGCACGGGGGAGCCGATGTTCACGTACGAGACGACCGACCGGAAGGAAGCCCGGCGCTTCCGCATGGCCCAGTTCAACGGCCGGCCAGCCACCGTCAAATCCGCCGGCGCGACGGTCACGGGGCGGGTGCGCGCGATCGTCGAAAGCAAGTCCGGCGCAATGGCGGCATGGGTGGTCACGATCGTTCCGGACGAACCGAAGACGGCCGCTCCCGCCGCGCGGCTCGCGCCGCGGCTGTGCTTCGCCGCAGAAGACGATTTCTGAGAACCGGTCTCCGCTCAGGCGGAATGCAACAAGGCCTTGCGGACCAGATCCGCGGTGTTGCGCGCGCCGAGCTTGCGCATCGCCTCGGCACGATGGCTCTCGAACGTGCGCGGGCTGATGTTCATCCGCAGCGCGCCTTGCTTGTTGGAATAGCCGTCGCTGATCAGGCTGAGCACCTCACGCTCGCGCTTGGTCAACGGCTTGCGGCCAGCCTCCGGCGCGAACATGACATCGGGTGACCGGACACCTGCCGGCTTGTCGTCACCCTGCGGCCTGAGATCGGCAGCCGGAACGGCATTCGGGTAGAGATCCGAAATCTGCTTCAGCATCGCGGACACTCGCTCGGTCTGTTCGAGCGCGTTCTCGATCACCTGCCGCAGGTAGACGCCGTTGCCGGGCGCGTGCGCGAACTGCTGACTGTGCTGCTTCAGCTCATTCATATAGAGCAGCAGCGCCGTCACCGGCCCATTGAACTGCCGGACGATGGCCGCACCGGCGTCCGTGGTGACCTGCGGGCGCGGCGCAACGGCCCCATGAACCTCAGACTGCTGCCCCTCGAGCGCCGCGGTTCCGCCCATCCATGCCGGAAGGCGCGCCTCGGCTCGATTGTCATGTTGCGTCATAAGTATGGTTTACCGAAGGTGAACTTGTGGCCGCGTTAACACGGGACTCCGTAGAACTACGGGTGACGCAACTGTGACCTCGGGCCCCGACCTGCCAAGCAGGCGCAGATTACCGCCGATTTGGCAACGAATCTCGCATATTTGAGTCGAATTACAGTATTCTTACGGGACGACGGGCGGCTTAGTCCCGATGATCTCACAGGTGGATTTTTACCGTCCCGGCTCGCGCGGACGCATCCCACACCCTGCTGTCACGTCAGAAATGGCCGGATCGCGCGCCGCGCCTTCGGCTCACCGGCGCCGGAGCCGGAGGAATTTCTGCAGGAACCGTCCCGAAAGAACGAACCTGAACCACCAATACGCCATTCGCCGGGTCGACATCGATCATCCCTCTACGCTCGGGATCGCATCGGCTTACCGCACGTTGGGACACGTTCGTATGAGGCGGTTCACATTGCTCCGGCGGACGCTGGGTCAGGCGAATGTCAATTTACAGCCCCGGCACGCGCCGTGATGATCGCTGCCTCTCGGCCAACAAAAAGGGTGCGACAATGCTGCGAGGGCGGAGCGGACGAAATGGATCCTGGATGATGATCGCGGCGCTCGCCTCGGCACTGCTGCTCAGCGCCGGCGCGCAGGCCCAGACCACGCCGACCGGCGACGCAGCGCCGGCCCAAGACAACACGATCATGATCACGATCTTCTTCAAGCATGATCAGTCGCGCCCGCTCGGCGAACTCAATGCGCAGCTCGAGCGGCAGGGCTTCTACAAGGCGTTTCCGCCCGAAGGTGTCGAGGTGGTCAGCTGGTACGTGATGATGGGCGCGGGCCAGGTGGTGACCCTGCGGCTGCCGGCATCACGGCTGCGCGAGGTCAATCGCGTCATCGAGAACAGTGCCTGGGGCGCCTATCGCACCGAGTTCTATCCGACCTACGACTACAAGGCGGTCGGGATCGGCAAGCACGACAAGGCCAAGCAGTAGCGCACCGCGCCGAGATCGGAGTTGAAGTCGCGGCCGCGCACCGGACTTATCGGTTCTGGTTCAGTCAGAACCGGTTCACCTTTGATCCGATGCGCTACTATGCGTGAGCGCGCGGGCGCTCGCTCAGCCGCTTTGCCAGTATCCGAAGATCCTGACGGCGCCCGCTGCAAAGCAGGCGGCTGAATTCGTCGGGATCGATGGAGGCAGGTGGAAAATCGGCTGAACTGCGTGCGACGCGGCGTAGCCAGGTCAATCGGAAGAGACGCCTGAGCATCTTCATGGTTGTTAGCCCCGATGAGCGCCTTTGTTAAATCGCCGTAATGAAATTGGTTCCGTTTCTTGTGGTCGCCCCGCGCGAAAATTGGTTCAACGCCATCCGGCGAGCAGCGCCTTGCGCTTTTGCACGCGCGCAATGGATCGCCGCACCGCGGCCTGATCCAGCGAACCGTCCTGCACCGCACCCGCGACCGCCGCGGCAATGCCGGCCATCGCCTGCTCCTGGTCGAACAGGTTGTTGCCGATGCAGATCATGTCCATGCCGGCGGCGATCGCCTGCAGGCTGGCCGCGCTGGTGCCGAGCGCCTTCTGCAGCCCCTGCATCTGCATGTCGTCGGTGATCAAGAGCGTTTCGGGCAGACGGCGGCGCAGCCGGCCGATCCCGGCCGGTGACAGGGTCATCGGATGCTGCGGGTCCCACTGGCGGACAATGGCGTGGCTGACCAGCACCGCATCGCCGAAAGTATCCGGGGCCAACGCGTAGAACAGCTCTTCCTGCTCCGGCCGCAGCGCATCGGAAATGTCCATGAACTCCAGATGCGAATCGACGTGCGCGCCGCCGATGCCCGGATAATGCTTCAGGCAGAGACCAACTCCGGCCTGCCGCGCCGCGGCGTCGACCAGCCGGGCATTGGCCTCGACCTCGCCGAGATCGGACGAATAGGACCGCTTGATCTTGCCGATATTGGGGTTGTCGGAATTGTAGTCGACGTCGATGACCGGCGCGAAATTGTAGCGGATGCCGAGTCGCCGCAACTCGCCATAGCTCGCGGCCAGGATCGTCTGCTTTTCCGTCAGCGCGAGCAGGTTGAAATCCTTTGCGCTCGGCAGCGGCTGAAAGCCGAGGCCATCCTTGAGCCGGCGGACCAGACCGCCCTCCTGGTCGATGAAGACCAGCGGCTCTGACGGCAGCGCCGCGATCTCGGCGCAGAGCGACTGCACCTGCGCGGGCGAAGCGACGTTGTTGTCGTATTGCCGGGTCTGGCACGAGTAATCGAACAGGATCACCCCGCCGAGCCCGAATTGCGCAGCAAATTCCCTCAGCCAGGTTGGAATGACCTTGCCGTAGAAGCCGAGAATGAAGAGTTCGCCGACGGACATGACTGCTCACTATGGGATTGGCATGGAATCAACGCCGCCCTGAAGGGATAGCACGCGGCCGCAGCGGTAAGAATATGACGCAAGCCGCGGCGCGACTGCGTTCCCCGTGCTCGCATCCCTATGTTAAGACACGCCGGCACGCCGCGATCGCACCTGCCACAACATAAGAAGCTTTTTTTGGAAACCGCCCATGACCGCACCTTACGCCCCGCAAATGGCCCTTTACCGCGATTGGCTGAAGGAGACCCGCGGCCTTGCGTTTGCGGATTTCGAGGCGATGCGGCGCTGGTCGGTCACCGATATCGACGCCTTCTGGCAGAGCGTCTGGGATTATTTCGACCTCCGTTCGCCCACACCGCATAGCGCGGTGCTGGCCGAACGCAAGATGCCGGGCGCGGTGTGGTTTCCCGGCGCCTCGGTGAACTATGCGCACCAGGTCTTCCGCCATGTCGCGCCGGCGCATGCCGCCGGCCTGCCGGCCCTGATTGCAAGCGGCGAAGACGGCAGACTGTCGGAGACGAGCTGGCCCGAGCTGCGGCGCCAATCGGCGGCGCTGGCGCTGCATCTGAAGGCCAAGGGCGTGCGCGCCGGCGACCGCGTCGCCGCGTACTTGCCGAACATCCCGGAGACCATCATCGCGTTTCTTGCGACCGCGAGCCTGGGCGCGATCTGGAGCGTCTGCGCGCCCGACATGGCGGCACCTGCGGTGATCGACCGCTTCAAGCAGATCGAGCCGAAGGTGCTGATCGCCTGCGATGCCGTGACCTATGCGGGCCGCCGCCACGACCGGCAAGGCGTGATCGAGGAGTTGCGGCGCGCGCTGCCGACGGTCGAGCATGTCATCCTGCACAGCGACGCGGCACCGTCAGAGACACGGCTGTCATCCATCCTCGCCGGCCAGGGCACCGAGATCGACGCCTTCGAGCCGGAATGGCTGCCGTTCGATCACCCGCTCTGGATCGTCTATTCCTCAGGGACCACGGGATTGCCGAAGCCGATCCTGCACAGCCATGGCGGCATCATCGTCGTGGCGCTGCCGCTCTCGACGCTGCACAACGACATCGGCTGCAGCTACCACCCGAACTCGTTCGGCGAACGCTTCCACTGGTACTCGTCGACCGGCTGGATCATGTGGAATTGCCAGGCCAACGGCCTGCTCAACGGCACCACCTGCTGCATCTTCGACGGCAGTCCCGGCGGCACCAAGGACAAGCCGGACTGGACCACGCTGTGGCGCTTCGTCGCCGACGCCAAGGCGACCTTCTTCGGCGCAGGCGCGGCGTTCTTCGCCAATTGCACCAAGGCCGAGATCGATCTCGCCGCCGTCGGCGACCTCTCACGCCTGCGCGCGCTCGGCTCGACCGGCTCGCCGCTCTCAGCCGACACGCAAGCCTGGTTCAACGAGCGCTTCGCCGCGCTGTCGAAGCGCAACGGCAACGCCGCGCAGGCCGACATGTGGTGGGCCAATATTTCCGGCGGCACCGATTTCGCCGGCGCCTTCATCGGCGGCAATTGCGAATTGCCGCAGACGCCCGGCATCATGCAATGCCGCCTGCTCGGTTGCGCGGTGGAGGCGTTCGACGAGCAGGGCCGCGCCGTGATCGACGAGGTCGGTGAGCTCGTCTGCACCGAGCCGCTGCCTTCGATGCCGCTCCGCTTCTGGAACGACCCCGGCAATGCGCGTTATCTGTCGAGCTATTTCGAGACCTATCCCGACAATTTCGACGGCAGCGGCCGCGGCCCGGTGTGGCGGCATGGCGACTGGCTCAAGGTCAACCCCGACGGCTCCTGCGTGATCTATGGCCGCAGCGACGCCACCATCAATCGCCATGGCCTGCGGATGGGCACCAGCGAGCTCTATTCCGCGATCGAGGCGCTGCCGGAAGTGCTGGATTCGATGGTCGTCGACCTCGAATATCTCGGCCGCGACAGCTACATGCCGCTGTTCGTGGTGCTGCGCGAGGGCGTCACCTTCGATGCCGCGATGAAGACGAAGATCAACAAGGCGGTTGAAGCCGGGCTGTCGCGCCGCTTCCTGCCCAACGACATCTTCGTGGTGGCGGAGATTCCGCGCACGCTGTCCGGCAAGAAGCAGGAGCTGCCAGTCAAGAAGCTGCTGCTCGGCCACCCCGTGGAGAAGGTCATCAACCGGGATGCGATGGCCAATCCCGGTTGCCTCGACTGGTATCTCGACTTTGCCAGGACCTATCTGAGCAAGCAGGCCGGCGCGGCATGAGCGCTTGCGCCGGCTGCTAGCCCGACTTGCCCCGCCATGGCGGCGGCACCAGCGCGGCGCGCAGGTGCTCCACGAATGCCTGCGTGCGTCTGGCCCGTCCACTGCGGCCAGGATTGAGCAGCGCAACGATGTCGGCCGGTGGCAGGCGATGGCTCGGCAGCACACGGACCAGCCGGCCGGCGTCGAGATCCTCGGCGACATCCCACTCCGACCTGACGATCAGGCCGTGATGCGCCAGCGCCCAGGCTTTCACGATCTCGCCGTCATTGCTCGACAGCACCGGCTCGATCCTGACGACGTCAGGCTCCGCCGCGGCACGCTTGCGGGAGAACCGCCAGAGCGTCACGTCCTCTTCGTTCTCACGCAACGCGATGCACTGATGCAAGCGCAGATCCTGCGGACGCGCCGGCATTCCCCAGCGCTTCAGATAGGCCGGCGAGGCGCAGAGATAACGCTCATTCGGGGCGAGACGCTGCAAACGAAGCGTGGAGTCCTTTAGCGTACCGATGTGAATCATCACGTCCCACGCGCTCATCGCGGCACGCCCCGGCCGATCGGACAGTTCGAGCTCGACCGACACCTCGGGATGACGTGATCGGAAGGCGGCAACGACCGGGGCGATGTAGCGGCGTCCGAAGCCGAGCGGCGCAAGGATCTTCAGATGGCCGGCGATGGTGCCGCGACGCGCCTGCAGTGCGTCGGTCAGCTCCGTCGCCTCGTCGAGCAGCGCGCCGCCGCGCAGCACCAGCAGCTCGCCCTCATCGGTCAGCGTCAGCCGCCGCGCCGAACGGCTGACCAGTTGAACACCCAGCCGCTGTTCCAGGCTCTGCAGCCGCTGCGAGACCGCTGACGGCGTCACGTCGAGCGCCCGCGCCGCGGCCGCGAGCGACCGGGCCGCAGCGATGGCTACGAAGAAGCGGATGTCGTCGGTCGAAATCATTAAGCCTAGACTTAATATAATAATGACATTCGGTAAATTGTACTTAGTGCAGAAACGGCTAGTCTCGGCCGCATGTCATCAGCTACTGTCCTGAACGCGCCGCATCCGCTCGCCGGGCTCGAGACGCCCTGTCTCGTCCTCGATGAGGACCGGATGCTGCACAACATCGCCCGCCTGAAGACGCGGCTATCGCGGCTCGGCGTGCCGCTGCGCCCGCATCTGAAAACCGCAAAATCAATTCCGGCGGCGCGCGCCGTGATGGACGGCCCGAGCGGCCCGGCGGCGGTCTCCACGCTGCAAGAGGCCGAGGCGTTTGCCGCGGCAGGCGTGAAAGACATTCTCTATGCCGTCGGCATCGCACCACAGAAGCTCGATCGCGTTGCCGCGCTGCGGCGGCACAGCGTGGACCTGTCGGTGGTGCTCGACAGCCTCGAGCAGGCTGCTGCCGTCACCACGATGGCGCGCGCAACGAACGACCGAATTCCCGTGCTGATCGAGATCGATTGCGACGGCCATCGCGCCGGCGTGAGTGCAAACGACCCGTTGCTGGTCGAGGTCGGCCGCGCGCTGCATCAAGGCGGCGCCGAATTGCGTGGCGTCATGGCGCATGCGGGCGAATCCTATTCCTGCCGCAGCGTGGCGGCGCTCGAGCAGGCGGCCGAGCAGGAGCGCGCCGCCGCAGTCGCCTGCGCCGAGGCATTGCGCTCAGCCGGGCTGCCCTGCCCCGTGGTCAGCATCGGCTCGACGCCGACGGCGCATTTCGCGCACCGGCTCGATGGCGTCACCGAGGTGCGCGCCGGCGTCTTCGTGATGTTCGACCTGGTGATGGCCGGGATCGGGGTCTGCGCCATCGAAGACATTGCACTGTCGGTACTCGCGACGGTGATCGGCCATCGCGCCGATCGCGGCTGGACCTTCATCGACGCGGGCTGGATGGCGCTGTCGCGCGATCGCGGTACCGCGAAGCAGCCGATCGATCAGGGCTACGGCATCGTCTGCGACATCGATGGTCGGCCCTTTCGCGACCTGATCGTGTCCGAGACCAATCAAGAGCACGGCATCATCGCGCTTCGTCCCGGCAGCACCTCGCCGCAGGTGACGCTGCCGGTCGGCACGAAGGTGCGGATCCTGCCGAACCATGCCTGCGCGACCGGAGCGCAGCACGACCGTTATCATGTCGTCGCTGCCGGCTCCGGCACCGTCAGGCAATGGGAGCGGTTTCGCGGATGGTAGGAGACGTAGCGCAGCCCATGAAGCGAGCCTATGACGCCGTGTTGTTCGACCTCTTGACCGCCCTGCTCGACAGCTGGACGCTGTGGAACAAGGTCGCCGGCTCCGACGAGGCGGGGCTTCGCTGGCGCGCCGAGTATCTCAAGAACACCTATGCCACCGGGCGCTATCGTCCCTATGAGGATCTGGTGGGTGAAGCCGCGCGCAATGTCGGGCTGCCGGTCGAGCGCGCCGCCGAGCTTGGCGCACGCTATGCGGAGCTCGATCCCTGGCCCGAGGTTCGCGATGTCCTGCAAACGCTGCACGAGGCCGGTGTCGCACTCGGCGTCGTGACCAACTGCTCGGAGCGGCTCGGCCACATCGCCGCCGATCGCCTCGGTATTCCGCTCACGGTGTTCGTGACGGCGGAGCGCGCGGGCTACTACAAGCCGCAGCCGCAACCCTACCAGCTCGCGCTCGACGAATTGCCGGTCCCGACAAATCGATGCCTGTTCGTCGCGGGATCGGCCTATGATCTGTTCGGAACGGCACGTGTGCACTTGCCGACTTGGTGGCATAATCGAGCCGCAATGAACCTGCCGGAAGGGGCGCCCGCCCCGATCACGGTTCGTGACAGCCTTGCGACGCTCCCCGATTTCGTGCTTGGACGCAACGCGCCCGGCCCGCCCCTTGAGGACTGAATCGAGATGCCTTCACCCAGCTACGTCGACCCGCTGAACGGAAAGCTCTACCCGCTGGATATCCCGCGCTGGTGCTCCGACGAGGGCAAGCCGCTGCTCGTGACGCCGCTGCCCGGCATCTCCCGCGACGAGGTCGAGCGCGGGACGCGGTCGCTGTGGCGTTACCGCGCGGCGCTGCCGGTCGAGATCAGGCAACCGATCACGATGGGCGAAGGCTGCACGCCCGCCGTCGAGAAGGCGTGGGGCGATCTGCGACCGCATTTCAAGCTGGAATGGTTCAATCCGACCGCAAGCTTCAAGGATCGCGGCACCACGGTGATGCTGTCGTTGCTGCGCCAGCTCGGTGTCGATGCCGTGCTGGAGGATAGCTCGGGGAATGGCGGCGCGTCCGTCTCGGCCTATGGCGCGGCGGGCGGCATGCGGGTGAAAATCCTGGCGCCGGCGACGACGTCGCCGATGAAGGTGGCGCAGATGCACGCTTTCGGCGCCGAGGTGCAGCTGGTGGAAGGGCCGCGCGAGGAATCCGAAGCAGAGGCGATCCGTCAGTCGAGGCAGATCTTCTACTCCAGCCACAACTGGCAGCCCTTCTTCCTGCAAGGCACGAAATCGCTGGCCTACGAGATCTGGGAAGATTTCGGCTTCACCGCGCCCGACAACGTCATCATGCCGGTCGGCGCCGGCAGCAGCCTGCTCGGTTGTTACATCGGCTTCAAGGAGCTGCTTGCGGCCGGGCAGATCAAGAAGTTGCCGCGGCTGTTCGGTGCACAACCGCTCAACTGCTCGCCAGTCGATGCCAGCTTCGCCGCCGGCGTCGACACGCCGGTCGATCGCGCGGTCCGCAAGACCATCGCGGAGGGCACCGCGATCAAGTATCCGCTGCGGCTGAAGCAGATGATCGCGGCGCTGAAGGAGAGCGGCGGCGGCACGGTCGCAATTCCGGAGGACGGCATCATCGCCGCATTGAAGCGGCTGGCGTTGACCGGCCTGTTCGTCGAACCGACCTCGGCCTCGGCCGCCGCCGCGCTCGACGTGCTGAAGGACCGCGGCGCGATCCGGCCGGCGGAGCGCACCGTCGTCATCATCAGCGGCACCGGGATCAAGGCCGCAGGGCTGATCACCGAGTTGCTGGGCAGCTAGTCAGCCTGCAATCGCTGCGGCGGCGAGCGCCGGCGCGGCGTGCGCCCGCCCGATATTGTCGAGGAACTGGCGCACGCTTTCCTGCCAGGTAAAGGTCAAAGCGTGGGCGCGGCATTTCTCGCGCGGCACGCGCAGCGCACCGAGCGCCGCGCGGCGCAGATCGTGATCGAGACATCCGCAGCCTGATTTGCCGATCACGTCGAGCGGCCCCATCACCGGGAACGCCGCGACCGGCACGCCGCAGGCCAGCGCCTCGAGCAGCACCATCCCGAACGTATCGGTCAGGCTTGGAAACACCATGACGTCAGCCGACGCATAGACATCGGCGAGCGCCCGTCCCGTCCGCGTGCCGAGGAAATGAACCTGCGGAAACCTGGCCTGCAGGCTGCTGCGCAGCGGTCCATCCCCGACCACGACTTTCGAACCCGGCAAATCGAGACCGAGAAAGGCATCGAGGTTCTTCTCGACCGCAATGCGGCCGACATAGAGGAACACCGGTGCCGGGAAAGCGAGCGGCCGCTCCGTGCGGGGGCAGAACAGCTCGGCATCGACGCCACGCGACCACGGCATCAACTTACGGAAGCCATGGGCTTTCAGCGCCTGCTCGAGCGACGGCGAGCCGACCATGATGCCGTCGCCACCATTATGGAAGCGGCGCAGCGCCGCGTAGCTCCACCGCAGCGGCACCGGCACCCGCGCGGCGAGGTATTCGGGAAAGCGGGTGTGGTAGCTGGTCGTGAACGGATAGCCGCGCGTCCGGCAGACATGGCGGCTGATCCAGCCGATCGGACCCTCGGTCGCAATGTGCACCGAGTCCGGGCGCGCTGCGTCGATCGCGCGCGCGATGCGTCCGATCGACGGCAGCGCGAGCCGGATCTCCGGATAGCCCGGCAACGGCATGGTGCGGAAATCGGCCGGCGTGAGAAAGCTGATCTCCGCACCAAGCGACGGCGCTTCGCTGGCGAGATACTCGAGCGAGCGGACCACACCATTGATCTGCGGACGCCAGGCGTCGGTCGCCACCAGGACACGCATCAGGCGACCGCCTCCGCGAGCGGCGCGAAGCCAGCCGCGTTCGACGCCGGCTGCGGATCCGTCCATCGGACGATTTCGAACTGCCCGTCATAGCGCTCGACCACGCCCGTGCAGGACTCCACCCAATCTCCGGTATTGATGTAGCGCACGCCGAAATCATCGTGCATCGCCGCGTGGTGGATATGACCGCAGATCACGCCCTGAACGTTGCGGCGCCTGGCCTCGGAGGACAGCACCTCCTCGAACCGGCCGATATGGTTGACCGCATTCTTGACCCGCAACTTGGCCCAGGACGAGAACGACCAATAGCCGAACCCGAATTGGCGCCTGATCCGGTTGAGCCAGACATTGGACGCCAGCGCGGCCCGGTAGCCGACATCACCGATCAGCGCGAGCCATCGCGCATGCCGCACCACGAGATCGAAATGATCACCGTGAACGACGAGGTAGTCGCGGCCGTCGAGACCACGATGGATCGCGCGTTCGACCACCTCGACGCCGCCGAACGCCGCACCGGCATAGTCACGCAGGAATTCGTCGTGATTGCCGGGTATGTAGACCAGGCGCCGGCCCCGCTGCGCGAGCTCGATCAGCTCCCGCACGACGGCATTGTGCGCCGTGGGCCAGTACCAGCTCGACCGCAGGCACCAGCCGTCGACGATGTCGCCCACCAGGAACACGGTTTCGGCATCGTGGTGCCGAAGAAAGTCGATCAGCCGCTCGGCCTGGCACCCTCTGGTTCCGAGATGGACGTCGGAGATGAACAGGCTTCTGACCTTGACGACATGCCGCGACGAGAGCCGCACTGCGCCGGCGCGATCGTCGCGTACCGGAAGCCAGACATCTCGATCGGCCTCGCTGCCGTCGCGCCGGAATGCTGTCGCCATGGCCTCGGCCAATCCAGCGAGAACCCTGGTGACATCGCGGCTGGCGCATCGCCGGAAGATCGAACGATGCCAATAGATGCCTGCCACGAGCACCAGCAGCGCGAACTCGGCCGCGCGATATCGCCCGCCGGATGCCGCGACGCCGAACTGATAGCTCGCAGCCAGCACCAGCAGCGCGGCGGCGGCGCATTCGAGGGTATGCGAGCTCGGCCGCAAGCGGGACAACAGGACTCTCATGCGCCTTCCTCCACCGGCAAGCGCGAGGGCAGCGCGAGCGGCTTCGCGAAAGGCCGCGGCGCGAGCGAGCGCTTGTAGAAGCGGAAGCCGAGGAAGAGCGCGACCTCCACGGCGATCAGGACGACCACCACCCGGAAGCCGAGGCTGACCGGATCATGACCGCTGCCGCGCAGCGCATAGCCCAGCGTGAGGAACGGCATGTTCCAGATCACGGTGCCGATCGCCGTCGCCATCACGAAGGCGCGCGGCTCCAGCCGCAACACGCCGGCGGGCAGCGCCAGATAGATCCGCACCGTGGGCAGGGTCTGGCCGATCAGCGTCACCCAGAAATGATTGCCGCGATAGGCGTCGGTGAGCTGCTGGTAGAGCGAGGGCCGCAGCAGCACGAACTTGCCGTAGCGCGTCACCAGCGCTTCGATGCGCCGCGAGCCGAGCGCGCGCCCGAGCCCGTACCAGCCGATCGCACCGACGACGGAGCCTGCGCTGGTCGCGAGGATGGTCATCGTGAGCGTCGTGCCGTCGGAGACTGTCAGCCCGAGCAGCATCAGCAGCACGTAGGACGGCAGTAGCGGGATGAACTTCTCGGCGACGGCAAGGCAGCCAACGCCCACCAGGCCGAAGTGCAGGAACATTGCAATCGTGCTCGACGTGTCCATGGCGCCTCGATCAAGCGTGGGGGTGGCGGCGGCTGATCCGGTACACGGACGCCGGCGGCAGGTTGCGGAACGTCTGCCCGACACAGCTCGCCTGCAGATCGAGGCGATCCAGGACCGCGTCCGACACAGGGCAACGCGGGCCATAGGTGATCTGGTAGAAGGCACCGCCTGTGCGGAGATAGCGGAAGGCGGCATCGAGGATCGTCGTGACCTTCTCCGGCGGCATGATGAGAAGCCCGAGCCCGCTCACGACTGCACCGACCGGCGCCCCTTCGAACAGCCTCTCCCTCCACAGCCAGGCCGCATCCATCCAGAGCACCCGGGCACCCGGGAAGCGCCGTTGCAGCAGCGGGATGAACTCGGAGCCGTACTCCACCAAGGTGAGATCCTGCTGCCTCACACCGCGCTTCAGCAACGCGTGGGTGAAGACGCCGGTGCCGGGGCCAAGCTCGATCACCGGACCGGTGTCCGCCGTGATCTCCTGCGTCATCAGGGACGAGACGGCGGGCCCGGACGGCGCGACCGCGGCGACGCGCATCGGATTGCGCACCCAGGCGCGGAAGAACGGCAGGATGTCAGCGGCTGACATGCTGGAGCTCCCGCACGCTGGGCGCGTTGCGCATCTCGCGCCGCGGCTTCGTTGACAAGGCCATTCCCATATCTTTCACATTGCAGGCGCCACCATCGTGCGTGGTCGGCTCCCGCCGGTTGAGCGTGTCGGTCGGGGGCGGGACGATTCGGCCCGCTCCGATCGAGGCCTCTGTCTCATGCGAAGCTTGCGCCAGCCTGTCGCGAATGGACGCGGGTGCGAAATTTCACGCCGCGACGCATTGGCGCGGAGCAAACCGCAAGGTTGCCGCAATGAATCGGACATAAAGCCGGCAGATCGATGCAGGGATAAAGACGACGAATGCGCGTGCTGTTGGTGGAGGACCAGCCGGAAATGGTCGCAGCGCTGCGTGCAGCACTCGCGCGCCACGACATGCTGGTGGATCACGCGCCGGACCTGTCGGAAGCCGAGGCGATTGCCGCGGCGGGCAGCTACGATGCGATCGTGCTCGACCGGCAATTGCCCGATGGCGACGGGCTGTCGCTGATTCCGAAATTGCGCGCGAGCGGCAACACGGTGCCGGTGCTGGTGCTGACGGCCCGCGGCGAGCTCGCGGACCGGATCTCGGGCCTCGATTGTGGCGCGGACGATTATCTCGGCAAACCGTTTGCGTTCGAGGAGCTGCTGGCGCGGTTGCGCGCGCTGCTGCGCCGGCCCGCCAATGTGCAACAGCATGCTGCGCGGATCGGCCGCCTGTCGTTCGACTTCGCCCATCGCGAAGCCAGTGTCGACGGACGCCCCCTGGAGATGCCGCGTCGCGAACGGCTGGTGCTCGAGGCGCTGCTGCATCGGATGGGACGCATGGTGCAGCGTTCCGCGCTGATGGAGGCGGTCTACGGCCTCGACGACGACGTGCAGCCCAATGCGCTGGACACGCACGTGTCGCGGTTGCGCCGCAGGCTCACTGAAGCCGACGCCGGCGTCGCGATCAACGGCGTTCGTGGCCTCGGCTATGTGCTGCGGGAAACACCGTGAGCGTGCTGCGACCGCGATCCCTCACCTGGCGGCTGATCGGGCGTCTCGCTGGCCTGCAGGCCGTCACGTTGACCCTCCTGATCTTGCTGATCGGAGCCGCCGCGATCGGGTTGCTGCGGGCCGGGCTTTTGATCGGCGAGTACGAAGGCAGCACGGTCGATACGCTGCGCGACGCCATCACCCGCGATGAAGCGGGCGGACTGGCGCTGCGCCGGACGCCGGAGCTCGCTGCCCTGCGCGCCGAGCATGCCGACCTCTGGTTCGTCATCCGCGACACCGAAGGTCACCAGCTCTCCGAGGGCGCGGTGCCTCCGCAGTTCGCACCGATTGCATCAAGCCTCGATCATGTCAGCGAGGCGCGGCTCAAATGGAACGCCGCGGACGCCATGCGACCCGCGGGTCTCGTCAAATGGGTCGACACCTCGGCAGGACGGATCCAGATCCTGACCGGCACATACGGCGAGCTTTCGATGTGGCGCGCGCTGGAGAGCACGCCGCTGCTGTTCCTCAACATGATCCTGCCGATCGTCGTGCTGATGACATTGGCGACGCTGGTCGCGACCCCGTTCGTGGTGCGCCGGGCCATGACGGGTCTGGCGCAAGTCGCGGCGCAGGCTGAACGCATCGACATCGACCAGCGCGGCGTGCAATTGCCGCTCGACAAGGTGCCGATCGAAATCACCCCGCTGGTCAAGGCCATCAATGCCGCGCTCGACCGCCTCGACAAGGGTTACGAGCGCCATCGTCGCTTCTTGGCCGATGCTGCGCACGAGCTCCGCACGCCGATCGCGATCCTCTCGACCCGGGTGGCCTCGCTCGAGGCTGGACCGGAGAAGACCCACCTGCTCGAGGACGCGACCCGCCTGAGCGTCATGGCCGGCCAGCTGTTGGACCTGCAACGGCTCGATCAGCGCGCCGACACGTTCGGTCCCGTCAATCTCGTCGGTGTCGCGCGGCAGGTCGTGCTCGATCTCGCGCCGCTCGCCTTCGCAGCCGGCTACGAGATGTCGTTCGAGCACGAGGACGAGAACACCGTGGTGAACGGCGATCAGACCTCACTCGAGCGTGCGCTCACCAATCTGGTGCAGAACGCCATCGACCACGGACGGCGGCGCGGCACGATCCTGGTTCGGGTTACGGCGGCAGGCCTGATCGAGGTCTGCGACGATGGCGACGGCATCGCGCCGGAAGAGCGCGAGCAGATATTCGAGCCGTTCCGCCGGCTGCATCCGGGCGGGCGCGGCGCCGGCCTCGGCCTCGACCTGGTGCAGACCATCATGCGCCTGCACGGCGGCCGGATCGAGGTCGATCAGGCACCATCCGGCGGCGCCTGCATGCGCATGGTGTTTCCGAAAGTGCAGCCATCCTGCTGATCGCACAGAGATGGCCCCGGCAGGCGGCAAAAAGCGCGATGCGATCGGGCTCAATCGTCATCGCGCTCTTGCGGATCACACGCTAAAGCACGATGAGATTGGTCGATCGTCATCGTGCTTTAGCTCATTGTTAAAGCATGATCTTGTCGGAAAACCGCTTCGCACTTTTCCTGATCATGCGTTAGCCCGCCTTGCGCAGCCGCAGGGATTCGTAGAACGCCGTCTCGAAATTGATGTAGCCGATGAACGACGTCGGATCGCCAAAGGGGAGGATTTGCGTCGCCCAGTATCCGCCAAAACCATTCTGGCGATCGATCCAGTAGAACAAATTGGCGAGACCGGCCCAGCCGAGTGCGCCGGCGGGGCGGCCGGTCGGAGCCTGCTCGTCATTGATCATAAAGCTCAACGCCCAGGACTTCGACTGGCCGGGGAAGAACTCGGCGTCGTTGGCCAGAGACGTGATCACGCCGGTAATCGCGGTGACCTTGTTGTTGCCGAGGTGGTTCTTTTCGGCCATCCGCACGGTCTCGGGCTTGAGGACGCGGCCGTGCTCGCCGGCGCCGTCATTTAGCCACATCCGGATGAAGCGCATGTAGTCGCCGATCGTGCCGTAGAGCCCGTGGCCGCCCATGTGGATTTCCGGATTGGCCGGCAGCTCGAAATCCATCGGCGTGAGCGAGCCGTCGGCATTGCGGGCGTGAATGCCGGCGAGCTTGCGGCGCATCGCGTCGGTGAGCTCGAAGGTGGTATCCTGAATGCCGAGCGGTTCGAATATCCGCGCCTTGAACACGTCGCCGAGCCGCCTTCCGGTGATCGCCTCGACGATCTGGCCGCACCAATCCATGTTGGTGCCATACTCCCACCGCTCGCCCGGATCGAACAGCAGAGGTGTCATCAGCGACGCCTTCGACGCCGTGATGACGCTCGGCTGCCCTTTCTCCTGCGCAAGGCGATTATAGGTGTGGTTGATGAAGTCGTAGCCGAGGCCCGCGCTATGCACCATCAGCATCCGCGTCGTGATGTCGCGCTTCGGTGCGCGCAACACCGGCTCGCCCTTGTCGTCAAAGCCCTCGATCACCTGAAGCTTGCCGATGTCGGGCGCATAGGTCTTGGCCGGCGCGTCGAGGTCGAGCTTGCCCTCCTCGACGAGTTGCAGGACGGCGGTACCCGTGATCGCCTTGGTGGTCGAGAAGATGGCGAACACGCTGTCGGTCGTCATGTCGGCCGGCTGGTCGAGCCGGCGCTTGCCGGCGGCGCCTTCATAGATGTTGCGATGCCGGTCGGTCACCATCGCAACCACACCGGGGACGCGTGGATTCGAGGTCACGACGCCATCGAGAATCGCATCTGCAGCCGCACTGAAGTTCGTGCTCATTGTTTTCCTCCATATTTTATGATGTTGGCCTGCGTAGCCCGGATGGAGCGGAGCGAAATCCGGGGTTGGTGCAGCCAGTGTCACTGGTCCCGGATTACGCTTCGCTCCATCCGGGCTACGAGGTCCAATGGCGATCGGACCTACTGCATCGCGAAGCCGCGATAGCCGCTCGCTGCGACTTCGTCGCATTTCTGGCGATAGGTGCCGACACCGCCACAATAGGACAGCACCCGGCGCGGCTTGCCCTCGACATTCGAGCCGAGGTACCAGGAGTTGGTCTTGGCGATCAGCGTCGCGTTGGCGGTCTCATCGTGATGCGCGACCCACTGATCCTCGATATCCCTGGACGGCTCGATGACGTTCAGGTTGTTGCCGCGCATGTACTTGATGCAATCGTCGATCCACTCGACCTGCTGCTGCAGGCAGGTGGTCATGTTGCAGAGCGCAGCCGAAGGCGCGAGCGGCACCGCTGTCGTGAACAGGTTCGGATAGCCGTGAACCTGCAGGCCCATGGTGGTGCGGATATCCCGGCCCCAGTCCTCCTTTAGCGAACGGCCGTCGCGGCCGCGGATATCGATCCGCGTCAACGCGCCGGTCCCGGCGTCGAACCCGGTCGCCAGAATGATGACGTCGAATTCGTGCACCGTGCCGTCGGCGGTCTGGATGCCCTCGGGCGTGATGCGGGCGATCGGATTATCCTTGACGCTGACGATCTCGACATTGGGCCGGTGGAAGGCCTCGAGGAAATTGCTTTCCAGCGGCACCCGGTGGGTGCCGAAGCCGTAATCGGCCGGGATCAGCTGCTCGCACAGTTTGGGATCCTTGATTCTCTCGCGCATCTTCTCGCGCACGAATTCGGTGATCTCGGCGTTGACGGCCTCGTCGAAGAACAGCTCGGCGAAGGACGACACCCACAATTTGAGCGATCCGTGGTTCCAGCACTCCTCGATCACCTCGCGGCGTTGCTGCGGCGACAGGTCGGCCCATGCGTGCTCGAAGTCGAACTCGAAGCCGGTGAACGTCTTCGGCAACCGTTCGGTGAGGAATTTGAACTTCGACTTGTAGGCCTCCGCATCCGACGCATCCCATTTCGGGTTCTTCATCGGGATGATGTATTGCGGGGTGCGGATGAACACCTTGAGATGACCGACTTCGCCCGCGATCGACTGGATCACCTGGATCCCGGTTGCGCCATTGCCGACCACGCCGACGCGCTTGCCGGCGAGTTCGATCGGCCCTTTCGGCCAGCGCGCGGTATGGAACAGCTTGCCCTTGAACGTCTCCTGTCCCGGGAAGGACACATGCGGGGCGGAGAGCATGCCGCAGCAGGTGACCAGGAACTGGGTGTCGATCACTTCACCCTTGTTGGTCGTAACCTGCCAGCGTTGCGTCGCCTCGTCGAAATGCGCGCTCTTCACCGTGGTCTGGAACTGGATGTCCTTCTTGAGGTCGAGGCGGTCGGCCACATAGTTCAGCCAGCGCTCGATCTCCGGCTGCCCCGGAAACCGCTCGCTCCAGCTCCAGCCTTTGTAGAGTTCCTCGGAGAACAGATACTGATAGGTGTGGCCTTCGGAATCGAAGCGCGCGCCGGGATAGCGGTTCCAGTACCAGGTGCCGCCGACGCTCGAACCAGCGTCAATGGCCCTGACCTTCAGGCCCTGCTCGCGCAGGCGGAACAATTGATAAAGTCCGGCAACGCCGGCGCCGATCACCACGGCGTCGAATTTGGATGTCGCGTGCGCGCCGTTGCTTCCATTGGACCTGGTTGCGGTCGCGGTCATGGTTTCCTCCTGTGTGGTTTCTCGCACGCCCTTTCCCATCCGCTGCATCGCGGGATGACGGTGCGTTGCGCCAATCTGGGCCCCGGCGGCATGGACGGGCTGCCGGGACGCACAGGAGGCTATGGCGGTCGCGGCTTCCGGGGCTTGAATGAAACCGACAATCTCTGGAACGCGGCCGTGCGATCGCGATCGGCCATTGGTCTCCTTGGCAAACGGCGAAAGCGGCCTATTCTGCGCTCAGCCGTCCGGCCAAGAAGAACAAGAAGAAGCGGTCAACCGCCGATGGTTTCCAGGGAGGAGGCTCGCGCGATGGGCCAGTTGATCACGGTCGAGGAACTGCCGCGCTACGCTCCCGGCGAGATGAAGCTGGATAGTCTGGCGGTCGGCCGGGACGATTTCCGGCTGCGCATCTTCCGCTACGCTCCATCCGACATCTGGGTCCCGCCGTCGGAGAACTTCCTCCTGGTGCTCTATCGCGACGGCGTAACGTCGATGAACCGCCGTGTCGGCAGCGCATGGAAGCAGGATCACGTCGGCCGCGGCGTCACGTCGCTTTTGACGCGCGCAGAGCCGTCAAGCTGGCACTGGAAGAATGACATCGAGGTCACGCATTTCTACATCTCTCCTGCCCTGATGACGAAGACGGCGAGCGAGGCATTCGACCGCGACGCCGAAGCGGTCGAGCTTCACGATTTGCTCAAGGTCGAGGATCCGATGCTGACCTGGATCAACGACCAGATGGTTCAGGAAATCGCCGCCGGCGGTCCGGGCGGCCGCCTCTGCTACGACGCGCTGGCGCTGCAAGCGAGCGTGCACATCCTGCGCAAATACGCCGCGATCGAGTTCAAGATGCCCTGCGCGCAGGGCAGGTTCAGGCCGGCGCATGCGCGGCTGATCGATGACTATGTCGAGCAGAACATCTCCCGGAACATCACGCTGGAGGAGCTGGCGAACATCTGCAATTGCACGCCGGTGCAGTTCGCGCGCAAGTTCCGCGTCCATTACGGCATGCGGCCACATGCTTACGTGCTGCGGCGCAAGGTCGAGCATGCGTGCCAGCATCTGCGCAGGGATCGCGTGGCGCTGAAGGAAATCGCGCTGCTCGCAGGCTTCGCCGATCAGAGCCACCTTAATCGTGTATTCCGTCAGCACATGAACGTGACGCCGGCGGAGTACCGCCGGCAGGTCTGCGAGACCAAACTCGAGGCGTGAGCTTGAATCGTGCGCTGCCGCTTGCCAGCGATCGCCTTACACCGGCGGCGGATTGATCCGGGCAAAGCCTTCCTGGATCCGGTAGGGATAGTAGGGATAGGCCGGCATCACCGCGCTTGCCTTGTCGAGACGCGCAATCTGGTCCGACGACAGCGACCATCCGACCGCGCCGAGATTGTCACGCAGCTGTGTCTCATCGCGCGCGCCGATGATCACGGATGACACGCTGGGACGGGTGAGCAGCCAGGCGATCGCGACCTGCGGCACGGTGCGGCCGGTCTCGGCGGCTACCGCATCGAGCGCATCGACGATCGCGTAAAGCTTCTCGTCGTCGACCGCCGGCCCGAACTGCGCGGTCTCATGCAAACGGCTATTCTTCGGCAGCGGCTGGCCACGCCTGATCTTGCCGGTCAGGCGGCCCCAGCCGAGCGGGCTCCAGACCAGCGCACCGACGCCCTGATCGAGTGCGAGCGGCATCAGCTCGGATTCATAGTCGCGCCCGACCAGCGAATAATAGACCTAGTGCGCCACATAACGCGGCCAGCCGTGCCGCTCGGCGATCCCAAGCGATTTCATCAAATGCCAGCCGGAGAAATTCGAGGCGCCGACATAGCGCAGCTTGCCGGTGCGCACGAGCGCATCGAGCGTCGACAGCACTTCGTCAATCGGCGTGAAGGCGTCGAAGGCGTGGAGCTGCAACAGATCGATGTAGTCAGTATTGAGCCGGCGCAACGCGGCGTCGACCGCGGCGACGAGGCGATAGCGCGAGGTGCCGGCGTCGAGCGGGCCGTCACCCATCGGCAGCCCGGTCTTGGTCGAGATAAGGACCTTGTCGCGGCGGCCCTTGATCGCGGCGCCGAGGATCTCCTCCGACGCGCCGTTCGAATAGACGTCGGCAGTGTCGAACAGATTGACGCCGGCCTCGAGGCAGATGTCGATCAGCCGTCGTGCCTCGCCGGCGTCGCTGCGGCCCCAGGCGGAAAACAACGGTCCCTGGCCACCGAAGGTGCCGGTGCCGAAGCTGAGCACCGGGACCTTCAGGCCGGACGCGCCGAGATTGCGGTATTCCATGGTCATACTCCCTGTGATGCTGTTCATTCCGCCGGGCATTGCGTGGCCAGCACGACCGGCCGATCGAGGCGCAGGCTCCACAGCGCGAGCAGCAGCCCAATCGCGGTGATGAGCGCCGCCACCAGCGGCAGCGCGCCGAGGCCGAGGCCGCGATCGATGGTGACGCCGCCGGCCCAGGCGCCGAGCGCGTTGCCGAGATTGAAGGCCGCGATGTTCAGGCTGGAGGCCAGCGTGCGGCCTTCCACGCCAGCCGCTTCAAGCACGCGAAGCTGCAACGGCGCGACGGTCGCGAACGCCGCGACGCCGAGCACGAACAGCAGAACGACCGCCAATGCCTTCATCGAGATCACCGCGGTCAGCGCCACCAGCACAAGCGCGAGGCCGCCGAGCGACACCAGCAACGCACGCGCCAATCCCTTGTCAGCGAGCCGTCCACCCGCGACATTACCGATTGCAAGCCCGGCGCCGAACACCAGCAGGATCGGCGAGACCGCGGCGTCGGAAAATCCGGTCAGCCGCGTCAGGATCGGCTGCACGTAGGTGAAGACCGCGAACAGCCCGCCGAAGCCGAACACCGTCATGGCAAGCCCGAGCAGGACCTGCGGGCGGCCGAGCACGGCGAGCTCCTCGCGCAGCGGCGCCGGCTTGTCCTTGGCGCCGACATGGCCGGGCACCAGCACTGCCAGCACGATGAACGCGATCACGCCGATCGCCGCGACCGCCCAGAACGCCGCGCGCCAGCCCAGCATCAGGCCGAACCAGGCGCCGAAGGGCACGCCGAGCAGGGTCGCGACCGTGAGGCCGATGAACATCGTGGCGATCGCCGACGCCTTCTTGTCTTCCGGGACAAGACTTGTCGCGACCACCGAACCGACGCCGAAGAAGGTGCCGTGCGCCAGCGAGGTGAGGATGCGCGCCGCCATCAGCAATTCGTAGTTCGGCGCCAGCGCGCAGGCGGCGTTGCCGAGCGTGAAGATCGCCATCAGCGCCAGCAGCACCGCCTTGCGCGGCATCCGCCGTGTGCCGAGGGTGAGGATCGGGGCGCCGACGAACACGCCGAGCGCATAGCCGGAGATCAACAGGCCCGCCGCGGAGACCGACACGTGCATGTCGGCGGCGACCTGCAGCAACAGCCCCATGATGAGGAATTCGGTGGTGCCGATGCCAAAGGCACCGGCGGTCAAGGCTAGGACTGCGAGAGGCATGTGTCGCTCCGGAGGTGAGGATTCCGCAATGCGACATAGCGGTCCGGGCGAGGAAGGATTAGAATGGCCGCAATCCAATCATTTGTGACGTGAATTCAAGATGGCCCGAATAGACACCAACCGCTCCGGGGAAATGGACGTGTTTGTCCGCGTCGTCGACCTCGGCGGCTTCACCGCCGCCGCAAACAGCCTGCGCCAGACGCCGTCGGGCGTCAGCAAGCTGGTATCGCGGCTGGAGACGCGGCTCGGCACCCGGCTGGTCAACCGCACCACGCGCAAGCTGCAACTGACCGAGGAAGGCCAGGCGTTCTATCAGCGTGCGCAGCGCATTCTTGCCGATATCGACGAGGCCGAACGCGAGGCCGCCTCCTGCGTGCCGCGCGGCCATCTCACCGTGAACAGCAATATCCCGTTCGGCATGCTGCATGTGATGCCGCTGCTGCCGCGCTTCATGCGCGAGCATCCCGACATCACGCTCGACGTTGTGCTGACCGACACGCTGGTCGATCTGATGCAAGAGCGCGCCGATGTCGCGATCCGCGCCGGCCCGCTCGGCGCCTCACGGCTGATCGCGCGCAAGCTCGGCACCAGCCGCATGGCGGTGGTCGCCGCACCGTCCTATCTCGCGCGCTTCGGTACACCGAAGACCCCGGCCGACCTCGCCGCGCATCGCGGCATCGGGTGGACCTTTCCGCGCAGCATCCGCGGCTGGCCGTTCCGCCGCGCCGAAAAGATCGAGGAAGCACTGCCGCCACCGGTCGCGCGCGCCAGCGACGGTGAGACCGCGCGCCAGCTCACGCTCGGCGGCATCGGGGTGGCGCGACTGGCGCTGTTCCACATCGGTCCGGACATCGAGGCCGGACGTCTGATCCCGGTGCTGCAGAACCTCAATCCCGGCGACCGCGAGGACATCCACGCGGTCTATGTCGGCCATGCCGGCCCGCTGCCGGCGCGGGTGCGCGCCTTCATCGATTTCCTGGCGCAGCACATCCGCATCGGCGATCCGGCGCTGCGGCGTGGCGCGGATGGAAATTGGAAGATCGCGGGCGGCAAGTGAGCATGCGATGACGAACGAAACCCCGGTCTTGCAGACCGTCACCGAGTCGATCCGTATCGCCGCACAGCCGACGCAGGTGTGGGATGCGATCATGGATCCCGATGCGGGCGAGAGCTGGCGCAATGCGCATTTCAGGACCGATTGGCAGATCGGCGCGCCGATCGAGATCGAGGCGGAGATCGGCGCGAAGCGCTATCGCGACAAGGGGCGCGTGATCCGCATCGAACCGCCAATACTTCTCGAATACGCCTATTGGTCGCAGGTCTCCGGCCTGCCGGACGTTCCGCAATCCTATGCGACGATCACGATGACGCTCGCGGCCGACGGCGACGAGACGGTGCTGACCGTCACCCAGCAGGTGCCGCCATCGCCAGTCCGGCGCGGGCGTGGTTGGGAAATCGGTGCCGAGTCCGGCGCGAAGCATGTCGCGTTCTACTGGCGCATGACGCTGCCGCGCCTGAAACAAGTCGTCGAACAAAGCCTCGCCGCGCAATAGCGTGGTCTAGGTTCGCTTCAGCAGAAAGAGCTGCGTGACATAGGGAAACACCAGCTCGTCGGCATCACCGAGGCCGGCCTCGCGCAGGATATCGTCGGTCTGGTGGCGAAGAGCCGCCTTCTCCGCAGCAGGAAGATTGGCGACATAGCTCGTCGATGCGACGCGTTCGAAGACATCCCGGCGCGCCATCCGGTGCGGATGATCCTGCACGATCTCCTTCTCGAGCACGAAGCGTGGATCCTTCAGGATCCAGCGCCAGTGTCCCGTCCGTTGCCGGGGCGCATCTCCCGCGTATTTTTCAATCATGAGGGACAACGCATCGACCCACGGCGCGCGGTCGTCTCTGTTGTTCCAGACCAGCGCCAGCGTGCCGCCGGGACGCAGCAGGCGCGCGATCTCGGCGACCGACGCCTCGTTGTCGAACCAGTGGAACGCCTGGGCGCAGGTCACGAGATCGACGCTGCCGGTTGCAAGATCGATCGCATCGGCGCGGGTGTTGATGACCTCCACCTTCGCTTCCTGCGCCAGCTTGGCCGACATCTCGGCGACCGGTTCGACCGCGACCAGACGCGTGGTCGCGGGCAGATGCTGGAGCAGGAGGCGGGTGAACTTGCCGGTTCCAGCGCCGAGATCAACGACACAGCGCGCGGCTTGAAGCGACAGCGCGGCGACGATCTCCGCGGGGTAGCTGGGCCGGCCCGCCTCGTAGGCGGCGACCGCGACGCGATAATTCTTGGCTGTAGGGTTCAGTGTCATTGTGCTTCTCCTGCGAGCCAGCTTTCAGCGGCGAAATCTGCCCGACGGTATAGAGCAGCGCCTGCAAGGGACTGGAAGAGCGCGTCGAGTCAAAATTCGCTGAAGCCCCCTCACCTTTGCGTCAGCGCCGTTGGCCGGTTGCTCCCCTCGTCGACCAAAGCGTTGCATTTTGAACGATTTTTCTCCGGCGGGTTTCGCATGGCAACTTTGCGTGCTTGTGCAGCATCAACGCCGCAGTTCCAGGTTGCAAGTTGCGATTGACTGAACCACAGTCCTTGAAGGCGGACACGGTCTGTTGCGCTTGCACGACAAGCCCGGTCCCTCTTGCGCACCGGAGCGACCATGCAGCGATCCAGGGCAGTCTTCATCACAGCTATCGTCTACGCCTTGATCGGCCTGGTCCTCGCGGCCGGCGGGATCTGGCTCGCCGCCTTGGGCGGATCGATTTTCTACATCATCCTCGGCGTCGGCATCCTCGCCACGGCGGCGTTGTTGCTGATGCAGCGCCGTTCCGCGCTGTGGCTGTTTGCGATCGTGCTGGTCGGCACGCTGGCCTGGGCCGTCCACGAGGTGCGGTTCGACTGGTGGCCGCTCGCGGCGCGCGGCGACATCGTCTTCCCGATGGCGCTCTGGCTGCTGACGCCGGTGATCGTTCGCGCCCTGACGCGAGGCGATCCTGTGTCTTACGCGCGCGCGACAGCGCCGCTCTGGGTCGGTGTCGTGGCATCAGCTGCCGTCCTCGTGGCCGGGCTGCTGACGAGCTATCACGACATCAACGGCACGATCGCGGAGGCCCGCGCTGCCGTTCAGCAAAGCGAAGCCGACCCGCAGCCGGATGGCGACTGGCGCGCCTATGGACGGACG
Source organism: Bradyrhizobium sp. CER78 (assembly GCF_029846235.1). Classification (GTDB taxonomy): domain Bacteria; phylum Pseudomonadota; class Alphaproteobacteria; order Rhizobiales; family Xanthobacteraceae; genus Bradyrhizobium. The sequence goes on from NZ_JARVWP010000006.1 coordinate 29,314, forward strand.
CAGTTCGGACAGCGCTATTCGCCGCTGAAGCAGATCACGCCCGACAATGTCGCCAACCTCAAGGTCGCCTGGACCTTCCGCACCGGCGACGTCAAGACGCCGGAGGATTCCGGCGAGACCACCTTCGAGGTCACCCCGATCAAGGTGCGCGACACACTCTATCTCTGCTCGCAGCATCAGGTGCTGTTCGCGCTCGACGCCAAGACCGGCACGGAGCGCTGGCGCTACGACCCCAAGCTCGTGCACAACAAGACGTTCCAGCACATGACCTGTCGCGGGGCCTCCTATCACGAGACCGCGCAGGGCGCCGTGGACTCCAGCGGCAATCCGGCACCTGCCGAATGCCCGCGGCGAATCTTCCTGCCGGTCAATGACGGCCGCATGATCGCGCTCGATGCCGACAGCGGCAAGCCTTGCGAGAATTTTGCCGACCACGGCATCCTCGATCTGCAGCAGGGGATGGGGATCACAACCGCCGGCTTCTTCGAGCCGACATCACCGCCGGTCGTCAGCGACAGGATCCTGGTCGTTGCTGCCGCGGTGATCGACAATTATGCGGTCGAGGTGCCGTCGGGCGTGATCCGCGGCTTCGATGTCTACACTGGCAAACTGGTCTGGGCCTGGGACTCTGCGGCGGCCGACGAGAACGCATTGCCGTCGCCGACACGGCATTACACCAACGGCTCGCCGAATTCCTGGATCACGGCCTCGTTCGATCCGAAATTGAATCTGGTCTACATCCCGACCGGCAACAACGGACCCGACATCTGGGGCGGCAATCGCGATGCGCTGGTCGAGCGCTATTCGAGCTCGATCGTCGCGCTTGACGTCAACACCGGCAAGCGCGCCTGGTCTTACCAGACCGTGCATCATGACCTCTGGGACATGGACGTTCCCTCGCAGCCGAGCCTGGTCGACGTCACGACGGACAAGGGCGTGATCCCCGCGATCATCCAGCCGACCAAGGTCGGCAACATCTTCGTGCTCGACCGCAGGACCGGCGAATTGATCGTGCCGGCGCCGGAACGCGCGGTGCCGCAGGGGCCGGCGCCCGGCGATCGCAGCGCGCCGACGCAGCCGTTTTCCGAACTGACGTTCCGCCCGGAAGCGAAGCTTACCGGCGCCGACATGTGGGGCGGCACGATCTTCGACCAGCTGCTGTGCCGGATCATGTTCCATCGCTTGCGGTACGAGGGCACGTTCACGCCGCCATCGCTGCTGGGCACGCTGGTCTTCCCGGGCAATCTCGGCATGTTCGAATGGGGCGGCATCGCGATCGATCCGGTCAGGCAGATCGCCATCGCCAACCCGATGTCGCTGCCGTTTGCATCGAAGCTCATTCCGCGCGGACCGCAAAATCCTCCGGCGCCGACCGCCGAGAAGCCGGTCGGCAGCGAGATCGGAACGCAGCCGATGTATGGCACGCCGTTCGGCGTGGACATTTCGAGCTTCCTCTCGCCGCTCTCCGTGCCGTGCTACCGGCCGCCTTGGGGCTCGATGGCCGCGATCGATCTCAGGACGATGAAGATCGTCTGGCAGCATCCCAACGGCAGCATCCGGGACACCACGCCGCTGCCACTTCCGTTCAAGATGGGAGTGCCGATGCTGGGCGGGCCGATCACCACCGCCGGCGGCGTCGCGTTCTACACCGGCACCTACGAGTACACGATCAGGGCCTATGACGTGCGTGACGGCAAGGTGCTCTGGGAAGATCGCCTGCCCGCCGGCGCGCAATCGACGCCGATGAGCTACGAGGCTGGCGGCAAGCAATACATCGTCACCGCGGCCGGCGGCCACGGCTCGTTCGGCACCAAGCGCGGCGACTACGTCATCGCCTATGCATTGAAGGACTGAACTCATCCAGGATACGACAAGACTCGCCGCCGCGATGACGCAGCGGTGATGAGACGTCGCGCTCAAAATGAGTTCCGCGGCCTCGGTAAGGGTTGGCAAGTCAGGCCAAAGCCGCTAAAGGTCCGCCCCCTTTCACATCAAATTCCGAGCATGACATGTCGAGCGCCCCGCCCGCCGTCTCGATTGGCGTCGATTTTGGCACCAGCAACACCGTGGTCGCGCTGGCCGATGGCGATGGCCGCGTCGAGGCTGTCAGATTCGACCATGGCGGCCGCACGCATAGCGTCTATGTGTCAGCGCTGTGCTTCTGGGAGGAGCGGCCCGGCGCCGGCCTGCATCCGCGCGCCGAGGGCGGTCCGTGGGCGATCGAGCAATTCCTCGAAGGACGCACGATCCACCGCTTCATCCAGTCGTTCAAGACGTTTGCGGCCAGCTCGGCCTTCAACACCACGCAGATCTTCCGCCAGCGCTACAAGTTCGAGGATTTGCTCGCGGCGTTCCTGCGCACGCTGACGCGGCATGCCGGCGAAGGCTTCGATTTGGGCGCGCCGACCATCATGGTCGGCCGTCCGGTGAAGTTTGCCGGCGGCAATCCGAATGACGAGCTCGCGATGCAGCGCTACCGGGCGGCGTTCGAGCGTCTCGGCGCCGGCCATGCGCGCTATGTCTATGAGCCGGTCGGCGCGGCGTTCTCCTTCGCACGCAGCCTCGACCACGATGCCACCGTGCTGGTCGCCGATTTCGGCGGCGGCACCAGCGACTTCTCCGTGATGCGGTTCTCCCGCAAGGGCGGCGTGCTGCGCGCCGAACCACTGGGACATTCCGGCATCGGCATCGCCGGCGACACCTTCGACTACCGCATCGTCGACCACATCGTCTCGCCACGGCTCGGCAAGGGCAGCAACTACCGCTCGTTCGACAAGGTGCTGCCGATCCCCAATCACTATTATTCGAGCCTCGCGCGCTGGCACCAGCTCGCGATGATGCGGGGCAATGGCGATCTGCGCGGATTGCAGCAGCTCGCGCGCACCGCGCTCGATCCGGCGCCGCTGCACGACTTCATCACCATCGTCGACCACGATCTCGGCTTCGCGCTCTACCGCGCCGTGTCCGACACCAAGGTCGCGTTGTCGAGCAACGACCGGGTCGAGTTCCGCTTTGCCCGCGAAGGCATCGACATCGGCGCCACCGTGACGCGCGACGATTTCGAATCCTGGATCGCCGACGACATCGAACGGCTCGGCGCCACCGTCGACGAGGCGCTGGCGAAATCCGGCATCACCGCGCGCGACGTCGAGAAGGTGTTTTTGACCGGCGGCACCTCGTTCGTGCCTGCCGTGCAGCGGCTGTTCGCCGAGCGTTTCGGCGAAGCGCGCCTGACCTCGGCGGATCAATTCGAATCGATCGCCTATGGTCTCGCCTTGATCGGCCACACCGCCGATCCCGACCGCTGGACCTTCGCCGAAGCGGCGTGACACGCAGCCGCGCTGCCTTGATCCCGGCGCAATACGCGACTAAGTCTTTTCAATCATCAATCCCTGAGGATGCCGACGACCATGGATTTCACCCCGATCGCAATGCCCATCAGCCTTGCCCACGGGGATATCCATGCCAGCATCGATCACGCTCTCCCATCTGACCCTGTCCGCGCCTGACGGCCGGGTTCTTCTTTCCAATATCGATCTCAGTTTCGGTCCCGAACGCACCGGCCTTGTCGGCAGGAACGGCGTCGGCAAGACGACGCTGCTCGGCCTGATCGCCGGCCGGCAGCCGCCGCACGCCGGCACGGTCTCGGTGCAGGGACGCGTCGGGATGCTGCATCAGACGGTGCAGGAGAATCCGGATGAAAGCGTCATCGATCTGTTCGGCGCGCGGCGCGCGCTGGCCGCGTTGCGCCGCGCCGAACAGGGTCTTGCGACCACTGAGGAGCTCGCGGATGTCGACTGGACGCTCGACACCCGCATCGCGGCCGCGCTCGCGCGCGTCGATTTGCCCGACGTGCTCGACACGCCGCTGGCGATGCTGTCAGGCGGACAGGCGACCCGGGCGCGTCTCGCGGCACTGTCGTTTGCAGAGCCGGACTTCCTGCTGCTCGATGAGCCAACCAACAATCTCGACCGCGCCGGACGCGAGGCGGTGATCGACCTGCTTGCCGGCTGGCGGCACGGCGCCATCATCGTCAGCCACGACCGCGAGCTGCTGGACACCATGGACGCGATCGTCGAGCTGACCTCGCTTGAAGCCCGGCGCTACGGCGGCAATTGGAGCCAGTATCGCGCGCGCAAGGCCATCGAGCTCTCGGCGGCACGTCACGATCTGGAAGATGCGGACAAGCGCGTCGCCGAGATCGACCGCAAGGCAAGGGAGGCGTCTGAACGGAAGGCGCGGAAGGATGGCGCCGGCGCGAAGAAGCGCGCCAAGGGCGACATGCCGCGGATCGCCGCCGGGCTGCGTAGGGATCGCAGCGAGGACAGTGGTGGCGAGGCCGCCCGCCTCGCCGAGCGGCGGCGGACGCAAGCACTCGAGCTCGCAACCGCCGCACGCCAACGCATCGAGGTGCTGCAACCGTTCTCGGTGCAGCTGCCGTCGACGCATCTGCCGGCGGGCAGGATGGTGCTGCGGATCGAAGCGGCCGATGCTGGTTACACCGCGGACGCGCTGATCCTGCATGGTCTCACCTTCTCGATCTCAGGCCCTGAGCGAGTCGCCATCGTCGGCCCCAACGGCGCCGGCAAGACGACGCTGCTCAAGCTCGTCAGCGGCGAGCTGACCGCGGTGCGCGGCAGCGTCGAGGTGATGACCCGCTTTGCGATGTTCGATCAGGCGGTCAGCCTGCTCGATGCACAGGCCTCCATTCTGGATAACTTCCGGCGCATCAATCCGGATGCCGGCGAGAACGCCTGCCGCGCCGCACTGGCGCGCTTCATGTTTCGCGCCGACGCGGCCCTGCAGCTCGTTGCAAGCCTGAGCGGCGGCCAGTTGCTTCGGGCCGGCCTCGCCTGCGTGCTGGGCGGCGTGACGCCGCCACAGCTTTTGATCCTCGACGAACCGACCAACCATCTCGACATCGAATCGATGGAAGCGGTCGAGGCCGGCCTACGCGCTTATGACGGCGCGCTGCTGGTCGTCAGCCATGACGAGGCCTTCCTCGAGGCGATCGCGATCACCCGGAGAGTCGACCTCGGTGCTGACAACCGACCGCGATAGACGGGTTGTCCGGCTCATCCCTCGGCAAGGGTCGGATAACAGCCCGGCGGCGGCGGCTCCCACCAAAATATCGAAAACAACCCCATGCAAAGGAGCCGGCGGCCATCGCGACCGCCTGAGTGGCGCTCAATTGGCGCAATATCCCCGGGCAAAAGTTCGGAGGGCATGTCACGTTTCGACGCGCTGCCTTGCCTTAGCCTCTGTAATGGCAGCAGCAGAGGACACTTGCATCCTATCGGAACCGACGGCGGTCGCACCCTGGTCGCGATCGTCTATCATAGCGCCTACGGCCATACCCGGCGCCAGGACGGTGAAGGTCGTTTGGATAATGAACAGCCGAGCACGCGTCGCCTCGGGGCAGGTTGTAGGCGCGGTGCTCGGCTGTCAGGCCGCGCGGCGGTGCGGCCATCCCCGCAGGCTTCACTCACCCCCATGAGCGAGGCCGCCGGAGTCAAATCTCGCCTGTTGCTAAATCCGCGCTGTCGAATGGAGTGCGTTTCGCCAAAGGGCAAATGCGACGAAGCCTGCCAGCAGCACAAAGCCGCCACCGACCGCGATCAATAAATGCGCGAACGTCATTTGGAACATCCCAATTGTGAAGCATCATGCGGCGCGAGATGCGCCGCAATCTGGCAATCAAATGCACTTCAGGAATTGATTTGCCCCGCCGGCCGCCGCCGGACAGCCCGAAAGGTGGCTGGCACTGCGCTCTGCCCACCCTTCGATTTCAGAGAGACTGCCGAGCCACTCGGCTCTCGCCTCTCATCGTGCGGTTCGTCACACCGCTCAACTGTCACGAGGATAATCGATAAAATTTTATCGACAATCGAAAGGAAAAATTAAGGTTACCGGCCCGGCTCCCGCCAAAATATCGAAAACAACCTCATGCAAGGAGCCCCCGGCCTCCGCGCCAGCCGGAGCGGCGGTCAACTGGAGCAATGTCCGCCGGACGAAAGGTCGTTTCGATGCGCTGCCTTGTCTTAACCTCTGCAATGGCAGCAGAGGACATCACGCACACTAGCGGGACCGGCGGCGGTCGCATCCTGATGGCAATCGTTTATCATGACGCCTACGCGCCGTACCGGGCGCCAGCATCACAAGCCAAGATAGCCGCGCAAGGTCTTCAGGCTCTCCCGCTCAACCAACCTGATGCCGGCAAAGGCAGCTGGCGACCGGCCAAGCTAGTCTCGACATGACGGATCCAGCCGATCATCAACTTCGGTCGTCATCACCGAACCGTCCGCCTCGAACAGCCCGACCGCTCCAGACGGTGAAGTCGCGACGTCGAAGCCGAGCGGTCCGCAAGTAATCATGCAAAAATCGTAAGCCGAGCGCTGATCGTTTCCCATCAGAAACTGATAATGGATCTGCATGAAGTTGAAGCGATGACGCCTGAAGCGCATCGGACTTATCATTGAATGTATTTGGACGCGCCGAATCCTCGGGTGGCCACCTGAATGGTCTCGACTGACGCGTTTCAGAGTGACGGGGTCGAAGCGATAGAAACTGATTGCGTCATCTCGTGCCTGGTATTCTACCCAGTCTATCGCCGGCGTTCCGGCCACGAGTTGCGCCGCTTCCCGTATTTGGCCGCCCATCGGATGCAGCGCGAATTTAGGAATAGTGGCGCCTACCGTGAGAATGCATAGCTTGGGTCCACACGTTTCGAGCAGAGTATCCGATTTCAGCGCGCGCGCCACCGCTGCAATTGAGAGTGCTGCGCCAAGGGAGTGGCCAACAATCAGAACTTCATCAACTTCTGCGGCCCCGACCGTTCTTGATATCCGGTTCGCAAAAGCGTCGAGCCGCTTATCAAGTTCGCTTTTCTGCCCGTAAAGAAATTGGTGGGAGAAAATGGCATCATCGAGAATGTGATTTATCCTGCGCTTTGGTCCGATCCAGAGCATTGCGCCGACGAAGATCGCCAGCGACAAAAAAAATCCAAGCAGTAGCTCTATCCAAAATGCAGCGTGTATGAGCCTGATCAACAGGAATGACAGCCCCACGCTGCAAAATGCGATCAAGAGCAAACAGCAATATGGAAAGATGAAAAAGACAGCATACTTCCAGCTTGCGACCGCATATCTGAATATCGTTCCCGTTACGATGAAATCGAATAGCGCTTTCAAGGATTGAACGAGACGAGGCACGAAGCCGACTTTCGAATCGCACCGGATGAGATCATCCCAGCGAAGCATTTCGAAGGTGACGTGAGTTTTCCAGTTTGGCCCCCATGCTTCCAGGCTGCATGAAGCACTGATTGCAGACGCGTTCGATATTTCCGACGGCCGTGAAGAGGCACCCCAAATCTTTTGGAAGCTCGAGAGCGAGAGCCGCAAGCGTTTGACCTGCTCTTCGGGGGTGATTGGATCGTAACCACCAATGTGGAAGACGTGCCGTCGTCGGATCATCCAGCAACTCGAATTCTGTAAGATATTTGATCGGCGCTCATTCTGTGAAACGGAAATGAATGGACACTTTGGCGGCACTCCTCGTTGACCGCAGCCCTTGGTGAACCCGACATGGATGATGCGGATCTCGGCCTCTAAAATTACCACTTCGTGCGCGGGGTGGCACTCGTTGAGTTTGGCTTCGAGCAAAAAAATGCAGGGGAGTCATTGACCGTGGAGGGACCCTGATGGTCACGGCACGATCGCTTTCTTCGTGTGGCAAATCCGCGACAGTGAGCCAATTGCGCGCCTCAACGCGGTTTTCGAAACCGTTCATGATTGTCACGATTCGTAACTCTGATTTAATGCGGCTCGACCTGAGGTGGCGAGGATTCTGACAATGGAGAGATTGCGTTACAGCGCGGCGCTCATATGCGCCGGCTTAACGGTTCTTTTTGCAAGCAGCTTGCTTTCAAACAACGGGGCTCAAGCGAGGCCCGGAACGGCGGTGGCGCTTAGATCGACAAATTCGCCCGCTCGACTGCAGTCCTATGCGGCGCACGTTTATTTATTCCGCGGGCTATTGAACGTCTTTTCTTTGGGCATGGACGACCTTGCCGCCCAGCTGCAAGCGGCTGGCGTTGCCGCGGCGGTCGCAAATCACACCCAATGGAGAAGCGTCGCCGACGACATCACCGTGAAATATAGAGCCGGCCAGCGCGGGCCTATCATCCTGGTGGGACACTCCCTTGGTGCAGATGCCGTGATGTCCATGGCAGAGTACCTTGGCCAAATGGGCGTGCCGGTTGCTTTAGTTGTTCCATTCGACGGAACGTCGTCGCATATGGCATCGGCCAACGTAGGGCGCGTTCTGAATCTGTACAAAAATGAAAGCGTTAGAATAAGTCGCGGACCCGGCTTCCGCGGCGAGCTGACGAACTTTTATGTTCGTGATGTAAACATCACTCACTTCAACATCGATAAAGACGCGGCGTTGCATAGCATGGTTATACGAAAGATAAGGGCAATCGGATCGGCTGTCGCGCGCCCACGAAGACATCCGGGTCCCTCGAACCCGGTTTCACTAGCAGCCCAACCTTCGACGAACTCTTAGCATACCGCCCAAAAGACAGTTTGAAGTTGGTGTTGACGCAAAATGTGAGGCTTTAAGTTCGGTCCCTGCAGGAGCCCGGTGTCGGTGTTGTTTTTCTTTAGCACTTCAAGCGGGGAGAGGCAGTCAGTGACGCCATTTAGAAAACTCTCAGTCGCCATCGCCATGTATTGCGTGGCGACCGTGGGCGCAGCCTTCGCAAAGCCGATTCATATCGTGGCGGTCGGCGCAAGCAACACCCAGGGCTGGTACGTTGGGAAGCAAGGCGCTTACCCGGCCAAGCTGGAAGCCCTTCTGAGAGAGAGGGGCATCAACGCGAGCGTCGCCAATGCCGGAGTTCCCTTTGACACCACCACTGGCATGCTCAAGCGCATTGATAGCGACGTGCCAAAGGGAACCGACATCGTAATCTTGCAGCCTGGAGGCAACGACAGGCGCTTCCTTGTCACGAAGGAGCAGCGGGCGGCCAACATCGCTGCGATGGAGCGGCGGCTCCATGATCGCGCCATCAAAGTCATTTTGTACGACGAAGAGATTCCTGCGCAGTATTACGCCTTCGACCTCATTCACCTCACGGATGCCGGGCATGCCTTCATAGCGTCGCAGTTGCTCCCGCGAGTGTTGGAGATAGATCGGAGAGCCACCGTGGCTTCGCCGCGCGCGAGATAGCGAGATAGAAAGAGCTTTGCCATGCCGACCGGTGTGGCGTTGGCAGTCCCTCGGTCGCAAACCATTGGCCGGACACGGGAACGCACAAGAATGCCTCCGTCGATGCTCTTCTCAACGGCTGCCATTTGAGACAGCTGAATGCGATCATAACGGTCCGACCGTCTCAAAGGAGCGAACCCGGCAACGCATCCGCCCTGGATCCACCTGTCGGACTGCCAACTAATCGGTGGAAACGACCCGCAGGCCCTGTATGATTACTCCGTGCCGGTCTGTGGACCTGTTTTTGTCAGATCTCGGACGCTCGCCAAGGATGGTACCCTTTCGATGATCGGCAAAGATGGCGCGCCAGCGAAACACGCGCGTGGTCTGCGATGACACCCGGTATTGCCAAGTTCGTGTTCGTGATGATGGCGGTCGGTTGGTACCTCATCCGCTACAGATACGCGCGTCGTTCTCGCCGTGAAAAAGTCGCAAGGACCGGCCGAGGTAGGCGCGAAAACACCCTGCTGCTGATATCGCTCACGGGTCTTGGCATTGTGCCGCTCGTCTATATCGCAACGGCCCTGCCTCATTTCGCATCATACGCCTTCCGGCCAGCTCAAGCCTGGCTGGGTGTTCTGGTCGCGGTTGCGGCGCTGGTCATGTTCCGGCTGACCCACCGAGCTCTTGGTCGGAATTGGTCCGTAAGCCTCGACGTGCGGGAAAATCATCGCCTGATCACAGACGGTATCTATCGGAGAATCCGCCATCCTATGTATACCGCGTTCTGGCTTTGGGCTGTTGCTCAGGCATTGCTGCTGCCGAACTGGGTGGCTGGTTTCGCTGGCCTGATCGGATTTGGAACCCTGTTTTTCGGGCGGATTGCCAAAGAAGAGCAGATGATGGTGGACACGTTCGGCGACGAGTATCGCCAGTATATGGCCCGGACCGGACGCCTTTTGCCGAGGCTGTTCTGAGCCGGTTACCGGTCACAAGGCTACGCTCGCCGATCTCGCGGATACTCATCCAAAGCAAAAATCTCGTGCCGTTTTTGCCACACTCGGCAAGGAAACGACCGCGCAACCGCCAGTTTCGCTACAGTGTTAATTACGCCATGGCCGTTAGAGGGTAGGCTGTTCATGTTCACGCTATCCATCTCGGAGATCACGATGTTGAAGTTCCTGGTTGCTGGAGTTGCGACGTTCGGTTTTGTGGCTGCCGCCAGCGCGGCAGACCTTCCCCATCCGCAGCCGGTTACTGCTACGGCTCCGGTTGGCAAGATGCCGATCGGCAAGTATCCGGTCGGCAAGTACCCCGTCGGCAAGTACCCGGTCGGAAAAGCTCCTGCCCCGATCGTAACGAAGGGTTAGCTCGAGGATCGCTCAGACAGCGCCCCCTTCAGTTTTGCTGAAGGGTGCTGCTTGGGGCAGACTACCCTTGTGAGGGCTTGAACGTGGCAGAATCCAATCGGAAACGGTGCGGCTTGCGGCTGCTTGCCGGAATTGGTGTCATTGTGGCTTCCGTGACTTTGGAGGCCGGCATCAGCAATGCGCAGCAATTGGCTGCGCAAACGGATCAAGCGCCGCTGCAGCAGGACAAGCCGCGGAAACCGTCGTCGAGGCAGGCTGTGGCAGCAGCCGTCGCTGGTCCAAACGGTCCCGCTTCCGAAGCAGCCGCGAAGCCGGTTCGAAGGTCTTCGGTCAAAGGACCGTACTACGTCGACTTTCGTGCCCGCACAGCGGCTTCTTACGGGCACGCGTTTGTCTGGTACGGCAAGACAAGCGAGAAGCAGGTCGAGGTCGCGGGGCTGCACCCGGCGGGCGATGTACTGCCTTATGTGCTGGGACATCTTACCTGGGTGCCCTCCGAAACCGGAGCAAGCTACGGTGACCTTGACGAGCAGTATTTAACGGCCAGCTATCGCGTTTACTTGAGCGAGGCCGACGCGAAGAAGGTTTTCGCGTACATCAAGCACCTCCAGGCGACCTCGCCTGTTTGGAATGCGGAAACGACCAATTGCACGGCCTTTATTGGTCGCATAGCTAACTTCATGGGTCTGAAGGCTCCATTCCACTTGTTGAAGCCTGAGGAATACGTGAACCAGTTGAGAGAGTTGAACGGCGGACGCCAAACGGCGCAGTTGGCTGCTTCGGATCAATAGTTCTCTCGCCCGGCTTCATCACCATCGAGGACGACCTTGTCCAAGCGACCGCCTTGCAGGTCGAAGGCGAGCGAATTGTTGCTGTTTATGTGACCCGCAATCCCGACAAGTCGCAGAACGTGCCTGACGTGACGGGATGGCGAAACTGACCGTTCAGCGCGCCCGATAGCGATAGACGAGATCGTCGGGATCTTGCCTCGGCACCGACGGATCTGGCACGCCGCCCAACCGTTTCGCCACCGCGGCCGACATCGCATTGTCAGGCGCCACGTAGCTGACCAGCGTCGGCAGCTTTAGCGTCGCAAAGGCCCAGTCGCGCAATGCGCGCGCCCCCTCGCTGGCGTAGCCGTGTCCCTCATGCCCGTCATAAGCAGCCAGCCGAGCTCCTGCTCCGGAAACAGCGGCCCCGTGGTTGATGCCGACCTGGCCGATTCACTGCTTCGACGCCGTGAGCTCGACATCAGCGCGCCATGGCCGAACAGGAGCCAGCACGCCAGGTCGTGGCAAAACATCCCCCATGCCGCGCGGGCCTCGAACGGTCCGCCCATGCCGGCCGATCGGGGCGAGGTTGTCACCCATGTCTTAGGTACGTTCTGTTACTTATGTGTCCGGGCTGGACAGTTGGCGAGTGGCGGAGAGGGAGGGATTCGAACCCCCGATAGGCTTGCACCTATGCCGCATTTCGAGTGCGGTGCATTCAACCACTCTGCCACCTCTCCAGTGGCCCGGGTGATTTGCGCCACCCGCGGTCGGGGCGTGTTCTAGGCGAGGTTGGCGGGACAGACAAGGCGCTGCAATAATATTTCCGTCACTAGCATGATCCGGAAAAGTGGAAACCGGTTTTCCGAAAGATCATGCTCAAACAAGGAGATGAGATCATGATGCGATTCCGTGGAAACGCATCATGATCTGGCGCCTCATACCACCGAAACACCGGGCCAGCGTGAGAAAGTGCGCGGAAACAAGGCGCTAGCGGGACACCGCGGGTTCGGTCGGCGCATGCGCTAGCCGGAAGCTGCAGGAGCGGACCATGGATCATGCAACGATTCGAGCCAACGGCGCGGCATTCCACGTCGCGCGGACCGGGAGCGGCCCGCCGCTGCTGCTGTTGCACGGCTGGCCGGAATTCTGGCTGACCTGGAAGCCGGTCATGGCGCGGCTCGCCGACCGTTACACCCTGATCGCGCCCGATTTGCGCGGGTTCGGCGACAGCAACAAGCCGCAAGGCCCTTACGGGCCCGATCAGCATACCGACGACATGCTGGCGCTGCTGGATGCGCTCGGCATCGAGAAGGCCGGCGTGGTCGGTCACGACGTCGGCGGTGCCGTGATGCAGCCGCTCGCCCGCAAGGCGCCGGAGCGCATCGCGGGGCTGTTCTTCTTCGATTTCGTCTATCCCGGCATCGGGCCGCGGATGGCGGCGCCGGACCGGCTGAACCACATCTGGTACCAGTCGTTCCACCAGATGGAGATGGCGCCCGCGCTGGTCGGCGCCAACAGAGACAGCTGCCGCACCTATATCGGCCATTTCCTGCACAACTGGACGCATCGCAAGACAGCGTTCGACGACGTGATCGAGGATTTTGCCGACAACTTCTTCAAGCCCGGCAACCTCGCCGGCGGCTTTGCGCATTATCGCGCCTCACACGCCGGGCGCGTGAAGATGATGCAGGGCGAAGCGCCCGCGTTGCCGCCGATCGCGGTGCCGACCTGCATCCGCTGGGCCGAGCACGATCCGCTGTTTCCCTACGAATGGACCGACCGGCTCGGCGAGACGTTCTCCAATCTGGACCTGAAGATGTTTCCCGATGTCGGGCATTTCCCGCATCGCGAGGACCCCGATCGCGCCGCCGCCGAGATCGCCGGCTTCTTCGCGCGGATCAATTGGAAGTAGAAAGTGGTGGGACCGCCAGGACGCGACAAAAACTGGCGGTCCCGTGCCGCTTTTCAGTATTGCTGGCCGGGAAGTGCGGCTTCGCCGGTCGGCGGGAGCGACACGACCCACGGTAGCGGCCGGCACCGAAACGGCAACGCGAAGCCGATCTTAACCTAACCGATCAACCTTACCGCGCGATCGCAGAAGCGCGGAGTTCAGGCGTCGGCCTTCTTGGCTTTCCTGGCCTTTTTCTCGCCGTTGTCGTCCTCGTCGTCCGTGTCCTTCTCGGCCTTCTTCTCGCCCTTGCCGTTGTCCTTCCTGCGATTGGTGTAGCGGGCATTGCCGAGCCCGGTTCCGATCGTCAGCACGCCCCAGCGCGTGACATCCTGCATGAACGGGACCTCGGCCAGCCCCTGCGCCACGCCGTCATTATGCATCACGATCGCGGTATCATGATCGCCGATCTGCGGGATCGCCTCGACCAGGCTCGCCGGCAGGTTGAACTTGCTGCTCTCCCAATTGCCCGGCAGGTTCTGCGCGCCCTTCTCGATTCCGCCGTCCTCCTTGATGACGCCGGGACAGGCGATGCCGATGAACGGCGCGAGCCGGAGATTCTCCTTTTCGGCTTCGGCGATCAGATCCTTCAGCATCTTCACCAGCCGCTTCACCGCGCCCTCGCGCGTCGGCTCGTCATCGGCGTGGCGCCACAGTTCCGATTTCCAGACCGCCGCCTTGGACAGATCCGGTGCCTTCTTCCAGCGCGTCTCGACGACGCCGCAGCGGATATTGGTGCCGCCGATATCGACGGCGAGCACGCCGTCATGGGCCTCGAAGATCCACGATGGTGCCAGATGCAGCGTGCCGATCAGCCCGGCATCGTCAGGATGAAAGCGGATCGGCACCAGGTCGACCTTGAAGTCCTCCGACTTCAGGATGATGTCGGTGCGCGCGATGGCGAGCTCGCCGAGCCTGGAGTCGCGGAAGCCGCCGCCGACCACGATGCGCTCGGTCTTGGCCCAGGCCTTGGTGTTGAGGAAGCGCCGCGTCACATAGGCGAGCTCCTGCGCGAACTCCTCGATCGCGCTGTGCACGACGGCGGAGGCCTCGGTGTCGTCGCCGACCAGCATCTCATCGAGCTTCTTCTTGCTGATCCTGTCCGACGGCTCGTCGCCGAACGGATCCTCGCCGGATTTGCGCAGCGGCTTGCGCCAGCGGTCGAAGATCTTGCGGAACGCGCCCTTGGAGGCGCGATCGCCGAGAAAGCCCTCGTCGTCCTTCAGCTCGATGTTGAAGCTGTCGATGTCGACGGATGGCAGCCGCGCGGCACCGTGGTGCGCGATGCCCGTGGTCAATCCAGCGTCTTCAGCCATTCGCCTGCCCGCTTGAGGTTCCCAGCACTAACAATCAGGAACTCAAATGGTTGCGTCCCGCGCGGCGGCGTTCGGCCGGGCGCGGGACGCAATTTCGCATAGACCGCAGAATGGTCTCAGGCCACCCTCACCCCGTAACGCGCAGCAGGCGCGCTGCGCGACAGGTTCGGCATCAGCTTCTGCCGGGCGGCCTCATAGGCCTGCCAATCCGCAGCCTCCGGCAGCGACGGCACGGTGAAGACCTCGCCCTGGTCGAGGCCGGCGAGCGCGGCATCGACCATGTCCTCGGCCTTCATCACGATCTCGCCGGGCAGATGCGCGACCGGCGTGCCGGCGATGTCCCAGAACTCGGTGGCCGTGGCGCCAGGCAGCACCGCCTGCACCCGGACGTTCTTGTCCTTCAGCTCGTGCTGCAGCGAATGGGTCAGCGCCAGCACGAAGGCCTTGCTGCCGCCGTAGACGCCGTTGAGCAGCTCCGGCTGGACGCCAACGACCGAAGCGATGTTGACGATGGTGCCGCCGCCGCGCGCGACGAGCCCCGGCACCGCGGCGTAGGTGAGGCGCATCAAGGCGTCGACATTGAGCGCGATCATGTCGCTCATCTTGTCGACGTCGGATGCGAGCAGCGGCGCGGTGGCGCCGACGCCGGCGTTGTTCACCAGCACGCTGATGCCGGCATCGCTGCGCAGAATGGATTCGATCCGCGAGACATCGGCACGCTTGCTGAGGTCGGCGGCGACGATCTCGATCGATCGGCCGGTCTCCGCCGCAAGACGCTTGGCGAGCCCATCGAGGCGCTCGCGGTTACGTGCGACGAGGATCAGATCGTAGCCACGCCGTGCGAGCCGGTCCGCATAGATGGCACCGATTCCGGACGACGCACCGGTCACCAGCGCCGTTCCTTTGGCTGACTTGGTCATGTTGGTCTCCTGTTTGACCCTGGACGGCCGGTTTGGCCGTTGAGCAGGTTCTACAGAGCCCCTTGTATGTCTCAAATGTCATATATACACCTTTTTAGGACATCGATTGCCGCCGGAGGGTTCCATGAAGGAAATCGGCTTCGTCATTTTCCCTGACTTCCAGGTGATGGGCTTCACCGCCATCACGGCCTTCGAAGTCGCCAATCTGATCGCGGGCGAGCCGTTCTATGAGGTCACGCTGCTGTCGGAGAATGGCGGCCCGGTGCGTTCATCCGCCGGCTTCAATGTCGAAACCGAAGCCTTCGGCGAGCGCAGCTTCGACACGGTGTTCATCGGCGCCGGCCACGAGCTGCATCCGGCATCGCCGAAGCTGATCGGCTATATTCGCCGCGCCATGACGGCATCGCAGCGGATCGCCGCGCCCTGCATCGGCGCCTTCTCGCTGGCCGAAGCCGGCCTGCTCGACGGCCGGCGCGTCTCCACGCACTGGCAATTCGCCGCCGAATTGCAGGCCCGATTTCCCGGGCTCAAGGTCGAGCAGGACCGCATCTACATCATCGACGGGCCGATCTGGACCTCGGCCGGCATGACCGCGACGATCGATCTGGCGCTGGCGATGGTCGAGCATGACCTCGGCGTCGAGGTCGCACGGTCAGTGGCGCGCAAGCTCGTGGTCTACCACCGCCGCACCGGCGGTCAGTCGCAGTTTTCCGCACTGCTCGAGCTCGATCCAAAATCCGATCGCATCCAGAACGCGCTCCACTATGCCAAGGCGCATCTGCGCAACGAGCTGTCGGTGGAGGAATTGGCCGAGGTGGCACGGCTCAGCCCGCGCCAGTTCAGCCGCGCCTTCCGCGCCGAGACCGGCCAGTCACCTGCCAAGGCGATCGAGCAGCTGCGGGTCGAGGCCGCTCGCGAATTGATCGGTGACGGCCGCCATTCGATGGACGAAATTGCCGGCGAGACCGGCTTTGCCGATCGCGAGCGGATGCGGCGGGCGTTCCTGCGGGTGCTGGGCCAGCCGCCGCAGACCATCCGCCGCCACGCCCGGGCCGCCGCGCAAACCGCGGCCTGAGCCGGCAATCCGGGCCGAAATCGCGCCAAACCCTTCATTTTTGGCCGGTTTTTGCCCCGCTTTACCTTGACTCTCCGCGGTTTGCGGCTATAAGTCCGCCCATCCGGCGCGGGGATTTCTCGCGCCGATTGTTTTTGTGCGGGCCATTTGGGAATTCATTCCCTTTCGCGCGAAACACATAACCCATAGCGACTGAACAAAAAGCCGACCCGGACCATCGGTCCGAGGCCGGAACCGAACACGAAGGAATCAAACGATGTTCGCAGTCATCAAAACCGGCGGCCGGCAGTACCGTGTCGTTCCGAATGATGTACTCGAGATTGGCAAGATCGCCGGCGATGTCGGCACGATCGTGCAGCTAGGCGAAGTTCTGGTGCTCGGCGGTGACACGCCGGTGCTGGGAACGCCCACCGTGGCAGGCGCGACCGTTGCGGCCGAAGTGCTGCAGCACAAGCGCGGCGCCAAGGTGATCGCGTTCAAGAAGCGTCGCCGCAAGAATTCACGCCGCAAGCGCGGTTATCGCGACGAGCTCACGGTGCTTCGCATCACCGAGATCCTCGCCGATAACGCCAAGCCGACCATCGGCCCGCGGCCGAAGAAGGAAAAGGTCGCAGCGCCCGCCGATGGCGAGGACGCAGCACCGAAGGCGACCAAGAAGAAGGCGCCCGCAAAGGCGCCGGCCGCGAAAAAGGCTCCGGCCAAGAAGGCCGCGGCCAAGGCTTAAGAAGAAGTGATCACCGCGCTTCAAGTTGTGAAGCGTGACCAAACGTGAAATGATTCCGTCAAGGAATTGATCTAGAGATCAAAGCGAAGTCGGAGACGAGCCATGGCTCACAAAAAAGCAGGCGGTTCATCGCGCAACGGACGTGATTCCAAGGGCAAGCGCCTTGGCATCAAGGCGTTCGGTGGCGAGCGCGTGATCCCCGGAAACATCATCGCGCGTCAGCGCGGCACCACCTGGCACCCCGGCCTTAATGTCGGCATGGGCACCGATCATACTCTCTTCGCCAAGGTCGAGGGTCATGTCGAGTTCCGTGCCAAAGCCAACGGCCGCACATTCGTATCGGTTATCCCGATGGCGCAGGCGGCCGAGTAGACGGTGGACACACATGAGTCCGCCGGGTCCTGTTGAACCGGCGGAGCAGCAAAGAGCTCCAAGGGGAGGCGGGATGACCGGCCTCCCCTTTTTGTTGCGCGCGATCCGGTTCGACCGCGCGTGACGTTCCAAGCGTTGCGTATCGATTATCGCATCACAGGAGCTCGACATGTTGCAGGACATCCCGACGCCGACCTTACGCGAGGCAAGAGCTTGCGTCCTCGAGACCGAACGGCTGACATTGCGCAAGCCGACGCTCGCGGACGTAAAAGCAATCGCACGCCTCGCCAATGATCGCCGCATCGCGGAGAACACCCGCCGCCTGCCGCATCCCTATACCCAGGACGATGCCATCGACTTCGTGCGCGCGCTCGGCGCCGGCGGCCGCGAGACCGTTTTCCTGATCGAGAACAACCACACGCCGATCGGCATGGTCGGCATCGACTGGCGCGAGGAGACATCGGCCGAGCTCGGCTACTGGCTCGGCGTCGACTATTGGGGCCAGGGTTTTGGCACCGAAGCCGCGCGCGCGGTCATCGATTATTTCTTCGAGGAATTCGATCTCGACCAGCTGATCGCGGGCGCCCGCGTCGTCAACCCGTCGTCGCGCAACATCCTCGAGAAGTGCGGCTTCCAGTGGAGCGGCGTCGAGCTGCACCGCTTCGAGGCGCTGGGCTCATCGAGCCCGGTCGACGCCTTCCGCCTGTCGCGCGGCGTCTGGACCTCGCTGAAGCGCTGGAACAACTCGGTCCGGCGGGAGAGCTGAGGGTCGTCACCCTCCCCTGGAGGGGGAGGGTCGCTGGGCATGCAGCGAAGCGGAATGCGCAGCGGGGTGGGGTGATCTCTCCACCCGGGCACTGTTGGATGAGGAGAGACCTTCACCCCACCCCGCCTCACATTTCGCTGCGCTCAATGTGATCTGACCCTCCCCCTCTAGGGGAGGGTGCGCCTTACGCAGGTGGATTCACCGAGGAATCTCCGCGTCCGAGCTGCTGCTCGCGCACGAAGATGTAGAGACCGGCCGCGATAATGATCGCGGCGCCGACGATCGTGGCCCAGGACGGCACGTCGCCGAACACCACGAAGCCGAAGATCACCGCCCAGACGATCATCGAATACTGGTACGGCACCACCACGCTCGCCGGCGCGAGCTTCAGCGAGCGGTTCACGCAGAGCAGCGCCGCGACCGAGATGATGCCGGCGGTGAAGAACAGCACGAGGCTGCCGGCCGACGGCGTCACCCAGCCGAACGGCGACAGCACGAGGCCGAGGATGAACGTGCCGCCGAACTGCGAGCTCGCCAGCACGATATCCGGGGTTGCGCGCAGCGAGCGCGTAATCAGCATCAGCACCGCAAACGACAGACTGCCGCCAAGCGCGATCATCGCCGGCCAGCTGATGGTCTGCGCCGATGGCCTGAGCGCGATCAGCACCCCGCAGAAGCCGACCAGGATCGCGGTCCAGCGCCGCCAGCCGATGTGCTCGCCGAGCACGAGGCCCGACATCGCGGTGACGAAGATCGGCCCGGCGAGGTAATAGGTGATGACGTCGGCGAGCGGCAGATAGACCGTCGCCAGGAAGAACGCCGCGACCTCCAGCGTCGACAGCGTGACGCGCAGCAATTGCAGCCACGGCCGCTCCAGATGCAGGAAATCCGCGCGCCGCTTCCACACGATCGGCAGCAGCACCAGCAGCGCCGCGCAGGCGCGCAGCCACAACAATTGCCCGACCGAATAGGTGGCGACGATGAATTTGCCCATCGCATCGCCGAACGAGAACATGAAGATCGACAGCAGCATCAAGGCGATGCCGGCGAGCCGCGCCGATCGATCGTCGTAGGAGGACAGTTTTGCGAACAGGCTCATTGTTCTCTTGTTATCACCGCCTCTGAGTCGGGCAGGTGCTCGGTTTTACCGACGTGGCCGTGCAGGACAACCCCGGTGGCGGCAGATCGAACCAATTGTCGCAGTGCGGTCCCTGCGCTACCGGTAGGCCAGCCATTCAAGAAACAGAGCAGGAAACGCCGCATGAGCGACTTCGACCCCACCCAGCATCGCATGGTCCCCGCGCAGCGCTGGTTCGAGGATTTCGTGCTCGGCGAGCGCTTCGTGATTCCGAGCCGGACCCAGACCTCGGCGGTATTCGCCGCGTTCCAGACCGCGAGCGGCGACACCCATCCGATCCATTACGACGTCGAATATTGCCGTAGCCGCGGCATGCCCGATTTGCTCGCCCACGGCTTCCAGACCCTGGTGCACACCGCGCCCGGCGCGGGCCTGTTTCCCTATGTCGTGGAGGAGTCGCTGGTCGGCTTCCTGGAGCAGTCGAGCAAGTTCCTGAAGCCGGTCTATGCCGGCGACACCATTTACCCGGCGCTCGAGGTGATCGAGCTGTCGCCGGGCAAGACCACCGGCGTCGTGACGCTGCGCTCCACCGTGCACAACCAGCGCCGCGAGCTGGTGCTGGAGGGGATGCAGAAATTCCTGGTCCGGCGGCGGCCCTCTTAGGCGCTTGGGCCGCAAAAAGGCCCGAAAATTAAGGCTTTTCGCTGAAGTCAGGGCCTTTCCGGGTTGCCGCCGCGGCCACCCTGCCCTAACTAGTGAAAATCATGAAATTCCTCGATGAAGCCAAGGTCTATATTCGCTCGGGCGACGGCGGCAATGGCTGCGTCGCGTTCCGGCGCGAGAAGTTCATCGAGTTCGGCGGCCCCTCCGGCGGCAATGGCGGCCGCGGCGGCGACGTCATCATCGAGTCCGTCGACGGGCTGAACACGCTGATCGACTACCGCTACCAGCAGCACTTCAAGGCGCAGAAGGGCGGCAATGGCATGGGCAAGGACCGCCATGGCGCCAACGGCAAGTCGATCGTGCTGAAAGTGCCGGTCGGCACCCAGGTTTTCGACGAGGACCGCGAGACCCTGCTGCACGACTTCACCGAGCTCGGCGAGACCTTCGTGCTGGCCAAGGGCGGCAATGGCGGCTTCGGCAACGCGCATTTCAAATCCTCGACCAATCGCGCGCCGCGCAACGCCAATCCCGGCGCGCCGGGCGAAGAGCGCTGGATCTGGCTGCGGCTGAAGCTGATCGCCGATGCCGGCCTGGTCGGCCTGCCCAATGCCGGCAAATCGACCTTCCTGTCGGTGGTCAGCGCGGCGCGGCCGAAGATCGCCGACTATCCCTTCACCACGCTGCATCCGCAGCTCGGCGTCGTGAATTACGGCGGCCGCGAATTCGTGCTCGCCGACATCCCCGGCCTGATCGAAGGCGCGCATGAAGGCGCCGGCCTCGGCGATCGTTTTCTGGGCCATGTCGAACGCTGCCGCGTGCTGCTGCATCTGATCGACGCGACCTGCGAGCATGCCGGCAAGGCCTACAAGACGGTGCGCACCGAGCTCGAAGCCTATGCAGGCCAGCTCGCCGACAAGATCGAGATCGTCGCGCTCAACAAGATCGACGCGGTTGCGCCCGATGAGTTGAAGAAGCAGAAGGACCGCCTGAATCGGGCCGCGAAGAAGACGCCGCTGCTGCTGTCAGGCGCGACCGGCGAAGGCGTGCCGGATGCGCTGCGCGCGCTGGTTGACGTGATCGGCGAGGCGCCGGTGTCCAACAAGGCCAAGGGCGGCCAGGCGGAGCCGTGGGCGACGCCGGTGCCGCAGGGTTGACGGCATCTCGACTTCCCGAGCCACTTCACGTCCAAGCCACTTCACGTCCATGCCACCTCGTGGCGCCTCTTGCTTCCACCTTCCCGCTCAGACCGAACCCATGAAACGCCCCGCGCTCAAGAACTTTCGCCGCATCGTCGTCAAGGTCGGCTCATCGCTGCTGGTCGACTCGCAGGCCGGCGAGGTGCACGCATCGTGGCTGGCCGCATTGGTCGAGGACATCGCCAAACTCCACAAGCGTGGCTGCGAGGTCATGGTGGTGTCGTCGGGCTCGATCGCGCTCGGACGCAGCCGCCTGAAGCTGCCGCGCGGCCCGCTGAAGCTCGAGGAGAGCCAGGCTGCCGCGGCGGTCGGCCAGATCGCGCTGGCGCGGATCTGGTCGGAGGTGCTCGGCCATCACGGCATCGGCGCCGGGCAGATCCTGGTGACCTTGCAGGACACCGAGGAGCGCCGCCGCTATCTCAATGCGCGCTCGACGATCGCGAAGCTGCTGGAATGGGGCGCGGTGCCCGTGATCAACGAGAACGACACGGTTGCCACCACCGAGATCCGCTACGGCGACAATGATCGCCTTGCCGCCCGCGTCGCCACCATGGCGAGCGCGGATCTGTTGATCCTGCTGTCCGATATCGACGGCCTCTACACCGCGCCGCCGGCGGTCGATCCCGACGCCAAGCTGATTCCGGTGGTCGAAAGCATCACTTCGGAGATCGAGGGCATGGCCGGCTCCGCCGGCTCCGAACTGTCGCGCGGCGGCATGACCACCAAGATCGAGGCGGCGAAGATCGCGACCACCGCCGGCACTCACATGCTGATCGCCTCCGGCAAGATCGAGCATCCGCTGCAGGCGATCGCCGACGGCGGCCGCTGCACCTGGTTTCTCACCCCGGCCAATCCGGTCACCGCGCGCAAGCGCTGGATCGCGGGCTCGCTGGAGCCGAAGGGCACGCTGACCATCGATGCCGGTGCGGTGGCGGCGCTGCGCGCCGGCAAGAGCCTGCTGCCGGCCGGCGTTGTCAGGGTCGACGGCCAGTTCGCCCGCGGCGATGCCGTGGTGGTGCGCGGCCCCGACACCCATGAGATCGGCCGTGGCCTCGTCGCCTACGACGCCGAGAACGCCGAGAAGATCAAGGGCCGCTCCTCGCCTGACGTGATGACCATTCTGGGCATCAGCGGCCGCTCCGAGATGATCCACCGCGACGACCTCGTGATCGGCCCGGCCGGGGCGATCCCGGCCAAGTAGGGCATCGGTAGGCCATTGGCCGAGCGGGGCGGCCTGCCGCCCACCTGCCATGCCGGTTCCGCGCCTCGCCACCCCTCAATTGCCATGCTAGAACATGGCCTTAGAGCATGATCGAAGTGCTCAAACGAAAGCTGGGACTTCCATGACCGCGCCCCTGAAGGCGATCGACGGCAACGCCGATCTCGCCGCCTTGATGACCGACCTCGCCGCCAAGGCGCGTGCCGCCGCGCGCGTGCTGGCGCTGGCGCCGCCGGAGCAGAAGAACCGGGCGCTCGCCGCAATCGAACGCGCGATCCGCGCCAACGCGCCGGCAATTCTCGCCGCCAACGCCGAGGACGTTGCGGAAGCGCGTGCGGGCGGCATGACCTCGGCCTTCGTCGACCGCCTGACACTGACGCAGGCGCGCGTCAACGGCATGGCCGACGGCGTTGCGACCGTGCGCGAGATCATCGATCCGGTCGGCGCCGTCACCGAAAGCTGGCAGCGCCCGAACGGCATGACCATCGAGCGCGTGCGCGTGCCGCTCGGCGTGATCGGCGTGATCTTCGAAAGCCGCCCCAACGTTGCCGCCGACGCCGGCGTGCTGTGCCTGAAGTCCGGCAACGCCGTGATCCTGCGCGGCGGCTCCGACAGCTTCCGCTCCTGCCGCGCGATCCATCAATGCCTGGTGCAGGGCCTGCGTGAAGCCGGTCTGCCCGAGGCTGCGATCAGCCTGGTGCCGACCCGCGACCGCGCGGCCGTCGGCCTGATGCTGACCGGATTGAACGGCGGCATCGACGTGATCGTGCCGCGCGGCGGCAAGAGCCTGGTCGGTCGCGTCGAGGCGGAGGCGCGCGTTCCGGTGTTCGCGCATCTCGAAGGCGTCAACCACATCTACGTCGATGCCAGTGCCGAGCTCGACATGGCCAAGTCGGTCGTGCTGAACGCCAAGATGCGCCGTCCCGGCGTCTGCGGTGCCGTCGAGACCCTGCTGATCGATCGTGGCGCTGCCGCGACCAAGCTGAAACCGCTGGTCGCGTTGTTGATCGATGCCGGTTGCGAGGTGCGCGGCGACGACATCGTGCAAGGCGCCGATGCCAGGGTGAAGCCCGCGTCCGACGAGGACTGGACCACCGAATACGAGGACGCGATCATCTCGGCGAAGATCGTCGACAGCCTCGATGAAGCGATCGCGCATATTCAAAATCACGGCTCGCATCACACCGATGCGATCGTGACCGAGGATGCCGCGGCCGCGCAGAGATTCCTCAACGAGGTCGATTCGGCGATCGTGCTGCACAACGCCTCGACCCAGTTCGCCGACGGCGGCGAATTCGGCTTCGGCGCCGAGATCGGCATTGCCACCGGCAAATTCCACGCCCGCGGCCCTGTCGGCGCCGAGCAGCTGACGAGCTTCAAGTACCGCGTCCACGGCACCGGGCAGACACGGCCGTGATCATTGTCGCACGCACACGGTAGATCCTTGCAGCAAGCTTCCACCGTGCCGTTATCCGCAGCCCAGGCGCTTCCGTTCTACACCAACGGCATGCGCATCGGGCTGCTCGGCGGCTCGTTCAATCCGCCGCACGCCGCGCATCGCGCGATCAGCCAATTCGCGCTGAAGCGCCTGCAGCTCGACCGTGTGTGGTGGCTGCTGACGCCGGGCAATCCGCTGAAGAACCATGACGGCCTGCATGCGCTCAACGAACGCGCCGCCGCCGCGCGCCGCGTTGCCGACGATCCGCGCATCGACATCAGCTGTCTCGAAGCTGTCATCGGCACGCGCTACACTGTAGACACGATCATCCACTTGCGCCGCCGCGTCTCCGGCGTGCACTTCGTCTGGATCATGGGCGCTGACAATCTCGCGCAATTTCATCGCTGGAAAGATTGGCGGCGCATCGCGTCCGATGTGCCGATTGCCGTGATCGACCGACCGCCCCAAAGCTTCCGCGCCCTTGCCGCACCGGCGGCGCAGGCACTCACGCGCTATCGCATGCCCGAAAATCAGGCGACACGGCTGGCCGACCAACGGGCGCCAGCCTGGGTCTTCCTGACAGGAATGAAATCCAATCTGTCTTCGACCGGACTCCGGAACCCGGACGGGAGCTGGAGAACGGCGTGAAGCGCAAAAGGGTTACTGGAATATTGAAACCATTAACCCCACATGCGTAATATGGTGCGTGGGGCCGAGGGATTCGGCACCCGCGATACAGTGAAAGGAATGGTCCCTGGCCACATCTGTATTGTCAAAGTCTGTTTTACCCAAGGTTCCAAAGACTGCGCGTAAAACATCGACGAAAACCGCGGCCTTGCAGGCGCAACCGGACGCCGACAAACCGGATGCCAACAAGACGCTGAGCCTGATCCTCTCCCGCCTCGAGGACATGAAGGCGGAAGAGACGGTCACCATCGACCTTCGGGGCAAATCCGCATATTCCGACTACATGATCGTCACCACCGGCCGGGTGAACCGGCACGTTGGCGCGATCGCGGAAAATGTGACGAAGAGCCTCAAGGAAAACGGGGTCAAGAACATCCACGTCGAGGGCTTGCCCAATTGCGACTGGGTGCTGATCGATTCCGGCGAGGTGATCGTGCACGTGTTCAGGCCTGAGGTGCGCGAGTTCTACAACCTCGAGCGGTTGTGGACTCAGAACCCGGCGGTCGCGGCGGTCTAAGGGGTACGAGGCCGATGCGAATCGGCAGCAGCGCAGCTAGTCTGCGTTGATGCGCCTCGTCGTCATCTGCATCGGCCGCCTGAAACAGGGCCCTGAACGGGAGCTCGCGGAGCGCTACCGTGAGCGCTTCGAGGATATCGGCCGCAAGCTCGGCTTTCGCGGCTTGGACATTCATGAGATTGCGGAGAGCCGCGCGCGCGACGCGGCCGCGCGCATCGCGGAAGAAGCTGCGGCGATCGCGGCGCTGCTGCCTGACAAGCACATGCTGGTCGCGCTCGACGAACGCGGCAAGAGCATCGACAGCGCAAGCTTTGCGCAGCAGCTCGGCCGCTGGCGCGACGAGGGGGCGGCGCATACGGCCTTCGTGATCGGCGGCGCCGACGGACTTTCGCCTGAATTGCAGCGCAAGGCTTCGTTGCGTATTGCATTCGGCTCCGCGACCTGGCCGCACCAAATGGTCCGCGTCATGCTTCTGGAACAGATTTATCGGGCCGCGACCATTTTGGCCGGCCATCCCTACCATCGCGCGTGACGCGGTGACGGATAGACAACAGCGCTGAACAGCTCGGATGCAGCACAAGCGGGACAAGTTTTTCGATCTTCGCGCCACGCGACGACGCTGGCTGTCCGCACCATTGCCGCTGTCGCTTGCGCTCCTCGTCGCATCGGCACATGCACAGGCCCCATCTCCGACGCCGCAGCCTGCACCGCCGTCACAGCAGGCCGCGACGGCGGAGACATCGCCCGACGCCATCAAGCAGCGCGAGCAGGAGCTCGAGGCCGCGCGCGAGCAGCAGCGCAAGGCGACCGAGTTGCAGGAGAAGCTGAAGGCCGACATCGCCGCGATGGGCCAGGACCGCAGCAAGCTCAATCAGCAGCTGATCGACATTGCCGGCCAGGTGCGCGGCGTTGAGACAAGGATCGCCGACGCCGAAGCACGGTTGCAGCCGCTCGACGGCCGCGAGCGCGAGATCCGCAGCTCGCTGGATTCACGCCGCTCCGAGGTGATCGAGGTGCTGGCCGCCTTGCAGCGCGCCGGGCGGCGCACCCCGCCGGCGCTGCTGGTGCGGCCCGAGGACGCGCTGCAATCGCTGCGCACCGCGATGCTGCTCGGCGCAGTGGTGCCGGAATTGCGCGTCCGCGCCGAGAAGCTCGCCGCCGATCTCGGTGAACTGGTCGCGCTGCGCAAGACCATCTCGACCGAGCGCGACGCGCTGGCGGCCGACCGCGACAAGCTCAGGGAGGACCAGACCCGGCTTGCGGCGCTGGTCGACGAGCGGCAGCGGCAGCAGAGCGCAGCCGAAAAGGACATGGAGGCCGAAGGCGCCCGCGCCATCGCGCTGTCCAAGCAGGCCGACAATCTGCAGAGCCTGATCGCCAAGATGGAGCAGGACCTCAAGAGCGCGGCCAAGGCCGCCGCCACGGCCAGCCTCCAGGGGGCGCCGGCGACCGTTAACGGTAAACCCAATCTCGGGGCGCTCAAGGACCCGGCGCGCATGAGCCCGGCGGTCGCCTTCGCCTCGGCCAAAGGCCTGTTCTCCTATCCCGTGAATGGCACCAAGATTCGCGAATTTGGCGGTTCCGACGGCGCGGGGGGCGTACAAAAAGGCATTTCTTTGGCAGCCAAAACGGGCGCGCAGGTCACAACCCCGTGTGACGGCTGGGTTGTTTACGCGGGTCCTTTCCGCAGCTATGGACAACTCTTGATCCTCAATGCCGGGGGCGGGTATCATGTCCTGATCGCCGGGATGGAGCGTATTTCGGTAAACATCGGCCAGTTTGTACTTACGGGGGAGCCGGTTGCGACCATGGGGTCGACGTCCCAAGTTGCATCCATTCTCGCGACCAATGCGAGCCAGCCAGTGCTCTATGTCGAGTTCCGGAAAGACGGCACTCCAATCGATCCAGGCCCATGGTGGGCCACAAGTGAAGGCGAAAAGGTTCGCGGATGATGCGCAAGACTTCGGTAATTCTCCTTAGCGCCGCCACCGGCGCGGCCCTGACGCTTTTCGTCACGCAGCCCCGCGCTGTGCTGATGGGATCGAGCGCGCGCGCCGCGACGTCGGACACCTACCGCCAGCTCAATTTGTTCGGCGACGTGTTCGAGCGTGTGCGCAGCGACTATGTCGAGAAGCCCGACGACTCCAAGCTGGTCGAATCCGCGATCTCGGGCATGCTGTCCGGCCTCGATCCGCATTCGAGCTACATGGATGCCAAGAGCTTCCGCGACATGCAGGTGCAGACCCGCGGCGAGTTCGGCGGCCTCGGCATCGAAGTCACGATGGAAGACGGGCTGATCAAGGTCGTCTCGCCGATCGACGACACCCCGGCCTCGAAGGCCGGCATCATGGCGAACGACATCATCACCACGCTCGACGACGAGGCGGTGCAGGGCCTGACGCTGAACCAGGCCGTCGAGAAGATGCGCGGTCCGGTCAACACCAAGATCAAGCTCAAGATCATCCGTAAGGGCCAGGACAATCCGATCGACGTCACGCTGGTGCGCGACAACATCCGCGTCCGCTCGGTGCGCGCGCGCGTCGAGGCCGACGACATCGCCTATATCCGCATCACCACCTTCAACGAGCAGACCACCGAAGGTCTGAAGAAGGAGGTCGCCAACCTGCAGGGCCAGATCGGCGACAAGCTGAAGGGCTACATCATCGACCTGCGCAACAATCCCGGCGGCCTGCTGGAGGAAGCGGTCACCGTGTCCGACTCCTTCCTGGAACGCGGCGAGATCGTCTCGACGCGCGGACGCAATGCCGAGGAAACCCAGCGCCGCGCCGCGCATCCGGGCGACCTCACCAAGGGCAAGCCGGTCATCGTGCTGATCAACGGCGGCTCGGCGTCGGCCTCCGAAATCGTCGCCGGCGCGCTGCAGGACCACAAGCGTGCGACGCTGGTCGGCACCCGCTCGTTCGGCAAGGGCTCGGTGCAGACCATCATCCCGCTCGGCTCGGGCAACGGCGCGCTGCGCCTGACCACCGCGCGCTATTACACGCCGTCGGGCAAGTCGATCCAGGCCAAGGGCATCGTGCCCGATATCGAGGTGCTGCAGGACGTGCCGGACGAGCTGAAGGCGCGTACCGACACCAAGGGCGAGGCTTCGCTGCGCGGCCATCTGAAGAACGATGGCGACGAGAAGACCGGCTCGCAGTCCTATGTCCCGCCGGACGCCAAGGACGACAAGGCGCTGAAGATGGCCGACGACCTGCTGCACGGCATCAAGTCGACCTCGAACGCCACGCCGGTACCGGCCGGTGACAAGGCGCCCGGTGACAAGGCCGCTGCCGACAAGCCGGCCAACAAGTCCGCGAACTGATCCAATCCAATCCAATCGTCTAGGCGAACAGGGCGGCCCTCGGGCCGCCCTTTTTGCTTTCGGCATCCACCACCGTCCGTGCTTTGCCGGGGAGGCCGGCGCGCGGGAATGCACCGCATCGTGCTATCGTTCGCGCTGTTGATTCGGGGAGGGGCATGGCAGAAGCGGCCGACGAACTGAGCACGCCGCTTGGGCAACAGACCGCGGGCAGGACGCGCCGTTTCCGCCTGCCCTTCACGGCGATGCAGGCGCTCGCCGTGCTGCTGGGGCTGGTGCTGGTCGGTTTCGTTGGCGTTGCGTTGTTCAACGACAACCCGCTCGGCGGCGAGCCGATGGCCCGCATCACTCTCCTTAATCCCCCACCTGCATCCGCCGACGACAAGCACGCCCCGGCCGAACCGGCGGTCAAATCCGCCGCCAAGGCACCGGCCGCAGCCGGCGACGCCAAGAATGACGCGAAGAATGACGCGAGGACGGTCACCATCATCGACGGCTCGAGCGGCAAGCGCCAGGACGTGGTGATCGGCGCCGGCGACCTGGCGGCTGAGAAGGCTGACGGCGACGCGCCGCCGCTCGCGATGACCGGCATCGACCCGCGCCTGCTGGAAAAGTCGCGCTACGGCATGATCCCCGTGGTCGCCGACGGCCTGAAGCCGTTCACGGTCTATGCGGCCGAGGCCGACCGCGCCAAGGCGGCCCGGATGCCCGTGGTGGCCGTCGTGGTCGCCGGCCTCGGCGTCGGCGCCGCCAAGACGGCCGATGCGATCATGAAGCTGCCGCCGGCCGTGACGCTCGCCTTCACGCCCTATGGCGCCGACCCCGGCAAGCTCGCGGAACGCGCCCGGGCACAGCGCCACGAGATCCTGCTGCAGATCCCGATGGAGCCGTTCGACTATCCCGACAACGATCCGGGGCCGCAGACCCTGCTGACCACGTTGAGCAGCGAGCAGAACCTCGACCGGCTCTATTGGCACCTCAGCCGCCTGCAGGGCTATGCCGGGATCGCCAATTTCATGGGTGCCCGCTTCGTCGCGACCGATCCCGTGATGCAACCCATCGTGCGCGAAGCGGCCAAGCGCGGCCTGAGCTATTTCGACGACGGTTCCACCCCGCGCAGCGTGGCGCAGAACCTCTCCGCCGGCCAATCGCTACCATTCGCCAAGGCCGATTTCGCCATCGACGCCGTGCCGACCTCGGCCGAAATCGACCGCGCGCTGGTCAAGCTGGAAACGATCGCCAAGGAGCGCGGCACCGCCGTGGGCGTCGCCTCGGCGCTGCCGGTCTCGATCGAGCGGCTCGGCGCCTGGCTCAAGACACTGGATTCCAAGGGCATTATGCTTGTGCCATTGACAACGGCGATGCTGAAATCAAAATCGGGCTAAAGATCAATCTGTTGGTGCAGCATGACCTAGCCGGGGGGCCGGGTCTGATGGCATCAGGAAATGCGAGGTAGCGGCAGCATGGCACGTTATGAGGACCTGCCCTATCGAACCTGCGTCGGCATCATGCTGCTGAATACGGCCGGACTGGTCTTCATCGGACGCCGCGCGGGCGGCATCGAGCATGTCGACGACGCGCATGTCTGGCAGATGCCGCAAGGCGGCGTCGATCCCGGCGAGGACACGTTTCAGGCCGCGCGGCGCGAACTCTATGAAGAGACCAGCATCAAGTCGGTGGAGAAGCTCGGCGAGGTCTCGGACTGGCTGATCTATGACATCCCGCGCACCGTCGCCGGCCGCGCCTGGAAGGGCCGCTATCGCGGCCAGCGGCAGAAGTGGTTCGCATTGCGCTTCACCGGCGACGAGAACGAGATCAACGTCGCCAATCCCGGTGGCGGCCACAAGGCCGAGTTCATCACCTGGCGCTGGGAGCCGATGAAGAATTTGCCGGAGCTGATTGTGCCGTTCAAGCGCCCGGTCTATGAGCGCGTCGTGAAGGAATTCGCCGGTCTGGCGGCGAAGTGAACGGCCGGATGATCGGCTAACTCAACGCGCGACGCAGCCATCGAGATGTCATCGGATAAGCCCTATCGCCCCAACGTGGGCATCGCGCTGTTCAACAGCTTTGGACGCGTGCTGATCGGCCACCGGATCAAGGACGATGGTCCGGAGATCGTGCTGCCCGGCCTCGAATGGCAGATGCCGCAGGGCGGCATCGACGCGGGCGAGGATCCGCGCCAGGCCGTGATGCGCGAATTGTGGGAAGAGACCGGGGCGGTCAGCGCCGACTATCTCGGCGAGACCGACTGGATGACCTACGAATTCCCCGCCTATGACGGCCCGGCATCGCATCGGCTCGCCAAATTCCGCGGCCAGCGCCAGAAATGGTTTGCGCTGCGCTTCACTGGACGCGACGAGGAGATCGATCCGCTGACGCCGCGCAACGGCCAGCCCGCGGAATTCGATCGATGGCGCTGGGAGCGCCTCGACCGCGTCGCCGACCTCGTGGTGCCGTTCCGCCGCGACGTCTATCGCGCGGTCGCGACCCGGTTTGCGCAATTCGCCGGCTGATCCTGCGGCGGCGTGCGCCGCGCATCGCCTGGCGTCATCCCATAGGTCGCGCGGAACACGCGATAGAAGGTTGCGATGCTGTCGAAGCCGCATGCGAACGCGATCTCGTCGATGCCGCGTTCCTGCAAGCTGTAGAGCAGCCGCCTCGCCTCCTGCAACCTCGTCGCCGTCAGCGTTCGCGCGAACGACAGGCCGGTCGGCTCGAACAGCGCATGCAATTGCCGCAGTGAAATGCCGAGCTCGGTTGCGACCGCGGCCGGCGTAAGCGAGGCGCGATGCAGATCGCGCAGCAGGATTTCGCGCGCGGCATGCAGGTAGCCCGCATGCAGCGCGGCGCGGATCTCATCCTGCCGCGGCCGCAAACGTCCGCGCGCAAGCAACGCCAGCCGCACCATATGCGTGACCTCGTCGGCGAACTGCCCGGCGTGCGCCGGGTCGCGGGTCATGGCGCCGACCAGCCGGGTCAGCCGCGCATCGCGCGCCAGCGCGACCGGCGGCGCATCCTCGATTTGCGCGCCGAGCACGAACTCGTCGGAGACCGGGATCTTGAGGCTGAAGAAATGGAAACCGTCGGTCCGTTCGGGCGTCGAGAAATACGGCAGATTGGAGTGGCCGAACACCAGATCACCGTTGTGCACGAAGTGAACACGATCGCGCCCGATATTCAGGTGGCCGGGGCCACGCACCTGCCAGGCGAGTTGCAGGCTGTTGCTCGGGACGCGCGTAATGTCCGATGAGGTACGGCTGACCCGATAGGAGGATGCCGACATTTCCGCCAGCACGGCATCGCCCACCGGCGTCGCGGAAAAGTGCCCGCGGAAGTCAGGCCGCTTGTCGCGCTCGAGCTCGATCGTGACCCCGAACAGGCTCTTGCCGCGCACGTCGCACCAGTGCTCGAAACGGTCCTGCGGGCGGAGCGCATCGGTGGAGAAGGTCAGCACGGAATCTTGTCCATTACGTCCAAAGCGGAATCGCGATCCGATCAAGTCGGTTCGTCGTTGCGCCGCAGCTTGTCACTTGTGCCCGATCTCAGCTGTAAGCTGCTTCACATTTTCCGGATCGGTTCACCACTTTGCAGGTTCTAGTTCGGGCCGACCGTGAACGGGCCGATCGCGATGACATGACAATCGCTGTCGCGCCTGGCGCATTCGCCGAGCGCGGCGTCGACCGCGCCCTGCTCGTTCTCCGCCTTCAATCCAAGTCCCGGCCGTCCCTGCGTCCCGACCGCGACCGCATTCCAGCCTGCCGTCGCATCGGCAAGCTTGCGGACGACATCGGCCCGCTCGCTCGGAACGATGACCGAGCTGTCCGCCGCCCTGAGGAAGCCGGTCACACGCAACGTCGCCGGAATCGGCACCACGAAGACGTCGTCGACCGCGACGATCGTGCAGGGCACGCCGGCGACCGCGCCACAGGCTTGCAGATTGCGCCGCGCCGATTCCTCCAGCGAATCGATGCCCGCATTGAAGAAGTAGTGGCCGCCCGGGCCGAGCGCGATGGTTCGCGTCTTGCGGCCCGGCACGAACAGACTGTCGAGCCGGGCCCTGGCCGCGTCGCGCAGCAGCGGCACATCCTTGGTGGCGTACGGCTTCTCGACCAGCACATCACGCTTGACCCACGGCAAGGGCGGCACCGGAGGCTGGCCATGGGTGTACACGATCGTGTTGCCGACGGCGTATAGTTCGCATTTGCGCGGCGAGCCCGCATTGTCGGCGCGCTTCTGGCATAGATCCAGCGCCGCCGTCTTCGCCGCGTCCTCACTGGGCTGCGCCACGCTCCAGCCGACGAAGCCATTGATGTTGAGAGCGACCGCCTTGGAATCGCCTGCGGGCAAATACTCGGTCGCGAGCATGTTGCGGGTGCGATCGCTGACGAACGGAACGATGTCGGCCGCGAGCTTATCACCGAGTTTATCACCTAACGCAGTCGATGCCGTCGCCGCCAATGCCGGCGCGGGCTTCGAAGGCGCAGATGGTGCAGTCGATGCCGGCGGCGACGGCGCAACCAACGGGGCCGGTGAGGCTGATAGCAACGGCGCGGGCGCCGGTGTTGAACTCGCCACGGAAGCGGGCTTCGCCGCCGAGGTTTCCAGCTTGGTGTAGGCGAGGAAGCCGCCGACGCCGATCGCGGCGAGCAGCACCACGGTGATGGCAGCGGGCCACATCCAGGCTGGCGTACCTGAAGGCACGGCCTTGATCGGCTTCTTGACCTGCGGCGTTGCGTAGCTGCCGTCCTCGCGCCGCATCGCCACCATGTAGGCGTGCACCGGGGTCGGAATGTTCTTCACGTCCTGAGCACCGATGTCGGCGAACTGCACCGACAGCTTGTTGACGACCTGCTCGTGCACGGCGCGCGACACGCAGATGCCGCCGACCTCCGCGAGGCCCTCGAGCCGGGCTGCGATATTGACGCCGTCACCGAGCAGATCGCCGTCGCGCTCGACCACATCGCCGATGGTGATACCGATCCGGAACGACATCTGCCGGCTTGGCGGATAGGCCATGTTGCGCGTGCGCAGACTTTCCTGGATGTCGATCGCGCAACGCACGGCCTCGACGGCGCTGGGAAATTCCGCGAGCACCGCATCGCCTGCGGTGTTGAAGATGCGGCCACCGCATTTTGCAATGAAGTCGTCGGTGACCTGACGATAGGAGGCGAGCCGCCGCAGCGTCTCTTCCTCATCCTCGGCAACCAATCGACTATAGCCTGCAATATCGGCCGCAAAGATCGCCGCGATCTTGCGCTTCATGAGCACCAGCCCCGGAATCCAAATATGCCGGGGAGAATGCCGCCAGACGTTTGCGGGTGCAATAAGCATTCAACGCCCGCCAGGGTGCGGCGAGCGTTGAATCATTCAAGTCCTGACGGACGATGACTGGAAAACTGTGAGCGATTTCACAAAGGGGGCCGGCTCACTCGACACATCGGCGCGATCGCTGGTCGGCAATCGCGCCTTAGTGCATAGCCGTGGTGTTGAGCTCGTTCTGTATGCTCTTGAAGTGGTCGAGCCGTTCGATCGCGTGATCGAGCTCGGAGCCCTCCTTCTCGGCGAGCTTCTCTTCCATCTCCTTGATGGTCTCCGCGAACTTCACGCGGTCGAGTTCGGCAATCGTGGTCGCGACGTCGGCGAGCACGGTGAGGCCCTTGTCCGACATCTCGGCGAGGCCACCGAGCACGATCACCTTGTCGCGCTTGCCGGCGGCCGTGATCGTCAGGATGCCCGGACGAACCGTGGCGACGACCGGAGCGTGGCCGGCGAGCACGCCGAAATCACCCTCCACGCCGGGGACGTCAACCTGATCCACCTCGCCGGAGAAGGCGAGCTTTTCGGGAGAGACGAGATCGAAGTGGAAGGTGGCCATGGTCTTTCCGTTCTTTGCGCTGTCACCCGCGGGCTCGACCCGCGGGTCCATCAGTCAAGACAGTTTTCGTTCGATGGATCGCCGGATCAGGTCCGGCGATGACGACATCATGAAGCTCAGGCCGCTTCGGCGGCGAGCTTCTTGCCCTTCTCGACGGCTTCTTCGATGGTGCCGACCATGTAGAACGCCGCTTCCGGCAGATGGTCGTACTTGCCCTGGCAGAGATCGCGGAAGCCCTTGATGGTGTCGGCGAGGTCGACGAACTTGCCCGGCGAGCCGGTGAAGATTTCGGCGACGTGGAACGGCTGCGACAGGAAGCGCTCGACCTTGCGGGCGCGGGCGACCGTCAGCTTGTCCTCTTCCGACAGTTCGTCCATGCCGAGAATGGCGATGATGTCCTGCAGCGACTTGTAGCGCTGAAGGATCTGCTGGACGAGACGCGCGGTGTTGTAGTGCTCTTCACCGACGACCAGCGCCGAGAGCATGCGCGAGGTCGAGTCGAGCGGGTCCACCGCCGGATAGATGCCCTTTTCCGAGATCGCGCGCGACAGCACCGTGGTGGCGTCCAAGTGCGCGAACGAGGTGGCGGGCGCCGGGTCGGTCAAGTCGTCGGCCGGCACGTAGATCGCCTGCACCGAGGTGATCGAGCCCTTCTGGGTGGTGGTGATGCGCTCCTGCAGCGCGCCCATGTCGGTCGCGAGCGTCGGCTGATAGCCCACCGCCGAAGGAATACGGCCGAGCAACGCCGACACTTCCGAACCCGCCTGGGTGAAGCGGAAGATGTTGTCGACGAAGAACAGCACGTCCTGGCCCTGATCGCGGAAGTGCTCGGCGACCGTCAGACCGGTCAGACCGACGCGGGCGCGGGCGCCCGGCGGCTCGTTCATCTGGCCGAACACCAGTGCGCACTTCGACTTCACGCTCGGATCCGGGTTGTGCGGATCGGCGTTGACCTTGGACTCGATGAACTCGTGATAGAGGTCGTTGCCCTCACGGGTGCGCTCGCCGACGCCGGCGAACACGGAGTAACCGCCGTGCGCTTTCGCGACGTTGTTGATCAGCTCCTGAATCAGCACGGTCTTGCCGACGCCGGCGCCGCCGAACAGGCCGATCTTGCCGCCCTTGGCGTACGGAGCAAGAAGATCGACGACCTTGATGCCGGTGACGAGAATTTCAGCTTCGGTGGACTGGTCGGTGTAGGTCGGCGCTTCCTGATGGATGGCGCGCACGCCGTCGGCCTTGATCGGGCCGGCTTCGTCGATCGGCTCGCCGATGACGTTGATGATGCGGCCGAGCGTGCCCTCGCCGACCGGCACCCGGATCGGCTCGCCGGTGTCGGTCACTTCCTGGCCGCGGACCAGACCTTCGGTGATATCCATCGCGATGGTGCGGACGGTCGATTCACCGAGATGCTGTGCGACTTCGAGCACCAGGCGGTTGCCGCCGTTCTTGGTCTCGAGCGCGTTCAGAATCGCCGGAAGGTGGCCTTCGAACTGCACGTCGACCACGGCGCCCGTGACCTGGGTAACGCGACCGATCGGATTGGCTGCTGTAGCCATGGACTGTTCTCCTTCGAAAATCTGCCTTAGACCGCCTCAGCGCCGGAGATGATCTCGATCAGCTCCTTCGTGATCTGGGCCTGACGGGTACGGTTGTAAATCAGGGTTTGCTTGCGAATCATCTCGCCGGCATTGCGGGTCGCGCTGTCCATCGCGCTCATCTGCGCGCCATAGAACGAGGCGTTGTTCTCCAGCAGCGCGCGGAAGATCTGCACCGCGAGGTTGCGCGGCAGCAGGCTGCCGAGGATCTGGTCCTCTTCAGGCTCGTATTCATAAGACGTGGCAGGAGCCGTGCCCGCGGCGGGCGCGGCGACCTCGAGCGGGATGATCTGCTGCGCGGTCGGGATCTGCGCGATCACCGACTGGAAGCGCGAATAGAACAGCGTGCAGACATCGAACTCGCCGGCCTCGAACCGCGCCAGCACCTTGCTCGCGATGTCCTCGGCATTGACGAAGCCGATCTGCCGTACCGAACGCAGGTCGAGATGCTCGACGATCCGCTTCTCGAACGTCCGACGCAGCTGCTCATAGCCCTTGCGACCGACGCAGAAGAACTTCACTTCCTTGCCCTGCGCGAGCAGCGCGTTCGCCCGCTCGCGCGCCAGGCGCACGATGGCCGAGTTGAAAGCGCCGGACAGGCCGCGCTCGCCGGTGCAGACCAAAAGCAGGTGCACCTGGTCGTTGCCGGTGCCGGCAAGCAGTGCCGGCGCGCCGGGCGTCCCATTGGCCGCGGCTGCGATGTTGGAAATCACCGCATCCATCTTGGTGGCATAGGGCCGCGCCGCTTCGGCGGCGTTCTGCGCACGGCGCAGCTTCGAGGCTGCGACCATCTGCATGGCCTTGGTGATCTTCTGCGTCGCCTTGGTCGAGGCGATGCGGACCCGCATGTCTTTTAGTGACGCCATTCTTCGTTCACCCCGGCGATCCGACCACAATGGTCAGATCGCAAGCCTCTGTTCGTCACGCCCGGCGGCGAGCCGGGCGACGCCCCATTCGTTATGCAAACGTCTTGGCGAAGCCGTCGACCGCCGACTTCAGCTTGGCGGCGCTGTCGTCAGACAGGTCGCGGCTGTCGCGAATCGCGTTGAGGATATCGACGTGCTTGCCGCGCAGCAGCGACAGCAAGCCATCCTCGAACGCCTTCACCTTGTTGAGCGGAAGCGCATCGAGATAGCCGTTGGTGCCGGCCCAGATCACGCAGACCTGCTCTTCCATCTTCAGCGGCGAGAACTGCGGCTGCTTGAGCAGCTCGGTCAGGCGCGAACCGCGGTTGAGCAGGCGCTGGGTCGAGGCGTCGAGGTCGGAGCCGAACTGCGCGAACGCCGCCATTTCGCGGTACTGCGCGAGCTCGCCCTTGATCTTGCCGGCGACCTTCTTGGTGGCCTTGGTCTGCGCCGACGAACCGACGCGCGACACCGACAGACCGACGTTCACCGCGGGACGGATGCCCTGGAAGAACAGGTCGGTTTCCAGGAAGATTTGACCGTCGGTGATCGAAATCACGTTGGTCGGGATGTAGGCCGACACGTCGTTGGCCTGGGTTTCGATGACCGGCAGCGCCGTCAGCGAGCCCAACCCATGATCCTTGCCGAGCTTGGCGGCGCGCTCGAGCAGGCGGGAGTGCAGATAGAACACGTCGCCCGGGTAGGCTTCGCGGCCCGGCGGGCGGCGCAGCAGCAGCGACATCTGGCGGTAGGCGACGGCCTGCTTGGACAGATCGTCATAGATGATCACGGCATGCATGCCGTTGTCGCGGAAGTATTCGCCCATTGTGCAGCCGGTGAACGGCGCGATGTACTGCATCGGAGCCGGATCGGACGCCGTCGCCGCGACGACGATCGAGTATTCTAGCGCGCCCTGCTCTTCGAGCACCTTGACGAACTGCGCAACCGTGGAGCGCTTCTGGCCGACCGCGACGTAGACGCAGTACAGCTTCTGGCTCTCGTCCGGCTGGGCGTTGAGCGGCTTCTGGTTCAGAATGGTGTCGAGCGCGATCGCGGTCTTGCCGGTCTGACGGTCGCCGATGATCAGCTCGCGCTGGCCGCGGCCGATCGGGATCAGGGCGTCGATTGCCTTGAGGCCGGTGGCCATCGGCTCGTTCACGGACTTGCGCGGAATGATGCCGGGCGCCTTGACGTCAACGCGCTTGCGTTCGGTGGCCTGGATCGGGCCCTTGCCGTCGATCGGGTTACCCAGCGCGTCGACGACGCGGCCGAGCAGGCCCTTGCCGACCGGCGCGTCCACGATGGCGCGGGTGCGCTTGACGGTCTGGCCTTCCTTGATCTCACGGTCGGCGCCGAAAATCACGATACCGACGTTGTCGGTTTCGAGGTTCAGCGCCATGCCGCGCGTGCCGTTCTCGAACTCGACCATTTCACCGGCCTGAACGTTGTCGAGACCGTAGACGCGGGCGATACCGTCGCCGACCGACAGCACCTGGCCAACTTCGGTGACCTCGGCTTCCTGGCCGAAATTCTTGATCTGGTCCTTGAGGATCGCAGAAATTTCTGCGGCGCGGATGTCCATCAGCCTGCCTCTTTCATCGCGTTCTTGATCGAATTGAGTTTGGTGCGAAGCGAACTATCCACCATGCGGCTGCCGAGCTTGACCACCAGGCCACCAATAATGGAGGGATCGACCTTCACGTTGAGCGCGACGTCCTTGCCCGTCACTGACTTCAGTGCGGTCTTCAGGGCGTCGAGATTCTTGTCACTGAGCTGCTCGGCGACGGTGACTTCCGCAGTCGCCTCGCCCTTGAACTTCGCCACCAGCGCGCGGTAGGCGCGGATCACATCGGCGACGGCAAACAGCCGGCGATTGGCGGTGAGAACCTTGAGGAATTTTGCCGACGTGCCGGCGATGCCGGCCTTGTCAAGCACCGCGGTCAGCGCCTTCAGCTGGGCCTCGGCGGCAAACACCGGGCTGCGAACGAGGCGCTTGAGATCGGCGCTGTCGTTGAGCATGGCTTCGAATTTGTCGAGATCGGCCCTGACTTGATCGACGGATTGCTCGTCGCGTGCCAACTCGAACAGGGCCGTTGCATAACGACCGGAAACTCCCGAAACGGACGGATCTTCAGCAGCCACGAGCTCGCTCTTTTTTGCTGTCAAATTCGCAAGGGAAAAACCGTCGCCACCAAAGCAGCGCCTAGCGATCCAAGCCCTTGGAATTCAAGCGGGACTTCGATTTTCGACCGGCACAGGACATGCCGGGACCGTTAAAATCGCGGCTTTGCTAACATAGCAATCGCGCAGGTGCAACATGACGGCATCGTGAGAGCCGCCTTGTCGCATGCGGTTTTTCGCGACCGCGGCCGCTGGTCGAATCAGAAAAATTCGGCGCGCGGAAATCCGATGCAGCCGGCTCCGAATCGCGTCCCTCGATTTTGTTCCATCGAAATTTGCATGGCCCTATGGGCTCGGCCGCAAGGAACCCGCAGCGGGCTGCCGTTTCATTTCGCGATTACTTACTGAAAACTTACAACCAGAAAGATAATCAGTATTCGTTAGTATTCGAATCGTTAAAAATTCGTTAACGGCCAAGGTTACGGAACCTCGATTGAATACCCCAAAGCGGTAACAAGATATTTCAGCCCGAGACAATTGGGATTTACTGCCTAATTCGTGCCTCATTGCGAAACCAAACGGCCTTGGTCAACGAAGGGACGGGGGTTCCACTTGCCGTGTTAGCGGCAATACTGTCTGAGGGTCTTATCAATGCTGAATATCAAGAAGGCGGCGGGCAACGTAACCCGCTCGCGTACGGCGCTTGCGTTTGTAGCCGCAACTATCCTGGTCGGGGGCAGCGTGACCGAGGCGTCCGCGAAGTCCAGGCACCATCATCACCGCCACCATCATCACCAGGCCCGCGCCGAAGGTTCGTCCTGGCGCGATGCCAATGCATCGATCCAGCCGTCCGGCGGCCACTCGTTCTCGGGGATGGCCTCCTTCTACGGCAATGAGTCGGGCAGCCGCACCGCTTCCGGTCAGCGCTTCAATCAGAACGCCATGACCGCTGCCCACCGCTCGCTGCCGTTTGGCACCAAGGTCCGCGTCACCCATGGCGGCCGCAGCGTCGTCGTCACCATCAACGATCGTGGCCCGTTCGTCCGCGGCCGCGTGCTCGACCTCTCGACCGGCGCAGCCCGCGCCATCGGCCTGACCGGCGCCGGCGTCGGCCGCGTCACCGCCGAGGTCGTGTCCTAAGCGTTCAGTAAGCGTTGCGTTGCGTAACGGCCGCGAGGCCTGCTTCGCGCCAATAGGCCTGCCGTCGCGAATGACGGCAGGCATTTTCTTTTCGTCATTCCGGGGCGATGCGCAGCATCGAACCCGGAATCTCGAGATTCCGGGTCTGGTCCTTCCGGACCATCCCGGAATGACGGCCTCTACAAAAAGCTCTGCGGATCGACGTCGACCTCGAGTTTCAGATTGCCCGTGGTCTTCGGGCCCGCCTCGAGCCATTCGCGCAGATATTGCGACAGGTCGACATTGCGCAGCGACTTCACCAGCAGGCGGAACCGGTAGCGGCCCTTGATGACCGCCAGCGGCGCCTCGGCGGGACCGAGCACCTGGATCCGCTCATCGAGCGGCGCGACCGCGGCGAGCTTGCGGGCAAATCCTTCCGCGGTCGGGCGATCGCCGGCGGAGACGATCAGGCTCGCCAGCCGGCCGAACGGCGGATAACCGGTGCGCTCGCGGATATCGATCTCGCTGGCATAGAACGCCTCGCGGTCGTTCGCGATCAGGGCCTTAATGACCGGATGCTCCGGCTGATGGGTCTGCAGATAGCCGACGCCGCGGCCCTGCTCGCGGCCGGCACGTCCGACCACCTGGTTCAACAGCTGGAACGTCCGCTCGGCGGCGCGGGGATCGCCGTTGCTGAGGCCGAGATCGGCGTCGATGACCCCGACCAGATTGAGCCGCGGGAAATTGTGCCCCTTGGCCACCAGCTGGGTGCCGATGATGATGTCGACGCGGCCCTCGGCGATCTCGTTCAGCTCGCTGCGCATGGTCTCGATCGAGGTGATGAGATCGCTCGACAGCACCATAGTGCGGGATTCGGGAAAGATGCTCGCGGCCTCCTCCTGCAGGCGCTCGACGCCCGGGCCGACGGCGACCAGCGATTCCTCGGCCGCGCAATGCGGGCAGATGTTCGGGCGCGGCATCGAGAAACCGCAGTGATGACAGACCAGCCGCTGGCGGAAGCGATGATCGACCAGCCAGGCGTCGCAAATCGTGCAGGCGAAGCGATGGCCGCAGGCGCGGCACAGCGTCAGCGGCGCATAGCCGCGGCGGTTGAGGAACAGCAGCGCCTGCTCGCGGCGCTCGATCGCATGACGAATTTGCTCGGCCAGCACAGGCGAAATGAACCGCCCGCGCGGCGGCGGCGCGCGGCGCATGTCGATCGCCTCGATATGCGGCATGTGCTGGCCGCCGAACCGCGACGGCAGCGCGACGCGCTGGTAGCGTCCCTTGCGCGCATTGACCTCGCTCTCGACCGACGGCGTGGCCGACGCCAGCACGATCGGGATCTTGGCGATATGGGCGCGGACCACCGCCATGTCGCGCGCGTGATAATGCGCGCCGTCGTCCTGCTTGTAGGCCTGGTCGTGCTCCTCATCGACGATGATCAGCCCGAGATCGGCATAGGGCAGGAACAGCGCCGAGCGGGCGCCGACCACGACCGGCGCCTTGCCCTCTGAGATCGCCGCCCAGTTGCGCGCCCGCGTGCGCGGCGTGAGCTCCGAATGCCATTCCAGCGGACGTACGCCGAAGCGCTGCGCGAAGCGGTCGAGGAACTGGCCGGTCAGCGCGATTTCCGGCATCAGGATCAGCGTCTGCTTACCGCGGCGGATATTCTCCGCGATCGCCTCGAAATAGACCTCGGTCTTGCCGGAACCGGTGACGCCGTCGAGCAGCGCGACATGAAAACTGCCGCTCGCCGCCAGCGTCCGCAGCACGTCGACCGCACTGCGCTGCTCGCGCGAGAAATCCGGCTGGGCGTAGGAGGGGTCCGGAACGGGCGGCGCGGCCGGCGGCGGCATCGCCTCGACCGTCAGCGTGC
Source organism: Bradyrhizobium sp. CER78 (assembly GCF_029846235.1). GTDB lineage: Bacteria > Pseudomonadota > Alphaproteobacteria > Rhizobiales > Xanthobacteraceae > Bradyrhizobium. Next base: position 71,405 of record NZ_JARVWP010000006.1, read on the forward strand.
CTTCGTCGACCAGGCCGTCGATTACGCCCGAGCTGACCCCGGCCTCCCGTGCCGCCTCCGACTTGCCGTGCAGCAAGCGGTCCGACAGCACCTCGATCACCCGCCGGCGCGCCGGCGTCAGGCGCCGCGGCGGCTCGCCGATCAGGCGGACGCCGAGCCGCGTGCGCTCCGGCCCGAGATTCTCGCCCATCCGCAGCGTCATCCGCAGCACCATGCCGCGCGCCGACAACGTGTAGGTGGAGACCCAGTCGACCAGCTGGCGCAGCTCCGCCCGGAGCGGCGGAACGTCGAGCTTCTCGCTGACGTCCTTGAGCCGGTTGTGCAGCCGCGGATCCGGCCTGGCATTCTCGGCCCACACCACCGCGACGACTTCGCGCGGCCCGAGCGGAACAGAGATCACATCGCCGGGCGCAAGGTCCATGCCGCGCGGCACACGGTAGGAATAAGTCTGGTTCAGCGCCACAGGCACCAGCACGTCGACGACACGTGTCGTCGATGCGGCGGCTGGGCTGGGGCGCGTGGTGTGATCCATTGAATCAGGGCTTTTGAATCCGAACTTTGCACCGGGCTGGAGATTTGGTTCTGAATGAATCAGAACCAAATCTCCAGCTTCTTGTTTTGACGCGTTTTCTTCACGCGAACCGGCCTCCACTTCGCTCGAAAACGCTCTGTCACCGCTGCGCGGTCTTAGCGATCGGTAAACGAAGGCAGTGCGATATAATCAGGAGATTAGCAGCGCCAATAGCCCTTTGCAGATGGCCCGGACCGATCAACCCATCCCACCGCTCGAGCTCGACTGCGCCGACACATCAGTCACGCAGGAGATGATGCGCTGGCTGTCGCATCTGCGCGCCGAGCGGCGGCTGTCGCCGAAGACGCTCGAGGCCTACGCCCGCGACGTGCGGCAATGCCTGGCCTTCCTCGCTGAACACTGGGGCGCACGCGTGACGCTTGCGGCCTTCTCCGCGCTCGAGGCGAGTGATGTCAGGGCGTTCATGGCGATGCGGCGCGCAGACGAGATCGGCGGACGGTCGCTGATGCGGGCGCTGGCGGGGCTGCGCTCGTTCGGACGCTTCCTGGAACGCGAAGGCAAGGGCAAGGTCGGCGCACTCTCGGCGATTCGCGCGCCCAAGGTGGCAAAGAGCCTGCCGAAGCCGATCCATATGGAGGCGGCGAAACGCTTTGCCGATGCCGATGAGCGTGCCGGCGAGGAGCGCGAGATCTGGATCCTGGTGCGCGACGCCGCCGTGATGGCGCTGCTCTACGGCTCGGGCCTGCGCATCTCCGAGGCACTGGGGCTGAAGCGCCGCGACGTGCCGAAGCCGGGCGAAGGCGACGTGCTGGTCGTGACCGGCAAAGGCAACAAAACCCGCATGGTGCCGGTGCTGCAGAACGTACTGCAATTGATCGAGGACTATGCGGCGATCTGCCCGCACCAGCTCAGCCCCACGGGTCCGATGTTCGTCGGTGCGCGCGGCGGCCCCTTAAGCCCCCGCATCATCCAGCTCACCATGGAGCGGCTGCGCGGCGCGCTCGGCCTGCCCGACAGCGCGACGCCGCATGCGTTGCGGCACTCCTTCGCCACCCACCTGCTGAGCCGCGGCGGCGACCTGCGCGCGATCCAGGAATTGCTCGGCCACGCGTCGCTGTCGACCACGCAGATCTACACCGGCATCGACAGCGAGCGCCTGCTCGAGGTCTACCGCTCCGCGCACCCGCGCGGCTGAATGGCCGGATCCCGGTCCAGATAGGACGCCGGATCTGGCTCGCCGTCATGCTGCGTTCATCTTCATACGGCTAACCACAAACTGCCGCCCCTTGCCTTGTGCACCGCATTCGGCAATCGTGGCACAGTCTCATCGGAGGGGAATCATGAGCGCACATGAAAGTATGGAGCAGGCGGAGCATGCCGAGCATGCGTCGGGCGAGAACAAAAAGATCGCGCTCCTGATCGCCGTGATCGCGCTCTGTCTGGCGCTGTCGGAAACGCTCGGCAAGGGCGCCCAGACCGAATCGATCAGCAAGAACGTCGAAGCCTCCAACCTCTGGGCCTTCTTCCAGGCCAAGAGCATCCGCCGCACCGCGGTGCAGACCGCCGCCGAGCAGGGCAAGCTGAACCTCGCGACCACCACCGACGAGGCGGCCAAGGCCGCGCTGCAGAAGCAGATCGACGACTGGCAGAAGACCGCGGCGCGCTATCGCTCGGAGCCGGAGACCGGCGAGGGCACCGAACAGCTCGCCGAGCGCGCCAAACACGCCGAGCATGAGCGCGACGAGGCCACTGCGAAATATCACCACTTCGAGCTTGCCTCCGCCGCCTTCCAGATCGCCATCGTGCTGGCGTCCGCGACCATCATCACCGGTATTGCCGCGCTCGTCTGGGTGTCCGGCCTGGTGACACTGGCCGGCATCGTGATGACCGTGCTCGGCCTATTCCAGCCGCACTTGCTGCCTCTGCATTGAGGCGGCAGGCTGGCGCCTTGCTATCCCCGTCATCCTGAGGTGCGAGCGGAGCGAGCCTCGAAGGATGCACGGCCACAGTGGTGGCCGTCGACCCTTCGAGACGCGCGCCATGCGCGCTCCTCCAGCGACAAAGGCATCGCCTTTGCGCGGGGGTGACGGAGCAGGAGCGCCGCCTAGAGAACCTTGCTGGTCTGATGCACGCTTTTGCGGAAGCGAGCGATCAGGCGCAGCGTGCGCGCGGCCCAGCCCTCGCCGTCGCCGCTGATCATCTCGCGGATGCGCCGCTTGATCGGCTCGACCAGCGCGGTGGCCTTGGCCCGCAGCGCCATCACGTAATTATAGAGCGCCTCGAACCAGGGCATCTCCAGCAGCTTCGATCGCGTCACGTCGAACAGGAAGGCCGTGACGCCGACGCCGAGGAATTTGGCGAACAGGATCAGCGAGACTGCGCTGAACCAATATTGGTTCGCCAGCAGCCAGAGCCCGACCAGCTTGAGCGGAAACAGCGGGATCAGCGGCACGACGAAGACGATCAGCGTCATCGCCGGCGACAGCGAATCGACCCGGTCGGCAAGCCATTGCTTGAGCGCACGGAGCGGGATCCAGGCGACCACCCGGGCCACGATCGGCTCGAGGTGGTCCCACAGCCAGGCCTCGATCAGGAAGATGATCGCAAGCAGGACCCAGAACGGCTGAAGCAGGCGGCGCAACATCGGTATGATCCTAAAGCGCGATGAGACCGAGTTGAATCATCACGCTTCAGCTCCTTGTTCGAGTATGATCTTCTCGGAAAACCGCTTCACACTTTTCCGGATCATGCTCCAGCCCGGCTCGCGCCGGACGTTCGATCATCACATATGGATGGCGCGCTTGGCTACCGCAAGCGCAGCTTCCTTGATCGCCTCGGAGCGGGTCGGATGTGCGTGGCAGGTGCGGGCCAGATCCTCGGCCGAGCCGCCGAATTCCATCAGCACGCAGGCTTCGTGGATCATTTCGCCGGCCTCGATGCCGACAATGTGGACGCCGAGCACCCGGTCCGTCTTCGCATCTGCGAGAACCTTCACGAAGCCGTCAGTGGTCTGATTGACCTTGGAGCGGCCATTCGCGGTGAACGGGAATTTGCCGACGGTATACGCGACACCCGCCTGCTTGAGGTCTTCCTCGGTCTTGCCGACCGACGATACTTCCGGCGTGGTATACACAACACCTGGAATGACGTCGTAGTTCACGTGGCCGGCCTGGCCCGCGATGATCTCCGCGCAGGCAACGCCCTCGTCTTCCGCCTTGTGCGCGAGCATCGGCCCGGCGACGACGTCGCCGATCGCGTAGATGCCCTTCACATTGGTCGAGAAGTGCGCGTCGATCTCGACGCGGCCGCGATTGTCGAGCGCAACGCCGGCCTCCTTCAGCCCGAGGCCCTCGGTGTAGGGCACGCGGCCGATGCACACGAGCACGACGTCGGCCTCGATGGTCTCCGCAGCACCGCCTGCGGCCGGCTCAACCTTGGCCTGCAGCGTCTTGCCCGAGGTGTCAACCGCAGTGACCTTGGTGCCGAGCTTGAAGACAAAGCCCTGCTTCTCCAGCATGCGCTGGAATTGTTTTGCCACTTCGCCGTCCATGCCAGGCAGGATGCGGTCGAGGAATTCCACGACCATGACATCCGCCCCGAGGCGGCGCCAGACCGAGCCGAGTTCGAGCCCGATCACGCCGGCGCCGATGATCAGCAGTTTCTCCGGCACCTTCTCCAGCGACAGCGCGCCGGTCGACGACACGATACGCTTCTCGTCGATATCGATGCCCTTCAGGCGTGCGATGTCGGAGCCGGTGGCGATCACGATGTTCTTGGTCTCGACGGTTTCGGACTTGCCGTCACCGGAGACCTCGACCTTGCCGGCACCGAGGATCTTGCCGGTGCCCTTGAGCACGTCGATCTTGTTCTTCTTCATCAGGAACTCGACGCCCTTGACGTTGCCGTCGATGCCCTGCTGCTTGAAGTTCATCATCGCGGGCAGATCGAGCTTCGGCGCCGGGACGCTGACGCCCATCTTGGCGAAGGAGTGCCCGGCTTCCTCGAACATCTCGGAGGCGTGCAGCAGCGCCTTCGACGGCATGCAGCCGACATTGAGGCAGGTGCCGCCCAGCGTCGCATTCTTCTCGACGACGGCGACCTTCATGCCGAGTTGCGCCGCGCGGATCGCGCAGACATATCCGCCCGGGCCGGTGCCGATGACGACGAGATCGTAAGAAGCCATGATGGAAGGTCCTGTAGCTAACTCTGTGACAATGAGGCGGGTCCGATCTGACCGGCAGATCGGGATCCGCGTCGGATTTATGTTTTAGCGACCGCCCGACACGTCGAGGATCGCGCTGGTGACGTAGGACGCCTCGTCCGAGATCAGCCAGACGATGGCGTTGGCGATTTCATCCGCGGTGCCGACGCGCTTCATCGGCACCATATGGGCGAGCCGATGCGCGCGATCGGGCTCACCGCCCGCGGCATGGATGTCGGTGTCGATCAAGCCGGGCCGGATGCCGGCGACGCGGATGCCTTCATTCGCGACCTCGTAGCCGAGGCCGACCGTGAAGGAATCGATTGCGCCCTTGGAGGCGGCATAGTCGACATAGGTGTTGGGCGCGCCGAGCTTCGCCGCGACCGAGGACAGGTTGACGATGACGCCGCCCTTGCCGCCGTGCTTGGTCGACATCCGCTTCACCGCCTCGCGCGCGCACAGGATACTGCCAGTGACGTTCACCGCCATCATCTGCTGGATGCGCTCGGCGGACATCTCGTCGACGCGCACACCGCTCTTGCCGACGATGCCGGCATTGTTGACGAGCGCACCGAGCGTACCGAAGCCATCCGCAGCCTTGAACAGCGCCAGGATGTCGGCCTCGCTGCCGACGTCGCACTTCACCGCGATCGCCTTGCCGTTCCTGGCCTCGATCGCGGCGACGACTTCATTGGCCGCACCCTGGTTGGATGCGTAGCCGACGACGACGCGATAGCCGCGCGCGGCAGCTGCAAGCGCGGTGGCGCGGCCAATGCCGCGGCTGCCGCCGGTGATGACAACGACCTTGTCCGTCACATTGATCCCCAAAGGTAAGCACCCAACGAATCGCGGCGCCCGATCCGATCGGACGCCGCGCGCGATATGACCTTAGAGGTCCAGCACCAGGCGGGCCGGATCCTCCAGGCTCTCCTTGACGCGCACCAGGAAGGTGACCGCTTCCTTGCCGTCGATGACGCGGTGATCGTAGGACAGCGCCAGATACATCATCGGGCGCACCTCGATCTTGCCGCCGACCACCATCGGCCGCTCCTGGATCTTGTGCATGCCGAGGATGCCGGACTGCGGCGCGTTGAGGATCGGCGTCGACATCAGCGAGCCGTAGATGCCGCCATTGGTGATTGTGAAGGTGCCGCCCTGCATCTCGTCGATCTTGAGCTGGCCGTCGCGGGCACGCCGGCCGTAGTCGGCGATCGACTTCTCGATCTCGGCAATCGACTTGTGATCGCAGTCGCGCACGACGGGCACCACCAGGCCGCGGTCGGTGCCGACCGCGACGCCGATGTGGTAGTAGTTCTTGTAGATCAGGTCAGAGCCGTCGATCTCGGCGTTGACGGCCGGAATGTCCTTCAGCCCCTGCACCACCGCCTTGGTGAAGAAGCCCATGAAGCCGAGCTTCGAGCCGTGCTTCTTCTCGAACGTGTCCTTGTAGAGGGCGCGCAGCTTCATCACCTCGGTCATGTCGACCTCGTTGAAGGTCGTCAGCATCGCGGCGGTGTTCTGCACATCCTTGAGGCGGCGCGCGATGGTCTGGCGCAGCCGGGTCATCTTGACGCGCTCCTCGCGCGCGGCGTCGTCCGCCGGCGACGGCGCACGGACCTGAACGGCGGCGGCCGGCTGGTTGACCGGGGTCGGCGCCGAGGCGGCCTTCTCGATCGCGGCCAGCATGTCGCCCTTGGTGACGCGGCCGTCCTTGCCCGAGCCCGGAACGGTCGAGGCGTCGACGCCGCTTTCGGCGGAGAGCTTGCGCACCGACGGCGCGAGCGGCGCATCCGCCGGCGGCACCTTGGGTGCGGCAGGCGCCGCTGCGGGAGCGGCGGCAGGCGCCGGCGCTGCGGCCTTGGCGGGAGCTGCGGCTGCGGCAGCGGGCTTGGCCGCTGCGACGGCACCGTCATTGATCTGGCCGAGCAGCGCGCCGACGGCAACGGTCTCGCCATCCTTGGCGATGATCTCGCCGAGCGTGCCGGCGACCGGCGCGGGCACCTCGATGGTGACCTTGTCGGTTTCCAGCTCCACCAACGGCTCGTCCACCGCAACGGCCTCACCGGCCTTCTTGAACCAGCGGCCGATCGTGGCCTCGGTTACGGATTCGCCGAGCGTTGGAACGCGAATTTCAGTCATGGTCTTTTCCTCGATAACCTTGCGGTCGAAAATTTATCCGGCCACCATCCGCCAAAGCGAACGACCCGGTACTCCGTGACGACAGCGCTTGTGCTGGATGACGCGGGATACCGGATGCCCCGCTCCAGTGCGCAATTGCGCACAAGGCGGGGCATGGTGTTGGTGAAGATCGTTAGTTCAGTGCGTCGTCGAGCAGCGCCTTGAGCTGCGCGAGATGTTTCGACATCAACCCGGTGGCGGTCGCCGCCGATGCCGGACGGCCGGCATAGCGCGGACGCTTGTTGGCTGCGTGGACCTGGTTCAGCACCCACTCCAGATAGGGCTCGATGAAGTGCCAGGAACCCATGTTGCGGGGCTCTTCCTGGCACCAGACCATCTCGGCATTCTTGAAGCGGCCGAACTCCTGGACCAGCGCCTTCAACGGCACCGGATAGAGCTGCTCGATGCGCATCAGATAGATGTCGTCGATGCCGCGCTTCTCGCGCTCCTCGTACAGGTCGTAATAGACCTTGCCGGAGCACAGCACGACGCGACGGATCTTGTCGTCCGGCACCAGCTTGATCTTCTCGTCCGGCAGCATCTGCGCGTCATCGTACAGGATGCGATGGAACGTGGCGTTCTTGCCGAGCTCATCGAGCCGCGACACGGCGCGCTTGTGGCGCAGCAGCGACTTCGGCGTCATCAGGATCAGCGGCTTGCGGATCTCGCGATGCAGCTGGCGCCGCAGCACGTGGAAGTAGTTCGCCGGCGTGGTCGGATTGACCACCTGCATGTTGTCCTCGGCGCACATCTGCAGATAACGCTCGAGGCGCGCGGAGGAGTGCTCCGGTCCCTGCCCTTCATAGCCGTGCGGCAGCAGGCAGACGAGGCCCGACATGCGCAGCCACTTGCGTTCGCCCGAGGAGATGAACTGGTCGAACACCACCTGGGCGCCGTTGGCGAAGTCGCCGAACTGCGCTTCCCAGAGCGCCAGCGCATTCGGCTCGGCCAGCGAGTAGCCGTATTCGAAGCCGAGCACGGCTTCTTCCGACAGCAGCGAGTTGATGACCTCGTAATGGCCGGTGTCTTCGCCGCCGAGATGATTGAACGGCGTGTAGCGGCTCTCGTCCTCCTGGTCGATCAGGACCGAATGGCGCTGCGAGAAGGTGCCGCGCTCGGAATCCTGGCCGGACAGCCGCACGTGATGGCCTTCCTGCAGCAGCGTGCAGAACGCCAGCGCTTCGCCGGTCGCCCAGTCGATCCCTTCGCCGGTATCGATGGCCTTGGCACGATTGTCGAGGAAGCGCTGGATGGTTCGGTGAACCCGGAAACCGTCCGGCACCTTGGTGATCTTGCGGCCGATCTCCTTGAGCACGGCGACATCGACGCCGGTGACGCCGCGGCGGGCGTCTTCTTCCTGATCGGCCGACTTGAAGCCTGCCCATTTGCCGTCGAGCCAGTCGGCCTTGTTCGGCTTGTAGCCGGCGCCGGCCTCGAGCTCGGCATCGAGCCGCGCGCGCCAGTCGGCCTTGGCCTTCTCGACCTCGCCGTCGGTCAAAACGCCGTCGGCGACCAGCCGCTTGGCGTAGATCTCCAGCGTGGTGGGGTGCGAGGCGATGCGCTTGTACATCACCGGCTGGGTGAAGGCCGGCTCGTCGCCCTCGTTGTGGCCGTGGCGCCGGTAGCAGAACATGTCGATGACGACCGGCTTGTGGAATTTCTGCCGGAACTCGATCGCGACCTTGGCCGCGAACACCACAGCTTCGGGATCGTCGCCGTTCACGTGGAAGATCGGCGCATCGATCATCTTCGCGACGTCGGACGGATAGGGCGACGAGCGCGAGTAGCGCGGATAGGTGGTGAAGCCGATCTGGTTGTTGACGATGAAGTGCAGCGAACCGCCGGTGCGGTAGCCCTTCAGGTCGGACAGGCTGAAGCATTCCGCCACCACGCCCTGGCCCGCGAACGCCGCGTCGCCGTGCATCAGCAGCGGCAGCACCGAGATGCGCATGTCGGGCGGATCGCCGTGCTGGTCCTGCTTGGCGCGCACCTTGCCCATCACGACGGGATCGACGATCTCCAGATGCGACGGGTTCGCGGTCAGCGACAGATGGATGTTGTTGCCGTCGAACTCGCGGTCCGAGGAGGCGCCGAGGTGATACTTGACGTCGCCGGAGCCTTCGACCGAGTCCGGATTGGCCGAACCGCCCTTGAATTCATGGAACAGTGCGCGGTGCGGCTTGCCCATCACCTGGGTCAGCACGTTGAGGCGGCCGCGATGCGGCATGCCGAACACGATCTCCTTCACACCGAGATTGCCGCCGCGCTTGATGATCTGCTCGAGCGCGGGGATCAGCGATTCGCCGCCGTCGAGGCCGAAGCGCTTGGTGCCGGTGAACTTGGTGTCGCAGAACTTCTCGAAGCCGTCGGCCTCGATCAGCTTGTTGAGGATCGCGCGGCGCCCCTCGGGCGTGAAGCTGATCTCCTTGTCCGGACCTTCGATGCGCTCCTGGATCCAGGCCTTCTGCGCGGCGTTGGAGATGTGCATGAACTCGACGCCGAGCGTCTGGCAGTAGGTGCGCTCGCAGATCTGCACAATCTCGCGCAGCGTGCCGTATTCGAGGCCGAGCACGTGATCGAGGAAGATCTTGCGATCGAAGTCGGCCTCGGTGAAGCCGTAGGAGCGCGGATCGAGCTCCTCGCGATCGCGCGGCGCCTCGATGCCGAGCGGATCGAGCTTGGCGTGGAAATGGCCGCGCATGCGGTAGGCGCGGATCAGCATCAGGGCGCGGACCGAATCGCGCGTAGCCTGGTGCACGTCGGCGTCGGAGAGCGCGGCGCCCTTGGCCTGTGCCTTGGCCGCCAGCTTGCTGCCGACCGCCTTTTCGACCTGGGCCCAGTTGCCGTCGAGCGCCGAGGTCAGCTCGTCGCGCGGCGTCACCGGCCAGTTGGCGCGGCCCCACGAGGCGCCTTCGGCGTTCTTCTGCACGTCGGCCGGGGCGTCCTTCAGGCTCTTGAAGAAATCCTGCCATTCGGCGTCGACCGACGACGGGTCCTGCTCGTACCGAGCATAAAGATCGTCGATGTAGGCGGCGTTGGTGCCCTGCAGGAATGAGGAGAGAGCAAAAGCGGCGTTCGCGTCTTGGCGAGACATGAGGCAGTCCTGGTGATTTTTTTCGGTTCGCGCGTAGGAGACGGCGCAAGTGCCGGTCTGGGAAGAGCGCCGGCTGGATGGATATCCTTTACCCTATCTAGGTCGGATATTCCTGCCTAAAAGAACTAAAGAATGAATCAATTTTCATATTTTATTGATCGGCGTTCTGACGGCAAAACGCATGAAAAAGGCGGGTTCTCCAAGGAGAACCCGCCCGAAATCGCGCCAATATCGCAGGGAACCTCGCCGGACGGCGATTACTTCAGCATCTCGGCCAGCGTATGCCCGAGCCGCGCCGGGGACGGCGAGACCTTGATGCCGGCGGCTTCCATCGCCGCGGTCTTGGAACCGGCGTCGCCCTTGCCGCCGGAGATGATCGCGCCGGCGTGGCCCATGCGGCGGCCGGGAGGTGCGGTGACACCAGCGATGAAGCCGACCATCGGCTTCTTGCGGCCGCGCTTGGCTTCGTCCTTGAGGAACTGGGCGGCATCTTCCTCGGCGGAACCGCCGATTTCGCCGATCATGACGATCGACTTGGTCTTCTCGTCGGCCAGGAACATCTCCAGCACGTCGATGAACTCGGTTCCCTTGACCGGGTCGCCGCCGATGCCGACCGCGGTGGTCTGCCCGAGGCCTTCCTGGGTGGTCTGGAACACCGCTTCATAGGTCAGGGTGCCGGAGCGGGAGACGATGCCGACCGAGCCGGGCTTGAAGATGTTGGCCGGCATGATGCCGATCTTGCACTCGCCGGCGGTCATCACGCCCGGGCAGTTCGGCCCGATCAGCCGCGACTTCGAGCCCGACAGCGAACGCTTCACGCGCACCATGTCGAGCACCGGAATGCCTTCGGTGATGCAGACGATCAGCGGGATCTCGGCATCGATCGCCTCGCAGATCGCGTCCGCCGCGCCCGGCGGCGGGACATAGACCACGCTGGCGTCGGCGCCGGTCTTCTCGCGCGCGTCGGCGACGGTATCGAACACCGGCAGATTGAGATGGGTCGAGCCGCCTTTGCCCGGCGCGACGCCGCCGACCATCTTGGTGCCGTAAGCGATCGCCGCTTCCGAATGGAACGTGCCGTTCTTGCCGGTGAAGCCCTGGCAGATGACCTTGGTGTTCTTGTCGATCAGAATGGACATGGTTCGAGATGCTTTCGCGAGACAGCGGTGAAGGACACTATGGTTTGAGCATGATCATATCGGAAAACCGGGGGCCACTTTTCCGGATCATGCTCAGTGGATACGCCGGTACACGCCGGTGAGCACGTCGGCCCACCCTTCCGCGTCAGGCGAGAACTGGATCTTCATGTTGTAGGTGTTGTCGTCGACGACCTCGTAGACGTGACGGGCATTGCCGCGCAGCGAGCCGCGCACCAGGATCAGCGACTTGCCCGCCCAGCCGCCGGAGGCCGGCGACGGCGGGTAGTAGCCGAGCGAATCGTGCCAGAACAATTTGTAGGCCCGATCGTCGCGGTCATAGGTGAAGACGCCGTGGGTGGCGAAGCTTTCCTTGCCGTCGCGGGTCTGCACGCTGTCCTGGATCAGATAGAAGCCGTTGAGCGCGATGCGCGCAACGACATGCGAGGTGGCCGGACCGCCGGCGGTCCAGCGCGACGGAAAGACCATCTCTTCGCCGTTCCACTCGCCGGCGAAAACCGCGAGCTTGCGGTGTTCTTCCAGTGGTGTCGGAGCGTCGAGATGATCGGCCATCGTTAGCCTCCCTTGACGGCTTTCACGATCTTCTGTGCGGCGTCATCGAGGTTGTCGGCGGGCAGAACGTTGAGACCGCTGTCGCGGATGATCTTCTTGCCCTGCTCGACATTGGTGCCTTCGAGGCGCACCACCAGCGGCACCTTGAGGCCGACCTGCTTCACCGCGGCGACCACGCCCTCGGCGATCACGTCGCACTTCATGATGCCGCCGAAGATGTTGACCAGGATGCCCTTCACGTTCGGATCGGCGGTGATGATCTTGAACGCGGCCGCGACCTTCTCGACGCTGGCGCCGCCGCCGACATCGAGGAAGTTCGCCGGCTCCATGCCGTAGAGCTTGATGATGTCCATCGTCGCCATGGCGAGGCCGGCGCCGTTGACCATGCAGCCGATCGTGCCGTCGAGCGCGACATAGTTGAGGTCGTATTTCGACGCCTCGATTTCCTTGGCGTCTTCCTCGGTCTCGTCGCGCAGCGCGACCACGTCCGGGTGACGGTAGAGCGCGTTGCTGTCGAACGACACCTTGGCGTCGAGCACGCGGAGCTGGCCCTGCTTGGTGACGACCAGCGGATTGATCTCGAGCATCGCCATGTCCTTGGCCGCGAACGCCGTGTAGAGCTGGGCGGTCAGCTTCTCGGCCTGCTTGGCGAGATCGCCCTTCAGCTTGAGCGCCTCGGCAACCGCGCGGCCGTGATGTGGCATGATGCCGGTGGCGGGATCGACCGAGAAGGAGACGATCTTCTCCGGGGTCGAATGGGCGACCTCTTCGATATTCACGCCGCCTTCGGTCGACACCACGAAGGAGATTTCCGAGGTCTCGCGATTGACCAGGATCGAGAGGTAGAACTCCTTGTCGATGTCGGAACCTTCCTCGATGTAGAGGCGGTTGACCTGCTTGCCGTGCGGTCCGGTCTGCACCGTGACCAGCGTCGCGCCGAGCATCTGCTTGGCGAACTCGTCGACCTCGGCAACCGACTTGGCGATGCGGACGCCGCCCTTGTCGCCGGCGGATGCTTCCTTGAACTTGCCCTTGCCGCGGCCGCCGGCATGGATCTGGCTCTTCACCACCCAGATCGGGCCGGGGAGCTGCTTGGCCGCCGCGTCGGCTTCTTCCGGCTTCAGCACCGGAACGCCGCGCGAGATCGGCACGCCGAATTCGTGCAGCAGTGCCTTGGCCTGGTATTCATGGATATTCATGGAAAGACGCTCCCAAACCCTCGTGCGGCGAACTAAACGTCAGCCCTGACGCTGGCATACCATATACCAAGGCTCGCGCAACTACAAAATCCGCCAGAATTTCATCATCTTGCACCCGACAGGCGATCGGAATCGCCTATCGGGTCATTGCCGATTGAGATTACTTGCCGAGCAGATCGGGCGCGATCTTCTTGCAGGCGTCGACCAGGCCCTGCACCGCGCCGACCGACTTGTCGAACGCTTCGCGGTCCTTGCCGGCGAGCTCGATCTCGACCACGCGCTCGACGCCCTTGGAGCCGATCACGGTGGGCACGCCGACATACATGTCCTTCACGCCGTACTCACCGTTGAGATAGGCGGCGCAGGGCAGCACGCGCTTCTTGTCCTTCAGATAGCTCTCGGCCATCGCGATCGCGGAGGCCGCCGGCGCGTAGAATGCCGAGCCGGTCTTGAGCAGGTTGACGATCTCGGCGCCGCCGTTGCGGGTGCGATCGACGATCTCGTCGATGCGCGCCTGCGAGGTCCAACCCATCTTGACGAGGTCGGGCAGCGGAATGCCGGCAACGGTCGAGTAGCGGGTCAGCGGCACCATGGTGTCGCCGTGGCCGCCGAGCACGAAGGCGGTGACGTCTTCGACCGAGACGTTGAATTCATCGGCCAGGAAATAGCGGAAGCGCGCGGAGTCGAGCACGCCGGCCATGCCGACCACCTTCTTGTGCGGCAGGCCAGAGGCCTTCTGCAGCGCCCACACCATCGCGTCCAGCGGGTTGGTGATGCAGATGACGAAGGCGTCGGGCGCGTACTTCTTGATGCCGGCGCCGACCTGCTCCATGACCTTGAGGTTGATGGAGAGGAGATCGTCGCGGCTCATGCCGGGCTTGCGCGGCACGCCGGCGGTGACGATGCAGACCTTGGCGCCGTCGAGCGCTTCATAGGAGTTGGCGCCGACCAGGTTGGAGTCGAAACCATCGACCGGCGACGACTGCGCGATGTCGAGCGCTTTGCCCTGCGGCACGCCCTCGGCGATATCGAACAGCACGACGTCTCCGAGTTCCTTGAGGCCAACGAGGTGCGCCAGCGTTCCGCCGATCTGTCCGGAGCCAATCAGTGCAATCTTGTCGCGTGCCATGGGAAATCAGTCCTTTGAACTGGATGCAGGAGGGAGGGAAGTCGGTTGCAAGGGTGGTTATCCCTTTCGAATGATCCATTCAAGTCAGGGCCTGCCCGATTGCGGGCCCTGCCTGCAATTCGGTCAGGCATGCCAGCAACGTCCGCCCGGAGACACGAAAAGTTGCTCCGAACCGGGCCGCGGGCAAGAGCAAATTTCGAGACCAAATTTCAGGGCTGAATGTCAGGTCTCGACCAGTCCGGTCGTCGAACCGCTCGCCGACGAATCCTTCCGGCCGTGCGGCAAAGCCAGGTAGGATTCCGAGCTCATCTCGATCAGGCGCGAAGCCGTGCGCTTGAACTCCATCGCCTCGATGCCTTCGTCGGCAAGGTACAGCGACACCGGATCGGCCTCGGCCGAGGCCATCAGCTTCACGGCATTGTCATAGAGCGTGTCGATCAGCGAGATGAAGCGCTTGGCGGCGTTGCGCTCGGCGTAATCCATCACCGGAATGTGGTCGATCAGGATCGTGTGGTAGTCGTGCGCGAGCCTCAGATAATCGGACGCGGCAAGCGGCTTCTCGCAGATGTCCATGAAGCTGAAGCGCGCGACGCCGTGCGCCGAGCACGGCACGTTCAGGATGCGCCCCTTGATCGGGATGAGGCGCGCCTTGCACGGCGCATTGCCGGTCATCTTGCGCCAGGCCGCGTTGAGCGCGGCATCGGCCGCATCGTCCGCGGGCACCAGCCACATCTTCACGCCGACGAGCTTCTCGAGCCGGAAGTCGGTGCGCGCATCGAGCCGCAGCACATCCATGTATTCGGTGATCTGCGCGATGAACGGCAGGAACAGCGCGCGATTGAGACCGCCCTTGTAGAGATCCTCCGGCGCGACGTTCGAGGTCGCGACCACGACGGTGCCGAGATCGAACAATTTTGCGAACAGCCGCCCGAGGATCATCGCGTCCGCGATGTCGGTGACATGGAATTCGTCGAAGCAGAGCAGCCAGGCTTCGTCGAAGATCGCCTGCGCGGTGAGCGCGATCACGTCGCCGTCTGAGATCTCGCCGCGCGCGATCTGCTGGCGGTAGCCGTAGATGCGCTCATGCGCCTCGGCCATGAATTCGTGGAAATGCGCGCGGCGCTTGTGCTCGACCGGGCTCTGCTGGAAGAACAGATCCATCAGCATGGTCTTGCCGCGGCCGACCTCGCCATGGACGTAGAGCCCGCGCGGCGGCTTGTCGTCCTTGTCGCCGCCGAACAGCCGTCCGAACAGGCCCTGCTTGCGCTGCGGCTTGTAGCTCGCGAGCCGCTCCTCCAGCGCGCCGAACGCATCGGCGGCGACGGCCTGCGCGGGGTCGGCCTCGATCGCGCCGGAGGCGACCAGGGATTTGTAGTGTTCGAGGAACGAATTGGGTGAGGCGGACAGCATGAGCCCACCTTACGGCCCTAGTGCGCGGCAAATTGCAAGCCGTGAATTGCGCCAAGGAGCATGCAGCAGGTATGCAAGCGCGAACCCTTGCATACCACGGCCGACCGCACGCGCCTCGCCGGCGCCTCAAACCGCGATCTCAGGAGACCTTACGCGCAGAGCTCGTAGGCATCCTCGACCACGTAGGGGCCGCCGCCTGTCGACGCACGCGACGAGAACAGCACGAAGCGGTCCGCCAGGAAGGTGCGGCTCGGGAAGTAGCCGCGCACGGACAGATAATCCGCGACGTCCTGGCTCGACGCGTCGTGCAGACGCGCGAGCGTGACATGTGGCGTGAATTTCCTGCCCTCGGGATCAAGCCCCATCCGCTGCATCATCCGCTCGAGCTCGGCCTGCAGTTCGATCAGCGGCCGGCTCGGCTCGACGGCGGCAACCACCGCACGCGGCTTGCGTCCGCCGAAGCTCGACAGGCCTTGCAGTTTGACCTCGAACGGCTTGCGGTTCACCCGAAACAACATCGTCGCGATCTCGTTGGCCCAGAGACCATCGATATCGCCGATGAAGCGCAGAGTGACGTGATAATTTTCGGGATCGATCCAGCGTGCGCCGGGAAGGCCGCCACGCAAATTGGAGAGGGATTGGCCGATATCGGCCGGAATTTCCAGACCAGTGAACAGACGCGGCATCGCTATAATCCTCGATGCTTGGCGCGGGTTTTGGGAGCCCGCACCCTGTAACAAGCCCGGCGACGAATCACCGATGCCTATTTGTACCCGAGATATGTGACTCTGCGAAGCATGAGGCGTTAACAGCTCGTAAACCTACGGACGCAGCGCGGTGCACTGCCTGCGTTTCAACTGCGTTGCCCTGATAATGCGCCGAGAAATGCCTCCACCGTGGGCAGGATATTCTTCACAAGGATGTCCACACCTTCCGCCGTCGGATGCATGCCGTCGGCCTGATTGATCTTCGGATTAGCAGCAACGCCATCGAGGAAGAACGGATAGAGCGGCACGCCGAGCGATTTCGCCAGATCCGGATAGATCGCGTTGAACTTCTCTGCATACTCACTTCCATAATTCGGTGGCGCGAGCATGCCGCACAAGAGCACCGCGATCTTGCGCGCCTGCAACTTTGTGATGATGTCCGAGAGCGCGGCACGCGTCACCGCGGGATCGATGCCGCGCAAGGCATCGTTGGCGCCGAGCTCGACAATCACGGCATCGGTTCCGTCGGCCACCGACCAGTCGAGCCGCTCGCGGCCGCCCGAGGCGGTGTCGCCGGACACCCCGGCATTGGTCATGTCGACCTTTATCCCTTTGGCCTCCAAGGCTTTTTGCAGCCGGACCGGAAATGCCGCCTCGGCCGGAAGGCCGTAACCGGCGCTCAGGGAATCGCCCAGAACCACCATTTTGATCGGTTTCGCCGGACCTTTCCCCTCAGTTGGCGTCTGCGCGCTGGCCGCCGTCATCAAGCCCATAAGCAACACGAGTATGTGCACGAAGATTCTCAACCGGGCCTCGACCGCAGCGGCGGAAGTGCCATATGACCGAACCATGGACAGTCTCATCGAATCCTCTTCACTGACCGACGTCGAGCCGGACACCATTGCCGTCAGGAACGTCAATCTCTCGCTCGGCACCGGCGCGGCACGGGTTCATATCCTCAAAGATATCAGCCTTCGTGTGGCAGCGGGTGAGGCCATCGGCCTGATCGGCCCGTCGGGCTCGGGCAAATCGACCTTGCTGATGGTGATGGCGGGGCTTGAACGTCCTGACAGCGGAGAGGTGGTCGTCGATGGCACCTCGTTCAATGCCCTCGATGAAGATGCGCTGGCGCGCTTCCGCGGCCGCCAGGTCGGCATCGTCTTCCAGTCGTTCCATCTGATCCCGACCATGACGGCGCTGGAGAACGTCGCGGTGCCGCTCGAGCTCGCCGGCAATCCCGATGCCGCCGCGCGCGCCGCGCAGGAGCTGCAATCGGTCGGTCTTGGCGAACGGCTGCGTCACTATCCGACGCAACTGTCCGGCGGCGAGCAGCAGCGCGTCGCGATCGCACGCGCGCTCGCGCCCGATCCGGCGATCCTTGTTGCCGACGAGCCGACCGGAAATCTCGACGAGACGACGGGAAAGCAGATCGTCGATTTGCTGTTCACCAAGCACGCCGAGCGCGGCATGACCCTGGTGCTGGTGACGCATGATCTCGCGCTGGCGCAACGCTGCGACCGCGTGGTGCGGCTGCGCTCCGGCCGCATCGACGGACAATCCGCGACATGAGCATTGCGTCCGAAGTCGCGGTGCAGGTCCGCACCCAGGGCCGCGCGTCGTCGCTTGCCTTCCGCTACGCGCTGCGCGAACTGCGCGGCGGCCTGCGCGGATTCTACGTGTTCATCGCCTGCATCGCGCTCGGCGTGATGGCAATCGCGGGCGTCGGCTCGGTCGCCGCGAGCCTCGGCGACGGGCTGTCGCGCGAGGGCCGCACGCTGCTCGGCGGCGACGTCGCATTCTCGCTGATCTCGCGCGAGGCCAAGCCCGACGAGGTTGCGTATCTGCGCACCCGCGGCGAGGTTTCGGTTGCGGCCACGCTCCGCGCAATGGCGCGCAGCGGCGACGGCAAGCTGGCGCTGGTCGAGCTCAAGGCGGTCGACGGCAAATATCCGATGCTCGGCGAGCTGACGCTCGAGCCCAACATGCCGATTTCAGATCTGCTCGCCGAGCGCGACGGCGTCTTTGGGGCGGCCGCCGATTCAACGCTGCTGGCGCGGCTCGACCTGAAGCTCGGCGACCGAGTCACTATCGGCAGCTCGACCTACCAGATCCGCAGCGTGGTGGCGGCCGAGCCCGACAAGCTCGCGGGCGGCGTCGGCCTCGGGCCGCGCTTCCTGGTCAGCGAAGCGAGCCTCCGCGCCACCGACCTGTTGCAGCCCGGCAGCCTGGTGCGCTGGATCTATCGCGTGAAGCTGCCCGACGGCGCCAACGACGATCGCGCCACCATCGCGCTGATCGACGGCGCGCGCGCCGCTGCGCCCGAGGCCGGCTGGGAGGTCCGCAGCCGCAGCAACGCCTCGCCGCAGCTCGAGCGCACCATCAACCGTTTCACTCAGTTCCTGACCCTCGTCGGTCTTGCAGCGCTGCTGGTCGGCGGCGTCGGCGTCGCCAATGCGGTGAAGAGCCATATCGACCGGCGCCGCGACGTCATCGCCTCGTTCAAGGCGCTCGGCGCCACCGGCCGCGACGTCTTCACGATCTACTGCACGCAAGTCGTGGTGCTGGCCGGGATCGGCTCGGTGATCGGCCTCGTGCTCGGCGCCGCGCTGCCGTTCGTCATCGTCGGCCTGTTCGGCAAGCTGCTGCCGCTGCCGGTGGTCCCTGCCCTGCATCCCGACGAGCTCGCGCTGTCCTTCATCTACGGCCAGCTCACCGCGCTGGCGTTCGGGCTGTGGCCGCTCGGCCGGGTCCACGACGTGCCGGTCGCCGCGCTGTTCCGCGAGACCGTCGCCAGCGAGTGGCACCGCCCGCGCTGGAGCTATCTGGCGCTGATGACCGTGGTGGTCGCGCTGCTGATCGGGGTCGCGATCGGGCTCGCCTATGACAAGCGGGTCGCCACCGTGTTCGTCGTCGCCTCGATCGCGGTGTTCCTGCTGCTGCGCGGGATCGCCGAGATCCTGATGGCGGTGGCACGGCGGCTGCCGCGCAGCCGCATCACCATGCTGCGGCTCGCCATCGCCAACATCCACCGACCGGGCGCGCTGACGCCGTCGGTCGTGCTGTCGCTCGGCCTCGGGCTCGCCGTGCTCGTCACCATCACCCAGATCGACGGCAATCTGCGCCGGCAATTCCTGGCCGCGCTGCCAGAACGGGCGCCGTCGTTCTTCTTCATCGACATTCCGTCCACCGAGGCCGACCGCTTCAATGCCTTCCTGGGGCAGATCGCCGCCGGCTCGACCGTCGAGGACGTGCCGATGCTGCGCGGGCGCATCGTCGCCGCGCGCGGCGTCAAGGCCGACCAGCTCAAGCCGTCGGTCGATTCCGAGTGGGTGCTGCAGAGCGACCGCGGCCTGACCTATACCGGTGAGATTCCCAAGGGCTCGAAGATCGTCGAGGGCGAATGGTGGGGCCCGGACTACAGCGGACCTCCGCTGGTCTCGATGGAGAAGAAGATCGCCGACGGCCTGTCCCTGAAGATCGGCGACGAGATCGTGGTCAACGTGCTCGGCCGCGACGTGCCGGCCAAGATCGCCAATCTGCGCAACATCGACTGGCAGGGCCTCGGCATCAATTTCGTGCTGGTGTTCTCGCCGAACGCCTTCAAGGGCGCGCCGCACAGCCACGTCGCGACGCTGACGGAACCACATGCCAGCGCGACCCAAGCGAACTCTGACAATGACGCGCGCATCATCAAGCAGGTCGCCGACGCATTTCCGATGGTGACCAGCGTGCGGGTCCGCGAAGCGCTGGAGACCATCGGCAGCGTCGTCAGCAATCTGGTGCTGGCGATCCGCGGCGCCAGCGCCGTGACGCTGATCTCGGCGATCCTGGTGCTGGGCGGCGCGCTCGCCGCCGGACACCGCCACCGCGTCTATGACGCCGTGATCCTCAAGACGCTCGGCGCCACGCGGGCGCGATTGCTCGGCGCCTACGCGCTGGAGTATCTGATGATCGGTTTTGCAACCGCGATTTTCGGCGTGATCGCCGGCTCGGTCGCGGCCTGGCTGATCGTGACGCGGCTGATGACGCTGAGTTTTATCTGGCAGGCCGGCAGCGCCGCCCTGGTCGTGGCCGCCGCGCTGGTCGTCACCGTCGGATTGGGGCTGGCCGGAACGCTGCTCGCGCTGAACCAGAAGCCCGCCTCGGTGTTGCGGAATTTGTGACAATTTGTAGCGGCGGAAGCGCCGTTTTTTGCCTATCATGCTAGGCCAGAGCGACATTCGGCCGCGCGTGGAAGCTTGCGCCGGATGTGTTAATTTCCCACATACCAATCGGGTCGGATAGTCGGTTTGAATGACACGGAATTAATGCTCCGCAAACCGAGCCATCTGAGATAGATTTACACCGGCGCCGCAAATCCCTTGCGCTCCACCGGGACCAACCACGGGAATTCGACCATGTCGGACCTAGACCGCAACTACGCTTCTCCTTTCGGCCGGGCCGCCGGGCGCATTGACGCTGCGGCCGTCGACGCCGGTCTGCGCGCCTACATGCTGCGCATCTACAACTACATGAGCATCGGCCTCGCCATCACCGGCCTGGCCGCGCTCGGCGTCTATATGGGCGCGGTGACGACCGACCAGTCCGCCGCCGTCGCCAAGTTCGGCAATGCCTATCTGACGCAGTTCGGCTACGCGATGTTCGTGAGCCCGCTGAAGTGGCTGTTCATCCTCGCGCCCCTTGCGATGGTGTTCGTCATCTCGGCCGGCATCAACCGTCTGCAGCCTGCGACCGCCCAGCTGTTGTTCTGGGTGTTCTCGGCGCTGATGGGCCTGTCGCTGTCGTCGATCTTCCTGGTGTACACGCACACCTCGATCGTGCGCGTGTTCTTCATCACCGCGGCGACGTTTGGTGCGCTGAGCCTCTACGGCTACACCACCAAGCGTGACATGAGCGGCATGGGCTCGTTCCTGTTCATGGGCCTGATCGGCATCATCATCGCGAGCCTGGTCAACCTGTTCCTGGCGAGCTCGGCGCTGCAGTTCATCGTCTCGATCGTCGGTGTGCTGGTGTTCGCAGGCCTCACCGCCTGGGACACCCAGCGGCTGAAGAACGACTACATCTACGGCTACGCCTCGCAGGGCGGCGTGATGGCAGAGCGTGCGGCAATCACTGGTGCGCTGTCGCTCTACCTGAACTTCATCAACCTGTTCACGCTGCTGCTGCAGCTGCTCGGCCAGCGCGACTAAGGGCCTCGAGCAAGGCAACCGATCCAAGCCCCGGCCACACGGCCGGGGCTTTTTTTTGCGTGGAAAGGATGAGATCAAACGGCGTAGCCCGGATGGAGCGAAGCGCAATCCGGGGGACTGTTCCCGCGGATGATACTGCCCCGGATTACGCTTCGCTCCATCCGGGCTACAAGCCAGCCGGCGCCGCCTACACCAGCGACAGCTTGCGGTCGATTACGAACAGCACCCGCTCGAGTTCGTGGCCGCGGCGCAAGATCAGGCCGGTCGCCGAAATCACGCTGTACATGCCCTGCTTGCGCGCCAGCCGGGGATCCTTCTCGATCCGGTAGATCGGCATTTCGGACGCGCGCCGGAACACCGAGAACACGGCACGGTCCTTCAGGAAGTCGATCGCATAGTCGCGCCACTCGCCGTCGGCGACCATGCGGCCGTAGAGATTAAGAATGCGGTTGAGCTCAAGTCGATTGAATGTCACGCGGTTGGGCTGGGGTGTCGCGGCGGCGGGGCGCGCCGCGGCACGGCTCCCGCTCGGATCGGTGTCCTCCGAGATCAAACTCATCGAGCGCCTCCTGTCATCCCGGTGACGACGGT
Organism: Bradyrhizobium sp. CER78; assembly: GCF_029846235.1. Lineage (GTDB taxonomy): Bacteria > Pseudomonadota > Alphaproteobacteria > Rhizobiales > Xanthobacteraceae > Bradyrhizobium. The sequence goes on from NZ_JARVWP010000006.1 coordinate 93,344, forward strand.
TCCGAAGGCCGGTGCCCCCTGCTTCGGGATCGTCACGAGAGTGACATGATCGCGCTAAGCGCGGGGGCCTGCAAGGGGCCATTCGCACCGCAACCAGGCCCTAACCACGGTCAGGCGCGACGGATTGTCCGGAAAACCGAAGAGTCACGGGAACGTTAGCGGAATCATATTGCTGCCCCACTTCCGCCCATCGCCCGCCCCGCTGCCCTGCGAAAAGAAAATCCTGCGTTGGCCCGGTCCTTTCGGTTCCGGATTCCTCAGCCCCCAGCCCCCCGGGGCCGTCGGGATCGGGCCTGTTCGCAGGGGAGTTAAATCCCAACACTGGGCCAACGAAAGTTGGTCCTTTTTGTTTTTGGGGGTCTGCTCAGCTCCGCGCGACCTAGACGCGAGCGCAAAGCCTCGGCGCCTTCCCTTCAGCACATCACTGGATGCACGCCACCGGATGCAGGCTTGCCGCGGCACAAGGCGGCACGACGATGCGTGCGGCCCTACGACGCGCCTGACAACAGCAGTTAGCGCAGCAACGCGCTAGTGCAGCGAGGTGAATGCGGCGCCGAGCATCGGGCCTGGCTTGTCGCGATTGCCGTCCTGGACGTACACCGCGGCGGCATCGACACCATCGCGCGTGATGTTCTCCAGCGGCACGGTCCAGCTGCCGGACGAGCCGTTCCAGTCACCGACCTTCAGCAGATTGCGCACCACGTTGTGGTAGGTGATCTCGTGGCCACGGTTCTCGCCGCGCGAGATCGAGATCGGCACCGACTTCGAGATCGAGCAGATCCAGACTTCGCCGCGCGACACCGCGGGCGACTTCGACGCGGCGACCGACACGTTGATCTGCTTGCCGGTCAGCGTCATCGTCACCGGCACCGACATCACGCTGCCGCTCTTCTCGGTGCTCGTGATGGCGTCCTCGATGCTGGCGCGATCGCTGCCGATGACGTGCGCGGAGCCGTTGATCACGGCCTGCGGCGTGTAGACGTCGCGATCGCCGCGCATGTGGGAATAGGCTTTCTGGCGCGCGCTGAAACGGGAATCGGCCAGCGTGTCCTTCCAGCCGAGATAATCCCAATAGTCGATCGGCATGCTCAGCGCGATGACGTTGGGGTCCTTGGCGAGATCACCGATGATCTTGTCCGCGGGCGGACAGGACGAGCATCCCTGCGAGGTGAACAGTTCGACGACTGCACGCGGATCGGCGTGAGCGGGGCGGATGATCGCGACGATCGCGCAGATACCAAGCGCGCTGGACCATCGCGAAATCGAATTATAGGCCATCATCGCTGTCATACTGCGAACCAGTCGTGATGATTTCCATCCGTAATTGTACGGAGCATGAAGTCTGTCCCTGAACTTGCGTGCCCCAAAACGCGAGAAAGCGGCCTTTTCATAGGCCGCCTTCTTTTTAGCCGCTACTCACTAAGCAGTGAGGCACCGATCACAAATCCGCGTTGGAGCATGGCCCGGAAAAGCGTGAAGCGGCTTTCCCCCGCGACAAACGCCAGGCGTTTGCGCGGAGACCATGCTCAAACAAGGGCCCTTAGGCCGCGAGTTTGCGCAGCACGTAATGCAGGATGCCGCCGTTGCGATAGTAGTCGAGTTCGTCCAGCGTATCGATGCGGCAGAGCAGCGGGACATCCCGCTTGCCGCCGTCGGCGGAGACGATCTCGGCGGTCAGCGTCTGCCGTGGCTTCAAATCGCCCTGCAGCCCGCGGATCGTGACCTTCTCGTCGCCCTTGAGACCGAGCGAGGACCACGACGTGCCGTCCTGGAAGGTGAGCGGAAGCACACCCATGCCGACAAGGTTGGAGCGATGGATGCGCTCGAAGCTCTGGCAGATCACCGCGCGGACGCCGAGCAGGCGCGTGCCCTTCGCAGCCCAGTCGCGCGACGAGCCGTTGCCGTATTCGGCGCCGGCGAACACCACCAGCGGCACGCCTTCGGCCTGATACTTCATCGCGGCGTCGTAGATCGACATCTGCTCGCCGTCGGGCCAGTGCTTGGTCAAACCGCCTTCCGGAATATTGCCGTCGGCACCCTTCAGCATGAAGTTCTTGATGCGGATGTTGGCGAAGGTCCCGCGCATCATCACTTCATGGTTGCCGCGCCGCGTGCCGTACTGGTTGAAGTCGGCGGGGCGCACCTGGTGCTCGCTGAGGAACTTGCCGGCGGGCGAGGTCAGCTTGATCGAACCGGCCGGCGAGATGTGGTCGGTGGTGATCTTGTCGCCGAACATCGCGAGGATGCGCGCGTCGACCACGTCGGTCACCGGGTCCGGCTGCTTCTTCATACCCTCGAAATAGGGCGGGTTCTGCACATAGGTCGAGCTCATGTTCCAGCGATAGGTCTCGCTTTCCGTGGTCTTGATCTTGCGCCAGTTGGTATCGCCCTTGAACACGTCGGCGTACTTCTTCTTGAAGATCGTCGCCGTGACGTACTTCTTCATGAAGGTGTTGATCTCCTTGGCGGTCGGCCAGATATCCCTGAGGAACACCGGCTTGCCGTCCTTGCCGATGCCGAGCGGCTCGACCGCGAGATCCTTGGTCACGGTGCCGGCCAGCGCATGCGCGACCACCAGCGGCGGCGAGGCGAGGTAATTCGCCTGCACGTCCGGCGAGACGCGGCCTTCGAAGTTGCGGTTGCCGGAGAGCACCGCGGCGGCGACGATGCCGTTCTCGTTGATCGACTTCGAGATGTCCTCCGGCAGCGGGCCGGAGTTGCCGATGCAGGTCGTGCAGCCGAAGCCGACCAGGTTGAAGCCGACCTTGTCGAGATCGGCCTGGAGACCGGAATTGGCGAGATATTCGGCCACCACCTGGCTGCCCGGGGCAAGCGAGGTCTTCACCCACGGCTTGGCCTTCAGGCCCTTGGCGGCCGCTTTGCGCGCCAGCAGGCCGGCGCCGATCAGCACGCTCGGGTTGGAGGTGTTGGTGCAGGAGGTGATCGCCGCGATCACGACGTCGCCATGGCCGAGATCGAAGTCGCGGCCTTCGACGGCGTAGCGCTTCTGCTCACCCTCGGGCTTCTTGTATTCGCCGACCAGCGCGGTCGCGAAACCGGTCGACACCGCCGGCAGCGCGATGCGGCCTTCGGGGCGCTTCGGTCCGGCCATCGACGGCACGACGTCGCCGAGGTCGAGCGTCAGCGTGGTGGTGAACACCGGGTCGGTCGACTTGGCGGTGCGGAACAGGCCCTGCGCCTTGGCATAGGCCTGCACCAGCTTGACGCGATCGGCCTTGCGGCCCGAGGTCTTCAAATAATCGATGGTCGCGGCGTCGACCGGGAAGAAGCCGCAGGTCGCGCCGTATTCGGGCGCCATGTTGCCGATGGTCGCCTTGTCCGCGACCGAGAGATAGTCGAGGCCGGGGCCGAAGAACTCGACGAACTTGCCGACCACGCCGAGCTTGCGCAGCATCTGGGTGACGGTGAGCACGAGGTCGGTCGCCGTGACGCCTTCCTTGAGCTGGCCCTTGAGCTTGAAGCCCACGACCTCAGGCAGCAGCATCGACAGCGGCTGGCCAAGCATGCAGGCTTCCGCCTCGATGCCGCCGACGCCCCAGCCGAGCACCGCAAGGCCATTGACCATCGTAGTGTGCGAGTCGGTGCCGACCAGCGAGTCGGGATAGGCGACCTCGAAGGTGCCGGTCTTCTTGCCGACCGTCATCTTCTCCTTCTTGGTCCACACCGTCTGGGCGAGATATTCGAGATTGACCTGATGGCAGATGCCGGTGCCGGGCGGCACCACCGAGAAGTTCGAGAACGCCTTCTGGCCCCACTTCAAGAACTCGTAGCGCTCCTGGTTCTGCTTGTATTCCTCGGTGACGTTCTTCGCGAACGCCTTGTTGTCACCGAAGAAGTTGACGATCACCGAGTGGTCGATGACGAGATCGACCGGCACCAGCGGATTGATCTTCTCGGCATCGCCGCCGAGGTTCTGCATCGCGTTGCGCATCGCCGCGAGATCGACCACGGCCGGAACGCCGGTGAAATCCTGCATCAGGACGCGCGCCGGGCGGAACGCGATTTCGTGCTCGAGCTGGCGCTTCCGCAGCCACTTCGACACCGCGACGATGTCTTCCTTCTTGACGGTGCGGCCATCCTCGTTGCGCAGCAGGTTCTCGAGCAGAACCTTCATCGAGTACGGCAGCTTCGAAATACCCTTCAGTCCGTTCTTCTCCGCCTGGGGCAGGCTGTAATAGACGTAGGACTTGGCGCCGACCTTCATGGTCTTGCGGCATTTGAAGCTGTCGAGTGAGGTCATGCGAGGAATCCCAATTATCAGTTATACCCGGCAAGGGTAACTAAACACCGGCGAACGACACTGGCCAAGGGATGGCCCGGGGGGTGGGTTGCGGCCGCCGATTGTGTGTGCTGCATCAAGTTCCGGGCTTATAGAACCTTTCTAGAAGCACCGCCACACCGACAAGCGTGCGGCGGCATCGCGCGACCCAAAAATTCTCACGCGGTAGCGAAAGATTTCAGAGGGCTGTGACAAGACGAACCATGCGGCTCTCCGGACAAAATTTGAAATGCGTGCGCGGCGGACGCGAGGTGTTTTCCGGCCTCGATGTTTCGGCCACCGCGAGTGAGGCGCTCGCCGTCACCGGTCCCAACGGCGCCGGCAAGACCTCGTTGCTGCGGGTGCTCGCCGGACTGCTGGTTCCAGCCGAAGGCTCGATCGCGCTCGAAGGCGGCGACGCCGAGCTCAGCCTGCCCGAGCAGGCCCACTATCTCGGCCATCGCGATGCCCTGAAGCCTGCGCTCAGCGTCGCGGAAAATCTTTCCTTCTGGCGGGAATTCCTCGGCGGCAAAACCGAGGATGCCGGCCGGTGCCTGGCCGCCGTGGGGCTCGACCACGCCGCGCATCTGCCGGCGGCCTACCTCTCCGCGGGCCAGCGCCGGCGCCTCTCGATCGCGCGCCTGCTCTCGGTGCGGCGGCCGGTCTGGCTCTTGGACGAGCCGACATCGGCGCTCGATGCGGCCGGACAGGCGCTGTTCGTCGCCCTGATGCGCGACCATCTCGCGAGCGGCGGCCTGATCGTCGCCGCGACCCATCTGCCGCTCGGCATCGAAGCGCGCGATCTGCGGATGGGAGCGCCGGCATGAGCGCGCTGGCCGCATTGATCCGGCGCGACATCCGGATCGCGCTGCGCGTCGGCGGAGGCGCGTTGATCGGGGTGCTGTTCTTCCTCACCGTCACGGTACTGATGCCGTTTGCGGTGGGGCCGGATCTGGCGCTGCTGTCGCGGCTCGGCCCGGCCATCCTCTGGCTCGGCGCATTGCTGGCGAGCCTATTGACCCTCGATCGCCTGTTCACCGCCGATCACGAGGACGGCTCGCTCGACCTCATCGCGATGAGCCGGACGCCGCTGGAACTCGCCTGCGCGGCCAAGGCGCTGGCGCACTGGATCGCCGCCGGGCTGCCGCTGATTGTCGCAACCCCGGTGCTTGGCCTGCTGCTCAATCTCGACGGCACGGCAACGCTCGCGGTTGCAGCGACCCTGCTGGCGGGAACACCGGCACTGACCTTCACCGGCATGATCGGCGCGGCCTTGGCGGTGACGCTGCATCGCGGCGGGCTCTTGCTCGCGGTGCTGGTGCTGCCGTTGTCGATCCCGGTGCTGATCTTCGGCGTCGCGGCCTCGCAGGCGGCGATCTCCGGGCCGCTGCCGTTCGGAACGCCGTTCTCGATCCTCTGCGCGCTCTCGCTTGCCAGCCTCGTGATCGGCCCGTTTGCGGCCGCCGCGAGCCTGCGGCACGGGCTGGACTGATCAAATCTCGCCGAGGGGAATTCGGCCAATTGCCTCGCTCACAGCGGACGACTATCAGGGTGCCATGAAGCTGACCGAGACGCTGACCGACCTCGCCAACCCGACCAGGTTTCTGGCGCTGACCGCGCGCATCCTGCCCTGGCTCGCGGCCGCGACTGCGATCCTGCTCGCGATCGGACTGTACCAGTCGGCGGTGGCGCCCGACGACTACCAGCAGGGCGCCACGGTCAAGATCATGTTCGTCCACGTGCCCAATGCGTGGCTGTCGATGTTCGTCTGGAGCGTCATGAGCGTGGCTGCGCTCGGCACGCTGGTGTGGCGGCACCCGCTCGCCGATGTCGCCGCGAAAGCCGCAGCTCCGATCGGCGCCGCCTTCACCTTCCTTGCGCTCGTCACCGGCTCGCTGTGGGGCCGCCCGATGTGGGGCACATATTGGGAATGGGATGCGCGGCTGACCTCGGTCTTGATCCTGTTCCTGATGTATCTCGGCCTGATCGCGCTGTGGCGCGCGGTGGAGGATCCCTCGCGTGCGGCAAGGGCGGCGGCGGTCCTGACCCTGGTCGGCGCCATCAACATCCCGATCATCAAATTCTCGGTCGACTGGTGGAACACGCTGCATCAGCCGGCATCCGTGCTCCGGATGGGCGGATCGACGCTCGACAAGGCGTTCCTGTGGCCGTTGCTGGTGATGGCGATCGCGTTCTCGCTGCTCTTCATCACCCTGCACCTCGCGGCCATGCGCAACGAGATCCTGCGCCGGCGCGTGCGCAGCCTGCAGATGATGCAGGCGAGCCGCGTCTCGTTCACGACCGAGGCGGGTGCCGGCCCGCGTGAAGCAGGCGCCTCGAAAGAAATTGGAGCGGCGTGATACGATGTCGCTTGGTCCCTACGCCTCCTTCATCGTGACATCCTATGCGCTGGTCGCAGCCGTCGTGCTGCTCCTGATCATCTGGATCGTCGCCGACTATCGCCGCCAGCAGACACGCCTCAAAGAAATCGAGGCCAGCGGCGTCACGCGCCGCTCCGGCCGCAGCGCGGCGGATATCAGATGAGCGAGCAGGCGACCAACAGCCCGCCGCAAGCCCGCCGCCTGCTGGTGGTGCTGCCGCTGCTGATCTTCCTCGGCCTCGCCGGGCTGTTCCTGCTGCGGCTCTATGGCGGCGATCCCTCGCGCATCCCGTCGGCGCTGATCGGACGGCCGGCGCCGCAGACCGCCCTGCCCGCCCTCGACGGTCTTGTGAAGGACGGCACGCCTGTCCCCGGTCTCGATCCCACCGCGTTCAAGGGTAAGGTCTCGATCGTCAATGTATGGGCGTCCTGGTGCGTGCCCTGCCACGACGAAGCGCCGCTGCTGACCGAGCTCGGCAAGGACAAGCGCTTCCAGATCATCGGCATCAACTACAAGGACTCGCCCGAGAACGCGCGCCGCTTCCTCGGCCGCTACGGCAATCCGTTCGGCATCGTCGGCGTCGACGGCAACGGCCGCGCCTCGATCGAGTGGGGCGTCTATGGCGTACCGGAGACCTTCCTGGTCGGACGCGAGGGCACCATCGTCTACAAGCTGGTCGGACCGGTGACGCCTGAGAACGTCAACAGCGTGCTCAAGGCCGAGATCGAGAAGGCGCTGCGCGCCGGACAGTAAGCGCATCGTCATTCAGCGGTGCCGTGAACCGCTGCTGAACGGCGAGCGAAAATGCCTGCGGCAAAATGTTTCGACACGTTTATCTGCGGTTCATTTCGCGGCCACGGCAACGCCACGAACGCAACCCCAACTCAGCAGCGTTGACATCAACGTTCCTCTGGAGGGGACATATGCGCAAGACCACACTCGCTTCACTGCTCGCCACCGCGCTTACGCTCGGCATGCTGACGGCCACGCCGTCGATGGCCCAGAGCGTTCAGCCGGCTACGCCCGCCACCAAGTCGGAGACCGGCAAGATGGCGCCGGCGCCGAAGACGGCGGCACCCGATGCGAAGACGACGGGAATGGCGAAAGACGACCTGCTCGACATCAACAGCGCCAGCGCAGACCAACTCGACGCGCTGCCCGGTGTCGGCAAGGCCTATTCGGCCGCGATCATCAAGGGCCGCCCCTACAAGGGCAAGGATGAACTGGTGCAGAAGAACATCCTGCCGCAGGCGACCTACGACAAGATCAAGGACAAGATCGTCGCCAAGCAGAAGAGCTGAGCTCTGAAGCATGATCCGGAAAAGTGCGAAGCGGTTTTCCCTCGCGACAAACGCGAAGCGTTTGCGCGGAGATCATGCTCAAACAAGAAACCAAAGCGCGATGACGATTCAATCCAATCTTATCGCGCTTTGAGACCTCGAACGCAGCGCGGCGCATTTGCCCGCGCTGCGTTTCGATCTACTTCCGAAGGTCGCCCGCCTCCGCCTCGCTGGTTTCCAGCGAGACCGGCTCGAGGTGATAGCGCTTGGTCAGCGGCATCTGCGCGATGGCGAAGATCATGGTCAGCGGTGTTACGCCGAACACCTTGAAGTTCACCCAGAAATCCGTGCTCTGCGTGCGCCAGACGATTTCGTTGAGGATGGCCATGCCGGCGAAGAACAGCGCCCAGCGCATGGTGAGGATGCGCCAGCCCTGCGGCGTCAGGTTGAACATCTGGTCGAACATCACGGCGATGAAGGAGCGGCCAAACAGCAGCCCGCCGCCGAGCACGGCCGCGAACAGGCCGTAGATGATGGTCGGCTTGACCTTGATGAAGGTCTCATCGTGCAGCACCAGCGTCAGGGTGCCAAACACCAGGACGATCGCACCGGTCACCAGCGCCATGATCGGCACGTGCCTGGTCACCACATAGGATGCGATCATCGCCGCGACGATCGCCACCATGAATGCGCCGGTCGCGACGAACAGATGGTACTTGGCGTTCGCGATGAAGAACACGAGCAGCGGCCCGAGTTCGGTCGCAAGCTTGAACAGCGGATGCGGCTGGGTCTTGTCCATTAATTCTCTGTGTTGGTTTGAGGCATGATTTTCGAGGTCATGCCTCGATCCCGGCAATCGCCTTGGCAAAATCCTTCGCCGTGAAGGGCGCGAGGTCCTCGACGCCTTCGCCGACGCCGATGAAATGCACCGGCAGCTTGTGCTTCTCCGACAGCGCAACAAGGATGCCGCCGCGCGCGGTGCCGTCAAGCTTGGTCATCACGAGGCCGGTGACACCCGCCGTACGATGAAACGCCTCGACCTGCGACAGCGCATTTTGTCCCACCGTGGCGTCGAGCACGAGCAGCACCGCGTGCGGCGCCGACGCATCGACCTTCTTGATGACGCGCACGACCTTCTCGAGCTCGTTCATCAGCTCGGACTTGTTCTGCAGCCGGCCGGCGGTATCGATCAGCAGCACGTCGCGCGCCTGCTCCTTGGCGGCGGTCAGCGCGCTGAAGGCGAGGCTAGCCGAATCCGAACCCTGGGCGCCCGCGATGACCGGCGATTTGGTGCGCTCGCCCCAGACCTTGAGCTGCTCGATCGCGGCGGCACGAAAGGTGTCGCCGGCGGCCAGCATCACCTTGCGGCCCTCGGCAGCAAATTTGGCTGACAGTTTGCCGATCGTCGTGGTCTTGCCGGAGCCGTTGACGCCGACGACCAGGATGACGAAGGGCTTTTTCCCGGCATCGATCTCGAGCGGCTTCGCCACCGGCGCCAGCACCTTCTCGACCTCGGTCGCAACGACGTCCTTGACCTCGTCGGCCGAGATCGCCTTGTCGTAGCGGCCCTTGCCCACCGCCTCCGCAATGCGGACCGCGACATCGGTCCCGAGATCGGCGCGCAGCAGCACATCCTCGATATCGTCGAGCATGGCCGAATCGAGCTTGCGCTTGGTGACGAGGTCCGCGACCGCGGTCCCGATCGAACTCGAGGTCCGCTTCAGGCCGCCCTTCAGGCGCTGCCACCAGCTCTGTTTTGGAGTTCCTGCAGTGGTATCGTTCATGGCGCGGACGTGTTAGCCGTTTCGGTCCATAAACGAAAGTCTCGACGAATTGATCGATGTTCCCCAATTGACCGCGGAAGAAATCCTGGGCCGGGTGCTCCACCGCGACGGGCTGATGCTGGTCATCGACAAGCCGGCCGGCCTGCCGGTGCATCGCGGCCCCAAGGGCGGCCCCAACCTGGAGGCCTCCTTCGACGCGTTGCGGTTCGGCCTGCCGCGGCCGCCGGTGCTGGCGCATCGGCTGGACAAGGACACCTCCGGCTGCCTGGTCCTGGGACGTCACCGCAAGGCGACCGCCTCGCTCGGGCTGCTGTTCAAGCACAGCAAGATCTCGAAGACCTACTGGACCGTGGTCGAGGGCGGCCCTACCGAAGACGAGGGCACCATCGACATGCCGCTCGGCCGGCTCAACGCCGAGCGCGGCTGGTGGCAGAAGCCCGACCCGGACGGGCAGAAGGCGATCACCAACTGGAAGGTGCTGGGGCGCGGCGAGGGCCTCGCCTGGCTGGCGATGGAGCCGGTCACCGGCCGCACCCATCAGCTCCGGGTGCATGCGTCGGCGATGGGCTGGCCGATCGTCGGCGACAATATCTATGGCAATGGCCCCCGCTTCGGCGAACCGACCCTGCATCTGCATTCCCGCGAAATCGGCATCCCGATCTCCCGCAACAAGGACCCGGTCCATGTGGTCGCGCCGGCGCCGGGGCATATGTGGGCGCGGCTCAAGGCCTGCGGCTGGACCGGCCAGTGATCTCCGGGGTTTTACGCACAATTATCCTTTACGGAACCTTCAGCCTCGTCCGGTAGTCCTGCAGGCGGCTTAGAAAAGCGCATCGCGACGGGCTCAGGACGAGCAATGCTGACTGGCGGGCAGGCAATTGTCGACGAAGTCGAGGCGGCGATACGCGCCGGCTCCGCCGAAAAATGCATCGCCACCGCCAAGCGCGTCACCGACCTGTTCCTCGCCTCCGCCGGCAGTTTCAACAGTGAACAGGTCGAGCTGTTCGACAACGTGCTCGATCGGCTGGTCAAGACCATCGAGCTGAGGGCGCTTGCCGACATCAGCGCCCGCATGGCGCTCACCGACATCAGCGAGCAGCTCGCCCCGGTGACCCAGGCTCCGCCCGCGATCATTCGCCGGCTCGCCGGCAATGACGAGATCAGGATCGCGCGGCCGGTGCTGCAGGAGTCGTCGCGGCTCAGCGCGGACGACCTGGTCGAGATCGCGCAGACCAAGAGCGAGCAGCATCTGCTCGCCGTCGCCGGCCGCTGGTGGTTGAAGGAGGTCGTCACCGATGCGCTTCTGGCGCGTCGCTTTGCCAGTGTGAGCCACCGCCTGGTCAACAATCCCGGCGCCAAGGTCTCGCCGGACGGATTTGCCGTCATCCTCGCGCAGGCCGAGTACGATCCGGTTCTCGCGGTCGAGACCGGCATCCGCGCCGACCTGCCGTCGGAGCTCCGCCTTCAGCTGCTGCGCCGCGCGACGGAAGAGGTTCGCGGCCGTCTGCTGGAACGCGCCCCGCCCTATTTGTTCGAGGAGATCCGGCACGCGGTCGCCGCGGTCGCCGCCGGCGTCGACCGCGACATGTCGCAGGTCCGCGATTTCACCACAGCGAGGCGCCACGTCGCAAAGCTCAGGGATAGCGGCGAGCTCAATGAAGCCGCCCTGCTCGGCTTTGCCAGGCAGCGAAGATATGAAGAGACCGTTGTCGCGCTGGCGGATATTGCACAGTCGAGCATCGAGGTGATCCGCTCGCTGATGCAAAGCCTGCGCAGCCAGGGCCTGCTGGTGCCGTGCCGCGCGGCAGGCCTCAGCTGGGAGACCACCGCCGCGGTGATGGAATGCCGCTACACGACCGGCTCCATGGGCCCCGTCGAGCTCGCCCATGCGAAAGGCCAGTTCACGAAAATGACCCGCGAAAACGCCGATCGCCTGCTGCGATTCTGGCAGGTTCGCGCGTCGCAGCCTGCAAGACCCGGCGGACGCGCCCACTGAGTGCAGAGGCGCGATGACGGGACCGGTTCTGATTCAAACAGCTTGTTCCGCGTCACCACCCGCGTGCGGGTGGTTAGCGTGAGCCCACGACTCTTTCCGTGCGTCGTCCTGGCGAAAGCCAGGACGACGGCGGTGGATCGTTCTCGATTCAAGCTGTCAAACAGCGCGGTGTCATCACCAGCGCATGGCGCATGCGGGTGATCCAGTATCCCAGAGACAGCAGTGCTTGAGCCGCGGAAGCGCTAGTTTGTCCGTCGGGTTAATTTGCCGCTCCGTTTTATTGCCAGTCCGGGGCTTGTCGCAGACATCGAATTACGATGCGCAATTGCGCATCGGATGGAGACCTTTGAACGCTGCGGCTCGAGTACGGATAGGTGTCTTGCGATGAGCCCCGGCGTCACTCCGATCGGCTACTCAGAACATACCGACCTTAGCGAGAACGAGTATCTCGATCAGGACAACGACGCTCATAACCGCAACCGTAAGGAACACGTCGCCCGCGGACAGATTGCTCATGATGCACCTCGCGTTTGCGAAGCCCCATGACAATTCACCTATGTTAAAAAGGCTCGGTTCCACCGGATCGAACACGCACGTCGCGCGTTTGCGAGATCAGCAGAGGTTTTCGCAACAACGGGAACTTGAATATGGTGGATGTTCAAACCCGACCACGCGCTTTCGATGCGCAAGGGTTCCGCGCCGCTGCTCGAAGATGAAACTGTAATTCGAATGATGCTAGCCGCGACCAGCTAATGCCCTCCACTATGACCCTTCCGCGGCTTGGTTCTGTGACTGCCTTTCGGCTTCGCCCTGGCATGCGTTACGCGCTGGCGGGACGATGAGTCAGTTCTAGATCGTGAGGAAGATTTCCGACGTTGCGATCGCCGCGCTGAGGAATGTGACTTCGTAGAATTCGACGTGCGCCAGAACGCCTTCGACAGATCCTTTATGGCCTTGAATCTGAGAACCGACGGTTCGCTCTGCCGAACAATTGTTGCCTTGCTGCGCTCGTTCGGAAGCAACAGCATCGCTCGAGCTACTGCGCATCGCAGCTTCATCGAGCCATGGTTCGTAAGCTCAACAAATTCGTCCGGATTTGCTCTCATCTTGTTTCCTCAAACAAGCAAAAGCCCCGCTCATTGACAACGCCGACCTTCTGTCAAGGTTTCTGTCGTCAGCTGCAACATTTTCCGCAGCATGATTGTTGACTGCATGATCTGGACGGTTCTCTACATACTGATTGCTGCCGCTGGCGCGCTGACGTTCGAGACACGGCTGCTCGCTTGCCAACGTCACCGCCTAAACATCGCCCAATGGTTCGGTGCGGACACGGCGATTTTAGGAGTACAACATTCTAGCCAGCGTCGCCGCGCGATCCAACGAGGCGCGCGCCGTCGTGACCGGTCACGGTGAACCGCCGCACCATGCCCGGGACATCTCCCGCGATAGCCACCGGCAGGAAATGTTCGGTGCGGCCCTGCCGGTCGCTCTCGATCAGCACCTCGCGGGTTGCGCCGATCTCCGCAGCAAGCCGCCGCAGCAGCGCGGCGTCGCCGGCCGCACGCAGCCGCCTGGCGCGTTCTCTGATCGCGCCGCCTGCGACCTGCGGCATCCGTGCAGCCGGCGTGCCGGGACGCTTCGAATAGGGGAACACATGCAGGAAGGTGAGATCGCATTCCTCGACCAGATCGAGCGAGCGCGTGAACATCTCTTCAGACTCGGTCGGGAAGCCTGCGATGATGTCGGCGCCGAACGCGATATCCGGCCGCAGCCGGCGCACCTGCGCGCAGAAATCGATCGCGTCCTGGCGTGAGTGACGGCGCTTCATCCGCTTCAGGATCATGTCGTCGCCGGACTGCAGCGACAGATGCAAATGCGGCATCAGCCGCGCGTCGTCGGCGATGACGTCGAGCAAATCACGATCCGCCTCGATCGAATCGATCGACGAGATGCGCAGCCGCTTCAGCTCTGGCACGTGGCGCAGGATCTGCCGGGTCAACTGGCCGAGCTTCGGCGCGCCCGGCAGATCGGCGCCATAGCTCGTCAGATCGACGCCGGTCAGCACGATCTCGGCATGACCGCGCTCAACCAGCGCGCGGACCTGGTCGACCACGGCGCCCATCGGCACCGAGCGCGAATTGCCGCGGCCATAGGGGATGATGCAGAAGGTGCAGCGATGATCGCAGCCATTCTGCACCTGCACGAACACCCGCGGCAGGCCGCGCTCGAAGCCGTCGAGCAGATGCGGCGCCATCTCCGTGACCGCCATGATGTCGGCGACCGCGACTTTCTCGCTTGCGCCGATGTTGAATGCCGAACGTGTCGCGCGCCAGGCGTCGCCGCGCATCTTCTCGTCATTGCCGACGACGCGATCGACCTCGGCCATCTCGGCAAACATCTGGCTTTGCGTCTGCGCCGCGCAGCCGGTGACGACGATGCGCGCCGCGGGGCGCTCGCGTTTCAATTTGCGGATCGACTGCCGGGCCTGCGCCACCGCCTCATTGGTGACGGCGCAGCTATTGATGACGATGGTATCGGAAAGTCCCGCCTGCTCGGCCTCGCGGCGGATCACTTCGGATTCGAATGAATTGAGGCGGCAGCCAAAGGTGACGACATCGACGCCCATGGCAATTAAGCGACGCTGGCGAACAGCGCCGGATCGAAGCGGCCCTCATATTCGAAATCGGCGGTGCCGGTCATCAGCACGTGGTCGTCGCGCTCGCGCCACTCGATGCCGAGCTTGCCGCCGGGCAGCGTGATCTCGACGATGCGGTTGACGCGCTTCAGCCGCGCCGCCGCGACCGCCGTTGCGCAGGCTGCCGAGCCGCACGCCCTGGTCGGGCCGGCGCCGCGCTCCCAGGTGCGGATCGTGATGTGGTCGCGATCGACGATATGGGCCAGCGTGATGTTGGCGCGCTCCGGGAAGATCGGATGGTTTTCCAGCAGCGGCCCGAACCGTTCGAGGTCGTAGGCATTGACGTCATCGACCCAGAACACTGCATGCGGATTGCCCATCGAGACCACCGAGGGCGAATGCAGCACCGGATTGTCGATCGGCCCGACCTGCAGCTCGATGTAGCGGGTGTCGCGGAATTCCTCAGCCAGCGGAATGTCCTGCCAGCCGAACTTCGGCGCGCCCATGTCGACGGTGTAGAGATCCGGCGCCGGCCCCTGCCAGCAATTGAGCAGGCCGGCGCGGGTCTGGAACGTTGCCGTGGTCTGGCCGGTCTTCTCGAAGATCCGCCGCACCACGCAGCGCATGCCGTTGCCGCAAGCCCCGGCCTCCGAGCCGTCATTGTTGTAGATCGTGATGTACGCTTCGGTGCCGTCGAGCCGCGGCGGCTGCAGCACCATCAGCTGGTCATAGGGCGCTCCGGCCGGCGACGCCACGGCGCGCGCCTCTTCGGGCGACACTTGTGCCCGACCTTGCCCTTGGGAATCGCGCAGGTCGACGACGACGATCTCGTTGCCGATGCCGTTCATCTTGGCGAATGCGTGATTGGCGAGCGCGCTCATCGATTTTCCCAAATTCTGCCCGGTTATATGGCGAGTGGTGGCCGGAAGGCCAGTCTGAATGGCCCTATGACACATCTGTCATGGGACGAATGCAGAACTCGCGTGTTAGGAATATCGCACCTCGCGGACCGCGCGCGCCGGGACAGATCGAGCGGCCGTCTGAGGAAGGGGATGGAGAAGTATCAATGAACCGTATCAACACGCTCCGCGCGGCCCTGGTCGCGCTGCTCCCTTTGGCCGCGATCGCATTGGCAAGCCCGGCGCCTGCCCAGTCGCCATCCGCCTCGCCCGCTCCCGCGGCAAGCCCGAGCCCGACCCCCGCCCCGACCCCGGCGGCAACGCCCGTGCCCCCGCCGGCCGAGACCAAGTCGCCGGCTGACAGCCCCGCCGCGTCGCAGTCTCCGACACCACCGCCGGCCGCCCCGGTGCAGACCGCCGACCCGTTCGGCGAGCCGTTCACGCTGGAGCCGAAGAAGGTCGTGATGCTGAAGGGCACGGCCAATTGGGATTCCGCCTTCGACGCGCTGATCGAGGCGTTCAAGCAGCTCACCGCCCTGCTCGACAAGGACGGCATCAAGGCATCGGGCAACCCGATGATCGTCTACACCTCGACCGACGACACCGGCTTCACCTTCATCGCCGAAATCCCGGTCGATCAGGATGCGAAGAACCTCGGCAAGAACATGAGCATGGGCAATTCGCCCGACGGCAAGGCGCTGAAGTTCGTCCACCGCGGTTCCTACGACAACATGGACAACACCTATGAGGCGATCACCAATCACCTCGACGACAAGAAGCTCGAAGCAAAGGACACCTTCATCGAGGAATACATCACCGATCCGCTGAAGACCGCCGAAGACAAGCTTGTGATCAACGTCTACGTACCCCTGAAGTGAGCCAGATGACCCGCCGACTCCCGTTCGCCGCCGCCCTCCTCACAACCACCCTGCTCGCTGCACCCGCAATGGCCGATTCCGACTTCCCGCCGGCGATCTCGGTCACCGGCGAGGCCACCGTATCGGCGGCGCCGGACCAGGCGCAGCTCGACGCAGGTGTCACGACCGACGGCAAGACCGCACGCGAGGCCACCGAAGCCAACAATGTGACGATGGGCAAGGTGCTCGCGGCGCTGAAGGGCGCCGGCATCGCGGAGAAGGATTATCAGACGTCGCGGCTGTCGCTGCAGCCGCAATTCGCCAACCGTCCGCCGTCATCGCCGAGCGCGCCGCCCAGCATCGTCGGTTACCATGCGAGCAACCGCGTCACGATCAAGCTGCACGACGTGAGCAAGGTCGCCGGCGTCATCGACGTGCTGGTGGGCGCCGGCGCCAACGATATCGGCGGCCTCAATTTCTCGGTGTCGCAGGCCTCGAAACTGCTCGACGACGCTCGCGAAAAGGCTGTCGCCGACGCACGCCGCAAGGCGGAGATCTACGCCAAGGCCGCCGGCGTCACGCTCGGCGCGCCGTTGAACATTTCGGAAGTCGGCTCGGCGCCCTTGGCGATCGGGGGCAAGATGGCAAGGTTCGCCGCGGCCCCAACGCCGATAGCCCAAGGTGAGGAAACGCTGACGGTGAATGTCAGCGTGTCCTGGGCGATCAAGCCGGCGCAATAAGGGCTTGATTCAACGAAATGTTCATGATATGTTCCAAGCATTTCGAATTTTTGCACGGTCAAGTCGTTAATGATTTCTGTGCAACCCTTGAAAATTATGATTCGTTAGGATTCGAGGGAGGTGATTCTTATGAATGATATCGCGACGACTGTCCCCTTCCTTTCCACAACCCAGCTTGGTGAACTCGCGCTCGACGCCGCCTTGGAGGCTGACGACGTAATCAATCGGCGAGGAACGCAGCTAGACCTAGTTCGAAAGCTCCTCGCGGCACTGCGAAATACGCTAGCGACAGGAGCCGGCGGGGTGAACCCTGCAAAGATAGATCTCACGTATCTTCCGATTTACGAGTCTGCGTTAGGAATCGCTGCCGACGGAAGACCTGAGCGCGTTGTCGAATTTACAGAGCAGGTTGCAATGATTCTGTCCCAATTCTTTGATGCGGATGCTGACCAGAATAGTGACCTGCTTCCAAAGATACGAGACTTCTGTCTAGCGGTTCACGATGAAACGCTATCGCAACGTCTGGATGTAGTTCAGAGCGCGCAACAAACAGCTAAGCATGTCAATCGAGTTAATTAGTCCGCTTGCGAATACTAGAAGCAAGCTTGCCGGGATCATTGCCCAGATCGAAGTAGTGTCCGGCTCCGAGTATCCGTATCAGGATAGCCGAACCGCCGTCAACGAACTCCGGTCGCTAATTGATCGTATGATGCGACGATTGGATGGCTTCGAACTTTATCCACCCAATGTACAAAAATCGCTTCTTCGACAGGGCAATTACCTCATAGTTATCGTCACAGAGCTTCTCGGTTTTATTGTAAGATCTACCAGCACCCGCAATCTCTTCGAACTCTATTACCCCTTCAAAGAAATATCGAAGAAGTTCGTTGGCGAGAACGTCAGACTCATCCTTTCATCAGATTGGCAGTACTCTCCGTTCACATATCCGTACGGATTAGACGAACTCCCGACCTTCATTCTGATTGGCCTTCCTGCTTCCGAATCCGAAAACGCGCTCGTCTTCCCGACGGCCGGACACGAGTTAGGGCACAATAGATGGCGCGCAAACGAGTACGGGAAGGCACTTGCACCTGATCTAGAGGAGTCGGTGTATGAAGCCTACGAAGCGAACCGAGCTGAATTTGAACGTGTGTTTACCCTCAAGGGAGCGGACATACGAAACGACATGTTCGTTCAACCGATCATTCGACAGAGCGTAAATCTGTCACTGAGGCAATCGGAAGAGCTGTATTGCGACTTCACTGGACTCAGCCTTTTTGGAAAGTCGTACCTGTTCGCTTTCGATTATCTAATCGCACCAGGCCTATCTAGCCATCGCGATTCGAAGTATCCGAGCCTAGAAACCCGCGTATCTCTCCTATCTAAGTATGCGGGCGAGCTTGGCTTTCAGGTGAACGGATTTGCCGAGCGCTTCAACGCCGAGAAGTTGGCCGGTGCAGAAGCATCTAACTTTATGGTGCTGATGGCTGATCGAGCCGTCGAGAGCATTACTGAGCGCCTCTTTCAAATGGCGCACTCGCACGTGGCATCGACAGTCGGAAATCCGTTTTCATCGGAGAGTGAGGCTCATGCGCTTCAATGCTTCACCAATGGTGTTCCTTCGGAAAGGGTACATACCTTAGGCGATCTGATGAATGCCGCTTGGTCTGTATTTAACGGACCAGACCTGAATCAGCTTAACAACAAAGGTCAAAGCAAGACTCAGTTTCTAACGGACTTGGTTGTGAAGTCTGCCGAGAACCTTGAATACTTGAGTTATCGTGATGCTAAACACTGACGAAGTTAAAAGGCGCCTTCATCGCTTTGATGGTACACAAAGCGATGGCATCGTTATCGTTCCCAATCCTTTTGAACACGATGCGACACAAATCGGTCGAACATCTATAGATTTGCGCCTCGGTCGCTGGTTCTCGATGCTTCAGCAAACCAAGACAAGCGCCATCGACTTCGGCGTCCCGCGCAACGAGAACGCGTTCAGTGCATCGGAAGGGCGATCTTCATTCGTGCCGTTCGGCCATCCATTTGTTCTCCATCCTGGGCGGTTTGTCCTCGCATCAACTTTCGAATGGCTATCTCTTCCTAACGATGTAGCCGCCTATATTTCAGGGAAATCGGCCCTTGGGCGGATGGGGCTGATAATTGAAACAGCTGCCGGCATACACCCGGGATTCTCCGGCAGCATCACGCTTGAGCTTTTCAATTGCGGAGAGGTCCCGATACGCATCTATCCCGGCATGCCTGTATGTCAGCTATTTTTCCACCAAGTGGATGGAGCCGTCTCCAAAGAGAACTCTGCTAAAGGGACCAAATTCGGCGGACGAAGGAAGCCTGCATTTGGCAGTTACAAGCCAGATGACGCGTTGTCGTCGATGCTAGACGTCGCAGCCATCGATCAGGATCTGTTTCGCCGATCTTGATACTCGACAATTAGCGAACCCATCGACGACGACCGACGTCGCAAGTTTTGATCTATTTAGTTCGCGATGCAACTGCATCTGAAGTTGCTAAATCTCGAACACCTGTCCCGGCTTCAACGCGACGAACTTCTCGCGCGGCACTTTTGCCGCGTCGAGCGCTTCGCCGAGCGCTGTCGCCGGTGCGTCGATCGCTTCGTCGGTCAATTGGAACGTGCCGTGGTGATGCGCCAACGCCTGGGCGGCACCGCAATCAGCCAGCGCCTTCACCGCATCCTCCGGGTTCATGTGCTGGTCCTGCATGAACCAGCGCGGCTCGTAGGCGCCGATCGGCAGGATCGCGAGCCTTAAGGGTCCATGCGCCTCGGCGACCCGGCGGAAATGCCGCCCGTCGCCGTAGCCGGAATCGCAGACGATGTAGAGCTTGCCGGCCGGCGTCTCCAGCACGAAGCTCGCCCATAGCGCCTTGTTGCGATCGAACAGGCCGCGCGCCGACCAGTGCCGGGTCGGCACCAGGGTCACTGCAAGACTGCCGCCGAGCTCGACACGCTGATGCCAGTCGAACGCCTCGGCCTTGATCGCGGCATCGGACGCCCGCATCGTCACATCATTGCCGAGCGGCGTTATCACGCGAGGGCCGAACGCGGCGTTCAGCTTCGACAGCGTCGCGACGTCGAGATGGTCGTAATGGCCGTGCGACACCAGCACGACATCGATCTTTGGCAGCTTGTCGAACGCAATGCCGGGATCATTGTGCCGCTTCGGCCCAGCGAAGCTGAACGGCGAGGCGCGCATCGACCAGACCGGATCGACAAGAATATTGAGGCCCGCGGTCTGGATCAGCCAGCTGGCATGGCCGACGAAACAGAACCGCACCTTGTCGCCCTCGACGCGCGGCGGCGGCGTATCGGCATGGGGGCTCGGCGCCCATTCCGGCCAGACCGCACGCTTCCGGCCGCCCCCGAACTGCCAGCGCAGCACCTCGCCGAGCGATTTCGGCGGCGAGCCATCGGGGTCGAAGAAGTGCAGGCCGTCGAAATGATCGGAGGCGGGGCCGTCATAGGTTTTCATATAAGTCATCCAGATCGAGGGCACGCCGATCGCAGCGGCGGCTCCGGTCAAGGTTGCGAGAACGCGGCGGCGGGTGATGGGCAAGCGGGTTCCCGAATAGGAGGCAGGCTCCGTTTAATAGGAGGCAGGCTCCGTTTATATGGGTGGCACCGGCGAATTCGACATCAACGGAGCAAAACGACGTAATTTCAACATCTTAAGGTCAAACCCAGACCGGCTGCGGCGAAACTTTCCTTGACTTTGCCGCCCCGGCAGCGTTTAACGCCGCGGCTTTCTCGGAAAGCTTCGTCTTTTCGACCCGCCGACTGGTCCTGGAGGCCAGAGGCCAACGCCCGACAGCGCGATGCGCCCTCGGGCGCGAAAGTGTTTGGACCATCGTCTTGGCACACCGTCTTGGCACGGTGCCGAGACAAACTATCTGGTCATCACCCGCGAAAGCGGGTGATCCAGTATTCCAGAGGCAGCGCGGATTGAACCGAGCCGCCGCAGCGTACTGGATACCCCGCTTTCGCGGGGTATGACGAGCAACGAGTGACGCGCGCTTACGGGCGCAACGAAGGACAACGGCATTGTTCGACAATCTGTCGGAACGGCTTGGTGGCATTCTCGATCGTCTGACGGGGCGCGGTGCGCTGACCGAAAAGGACGTCGATGCCGCGATGCGCGAGGTGCGCCGCGCACTGCTCGAGGCCGACGTCGCGCTCGAAGTGGTCCGCAGCTTCATCGATCGGGTCCGCGAGCAGGCGATCGGTGCCACCGTCGTCAAGTCGGTGACGCCGGGCCAGATGGTGGTGAAGATCGTCCATGACGAGCTCGTCGCCACGCTCGGCTCCGACGGCCAGACCATCGACATCAACTCCGTGCCGCCGGTGCCGATCATGATGGTCGGTCTGCAAGGCTCCGGTAAGACCACCACCACCGCGAAACTCGCGCGCCGCATGGTCCAGCGCGACAAGCGCAAGGTGCTGATGGCCTCGCTCGACGTCTACCGTCCGGCGGCGATGGAGCAGCTCGCGGTGCTCGGCCGCGACCTCGACATTCCGACGTTGCCGATCGTCGCCGGCCAGATGCCGCCGCAGATCGCGAAGCGCGCTCTCGAAGCCGGCAAGCTCGGCGGCTACGACGTCGTGCTGCTCGACACCGCCGGCCGCACCACGCTCGACGAAGACATGATGAAGGAGGCGGCCGAGATCAAGGCCGCCGCCAACCCGCACGAAGTGCTGCTGGTCGCGGATAGCCTCACCGGCCAGGACGCGGTCAACCTGGCGCGCTCGTTCGATGAGCGCGTCGGTCTCACCGGCATCGTGCTGACGCGCGTCGACGGCGACGGCCGCGGCGGCGCCGCGCTGTCGATGCGCGCGGTCACCGGCAAGCCGATCAAGCTGATCGGCACCGGCGAAAAGACCGACGCGCTGGAAGACTTCCATCCGAGCCGCATCGCCGGCCGCATCCTCGGCATGGGCGACGTCGTCTCGCTGGTCGAGAAAGCCGCCGCCAATATCGACGCCGAAAAGGCCGCGCGTACCGCCGAGCGGATGCGCAAGGGTCAGTTCGACCTCAACGACATGCGCGAGCAGCTGCAGCAGATGGCGAACATGGGCGGCATTGGCGGCCTGATGGGCATGATGCCCGGCATCTCCAAGATGAAGAACCAGATCGCGGCCGCCGGCATCGACGACAAGATCCTGAAGCGCCAGGTCGCGATCATCGATTCGATGACGCGGCAGGAGCGCAAGAACCCGGACCTGCTGAAAGCGAGCCGCAAGAAGCGCATCGCGGCCGGCGCCGGCCAGAGCGTCGAGCACGTCAACAAGCTTTTGAAGATGCACCGGAACATGGCCGACATGATGAAGGCCATGGGCAGCGGCAAGCGCGGCCCGCTCGCCGGCATCGCGCAGGCGATGGGCTTTGGCGGCGGCATGAAGCCGCCCTCGCCCGAGGAGATGAAGGCGCTCGCCGAGAAGATGCAGGGCGGCGCCGGCGGCGGTCTGCCCAACTTGCCGAAGGATTTGCCCGCAGGACTGCGCGGCGGCCTGCCGAATGTACCGGGCCTGACCGGTCTTTCCGGCAAGCCGATGCTGCCGGGCCTCGGCGGCTTCCCGGGCAAGAAGAAATGAGGAATTCGTCGCGACGGCCCGGATGCCGGCGCGACGCGGAATGCCAATCAATCGAACACATCGACCTTTGAAGGAGAACTAGATGTCCGTTGTTATCCGCCTCGCTCGCGCAGGCACCAAGAAGCGTCCGGTCTATCACGTCGTCGTCGCCGACTCGCGCTTCCCGCGCGATGGCCGCTTCATCGAGCGTCTCGGCCACTTCAACCCGCTGCTGCCGAAGGACAACGAGGCTCGCCTGAAGCTCGACATGGACAAGGTGAAGGCCTGGCTCGCCAAGGGCGCGCAGCCATCGGATCGCGTGACCCGCTTCCTCGACGCCGCCGGCGTCAAGAAGCGCGCGCCGCGCAACAACCCGGAGAAGGCCGTGCCGCGCAAGGAGCGCAAGGCGCAGGCTGAAGCCGCCGCCAAGGCATAAGCTGAACGGCGACCACGGTGGCTGCACCGGTCTGTGTCGCCCGTATCGGCGCTGCGCATGGTGTGCGCGGCGCCGTCCGGCTGTGGACCTTCACCGAAGATCCGCTGGCCGTGAAGGATTACGGCCCGCTGATGACCAAGGACGGCACACGCCAGTTCGAGGTCACGCATGCGCGCGAGGCCAAGGACCATCTGGTGGTGACGCTGAAGGGCGTCGCCACCCGCGATGACGCCGAACGGCTCAACGGTCTCGAGCTCTACGTTCCGCGCGACCGCCTGCCGGACACCGACGACGGCGAATATTACCACGCCGATTTGATCGGGCTCGCCGCGGTGACGACGGCAGAGCAGCCGCTCGGCAAGGTGATCGCGATCCATAATTTCGGCGCCGGCGATATCATCGAGATCGCCCCGCCGCAGGGCGCGACGATGCTGCTGCCCTTCACCAATGCGGTGGTGCCGACTGTCGATCTTGCCGGTGGCCGCGTCGTGATCGACCTGCCGCAGGAGATAGACGGCGACGATCCGTCGGCGGCCTGATCCGAAGTATTCTTCAGCCTGTCATTCTGCCCTGCTGCTCGAGCCAGTCGCAGAACACCGCGCTGTGCGGATCGTTGCTGCGGCCCGCCGGAAAATACGCAAAGTAGCTCCGCGCCGGCAGACTGACGTCCGGAAACGGCGTCACCAGGCGCCCGGCCGCGAGATCGTCAGCAATCAGCGCCGTCGGTCCCATCGCGACGCCGAGGCCATCGAGCGCGGCCTGGATCGTCAGATAGAAATGATCGAAGGTCAGCGCCGCCGCCGACTCCAGCGCGGAGTGCCCCGCTTCAGTCAGCCAGTCGCGCCACAGCCGCGGCATCGACGTGACATGCAGCAGCGTGTGTCGCGAGAGGTCTGCGATCTCGTGCAGCGGCAATTGTACGAGCAATGACGGGCTGCACACCGGCAATCGCCGCTCCGACACCAGGAAGCGTGACGAGAAGCCGTGGAAGGTGTCAGGCCCGCCGCGGATCACGACATCGAAGGATTCAGGTAGCGCATCCACCGGATCGTTCGAGGTGCTCAGCCGCACCTCGATATCCGGATGCTCGGCGCGAAACCTGCTCATCCGCGGCAGCAGCCACCGCAAACTGAATGTCGCGAGCGCGTTGACGCGCAACACCGCGACCGCGGCATCGCCGCGCCGCTCGCGATGCTGCTGCACGGCGGCGGAGATCCGGTCGAGCGCCGGCGCGAATTCCGCCAGCAACGCCGCGCCGGCCGGCGTCAGCACCACGCGGCGCACCGAGCGCCGGAACAGCGCCGGCGCGCCGAGCCATTCCTCGAGCAGGCGGATCTGCTGACTGACGGCCCCGTGCGTCACGCTGAGCTCGGCGGCGGCTTCCTTGAAACTGCCAAGCCGGGCCGCGGCCTCGAAGGCGCGGACCGCGTTAAGCGGCGGCAGGCTGCGGCGTGGAACGAACATGATCCCTTCAATATCAGATTTTCTAACCCATGATCCAATTATTACTGATTTGTGACAACGGCTTTGGCAACGCATAGTGCCGCACAAGCTACTTGCTTGGCTTTCATTTTAAGGACCACCGCGAAATGCACCGCCTCCCTATCTTTAGATTTTCTTGCATCGGATGGCGGTAATGAGCGTGTCGACGGAAACCGGCATCTCACGTCCCGCCGACCAGCGGGCGACCCGCACGCTGACGGTGACCGGGCTCAACCACGCGCTCCACGACGGCTACACCGACCTGATCTACGTGCTGCTGCCGGTCTGGCAGGCCGAATTCGGGCTGAGTTATGGATTGCTGGCGCTGCTGCGCGGGCTCTATGCCGGCGCGATGGCCGGCCTGCAGATTCCAGTCGGGCGGATTGCAGAGCGGATCGACGGCAAGATCATCCTGATCGCGGGCACGGCGCTGTCGGCGCTCGGCTGTGTGTTCGCCGGCTTCTCCGGCGGCGTGATCGGACTTGGCCTGGCGCTGGCGCTCTCCGGCGCCGGCTCGAGCACGCAGCATCCGATCGCATCCGCCGCAGTGTCGCGCGCCTATGGCGCGGGCGCGCGCGGGCCGCTCGGCATCTATAATTTCTCGGGCGATCTGGGCAAGGCGGCAATTCCCGCTGCGACCTCGATCCTACTCGTGATCATGTCGTGGCGACATACGCTGCTGGTGCTCGCGCTCGCAGGCGTGCTTGTCGCGATCTGTATCGCGCTCTGGATGCCGTCGGTCGGCAAGGGCGCCGAGCACAAGGCGAGCACAGCTTCGCACCGCGCGAGCGCAGGCGGCGGCTTTCCCTGGCTGCTCGCGATCGGAATTCTCGACACCGCGGTCAGGATGGGTTTTCTCACCTTCCTGCCGTTCCTGCTGCGCGATAAGGGCGCGTCGCTGCCGACCAACGGGCTCGCGCTGGCGCTGGTCTTCATCGGCGGCGCCGCGGGCAAATTCACCTGCGGCTGGCTCGGCGAACGCGTCGGCACGCTGCGCACCGTGCTGATCACCGAAGGCGGCACGGCAGCGCTGATCGTTGCGGTCCTCGTATTGCCGCTGGCGCCGGCCATCGTGCTGCTGCCGCTGCTCGGCGTGATGCTCAACGGCACCTCCTCGGTGCTCTATGGCACGGTGCCCGAGCTGACGCCGCCGCATCAGACCGAGCGCGCCTTCGCGCTGTTCTATACCGGGACGATCGGCTCTGGCGCGGTCGCGCCGGTGCTCTATGGCCTGCTTGGCGATGCACTCGGTCCGACGCTCGCGACGGCTGCGACCGCGCTGACGGCACTGGCGATCTGTCCGCTTGCGGTGGCGCTGGCGCGGCATCTCGCGGACGAGCCAAAGGCGGCGTGACGCGCGACTAGCCTAAGCTCGTAGCCCGGATGGAGCCAACGGGTCGCGCGAATGCGCGCCCGATGACAGGCTCCGCGAAATCCGGGGCCGCTCCTCGTTACCAGCATGATTCCCGGATTGCGCTTCGCTGCATCCGGGCTACTACTTAATCGGGATGTCGAGGAGCATCCCAATGACAAGCACGCACAAGGCCTGGCGGCTGCACGCCCACAACGATCTTCGCTTCGAGGATGTCGCAACGCCCCAGCCCGCGCCCGATGGCGTCGTAGTGCGGGTCGAAGCCGGCATGGTGCTGTCCTACACCAACAAGCTGCTCTCAGGCGCGCTGCCCTACAGCCTGCCGCCGATGCCGTTCGTGCCGGGCACCAACGCGATCGCGCGCGTCGTCGCCGCCGGCGAGAACGTCACGCATGTGCGGACCGGCGACCGCGTATTCCTGAGCCCGCATCTGCGCGGCGACGTGCCGGATCGCGATCCGCCGCAGATCCTGATCGGCCTCACGGCGACCGTGACGACGCCGGAGGCGCTGGCGTTGCAGATGCGCTGGCGCGACGGCGTGTTTGCCGAGATCGCGCACTGGCCGGCCGCCTGCGCCACGCCGCTTGCCAATCTCGACGACAAGCCGGCGACCGAGCTGATCGGATTGGCCAAACTGATCGTGCCGTTCGGCGGCTTGCAGCGCTCCGGCCTGCGCGGCGGGCAGACCATCATCGTCAATGGTGCGACCGGCTATTTCGGTTCGGGCGGCGTGATGCTCGCGGTCGCGATGGGCGCAGGCCGCGTCGTCGCGGTCGGCCGCAAGCAGGCCGCGCTCGAGCAATTGCGCGACGCATTCGGCCCGCGCGTCGTTCCCGCCGTCGTCACCGGCGATGCATCGGCCGATCTTCAGACGATCCGCCGCGCCGCCGGCGGCAGCGCCGATGTCGCGCTCGATCTGCTTGGCGCCGCGAAGAGCACCTCGACCACGCTGTCCTGCCTGCGCGCGCTCAGGCGCGGCGGGCGGATGGTGCTGATGGGCAGCGCCGAGGTGCCGCTCGAACTTTCGTTCCGCGAGATGCTGGCCAATGATTGGGAAGTGGTCGGGCAGTTCATGTACGACCGCACGGCACCTAGCCAACTCGCCGGCCTCGCTGCCGAGGGCCTGCTTGACCTGCGCAAGATCAACGTCGCGAGCTTCTCGCTCGCCGATTTCCGCCGTGCGGTGGACGCGGCCGCGATGATGCAGAGCCTCGACCTCACGGCCGTGGTGCCGTAACGAGAGGCCATGACAACGCAGCAGCCCGCATGGCGCGCCACCGTGCTGACCCTGTTCCCGGACATGTTTCCGGGTCCGCTCGGCGTCAGCCTGGCCGGCAGGGCATTGGCCGGCGGCCTCTGGGCGCTGGAGGCGCGCGACATCAGGGCGTCAGCGACCGACAAGCATCGCAGTGTCGACGACACGCCGGCCGGCGGCGGCCCGGGCATGGTGCTGCGGGCGGATGTGCTGGCGGCGGCAATCGATGCCGCCGCGGTCGCGCCTGACCGTCCACGCCTTTTGATGAGCCCGCGGGGTCGGCCATTGACCCAGACCCACGTCGCCGAGCTGGCGGCCGGGCCCGGCCCCCTGATCGTCTGCGGCCGCTTCGAGGGCATCGACCAGCGGGTGATCGAGGCTAGAAGCCTCGAGGAGGTCTCGATCGGCGATTATGTGCTGTCCGGCGGCGAAATCGCCGCGATGGCGCTGATCGACGCCTGCGTCCGCCTGTTGCCGGGGGTGATGGGGAAGCTGGCCTCGGGAACCGAGGAGAGCTTCTCCGAAGGACTACTGGAATACCCCCAATACACCCGTCCGCAGGAGTTCGAGGGCCGCCAGATCCCGGAAATCCTGATTTCCGGCGATCACGCCAAGGTCGCGGCCTGGCGGCTGGCCCAATCCGAGGCCCTGACGGCGGTCCGGCGGCCCGATCTCTGGGCTAGGCGTGCCGGCCAAAAAGCCGCTCCGCGAAGGACAAAAAACACGACAGACGGGTGACAAACCCTGCGCTTTGCCTTATAGGCACGGCCTAATCCGCACACGCGCAGGATAGATGGACGTTTGCGCAGCCCCCATACAGGCTGGGCGCGCCGCCGATGGAGATTTCGATGAACCTTATTCAGCAGCTCGAAAAAGAGCAGTTCGACAAGCTTGCCGCCACCAAGGACATCCCGGAGTTCGGCCCCGGCGATACCGTCATCGTCAACGTGAAGGTGGTCGAAGGCGAGCGCACCCGCGTGCAGGCCTATGAAGGCGTTTGCATCGGCCGTTCCGGCCAGGGCCTCAACGAGAGCTTCACCGTGCGCAAGATTTCGTACGGCGAGGGCGTCGAGCGCGTCTTCCCGGTGATGTCGCCGATGATCGACTCGATCAAGGTCGTGCGTCGCGGCAAGGTGCGTCGCGCCAAGCTCTATTACCTGCGCAACCTGCGCGGCAAGTCGGCCCGCATCGTCGAGAAGCAGGACCGCCAGACCGCCGTCGGCGAGTAATCCATCCCGCAGAGGGACGTGACGAAAAGCGCGGGGCCTGCCCCGCGCTTTTTTGTTGCGGCATACTTATCTGACTTGCAGGCCCGCGCATCGATCGATTGTCGCGGGCGCGAGCCCTGTGTTAGAAATTTAGAATGGTTCCGGATCAAGCAAGCCAGCGCTGCCCAAGTCAGAGCTGTCCAAGTCAGACCTGCAAGCGCGTCGTGATCGACGATCGCTCGCGGCTGCCCGGCCGCTTCTTCGGGCGCTTTGCGACGTCGGCAACGTCTGAGCTTAGACGCGCAGCGTAACGCTGCCTGGACGCCTTCGCCTGCTCGCGCGCTTAAGTCGCGCTCACGCCATTCACCACTGAATTTCTTCTGGAGCTGAAGCTCATGTCCAAACCGACCACGTTGTACGACAAGATCTGGAACGACCATCTGGTCCATGAGGCCGAGGACGGCACCTGCCTGCTCTATATCGATCGCCACCTGGTGCACGAGGTGACCTCGCCGCAGGCGTTCGAAGGCCTGCGCGCTGCCGGCCGCAAGGTGCACGCGCCGGACAAGACGCTCGCGGTCGTCGACCACAACATCCCGACCACCGATCGCTCGAAGCCGAACCCCGACCCCGAGAGCATCGAGCAGATGCGGGTGATGGCGGAGAACGCCAAGGAATTCGGCATTGAGTATTACAACGAGTTCGACAAGCGCCAGGGCATCGTCCACGTCATCGGCCCGGAGCAAGGCTTCACGCTGCCCGGCACCACCATCGTCTGCGGTGACAGCCACACTTCGACGCATGGCGCGTTCGGCGCGCTCGCGCACGGCATCGGCACGTCGGAGGTCGAGCACGTGCTGGCGACGCAGACGCTGATCCAGAAGAAGGCCAAGAACATGCGCGCGATCGTCGACGGCAAATTGCCTGAAGGCGTGACCGGCAAGGACATCATCCTGGCGATCATCGGCGAGATCGGCACCGCCGGCGGCACCGGCTATGTGCTGGAATATGCCGGCGAGGCGATCCGTGCGCTGTCGATGGAAGGCCGCATGACGGTCTGCAACATGTCGATCGAAGGCGGCGCGCGCGCCGGCCTGGTGGCGCCCGACCAGAAGGCGTTCGACTTCCTGCGCGATCGCCCGAAGGCCCCGAAGGGCGCGGCCTGGGATGCCGCGATGCGCTACTGGGAGACGCTGCGCTCCGACGAGGGCGCGCATTTCGACCACGAGCTGCGGCTCGATGCCGCCAAGCTGCCGCCGATCGTCACCTGGGGCACGAGCCCTGAGGACGTCATCTCGATCACCGGCTTCGTGCCGGATCCGGACAAGATCGAGGACGAGGCCAAGCGGCTCTCCAAGCATCGCGCGCTGAAATATATGGGCCTGACCGCCGGCACCAAGATCACCGACATCAAGCTCGACCGCGTCTTCATCGGCTCCTGCACCAACGGCCGCATCGAGGATTTGCGCGCCGCGGCGAAGATCGCCGAGGGCAAGACCGTCAACGCCAACGTCAATGCGATGATCGTGCCGGGCTCGGGCATCGTGAAGGAGCAGGCGGAAGCCGAAGGCCTCGACAAGATCTTCATCAAGGCCGGCTTCGAATGGCGCGAGCCGGGCTGCTCGATGTGCCTTGCGATGAACCCGGACAAGCTGAAGCCGGAGGAGCGCTGCGCCTCGACCTCGAACCGCAACTTCGAAGGCCGCCAGGGCTTCAAGGGCCGCACCCATCTGGTGTCGCCCGCGATGGCCGCGGCAGCCGCGATCGCCGGCCACTTCGTCGACGTCCGCGACTGGCGGTAAGGTAAGGTTTCGCCTCAACGTCGAGCCGTTGTGGAAACGGCTCGTTAACGGGGTGCTCGCACACTGGCTCCTTGCGAAGACCAGCTTCGCAAGGAGCGCGTGCCGTGGCCGATAAACCCGAATTCGTCGATATGATCAGCGATGCGACGCGCCAGAAGCGCCGTCGTCACGCAGCGCCGCGCATCATCGATCCGCTTCCCGAGGTGAAGGAGACCTCGCGCCTCAGCCACTGGCCGCCGGACCGCTGGACGCAATGGCGGATGGAGAACCTGACGCCCTGGAAGATCAAGCCCTGGAAGCTGAAGAACTGGGACTGAGCCCGAGGCTTCGCAATCGGGCGCCAGTCGGCGCCCGTTTGTCATTTGGGCGGTGTCCCCTGCGGGATCGGTGCTGCTAGTCACACATCTCGTGGTTAAACGTCCAGCGCCCAGCCAGAAAAGTGCGTGGCATGGTGATGCACGTCGCCGTCCGGAACGGCGAGAAGGCCATTGGTATTGCCTGCTGCGTCCGTATAGAACCCGACGATGTCTCCCTTGTCATTGATCCCATTGAACACTGTCGATCCGGCCGCGTTCGGATCGTCCAGCGTGATGAATGTCCCGGTGTGGCTATCATAGATGATGCCGTGCGTGACGCCGTTGACGACGTCTTCCCCGACCGCGATGCCGTGATCGTTCACTCCAAGGAGCTCGGTCATGGTTGCGCCGGGCGCGTCCACGGTCTTGAAGACGAAATGGTCCTCCAGGAAACCGTGAGTGGCGCCCGCGCTATCCGTGTAGAAACCGGCGACCGTGTCCTTGTTGTTGATCGCCGCCGCAACGGTGCTGACCGCAAACGGATCATTGATGTCGGCTGAAAACTTGCCGCTGTTGATGTTGTAAGTGTAGCCGTGGCTGTTCCCGGACGCGTCGTTGTAGAATCCGACCGCAATATTGTGGTCGTTTACCCCCAGAAGCTGGTTTTCGATCAGGACCCCGGGATTCGGTTGGGTTGGCGTATGCGGGTTGTTCACCTCTGTAAAAACGCCGTGCCTTTCATAGAAGCCAAACTGATTGTCAACCGCCGTCCCATTGTTCGTCGGGTAGAAGTATCCGACCGCGGTGCCGTTGTCATTGAGCCCGGTCAGCTGAGTTTGAGGCACACCAGGAAAGTCCACGGAGTGAAACGTGCCAACCGTGCCGGATGTCGTGAGCAGGTATCCCTGGTTGGGATGCCCGGCGGCTCCACTGCCGTAAAATCCGGCGATCAAGCCCTGATTGTTGATCCCTAGCAATTGATTGAAGGTGAGGTCGGCCGGATTGTCGAACGTGTGGAAGTCGTACATCGTATGCTCGCGCATGCTCTGCTCCCTTGGTGAGATGACGTGCCGAAACGACAAATCCACGCAGTGAGAAGGCGCTCGTGCATTTTCGTGTTGTTCGGGAACACCCATTCGATGCGACCGTCACGGCACGCCGCTTCTTCTGTGCGGAACGCCAGCATGCTGTCTGTGTCTCAACACCGGATGAGACGATGAGAAAGCCGCACGGCTCTCGCGATTAGACGCGGGAATTCGCAGCCGCTCAAATGACAAGCATTTTAATTTCTAAAAGGAACTGGAACACGACCTACTCAAACTGGGACATGATCCCGGACGCTTTCGTGACGGGATGACAATAAGATGAAGGCAATGAGATCAAGCTGCCGCGAGTACTCGCCCGGGAAGGAATGACAGTGACCGTCTATGTGATCGTACAACTCAAGATGACCGATCGGGCCGCCTATGACCGGTATCAGGCGCGCTTCTTCGACGTGTTCAGGAAGTTCAACGGGCGGCTGCTGTCGGCCGACGAACATCCCGCGGTCCTCGAAGGCAGCTGGGATCGCGACAAGCTGGTGCTGATGTCGTTTCCTGACGAAGCCGCCTTCCGCGCCTGGGCGGAATCGCCCGAATACGTCGAGATCTCCAGGGATCGCAAAGCGGGTGCGCAAGGCATCGTGCTGCTGGCGAAGGGCTTTGCGCCATGACGTCAGCTGGCGCAGCTCCGGTCGCGCGGAGCTGCACGTGTGTCGGTCTGCTACGCCGCGCGCATCACCAGAACGGGCCGAACCCGAAGCCGAACGTAAACGGCGCCGGCGAAGCGTAAGGATACGGCCGATAGTAGTACGGCCGCCCGTAATAATAGGAGCCGTACGGCCGATAATAGGAATAGGGCTGATAGTACGGCCGGTAATAGGGCCGGTAGCCGCGGTGATAATGGTGACGATGGTAATGGCGATGATGGCGCTGCGCGCTGAAGTCGGTCGCCTTGCCCGCGTGCCGCCCTTGTGCCGCAGCCTGCGGCTCGGCTGATGTCGCGGCAGTCGCCGATGCCGGCGCCGTCAGCGCGAATGCACAAGCGAAAGCGGCGACACCGATCCATCTCGTCATGATCAACTCCTGCAGATTTCGATTGATATCATCTCGCGCGCGCGAATCTGCCGGTTTGATGGCTGAGAACGACGACAGGCCCGCTGCTCACGGGCCTGTGTCTCAACTGCGCTGATACGCCGCGAGATCAGCGGCGCCAGTGGCGGCGATGGCCCCAGCCACGGTGATGTCCGCGATGCCAACCACGATGCCAGCCGCGATGATGTCCACGGCCCCAGCGTACCTGCGTGGTGGCCTGGTTCGCGTTGTCCTGAACCGTTGCGGCGGTGCCAGGCGTCGCCAGCGACATCGCGTTCGCGCGCTCGGCCGGCGCCGCCAAAACCAGTACGGCACCGACGGCCGCAAGCCCCAGAACGTTCATCACCTTCATGAGTTGTCTCCTTGATTTTGATTCCTGGATGTCACGTCTTGCAACGACGACTCGCGTTCGAGTCGACCCCCGTTGCCGCGACGCAGATCGCAAGCGGGATGCGGACGACGTGAGCGGGAAGTGAAAGCTGCGCCACGATCATGAATGCCGGTGGCGCACTCAGGTTCCGATTGAGCCGCAGGAATTTTCGTGTCTGTGCGTAAGACCGGCATAGACAATGGTCGTATCTTGCGAGGTGGCTCTCGCTGGAGATCGCCGATGACACAACGAGACCCGCGCAAATGGTTCACGCTTGGTGCGGCCGCGCTCGCTGGTTCCATGATTTCGATTGATGTCGCGCTCGCCTCGCAAGGCCCGGGCGGCGGCATGGGAACGGCGAGCCATCTCACGCAAATGCTGATGGCGCTCGCGGTCTATGGAACGATGGGAGCGATCGCAGCTGTCGCAGTGATCAGTGCAGCACGTCGGCGAACGCGCAGCTAGCCCGGCCGCCAGAAGCAGTTCATGCGCGGCGTGATCACGGTGCCGCTCGGCCGGTGCTCCTGCACATAGGTCGCGGTGCAGTCGCGGACCGCGTTCGGACCCGGATTGTAGCGCGGGATCACATCCGGTTCCCAATGGTCGGGCGGGTTGGACCGGTAGATCGGCACG
This sequence comes from Bradyrhizobium sp. CER78, assembly GCF_029846235.1. GTDB lineage: Bacteria > Pseudomonadota > Alphaproteobacteria > Rhizobiales > Xanthobacteraceae > Bradyrhizobium. The sequence goes on from NZ_JARVWP010000006.1 coordinate 126,783, forward strand.
CGCTTCAGCCGGCGGCGCTCGACCACCCGCTCGCGCACCACCGGTGCGGTCTCACCGATGCGCGCTTCGGCTGCCGCGCTCTGCGCCCGCGCCTGTCCCGCCGGGAGCAAGAGCCCGACTGATGCCGCCAACAGCGCTGCCGCCACGATCCGTTTCATCACGCCACCCGAGCCCCAATTATTGGGCGCACGGTCTCCCATTGCGCAGCCAAGGTCAACTGCGCTGGCGCCGCTAGAGGCACTCGCGCTAAAGGAGTGTCATGTGGACCACAGCAAAAGCCCCCTCGCTCGCCGAGATGGAGGCCATGGCGCATGAGGTTTTCGAGCGCCTGCCCGAGACGTTCCGGGCCCTCTGCGAGGGCCTGATCATCCGCGTCGACGATTTCCCGACCGACGAGGTGCTCGACGAGATGCAGGCCGAGAGCGAGTTCGACCTGCTCGGCCTGTTCCACGGCATCGGCCTGCCGCAGCAAAGCCATGGCGACGTGGCCCGGCTCCCCAACCTGGTCTGGCTCTACCGCCGGCCGATCCTGGACTACTGGGCCGAGCACGACGAGACCCTCGGCCACATCGTCCGCCACGTGCTGATCCACGAGATCGGCCACCATTTCGGCCTCTCGGACGCCGATATGGAGGCGATTGAGGCCGATGCGGGCTAGCTCTGCAAGATTGGCCCTTTTACCGCTGTCACATTCGCGATAAACATCCGGCCCGTATCCCCAATTTTTGCCCGGGAAGAGCACCGATGGACAAGTTCACCACGCTGGAAGGCGTCGCGGCACCGCTGAAGATCATCAATGTCGACACCGACATGATCATTCCGAAGCAGTACCTCAAGACCATCAAGCGCACCGGCCTTGGCAAGGGGCTCTTCTCCGAGCAGCGCTACAAGGATGACGGCAGCGAGAACCCGGATTTCGTCCTCAACCAGTCCGCCTATCGCAACGCGAAGGTGCTGGTCGCCGGCGACAATTTCGGCTGCGGCTCGAGCCGCGAGCACGCGCCGTGGGCGCTGCTCGACTTCGGCATCCGCTGCGTGATCTCGACCTCTTTCGGCGACATTTTCTACAACAACTGCTTCAAGAACGGCATCCTGCCGATCCGCGTGTCGCAGGAGGACCTCGACAAGCTGTTCGACGATGCCGAGCGCGGCGCCAACGCGACGCTAACCATCGACCTCCCCAGCCAAGAGATCCGCGGTCCCGACGGCGGCAAGGTCAAATTCGAGATCGATCCGTTCCGCAAGCACTGCCTGATCAACGGCCTCGACGACATCGGACTGACGATGGAGAAGAAGAAGTCGATCGACACCTATGAGGCCAAGCTCAAGGAACGTGCCTGGGCCTGAGACCCGGCGTATCATCGCGCCCCGGTGCCCTCAGGCGCCGGGGTTTTTCTTTGATCGAGCTCCGTTCCGATGAGATCGGAACGGTGCTCTAGGTTCTAGTTTTGACGCGTTTTCTTCACGCGAACCGGTATCCACTTCGCTCGAAAACGCTTTAGTCGCCCTGTCACGAACCTGCTGATGGCTGACGCGCATGCTGCCTGACATCGTCACCTTCTGGCACGGCTCCATGGACGCGCTGCGCCAGACCTGCCTGCGCTCGCAGCTGGCGGCCGGACACAAGGTCACCGTCTACAGCTTCGACCCGATCCCCGGCCTGCCCGACGGCGTCGGCAATGCCGAGGCCGAGGCGGTGCTGCCGCATGCGTTCTCCGAGAAGCTGCGTCCGGCTGAGCGCGACGGTTCGTGGCGCGACTGGACCATCCTGCAATTCAGCGACTTCTTCCGGATGCGGCTGATGGCGCAGCGCGCCGGGCTCTGGCTCGATGCCGATGTGCTGTTGCTCAAGCCCGTCGAGATCGATCCGGCAAAGCCCTATTTTGCCTGGGAGCGGCCGCGGCAGCTCGGCAACTCGGTGCTGTATCTGCCGCCACATGATCCGATCGTGCGCGCATTCGAAGCGTTGATGCAGCAGGACGAGCTGACGCCGGACTGGCTGGCGCCGCGTCACCGCCTGACCTTTGCGATGCGCAAGCTGCGCGGCAAATCCAATCGCCTCTCCGACATCCGCATCGCGATCTACGGCCCCGCAGCGCTCACCGCGCTGGCGCGCCGCGAAGGTGAGTTGCAGTATGCGCTGCCGAAGCGTTCGTTCTACGCGGTGCACGCCGAGCCAAGACTGTTCTTCGAGCCATCGGATTTCTCGCGCTATTTGAGCGATCCGCAGATCATCGGCCTGCACATCTCGCCGAAGGGACGCGGCAAGGAAGCGCCGATTCCGGGCAGCCTCTATGCCTGGGCGGCGGAGATGTTTGGCAGCTGACGCGCACCCTCCCCTGGAGGGGGAGGGTCGGATCACATTGAGCGCAGCGAAATGTGAGACGGGGTGGGGTGATCTCTCAACACGGGCAGTGCTCGAATGGAGAGATCACCCCACCCCGCTGTGCATTCCGCTTCGCTACATGCCCAGCGACCCTCCCCCTCCAGGGGAGGGTTGGATCAATGCCCCATCGCGGCGATTGCGTCGGCGATCGCGATGGTGCGCTTGGCCATTTCGGCGTGCAGGCGCTCCACCATGCGGCCGTCAAGCTGGATCGCGCCGCGCGAGGCGTTCTCCGGTTGTGCGAAGGCGGCGATGATCTTGCGCGCCTCGGCGACCTCGGCCTCCGGCGGCGTGAAGATCGCGTTGCAGGCATCGATGTGGCTCGGATGGATCAGCGTCTTGCCGTCGAAGCCGAGATCGCGGCCCTGCGCGCATTCCTCGGCGAAGCCGTCGATGTTGCTGATGTCGCCATAGGGGCCGTCGAGGATTTCGAGCCCGTGCGCGCGGGTCGCCAGGATGCAATGCGTGATCATCGGGATCATCGCGGCGCGGCCCGGCTTCATGCGGATCCGGGTTTCACGCGCAATGTCGTTCGGTCCGAACACGAAGCCGGCGAGCCGGGTCTCGGAATCCTTCGAGGCCGCGGCGAGCTTGTCGGCGTCGAGCACCGCGCGCGCGGTCTCGATCATCGCCCAGACCCGGATCGAGGCAGGGGCGTTGATGTCGCTGAGGCGATCGGCGACGGCGTTGAGATCGTCGACCGTGGAAATCTTCGGAACCAGGATCCCATCCGGCTGCGCCTTGCCGGCCATGCCGATGTCGTCGACCCACCAGGGCGTATCGAGCGCGTTGATGCGGATCAGGACCTCGCGCTTGCCAAAACCCTTGGCGGCAACCGCCTTGGCGATTTGCTCGCGGGCCACCGCCTTGGCATCGGGGGCAACGGAATCCTCCAGATCCAGGATAATGCCGTCGGCTGCCAGCGTGCGGGCCTTCTCCAGCGCCCGTGCATTCGATCCCGGCATGAACAACAGGCTGCGGCGCGGACGGGTCATCGGCATTCTCCTGCGGGCTTGGGCTCCGCCGCCGTCCATTGTTTGGGCAGCGGGCAGGAACCATCCTTCAACGCTGCCGTATCATCTCAGGCGGCACGCCGAAAGTCTTGTTCCCGTCATTGGCATGTGGTTAGCCAGAGGCCATGAAATTCTTTCCGAAGCAGTTGATCGACGGCTACCGGACCTTCGCGACCCAGCGGTTGCCGACTGAACAGTCGCGCTACCGGGACCTGTCGGAACGCGGCCAGTTTCCCGAAACCATGGTGATCGGCTGCTGCGATTCCCGCGTCTCGCCCGAGGTGATCTTCGACGCGGGTCCGGGCGAGCTGTTCGTGGTGCGGAACATCGCCAATCTGGTTCCGGTCTATCAGCCCGACAGCAGCGCGCACGGCGTGTCGGCCGCGCTGGAATATGCCGTGACCGTGCTGAAGGTGAAGAACATCGTGGTGCTGGGCCATGCCCAGTGCGGCGGCATCCGCGCCTTCGTCGACAAGATCAAGCCGCTCACGCCCGGCGACTTCATCGGCAAATGGATGCAGATGTTCATCAAGCCGGGCGAGGTGGTCGAGCAGCGCGACCATGAGAGCATGCAGGACTTCGTCACCCGCATCGAGAAGGCGGCGGTGTTCCGCTCGCTGGAGAATCTGATGACCTTCCCGTTCGTCCGCGAACGCGTGGAGAGCGGCGAGACGCAACTGCACGGCGCCTATTTCGGCGTCGCCGAGGGCTCGCTGTTCGTGCTCGACCGGGCCGCGAAGGAATTCATCAGCGTCACCGACGCCCTGAAGGCCGGCGAGTAGCGCTGTCGGCTACCCCTCGTGGGCGTTGCCCCAGCGATCGGACAGCGCGAGCAACAGCGCCGAGATCACGAACACCAGGTGCACGGCGACGAGCCAGGTCATCCGCGTCGCGTCGAACGCGGCATCGATGTTCAGGAACGCTTCCAGCACGTGGATCGCGGAGATCGCGACGATCGAGGCCAGCAGCTTCTGCTTCAGCCCGGCAAAATCGATCTTGGTGATCCAGATCGGCCAGTTCGGATTGCCCGACGTGTCGATGCGCGAGACGAAGTTCTCGTAGCCCGAGAACACCACGATGAGAATGAGATTGGCGACCAGCGTGACGTCGATCAGCGCCAGCGCATCGAGGATGACTTCGGTCGATTTGTAGCCGGCCGCATGCAGGACGAATTCCCACAGCATGCGCGCGAATTTCAGCAGCAGCACCGCGAGCGCCACGACCAGGCCGACATAGAACGGCGCCATCAGCCAGCGGCTGTTGAACAGCACATATTCGAAGCCGCGCATGATGCGCGGCGTCGCCGGACTTGCTGGGGTGGGGACCGATTGTTCCGACATGGCTCAGCCCCCCGTTTTGGTCTGTCTTAAGCCGCTTTTTGCTTGGCGGTGATCAGCTTGCGGTTGATCAGGACTTCGGCGATCTGCACGGCGTTCAGCGCCGCGCCCTTGCGCAGATTGTCCGAGACGCACCAGAACGCCAAGCCATTCTCCACGGTGGCGTCCTCGCGGATGCGGCTGATATAGGTGGCGTCCTCGCCGGCGGCCTCATAGGGCGTGACGTAGCCGCCCGGCTCGTGCTTGTCGATCACGAGGCAGCCCGGCGCATTGCGCAGAATATTGCGCGCCTCGTCCGCGGTGATCGGATTGGCGAATTCGACATTGACCGCTTCGGAGTGACCGACGAAGACCGGCACGCGCACGCAGGTCGCGGTCAGCTTGATCTTGGGATCAAGGATCTTCTTGGTCTCCGCCATCATCTTCCACTCTTCCTTGGTGAAACCGTCTTCCATGAAGACGTCGATCTGCGGAATGACGTTGAAGGCGATGCGCTTGGGAAACTTCTGATTGATCAGCTCGTCATTGGTGTAGACGGCCTTGGTCTGCGAGAACAGCTCGTCCATCGCGTCCTTGCCGGCGCCAGACACCGATTGATAGGTCGAGACCACGACGCGGGTGATCGTCGCCTTGTCGTGCAGCGGCTTCAGCGCGACCACGAGCTGCGCGGTCGAGCAGTTCGGGTTGGCGATGATGTTCTTCTTGGTGAAGCCGGCGGTCGCATCCGCGTTCACCTCGGGCACGATCAGCGGCACGTCCGGGTCCATGCGCCAGGCCGACGAATTGTCGATCACGACCGCGCCGGCGGCGCCGATCTTGGGCGACCATTCCTTGGAGACCGAGCCGCCGGCCGACATCAGGCAGATGTCGATGTCGGAGAAATCATAATGCTCGAGCGCCTTCACCTTCAGCGTGCGGTCGCCATAGGAGACCTCGATGCCGACGCTGCGGCGCGAGGCCAGCACGACGACCTCGTCGGCGGGGAATTTGCGCTCATCGAGAATGTTGAGCATTTCGCGCCCGACATTGCCGGTCGCACCGACCACCGCGACTTTGTAACCCATCGTTCACTCTCCGACGAAATATGCCCGTTCCCCCGCAATGCGCGGAAAGGGAAGAGGCAGCGCTTCTATGCGAGAAACCCCGTCAAGACAACGTTGCGTAGCGTTTGAGCATTTTGATGCGTTTATTTCGGGCCGATCCGGCCGCACCCCATCATACGAGAAATCCGTCTGCGCTGACGAGCTTCGTCGACGAGGTGTACGCAACGCTCTCCGGGCTGTTCGCCTATGCCGCCGTGCTCGCGCTGTTCGTCGTCCTCGGCGTCTATCTATGGCGGCAGCTGCCGGACGCAACGGCGATGCCGGTACCCGCCGCCGCGGGCTGGAGCCTGGCCGGCCGCCAAGCTCCGGCCTTCGCCATCAGCAGGCTAGATCAGCGAGATAAAACAGAGGCTTACGAAGTCCTCCGGCATCCCGGGGGCGGCCACAAGGACATCTTCCGCTGGGCCGATGCCAATGGCGCGCCGGCCGCTGAGCTGGAAATCTACCGCCCCGGCAGCGAGGCCGCGGGACCTGCGGTCGCCGAGATCGCCGGGCGGCTCGACCCCGGCGGCGTCCGCGAGCTCGAGGCCGCCGGTATCGTCGACAGCAAGTTCGGCAGCGTCACCCTGCTGCGCCCCGCGCGGCAGGACGGCAGCCACACCTGCCTCGGCTTCCTCAAGCAGGCCGACGCACCCGATCTGCGCATCTCCGGCTGGACCTGCCTAGGCGCGAGCCTGCCGGCCCAGCGCGCCGCGATCGTCTGCATGCTGAACCGTCTGACCCTGCTGGCCGCCGGCAATGACCCGAGGCTCGTCGCGCTGTTCGCGCATGCCGAGCTCAAGCGCACCGACTGCGTTACCTCCGGTCAGCCCGCTTTGTCGGCCGACTGGGTGATGGGCAGCGAGAACCCGCTCCTGCGCGGCGCGCTTTGATGGCGAGACCGTGGCAAGGCACTGGTTTTCATGAAACTTTTGCGCCTGGACACTAATTATCTCTGATGGTGTGGCGCAATTGACCTAGTGACGGCCCACCCACCATGGCTACAATGTGTTCCGAGTGATTTTGGCGGACGCGCCAGCCCCGACGGGGCCGTAATGACGAGGATGCGATGACCTTGAAATTCCCTGCCGCGAACAAGCTCGTGGTGTTGCTTGCAGCGGCTGCCGTCACCGCAACCGCATTCGGCATGACCGCGGCGAGCGCGCAGAGCCAGACCCCGAGCAAGCGCAAGCAGCAGGAGCAGTATGACCGCGACGGCCGCCGTTATTACGGTGCGCAGGGTCCGAACCGGGTCTATCAGCAGGGCCCGCGTACCCGCGTCTACGTCACCACGCGCTCGTGGCTCGATGCCGGCACCGAAGTGCTGCCGGGCGACCGCAAGTTCAACGACTACGCCTATCCGCCCGACGTGGGCTATCCCTCGTTCGGACGCGAGAACAACAACCGCCCGATCGACCGCCAGCCGCTCAGCCCGCCGTCCGACCTCGGTGGCTATCCGCGGACCTTCCCGCTGTACTGAGAATTCCGGCAACCAGCCGATACGAAAATGCCCGGCTCTCGCCGGGCATTTTTTTGGTTTCGTCATTCCGGGGCTCGCGAAGCGAGAACCCGGAAGCTCAAGATTTCCCGATGCGCAATTGCGCATCGGAGGTTCGACGCTCCGCATCGCCCCGGAATGACTCCGAACTCTTACGCGTGCAGCTTCTGCAATTCCTTCAGGATTGCTTCGCCCATCTGGCTCGTGCTGGCAGGCGTGGTGCCTTCCGACTTGATGTCGGCGGTGCGCAGGCCGCTGGCGAGCACGGCTGCGACCGCGGCATCGACCTTGTCGGCGAGATCGCCCATGTCGAAGGAATAGCGCAGCGCCATGCCGAACGACGAGATCATCGCGATCGGGTTGGCGAGGCCCTTGCCCGCGATATCGGGCGCCGAGCCGTGCACCGGCTCGAACAGCGAGCGCCGCTTCTTCGTCTTGGAATCGACTTCGCCGAGCGAGGCCGACGGCAGCATGCCGAGCGAGCCGGTCAGCATCGCCGCGATGTCGGACAGCATGTCGCCGAACAGATTGTCGGTGACGATGACGTCGAACTGCTTCGGCGCCTTGACCAGGTTCATGCCGCCGGAATCGGCGAGCTGATGCTCCAGCGTGACGTCCTTGTATTCGCGCGCATGAACCTGGGTCATGACCTCGTTCCAGAGCACGCCCGACTTCATGACGTTGCGCTTCTCCATCGACGTCACCTTGTTGCGGCGCTTGCGCGCCAGGTCGAAGGCGACGCGGCCGATGCGCTCGATCTCGTAGGTGTCGTAGACCTGGGTGTCGACCGCGCGCTTCTGGCCGTTGCCGAGATCGGTGATGGTTTTCGGCTCGCCGAAATAGACGCCGCCGGTGAGCTCGCGGACGATCATGATGTCGAGCCCCTCGACGACGTCGCGCTTCAGGCTCGAAGCCTCCGCCAGCGCCGGGTAGCACACCGCCGGACGCAGGTTGGCGAACAGGCCGAGATCCTTGCGCAGCCGCAGCAGGCCGGCCTCGGGCCGGACCTCATAGGGCACGCTGTCCCACTTCGGACCGCCGACCGCGCCGAAGATCACGGCATCGGCCGCGGTCGCCTTGGCCATGTCGCCTTCGGAGATCGACACCTTGTGGGCGTCATAGGCGGAGCCGCCGACCAGGCCCTGCTCGGTCTCGAACTTGGCGATGCCCTGCGCATTGAGCCAGTCGATCACGCGTTGCACCTCGGCCATCACTTCGGGGCCGATGCCGTCGCCGGGGAGAAGCAGCAGTTTATGGGTCGCCATGGTCGTTACCTCACTCAATCGGGCATGCCCGTCATCGTCAGGCGCGAGTGCTAAAACGCCCCGGGCGGATTGGCAAGGCACCCCGAGCAGGGCCAAAATGGCCCTTGAGCGAGCCCGCCGCGCCCCAAGAAGCTAACAAGAAGCCAACAAGACGGACCTCATGACCGCAGCCATCGTCTACGCCTTCGCCTCGGCGATTTTCCTCGGCGCCGGGGTGGTGCTGGCGCAGCTGGGCTTGCGCACCGTCGAGCCGCTGTCGGGCGCAGCGATCAGCGTGCCGTCCTTCACTTTGCTGTTCCTGTTGCTGTCGCCGCTGATCCTGCATGGCGAGCCGGTGGTCTGGCGCGCGCTGCCGATCTTCATGGCGATCGGGCTGTTCTTCCCGGCTTCGCTGACGCTCTTGACCTTCGCCTCGAACCGGGCGCTCGGGCCGGTCATCACCTCGACGCTGGGCAATCTGGCGCCGCTGTTCGCGGTCACCGCCGCCGTGGTGCTGCTGCACGAGCCGTTGCTGCCGCAGCAGCTGATCGGCCTCGTGGTCGCGGTGGCGGGCGCTGCCGTGATCACCGTGACCCGGCCGCGCGATCTCGGCCATTGGCGCAGCTGGGCGCTGTTGCTGCCGCTCGCGAGCGCACTGGTGCGCGGCATCGTGCCGCCGATTGCCAAGCTCGGGCTGGCGATCTGGCCGAGCCCGCTATGGGCCTGCCTGGTCGGCTATGTCATGTCCTCGCTGGTGGTGCTGACCGTGCAGCGGATCCGCAAGGGCAGCTTCATGGTGCAGGCGCCGCGCGAGGGCCGGCTCTGGTTCGCACTGACCGGGATCAGCAACGGGCTCAGCGCGCTCAGCCTGTTCGCCGCAGTCCGCAACGGCCCGATCACGCTGGTGGCACCGCTCGCCGCGATCTACCCGCTGGTCACCGTGGCGCTGAGCGCGGTCATGCTCAAGCATGTCGAGATATCAGCGCGGATCGTCGCCGGAACCCTGCTGACCGTTGCCGGCGTCGCGCTGGTCCTGATCGCCTGATTGCCCGATACGCAAGACAGTGTTGCGGCCTCTGGTGCTGGGCAGGATCGCCGCGGCCTGCCACAGTGGCGGTATTGCCGGAGTGAATTGTGAGAGCCCCCGCCCCATCCTATCCGCATCCCGCGCGGCTGATCCTGATTTTGTCGCTTGCACCGACGGTCGGTCTCGGGATCGGCCGTTTCGCCTATTCCCTGGTGCTGCCCGACATGCGCGATGCGCTGGCGTGGTCGTATTCGGCCGCCGGCTTCATGAATACGATCAATGCCGCGGGCTATCTGGTCGGCGCTCTGTTCGCCTCCCGCCTGATCCAGCGCTTCGGGCTCGCCACGTCGGTGCGCTGGTCGACGCTGGCCTGTGTGCTGTCGCTGGCGCTTTGCGCCCTCTCGGGCAATTTCGCGGTGCTGAGCTTTGCCCGCCTCCTGGTCGGCTTCGCCGCCGCGATCGGCTTCGTCGGCGGCGGCGCGCTTGCGGCAACGATCGCGCAGTCGCGGCCGGAACGCGCCAACTTCCTGCTCAGCCTGTTCTATGCCGGGCCGGGCATCGGCATATTGGCATCCGGCCTGATCGCACCCTTCGTGCTGCAGGGTTTTGGCGCCGGCTCGTGGTGGATCGTGTGGTGGGCGATGACCCTGCTCTCGGTCATCATGACGGTGCCGCTGCTGCTGGCGCCATTCCACGCCAGCGCTGCCGCAGGCGGCATCGTGCGGACCAAATTCGCCGTCAGGCCGGTCCTGATCTACCTCGCCGCCTACTTCCTGTTCGGCGCCGGCTACATCGCCTACATGACATTTATGATCGCCTATGTCCGCGACGGCGGCGGCGGCGCGGTGGCGCAGAGTGCGTTCTGGAGCCTGATCGGCGTCAGCGCGTTCGTCACGCCATGGGTGTGGCGGCGGGTGCTGGCGCTCGACCGCGGCGGGCTCGCCACAACGATCATCCTCGGCGTCAACGCGCTCGGCGCGGCTCTGCCGATCTTCGGCCATTCGCCGCTGCTGCTCGGGATCTCGGCACTGGTGTTCGGCGTCGCATTCTTCGCCGTGGTCGGCTCAACCACCGCCTTCGTGCGCTACAATTACCCGCCGGAAGCCTGGCCGACCGCGATCGCGGCGATGACCATTGCCTTCGGCGTCGGCCAAACGCTCGGACCGATCGTGGTCGGCGCGATCACGGATGCGGTCGGCAGCCTGTCATTTGCGTTGAACGTCTCAGCCGCGATGCTCGCGCTGGGGGCGCTGCTGTCGGCGTTTCAGAGGAAGGTCGGGCCGTAAGGCAATCTGTCGTTCCGGGATGGTCCGAAGGACCAGACCCGGAATCTCGAGATTCCGGGTTCGATGCTAACGCATCGCCCCGGAATGACGCTACGCGTCAGCTTCCGCTGAATGAATTATATCCCTGGTCTTCCCAGTAGCCGCCCTTGTAGTCGTTAGTGACTTCCATCGAGAGCACGTATTTCGGGTTCTTGAAGCCGAGTTTTGTGGGCACCCGGATCTTCATCGGAAAACCGTAGGCGCGTGGCAGGATCTGGTCGGCGAACTTGAACGTCATCTGGGTCTGCGGATGCAGCGCCGAGCGCATGTCCAAAGGTGAGTTGTAGCCGTCCTTGTCGGCGCACTGGAACCAGACATATTTGGCGCGCGTGTCGGCGCCGACGAGCTTGAGGAAATCGCGCAACGGCGTGCCGGTCCAGCTGCCAATCGCGCTCCAGCCCTCGACGCAGATATGGCGCGTCACCTGCTTGACCTGCGGCAGCTTGTACAATTCGTCGAGCGTCCACGACTTCTTGTTGTCGACCAGCCCGCGCACCTCGAGCTTCCAGTCCGCGCCCGCGATCTCGGGCGCATCGTCGAGATCGTAATAGGCGTTGAACGGAAACGGCTTGGTGATCATACTCTCCGGGAAGGTCGGCGCCAGCGCGTCCGGATTGAACATCCAGGCCTGCACCGCGTCGTTGAACTTGGAAACCTTCTTCAGCAATTCCTCCGCCGACGACGAATCGACCACGTCGCAGCCGGTCAGCAGCGTCAGCGCACCGAGGCTGGTGCCCGCCGTGATGAAGCGGCGGCGGGTCAGCTCCGGCATCGTCTTCACCGCATCGCGCACGAGCAGCTTCTTGTCGACACCGGGGATCAGGAGTTTTCTGAGACGACCCATAATACCCTCCCTCAACGCCCGATGAGCATCGCGCGCAGGCTCTTCGGCACCAGCAGCGCGAGCGCGACATGGATCACCAGGAAGGCGACGATCAGCGCCATGCAGGTGAAGTGAACGTAACGGGCGATGTCGTAGCCGCCGAACAGCGACACCAGCCAATGCAGCTGCACCGGCTTCCACAGCGACAGGCCTGAAAGCACGATGACGACGCCGACGGTGATGATGCCGGCATAGAGCAGCTTCTGCACCGAATTGTACTTGCTGAGATCGTCATGCGACAGCTTGAAGGTCAGCGCCGCCTTGGTGTCGGCAATCACGCCGCTAGGTGTGATCGGCAACAGCTTCTTGCGGAAGCGGCCGGTAGCGAAACCCAGCGCCAGATAGACCAGGCCGTTGACCATCAAAAGCCACATCGCGGCGAAGTGCCAGAGCAGCGCACCGCCGAGCCAGCCGCCGAGCGTGATGCTCCGGGAGAAGGTGAAACCGAACAGCGGCGAGGCGTTGTAGATCTGCCAGCCGGACATGATCATCAGGATCATCGCGAAGGCGTTGACCCAGTGCACGATCCGCACCCAGACCGGCTGGATCGCCTTCGCGGGTGTTGCGGTCTCTGCCTGGTGGTCGCTGACGGCAAGGCTCGTCATGGAAGTTCTCTGCTCGTGGTCGTTACCGGCTTATACGCCGGGAACCGGCGTTCCGTTACGGGGTGGCGCATCATCAGTTTGATATAGGCCACCTCATGTGGTCACAAAAATGCGAGCCGGGGCGAAGCTCCGGCTCGCTATTTCGTCGGACCGGTCAGGGACTAAACCGGGCGGCCGGGTGTTACGACGCCGGCATCAGCACGGTGTCGACCACATGGATGACGCCGTTCGACTGGTTGACGTTGGAGATCGTCACCATCGAGGTGCCGCCCTTGGCATCGACGATCCAGACCTTGCCGTCCTGCCGCTTCACGGTCAGCTCCTCGCCCTCGGCGGTCTTCAGCATCTTGCCGTCGGTGAGGTCGGAGGCCTCGAGCTTGCCGGGCACCACATGGTAGGTGAGGATCTTGGTCAGCGTCGCCTTGTTCTCGGGCTTCACGAGACTGTCGACGGTTCCGGCCGGCAGCTTGCCGAACGCGGCGTTGGTCGGCGCGAACACCGTGAACGGGCCCTTGCCTTCCAGCGTGCCGACCAGGCCCGCGGCCTTCACCGCCGCGACGAGGGTGGTGTGGTCCTTCGAATTGACGGCGTTCTGGATGATGTTCTTGGACGGGAACATCGCGGCGCCGCCGACCATCACGGTCTTTTCCTCGGCGCGGACCGGCGCGATGACGGTGGCAGTGATCGCGAGCGCGCTGAAGGCTGCGGCAGCGAGATAGGCAATACGCTTCGACATGATTTCGTCTCCCGATGGGTAATCCGGCCGGCGCGTTTCCGCCGGCGATGAAGGGGCAACAACGGCGCGGGTTGGTTGATGAAAGCGCCATCGTTGAGCTGAGCTACGCGAGGTTTTCCGGGCGGTTTCCGGAAATAATTCTTTGTGATTCCTGAAACCGGCGGCGCCGCGCTTCGTACTCGCGCTCATCGCACGATCTGCGCGCCATTCCATTCAGCGGAATGGGCGGGTGCGCTGCCGCGAGCAATTTGCTTGCCGCCCTGGTTCGATTGGTTCAGCCTGAGATTGCGGCGCAGCTTCGCCGCCGGCGGTCGTGGGGATGCCAATCATGAGCAGCATTACGGCGGATGGGCGCGCCGCGCCTATGGTCAACGATGCCGACAGCGACGTCGGCCCGCTCGAACAGAAACATCTGCAATACGCCAACTACCGCGCCGTCGCCGGCAGCGCCGAGCTCACGAAGACCCATTGGCACATCGCCACCGCCAACGCGCTCGGCTGGGGCTTCGACGGCATGGACGGCGTGATCTTCGCGCTGATCTCGCCGATGGTGATCAAGGACTTTGCGCTGACCCTGCCGGAGTATCGCTCCGGCATGCAGATCGCGCTGTTCGTCGGCATCGCCGGGCTCTATTTCTGGCCGTGGCTCGCCGACCGCTACGGCCGCCGCACGCTGCTCGCCGTCAACATCGCGCTGTTCTCGCTGCTGATGCCGGTGGCGGCGCTGTCGCCGACCTTCGCGGTGTTCGTAATCGCGCGCTCGCTGCTGTTCTTCGCGCTCAACGGCGAATGGTCGCTCGGCTCGATGCTGGTGGCGGAGACCTGGCCGGCGCGGTTGCGCGGCCGCGTCATCAGCATCACCCGCTCGGCATGGTGCCTGGGCGCCACGCTCGCCGGCGCGATCACCGGCCTCGTCGCCGCCAATTTCGGCTGGCGCATCGCCGTGATGGTGCCCGGTGCGATCGCGCTGCTCGCGATCTATATCCGCTCCACCTGCCCGGAATCGCCCTATTGGGTACGATCGCAGGACCGCAAGCGGCGCATCTCGGAGACGCTGGCGCGCGGCGGCACGGTCAGCGACGACGACCGCAACTGGTTCACCAAGGCCAAGTCTGTCGGCATCAGCCAGGTGTTCATGCCCGACGTGCTGCCCTCAACCTTGGTCGCGTTGTTCGTCGCCTGTGCCTCGACCTGCATCTACGGCACGGTCGGCGCCTGGATGCCGCTTTATCTGTCGACCGAGAAGCACTGGTCGACCGCCGAATACAGCCTGTTCTACGTGTTCTACGGCCTGTGCGGGTTCGTTGGCCTGTGCGTCGTCGGCTGGCTGATCGACAAGATCGGCCGCCGCCGCACCTTCATAATCACCCTGATCGAGGGCACGATCTTCATGACGCTCTGGGTCTATTCCGAAGACCGCGTCCTGCTGTGGACGTTCGGGCTTCTCTGGTGTCTCGGCTTCCTCGGCTTCTGGGGCCCGAGCACGACACTGACCGCGGAAATCTTCCCGACCCGGATTCGGGGCGCTGCCAACGGCGTGGTCTGGGCGATCGCCTATTTCGTCGGCTTCGTGCTGTTCCCCTTCGTCTCGATCGCGCTCCAGCAGCACACCGGCTCGTTCGCGCTGGCGTTCCTCTGCATCCCCGTGCTGATGATCGCGATGGCGATCGGGGTGTTCCTGTTCGTGCCGGAGCATACCGGCAAGGAGCTGAACGAGATCAGCGAGTGAGCTTGTAGGGTGGGTTAGCGAAGCGTAACCCACCTCTTCTCCCGCCGCGGAGCAAATGGTGGGTTGCGCCTTCGGCTAACCCACCCTACGCGTCGGCTTTCTCTAATCCCTGTTCGCGGGCGTCTGGATGAATCCTCGATTATGCGTCGGGCTGATCAGGATCTCGTTCATGCAGACCCGCGCCGGCATGCTGGCGACGAAGGCGATGGTGCGGCCGCAATCCTCGGGCTGCAGCATCTTGGCCTGCTCGGCTTCGCTCGGCACCACCGGCCGCTGCTTCAGGATCGGGGTCGCGACCTCGCCCGGCGACAGGCAGCAGGCGCGCAGGCCGTTGACGCATTCATCCATGTTGAAGGAATGGGTCAACGCCAGCACCGCATGCTTGGTCGTGGTGTAGGCCGGGCCCGGCATCTTCGAGACGTGACGGCCGGCCCAGGAGGCGACGTTGATGATGCAGCCATCCTGCTGCTTGCGCATCGTCGGCAGCACCGCGCGCATGCAGTAGAGCACGCCGTTGAGGTTGACCTCGACCAGCTTGTCCCAGCCTTCCAGTTCCATGTCGGCCCAGCTGCGCTTCGGCACATTGATGCCGGCGCTGTTGACCAGGAGGTCGATGCGGCCGTGCTTGGCGACGATCGTCTCGGCCGCCTTGTTGACGTCGGCCTTGTTGCTGACGTCGAGCGGGATCGCCTCGGCCTTGCCGCCCTTTTTCGTAATGTTGGCCACCACGCGGTCCAGCTCTTCCTTGCGGCGGCCGGAAATCACCACCGTCCAGCCGTCCGCAGCCAGGAATTCCGCCCCGGATTCACCGATTCCCGTTCCACCGCCGGTGACCCAGGCCACGCGTTTCCCATTATTTATCATGCAAACCGTCTCCGTTGCTTTCCGAAGGGCGTTTTTGCTAATCCAGCCAGACCTTTCCGGCTCTTTTTCGCCCTTCGGGGGATGTTGCATGAACACGACCACCAACGCCAACCTGTTTTCCCGGCTGTTCGACGGCCTCGACGATCCCAACCGGCTCGCGATCGAGCAGCTCGACGGCAGCCGCATCTCCTACGGCGATTTGATCGCGCGCGCAGGGCAGATGGCGAATGTGCTGGTTGAGCGCGGCGTCAGGCCGGGCGACCGGGTCGCGGCACAGACCGAGAAGTCGGTCTCGGCGCTGGTGCTCTATCTCGCCACGGTGCGCGCCGGCGGCGTCTATCTGCCGCTCAACACCGCCTATACGCTGAACGAGCTCGAATACTTCATTACTGACGCCGAGCCGTCGCTGGTGGTCTGCGATCCCGCCAAGCTCGACGGCATCAAGGCGATCGCCGCCAAGGTCGAGACGCTCGATGCAAGCGGCAAGGGCTCGCTGACCGAAGCTGCCGACAAGGCGGCGAAGGAATTCGCCACCGTGCCGCGGGCAAACAACGATCTCGCCGCGATCCTCTACACCTCTGGCACCACCGGCCGCTCCAAGGGCGCGATGCTGTCGCACGACAATCTCGCCTCGAACTCGTATTCGCTGGTCGACTACTGGCGCTTCACCGACAAGGACGTGCTGATCCACGCGCTGCCGATCTATCACACCCACGGCCTGTTCGTGGCGAGCAACGTGACGCTGTTTGCGCGCGCCTCGATGATCTTCCTGCCGAAGTTCGATCCGGACGCGATCCTCAAGCTGATGGCCCGCGCCACCGTGATGATGGGCGTGCCGACCTTCTACACCCGCCTGTTGCAGAACCCCGGCCTGAACAAGGATGCTACCAAACATATGCGGCTGTTCATCTCGGGCTCCGCGCCGCTGCTCGCCGACACCCACCGCGAGTGGTCGGCGCGCACCGGACACGCCGTGCTCGAGCGCTACGGCATGACTGAAACCAACATGAATACCTCGAACCCCTATGACGGCGACCGCGTGCCCGGCGCGGTCGGCTTCGCGCTGCCAGGCGTCACGGTGCGGGTCACCGATCCCGAAACCGGCAAGGAGCTGGCGCGGGAGACGATCGGCATGATCGAGGTCAAGGGCCCGAACGTGTTCCAGGGCTACTGGCGGATGCCGGAGAAGACCAAGTCCGAATTCCGCGGCGACGGCTTCTTCATCACCGGCGACCTCGGCAAGATCGACGACAAGGGCTACGTCCACATCCTCGGCCGCGGCAAGGATCTCGTGATCTCCGGCGGCTTCAACGTCTATCCAAAGGAGATCGAGAGCGAGATCGACGCCATGCCCGGCGTGATCGAGTCGGCCGTGATCGGCGTGCCGCATGCCGATTTTGGCGAAGGCGTCACCGCCGTGCTGGTCTGCAGCAAGGGCGCCGATGTCAGCGAGGCCTCGGTGCTGAAGGCGCTCGACGGACGGCTCGCCAAATTCAAGATGCCCAAGCGAGTGTTCGTCGTCGACGAATTGCCGCGCAATGCGATGGGCAAGGTGCAGAAGAACATTCTGCGGGATACGTATAAGGATATCTACGCGAAGTAGCTCAGCTTCGTAGCCCGGATGGAGCGAAGCGAAATCCGGGACCAGCCTATCCTGCAAAGAACCCCCGGATTCCGCTTCGCTCCATCCGGGCTACGCATTAATGCCCGCCGACGAGGCTGATCACAAACCGCCCACCGACGATGAAGAGATAAGCCCCGAACGCCACCTCGAGCGCCCGCTTCGACAGCGCGTGCGCGACCTTGACGCCGAGCGGCGCGGTGACGAGCGTAGTCGGCATCACCAAGAGCGCACCAATCAGCGAGACGTAGCCGAGCGCGAACGGCAGCTGCAATGCGGCGACGTCCGGAAAGCGCGCGGCGGCGGGCCAGCCGGCATAGACGTAACCCAGCGCGCCGGGGATCGAGATCAGCACGGCGAGCGCGGACGAGGTCGCGACTGCCTGATGGATCGGCCGGCCGTAGAAGGTCATCAGCAAATTGGCGAACAGGCCGCCACCGATGCCCATCAGCGTCGACAGCAGGCCGACGAAGAAACCATAGACGCGCATCAGAAAACCCTTCGGCACGTCGTCGCCGAACTTCCAGGTCTCGCGCGCCAATAGCAGCCGCGCCGCCGCCGACCAGGCCACCATCACGAACACGATCTTGAACAGCCGCTCCGGCGCGAACCGCGCGGTGACGCTGCCGGCGGCGACGCCGATCATGATCGGCAGCCACCAGCGCTTCAGGATCTCCATGTCGACGGCGCCGCGCCGATAATGGGCGCGGAACGAGCTCAGCGAGGTCGGGATGATGATCGCAAGCGAGGTGCCGATGCAGAGCGGCATCCGCACCTCGAGCGGGACGCCGGCGAGACGGAAGCACTCGTAGAACACCGGCACCAGGATCGCGCCGCCGCCGATCCCGAACAGGCCGGCGAGAAAGCCGGACAGCGCACCGACCGCGACCAGCAGCAGCGCAAGCTCGAGCAATTCCTTGGGGTCGAGGCCGGCCATCATGTCCTTCGCGCAGTGTTCGGCGGGCGGTCGCAGCACATGCATGGCTTTGCCCACGCCCTGGCGCCGTCTTCAGTTGGTGTGCGGAGAGCAATAGCCCCTTTTGGGATTCGGGAGTATCTATGCTCTTAAGCAGGCTCTGTTGCGAAATGCGGAAGGATCGAGCTTGGACCAGCTTGCGGCGATGGCAGCGTTTGTCCGCGCGGTCGAGACCGGCAGCCTGTCGGCGGCGGCGCGGTCGCTGCCGAGCTCGCTGACCTCGGTCAGCCGTCAGATCAGCGCGCTCGAACAGCATTTCGGCACCCGCCTGCTGCTGCGCACCACGCGCCAGCTCGCGCCGACCGACGACGGCCGGATTCTCTACGAGCGCGCGAAATCGATTCTTGGCGAGGTGAAGGAGATCGAGGCGGCATTGGCGCGGGACCCGCATCAGCCGTCGGGCCGGATTCGGCTGAGTTCACCGAGCCTGGTCGGGCGGCTGGTGATCGCGCCGATGCTGGTCGAGTTTCTGCGCCGCTATCCGGCAATCTCCGTCGACCTGCTGTTGATCGACCGCACGGTCGACATGGTCGAGGAGGATATCCATCTCGCTGTCCGCATCGGCCGCTTGCGCGACTCGCAGCTCGTCACGCGCAAGCTCACCGACCTGCAGATGATCGTGTGCGCGGCGCCGGACTATCTGGCGCGGCGCGGCGAACCGCAGACGCCGCACGATCTTGCTGATCATGACTGCCTGGTGTTTTCCGATTCGCCCGGCAGTGCCGCGTGGCGTTTTGCCGACGGCTCGAAGACGGGTCGCAAATTCCGCATATCCGGTCGGCTCTGGATGAATAGCCTCGACGCACTGGTTGCTGCGGCGCGGGATGGTGCGGGCATCGTCCGCGTGCCGTCCTGGCAGGTGCAGTCCGATCTCGCGAGCGGCCGGCTGCGACGGCTACTGTTGGATCATGAGCCGGCCCCGACGCCGCTGCATCTCATGCTTCAGCCGTCGCGTCTCGCATCGCCTAAGATCAGGGCATTTGTCGATTATCTGGTGGAACAGTGGGGCAAGATCGACGCCTTTCGGGCCCCGTCAGCGGTGAGTTGATCGTGGCAGCAGCCATCGAGAATTTTGATTCACTTCTTGGTTCACTCGACCTTGCATCTGGTATACCACGCTGCGGATCAACCAGAATTCGGCAAAGCTAGTAATGAACTTCGGTTCGACCGAAGGCTATTTGGCCGTTGCGCGGGCTGATCCTAGTCCGTAAATAGAACTCCTCTACCGCGTTCCCCGATGGGCCGGGCGCGGTCCCTCACATCATAAAGCCCGCCGATGACCGCCAGGATCGAACGACCGCTTTCACCCCATTTGCAGACTTATCGGTGGACGCTGACGATGGCGCTGTCCATCGTCCACCGCGCCACGGGTTTGGCCCTCTATTTCGGCACCCTGCTGCTGGCCTGGTGGCTGATCGCCGCCGCCTCCGGCCCCACCGCCTACGCCAACGTGCAGGCCTTCACCGGCAGCGCGATCGGCAAGCTGATCGTGTTCGGCTACACATGGGCGCTGATGCACCATCTGTGCAGCGGCATCCGGCATTTCGTCTGGGACCTCGGCTACGGCTTCAAGGCCAATGAGCGCGAAGCCCTGACCTGGGGCGCACTGGTCGCCGGCATCGCGCTGACCGTGCTGATCTGGATCATTGCCTACGCTGTTGGAGGTGGACGATGAGCGGCCCCTCCTCGATGCGCACGCCGCTGGCGCGCGTCCGCAATCTCGGCGCCTCGCATTCCGGGACCTCCGATTTCTGGCGCCAGCGCCTCACCGCGGTCGCGATGACGCTGCTGATCGTCCCGGTGGTCGTCGTGGTGATCATGCTGATCGGCCGCAACCATGCCGGCGCAGCGCAAATCCTCGGCTCGATCCCGATCGCCATCATCCTGCTACTCTTCATCATCGCCAGCACCTGGCACATGAAGATCGGCATGCAGGTCGTGATCGAAGACTACATCCACAATGAGAAGTTGAAGATCGCCAGCGTGATGGCCAACAACTTCTTCTGCGTCGCGGTCGCATTGGCCTCGATCTACGCAATCCTCAAATTGTCGTCGGGAGTTTGACCCATGGCCGGTGAAGGAAACGGCAAGGCCACCAATGGCGGCCCGGCCACGAACGGCAAGGCCTACCCGATCCAGGACCACACCTACGACGTCGTCGTGGTCGGCGCCGGCGGCGCGGGCCTGCGCGCCGTGGTCGGCTGCTCGGAAGCGGGGCTGCGCACCGCCTGCATCACCAAGGTGTTCCCGACCCGCTCGCACACGGTTGCTGCGCAGGGCGGCATCTCGGCTTCGCTCGGCAACATGCATCAAGACGACTGGCGCTGGCACATGTACGACACCGTGAAGGGGTCGGACTGGCTCGGCGACCAGGACGCGATCGAATACATGGTGCGCAACGCGCCCGACGCGGTCTACGAGCTCGAACATTGGGGCGTGCCGTTCTCGCGTACCGAAGACGGCAAGATTTATCAGCGCCCGTTCGGCGGCATGACCATGGACTACGGCAAGGGCCAGGCGCAGCGCACCTGCGCCGCCGCCGACCGCACCGGTCACGCCATGCTGCACACGATGTATGGCCAGTCGCTGCGCCACTCGGCCGAGTTCTTCATCGAATTCTTCGCCATCGACCTGATCATGGACGACCAGGGCGTCTGCCGCGGTGTGATCGCGCTCAAGCTCGATGACGGCACGCTGCATCGCTTCCGCGCCCAGACCACGATCCTGGCGACCGGCGGCTATGGCCGCGCCTACGCCTCCTGCACCTCGGCGCACACCTGCACCGGCGACGGCGGCGGCATGGTGCTGCGTGCCGGCCTGCCGCTGCAGGACATGGAGTTCGTCCAGTTCCATCCGACCGGCATCTACGGCTCGGGCTGTCTCGTCACGGAGGGTGCCCGCGGCGAGGGCGGCTACCTCGTCAACTCCGAGGGCGAGCGCTTCATGGAGCGCTACGCGCCGTCGGCCAAGGACCTCGCCTCGCGCGACGTCGTCTCGCGCGCGATGACGATCGAGATCCGGGAAGGCCGCGGCGTCGGCAAGAAGAAGGATCACATCTTCCTGCACCTCGATCATCTCGATCCGAAGGTGCTGCACGAGCGGCTGCCGGGCATCTCCGAATCGGCGAAGATCTTCGCCAATGTCGACGTCACCCGCGAGCCGATCCCGATCGTGCCGACCGTGCACTACAACATGGGCGGCATCGCCACCAACTATCACGCCGAGGTGCTGACCAAGCGCAACGGCGACGACAATTCGGTGGTGCCGGGCCTGATGGCGATCGGCGAAGCGGCCTGCGTCTCGGTGCATGGCGCCAACCGCCTCGGCTCCAACTCGCTGATCGACCTCGTGGTGTTCGGCCGCGCCGCCGCGCTACGGCTGGCCGACAAGCTGACCGCGAACGCCAAGCAGCCGGAGCTGCCGAAGGATTCGGCCGACCTCGCGCTCGGCCGGCTTGATCACTTCCGTCACGCCTCCGGCGGCACGCCGACCGCGAAGCTGCGCGACAGCATGCAGCATGTGATGCAGAACAATTGCGCGGTGTTCCGCACCGGCGACGTGCTGCAGGAAGGCCAGAACCTGATCCACAAGGTCTATGGCGGCGTCGGCGACATCTCGGTCTCGGACCGCTCGCTGGTGTGGAATTCCGACCTGGTCGAGACGCTGGAATTCGACAATCTGATCGTGCAAGCGGTCGTGACGATGGATTCGGCGGCGAACCGCACCGAGAGCCGCGGCGCGCATGCCCGCGAGGACTTCCCGGACCGCAACGACAAGGACTGGATGAAACACACGCTGACCTGGATCGATCCGGCCGGCAAGACCGCGATCGAGTACCGTCCGGTGCACAGCTACACGATGACCAATGACGTGCAGTACATCCCGCCGAAGGCGCGGGTCTACTGAGAACGAAGGCGAGCAAGCATGGTTGAATTCGCACTTCCGAAGAATTCGAAGATTTCCGGCGGCAAGACCTGGCCGAAGCCGGCCGGCGCTACCGAGACCCGCGAATTCCGGGTGTATCGCTGGAACCCGGACGACGGCAAGAATCCGAGTGTCGACACCTACTATGTCGACACCCATGATTGCGGTCCGATGGTGCTCGACGGCCTGATCTGGATCAAGAACCACGTCGACCCGACGCTGACCTTCCGCCGCTCCTGCCGCGAAGGCGTCTGCGGCTCCTGCGCGATGAACATCGACGGCCAGAACACGCTGGCCTGCACCAAGTCGATGCACGACGTCGGCGCGGGCGGCGCGGTGAAGGTCAATCCGCTGCCGCACCAGCCGGTCGTGAAGGACCTGGTCCCCGACCTCACCAATTTCTACGCCCAGTATGCCTCGATCGAGCCGTGGCTGAAGACCACGACGCCGACGCCGCAGAAGGAGTGGAGGCAGAGCCACGAGGACCGCGAGAAGCTCGACGGTCTCTACGAGTGCATCCTGTGCGCCTGCTGCTCGACCTCGTGCCCGAGCTACTGGTGGAACAGCGAACGCTTCCTCGGCCCGGCCGCGCTGCTGCAGGCAACGCGCTGGGTCACCGATTCCCGCGACGAGGCGACCGGCGAGCGGCTCGACAATCTCGAGGATCCGTTCCGCCTCTATCGCTGCCACACCATCATGAACTGCGCCAAGGCCTGCCCGAAGGGACTCAATCCCTCCGAAGCGATCGCCGAGCTCAAGTTCAAGATGGTGGAACGCCAGATCTGATCCGACGCGGCCGCGGCTGGCGCTGATGGTATCAGCGGCCAGCCACCGCGGGCCGGATTAAAATATCCGAGCCGACCACATCGACCCCCGGCTTGCGGAGGTCGAGCACGACGTCGACGATGCTGTGGTCCTCCGGATCCATCGTGACGGTGAAGCCGAGATCGCGGCACATCCCGATCATCGTGGTGTTCTCGGTCAGCACCTGGCCGGACAGGCGCTTCAGTCCCTCCGACTGCGCATAGTGGATCAGGAGCTGCATCAGCGCCCAGCCGAGGCCTTTGCCCTTGAGATCGGACTGCAGCAGAATCGCGTATTCGGCGTTCTCGTACAGCGAGTCCGAATGCAGCCGGACTGCGCCCATCATTTCGCCGGTGGTTGGATCGAGCGCCACGAACGCCATCGCGCGCGCATAGTCGAGCTGGGTGAGGCGTGCGATGAACGCGTGCGAGAACTCCTTCATCGCGTGGAAGAAGCGCAGCCTGAGATCTTCCGCGGTGACGCGCGTGAAGAACTCGCTGACCATCGGCTCGTCCTCCGGCCGCATGGGGCGCACCGTGACGTGCGAGCCGTCGCGCAGCGCCAGCTCGCCCTCCCATTGCGACGGATAAGGCCTGACCGCGAGCCGGGTCTGACCGGCAAACAGCCGCGTGGGCTTGCGGATCGCGACCCGCGCATCGAGCGCGAGCACGCCGCTCTCGTCCGCCAGCATCGGATTGATGTCGAGCCCGGCGACCTCGGGAATGTCGGCTGCCATCTGCGCGAGCTTGACGAGGGTGAGCGGCACCAATTCGGCCGGGACGGCCGGCACATCGCCATAGCCGCCGAGCAGCCGCGAGACGCGGGTGCGTCCGACCAGCTCATGGGCGAGATTCATGTCGAGCGGAGGCAGCGCCAGCGCCTTGTCGTTGATCACCTCGACTGCCGGACCACCGCGACCGAACACGATCACCGGACCGAAGGTCGGATCGTCGGCGATGCCGAGGATCAGTTCGCGCGCAGCACGCCGCACGATCATCGGCTGGATCGTTACGCCCTGCAGCGTAGCATCCGGCCGCGCGCTTCGCGCCCGCGCCATAACGGTCCTCGCGGCCTCGATGACGCTGTCCTTGGTACGCAGGTCGAGGATGACGCCCCCGACGTCGGACGCGTGCCTGATGTCGCGCGAGAACACCCTGACCACGATGGCGTGGCCCTCGGCGAGGAACGGCGCCGCCTTCGCACCGGCGTCCTCGGCACTGTCGGCGACAAGCGTCGTCACGATCGGAATGCGATAGGCCTCGAACAGGGCGACGATCTCGGCCGGATCGAGCCATGCCCGTCCCTCCGACAGCGCTTTCACGACCACGTGCCGCGCCGCCGCAGTCTCCGGCGTGAACACCGACGCGACGCCGGGCGGGGTCGCGGCGAGCGCCGTGGAGGCCTCGCGATAGCGCACCAGATACATGAAGGCGCGGACCGCGTCGTCCTCAGTCGGGAAGTGCGGAATCCGCGCCGCCTCGAAGATCGCACCGGTGCGCTCGTCGGCGCCGACCCAGGCCGCAAGCACCAGTGCGGCGACCGCGCTCCGTTTTGACCGGCGATCGCGCACGCATTGCGCCACCGCCTCGGCAATTCCCACGGCCGGCGCCACCGCCGTCTCGACATTTGCGACCAGAACGGCGTCGCTGTTCGCGTCGTCGAGCAGCGCGTTGAGCGCCACCACGTAGCGGGCGGCGTCGGCGTCGCCGGCGATGTCGACCGGATTGGCGCATGACCAGCTCGTCGGCAGCATCTTGTCGAGCCGTTCGATCGTCTCGGCCGCAAGCGTCGCGGGAACGCCGCCGAGCTCGGCGAGCCGGTCGGTCGCCAGGATGCCGAGGCCGCCGCCATTGGTCAGGATCGCGAGCCGGTTGCCGCGCGGGACGAAGCCGCGGCCGAGCAGCTCGGCACAATCGAACAGCTGGCGAAGATCGTAGACGCGCAGCATGCCGGCGCGGCGGAACGCGGCGTCATAGACCGCATCGGAGCCGGCCAGCGCGCCGGTATGGGTCGCGGCGGCCTTCGCCCCCTCCGCCATCCGCCCCGATTTGACGATGACGACCGGCTTCATGCGTGCCGCGGCACGCGCCGCCGACATGAACTTGCGCGCATCCTTGACCGCTTCGAGGTAGATCAGGATCGCATTGGTATGATCGTCGAGCGCGAAATAATCGAGAAGGTCGGCGACGTCGACATCGAGCTGGTCGCCGATCGAGGCGATGCCGGAGAAGCCGAGCCGCCGCTCCGCCGCCCACTCGATCATCGCCGACGCGACCGCGCCGGACTGCGAGATCAGGGCGACATGCCCGTCCGACGGCTGATGCGAGGCGAAGCTCGCATTGAGCTTGGCGCGCGGCACCATGACGCCGAGGCAGTTCGGCCCGACCAGGCGCATGCCGTGCCGCCGCGCCGTCTGCTCCACGACCGCCGCGAGCGAGCCCGCGCCATGACCGAGACCAGCCGACAGGATCGCCGCGCCGGCAACGCCGGCGGCGCCTGCTTCCGCCACGATCTCCGGAACCGCAGCCGCCGGTGCGCTGATGACGACGAGGTCCGGCGTGAACGGCAGCGACTTCAGGTCGGGAACGGCCGGCGCGCCATCGACGTCGGCATAGTGCCGGTTGACGACGCCGAGCTTGCCGGCGAAGCCGCTCGTCTTGATATTCCGGAGCACCGCCGCGCCGAGCGACGACGACCGTGGGCTGCCGCCGACCACCGCGATGCTTCGCGGCGAAAATACCCGCTCCAGGCCGAACGTCGACATAGCGTGGTCCCGCAGGAAGCGCGTGATGCGCTTCGAATGAAGTCTACTTCCTCGTTCGACCCATTGTACCCGTTGCGCCCCTTGGCTGGTATGACGGAACTCAATCCTCCGTCTAATGCAGTCCCAACGCCTGCGCCAGGTTGAAGGTCAGGAAGCTCGCGACGTAGGCCAGCGCGAGCATGTACAGGAACGTCACCACCATCCACTTCGCGCCGCCGGTCTCGCGGCGGATCACCGCCAGCGTCGAGGCGCATTGCGGGGCGAAGATGTACCACACCAGTAGTGACAGCGCGGTCGCCAGCGTCCATTTCTGCGCCAGCACCTGGCCGATCTGATCCGCCGCTTCCTTGCCGCCCTCGATCGAATAGACGGTGCCGAGCGCCGCGACCGCGACCTCGCGTGCCGCCATGCCCGGGATCAACGCCACCGCGATCTGCCAGTTGAAGCCGATCGGCCGCAGCAGCGGCTCGAGCGCATGGCCGATCATCGCGGCAAAGCTGTAATTGATCGCCGGCCCCTCGGCGCCGGCCGGCGCCTGCGGGAACGAAGCCAGGAACCAGATCAGCACCATCATCGAGAGGATCGTGGTGCCGGCGCGATACAGAAACATCTTGGCGCGGGTGAATACGCCGATCGCGATGCTCTTCAGCCGCGGCATCTTGTAGTCGGGCAATTCCAGCATGAACGGCGCCGGCGCATGGTCGCGCCACAGGAAGAATTTCGCGATCGCCGAGACCGTCAGCGCGCTGGTGATACCGGCGGCATAGAGGCCGAACATCACGAGCCCCTGCAGATTGACGAAACCCCACAGCGTCGTCGCCGGAACGAACGCCGAGATGATCAGCGTATAGACCGGAATCCGCGCCGAGCAGGTCATCAGCGGCGCGATCAGGATCGTGGTCAGGCGGTCGCGGCGGTTGTCGATCACCCGCGTCGCCATGATGCCGGGAATGGCGCAGGCGAAGCTCGACAGCAGCGGAATGAAGGCGCGGCCATGCAGCCCGGCGCCGCCCATGATGCGGTCCATCAGGAATGCGGCGCGCGCCATGTAGCCGAAATCTTCCAGCAGCAGGATGAACAGGAAGATGATGATGATCTGCGGCAGGAACACGATGACGCTGCCGACGCCCGAGATCAGGCCGTTCTGCAGGAAGCTTTGCAGCAGGCCCCAGCCTTCGGGCATCACGTCATGGATCAGCTGCCCGAGCGCAGCGAAGCCGTCGGACAATAGCTCCATCGCCGGCTGCGCCCAGGTGAACACTGCCTGGAACATCACGAACAGGATCACGGCCAGGATCACGAGACCCCAGACCGGATGCAGCACGACCGAATCGATCCGGTTGGTCAGCGTGTCCGGCTTGGTCGGCAGCGTCACCACTGCCGCGATGATGCGATCCGCCTCGCGCTGCGCCGCCTTGAGGTCGGCAATCGTCGGCGTCGTCCACTCGCTGGCCGCCGCCTCATGCGGCTTCGCCAGGAATTCGTCGGTCCGCTTCAGGAGCTCGCTGACGCCCCCCTTGCGGACCGCGACCGAGGTCACGATCGGCAGGCCGAGCTCCTGCGACATCCGGTCGAGGTCGATCGTCACGCCGCGGCGCTTTGCGATGTCGATCATGTTGAGCACGAGCATCATCGGCCGGCCGACGCGCTTCAGCTCGAGCACCAGCCGCAGGGTCAGCCGCAGATTGGTGGCGTCGGCGACGCAAAGCATGAGATCCGGCACCGCCTCGCCGTCGAAGCGGCCGAGCACGATGTCGCGGGTGATTTCCTCGTCCGGGCTGCGGCCGCGCAGCGAATAGGTGCCGGGCAGATCGAGCACGGTGACGCTCCGCCCTTCCGGCGTGACGAAGCTGCCGGATTTGCGCTCGACCGTGACGCCCGGATAGTTGGCGACCTTCTGGCGGCTGCCGGTCAGGCTGTTGAACAACGACGTCTTGCCGGTGTTCGGCGCGCCCACCAGCGCCAGACGCAGGGATGCAGTTGTCATTCGACGATCACGGCCATGGCTTCGCTCCGGCGCAGCGCGATCGTGATGTTGTCGACGCGCACCGCGATCGGATCCCGCCGGATCGTGCCTTCATGCAGGATTTCCACGCGCGCGCCCTCGACAAATCCCATCTCCACCAGGCGCTGCTCCAGCTCCTGCGGAGAGAGCGATGAGCCCGTCACGAGCGCATCGAGCCTGATGATCTTTCCGACAAAACCGCGATCCGCATGTCCGAGCCGGATGTCCTGAAGATTATCCTGGGAAGTGTCTGGATCGCCTGTCATGCGGCCTGTTTTTCAGCAGGTAGTCACAGGGTCAAGCATTTGCCCGTGAGAGGTTTTAGAACCCCTAAAAACAGCACCCGCGCCCGTCATCCCGGCCGATTTTCCGCTTGACTGCCGCGCTCCAGCTAACGAGGTCGTGATCCTTCCGGGTCCTTCCGGGCGTCGGCTTCCCGGCATGGCCGGCTGCCCGAAACTCGGCCAGCCACGCCGGCGGTATCGCCCCTCCACGCCGGACCTGAACGCGAGCCGGCAGCCGATCGAGCGCCCCGCAAGGACTTTCGTTACCACGAACGGCGGACGAGCTTCGGTACGGCCATCCTGGACGGGGATTTGCTTCCTCCGGCACAATGGTTTGCGTTAAGGTCTGCAAGGAGCCGGAGCGCCCGTGCCGACCGCACAACGCAATTCGCTGAAACTGCTGCAATGGATGATGGCCGCCTCGCTGGCCCTTCCGCTGGCACTGTTCCTGTTCGCTTCGGCGATGTCCCGGATCTCCAACAGCGAGGCCGCCGACCAGGAGATCCAGCGGACCCTCGACGTCACCCATGAGCACGCGCTCAAGGTGTTCGAGACCATCGACCGCAGCCTCGGCGAGGTCACCGAGGTCGTCCGCGGCATGAGCGATGCCGAGATCGTCGCGCGCGAGAGGAGCCTGCACGAGCGGCTGCGCCAGGTCGCCGAGGCGCTTCCGCAGGTGAAATCGATCTGGATATTCGATGCCAGCGGCCATGCCCTGGTCAACAGCCTGGTGGAGCCCGCTCCCGATATCGATTTCTCGGATCGGGACTATTTCAGGATCCATGCCGAGCGCGACATCGGCACCTATATCGGCGAGGTCTTGATCCCACGGCCGCCCTATCAGGGCGCGCGATTCTTCAGCGTCGGCCGGCGCCGCACCAACGCGGACGGCAGCTTTGGCGGCGTGATCCAGGCTTCGGTGCTTCCGGAGTATTTCGAGAACTTCTATGCGCGGATCGGCCGCGAGCCCGGCAGCTTCCTCGCGCTGATCCGGACCGACGGCGCGGTGCTGGCGCACTACCCGGTTGTCGACCACGAGGCCAGGTTCGAGCCGAGCGGTCCGCTCGGACAACAGATGGCCGCCAATCCGCAGGCCGGCACCATGACGATCCGCTCCCCCGTCGACGGCATCGAACGGCGCATGCGCTATGAGCGGCTGTCCGAATACCCGATCTATGTCAGCGCCGGCCTCGAAACCCTGGCGATCCGGGCACGCTGGATCACGACCATGGCCCAGCACCTGATCTTCGGCATCCCGGCGACCGCGCTGCTGTTCGGCTTGCTGGTGCTCGCCTATCAGCGAACCGAGCGCCTGGAGGAGGAAGCCAACAAGCGCATCGAAGCCGAGGAGGCATTGCGGCATGGCCAGCGGCTCGAGGCACTCGGGCAACTGACCGGCGGCGTCGCGCACGACTTCAACAACCTCCTCACCGTGATCCGCGCATCGGTTGACATGTTGCGGCGGCCGGACCTGCCGGAGCCGCGGCGGCAGCGTTACATCGATGCGATCTCCAACACGGTGAACCGTGCCGCCAAGCTGACCAACCAGCTGCTCGCGTTCGCGCGCCGGCAAACCCTCAAGCCCGAAGTGTTCGATGCCTGCCAGAACGTCCGCACCCTGAGCGAGATGATCGCGACCCTGATCGGCTCGCGCATCGAGATCACGGCGCAGGTGCCGGACCAGACCTGCCTCGTCAACGCCGATGCCGGCCAGTTCGAGACCGCCATCATCAATATGGCTGTCAATGCACGCGATGCGATGGACGGTGTCGGCCGGCTCACGATCGCGGTCCGCGCCGTCGACAAACTGCCGTCCGAGACCAGCACGCCGCCGAGCCCGCACGGTCATGTCGCGGTGTCGGTGGCCGATACCGGCGTCGGAATTCCGCAGGAGCTGTTCGGCCGCATCTTCGAGCCGTTCTACACCACCAAGGAGGTCGGCCACGGCACCGGCCTCGGCCTGTCGCAGGTGTTCGGCTTCGCCAAGCAATCCGGCGGCGAGGTCACCGTCACCAGCGAAGTCGGCAAGGGCTCGACCTTCACGCTGTATCTCCCGCGCGTCGTCGGCAGACACAACGCGCAATCGCTGCTCACGGAGGATGCGCCTTCGGTCGATCCAACCAGCGCGTCGGTCCTCATCGTCGAGGACAATGCCGAGGTCGGAAAGTTCGCGGCCGACACGCTGACCCAGCTCGGATGCACCTGCGTGCTGGTGGAGAACGCAACCCACGCGCTGGAGGAACTGGCCGCCGACCCCGGCAGGTTCGATCTTGTGTTCACCGATGTCGTGATGCCCGGCATGAGCGGCATCGAGCTTGCGGAGGAGATCCGCCGGCAGCGGCTCGATCTGCCGATCGTGCTTGCCTCCGGCTACAGCCAGGTGCTGTCGCAGCAGGGCAGCGGCGGCTTCGAGCTGCTGCAGAAACCCTATTCGGCCGAGCAACTGGCGCGCGTGCTGCACAAGGCCGCGCGGTCGCGCCGGCTGCGGAGGGATCAGGCGCCGGCGGGGTGAGGTGATTAGCGAAGTGGCCTCAACGGCGCTGTCGTCCCGGCGAAGGCCGCGACCCATAACCACAGGGTGACGTCGTTGGAATACAGGCTGTGGCCCTAGCGTCGCGCAACAATTCGCATTCGGGGTAATGGGTCCTGGCCTTCGCCAGGACGACGCTGGGGATAGATCGATTCAAGACTTCAGCCATGCAATGACAAGCGAGGATGCTCGCGGCCGGCTGCCGGAAACGGGATGGAACCGGCTGATTTCCCTGGCGTTGACGTGCCATGGGCAAAGCCGCGGCAAAATTCGGATCTGCGTGCAAGCAATCCTCGAGCAAGGCCGCACCGCGTCGGAAGGCAAGCGCAAAGCGAAGCGATTCTGAAAGCAAGGACCACGCGAAGACCGAAGCGGACGACAAGTCCGAACTCGTCGAAGTCGTCGCCGAAGACGACGACCATGTCGAACCGCCGCCGCCGGAAACCCTCGAACCCGATCCTGAACTGTCGCCCGAAGAGGCCGAACGGGCGCGCAAAGACTATCTGCTGACGCGGTTCTGGATCACCGCGCGCGGCTATTGGGGCCGCAATGGCGACCGGCTGGCGTGGCTGTTCACGATCGGCCTGCTGCTGCTGATCGTCGCCAACGTCGCCGTCCAATACGGCATCAACGTCTGGAATCGCGCGATCTTCGATGCGATCGAGAAGCGCGATTCGGTCAGCGTCTTCCACCTCACCGCCATCTTCTTTCCGCTCGCAATCGGCAGCGTCCTGCTGGGCGTCGCGCAGGTATTCGGCCGCATGGGGATTCAACGGCGCTGGCGCGCCTGGCTGACCAACGCCGTCGTATCGCGCTGGCTGACCAACGGCCGCTACTACCAGCTCAATTTGGTCGACGGCGATCACAAGAATCCGGAGTACCGCATCGCGGAGGACCTGCGGATCGCGACCGACTCGCCGGTCGACTTCATCGCCGGGGTGACTTCGGCGCTGCTGTCCGCCATCACATTCATCGCCGTGCTCTGGACGATCGGCGGCGCTCTGACGCTGACGCTCGGCGGCACGTCCATCAGCATTCCCGGCTTCCTGGTCATTGCCGCGATCATCTATGCGGCGATCGCGTCGGGCTCGATCGCGGCGATCGGCCGCAGCTTCGTGCAGATCTCCGAGGACAAGAACCAGGCGGAAGCGGAATTCCGCTACATCCTGACCCGCGTCCGCGAAAACGGCGAAAGCATCGCGCTGCTTGGCGGTGAAACCGAGGAGCGCGACGGCATCGACAAGACGTTCTCGAAGGTGCTGCGGCAATGGGCGCGACTCGCCGGGCAGCACATGCGCACGACGCTGGTCTCGCAGGGATCGAACCTGATCGCACCGGTGGTCCCGCTGTTGCTGTGCGCCCCGAAATTTCTCGAGGGCAGCATGACGCTCGGCCAGGTGATGCAGGCAGCATCCGCCTTCACCATCGTGCAGACAGCGTTCGGCTGGCTGGTCGACAATTATCCGCGGCTCGCCGACTGGAACGCATGCGCACGCCGCATCGCATCGCTGATGATGTCACTCGACGGACTCGAACGCGCCGAGACCGGCGACGGCTTCGGACGCATCGAACGCGCCGAGACTGAGGGCGAGGCGATGCTGAGCCTCAACGACCTCTCGGTCACGCTCGATGACGGCACCGCCGTGGTCGCCGAGACCGAGGTCGTGGTCGAGCCTGGAGAACGGCTGTTGGTCGCCGGCGAATCCGGCACCGGCAAGAGCACGCTGGTCCGCGCCATCGCCGGCCTGTGGCCGTGGGGCGGCGGCAGTGTCGGCCTGCATGCGGACCGCCGCCTGTTCATGCTGCCGCAAAAGCCCTATGTGCCCTCGGGCACGCTGCGGCGCGCAGTGGCCTATCCCGGCGCGGCGGAGGATTGGAGCGTCGAGGAGATCGGCGATGCCCTGCACAAGGTCGGCCTCGACCATCTCAAGGACAAGATCGAGGAGGATGCGCCGTGGGACCAGACCCTGTCCGGCGGCGAGAAGCAGCGGCTCGCCTTTGCCCGTTTGCTGCTGCACAGCCCCGACATCGTCGTGCTCGACGAGGCGACCTCGGCGCTCGACGAGAAGAGCCAGGACAAGATGATGGAGACCGTGACGACGGAATTGCCTAAGGCGACCATCGTCAGCGTCGCCCATCGCGTCGAGCTCGAAGCGTTCCATAGCCGCAAGATCGTACTGGAGCGCCGCAAAGGCGGCGCCAAGCTGGTCAGCGACGTCGACCTGATCCCGCGCAAGGGCAAGCGAAAGCTGCTCGGCCGCTTCCTGGGCCAGCGGCAGGCATCGGGCAAGGCGGCGTAACGGGCGTTGGCGCTCCCGTCAAAACCGGCTATGCATGCCGCGCTTTTGACGAGGGCAATGCGTGATCCCCAGCAACGACATTTCGCCGGCGCCGTTCGGCGCCCTGGCGCCCAATGCGGCGCAGGCCGCCATCATCCGGCTTGCGCATGGCACCGGATTGAAGCGCGGCGCGTTCCGGCCGTGGCTGTCGCGGCTGGTCAATCTGTTCGGTTCGGGACCGCTTGATGTGACCTACCAGGGCGCATCGTTCCGCTTCTATCACCAGCACAGCGCGACCGAGCGCGGCGCGTTGTTCAATCCCGACTACAACCTCGAAGAGCTCGCGTTCCTTCGCCGCCATGTCGGCGCTGGCGGCACCTTCGTCGATCTCGGCGCCAATGTCGGCACCTATGCGCTGGCGCTGGCGCGCGATGTCGGCCCCGATGGCAAAGTGATTGCGATCGAGCCGCATCCGATGACGCATGCGCGGCTCAAATTCAACACTCAGGCCTCCGGCTTCCCGCAGGTGCGCCTGGTTGCGGCGGCCGCAGGCCCCACCGACGGCGAGTTGATGATCGAGACCGACGGCGACAATCTCGGCGCCAGCCACATCGTCACCGGCACGCCCACGGGCAAGGCATTCAAGGTGCCGTCGCTACGGCTGCAACGGATCCTCGAGGAAGCCGGCACTGACAAGGTCGATGCGCTGAAGATCGACGTCGAAGGTTTTGAGGACCGCGTGCTGATCGGCTTCTTCCGCGACGCGCCGGAGCAACTCTGGCCGCGTGCGGTCGTGATCGAACACCTGTCGAAGGACGAATGGACCGACGACTGCATCGCGGACATGCACACGCGTGGTTACGTCGATCAGGGCCGGACGCGAAGCAACACGCTGCTGGTGCGGAGTTGAGCTGCGCGCGCGGCCGAATTCGGTCGCGCCGGAAGACTGATCGTAGCCCGGATGAAGCGCAGCGAAATCCGGGACTGGACTATCCGCGGTTAGCAGCCCCGGATTGCGCTTCGCTTCATCCGGGCTACATCTTCACGTCCCCCTTTAAGGGAAGGTGAAACGAGAACGCAGATACCAATGCTGCACAACAAGGGAGGCTCGCGATGATCGACCATATCGGCTTTTCGGTCTCTGACTACGAACGCGCGAAGGCGTTCTACCAGGCGGCGCTGGCGCCGCTTGACTACGGCCTGATCATGGAAGTGCCCGCGGAAGTAACCGGGCACGCGCCGGCGGCAGGCTTCGGCGCCAACGGCAAACCGGATTTCTGGATCGGCGGCGAAGGCGCGATGGACAAGCCGGTGCACATCGCCATCACGGCCAAGGACCGCGCCACCGTCGACGCCTTCTACAAGGCTGCGATGGCAGCGGGCGGCCGCGATAACGGCGCACCGGGCATTCGCGCGCATTATCATCCGAACTATTACGGCGCGTTCGTGCTCGATCCCGACGGCCACAACATCGAGGCGGTCTGCCACGCGCCGTGAGGAGGCGCAGAGGAACAGTGTCGCGCGTGATCCGTTGTCGCTTCGAACTGCGATGGAGCGATCGATGCGCGCGACGCGACCTGACAGCGGCAGATTTGGCGTCGGCATCCGCCGCCCGGTGTCGATGTGATGCCGATCGAGCCTCCGGACATTCCGCCGGCAACTCCGGGCACGCCGAGGGAGCCGCCACCGGGAATTCCGCCCGGCAATCCGCAGCCGGAGATTCCTCCGCCGGTGCGCGAACCCGGCGAACCATCGCGGCCGGACGAGTTACCCGGCAACACGCCCGACGAATCACCAGTGCGCGGACCGCCTGGACCATCGGGCCCGCCGCCTGCGACAGATCGACCCGCAGCGCAGTGAATCACCCTCGCGCCTTAGTTCCACATCGATTGCGACTGTGTCGAAGCGTTTCTTCTGAATGTCCAGTGAACAAAGGCACATGCAACCCGTTATAATGTCGAAATAAACTTCGCCGATGATTCGGCGCTCGCCACAATCCGGCCTAACGGCTGGCAATTCATCGTCCTGCCGAATTGTTCGGTTCTGACTTTCTCTCCTTCCTGCCCAGACTTTCTGCCGGGGACTCCAAGATCATGACAAAGCTTCGTCTCGTGCTGCTTGCCACGACTGCGCTGACGGTGATGCAATTCGCCACCTCAGCGTCGCACGCCCAAACTTCGCCGCTGGTCGTCGCACAGGCGCAGCAAAAGGAAGAGCTCGGACCTGACGGAAAGCCGAAGCCAAAGCCGGCACCGGGCGCACCCGCACATCCTGCACCGCCGGCCGCCGCCCCGCATCCGCAAGCACCGCCGCCCGCTGCCGCGCCGCCTGCGCATCCGGCTCCGCCGCCGGCCGCAGCGCCCGCGAAGCCGACCCCACCTGCAGCACCTGCTCGGCCCGAGCCGCCCGCGGCTGCCCCCGCAAAGCCGACGCCACCCCCGGCAGCTGCACCGCATCCGGCGCCGCCCCCTGCTCCCGCACGGCCTGAACCGCCTGCCGCGCGCCCGGCACCGCCGCCCCCGGCTGCAGCGCCCGCAAGGCCCGAGCCGCCTGCCGCAAAGCCGGCGACGCCGCCGCCTTCGGCTGCGCCCGCACACGAGCCCCCTGCTGCGAAGCCTGCGCCGGCACCGACACCCGCACGGCCGGAGCCGCCCGCGGCTGCACCCGCGAAGCCCGCGACGCCGCCGGTGGCTGCGCCCGGACATCCCACGCCGACCCCGCCGCCGCCTGCTGCAGCACCGCAGCGGCCGGGCACGCCGCCGACTCCGGCACCGGGAGCCGCGCACACGCCGCCGACTCCTGCGCC
Organism: Bradyrhizobium sp. CER78; assembly: GCF_029846235.1. Classification (GTDB taxonomy): domain Bacteria; phylum Pseudomonadota; class Alphaproteobacteria; order Rhizobiales; family Xanthobacteraceae; genus Bradyrhizobium. The sequence goes on from NZ_JARVWP010000006.1 coordinate 162,505, forward strand.
AGGTGCCGCAACACCGGCACCGGGTGCTGCTGCCCCGGCTGCACGCCCCGGCACGCCGCCCGCCGCCGCAACACCGACGCCAACGCCCTCGCCAACAACGGCGCCGGCCGAGCGCCGGCCTGGCGAACGCCCTGCTGGCGAACGTCCGGGTGGCGCCAAGCAACCGCCGGGCACGCCGCCTGGTGCAACATCGCCGGCAACGCCCGCGCCGGGCGCGACACCGCCAGCACCGGGTGCCGCTGCTCCGCCAGCGCGCCCCGGCACGCCGCCGGCCGCCGCAACGCCAACCCCGGCCGCACCTGCAACACCGGGAGCTGCAACACCGGCACCGGGTCAGCAGGGACGTCCCGCGACACCGCCCGGAACGCCCGCGACTCCGGGCGCCGCTATGGGCGCCCCCGGCGCCACACCGGCTCCGGGTCAGCCAGCCCGTCCGGGCGCTGCGCCCGGCGTCTCGCCGGCGCAGGGAGCCGCCATGGGCGCGCCGGCACCGTCGGTCGTCCCCGGCTCGGCCGCCGCAACGCCCCCGCCCGGCCAAGCGCAATACGCACCGCCGACGGTTTCGCCCGCGTTCCGGGCCGCGCCAGCGGTCGCAGCACCGCTGCCGCCGCCGCCGCGCCATGACAACATCACGCCGCTCGCGATCGGCGCTGCGGTCGGTGCCGGCGTGGTGGCCGGCGCCATCATCGGCGGGAGCATCGCCGACTTGCGCGGCCAGCGGCAGGAAGTGGTCGAAGACGGCCGCACCATCTACACCGAGCCGGACCGCGTCATCATCCGCGACCCGAGCGGCCAGGCCTATGTGCGCGGCGACGACGTCTATCGTTTCCGCTATGGCGCGCGTGACATCCGCACCGAAACGATCGGCGGCGAGACCCGGACTATCGTGGTCCGTCCCGACGGCAGCGAGATCATCACCGTGGTCGGTGCCGACGGTCAGATGCTGCGCCGCATCCGCAGGGATCCCGGCGGGCGCGAGCTCGTCATCATCGACAACAGCTATCGCGATCCGCGGGCGGTCGGCGGCTTCTATGTCGACGTGCCGCCGCCGGTGGTCAACATTCCCTACGATCGCTACATCGTCGACGCTCAGGAGGCGTCGCCGGACGTGATCTACGAGACCATGGAGGCACCGCCGGTGCAGCGGATCGAGCGGCGTTACTCGCTCGAAGAGATCCGCTACAGCCCCAACGTCCGCATGCAGATGCCGAGCATCGACCTCAACACGATCAACTTCGACTCCGGATCGTGGACCATCCCGCCGGATCAGGCGGCGAGGCTGCAGGTGATCGCCGACGGCCTCAACCGGGCCATCCAGCGCAATCCGCGCGAGGTGTTCCTGATCGAAGGCCATACCGATGCGACCGGCAACGACACCGACAATCTGTCGCTGTCCGACCGCCGCGCGCAGTCCGCCGCCGAGTTGCTGACACAGCAGTTCGGCGTGCCGGCCGAGAACCTGACCTCGCAGGGTTACGGCTCGCAATATCTGAAGGAGCAGACCGACGGACCGAGCCGCATCAACCGGCGCGTCACCGTCCGCCGCATCACCCCGCTGCTCAACGGCGGTACGGCCTCGGCCGCCCCGCCGCGCTGAGCCGGAAAGGCATCAGAAGACGAAATGGCCGGGAGCGATCCCGGCCATTTTTGCTTGGTGAAAGGCTTGCAGCACGCGTCAGCAGGCCAAGCTTACCAGCCCCGTCATTGCGAGGAGCGTTGGCGACGAAGCAATCCAATTCTCCGCTTGCTGCGCAATGGATTGCTTCGCTTCGCTCGCAATGACGGTGCGGCTACTGCCTCTGATCATCGCGCCATCTGCATGGGATCGTAGAAGAAGCGCTCCTCGACCAGCTCCTCGCCGCGCCAGGTCTGCCAGGCGACCTCCTCCATGCTGCGGACCTTGCCGTCCTTGCCGGCGAATTCGAACCGCCAGCAGATCGCCGAATGGTCGCCGTCGAGCAGCAACGGCCCGAGCCGCGTGGTCTTGACGCCGGAGACCGCGGCGAGCACCGCCGCCTCGCGCGCCGCCAGCGCCTCGCGGCCGACGCGCCATTCGCCGTCATTCTCCTGGGTGCGGGCATCGGCCGTGTAGAAGTTCCTGATCGCACCGACATGGTCGTTGGCTTCGACCGTGTCAGCGAAGGCTTGCAGCGTCTTGAGCGAGGGCATCGGGCAATCTCCATTTACCGACTGATGGTCGGTATTTATCGACTGTCAGTCGGTAAGTCAATTGGCTTGCGGATGGAACTGGGCTAGACATGCGCCATGGCAACACAGGCCGAACGGCGCGAGAAAACCAGAGCTTCGATCGTCAAGGCGGCGCGGCGCATTTTTGGCGAGCGCGGCTTTGCGGCCGCGACGATGGACGACATTGCGAGCGGCGCGCGGGTCGCCAAGGGTGCGGTCTATCATCACTTCGCGACCAAGGAGGCGGTGTTCGAGGCGGTGTTCGAGCAGGTGTCGATCGACCTCGTCGCCGATCTCGACCGCATCTCGCGCGCCGAGAACGATCCACTCGCGGCAATGGCGGCGGGAACGCAGGGCTATTTCGCGGCGTGCTCGAAAGGCCCGACCGGCCAGATCATCCTGCGCGACGGCCCCGCCGTGCTCGGCTGGGAGCGCTGGCGCGAGATCGACGCCAAGCATTTCGGCGGAAAATTTCCGCGCGCGCTGGCGGCCGCGATGGAGGCCGGCGTGATCGCGAAGCAGCCGATCGAGCCCTTGGCGCGACTGTTGCTCGGCGCAGTGACGGAAGCCGCGGTCGCGGTGTCAGCGGGCCCCGACATCGGCAAGACCGGCACGGATTACGCGCGGGCGTTCCGTTCGCTGCTCGATGCGCTGAGGGTGAAGTGAATCTGCAATTGTTAGGCTTTTGTACTGGGCAGGCGAAGCGTACCCATAATCTCATAGCCCCGTCACCCTGAGGAGCGCGTAGCGCGTCTCGAAGGGTCGACGGCCACCAGCCGGGCCGCGCATCCTTCGAGGCTCGCAAATGCTCGCACCTCAGGATGACGGGATGGACCGCTTCGCCTGCCCGGGACGACAGCGAGTTTGAGGCGCGGTTCGCGCCCAGCTCAGTCCTTGTCGTTCTCGAGCTGGAAGATCTGCGAGCCTTCGCCGCTCGAGATGAGACCGGTCTTGTTGTAGAGGCCGAGCTTGGCGCGGGTGTCGGCGATGTCGAGGTTGCGCATCGTCAGCTGGCCGATGCGGTCGGCCGGCGTGAAGGCGGCGTCCTCGACCTTCTCCATGCTGAGCCGCTCCGGCGCATAGGTCAGGTTCGGGCTCTCGGTGTTGAGGATGGAGTAGTCGTTGCCGCGGCGCAGCTCGAGCGTCACCTCGCCGGTGACGGCGCGCGCCACCCAACGCTGCGCAGTCTCGCGCAGCATCAAGGCCTGCGAGTCGAACCAGCGGCCCTGATACAGCAAGCGGCCGAGCCGCATGCCGCTGATGCGGTACTGCTCGATCGTATCCTCGTTGTGGATGCCGGTGACGAGCCGCTCATAGGCGATGTGCAGCAGCGCCATGCCGGGCGCTTCATAGATGCCGCGGCTCTTGGCCTCGATGATGCGGTTCTCGATCTGGTCGCTCATGCCGAGGCCATGGCGGCCGCCGATCGCATTGGCTTCCAGGAACAGCGCGACCGGATCGGCGAACGTCTTGCCGTTCAGCGCGACCGGCTGGCCCTCCTCGAACCGCACTACCACTTTCTCGGGCTTGACGTCGCAATCGGCGCGCCAGAACGGCACGCCCATGATCGGGTTCACGATGGTGATGCCGCTCGACAGGCTCTCGAGATCCTTGGCCTCATGCGTCGCGCCGAGCAGATTGCTGTCGGTCGAATAGGCCTTCTCCGCGCTCATCTTGTAGGCGAAGCCCTGCGCGGTCATGAACGCCGACATCTCGGCACGGCCGCCGAGCTCGTCGATGAATTGCTGGTCGAGCCAGGGCTTGTAGATGCGCAGGCTCGGGTTGGTGAGCAGGCCGTAGCGATAGAAGCGCTCGATGTCGTTGCCCTTGAAGGTCGAACCGTCGCCCCAGATGTTGACGCCGTCCTCCTGCATGGCCGCAACCAGCATCGTGCCGGTCACCGCGCGGCCGAGCGGGGTGGTGTTGAAATAGGTGATGCCGCCGGTCGAGATGTGGAACGCACCGGACTGGATCGCCGCGATGCCCTCATGAACCAGCTGGGTGCGGCAATCGACCAGACGGGCCTTCTCGGCGCCGAAATCCATCGCCTTGCGCGGGATCGCGTCGTAATCGGCCTCGTCGGGCTGGCCGAGATTGGCGGTGTAGGCGAACACCTTGGCGCCCTTCAGCTTCATCCAGAGCAGCGCCGCTGAGGTGTCGAGCCCGCCCGAGAACGCGATGCCGACTTTTTCGCCGGTGGGCAGGCTTTTCAGAATCGTACTCATGGGACGGTCCAATCGATCGAAATGGATGAGGTTTGACGAGGCCGAATATCAAATTTCCGAAGGCGGGGCACGCCTTTAATCAGGCTTCGGGCTTGGCTGGCTCCGCTTGGCCGCCCCGGCGCCAGCGCTGCATCCAGCGGTAGCCGGGCATTGCGAGCCGGGTCAGCGCGGCATCGACCTGGGCGTCGGTCAGCCGCGTCGCGGCCCAGCGGTAGATCAGCGCGTAAAACAGCCAGACGGTGAAGAACGACACTAGGCCGGCGATCGCCACATCGGTGAAGAAATGGCCGCCAAAGGCCATTCGAAGCCCGCTGGTGACGATGCCGAACACGGTCGCCCCGGCAAAGGCCAGCGGCCGCCAGGCAGGCGGCGTCAGCGCCGCCGGCGCATAGGTCCAGAACGCGGTGGCGCCCTCGCCGGAGAAGAACGAGCAGTTGCGGGGGCAGCCGCCGCGCGGATCCCACCACGGCATGAATTGCAAATCGCCGCCGAACTGCGTTACGAACACCGGCCGCGGCCGGCCCCAATAATTCTTGAAGGTGAAATTGGTGAGGACACCGGCCGAGAGCAGCATCGTGGTGAGCAGGAACACCGCGGCGCGGCCGGACATCAGCATCGGCCGATCCGGCCGGATGAATTTCCAGACGATGGTCACGATCGCCGGCAGAACCAGCGCCCAGGCGATCCACATCGCCGCATCGCGCGCGAACTGCGCCACCGCATCGAGCTTCAGCGGGAAGGTTTTCTCTGCGACGTCGTAGAACAGCGCCGCCAGCTTCAGGTCGAGCTCGGGATAGAGCCCGAACAGAATGCCGACGATGAGCGCCAGCGCCAGCGCGATGAAAAGTCCGGTCCGGTTCATGGCGCGCGGTTTAGCCGAGGCGGGAGGGCATGGAAAGTGCGTCGGCTTGCCTTACCCTCCTCTGGAGGGGAGCGTAAGCGTTGCATCACGGCCGCGGCGATTGCGACGGCAATGGCGGGGGTGGCGGCAAGGGGCGCGGCGGCTCGCGCCAGGCGCCGGCGGTGCGGCCGGCGATCAGCCAGTAGACCAGGCCCGCGACGATGCCGGCGCCGGTCATGATCTCCATGTGCCGGCGCACGATGCCGTGGAACTGCATCGTGTCGGGATCGAACGGGATCAGGCCGAGATAGCAGGCCGCGCCGACGATCGCGCCGCCGACGGCATAGGCCAGCACGCTCCTGATGAAGAACGCCTCGGTGATCAGCACCACGATCAGCGCGGGCAGCAGCGCAAAGCCTGAGATGAAGATGAAACCGAAGCCGAGCACGATATCGATCGCACTCTGGTCGATCTGCCCGCCGAAATCAGAGATCTCGGGATATAGCACCGCGCCGACCACGATGATCCCCGCCACGAAGCAGGCCATCAGGAAGCCGAACGCAACGACGAACAGGCGGCCGATCAGGGCCATGCTAGAGCCTCACCGTCATTGCGAGCGGAGCGAAGCAATCCATCTCTCGGCTCGCGGAGATATCGATTGCTTCGTCGCTTCGCTCCTCGCAATGACGGATTGCATGGAGAGTGGCACTGCTCAATCCGTCATCGCCATCGCGCGCAACGCCTGGCGCTCGCGGGCGGAGAGTTTTTCGGTCTCCGACTTGAGCTGGCCGCAGGCGGCGAGGATGTCGCGGCCGCGCGGCGTGCGCACCGGCGAGGAGTAGCCGGCGTTCAAGATGTATTCGGAGAATTTCTCGATCTGCTCCCAGTCCGAGCATTCGTAGGCGGTGCCCGGCCATGGATTGAACGGGATCAGATTGATCTTGGCCGGAATACCCTTGAGCAGCTTGACCAGGAGCTTCGCGTCATCGAGCGAATCGTTGATGCCCTTGAGCATCACATATTCGAAGGTGATACGTCGCGCATTCGAGGCGCCGGGATAGTCACGGCAAGCCTGTAGCAGCTCCTTGATCGGATATTTGCGGTTCAGCGGCACCAGCTCGTTGCGTAGCTCGTCGCGCACCGCATGCAGCGAGATCGCGAGCATGACGCCGATCTCGTCGCCGGTGCGCTGGATGTTCGGCACCACGCCCGAGGTCGACAGCGTGATGCGGCGGCGGGAAATGCCGATGCCTTCATTGTCGCCGACGATCAACAGCGCATCGCGCACCGCGTCGAAATTGTAGAGCGGCTCGCCCATCCCCATCATCACGATGTTGGTGACGCGGCGGGTGCCGTCCTCGCGGTCGGCCCAGTCATTGAGCCGGTCGCGCGCCACCATCACCTGGCCGACGATCTCGCCGGCGGTGAGGTTGCGCACCAGCCGCTGCGTGCCGGTGTGACAGAACGAGCAGTTCAGCGTGCAGCCGACCTGCGAGGAAACGCACAGCGTGCCGCGATCGGTCTCCGGGATGTAGACGCACTCGACCTCGTGCGGCCGCTCGACCTTGTCGCCGCTCGGGAGCCGCAGCAGCCATTTGCGCGTGCCGTCATTGGAGATCTGCTCGGCGACCACCTCGGGACGGTCGACGGTAAAATGCTTCTCGAGCTCGGCGCGCATGTCCTTCGAGACGTTGGTCATCTCGGCGAAGCTCTTGGCACCACGGAAATACATCCAGTTCCAGAGCTGCTGGGTGCGCATCTTGCGCTGGCCGGCCTGCACACCGATTTCGCCCAGGCGATCTGATATCTCCGCGCGCGACAGCCCGATCAGCGACGGCTTGGCCGGCGGCACATAGGTCTCGAGCGGAACCTTTTCGACCAGCGCGCTGGCGCCGGGCACGGCAGTGGGGATCACGGTGTCGGTCATGAAACCTCAAATAGGCCTTCCAGCCGGTGCTGGAAAGCCACCAAATACCTCGATTTTACGTCTCTGAGCGGACTTTGTCGGCCGGATCGCGCTCTAGCGCCGGCAGTCCTGCCCCAACCGGTCGAGCGCCTGCGCCAGGCCCTTCAGCGAGAAGCTGTCGATCGTCTCGGTACCCTTCGCCGAGACGGCTTTTACCGTCAGATCGGCCGATTTGCGCATGGCTTCCACCATCCGCTCCTCCTCGGCCGCATTCTTGATCCAGAGGCCGTCGCCCTGCGTGTACATCGCATAGGTCCCGCCGCCGACCTGCAGCGTCGATTCCGAGCCCGGCTTCACTGTGTAGCCGATCATGATCGAGACTTCGTTGACGACCTTTTCGGCCGGACGGGTCGAGATGAAGGCATAGGCCGGATCGCGCGGCCGGTTCGGCGGGTTGGTCTTCGACGACGACGGCTTGGCGAGCGCAAAGCACACCTTCTTGCCGTTCGGCGAGGCGGTGTAGGCACCCCAGGTGCCGAATTGGCCGATCAAGGTCGGTTCCGCACCGCCGGCCGCAGCCGCGGCGGCCGAAGGCGCCGGCTTGGCCGCTTCCTTCGCCGTATCCCTCTTGGGCGCAGCCAGCGTCGGTGCAAGGGTAATGATCCCGCACAGAACACAAGCCGCCAGTGATGTCAGAATCTGCCGCACGGCCAACTGGTTCCCCCATCATTGTGACTGCAAGATGGCCCGGCGATTCCCCCTCCGCCGGCTCGGATGGATAACCGGGAAACGCTTTTTTGGGAAGGCAGTTAGGCTTGGGCGCGCGTCAGCCAAAAGCCGCACGCGCGTTGTCGCACCTCGATGCTTGTTGTCGCTGATCAGCCTTGATCATGCCTTGGCGCGTGCTGCGCGCTGGCTCTCCCACTGCGCATCGGTCCATTGCAGCAGGTCCTCGGCACCGGAACTGCGCAAATGCGAGCCGCCGTCCTGCACCACCATCTCGCCATTGATGTAGCCGGCCTGATCCGAGATCAGGAAGGTCGCAAGATTGGCGAGCTCCGAATGCTCGCCGGCGCGGCCGAGCGGATTGCGATGCGACCAGGTCTCACGGCGCCCTTCGGGACGCAGCTGTCCGGTAGCACCTGGCGTCGGGAACGCGCCGGGTGCGATCGCCACGGTGCGAATGCCCTTCGGGCCCCATTCGACGGCAAGGCTCTTGGTCATCGCCAGCACCGCGGTCTTGGCCATCGACGACGGCACGGTGAAGGCGCGGCCGGTGATTGTCGAGGTCGACAGGATCGAGAGCACCACGCCCTTGTGCTTGCCTTCGATCCAGCGGCGGCCGGCAGCGAGCGTGCAGTACATCGTGCCGTGCAGCGTCGGCGCGAGGATCGCGTCCGCCGCACGGAATGACAAATGTTCGCTCTGCGCAATAAAGGTTGCGGCAGCATTGTTGACCAGCACGTCGATCGGCGCGTCCTGCCACACCTGGTCCATCATCGCTTCGACAGCAGCGCCATCGCGGATATCGCAGCGCGCGGTCGAGACCTTGGCGCCGAACTCGCTGCGGAATTTGCCTGCGGTTTCCTCCAGCAGCGCCTCGCGGCGCCCGCAGATGATCAGTTCGGCGCCGAGTTCGGCAAAGCGGGCGCCCATCGCCGCGCCAAGGCCGGAGCCGCCGCCGGTGATCAGGATGCGCTTTTTCGCTAGCAGGCCTTTTTCAAACATAGTTTGATCCCTCCGCTTTGTATTGTCGCTCCGCCGCAAATCCGGCATGAAGCTTGTAGTGCAAGATCTTGCAGCTCTTTCTGCGTCCGAAACTCAGGTGTGTCCATGAAAGCCATCCTCTGCTCGCAATACTGTCAACCCGACGATCTCGTGCTGGCAGACGTGCCCGATCCGGTGGCCGGACCTGGCGAAGCCGTGATCGCGATCAAGGCGGCGGCGCTCAATTTCTTCGACATCCTGATGATTCAGGGCAAGTATCAGATCAAGCCGCCGTTCCCGTTCTCGCCGGCCGCCGAAGTCGCCGGCGTGATCGAAAGCATCGGCGCTGGTGTCACCGATCTGAAGGTCGGCGATCGCGTCGTGGCTTCATGCGGTCACAACGGCGCGCGTGACAAGATCGCGCTGCCGGCGAATACGATCGTGAAGATTCCTGACAATCTCGATTACGATCGCGCCGCCGGCATCATCATCATCTACGGCACCGCGCTGCATGCGCTGGAAGATCGCGCGAGCCCGAAGCCGGGCGAGACGCTCGCGGTGCTGGGCGCCGCCGGCGGCACCGGCCTTGCCGCGTGCGAGCTCGGCAAGCTGATGGGCCTGAAAGTGATCGCCTGCGCATCGTCGGACGAGAAGCTTGCATTCGCCAAGCAGCACGGCGCCGAGCTGACGCTGAACTACGCCAAGGAAGATCTCAAAGAGGGCCTGCGCAAGCTGACCGACGGCAAGGGCGCCGACATCGTGTTCGATCCGGTCGGCGGCGCCTATGCCGAAGCCGCGTTGCGCTCGACCGCATGGGAAGGCCGCTTCCTGGTGATCGGCTTTGCCGCAGGTGACATCCCGAAGATCCCGCTCAACCTCGCGCTGCTGAAGGGCTGCGATATCCGCGGCGTGTTCTGGGGCGCGTGGGCGCGGCAGAATCCCGAGAAGAACCGCAAGAACCTCGAGAAGCTCGTGCAGTGGACCGCCGAGGGTAAGATCTCCTCCCATGTCGACCGCACCTTCCCGCTGTCGCAAACAGCGGAAGCCCTGAAGGTGCTCGCCGGCCGCAAGGCGATGGGCAAGGTGATCCTGCATCCGGGCAGCTGAGCTGGGAAACCGCGTTCCCCTATCACCGTCACCCTGAGGAGCGCGTAGCGCGTCTCGAAGGGTCGACGGCCCTGGACCGGGCCGCGCATCCTTCGAGGCTCGCAAGAGCTCGCACCTCAGGATGACGGATCAAGAGTTTAGTAGCCCGGATGGAGCGTAGCGAAATCCGGGACTGAACCATCAGCAGCTAGAGTGGCCCCGGATTGCGCTTCGCTTCATCCGGGCTACGCGTACGCGCACTCACTCCGCCTCAGGCACCCCGCGCTTCAACGCCGTGCGTGCGGCTTCGCGGTGGTCCGGCGTGATATGGCTTGCCACCATGCGGATCGCGGTTGCGAGCACCGCCGCATCGTCGGTGAAGCCGAGCACCGGCAGCATGTCCGGAATGAAATCGAACGGCAGGATGAAATAGGCGATCGCGCCGAGCAGCGCGGCCTGGACATGGCGCGGCGTCTGCCGATCGAAGGCGCAGTAATAGGCGGCCAGCAGGTCCTCGGCGAAAGGCAGGCGCGCCACCACTTTCTTGAACTTGATCCAGAAACGGCGGCGCACGCTTTCCGGGTCCTGCGCCAGCCGGTCGGCAGGCCCAAATCGCATACCGTAGTCGCTCGTTGCCATCGCCAGGGTTCCTCGACGCCGCGACAGTTCGGCGGCGGACGAAGCGAATCTGGGGATGTCCGCCAACCGGCGCAAGGCTGCGGGCAACAGGGTCAGTTGACCCCAAGCTGCCTTGCGATCGCGTTCATGGCCTTGGCGAGCTCGATATCGCGCTTGGTCACCCCGCCGACGTCATGGGTCGCGAGCACGACCTCGACCGTCTTGTAGACGTTCTTCCATTCCGGGTGATGATCGTTCTTCTCGGCGACCAAAGCGGCGCGCGCCATGAAGCCGAAAGCCTCGTTGAAGTCCTTGAACACGAAGGTCTTTGCGATCGCCTCGCGATCGGCCAGCTCGGTCCAGCCGGCCAGTTCCCACAGCGCGGCCTTCCGTGCTTCCGCTGACAGCTTTTCGACCATGGTAACCCTCCCGTTTGCCGCCGACCTTAGCCTAACAATCGGCCTCCGGGTGGGATCCATGCCGAAATTAAGGCCGAAATCGCGTCCTATCGCCGCTGGTAACCATGACGGAGATGTAACATCTGTCCGTTCAGTAATTTGCTACAAACAGAGGATGTATCCCCGTTGGTAGTTTGCGAAATTGAGCCCAGACGGTTGTTTGCGAGATCGATGATCCAAGGCCGATGACAGACGGCTCCGCCAGCATATCGCCCAAGCCGTTGCGCTCCGCCAAGCGCCGGCTGATGTTCGTTTTGATCGCGGGCGCGCTCGCCATCATCGGCGCAACGGCCGCCGGCTACTATTTCGCGGTGCGTCCGGTGACGCTCAAGATCGCGGTCGGCCCGGCGAACAGCGATGACCTCAAGGTCGTGCAGGCGCTGGCGCAGGCCTTCAACAACCAGCAGCATACCCAGGTCAAACTTCGACCAGTGCAGACCGACGGCGCCACCGCGAGTGCAAAGACGCTGGCCGACGGCAAGGCCGACCTCGCCATCATCCGCGGCGATCTCGAGGTGCCGAAGAATGCGCAGGCGGTCGCGACCTTGCGCAAGAACGTCGTGGTGATGTGGGTTCCGCCCGCAAAGGGCAAGGTTCGCAAATCCGCCAAGATCACCAAGATCGCGCAGCTTGCCGGCCGCAAGATCGGCGTCGTCGGCCGCACCCCGGCCAATGTCGATCTGCTGAAGCTGATCCTGACGCAATACGGCGTCGACCCGATGAAGGTCGAGATCGTGCAATTCCCGGCCAATGAAGCGCCGGACGCCATCAAGAACCTGAAGGCCGACGCCTACCTTGCCGTCGGTCCGGCCAACAGCAAGCTCACGATCGATGCGATCACGGCATCGACCAAGGACGGCGGCGAGCCGACCTTCCTGGCGATCGACGCGTCCGAAGCGATCGCGCAAAACCATCCGGCCTATGAGGCCGCCGAAATCCCCGCCGGCTCGCTCGGCTCGGCCGACCGGCCCGACGACGAAGTCAAGACGATCAGCTTCTCGCACCACATCGTCGCGCGAAAGGGCCTGTCGGACTCGACAGTCGCAGCCTTCACCCGGCAATTGTTCGCGATCCGGCAATCGCTCAAGAACGACTTCCCGCTCGCCGCAAAGATCGAGACGCCCGACACCGACAAGGACGCCACCATCCCGGTGCATCCCGGCGCGGCTGCCTTCGTCGACGGCGAGGAAAAGACCTTCCTCGACCGCTACAGCGATTACATCTGGTGGAGCCTGATGGCGTTCTCGGCGATGGGCTCGGCCGGTGCGTGGTTCGCCGGCTATCTCAAGCAGGACGAGCGCAACACCAACACCTCGCAGCGCGAACGCCTGCTGGAGATGCTGAAGGCCGCACGGCAGAGCGATTCGACCGATGAGCTCGACCAGCTGCAGGCCGAAGCCGACGACATCCTGCGCCACACGCTGGACTGCTTCGAGCATGGCGCCATCGAGGAAGGTACGTTGACCGCGTTCAACATCGCGCTCGAGCAGTTCCACAACGCCGTCGCCGACCGCAAGGCACTGCTGCTGAGCATGCCGCAGAACTTGCAGCGGACCGCGACGCAGTTTCGCGCGGCGGGCACGGCGTAGCCGTCAATCCCTCTCCATCCGCGGACACTCTTCGCCTCCTCCGCTTGCGAATGACTCCGTCCGTTTTCTCATCCGAAGACTTGTGAGGGAGTCACCGGCGGTAGGGTTCCCTCCCCCCTTGCGGGGGAGGGTTAGGGAGAGGGGTGCCACACGACGTGCTCTCTCCGTATGCGGTTCGACACAAGTGAGCTGCGAAGGCACCATTCTCATGTGCATCTCGCCCGGGGCCCACCCCTCTCCCCACCCTCCCCCGCAAGGGGGGAGGGTGCCTGACGTGCGTGCTCGCCTTACGAACGAAGCCCGGATCAGCTGCAAACTTCACGCACGCTGATGATCCGCCGTCCCGCCCTGTAATCTCACCGTCATGGAATTTTCCTACGTCTTTGCGAGCCCGCGGCGCATTGTCGCCGCGACCTGAGGAGGCTCCCCATGACGATCCGGTTCTCGCGAAATCTCACCCGCCGACGCTTTCTTGCCACGGCAGCGGCTACCGGCGCCGGCGTGATCGCGATGCCTTATCTGTCGCGCGCTGCCGATCGCCCGGTGATCACCCACGGCGTGCAGTCCGGCGATGTCGGCGTCGACGGCGGCGTGGTGTGGGCGCGCGCGGACCGGCCGGCGCAGATGATGGTCGAGGTTGCGACCACGGAATCGTTCAAGGACGCCCGTGCGCTGCCGCCGATCACGGCGCTGCCGGAGAGCGACTTCACCGCCAAGATGCTGCTGGAGAACCTGCCCTCGGGCCAGGACATCTTCTACCGCGTCCGCTTCCGCGACCTCGCCCATATCGACATTGTCGGCGAGCCCGTGGTCGGCCGCTTCCGCACCGCGCCGAGCGACCGCCGGGATGTTTCGTTCGTGTGGGGCGGCGACGTTGCCGGCCAGGGCTGGGGCATCAATCCCGACGACGGCGGTATGATCACCTTCGCCGCGATGAAGAAGCACAATCCGGATTTCCTGCTGCATTCCGGCGACACCATCTACGCCGACGGCGTGATCCCGGCCGAGGTGAAGCTCCCCGACGGCAAGATCTGGAAGAACATCACGATCCCGGAGAAAGCCAAGGTCGCCGAGACGCTCGACGAATACCGCGCCGCGCATAAATACAATTTTCTCGACTCCAACCTGCGCGCCTTCAATGCCGAGGTGCCGATCTTCGTGCAGTGGGACGATCACGAGGTGACCAACAACTGGTCGCTGTCTAAGCAGCTGCCTGCGGCCTACAAGGAGCGCGACATCACCGTGCTGGCGGCGCGCGCGGCCAAGGCCTTCCACGAGATGTATCCGATGCGCGAGAGCATCGTCGAGCCGGGCCGGGTCTATCGCACGCTGAGCTACGGCCCGCATCTCGATGTGTTCATGCTCGACGAGCGCAGCTATCGCGGCCCGAACGGTCCGAACCTGCAAGAACAATATGGCCCCGACGCCTATTTCATCGGGCCGGACCAGATGACCTGGCTGAAGCGCGCGCTGCTCAACTCGCGCGCCACCTGGAAGGTAATCGCCTCCGACATGCCACTGTCGCTGATCGTCTATGACGATGCCGCCAACAAGAAGGGCTCGGAAGCGTTTGCGCAGGGCGACGGCCCGGCGCGCGGCCGCGAGCTCGAGATCGCCGACATCCTGCGCTTCATCAAGACCGCGGGGATCGTCAACACGGTGTGGCTGACCGCCGACGTGCACTACGCGGCGGCGCACTACTACAACCCGAACAAGGCCCAGTTCCAGGAGTTCGATCCGTTCTGGGAATTCGTCTCCGGCCCGCTGCACGCCGGCACGTTCGGCCCGAACGAGCTCGACAACACGTTTGGTCCCGAGGTGAAGTTCGTCAAGGCGCCGGGCGAGGCCAACCAGAACCTGCCGCCGTCGGCCGGCATGCAGTTCTTCGGCCACGTCAAGATCGACGGCAAGAGCGGGCAGATGACGGTGAGCCTGCGCGATCGCGTCGACGCCGAGCTGTGGGCGATCACGCTCGATCCGAAGCCGGTGTAATCCGGCCGCCGCAGCGGGGGAACCAGACGCCCTGACCGCGATGCCCTTGTCCGAGAGGCAAGGGCATCGCGATTGACGGGGGATGGACGCGACCGGCCTCTTCCGGTACCGATATCACAGCCGTTATGCTGGGGGCCCGGAGGGGCGGAGCATGAGGCGCTGCGAGTTCTTTCGCGTGCTCGGTGGCATCGTCGCGAGGCTTCGGCCTCGCCGCTTGATTGTTGTCGCGATCGCCGTGTTCGCGCTGCTGCCGATCGAAGTCAGCGATGCCGGCTGGCTGCCTGATTTCTTCAAGACCTCGTCCAAGCATGCCAAGGCGCCAAAGCGCGCGAAGTTGGCAAGGTCGGCCAAACTGGCACGGCACCGCGCGCCGGCAAAGCACCACGCCACGCGGCTTGCCGCCCTTGGGCCGGTCGCCCTGCCGCCTTCCGTTCTCAAGCCGGCCGCAGGCAAATGCGATCCCGCGACATTCCGGATCGTTGTCGATGTCGGACATACCGCTGAATCGGAAGGCGCGATGAGCGCCCGCAACGTCGCCGAATTCGCCTTCAACCTGCGCCTTGCACGGCAGATCGAGGAGACCCTGAAGGCCGAAGGCTTTGCCGAAACCAGGCTGCTTTTGAGCGAAGGCAAAGCAAGACCCAGCCTGTTCAGGCGCGTCGCCGCCGCCAACAATCTGCACGCTGATCTCCTGCTGTCGATCCACCACGACTCCGTGCCCAACAAGATGCTCGAGGATTGGGAATTCGAGGGCAAGAAAAGCCATTTCAGCGACCGCTTCAGCGGCTACTCCGTGTTCGTCTCCCGGGAGAATCCGGATTTCGCGACGAGCTTGCGGTTCGCCGAACTGGTCGCGAAGGAAATGAAGGCCGGGGGGTTGCACTATGCCGTGCAGTACAGCCTGCCCATCATGGGTCACGACCAGCACCCGCTGCTGAACAAGGACACCGGCGTCTACAGCTATGATGAGTTGATCGTGCTGCGGAAGACCGCGATGCCCGCGGTCCTGCTGGAGGCGGGCTCGATCATCAATCGGGACGAAGAACTCGCAATGGACTCGCCGGAACGCCGCAACATCATCGCCGGCGGAGTCGCGTCTGCGGTGAAGGAATTCTGCGATCCGCACTGGGCCCTGCTCGGTCCGCTCTGACGGCCGAGCGATCGGCACGTCCTCGCTCAGCCCGGTTTGGCCGCCTTGAGCTCGCTGAGCTTGGTCAGCGCTTGTTCGAACTTGGCGTTGAACAGCCACATCGCATCGAGGATTTCGCGGAAGGTCGCGGATGATTTGGCCCGGTCGGCGCGGCCGAACGCGAAGACGCTGTTGTTGCGCAGATATCCCATGATCCTGGGATCGGAAATCCTGTAGCCGACGAGGTTGCCTGACTTCAGCGCGGCCCGCGTTGGCGTCGGAATGATCTGGATCAGTTCGAACAGCTTCATTTGATCGATCGGATCGGGCAGCGCCTTTGCGATCGCCGGGACCTGCGGGAAAATGTCCGCGTGTGCGTTCATGAGCGCGTCGCGCACCGCAGTCCAGTGATTGAACCGATGGTCGAGATTGCCGGCCCGGGCCTCTTCCGTGTCGTCGCGACGGCTCAGCGCGGGATCGAGGGCTGCGACCGATCCCTTGATGGCGGCCCACTTCTTTCGACCGTTGCGATCTTCGGACGGGCCGGTCTGCAGGCTACCCTTGTAAGTGTTCGACCGCGCATTTCCCGCATTCTGCTTGCCGTTTGTCTCGGCAAAGAACAGGCCGAGGCTGATACGGCCCGCGGTCGCGGCAGCAACGGGATCGAGCCCCTTGGCGCGCGCGATCACCGTCGCCAGGTCGACCACGTCCTTGAATGGCGTATCGGAGCTTTGCGCGTCGGAGGGCGGCGCCTCCATGACGTCGAACAGCTTCCTGTACTCGTCGAGCAGCGGCTCATTGTCGGCGTCGAAATAGGCCGGAGGGATTCCGGATCTGCCTGACTTGCCGATCCTGGATGGAAGCGCATCGGTGAGATCCTTGTATGCGCTCATCATTTCGACCCGGGCAAGGTAGAGCGCCTGACCCGGCAGGGTGGGCAGCGGCTGCCTGGAATCGATCTGCGCGCGCCGCTGTCGCAGGATCGAGACGAAGTTCTTCAGCGCATTGTCGTAGGCCTTGAGCGCGGCGGCTTGCTCGCTCGTGAGCGCGGCCGGCTCAGCGATGGCTGGACGCGCCACAACCGGCGCGAGGAGCAGCCCGAGAGCGAGCGCTGCTGCGCGCGCAGCGGCAGATATTCTGATCGCCATCCTGATTGCCATGACAGATTCCCGGGCCTGTGCGTCGCCGAATCCGATATTCCGGATCGTAGACTGCGTGGCCGAAGCCCGGCAATCCGTCAAAGCTCGTTTCTCAGCGCAGCTTCAAGCGTCTCGCTCGAGCACGGCTTGGTCAGCCGCGGTTTGTCGGCGAGCGATTCCGGCAGCCTGATGTCAGCGCCGTACCCCGTGACGAATGCGAAAGGCACCTTCAGCGCAGCGAGCCGCTCGGCGATCGCGAACGTCTTCTCGCCCCTGACGAGGCCGACGTCGAGCAGCGCGAAATCCGGCGCGCGTTCGGCGATCAGTTCGAGCGCACGGGCGACGTTCGCAGCGGTGCGTACCGTCCGGGCGCCGAAGCCGAGGATGGTATCTTCGAAATACAGCGAGATGATCGGATCGTCCTCGACCACTAGGACATCACCGGGCATGCCGGCATTGGGGGCGGATTCCATGACGCGGTGTCCAATTCTTCGATGATGGATAAAAGACCGGATCAGTCCGGCCGGATGGCCCGCGACCGGCGCCGAAAGCACGCCGGCTGTTCCCGAGATGAAACCCACCACATCGCGAGCTACCGCGTCTGTTCACTAGTGAACATAAAAGCTGGAACATTTTCAGTATGGTCCGCGTTGGGTTTCAGGATTTTCTAATGATTGCCAAACGAACCGATTTGGCCGGGACGAGCGACCGGCCATTCAACAATCTCTTGCGCCGGCTGAATGCCGCCGATTACGAGCTGATCGCACCGCATCTTGCGGTGGTCGATGCTGCGGCCGGCGACCTGCTCTACAATCCCGGCGACGACGTCCAGATCGTGCATTTCCCATGCGGGCCGAGCCTTGCGTCCTACATGGTGGCCAACGAGGACGGACGCGATGTCGAAACCATCCTGGTCGGCCGCGAGGGCGCCGTCGGCGGCATCGTCAGCCAGGGCTTCCTGCCGGCCTATACCCGCATCACCGTCAAGTTCGGCGGCCCGTTTGTGCGGCTGCCGATCAGCAAGCTCGACGCCGCCAAGCTGAAGTCGATCTCGGTGCGCAACATCTTCGCGCGTTATGCCGATTGCATGCTGGCGCAGATCTTCCAGTCGACCGCCTGCAACGCGATCCACTCGATCGAGCAGCGCGCCGCAAAATGGATCATCTCGGCGATGGAGCGCACCAACGGCAATGGCGTGGTGCCGCTCACGCATGAGCAGCTCTCGACCTTGCTCGGCGTCGGCCGCAGCTACACCAGCCGGGTGATCCAGAACTTCAAGGCGGAGGGCGTGCTGGACACCCGCCGCGGCGCGATCGTGATCCGCGACCCGGACAAGCTCCGGCTGCGCTCCTGCATGTGCAACGAGGCGGTGAAGGATCACTTCGAGGAAGTGCTGCGCGGGGTCTATCCAAGCGAGGACAACCCGGCGAACTAGGCTCACCTCGCCCCGCTTGCGGGGAGAGGTCGGATTGCATCGCCAGATGCAATCCGGGTGAGGGGGTGCAGGTCCCTCAACGTACACTGCCTGGCGGAGAGAGCCCCTCACCCCAACCCTCTCCCCGCAAGAGCGGGGCGAGGGAGAACAACTATCGCGGGCCGCGAAAATCACGCTACACTCGCCTCATGAGTGGGGCTGAACTTCACGCCGTCTTCGACGTCGCAGCATGGGGCGCGGCTGCGGCCGCCATGTGGTGGCTATCGCGTATACGCGGGCTGCAATTCCCGCGGCAATCCTTCGAGCTGCCCTACATCGCGGTGCTGGTGTTCGGCGCCGGCATCGGCGCCTACATCTTCGGCACGCTGAACCTGTGGTTCTCGGGCATGCCCGGCATCGCCCGCTCGGTCGAGGGCGCGCTGGCCGGCGGCATCGTCGCGATCGAGCTATACAAATGGCTGCACGGCATCTCGCTGCGAACGGGTGCGCGGTTCGCGCTGCCGCTTGCGATCGGCGTCGCGGTCGGCCGGCTCGGCTGCTATTTCGCGGGCCTCGAGGATTTCACCTATGGCACGCCGACCACGCTGCCCTGGGGCCATGATTTCGGCGACGGCGTGCTGCGCCATCCGGTGCAGCTCTATGAAAGCCTGGCGATGGCGGCATTCGCGGCCTTCTATGTCTGGGCCGTATTGAACCGCAACGCCGCTGTCATCACCAATGGATTCTACCTCGTGCTGTTCTTCTACGGCCTGCAGCGCTTCGTCTGGGAGTTCATCAAGCCCTACGGCGCGCTGATCGGCCCGTTCTCGCTGTTCCACCTGCTGTCGCTGTTTGTCATGGTCTATGCCGCCGTCATGCTCGCGACGGCGCCGAATGCGAGTGTGAAGCATGAACGCGCCGCTGCGTAAGTCCCGCCCCTACATCTTCTGGGGCCAGACCCAATCGCTCTGTGAGACCTGCCTCACCCTGGTGCCGACCAAGATCCAGATATCAGGCAACGAGGTCTGGTACGAGAAGCGCTGCAAACAGCACGGCGTGCAATCGACGCTGGTCTCGACCGATTCAGCCTACTGGCGGCTGTGCAAGGATTTCATCAAGCCCGGCGACCGGCCGCTCGCCTTGCAGCGCCACACCGAATTCGGCTGCCCCTATGATTGCGGGCTGTGTCCGGACCATGAGCAGCATTCCTGCCTGGCGCTGATCGAGATCACTGAGCACTGCAACCTGACCTGCCCGGTGTGCTTTGCGGATTCCTCGCCGGCACGCACCAGCTTCACGCCGCTGGCCAAGATCGAGAAGATGCTGGACGCGCTGGTGGCGAGCGAGGGCGAGCCTGACCTCGTGCAGATCTCCGGCGGCGAGCCGACGCTGCATCCGGACTTCTTCGCGATCCTTGATGCGGTGCGCGCCCGGCCGATCCGCCATGTCATGATCAACACCAATGGCCTCAGGATCGCGCGCGAACCCGACTTCGTGGCGAAACTCGCCGAGAACAAGCGCGGCCTTGAAGTCTACCTGCAATTCGATTCGCTGAAGCGCGAGGCGCTGGTCAATCTGCGCGGCGCGGACCTGCGCAAGATCCGCCAGCAGGCGCTGGAAAATCTCGAACACTACGGCGTCTCGACCACGCTGGTCGCCACCATCAAGCGCGGCGTCAACGACGCCGAGATCGGCGACATCGTCCGCCATGCGCTGACCTGGAAATGCGTCCGCGGCGTCACGCTGCAGCCGGTGCAGGACGCCGGACGTAACAAGAATTTCGACAAGAATACCGACCGCATCATGCTCTCGGAGATTCGCCAGCACGTGATCGAGACGGGGGTGTTCGGCGACAAGGACATGATCCCCCTGCCCTGCAATCCCGAGAGCATTTCGATCGGCTACGGCCTGCGCAACGCCGACAAGGTGCTGCCGCTGACCTCGCTGATCCCGCAGGAGCAGCTCGTCGCCGTGATGCCGAACACGATCAGCCCGGAAAAATATCCGGTATTGCGGGAGAAATTCGTCGACCTGTTCTCGCTGTCGTCGGGGCCGCTCAACACGAGCGAGCGGGTCTGCGAATTGCTGTGCTGCCTGCCGAGCTTCGAGGTGCCGGAGGGGCTGACTTATGAGAACGTGTTCCGCGTCACCATCGTGCAATTCCTCGATCGCTTCAGTTTCTGCGTCGGCAACGTCAAGCGAAGCTGCATCCACTTCGTCACCGAGAGCGGCGCGATCATCCCGTTCGACACCTACAATCTGTTCTACCGTGACGGGAAAATTGACGGCATCCGCGCAAGCCTGGCCGGCCAGACCTATCGCGAGGCACGGCAGGGTGAGGAGGTGCCGCGATGAGCGACGAGGGCCGCCCCATCAATCCGGACGGATCTCCGCCCTCGCTGCCTCCGCCGCTGCCGCCGCAACGCGGCGGCTGCGCGACCGCCTTTATGGCGCTGTTCGGGCTGTTCCTGCTGCTGCCCGGGCTCTGTGCGCTCCTGATCGGCGGCAGCACCTTCTTCGATTCGCGCCCCGATCCCTCGCTACTTTTCCTGGCTCTGCTCGGGCTCGCGGTCGGCTTTGCCGGCGTGATGCTGGTCCGGGCCGCGATCAAGGGGAGCTCATGAGCCATCCCGACCAGCCCCCTCCGACCGAGCCGCCGTGGCGGGAATCCCGCCTGCCGCCCGGCTGCGCGATCTTCATGCTCATCATCGGGGTGCTTTTGCTGGTCCCGGGCGCCCTCTGCGTGGTCCTCAATGTCACCCTGGGCGGGTCCGGTGACCCGCTCACCGGGGTCTCGGTGCTGGTGACGCTTGTTGGCCTCGGGTTGATTGTGTTCGCGCGGGCGCTGAAACGAGGTTGAATCACCCCCGAAAAGTCCCTCAAAACCCGCTTCCGGAACCAAAATCAGTCACCCAAACGGCCAATAAACCGTTGTTTTTTGGCGTTTTCTGACTATATTGCGCCGCAACGCGCAAGGTGCCCGGTCCTCTGACCGGGCTTCCTTTTTGGGGTGATGCGTCCCCGTCAAATTTCTTGGGTATGAGCGTGATCCGGGCCCCTGATGGGCCACGCGAGCGAGCGGCCGGCCAAACTGGTCCGGCGAGATCGCGCATCTGACCATTGCACGACCAGAAGAAGAGCCATGAACCTTCGCAACGTCGCCATCATCGCCCACGTCGACCACGGCAAGACCACCCTCGTCGACCGCCTGCTGCAGCAATCCGGCACCTTCCGTGAGAACCAGAAGGTCACCGAACGCGCCATGGACTCCAACGACCTGGAGCGCGAGCGCGGCATCACCATCCTGGCGAAAGCCGCCTCGGTGCAGTGGAAGGACATCCGCGTCAACATCGTCGACACCCCCGGCCACGCCGATTTCGGCGGTGAGGTCGAGCGCATCCTCAACATGGTGGACGGCGCGCTGGTGCTGGTCGACGCCGCCGAGGGTCCGCTGCCGCAGACCAAGTTCGTGGTGTCGAAGGCGCTCAAGATCGGCCTGAAGCCGATCGTCGTGATCAACAAGGTCGACCGCCCCGATGCGCGCCCGACCGAAGTCATCAACGAGGTGTTCGACCTGTTCGCGGCGCTCGACGCCAGCGAGGAGCAGCTCGATTTCCCGATCCTCTACGGGTCGGCCAAGCAGGGCTGGATGGCCGAGAGCCCGGAGGGTCCGAAGGACCTCGGCATGCAGCCGCTGTTCGACCTGATCGTGCGCCATGTCGAGCCGCCGAAGGTCGAAGAAGGTCCGTTCCGGATGATCGGCACCATCCTCGAGGCCAACCCTTATCTCGGCCGCATCATCACCGGCCGCATCTCGTCCGGCTCGATCAAGCCGAACCAGCAGGTCAAGGTGCTGGGCGCCGACGGCAAGCTGATCGAGAGCGGCCGCCTCACCAAGATCCTCGCCTTCCGCGGCCTTGAGCGCACGCCTCTCGAAGAGGCCGAGGCCGGCGACATCGTCGCGATCGCGGGCCTGACCAAGGGCACCGTCGCCGACACCTTCTGCGACCCCTCAGTCGAGACGCCGCTGCCGGCGCAGCCGATCGATCCGCCGACGGTGTCGATGTCGTTCATCGTCAACAACTCGCCGCTCGCCGGCACCGAAGGCGACAAGGTGACCTCGCGCATGATCCGCGACCGCCTGATGCGCGAGGCCGAGGGCAATGTCGCGCTGCGCGTCGTCGAGGCCGCCGACAAGGATTCGATGGAAGTCTCCGGCCGCGGCGAATTGCAGCTCGCGATCCTGATCGAGACCATGCGCCGCGAGGGTTTTGAGCTCTCGGTGTCGCGCCCGCGCGTCGTGCTGCAGAAGGACGAGGCGACCGGCGGCTGGCAGGAGCCGATCGAGGAAGTCGTGATCGACGTCGACGAGGAGCATTCCGGCGTCGTCGTGCAGAAGATGAGCGAGCGCAAGGCCGAGATGATCGAGATGCGCCCGTCCGGCGGCAACCGCCTGCGGCTGGTGTTCTACGCGCCGACCCGCGGCCTGATCGGCTACCAGGGCGAACTGCTCACCGACACCCGCGGCACCGCGATCATGAACCGCATCTTCCACGGCTATGCTGCCTACAAGGGCGAGATCCAGGGCCGCCGCAACGGCGTCTTGATCTCGAACGACCAGGGCGAAGCGGTGGCCTATGCGATGTTCAAGCTGGAGGACCGCGGCCCGATGATGATCGAGCCGGGCTGGAAGGTCTACAAGGGCATGATCGTCGGCGAGCACACCCGCGACAATGATCTCGAGATCAACGTGCTGAAGGGCAAGCAGCTCACCAACATCCGCACCACCTCGAAGGACGAAGCGGTGCGCCTGACGCCGCCGATCCGGATGACGCTGGAAAAGGCGCTGGCCTATATCGAGGACGACGAGCTCGTCGAGGTGACGCCGAAGTCGATCCGGCTGCGCAAGAAGCATCTCGATCCGAACGACCGCAAGCGCGCCGAGAAGGCCAAGGAAGCCGTAGCGTAAGCGGTGGCGTAAGCTATCGCGTAAACCAAACTGTCGTGCCCCGGCTTGACCGGGGCACCCAGTACGCCGCGGCCTATCGGCTCAATAACAACCGTCTCTGGAATACTGGATCGCCCGCTTTCGCGGGCGATGACAGTCATGCGTGAGGCCGCTTCAGGCCCGGCGGCGAACGTGCTAGAGCCGGGACATGAGTTCGCTTCCCTCCACGGTCGATGTTGCCATCATCGGCGCCGGCGCCGCAGGCCTCGGCGCCGCGCATGCGCTGAAGGGCACCGGCCTCTCCAGCATCGTGCTGGAAGCCCGCGACCGCCTCGGCGGCCGCGCGCACACGATCCAGGCCGCGCCTGACGTGGTGTTCGACGTCGGCTGCGGCTGGTTGCACTCGGCCGACCAGAACAGCTTTGTCGGCATCGCCAAGCAACTCGACTTCGAGCTCAACAAGGACCTGCCGCCGTGGCGCGAGCGCGCCTATGGCAAGGCATTCCCGCAGGCCGATCGCGACGCGTTCATGCTTGCGCTCGACGAATTCTACGATCGCCTCGAAGAGGCCGCGCGCAGTGGCAAGGACGGCTCGGCCGATCGCTACCTCGAGCCCGGCAACCGCTGGAACCCGATGATCGATGCGATCTCGACCTATGTGAACGGATGCGAGCTCGACCAGCTGTCAATCCTCGATTTCGACGCCTATGAGGACAGCAACGTCAATTGGCGGGTGCGGCGCGGCTATGGCGCGCTGGTCTCGGCCTACGGCGAACAAGTATCGGTCGCGCTGAACTGCGAGGTCAGGCTGATCGATCACTCCAGCAAGCGGATCCGCATCGAGACCTCGCGCGGCGTGCTGGAGGCGGACCGGGTGATCGTCACCGTGCCGACCAACCTGATCGCCGATGAGGCAATCCGCTTCTCGCCCGCGCTGCCGGACAAGCTCGATGCCGCGCGCGGGCTGCCGCTCGGCCTCGCCGACAAGGTGACCTTGGCGCTCGCCGAACCCGAGGCGCTGCCGAAGGAAGGCAATCTGCGCGGAGCCACCATGCGCACCGAGATGGGCACCTACCACATCCGCCCGTTCGGCCAGCCCTGCATCGAGGGCTTCTTCGGCGGCCGCTTTGCGCAAGCGCTCGAAGATGCCGGCGACGGCGCCATCGCCGCGCACAGTATCGACGAGATCGTCTCGTTCCTCGGCAATGATTTCCGCCGCAAGCTGCAGCCGCTCAGCGAATCCCGCTGGGCCCACGACCCGTTCGCTCGCGGCTCCTATTCGCACGCGCTGCCCGGCCACGCCGACAAGCGTGCCATGCTGGCCGCCCCGGTCGACGGCCGGCTGTTCTTCGCCGGCGAAGCGACGTCGCCGCATTTCTTCTCGACCGCCCATGGCGCGCGGGACAGCGGTGAGAGGGCGGCGAAGGAAGTGTTGTCCCGCAAGTAGCCGCATCGTCATTGCGAGCGAAGCGAAGCAATCCATTTCACCGCTTGCTGAGACATGGATTGCTTCGTCGCTTCGCTCCTCGCAATGACGGCAGAAACTACTCCAACACCCGCGCCCGCATGTCCGTGTCGGGCACGAAACACGTCTCATACTTGCCGAAGATCTTGTAGCGGTTGCGTGCGATGAGGCTGTAGACGGCGTCGCGCAGCGGTTTTGGCACCGCGAACAGCGCGCTTGTCCAGCCCCAGCCGGGGAGATGGCTCAGCACCGTCAGCGCGGCATCCGACTTCATCCAAGCGATGCCGCCATGGACAACGGCGTTGGTGTCGGGATCCTCGGGGTCGATGCCGAAGGTCTTCGCCAGCCGCGTGCCGTAATCGGACTGGATAGGGGTGAAGCGAAAGCGGCGAGCCTTATCTCGGGCGACGACGAAGCGGACCCAGCGCGAGCAGAAGATGCAGACGCCGTCGTAGAGGATCACGTCGTCGTCGGGCCAGCTCGTCATCTTGTTTTCCTTCGACGCGTTTTCTTCACGCGAACCGGTCCCACTTCGCTTGAAAACGCTATCGGTTATCCAATGTCAGCAGCGCCACCAGCATCAGCACGATCGCAGGTCCCGTCTTCACCAGCGCGCCGAGCGGCTCGATCCAGAGATCAGGCGTCAGGACCGCCGATCCCGCCATGTAGCCGAGCGAGGCAATGATGCCGGCAACAAGGCCGAACGCCGCGGTGCGGCGGATCACGATCAGCACACCGATGCTCATGTCCATCAGGCTGGTCAACACCGTCACCGGTCCGACCAGGGCAGGAGGGAAGTGATGCGCGCTCAGAATACCGGCGGCGGCATCATAGGAAATGACCAGCGCGATGAAACCGGAAGCAACCCAGAACAGCACGAGGCTTGCGAAGATCAGCGCCTTGATCAGGAACAGCCGCGCAAACCATTTGTCCTGGATCGTCGCGGGACGGCCGCCGACCGCCTGCGCGATCGTCTTCGGCACGATGCCGGTCGCTGCCATCCAGGCCGTGGGATCACCGGTGACGCCGCGGCGCAGCTCGGCGATCGCATTGGAGCGCATCGGCGGCATCCAGCCGAGACTGCTCGTGAGATCGCCGAGACGGGCGCCGAGATCGATCAGGAACGACGGGGACGCGATGCGAAAATGTTTCGCCGTGCCGAATGACCAGCGGAACTGGGCGATGACGCC
Organism: Bradyrhizobium sp. CER78; assembly: GCF_029846235.1. Taxonomy (GTDB): domain Bacteria; phylum Pseudomonadota; class Alphaproteobacteria; order Rhizobiales; family Xanthobacteraceae; genus Bradyrhizobium. Next base: position 188,399 of record NZ_JARVWP010000006.1, read on the forward strand.
GCCGAGCGAGACCGGCTGTGGCTGCATCAGGTCCCATGTCACCGAGCGCACGGCTTCGTCGGCGACATCGCGCGCCGCGAGCCAGGCGATAGTCGCGGCGATGTCCTCGACCGCAACCGGCTGGAACGGCGTTGCCGCCTCGTCGGCCGGCAAATCCACCGGCAGCGCCGCCAACGCGCGCAGCATGGCGCTACCGCCATAGGCCGATGGCGCAATCACAAAACCGGGGCGCAGGATCGCGTAGGCGATGCCGGACTCAGCGATCAGCCGTTCGGCCTCGCGCTTGGTGGTGCTGAAGGCCGTGCGATCCTCACTGGCTGCGCCGGGAATCGAAACGTGCACCAGACGGATGGCGCGATGGCTGTCGCGGATCGCTTGCAGCAGTCGCGCCACGAAGTCGCGATGCACCGCGCGCGTGTCGCTGCCCGGACCGTCCTGCAGCACGCCGAGGCAGTTCACGACGACATCGGCCTCATGCGTGCGAAGCAGTTGCGTCAGCTCAGCGACATCCATCGCCATCACGGGCAGTTCGAGGTCGGCTGCGCTCATCTTTTGTGCGGCCGTGAAATGCCGCGCGATCCCGATCGCGCGGAAGCCGCGCGCCCTCAGATCGTCGGTGACATAGCGTCCGATCAGGCCCGACGCGCCGAGCACGAGGATATTGTGTGATGCACCGTCACTCATGGGGCCCTAGACTATCGTGTGCCGTCATTCCGGGGCGATGCGAAGCATCGAACCCGGAATCTCGAGATTCCCCGGTGCGCAATTGCGCACCTGAGGTTCGCTCCGCGCCCCGGAATGACAACACTGGACTAGAATGGTTTCGCGATCATCAGCCAGAGGATGATCATCACCGAGCCGAAGCCGGGAATCCCGAACAGAAACCAGCGGCGAAACAGCGCAGCGTAACGCGGCGGCAGTGGAAGACCCTTATCGGCCGCCGCCCGTGCGAGGTCGCGCATCTCCATCTGCATGAAGACAACGGGAACCCAGAACATGCCGGCCAGTGCGTAGAGCGCCAGCGACAGCAAGAGCCAACGCTCGGTCAGACTGGTTGCCGACAACCACATCAGCAGCCCGCCGCTCACCGGCTGCAGCAGCACCGCGCTCAGCGTGAAGATCATGTCCGCGACCACGACGGTCGACGCCGTGCGCGCGATGAAAGACGCGCTTTGCGTGCGATGCGCCGCCAGCATGAAGAAGGCGATGCCGGTCCCGGTGCCGAGGATCACGATGGCGCCGAGCACATGCAGATATTTGATCAGGAAATAGAGCGTCATCGCAGTCCGCTCGCGATCGGGCCGGTTTAGGCGCGCACAAATGCCGCCGCTGCCATAGGCCGTGCGCGCGCAAAAATCCACTGCGGCTGCGCACCCGGAGTACCCACATCGCGCTTAGCCCGCACGTCAAATCCTCACGGCGAATCAGCCCCGAATGCGCTTTTTCCAAGCGCCGGCACTGTCATACTGCGCGCGCGATTCACGCTTTGCACAGGGCCGAACCAGCGATCGCTCGCTTGAACCCGGCAAGTGTCCTTTTTCGGAACAAGTTTTCATGACACTGATGCAAAAAGCCCACAGGTTAACCGATAATTAACGATGGACCTTGAAGGCGGCCCTCCGACTTGCTTTGATTAGATGCATGAGCACAACGCTAATCGAGGTCCGGCCAGCCAAAGCTGCAGACGCAGCCTCGGTGGCGTCTACCCATGACGAAGCCTGGCGCTCGGCGTATCAGGGCATAATCCCCGGCGCCGAACTCGAAAAGCTGATCAATCGCCGTGGCCCGCAGTGGTGGGACAGCGCCATCCGCAAGGGCAGCCGCGTCAGCGTGCTGGTGTTCGGCGACAGGATCGCGGGCTATGCCAATTACGGCCGCAACCGCGCTCGCAGCCTGCATTTCGAAGGCGAGATCTACGAGCTCTATCTGCGGCCGGAATTCCAGGGCCTCGGCTTCGGCCGGCGCCTGTTCGCCGCAGCCCGCCGCGACCTGATGCAGAGCGGCCTGAAGAGCATGGTGATCTGGGCGCTCTCCGACAACGAGCCGGCGACCGAGTTTTACCGCGCGCTGGGCGGCCGGATGGTGGCGCGCTCCTCGGAACGGTTCGGGCCTAAATCGCTCGACAAGGTCGCTTTCGCCTGGGCCAACTGAAAATCCTGCTTCTCTCGCAGCTGCGGCAAGGCTAAACCTGCCTGAGCGTTGCGCGCGACGGCCAGCCCGGCTCCACGGCCGGGCCTGATGCCGTTTTGCGGCCTGGCGGCGCCAAACAAAAAATCACATCATTCTCAACTTCCAAAAGGCCACGCGGAGCAATCCATGCGTATCGACGCCATATCGATCGGAAAAAACCCGCCCCACGACGTCAACGTCATCATCGAGGTTGCCGTCGGCGGCGAGCCCATCAAGTACGAGATGGACAAGGAGGCCGGCACGCTCGTGGTGGACCGCTTCCTCTACACGCCGATGCGCTATCCCGGCAATTACGGCTTCATTCCGCACACGCTCTCGGGCGACGGCGATCCCTGCGACGTGCTGATCGTCAACACCCGCGCGATCGTGCCGGGCGCCGTGATGAGCGTGCGCGTGGTCGGCGTGCTGCTGATGGAAGACGAGGCCGGCGGTGACGAGAAGATCATCGCGGTGCCGTCATCGAAGCTGACCCAGCGCTACGACAAGGTGCAGAACTACAGCGACCTGCCAGACATCACGCTGCAGCAGATCCAGCACTTCTTCGAGCACTACAAGGATCTCGAGAAGGGCAAGTGGGTGAAGGTGCTGCGCTGGGGCGACGCCGACGAGGCCCGCAAGCTGATCCTCGAAGGCATCGAGCGCGCGAAGAAGAAGTGACGGCGTAGCCGTCATTCCGGGGCGATGCGTCAGCATCGAACCCGGAATCTCGAGGTTCCGGGTTCGCCCGCTCCGCGAGCGCCCCGGAACGACATCACTACACCGCGGGCGCCGGCAGGCCGGCAATCGCGCAGGCAGCGCGCAGCGTGTTGACCAGCAGGCACGCCACCGTCATCTGTCCGACGCCGCCAGGCACCGGCGTGATCGCGCCGGCGACATTGAGCGCTTCCTGGAATGCGACGTCGCCGACCAGCTTCGGCTTGCCGCCGGGCACTGGAATGCGGTTGATGCCGACATCGATCACGGTCGCGCCCGGCTTGATCCAGTCGCCACGCACCATCTCCGGACGGCCGACCGCGGCATAGACCAGGTCGGCCTGGGCGCAGAGCTTTGCCAGATCGCGCGAGCGCGAATGCGCGATCGTCACCGTCGCGTTCTCGTTCAGCAGCAACTGCACCAGCGGACGGCCGACCAGATTGGAGCGGCCGATCACGATCGCGTTCATGCCCTCGAGCGAGGCATGCACGCTCTTGGTCAGGATGATGCAGCCGAGCGGCGTGCAGGGCGACAGCGCCGCCAGGCCGCCGGCGAGCCGGCCGGCATTGTTCGGGTGCAGGCCGTCGACGTCCTTGGCCGGGTCGATCGCGTTGATGATGGTCTCGGTGTGCAGCGATTTCGGCAGCGGCAGCTGCACCAGGATGCCGTGCACCAGCGGATCGCGGTTGAGCCGCGCGATCAGCGCCAGCAGATCGGCCTGCGACACGTCCTCCGGCAGCTTGTGCTCGAACGAGGCCATGCCGGCGGCCTGGGTCTGGGTGTGCTTGCTGCGGACATAGACTTCGCTCGCCGGATCGTGGCCGACCAGCACCACGGCGAGCCCCGGCGTGAGCGCATGCTCGCGCTTGACGCGGGCGACCTCGTCGGCGACGCGGGTGCGAAGCTCGGCGGCGATGGCTTTTCCGTCAATGATGCGCGCAGTCATGTCAGTCCTTCGTCTTTTGGTTCGGCCCGGCCGCCGTCAGCTTACGCAAGGTCTCGCCGAGACCCTTCGGGTCGCCGGCCACCGCCACCTGCTTCAGCCGCGAGGTGGCGCCGGACAGCAGCTTCACCCTGGCCTTGGGCACGCCGAGCGCCTTGGCCAGCAACTCGGTCACAGCGCGGTTGGCCTCGCCGCCTTCCGCAATGGCACGCACCCGCACCTTCACCACCGAGCGGCCGTTGGCCAGCGTTTCGATCCCGTCGATGTCGTCGCGGCCGCCGCGCGGCGTCACGCGCAAGGCGATGCTGATGCCCTCGGTGGAGTAGCGCCAAGGCTCCATCAAAAAGGATCCATCAGCGGCGGTCCATCGGCGCAGGATCAGATCACGTTGGGATAGATGTAATAGGCGATCACCCGCTGGAGGAACATGATGATCAGGATCACAATGATCGGCGAGATATCAAGGCCGCCCAGATTCGGCATCACGTTGCGAATCGGCCGCAGCACCGGCTCGGTGATCCGGTACAGGAACTCGGCCACCGCCGAGACGAACTGGTTGCGCGTGTTGACCACATTGAAGGCGACCAGCCAGGACAGGATGGCGGAGGCGATCAAGAGCCAGACATAGAGGTCGAGGACGATGATGACGATGTCGAGAACAGCGCGCATATGTTGGGGGCTCGCGGGTGGGACGACCAATTGAAGCGCAACGAGACCGGACTGAGCCGCCATCGCGCGTCTTGTTTGAGCAGGATCTTTTCGGAAAACCGCTACACGCTTTTCGCTAACGCGGCCTGCCGGGTCCGGATCATGCTCTAAATATCGGTTCATTCCCCCGCAAACAAGGGAAGTTCCCGGCGAGATGGGCTGAAAACCGTTGTTTCACCGTTCTTGACTTGGCCTTGGGCCGGACTGTAAATGGCGCCCGACTGACGGCCGGGATACTCAGCAACACCCGGCCGCGATGGGGCCATAGCTCAGCTGGGAGAGCGCGTCGTTCGCAATGACGAGGTCGGCGGTTCGATCCCGCCTGGCTCCACCACGCTTCGCCCTTCGGGCTACGCGTGGCGCAGCCACGCAGGAGCCTGAAGGGCGAAGCGTGGTGTCCGGCGAAGCCCAACGGGCGAAGACGGACTAAACCCCCTCCCCCCTCACGTCCCCGTAAACCGCGGCGGCCGCTTCTCCACAAAGCTCGCGACGCCTTCCCGGAAATCATTCCCCTTCAGCGCGATCTGCATCTCGCGGTTGGCGTCGATGGTGGCCTCGGCGAGGGTCTGGAACGGCACTTCGTAGACCTGGCGCTTGATCACCGCGATCGCGCTCGGGGAGACGAAATCGGCGAGGTCGCGGGCATAGGCGTAGGTTTCCTCGCGCAGCTTCTCCGGCGGCGAGAGCCGGTTGACGAGGCCGATGCGCAGCGCCTCCGCGGCCGACACGCGCCGTGCCGACATCAAGAGATCGAGCGCGTTGGCATGGCCGACGATGCGCGGCAGCATCCAGCTGATGCCATGCTCGGCGATCAGGCCGCGCCGTGCGAAGGCAGTCGTGAACACCGCGCTGTCGGCGGCGAAGCGCAGGTCGCAATACAGCGCGTGAACCAGGCCGATGCCGGCGGTGGCGCCGTTGAGCATCGCGATCACGGGCTTCTTGATGGCGGGGTAGTAGGCGTAACGCGTCTGCCAATCGGCGCGGCGGTTCATGTCGAACGGAATGCTCTCGCCGCGCCTGACCTCGTTGGGATCGATCCCCTGCAGCGCTTCCATGTCGGCGCCGGCGCAAAAGCCCCGGCCCGAGCCGGTCAAGATGATGACGCGAACATCGTCGTCGTTCGATGCAGCCTCCATCGCGTGGCGCACGTCGCGCTCCATAATCGCGGTCCACGCATTCATGCGGTCTGGGCGGTTGAGCGTGATGGTCGCGATCCGGTCGCTGACCTCATAGAGGATGTGCTGGTAGCTCACGGCGATCTCCCTGTGCCTTGTTGTTATTGATCCGCGCGGCGAGCCGCGCGCGGCAACCGACAGTAGCACATCCATCAGAATGAATAGGCGCCGCGAAATTCCGCGCGGCGGCTATTCGGCGGCCTGCAGCAGCACCGGCTGCGGCACACGCGCGATCCAGCCGTCGATGAAATGCTTCAGCCACGCGCGCTCGGCGGCATCGTGCACCGCGCGCTCGGCGAAGTGCAGATGACGCGGTTGCGCGCCAGGGGAATCCATTCGCGCGCAACCGCGCGCGGTCCAGCGATGCATCATCGCGTAGGTCACGTCGGGATGGAATTGCAGGCCGAAGGCGTTGCCGAACTGGAACGCCTGCACCGGAAAATCGTCGCCCGCTGCAAGCAGGTCCGCGCCCTCGGGCAGTTGAAATCCCTCGCCATGCCAATGATAGACGCGCGCCGGCCAGTCCGGGCACAGCGTGCGGCCCGCTTCCGTCGGCCTGACCGGGTAATAACCGACCTCGACACGGCCTTGCGGATGCGGCGCGACGCGCGCGCCGAGTTGCCGCGCCAGCATCTGTGCACCGAGACAAATGCCCAGGAACGGGCGCTGCTCGCGCAAGGGAATTGCGATCCAGTCGATCTCGCGCCGTATGTAGTCGTCGGGATCATTGGCGCTCATCGGGCCGCCGCAGATCACCGCGCCGGCATGCGCGTCGAGCGTTGCGGGCAGCGCGTCACCGAAGCGCGGACGGCGGATGTCGAGCGGGTAGCCCAGCGCACGCAGGGCGTTGCCGATCCGGCCGGGAGTCGAGGTCTCCTGATGCAGCACAATCAGCACCGGCCGGCGCGAAACCTGATCCAAGGTCTGATCCCAAATCTGATCTACCGGCGTGACCGCGGCCGGCCTTCGGTTTGCGAAGGGCACCACGACACGGGTTTGGTCAGACCGGAACGACATTGCCTCTGCTTGAAGGTTTGGCCTCTGCTTAAGGATTCGGCACGTAAGGTGCGATCATAGCTAAGTGGTCGTTAACATCGTGTGAGTTTGCGCACAGACGCACGAAGCAAATCGCGGGCCAGAAACAGCCTTAACGACGATCGAGGGACGTTTCGGGGAGAAGCGAGCAGCGGCTAGCGCTTGCGGAGCTGGAAACCGCCGACCGCCGTCAGGATGAAGGAGCGCGGAAACAGCCGCAGCAGGAACGGCACGACCTTGATGAAGGCGCCAGGCAGCACGGCACGCTTGTTTGCCATCAAGCCGCGATAGGCCTGGCGGGCGACCTCATCCGGCGCGACGTTGAGAATCGCGGAATCGAAGCCAGGCGCGAAGCCGGCGCGGTCCTGGAACTCGGAGGGCACGGGACCCGGGCAAACCACGGTGACGCGCACGCCCTTCGGCGCCAGCTCACAGCGCAATGCCTCGGAGAACGAGAGCACATAGGCCTTGCTGGCATAGTATACGGCCATGCCGGGGCCGGGCAGGAAGCCGGCGATCGAGCCGAGATTGAGGATACCACCGCGGTTGCGAATCAGCTGATCCGCAAAGCGCAACGTCAGGTCGGTCAGCGCGCGGATGTTGACGTTGATGATGTTGAGCTGCTCGGCACGGTCGCGCTCGATGGCGAGGCCGAACAGGCCGAAGCCGGCATTGTTGACGAGATATTCGACCTCGACCCCGGCCTCGGTCAGGGCCTGCGCGATCCGGTCGCCCGCATCGGTCTGCTGCAGGTCACAGGGGATCACGATCGGCGCCGCGGCGCCCTTGGCCCCGAGCTCGTCGGCGAGCGCCTTCAGGCGGTCGGCGCGCCGCGCCACCAGCGCCAGCCGGTGACCATTCGATGCAAACACGCGCGCCAGTTCGGTGCCTATGCCCGCCGATGCCCCGGTTATCAGCGTCACACGCTCAGTCACGTTTCAAACTCTTACTGCAAATTCTAGTGAGGTCCCCAACAAGGCGACGAGAGCATAGGCATGCGGTGGGACGCAAGCCGTGTATGGGCTTGTGGACAGCGGCCGGTGCGCCGATTTCGGGACGAAACGACCAATTTTCAGTCGGATCGCCCCCAATCGCGGCCGACATTAAAGTTTCGTCATCCGTGATGCCGGCGACGATGCTCCCGCTCGCGCGGCTGACCGTGTCAGATTGCCGCGTCCGCCGTGCCCCAGGGGCCTTTCGGCAGCTCCGCCTGCTTCTCGGCGACCCGGTGCTTGAGGTCGATGCGGTCGCGTGAGGAAATGCCGAGCAGATCGGCAGCGCGCCAGACCACATTGTCCTCGAACTCGCTGACCTGGCCGTCGGCATAGACCAGCTCCCACATCATCTCGACGATGCGCAGCCGTCCCTCCTCATTCACCGAGCGCATGATCACACTGGTAAAGTGATAGAGATCCACCGCCTCGCCTTCGACGCGCATCGCGGACGCTATCAACTTGTCGGCGGTGCCGGGATCAAGCTGGAAACGGCTCTCGATCAGGCTGTGCAGCTTGCGCGTCTCGGCGGGCGTCGGCTCGCCGTCCAGCGAGACGACATGCACCAGCAGCGCGGTGGCCGCCAGGCGATAGTCGCCGTCATCGAAGTTGCGGTCGGCCTTTGCATCGGGGGAGACGATATCGGCAATGAATTGGCGGAGTCCGTCGAGCATCGCTCTCTCTGTCGAATGAAGAAGTCTTTGATCAGGAGCATCATCTGTCTGGAAAACCGCTACACACTTTTCCGGATCATGCTCCAAAATCTATATGGCGTGGAAACAGAACCGGCGCAATCCGCGCGGGTTCCCGCTGCGGCATTACGTTTCGGCAAGCATTACATATCTGCAATATGACTACGGTATCTCGTACACCACGAGCTTGTCGGCAATGCCGCGCAGTGCGGCTTCCTTCTGGATCGGCTTGATCGCCGCGCGATCGAGGATGCCCGCAACCTCCGCCGATTCCATCACCGGCTGGGTCAGATGGATTTCCTGCGACGTCGACAGGCTCTGCACCCTGGCTGCGATATTCACGGTCTGGCCGAAATAATCCTGCCGCTCGTTCAGCGTCACCGCGAGGCACGGCCCCTCATGGATGCCGATCTTGACGACCAGATCCTCCTTGCCGCGCTCGGCGTTGAGTTCTTTCATCGCAGCCCGCATGCGCAGGCCCGCCGACAATGCGTGCTCGGGCCGGATGAAGGTCGCCATCACGGCATCGCCGATGGTCTTCACGACCGCACCGCGCTCGGAGGCGATGATCTCGAGCAGCGCGTGGAAATGCGCGCGCACCAGATCGAACGCGGCGAGATCGCCGACCCGCTCATAGAGCGCGGTCGAGCCCTTGAGATCGGTGAACAGGAAAGTCAGCGCGGTGATCTTCAGCCGCTGGTCGACGGTGAGGTTGTCGGCCTTGAACACGTCGCGGAAGGTCTGGTTCGACAGCATCCGCTTCGCGGTGAGGATCGGCTTGCGCTTGCCGAGCAATTTGTGCAGCGGATCGCCGGCGATCCATACCGATGGCAGCACGCGAACGTCAGCGTGATTTTCCAGCGAGAGCCGCAGCGGCCCGGGCCGCATCGTCGAGGTGCCGGTCGGCGCGTGTGTCTTGTTGAACGCGATCGAGAACTGCTGACGCTCGGTGGTCGGCTCGCCCTCGATGGCAAAGAAGTGCGCCGAATGCGTCACCGGCTCGAACACGATGACGAACTGGTTGGGCAGGTTGAGCGACAGGATCGCCTTTTCACCGGGCGGCAGCTCGAGCCCTTCCAGCGTCACCTCGTTGATCAGGGTCGACACCGAACTCTCGTCGAACTCGATCCCGGAACTCCAGAACATCTGGCGGAAGTATTCCCAGATCGGCAGCGTGTTGGGATCGTGCGCGGCAATGTGCCGGACGCGCGGGCTGACGGTGAAGGCAACCTCGACCAGCTCATCGACCGAGGCCTCGTAGCCGGCCGCGCACAGCGCGCAATTGTAGTCGTCATGGCGCAGCGACTTCAGCGTCGTGTGGGCATCGAGCACGCCGCCACAGCCCGGACACAGCACGTTCCAGCTCATGTCGAACAGGCCGAGCCGCGACGCATGAAGGAAGCCGGAGATCACCTTCTCCTGGTCGAGCCCGGTGCGCCGCGAGAAATCCAACACGTTGATGCGATTGAGCTCGCGATCATGGCCATCGGCGATCAGCTGCTGCATGGCATCGACGACGGCCGGATCGGTCGTCTGCTTGAGGACTGCGAAACTGGCCTGTGTATCGCTCATGGTGAGCCCTTAAGTGAGCATTGCGACATCGCCGCGCAAGGTCAGCGCGGCTTGATCGTGAACACCGGAGAGCGGTTCGGCTGAGTCGTCACCACGCCGATCGGAATCACCGGATCCTTGTCGGCCAGCGCGACGCGGAACGCGCCGACGATCTTCGCGAGCGCGAGCGTCGCCTCGACCAGCGCAAAATGCGCGCCGATGCAGACCCGCGCGCCAACGCCGAACGGCAGATAGGCAAAGCGATCGGGCGGCGTTCCCGTCAGGAAACGCTGCGGCACGAACGCATTCGGGTCGCGCCACAACTTTTCATGCCGGTGCAACAGCCACGGCGCGATCAGGATTACGTCATGCTTCCTGACCGGACGGCCCATGATGGTGTCGGGACCGCCCGCCGCACGCGCAATCAGGAACGCCGGCGGATACAGCCGCATGGTTTCGTCGATCACCGCGCGGGTGAACTTCAACTGCTCAATGTCGAGCGTGCCATCTGCTGCCACGCTCCTGACTTCTGCTGCCAATTGTTCCTGGGTCTCGAGATCGAGCGCCAGCAGATAGAGCGCCCAGAACAGCGCGGTCGCGGTCGTCTCATGGCCGGCCAGGATCATGGTCGCGACCTGGTCGCCGAGCTGGGCATCGGTGAAGGCCTGGCCGGTTTCAGGATCGCGCGCGGCGCCCATCAGATCGAACAGGTCGCGGGCCGGCGCGTTGTCATCCTTGCCGGCAGCGCGGCGCTCGGCCATCAGCATGCCGACGAATGCGGTCCAGCGCTTGCGGAAGCGGGCGCGCCGGAAATCCTGCGGGGTCGGCCAATTCACGGGCAATAGCAGGTCCAGCATGTGCGGCCGCGCCAACGTGTCGCCATACTCCATCACGAAGTCGCGCAGCGCGGCGCCGTGGCGATCCATGCCGAACGAGAACATGCTGCGGCCGGCAATCTCCAGCGTCATGCGCTGCATCACTTCGCGTAGATCGACCGGTCCACCGCTCGCGGTATTCAGTTTGGCGATCGTCTCGTCGACCGCCGCGATCATGTAGGGGACGAGCGTCGTCACCGCGCGCGGCGTGAATGCCGGCGCCAGCGTGCGGCGCTGATGCTTCCACGCGCGGCCCTCGGCGATCAGCAGTCCCTCGCCGAGCATCGGACGCAGCACGCGCAGGCCGGCAGGCGTGCGGTGGTAGTTCTCGTAATTGTCGACCAGCACATGGCGGATCGCATCCGGTGTGTTGAGGATGAAGCTCGAGTGGTTGAAGAAGCGGCCCTGGACGATGTCGTCCTCATAGGCGCGCTGGCCCCAGGTCTCGATCGGCGAGTTGCGCATCACCCGCATCCGCTGGAACGCGCCCATGTCGGCAGGCGCGCGCGGCGGGGCCGGCGGGACCAGGGGACGCCGCGTGACCGTGATATCGTAGACTTCGGCTATGCTCATGGTCCTCGCTTCCTGCCTCACGCAACGGCCGATCCGGCCATGCGATCCCGGCGCCATGAAGGCACGCGGACCCTCTACCAGACCTAATAAGTCAGCTCGGCGACCGCAATCCGGTTCTCGGACGCCGGCCAGGCCCGCATCACGATGCGCTCGGCGTTGAAGATCGCGGCCACCGGACGGCCGACCTCGGTGGCGGCGAGCCGCAACGTCGTCACCGCGTCCGTCGGCACGCCGGATTTGACGTCGGACGGCTCCTTGCCGTCGAACAGCACGATATCGCGCGGCAGCCCAAAATAACCGCGCGGCCGCGACATCAGCACGACGGCGCCTGCACCGGCATCGGCCGGCTGCATCGGCCGCGCCGCGCGCAAATGCACGATCTCGGAAGAGCGCGGAAACGGCGAACGATAAATGTGCGTCGTCACAGCTCCCGAAGAAGTCAGCACGAACTCAAGCGGCCAGGACGGATCGACCTGCGCCGGCCCCCAGCGGCCGTCGGCGCCGGTCTGCGAGCTGTGCAGCGGGCCGCCGATGCGCTCGCCGGTCTCCGCCGACACACGATAGATATCGACCGTTGCGCCCGGCACCGGCCGGTTGGTCGGCGCGCCGCCCGGCGTGCCCGTGACGAGGCCGCTCAACCGCACCGCCGTCTCCGGCACGATCTCGATCCGCGACGGCTCACGCCCGGCGATGAATTTGTAGATCTCGCGAAAGGCGCGCGGATGATACGCGGTCTCGCGATGATCGACCGCGCCGAGCACCAGATTGGTCGCGCCTTTCAGCGCCGGGCCCTCGGTCGTGACGTTGGTCGGCGTGCCCGGCTTGCCGATGAAGCGGCCGTCGGCTTGCGCATATTTGTCGAGACCATCGCTGCGCAAGGTCAGGAAGGCGGTGCCCGCGGTCACTTCGCTGTCGCCGTCGTTCAGCCCGCGCAGGAACGGGCCGCGCCCGTTGAACTCGTTGCCGAGGCCGTCGTCGGACGCATACACACCGTGATTGGGCGTGCCACACAGCACCGCGTGGCTGATGTCGCCGCCGCCACCGTTCTTGATGGTGTTGCGGATCGCATTGCCGCCGCGCGAATTCCCGACCAGGGCGATGCGCGCGGCGCCGCTCGTCTGCTTCAGCTCCTTGACCGCCTCGGCGAGTGCGCGGCGCTGGTCCTCGGTCGAGGAGCGGCCCGCCTGTTCGACCTGGTCGTCGGCACGTGCGAGGGGATCGATGAAATTGATCGCAGCCATGCGCTCGCGCGGCACGCCGTTGCACTCCATCCGCCACAGCGTCGTCATCCAGAGCGCGGCGTGATCGCCATTGCCGTGCACGAACAGGATCGGCGGGATGTCGCCGGCCGGCGCGGACTGGGCCAAGGCCGGGGCAGCGAGGCGGCCGGCCAGCAGGGTAAGGGCGCCGGCCCCTTGAAAAAATCTCCGCCGCGACAGCGCCATTGGTCCCCTTCCCCAAGCCTTTCAGGGCTTTAGCTGTGTCCTACACCCGTAAAGGATACCGTAATCGCTGGACAGGACACGCGTTTGCCGGGCATCAGTTGATGCAGCCGGAATCATTCACAAACCATAGCAGGCCAACCGGAACCGGATATGACCGAACCGCCGAAGCGCCCAGACAGTATCACTGCACCGTTGCGGCATTCAATCTTCAGGCGGATCTGGCTCGCCAGCCTGCTCTCCAATCTCGGCATCCTGATCCAGGGCGTCGGCGCCGCCTGGGCGATGACCCAGATGAGCTCGGAGGCCGACAAGGTCGCGCTGGTGCAGACCGCGCTGATGCTGCCGGTGATGCTGATCGCGATGCCGGCCGGCGCCATCGCCGACATGCATGACCGCCGCATCGTCGCGCTGGTGTCGCTTATGATCGCGCTCTCCGGCGCCACCACACTGACGGCGCTGGCCTGGCTCAATCTGGTGACGCCGAACATCCTGCTGGCGCTGTGCTTCGTCGTCGGCAGCGGCATGGCGCTGTTCGGCCCGGCCTGGCAATCCTCGGTCAGCGAGCAGGTGCCCACGGAGACGCTGCCCGCCGCGGTCGCGCTGAACGGCATCAGCTACAACATCGCGCGCAGCTTCGGCCCGGCGATCGGCGGCATCGTGGTCGCCTCCGCCGGCGCCGTGGCGGCGTTCGCCGCCAATGCCGTGCTGTATCTGCCGCTGCTCGTCGTGCTGTTCCTGTGGAATCGCATCAGCGAGCCGTCGCGGTTGCCGCGTGAGCGGCTGAACCGGGCCATCGTCTCCGGCGTGCGCTACATCACCAATTCGCCGTCGATCAAGATCGTGCTGACCCGCACCATGGTGACCGGCATCATCGGCGGCTCGGTCTCGGCGCTGATGCCGCTGGTGGCGCGCGACCTCCTGCATGGCGGCGCGCAGACCTACGGCATCATGCTCGGCGCCTTCGGCATGGGCGCGGTGATCGGCGCACTCAACATCAGCGAGATCCGCAGCCGGCTCAGCGGCGAAGCCGCGGTGCGAACCTGCGCGCTGCTGATGGGCGTCGCGATCGCAATCGTTGCCGTGAGCAAGCAGCCTGTCATCACCGCAGCCGCACTGGTGGTGGCCGGCGCGGTGTGGATGCTGGCGATCGCGCTGTTCAATATCGGCGTGCAACTCTCGGCGCCGCGCTGGGTCGCCGGCCGTTCGCTGGCGGCCTTCCAGGCCTCGATCGCCGGTGGCATCGCGATCGGAAGCTGGTGCTGGGGCCGCATCACGGACGTCGGCGGCGTCGAGTTGGCGCTGTTGATCTCCGCCGGGTTGATGCTGCTGTCGCCGCTGCTCGGCATATGGCTCCGGATGCCGCCGGTCGGCGCGCGCAACGAGGATGCGACCGAGACCCTGGCTGATCCCGAGGTGCGGCTGCAACTGACCGGACGCAGCGGGCCGCTAGTGGTCGAGATCGAGTACCGGGTGGCGCAGGACAATGCCCGCGCCTTCCACAATGTGATGCAGGACGTGCAGCTGAGCCGCCAGCGCAACGGCGCCTATGGCTGGTCGATCGCGCGCGACATCGCCGATCCCGAATTGTGGACCGAGCGCTATCATTGCCCGACCTGGCTCGACTTCCTGCGCCAGCGCAACCGCGCCACCCAGATCGAGCGCGAGCTGCATCAGAAGGCGGCAGCTTTCCATATCGGCGCGGAGCCGATCCGCGTGCGCCGGATGCTGGAGCGGCCGTTCGGCTCGGTACGCTGGAAGGACGAGACCCCGGACCGCGCCGCCAAGGAAGTGATCCCGGTGGTCGCGACCGCGGCGGGCAGCAGCACGTAGGTGCGACTGTCATTCCGGGGCGCGCGAAGCGCGAACCCGGAATCCAGAAGTTATGAGCTCGAGATTCCGGGTTCATCGCTGCGCGACGCCCCGGAATGACGGTTGATTCGTCTACTGCCCGTTATCGGTGAGCGTCTGCTGGCAGGCCTTGCTGAGGCGGCTGCGATGCTCTTTCAGGCAGGCCAGCACGACCTGATCGCCTTCGCTGAGATGGGCGCGGCAGAACCGCGAGGCATCGCGCGAACAGGCATCGCGCCCCTGCTGCTGTGCCGGGGCGGCCGACGTCAACAGAACCAGTGGAACGACGGCGAACAGAAAACGGGTCATCTCTCAAAGCCTCTAAGGAATAGAAGGCTGGTTCTATAGCGTTTCGGGGGTGCGAAGAAGCTTGAAACGGCAGACCCGGCCAGTTCCCACGGCGCCAATCACTCCGCGGCGGCCCGGCGCTGCGCGGCGAGATCGCGATCCAGCACCACGCGGCAGCCGCTGCTCAGCTGGGAGCGATTCTTGACCATGCAGGCGGTGATCCTGGGAATGTTCGGGATCTCGGCGCTGCACAGCCGGAACGCGTCGCCCGAGCACATCTGCTGCGCCTCGGCGCTGAACGCAGAGCTCGCGGTCGGCGACAGCACGGCAATTGTGGCCGCAACGGCCAATGCTACGCCGGCTCTGCGCCCGGCACGCTCAAGATCCTGAGTCCTGAAGATGGTGATCATGATCGGCTCCCATCGGCGCCGCAAATGGCGGGGCCCTTGCTTGATAGTCCGATCCTGCACGGGAGCGAGCTGGCCGACCGTGACGGTCGTCACGCACGGATAAGGCCCGCATTTTCTTGCCGTTCCGCCGTCTTGTTGGGACCGCGTTAAGACCTTGTTGGCATTAATGGCTCGTTACGGCTGTGGCGTATCCTTAAGTTCCGAGAGAGTGTGTAGCGATGCGTAGTGCGTTGGGCCTGATGCTGGCCAGTGTTGTAGCGGCGATCGTGATCGCCGGCGTGTGGTTCTGGACCTCCTCCCCGCGTGCCGACGCGGCTCCTCCGCAGACAACGGCAGCAAGCCAGGCCGATCCGCTCCCTGCGGCGGCAAGGCAGGCCGCAAGGGACGACGTCGACACGACCGCCGCGCTGTCGAAGCGCGCCGACGCCACCCAGGCGGCAGCCCCGGCCGCGGCCCCCGCACCGGCTCCGGTGCCGGCCCCCGTCGCGGCCGCGCCCAAATGCGCCAATCCCGATGGGCTCGGCATCAGCCGCACCGTCGTGGTCGACACCACAGGCGGCCCGGGCTTCGGCTTCCTGCAGTACAAGCAATATGACTTCCTGACCGACCATGAGGTCGTGCTGACCTTCGACGACGGTCCGTGGCCGACCACGCCCGCCGTGCTCAAGGCGCTGGCCGATGAGTGCACCAAGGCGGTGTTCTTCCCGATCGGCCTGCACACCACCTATCACCCGGATATCCTCCGCCAGGTCGCCGCAGCCGGCCACACCATCGGCGCTCACACCTGGTCGCACGCGCATCTGGCCAGCAAGAAGATCACCGAGCAGCAGGCCAAGGACGAGATCGAGAAGGGTTTCAGCGCGGTGAAGCTGGCGCTGGGGGCTAACCCGGCTCCGTTCTTCCGCTTCCCGGCGCTGGCACACACCCCGGCGACGACCGCCTATCTCGGCACCCGCAACATCGCGATGTTCTCAGTCGACGTCGACTCCAACGACTTCAAGTCCAAGAGCTCGGATGAGGTGATCAACAACGTGATGACCAAGCTCGACAAGGAGCACAAGGGCATCATCCTGATGCATGATTTGCAGAAGCACACCGCGCAGGCGCTGCCGACATTGCTGCGCAAGCTGAAGGCGGGCGGCTACAAGGTGGTCTGGATGAAGGCCAAGACCCAGATCGAGACGCTGCCCGAATACGATGCGATGATGGCAAAGACCGAGAAGCCGGTCGCATCGGGCCGGCCGATCGGCAACGTCGTGCAGACGGTCGCCGAGTAAACGCAGCCAACGCACCGAACACGCTCAACGCAAAGCGCCCCTGGATCCGATCCAGGGGCGCTTTCGTTTGTGGCGTCGGCGTCGACGACCGGCAGATCACTGCGGGCGCCGGTGGCCAAGTTCCCTGCCGCAGACGTGCGCGGCCAAAATATCGAAAACAACCCCATGCAAAGGAGCTGGCGGGTGCCGGCGCGCGACAAGACGCGCCGTTGCGCAGGTGCCCTGGCATGATCAAACCGAACACGCGGCTACCAGTAAATCCCGTGGCGATGCAACTCGCCGATGATGCGGCTCTCGGTCCAGCGCCGTGCGTGGCTGCGATGGCGCGGCCGGTGCGCGGTCGCGGGCCGATCCGGTGTCGGCCTTACGTCCGATGCCGCTGACGGCTGGACGTTGGCCTGCTGCGCTGGCGCCCGCTGCACGGTCGGCTGAGCTTGCGGCTGCGGTGCCGGTGCAGCGGCCGGCGCTGCCCGCTCGACATATTTTGGCGCCTCGGGCGGCTGCGGTGGCGCTTCGACGGCTGATGTCACCGGCGCATCGGCACCCTCGCCCGCCGTTTTGACCGAACTCGATGCGGCCACCGGCAGCGACGCTGCCCCGCCCAGCGACAGGCTTCGTTCGCCGGCCTGCGCGGACGCGGACGCCAAAACCATCGCAGTAACCAGGATGAGTTTGCGCATTGTTGTTCTCCCGTTGTTGGGCGGGAGACTAATGCGGTCGAGCGACGAACTTTGTGAGATGCGTCACGCCGTCAAGACAGCCCCTGCCAACGGGTTGGCCTGGTCCAGTCGGATTGTCGGAACCTGGTCCTATCGGCGGGCCCGCATCACGGTACGCGGTAGGCTATGGCCTCGAGACATGGTCTCGGCGCAACGCCCTTCGCCCATGCAGCCCAGCGTCGACAGCACAGGCTTGTGTGCCGCGCCTCCGACGACGACCTGGAATAGATTGGTCGGTCTGGCCTTCTCCTTCACGATGCCTGAACTCCGGAGAAACTCAGTGAGTGCATTTGAACAAGGTCGCGTCCGGCCCGGCGATGATGGCTTGGCGAACACGGCCGCCGAAAAACTCCGTTCGATGGTGCCGGCGGCCGGCGCGATGGCTTATCCGTTTCTGCTCGATGGATTTCATCTCGCCGTCTCGTCCGCGAGCGGCCAGCTCCCGCCCGGCCGGATGGTTCTGGCAGCGCTCTGCCTGTTGGCCGCGACCGCCGCGCCCTTGCTGGGTCTTGCCTGCGCCTATTGGATGACCAAGCGAGCGCCGTCATCCTTCGAGCTGCGCGCCCGGCGGCTCGCCTATCTCAGCATCGCCGCGCCGCCCCTGTTCGTGCTGACCGGCGTCGCTCTCGGATTGCTGCACATTCCTGTCAGCGACGAGCTGGTATGGGTCGCGGGCTGGCTCGCCGCGTCTCTCTGCGTGCTGCTCGGCAGCGAGCAGCAGCGACCGGCGAAGTCAGCCGCGATCGCCCCGTCCATTGCCCGATGGCGCGTCACGCATGGCGTCGCCGCCGCGGTCATTCTGCTCTACGTCGCGTTTCATCTCACCAATCATCTGCTGGGACTGCTCGGCCCCGAGGTGCATGGCGCCGTGATGAAGATAGGACGCACGGTCTATCGCTCCTCCGTGATCGAACCGATCCTCGTCGCCTTGATGCTGTTCCAGGTCGCAGTCGGCGCGCGGCTCGCCTGGCGCTGGAGCGCGCTGCCGGCAGATGCGTATCGCGTGTTTCAGATCGGCTCCGGCGTCTACCTCGCGGCGTTCATCGTCACCCATCTGAACTCGGCATTGGTGTCGGCGCGCGCCGTGCATCACATCGACACCAATTGGGACTGGGCGTCCGGCGCGCCGACCGGCCTGATCCACGACGCCTGGAGCATCCGCCTGGTGCCGCATTACGCGCTCGGCGTGTTCTTCGTGCTCGCGCATCTCGCGTCGGGATTGCGCGGCGTCCTGATCGCGCACGGCACGGCAACCACGATCGCCAACCGGATCTGGGTAACTGGGCTCGCGGGCGGCGCGATGGTAGCGGTCGCGATCATGAGCGGACTGTGCGGGGTGCGGATCTAGCCTTCAGGCAGGTGGCGAGAGTGAGCCGCGCTGAGAAAACATCGATCCCGTCAAGCTGACGTCGACTTGTTGCGGTCACGCCAAAGCGCAAAGATCGCTGTTGCGAGCTTGTTCGGCCGGTCGAGCCTCGCATGGCTGACCACCGGCTTGCTGGGATGATTTCTCATCAGTTCCCCAGCATCTCGTAATCAAGTTCGAGGCCGAACTTTTCGTACGGGATGGATTCGGACTTGGCTCCCTGCACAATGTAGAAGATATCGACGCGCGCCGTGTCTTTTGCGATTGCCGCGGCCTCCTGCAAGGTGGGCAGCCGTACGATCTGTATTCCTAGGAAGGATCGCTGAAGTGAAGGATCTTGCGGGTGCTGTCATCGAGCTTGCCGCGTTCTGCTTCAGAGGACGGGGGGACAAGCAGGCTGAATTTCTGCAGATTTCCGCAAGTCATCTGCGGTCCTTAAGCGTCTGTAATTGCTATTAATTTGGTCAGCAGTATAGAAATCAAAATTCGTCTTTTAAGGAGGGCGTAAGGCGCCGTGATTTTTTGGATTTGGCCGGTTCACAATTCTCTGAGCCGATCTCCTTGAAGGGACCGTCAGACGCGAGCCAAGCGGCAATTTGTCCAGCGACCGCCTCGGCGCCTTTCTGCTTGAGCGCACACTCCCAAACTACTGCTAGGCGCCAACCAAGATGCTGCAGCGCTGCAACGTTTCGCTCGTCGCGCTCGACCGTCTGATCAAATTTTGTGTTCCAGAAGCGAGCATTCGTGGCTGGCGTGGTAGCGAAGGCGCACCCCTTGTGCCTGTGCCAAAAGCAACCGTGAACGAGGATGGTCGCACGATGGCGCGGTAGCACGATGTCCGGACGCCCCGGAAGGTCCGTTGCGTGCACACGATATCGAAGCCCAAGGCGATGGAGGGCACGCCTCAGGTTCAATTCAGGCCTAGTGTCCTTTCCTCGGATGCCAGCCATCATGCGCGAGCGGGTTATTTTGTCGACGATGTCTCCCATTCGGTCTTTTTCCAGAGTCTGCTTCCAGGTATTCAACTATGGTCAGAGTCGACCTCGCTGAGACAAGCAGATGAACACGGAATATGCCATTGTTGACCTATTTGCCGGCCCCGGTGGGCTGGCAGAAGGCTTTGCCAGCATTCGCAATAAGGACGACTCACGACCTTTCCGAATCGCGTTGTCCGCGGAGAAGGAAGAATCCGCATTTGAAACGCTTCGGCTCCGAAGCTTTGTTCGCCAATTCAACGGCAAAGCACCCGCCGAATACTACAATTTTCTCAATGGGAAAGTTCCAGAACCAGATTGGAGCCTGTTGTATCCCAATGAGTGGAAAGCCGCATGCAACGAGACTGTGAGGCTTGAGCTGGGATCGAAAAAGGGAATCGAGGAAATCGATGAGCGCCTCTCGGAGATCGCTCGAACCTATAAAGGCAACGTGGTTCTGATCGGCGGCCCACCTTGCCAAGCCTACTCTCTCGTTGGAAGAGCCCGCAATAGAGGCACGAAGGGCTACGACCCGAGCAAGGATCATCGGCACTTTCTGTACAAGGAATACATCAGGATCTTGAAGAGACTGATGCCAGCTGCCTTTGTCATGGAAAATGTGAAGGGGCTACTCTCGTCATCTGTGAATGGCGAGCGCGTCTTTGATCGGGTTCTGGATGATCTCGCGAGAGTCGGAGATGGCTCGTACACGCTTGTCCCACTCGCACCGCGGTCGAAACAAGCCTTCTTCAACAGTTTGGGGCACCCGCCCGCAAGCGATTTCGTGGTTCGTGCGGAAGATCATGGGATTCCGCAGTCGCGTCATCGCGTCATCGTTGTCGGTGTTCGTGCCGACATAGCCGCGGGCCTTGATCACGTCCAAATTGCTGACGCTTTGCTTCGCCAATCTGAAGCGCCGGTTACGGTTCGACAGATCCTCAAGGGTATGCCGAGGCTCCGGAGCGGGTTGAGCGACCTTAATGATAGCGACGAAGCATGGCAGTCCGAGGTTTCCCGGCTTATGCGAAATGTTTCAAAAGTTCAGACCGACCTGCCAGATCAAGAAAGGAAGCAATTTCGCGAACTTGCCGAGAGTTTGGCTCTGCGATTGGCGAGAACCGCACGGATCGCACCGCGCGCGGGTGGATCTTACGTTGGCGTACCGCCGCCCTGTCCTCCGGAGTTGATAGAGTGGCTAGTTGACCACAAAATAGAGCGGTTTCCCAACAATGAAACTCGCGGACACATGGAGTCGGACCTGCGTCGCTACTTTTTTGCGGCGCTGTACGGCCGGATCACCGGTGCATCACCGAAAGCGAACAGTTTTCCCCGCGAACTCGCACCAAATCACCGGAACTGGAAAACAGGCAAATTCGCCGACCGCTTCAGGGTTCAGCTCTGGAACACTCCTGGGACAACAATCACGAGCCACATCTCGAAAGATGGGCACTATTTCATCCATCCTGACGCAGCACAGTGCCGCAGCCTCACAGTGAGGGAGGCCGCGCGTCTTCAGACATTTCCGGATAACTACGTCTTCAAGGGCAACCGGACGCAGCAGTTTGTCCAAGTTGGAAATGCCGTCCCGCCATTCCTGGCGCGCAAGATCGCATTATGCCTTCGTGGACTGCTTCTTAACGCTCCCACACGACGGCACAAGAGCGGCAACTATCGCGGCCGAAACGCTGGCATATCGGAGCCGGCATTGCCGTAGCTGCTGACCGAGGTCAGCTTCTGGCCCTCGCCTCGCCGGAGGCATCTGACACAGCGCCCGACCGCTGTCCCGCGGTCCTCGTTAAATGCCGTTTCCATCCCCCAAATTCATCCGGCAAGATCGTAATAAGACCCTCGTCCGACATAATTTCCGGATCATAAGTTAGGGCAAGCTGTCGGAGCACCATACCAAACCGATGTGCGCTGCCCCGTCCCCTTCCGGCGACACCCTTCCGGGGCCTCCCTGTCGATGGGTCCAAATACAGTTTGTTCGCTGCAGCGATGATGGGCTTACTCGCCAGAACTTGCTGCCGCCCACCTACCTGCTCGAGGATTTCGCCGTGAACACTTAATGGGTGATTGTTTTGTTTGGACGCAACCAGCAGGAACCGAGCGTTCTCACCGTGTTGACGCACGAGATACCATGGCGACCGCACAAGGTGTCGGTAATAGTGCCGGTAGTCACCACTGAGGATGTACCGATACTCCTCCATGACGTCGCGCAGACCATCGCTTCCTTTTGGACAGATTTGCTCAAACCATAGAAGG
The DNA here is from genome assembly GCF_029846235.1 of Bradyrhizobium sp. CER78. Taxonomy (GTDB): domain Bacteria; phylum Pseudomonadota; class Alphaproteobacteria; order Rhizobiales; family Xanthobacteraceae; genus Bradyrhizobium. Next base: position 210,415 of record NZ_JARVWP010000006.1, read on the forward strand.
GCAAGCGAGGTCCAGAGATTGCGGTCACCTGAGATTACGGCTGCATCGAAAGCACCGAGAATGCTGTTCAGGTAAACGCCCAACTCATATCGGCTGTCGAACACCTTCTCACTCACAAGTACCGCCGGGACAAGCTGGTCAGATGTCTCAGGATTGTCCAATAGTGACAGAGGAGCATCACCAGAAGCACCGGCAGCCAGATACTCGGCAAATCGCCGCATGCCCTCATCATTAAGTTTCCGCAACCGCTTGGTCATGCTTCCTCTTCCTGATTCCGATCTTGCTTTCGAATTTCCCGCACAAACCCATACTCGGCGGAAAATCTGTCGACCGCGTCCTCAATCCAGCTTTGCCGCTCGTCGGGATCATTCGGAGGAGGAGCTGCTAGACCCAGCCGTTCTTGGCAGAATGTCAGCCACTCCGTCTGCCATGGCGGACTCTCGGCCTCGTCGTCGCCATCGTCATCGTTTGGGGCGGCGGAGAGAGCCTCCATCACGATACGGAATGCCGGCGGGAAGAGCGTCCCCTTCATGAACACATCGGTCTGGAGCCGATGCTGGATCCCAGGAAGATCGCGGTTGAGAATTAGTTTCGGTCGATCTCCTTCGTTGATTTCGACCTTCCACACCTGCTGCCCAAGGCTCCTGTAAAGGACCGGGAAAAGGGCCCGGCGGTCCTTGCTTTCGTCTTCACTAAGCGGCTGAACTCTTTCAGCCGAACCCAAAAGGCGACCGCGTTCGCCATCGCCGTCCGTTACCTTCACGCGAAACAGTACGGAGCCGCTCTGATCTACTTGATCCAGCAGCAGCACCGGCGGGATGCTTTGATTTCCAACGGTCCCGCACTCAAAACGCATCCCTGATGACCGATGGTATGCCTCAATCGCCAGCAGCGCATCGGCAGGAAACTTGTAGCTGGAGAGGTCGATAGCGGCAGAAGCACGCAGAGATTCGCCTGGAACAGCCGATAGCATCCGAATGTCGATGCTCTCGCGACTGATGCGCTTCCTACCAGTCGAATTGATACGACGTTTCGATTTCATATTAGGTAGCCCTTGCTTCGACGACAATGTCCCGTCGAACATCAAATCCCATGCACTCGAGTCGGAAATTCTTCGATTGCGCCGTAACCTTCAGAATGTTGGCCTTGACCGGCTCGCAAATAGCGTCGTTGGCCTTGATGTCGATCGCGTTTGCCGAGAGATCGAAGTCGAACGGGCTGTGCCGTGAGAACGGATTGGCACCGATCATGTCGTAAGCCACACGAACACGTATCGCGCGAGGGTAGGTCCAGTTTGCCGCACCCGGGCCAGCGGCTATCTCAAACCCTCCTTTCCGAGGTCTGATGGTGATAGCTGTTTCGCGCGGCGGGACATCGACCTTAACCTTTGTCACTTTTGGCTTTTTGCCCTTTCGCTTTTGATCCTCGTCAAGGATCGCGAAGAAGTCGATGAGCGCATCCTTGTCCTCGCTCTCGGGTTGTTCTGCAATTAGCCCATAGAAGTGGCGAAGAGAGTGACGGATGGCTGAAAGCGTATCCGCAGGTGAGCGCCAGCCTGTAGCAAGCTTCTTTGCCTTACTGTTCCAAGCGGTATGTGCCGGGTTTTCGGCATCGCCAAGAAAGCCCGATACGCCTTCGTCGTTCGCAATCAGCGAAGCATAGGCCGCGGCACCGGCGAAGTAACGACGTTCACCTGGAAGAGTAACTGCGTTCCTAGCAATCAGCGCAAATGGCTTTTCGTTTTCGGGAAGCGTCTTGAGATAGAGGTCAATATGGCTGCTAAGATCGCCGCCGGCTTTGGGCTTCAGCGTTACAGGCACGCGCACGCGCACTAGTTTGCCACTCACAAAGTCTTTCTTCATCTGAGCGATCTGCTCGGGCTTGAACGACGCACTATCGAGCTCGGCCTTGCCCAAGGCAGTTTGGGCTGTGGTTTGAGCTGGATCGTCTATCGTCCGGCTGATCTGCTCAACGAAGTCAAACGGGATAGGATGGAGAGGTTTATACTTATCTGCAACCGACAAGAACGACGACTTGTCGATCACGACGTTTCCAACCTCGACGATCAATCGACCAGCAAGAATGGGGAAATAGTAGTTGCTGATCACGCCTGAAATGATCGAAGTCTCGTCAATGCCGTCGAGCAAGTATGGAATTATGAGCGAAAGGCCCGTCTGGTTCTTGCGAGCCAGGCCGCCGAGCTTACAGAACTGCGCGACTTCCTCGCCCATAATCGGCTGCTGAAGCTGGAGCGGCGCAGACCTTCCGCTGAAATAGAAGCCATGCGCAGGATGAAAGGAGTTTCCGATCCTGTGGTTCTTCAGGACAACTTGGCCTAGAAGCGACGGCTCGGGGCGATCCGCCGTAACAGTTAGGCCATAAAAGAGCTTAAGCGCGGAGGCCGACGAATAGACCAGTTTTCCCAAACCCCAGCGTCCGCCGGCCTTGCCCTTTTTCCCGGAGTCGCCTACCGCGCGCCAGAAGCGATCGAAATTGCCGCCATCCACATCAACGACGCTGCCGGTAAGCCCGCGCGTATTGAAGTCCTCGATAGCGAGAACGCGAAAGCGCTTGGCCTCTATAGCTTCGGCGTCAAATTCGCATTCTTTGTAGTGACTCAAGAGTGGTTTGAGCTGCTCGGAAAGCCACTTAGCTTCGGCTCCCGAAACCTCTCGGATTGCGAAGCGGACCTTCACCGCCACGTTGGGCGATGTTGGCGCGTCCGACGAGTTCTGAATCGATTCTCGAACAAGTGCTTCCGCGAGCGAGACCTCATCGTTGTTGAACTGGTCGGCCTGTGTGACCTCCATGCGCACGGAGGACGGCTGGACGCTGTCAAATTCCCAATGCCCCACTTGATTAGTCCCTTTTCCCAATGTTGCAACAAATAGCATCCGCGCGACTTTGCGCTCAACCTCGAATTGTAATCTCGATCTGATCCGGGCGAACGCCGAATGTTCGCGCAAGACCCTCCTTTGCCTCGGCCAGCGTTAATCCCCGGATAGGGACCACGGGAGGCTTGTTTTCAATCTGGTTTGCCTGCGGAGATGTCGCTGCCAACGGCTCCGACCACAGAGCCCTTGCCCCGAAACCATCCCCCGTTCCGCGAACACCTCGATCATGCTCGTGGAATGGCGCGATCCAGCACGGCACTTTTTCCATGCCCGCCTTCTGCTGAGCTGCGAGGTTTGCCTCGAAGGCTTCCTTTAGTACCTGCTGATCGAACATGCTGACCGTGACGTCGTCGCCATCGAGCTGGGTGGGCGCCACGATTGCAACGCGATCGCATTCCGAAAGCCCGCTCCAAGTTCCGTCCGGACGTCGACCAAATGAGATGCGGCCGCCAGAACTTGTTTTGATCACGCAGCGGACTCGCTTGCCGCCTTCGTCGAACTCGATCCGCTGACCTTTCGCAATTCCTTGGCCCGACACAATTTGGCATGCGCCATGGCGGGCGCGGACCTTGTCATGAACCATAGAGAGAAGCGCCTCTCCGCTAGGTCTCTTCACTGAAGTCTCCTCGGATGGAACCCGACCTTTCTAAGGTATCGAAATTAGACCGTCAAGAACATTCCTAAGGTATCTTCATAGGTAACTTCTGACCAAGACAAAGTTACCTTGTGTGCGACAGTAAATGGCCTTTTGCGCCTAGAAGGACGGCGCCATGGGGCCCCAAAAGGGTCGGTAACTTTGGAGAAAAAATTGGCTGATGGCCTGCATCGGCTTGACCGAGGGCCCGGCTCAATTGGTAGTTACTAGGTGGTTCCAGGCAAGCAAAGCTTGTCCTCGGATCAGCGGAGATGAGCCACAAAAAAGAGCTATTTTCGAAGGGAAAAGCGTGGTGCCGCAAGAGGGACTCGAACCCCCGACCCCGTCATTACGAATGACGTGCTCTACCAACTGAGCTATTGCGGCGAACCGGTCGGCAACTGCCTGATCACGCGGCCACCTGATATCGGGCATGACCCCGATTGGCAAGATTGACGCGGTTATTTAACCGCACACCCGGTTATCTAACCGCGAATCAGCTTCCCAAACGTGACAGAAATCCGCGCCAACCGCCGATCTGGGCCTTGGGCGGGCCGATTTGTTCCGCAAACTCGTCCACGGCACCGTCCTCGTCGACCCCGGGGTCATCAGGGGCCCGGATGATCGGAATCACGGCCGGAATTGGCGCCGGCGGTGCCTTGGGCAGATCGGTCCGGGAACGGAACAGCGGGGCCGGCGCCGGAGGCGCCGATTCGGCCGCCGGCGGCGGAGCGGGCTCCGGTGCCGGGGTGCCGTCCGAAGCGGGGGCCGGCTCGGCCTCGATGGCTGCCGGCAGCGGGGCGTTATCCTGCACGGTCGGCGTGGCGGGCTCGACGGGTTTGGGCTCAATCGGCTTGGCCTCGGCCATCTCAGCCGGCTTGGCTGCCTCCGGCTCGATGGCCACCTCCTCAGTCGGTTCTTTGGGCTGCTCGACCCGACGCGGCGCCAGCATCGCCTCCTCGAACGGCGAGGGCTCGATCGCATTGCCCTTGTCGGACGGCAGCGCCGCCACCGGCGTCTGCCACTGGAAGGCATCGAGGCGGCCGGTGACCGGCGACACCGGACGCCAGCGGTCCGAGACATAACCGTCCGCGGTCCATGCCGGATCGTGCAGCGCGCGCACCGCGCGCAAGGTCCAGGCCCGCGCCCGGCCGCTGTCGCCATGCTCGGTGCGCTCGATCTCGGCCATCAACAGCGCGACGCGCTGCGTCGGTGCCGCTGTGAACGGCTCCAGCGCGGCGCGCGCTTTCGCAAACTCGGACGCATCGATCGCGGCGCGCGCGATCGCCAGCGCGCCCTCGATGTTGCCGGGCGTCTTCGCCGCCAGCGTCTCGACCCGCACCAGGCGCTGGCGCGCGGAATCGCCGAGCCGCACATGCGAATAGGCGTCGGCGAGATCGGGGTGCGGCTGCGCCAGCCACGCGGTCTCGACGATCCGCATGGCGCGACGGATCTGATGCGCCTCGCTCTCGAATTTGGCGGCGAGCACCGCGGCCGGGATCAGCGTCGGCGCCAGCTTGAGCGCCTCCATCGCACTCGAGCGCGACAGGTCACGATCGACGGTCTCGAGCTCCATCGCGCGCGCCGTGAGCAGCACGCCGCGCTGCCGCCGATAGGTCGCCTTGTCGATCAGTCCGGCGGTCTGGTTGTTGTCGATGATCGACAGCGCGCCGGCCCAATCACCCTTGGCGCAGCAGAAACCGAGCACCGCATGCGAAGCCCATGACGAGGACGGCGACGTCTTCAGCGCTTCCTCGGCGATCATCACGGCCGCCACCGGATCGTCGGCGCGCTGCGCCTCGATGAACAGGCCGCGCAGGCCGAGCAGCCGCGTGTCGGCGCGCTCGGCCATGGCGCGGAAGGCGCGCTGCGCGCCGTCGCGATCGCCGTCGAGCTGCGCCGATTGCGCGTGCAGCAACAGCGCCAGCGGATCGCCTGCCGCGTGACGCCGCGCCACCTCCGCATGCGCACGCGCCGCCGACGAATCGCCATGCCCGATCGCGAGCAGGCCTTGCGTGATGGCGTGACGGCCGCGGGCGTGGCGCCGCTCGCGCTGGCCGCGGCGGATGTGCCCGGGGACCTTCCACAGCGCGCGCAGGATCACGCCCGCGACCATCGCGACGACGATGACGAGGCCGAGCAGGTACATCGGCTGCTTGGACGTCAGCCGCAAGCCGCCCCAATTCAGCACGAGATCGCCGGGCTGATCGGCCAACCAGGCGGCACCCGCTGCAGCGAGCGCGATCAGCAGCAGGAACAGAATGATCCGGATCATCAAGAACCTATTGCAAGAATCTATTGATTGACCGTGGCGAGCGCCGCCATGGCGTTGTCGGCAAATTTCCGCGACGCGTCGAGCGCGGCGCGGCGCGCGTCCACCTTGGCGAGCCAGGGTTGCGCCGCCGTGCGATCGGCCGGCGGCAACGACTTCAATTCGCGTTCGGTCAATGCGAGATCATTATGCACGGCGGCGGATGTCACGCGCGCGACGATGCTGCCGCGGTCGGTGCCCGTGCCGTCGGTCCGCTCGATGCGGATCAGCTTGGACGCACCGGCCTGCAGACGATCGACCAGCCCGGTGCTGGCTGCCGCAGCTTCCGGCGGCGGCGGTGCGAGCTGCGGCACGATCTCGATCAGCTCGCGGCATAGTTTGTTCGGATTCGGCACGCCCGAAGCAGCGAAGACGTCGAGCGGTTTCAGCAGGTCGGGATTGTCGCTGATCGCTTTGGCGGCCTCGAGCGCCGAGGCGTAGGGATCGCCGTGACGCACCGCGACGTCGAGCAGCGATGCGGCGACCACGCGCCGCAGCGGCACGTCGTCCGCCTTCGCCTCGGCCTTGGTGTCGGCGATCTTGCTGTCTTGCCTCGCGATCGCGGCGCCCTGCGCCTTCACGGCGCCCTCGACCTTGTCGATCCGCGCCGTGATGCCGGAGATGTCGGGCGCAGCCGCGCCATCGCGCGGCGCGGCCTTCGCATCATTGACCGCAGCGGCAAGCTTGTCGGATTGCGCCCGCGTCGCGGCGAGCTCGGAGCGCAACGCGGCGATCGACTTGTCGAGCGCCTCGAGCCGCGCGGTTGCCGCTGGATCGGCGGCCGCGGCGAGCGGCTTGCTGGCCTTCGACTCAAGCGCGCTGATACGCGTGCCGAGCTCGTCGACCGTTGCGGCACTGGGCTGCGGCGCGGGCGCCGGCGGCACCGCGGGCCAGCCGAGCAGCCAGCCGACCCCGATCACCAGCGCCGCGGCGACCGCGCCCGATACCGGCGCCACCACCCAGGGCGACACCGGCCGCGGCGGCTCGGACGGCGCGGAGGCGGCCTCGGGCTGCGGCTCTGCATGAGGGGCAGGATCGGGATGGGGCTCCGCCTCAGGCGCCGCCGCTTCCGCTGCCTTGTCAGCGTCGCTGGCGGCTTCCGCGCTGCCCTCGGCCTTCGACGGCTCGCTGGAGATCTCGGTCGCCTGAAGATCGATGGTCGGCGGCGCGCGCTTGGGCCGGGAATCCGGCGAAGGTCCTGTGTCGTCGGGCCTTTCTTCAGCCATCGCGAGGGTCCTCAAAACTACTGGCCGCACACTCTACCAGAATCGGCCCGGGTTCTTAGAGCACGATCCGAAAATCGGAGCATTGCCTAACATCATGGTCAGACGAAAGAATTAATTCCGGTCACGGCCGCAGGGCGCGGTCGAGCGCCTCCAGCAGGGCATTTTCGTCCGGCCGCGCCGCCACCACCACCTTGGTCGCGCCGGCGTCATGGAGCACGGAGGCGACCGCCGCCGAGATGCAGCATTGCGGCAGCGCGAGCGCCGAAATCTCCAGGCCGTCGGCCCGGATTGCGTCCAGGAACGCCTGCGCGCTGCGGCGGGAATAATGCAGCACCGCCGTGATCCGGTTCGCCATGAAGGCGTCGCTGACCTCCCTTGGAAGAGCGGCCACCGGCGCCATCCGGTAGGTGGTGTGGGTGACGACCGTCAGGCCCTTTTCGCTGAGTTCGCCGGCGAGATCGCGCGACAGGTCGGCGCCGGCGAGATAGAGCAGCGTGGCGGACGCGGGCAGTTCGCCGGCCTTGACCCGCGCCAGCACGAGATCGCGCAGCGAGATCGCATCGCCCTTGGCCGCGATCACCCTGTCGAAGCCCGCGGCGCGCGCGGCATCGGCGGTGTGGGCCCCGACCGCGAACAGCGGCAGCCGCAACAGCCGGCTGCCGGCAAGATCGATGGCCCGCGGCGCATTGGCGCTGGTCAGGATGACCGCGTCATAATCCGCATCGTCGTCATGGAACGGCAACGGCTCGAAGCGCAGCACCGGCGCCGCGATCGCCTCAAAGCCGCGTTGGCGCAGCGTCGCGAGCGTCGCCTCATTGTCCGGATGCGGTCGTGTGACAAGGATGGTCACGGGTCAGGCCTCCCGCATTACGAATTGGCCCCTGCAGATTGGACCTTGGCGACCGATTGCACTTTGAGACCTCGCAATGCTACCCCGGAGGGGACATTTGATGAGCATGATCTTGCCGGAAACCGGTTCCGGCCTGTCCGGATCATGCTGGTAGCACAAGGGCCGAAATTGGGACACGAACCACCGATGCTGGTGTTGGGGATCGAGACCACCTGCGATGAAACCGCAGCCGCCGTGGTCGAGCGCCAGCCTGACGGGCAGGCGAAAATCCTCTCCAACGTCGTGCGCTCGCAGACCGACGAGCACGCCCGCTTCGGCGGCGTGGTGCCGGAGATCGCGGCGCGCGCCCATGTCGACCTGCTCGACGGCATCGTCGCCTCCGCCATGAAGGAGGCCGGTGTCGGCTACGGACAATTGTCGGCGGTGGCGGCTGCCGCCGGCCCCGGCCTGATCGGCGGCGTGATCGTCGGTCTCACCACCGCGAAAGCGATCGCGATGGTGCACGACACGCCGCTGATTGCGGTGAACCATCTCGAGGCGCACGCGCTGACGCCGCGGCTGACCTGCGCGCTGGCGTTTCCCTATTGCCTATTCCTGGCCTCGGGCGGCCACACCCAGATCGTCGCCGTGGTCGGCGTCGGCGAATATGTCCGGCTCGGCACCACGGTCGACGATGCGATGGGCGAGGCGTTCGACAAGGTCGCGAAGATGCTGTCGCTGCCCTACCCCGGCGGACCGCAGGTCGAGCGCGTGGCGGCCGGCGGCGACCCGACGCGGTTCGCGTTTCCGCGCCCGATGCTCGGCCGCCCCGATGCGAATTTCTCGCTGTCGGGATTGAAGACGGCGGTGCGCAACGAAGCGAGCCGGCTGGAGCCGCTCGAGCCGCAGGACATCAGCGACCTCTGCGCCAGCTTCCAGGCCGCGGTGCTGGAAGCGACCGCCGACCGGCTGACCGTCGGCTTGAAGCTGTTCCAGGAGCGATTCGGCACGCCGCGCGCGCTGGTCGCGGCCGGCGGCGTCGCCGCCAACCATGCCATTCGCAGCGCGCTGCAGGATGTCGCGGCGAAGGCGCAGACCACGCTGATCATTCCGCCGCCGGCGCTCTGCACCGACAACGGCGCGATGATCGCCTGGGCCGGCGCCGAGCGGATGGCGCTCGGCCTCATCGACACGCTGGAAGCGCCGCCGCGGGCACGCTGGCTGCTCGATGCCAACGCCAAGGCGCCGGCCGGCCACGCCAACAGCCGCGCCGGATATTGAGTCATGTTTAACAACGCGCGCCACGGACACCGCTTCACCTCGCCCCGCTTGCGGGGAGAGGCACAGGCCGCATCTCGCGGCCGTCCAAAACAACGCCGAAGCAAAGCTTCGGCTATGTTGCATCGAAGATGCAATCCGGGTGAGGGGGGCTCTCCACACGCCAGGCGCCTGCGGATGCAGCCCCTCACCCCAACCCTCTCCCCGCAAGAGCGGGGCGAGGGAGCGCAGTCGAGCTAGGGGTTTCCGATGCCCGCGCATATGTCAGTCAGCGTGATCGGAGCCGGCGCCTGGGGCACGGCGTTGGCCGAGGTCGCGGCGCGCGCCGGACGCAAGGTGACGCTGTACGCACGCAATGCCGAGCATGCCGCGCAGATCGAGGCGACGCGGATCAATCCGAAGCTCGCCGGCGTCCAGCTTCAGCCAAGCATCGCGGTGACATCGGATATCGCCGCCGCGGCGCGCGCCGACATCATCCTCGCGGTGACCCCCGCGCAGCATCTGCGCGCGGCGGTCAGCCATTTCGCGCCGCATCTTGCGCCTGCTACGCCGGTGATCGCCTGCGCCAAGGGCATCGAGCATGGCACGCACAAATTCATGACCGAGGTGGTCGCGGAAGCCGCGCCGCGCGCCGTGCCTGCGATCCTGTCGGGACCGAGCTTCGCCGACGACGTCGCGCGCGGACTACCGACCGCGGTCACGTTGGCCGCCGGGGACGAAGAGCTCGCACGCGCGCTGGTCCAGGCGCTCGGCTCGGCGACCTTCCGGCCCTACCACACGTCAGACGTACGCGGGGTCGAGATCGGCGGCGCGGCCAAGAATGTGCTGGCGATCGCCGCCGGCATCGTCGTCGGCAAGAATCTCGGCGCTTCGGCGCTCGCCGCACTGACCACGCGCGGCTTCAGCGAGCTCGCGCGGTTGGGCCGAGCCTGCGGCGCGCGCACCGAAACCCTCGCCGGCTTGTCGGGGCTCGGCGATCTCCTGCTCAGCTGCTCAACCGCGCAATCGCGCAATTTCGCGCTCGGCCTCGCGCTCGGGCGGGGTGAACCAGCGCCGGTCGGCAAGCTCGCCGAAGGCGCGTTCACCGCGCCGGTGCTCTGCGAACTCGCCGCGGCGCGAAAGGTCGACATGCCGGTGTCCAATGCGGTCGCCGCGATCCTGAGCGACCGGCTGACGATCGATGACGCGATCGAAGGCCTGCTGACGCGGCCATTCAAGGCCGAAGGCTAGCGCTTGCCGCAGTGACGCGCTTTCTCCTCGCGACCGGTGTTGGCTTCGCTTGACTACGCCCTGTCACGGCGCCGTCGCGAAGGCGACGAGGTCGTGCAGTCCCGCCCCCGCTCCATCGGGCGTCACGCCGAGTTCCTCGGCTGACGCGTTGGTGCGATTGACCCAAAAGGTCGGATAACCGAACCATCTGGCGCCGGCCACGTCCCATCCGGCGAATGCGGCAAAGACGATCTGCTCTTTCTTCAGGCCGAACGCGTCGACAGCCATTTGATAGGCGCGCGGATCCGGCTTGAAGGCCGAGACCTTGTCGGTGCTGAGGTGATCTTCGAACAGGCCTTCGAGCCCGGAATTCCTGATCACCGCGTCCAGCATCGGTGCGGTGAAATTGGAGAGAAACGCCAGGCGCAAGCCGGCGGAGCGAAGTTGCACGAGCGCCGGCACGACGTCGGGCCATGCCTTGAGCTCCAGGTGGGCCTGCATCAAGCGGTCGCGCTGCTCGGGCGAGAGCGAGATCTTCATCGCCTTCGCCGCGAACAATAGCGCGTCCTCGGTGACCCGCCAGAAGTCGGCATATTGCCCGCCGAGCGTCCTGAGCCAGCTGTATTCGAATTGCCGCGTGCGCCACACCGCGCCCAGCTGCGCTCCCATGCCGGGGAACATCTCCTCCAGCCGGGCGCCCACGGGACGCGGATCGATCACCGGGAAGCCGTCGAAAGCGACGGCCCGGAAAGGCGGGCGGCCCGCCGCGCGCGACCGATCAGGCAGCACCGCGCTGGCCGTGACAGAAGCCGCGGCCAGGGTCGTAAACGTCCGGCGGTCCAGAACCATGTGGTTTCCTCGCGTTGCACGCCGTCAACGTTCACACAATTGCGTGTTGGCACAATCGCCCGATTTCAGCAGTTATCGTTCCGCGCCTCAGAACAATCAGGGAGAGATGACGATGGACCGGCTCGACGAACTCCGCCTGTTTCTCGCGATCGTCGACAGTGGAAAGTTTGCGGCCGGCGGCCGGAAATTCGCGCGCTCACCCTCCTCGGCGACGAGGATCGTCGCCGAGCTCGAGCGGCGCCTCGGCACGCGGCTGCTGCAACGGACCACGCGAAAGCTGTCGCTGACCGACTCCGGCGCGCGGCTTGCGGCGCAGGCGCGCCGCCTGCTCGCCGATTATGACCAGGCGATCGACGGCGCGATCGGAGCGGCCACAAGCCTGCGCGGCAACATCAAGCTGTCGGCGCCGACGCTGTTCGGCAGCCGTCACATCGCACCGCTGGTGCGCGCATTCCTGGAACGTCACCCCGACATCACGCTGCAACTGGCGCTCGAGGATCGTCTCGTCGATCTCATCGACGAGCGGATCGACATCGCGCTGCGGATTGGCCATCTGACGGACTCGTCGCTGAGGGCCCGGCGCGTCGGGGAAGTCCGCCGCATTGTGGTAGCCAGCCCGGATTATCTGAAGCGGCACGGCCGGCCGCGCAGTCCCGACGATCTCGCGCAGCATCACGCCGTGACGTTCGTCAATCAGGCGAACCCCACGGCCTGGTCCTTCCGGCACAAGCAAAGCCGCCCGCGGAAGATCAAGATATCGAGCCGCATCGAGGTCAACCGCGCCGAGACGGCGATCGGGCTGACCCGCGACGGCATGGGCTTGACGCGCGTGCTGTCCTACCAGGTTGCCGGTGAACTCGCAGCGGGGTCGCTGGTCCGCGTGCTGACGGAGTATGAAGTCGCGCCGATACCGGTCCAGCTTGTCTATCCCAGCGCACGCCTGATGGCGCCTCGCATTCGCAGCTTCCTGGACTTCGCCGCCGGCGAGATTCCGCAGATCGCGTTCAACCACTCATAGCGGGTCCGCGGCTGCCGCGCTTGACGGGTGCGGACTTCCGCGCCGAGATAATGCGCGCCGCGACGGCGTTGCGGCGACCGCCGGATCCCGTTCCAACAACAAGAAAACAATCTTGGGGAAAGCACATGCGTCAGCCGCGTTTCGTTATCGCCTCGGTGAGCGTTCTGTTTGCCGTCGCCGCCTCGTCCATTGCGGTCCGCGCCCAGACCGCAACCTCATACGACGACCTCGCAAAGATCGAGGCGGCCGCCAGCGCGCCGGCGTGATTGCCGATCTCAATGTCTATGAGGGGCAGTCCCACGCCCAGTACCAGATGAACATCGATGCGCCCGAGACCAGGAAGGCGTTCACCGATATCGCCAAATTCTTCGATCGATATCTGAAGCAGTGAGCATGGGGCTTCTTCATCTGACGCGTTTTCTTCACGCGAACCGGCATCCATCCCGCATCGAGTGCGGGACAGGCTTCGCTCGAAAACGCTTTGGATCAGATGCCAGCGCTTGTCGCGGGCATCGAGCTGACTGTAGATTGCCGCGCAATCGGCGTTCGAGAACGGGGTAAAGTCGCGATGAATTACTGGCTGGTGAAATCCGAACCGTCGACCTGGTCATGGGACCAGCAGGTCGCCAAGGGCGCGAAGGGCGAGGCGTGGACCGGCGTGCGCAACTTCACGGCGCGGCAGAACCTCGTCAACATGAAGAAGGGCGACAAGGCGTTCTTCTATCATTCCAACGAGGGCAAGGAGATCGTCGGCATCGCCGAGATCATCAAGGAAGCCTATCCCGATCCGACCGACAAGACCGGCAAGTTCGTCTGCGTCGACATCAAGGCCGACAAGCCGCTGAAGACGCCGGTGACGATGGCTGCGATCAAGGCCGACAAGAAGCTCGCCGACATGGCGCTGGTGAAATATTCGCGGCTCTCGGTGCAGCCGGTCACCGCGGAGGAATGGAAATACGTCTGCAAGATGGGCGGGCTGTAAGCGTCCCAACGAACTCCACCGTCGTCCCGGCGCAGGCCGGGACCCATAACCACAGGGTTGCGTTGTTGAAGCGCGCTGTGGCCACAGCTCGTCTCTGCAATCAAGATTTGGGGTTATGGGTCCCGGCCTTCGCCGGGACGACGATGTAGGATTGGACGGAGCTTACGCCCCGGCCGCCATCACCACCTGCGCCAGCAATTGCTCGCGCTTGCTCTGGGTGCGGTAGCCGCCCATCGTCGCGGCGAAGCGCTCCAGAATGCCGTCCTCGAACGCGGTGACGATGGTGTCGTGGACATAGCTCTTGCGGCAGATCGCCGGCGTATTGGAGAGCTGGTCGGCGGCGGCGCGGATCGCGTCCAGCACCTGACGCTTGCGGCCGCGCTGGCTGGCGGCCGGCGTGATCCGCGACAGCGATTCCACGACGACGGCCGACGCCATCAGGGTGCGGAAATCCTTCAGCGAGATCTTGATGCCGGCGAGCTCGCGCAGGAACGCGTTCACCGCCGCGGTCGAGGCGGCGCGCACGACGCCGGAGCGGTCGTAATACTGGAACATGCGCTTGCCCGGGACGTCGCGCAGGATGCCGACCGCGCGCACCAGCTTGGCCGCGTCGCATTCCTTGCGCACGGCCTTGCCGCCCTTGGCCTTGAAGGTCAGCACCAGAGAATCGTCTTCCAGCGTGACGTTGGACTTCAGCAGCGTGGTGGCGCCGCGGGTGCCGTTGAGGCGGGCATAGGATTCGTTGCCGGGCCGGATCGCGGTGCGCGCGATCAGCTCGATCACCGCCGACAGCGCGAATTCGCGCGTCGGCTCGTCGCCGGACAGGAACGCCGAGACCTTGCGCCGGATCTTCGGCAGCGCGGCCACCAGCTTGCCCAGGCGATGCGCCTTGCGCTGCTCGCGGACCTTCTCCCAATCGGCGTGATAGCGATATTGCAGCCGGCCGGCGGCATCGAGACCGACCGCCTGCAGATGCGTGTTCGGATCGGTGGAGTAGCGCACCCGGCGGTAGGCCGGCGGCATCGCCATCGCGTGCAGCCGGCGGATCGTGCGAGCATCGCGAACGCGCGAGCCATTGGCGCGAACGAATGAATAATTCTTGCCGCGCTTGACGCGGCGGATGGTCAGCTCGTTCTGGTCGCCGAGCCGCAGGCCGAGGTCGCGCGCCAGATCTTCAACTGACGTCTTGATGGCAGCTGCGGCCGGGGCGTCGAACTTGATCTTGGACTTGGGTGACGGCTTGGGCCATTGGCCCAGCGCCTTCGCCAGGGCGACAGCGGGATCGGCGGACATGGGCCGCACAGCCGCGATGTTCTGCTGATCCATCATACTACTCGTCAGACGCCTTGTTCCGCTGTTCTCCCGGTAATGCCGTTGCTTCGGGCTTCGTTCCGGTGGGGCCGTCCGGCCTCGGAATGGCGATTTAGGGCGTCGGGACTGACATTGCGAGTCGCGAATCGGTTATCTACGGTTTCTAAATACCTTTCATGGGTGCCATTCGCCCGCTAACCTTGATTTTGGGCTGTCCGTCATCGGTCAAAACAACGGGAGCGCGGTCCGGGAGCCGGGCTTTGAAGGGCCCGTGACGAGGACAGGAACCGCCGGAGACAGGTCAGGGACCGTGCCGTTTCCCGCCCGGTCCCCCGAGGGACGCGCCACGGTAGCTGCGGCGGCGCTCCGGCGCGAAATCGTCGGCGCAGATGATCGCGACTGCCCTTCGACATTTCATCGAAGCGCGCAGTGAGCGGTCCAGCACGATGGGTGTCGATGCGCTACGTCCGATCGTGATTGCGAATTCTTTCGCACCACCGATCGGCTCCGCCGACGACACGAGGCGCAAGCGAGCGGCGCGGCGAACGATACCACTACGACCAAGAGACCAGTGACCTAGAGCACACGATGGCGCATAGGTTTCACTCGTCAACGAGGCGCGGTAAACCGCCCAATCAGATGTGGCAGCCGGCGCAATACCCGGCGGCTTCGACGCGACGAAAGTGACAGTCCTTTTCCCTTGCCGGGCCGGAATGCGGCAACGCATAATCGCGGCAATGATCAGGACGGCTTGCCACCGCGTTGTTTGCGATCGGCAATGAGTGGAGGAAAATGATGTCCGAGAAGATCTATGACGTGTCGGCCGATTGGGCCAAGCGCGCCTATGTCAACGACGCCAAATATCGCGAGATGTATGCGCACTCGGTCAAGGACCCGAACGGCTTCTGGGCCGAGCACGGCAAGCGGATCGACTGGATCAAGCCCTTCACCAAGGTCGAGAACGTCTCCTTCGCGCCCGGCAACATCTCGATCAAATGGTTCGAAGATGGCGTGCTGAACGTCGCCTGGAACTGCATCGACCGCCATCTCGAGAAGCGCGGCGACCAGACCGCGATCATCTGGGAGGGCGACGACCCCTCCGAATCCAAGCACATCACCTACCGCCAGCTGCACGACGAAGTCTGCAAGATGGCCAACATCCTGCGCACGCGGAACGTCAAGAAGGGCGACCGCGTCACGATCTACCTGCCGATGATCCCGGAAGCCGCCTACGCGATGCTGGCCTGCGCGCGGATCGGCGCGATCCACTCGGTGGTGTTCGGCGGTTTCTCGCCGGACAGCCTCGCCCAGCGCATCAAGGACTGCGATTCCAAGGTGGTGATCACCGCCGATGAAGGCCTGCGCGGCGGCAAGAAGGTGCCGCTGAAGGCCAATGTCGATGCCGCGATCGCCAAGACCGGCGGCGTCGATTGGGTCGTGGTGGTGAAGCGCACCGGCGGTGCGATCGACATGAACCCGACCCGCGACCTCTGGTATCACGAGGCGGCCAAGGTGGTGACATCAGAATGCCCGGCCGAGCACATGCACGCCGAGGACCCGCTGTTCATCCTCTACACCTCGGGCTCGACCGGCACGCCGAAGGGTGTGCTGCACACCTCGGCCGGCTATCTCGTGTTCGCGTCGATGACGCATCAATACGTGTTCGACTATCACGACGGCGACATCTACTGGTGCACCGCCGACGTTGGCTGGGTCACCGGCCACAGCTACATCCTCTACGGGCCGCTCTGTAACGGCGCGACCACGCTGATGTTCGAGGGCGTGCCGAACTACCCGGACAATTCGCGCTTCTGGAACGTGGTCGACAAGCACAAGGTCAATATTTTCTACACCGCGCCGACCGCGATCCGTGCGCTGATGCAGGGCGGCGACGAGCCGGTGAAGAAGACCTCGCGCAAATCGCTGCGGCTGCTCGGCTCGGTCGGCGAGCCGATCAATCCGGAGGCCTGGGAGTGGTATTACCGGGTGGTCGGCGACGATCGCTGCCCGATCGTCGACACCTGGTGGCAGACCGAGACCGGCGGCATCCTGATCACGCCGCTGCCCGGCGCGACCAAGCTGAAGCCGGGGTCGGCGACGCGGCCGTTCTTCGGCGTGGTACCCGAGATCGTCGATGCCGACGGCAAGACGCTGGACGGCGAGACCTCGGGCAATCTCTGCCTGACCAAGTCATGGCCGGGCCAGATGCGCACGGTCTATGGCGATCATGCGCGGTTCGAGCAGACCTATTTCTCGACCTACAAGAACAAGTACTTCACCGGCGACGGCTGCCGGCGCGATGCCGACGGCTATTACTGGATCACCGGCCGCGTCGACGACGTCATCAACGTCTCCGGCCACCGCATGGGCACCGCCGAGGTCGAAAGCTCGCTGGTCGCGCACGAGGCGGTGTCGGAAGCCGCCGTCGTCGGCTACCCGCACGACATCAAGGGCCAGGGCATCTACGCCTATGTCACGCTGATGAAGGGCACCGAGCCGACCGAGGCCTTGCGCAAGGAACTGGTCGCCTGGGTCCGCAAGGACATCGGCCCGATCGCCTCGCCGGATCTGATCCAGTTCGCGCCCGGCCTGCCGAAGACGCGCTCCGGCAAGATCATGCGCCGCATCCTGCGCAAGATCGCCGAGGACGAGCCGTCGAGCCTCGGCGACACCTCGACCCTGGCTGATCCCGCCGTGGTCGATGACCTCGTGCAGAACCGGCAGAACAAGAAGTAACCCGGCGACGGCAATATCGAGACATGCAGCAAGGGCCGCGCGCGATCACCGCCGCGGCCCTTCGCTTTCGTCCCACATCCCTCGAAAACGCGGTGGAAGCGGCCATTTCACGGGATTGTCAGAGGCAAGGCGCGATTGCGGCGCGTTTGTGGCCAAGTGTTGTTTTCAGGTCATTTACTTTAATCCGAACTTTTTCTTTTCTGCCCGCCATCAGGACGTGTCTCGCGGCCGGTGTGAAACCACCCGGTTAAGACACGCGGTTAATATTGCGTGCGTGAGACCGGCGGGCCCGGTTTTTTCAGGGCTCTGCACCTTCGTTTTTGGCGCCCTCACGGGAGCTGTTGGGAAGTGGAGAGGTTGATGTCGATGAAGTTTGCGGTGGCGTTCGCTGCCACCCTTGGTGCGGTTGTTTTGATGTCGCAGACGGCCGAAGCGCGGCCGGAAATGGTCGGAATCCACGCCGATAATTATGAGCCGGGCACCATCGTGGTGAAGACCAACGAACGGCGGCTCTATCTCATTCTCGATTCCGGCCACGCGATGCGTTACCCGGTCGGCGTCGGCAAGTCCGGCAAGCAGTGGGCCGGCACCACCCGGATCGACGGCAAGTATCGCAACCCGGCCTGGTCGCCGCCCGCCGAGGTCAAGCGCGACAAGCCGAGCATTCCGGACGTGATCGCCGGCGGCTCGCCGCGTAACCCGATGGGCGTGGCGGCGATGACGCTGGCCGGCGGCGAATACGCCATTCACGGCACCAACGTGCCGGGCTCGGTCGGCGGCTTCGTCTCCTACGGCTGCATCCGCATGCTGAACACGGACATCACCGATCTCTATTCGCGCGTCTCGGTCGGCACGACGGTTGTCGTCACCCGCTGATCGCGTTCAGCGATTCTCCGAAAGAAAAGCCGCACATCTGCGCGGCTCTTTGTTTGCGTCATCGGCGTCGTTGGCGACCACGAGGCGATGGCCTGACGCATGATGAGATTAGGTTGGGCTGCAACGGCGTCGAAAGTCCACCTCTCCCTTGGGAGAGGTCGATTTGCGCAGCAAATCGGGTGAGGGGCTACGGTCCATCGAGAGAGCAAGAGCCCTCACCCGGATTGCACTGGACGATGCTTCGCATCGCCAGGCGCAATCCGACCTCTCCCCGCTGGGGAGAGGTGGAACCAAGACCGCGTCAAGCCGATTTAATCAAACCCCTCGCGCTCTAACGCGCAAAATATCCGCACCAGCCGAAGCGGTGGCCGCCATTGTAGGCTCGGGCATGACCGGCCGCGAGCAGCGCGGCCGAGACGTTGTCGGTTTTCCTGGTCGCGACATCGGCGACGACGCGGCCCTGATACTTGTCGGGACCGACATTGTAGATCGCGACATCGCCCTGGCCGAGCAGATCGCGCAGCGCGACCGTCGCCGCTTGCGCCATTTGCAACTCGCGCGCACAGGATGCTTTCAGCTCCGGCGCATCGATGCCACGCAGGCGGACCCGCGTATAGAAATCCGGGCCCGGCGCGAGATGCACCCGCGCTTCGAACGTGTCGCCATCGATCGTCCTGATCACATCGACGCTGTGCCGCGCATCAGACGCACCCGAGTGCTGCAGGATCATTTCGGCATCGCGCGATCGGCTCAACGACCAGTGCGGCGGCAAGGGCACCCATTGAGGCACATATCGGCGGATCGGAAGCATGCTGCCGACGGCGATGCCGAGCACGAACACCCAAGGCAGCGCCGCGGAGACGCGGCGGCCCCAAGGGGACCTGCGGAAGGGCGGTCGCCCGGTCCCACGATAAGGATTTATTCTCTCGTATGGGGACATATTCCCAGACTGACTTGAGTCGGGCCGACAGGCAAGACAGCCAAAAGACTCTCAGAAGTCCGAGGCGATGCCCTTGGTCTCCCAATCGCCGTAACGCGTCGGTTCCAGTCCCTTCGGGCCCTGGAATTCCTTCGGCCGCGCGGCCGCATCCTTCGCGGCCAGCTCCTCGGCAGCCTTGCGCCGCGCTTCGGCTTCGGCGAGCGCGCGCTGGGCTTCCGGCGTCAGCGGCTTGCGCGGCGCGGGTTCCGATGGCGATGGCGATTTGTCATTCATGGTAAGCTTTCTCGGCAAGCTTTCTCGGCAAAACTTTCTGCCCGCGAATTTCGTATCCCGGTGTTGGCTCAGTGACGGCATCACGATCACGAAATCCCGCAACACGATTCTTACATTTGGCATATTCGCATGCCAGAGGTGGTTTCGAGTTGATGGGCATGAGCCGAATGTAACTCAGCACCTTCGAGATATCTCCGCTTCATGCCCCCTTCAAGATTTGCAGTTCCTGCCGAAGTCCCCGGTCTCGCGGCGCGCCGTATCGCGGCCGACATCCTCGACGGCGTGCTGCACAAGCACCGCACGCTCGACGACCAGCTCGACGGCGCCGGCGCGCATCCCGGCCTGAAATCGCTGGCCGATCGCGATCGCGCGCTGATGCGCCGGCTGGTCTCGACCATTCTGCGCAAGCTCGGCACGCTCGGCCACCTGCTGTCGCGCCTGCTCGATCGCGGCATCCCGACCGATGCGCCGCGCGCGCAGAGCGCGCTTCTGATCGGCGCCGCGCAGATCCTCTGGATGGACGTGCCTGACCATGCCGCGGTCGATCTGTCGGTGCGGCTCGTGCAGTCGGACCGACGCGCGGCGAAATATGCCGGGCTCGTCAACGCCGTGCTGCGCCGCTGCGCGCGCGAGGGCCAGGGGCTGATCGACGAGATCAGCACGCAGACGCTGGACCTGCCGCCATGGATGCTGGCGCGCTGGAACGCGCATTACGGCGAGGCCACTGCGCGCGAGATGGCACTGGCGCTCGGTCACGAGCCGTCGCTCGACCTCACGGTGAAGTCGGACCCGGCGCAATGGGCGAGCCGGCTGCACGGCGAGACCTTGCCGACGGGAACCGTGCGCACGCTGCTGCAGGGTTCCGTCACGATGCTGCCGGGCTTTGCCGAAGGCCAATGGTGGGTGCAGGACGCCGCCGCGGCGCTGCCGGTGCGGCTGTTCGGCGGTATCAAGGATAAGGCGATTGCCGATCTCTGCGCTGCGCCCGGCGGCAAGACGGCTCAGCTCGCGCTGGCCGGCGCGCAGGTCACCGCGGTCGACCGCTCGCCGGCGCGGGTCGCGCGGCTGCGCGAAAATCTCACGCGGCTGGCGTTGCAGGCAGACACCGTCGTCGCCGACGCCGCCGAATGGCCCGCCGAGGCCGCAAGCTTTGACGGTATCCTGGTCGATGCGCCCTGCACCTCGACGGGAACCATCCGCCGCCATCCCGACGTCGCCTGGCTGCGGCAGGAAGGCGACATCGCCGCGCTGTCGGCGCTGCAGAAGCGGCTGTTGCAAAAGGCCACCCATCTGCTGAAGCCCGGCGGCACGCTGGTCTACTGCACCTGCTCGCTGGAGCCGGAGGAAGGCGAGCACGCGATCGCCGCGCTGCTAGCGAGCGAATCAGGCCTGCGCCGTGCGCCGGTCGAGAAGGGCGAGGTCGCCGGCCTCGACGACATCATTACCGCCGACGGCGATTTGCGCACCCTGCCGAGCCATCTTCCCAACGCCGACCCGAGGCTGGGCGGGCTGGATGGCTTTTACGCAGCCCGGCTGGTTAAATCCTGATTTTAAACTTCAGTCCTCTAAGCTCGAAGTGATTCGCGCGGTAATCAAGAGGGTGTCTTGTTTATCAAGAAGGT
This sequence comes from Bradyrhizobium sp. CER78, assembly GCF_029846235.1. Lineage (GTDB taxonomy): Bacteria > Pseudomonadota > Alphaproteobacteria > Rhizobiales > Xanthobacteraceae > Bradyrhizobium. Next base: position 231,403 of record NZ_JARVWP010000006.1, read on the forward strand.
GTCTTGGCCGCGTTTCCGGATTAAATAAGGATTCGTTGAAAATTCCCTCCCCGCAAGGTTAGGCGTGTCGGTCGCTCAAAGCAGACGCATCTCGACGCTGATTGCTGGCCGCTTTGCCCGCAGCATGCTCGCACGCGCCAGCGGAAGCACGGTTGCGCTGTCGCGGCTGTGGCCGGGCCGCACCGACCGGCTGATCATCGCCCCGCACGATCTGCGGACCGCCGACGCCACCCGCGCTGCCGAGATCTATGCCGGGCGATTCGTGTTCGCCGGCAAGATCGTCACCTGCCACGGCCGCTCGATCTTCGATCTCGAGCCGCCGTCGGAGGATTGGGAAGCCGCCCTGCTCGGCTTCGGCTGGCTGCGTCACCTCCGCGCCGCCGACACTGCGCTGACCCGCGCCAATGCCCGCTCGCTGGTCGATGATTGGATTTCGAATCAGGCGCGCAAGCGGCCGTTGGAGCGGCGCGCCGATGTGCGCGCGCGGCGCGTGATCTCGCTGTTGTCGCAGGCCCCCTTGGTGCTCGGCGACACCGACGGAAAGTTCTACCGGAAATATCTGCGCGGGCTGGCGCGCGAGATCCGCTATCTGCGCCACTCGACGCTCGACAATGACGGCGTGCCGCGCCTGCAGGTGTTGATCGCGCTGTGCTACGCCTCGCTCTGTCTTGCCAACCAGGCGCGCAATATCAAATCCGCGACGCGAAGATTGTCGGACGAATTGCAGCGCCAGATCCTGCCCGACGGCGGCCACATCTCGCGCAATCCCGGCGCGCTGGTCGAGCTGCTGAGCGATCTGCTGCCGCTGCGGCAGACCTTTGCCGCACGAAATATCGCGCCGCCGCCGGCGCTGCTCAACGCGATCGACCGCATGATGCCGATGCTGCGCTTCTTCCGGCACGGCGACGGCAGCTTCGCGCTGTTCAACGGCATGTCGACCGCACCGTCCGATCTGGTGGCGACGCTGCTCGCCTATGACGACACCCGCGGCGTGCCGATGGCGAGCATGCCGCATACCGGCTTCCAGCGCCTCGATGCCGGCAACACCACGCTGATCATCGACACCGGTCCGCCGCCGCCGGCGAGCGTCAGCCAGGATGCGCATGCCGGCTGCCTGTCGTTCGAGCTCTCCTCGGGTCCGAGCCGCATCGTCGTCAATTGCGGCATGCCGTCGACGGGGCGCGACAATTGGCGGCCGTTCGCGCGCTCCACCGCGGCGCATTCGACGCTGACCTATCGCGACACCTCGTCGTGCCAGTTCGTCGAGCTGTCGGCGATGAAGCGGCTGCTGCGCGGCGCGCCGATCACCAGCGGCCCGAGCAATGTCGAAAGCTACCGCGAAGCCATTCCCGGCGGCGACGTGCTCACCGCCTCGCATGACGGCTATCTCTCACGCTTCGGGGTGATCCATCGCCGCGTCCTGATGGTCTCCCAGGACGGCACCCGGCTGGAGGGCGAGGACCAGCTGACGCCGGCGCCGGGTGGCCGCATCAAGGGCAGCGAGGCCGATTTCGCGCTACGCTTCCATCTGCACCCCTCGGTGAAGGCGAGCCGGCTGTCGGATGCCCGCGGCGTGATGCTGGTGCTGCCGAACCGCGACGTCTGGACCTTCGAGGCTATGGACGACAAGGTCGACCTCGAGGACAGCGTGTTCCTGGCCGGCAATGACGGCCCGCGCCGCACCTCCCAGATCGTGATCCGGCAGGACGCGAGGCAAGCCGCCACCATCCGCTGGTGCTTCGTGCGCTCCTCGACCTCGGCCACCGCCACCAACGCCCGCCGCAACGCCCGCCGCGAGCCGGAACTGCCGCTTTAGGGGTGGCCGGGCGTATTGCTTCCATTCAGTGCGATTTGAACCGTCACCCTGAGGAGCGCGCACTGGCGCGCGTCTCGAAGGGTCGACGGCCACCAGCCGGGCCGTGCGCCCTTCGAGGCTCGCAAGAGCTCGCACCTCCAGCGACAAAGGCTTCGCCTTTGCGCGGGGACGACGGGGACGGTTCGGATCACCGCCATTTTCCCCGGAATCCGCCGCATGTACCGGTTTCGTACCGCACAAAACCATGCTACCCGGCTGCCTTAACAGCCAAGGATTTTCCGATATGACCGAGCAGCTTCGCCGCGTGACCCGCGCTCTGTTGTCCGTTTCCGACAAGACCGGACTGATCGATTTCGCCAAGGCGCTGGCCGACCAGGGCGTCGAGCTGGTCTCGACCGGCGGCACGGCCAAGGCGATCGCGGCGGCCGGGCTGAAGGTCAAGGACGTCTCCGAGCTCACCGGTTTCCCGGAGATGATGGACGGCCGGGTCAAGACGCTGCATCCGAAGGTGCATGGCGGCCTGCTCGCGATCCGCGACAACAAGGAACACGCCGCGGCGATGGCCGCGCACGGCATCGCGCCGATCGACCTGCTCGTCGTCAACCTCTATCCGTTCGAGGCCACCGTCGACAAAGGAGCAGGGTTCGAGGAGTGCATCGAGAACATCGACATCGGCGGCCCCGCGATGATCCGCGCCGCGGCCAAGAACCATGACGACGTCGCCGTGGTGGTCGAGGCGCAGGATTATCAGGCCGTGCTCGACGAACTCGCCGCGCACAAGGGCGCGACCTCGCTCGGCCTGCGCCGGCGGCTCGCCGCCAAGGCCTATGCGCGCACCGCGGCCTATGACGCCGCGATCTCGAACTGGTTCGCCGTGCAGCTCGACACCAAGGCGCCGGACTTCCGCGCCTTCGGCGGCAAATTGATCCAGTCGCTGCGCTATGGCGAGAACCCGCACCAGACCGCGGCGTTCTACGCGACGCCGGAGAAGCGGCCGGGCGTTGCCACCGCACGCCAGCTGCAGGGCAAGGAGCTGTCCTACAACAACATCAACGACACCGACGCGGCCTATGAATGCGTCGGCGAGTTCGATCCGCAGCGCACCGCGGCCTGCGTGATCGTCAAGCACGCCAATCCCTGCGGCGTCGCCGAAGGTCCCGATCTCGCGACCGCCTATGCCCGTGCGCTCGCGTGCGACTCCACCTCGGCCTATGGCGGCATCATCGCGGTCAACCGCACGCTCGATGCGGATGCGGCGCGCGCTATCATCGGCATCTTCACCGAGGTGATCATCGCGCCCGACGCGACCGAGGAGGCGATCTCGATCATCGCCGGCCGGCGCAATCTGCGCCTGCTGCTCGCCGGCGGCCTGCCGAACGCGCGCGCGCTGGGCCTCACCGCCAAGACGGTCGCCGGCGGCCTGCTGGTGCAGAGCCGCGACAACGCGGTGGTCGAGGACATGAACCTGAAGGTCGCGACCAAGCGCGCGCCGACCGATGCCGAGCTGCGCGATCTCAAATTCGCCTTCCGCGTCGCCAAGCACGTCAAGTCGAACACCATCATCTACGCCAAGGATCTCGCCACCGTCGGCATCGGCGCCGGCCAGATGAGCCGGGTCGATTCCGCGCGCATCGCCGCGCGCAAGGCGCTGGATGCCGCGGCCGAGCTGAAGCTCGCCGAGCCGCTGACCAAGGGTTCGGTGGTCGCCTCTGACGCGTTCTTCCCGTTCGCCGACGGCATGCTGGCCTGCATCGAAGCCGGCGCCACCGCCGTGATCCAGCCCGGCGGCTCGATGCGCGACGACGAGGTGATCAAGGCCGCCGACGAGCACGGCATCGCCATGGTGTTCACCGGCGTGCGGCACTTCAGGCACTGATCTCTCAGCATGGTCGTCCCGGCGAAAGCCGGGACCCATAACCACCGGCCATACTTGGCGAGGGACAACTAACCCCAGCGCGCCGTCGATAGATCACGCGGTATGGGTCCCGGCTCCCGTGCGCAATTGCGCACTAGGCCGGGACGACAGCGGTGGTTTACTCGCGCACCCTCACCAGCAACCCCAGTCCCACCACGAAAAACGCAACCAGCACCGCCATGCCGGCCTTCTGGCTCGCGGTCGCCGCGGTGATCGCGCCGATCAGCAGCGGGCCGATGAACGAGGTCACCTTTCCGGTCAGCGCAAACAAGCCGAAATATTGCGCGATGCGATCCTTCGGCGCGAGGCGGATCAAGAGCGAGCGCGAGGCTGCCTGTAGCGGCGCGCCGGTGGCGCCGATCAGGCAGCCCAGCACGATATAGGCGCGCTCGGCCACACCGGCGAACAGGGGACCACTAGGCACCGGCGGCGCGACCGAGATGAACAGGATGGAATCCTTGTTCACGGTGAGGATCACCACGATCGCAAACAGCAGGATCACAAGACTGCCGGTGATCACGCGCTTCGGCCCGAACGCATCGTCGAGCTTGCCGCCGATCAAGCCGCCGAACGTGCCGGCAACCGCGAGGATGATGCCGAAGGTGCCGATCCGGATCGTGTCCCAGCCGAAGGTGCCGGCCGCATAGATGCCGCCGAATGCGAACAGCGAGACCAGCCCGTCGGTGTAGATCATGTTCGCCAGCAGGAACCACGCCAGCGATCTCTGCTTCGGCAGGCTCGCAAACGATTCTCTGAGCTCGCGCAGGCCTTCGCCGAGCGCCTCGCGCATCGGACGTTTCGCCGGATAGTCCGGCGTGAACAGGAACATCGGCGTCACGAAGATGATGAACCACAGCCCGGTCAGCGGCCCGGTGATGCGGTCGCCCGCGTGCGTGACCGGATCGAGGCCGAACAGCGGCGTGAAGCCGAACAGGGTCTTGCCGGTGTCGGCATTGGCCGCGAGGAAGCCAAGCACCAGCACGAGGCTGAGGATGCCGCCGACATAGCCGGTGGCCCAGCCGGTGCCTGAAAGTCGCCCGATCCGGTCCGGCGGCACCAGAGTCGGCATCATCGCATTGTTGAACACGGTCGCGAATTCGACGCCGACGCTGGCGATCGCATAGGCGAGCAGCAGCATGGGGATGATGTCGGGATTGCCGGGCGTGCCGATCCACATCGCGCTCGATCCGATCACGAGCAGCGCGCCGAACACCGCGATCCAAGGCTTGCGCCGGCCGCTGGCATCGGCGATCGCCCCCAGCACCGGCGACAGCAGCGCGATCGCAAGTCCCGCCGCGGCAGTCGCAAAGCCCCACAGCGCCTGCCCGCTCGCGGCATCTGATGCGACGAAGCTCGCGAAATAAGGCGCGAACACGAACGTCGTGATCAGCGTGAAATAAGGCTGCGCGGCCCAGTCGAAGAAGATCCAGCTGACGACGGCTGCGCGGCCAGGATAGATCTTGGTGTCGGCCTTCGCTTCACCCGCGCCCGTCTGCATTGTTGCCGTCATCGCCAAAGATATTCCTTGAGATCGAGCCACAGGCAGGCTTTTGCCGCTTCAAGCCGCTCCCATATAGCATGGGCCGGTTTGGCTGATACCGCGATGAACAGGGCAGGACATTTCGATGGCGCTGACACCAATGATGTCGCGGCGGCTGTTTGCCGCTCTCCTGGTGATCGGCATCGCAACGCCGGCCCTCGGCCAGGTCCAGCGTCACGCCTACGAACCATCAGCCACCGACACGATTCGCAGCATTCGCGCCGAAAACGGCATGGTGGTGGCGCAGGAGAAGCTCGCCGCGCGGGTCGGCGCCGACATCCTGCGGCAGGGTGGCAATGCCGTCGACGCCGCGGTCGCCACCGGCTTTGCGATGGCGGTGACCTATCCGCGCGCCGGCAATATCGGCGGCGGCGGTTTCATGGTGATCCATCTTGCCGGCCGCAATGAGGATGTCGCGATCGACTATCGCGAGACCGCGCCGCAGGCTGCGACGCGCGACGTGTTCCTGAACGCCGACGGCAAGCCCGATCCCGACAAGTCGCGCAACTCCGCGCTCGCGATCGGCGTGCCCGGCACGGTCGCGGGCCTCGCGCTGGCGCTGGAGAAATACGGCTCCGGCAAGTTCACGCTGGCGCAGATTCTCAAGCCGGCGATCGATCTGGCGCGCGACGGCTTCATCGTCACCGACGATACAGCGGATACGCTGGCGGACATGTATCGCCGCATGTCGCGCTGGCCCAACTCGGCCAAGACGTTCTCGCACGCCGACGGCACACCGCTGCATGAGGGCGACCGCCTGATCCAGGGCGATCTCGCCGGCGTCTTGACCGCGATTGCCGAACAGGGGCCGCGCGGCTTCTACGAAGGCGCGGTCGCCGAGAAGCTCGTCAGCGGAATCAAGAACGCCGGCGGCATCTTCACGCTTGCCGATCTGAAATCCTACCAGGCGGTGGTCCGCACGCCGATCCGCGGCACCTATCGCGGCTACGACATCGTCTCGATGCCGCAGCCTTCCTCCGGCGGCGTCGTGCTGCTTGAGATCCTCAATATCCTCGAAGGCTTTCAGATGTCGGACATGAAGCAGGGCTCGGCGGCCTCGCTGCATGTGATGATCGAGGCGATGAAGCGGGCCTATGCCGATCGCGCCCGCTATCTCGGCGATCCCGCTTTCGTCGACGCGCCGACCAAGCTGCTGGTCGACAAGGACTATGCCGCGAAGCAGCGCGCGACCATCGACCTTGCCCGCGCCACACCCTGGACCGACGTGCGCAACGCCAAGCAACCGCACGAGGGCGACAACACCACGCATTATTCGGTGGTCGATGCGGAGGGTAACGCCGTCAGCAACACCTACACGCTGAACTTCCCCTACGGCGTCGGCCTGGTCGCCGACGGCACCGGCGTGCTGCTCAACAACGAGCTCGACGATTTCACCGCAGCGCCCGGCGCCTCCAACGCCTTCGGCCTGGTCGGCTTCGAGGCCAATCTGCCGGGCCCCGGCAAGCGCCCGCTGTCGTCGATGTCGCCGACCATCGTGCTGAAGGACGGCAAGCCGGTGCTGGTGACGGGATCGCCGGGCGGCAGCCGCATCATGTCAGCGGTGACGCAGATCATCGTCGACGTGATCGACTGCAAGATGGACATCGCAGCCGCGGTCGCCGCGCCCCGCATGCACCATCAATGGCTGCCCGACGAGGTCCGGATCGAGCGCGGCTTTCCGGACGAGGTGCTCGCCGATCTGCGCGCCAAGGGCCACAAGCTGGTCGAGCCGCTCGGCTACTCCTCCGCGAACTCGATCCTCGTCACGACCAATGGTCTGCTCGGCGCGCCTGATCCGCGCACGCGCGGCTCGGAGGCTGCGGGATACTGAGCATCATCCGGAAAAGTGGCAGCCGGTTTTCCGAAAAGATCATGCTCAAATAAGGGAATGCGGGTAAGGCCGCCTTTGCCCCGCCTGCAACATCGCGATAGATTGGCGGTCCGCGCAACTCCGGCCGCGGATCGCAAAGTGCCGGTGAAAGATTTCTCCGGGGAACGCGCATGAGCACGGCCGAATCCAAATCGATGGAAGTCGCAGAGATCGAGGACACCAGCCTCCTCGCCTTCTATCGCGACATGAATTTGCAGGAGCGGCGCACGTTCTGGGCCTGCGCCTCGGGCTGGACGCTCGACGGCATGGATTTCATGATCTATCCGCTCGTCATCGGCACCATCATCACGCTGTGGAAGGTCGATGCCGGCACCGCCGGGCTCGCCGGCACCGTGACGCTGCTGGCCTCCGCCATCGGCGGCTGGCTCGGCGGCTATCTCTCCGACCGCATCGGGCGGGTGAAGACGCTGCAGCTCACCATCATCTGGTTCTCGTTCTTCTCGCTGGTCTGCGCCGTGGTGCAGAATTTCGATCAGCTGCTCATCGCCCGCGCGCTGCTCGGCCTCGGCTTCGGCGGCGAATGGGCGGCCGGCGCGGTGCTGATCGGCGAGGCGATCCGGCCGCAATATCGCGGCCGCGCGGTCGGCTCGGTGCAGTCGGGCTGGGCGGTCGGCTGGGGCCTTGCGGTGCTGGCGCAGGCGGTGCTGTTCTCGGTGCTCCCGCCGGAAAACGCCTGGCGCTGGATGTTCGTGATCGGCGCGCTGCCGGCGCTGCTGGTGTTCTATCTGCGCCGGTATGTCACCGAACCCGAGATCTCGGCCGCGACGATGGCCCAGCAACAGGCGTCCGGCAGCGGCCCCGCCGCATTGTGGGAGATCTTCCAGGGGCCGATCCTGAAGACCACGCTGCTGGCCTCGCTGGTCGGCACCGGCATGCAGGGCGGCTATTACGCCATCACCTTCTGGGTGCCGCGTTTCCTCACCACCGAGCGCAAGCTCTCGGTGGTCGGCTCGACCGGCTATCTCGCGACGCTGATCATCGGCTCGTTCATCGGCTATCTCGTCGGCGCCTGGCTTGCCGACCGGATCGGCCGGCGCAACCTGTTCCTGATCTTCTCGCTCGGCGCCATCGCGGTCGTGCTGCTCTATACCCAATTGCCGCTGTCCAACGAGGTGCTGTGGGTGCTGGGCTTCCCGCTCGGCTTCTTTGCCTCGGGCTATTTCTCCGGCATGGGCGCGTTCCTGACCGAGCTGTATCCGACGCGGTTGCGCGGCTCCGGCCAGGGCTTCTGCTACAATTTCGGCCGCGGTGTCGGCGCGCTGTTTCCGTTCCTGGTCGGCGCGCTCTCGACCACGACGACGCTCGCCAACGCGATCGCGATCTTCGCGGTGGCGGCCTACGCCGTGTTCTTCATCGCCGCCTACGCACTGCCGGAAACGCGCGGGCGCGTGCTGCATGCGGGTGGGTGAGTGCTCGCAGCGGCACTACAATCGTGCCGCTTGCTCGGTCGTCCCCTCCCCCCTTGCGGGGGAGGGCTAGGGAGAGGGGTGGCCGCGAAGGCAGTGTGTGTGGCTTACCCCTCTCCCCAACCCTCCCCCGCAAGGAGGGAGGGAGCCCTGCTGGTGTGCGTCCTTAACTGCAGAGGAGTGGTCTCATGACGTCGCTCAAAGCCAAGACGCTGTTCATCTCCGGCGCGAGCCGCGGCATTGGGCTCGCGATCGCGCTGCGGGCGGCGCGCGACGGCGCCAATGTCGCAATCGCGGCGAAGACCGCCGAGCCGCATCCGAAGCTGAAGGGCACGATCTACACCGCCGCCGACGAGGTCCGCGCCGCCGGCGGCAAGGCGCTGCCTGTGATCTGCGACATCAGGGACGAGGCCCAGGTGATGGCGGCGATCGAGCAGACCGTCGCCGAGTTCGGCGGCATCGACGTCTGCGTCAACAATGCCAGTGCGATCAGCCTGACGGATTCGCAGGCCACCGACATGAAGCGCTACGACCTGATGACCGATATCAACACCCGCGGCACTTTCATGGTGTCGAAATACTGCATCCCGCACCTGAAGAAGGCGGAGAATCCGCACATCCTGATGCTGTCGCCGCCGCTCGACATGAAGACGAAATGGTTCGAGCACTCGACCGCCTACACGATGGCGAAATTCGGCATGAGTATGTGCGTGCTCGGGTTGGCCGGCGAGCTGAAATCGGCCGGCGTCGCCGTCAACGCGCTGTGGCCGCGCACCACGATCGCAACCGCTGCGGTCGGCAACCTGCTCGGTGGCGATGCCATGATGCGCGCGAGCCGCACCCCCGAGATCATGGGCGATGCGGCCTATGCCATCATCACGCGGCCGTCGCGCGAATTCACCGGGCATTTCTGCATCGACGACAAGGTGCTCTATGCCAACGGCGTGCGCGACTTCGAGCATTACCGCGTCGATCCCTCGGTACCGCTGATGTCAGATTTCTTCGTGCCCGACGACGACGTGCCGCCGCCCGGCGTCACCGTGCAGGCGCTGCCGGCGCGCTGAAGCATGATCCGGAAAAGTGCGAAGCGGTTTTCCGGAAAGATCATGCTCAAAAAAGACTACACCACAGACGCGTTCAGCTGTGCGCGCCAGTGCGCCACGCGCTCCTTGAGCAGCGTGTCTCGCACATAGGCGAGTTCCTCTTCTTCGATCCGCTCCAGCGTTTCGAGCGACAGATTGTCCGCGCCATGCGCCGACCAGGCGCGCTGCAGCTCGGCATTGCGATGATTGCCCATCCGCAGCGTGAACCAGATCCGGTTCTGGATCTTGTCGAGATCGAGCGCCTGCCCGACCCAGACCGTGCCGGTCGCGCGGCAGCGGATCGCGAACACGCCGGCAACGCTCGCGCGCTTCTTGTAATCGGCGATGGCCAGCTTGCGGTCCTCGGTCTTCATGGTGGCTCCTCTCGCCTCGGTGAGATGATTTATACCCGGGCATTATTGACAAAGCAATTATGCCCGGGTAAAAAATGCCATCCGAACCCGATGGGACGACCAACATGGACACCACCTGCTATCTGGAGCCGACCTGGAACGCCGGGCGCGACTTTGCCCAGCGCGAGATCACGGGCGAGCTGGTGATGCTCAACCTGCTGCGCTTCCGCGAGATCGCCGATTATTCGCAAGACCCCGAGCTCGCCCCGCCGCAGCCGATATCAGGCGCGGAGGCGTACGACCGCTATGTCGCGCGCACGCTCCCGCATCTGCAGAAGAGTGGCGGCGACATCCTGTTCATGGGTGACGGCGGGTCGTTCCTGATCGGGCCCGAGGCCGAGCGCTGGGACCGTGCGATGCTGATCCGGCAGAAGAGCCGCGGCGCGTTCCTCGCCTTCGCGCTGGCGGACGCCTATCTCGCAGGGATCGGGCATCGCACGGCGGCGCTCGCCGATTCACGGCTGCTGCCGCTGGTCGAGCTGCCGCGATGAGCGCGTGTTTATCGGCCGACCTCGTACGGCCCGCCCTTCTCCAAGGCCCGCGCATAGGCCGGGCGGGCGTGGATGCGCTCGAGGAATGCGACGCAACGGGGGTGGCCGTCCTCGAGCCCGCCGCGCGCGGCGGCCGCCTCCAGCGGAAAGCTCATCTGGATGTCGGCGCCGGAGAATTCGCCACCGGCGAACCACTCGCTCTTGCCGAGCTCGCCTTCCCAATAGGCCATGTGCTGCTTGAGCTGCGGATTGACCAGCGTGGACAGCGCCTGGTTCGAGACCTTGCGCACCAGCGGCCGCAGCAGCGCCGGCGCGCGCTTCGGCATCAGCGTGAACAGCAGCTTCAGCAGCAGCGGCGTCATCGCCGATCCCTCGGCGTAGTGCAGCCAATAGGTGTAGCGCAGCCGCTCCGGCGTATCGGCCTGCGGGATCAGGCGGCCGTTGCCATAAGTCGCGATGATGTATTCGAGGATCGCGCCGGATTCCGCGATGGTGTTGCCGTTGTCGGTGACAACAGGCGACTTGCCGAGCGGATGGACCGCGCGCAGCTCCTTCGGCGCCCGCATGTCGGGCTGCCGCTGGTAGCGCACGATCTCGTAAGCAACGCCCAATTCCTCGAGCAGCCACAGCACGCGCTGCGAGCGGGAATTGTTGAGGTGATGAACCGTCAGCATGGGCGTCCTCTCAGATGTCAGCGCAATCGGGCGGCGTTTGGTGCCAGCCCGCCGCAAGAAAGTCGAGACGTCCGCGCCTGGATTACCCCGAATTACCCGGGCAATATGCCGCGCAACCGAAGAGATCAGCGATGAACCCAGCCTATGTCGCCTTTGAAAAAGAGCACCGCATCGCCGCCGGTGATCTCCCCGAGGTCGCCCGCGCCGTCAAGCAGCTGCTCGACCAGCACAAGGATGCCGCGGTCCTGGTGTTCAACGGCCGCACTTCGGCGCTGGTCGATATCGACTTCCGCGGCTCGGTCGACGACGTGCTGGCGCGGCTGCCAAAGCCCGCCCGCCCGCTCGATGAGGAGCCGGCGGTGCCGGCCGCGCCGCGCGGGCCGGGACGACCAAAGCTTGGCGTCGTCGCGCGTGAGATCACACTGTTGCCGCGACACTGGGACTGGCTCGCGCAGCAGAAGGGCGGCGCGTCGGTTGCGATCCGCAAGCTGGTCGACGAGGCCCGGCGCTCAAGCGGCGACAAGGACCGCACGCGCGCAGCGCAGGATGCCGCCTATCGCTTCATGACCACGATGGCCGGCAACCGGCCGCATTATGAGGAGGCGATCCGCGCGCTGTTCGCGCACGACCGGCGGCGCTTCGCGACCCTGATCGCGGACTGGCCGGCCGATATCCGCGACCACGCCATCGCGCTCGCTCATAGCGATCAAGCGGACTGACTCGTGGTGAGATTAGGTCGAACACCAACCGCGACGGCGCAGCCCCCTCGCCCCGTTCTTACGGGGAGAGGGTTGGGGTGAGGGGCCGCCTCCGCATACTCGGCGATAGTTGAATTTGCGGAGACTCCCCCTCACCCGGAACGCATCTCCCGATGCGTTCCGACCTCTCCCCGCACGCGGGGCGAGGTAAGCAGCACCTGCTCCCACTGCCGTCCTGACGATCTCAGTTTTTGGAATTTGAACGTGTCCAACCCTCCCTCCCTACGCAAAGCCTTCTTGTCGTTCCTGGCGCCGATGCTGCTGAGCAATGTGCTGCAGTCGCTGTTTGGCACCATCAACGGCGTCTATCTCGGACAGATGATCGGCGTCGACGCGCTGGCGGCGGCATCGGTGTTCTTCCCGGTGATGTTCTTCTTTATCTCCTTCGTGATCGGCCTGAGCGCGGGCGCCTCGGTCATGATCGGCCAGGCCTGGGGCGCCGGCGAGCCCGACCGGGTGAAGGCCGTTGCCGGCACCACCATGACGGTGACGCTGCTGCTCGCGCTGGCGATCGCAATCCTCGGCGGCCTGTTCGCCCGCCCGCTCTTGATCGCGCTTGCCACGCCGCCTGATGTCCTCGACGCCGCGGTGTCCTATGCGCGGATCATGATGATCACGATGCCGGTGACGTTCGCATTCCTGCTGCTCGCGGCGATGATGCGCGGCGTCGGTGACACTGTGACGCCGCTGGTGGCGCTGACGGTCTCGACCGCTGTCGGCCTGGTGGTGACGCCGGCGCTGATCCGCGGCTGGCTCGGCCTGCCGATGCTGGGCGTCGCCAGCGCCGCAATTGCCTCCGCCGTCTCGGGCGTGGTGACGCTGCTCTGGCTGCATGTCCACATGCTCAGGCACAAGCACCCGCTCGCCTTCGACACAGCGTTCCTGCGCGCGATGCGGCCGAAGGGCGCGCTGCTGCGCATCGTGCTGCGGCTCGGCATTCCGACCGCGATCGGCATGGTGGTGGTCTCGCTCGCCGAACTGGTGCTGCTCGGCCTCGTCAACGGGTTCGGCTCGGACGCCACCGCCGCCTATGGCGCGGTCAACCAGGTGATCGGCTATGTGCAGTTTCCGGCGATCTCGATCGCCATCACGACCTCGATCTTCGGCGCGCAGGCGATCGGCCGCGGCGAACCCGGCCGGGTCGGCGCCATCGTCAGAGCCGGGCTCGAGATGAATCTCGCGCTGACCGGCGGGCTGGTGGTGCTCGGCTATCTCTTTGCGCGGCCGCTGATGGGCTTCTTCATCGTCGACCCGACGGTGCTCGCGCTAGCCCAGCAGCTGCTGTACATCGTGCTGTGGAGCATGGTGCTGTTCGGCATGGCCACGGTGTTTTCCGGCGCGATGCGCGCCGGCGGCACGGTGTGGATGCCGCTGTTCATCTCGACCCTGGCGATCGCGGCGGTCGAGGTGCCGGTCGCGACCCTGCTCAGCCGCGCCATCGGCATCAGCGGCATCTGGATCGCCTATCCCGTCACCTTCGCAACTATGTTCCTGTTGCAGATGGCCTATTACGCCCTGGTATGGCGCAAGCAGACCATCAAGCGGCTGATTTGACATCATGCACTGCTACTCACATGATGAGTATCATATTCTACCGATGGCACCTGCGACAGCAGGCCCATGCTACAATGAGCCCAAACGAGACAAGCTGAGGGAGAGACCGCCGTGAGCCAAAATCCGCAATTCCTGTTCGATTTCGGCAGCCCCAACGCGTTCCTCAGCCACAAGGCGATCCCGGCGATCGAACAACGCACCGGCGTCAAGTTCGAATATGTCCCGATCCTGCTCGGCGGCATCTTCAAGGCCACCAACAACAAATCGCCGGCCGAAACGCTGGCGGGGGTCAAGAACAAGCCCGAGTTCATGAAGATCGAGACCGAGCGCTTCCTCAAACGCTTCAACGTCAAGCCCTACACCTGGAACCCGTTCTTCCCGGTCAACACGCTGAACCTGATGCGCGCGGCGGTCGCCGCCCAGTTCGAGGGCGTGTTCGAGAAGTATATCGAGGCGGCTTTCCACCACATGTGGGTCGAGCCGAAGAAGATGGACGATCCGGAAGTTGCCGGCAAAGCGCTCGCGTCCTCCGGCCTGGATGCTGCAAAGCTGTTCGCCCGCGCGCAGGACGCTGACGTCAAGGGGAAGCTGATGGAATACACCCAGTCGGCCGTCGAGCGCGGCGCGTTCGGCTCGCCGACCTTCTTCGTCGGCAAGGAGATCTTCTTCGGCAAGGAGCAGCTGCGCGAAGTCGAGGAATTGGTGTCGGGAAAGTGACGTAGTCATTCCGGGGCGATGTGCAGCATCGAACCCTCAGGTGCGCAATTGCGCACCGAGAATCTCGAGATTCCCCGCTGCGCAATTGCGCAGCTGCGGTCTGGTCCTTCGGACCATCCCGGAATGACGCTAGAGCCTGATGAGATTAGGTTGAGCTGGAATGGCGTCGAAGGTTCACCTCTCCCTTGGGAGAGGTCGATTTGCGCAGCAAATCGGGTGAGGGGTTATGGTCTATCGAGAGGGCAAGAGCCCTCACCCGGATTGCTTCGCAATCCGACCTCTCCCCAACGGGGAGAGGTGAACCGAGACCGCGCCAAACCGATTCAACCAGAACTCATCCCGCTTTAGAGCCGGTAGCGAATAGTGATTAGCCAATCGCGAACCAGCATCTATATGTGTTCCCCATTCGCATTTGCTCAATCAAGAAGGAAAAATTCCCATGCGTGTTCTCGTGGTCGGCGCCGGTGCGATCGGCGGGTATTTCGGCGGACGGATGCTTCAGGCCGGCCGTGACGTCACCTTCCTGGTGCGGCACCGCCGCGCCGCCGAGCTCGCTTCGGCCGGGCTCGTGATCAAGAGCCCGAACGGCGATGTCACACTGAACAATCCGCCGACCGTGCAGGCCGACAAGCTCTCGGACAAGTTCGACGTCGTACTGCTCAGCTGCAAGGCGTTCGACCTCGAGGACGCGATCAAGTCGTTTGCACCCGCGGTCGGCGACAAGACCGCGATCATCCCGCTGCTCAACGGCATGCTGCATCTCGATGCGCTGGAGAAGAAGTTCGGCGCCCAGCATGTGCTCGGCGGCCTCTGCGCGATCGCGGCGACGCTGAACGAGAAGCGCGAGGTGGTGCAGCTGCAGCCGATGCAGTCGCTCGGCTTCGGCGAGCGCGCCGGCGGCACGTCGGACCGGGTGCGCGCGATCGCCGACACATTCTCCGTCGTCAACGGCGCGGCTGCCAGCGACCACATCATGCAGGACATGTGGGAGAAGTGGGTGTTCCTGGCATCGCTCGCCGCCTCCACCAGCCTGATGCGGACCTCGGTCGGCAACATCCTTGCCGCGCCCGGCGGCCAGGATTTCCTGCTCGGCATCCTCGACGAATGCAGCGCGATCGCGGCCGACGCCGGCCACATGCCGGGCGGCCCGTTCTTCCAGCGCACCCGCGGGCTGCTCACCACCGAAGGCTCGCCGATGACCGCATCGATGTTCCGCGACATCAAGGCGGGGCTGCCGGTCGAAGCCGATCACGTGATCGGCGACCTGATCGTGCGCGCCGACGCCGCGAAGATCCCGGTGCCGAAGCTGCGCACGGCGTATACGCATCTCAAGGCGTACGAGAAGCAGCGGGGCTGATCTCCACCCTCCCCTGGAGGGGGAGGGTCGGCTCACGCCGAGCGAAGCGAGATGTGAGGCGGGGTGGGGTGATCTCTCAACACGGGCAATGTTCGCGTGGAGAGACCGTCACCCCACCTCGTCGCTCATTGCATTCGCGCCGATCCTCCCCCTCCAGGGGAGGATGGCCGAGTGCCGTGCCGCTACAAATGCGCCAGATAATGCGCGAGCGCGGTGATCTCCTCGTCGCTCAAGGGATACGCGACATCGGCCATCGCCGCCTGCGCGCCGCCGGAGCGCTGCCCTGACTTGTAGTCGTGCAGCGCCTTGACGAGATATTCCTCGCGCTGGCCGGCGATGCGGGCGACCGCCTTGGTGCCGGCAAAGCCGTCGCCATGGCATGAGGCGCAGCGGCGGCCGACCGCGGCCTGCTTGCCCTTCTCGGACAAATCAGGGTTGTCGTCCTTGCCGCCCTTGAATGGCGGCAGCGACGCGAAATAGGCGCCGAGATTGCGGATGTCGTCGTTGTTGAGCTGCTCGACGATCGGCTGCATCTGCTCGTTCTTGCGCGCGCCGGCGCGGAAGTACACCAGCTGCCACTGAATGAATTGGTCGAGCTGGCCGGCCAGCGATGGAATGTTCTCGGTCTGCGAGATGCCGTTGTCGCCATGACAACCGGCGCAGATTTCGGCCTTCGCCTTGCCGGCAGCATTGTCCGCCGCTTGGGCGAACGACGTCAGCGCGACCGCCGACGCGAACAGCATTCCGAGGGACACAACGCGCATTGTCAGTTTCTCCGGCGGTCATTGCCGGGCGTCTGTCCCCGAGCTGATCGAGGAAGCCCCGGCAATCCATCAGGTTTAAAAAGGGTTCTTGTTGGATGGATGCCCGGATCAAGTCCGGGCATGACGAGGTTGTTCCGTTACCCGATCGCGACAGAAGCTGCGGCCACCTCACGGCCACCGCAGCCCCCGCTCGTTCGACTGTTACTTCTTGCTGTAGCTGATGCGATAGATCGCACCGGCCCAATCGTCGGCGACGAGGATGGAGCCATCCTTGTCGAGCAGGATATCGGCCGGACGGCCGAGATAGCCCTGGTCACCCTCGATCCAGCCGGAGGCGAAGATTTCCTGCTTGGCATTCTTGCCGTCGGGGCTCGCGGTGATCTTCACGATGCGGCCGCCCTGGTACTTGTGCCGGTTCCAGGAGCCGTGCTCGGCGATCAGGATGCTGTTCTTGTAATCGGGTGGGAATTGGCTGCCGGTATAGAACTTCATGCCGAGCGGAGCCACGTGGGCGCCGAGATTGTACACCGGTGGGGTGAACTCCGAGCACTTGTGACCCATCGCGAACTTGGTGTCCGGCAGGTTGCCCTGGTGGCAATAGGGATAGCCGAAATGCTCGCCGATCTTCGAGATCATGTTGAGCTTGTCGCTCGGCAGATCGTCGCTGATCCAGTCGCGGGCGTTTTCGGTGAACCAGTACTTGCCGGTGCGCGGATCGACGTCGCCGCCGACCGAGTTGCGAACGCCGAGCGCCCAGATCTCCGCATTGCCGGTCTTGGGATCGACGCGGCGGATCTGCGACACCGAGGTCGGCGGGATGCCGATGTTGAAGGGAGGTCCGAACGGAATGTAGAACCAGCCATCCTTGTCGACGGCGATGTATTTCCAGCCATGCGCCGCATAGGACGGCATGTCGTCATACACCACCTTGCCGCTGCCGAGATTGTCGAGATTGGCTTCGGCATTGTCGTACTTGATCAGCTTGTCGACCGCGATGACATAGAGCGCGCCGTCGCGGAAGGTGAGGCCGGTCGGCATGTTGAGGCCCTTGAGGATGGTCTTGACCTCTTTCTTGCCGTTGTTGTCCTTGATCGCATAGACGTTGCCGAGGCCGAACGAGCCGACGAACAGCGTGCCCTTGTCGCCCCAGGCCATCTGCCGCGCCGCGAGCACGTTCGAGGCATAGACCTCGATCTTGAAGCCCGGTGGCAGCTTGATCTTCTTCATCATGCTGGCGAGTTCGGCATCGGACGCGCCGGTCGGCGGACCGGACGGCGGGGCAAGGCCCTTCTGCGCTTCGGTCTCGTCGCCGAGGAACCAGTCATCCGGCGGATGGGTCCAGAATTCCTTGGTGCCGGATTCGTATTTCTTCAGCGCCCGGTTCTTGTCAGTTTGTTGCTGCGCATTGGCGAAGGTTGTCCCCGCCAGCAGCGCAACCGCCGCGAACGCAAGTATCGATCGATTGAAAGCCGATTTCATCGCGTCACTCCCCTATGCAAGCCGTTGCAGCTTGCCTGTTATTGATTTTGAACGCCCTGAGAGATGATGGTGGCGGTCTGGAGGTAGGTCAGACGGCAAAATGGTAGCACATCCAACGACGCTGAAAAGCGCGTGCAGCGGTGTGCGCTGCGTCAAAACAAGTTGAGACGATATTTTCCTGCGCACTCTGCCTGCGGGCAAGGCATTCTGCACCGCAGCGTGATATTCGAACGAAGCTAACGCTTGGAATCTATCGCGACGACAGGCGCGCCAGGCCGAGCGCCTGCGCTTTGGCCTTCGAGAGCGGCCTGAACAACACGCTGCGCCGCTCCCCACCGGTGATCGCCGCGATCTTGAAGCCATCATCGGCGGCGATGATGTCGCCGGTCCGCAGCGTCATGTCGTCCTCGATCGCAATCGGCGACAGGCCGGTTGAGGCGCTGGCGCTGCACGAGCATTGCGGCACGATCTCGCGCTGAAACCGGAATGCATTTGCGAGCGTCCTGTAGGCCTCGCCCTGTTCGGTCCTGGCGCTGTCGATGTCGGAGCCGGAATACAGCTTCACCTCGGCCGCGGGACAGGCCGCCTCACACGACCTGACGTCGGCGGCCCCGCTGACGCGCGGCAGCGGGAAGAAGCGGCCGTCGCAGGTCCGAACGCAGAAGTTCTGCCGGCCGCCCCAATGCGAGCGCGTCGTGATGTAGACCCGGGTCCGCGGCTGCTGCGTGGGCTCGAAGCCGGGCGCCGGCGCAAAGCCGGGCATGGGAAAGAAGCTGGGTGCCGGGGCGTAGGCGGAGTCGCTCGGCAATTGCTGCGCTGAAGCCGGCGAACATATCCCGACGCCGGCAAGCGCGATCAGCGCTGCAACGCTTGCGCGAGCAACGCGGCGCTCCAAGGCGGGATCCGGCGTCCAGCTGATCGGCATCATTCACTTGCGTGCCGCGTCGAGAGGCGAGCGGCAGCCATTTCAAGGCCGAGACAACCACAGATTTCTATCAGTTTTGAGAATGGGCTATTTGCCGGTTAACGAGGCCGGAAGCGGCCATCACGGGCTGCGGCAAACGGCAAGACGGCGCCAACAAAAAAGCCCGCAATGGTGGCGGGCCTTCATCAGACTGTCAGCTCTGTCGGCGAGATATTCGGTCAGCGAGAGATTTTGGAGCGGGCGAAGGGGCTCGAACCCTCGACCCCGACCTTGGCAAGGTCGTGCTCTACCACTGAGCTACACCCGCATCCGAAATGGCGGCGATCACTCGCCGGCAACGGCAGACCTATGCCAAATGCTGTCTGTGAATGCAACACAAGAGCGCGGTCTGACCCTCACGAAATCGCACGGTTTCGCTAAAAATTGACCCCGAATCGGCCGAAACCGGTCGCTGCGACGATTTCTTTTTATGTTTCCGCCGGAACCGGCCTCAAAGCCATCTCGTCCCGGAGCGATTCGAGCCAGCTCTCGAACCAGCCGGTCAGGGTCTGCGCCAGTTCGACGCGGCGCTCGGCCTCGCAATCGAACACCGCCCACCATTCGATAAAGGCCCGATTGCCGTCGACCACCGGGGTCACCCGCAGGGTTGCGCTGAAATCCGTCATCGGCAGGGTCGGAGGGCCGGCAAATTCGTAGGTCTGGAAGCGCTCGACGTCGGACTGCGCGAGCAGCCGCTGCCGGATCCGCCGTTCCCGGTACAGCACGTTGCGCACCGCACCGACGGTGTCGCCGGACTTGCCGTCCTCGATCTCGCTCGTTCCGGCACCACGGACCCAGACCGGGTAATTGTTGAAATCGCGGATGATTTTCCAGACTTCGCCGGCCGGCTGCTCGAACACGGTGCTGTAATAGGCCTTTGCCATGGGTGTTCCCCGTTGCCATCAAGGACGGCCATCTTCCGCCGTCCCGGGGGACAGGCCCACCCGATCTCCGATCGAACGGGATAGGAGGCAGGCAATTGAATTTTGCCGGGTCACCGCCATGTACTGGGCGTGATCGTCGGAAAACCGGTTCCCACTTTTCCGGGATCATGCTCTAGGCTCACAGAACGGCTGAACGTGCCGTGCGGAGCGTGCTAGAACGCCCCCGGAATTCCGACCTCAGAAGCAGGCGAGGACAACGTGACGATAATGGAGCAGGGCGGCCCCACGCCCCAGGCAGCGCCCGATCTGATCAAGGAGACGACGACCCAGACCTTCGTCAAGGACGTCATCGAGGAATCGCGCCGCCAGCCGGTCATGATCGACTTCTGGGCGCCGTGGTGCGGCCCCTGCCGACAGCTGACGCCGATCCTGGAGAAGGCGGTCAAGAACGCCAAGGGCCGGGTCAAGCTGGTCAAGATGAACATCGACGAGCATCCGCAGATCCCCGGCCAGATGGGCATCCAGTCGATCCCGGCTGTGATCGCCTTCGTCAACGGCCAGCCCGCCGACGGCTTCATGGGCGCGGTGCCGGAGAGCCAGGTCAACGCCTTCATCGAGAAGATCACCAAGGGCGTGCCGGCCGCCGGCGAGCCCAATCTCACCGAGGCCCTGGCCGAGGCCGACGCCGTGCTTGCCGAGGGCGACGCCGAAGGTGCGGCGCAGATCTACGCCGAGGTGCTGGCGCACGACGCCACCAATATCGCGGCGCTGGCCGGCCTCGCCAAATGCTACATGACGACAGGCGCGGTCGAGCAGGCCAAGCAGACGCTCGCGATGGTGCCGGAATCCAAGCGCAGCGACGCCGCGGTGAAGGCGGTGCAGGCGGCGATCGATCTCGCCGAACAGGCGCAGTCGGTCGGTCCGATCGCCGAGCTCGAACAGAAAGTCGCCGCAAACCCGCTCGATCATCAGGCCCGCTTCGATCTCGCGACCGCGCTCAATGCGATGGGCAAGCGCGCGGAGGCGACGGAGCAATTGCTCACCATCGTCAAGCGCGACCGCAAGTGGAACGACGACGGCGCGCGCAAGCAGCTGGTGCAGTTCTTCGAGGCGTGGGGCGGCACCGATGAGGCAACCGTCGAGGGGCGCAGGCGGTTGTCGACCATCCTGTTCTCGTAAAGTACGCCCGTCACAACAGCGGGACCGCAGATGCCGATCAATGCCGAATATCGCGGGCCCGGCGAGCTCCCCGAGGTGATCCCGGTGTTCCCACTGCCCGGCGCGCTGTTGTTGCCGCGCGGCCAGATGCCGCTCAACATCTTCGAGCCGCGTTATCTCGCGATGATCGACGACGCGCTGCGCGACGGTCACCGCCTGATCGGCATGATCCAGCCGGACGTCGCGCATTCGCAGAAAGAGGCGAAGCCGGTGCTGTTCCGCATCGGCTGCGTCGGCCGCATCACCCAGCTCGCCGAATCCGGCGACGGCCGCTACATCCTCGAACTGACCGGCGTCGCGCGCTTCAAGGTGGTCGAGGAATTGAACGTGCAGACGCCATACCGGCAGTGCAAGGTCGACTTCTTCTCCTTCACCGGCGACTTCACTGCGCGCAAGGGCGAGGAGGCCGTCGACCGCAAGGCGCTGCTCGAGGTGCTGGCGGATTTCCTCGAAGCCAACAATCTGAAGGTCGACTGGGAGGGCATCGAGTCCGCGCCGAACGAAGCGCTGGTCAATGCGCTGGCGATGATGTCGCCCTATGGTCCGGCCGAAAAGCAGGCGATGCTCGAGGCGCCCGACCTGAAGACCCGCGCCGAGATCCTGATCGCCGTCACCGAGATGGACCTCGCCAAGAAGCGCACCTCGGGCGACCCGCCGGTGCAGTAGGCCCCTCACCGCGACTCGCGGCGGCCTAGCCAGACGTGAAGCGGAAACATCATCGACAGGGTAAACCCCGCACTGAGGTGGATCCAGCTCATCCAGGGCCTGACCACCTCCGAACCGAGGTAATACAGCCCGAAGGCGGTTGCGATCAGCGCGGCATTGAACGTCGCCATGATCGATCCCGAAATGCGATTCTTCCGGCTCCGCCACGCGCGCAACAGATGCACGGGAACGAGCGCTCCGAGCAACAGCAGTGTCAGCATGGCGACACCGCCGTGAACCATCAGCAAGTTGGCGGCGACCAGCTGCCAAATCTCGTCGCCGGCGATGTTTTTCTGCCAATCCGCCACCAACCAGCCGGCGCCTGTCAGCAACAGCGCCGCAAACGCGGCATACATCGCGTAACGAAATGAACGTTTAAGCCGCAAGATGCACCACCTGTCGCCAGTCGGACGTGACCTGAATGTCCCCGTCGGCCGCGATCAACAGGGCGTTTGCTCCGTAATGCTCAAGCAGGTCGCCTGCATCGGTCCCCGAGATCATCACGACCTTGGTCAGCGCATCGGCAATGATGCATGAGGACGCGCGGACCGTGGCGCCGACGATCGCGGTAGCCGGCTCGCCGGTGGCGGGATTGACGATCGGAGAGGCGCCCGGACAAGTGCCCTCCGCCAGATCAAATCGACGCGCCGTCGACGCCAGCGCCTCTCCGATCATCTCGACCCGCGCGAGCAGGCGCAGCGGGTCGCGCGGATCGCGCAGATCGACCCTCTGCGGCTCTGTTCCGAACACCCGGAGATCGCCGCCGGCATTCACCAGCCCCGCCGGAACGCCGAATCCACGCAATACTTCGATGGCACGGTCGACCGCAAAGCCCTTAGCGATTCCTCCGAGATCGATCGTGATTTCAGGAGCTCGAAAGCGCACAGTGCGTTCCGGCAACAACTCGATCGCGTCGCCAACGCACGGCCCGGACGCGACGACCCGACCGCCGTCCGGTCCGGGCAGCAGGCCGGTGGCTTGCAACGCCGGCGCAACGGTCACGTCGAAGATCCCCCGAGAGCGCCGGTGAATCTCGACCGCCACCTCCAACACCTCGAATGTCCAGGCATGAACCGGTGTCGGCAGAACGCTGGCCTCTCGATTGAGGCGGCTGACATCGCTGTCGCGCTCATGAAAGCTCATCAGCCGATGAACATGCGCGACGGCATCGAATGCGACGTCAATGGCGGCATCCGCTTCGGGGCCGGCGGCTGCGACCTCGATCTCGACGAAGGTGCCGAGCAGCGGCCGCGCGCGGCGGGTCCTATCGGAGACGATTGGCATAGGCGGCTAGGATCCTCTTCACGCCCTCGGTGACATGTGTCGATGACAGCGTCGCGCCGGAGATATTCCTGATGTCGCCGTTGATCTTCAATGCGCTGGCGCTGCTCTTGCCGACGAATTGCGCCAGCCAGCTCGGACTTCTGACCTCACCGCCATAGGATTCCCGGTACTCCAGGATTTCGACCTTATGCACTGCGCCGCCCGGGGTCAGCGCCACCGCATAGTCGATGAACAGGTGTTTGCCGATGACCCGGTCGAAGATGAAGAAGCCCGCGACCTTGCCGCCGGCTTCAGCCTTCCACACGCGTCCTGCCTGAACTTCGGTGAACTGCGTCGCCGACGGAAATGCCTGCTTCTGCGCCTCCGCGATCGACAGGTACTGAACGGCATAGGCGGGCGAGGCAACCGACACGAGCGCCGCCGCCGGCAACGTATATCGAACCCACGTCATCTTTTACGCAACTCCTGTTGTTCAATGTCTCGCCGTGGCGGCGCTCGTTCCGGCGCGCCCCGCTGGTCTCAGAAGAAGAAGCCGACGCCGCCGAGGAACGAATCCGACATCGCGCCGGTGATGCTCTTGTCGATGACATGCTGATAGGTCGCCTTGAGCGCGACCTTCGGCGACGGGAACAGCGCGAAGCCGGCGGTATGGAATTGTCGCTCGCCGGCGCCGGTCGGCAGGTTGGCGTCCGTACCGGCAAAGCCTGCGGTCTGCAGGTTCTGATAAGTGTAGCGATAGAACGGCACCGCCTCCCACTCGCTGTTCAGGACAGTCCCGAGCGGCACGTGATAAGCGACCTCGCCGGAATAGCCGTACATCGTCTTGCCGACGTTGTTGGTGGGATCTGAATCGTTGTTGGCGCGCAGGTTCTCCGGACGGCCGAATTCCGCGCGGACATATTCGCCACGCAGTTCAAGACCCGTGTCGGGAACGCGATAGCGGAACTCGGCGTCGAACATCGTCAGGCTCGAGTGTCCGAGGAAGTTGCCGAGATCGTCATGCGCGCCGCGCGGCGTCGTGTTCGGCGAGTAATAGGCGCTGACGCTTCCGGCGAGGCCGGGCAGGAATGTCGGCGTGAAGTCGAGCCGCCCCGATACGGCCACGGCATTGTTGAGTTGCTGGAAGTCACCGAGCGGCGGCCTCGAGAAGGCGAGGGCATTCAGGCCATCGATGCCTGCGGCGTAGGGGGTGCCAGGAAGCGGCACGGTCTTGGCCGCGGTCCGGTTATCAAAGGAATCGCCGAAGTCCTCATTGCTGGTGCTGACCATCACTTGATACTTCAGGTCTTCGGTAATGGTTCCGTAGACACTCGAGGACGGCACTTTCCAGGTCGACGGAATGAGACCGTTATACAACTCGGGCCGGTTCACGCTGTAAAACTGCGTCGGCTCGTGGTGTTGGTTGATGTAGCCGATCGGTACGAGATCGATACCCGGCGAGCGCACGTTGAACTGGTCGATGATCTTGAAGTCGATCCAGACCTGCTCGATCTCGGCAGTGCCGTGCAGCTTGTCATCGTTGTCGAAGCCGGAGCCTGCGTGCTCAAACTCGATCTCTGCATTGAAAATGATGTTTGGTGTGATCGCGTAGGTCGGCAACAGCACGAATCGCGCTGCATCGAAGCCGTTCTGCCATTGGCCGTTGGCGGCGGGATTTTGCACGCTGCCGAACTTGATTTCGCCGTAGGCACCGATGCTGAGGCCCGGCACGGGAGAGTCGACGAGCCCGAGGATCGGCTTGTCCCCCACCGACGGAAGCGGCGGAAGATTCAGCATAGGCTTGGCCGGTGTCCCTGCCGACTGCGCCTCGGGCTTGCCCTTGGCATCCTTCGCGTCCTGCTTGGCATCGGTCGTCCTCCCAGGCTCGACAGATGACGCTGCGGCATTGGCGCTTCGAGTCGAGGCCGGCCGCGGCGCCGGCTTGGCGGCGGCGTCCTTCTGCTTCAGTTCGGCTTCGAGCGCCTGGATACGCTGCTCCATCTTGTCGAGCTTCTTGAGCAGCGCTTCGTTCGCGTCGCCTTCGGCTGCAGCAGCGCTGACGCTACCGACGATCGAGAGCGCGGTCGCCGCGAGAAGCGCGGCACGCCGCGATTTGAGGCCGCGTTTGAGTTTCGATCCACCCAATCCCGTGTAACGATGCGATGACATGCGCCCCCTCCGTATTGTCTGCAGATACGCAATCCGCGACATTGGGACGCACCTAGCATTGTCCGGAAACAATTCGCGAAGAATCGGCGATGGGAGGACGCTGCGCTTTTAGAATCCCTCAAGTTTAGAATGGAAATAAGAAGCAACCAAAGCCGGACATTCGGGAAAAATCGGCATCTAAAGCAGCATGAAGCTGCGAAGCAGCCCGACCGACAGGACTTAAGAGCGATCCCGAAGCTGCTTGCGGCCGGTGAACATCGCGCGCACCAGGTTCTGACGCTGAAGCAAGCCCACCACGATGACGCCGAGCACGTGCAGGGCGACCAGGATGATCACCGCATCCGAGGCATAGGCGTGGGTGTCCTCGACCCACCAGACGCCGAAGAAGGTGACGGTGACCTCCATCGCACCCGTGATCGCGGAGACCGCGAGCGTGAGCAGCAGCGCCACCAGCATCACGGTGCCCGCCGGATTGAGCCCGATATAGCGGCCGGTGATGCCGCGGCGGAGATTCCAGATGTAGCGCGGCGCGGCGCGCAGCCGGACGCCGAGCTTGCCGAAACGCGCATAGCGCGTGCCGGCAAAGCCCCAGATCAAGCGGAACGCCAACAGCCCGATCACGGAATAGCCCGCCAGCCGGTGCAGCCGGTCATAGACGCTGGGCGTCACCCACGCGACCAGGACGAGGATGGCGAGCGCCCAGTGCCACAGCCGCAGCGGCAGGTCCCAGA
This sequence comes from Bradyrhizobium sp. CER78, assembly GCF_029846235.1. GTDB lineage: Bacteria > Pseudomonadota > Alphaproteobacteria > Rhizobiales > Xanthobacteraceae > Bradyrhizobium. The sequence continues at coordinate 257,194 of NZ_JARVWP010000006.1, forward strand.
CCTGCACGCTGGTCGCGCCGCGGGCGTCCGGCGCCGCCTCCGTCATCGCCGCCGCTTCACTTGGCGATCGTATGCTTCAGGCTGAGATCTTCCGGGCTGTAGAACAGCTCGTAGAGCTTGCCTTCCTTGACGCCGTACACTTCGTAGCAGGAGCCCTCGACCTTCGTGCGGCGTACCTCATAGCCGGCCGCCTTGGCCTTGGCTTCGGCATCGCTTGCCGGCTTCCACGACGCCTTGTCGAGCTTGGTGCAAGTCTTGTAGCCGTCGGCGAACGCCGCCGATCCCGTCAGTCCCAGAACACCAGCTGCAAGCACAGCGCTCAAAATCACTCTCACGCGCATCTCCCCTCCGTTGACGATCCTGCCCACAACGCACATCGCGCAGAGCACATGGGTGAACAATGCCGAGGGGATTGCCAAGTCAAGGAAGCGCGGCAGCGGCAGGCTTTAGAGAAATTCTAACCGCCGCGAAAACCGCTTTGCGCCCCACGCGCAATTCGGTTTTGACCGCGTGCTGCGGCCTTACGCCTCATGGAAATCCGAATCTGCCGGCGCGCGCCTTCGATCAGGAGGCGGCACCCGCCATTGCGAGACGAACCGCAGCAGGACGTTCGGCCGCTGCCGGGACCCGCTCACCGATCATCTGCGCGACCTTCTCGCTCTGCACCGGCGGGCTGAAGTGGAAGCCCTGCACTTCCACGCAGGCGTCGGCGCGGAGGATATCGAGTTGCTCCCTGGTCTCGACGCCTTCGGCCGTCGTGGTCTTGCCGAGGCTGACGGCGAAGCGAACGATCGCGCGCGCGATCCGGCGCGACTCGTCCGATGCGCCGGAGAGTTCGGAGACGAAGCTGCGATCGATCTTGACCTTGTCGAACGGAAACTTCTGCAGGAAGCTCAGCGAGGAATAGCCGGTGCCGAAATCGTCGAGCGCAATCCGCACCCCGAGATCGTGTAGCTGGCTGAGCGCGGCGAACACCGCTTCGCTGTCCTGGATGATGGCCGTTTCGGTGACTTCGAGCTCGAGCCTGTTGGGAGAAATTCCCGCACTCGCCAGCGCGTGCGCGATCACCGGAACCAGCTCCGGGCTCCTGAACTGCACCGGCGACAGGTTGATCGCGATCTTGAGATCGTCGGGCCATTTGGCGGCTTCCGCACAGGCGGTGCGCAGCACCCATTCCCCGAGCGGCACGATCAGGCCGGTCTCTTCCGCGAGCGGAATGAACTGCGCCGGCGAGACCATGCCGCGCTGCGGATGGTGCCACCGCAGCAGCGCTTCGAAGCCGCAGGTCTCCCCGCTCGCGACATGGATGAACGGCTGATAATGCAGCTCGAACTCGCCATTGGCGAGCGCACTGCGCATGTCGCGCTCGAGGCTGCGTCGGGCCTGCAGCAACCGATCGAGCTCCGGCTCGAAGAAACGGAACGAGCCGCGCCCACCGCTCTTGGCCGAGTAGAGCGCAAGATCGGCGCTGCGCAGGACCTCGTCTGAATCGGTGCCGTCGCGCGGTGCGAGCGCGATGCCGATGCTGGTCGTGGTGGTCACCCGATGATGGCCGAGATCGATCGGTTCGCTCAGCGCCTTCCTGATCTTCTCTGCGAGCAAGCCGGCCTCGGTGACCGGATCGCTGACGTAGTCGATGACGGCGAACTCGTCACCGCCGAGCCGCGCGACCAGCGTGGTATCGCTGACGCAGCGGCGCAGCCGCGCGGCCACCGACATCAGCAACGCATCGCCCGCCGGATGTCCAAGCGTGTCGTTGACGTCCTTGAAGCGATCGAGATCGAGCATCAGCACCGCAAGGCTTGGCCCACCGCACCTCGCGCCCGCGAGCGCCTGCTCCATCCATTCCTTGAGCAGCACGCGATTCGGCAGGTCGGTCAGCGCGTCGTGTTGCGCCATATGCGTGATCTTGGCCTCGGAGCGCCGCTGCTCGGTGACGTCGCGATGCGTTGCGACCCAGCCGCCACCGGGCATCGGCTGCCGCGTCACGCAGATCAGCCGGCCGTCGGCAAGCTCGTCGACTCGGCTGCTGATCTCGTCGGCCGGCAGCGCGTTCAGCGTGGCGAGCTTCTCGGTCGCGGCGCTGTCGCTGGTCTCGCCCTTGAGAAGGCCATTGGCGATCCGATGCGTGATGATCTCGCGGTGGGCGGTGCCGGCCATCAGCAATTCGGGCGGCAGCCGGTACATCTTGGCGTAGCGGTCATTGCACACGACCAGGCGCTTCTCCGCATCGAACATGCAGAGGCCCTCGCCCATGTGGTTGATCGCGGTATCGAGCCGGAACCTCTGTTGCTCCAGCTCCTTCTGCGACGCCTCAACCTGCTGGCGCGCCAGCGACAGCTGGCTGATGATCTCCTCGAAGCGGCGGGTGCGAAGCGCGAGGCGCCGGTCCGCGAGCACGCCGACCAGGCTCATCCCGAGCACCGAGAGCGCCACGCCCGCTATCACGATGGCGAGGAAGGCGGGAGAGAGCGACAGGGCCTCCGGAGCCAGCAACGGATCCGGAATGATCTCGACCGCGCCCATCGCGGTGAAATGATGCGACACGATCGCAAGCGTCAGCAACAGCGCCGCGACCAGCGACGACCAGCGATCCTGGTAACGGACCGCGGTCGCCAGCGCGGCGTAACCGAACAGCATGCCGAGCACTATGGACGCGGCCACGAGGTCCATCGACCACACCACGTGGCCCGGCACTTCCAGCGCCCACATTCCGAGATAATGCATGCTGGCAATGCCGGCTCCGATCACGGCGCCGCCGACTGGCGCGCGCCAGGGGCTGGAGTCGCTGGCGGCAAGGCCGAGGCCGCCTGATGTCAACATCATCGCCACCGCAAGCGACAGCGCGGTGAGAACGATGCCGTAGCCGGTCGGCACGCCCGGCTCATAGGCCAGCATGGCGATGAAATGCGTTGCCCAGATGCCGTAGCCGATCGCAGCTCCCGCGATCGCGATCCAGATCAGCCGCGTCCTCGCCTGCGAGGCGATCGCGCGATGGAAGATGTTGACCGCAACAATGCTGGCAACGAAGCAGACCAGTCCAGCCAGCAGAACCAGCCGCCAGTCATGCTCACCTGAGAGGCACGTCAGAACACGAAACATGCGTCGGCCCGTGGTTGTCCGCGCGGACAAGCTAGGCCGATTGAATTGTCTTCTCGATAATTTTCTACAATTTTCAGTGGCATGGTTATCCGCGCGTAAGCCGATTCCGCACGGAAATTGATGCCCCCATAGATTTTGAACACGCCCTTCAATCGCGTGTCTTCAACCCGCGAGCGGGACGAGCACGGTTTCACCGGTTGCGACCAGCGACGCCTCGCCCTGTTCGCTCTCCGCAAACAGTTCGGCGCGCGCAAAGATCTGTCTGCGGCCGGCGCGCACCAACGTGCCCTTGGCGATGAAGCCGTGGCCCATCGCAGGCCTCAGGCAATTCATCGAGAAATGCGATGCAGTGACCGAGCCCACGACCGATGCGGCGGCAAAGCCGCAGGCGGTGTCGAGCAATGCTGCGATCACGCCGGCATGCAGGTGGCCTGCATATTGGGTGAGATCGTCGCGCCAGGGCATGCGCAGTTCCACCTCGCCGGCGCCGGCGGAAATCACCTCGAGGCCGACAAGCCGGTTGAAGGCCGCCGACGCATTGGTCGCGATCAGACGCTCCAGATCGAATCCCGCTCCAGTGGTCATGCAAACCTCCATTGCGGCGGTCGTCGTTCGAGATTGGCCCTGACCGCCTCGATGTGATTGGGCGCGCCAAGTAGCAGCGCCTGCTCGGCTGTCTCGGCCGCGAGCCCCGTCGCCGCATCGCGATCGGCGGCAAGATTGAGCAGCCGCTTGACGGCGCGGATCGCATCGGGACTGCGGTCCGCGATCGCGCGGGCGGTCTCCAGCGCGGCGGCGCGCGGGTCTTCGACGATCCGGGTGGCGAAGCCGTAACCGAGCGCTTCGTCGGCGGAGAAGACGCGCGCAGTATAGGTCAGTTCTCGCACTACGTCCTCGCGCGCGAGATGGCGCATCAGCTGCGTGCCGGCCATGTCCGGCACCAGCCCCCATTTGGCTTCGATGATGGCAAGGCGCGTGGCGGGTGCGAGATATCTGATGTCGGCACCGAGCATCAGCTGGAAACCGCCGCCGAACGCGATGCCATGGACGGCGGCAATCACCGGCATCGGCAGCTCGCGCCACAGCCACACCAGATGCTGCGCGAAATTTGCGATGCCGTGCGTGCGCTGGCCGAGATCGGCAAACGGGAGGATCGACTCGCCTTCCGTCGTCGCGACCAGGCGCTCGAGATCGAGGCCGGCGCAGAAGGCCTGGCCCTCGCCCGACAGCACCACGGCGCGGAGCTTTGAGTTGTCGGCGAGCTGCGCGCCGATGTCGGCGATCGCGGTAAACATCGACGGATCGAGCGCATTGAGCTTGTCGGGGCGATTGAGCCTGACATCGGCGACGCCACCCGCGATGCTCAGGCTGATGCGGTCAGTCGGCATCGTTGCGCTCGCTAGTAACCGGCGGCAGCGAGCGCCACGACCACGCTCATCGCCATCCAGCCGATATGACGGAAGCGGGTCGCAACCGCATTCGCCAGCGCGGCGCAGCCGAACACGACCGCGAGCGTCGCCACGATCCAGTGCCGCGCAGCATCGGAGGCCATCGCGGGCGCTGCAATGAGCAGCACGCCGCCGCCGATCCAGGCGACGGTGCCGGCCTGATAGACCAGGCGGAGCAGCAGGCGCAGCCGCGGCGGCTCGACGGTGGCGCGGGCGAAGATCTTGGTCTCGCCGAGGACGCCATGGATCAAGCTGACCAGGATGGCGATGGCACCGGCGCCTTGCAGCAGAAGATCACGCATCGCCAAGTCCTCATGTAATGGACCATACAGTACTGTATGGATGAGACACCGGACGCTGGCGCCTGTCAATACACTTGTGTATGGTCGGCGGCGCAGACGGGGAACCATGACGGAACAGCTCTCAGCCAAGGACTGGCTCGATCAGGGCCTGAAGACGCTGGCGCGGCGCGGCTTCACGGCGCTCAAGGCCGAGCCGCTGGCCAAGGCCATGGGCGTCTCGCGCGGCAGCTTCTACTGGCATTTCGCCGACATCGGCGCCTACCGCGCCGCGATCCTCGACCATTGGCGTGAGGTCGCCGCCGAGCAGGTGATCGCCGAGCTCGAGACCATTCCGCAAGGCGGCGACGCGCTGGCGCTGCTGCTGCGTCGGACCTTCTCGGCGCGGCTGGCGCTGGAACGCGCGGTGCGCAGCTGGGCCACCACTGACGCCGCGGCGCGCGCCGCCATGCTCGAGGTGGACCGGCGCCGGATCGGCTATATCGAAACCCTGCTCCGGCAGGCCGGATTCCCCGACGACGTGGCGCGCGGCCGGGCGCAGATCTTCTATTGGGCGTTCATCGGCTACGCGCTGTCCGAGCAGACGCTGCCGAAAGCCCAGCAGCAGGCGGCGATCGACGAGCTGCTGCGGATGACGAAGCGCTGACAGCCGACATTTGGATGTGCTAGATGTCGGCGAGCCGGAGACCGCAATGAACTCGACGATCGACCACCTCGAAAGCACCGCCGACCCAAAGCTGCTCGAGATCCTGGTGTGCCCGATCACCAAGGGACCGCTGGAATTCGACGCCGCGCGGCAGGAGCTGATCTCGCGCTCCGCAAAACTCGCCTATCCGATCCGCGACGGCATCCCGATCATGCTGCCGGAAGAGGCGCGCAAGATCGATTGACGTGATCGCGTAGCCCGGATGAAGCGCAGCGCAATCCGGGACCGCTCTATCCGTGGATGATCTTACCCGGATTTCGCTCCGCTCCATCCGAGCTACGAATCTGCGAAAGCCTACAGCGCCTCACCCTTCAGCAGCCGCGGCACCTCGCCCGACAATCCCGCCGCCTGGCGGATGAACATGCTCTTCAGCGGCGGCGCGCGATCGACCAAACCCAATCCGATGTCGCGCACGGTGCGCAGCAGCGTCGATTCGTTGGAGAACAGGAAGTTCAGCGAGTTGGTGGCAACGCCCATCGCCATGGTGTCGAAGCGCCGCCAGCGCTGATAGCGCTCGAGCACGTCGGCCTGTCCGAGATCCATGCCGAGCCGCGCCGCGTCAACCACGACCTCGGCCAATGCTGCGACATCCTTGAGGCCCATATTGAGCCCTTGCCCGGCGATCGGATGGATCACATGCGCGGCGTCGCCGATCAACGCCAGCCGTTCGGCGATGAAGGAACGCGCGACGAAATAGCCGAGCGGAAACGCACGCGGCTTGTCGAGCGCCTTGATCTCGCCGAGATGCAAACCAAAACGCTGCTCGAGCTCGGCGTGGAATTGCTCTTCATTCAAGGCAACAATACGCGTGGCGTCCTTGCGCGTCTCGGTCCACACCAGCGACGAGCGGTTGCCGGTCAGCGGCAGGATCGCGAACGGACCTGCGGGCAGGAAATGCTCCTCGGCGCGGCCGCGATGCTCACGCTCGTGGCCGACCGTGACCACGATGCCGGATTGATCATAGTCCCAGCCATGGGTCGCGATCCCGGCGCGCTCGCGCAGCTTCGAGCGTGCGCCGTCGGCGGCGACCAGCAGGCTCGCATCGATCTCGGTGCCGTCGGCCAGCCGTACGCTGACGCCGTCGGGGCGTGACTCCGTTGCCGACACTGCGGTGGCGCGCAGCTCGACGCCTTCGGCCTCGGCGCGCGCCGCCAGCGCATCGATCAGATAGCGGTTCTCGACCATATGGGCGAACGGCTCGCCGGGCTCGACATTGCCGGCGAAGGTCAGGAACACCGGCCGCGTGGCGTCCTCCAGCTTGGAATCGGTGACGACCATGTCGGTGATCGGCTGCGCGGTCGGCGCCACCTGGCCCCAGACGCCGAGGGTCTCGAACAGCCGCCGGCAGGCCGCCACGATCGCGGTCGCGCGCGGATCGCGGCTCGGGCGCTGGCTCAGCGCAGGATCGGCCACGATGACCGGGATGTCCGGCCCCAGCCCCTGGCGCAACGCGACCGCCAGCGCCAGCCCGGCAAATGCGCCCCCGCAGATCACGATACTTCGTTGTGCCGGCATGCCTTTTCCTTACGCGCCCGACGCCATCAGACTGTGCTTGCTACCTGATAATAGCTGGGCGAAACAGGGGGCAGAAACAAGCCTGATCGTCATTCCGGGGCTCGCGCAGCGAGAACCACAGGTGCGCAATTGCGCACCGGGGAATCTCGAGATTCCGGGTTCGATGCTGTCGCATCGCCCCGGAATGACGGTTTAACCAACCGAAAGCCACCGAATGTCCAAGAGCCTGATCGACCTGCTGTCCATCCTCGATCTCGAGCAGCTCGAGGTGAATTTGTTCCGCGGCAATAGCCCGAAGACAAGCTGGCAGCGCGTGTTCGGCGGCCAGGTGATCGGTCAGGCGATGGTCGCGGCGTGCCGCACCGTCGAGGGCCGCCTGCCGCATTCGATCCATTGCTACTTCATCCTGCCGGGCGATCCGCAGATCCCGATCATCTACCAGGTCGAGCGGCTGCGCGACGGCAAGAGCTACACCACCCGCCGCGTCACCGCGATCCAGCACGGCAACGCGATCTTCTCCATCATGGTGTCGTTCCATGCCGATGAAGAGAGCAACTTCAATCATCAGGAGAAGATGCCCGACGTGCCGCCGCCGGAGAAGCTGACCGCGGAGGAAGTGTCGAAGCAGCCGATGTTCAAGGAGATGCCGGAGTTCATCCGCCGCTACTATGAGAGCGACCGGCCGATCGAGCTGCGCCCGGTCGAGCTCGGCCGCTATTTCGGCCAGAAGATCGACGACGGCCGCATCCATGTCTGGATCCGCACCGCGGCGAAGCTGCCCGACGATCCGGCGCTGCATCTGTGCGCGCTCGCCTATGCGTCGGATTTCTCGCTGCTCGATGCCGTGATGGCGCGCTATGGCCGCACGCTGTTCGACCGGCGCATGATGCCGGCGAGCCTCGACCACGCGATGTGGTTTCACCGCCCATTCCGCGCCGACGAATGGCTGCTCTACGCGCAGGATTCGCCGAGTGCGCAGTCGGGCCGCGGTCTGACCCGCGGCCTGATCTTCAAGCCCGACGGCACGCTGGTGGCGTCGGTCGCGCAAGAAGGCTCGGTGCGCGAACGCAAATAACCTTTCAGCTACCCGCGGCCGCGCCGCGCTCGGTCAACGCGAATTGCGAGATGAACCAGTTGGCGTACCAGCGCAGCACCCACGGAATCGGAATCAGGAAGCCGCAGCCGACCGCGAACACGATGGTTCGCCACAGCACGTCGAGGCCGGAGGCATTGAAGGTGACCTCGCGGCGCGTGCCCTCGACGTTGCGGCAGATCCAGCGCAGCCATGCGGTCATCACCCAGGCCCAGCCGATGATGGTGATGGACGCGATCACCATCAGCACGTACCAGCCGACATAGACGGCCGGGCTGCCGTTGAACGAGATCGGCAGGTCCTGGCCGCTCGAGCTGAGGCGGCCGAAGATCCAGCGCACGATCATCCAGCTCAGGAAGCCCTGCAACAGCAGCGAGAGCAGCGTGACGATGTTGCTGTTGGCGGCTCCGGCATAGGTCAGAAGGCCGAGCACGATGAAGACGTACCAGATGTCGAGAGGCTGCCCGGTGAAGGCGAGGTGCGGCCGGCCGGGCACGCGAATATAGGGAATCGCAAAGCGGTACAGGCCGGTCGCGGTCCACGGCGCGGGGATGACGAAGATCTGGCCGATGAACATCAGCACGCTGCGTCCGAACAGGCCCCAGATCGGGAAGTCGGCCGACAGCGCGCCGCCGCTGTAGCTTGCCGATGCCGCAACCGGCGGCGGTGCACCGGCCTGCGGAAACGCCGGCGGAGCCCCCGCGCTCGGAACAAGTCCTGGAATCTCCCCGGCCTTCTGCCAGCCGGCCATTCCCTCGGTCCACACCAGCGTATCGGCGCCCACCATGCCACGGGTGATCAAGTCGCGGAGCTGAGCTTCAGGCAGGGGGCCTTTTTGCTGGCCTTCGGATGCATAAAACCAGTTTCGGTTCGACATTTCTTGTTCCTCGGGGCGCGCGCATGGGGACGCGCGGTAGGCGAAACGAGCCAGCGGGACCGCTGGCCGGGGCGGGAAAGCCATATTCTGGCGGAGGGTTGTCGTCTCGTACAGTGACGGAGTTCACCCGCCGCGCACGTTTTCCCCTTCAACCTGCAACTTTTTTGTGCCATTTGCCCAGAAAGCTGCCAGATTTGGCGGACGCGAAATAACCGGGATGGCAAATTGCCGCTCCGGGGACGGCAAGCGCCGCTTCGGGGACGGGCGGACACGGAAAATCTCAAGGAAATAAAGGCCTGAACCATGAAACTCGTCGTCGCGATCATCAAACCGTTCAAGCTTGACGAAGTGCGCCAGGCCCTGACCGCGATCGGCGTCCACGGCATGACGGTGACCGAGGTGAAGGGCTATGGCCGCCAGAAGGGCCACACCGAGATCTATCGCGGCGCCGAATATGTCGTGAATTTCCTGCCCAAGCTCAGGATCGAGATCGCCGTCGACACCGAGCTCGCCGACAAGGCGGTCAGCGTCATCACCCAGCACGCCCGCACCGGCCAGATCGGCGACGGCAAGATCTTCGTGACGCCGATCGACCACGCGCTGCGCATCCGCACCGGCGAGACCGATAACGACGCGCTCTGAGTTCTATCGAGGTCGCGCCGGCAACGACGCCGGCGCGCCAAAATCCACACCAAGAAACGACGACACGCCGGGGAATGATGATGGGGGCACGAGCTCTTCGTGCAGCGATATCAGCTGCGCCGATCACTGCTGCAATCCTGCTCGCGTGGAGCGCGCCGGCCTTGGCGCAAGATTCTGCAGCCAACTCCGGCATCAACGCCGCCGACACCGCCTGGATGATCGTCGCCACCGCGCTGGTGCTGATGATGACGATCCCGGGGCTGGCGCTGTTCTACTCCGGCATGGTGCGCAAGAAGAACGTGCTGGCGACGATGGCGCAGAGCCTCACGGCCGTCGCTCTGATCTCGATCCTCTGGGTCACCTTCGGCTATTCGCTGACCTTCGTCGGCAACGGTCCTTGGCTCGGCTCGCTCGACAGCTGGTTCCTGGCCGGCATCACCATGGACAGCGTCAATCCGGCGGCAAAGACCATCCCGGAAGCGCTGTTCATGCTGTACCAGATGACGTTCGCGATCATCACGGTGGCGCTGGTTGCGGGCTCGGTCGCCGACCGCATGCGATTCTCCGCCTATGTACTGTTCTCGATCGGCTGGTTCATCTTCGCCTATGTGCCGCTGGCGCATTGGGTGTGGGGCGGCGGCTTCCTCGCATCAGTGGGCGTGCTGGATTTCGCCGGCGGCCTCGTCGTGCATCTCTCCGCCGGCATCAGCGGCCTCGTCGCCGCCAAGGTGATGGGCAACCGGCACGGCTATGGCCATGACAACCTGTCGCCGTTCGATCTGTCGCTCGCCGTGGTCGGCACCGGCCTGCTCTGGGTCGGCTGGTTCGGCTTCAACGGCGGCTCGGCGCTCGCGGCCAATTCGCGTGCGGTGATGGCGATCACCGCCACGCATCTTGCGGCCTGCGCCGGCGCGCTGACCTGGGGCGCGATCGAATGGGCGACGCGCCGCAAGCCGTCGGTGCTCGGCATGATCTCGGGCGCGGTCGCGGGGCTCGGCACCATCACCCCGGCATCCGGATTCGTCGCGCCGTGGCACGGCGTCATCATCGGCATCATTGCCGGCCTGGTCTGCTTCTGGGCCTGTACCTGGCTGAAGCATCGCTTCAAGTATGACGACTCGCTCGACGTGTTCGGCGTGCACGGCATCGGCGGCCTGACCGGCACGCTGCTCGCGGGCATCTTCGCGGCCTCCGCGATCGGCGGCACGTCCGGCCTGCTCGAAGGCAATCCGAATCAGCTGCTGATCCAGCTCTATGGGGTCGGTGTTACGGCGCTCTGGTGCGGCGGCGTCACCTTCGTGCTGCTCAAACTGGTCTCTGCCTTCGTCCCGCTCCGTGTCTCGATGCAGCAGGAGATGGAAGGCCTCGACATCTCGCAGCACGGGGAAGCGCTACAGTAGAGCTCACAGGGCCGGTGGGAGCCTGGCGGCAAATTCGCAAAACAACCCCATGCAAAGCACCCCAGCGCTCCCGACGTCACGCAGCACGGCGTGAGGACAGTTCGGGCTTGCGCGACACATAAGTGTATGCTTATGTATCGGCATGATTGAAGCTGATATCTTCAAGGCGCTGGCCGATCCGACCCGCCGCAAGGTGTTCGAGAAGCTGGCTGGCGGCAGCCTGAACGCCAGCGCCTTGCGCGACGGCCTTGAGATCAGCCAGCCGGCGATGTCGCAACATCTCGCGGTGCTGCGCGCGGCGGGCCTGGTGCGCGAGCAGCGGCAGGGCCGTTTCGTGAATTACGAGGTCGACCCGGACGGCATCGCCAGCATCGGCAGCTGGCTCGCCCGCTACCGCGCCTATTGGCCGAAGCGCATCGAAGCGCTCTCCGGCCTGCTGAAGGACATGGATCAATGAGCGATGCAGTCGAGCCTGACGCGGACCAAGCCCTGGTGCAAGCCCTCGTGATCGAATACGAGCTCGACGCACCGCCTGAAAAAGTCTGGCGCGCCGTGACCATTCCGGCGCTGCGCGAACGCTGGCTGCCGGATTGCGATCTCGCCGGCGCCGAGCCGGAAGCAACGATCACAGGCGAAGAGGTGCGTTACCGGCTCCGCGAGTCCGAGCCGCCGTTTCGCGAAAGCCATGTCACCTTCCGGATCGAGCCGAACGAGGCCGGCGGCACCCGCTTTCGCATCATCCAACAAGCCTGCGACGAGCGAGCAAGACTGCCGCAGGCCGCCAACAGCAACCGCCGCACCGTGATGCGCGCGGCCTGATCGCAAACTTCACCGCTGAGACGTCATCACCTGCAGACATGGAGGTCGCCGATGCGCGACATGATGCAACTCATCCCCATGGTCGTCGAACAGTCGACCCGCGGCGAACGCTCCTTCGACATCTATTCCAGGCTGCTGCGCGAGCGCATCATCTTCCTGAACGGCGAGGTCAATGATGCGATGTCCGGGCTGGTCTGCGCGCAGTTGCTGTTCCTCGAGGCTGACAACCCGAACAAGCCGATCAACCTCTACATCAACTCCTATGGCGGCGTGATCACCAGCGGGCTTGCGATGTACGACACCATGCAGTTCATCAAGGCACCGGTGCACACGCTGTGCATGGGCACCGCGCGCTCGATGGGCTCGTTCCTGCTGATGGCCGGCGAGCCCGGTCACCGCGCCGCGCTGCCGAATGCGAGCCTCCACGTGCATCAGCCGCTTGGCGGCTTCCAGGGCCAGGCGTCCGACATCCTGATCCACGCCACCGAGATGCAGGAGACCAAGCGGCGCATCATCCGCCTTTACGCGCAGCATTGCGGGCGCACCGAAGCCGACGTCGAGCGGACGCTGGACCGCGATCACTTCATGTCCGCGCAGCAGGCGCTCGAATGGGGCTTGATCGATAAGGTCTTCGCGGCACGCGACGCCGCCTAATGGTCCGGCATCGCCCTATTTGGATACCCATTACTGCTCCCCCACTGAGCAGAATTGTGTCCGGACCCTGGCTTGCTCACGAATTGAGCCAACCTGATTAGATTTTAGGCGCGGCGGAATAGCGCAGGGGCACCGCGCTCCCGCAATGCGGGAAAACATCCGGATTCATAATCCATTAGCGAACGCCGGCCGGTTGGCACGGCATTTGATTCTAAGGGTCCCGGCTGTGCCCGCGTAGTGGATGTCCTCCGCGTGGTGAATCTCAGTCGAAACTCCCGGTGCTCGTTCGCACCGGGTCCAAGCGGGGATAGGACTCATGAAAATTGTTATGGCGATCATTAAGCCATTCAAGCTGGAAGAGGTCCGTGACGCCCTGACCGCCATTGGCGTTCACGGTCTCACGGTGACGGAAGTCAAGGGGTACGGCCGTCAGAAGGGTCACACGGAAATTTATCGCGGCGCCGAATATGCCGTGAGCTTCCTGCCCAAGATCAAGATCGAGGTCGCAGTCGGCTCCGACCAGGTCGACAAGACCATCGACGCCATCACCTCCGCCGCCAAGACCGGACAGATCGGCGACGGCAAGATCTTCGTCATCAGCCTCGAGCACGCCGTGCGCATCCGCACCGGCGAGGCCGATGCGGCGGCCCTCTGATTTCGCGCTCAAACCTTAAGACCTCAGGAGTAATATGACATGACGTTCAAGCGTCCCTATGGCGCGGGACTGGCGGCCCTCGCAGTCGGCCTCTTTGCCGCAACCGCCGCCTACGCCGAGCCAACCGTCAACAAGGGCGACAACGCCTGGATGCTGACATCGACGGTGCTGGTGCTGTTGATGACCATCCCGGGCCTCGCGCTGTTCTATGGCGGTCTCGTCCGCTCCAAGAACATGCTCTCGGTGCTGGCGCAGGTGTTCTACACCGTCTGCATCGTCACCGTGCTCTGGGCCCTCTACGGCTACAGCCTCGCCTTCACCGGCGGCTCCGACTTCATCGGTGGCTTCTCCAAGGCCTTCCTGATGGGCGTCACGCCGGACTCGAAGGCGGCGACCTTCTCGGTCGACGCCAACATCTCGGAGCTGGTTTACGTTTGCTTCCAGATGACCTTCGCGGCGATCACGCCGGCCCTCATCGTCGGCGCCTTTGCCGAACGGATGAAGTTCGCGGCGATCGCGCTGTTCATCCCGATCTGGGTCACCGTGATCTACTTCCCGATCGCGCACATGGTCTGGTACTGGCCGGGCCCGGACGCGATCCAGGATGCTGCCAAGGCACTCGCCGCCGCGGCTGAGGGCGATGCCAAGACGAAGGCGCAGGCCGCCCTCGACGCGATCAATGCCGACGCCGGCTGGATCTTCAAGAAGGGTGCGATCGACTTCGCCGGCGGCACCGTCGTGCACATCAACGCCGGCATCGCCGGCCTGGTCGGCGCGCTGCTGATCGGCAAGCGCACCGGCTACGGCAAGGAGCTGATGGCTCCGCACTCGCTGACCATGACCATGATCGGCGCCTCGCTGCTCTGGGTCGGCTGGTTCGGCTTCAACGCCGGCTCCAACCTCGAAGCCAATGGCGGCGCGGCGCTCGCCATGACCAACTCCTTCGTGGCGACCGCCGCGGCGGCGTTGTCCTGGATGTTCGCGGAATGGATCATCAAGGGCCATCCCTCGCTGCTCGGTGCGCTCTCGGGCGCGGTCGCGGGCCTCGTCGCGGTGACGCCGGCGGCCGGCTATGCCGGTCCGATGGGCGCCATCGTGCTCGGCCTCGTGGTCGGCGTGGTCTGCCTGTTCTTCTGCACGGTGGTGAAGAACGCGCTCGGCTATGACGACTCGCTCGACGTGTTCGGCGTCCACTGCATCGGCGGCATCGTCGGCGCGCTCGGCACCGGCATCCTGGTCAACCCGGCACTCGGTGGCGCCGGCATCATCGACTACACCGCGATCCCGCCGAAGGTCGCCGATTACGACTTCGCGGCGCAGATGATCTCGCAGGTCTGGGGCGTCTGCACCACGCTGGTGTGGTCGGGCATCGGTTCGGCGATCCTCTACAAGATCGTCGACGTGATCGTCGGCCTGCGCGCCAACGTCGAGACCGAGCGTGAAGGCCTCGACATCACCGAGCACACGGAGCGCGCCTACAACATGTGAGTTCTCCCGGGACTCTGGCTCCCTCCGGGGCCAGGTCCAGAACTACGGTCCGGGCACATACCCGGCAATGTCCGGACCGTTGAGGGGCTCCAGCGCAAGTTGGAGCCCCTTTCTTTTTTCTGCGGCTTGAGAAAATAATGTCGGAATTGCCTGCCATCATGGAATGACAGGCTACAAACAATGAAGCCGACAACAAGAACGGGAGGACGTCATGAAGGTGCAAGGCAGGTGCTATTGCGGCAACGTGCGCTATGAGGCCGAAGGCGAACCGATGATGGCGGCGCAATGCCTGTGCCGCGAATGCCAGTACATCACGGGCGGCGGGCCGAACCTGTTCATGGCGATGCCGGCCACCGGCTTCAAATACACCGCAAGCGAGCCCAAGCAGTTCACGCGCAAGGATCTCGAACGCGCCGTGACCCGGGAATTCTGCCCCGAATGCGGCACGCATCTGCTGACCAAGGTGCCCGGCCTGCCCGCGACGATCCTGAAGGTCGGCACCTTCGACGACCCCAGTGTGTTCACTCCGCAGATGACGATCTACGCCTGCGACAAGCAGACCTTCCACCATCTGCCCGAGGGCAAGCCGTCGTTCGAGAAGCTGCCGGCGCGGTAGACGCCGCGCATCGCGGGCCGTAGCCCGGATGGAGCCAACGGGTCGCGCGAACGCGCGCCCGATGACAGGCTCCGCGCAATCCGGGAACGGTATTCCGCCTGGAAAGATCGCCCCGGATTTCGCTTCGCTTGATCCGGGCTACAGGTGCTCACGCCGCATCACGTGCGTGCTCGACGCGGTCGCGGCCGTGGCGCTTGGCGGCGTAGAGCGCCTGGTCGGCGGTGCGCATCAAATTGCCCAGATCGAAGTCGGTCTCCTTCACGGTGAAGCCGATGCTGATCGTCACCGGCAGCCGGGTCACGCCGTCGAGGATGGTTCTTTCAGCGCAATCGCGGCGGATTTCCTCGGCGCCGTGCGCGGCCTGCTCGTGGCTCCGGCCTGTCAGCACCGCGGCGAATTCCTCGCCGCCATAGCGGGCGACCAGCGCGCCGTGCCGGACCGCGAACTGGCGCAGCACATCGGCGATCTCGACCAGCACCTTGTCGCCGATCTCATGTCCGTAGCGGTCGTTGATCGACTTGAAATGATCGATGTCGCACATCAGCACCGCCGCTGACGCACCATTCGTCTCCGCCTTCTCGAGCGCGATCGTCGCCTCGGCATCGAAGCCGCGACGGTTGAGCAGCCCGGTCAATTGGTCGGTCTGGGAGATCTGCGCGAGCTCACGCCGGGTCCGCGCCAGCTCCAGCATCAACAGGCCGGCGCGATACGACATGGCGCCGCTGAGCGTAACGGCGATGAAGACGCCGGCGGTGAGTCCAAAGGCCTGCATCTGGCCGACCGTGATCTGCGCCGCCAGATCGCGGCCGAACACCAGCATGCCGATGGTGAAGGACATCACTGCGGTCATGCCGGCGGCAATGACCATCACCTTGCCGGTGCGGCGCAGGACATCGCCGCGTGTCTCGATCTTGATCGCCATTTCCGTCTGCACGACCTCGCAATACGCGGGATCATTCATTCCTGCAGTATTGCAAATTGCTGAAGGATTTCGTGACGCGCGTGCCGGGCTTAACGGCGGGTAAAGCGGAACGCTCGAATCGGCGGCAATGACCGGCCAACGGCGTCAGTCGACCAGGACTTCCTCTTCCGGAAGCTCGCGCGGCGCGCCGTCGCGCAGGTAGCCTTGCAGGATCGTGGCGAGCGCCAACGGGGTGAGGCGCTCTTCCGCGCTGGATAGATCGGCGATCGGCCACCAGCGGAAGCAATCGAGCACCTTCGCTTCGGCCGCATCGGTCATGACGGGGTCGAATCGGTCGGCGTAGACGATGCGGTATTCTTCTTTCTGCGAGATCCGCCGTCCCCCCCAATTGAAGGTGTGATGGCGTCGCCAGACGAGAGGGCCGTGCGCGAAGCCGGTCAGCCCCACTTCCTCGGCCAATTCCCGCTGCAACGTCGCCTCCGGCGTCTCGTCGCCCTCGCTGCCGCCGCCGGGCGCGATCCAGAAGCAATCGCCGTGCGGCGGGCGAATCCGCAGCAGCAGGACTTCGCGCTCGCCCGTGATGATGAGCGCCCTGACGGCGCGGCGATGGATCATGGCTCGGTGCAATTTCGCTGCGGTTTTGTTCGGCCAGCGCTGATATCACGCGCCGGCCGACCGCGCCCGCCGCCGATGGTTAATCGCGTCTTAACCTCGCCCTATCTATGGTGACTTGATCGGTTTACGGTCGGCGCCCCTCAACCCCGACCGCAGTGAAAGTGCTGGCATTTCAACCATGGCAATGACCGCCTCATCCGGCTTGGCGCAGGGCGCCGGCGATGTCGCATCCGCCGGCCAGGCCGAGCGTTCCCCATTCGTGCGTACCACCGAGCTCCTGGCGCCCTACCAGCCGGCTAAGCCATTGATTACGCTGTCGGTTGGCGAGCCGCAGCACCCGGTGCCGGACTTCGTCGGGCCGGTGCTTTCGAAGCACACCGCCGAGTTCGGCCGCTACCCGATGGCCAAGGGCATCGAGCCGTTCCGCCGCGCGGCCGCGGCCTGGCTGTCGAGCCGGTTCCAGTTGCCGCGCCCGGTCGACCCGGAGAGCGAGGTGACGGTGCTGAACGGCAGCCGCGAGGGGCTGTTCTTCGCCGCGATCACGGCAGCCCGCTACGTCTCGCCGCGCAAGGGCCGACCGGCGATCCTGATGCCGAATCCGTTCTATCCGGCCTATGGCGCCGGCGCCCGCGCGGCCGGCTGCGAGCAGATCTATCTGCCGACCACGCTCAGCAACGGCTTCCTGCCCGACCTTGATTCGATCGACGAGGCGACGCTGGCGCGTACCGTGGCGTTCTTCCTCGCCTCGCCGGCCAATCCGCAGGGCTCGGTCGCCTCGCGTGCCTATTTCACGCGGCTGAAGCAGCTCGCCGATCGCCATGGCTTCATGATCCTGAGCGACGAGTGCTACTCGGAGATCTACACCCGCGAAGCACCGGGCAGCATGCTGGAATGCGCCGGACCCGACTTCACCAATGTGGTGGCGTTCCAGTCGCTGTCGAAGCGCTCGAACCTGCCGGGCATGCGCGTCGGCTTCGCCGCAGGCGACCGAAAGTTCATGGCCGCGTTCCTCGAGCTGCGCAACGTCGCCGCGCCGCAGGTGCCGGTGCCGCTGCAGCATGTCGCGGTCGCCGCCTATGGCGACGAAGCGCATGTCGAGGAGAACCGCAGGCTCTATCGCATCAAGTTCGATCTCGCCGACCAGATCCTCGGCAGCCGCTACGGCTACAAGCGGCCCGCCGGCGGCTTCTGCGTGTGGCTCAACGTCTCCGATCGCGGCGGCGACGAGGCGACGACGGTGAGGCTCTATCGCGACGCCGGTGTTCGCGTGATTCCCGGCAGCTATCTGGCGCGCGAGCAGAACGACGGTTCCAATCCGGGCGCGGGCTATATCCGCCTCGCGCTGGTCTCCGATAGTGAATCGACGGCCGAGGCGATGCATCGCCTGGTCGAAACCCTGGGTTAATCGCGAAGCGCGAAGATTGAGTATGCCAGCGATCGAACGTGTCATCCCCCTGGTCGGCCATCTGCCGCTCTCGCTGCGCGAGGCGCTGGCGCGGCGGCTGCGCGAACTGACCGGGCTCGGCCTGATCGCGCTGTCAGGCGGCATCGCCGCGGCACTGATGACCTGGTCGGTGCAGGACCCGTCGCTGAGTCACGCCACCTCGCGCGCGATCCGCAATGTGCTCGGCTATCCCGGCGCGATCGGCGCCGACCTCCTGATGCAGATTCTCGGCCTCGGCGCGATCATGCTGCTGCTGCCGGTCGCGGTGTGGGGCTGGCGGATGCTGACGCATCGCCCGTTCGACCGCGAGGCATTGCGGCTCGGCTGCTGGATCCTGTGCACGGTGATCGCGGCGGGCTTCGCCAGCTGCTGGCCGCACAACACCGCCTGGCCGCTGCCGACCGGGCTCGGCGGCGTCGTTGGTGACGCGCTGCTGCGCGCGCCGGCCGTGGTGTTCGGGCCGCCCGGCTTCGTCTACCGCGTCGTGCTCGGGCTGATCCTGTTTGTCGCGATGGCCGCGTGCTTCCTGTTCGCCTGCGGCTGGGGCGCCAAGGAGCAGGACGACGAGCTGACGCCGATCTCGGACGACGACGAGCCGTTCGTCGAGGACGACGAGGACCGCAGCTCGGTCTCGCTGGGCTGGCTGTTCCACGCGCTGATGAGCGCGAAGGCCCGGCTCGGCTGGCTGTTCACAACAGCCTATAAATCGCTGGTGTCGAGCGGATCGCAGGGCCGCAGCGCCGCGTTCGAGCGTCAGGAGCCCAATATCGGCGGCGGCCGTTCGGCGCCCTCGATCGCGCCCGCGCATCACGATCACGACGAGGACGAAGACGAGGCTGAGGCTTTCGACGACGAGGAAGAAGAGGACGAGGAGGAGGAGGAAGCTCCCGCCGCCCGCGCCCCGCGCAGGAAGGCCGAGCCGAAGCCGAAGAAGAAGAATTCCGACAAGTTCGAGCTGCCGTCGGTCTCGGTGCTCAGCGCGCCGAAGGCGAGCGATCGCCAGCCGCTGAGCAAGGCCGAGCTGGAAAGCAATTCGCGCGCGCTGGAAGGCGTGCTGCAGGACTTCGGCGTGCGCGGCGAGATCGTCAAGGCCAATCCCGGCCCGGTCGTCACGCTATACGAACTGGAGCCCGCGCCCGGCATCAAGTCATCGCGCGTGATCGGGCTGTCCGACGACATCGCGCGCTCGATGAGCGCGCTGTCGGCCCGCGTCGCCGTGGTCGCCGGCCGCAACGCGATCGGCATCGAGCTGCCGAACGCGCATCGCGAGAAGGTCTACCTGCGCGAGCTGCTGGTCGCCAAGGAGAGCACCGAGTCGGTGGCAAAGCTGCCGCTGTGTCTCGGCAAGACGATCGGCGGCGATCCCGTCATCATCGATCTGGCGCGCACGCCGCACATGCTGATCGCCGGCACCACCGGCTCCGGCAAATCGGTCGCGATCAACACCATGATCCTGAGCCTGGTCTACCGGCTGCGCCCGGACCAGTGCCGCCTGATCATGGTCGACCCGAAGATGCTCGAACTCTCCGTCTATGACGGCATTCCGCACTTGCTGACGCCCGTCGTCACCGACCCGAAGAAGGCGGTGGTCGCGCTGAAATGGGCCGTGCGCGAGATGGAAGAGCGCTACAAGCGGATGGCCAAGCTCGGCGTCCGCAACATCGACGGCTACAATGCGCGCCTCGTCGAGGCCAAGGGCAAGGGCGAAGAGCTGACGCGCACCGTGCACACCGGCTTCGACAAGGAAACCGGCAAGGCGATCTACGAGGAAGAGAAGCTCGACCTCGAGCCGCTGCCCTACATCGTGATCATCGTCGACGAGATGGCCGATCTGATGATGGTCGCCGGCAAGGACATCGAAGGCGCGGTGCAGCGCCTCGCGCAGATGGCGCGCGCCGCCGGCCTGCATGTGATCCTCGCCACACAGCGTCCGTCGGTCGACGTCATCACCGGCACGATCAAGGCGAACTTCCCGACCCGCATCGCCTTCCAGGTGACCTCGAAGATCGACAGCCGCACCATCCTCGGCGAGATGGGCGCCGAGCAGCTGCTCGGCCAGGGCGACATGCTCTACATGGCGGGCGGCGGCCGCATCAGCCGCGTGCACGGCCCGTTCGCCTCCGACGAGGAAGTCGAGAAGGTGGTGCGTCACCTGAAGACGCAGGGGCAACCGGAATATCTCGAAGCGGTCACCGCGGAAGAGCCGACCGACGAGGACGGCGCCGTGTTCGATGCCACCGGCATGGGCGGCGACGGCGGCGGCGACCTGTTCACGCAGGCGGTTGCGATCGTCAAGCGCGACCGCAAGGCGTCGACCTCCTACATCCAGCGCCGGCTGCAGATCGGCTATAACCGCGCCGCCTCGCTGATGGAGCGGATGGAACTTGAGGGCATCGTGGGACCCGCGAATCACGCCGGAAAGCGCGAAATCCTGGTCGGGGAGGAAGAAGGCCAGTTCTGATCGGGGGCGATCATCACGGAAAAACCATATCTCCCTCGGAAGAGGCGGGATAAAATCCGGCGAAGCGGGACGAGCGTCGAACAGAGACCTGACATATCTGATGGCAAAACACCTCATTGACCGCGGCGCGCGCACTGCGCTGGCTCTTTTCGTCACCGCCGCGATCGCAGGCGGCGCGACTGCGCAAAATGCGCCGTCGCCGAAACCCGCCGCACCCAAGGCAGCACCGAAGGTCAAGGACGCCGGCGCGCAGAGCAATGCCGACAAGGGCCCGACCACCACAGGTGCCACCCAGGCACCGCCAGACCCGGTGATTCCCGATCCGCGCCGCAACGTGCCCGCCAGCATCTTCCAGACCTTCGACGCCAACCAGAAGGCGCAGGCCGCCAAGGTCTCGGCCTATCTGTCGTCGCTGCAGACCCTGGTCGGGAATTTCGTGCAGGTCGGCCCCGACGGCACCAAGACCAAGGGCGATTTCTACATCCAGAAGCCCGGCAAGCTGCGCTTCGAATATGACAATCCAAGCACGATCGAGGTGATCGCCGACGGCTCGTCGGTCGCGGTGCGCGACCGCAGGCTCGCCACCCAGGACATCTATCCGCTGTCGCAGACCCCGCTGCGCTATCTGCTGTCGGACCGCATCGACCTGATGAAGGACACCAACGTCGTCAGCGTCACCGCCGATGACGTGTTCGTCAGCATCACGATCGAGGAGAAGCAGGCGCTGGTCGGCACCAGCCGCTTCCTGCTGATGATCGGCGCCAAGGACGGCAAGCTCAAGCAGTGGACCGTCACCGACCCGCAAGGCTACGACACCACGGTTGCGGTCTACAATCTCGACGCCACGCAGAAGCCCGATCCGGGCCTGTTCAAGATCGACTTCACGACCTATCCCGGATCGTCGCCGGGCTAGCCGAGATGCCGTAACCGTAGGGCGGGTTAGCCGAAGGCGTAACCCGCCATTCCCTCCGCGCAAGCATGGTGGGTTACGCTGCGCTAACCCACCCTACGCACCGTTGCTTGTGGACAAAGCGCCGACCCGCACTGAGAACCATGCTAAGACGCAGCTCTCATGCGGTTCTCCGTCACCACCTGGAACATCAATTCGGTGCGCCTGCGCATCGATATCGTCGCCAAATTCCTGAAGAGCGCCCGGCCGGATGTGCTGTGCCTGCAGGAAACCAAGTGCATCGACGATGCGTTTCCGTTGAAGCGCTTCAAGCGGCTCGGCTATGAGCATGTCGCGCTGAACGGGCAGAAGGGCTATCACGGCGTTGCCATCGTCTCGCGCCTGCCGTTCGAGACGACCGACATCCGGACGTTCTGCGACAAGATCGACTCGCGGCACATCTCGGTTTCGTTCGGCGAGAAGGCGCAGATTGCAAAGCCGCTGGTGCTGCATAATTTCTACGTGCCGGCCGGCGGCGACATTCCCGATCCCGCGCTCAATCCGAAGTTCGAGCACAAGCTGCAATTCCTTGACGAGATGAAGAGCTGCGAGCCGCTGCATCCGCGCGGCGACGATCGCCACATCCTGGTCGGCGACCTCAACGTCGCGCCGCATGAGAACGACGTGTGGTCGCACAAGCAGCTGCTGAAGGTGGTCTCGCATACGCCGGTCGAGACCGAGAAGCTGCTCGCGGCGCAGGCGCATGGCGAATGGTTCGACATCGCGCGCGAGCGGATCCCGATGTCGGAAAAAGTCTACACCTGGTGGAGCTATCGCGCCGCGGACTGGACCGTCGGCGACCGCGGCCGCAGGCTCGATCACATCTGGGTCTCGCGCGCGCTGAAGGATCACGTCAGCGATTTCAAGATCACCCGCGACGCCCGCAGCTGGGAGCGGCCGTCGGATCATGTGCCGGTGACGGCGGTGATGGAGGTTTGATTCACTGGTAAAGCAGCAACGTGATCCGTCACCCTGAGGAGCGCGAAGCGCGTCTCGAAGGGTGGACGGCCACCAGCCGGGCCGTGCATCCTTCGAGACGCGCGTTCCGCGCTCCTCAGGATGACGGATTGGAGAGCTGTCGCCCAGTGACGACAATTTATGTGCTCAACTTCCCGCCCGCCATCAGGATATCGCTGGCGAGCTGGCTGGTGCGCAGCGCAAGTTCGTCGCGCAGGCGGCGGGCTGCGGCTGGGTCGCTCTCCAGCACGCGCTGGAACAGGCTGCGCGCGACGCGGATCACCGAGCCGCGCTCCAATGCGGTCGCGGTCGACGGGCGTTTCATCGCGACGATCAATGCGAGCTCACCGATCAGCGCGCCGGGGCCGGCGATGATCTCGGCGCCGCCTTCCTCGACGCGGAAGCTGCCGCGCTGCACGACATAGCCGGCGTCCGCCGCGTCGCCGACCTTGAACAGCACCTCGCCTGCGTTGAAGTCGCGTTGCTCGGAGCCGATCGCCAGCATGCGCAAGGAGCTCTCGCCCAACAGACGCATCGTCGGGACCCGCTCGAGCAGGGCTACGTCATCATCGATCGACATTCAGGTCCGGTAACCGCGGTGCGCCTCGATTTCACGAATCGTTGAGCGCGAAGCGTATCACGGCACCAGCTTGTAGCCACCGGCTTCCGTCACCAGGATTTCCGGGTTGGCGGCGTCCTTCTCGATCTTCTGGCGGAGGCGGTAGATGTGGGTTTCCAGCGTGTGGGTGGTGACACCGGAATTGTAGCCCCAGACTTCCTGGAGCAGGGTCTCACGCGACACCGGCATCTGGCCGGCGCGGTAGAGGAAGCGCAGGATCGCGGTTTCCTTCTCGGTCAGTCGCACCTTGCGGGCATTGGCGCCGGTGAGCATCTTCGAGCCGGGACGGAACGAGTAGGGGCCGACCGAGAACACCGCGTCCTCGCTGGCCTCGTGCTGGCGCAGTTGCGCCCGGATCCGGGCCAGCAGCACCGCGAAGCGGAACGGCTTGGCCACATAGTCGTTGGCGCCGGACTCCAGGCCGAGGATCGTGTCGGAATCGGTGTCGTGGCCGGTCAGCATGATGATCGGGGCCTTGAAGCCACCCTTGCGCAAGCTGCGGACCACTTCGCGGCCGTCGGTGTCGGGCAGGCCGACGTCCATCAGGACCAGATCGGGAGAATTGGCTTTGGCGGCAGTGGCGCCCTTGGCGCCGGTGTCGACTGCGGAGGCTTCGAATTCCTCGTGCAGGGACAGTTGCTCCACCAGCGTATCGCGCAGATCGGTATCGTCATCCACGATCAAGATCTTGCGGGCATTGGCCATAGGTACAATCCTTCGGGGGCGGGGCGGTCAGAGGCGGAGGGCGCTTAAGACCGTAACATCGGCTAGATATGTGCTCAGGTAGGCGATTGTTACCGATTCACAAGGCAACGGCAGTCTACCTCAAATCCGGCGGGGCAGGACGTGAATGTCCTGTAATGCCGGGTGATAGAATGATCCGAACATCCTAGGCAAGTTCAGTTTGGAACGATTCTTGAGGGAAGATCAGCTATTTCAATCACTTATATGACAGCGAAACGTGATCGCCCGCTCTCGGCCATCGAGGTCCGCGCCGCCGCCGGCAATCCGCGCCGGGGCTGGCTGACGGCCGACGGCTGGACGGTTCCCGTGGCGCTCGGACGCGGCGGAATCCTCGCCAACAAGCGCGAGGGCGACGGCGGCACGCCGCGCGGCATCTTCCATCCGCTGCAATTGTGGTGGCGCGCCGACCGGCACCGGCGTCCCCTGACCTTCCTGCCGACCCGGCCGATCCGCCGCGAGGACGCCTGGTGCGAGGACCCCGCCGACCGCCATTACAACCAGCCGATCCGGCTCGACCGCGAGCAGACCGGCGACCGCCTGACCCGCGAGGATCATCTCTACGACTTCATTGTCGAGATCGACCACAACGCTGCGCCGCGGATCGCCGGCCGCGGCAGCGCCGTGTTCCTGCATCTGGCGCGACCGAATTTCGGACCGACCGCGGGCTGCGTCTCGATGACGAAGGCGTCGATGCTGCGGCTGTTGCGGCGAATGTCCCCGCAGACCCGTATCATCATCGGGTAGGGCGTTTTGCGTTCCGATCGCATCGGCGCGCGAATGTTCTGGATGGTTGGAATAGCTGAGCATCGGTTTTCCCACGCGACAGACGCGACGCGTTTGTGCTGAGATTGCTCGCGACCCAAAAACATTCCCCAAAATAAATCTCGCGGGAGCGAAAGCATGCTCGACACCAACCAGATCGCGGCCGCTGCAAGAGTCCTGAGCGAGCACTGGCACGCAGGGACAAAACTCGGCGCACTCGACAGCTCAATCCGGCCGCGCGATCGCACCGAGGGCTACGCGGTGCAGGCCGCGCTGGAGAAGACGTCGCGCGAAAAACTGTTCGGCTGGAAGATCGCGGCGACCAGCGCGGCCGGCCAGAGGCACATCAACGTCGCCGGGCCGCTGGCAGGGCGCATCCTCGCCGAAACAGTGATCGCGGATGGCGGCACCGCGTCGATGAAGGGCATCGAGATGCGCGTCGGCGAACCGGAATTCGCCTTCCGCATGGCGCGTGATCTCGTGCCGCGCACAACGCCGTACAGCGTAAGCGAAGTGTTGGAGGCGGCCGGCACGCTGCACCCCGCGATCGAGATTCCGGATTCGCGGTTCGCCGATTTCGTCTCCGCCGGCGAAGCGCAGCTGATCGCCGACAATGCCTGCGCGCATCTGTTCGTGCTCGGAGCTGCAACGACCGCGGACTGGCGCGCGATCGATCTGGTCGAGGAGCGCCCGACCATCGCGCTGCGCGGCGAACGCTACATTGGCCACGGCAAGAACGTGCTCGGCGATCCCCGCGTGGCGCTCGCCTGGTGTGCCAACGAATTGCGCGCGCTCGGGCTGACGTTGCGGGCAGGGGAGGTCGTCACGACAGGCACCTGCCATCCCCCGCTGCCGATCGCGGCGGGTGATGTGTTCGCAGCGGACTTTGGCGCGATTGGAAAGGTGTCTGTGCGGTTCGCGTAGGCTGCGCATTCTCCACATCGTCGTCCTGGCGAAAGCCTGGACCCATACGCCGCGGCCTCAGGAAAGGACACGCGGCTAACATTCAGTCTGCAACCGACGACGGAGGCAAGGGGTCCTGGCTTTCGCCAGGACGACATCAGTTATGCGGCACGGTCCGCGTGCCAAAAATCGCCGAGCCCACCCGCACGTGCGTCGCGCCCATCGCGATTGCCACGGCGAAATCCGCGCTCATGCCCATCGACAAATTCTTTAGGCCGTTGCGCGCGGCGATCTTGGCGCAGAGTGCGAAATGCGGCGCCGGCGCCTGGTCGACCGGCGGGATGCACATCAGTCCGGAAATCTGCAGGCCATACTTGTCGCGGCACGCCGCGATGAAGGTATCCGCGTCCTGCGGCGCGACGCCGGCCTTCTGCGGCTCCTCGCCGGTATTGATCTGGACAAACAGTTCCGGGTGCTTCTCCTGATTTTTGATTTCCTTGGCTAACGCTTCGCAAATGCTGGCGCGATCGACCGAATGGATCGCATCGAACAGCGCGACCGCCTCCTTGGCCTTGTTCGACTGCAACGGCCCGATCAGGTGCAGCTTCACGCCGGGATGAGCCTGGGTCAGCTCCGGCCACTTGCCCTTGGCCTCCTGCACCCGATTTTCGCCAAATACGCGCTGTCCGGCGCCGATAATCGGCAAAATTGCGTCGGCCGCGAATGTCTTCGACACCGCGATCAGCGTCACCGACGCGCGGTCGCGCCGCGCCTCCTTGCAGGCACGCGCGATCTCCTGCTCCACGGCGGCGAGGCCATGTGATGAATCAGCCGATAACGGCGTGGTCGGGCTTTGCGTCATGCTTGTGCCGTTCTCTGACAGGTGCGGGGGTTGGCTCGAATTTTACCAAATTCGGGAAAGGCTTTTTGAATCCCAGCATTCTACCTTGTGCGCGGGCAAGGGAATAGAATGTCGGGCGTCACTTTCAACCGCAACCGGGTCAGGCTCAAGAAGGTTCTGGGTATCCGTGCCCGGCTCGCCTTGCTTGCGGTGATGCTGGTCGCGCCCTTGATGCTCGATCGCGTCCGCACGCTGGAAGATTCCCGCAGCAAGCAGATCGCCCAGGCCGCAGCCGGCTATGCCAACCTCACCGCACACGCCGCGGAAACCCAGCGCGAAGTGGTGTCCTCGGTCGAGACCATGCTGAAGTCGGCCGCCTATATCCGCGCCTCCGGCGGCGTTGGGCAGAGCTGCGAGGTGCTCCGCGCCAGCCTGCCGACGGTGCTGCCCTGGATCCGCAGCATCATGTTCGTGTCGAGGGACGGGCTGGTGCAATGCTCGACGCTGAACAGCCAGGTCGGGCTCAGCATCGGCGATCGTGAATATTTCAAGAAGGCGCAGGACAACCGCGGCTTCGTGTTCAGCGACTATCTGCGCGGCAGGACCAATGGCCGCGCGATGATGATGGCGGCCTATCCGGTGGCCGCGATCAATCCGGAACAGGACGCCATCGTGGTCGCCGGCATCAACATCGACTGGCTGTCGCAGATCATGGCCAATCTCGGCGGCCAGCCCGGCATGTCGGCCGCTCTGGTCGATAGCACCGGCCTCGTGATCGCGGCTCCATCGGATCATGCAAGCCTGATTGGCCACTCGCTCGACACCATCCCCTTAATGTCGGCGATTGCCGAGAAGGCGCTGAGCTACGACGAGCCGTCGGGCTCGGTGTCGTTCACGGCCTCTGACGGCGCACAGCGTACGCTGAGCTTTGCCCGCATCGCCGGAACGCAGTCCCGGCTGATCGTCAGCATGGATGAGGCCAAGGTGACGGCGGCGATCAACCGCGAGATCCGCACCGCCTATCTGCAGCTCGGCTTCGTCTGCCTGTTCGTTTTGCTGGGTGCCCTGGTCGGCGCGGAACGGCTCGTCATCCATCCGATCGAGCTGATGACCGGCATGGCAAGGCGGTTCGGCGAAGGCGACTGGTCGGCGCGCGTCGCCAAGCACAAGCTGCCGTCGGAATTCGTGCCCTTGGCGCGCGCCTTCAACGCGATGGCGGCGCAGCTCAGCCAGCGCGAGCGCGAGCTCGTTGAGTCCAACGACCGTCTCACGGTGATGGCTTCAATCGACGCGCTGTCAGGCCTCGCCAACCGCCGCGGCTTCCAGAGCCGGCTCGACTTCGAATGGATGCGGGCGCAGCAGTATGAATGCGAGCTGTCGCTGATGATGATCGATGTCGATCACTTCAAGCTCTACAACGACACCTACGGCCATCCCGAAGGCGACGCCTGCCTGACGCGGATCGGTGAGGTGCTGTCCGGCATCGCCGCCGACACGATGGGCTTTGCCGGCCGTTATGGCGGCGAGGAGTTCTGCTTGCTGCTGCCGAACACCGATGCCGCGCATGCGCTGGCAATCGGCGAGACCGTGCGCACTGCCGTGCTCGGCCTCGCCGTGCCGCACGCGCCCTCGAGCTATTGCGTCGTCACCGTCAGCGTCGGCGTCGCAACGACCAAGCCGAACGAGACCCAGCGCCCCGGCGATCTGATTGAAGCCGCCGACGCTGCCCTCTACGCCGCCAAACGCCGCGGCCGGAATGCCGTCATCGAGCACGGGTTCCTGCAGACGCTGGATGAAGCCGGGATGGCGCTGGCGAGCTAGCTGCATCGCCCCGTGCAGGTGGAGCAGCATCGAGAGCGCATCCCTCCCGCCAGCAGGCAAAATGACTGCTGGTGCTCTTATCGACACGCAACGGGATCGTACCCAATTGTAGTCCGGATGCCGCCGTGACCCGTTTCGGATCCCGGCGCGCCACTGTTATTAGGTCAACGGTGCTGCCCGATAGTCCCTCGTTCCGAAGTTGCCGGGCATCCCTCTACTCACCATCGTGCGGCCATGCTTTGGTCAAAACTGCGTTGAGTGCTTGGCGGGAACATCGACGTCATGACAATGCGATTCGCCGCTTTTGGTGACACTGGATCAGGGGACAGGTCGCCACCGCATTCCTGAGATGCCCACTGCAAAGGCTTGCGATGGAAATGGCAAGGTTCGACAAAGCCAGGATGCTCGCTTTTGGCGACGCTCGGGCCATTGCGACCTACGCGGTCGAAATCCTGATAATTGCCGCGATTTATGGCGGGCTTGCCGAAGCCGCGCGGCTGCTTCCGGCGATCAATCCAACCGCGACACTGCTATGGCCGCCGACCGGGCTTGCGCTCGCGCTGGTCCTGCTGCGCGGCTATCGGATCTGGCCTGCGATCCTGGTGGGGGCCGTCTCTCCTTACTTCATGGCCGACCGATCGCTCCTGGAATTCGGCACCGCCGGGATCGGCAGCCTGCTTGCTGCATGTGCCGGGACATGGCTGATCGACCGTTGGTCGAACGGTCGCCAGACGCTTGCCACGCCTGTCGGTGTCGCGAAGTTTGCAATCATTTCCTGTGCGCCGACCGCGATCATCAGTTCAACCATCGCCTCGGCCGGCTTCGCGCTCGCCAATGAATTGAGCCTTTCCGATTCCGTCGTCGCCGGGGTGACCTGGTGGCTTGCAGACGCTGCCGGGACCCTGGTGGTTGCTCCGCTCATCGTGCTCTGGGCGACGATGCCCTTGCGCATTCCTTCCAAATGGAAGCTGTTGGAATCGATCGCCGTCCCCGTTCTCGCCGGCATCGTCGGGATCGTTGCTTATAGCCCGCTCATCGGTAGCGACCTCATCAGCACTGACCTCGACGTGTTGCTGCCGCATCGGAGCCTGCTGGGCTTTCTGGTTCTATTGCCCTTGATCTGGGCCGGCCTGCGCGGCGATCGATGCACCGTGTCGACGGCTGCGTTCATTTTTGTCGGAATGGCCGTGTGGGGGTTTTCGGTAGGGAATGATCCATTTCCGAAAACGGATCCGAATGGCGCACTGTTATCCTTGCTCGTGCTCTCGATCAGCGTATCGGCACCGCCTCTTGCGCTGGCAGCGGCAATTGCGACGCGCCAGACCACGGAAGACCATCTCCTTTCTGTTCGGGACCAACTGAACGGTCAACTGGAACGGAAAGCCCTGGCGCTCGACAACATCAGGCGGCATTTCCAAACCCTTATCGAAGGCGTCGTCGACTATGCGATTTTTGCGCTCGATCGAGAGGGACACGTTACGAGTTGGAATAGCACCGCTCAAAAAATCATCGGCTACAGCTCGGAAGAAATCATCGGCAAGCATTTTGGAATTTTCTATCGGCCGGATGAACGCCGCGCGGGTTCGCCGGCACACGCGCTGGAGACGGCAATCGAAAGAGGCAAGTACGACGTGGAGGGTTGGCGCATCAGAAAGAATGGTACGCCGTTCTTCATCACGGGCTCCGTCTCGTCGAGCCATGATGACGCAGGAAATCTGATCGGCTTCATCAGTATTCTGCGCGACGCAACCGAGCGGCGCGACGCCGAGGAGAAGCTGGTCCAGGCCCGCGAACAGCTCGCGATGTCTCAGAAAATGGAGGCGATCGGCAAACTGACCGGCGGGATTGCGCACGACTTCAACAATCTATTGATGATCATCGGAGGCAGCGCCCAGATCTTCACGCGCCTGCTTGATCCAAAACTGCCCAAAGCAATCGAAGCCATCCAGACCGCGGCCAAACGCGGCGAGAGCCTCACGCGCCAATTGTTGACCTTCTCTCGTCATCAGCATCTCAGCCCGACGGTCGTTGATCTGAATGCGTCGATCAAGAACATGCGGACCATGATTGAGAGCTCATTGCGCGGAAACATCGTCTACAACGAGAACGTCGGTGAGGGCGTCGCGTCGGTCAAGGTGGACCTCGCCGAGCTGGAGCTTGCGATCGTCAACATCGCCGTTAATGCGCGCGATGCAATGCCAAACGGCGGCACGTTCACTCTGTCCGTCCATGCGGTGACCGCGAACCAGGAAACCGGCGGCGACCGCCGCGCAAAGGCTTTCTTTGCGATAGCGCTTGGCGATACCGGCACCGGCATTCCGCCGCATCTTCTGTCCAAGATGTTCGATCCGTTCTTCACGACCAAAGAGGTCGGGAAGGGGACCGGGCTCGGTCTGTCCCAGGTCTATGGTTTCGCCCACCAGGCGGGGGGAACGGTGACGGCAGACAGCAAGGTTGGTCAGGGAACAACGATTACAATCTATTTGCCGTCCAGTGCAGACGAGCAGACCGCCAGCAAAGACCTCGCCGCCGCCAGAGCAAGACCGAAGCAGCCGCAGCGGCAAACGGTTCTTGTTGTCGACGACAGCCCCGAAGTAGCGGATGTGACATCCTCGCTGTTCGAGCATCTAGGCTATGAAACGATCTATCGGGATTCGGCCGAAGCGGCGTTGAAACTGCTCGATGCCGGCACCAGGATCGATCTCGTCTTCAGCGATATCGTCATGCCGGGAACCATCGATGGCGTCGGGCTCGCGAGAGAAGTGCGGTCGCGCTACCCGGGTTTGCCGATCGCCCTTACGACCGGTTACAGCGACGCTGCAAATGCGGCACCGCCAAGTCTAAAGATACTCCGCAAGCCGTTCGACACCGAGGCACTCAGAGATTTCATCCAGGATCTTGCGCCTCCGAGATCGCCGCGATCATCCGTCGTACCTTTGGCATCAAACACGACGGACGTGCGCAGACATTGACCGGTCGCGCCGTCGCGGGCGCTGTTCGGCGGTGCCCGAGGGACAAAACTCGAGCAAATCATGTCGCGGGAATGCGGAATTGCGCCTCATATGACGCTGTCATCGCCCGGCTCGACCGGGCGATCCAGTACGCCGCGGCCTCTCGGTTCAAGCATGGACGTCTCTGGAATACTGGGTCACCCGGTCAAGCCGGGTGACGACACCGAACGGGTTCCTGACGGGGTGTCTACCTCGCGGCGGCGCCCCGGCATGACCATTTGGCAGACCCCAAGCCGTTGACCCCATGGGCGTTTTTGTGGCCTAGTCCGCCGTCCCCGGATGGGACCCGAAAATCACCGAAAACCCTGCGATTTCATGACCGCCGAACGCTACAACGCCCGTGAATCCGAACCCCGCTGGCAAGCCATCTGGGACCAAAAGGCGATCTTCGCCTCCAAGAACGACGATCCGCGGCCGAAATACTACGTGCTCGAGATGTTCCCCTATCCGTCGGGGCGCATCCATATCGGCCATGTCCGCAACTACACGCTCGGCGACGTGCTGGCCCGCTTCATGCGCGCCCGCGGCTACAACGTGCTGCATCCGATGGGCTGGGACGCGTTCGGCCTGCCGGCGGAGAACGCCGCGATCGAGCGCAAGGTGGCGCCGAAGGCCTGGACCTACGACAACATCGCCGCGATGAAGAAGCAGCTGCGGTCGATCGGCCTGTCGCTCGACTGGAGCCGGGAGTTCGCGACCTGCGACCCCAGCTACTACAAGCATCAGCAGAAGATGTTTTTGGACATGCTGGCCGCCGGCCTCGCCGAGCGCGAGAAGCGCAAGCTGAACTGGGATCCGGTCGACATGACCGTGCTCGCCAACGAGCAGGTGATCGACGGCCGCGGCTGGCGTTCGGGCGCTGTCGTCGAACAGCGCGAAATGAGCCAGTGGGTCTTCAAGATCACGAAATACTCGCAGGAGCTCTTGGAGGCGCTGGACGGGCTGGATCGCTGGCCCGACAAGGTGCGGCTGATGCAGCGCAACTGGATCGGGCGCTCCGAGGGCCTGTTGATCCGCTTCGCGCTTGACGCGGCGACCACGCCGGCCGGCGAGAGCGAGCTGAAGATATTCACCACCCGGCCGGACACGCTGTTCGGCGCCAAATTCATGGCGATCTCGGCGGATCATCCGCTGGCGCAGGCGGCTGCCGCCAAGAACCCTGATCTTGCGGAGTTCATCGCCGACATCAAGAAGATCGGCACCGCGCAGTCGATCATCGACACCGCCGAGAAGCAGGGTTTCGACACCGGCATCAAGGCGGTGCATCCGTTCGATCCGAGCTGGAAGCTGCCGGTCTATGTCGCGAACTTCGTGCTGATGGAATACGGCACCGGCGCGATCTTCGGCTGCCCGGCGCACGACCAGCGCGACCTCGACTTCGTCAATAAGTACAATCTCGGCAACGTGCCCGTGGTCTGCCCCGAGGGCCAGGACCCGAAGACCTTTGTCATCACCGACACCGCCTATGACGGCAACGGCCGCATGATCAATTCGCGCTTCCTCGACGGCATGACGATCGAAGCCGCGAAGGAAGAGGTCGCCAAGCGGCTCGAAGCCGAGCTGCGCGACTTGCCAGGTGAAGGAAGGTTGGCGCCGGTCGGCGAGCGCCAGGTGAATTTCCGCCTGCGCGACTGGGGCATCTCGCGCCAGCGCTATTGGGGCTGCCCGATCCCGGTGATCCATTGCCCGAAGTGCGACGTGGTGCCGGTGCCTGATGATCAGCTGCCGGTGACGCTGCCGGAGGATGTGTCCTTCGACAAGCCGGGCAACGCGCTCGACCATCATCCGACCTGGAAGCACGTCACCTGTCCGAAGTGCGGCGGCAAGGCCGTGCGCGAGACTGACACGATGGACACCTTCGTGGACTCGTCGTGGTATTTCGCGCGCTTCACCGATCCCTGGAACAAGGACGCGCCGACCACGCCCGCGGTTGCCAACCGAATGATGCCGGTCGACCAGTATATCGGCGGCGTCGAGCACGCGATCCTGCATCTGCTCTACAGCCGCTTCTTCACCCGCGCGATGAAGGCCACCGGCCACATCGACATGAGCGAGCCGTTCGCCGGCATGTTCACCCAGGGCATGGTGGTACACGAGACCTACCAGAAGGCCGACGGCGCCTGGGTGACGCCGGCCGAGGTGAAGATCGAGGTTGATGGTAATGCCCGCCGCGCGGTGCTGCTTGAGACCGGCGAGGACGTCGCGATCGGCCCGATCGAGAAGATGTCGAAGTCGAAGAAGAACACCGTCGACCCCGACGACATCATCGCGAGCTATGGCGCCGACGTCGCGCGCTGGTTCATGCTGTCGGACTCCCCGCCGGACCGCGACGTGATCTGGAGCGACGAGCGCGTGCAAGGCGCCGCCCGCTTCGTGCAGCGGCTGTGGCGGCTGGTGAACGAATCGGCCGAGATCGCCAAGTCGGCGCCGGCGGCGCGGCCGG
The DNA here is from genome assembly GCF_029846235.1 of Bradyrhizobium sp. CER78. Taxonomy (GTDB): domain Bacteria; phylum Pseudomonadota; class Alphaproteobacteria; order Rhizobiales; family Xanthobacteraceae; genus Bradyrhizobium. Next base: position 291,000 of record NZ_JARVWP010000006.1, read on the forward strand.
GCACGTTTGGGCCCGAAGCGCAGGCGCTGCGCAAGGCGGCCCATGGCGCGCTCGACAAGGTGTCGTCCGGGATCGAGCGGCTGCATTTCAACGTCTGCCTCGCCCATATCCGCGAGTTCGCCAACGCGCTGGCCGACGTGCTGGCGAAAGGCGACAAGCCGGCGCCGGACCTTGCCTGGGCGGTGAAAGAGGCCGCGACCATCCTGGTCCACTTGTTCTCGCCGATGATGCCGCATCTGGCCGAGGAGTGCTGGGTGGTTCTGGGCCAGCGAGGGCTGGTTTCCGAGGCCGATTGGCCGCAAATCGAGCGCGATCTGCTGGTCGAGGACAGCGTGACCCTGGTTGTCCAGGTCAACGGTAAAAAACGAGGTGATGTTACCGTGCCACGCACCGCCCAAAATGCGGATATAGAGGCTGCCGTTTTGGCGCTCGATGCGGTAAAAGCCGCCTTGGACGGCAAGCCCGTCCGCAAGGTGATCGTGGTGCCCATGAGGATCGTCAATGTTGTCGGCTAGGATCAGGATCGCCGCCCGGCTCATCGCTGTGGCAGCCTTGGCCGCGCTGACGGCCGGATGCTTCCAGCCGATGTATGCCGAGCGCACCCTCGACGGTTCGCCCGGCCTGCGCGAAAAGCTGATGGGTGTCGAGGTTCCACCGGTCGACAAGCCGAACGCCTCGCGCGAGGCTCGGGTCGGCGTCGAGGTCCGCAACGCCCTCGCCTTCAAGCTCTACGGCACCGCCACCGGCATGCCGCCGACGCATCGCCTGGTGCTGCGCTTCACCACCAGCCGCTCCTCGCTGATGATCGACCCGGCCACCGCGCTGCCGAGCAGCGAGAATTACGGCGTCGACGCGCAGTTCAACCTGGTCGAGATCGCCTCGAACAAGTCTGTGATGACCGGCACCACGTTCTCGCGCGTGTCCTACGACATGCCGGGCTCCTACCAGCGCTTCTCCCGCCAGCGCGCCCTGCGCGATGCCGAGGACCGCGCCGCGCAGGAGATCGCCGACAATATCCAGACCCGGCTCGCCTCGTTCTTCTCTAGCGGGACCTGATCGCCGCATTGGTCGCACTTCGCGGAAAAGAGATCGACAGCTTCCTCGCCCGGCCCGACGCCGGCCGCCCGATCATCCTGCTTTACGGCCCGGACCTCGGCCTCGTGCGCGAGCGCGCCGATGCGCTGATGGCCTCGGCGGTCGACGATCCCAACGATCCATTCTCGCTGGTGCGGCTCGATGGCGATGAGCTCGCCGCCGAGCCATCGCGGCTGGTCGATGAAGCGATGACGGTGCCGCTGTTCGGCGGCCGCCGCGCCATCCGCGTCCGCGCCGGCTCGCGCAATTTTTCGAGCGGCGTCGAGACGCTGACCGAAACGCCTGCGCTCAGGGATTGCCGCATCGTGATCGAGGCCGGCGAGCTCAGGCCGGAATCGCCGCTGCGCAAGATCTGCGAGCGCGCCAAGAATGCGGTCGCGATCGGCTGCTATCCGGACACCGAGCGCGACCTGACCAAGCTGATCGAGGACGAGCTGCGCGTCTCCAACCTGCGGCTCGCGCAAGATGCGCGCGCGGTGCTGATGTCGCTGCTCGGCGGCGACCGCATGGCCTCGCGCAACGAGCTGCGCAAGCTTGCGCTGTTCGCGCATGGCAAGGGCGAGATCACGCTCGACGACGTCATGACCGTGGTCTCCGACGCCTCGGAGCTGAAGCTCGATCCGATCGTCGACGGCGCCTTCGCCGGCAACGCCGCGCTGGTCGAAACCGAGTTCACCAAGGCAATGGTCGCCGGCACCTATCCCGGCGTGATCATCTCGGCCGCGCAGCGCCAGGCGGCGTGGCTGCACAAATCGGCGCTGGCGATCGCGGACGGCACGCCGGCGTCGGCCGTGCTCGAAGGGGGATTCCCGCGGCTGCACTTCTCGCGCAAGCCCGCGGTCGAGATCGCGCTGCGCAATTTCACGCCGCAGCGGCTGGTGAACATCATCGATCAGCTTGCGACCGCAGCGCTCGACATGCGCAAGCAGGCCGCGCTCGCGGCCGTGATCGCGCATCGCGCCCTGCTCTCGATCGCGGTGAATGCGAAGCGGCGGGGATGAGGCAGGCTATTGGAGGGAGACGTCATTGCGAGCCAACGGGTCGCGCGAACGCGCGCCCGATGACAGGCTCCGCGAAGCAATCCATCGCTCCGCACATGCGGACAGATGGATTGCTTCGTCGCTATCGCTCCTCGCAATGACGAGGAGAGAGCTTGGAGAAACTAGCCGCCTTCCAGCCGCCGCACCACTTCGTCGAGCTGCTCGAGATTGCGGTAGTTGATCTGGACAGTGCCGCCGGGATCGCGGTGGCTCACGGTGACGGTCAGGCCGAGCGCATCGCTGACCCGCTTCTCCAGCGCCAGCGTGTCGGCATCCTTGTCGACCTTGGCCGCGCTGCCAGAGCGCGCCTTCTGCGGCTTGCGCTCCGGCACGCCCTCTTCATGCGCCAGCGCCTCGGCCTGGCGGACGTTGAGGCCCTCGGCGACGATGCGCTTGGCGGCCGCGAGCGGATCCGGCACGCCGATCAGCGCGCGGGCGTGGCCGGCGGAGAGATCGCCCTTCGAAATCAGCGCCTGCACTTCGTTCGGCAGCTTGGTCAGCCGCATCATGTTGGCGACGTGGCTACGGCTCTTGCCGACGATCTTGGCGATGTCTTCCTGGCCGCGTTTGAACTCGTCGGCGAGCGAGTGATAGCCCAGCGCCTCTTCCATCGCGTTGAGGTCTTCGCGCTGCACGTTCTCGATGATCATGATCTCGAGCGCGTCGGAATCGGAGACCTCGACCGGCACGATCGGCACTTCATGCAGACCGGCGAGCTGCGAGGCGCGCCAGCGGCGCTCGCCGGCGATGATCTCGAAGCGATCCTGGGCGCCCTTGATCGCGCGCACCACGATCGGCTGGATCACGCCACGCGCCTTGATCGAATCGGCGAGCTCGCCGAGCTCGGCATCGGCGAAGCTGCGCCGCGGATTGCGCGGGTTGGCCTTGAGGAATTCGATCGGCACCTTGCGCTGGTTACGCGGCCGCTCGACATGCGCGGCCGCCTCGCCGCCGACATCTCCGATCAGGCTTGCCAGCCCGCGCCCCAGTCGCGAACGCGCTTCATCGGCCATTGTTGCGAGCTCCCTTGGATTCACACGCAGTACTCCAGACTTGAATTTCAGAATCGTAGGATGGGTCGAGCAGAGCGAAACCCATCGCCACATGCGATGAGGGTGATGGGTTTCGCTGCGCTTGACCCATCCTACGCAACGTCGCTAGTGCGCGCGCAGTTCGCGCTCGCGCTGGATCACTTCGGTAGCGAGCTTGAGATACGCATCGCTGCCGGCGCATTTGAGATCGTAGACGAGCACCGGCTTGCCGTAGGATGGCGCCTCGGAGATGCGCACGTTGCGCGGGATCATGGTGTCGTACACCTTGTTGCCCATGAACTGGCGCACGTCGGCAACCACCTGGTTGGAGAGGTTGTTGCGCGAGTCGAACATGGTCAGCACGATGCCGTGGATCGACAGCGTCGGATTGAGCGTCGAGCGCACCTGCTCCACGGTCTGCAGCAATTGCGACAGACCCTCGAGCGCGAAGAACTCGCATTGCAGCGGCACCAGGATCGCGTCCGACGCGGCCATCGCATTCACCGTGAGCAAGTTGAGCGAGGGCGGGCAGTCGATCAGCACGTAGGTGTAATCGGAGTCCGGCGAGACGTTGTTGTTCAGTCCGGCGATCGCATCGCGCAGCCGGAAGGCGCGGCCCGGCGTGGTGCCGAGCTCGAGCTCGAGGCCGGAGAGGTCCATGGTGGAGGCCGCGATATGCAGCCGCGGCACCGCGGTCGCGACCACGGCATCGCGCAGCGGCGCTTCGCCGATCAGCACGTCATAGGTCGAGCAGCTGCGGTTGCGGCGATCGATGCCGAGACCGGTCGAGGCGTTGCCCTGCGGATCGAGATCGACGATCAGGACGCGCTCACCAATCGCAGCGAGTGCGGTACCAAGATTGATCGCTGTGGTGGTCTTGCCGACGCCGCCCTTCTGGTTGGCGAGCGACAGGATGCGCGGATGGCCCGGCGCTTGGAGCGCCTTATCCCCTTGATAAACCTCGTCCATCACAGTCATACCAAAATACCATTTGCTCTTGCGGAGTCCCCTAGCGCCGCTCGATTGACCCGAGTTCGACGATCCAGCCCTGTCCGCCGGTCCGGCTGGAGTGTAGCTTTGGCTCAATATTCCAATATTTAGTGGCCTCGGTCAATTCGGCCTCTACATCTTGGCCCTTCAAAAACAGCGCCTTGGCGCCCTTTTTGACCCACGGCTCCGCAAAGCCGATGAGTTGATGTAACGGAGCCAGCGCCCGCGCGGTGACGCAATCGATGGGGCCCGCGATTCTATCCACAGTATCCCCGATATCAGCCAGATGCACCGTCCCCGGCGACGCCGTGACCCGAATCGCCTCGCGCAAGAATGCGGCCTTCTTGGCGATTCGCTCAACCAGATGGATCTGCGCGTCCGGCGTCTCGGCCAAGGCACAGGCAAGCACGACGCCGGGGAAGCCACCGCCGCTGCCGAGATCGACCCAGGACTTCGCGGTCGGTGCGAGACTCAGGAGCTGCAGCGAATCGGAGATATGGCGCGTCCAGAGATTCGGCAGCGTGGATGGCGCGACGAGATTGGTCTTGGCCTGCCATTCGAGGAGGAGGGCGACATAGCGATCGAGCCGCGCCTCTGTTTCACGTGAAACAGGGGTGAGGGCGAGCGCCGCGGCCTTGTCCTTCGCGGAGACGATGAGTTCGGCGGATTGCGAGGCTGGAGCCATTCTTTGGAAAGCCGATCGAGCTCGTCATTGCGAGCAAAGCGTAGCAATCCATAGTCCACCCGCGGGAGCGATGGATTGCTTCGTCGCTTCCGCTCATCGCAATGGCGAGGCCGCCGCCCGTTTCACGTGAAACGTCAGGCCGTCGCCTTGGCCGATTTTCGTCGCGCCTCGCGTCGCAGATAGGCGGCCAAAATACCCAGCGCGGCCGGCGTCATCCCGTCGATCCGGCCCGCCTGCCCGACCGTCCGCGGCTGCGCCTTCTGCAACTTGGCGCGCGCTTCGTTGGACAGACCCGGCACGTCGGCATAGTCGACATCGGTCAGGACTAGGCCCTCGTCGCGCCGGAAGGCGTCGACGTCGGCGGTCTGGCGCTTCAGATAGACATCGTATTTGGCATCGATCTCGAGATGGACCGCGATCGCCGGGTCAATGGCCGACAACTCCGGCCAGATCGCCTGGACCAGGGGCCATCCGATCTCGGGATAGGCCAGCAGCTCAAAGGCGGATCGGCGGTTGCCGTCGCGATTGAGGGCCAGCCCGTGCCTGGCGGCCTCATTCGGTGTGATCGCAAGCGACTTCGCCAAGGTCTTGGCCGCGTCCAGCGCCGCCATCTTGGTCCTATGACGCTCCGCGCGGGCCGTTCCGACGCATCCGAGCGCGATGCCCTTATCGGTCAGCCGCTGGTCGGCATTGTCGGCCCGCAGCGTCAGCCGGTACTCGGCGCGCGAGGTGAACATCCGATAGGGCTCGGTGATCCCGCGGGTCACGAGGTCGTCGATCATCACGCCGAGATAGCCGTCAGCGCGGTCGAACGCGATCGGATCGGTGCCGCCGGCGGCCAGTGCGGCATTGAGCCCGGCAACAATGCCCTGCCCCGCCGCCTCTTCGTATCCGGTGGTGCCATTGATCTGACCGGCCAGGAAAAGCCCGCGCAGACGCTTGGTCTCCAAGGTCGGATCAAGCTCGCGCGGATCGACATGGTCGTACTCGATCGCATAGCCGGGCCGGACCATCTTCACCCGCTCCAAACCAGGGATGCTGGCAAGGATCGCGAGCTGAACCTCCTCGGGCAGCGAGGTCGAGATGCCGTTGGGATAGACCGTCGAGTCGTCGAGCCCTTCCGGCTCCAGGAAGATCTGATGGCCGTCGCGATCGCCGAAGCGGACGATCTTGTCCTCGATCGAGGGACAATAACGCGGACCGGAGCTCTTGATCTGACCGGAGTACATCGGCGAGCGGTGCACATTGGCCCGGATCACCTCATGGGTCGCCGGCGTCGTCCGAGTGATGCCGCACTGGATCTGCGCCGTCGTGATCCGGTCCGTCATGACCGAAAACGGCTCCGGCGGATCGTCTCCGGGCTGCATTTCGACTGCGGACCAGTCGATCGTGGTGCCGTCGAGGCGCGGCGGGGTCCCGGTCTTGAGCCGGCCGAGCACAAAACCTGCCCGCTCGAACGACGCGGACAGGCCCATGGCCGGCGCCTCGCCGACCCGGCCCGCCGGCCAGTTCTTCTCACCGAGATGGATCAGACCACGCAGGAAGGTCCCGGTCGTGATGACGACCGCGCCTGCTGAGAGCTGACGGCCGTCGCCCAGGCGAATACCGGTCACGCGGCCCTCGACGACGATCAGCTCATCCGCCTCGCCCTCGATCACGGAGAGGTTCACGGTCTCAATAATCGCTGTCTGCATCGCGGCCGCATAGAGCTTACGGTCGGCCTGAGCCCGGGGACCGCGGACCGCCGGACCCTTGCGGCGGTTGAGCATGCGAAACTGGATGCCGCCAGCGTCGGCGACCCGGCCCATCAGACCATCGAGAGCGTCGACTTCGCGGACCAGATGGCCCTTGCCGAGCCCTCCGATGGCGGGATTGCAGGACATCGCGCCGATGGTCGCAAAACGATGGGTCACGAGGGCCGTCTTGGCGCCCATCCGGGCAGCCACGCTCGCGGCCTCGCAGCCGGCATGGCCGCCGCCGATGACGATGACGTCAAATGAGTCTGCCCTGGAGATCATGGCGGGACTTCTATCGCGGAGTGATGAAAGCCGGAAGAACGAAGTTGAGATCGCCGGTCTGAGACCCGACCAACTGAGCGAAATATGGATCGGTCCGGATCGCTCGCAATGACAGGCGGAGCTGTTTCACGTGAAACAAGCGCGGTCACGCGAAGCCAAATGTTTCACGTGAAACGTGAGACGCTCGTTAACCAACCCGAAACCATGTTTCACGTGAAACAGGTCCGGCCCCGAGCTACTTCCCGACGCAGAACTCGCGGAAGATGACGTCCAGGATGTCCTCAACGTCGACCCGACCGAGCAAGCGGCCGAGTGAAGTGGCCGCCCTGCGGAGTTCCTCCGCCGCCAGCTCCTCACCCTGCCCGACCACATCGATGCTGCGCTGAAGCGAGTCGACGGTCTCCTGGAGCAACGCGCGCTGCCGGGTCCGGCTGATCAAACCGCCTTCGCTGGTTCCAAAATAGTCGTGGGCGAAACCGACCAGTGCAGTGATCAGCTCAGAAAGGCCGTCACCGCGGGCCGCCGAGATCCTGAATTCGGGGGCGCTGCCACCCTCACCCGACTGAGCCCTGACCAGATCGATCTTGTTTCGCACCAGCCAGGTCGGCGTCGTACCGCCGTGCCTCGGCTTTGCGGCGCCGCTGTCGGCCAGCCAAAGCACGAGGTCGGCTTCCGCGGCGCGGGCCCGGGCGCGGCGAACACCCTCCCGCTCCACCGGGTCATTGGTTTCTCGGATCCCGGCGGTGTCGATGACCGTGACCGGATAGCCGTCGAGATCGAGCTGCACCTCGATCACGTCGCGGGTCGTGCCGGCGTGCGGCGAGACAATCGCCACCTCGCGCTTGGCAAGCTGATTGATCAGGGTCGATTTGCCGACATTCGGCGGGCCCGCGATCGCAACCACCAGGCCGTCACGCAGCCGCTCGCCTTGGCCCTGCCCGGCAAGCACTTGCTTGATCTCACCATGCAGCGCCCGGACCTTCTCGAGCGCCGGCGCGATCAGCTCCGCCGGGACATCGCCTTCATCGGAGAAATCGATGCCGGCCTCGATCAGCGCCGACGCCGCAATGATCCGCTCGCGCCAGTCGCGGGCGCGATCGCCAAGCAGCCCCTTCAACTGCCGCAGCGCCTGGCGCCGTTGGCGATCGGTGTCGGCGTGAATCAGATCGTCGAGACCTTCGGCCTCGGTCAGGTCGAGCTTGCCATTCTCAAATGCCCGCCGGGTGAACTCGCCGGGCTCAGCCGGCCGGACGTTGTCGAATTCCGCGATGGCATCGAACAGCGCCGACAGAACCGCGCGTCCACCATGGACATGAAATTCGGCAACGTCCTCGCCGGTCGCACTTGCCGGGCCTGGGAACCAGAGCACGACCGCGTCATCGATCGGCTGGTGGTTTGAATCGTGGAGCAGCGCGCGGGTCGCCATTCGCGGAACCGGCACCTTACCCACCAGTCCTCCAATGACCCACGCGGCCATTGGGCCAGACAGCCTCACAATGGCGATCGCGCTCGGTGGCCGTCCGGAGGATAAAGCGAAGATGGTTTGGTCGCGCGGATGCATTGCCTATTTCTTCCCAAGCCAATCAGCAAAGGCAATGCCGCTTCCATTTCGCATGCAATATCGTAGAATGCTGCACTGCAATATAGCCGAATTTCGTTGCAGCAGCCACGCAGCAATCTTGTTGCGGATCTGCCGGATTGCGTCAGAAGCCTAAAGAATAAATGTAAATTATATCAATCATTTACATGAACTTTCCGCGCAATGGCCGAGCTCGATTCATGCTGCACTTTGCTGCAGCAAATCCGCAGCATGAAAAAAGGCGCCCCGTTTGTGCGGAGCGCCCTATCCTGTCCGGCCGTTGGCCTCAGGTGTTCATGGAATCGAAGAATTCCGAATTGCTCTTCGTGTTCCGGAGCTTGTCGAGCAGGAAGTCGATCGCGTCCATGGTGCCCATCGGGTTGAGGATGCGGCGCAGGACGTACATCTTCTTGAGCACCTGCGGATCGGTGATGAGTTCCTCCTTGCGGGTGCCGGATCGGGCGATGTCGATCGCCGGGAAGGTCCGCTTGTCCGAGACCTTGCGGTCGAGGATCAGTTCGGAGTTACCGGTTCCCTTGAACTCTTCGAAAATGACTTCGTCCATGCGGCTGCCGGTATCGACCAGCGCGGTCGCGATGATGGTCAGCGAACCGCCCTCCTCGATGTTGCGCGCGGCACCGAAGAAGCGCTTCGGACGCTGCAACGCGTTGGCGTCGACACCGCCGGTCAGCACCTTGCCGGATGACGGCACCACGGTGTTGTAGGCGCGGCCGAGGCGGGTGATCGAATCGAGCAGAATCACGACATCGCGGCCGTGCTCGACCAGGCGCTTGGCCTTCTCGATCACCATCTCGGCGACCTGGACGTGGCGCACGGCGGGTTCATCGAAGGTCGACGACACCACCTCGCCCTTCACCGAACGCTGCATGTCGGTGACTTCTTCCGGACGTTCGTCGATCAGAAGCACGATCAGATAGCAGTCGGGATGATTGGCGGTGATCGAATGCGCGATGTTCTGCATCAGCACCGTCTTGCCGGTGCGTGGCGGCGCCACGATCAGCGCGCGCTGGCCCTTGCCGATCGGCGCGACGATGTCGATGACGCGGGCGGAAAGGTCTTTCTTGGTGGAATCCTCAAGCTCCATACGGAAACGCTGATTGGGAAACAGCGGCGTGAGGTTGTCGAAATTGACCTTGTGCTTCGACTTTTCCGGGTCTTCGAAATTGAGCGTGTTGACCTTCAGCAGCGCGAAATAGCGTTCGCCTTCCTTCGGGCTGCGAATATGGCCTTCGATCGTGTCGCCGGTGCGCAGGCCGAAACGGCGGATCTGCGACGGCGAAACGTAGATGTCGTCGGGGCCGGGCAAATAGTTCGCGTCGGGCGAACGAAGGAAGCCGAAGCCGTCGGACAGCACCTCGACAACGCCTTCACCGATAATGTCGGTCTCGGCGATCGCGAGCTGCTTGAGAATTGCGAACATCAGCTCCTGCTTGCGCATGGTGCTGGCATTCTCGACCCCGTTCTCTTCCGCGAACGAGACGAGCTCGGCGGGCGTTTTAGATTTGAGGTCCTGGAGTTTGATTTCCCGCATTGGGGTAGTCCTGTGAGGAAGTAAGTAGGGAAGGGGTGCGAGGTGGCTTGGAAAAAGCGGACGCCAAAGGAAGGTCCGCAGGTCTCAGCCAGGAAAGTGCCGTTTGGGCTTTCAAACCTGATGCGGCGCCGGCCCGAAAAGAACCGAAACGCGACCACATCCGCCTGCGTGGGGTGGGATAAAGACTATATAGAAAATCGATCCGTCCTTCGCAAGAAGGACTGAAGCATGCTTCTTAGGCATCGCAATGTCTAGAACGGCTTCACAACCACCATGATCACGATCAGGATCATCAGAAGCGTCGGCAGCTCATTGATAATGCGGTAGAATTTCTGGGTTCGCTGATTCCGGTCGGCGGCGAAATCTTTCACGCAGCGGGACAAAAAGCCGTGGATACCCGACATGATGAGTACCAACGTAAATTTGACGTGAAACCAGCCCGATAGGTACCAGTGTCCGGCCCAGGCCAGATAAAGCCCGGCAAGCCAAGTCACGATCATCGCGGGGTTGATGATCGCCTTCAAAAGCCGCCGTTCCATGACCTTGAAGGTCTCGGACTGCTTCGAGCCGGGCTCGGCCTCGCAATGATAGACGAACAGCCGCGGCAGATAGAGCATGCCCGCCATCCAGGAAATGACCGCAACGATGTGCAAGGCCTTGATCCAGTCATACAACATCGCGGCGATGCCTTTCAGGGAACAGCTCGGCAGGGAACAACTCGGGCGGGGTCAGCCTTGCGTGCAAAGCCTCGCAAGCGAGGGACGGATACATATCCGCACACACGGCTCTCCTAAACCTAATTAATTTTAGAATCTAAGGTTTGAGTCTTAATGGCAGTGAATTTGACTCATGCAATGCGATCCAGCCGTTCTTGCGGGCTTGTTCACATCCCTCAACATCCCGGCCGACGGCAGCGGATATCCGGAATCCGCCGCTCCACTCAATTGGTTGCGTAGCTCTGTGGCCAGCTTATGAAGAGACAAATCCACACTGCTTCACTATCATCCGTCCCATGGCGTCGACTTATCCTTTTGCGGAGTGCTGTGAAGAAAGGGGCGAGATATACAGGGGCCTGGCGGCGGACCCGGATTCTCCTCCCCGACCTCCACAGGGATTCACAGGATAGACAGGGGCTCCGGTGCCGACGACCTCCAATTATTTCCACCTCCATCTGGTATCGGACTCGACCGGCGAGACGCTGATCACCGTGGCGCGCGCGGTCGCCGCGCAATACGCCAACGTGACCGCGGTCGAGCACGTCTATCCCTTGGTGCGCAGCCAGAAGCAGCTCGATCGCGTGCTCGACGAGATCGAGGAATCGCCCGGCATCGTGCTGTTCACGCTGCTGGAGAAGGATCTGGTCGGCCGGCTCGAAGGCAAGTGCAAGGAAATCAACGTTCCGAGCCTGTCGATCATCGGGCCGGTGATGCAATTGTTCGAGGCGTATCTGGGTGCCGCGACGACCGGCCGTGTCGGCGCGCAGCACGTGCTGAACGCGGAATATTTCCGCCGGATCGACGCGCTGAACTACACGATGATCCATGACGACGGCCAGCATGTCGAAGGCCTCGAGGAAGCCGACGTCGTGCTCGTCGGCGTATCGCGCACGTCGAAGACACCGACCTCGATCTATCTTGCCAACCGCGGTATCCGCACGGCAAACGTGCCGCTGGTGCCGGGCATTCCGCTGCCGCACCAGCTCGAGACCTTGAAGAAGCCGCTGGTGGTCAGCCTGCATGCGACACCCGAGCGCTTGATCCAGGTCCGGCAGAACCGCCTGCTCACGATGGGCGACCGCGACAATGACACCTACATCGACAAGCAGTCGGTGGCCGACGAGGTCGCGTTTGCCCGGCGCCTGAGCGCGAAATTCAACTGGGCACTGCTCGACGTGACGCGGCGTTCGATCGAGGAAACCGCGGCCGCGGTGATGAAGCTCTATAACGACCGCCAGCGCGCGCGGCCGCCGGAATGATCGCCACATCATGAGCATCTGGCGCGGCCCCCAAAAGCTGATCCTTGCGTCGCAAAGCCGTGCGCGACGGATGCTGCTCGAAAACGCCGGTCTCGATTTCGAGGCGTTGCCGGCCGATATCGACGAACGCGCGGTGCAGAAGAATTCCGGCCTTTCGGCGCCGGAACAGATCGCTTCGCTGCTGGCGCGCGAGAAGGCGCTGTTTGTCTCGAGGCAAAGGCCGGGACAATATGTCGTCGGTGCCGACCAGACGCTGGCGCTGGGGACGCGGATGTTCAGCAAGCCTGCCGGCCGCGCGCAGGCCGCCGAACAACTCGGCCTGCTCGCCGGACAGACTCACGCGCTGCACTCGGCCGTTTCCGTCGCACGCGATGGCAAAGCCCTGTTTGATGATGTGAGCGTCGCCCGGATGACGATGCGGCGGCTCGCCGCCGGCGAGATCGAGGCCTATCTCGACCAGGCCGGGGAGGCGGTGACGACCAGCGTCGGCGCCTACCAGCTCGAAGGTCTCGGCGTGCATCTGTTCGAGCGGATCGAAGGTGACCATTTCACCATCCTCGGCCTGCCGTTATTGTCGCTGCTCGCATTCCTGCGCCGCGAAGGGCTGCTCGCGGTGTGAGATGCCGAGGCGAGGCGACGGAGAGATGCTGAACCGATGTTGATATTGGGACTAACCGGCTCGATCGGGATGGGGAAATCCACCACGGCCAAACTTTTCATGGAAGCCGGCGTGCCGGTGTATGACGCCGATGCGGCCGTGCATCAGCTCTATGAAGGAGAAGCTGCGCCGGCGATCGAGGCCGCCTTTCCCGGCACCACCGCCGGCGGCAAGGTCGACCGCGCAAAACTTTCGGCACGCGTGGTGCAAGACCCCGTGGCGATCAAGCAGCTCGAGCAGATCGTGCATCCGATGCTCGGCGCATCGCGCCAGAAATTCTTCGCCGACGCAGAGGCCGCCGGCGCGCCCATCGTCGTCCTCGACATACCGCTGCTGTTCGAGACTGGCGGCGAGAAGCGCGTCGATGCGGTCGTCGTCGTCACCACCTCGCCGGAACTGCAGCGCGAGCGCGTGCTGGCGCGCGGCACCATGGATGCCGCCAAGCTGGATGCCATCATCGCCAAGCAGATGCCGGACGCCGAGAAGCGCAAGCGCGCCGATTTCATAGTGGATACCTCGCACGGGCTTGATCCGGTGCGGGCGCGCATTCGCGACATTCTGGCCGAGGTTGTTAAGATGCCGCAGCGGCGGGCCTGATTCGCCCGCGTTCCGGATCATCTCACGTCATGCGCGAAATCGTTCTCGATACCGAAACCACTGGCCTCGATCCGCTGCGCGGCGACCGGCTGGTCGAGATCGGCTGCGTCGAGATCTTCAACCGCATGCCGACGGGGCAGACCTATCACGTCTACATCAATCCCGAACGCGACATGCCGGCGGAAGCGTTCGCCGTGCATGGCCTGTCGACCGAGTTCCTGGCTTCCAAGCCGCTGTTCACCGAAGTGGTCGACGAGTTCCTGGCCTTCATCGGCGATACGCCGCTGGTGATCCACAACGCATCCTTCGACATCAGCTTCATCAACGCCGAGCTCGACCGCATCAAGCGGAAGGCGATCCCCAAAGATCGCCTGGTCGATACGCTGCTGCTGGCGCGGCGCAAGCACCCTGGTGTGTCGAACCGGCTCGACGATCTCTGCTCGCGCTATCAGATCGACAATTCCCGCCGCACCAAGCACGGCGCCTTGCTCGACGCCGAGCTGCTGGCCGAGGTCTATATCGACCTGATCGGGGCGCGGCAGTCGCAGCTCATCCTGGCGTCGGAAACATCGGATGCGCGGGCAGGCGGCTATGGCGATTCGCCGCGGCGGCAGCGCGAGACCCCGCTTGTGGCGCGGGTCAGCGAGGCGGACCGGGAAGCCCACCGGGCCTTCATTGCGACGCTCGGCGACAAGCCGATCTGGAACGATTATCTGCCGCCGCCAGCGCCCGCTGCAGCCCCGGCGGCCTGAGGCCTGATCATTCCATAACCGTCATCCTGAGGTGCGAGCGGAGCGAGCCTCGAAGGATGAACGGCCCGGCCGGTGGCCGTCGATCCTTCGAGACGCCTGCTTCGCAGGCTCCTCAGGATGACGGCTCACAGGTCCGGGAAACGCTTTCTCGAAGTTGAAATCAGCTCGGCTTGGCGCCGGATGCGGCCTGGGCGGCTGCCTGGCGTTCCATGTTCTGCCGGTAGAGACCGACGAAGTCGACGGGGTCGAGCAGCAAGGGCGGGAAGCCGCCGTCGCGCACCGAGGTCGCGACGATCTCGCGGGCGAACGGGAACAGCAGCCGCGGGCACTCGATCATGACCAGCGGATGCAGATTCTCCTTCGGCACGTTCACAATCCGGAAGACGCCGGCATAGGCGAGATCGAAGCTGAACATCACCTTGCCGCTGGTCTCGGCCTTGCCCTCGATCGAGAGGACCACCTCGTACTCGTTCTCGGACAGGTTGTTGGCGCCGACATTGATCTGGATGTTGATCGCCGGCTGCTGTTGCTGCTGGCCGAGCGAGGCCGGCGCGTTCGGGTTCTCGAACGACAGGTCCTTGGTGTACTGCGCCAGCACGTTGAGCTGGGGAGCGGCCTGTTCGACGGGGGCGCCGTTGCCATTGGTCATGAAATGTCTCCTGGAGCAGCGCTCGATGGACAGGATGTCCGACGGCACGCGTTAAGGTTTGGAAATGCCGATGCCGGGCGAGTGGCTATCATAGGCCCGGCTCGGTCCACAAGGACGACGAGCGTGCGCGCCGCCTCGCCTTGCTGCCAAATCTGCGGCGAAAGGCGCGCGAGCGCAACTCTGCCCAATCTCTTAACGGCTTCCTAAATTATTGAAGATGCGCGATTTCCGGGCAGGAACGGGTTTCCCCCCGGGGTTAAAACGCGCTACACTTGCCCGTGCCAAAAAGCGCCATTGGCCGGGCATAGTTTCGTGCCTACATGCTGCGGACTAAATCGGTGATGTAATCTCTGCCGTTCCCCGACCGGGAACGCTTTGATGCCCGGCCCGTTGCCGGCAGAGACCAGAAAGCGAACCCGACGTGGATATCTACACCATCATCTTCCTGGCGCTGGCCGTGTTTATCTTCCTGCGCCTGCGCAGCGTTCTCGGACAGCGCACGGGAAGCGAGCGGCCGCCGTATGATCGTGCAGCACCCAACGTCCTGCAGCGCGGCCAGGATAACAACGTCGTGCCGATCCCGGGATCGGTGATTGATCAGCCGGCTCCGGCCGCGCCTGCCGAGCCGGTCGAGCCGACCGAACGCTGGAAGGGCATCGCCGAGCCCGGCACGCCGCTGGCGCAGGGTCTCGATGCGGTTGCCGCCCAGGATTCCTCGTTCGATCCGCGGCATTTCCTGTCGGGCGCCCGCTCTGCCTATGAAATGATCGTGCTGGCCTTCGCCAATGGCGATCGCCGCGCGCTGCGCGACCTGCTGTCCACCGAGGTCTATGAGAGCTTCGAGGCCGCGATCAAGGATCGCGAGAAGCACGAGCAGAAAACCGAGACGCGGTTCGTCTCGATCGACAAGGCCGAGATCGTCAGCGCGGAGACGCGCGACCGCTCGACCCAGCTGACCGTCCGTTTCGTGTCGCAGATGATCTCGGTCACCCGCGACAAGGCGGGAACCATCGTCGACGGCAGCCCGGACAAGGTCGCCGACATCACCGACATCTGGACATTCGCCCGCGACTCGACTTCCCGCGATCCGAATTGGAAGCTGGTTGGCACTGGAAGCGCTCACTAGACATCTCAGCTACGGGCGCCTCGCGATCGCGTGCTGCGCGCTCGCGGTTGTGTGCTCCACCGCGGCGATTGCCGCCCGCTACAGGTCGAGCCGGCACCCGCCGCCTCGGCACGAGCATACCCACCCGATCCCGTATCCCAATCTGGAACTGCCGCTGCAGGTCAGCGGCAGCCAGTATGAGCCGCTCGCCTGGGCCAATGTCGCCGGGTGGAACGACGACGATCATCTCGCGGCCTACAAGGCGTTTCGCACCAGCTGCAAGCCGATCGCGGCCCAGCAGGGTGCGCCCGCTGAGTCGAAAGCGCTCGGCAGCTCGCTGCGCGATCCCTGCCGGATCGCCAAGGGGCTCGATCCCGGCGACGGCGCCAAAGGCAATGACAGGGCGAAAGAATTCTTCGAGCAGAATTTCGTGCCGCTGCGCATCTCGCGGCTCGGCGAGGATGCCGGCTTCGTCACCGGCTATTACGAGCCGGTGCTGGAGGGTTCGAAGACGCAGACCGACGTCTATAACGTTCCGGTCTACCGCCGGCCGTCCAATCTGTTCGTGCGCGGCAAGACGCAGGCGTCGGTCGGCCTGCCCAACAGCGGTCCGGTGTATCGCAAGATCGGCCGGCGCAAGCTCGTTCCCTATTACGACCGTGCCCAGATCGAGGACGGCGCGATCGCCGGCCGCGGGCTCGAGATCTGCTGGCTGAAGAGCCAGACCGATCTGCTGTTCGCGCAGATCCAGGGCTCGGCGCGGATCAAGCTCGACGATGGCACCACGCTGCGCATCAATTACGATGCGCATAATGGCTATCCATATACGGCGGTCGGGCGCGTCCTGATCGACCGCGGCATCATCCCGAAGGATCAGATGTCGATGCAGAAGATCCGGGAGTGGATGGAGCAGAACCCTGAGGGCGCCAACGAGGTGCGGCGGCAGAACCGCGCCTACGTGTTCTTCCGCGAGGTGCCGCTGTCCGACAAGGACGAAGCCGTCGGCGCGCAGGGCGTGCCGCTGACGCCGGGCCGCTCGATCGCGGTCGATAAGGCGCTGCATGTCTATGGCACGCCGTTCTTCATCGCGGGCCAGTTGCCGATCGAATCCGAGCAGTCGAAGACGCCGTTCCACCGGCTGATGATCGCGCAGGACACGGGCTCGGCGATCGTCGGCCCGGCGCGCGCCGATCTCTATTTCGGCGCCGGCGCCGATGCCGGAAAGGTCTCGGGCCGGCTGCGGCACAATATGCAGTTCGTGATGCTGGTCCCGAAGGGACTCGATCCCGTCGCGCGCGGCCACAAGCTGCCGATCCCTGACGAGCGCCCATCGGCCAAGATCGCAAAACTGTTTCCGCAAACCGATCCGGCAAAGGACAAGGCGGCGGCGAAGCCTGCTGATGTGCCGACGGCGACGGTCGCCAAGGCCGGCAGCAAGGACGCTGCCAAGAGTGCTGCCAAGAGCCCGGCCGCGAAGGATGCCGCGCCTGCGGCGTCTCCGGCGACAACCCCTGTCGCGCAGGCCGCACCTGTGGCAGAATCGGTGCCGTTGCCGGTCGCCCGGCCCGACATTCCGCAGCAACCGGAGAAGCGGCGCTACCGGCGCTATCGCCATCACCGCGAGCAATGAAACGACCCGCGCCGATCCCCGACCTGTCCGCTCCGTCGCGGCGCAAGCGCGCGCTGAGCGAGGAGGAGCGTGCGCTGTGGGAGAGCGTGGCGAAACAGGTCAAGCCGCTGCGCAAAAGACCCGCCGCACCGAAGGCTCACACCAACGCCGCTGATCCGGCCACCCATCACGCCGCGGCCAAACCGATCCCGGTCAAGCCGGTGACGTCGGTCAAGACCCCGCCGGCGCCGCGTCCGCAGGTGCCGCCGCTGGCGCCGATCGGCCGCCGCGATCGCGCAAAGCTGTCGCGCGGCCGGCAGGAGATCGATGCGCGGCTCGATCTGCACGGCATGACCCAGATGCGCGCGCATCGCGTGCTGTTCGCCTTCCTGCAGCGCGCGCATAGCGATGGGCTCACCTTCGTGCTCGTCATCACCGGCAAGGGCAAGGTCGGGGGGCTGGATTCCGAACGCGGCGTGTTGCGCCGACAGGTGCCGGAATGGCTGAGCCTGCCGGAATTCCGCTCGCTGGTCGTCGGCTTCGAGGAAGCGCATATCGGCCATGGCGGCGAGGGCGCGCTCTATGTCCGCGTCCGGCGCGCGCGCTGAGCATGATCCGGAAGATCAGAATGGACGCACGATCCCGACGCGCGGGATCAGCGTGACGATCCAGCCGAGAACCGTCGTCTTGCGGTCGTCCGCGGGGATCACAGGCACATCCTTCGACGCCGGCAGCATCTTCACGGCGTGCAGCATCAGGAACATGCAGACCGCCCAGTTCGAGATCCAGCGCGAATAATCGAACACGGTGACGAACATTACGAGATAACCAGCGCTGATCATGACGAGCGCGGCAAGCACGATCCGCCGATGCAGTTCGTTCGCCAGCGCGCCGATCTGCCGCGCGAAATAGCGCCACAGCGGCGTGTGCAGCCATATCAGCAGCGCGAACACCGGGACGCCGAGGATGTTCGAGGGCATCCGCGCCCACGTGTCGGCGAACTCCTTCGACAGCGGCTGGTACCAGATGTAGCCGAACTGAAGCAGATCGGTGCGCGACGGATCGGCCATCCGGCTTTGCAGGTGGTGGATGAATTCGTCATAGGGCACGTCGACCGTGCCTACGAACTGCGCGACCAGGAACAGGATGCCGACCGCGGCCAGCGCCGCAAGTCCAAGGGCGATGTTCCGCGGTGTTGTGCCCTGCATCAGATAGAAGCGCAGCACCACGATTGCCGCGATGGTTGGCACATACATCAGGACGAAGATGTGGTGGACCAGGATCAGCGCGATCGAGAACATTGCTGCAATCAGCACGTACAAGACCGAGCGCGCCGGGATCAGCAGCAGCACGATTGCCAATGCACAGCCATAGATGTCGAAATGGCCGAGCGTATGCATGAAGTTCTTCAGGAAGAACGGCGATCCCGCGATGAAGACGAACAGTGGCCAATGTGCGTCGTTGAAGCCGAATGTCCGCTGGAACAGTTTGACGAACAGCCCGAGCGTCAGCAGCCAGATCGCGCCGGCCAGCGCGAACACCAGCCACACCGGCACCTTGTCGGTGAACAGCGACACGATCGCGCCGACCAGCGCGCGCTTGGTGAAGCCGTAGTGATAGTCGACCAAGAGGTGGATGTAGGGAACGAAGGGCGGCAGCGCGATCTTGTGCAGGAACACCCCGACCAGCACGGCCGCGTTGACGGCCAGCATCAAGCGCCAGGGGTTTTGCCACATTCGCAGATTCATTCGCCCACCTACGTCGTCCCGGCCGAGTGCGCAATTGCGCACGGGGGCCGGGACCCATAACCACGACGGTCGGTTTGTAAACGGGATGCCGGCCCAAGTCTTGATTCAATACGGGCAGCGGTGGTTATGGGTCCCGGCCTTCGCCGGGACGACGGCGCAGAGCGACGCGGTTACAAAATAAACCGGCTGAGATCGGCGTTCTTGGCGAGGTCGCCGACATGCTTGGTCACGTAGTCGGCGTCGACCTGGATGGTTTCGCCGTGGCGATCCGGCGCGGTGAAGGAGATCTCGTCCAGCACCCGCTCCATCACGGTTTGCAGCCGCCGCGCGCCGATATTCTCGACCGTGGAGTTCACGGCGACCGCGACATCGGCCAGCGCGTCGATCGCGCCGTCGGTGATGTCGAGCGTGACGCCCTCGGTCTTCAGCAGCGCGACGTATTGCTTGATCAGCGACGCCTCCGGCTCGGTCAGGATCCGGCGCATGTCGTCGCGAGTCAGCGCCTGCAGCTCGACGCGGATCGGCAGGCGGCCCTGCAACTCGGGCAGCAGGTCTGACGGCTTGGCGATGTGGAAGGCGCCCGAGGCGATGAACAGGATGTGGTCGGTCTTGACCGCACCGTGCTTGGTCGAGACCGTGGTGCCTTCGATCAGCGGCAGCAGGTCGCGCTGCACGCCTTCGCGGGAGACATCGCCGCCGGCGCGGTTCTCGCGCACGCAGATCTTGTCGATTTCATCCAAGAAGACGATGCCGTTGTTCTCGACCGCGTTGATCGCTTCCTGCACCAGCTGGTCGGTGTCGAGCAGCTTGTCGGATTCTTCGTTGACGAGGATTTCGTGCGAGCCCTCCACGGTCAGGCGGCGGGTCTTGCTGCGTCCGCCCATCTTGCCGAAGATGTCGCCGAGCGAGATCGCGCCCATCTGGGCGCCGGGCATGCCGGGGATCTCGAACATCGGCATGCCGCTGCTGCCCGACTGCGTCTCGATCTCGATTTCCTTGTCGTTGAGCTCGCCGGCGCGCAGCTTCTTGCGGAACGACTCGCGGGTCGCCGGGCTCGATCCCGGGCCGACCAGCGCATCCAGCACGCGCTCCTCGGCGGCAAGCTGGGCGCGGGCCTGGACGTCCTTGCGCTTGCGCTCGCGGGTCTGCGCGATCGCAACCTCGACGAGGTCGCGGACGATCTGCTCGACGTCGCGGCCGACATAGCCGACCTCGGTGAACTTGGTGGCCTCGACCTTGAGGAACGGGGCGCCCGCGAGCTTGGCCAGCCGCCGCGCGATCTCGGTCTTGCCGACGCCGGTCGGCCCGATCATCAGGATGTTCTTGGGCAGAACCTCCTCGCGCAGGGAACCGGCGAGCTGCAGCCGCCGCCAGCGGTTGCGCAAGGCGATCGACACGGCACGCTTGGCGTCGGACTGGCCGACGATGAAACGGTCAAGTTCAGAAACGATTTCGCGGGGGGAGAAGTCAGTCATTGGCTCTAGCTAGGTTGAAAGAACTGTCTCGGCAAGCGCGCTGGATCGCCCCACCATTCCCGGACATGGGGCAACGCCAGCCACTGCTTGATCAGCGGCAGGTCGGCCGTCGTCATCGGCGGAAACGATACGGGTCGGCCATGCTCAGCCGCCGATCGTCTCGATCGTCACGTTCCGGTTGGTGTAGACGCAGATATCGGCGGCGATATCCAGCGCGCGACGGACGATGGTCTCGGCATCCTTGTCGGTGTCGACCAGCGCGCGGGCCGCGGCGAGGGCGTAATTGCCGCCAGAGCCGATCGCCATCACGCCGGATTCCGGCTCCAGCACGTCGCCGGTGCCGGTCAGCACCAGGGACACGTCCTTGTCGGCCACGATCATCATGGCCTCGAGCCGGCGCAGATAGCGGTCGGTGCGCCAGTCCTTGGCCAGCTCGACGGCCGCCCGGGTCAGCTGCCCAGGATACTGCTCCAGCTTGCTCTCCAGCCGCTCGAACAGCGTGAAGGCGTCGGCGGTGGCCCCGGCAAAGCCGCCGATCACGTCGCCCTTGCCGATCCGGCGGACCTTCTTGGCGTTGGCCTTGATCACGGTCTGGCCGATCGAGACCTGACCGTCGCCGCCGATCACCACCTTGCCGCCCTTGCGGACCGTGCAGATCGTGGTGCCATGCCAGACCGGCAGCTCATTTTGGGATGCTTGCATAGGTTACCTCTCTTCCGGGCAGATTTAGGCGGTCGGGCAGGGGGTTACAATCGGGCGAAATCAGAGCGTTTTCGAGCGAAGTGGGCACCGGTTCGCGTGAAGAAAACGCGTCAGAATTAAATCGACAAGGATTTCCGGTCACCATGGCCCGAAGTTGGGTCATTTCGAGGTCATCCCGCAGTAGCGAAGGTGACATCAGCCTGTTAAAAGACCGGCGTTTTCGGCACGGGAAAGCTCAATCTTCATGCGCACCGCAACCATCAAGCGCAAGACCAAGGAGACCGACATCGAGGTGACGGTCAACCTCGACGGGGCAGGCGTATCCACGGTTTCGACCGGGATCGGCTTCTTCGACCATATGCTCGACCTCCTGGCCCGGCATTCGCGCATCGACATCACGGTGAAGGCGGATGGCGATCTCCATGTCGATTACCACCACACCACCGAAGACGTCGGGATCGCACTTGGCCAGGCCGTGAAGCAGGCGCTCGGCAACATGGCCGGCATCACCCGCTACGCCTCGATCCACATGCCGATGGACGAGACGCTGTCGCGCGTCGTGATCGATATTTCCGGCCGCCCGGTGCTGGTGTTCAAGGTCGAGTTCCCGCGCGACAAGATCGGCGAGTTCGACACCGAGCTGGTCCGCGAATGGTTCAACGCCTTCGCGATGAACGCCGGCGTGACTCTCCACGTCGAGACCCTATATGGCGAGAACAGCCATCATATCTCCGAATCCTGTTTCAAGGGTTTGGCGAGGGCGCTCCGGACGGCGGTTGCGATCGATCCGCGTGCCCAGGGCGAAGTGCCCTCGACGAAGGGTCAGCTCGGCGGCTGATCCCGGGAGCATGATCCGGAAACGGCGACACCGGTTTTCCCGGAGATCATGCTGTAAGTAGAGTCCATCCTCGGCGGAGCGTTCGATGCCGGTCTATACAGTGCATGCCCCCGTGGCCAACGGCGCCGATCTCGCGGCGACCGACAAGTTCGTCTTCGTGCGCGACGGCTTCCATTTCTGGGCCGCGGTCGCGGGCGTGATCTGGCTTGCCTGGAACAGGCTCTGGCTGGCGCTGATCGGCTGGCTCGTCCTCACCTTCGCGATCGATTATGCGCTGACCAAGCTCGGGATCGGCCGCGGCGCGGTCCTCCTCGTCGACCTCGTGTTGATGGTGCTGATCGGGCTGGAGGCCGCAACCTTGCAGCGCTGGACGCTGTCGCGGCGCAAATGGCGCCAGCTCGACATCGTGGTGGCCGACGACGTGGAAGCCGCCGAGCGCCGCTTCTTCGAGCGCTGGACCGCGCGGCATCGCGGCGGCTTCAACGACCAGCGGTCTGTCGATCGCGGCGGGCCGCCGCCGACCCGGGACGTTCCCGGTCAATCATTCTCAAAACCCCCGCCGATGCCGCAGGGCGGCATCATCGGATTGTTTCCAGAGCCAGGAGGATCGCGATGACGGTTGCAATCATCGATTACGGCTCCGGCAATCTGCATTCGGCGGCAAAGGCCTTCGAGCGCGCCGCGCGCAGCATGGAGGATCCGCAAGCCATCAAGGTGACGCGCGATCCCGACGCGGTATATCGCGCCGATCGGATCGTGCTGCCCGGCGTCGGTGCGTTTGCCGATTGCCGCCGCGGCGTCGATGCGGTCGACGGCATGCTGGAAGCGCTGACCGAGGCGGTGCGGGTCAAGGCGCGGCCGTTCTTCGGCATCTGCGTCGGCATGCAGCTGATGGCGACGCGCGGCAAGGAGCACGTCATCACCGAGGGCTTCAACTGGATCGGCGGCGACGTCGTGAAGATCGAGCCGCGCGACGAGAACCTGAAGGTCCCGCACATGGGCTGGAATACGCTCGACATGGTCCGCGAGCATCCGGTGCTGGAGCGGCTGCCGCTCGGCCCGAAGGGACGCCACGCCTATTTCGTGCACTCGTATCACCTCAACGCCGCCAACGAGGCGGACGTGCTGGCGCGCGCCGACTATGGCGGGCCGGTGACCGCTATCGTCGGCAAGGACACCGCCATCGGCACCCAGTTTCACCCCGAGAAGAGCCAGCGCTTCGGCCTCGCTCTGATCTCCAATTTCTTGAAGTGGAAGCCGTGATCCTTTTTCCAGCGGTTGATCTGAAGAACGGCCAGTGCGTGCGCCTGGAGCAGGGCGACATGGCGCGCGCCACCGTGTTCAATCTCGATCCGGCGGCGCAGGCAAAGAGCTTCGCCGCGCAGGGCTTCGAATATCTCCATGTCGTCGATCTCGACGGCGCCTTCGCCGGCAAGCCGATGAATGCGCACGCGGTGGAGGCAATGCTGAAGGCCGTCACCATGCCGGTGCAACTCGGCGGCGGCATCCGCGATCTCAAGACCATCGAGGCCTGGCTCGACAAGGGCATCACGCGCGTCATCATCGGCACCACCGCGGTGCGCGATCCGGAGCTCGTGAAGGGCGCGGCGAAGCAATTCCCTAGCCGCGTGGCGGTAGGCCTCGATGCACGCGACGGCAACGTCGCGGTCGAGGGCTGGGCCGAAACCTCGCATGTGACTGCGCTCGAGATCGCGCAGCGGTTCGAGGACGCCGGCGTCGCCGCGATCATCTTCACGGACATTGCACGCGACGGCCTGCTCAAGGGGCTCAACCTCGATGCGACCATTGCGCTCGCCGACCGCATCTCGATCCCGGTGATCGCCTCCGGCGGCTTCGCCTCGATCGACGACGTCAAGGCGTTGCTGGAGCCGCGTGCGAAGAAGCTCGCCGGCGCGATCGTCGGCCGTGCGCTCTACGACGGCCGGCTCGATCCGGCCGCCGCGCTCAAGCTGATCCGAAGCGCAGCTTAGGAGGCAGAGACATGTTCAAGGTTCGCGTGATCCCCTGTCTCGACGTCAAGGACGGGCGCGTGGTCAAGGGCGTCAACTTCGTCGATCTGCGCGACGCCGGCGATCCGGTCGAGGCCGCGATCGCCTATGACGCCGCCGGCGCCGACGAGCTCACCTTCCTCGACATCACCGCCACCCACGAGAACCGCGGCATCATGCTGGACGTGGTGCGGCGGACGGCGGAGGCCTGCTTCATGCCACTGACGGTCGGCGGCGGCGTTCGCACCGTCGATGACATCAAGACCCTGCTGCGCTCCGGCGCCGACAAGGTCTCGATCAATTCAGCAGCGGTCAGCCGCCGCGAGTTCGTCAAGGAAGCCGCCGAGAAGTTCGGCGAGCAATGCATCGTGGTCGCGATCGACGCCAAGCGGGTCAAGCGCGCCGGCGGCTCCGACCGCTGGGAGATCTTCACCCATGGTGGACGTAATGCCACCGGGATCGACGCCATCGAATATGCCCAGGAAGTCGTCGCGCTCGGCGCCGGCGAGATCCTGCTGACCTCGATGGACCGCGACGGCACACGGCAGGGCTTTGACCTGCCGCTGACCCGGGCGATCGCGGACAGTGTCCCCGTACCGGTCGTCGCGTCCGGCGGCGTCGGCAATCTCGATCATCTGGTCGATGGCGTCCGCGAGGGTCATGCAACCGGCGTGCTGGCCGCGTCGATCTTCCACTTCGGGGAATTCACCATCCGCCAGGCCAAGGATCACATGGTGCGCGCCGGCTTGCCGATGCGCCTTGATCCGTAACCTTGATCCCTTGCCTTCGCGCGTGATCTGGGACTCCTTGTCACAAAAATGCTAAGTCCCCACCTAGGGGATGGCACCTTGCGGTGCCGGTGCGCATGCTTGAGTTGAGTTGATGCCGCGTTTCACGGTCCACGATTTGGCTGCCACCATCGACGCCCGCGCTGATTCGGGCGGCGAGGCGTCCTACACCCGCAAGCTGCTCGACAAGGGCGCGGAGCACTGCGCCAAGAAATTGGGCGAGGAGGCGGTCGAGACCGTGATCGCCGCAGTCGAGAATGACCGCGATCATCTCATCGCGGAAAGTGCCGATCTCGTGTTTCACCTGCTGGTTCTGCTGAAGTCACGCGGCGTGAAGCTGGAGGATGTCGAGGCCGTGCTGGAGAAGCGCACCGCGATGTCGGGACTGGAAGAGAAGGCGTCGCGCAAGCGCGACTAGAGCATGATCCGGAAAAGTGTGAAGCGGTTTTCCGAAGGGATCATGCTCAAACAAGGAGGTAAAGCGCGATGACGATTCAATTCAATCGCATCGCGCTTTGGCGCAAATGATCGAGCGCATTGAGAGGGGCGGCCTCATGGACATCCGGGCACCAGATCAGCAGTACAACCCCTACCGCGTCTTCACGCGCCAGCAATGGTCGCATCTGCGCGACGATACGCCGATGACGCTGGAGCCCGGCGAGTTCGACCGCCTGCGTTCGATGCACGACCGCCTCGATCTGCAGGAGGTCGAGGACATTTACCTGCCGCTATCGCGGCTGCTCTCGATCTATGTCGACGCGACCCAGCGGCTGTATTATTCGCAGCGCCAGTTCCTCGCGATCCGCGATCGCAAGATGCCCTACATCGTCGGCGTCGCCGGCTCGGTCGCGGTCGGCAAGTCGACCACGGCTCGCGTGCTGCAAGCGCTGCTGGCGCGCTGGTCGCCGCGGCCGAAGGTCGATTTGATCACGACCGACGGTTTCCTGTTTCCCAATGCCGTGCTCGAGCGGCAGGGCATCATGCAGAAGAAGGGCTTCCCCGAGAGCTACGACCTGCCGACGCTGCTGTCGTTCCTCAGCGACATCAAGGCGGGACGGCGCCGGGTGCGCGCGCCGGTCTATTCGCATCTGACCTACGACATCGTGCCGAACAAGTGGGTCGAGATCGACCAGCCGGACATCCTGATCGTCGAGGGCGTCAACGTGCTGCAGACCGGGCGGCTGCCGCGTGACGGCAAGGCGGTGCCGTTCGTCTCCGACTTCTTCGATTTCTCGGTCTATATAGACGCCGACGAAGCGGTGCTGCGGGAGTGGTACATCAAGCGCTTCCTGGCGCTGCGCGACACCGCGTTCACCGACCCTCGGTCCTACTTCCACCGCTACGCGCTGCTGTCGGACGAGGAAGCCACCGCGACCGCGATCGCGATCTGGGAGCGTACCAACCTCGCCAATCTCGAGGACAACATCCTGCCGACCCGCCCGCGCGCGACGCTGATCCTGAAGAAGGGCGCCGATCATGTGGTGCAGTCGGTCGCGTTGCGCCGGCTGTAAGGTTCGTCATTGCGAGGAGCGATAGCGACGAAGCAATCCATCGCTCCGCACATGCCGAAGCATGGATTGCTTCGCTCCGCTCGCAATGACGAACTAGTGAGGCGTATCTACGCCGCGATATGTCTCCCGGCGGCGAGGCTCGCGAGCGCTTCTTCCAGCTTCTCGCGGTCGAGCGGCTTGATCAGGAAGCCGTCCATGCCGGCTTCGAAGCAGGCATAGCGATCCTCCACCAGCGTGTTGGCGGTCAGCGCCAGGATCGGCGTCCGGCGTCCGGACTGGGCGGCCAGCCCGCCGGATTCTTGGGCGCGGATCTGCTTGGTGGTCTCGATGCCGTTGAGGCGCGGCATCTGGATGTCCATCAGCACGATATCATAGGGCGTGCCGGCCGATGTCGCCGAGAGCCAGGATTCCATTGCCTGCTCGCCATTGGTGGTGATGACCACGTTGTGGCCGAGCCGGGTGAGCAGCGAGCGCATCAGCAGTGCGTTGATCTCATTGTCTTCCGCAACCAGGATCGAGAGCCCCTTGTCCGGTGGCGCAGCCGGCGCAGTAGGCGCGGACTCAGTGACCGTCTCGATTGCAAGGCTTGGTGCGGCGATCTCGGGTGACGCGGTCAGGCGCGCGGCGAGCGACGAGGCGCGGAGCGGCTTGACCAGATAGCCGGTGAACATCGCCGTCTCGGAGGCCGCAAGGTCCTGCCGGGTCGACGGCGTGACCATCACGATGCGATGGCTTGCATGGATGCGGGCAGCGCTAGCGAACGCCTCCATCGTCTGGGGGCCGAGCGTGTGATCGATCAGCACCGTGTGCCAGCTCCGCTCCGGCAGCAGTGCCTCGGCGACATTGGCATCCGACACGATGCAGGTTTGCGCGCCCCAACGCTGCAGCCGCCGCGAGATCAGCGAAGCCTCGATGCTGTGCGGCGCGACCAGCATGATCGACTGGCCGGCGAGATCAGGCGCCGTGAAGCTATTGGCCTCGCCGGTGTCGGCGGTGGCGAGCGGGATCGACACCTCGAAGGTCGAGCCTGAACCCGGCGTGCTTGCGAGCGTGATGCGGCCGCCCATGCGCCTGACGATGCGGTCGCTGATCGAAAGGCCGAGGCCGGTGCCGCCATAGCTGCGCGCGATGCGATCGTCGGCCTGCTCGAACTCCCGGAAGATGCGCTGCTGCGCTTCCGGTGCGATGCCGATGCCGGTGTCGCGAACCAGGAAGCTGATCTCGTTCGGCCAGATGCCGGGCTCGACGATCAGCGCGACGCCGCCGGTCGCGGTGAACTTGATGGCATTGCCGGCGAGATTGAGCAGCACCTGGCGCAGCCGCGCGGCATCGCCGGTCACCTGCATCGGCAGTCGCTCGTCGACATAGGCGGCGATCTCGATGCCCTTGGTCTGCGCGCGCGGCGCCAGCAGCTCGGTGATGTCCTCGATCAGGCCGGACAGCGCAAAGGCGCGGTGTTCGAGATCGATCTTGCCGGCTTCGATCTTGGAATAGTCGAGCAGCTCCTCGATCAGCGCCATCAGCGCATCGCCTGATGTCTTGACCGCCTTGACGTAGGTCATCTGCTCCGGCGTCAGCTGGGTGTCCATCAACAGCCCGCTCATGCCGATGATGCCGTTCAGCGGCGTGCGGATCTCGTGGCTCGCCATCGCCAGGAAGCGCGACTTGGCGCGGTTGGCGGCGTCGGCCTGATCGCGCGCCTCGGTCAGCGCGCGCTCGCTCTCGGTGCGGTCGGTGACGTCGCGGCCGACGCTCTGCATCTCCGCGGGCGCGCCGGCATCGCTGCGCACGAGGCCCTCGCGCCAGGCGATCCAGCGCGGCCCGAGCGGTCCCTCGATCTTCTGGTCGTAGACCCGGGTCCCGTTGGATTCGAGCGCGGTGTCGCCCTGCTCGAGCACCTTGAGCGTGGTGGTGCTGCCGATCAGTTCGCTGCGGGGGATCTGCGCCAGCTCGCAATAGGCGTCGTTGGCATAGGTGATGCGGCCGTCGAGGTCGCGCAGCACGATCAAATCGTCTTGTGCCTCGAACAGGGTGGAGGCGCGCTGCTCGGCTTCCTGTAGTTCCCAGTTGCGGTCGGCCATCGCCTCGTTGTGCATGGCGATGGTGCGCAGCCGTCTGCGCATCAGCCGCAGGCGGATGCCGAGCGTCACGATCCAGAGGCAGGCCAGCGCGAACAGGAAGCTGACCCCGATCGCGAATGCATTGGGGTCGTAACCGCTGTGCGGCGAGAGGGCGCCGGAGATGAACCCGAAGGCGCTGCCGAATGCGACGGAGAAGATCGTGAAGGAGCGGACGATCGTCGCGACCCAGGAATGGCGCCGCAGGAAGCGGCGAAGGCGTAGCTTGATCCGGAAGAAACGCCCCATCAATGGTGGTCCTGAGAGTGCCCGATCTGGCGATGAGGATGCGTCGGCGACCTTGCAAAGTGCTTGAAGTTAGTGGCTGTTTCGCGTTGCCCTCGGAACAGGGTTAGCGGGAGGTTAACTCCGCCATGATCCGGCGCGGAAAGTTGGGGTCGGGCGCGAGCGAAGCCGCCTCAACGCGGCGATGGCCGCCGCGGGCGCTGACGATCAGGGCCGCGGCATCGCGCGCCGAGAACGTCTTCGACTGCACGTAGACGCGGTAATCGAACGGACCATCGTGGGTAAGATAGATGACAGGACCGGTTGCGGTCGGCTCGCTGGAAATCCCGATCAGCTGCGGCACCGCGTTGCTTTCGCAGGCGCCGGCTTCGGCATCGTCGATGTCATCGATCACGGTGAAGTCGGCGGCATCCGCGCTGTCGGCGATCTGCACCCGGACCGTGGCAAGGCCGGGGTCATCGGTGAAGCTGACGTTAAACTGCGCCTGCCAGGGGATCGACGCGATCTGCATCGTGGCGCCACCCACCTCGATGCAGGGCCGGGGACCCGGCAGCAATTCAGCGCGGGCAAATACCGCGGCCACGGCAAGGGGGACCACCGAGGCCAGAACCTTCATACGCAACATGACACAACTCGCTCGACCCAAGCGTGCCGCGGACCGCGGTGCTTATGGTTTGCGGAGCGTAAATGAGAGTGGTTACCGTCACGTTGACACGCGCGATTTCCGCCACGAATTGAAACGGGTTTAGGTTCGCGTCAGGCCGCGCGGCGCAGATCGTCGGCCAATGCACGATAGGACAGCGCCTCGGCGAGATGCAGCCGGCCGATCGTCTCCGTGCCGTCGAGATCGGCGAGCGTGCGCGCGACCCGCAGCACGCGGTGATAGCCGCGCGCGGTGAGGTGCATGGTGTCGGCCGCCTCGCGCAGCAGCTTCTGGCCGTGCGCATCGGGTTGCGCGATGGTCTCGAGCAGCGAGCTCGGTGCTTCCGCGTTGGTGCGGACCTGCGGCATGCCGGCCGCAGCATAACGCGCGAGCTGGATGTCGCGGGCGGCCGCGACGCGCGCGGCGACCTCGGCCGAGCCCTCCGCCGGCGGCGGCAGGATCAGATCGGCCGCGGTCACGGCGGGCACCTCGATCCGCAGATCGATGCGGTCCATCAGCGGGCCGGAGATCCGCATCTGGTAGTCGGCGGTGCAGCGGTCGAGCCGGCCGCGCTTGCAGGAATAGCCGGGCTCATAGGCGTGGCCGCAGCGGCACGGGTTCATCGCCGCGACCAGCATGAAGCGCGCCGGATAGGTGACGCGATGGTTGGCGCGGCTGACCGAGACCTCGCCGTTCTCCAGCGGCTGGCGCAGCGAATCCAGCACGCGCGGATCGAACTCCGGCAGTTCGTCGAGGAACAGCACGCCCTGATGCGCGAGCGAGATCTCGCCCGGCTTGGCGCGCATGCCGCCGCCGGTCAGCGCGGCCATGCTGGCGGAATGATGCGGGCTGCGGAACGGGCGCCGCGCCGTCAACGCGCCGTCGCGGATCTCGCCGGCGACCGAGGCGATCATCGAGACTTCGAGCAGCTCCGACGGCGACAGCGGCGGCAGGATCGAGGGCAGCCGCGCCGCCAGCATCGATTTGCCGGCGCCGGGCGAACCCATCATCAGCAGATGATGCCCGCCGGCGGCCGCGATCTCGAGCGCGCGCTTGGCGCTCTCCTGGCCCTTGATGTCGCGCAGGTCGAGCAGCGCTTCCTCGCGCGCCTCGTTCTGGTCTTGCACCTTCGGCTGCGGCCGCGACAGCAGCTGCGTGCCCTTGAAGTGATTGGCGATCTGGATCAGCGAGTGGGCTGCGATGATCTGGATGTCGGGGCTCGCCCAGGCGGCTTCCGAGCCGCAGGCGGCCGGACAGATCAATCCCTCGTCGCGCGAATTGGCGCCGATCGCGGCGGGCAGCACGCCCGCCACCGGTGCGATCGAGCCGTCGAGCCCGAGCTCGCCGAGCACGGTGAAGCCGCTCAGCGCATCCGGCGGGATCGCGCCGATCGCCGCCATCAGGCCGAGCGCGATCGGCAGGTCGTAATGGCTGCCCTCCTTGGGCAGGTCGGCAGGAGCAAGGTTGACGGTGATGCGGCGGGCAGGCAGCGCGAGGCCGGAGGCGATCAGCGCCGAGCGGACCCGCTCGCGCGCCTCCGACACCGCCTTGTCCGGTAGGCCGACGATCGCAAACGCCGGCAGCCCCGGCGCGACCTGCACCTGCACGTCGACCGCACGGGCCTCAATCCCCTCGAAAGCGACGGTGGAAACCCGCTGGACCATGCTCCCCCTATCTTCCGCCACCCAAGGTAGCGGAGCGGGCTCTCCAGCGCAAGAACATTAAGAGAACAAGCAAGCGTGCCGCCAATCGCTCACCGTCCCGCCAAGCTGGAGCGGCGCACGAATCGAATGCGCGCTGAGGGCGTACAATTAGAGATTGATTTCGTTCAGCGCGAAAAGTGATTCGCGGTCAATGGGTTATCTAACTACTTGATTCGACAGCAGGAATCTGGTAAGAAATCACGAGGCAGGCAACGCCGGAAGAAACCCGAGTCATGCTTTGCATGACAGCCGTATGGATGCCTCACCGCGACGGTGGGACTACAAACCAGCGGTGTCCTCAGGGTCCGGGGGCCTGCCTCACTTTTTGGTACCGGCCTGTTTCAAGCCAACGGCGGCCTAGTTTAAATTTGAAGGCGGCCTGTTTTGAGTTGAAGAACGATTTGACCTGATCAACAACACTATTGGCAGGGCAACTGTCAGAGCCAGTACGGGCAGACCAATCGTCACCACAGCGAAAACCGCCGGGTTGGTAGTACCGAACAGCCACATAGCGCCTATTACCAACTCAATCACGGCTAAGCCGATCAAACGGCCCATAATTGATCTATTCATTTCGCTCTCTAAGGGCTGCCTTGTAGTGATCGAAAATGCGTCTCTGCTCAGGAGTCGCGCGGCTGAGAAAGTTGTCGGGCATCAGCTTTAATCCGTAATCAAAAACCAGACCGTTGCGACCTCGCGCCATACGTGGCTCTAGTGCGATTGCCGGAGAGACATCCGCGCTAGTGACAGACTGATAGAATGACGAAGCGATTGAATCGCTCAATTGAAGGCCCGCACGTTCGGAATTGTCGATGGCGGCGATCTGGTGAATTGGGTCTACCACGGACCATTTGAGATCACCCCGCCGCAAAAATAAGGCGTTCGCTTTGCTCTGCATTCTTAGCCAACAAAGATACGCTTGTAGGTGCCCGTATCTCAGGCCCTTACGGCGCGCAAACTCAAGCCGGACGGTGCGCGGCTCTCCATAGTCGCGGTAGGATCGCTGCTCGCAGAAGTCCGTGACGCGCTCTAGTAGGAGGCGCGTAATCCACCAGTAGAACCAGGTTCGGCCAGCTAGCACCGAAGCAGCTTCCGCCTTCTTGTTCCGGTAGCCGTGCATATTGGCTTTGTTCGAGATGACCGCAAAGCAGCGAACTGGAAGTTTAGCGATGCTGGCGCAAACCATTGCGCGCCGCCAATCGTCTAGGGGCTGAAAATGCAGCGTCCGGCGCTGTTCTAGACGAATCTGCTTTAGGATATCGCGCACCCAAACGGTCTCGCGCTGAGCTTCCGCGCGGACAACCAAGGCGGAGAGAACGAACCATTCGCTCGCGCCGTTCGGATCGATCGGACGAACACTGGCGACTCCATCGTCGCCAGATTCGTCAATGTACGCCACGTAGGAAACTTTAGGCATCGCTGTCAAAAAGTCTCAATAGAGAAGTTTAAGCAAGCCGCCCGCGACCTCGAAGCGGACGACAGCGAAAAGCGGTTCAATGAAAGGCTGGGCAAGATCGCAAAGCAGAAGCCTGCGTCAAAGCCAGCAAAGAAGTCGAAGAAGTAAATGAACCGCGCGCCTATTGTGATGCTGTCCCTTGGGGCCGGGCAGTCGATCCTCTTTCGTAGCTCTGGCGCATCACGTCATTCATGTAGAGCCATTGGCGAAGGATATTCGTCATGGCCCTATGAGCCTCAGCGAACATCTCCTGAAGGCCGCCTTGGCCCGGAATGGCGATATCAATCGGAAAATTTGCGAGCCACTGACCGCTCTCGCTGTAGATGCCGAACATGAAGCGAGCCGCCTGATGCCCGTGCAATATCTCCATGGAGTCGAGGCGGAGGGCAGAATCGGTATGGCCGTCCTCGGGCACTAAATGATTTGGCACTTGAGCCATTTGGAATCTCCGGTTGAGTCGAATCGGTTGTAACAACCTATAGGATTCATAACCGGAACCCGGAAATTAGCGTGTCGCAAAAGAATTCAAGCCGCTGTTTCGCAACCGTTATCCACGGGATGGGTTTGAAAGGTGCACAACTGCGCTGCCCAGCGCAAGAACATTAAGAGAACATCCGGGGGCGACGCGCGCCGTCCCCGGATGGCCGGCCGTCACAGCGTCATCTGCATCGGCTCGGGATAATAATGGAAGCCCTCGCCGGCCTTGGCGACGTGGCCGTAGCCCGGCCAGGCGAAGTGATAGGACATCACAGGCGTCTTGTTCGCGGCCAGCATCTCCAGGAGCCTGACCCGCGAGGCCGCCGCCTGCTTCGGATCGGTGTCGTAGGAGAATTCCATCCGCGGCCGCTCCAGCAGCAGCACCGCGTGATGCGAGAGGTCGCCGAGGAAGGCGAACGACTTGCCGCCCGAGCTCACCATGAAGATGGTGTGGCCAACGGTGTGGCCGGGCGCTGCGATCGCCTGCACGCCGGGTAGGAATTCCTGGCCGTCCTTGAAGAACACGATGCGGTCGCGCACCGGCAGCAGGTTCTTGCGGGCGTGCACGACAAAGTCCTTCAACGGACTGCCCATCTTGCCTTCGTCGGTCCAGAAATCGAGATCGCTCTGCGCGATGTAGTACTGCGCATTCGGGAACAGCGGCTTGTCGTCGGCGCCGACGATACCGCCGATATGATCGATATGCGCGTGCGACAGCACGACGGCGTCGATGTCCTCCGGCTTGATGCCGGCTTCCTGCATGCTCTTCTGCTGCCGGCCGGTGGTCGGACCGAACGCCTTCGACGTGCCCATGCCGGTATCGAACAGAATCAACTTGTCGCCGGTGTTGACGATCGGCGAATTCTGCTCGAGCACGACATTGTCGGGCGAGAGGAAGTTGTCGGAGAGCATCTTCTTCACTTCTTCCTTCGGCACGCCGGTGAAGGTGCCGGAGGGATCGCCGAGCGGAAGCGGACCATCGGAGACGACGGTGACTTCGGCATCGCCGAGCACGAAGCGGTGCCAATAGGGAGTCTGCGTGCCGAGCTTCGGCGCGCGCGCTTGTGCAGTGCCGCCGAGGAGTGTGCTGGCGCCGAGACCGGCACCGAGCGCGAGCAAGGATCGTCGTGAGACATTGAGCGTCATAACGTCTTCCTCCACAATTTTTATGAGTTTGTCGCGTTGTTGCCCGCGCGTTGGCCCGCCGCTTGACCTGACACAGGCAAGAGGATGCTGCCCGCGCCTGCGCAAGCTGGCAAGTAGAATAAGGCGAACGCAGGCACGGCCAGGCGCTGGCTGAATTTCAGCCGGCCTGTGCGACGCACAAGGGAGGATTACTTCGCGGCGCGCTTCTTCTCGATGGTATCCCAGATCTTGGCCGCGACGTCGGGGCCGTTGAGCCGCGCAATGGCGCGGATGCCGGTCGGCGACGTGACGTTGATCTCGGTCAAATTGCCGTCGATCACATCAAGGCCGACGAACATCAGGCCAAGTTCGCGCAGCGCGGGCCCGACGGTGGCGCAGATTTCGCGCTCGCGATCCGAGAGCTCGGTCGCCTTGGCTGCACCGCCGCGCACCATGTTGGAGCGCAGATCGTCCGCCGCCGGCACACGGTTGACGGCGCCGGCGAACTCGCCGTCGACCAGGATGATGCGCTTGTCGCCATGCTTCACCTCGGGGAGGAAGCGCTGGATCACCCAGGGCTCCTTGAAGGTGACCGAGAACATGTCGAACAGCGAGCCGAAATTCATGTCCTGCGGCATCACGCGAAACACCGCGGCGCCGCCATGGCCGTGCAACGGTTTCATGACGACGGCGCCGTGCTGGTCGCGGAACGCATTGATCTCGTCGAGGTCGCGCGAGATCAGGGTCGGCGGCATCAGCTGCGGGAAATTCATCACGAACAGCTTTTCCGGCGCGTTGCGCACGCTGGCCGGGTCGTTGACGACCAGCGTCTTCGGATGGATGCGCTCCAAAAAGTGCGTCGAGGTGATGTAGGCGAGATCGAACGGCGGGTCCTGCCGCAGCAGGACGACGTCGAAGCCGTTGAGCGCCTCGCGCTTCGCTTCGCCCAGCGTGAAGTGATCGCCGACCTCGTCGCGCACGGTGAGCGGCTGCACCGGCGCCACCAGTTCCTCGCCGCGCAGCGACAGCTTGTCGGGCGTGTAGTAGGAAATGCCGTGGCCGCGCTTCTGTGCCTCGAGCAGCAGCGCAAAGGTCGAATCGCCGCGGATGTTGATGCGCGCGATGGGATCCATCTGGACGGCGATCTTCAATTTCATAGGCGTATCCCGAGAGGTCTGAGGGTAACTTTAAGGGCTTGCGTCGAATGCCGCTAACAGATGGCGCGGCAGGCTCCTCGGCGCAATCAGCACGGCGTCGAATCTGAGGTCAAATTCAGCATGTTCGGGATGCGCCATCAGCCAGGCCTGGGCGGCATTGACGATGCGCTGCTGCTGGCGCGGCGTCACCGCATAGGCGGCGTCGTCGAGTCTGGCACGGGCCTTGACCTCGACGAAGGCGACGAGGTTGCGCCGCCGCGCCACCAGGTCGATCTCGCCATAGGGGGTGCGGAAGCGTTTCGCCAGGATGCGATAGCCCTTGGCGATCAGGAGGGCCGCGGCGCGGCTTTCGGCCGACAGGCCGGTGCGGAATGCGGCGACGCGTTCGGGCGAGGCGCTGTCAGTCTTCGCGCTGTCAGTCTTGGCCATCGCCTTCCCCGACGGTTTTGGCAAGCTCGAGGGCGCGGGCGTAGACCTCGCGGCGCGGCCGGCCCGACAGCTCGACCGCATGCGCCACCGCGTCCTTGACGCTGCCGCGCGCGAGCTGCGCGCGCAGCAGATCGTCGAGCGAATTCTCGTCCATCATCCCGGCATCATCGGCCGGCGGCCCGATCACGAGCACGAACTCGCCGCGGGTCTCCAGCGCGTCTGCATTTGCCGCAAGCTCGGCGACCGGCGCGCGCTTGACCTCCTCGTGCAGCTTGGTCAGCTCGCGGCAGATCGCTGCATGGCGATCACCCATGATCTCGGCGAGATCGCGCAGCGTGTCCTGCACGCGATTGCCGGATTCGAACATCACGAGCGTCGCATCGATCCGGGCGAGCTCATTGAGCCGCGCGCGGCGCGCATGCTCCTTCGCCGGCAAAAATCCCTCGAAGAAGAACCGGTCGGTCGGCAGCGCGGCCACCGACAGCGCCGTCAGCACCGACGACGGCCCGGGCACCGCGATGACGGCATGCCCGGCGGCGCAGACCTCGCGCACCAGCTTGAAGCCGGGGTCCGATATCAGCGGGGTCCCGGCATCGGACACCAGCGCGATCGAGGCGCCCTGCGCCAACCGCTCCAGGATCTTGGGCCGGGCCTGCGCGGCATTATGCTCGTGGTAAAGCGCGAG
Source organism: Bradyrhizobium sp. CER78 (assembly GCF_029846235.1). Taxonomy (GTDB): domain Bacteria; phylum Pseudomonadota; class Alphaproteobacteria; order Rhizobiales; family Xanthobacteraceae; genus Bradyrhizobium. The sequence goes on from NZ_JARVWP010000006.1 coordinate 327,444, forward strand.
CTCGGCGGAGATCGCGTAACGCTCGGTCAGCCGGCGCGTGATCCTGGTGTCCTCGCAGGCGATGACGTCGACACCCGCCAGCGTCTCCAGCGCGCGCAGGGTGATGTCGGCGAGGTTTCCGATCGGGGTCGCGACCAGATGGAGCCCCGGCCTGGCCTTTGGCGCGGCCAGCTGCTGGCCGCCGATCGAAAAGCTTCTGGCCGCAGCACCTGTCGTGGCATCGGAACTGTGGAGGGAACTGGCTTTTGCGCGCATAATGCCAATCTAGAGGGACGGCAGCACTTGCGCCACATCCGGAAACCGCGATGACGGAAGGCGGTTGCTGAGGGAAACGGGAGCCGTGGCAAGGGCGCCGCGGGGCCATAATCCTTTTGTTTTAGTTAACTATTCGCCGACAATATGCCCAAATCCACCCGCCTCATCAGAGGTCGATGGAGTCCTGGCCGATCCTGGTCGGCCAAGAGAAGAGAGACGATGGAAGGCCCGCATCACCGCAACTCTCAGCCGTCGAGCGCGACCCGGCGGACGGCGCTCGGCCTGCTCGTGGGCGCGCCGTTGCTCGCGGCCTGTTCCGGCATCCAGCAGAGCCTGAGCCAATTCTCCAGCAACCCGGAAGGTGGTCCCGCCGGCCCGCAGCAACAGCCGCAGGCGGTCGGCACCGGGCAGGTCAAGATCGGATTGATCCTGCCGCTGTCGGCGTCCGGCAATGCCGGGCTCGCGGCGCAGTCGATGCGCAACGCCGCCGAAATGGCGCTGGCGGAATTCCAGAACCCGAACATCCAGCTCCTGATCAAGGACGATGCCGGCAGCCCGCAGGGCGCTTCGCAAGGTGCCCAGCAGGCACTGTCGGAAGGCGCCGAGATCATCCTCGGACCGCTGTTTGCCGGCTCGGTGCCATCCGTCGCGCAACTGACGCGGCCGCGGGGCACCTCGGTAATCGCATTCTCCACCGATTCGAGCGTCGCCGGACGCGGCGTCTATCTGCTGAGCTTCCTGCCCGAGTCCGATATCAATCGCATCGTCGATTATTCTTCCGGGATCGGAAAGCGCTCGTTCGCCGCGATGGTGCCGGACAATGCCTATGGCAACGTGGTCGAGGCCGCGTTCAAGCAGGCGGTCGGCCGCAAGAATGGCCGCGTCGTCGCATTCGAGAAATATGGCGCCGACCGCGCAACGCCGGCGCGGACCGTGGCGCAGGCGCTCGGCCAGGCCGACGCGCTGCTGATCGCCGACGACGGCGATTCGGTGGTCGCGACCGCCGATGCATTGACCGCGGCGGGCGCCAATCTGCGCAACATCCAGCTGCTCGGTACCGGGCTGTGGGACAATCCGCGGGTGTTCGCGAGCCCCGTTCTGCAGGGCGGCCTCTACGCCGCGCCCGATCCGTCCGGCTTCCGCAGCTTCGCCGGCCGCTATCGCACCAAATTCGGCGGCGAGCCGGTGCGCACCGCAACGCTCGCCTATGATGCCGTGGCTTTGATGGCGGCGCTGGCGCGCACCCAAGGGGCGCAGCGCTTCGCGCCGGAGACGCTGACCAATCCGTCCGGCTTTGCCGGCATCGACGGCCTGTTCCGCTTTCGCTCCGACGGCACCAACGAGCGCGGCCTTGCGGTCATGAAGGTGGCGTCTGGCGGCAGCACGCCGGTTGCGGGTTCGCCAAAGAGTTTCGGGGCTTAGTTCTCGTCAGGCGGTCGAGCCGCCTTGTCGCGCGCCGGCACTCGCCAGCTGCTTTGCATGGGGTTGTTTTCGATATTTAGGCCGCGAGATCCGCGACCACGGCGTCGAGCACCGGGAATCCCGACTTGGTCACGCGCAGCCGTCCGTCGGCATCGACGGCGATCGCGCCTTCCTCGCGCAGCATCGCGATCCGGTGCGGATCGAGCTTTCGGCCGGCGAGCTGCGCATAGCGCTTGGGATCGATGCCCTCGGCGAGCCGCAGTCCCATCAGCAGGAATTCGTCGGCGCGCTCTTCGCTGTTGAGGCTGTCATCGGTGACGACGCCATGGCCGCGCTCCTCGACGTTCAACAGCCAGGCCTCGGGACGCCGCTCGGTCGCGGTCGCGTGCCTGATGCCATCGATGTCGAGCCTTCCATGCGCGCCGGGGCCGATGCCGGCATATTCCTCGCCGCGCCAATAGACCAGATTGTGCTTGCACTCCGCCCCAGTGCGGGCGTGGTTGGAGATCTCGTAGGCCGGCAATCCCTCGCGCGCGCAGACCTCCTGCGTCACGTCGTAGAGCGCGCGCGCGGTCGCTTCATCCGGCGTCTGCAATTTGCCGGCGGCATGCAGCCCGAAGAACGGCGTGCCTTCCTCGATGGTGAGCTGATAGAGCGACAGATGCTCGGCCGCTTCCGCGATCGCCTGCTTCAATTCATCGGCCCACATCCGCGGCGTCTGGTCGGGCCGCGCATAGATCAGATCGAACGAATAGCGGTCGAATGCGGAGCGCGCGATCGCGACCGCGTCGAGCGCCTCGCGCGCGGTGTGCAGACGGCCGAGCGCCTTCAGCGAAGCATCATCCAGCGCCTGCACGCCGAGCGAGACGCGATTGACGCCGGCTGTGCGATAGCCGCGAAAGCGGGTCGCCTCGACGCTGGTCGGATTGGCCTCGAGCGTGACCTCGACGTCGCGTGCGACCGACCAGTGCTTGCCGATCGCATCGAGCACCGCGCCGACGGTCTGCGGCTGCATCAGCGAGGGCGTGCCGCCGCCGAGGAAGATCGAGGAGACCTCGCGCCCCGGCACCCGCGCCGCCGTGGTCTCGATCTCGCGGGCGAACGCGCGCACGAAGCGCGCCTCGTCGACCGGCGCATGCCGCACATGGCTGTTGAAGTCGCAATACGGGCATTTCGACAGGCAGAACGGCCAGTGCACGTAGACGCCGAAAGCTTCTCGTTCAGCGTTGCTCAAGGCAGATCTCCGCGAGCTTCACGAAGGCGCGGGCGCGATGCGACAGGCCGAGCCCGAGCGGCGGCAGGCCGTGCTTCTCGATGCTGCTCATCTCGCCAAAGGTCCGCGTGTAACCGTCGGGCAGGAACGCCGGATCATAGCCGAAGCCGGCAGTGCCGCGCGGCGGCCAGACGAGGGTTCCATCGACCCGGGCCTCGACCTCTTCGAGGTGACCGTCCGGCCAGGCCACGCACAGCGCGGAGACGAAATGCGCCTTGCGCCGGTCCGGCTCGGTGGCGCCGCGCTCCTGCAGCAGCCGCTCGATCCGCGTCATCGCCGCCATGAAGTCCTTGCCTTCGCCGGCCCAGCGCGCCGAATAGATCCCCGGCGCACCGTCGAGCGCGTCGACCACGAGGCCGGAATCGTCGGCAAAGGCCGGAAGTCCCACAGCCTTGGCCGCCGCGACCGCCTTGATCGCAGCATTGGCGCGAAAGCTATCGCCGGTCTCCTCGGGCTCGGCCAGATCGAGCTCGCCGGCCGACACCGCCTCCACGCCATGGGGCGCCAGCAGTTCCCGCATCTCGGCAAGCTTGCCGGGATTATGGGTGGCGATCACGAGCCTTCCGGTGATTCGGCGATGCATGACCAATCAGACTATGCCACCGCGATCTTTTGCAAGTCGACCAGACGCGCGACACCTTTGCGCGCCAGCGCCATCAGCGCCAGGAATTCGTCCTGCGAGAACGGCGTCTTCTCGGCGGTGCCCTGCACCTCGATGATGCGGCCGTCGCCGGTCATGACGAAATTGGCGTCGGTGTCGGCCTCGGAATCCTCGGCATAGTCGAGATCGAGCACCGGCGTGCCCTGGAAGATGCCGCAGGAGATCGCCGCCACATTGTCGCGCAACACGTTGGTCTTCAGCATGTTGCGGGTCTTCATCCAGTTGATGCAGTCGGCCAGTGCCACCCAGGCACCGGTGATCGAGGCGGTGCGGGTGCCGCCATCGGCCTGTATGACGTCGCAATCGACGGTGATCTGGCGCTCGCCGAGCGCTTCGAGATCGACGGCGGCGCGCAGCGAGCGGCCGATCAGCCGCTGGATCTCGACCGTGCGGCCGCCCTGCTTGCCGGCAGAGGCCTCGCGGCGGGTGCGTTCCAGGGTGGCGCGCGGCAGCATGCCGTATTCGGCGGTGACCCAGCCGCGGCCCTGGCCCTTCAGCCACGGCGGCAGGCGCTCTTCCAGCGTCGCGGTCACCAGCACATGGGTGTCGCCGAACTTCACCATGCAGGAACCCTCGGCATACTTGACGACGCCGCGTTCCAGCGACACGGGGCGCAGTTCATCGGGCGCACGGCGGCTTGGCCGCATGAAATCCTCCAAAAATCCGACAGATATGGCTGGGCGTGCTTGTAGGAGGGGCAGGGGGCAGCGGCAAGGGTTTTGGAGGGGGTCTTGGCGAGGGTTTTCGGCCCCGGTACCGCCCGGTATCAAGGGGGTGAATGCATGCTTGTCACCGGCCCTTCGGATCGACAAATTAGGTAGTAATTGTGAGGGACTGGAGTGTGACTCACCACGATCCGATTGGCCTGATTGCCCCGCATGCCGGGCTCGCCCAGCTCAACGAGCGCTCGCGCGACATTTTTCGTCAAATCGTCGAAAGCTATCTCGCGACCGGTGAGCCGGTCGGCTCGCGCAACATCTCGCGCCTGATCGCATTACCGCTGTCGCCGGCCTCGGTCCGCAATGTGATGTCGGATCTCGAGCAGCTGGGCCTGATCTATGCGCCGCACACCTCGGCCGGCCGGCTGCCGACCGAGCTCGGCCTGCGTTTCTTCGTCGACGCGCTGATGCAGGTCGGCGACCTCACCGAGGCCGAACGCCAATCGATCCAGACCCAGCTCGCGGCCGTCGGCCGTGCGCAATCCGTCGAGGCGGCGCTTGGCGAAGCGCTGACACGGTTGTCGGGGCTGACCCGCGCCGCCGCCGTGGTGCTGACGCAAAAGTCGAACGCGCGGCTGAAGCACATCGAATTCGTGCGGCTGGAGCCGGAAAAGGCGCTGGTCGTGCTGGTCGGCGAAGACGGCCAGGTCGAAAACCGGGTGCTGGCGCTGCCGCCGGGTGTTCCATCTTCGGCCCTGACCGAAGCCACTAATTTCCTTAATGCCCGGATCCGCGGCCGGACGCTGGCTGAAGCGCGGCTCGAGCTCGAGACGGCCTTGACGCAAAATCGCGCCGAGCTCGACCAGCTCACGCAAAAGGTCGTCGCAGCCGGCATCGCGAGCTGGTCCGGCGGCGAGAACGAGGACCGCCAGCTGATCGTGCGCGGTCACGCCAACCTGCTCGAGGATCTGCATGCGCTTGACGATCTCGAGCGGATCAAGTCGCTGTTCGACGACCTCGAAACCAAGCGCGGCGTGATCGACCTGCTCGGCCGCGCCGAGCGCGGCGAGGGCGTGCGGATCTTCATCGGCTCGGAAAACAAGCTGTTCTCGCTGTCGGGTTCCTCGACCATCATCGCGCCCTATGGCGACGCCCAGGGACGGATCGTCGGCGTGCTCGGCGTGATCGGGCCGACGCGGCTGAATTATGCGCGGGTGATCCCGACCGTCGATTATGCCGCGCGCATCGTCAGCAAGATGCTGGGCGGCTGACAGGAGCGGATTTCGCTTTCATTTGATGGGTTTCGTTCACCCGAACCGGAGATCCCTGTGCCCCAAACCGGTATGTTGCGCTTGATTTTCGCCGCCTAAAGCACGATATCCCGGGCAGCCAATCCCCAAGATTTGAACCGACGCGAGTTTTCGAGAAGGCAAGCCATGACCGATCCGAACCGGGCCAATGACAACACAGAGAATTCGGCGCCGACGGGTGAGCCCGTGGTCTCGAAGCCTTACATCATGCCTGACGATCCCGAGGTCGGATCGGCCGAGGCGCTGGCCAAGGAACTCGCGGAGGCAAAGGACCGCACGCTGCGTACGCTGGCCGAGATGGAGAACCTCCGCCAGCGCACCCGCCGCGAGGTCGCCGACGCGAAGACCTACGGCATCACCGGCTTCGCCCGCGACGTGCTCGATATCGCCGACAATCTGCAGCGCGCGCTCGACGCGGTGCCGGCCGAGACCAAGGAAGCTGCCGATCCCGGCCTGAAGGCGCTGATCGAAGGCGTCGAGCTGACCGAGCGGTCGCTGCTCAACGCGCTGGAGAAGAACGGCGTCAAGAAGTTCGATCCGATCGGCGAGAAGTTCGACCCGAACTTCCAGCAGGCGATGTTCGAAGTGCCTGACGCCTCGGTGCCGTCGGGCACCGTGGTCCAGGTCGTGCAGGCCGGCTACATGATCGGCGAGCGCATCCTGCGTCCGGCGCTGGTCGGTGTCTCCAAGGGCGGTGCCAAGGCTGCGCCCGCCGCCGACATCACGGTCTGATCTGTCTGACTCCGGCTCCGGAGGCGTGAGCGCGCTGCCGTGGCTTCACGGCAGCGGCTTCTCATGCGCTTTCGGCCAATAGGTGCCGAAACTCCAAAGATTTCCTTCCGGGTCCCGGCAGGCGAAATCACGGCTGCCGTATTCGGTGTCGCGCAGTTCCATTTCGATCTTGGCACCCGCCGCCTTGGCCTTCGCATGCAAAGCGTCGGGATCGTCGACGGCGACATAGATGGAATCGGTGCGGCGGCCGCTGAGGTCGCCGACCAGTTTGCCATAGGCATCGTCGCGAGCCTGACCCAGCATCAGGATCGAGGAACCGTAGGCCAGTTCGGCGTGATGGATCACGCCGTCGTGGCGATAGACGACGTGCTCGGTGAATCCGATCACCGTCGTCAGCCAGGCGATCATCGCCGCGGCATCCTTGCAGCGCAGGGTCGGGTAGATGCGGGGCGGTTCAATATTGCTCATGATTGCGCGTTCCTTCGTTGGTCGCCGGTTGGCGCCAATATGCGCAAATGGTGCGTCGCCGGCTTGAAGGTTTGTTACCGGTCGGCCAGCAGATCGCCGGAATGCGCCAGCCGGCTGTCGGTCATCGCCAGCCGGCGCGCCCACGCCGTCGGCGGTTCCCCGGCGAATTCGACAAATTCGCGGACGAGATGGGCCTGGTCGGCATAGCCGCTTTCCGCCGCGATCGCTGCCCAGGCGCGCGGCCCTCCGCGCTGTGCGATCCGGCAGGCTTGGTGAAAGCGCATCATGCGCGCGAGCGATTTGGGAGCGAGGCCGAGTTCCGCCCGAAATCGGTCGACGAGGTGTTTGCGGCTCCAGCCGATATCCGCGGCGAGCGTCGTGATCCTGATCGTGCCCGCGGATTGCGCCAGTCTGCGATAGGCGGATGCGATCTCCGGCGATGGCGCATGGTTCGCGCGACGAAGTACGAAGTCCTCGATCAGGTCGAAGCGTCGCTGCCAGCATCTCGTGTTGCCGAGCCGCTCGCGGAGCCTGCGCCCCTCGTGGCCGAGTACGTCGCCGAGATCGACCATCCGCCCGGCGAGCTCGGTGATGGTGCCCCCGAAGAAGCGGTAGGCGCCGAGCGGCGTGAAATCCACCTGCACGCTTTCGGCGCGGCCATCGGATTCGATGTAGACGGGCCCCGTGTGCAGGCCCGCGGCGAAGCTCAGCTGCCGGTCGGACGCTTCGGGCCGACGCGCAAGCGCGATCAGGTAGGGCGAACCGAAGCTGACAATGAAAGGCACAATCAGCGGCGCCGTCTGGCAGTGGAAGAATCGGCCTGCGACCGTCTCACGATAGCCCGTGATCCCGACAATCAGGCCCGCCATTTGTGGCGATGGCGGGCGCCGCACGAAGTCGAATTCAACGGGGGCCGCAGGCTCGGCCATGCGGACCTCGCGCAATACGCCTATCCGATGTCAGCTGACTGGATGCGCTTGACGCCGGCCTTGTCCATGTCGGCCCAGGCCTTGGCCAGCGATCCCTGGGTGTCGATGCCGCGGCAGGCGTCCTCGACGACATAGGTCTCGAAGCCGGCCTTGCGCGCATCGAGCGCGGTCCATGCCACGCAGAAATCGGTGGCGAGCCCGGCCACGAAAACCCGCTCGACATTGCGCGCTTTGAGATAGGCGGCGAGCCCGGTGGTGGTCTTGCCGTCGGCTTCGGTAAAGGCGGAGTAGCTGTCGACGTCCTTGTGAAAACCCTTGCGGATGATCAGCTCGGCCTGCGGGATCGCGAGGTCCTTCGACAGCCCTGCGCCGTCGGTACCCTGCACGCAGTGGTCGGGCCAGAGCACCTGTTTGCCGTAGGCGAGCTCGATGACCTCGAACGGCTTCTTGCCGGAATGGACCGAGGCAAAGGAGATGTGTCCGGGCGTGTGCCAGTCCTGCGTCATCACCACATTGGCGAAGCTCTTGGCGATCTTGTTGATGACGGGCACCACCTGCTCGCCGTCCTTCACCGCGAGGCTTCCGCCGGGCAGGAAGCAGTTCTGGACGTCGATCACGAGCAGCGCGGAGCCGTCGTCCGGCTTGATCGCAGCCGCCCAGAGATGTTTTGGAACCAGCGTCGCAACCGCTATCGTACCAAGGCCTGCAACGATCCTTCGTCGATCCAACATCGCGCCCCTCCTCGCTTTGCGTGATACAGCGCGAGGAGGCTAGTTCCGTTCGGCGACCGACGAAAGTGGGATTTTTCCGATCGGGCTGCGAACGGCCGATCAGCCGCGCGGCTGGATGCCGTCGCGCACCGCGCGGAAGCGCCGGAAGGCCGTCTCCCAATCGGTGCGCGGCGAGCTGCCGATGACCCGCACCGATGTCTGCGCGCCGAACCGTAGCCACTGCACGATGGTCACCGGGGTGTTGTCCTTGCCGCTGACGGCGTCGATCCGGGTCTCGAAGCCGGGCTGGCCGTCGATCCGGATCGGTTCGGACATGGTGATCCGGCCGTCGCGCACGCCGGGGATCGTGGTCGCGATCTGCTGGGCAAAGCGGCCGCGGTCGTCAGGCGTGGCGGGCGCCGAGCCGATGACGCCAAGCAGCATAAAGGGCTTGGTCTCGAGGACCTTGTCGTCGCCGTCGGCCATCAGCAGCGCTGCGCCCGGCGCCAGCATGCGGATGTTCTTGAAGCTGCCGAGCTCAGTGACCTTGAACGGCATCATGGCGAGCTGCTCGTCGACCGGCACCTCGTTGCGAATCTGGGCCGAGGCGAACATCTGCCGGACCGCGTCGTCGGTGTAGATCTTGCTCGCGTTCTCCGGCACCTGCACTGCGACATAACCGGAGAAGGTCGGCCCCGGCAGGATCATGGAATAGCGCCGCACATTGCTGGCGCCGTCGCGCGCGCTCTCCACGGTGTAGTAGGCGAGGCCGGCCGGCGTCTCGAGGCTTTCGGGCTTGATGTTTCCGGTACCGGCCGGGTTGGTCTTGAAGGCGGTCACGACCTCGTTGTAGGCGTCCGCGGGCAGGTCGGCGATCAGGACCCTGACGCCCTGATCCTCGGTCTCGAAGCCGATGAACGATTTGGCGCGGACGAGGCCCACCAGCGGTTTCATCCCGACATGCGCGCCCGGCGGAAACACCACGTCGGCGGCAAAGCCACGACAGGTGGCAGCAATCAGCAAGGCAACCGCAACGAGAGCTCGAAAAGGCGTCATGGGGATCTACCGGTTTTGCTTGGTGGCCGCGCAACGGGGCCGGTGCAGGGCTGGATGGCCTCTTTCAGTCGGACCGCTTTTAGCGGTTTTGATGGCCCTGCAACAGGCCGCCAACTCTCCGCTCCAGGCCCGCAGGCGCGATTCCGTGGGCTTTTCGCCCCGATTGGCTGGCAATTTCCAGTTTCCCGACGTTTCCACGAACGGCCGCCAGCGGCCAAACAGCGCGCCCTCGACCCGTGCGCAGCTCTCGCATACGACGTTTGTGAGCGTTCACTCAACAGCGCTGACGCCGTGCTGCGAACGTTCGCGGTCGACGGCCGGCCCCCATCATTGCCGATTTGTTAACTTGGCAGGGGCGCTGGTTTCCGCTTGAACCGGCGCCGCGTCCGAGCTGACACAATCTTTCAAACGTCAGTCTTTTCAGGCCTCAACGTTGCGTCCGGTCCTTGCGGGCAGGACCCTCTCTCCTATATCAGGCTCACCGTCGCAATATCGCGAGTATGTGAACGTCTGGGGGTTCGGTACGGAGCGCCGTCAGGGCCCAACCAACCTGCCGTAGCAAAGAGGATATCAAAATCATGGGTAAGGTCATTGGGATCGACCTCGGCACCACGAATTCGTGCGTCGCCGTAATGGATGGCAAGAACGCCAAGGTGATCGAGAATGCTGAGGGCATGCGGACGACGCCGTCGATCGTTGCCTTCACCGACGATGGCGAGCGCCTCGTCGGACAGCCGGCGAAGCGCCAGGCGGTGACCAATCCCGAGCGTACGTTCTTTGCGGTGAAGCGCCTCATCGGCCGCCGCTATGACGACCCGATGGTCGAGAAGGACAAGAAGCTCGTTCCCTACAAGATCGTCAAAGCATCGAACGGCGATGCCTGGGTCGAAGCCGACGGCAAGACCTATTCGCCCTCGCAGGTCTCGGCCTTCATTCTGCAGAAGATGAAGGAGACCGCTGAGGCGCATCTTGGCCAGAAGGTCGATCAGGCCGTCATCACCGTTCCCGCCTATTTCAACGACGCGCAGCGTCAGGCCACCAAGGACGCCGGCAAGATCGCCGGCCTCGAAGTGCTGCGCATCATCAACGAGCCGACGGCTGCCGCGCTCGCCTACGGTCTCGACAAGTCGAAGTCCGGCACGATCGCCGTGTACGACCTCGGCGGCGGCACCTTCGACGTCTCGATCCTCGAGATCGGTGACGGCGTGTTCGAGGTGAAGTCGACCAACGGCGACACCTTCCTCGGCGGTGAAGACTTCGACATGCGCCTGGTCGGCTATCTCGCCGACGAGTTCCAGAAGGAGCAGGGCATCAACCTGCGCAACGACAAGCTCGCTTTGCAGCGTCTGAAGGAAGCCGCTGAAAAGGCCAAGATCGAGCTGTCGTCGACCACGCAGACCGAAATCAATCTGCCGTTCATCACGGCTGACCAGACCGGTCCGAAGCATCTGACGATGAAGCTGACCCGCGCCAAGTTCGAGGCGCTGGTGGCCGATCTCGTCGAGAAGACCATCGAGCCGTGCCGCAAGGCGCTGAAGGATGCCGGCCTGACCGCCGGGGAGATCGGCGAAGTGGTGCTGGTCGGCGGCATGACCCGCATGCCGAAGATCCAGGAAGTGGTGAAGCAGTTCTTCGGCAAGGAGCCGCACAAGGGCGTCAACCCGGACGAAGTCGTCGCGATCGGCGCTGCGATCCAGGCCGGCGTGCTGCAGGGCGACGTCAAGGACGTGCTGCTGCTGGACGTGACCCCGCTGTCACTGGGCATCGAGACGCTGGGCGGCGTGTTCACCCGCATCATCGACCGCAACACCACGATCCCGACCAAGAAGAGCCAGGTGTTCTCGACCGCCGAAGACAATCAGGGCGCCGTCACCATCCGGGTCTTCCAGGGCGAGCGTGAAATGGCGGCCGACAACAAGATGCTCGGCCAGTTCGACCTGATGGGCATTCCGCCGGCTCCGCGCGGCATGCCGCAGATCGAGGTGACCTTCGACATCGACGCCAACGGCATCGTCAACGTCTCGGCCAAGGACAAGGCGACCGGCAAGGAACAGCAGATCCGGATCCAGGCATCCGGCGGTCTCTCCGAGGCCGACATCGACAAGATGGTCAAGGACGCCGAGGTCAACGCGGCCGAGGACAAGAAGCGCCGCGAGGCAGTCGACGCCAAGAACCATGCCGATGGCCTGGTTCATTCGACCGAGAAGGCGCTGGCCGAACACGGTTCGAAGATCGCCGACACCGAGCGCCGTGCGATCGAAGACGCCGTCAGCGACCTCAAGGAAGCGCTGAAGGGCGACGACGCCGAGGCGATCAAGGCCAAGACCAACACGCTGGCGCAGGCTTCGATGAAGCTCGGCGAGGCCATGTACAAGCAGCAAGCCGAGGCCGACGCGGCCAAGGACGCTGCGAAGGATGACGTTGTCGACGCGGAGTTCACCGAGGTCGACGACGACAAGAACAGCAAGAAGTCTGCTTAAGCGGATTTGCGATCATGACCCTCACACCAATGAGCACGCCAGGCGTCTCGGAGGAGTGGGGGTCATTTTTCTTTAAGGCGATCGCTGCATCTTCCAGACAGGCGCAATCCTTGACGCGATTCTCAGCGCAATCTCTGGCGCAAGCTTCGGCGATCGCGATGAACTTCGGACGGAATTGAAGGATGTCCACCAAGCGCTGCTATTACGAGACTCTCGAGGTCGATCGGAACGCGGACGAGACCAAGCTGAAATCGGCTTTCCGCAAGCTCGCGATGAAATGGCATCCGGACAAGAATCCGGGCGACGCCACCAGCGAAGTCCGGTTCAAGGAAATCAACGAAGCCTATGAGGTGCTGAAGGACGGCGACAAGCGCGCCGCCTATGACCGCTTCGGCCATGCCGCCTTCGAACAGGGCATGGGCGGTGGCGGCCCCGGCTTCGGCGCCGGCTTCGCCTCCTCCTTCTCCGACATCTTCGAGGATCTGTTCGGCATGGCCGGGCAGCGCCGCAGCGGCGGCCGCGAGCGCGGTGCCGACCTGCGCTACAACATGGAGATCACGCTAGAGGAGGCCTTCCAGGGCAAGACCGCGCAGATCGAGATCCCGGTCTCGGTCACCTGCGAATCCTGCTCCGGCACCGGCGCCAAGGCCGGCACCAAGCCGAAGACCTGCTCGCATTGCGGCGGCGCCGGCCGCATCCGGCAGGCCCAGGGCTTCTTCACGCTGGAGCGGACCTGCCCCGGCTGTCAGGGCCGCGGTCAGATGATCGAGGACGCCTGCACCTCCTGCGCCGGTTCCGGCCGGGTGACGCGCGAGCGCACGCTGTCGGTCAACATTCCTCCGGGGGTCGAGGACGGCACCCGTATCCGGCTCGCCGGCGAGGGCGAGGCCGGCGTCCGCGGCGGACCGCCCGGCGACCTCTACATCTTCCTGTCGCTGACCACGCACCAGTTCTTCCAGCGCGACGGCGCCGACCTGCACTGCCGCGTGCCGATCTCGATGGTGACCGCAGCCCTCGGCGGTGAATTCGAGGTGCCGACCATCGACAAGGGCAAGACCAAGGTGAAGGTGCCGGCCGGCACCCAGTCCAGCCGGCGATTCCGCATCGCATCAAAGGGTATGCCGGTGCTGCGCTCGCGCCAGACCGGCGACATGTATGTCCAGGTCGTGGTCGAGACGCCGCAGAATCTGACCAAGAAGCAGCAAGAATTGCTGATGGAGTTCGAAAAACTCTCGTCCGGCGCAACCCAGCCGGAGGCAGCGGGTTTCTTCTCTAAGGTCAAGGACTTCTTCGGGAGCCGCTCCGTCTAGCCGCAGTCGTTATGCTTGACCGTAACGACTTCGATCTATACGTGTTTATGACCGTTTTCTGACAACCGCTCGATTGTGCGGTCCCCGCCTGGTAGCGACATGCCTTTGCAATCGTCCGTGCGTGCGTCGAAGAAGCCCCTCCGTCTCGACGACGAGGTTCGATTTCTCCGTTCATGGATGGAGAAGCCGCTGCATATGGGCGCGGTGATGCCGTCCGGACGGCTGCTCGCGCGCACCATGGCGCAATATGTCGATGCCGAAGCCGAAGGGCCGGTCATCGAGCTGGGGCCCGGCACCGGGGCGATCACCAATGCGCTGATCGAGCACGGCGTCGATCAGAAGCGTCTCGTCCTGGTTGAGTACAATCCCGGCTTCTGCGCGTTGCTGCGCGAACGCTATCCGCAGGCCAAGGTGGTCCAGGGCGACGCCTACAGGCTTCGCGACACGCTGTGGGACGTCATGAAGTCTCCAGCCTCGGCCGTGGTCTCCGGCCTGCCGCTCGTCACCAAGCCGATGCTGACCCGCCTGAAGCTGATCCGCGACGCCTTCCTCGCGCTCGCGCCCGGCGCGCCCTTCGTCCAGTTCACCTATTCGGTGGCGCCCCCAATTCCGAAGTCGCTGCCCGGCGTGTCCACAGAGGCCTCGGAGCGGATCTGGATGAACCTTCCGCCGGCGCGGGTCTGGGTGTATCGCAAGGGCTGACCGCTCGGCGCAATCGTGTCGGGCACGCGCCCTAACCGCGATTGCAGAATGTCCGCGCTGAAAATCCTCGTGATCCCGGGATCGCTTCGATCCGGCTCGCTGAACGCGAAGCTCGCCGCCGTGCTGGCACAGGAGCTCGCGCTAGCCGGGGCCGACGTCACCCGCATTTCGCTCGGGGATTTTCCGCTGCCGATCTATGACGGCGACCTGCAGGCCAAATCGGGCGTGCCGCAGCACGCCGTCAATCTGAAGCGGATGATCGGCGCCCATCATGGCGTGCTGGTCGTGACGCCGGAACACAATTCCTCGGTGCCGGCGCTGGTGAAGAACACCATCGACTGGGTGAGCCGCGTACAGGATCCGCACGAGGCCCGCGGCCAAGTGTTCCGCGAGCGTGTGTTCGCGATCGCCGCGGCATCCGGCAACCGGCTCGGCGGCACCCGCGCGCTGGCGGCGCTGCGCCTGATCCTGTCGGCGTGCCACGCCACCGTGATCCCGAACCAGCTCGCGCTGTCATTCGCCGAGCACGCTTATGACGACATGGATCATTTGAAGCACCAGGGCGACATCGACACGATGCGCGCGCTGGTGCGGCAGCTGATCGACCATTCCCAACGCATGATGTGAGGTGACATGCAGCCAGCCAAGATCGCTCCAAGGATCGCCCCAAGAGACCGGTTGATCGTGGCGCTCGATGTGCCGTCGGTCGCTGCGGCCGAGGCGATGATCGACAGGCTCGGCGACAGCGTCACCTTCTACAAGATCGGCTATCAGCTCGGTTATGCCGGCGGCCTCGTGCTAGCGAAGCAGCTTGCGGGCAGCGGCAAGAAGGTTTTCGTCGATCTGAAGCTGCATGACATCGGCAACACCGTTGCGCGCGGCGTCGAGAGCGTCGCCTCGCTCGGCGCGACCTTCCTCACCGTGCATGCCTATCCACAGACCATGAAGGCTGCGGTCGAGGCCCGCGCCGGCTCCGGCCTCAAAATCCTCGCCGTGACGGTGCTGACCTCCTATGACGACAGCGACCTCCACGCCGCAGGCTATCGCCTCAACGTCTCCGACCTCGTCGAAGCGCGCGCACGGCAGGCGCAGGCGCTCGGTGTCGACGGCCTCGTCAGCTCGCCCGAAGAAGCCGCCGCCCTGCGCAAGATCGTCGGCGATCAGATGAACCTGGTGACCCCCGGCATCCGCCCCGCGGGCTCGGCGACCGGCGACCAGAAGCGCATCATGACGCCGGCCCGTGCCATTGCCGCCGGCGCCGACTATCTGGTGGTCGGACGTCCGGTGATGGAAGCCGCCGATCCGAAGGCCGCCGCCGAAGCCATTCACACCGAGATCGCGCAGGCGCTCGCCTGAACCAATAACAAGGGAGAACACAGATGGCGAAGGGATACTGGATCGGACGCGTCGACGTTCACAACGACGAGGGCTACAAGCCCTACGCGGTCGCCAACCTTGCGATCTTCAAGAAATTCGGCGGCCGCTACGTGGTCCGCGGTGGCCAGCTCAACTGCGTCGAGGGCCAGAGCCGCTCCCGCAACGTCGTGATCGAATTCCCCGACTACGCAACCGCGATGGCCTGCTACAATTCCCCGGAATACCAGGCCAACATCAAGGTGCGGCAGCCGCATTCGATCGCCGACCTCATCATCATCGAGGGCTATGACGGCCCGCAGCCCTGACCGGCGGGCGGCCGGTTCGGTTGCCGGAACTGCCACGGCTCGCTATATCGCGTGGAGAGGTGAGCCATGGCTGACATGCGTTTGATCGTTGCGGGTGCCGGCGGCCGGATGGGCCGCACGCTGACGCGGGTGATTTCCGAAACCCCGGGGGCAGTGCTGGTCGGCGCGCTGGAGGCGCCGGGCTCGGAACTGCTCGGCAAGGACGCCGGCGTGCTTGCCGGCCTTCCCGCCAATGACGTCAAACTGTCGGCCGACCTGTGGTCGATGTCCGCCGACGCCGACGGCATCCTGGATTTCACCGTGCCGGCCGCGACCATCGCCAATGTCGCGATCGCGGCCGAGCGAGGCCTCGTACACGTCATCGGCACCACCGGCCTGTCGCAGTCCGACGACGCGGTGATCCGCAGCGTCACCGACCGCGCCATCGTGGTGAAGTCGGGCAATATGAGCCTCGGCGTCAATCTGCTCGCGGCGCTGGTCAAGCGCGTCGCGCAATCGCTCGACCAGAGCTTTGACATCGAAATTCTCGAGCTGCATCACAGGCAGAAGATCGATGCGCCGTCGGGCACCGCCTTGATGCTCGGTGAAGCCGCCGCCGCGGGGCGCAAGATCGCGCTCGATCAGCATTCGGCGCGTGGCCGCGACGGCCTGACCGGCGCACGGCGTGCCGGCGATATCGGCTTTGCCTCGCTGCGCGGCGGCACTGCGGCCGGCGATCACAGCGTGATCTTTGCCGGCCCCTCGGAGCGCATCACGCTCTCCCACCATGCCGAGGATCGTGCGCTGTTTGCGCAGGGCGCGCTGAAGGCGGCGCTGTGGGCGCATGGCAAGAAGCCCGGCATGTATTCGATGACCGACGTTCTCGGGTTGAGTGACTGAGATCGCTCGTCGAGATCAAATCCAGCTCAAGCGAAACGGAATCTGAAATGAGTGATCGACTTCTTGTGCTCGTTCGTCACGGTCAGAGCGATTGGAATCTGAAGAACCTGTTCACCGGGTGGAAGGACCCTGATCTCACCGAGCAGGGCATCCGTGAGGCCAAGGACGCCGGCCGCAAGCTGAAGGCGCAGGACCTGTCGTTCGACGTCGCCTTCACCTCCGACCTCACCCGCGCGCAGCACACGCTGAAGCTGATGCTGGAAGAGATCGGCCAGACCGGCTTGCCGACCACGAAGAACCTCGCGCTCAACGAGCGCGACTACGGCGATCTGTCGGGCCTCAACAAGGACGACGCCCGCAAGAAGTGGGGTGAGGACCAGGTCCTGATTTGGCGCCGCTCCTACGACGTGCCGCCGCCCGGCGGTGAAAGCCTGAAGGATACGCTGGCGCGCACGCTGCCCTATTATGTGCAGGAGATCCTGCCCGGCGTGCTGCGCGGTCAGCGCACGCTGATCGCCGCCCACGGCAATTCGCTGCGCGCGCTGATCATGGTGCTGGAGAAGCTGACGCCGGAGCAGATCCTCAAGCGCGAACTCGCCACCGGCGCGCCGGTGGTCTATCGGCTCAACGCCGATTCCACCGTGGCGTCGAAGGTCGATCTCGCGGGGTAGAAGC
This sequence comes from Bradyrhizobium sp. CER78, assembly GCF_029846235.1. GTDB lineage: Bacteria > Pseudomonadota > Alphaproteobacteria > Rhizobiales > Xanthobacteraceae > Bradyrhizobium. Next base: position 344,647 of record NZ_JARVWP010000006.1, read on the forward strand.
GATCGAGATTGTCGTCCCGTCATCCTGAGGAGCGCGAAGCGCGTCTCGAAGGATGCACGGCCACCAGCCGGGCCGTCGACCCTTCGAGACGCGCTTCGCGCTCCTCAGGGTGACGGACCTTCGCTTTAGTGCAACCCCACCTGCCCGGCTTCCCAGCCCAGCATCGCCTGCTTGCGGGTGATGCCCCAGTGGTAGCCGGTCAGCGCGCCGCTCTTGCCGAGGGCGCGGTGGCAGGGCACCACGAACGACACCGGGTTGCGGCCGACCGCGGCGCCGACCGCACGTGAGGCCTTCGGGCTGTTGATGTTGCAGGCGATGTCGGAATAGCTCACCGCGCGGCCCATCGGGATCTTGAGCAGCGTTTCCCACACCCGCACCTCGAAGTCGGTGCCGATCAGGACGACGCGCAGCGGCTGGTCCGCCCGCCACAACCTTGTATCGAACACGCGCTGTGCCAAGGCGGTGGTGCCGTCGGTGTCCTCGACATAGGTCGCGTTCGGCCAGCGCCGCTTCATGTCGGCAAATGCCGTCTGCTCGTCGCCGGGGTCGGCGAAGGCAAGACCTGCGAGCCCGCGGTCCGTTGCGATCACGATCGCGGTGCCGAACGGCGAGGGGTGGAAGCCGTAGCGCAGTGTCATGCCGCCGCCGCCGGTCTTCCATTCGCCGGGCGACATCGCCTCATGTGTGACGAACAGATCGTGCAGCCGTCCCGGCCCAGAGAGGCCGGAGTCGAGCGCCGCGTCGAGCACGCTGGCGGAATCGCGCAACAGGTTCTTGGCGTGGTCCAGCGTCAGCGCCTGCATGAAGGCCTTCGGCGTCAGCCCGGCCCAGCGGCGGAACAGATGGTGCAGTTCATCCGGCGTGACGGCGGCGGCATCGGCCATCGCTTCGATGGTCGGCTGCGTGCGCCAATGCTCCGAGATGAACGCGATGGCGCGCCGGACCGAATCGTAGTCGCGCAGCGCGGCGGTCTGGAGGCCCGGCTTGGCCAGGCGCTGATCATGTATGGCGAGTGTCATCATGGTGTCTGATTTAGGAGCCATGGCGCATCCAAACCACCCGATTTCCGACAAGCGTGCTCAACCGATGGGGTTGTAGGTCGGGCCCCGTTTCGCGGCGTTCAAGGCGGCAGTCAAGGCTTTGGAAAAACTGGCCTTTTCATCCGGGCCCAGAAAGCTGCCGACGCTGACCCGGCGGCCCCGGGACACCAAATAAAGACGCTCGATGCCGAACTCCTCATGCGAGATCTGTTCGAACCGCACCCAGAGCGGATTGAGCACCCATTCGGCCACGTGGCCGCGGTGGCTGATCCTGCGCACCCGCAGTTCCGACGGCGTGACGGTGATCTCCTCGCTCGCCCTGGCGGTGCGGAAATTGACCTTGAACGCCCAGTAGATCACCAGCACATCGAGCCCGAAGAAGCCGAAGATCGGCCAGGCGCCCAGCCACCAGAACACCGCGCCGGCGATGAAGCTGATCACGGTGACGAGCGACATCAGCACGATGAAGCCGGTGCGGTTCAGCGAGCGATGCGGCGTCAGCAGTGCCGAGAACAGTTTTGGCTCCGCCTCGGGGCCGGTCGCCTCGGCGTCGTTCGCGGGATCAAAGTCGTTGCCTGCGGTCATGACGTATCAGTATATGCCGTTCATGGCCAAAATCATCCGCTCTCAACGCACCAGCGCGCCAAGCGTTCGGTCCGCGCCGAAGAAGAAAGCCGCGAAAGCGACAAAGCCGCTGTCCAAACGCGCGGCCAAGAAGCCTGCTAAGCAGGCGCCGGCAAAGGCCGCCAAGAAGGCCGCAAAGCCGAAGCCGTGGACGGCGGAGGAGGTCTACGAGGTCTTCGACCGATTCCGCAAAGCCAATCCCGAGCCGAAGGGCGAACTCGAGCATCTCAATCCCTACACGCTGCTGGTTGCAGTGGTGCTGTCGGCGCAGGCCACCGACGCCGGCGTCAACAAGGCGACGCGGGCGCTGTTCGCTGTCGCCGACACCCCGGAGAAGATGCTCGAGCTCGGCGAAGACCGAGTGCGCGACTACATCAAGACCATCGGTCTCTATCGCAACAAGGCGAAGAACGTCATCGCGCTCTCGGAGAAGCTGATCGCCGAATTCGGCGGCGAGGTGCCGCGCACCCGCGCCGAGATCGAATCGCTGCCCGGTGCCGGCCGCAAGACCGCGAATGTCGTGCTCAACATGGCGTTCGGCGAACACACGATGGCGGTCGACACCCATGTGTTTCGCGTCGGCAACCGCACCGGCCTCGCGCCCGGCAAGACGCCGCTCGAGGTTGAGCTGGGATTGGAGAAGGTGATCCCGACGGAGTTCATGCTGCACGCCCATCACTGGCTGATCCTGCATGGGCGCTACACCTGCCTCGCCCGTGGTCCGCGTTGCGAAGTATGTCTGATCAATGATCTCTGCCGGTGGCCGGAGAAGACCGTCTGAGCCATGGTCGTGATCATGTGTTACTAGGTTCGTCCCTGGTTTCGATGCGTGCTTGATGGGAGTGTGGTGTGGCAGAGCAGGTTCAAGACGGTCCGTCACAAACCACACAGACCACTGCCGCTCGGGCGGCAGCGCAAGTCGCACCGAAATCTGCGACCAAGGGTTTCTGGCGCCGTTTCGCGATTCCGCTGTTTGCGGTGCTGGTTGCACTCGCCTTCGTCGTTGTGGCGACCTCGCGCTGGAATGCGTGGGTCGGCAGCGCCGCGATCCAGACCACCGATGATGCCTACGTGCGGGCCGAGCTCACCCAGCTCAGTAGCCGCGTCTCCGGCGAAGTGCTGACGGTCGCCGTCTCCGATTTCCAGCGCGTCAAGGCCGGCGATCTCCTGGTGCAGATCGATCCTGCCGATTACCAGGCGCAGGTCGCACAGGCCGAGGCGGGCGTGGTCGGTGCGCAGGCCGCGCTCGACAACCTCAACAACCAGGTCGAGCTGCAATATGCGACCATCGCGCAGGCCGAGGCTTCGCGGCTGTCCGCGGAGGCGCAGGAGACTTTGGCGCGGCAGGAGGAAGAGCGTCAGCACTCGTTGTCGCAAACCGATGCCGGCACGTTGCAGCGCCTCGAACAGGCCACTGCGGCTTACGCCAAGTCGCAGGCCGACGTGCAGGCCAGCCGCGCGGTGATCGCGGCGCAGCGCCATCAGCTCGAGGTCCTGCAGGGCACCAAGAAGCAGCGCGCCGCCGATCTCGACGCCGCCAAGGCGCTGCTGGCATCGGCCAAGCTCAAGCTCGGATACACCAGGATCGCCGCGCCGTTCGACGGCGTCACCGGCGAGCGCCAGGTGCAGCCGGGCGACTACGTCAACATCGGCACCAACCTGGTCAATGTCGTGCCGCTGCCGAACGTCTATGTGATCGCCAACTACAAGGAAACCCAGCTGACCAACGTCAGACCGGGCCAGCCGGTCGAGGTCACCGTCGATACGTTCTCCGGCCAGACGCTGCGCGGCACGGTCGAGCGCATCGCGCCGGCGAGCGGATCGCAATTCGCGCTGCTGCCGCCCGACAACGCCACCGGCAACTTCACCAAGGTGGTGCAGCGCATCCCGGTGCGGATCCAGTTCGAAAAGGGCCAGCCGCTGCTCGAGCGCTTGCTGCCGGGCATGTCGGTGGTGACGCGGATCAACACCGGCGAGGCGGTCGCCAATGCCGGAAAATGACGACCGCGAGCACGGTCCGGTCTCGCGCGGCGACGTCGCGCGCTATCCATTTTTCGCGGTCGTCGCCGTGCTGCTCGGCGCGTTCCTGGCGAATTTCGACAGCCGCCTGACCACGGTCGGCCTGCCCGATTTGCGCGGCGCGTTCTCGCTCACCTTCGACGAGGGCGCCTGGCTCTCGACCGCTGCGATCGGCTCGCAGATCTTCGTCGCGCCCGCGGTGGCCTGGCTCGCCACCGTGTTCGGCCTGCGGCGTGTGCTCGGCATTCCGAGCCTGGTCTATGCCGTGGTCTCGCTGACCATCCCGTTCGTGCGCGACTACACGGCGCTGATCGCGCTCAGCATCGCGCACGGCATGCTGCTCGGCACCTTCGTGCCGGCGACGCTGATGATCATCCTGCGCAACCTGCCGATCCGATGGTGGGTGCCGGCGATCGCGATGTATTCGATCCGCGTCGGCTTTGCGCTCGACTCGTCGAGCTCGCTGGTCGGCTTCTATGTCGAGCACCTCGGCTGGCAGTGGCTGTATTGGCAGGGCGTGGTGATTGCGCCGCTGATGGGACTGATGGTGTATCTCGGCACGCCGAACGAGCCGGTCAATCGCGACCTGCTGCACCATGCCGATTGGGGCGGCATGCTGCTGCTCGGTGCCGGTGTGGCGATGGTCTATGCCGGGCTCGACCAGGGCAATCGGCTGGACTGGCTGTCGTCGGGCACCGTGATAGCGCTCTTGATCGGCGGCGGGGCGTTGATCATCGCCTTCATGATCAACGAGATGGTGGCGCCCCGGCCCTGGGCGCATTTCAACGTGCTGTTCTCGCGCAATATCGGGCTCTCGCTGATCGTCATCCTCTTGTACACGCTGACCAGCCTGTCGAATTCGTCGCTGGTGCCGAACTTCCTCGGGACTGTCGGCGCGCTGCGGCCGGAGCAGTCCGGTGTGCTGCTGTTTACCTATGGCGCGCTGCCGATGTTCGTGCTGGTGCCGATTTCGATCCTGCTGCTCCGCCACCTCGATCCGCGCATCGTTGTGGTGCTCGGCTTCTCGGCATTCGCGGCGGCCAATCTCTGGGGCACGCAGCTGAGCCATGTCTGGGCGCGGGAGGATTTCGTCGGCATCGTGCTGCTGACGTCGGTCGGGCAGGCGTTCACGCTGCTGCCGATCATCATCATGGCGCTGTCCAATTCCGATCCGTCGCGGGCGACGGCGTTCGCGGCCTATATCCAGATCATGCGGCTCGGCGGTGCCGAGATCGGCGTGGCCCTGATGGGGACCTGGCTGCGCGTTCGCGAGCAGATCCATTCGAACTATCTCGGACAGCACGTCCAGAACGGTGACGTCGACGTCGTAAACCTGCTGAAGCGGCTGGCGGGAGAATTTTCCGGCCACGGCGTCGGGGCGGCGATGGGGCGGGCCGTCGGCACGCTGGCGGCGCTGGTGCAGCGCGAGGCCAACACGCTCGCCTACATTGACGGCTTCTGGCTGTGCTTCTGGCTCGCGATCGCCGCGCTGTTCCTCGTGGCCTTGATTACGCGTGCACCGGCTGGTCCGCTGTCGCCGGTTCCGCTCGGCTTCATGAGGAATGTGCTGCGCAAGCCAGGCGCCGCCGCGTCCTGATTTACGAACGGCGCGGCTGCCGCGGCCGGGGTCAATTTATAGTGAATGCCGCGCTCCCTCTATCTCGCCGGCGCCTGAAATATTTTGCACGTCGCGTGGTTCCACAACCGGGGGAACTGGAGCTACGATGATCGAGACCAAGCAGACGGCCGCGCTTGTTTCCATGGCAACGGCGGTTCCACCGCATCTATTCCATCAGAGGCAAGTCCTGCAGGCCGCGCGCAATCTTCTCGCCGACCGCTATCCCGAGTTCGAGACGCTCTCCAGCCTGTTCGCCAACACCGGCATCCAGCATCGCTATGGCGTGAAGCCGATCGAATGGTATCTCGAGCGGCGCGGTTGGCCGGAGCGAACGCAGGCGTTCCTGGAAGGCGCGGAGGCGCTGTTCGTCGATGCCGCGGGCAAGGCGCTCGCGCGCGCCGACCTGACCGGCAGCGACATCGATACCGTGGTCACGGTGTGCTCGACCGGCATCGCCACGCCGACGCTGGAGGCGCGCGTCGCCGGCAAGCTCGGCTTGCGGCCGGACGTGTCGCGTGTGCCGGTGTTCGGCCTCGGCTGCGCGGGCGGCGTGTCGGGCCTCTCGATCGCGGCGCGGCTGGCGCAAGCGCGGCCGGGCACGAACGTGCTGCTGGTCGCGCTCGAGCTCTGCACGCTCGCGGTCCGCCACGATGAGCTGACCAAGGCGAACATCGTTGCCGCCAGCCTGTTCGGCGATGGCGCCGCGGCGATCGTGCTGCGCGCCGGCGACGGCGGTGCGACGCGGATCGAGGCGGCCGGTGAAAAGCTGTGGCCGGATACGCTCGACATCATGGGCTGGACGGTCGATCCGGAAGGATTCGGCGTCGTGTTTCAGCGCACCATTCCGGATTTCGTCCGCGACCATGTTGGACCGGCCGTTGCCGAAATTCTGGCACGGATGCAGCTGACGACCGATGACGTCGACCGCTTCCTCTGCCATCCCGGCGGCTCCAAGGTCATCGCCGCGCTGGAGCGGGCGCTCGCGCTCGACCAGGGTACGCTCGATCACGAACGCGACGTGATCGCGGCGTGCGGCAACATGTCGGCCCCGACGGTTCTCTTTGTCCTCGAGCGCGCCCGCGCCAAGGGCTTGCCGCCGCGCGCGCTGCTCACCGCGCTCGGGCCGGGCTTCACGCTCAGCTGCGTCGCGCTGAGGCACGCGGCGTGAGCTTCGCCTCGGTCACCCTTGCGCTGGTCACGCTGCAACGCCTCGGCGAGCTCGCGCTTTCCCGTCGCAACACGGAGCGGCTGCTGGCGCAAGGCGCGATCGAGGTCGGCGCCGGTCACTACCCGCTGATCGTGCTGCTTCACGCCAGCTGGCTGATCGCACTGTGGATCTGGGGCCGCAACCAGGATGTCAACCTGGCTGCATTAGCGGCATTCGTGGCGCTGCAAGGCTTGCGGCTGTGGATACTCGCCGCGCTCGGACCGCGATGGACCACGCGGATCATCGTGTTGCCGGGTGCGCCGCTGATCGCATCCGGGCCGTACCGGTACTTTCCGCATCCAAACTATGCCGTCGTCGTTGCTGAAATCGCGCTGCTTCCGCTCGCACTACACCTGCCCGTGTTGGCGTTGATCTTCACCGTGCTCAATTGTGCGGTGCTCGCCGTCCGAATTCGCGCCGAGAACCGTGCGCTGTCGGTTTCCGACTGGCCACGCGTCGGCACGCCATGAGCGAGCGGGCAGATCACGCAGCCGACCGCCCGTCGGCTGCGACCTGGGCAGGCTTCCTGCTGATGTGCCTCGGCATGTTCATGGCAATCCTCGACATCCAGGTCGTCGCGACCTCGCTGCCGACGATCCAGCGCGCGCTAGCGATCTCGCCATCGGAAATGAGCTGGATCCAGACCGCCTATCTGATCGCCGAGGTGATCGCGATCCCGCTGACCGGACTGTTCACCCATGCACTATCGCTGCGATGGCTGTTCGTCATCGCCGTCAGCCTGTTCACCGTCGCGTCGGTCGGCTGCGCCTTCAGCGGCGGCTTTGCCGTGCTGCTGACGTTCCGCGCGCTTCAGGGATTTTCCGGCGGCATTCTGATCCCGGCGGTGTTCTCCGCCGTGTTCACGTTGTTTCCGGCGCGCCTGCATCCGGTAGCCACCACGATCGGCGGCGCCGTCGCCGTGCTCGCACCGACGGTTGGACCTGTTGTCGGCGGCTGGATCACGCAAACCTGGTCGTGGCCGTGGCTGTTCCTGATCAATCTGGCTCCGGGGACGCTTGCGGCCCTGGTCACGCCGTTGCTGCTTCCGAAAGATGGGGTGCATCTTCGCGCGTTATCCAGGCTGGACAAATCATCGCTGATCCTGCTCGCGGCGGCCCTCGCAAGCCTGATGATAGGGCTCAAGGAAGCGCCAGAGCGCGGCTGGGCCTCGATGCTCTGCCTCAGCCTGCTGATCGGAAGCATGGCCGGGATGGCGCTGCTGATCCGGCGCACGCTTCGCGCGGCGGATCCGATCGCGCGATTGACCTTGTTCCGGCGGCGCTCGTTCGCGATCGGTTGCGCCCTGAGCTTTTGCCTCGGCATCGGCCTCTATGGATCGACCTATCTGATGCCGGTCTTCCTCGGCTTCGTCCGCCGCCATGACGCCTTCGAGATCGGCACCATCATGCTGGTCACCGGAGCTGCGCAGCTGGTCGCCGCGCCACTGGCGGCCTTCCTCGAAAGTCGCGTCGGCGCGCTGGTGTTGACCGGCGCGGGCTTCGCCTTGTTTGGGCTCGGTCTCGGATTGAGCGCTTTCCAGCCACGTACGGCTGATTTCGGCGAGATGCTCTGGCCGCAGGCTGTGCGCGGCGTCGCCATCATGTTTTGCCTGCTGCCGCCGACGCGTTTTGCACTGGGCAGCCTGCCGGAGGCCGAGGTCGCCGACGCCAGCGGACTGTTCAACCTGATGCGCAATCTGGGTGGCGCGATCGGGATCGCCCTGATCGACACCATCCTCTACGGGCGCAGCCCAATCTATGGCGAGGATTTTCGTGCACGCCTGCTGGCAGGCGATGTGAACGCGGCGCAGGCGATCGGGCTCGATCCGATGTTGCTGATCAAACGTCCGCCGGGGCCGTCGGACGATGCGACGGTGGCGTTCGTCCGGCCGCTGGTCGAACGGGCGTCGCTCGCGCTCACCGTCAACGAGGCGTGGGCGATGCTTGCCAGCGTGGCGATCGTAGGATTGCTGCTGGTGCCGTTCGCGCGCGACCGGGCGCCGGCATCCGTCCAGGTGCCGCGGGAATGCGAGCTAGAGCATGATCCGGAAAAGTGGACACCGGTTTTCCGAAAAGATCATGCTCAAAAAAGACATCTAGATTGAGGAGACGTTGCTTCGCCGCGCGGGCTCGATCAGCTCGCGCCGCGGGCCCGATAGCCGCTTGTACATGTGGACCATGAAGGCCATGCCGAACAACGGCGTCGCCAGATTGACGATCGGGATCGAGACGAAGGCTGCAATGAACAGGCCCGCGGTGAACACGGTCGCGGCATTCTCCTTGCGCATCGCCTTGGCGTCGTCAGGCGAGCGGAAGCGCATCGCCGCGAGCTCGAAATATTCGCGGCCGAGCAGCCAGGCGGTCGCGATGAAGAAGATGATGAAGCCCGCGCCCGCGAACAGCACGAACGGCAACGCGACCAGATAGACCAGCACCGTCAGCAGCGCCGTCTTGACGCCCTCGATCGTCGCGAGCGTGACCGGCAGCGCCACGCCGGGATGGTCGGCCGGATAATGCTCGCGCTCGACATGGTCGGCGACGTCGTCGACGAACAGGCTCGCCACCAGCGAGGTGATCGCGGGCATCAGGAAGATGCCGCCGAGCACGACGCCAAGTCCCGCCGAGATCGAGATGATCCAGGACAGCACGTGCAGCGTGGAATGGAAGTTGGGACCGAGCATGCCTTCGGCCCAGACCTCGCCGGAGTCGGCAAACCAGCTCAGCAGCCGCTGCAATCCGATTGCCAGCACGGTGATCAGCACCAGCGCAAGCCCGATCGAGCGCCACAGGATCGTGCGCATCGGCGGCGACAGGATTTGCGAAAGCGCCTTGATGGCGGCATCGAACATGACCGGATTACCTCTGCAAATGACCCGCGAGAGGTAGCCACCCAATACGGCTTCGGCAAGTGCCGCTTGTGTCGCGGTAACAGCGTTTTCGAGCTAGGCGTCGAGTGGCTTGCCGCGGACGTTGGGTCCCCAGACACCAATGGCAATGATCACGATCACCATCGCCGCGGTGATCAGGCCGAACACGCCGATGACGCCGGCCTCCTTCAACATGAACGCCACGATGAAGCCCGAGAACGTCGCGCTGAGCCGGCTCATCGAATAGACGAGGCCTGCCGCGCGCGCCCGGATCGCGGTCGGGAACACCTCAGTCTGGTAGGCATGATAGGCGTAGGACAGCGTCATGTTGGCGCCGGTCACCAGCACGCCGCTGGCGATCAAAAGCGCCGGCGCGGTGAGCTGCGCGAAGGCGAGGCCGAACACCGAGATCGCGGCGGCGGCGCCGCAGATGATCCATTTGCGCTCGAAGCGGTCGGCGAAGGTTGCGGCCAAAAGCGGCGCGAGCGGATAGGCGAACGCGATGATGAAGGAATATTGCAGGCTCTTGGTGACGTTGATGCCCTTCTGGACCAGCAGCGCCGGAACCCAGTTGGAGAAGCCGTAGACGCCGAACGCCTGGCAGAGATTGAAGATCATGAACAGCACGACGAGCGAGGCGTAGGGCGGCCGGAACAGGTCGGCGTAGCCGGTCTCGACCGGCGCACGTGCCGGCGCTATCGCGGCCGCGGGGGCAGGGCGCGGCGCGGCCGTGCCCGATGCAGTCTCGAGCGCCCGCATGATCGTCTCGGCCTCGGCGGCGCGGCCATTGCGGGCCAGCCAGAGCGGGCTTTCCGGCACGTAGAGCCGCAGCACCCAGATGATCATGCTGGCGGCGGCGCCGATCAGCACCACCCAGCGCCAGCCATCGATGCCGTGGGGCGAGAGTGGCACCAGCCACCACGCTAGGGCTGCGACGATCGGCACTGCCGACAGCATCACCGCCTGGTTGATCGCAAACGCCCGGCCGCGCATCCAGCTCGGCACCAGCTCGGTGATGTAGGCGTCGATGGTGATGACCTCGATGCCGATCCCGATTCCGGCGATGAAGCGCCACAGCAGCACGCCGCCGGGCGTGGTCTGGCACGCCATGATGACGGACGCCGCGCTGTAGAACAGCAGCGAATATGTGAAGACCGTCTTGCGCCCGTAGCGATCGGCGAGAAAGCCGAGGCAGAAGGTGCCGATGAACAGGCCGGCGAAGGTCGCCGCGACGAAGGCGCCGATGCCGGAGAAGCCGAAGAAGGCCTGCGTCGTCGTGGTCATCAGCCCACTGCGGGCAAGGCCCGGCGCGATATAGCCGGTGAAGAACAGATCGTAGATTTCGAAGCAGCCGCCGAGCGAGAGCAGGATCACGAGCCGCCAGACATAGCCCGAGGTGGGCAGCGCCTCGAGCCGTCGCGAAATCTGGTCGGGTCCGCTGGTCGTGTTGGCGAGATCGGCAACCGAGCCGAGTTCGACGGCGCTCATGATGGTCCTCCCCGGAATGGTGCAATGGCCGTCTTTCTTGCGAAGGCGTGCGGTTCGCGCATGTTTGGCAGCCGGGAGCCAGAAATCCAGACGAACATATCGAAGGTATCGTTCGATATTTTCGATCGGACTACCTGAGACGCGCTTTCTTGACGCGAACCGGTACCCACTTCGCTTGAAAGCGCTTTAGATCAGAAGCGTCGCCTCCCAGGCGCCACGGCCGACCTGGTCTGCGATCAGGGCGCGGATCAGGCGGCACATTTCCTCCATGACGTAAGTCATCGGGCGGTTGCGCAGGCGGCAGAGATAGAGCGTGCGGGTCAGCTTGGGTTCGACGACCTCGCGGGCAACCAGCAGTCGTGCTTTCAACGGCTCGCTGACGAAATGCGTCGTCGCGATCGTGCAGCCGAGGCCTGCGGTCAGCGCGCCGATCATGCCGCTGGTCGAGTTGAGATGCATGATCGCGTTGGCCTCGAGCCGCTTCAGCAGCACGGGATCATCCAGCAATGCGCGTGCCGACAGTCCGTAGCGCAGCAGGATCAGCGGCAGCCGCGTCACCTCCTCGAAGGCGATCGGCGCCCGCTTGCCGATCAGCTTCTCGGTGCCGACGCAGAACATCTGCTCCTCCAGCACCGGCTCGGCGATCAGGTCCTTCTCCGAGGGCGGATTGTAGACCAGCGCGAGATCGACCTCGGAGCTCAGCAGATGCAGCAGCGTCGCGCCGGAGAGGCTCTCGGTCAGCGACAGCTTCAGGTTCGGATATTTCGTCAGCACGGTCCGCATCAGCGGCACGCCGATCGCCTTCATCCCGGAATTGGCCATGCCGATCGAGATGTCGCCGGCGATCTCGCTGCCGCCTTCCTTGATCTCGCGCTCGGCCGCCGCCATCGCGCGCAGGATGATGCGGGCGTGCTCGTAGAGCCGCTCGCCGGCCGCGGTCGGTTCCATGCCGCGTGGCTTGCGCTCGAACAGCGGCGTGGCGAATTCGGCTTCGAGATTGGCGATGTGGTGGCTCAGCGCGGACTGCGCGACATTGGCCTGATCCGCCGCCCGCGACAGGTTGCGCTGCTCGTAGACCGCGATGAAATAGCGAAGCTGGCGCGAATCCATGGGGTTCAGCGTTCTAGAACGGCGAATACACTATTCGACAGATTATATTTTTCAGATAGCGCGCGGAAGCCTAACCTGCGCCAATCACAAAGCGTTTTCGAGCGAAGTGGGTACCGGTTCGCGTGAAGAAAACGTGTCTGAATCAAGAGCGGAACGAGCACGGAGAAACCGATGACCGGGAGCGGACTGCCGCTGGAGGGCGTGAGGGTCGTCGAGATGACCCACATGGTGATGGGGCCGACCTGCGGGATGATCCTGGCGCAACTCGGCGCTGAGGTGATCAAAGTTGAACCTCCCTCAGGCGACAAGACCCGCTCGCTCGGCGGCATGGGTGTCTCGTTCTTCCCGCTGTTCAACCGCGGCAAGCGCAGCGTCGTGCTCGATCTCGCCAAGTCCGAGGACCGCGAGACGATGCACCTTCTGCTCGCTAGCGCCGACGTGTTCCTGGAGAATTTCCGCGACGGCCAGCTCGACAAGCAGGGCCTCGGGCCCGACGAGCTGCGCGCAAAATATCCGCATCTGATCATCGCCGGCCACAAAGGCTTTCTCTCCGGCCCCTACGATCATCGCCCGGCGCTCGACGAGGTCGTGCAGATGATGTCAGGGCTCGCCGCGATGACCGGCACGCGGGACAAGCCGCAGCGCGTCGGCTCGTCCGCCAACGACATCATGGGCGGCATGTTCGGCGTGATCTCGATCCTCGCCGCGCTCTATCAGAAGCGCGGCGGGAAGGTTGATGGTGCCGACATCCGCATCGGGCTATTCGAGAACTGCCTGTTCCTGGTCGCCCAGCATATGGTCGAGTACGAGATGACCGGGCGCAAGCCGCGCTCGATGCCGGAGCGTGAGCACGCCTGGCCGATCTACGACATCTTCGATGCCGCCGGCGGCGATCGCATCTTCATCGGCGTCGTCACCGAAGGTCATTGGCAAAGCTTCTGCCGCGAGTTCGGTTTGCACGAGTTTGCCGACGATCCGACGCTGTGCAGCACCACGGACCGCATCATGGCGCGCGACCGGATCATTCCGCGCGTCGCCGAGGTGATCAAGGGCTGGAACGTGGCCGACCTCTCGGCGCGGCTCGACGCGCTCAACATCTGCTTCTCGCCGATCAACCGTCCCGAGGATCTGTTGCAGGATCCGCACGTGCTGCGACCCGGCGGACTCGTTCACACCATCAACGCCGACGGCAAGCCGTTCCGCGCTCCCGCGCTGCCGCTCGAATGGAATGGCCACAATATCGGCGAGGGCCTGAAGGTGCCGGTGCTTGGCGCCGATACCGACGCTGTCCGCGCCGAGCTTGCACAACACAAGATTTCATCAACCGGAAACGCTGCGTGAGGCTGACATGACCCGCGTCCACGATATCTATCCCAACGACAGAGTGAGCCTACGCGAGGTCGGTCTGCGCGACGGTCTGCAGCTGGTGAAGACATTCCCGTCCACCGCGGCGAAGCAGCGCTGGGTGCGCGATGAGTATGCCGCCGGCGTCCGGCATTTCGAGGTCGGCTCGTTCCTGCCGGCCAAGACCTTTCCGCAATTCGTCGATGTCCGCGACGTCGTTGCGACGATCGCCGCGCTGCCCGACGCGCATGGCGTCGCGCTGGCGCTGAACGAGCGCGGCGTCAACGAAGCGCTGGCCTCCGGCGTCGCCGAGATCGCCTCGGTGGTGTCGGCGACCGAGGAGCACAGCCAGGCCAATGCCAACCGCTCGCGCGAATCCGCGATCGAGAACATCAAGCGGCTTTGTGAATTGCGCGATGCCAGCGCGCACAAGCCGCTGGTCAATGCGGCGATCTCGATGGGGCTGGGCTGCTCGATCGTGGGTGCGGTCGATCCGAAGGAGGTGCTGCGCCTCACCGAGAAGCTCTACGAGGTCGGCGTCGACATGGTCGCGATCGCCGATACCGTCGGCTATGCCGGACCTAAGCAGGTCGGCGAGCTGACGCGCGGCGCGGTGAAGATCGCAGGGTCCAAGCCGGTCTGTGTGCACCTGCACGACACGCGAGGTATGGGCATCGCCAATGCCTCCGCCGCGCTCGACGAGGGCGCCCGCGTGCTCGACGGCTCGCTCGGCGGCCTCGGCGGCTGCCCGTTCGCGCCTGGGGCGACCGGCAATGTCGTGTTCGAGGACCTCGTCTTCCTCTGCGAGAGCAAGGGATTTCCGACCGGCATCGATCTCGATCGCCTCATCGAGGTGCGCGCGATCCTGAAATCCGAGATGCCGAACGAGCAGCTCTATGGCGGCCTCGCCCGCGCCGGCCTGCCGCGTGGTGCCAAGGCCAAGGCGGCGTAGCGGGACCTGCCGCCGCGCAGCGGCAACGTTCTGATCAGTCGCGCATGCGGTGGCTCGAGCTGAAATCCTCGACATCCGGCTGCATTGGGGCCGTTTCGCGGTAGGGCGGCACGATCAGCATCACGACCCGCCGTGTCCGGCCGGGCCTGCCCAGCAGCGTCGCCTGGGCGTCAAACTCGGAGCGAAAGACGTCCGTCGCACGCAACGTCGTGCGCGCCATCCAGCTCAGGCAGTCCACCTGGTCGGCGAAGCACAATGCCGCCCAGCCGCGATCGAGCGTGGTCTTGCGCGGCAGCCCCCAGGTGTACTGATAGGCAAACGGCCGGGCGTAGAACGGATGATCCGGACTGTAGAAGGCGGCGGCGAAGGCGAGCGCATCATCGCCGCTGACGGCCACCAGCGGCGTCCCGGCTGCGTCGTGCCATCGTGCGGTGAGCTCGGTCGCGACCGCATGATAGAAGCCGCGGCCTTCTTCATAGCCGTAGGCGTGGCGATAGAGTGCGTGGATCGGAGCGCCGGCGGCAACCGCGAGAATGGCGATACCCGCCACCATGACGGTCAGATTGACGGCATAGAACCGCTCGATCGGGTAGCTCGTTCCGCACACGATCAGCACGATGAACATGAAGAGGCCCTGCACCGCCCAGAGCGAGGGCAGGTCGGTGCCGATCGCGAGCGACACGATCACCGGAAACAGGATGGTGCCGATTGCGACCAGCCGCAGCAGGCGGAGCCCCGGGTTCATTGCGCGGAAATCCGCAGGCAGCCGCGCCAGCCGCCGGCCGGCGATGAACACCCAGGTCACCGCCGCGATCGAGAGGGCAGCGATCAGGCCCATGATGAAGTAGGAGACCTCCCACAGCGCGGCGACATGATCGGCGCCGGCATGCGCGAGCGCATAATCGAACGTCGTTGCCCCCGTCGTGGCGAGCCAATGCAGATGCGGGCCGAGCACGAGCATTCCGGTCAGCGCCGAAATCCAGGGCGATGCCGACTGCAGATAGCGGCGGCGATCGGAATGCAGCACGGCCGCGAAAACGAAGCTTGCGACCAGGAAGATCGAATAATATTTGCCGAGCATCGCGAGAGCGCAGGCCGCACCTGCCGCGATCGCCCAGCCGAGTTGCCGTGGCGCCTCGAACGCACGCAGGAAGCAATACGTCGCCAGCGGCCAGGATGCCAGCAGCACCGCGTTCGCGTTGAACCGCTGGGCGTGGAATTGATAGGCTGGCAGCAGCATCGCCAGCAGCAGGACGATCGCGCGCTTCTCGCCGCGGACGAAGCGGCGCGAGATCAGGTCGACTGCCCACAGCGCCACGGCTGCGTTGACCATTGCCATCAGCTGCAGCGACCAATCGCTCAGCGGAAAGACCGCGGTCCATCCCCGGGTGATCCAGCCCATCAGTGGCGGATGCTTGGGATATCCCCATGCGAGGTGGCGGCCGAGCGTCCAGGTCTCGAGCACGTCGGGATGCAGGCCGGCGCCGAGATAGGCGACGATGAGATACGCCGTCCAGATCGCGACGAAGAGGACGAGAAGCAGCGGGATCGACCACCCGGTCTCGATGCCCTCGAGCCAGCTGTTGAATGGACGGCGCCAGCGTGCCGGGTCCTTCTCCGACGCGGCGGCCATCGCCGAGAAATCGATCAACGAAAACACCGTGAAACTACCGGATGAAAGCAAGCTTGAAACGCGCGCACCCTAGTGATGCAGCAGCGAGAACTCAACGACGAAGCCGAACGACGAGACCGATTTCAGATCATGGTTGACGAGGCCGCCCGCGGTGCGCGCGATATCCCGCGTTCGACATCGGCGGCCGTTATCCCGGCGTGGGCTCCGTGCTGATCACTTCCGCAGCCGGAAGCGTCGCCTCTTCGTCAATCGCTTCAGGAACAAGCGGCGGCGACTTACGCTCTGGAAACACACTGAATTCGCCGGCTACCTCCTGGAGCGGCTTCTGCTTGTCGGCCCAGTGCAGGGCCGTGTAGTCGAAACCGTGCACGATGGTGGGTTTGACGACTTCGAAATAGGGCGAGATGTCGAAGTCGCGCGGCATGTAGAGCGAGGAATCGCGGATATGCAGGATCTCGCGGCGCGCCTTGCGGCTGGCGGCGCGGGTGATCTTGGGCAGGATCGGATAGCGCACGGCATCGAACGCCTGCGCGATCAGCGCCGAGCAGATGATCTTGGTCGGATCGCCGGAGCCGAATGCGATCATGCGGCGGCGCCAGCGCTGCGGGATCGGCAGCGGAAACAGATAGCGCGCGAGATCGACGATGTTCTTGGTGTCGTAGCCGAAGCCGATGCGGTTGATGGCATAGCGGCACACCGTGGTGCGGTCCTCGAACGACAGTCCGACCGGACGGCAGAGGCGGGTGTGATAGGACAGGTATTTCGACAGCGGCGCGGAGGTCACGCCCTCGCCGATGTTGGCTTCGATCAGCACATGCTGCTCGCCGTCGGGCTCGAACGCACCGTCGATCGGTCCGACGAACAGCGCGGCATGCGACCAGGTCGATTGGGTGAGGTACTTGATGATGCCGGAAATGCGGTTGTTGCCTTCGACCAGCAGCACATCGCCGGGCTGCATGATGCCCCGCAGATGGTCCGGGTCGCTCGGCGTGAACGGCTCGTAACCGGGGACTTCCTTCGACAGGTACCCCGCGATCCATTTACCGACGGTATCGAGCATTACGCCCATGAATTCCCCCCAGCGGTTCTACGACCGCTTGTGTTCACTTAATCATGGTCGCAAGCCGTTGCAATTTAGTTCATGCCATCAGCGGATCAATCATGATTGATTTACCATGAGTGTTGCTGCGGTCGGTGAGATGCGGCACAGTTCGCGAAGCGTTCCCATTCTGTGCAAGTCCCCGGAAACCATGCCAGAAGCTATGTCATGACAGTGACCCGCCGCGATTTCCTGTCGGCGTCGGCTGCTCTCGCGCTGGCGCCAGTATTTGGCGGCCGGGCGCTTGCTGCGCCGCCGCCGCGCGAGGCCGACATCGTCGTGATCGGCGCGGGTGCCGCAGGCATTGCCGCGGCGCGACGGATCGCCGCCGCGAACCGCAAGGTGATCGTGGTGGAGGCGTCCGGCCAGGTCGGCGGCCGCTGCCAGACCGACGCATCGGGCTTCGACGTGCCGTTCGACCGCGGCGCGCGCTGGATGCACAATCCCGAAACCAATCCGATGATCCGCCTGGCTCGCTCCGCCGGGCTCGACATCGTGACGGCACCCGCGGGCCAGAAGATCCGCATCGGCCGGCGCTACGCCCGCCCCGGCGAGACCGAAGAATTCCTGGCCGCGCTGGTGCGCGCCAACCGCGCCATCGACGACGCCTCGCGCAAGGCCGATATCGCCTGCGCCGCGGCAATGCCGAAGGATCTCGGCGATTGGGCCGGCACTGCGGAATTCCTGCTCGGCCCCAATTTCTGCGGCAAGGATCTGAAGGATCTCTCCGCCGTCGACAAGGTCCGCGCGCAGGATCGCAACAGCGCGATCGCCTGCCGGCAGGGGCTCGGCGCGCTGATCGCAAAACTCGGCGAGGGGCTGCCGCTGGCGTTGTCGACACCGGCGCAGCGCATCCTTTGGAGCAATCGCGACGTGATGGTCGAGACGGCATCCGGCAAGATCACCGCGCGCGCCGCCATCGTTACGGTGTCGAGCAACGTGCTCGCCAGCGGCAGCATCAAGTTCGCGCCCGAGCTTCCGAAGCGCGCGTTCGACGCCGCCGCCAAGCTGAGCCTCGGCAGCTATGATCGCATCGCACTGCAGATCCCCGGCAACCCGCTCGGGCTGTCGCGCGACGACGTCATCATCGAGCAGAGCAACTCGACCAAGACCGCGCTGCTCTACGGCAATATCGCCGGCTCCTCGCTATGCACGATCGACGTCGCGGGCTCGTTCGGCCGCGACCTGTCCGCGCAGGGCGAGAAGGCGATGGCTGCGTTTGCGGTGGAATGGCTGACGAAGCTCTATGGCAGCGAGGTCGGCGCCGCCGTGAAGAAGACCAGCGCGACGCGCTGGAACGCGCAGCCCTTCATTCAAGGGGCAATGTCGGCCGCCGCACCCGGCGCGCAATTCTCGCGCCGGATCCTGTCCGAGCCGATCGGCGCGATGTATCTCGCGGGCGAGGCCACGCATGAGACGCTGTGGGGCACGGTCGACGGCGCCTGGGACAGCGGCGAGCGCGCTGCGGATGCCGCGCTGCGCAGGATCGGTGGAGTGAAGGAGGCGACGCCGGAGACGTCAGCGCCTGCCGCAAAACATAAGCGCCGCACGCGGCGATCGGCCGAGCCGATGAATTGACGTTGGGATGAGGTCGGGTACCGCAGCCCATGGTGGGATTGGTTCTCGATTCAAGATGCATGCGGGTGATCCAGTATTCCAGAGGCAGTCGTGCTTGAGCCGATGGGCCGCGGCGTACTGGATCGCCCGGTCGAGCCGGGCGATGACGGTGTGGGTGAGGGCGCAGCTTTGCCTTCTCGCCACGCCTCACACCGGCAGCTTCAGCTCCATCAGATCCTTCGCCACCACGATCCGGCCCTTGAAATTCGTCTTCACGTCCCGCGTCCAGTCGTCGTCGGTGACGAGTGGATCGTCGCCGGGCACGAAATGGCTCAGTACCAGCGTCTTGACGCCGGCGGCGGCTGCGACGCGGCCGACGTCTTCGGTCGAGGTGTGGCTGTCGAGCAGATGCTTCTTCAGCGTGGCGCCATTCTTGGTCGTCGCCACCAGGCGATCGACCGCGGGAATGTAGAGGCATTCGTGCACCAGCACGTCGGCTCCCTTCGCGAACTCGGCGAGCTTCGGATTATAGGCGGTGTCGCTGGAGAACACGATGACGCCGTCCGGCGTCTCGAACTTGTAGGCGAAGTTGTCGACGATGGGCGGGTGCGGTGTGCGGAACGCGGTGACGGTGACATCTGATGTCTTCAGCACCACGCCGTCGTCGGTGATGTCTTTCGCGATCAAGAGCTTTCGCGGATCGGGCCGGCCTTCATCCTCGATCCGGGTTTCGACGTCGAACTTGTTCAGCTCCCAATACTCTTTCGTCATCGCCTCGATGCCCTTGGGACCGAACGAATGGATCGGCGTCGAGAGCCCGGCCGCCCAAGCGTTGTAGAACAGATTGCCGTATTCCAGATTGTGATCGGAATGGTGATGGCTGATGAAGATGTACTTCACGGAAGGGATCGGCACGCCGGCGCTGACCAGCTGCCGGCTGACGCCCATGCCGCAATCAATAACAAAGGGCGTGTCGTTGACGACGAGAAGATTGGCGGGATTGGAGGCGCCGATGCCGACGCGCGGGCCGCCCTTGGTGCCGAGGAATACGATCCGGGTGCGTGGCTTTGCATTTTGCGCGCGCACGATGGGCGCCGCCAGCATGGCGGCGCTGCCGAGCGCCAGTTTCAGTGTGGAGCGGCGATCGATCATGGTGTTCCTCCCGCAGTCTTCTTCCGAGTTCTGCCGACCCTACCCGCCGCGCAAAATGCCATCAAGCGCCGGCAGGCCGACGATGACGGCCGCCGCGATCAGCGCGTAGCAGATCGCGCGAAACACCTGCTCGCTGGCCTTGCCGAACAGCGAGGCGCCGAACCAGACACCGATGCCGTAGATCGGACCCACGATCAGCGAGAACTTGGCCGATTCGATCGTGATCAGTCCGGTGAACCAGTAGCTGACCAGCGAGAAGAAATCCGAGGCGCCGAAGAACAGCACGATGTTGGCGCGTGAGATCACCGACGAGATCGGCCGTCCGAGCCAATAGGCCACGATCGGTGGACCGCCGGTCTGCGCGAGGCCGCTGCAGAAGCCGGAGAGGCCGCCGACGCCGATCGAGAGGGCGGCGTGATCCTTGCCGTGATAGCGCCAGCCCGACAGCAGCAGCACGAGCAGCGCCGCGACGAAGCAGGAGATGATCCAGCGCGTGGTCACGGGCTCGAGCACGGTCAGGAAATAGGTGCCGATGGGAACACCGACCAGCGCGCCGGCCACCATGACCGCGGTGGCCTTGCGGTCGGCGTGAGTCCAGGCATTCGGCAGCAGCGGCGTCGCGGCAATGAAGTCGATGATCAGCAGCAGCGCCGCCACCAGCCGCGGCGCCGCGACGCTGCTCGCCAGCGGCATGAAGATCAGCGCCGAGCCGAAGCCGGAAAAGCCGCGCGCCGTGCCGGACACGAACGCAATCGCGCAGATCGCCAGCGCGATGCTGGTCGAGATGTCGGACGGGATGAGGCTGAGGGAGGTCATGGGAGGGAAACGCAGTTCAACCAGCTGGCGGGCAAGTGGGCTCATGCCTTGAGACAAAGTGCCCGCAACTCAGACCCGTCATCCTGAGGTGCGAGCGGAGCGAGCCTCGAAGGATGAATCGGCCACAGTCGGGCCGTCGACCCTTCGAGACGCGCGCACGTGCGCGCGTCTCAGGGTGACGGTGAAGGGTTCCCCCTCGCGAGCGGGAGAGCCCACATCACGCCCGCAGCGTGCCGCCGGTCTTCTTGGTCACTTCGGCTACGACCTTGGCCGCAACCGCGTCGATCTCCTGGTCGGTCATGGTCTTCTCGCGGGGCTGGATCGTCACCGCGATCGCGATCGACTTCTTGTCGGGATCGATGCCCTTGCCTTCGTAGACGTCGAACACGGTCACGTCAGTGATCAGCTTCTTGTCGACATTCTGCGCCGCGCGGACGATGTCGCCCGCCTTGACGTTGCGGTCGACGATGAAGGCGAAGTCGCGCGACACCGGCTGGAACGCCGAGAGCTCCAGCACCGGCTTGGCACGCGTCGCCCGCTGCTTGCCTTGCGGGATGCGCTCGAGGATCACCTCGAACACGATCATCGGACCGTCGGCGCCGAGCGCCTCGGCAGCGCGCGGATGCAGCTCGCCGAAGTAGCCGAGCACATTCTGCGGACCGATCTGGATGGTGCCGGAGCGCCCCGGATGCAGCCAGGCCGGGCCGCCCGGCACGATCTGCAGCGCCTGCATCGGCGCGCCGGCAGCCGCCAGCACGGCGAACGCGTCGGCCTTGGCATCCATCGCATCGGCGGTGGCCGAGCTGGTCCAGTGCCGCCCGATCCCGTTCGACGAGGCGTAGCCATGGCGCACGCCCGAAGCAGCGACGAGCTGATCCTCGGGCTTGTCGCCGCGGAACACCTGGCCGACCTCGAACAGCGTGACATCGGGAGTGCCGCGGTTGATGTTGGCCTGAGCGGCCGCGACGAGGCCCGGCAGCAGGCTCGGCCGCATGTCGGAGAGATCGGCCGCGATCGGGTTGGCGAGCACGAGCTCGCTCTGGCCGCCGCCGAACAGTTTGGCCGCGTCATTGGTGATGAACGACCAGGTCACGGCTTCCACCATGCCGCGGACGCCGAGCGCGCGCTTGGCGCGGCGGGTGCGCAGCTGCATCGGCGTCAGCACCGGCTTGCGCGGCTCCTCGCCGCGTTCGAACGGCGTCATCGGCACCTTGTCGACGCCGACGATACGCACGATCTCCTCGACGATGTCGGCCTTGCCCTGCACGTCGGTGCGCCAGGACGGGATCGCGATCTTCACGACGGGGCCGGTCCCGGCCAGCATGAAGCCGAGCCGGGTCAGGATCAGCTTCACCTCGACCAGCGGCACTTCGATGCCGGCAAGACGCTTCACTTCGGTGAGCGGGAAATCGATGACGCGATCTTCGCCGAACTGCTTGCCGACCACGACGTTCTCGGACGGCGTGCCGCCGCAGAGATCCAGCACCAGCCTGGTCGCGAGCTCGAGCCCCGGCACCATGAACGCCGGATCGACACCGCGCTCGAAGCGATAGCGCGCATCCGAATTGATGCCGAGCTTGCGGCCGGTCTGCGCGATGTTGATCTCGTTCCACAGCGCCGATTCGATCAGCACGTCGGTGGTGTTGTCGTCGCAGCCCGAGGCCTCGCCGCCCATGATGCCGGCAAGCGATTCGACGCCGTGCTCGTCGGCGATGACGCAGACATTGCTGTCGAGCGTGTAGGTGCGGCCGTCGAGCGCGAGCAGCGTCTCGCCGTCCTTGGCGCGGCGGACGGTGAGGTTGCCCTGCACCTTCTTGGCGTCGAACACGTGCAGCGGGCGCGCGCGGTCGTAGGTCATGAAGTTGGTGATGTCGACCAGCGCGTTGATCGGGCGCAGGCCGATCGAGGTCAGCCGCTTCTGCAGCCATTCCGGCGACGGGCCGTTCTTCACGCCGCGCACCAGCCGCAGCGCGAAGCCCGGGCACAGCGTGGCGTCTTCCACCGTCACCTGGACCGGGCAGGGGAATTCGCCCTTGATCGGCTTGATGCCGGGGTCCTTGAACTTGCCCATGTCGGCGGCGGACAGGTCGCGCGCGATGCCGTGCACGCCGGTGCAATCCTGCCGGTTCGGCGTCAAATTGATCTCGATGGTGGGATCGCCGAGCCCGGCCCAATCGGCATAGCCCTTGCCGAGCGGTGCGTCGGCCGGCAGCTCCATGATGCCGTCGTGATCCTCGGAGATCTGCAGTTCGGCCGCAGAGCACAGCATGCCGCGGCTCTCGACGCCGCGGATCGTGCCGATGCCGAGCGTGATGTCCTTGCCGGGGATGTAGGTGCCGGGCGGCGAGAACACGCTGATGAGCCCGGCACGCGCGTTCGGCGCGCCGCACACCACCTGCACCGGCGCACCGCCGTCGCCGGTGTCGACCATGCAGACCCGCAGCCGGTCGGCATTCGGATGCTGCTCGGCCGAGATCACGCGCGCGATGGTGAACGGCGCAAGCTGCTTCGCCTTGTCCTCGATGTTCTCGACCTCGAGCCCGATCATGGTGAGCTTGTCGGCGAGCTTGTCGAGCGGCTCGTCGGTCTCGAGATGTTCCTTCAGCCAGGAGAGGGTGAACTTCATGACGATGACTTCTCTTGTCCCCTCTCCCGCTTGCGGGGGAGGGTTAGGGTGGGGGCTCTCTCCGCGATGGCAGCGGCGATTGTTTCAAGGACGCCTGCACGATTTGTCATGACGTCGAGATTGCTAAAGCGAAGGACTTTGAAGCCTTTGGCTTCAATGACGGCCGAGCGCGCGGCATCGGCGCGTTCGCCTTCGTCCGAAAAGTGTTGACCGCCGTCGAGCTCGATCACCAGCTTCGCCGAATGGCAGACGAAGTCGGCGACGTAGGTGTCGATCGGGACTTGTCGACGGAAGCTTGCGCCAATCAACCGATTGCCGCGCAGCTCAGACCAAAGGATTCGCTCGACGTCGGTCGAATTCTTGCGCAGCGCGCGTGCGTTGGAACGGAGTCTCTCGGAGATCTTCCAGTCCGGATGTTCGGGATCGACCATTGGCAGCCCCATTGTGGGGAGACCCCCACCCCAGCCCTCCCCCGCAAGCGGGAGAGGGAGTCCGACCGCTCTCTTCGGCGGGGTCTTCGTATCCACTTGATGCCGGCGAGCATATTCCATCCGTTCCCTCTCCCGCTTGCGGGGGAGGGGCAGGGTGGGGGCTCGCGCCGCGTCGGTAGTCTCAACGAGACTCACGAACTCAATCCCCCCGCGATGGTCGGGATGTCGAGCGGCTTGAAGCCGTAGTGGTTGAGCCAGCGGATGTCGTTCTCGAACAGCTGGCGGAGATCGGCGATGCCGTATTTCAGCATCGTGATGCGGTCGAGGCCCATGCCCCAGGCAAAGCCCTGGTAGACGTCGGGATCGATGCCGCAGGCGCGCAGCACGTTCGGGTGCACCATGCCGCAGCCGAGAATCTCCATCCAGTCCTCGCCTTCGCCGAAGCGGATCTCGCCCTTGTCGCGGCGGCACTGGATGTCGACCTCGAGCGACGGCTCGGTGAACGGGAAGAACGACGGCCGGAACCGCATGTTGATGTGGTCGACCTCGAAGAACGCCTTGCAGAACTCGTGCAGGATCCATTTGAGGTGGCCGAGATGCGAACCCTTGTCGATCACGAGCCCTTCGACCTGGTGGAATTGCGGCGTATGCGTCGCATCGGAGTCGATGCGATAGGTGCGGCCCGGGCAGATGATGCGAATCGGCGGCTTCTGGGTCAGCATCGTGCGCACCTGCACCGGCGAGGTGTGGGT
The DNA here is from genome assembly GCF_029846235.1 of Bradyrhizobium sp. CER78. Lineage (GTDB taxonomy): Bacteria > Pseudomonadota > Alphaproteobacteria > Rhizobiales > Xanthobacteraceae > Bradyrhizobium. Next base: position 368,981 of record NZ_JARVWP010000006.1, read on the forward strand.
GCGCAACAGCATGCGCGAGCCGTCCTGCTTCGGGTTGAAGAAGAAGGTGTCGTGCATCTCCCGCGCCGGATGGCCTTCGGGGAAGTTCAGCTTGGTGAAGTTGTAATCGTCGGTCTCGATGTCGGGACCTTCGGCGATCGCAAACCCCATGTCGGCGAAGATGGTGTTGACCTCGTCGAACACCTGGCTCAGCGGATGGATGCGGCCGGTCTCCGCCGGCGCGTCGCGCAGCGGCAGCGTGACGTCGATGGTCTCGGCGGCGAGGCGCGCATCAAGCGCGGCCGCCTTCAGCACGTCGCGCCTGGCCGCGAGCGCCTGCGTCACCGTATCCTTGGCGAGGTTGATCTTCGCGCCTTCGGTCTTGCGCTCGTCCGGCGACATCTTGCCGAGGGTGGCGAGCAAGGCCGAGATCGAGCCCTTCTTGCCGAGAGCCGAGACGCGCACCGCCTCGAGGGCGGCTTCGTCAGCGGCCGAGGCGATCTGGTCGAGGATGGATTGTTCGAGCGTTGCGAGGTCGGACACGGTCAATTCCTGCGCTGAGCATGATCCGGCGGCAAGAGCCGGCTTCCGAACCATGCGCCAAAATTCGGCTGGGTTGTCGCCGCCCGAAGGCCGTAACGTCAAGCAAAAAGCCGGTCATTTCGGGCTAATGGCCGGCGCATTGAACCCGATGCGGAGGCCGGGCTACCCAAGGGGAGTTCAAGGAGGCCCACGCGATGTTGCTGCGATCTTGCCTGGCCGTGCCGGCGGTCCTGTTGATGCTCGGAACGGCGCAGGCCGCGACCGAGGAATGTCCCGCCAAATCGACCCAGATGGACGACATCATCGCGGAGCTGGAGAAGGCGCCGAGCTGCAGCCGCGCCATGAAGATTTTCGAGGCGTGCGAATACGGCGCCAGCGGAGACGTCCAGTTCGGCGAAGTGGTCGAGAAGAAATGCGAGGCGGACTTCATGTCCGGTCTCGGAGCGTCACAGAAGAAGGCCTATGCCGGCCAGCTCAAGCGCTGTGACCACAAATACGACAACGAAAGCGGCACCATGTACCGCTCGTTCACAGCGTTCTGCCGGGCGATCGTCGCCCAGCGCTTTTCGCAGAAGGCGTTGAAAGCGGGCCCCAAGACCCGCTGACAAGGCCCGCTAGGGTCAGGCGGCCAGCGCAGCCTTGGCCTTCTCGGCGATCGCCTGGAACGCCACCGGCTCGTGGATCGCGAGATCCGACAGCACCTTGCGGTCGACGACGACGCCCGACTTGGACAGGCCGTTGATAAACACGCTGTAGGTCATGCCGAACGGACGGACCGCGGCGTTGATGCGCTGGATCCAGAGCGCGCGGAAGGTGCGCTTCTTGCGCTTGCGGTCGCGGAAGGCGTACTGGCCGGCCTTTTCGACGGCCTGCTTGGCGACGCGGATGGTGTTCTTGCGGCGGCCGTAATAGCCCTTGGCGGCCTTGTAGACTTTCTTGTGCTTGGCGTGAGCGGTCACACCGCGTTTGACGCGAGACATGACGGAAATCCTTGAGATCTAGAAGAGACGGGGCGCCGCGCTTGAGGCGGCAGGGTGCAAGCGAATGAGCGCGATCAGGCGTTCGGCAAGAAGTATTTCTTGACGTTGTCGCCGTCGGTCTTGAACAGCACGCGGGTGCCGCGGAGCTGACGGATCTGCTTCTTCGTCCGCTTGATCATGCCGTGGCGCTTACCGCGCTGGGCGTGCATCACTTTGCCAGTGGCAGTCACCTTGAAGCGCTTTTTAGCGCCCGACTTGGTCTTCAACTTGGGCATTTAGCTCTCCTGTGGCACAGCACGAAAATCGCCCCGAGAGGCGTCCGGCCGGCTAAAATGCTCGTTAGAGCGTTGAAAGTGCTAAGGTTTTTTCCGAATTGAAAGAACCTGCACTAGACGTCGCCACGGCAGCCCTTGATCAGCCGGGCGGCGAAGGCCCGGCTTATGACAGAGGATCGGCGGTTTTGCAACGTTTGAAGCGGGAAATCGGGCCGGAACTGGTCCCGTAGCCCGGATGGAGCGGAGCGCAATCCGGGCTACGAAAACGAAACAGCCCGCCAGATCGCCTGACGGGCCGTTCCATTCAACAAAGCGACTAATTCGAATTAGCGCGGCGCCAGCACCATCACGACCTGGCGGCCTTCGAACTTCGCGTCCTGCTCGACCTTGGCGAATTCGGCAACGTCGGCCTTCACCTTGTCCAGCAGCTTGGTCCCGATCTCCTGGTGCGCCATCTCACGACCGCGGTAGCGCAAGGTGATCTTGACCTTGTCGCCTTCCTCGAAGAAGCGCTGCATCGCGCGCATCTTCACGTCATAGTCGTGATCGTCGATCATCGGGCGGAGCTTGATCTCCTTGATCTCGACGACCTTCTGCTTCTTGCGGGCTTCGGCGGCTTTCTTCTGCGCGGAATACTTGTATTTGCCGTAGTCCATGATCTTGCAGACCGGAGGACTGGTGTTCGGCGAAATCTCGACGAGGTCCATGCCGGCTTCCATGGCCATCTTGATGGCCACCATGGTTTCGACGGTGCCCTTGTTGACACCATCGGCATCGATCAGCTGGATCTGCGCGTTGCGAATCTCATCATTGGTGCGCGGCCCGTCTTTTGCGACTGTGGGCGGGGCTCTATTGGGACGGCGAATGGGTAACTCTCCAAAGTTGTGAAAGGGAGGCGGATATTTTGAAGCAAGACGCTGCGGCGGGCAAGCGAACTCGCTTCTTTATGCGGCAAAACCGTCAATTGCGAGGCATTTTGGCCACGCCCGGCACATATAGCGGGCGCGTCTGCTCCGCAAGGCGTACCCGCTGCCGTTGACCGCTGCCGCGCGACGATTGAAAAGCAGATGTCTGACACGCGAGTGACCGAACCATGAGCCAAACCGCCGCATCCGGACAGGAACCCGCCTTCATCGAGGTCGGCGAGGGCCGAGAGGCGCGCCGGATCGCGGTGCGCGCCCGCGCCGGCGCCAATCCCGGCCTTTTCTGGCTGGGCGGCTTCAAGTCCGACATGACCGGCACCAAGGCGATCGCGCTCGATGCATGGGCCGCCGAGCATGGCCGCAGCTCGGTCCGATTCGACTATTCCGGGCACGGCGAATCCGGCGGCGAGTTTGCCGACGGCACGATCGGCCGCTGGCTCGAGGAGAGCGTTGCTGTGTTCTCGCAGTTCTGCAGCGGGCCGCAGGTCGTGATCGGCTCCTCGATGGGTGGCTGGATGGCGCTGCTGCTGGCGCGCGAGATCGCCAAACGGAACAATGCTGGCGGCGGCGGCCGTGCTTCGCTCGCCGGCCTCGTGCTGATCGCGCCGGCGCCCGACTTCACCGAGGAATTGATGTGGAAGGGCTTCTCGCCCGAGATCCGCGCCGAGATCGAGACCAAGGGTGTGTGGCTGCGTCCGTCCGAATATGGCGACGGCTCGGCTTACCCGATCACCCGCAATCTGATCGAGGAGGGTCGCAATCACCTCTTGCTCGGCAGCAAGATCGACGTCGGTTGCCCGGTGCGCATCCTGCAGGGCGCGCAGGATCCAGACGTGCCCTGGAAGCACGCCTTCGCGCTGGTGCACCGGCTGCCGGCCGAGGATGTGGTGCTGACCATGATCCAGGACGGCGACCACCGCCTGTCGCGGCCGCAGGACATCGCGCGGATCATCGCCGCGGTGGCGGAGATATAGGCACGCCGCCGCCCTTCGAGGGCCGCTGAAGAAGCGGCCGCCTCCAGCGATAACGCTCGCGTTGCGCGGGGGTGACGGCTACGGAAAAGGCGTCATCCCCGCGCAAAGGCTTTGCCTTTGTCGCTGGAGGTGCGAGCGAAGCGAGCCTCGAAGGATGGGCCAAGCGCACGAAGAGGAGACGCCAAATGGATACAACAGCGATGCTGCGCGCGTTCTGCGACGCGGTCGAACAGCGCAACGGCAAGGCCTTCGCTGATCTCTTCACCGAGGACGGCGTCTATCACGACGTGTTCTACGGCGCCTTCGAAGGCCATGCGAAAATCGCCGAGATGATCGACGACTGGTTCTACCGGACCGCGACCGATTTCCGCTGGGTGATGCACGATCCCGTCAGCGACGGCAAAACGCTCTACGCACGCTACACGTTCAGCTACCGCTCGACCTTGCCGGAAGCCAAGGGGGCGCGTGCGATGTTCGAGGGCGTCGCGATCATGCGGCTGCGTGACGGCAAGATCACGGAGTACCACGAGGTCGCCAACACCGCGCCGGCCTTCGTCGACCTGAACTTCGCGCCGGAGCGGATCGCGAAGATCGTCGGCAAGCAGGGCATAGCGCTACGGGCGCGGGACGAGATGAAGCGGCATTTGGCCGACTAATTCTCCGTCATTGCGAGGAGCGTAGCGACGAAGCAATCCATAGGTCCGCATTCGCGGAAGCATGGATTGCTTCGCTTCGCTCGCAATGACGGCGGTGAGGTCCTACGGCGGCGGCGGGTTGGTCATCGGCTTGCGCTGGGCAAGCGCCGCGACGGTCGAGGTGCCGATCGGACCTTTCTCGTCATAGAGCCAGCATTCGCCGATCGCGACGCCGTCGGTGGCGTGATGGTTGACGACCTCGAAGCCGATCCAGTTGGTCACCGGCAGCCGGTGCAGATAGATCGTGACGTCGCTGTTGATGTAGCCGAGGCCCTGGTCGCCGGCATTGGCGAAGGGGCTGGCGAAGTCAGCGCCGGTCGCGACATGGACGAACGGCGTCATCTTCACGCCGGCGACGAGCTCGCGGACTTCGCTCATCCACAGCCTGCGCTCGCCGAGCGAGCCCATATGGCCTGCGATCGGCCGCGTCTCCCATTTGCCGTTCATGCCGAGCCGGGGATCGGTCGGCTTCGGAATGTCTGCCGGCGCCGGCACCTTCCAGTTCGGCGGCGACCACACATTGCCCGGCGCATTTTCCGTCCTGCGCAACAATTGGCAGGAAGCGCGCGCCATGCTGGTGCCGCCAGAGACAAACTCGGCCTCGATCATCTTGATGCGCATGCCGTCGCGGACGAGCTTCGTCGTCACCTCGATCGGCGTCGTGATGTTCGGCAGCCGGAACATGTCGACGGTCAGCCGCGCCGGGACGAAATCGTCGGAGCCGTGGCGCTCCTCGATGACGAAGGCGAGCAGGCCGATCACGACGCGGCCGTGCAGGGATTCCGGACTCCACGGTCCGTTCGCAACAGCCGTCGGCATGAAGCCGTCGCCGTGCCTGGTGAAGAAGGGCTGGTTTGTCATGGCGGGCGACCATGACGGGAACGGCGCGATGAAATCAAGAGGCGGCAGCGGCGCGCCACTCCTGCTGCACGGTGGGATCGGGCTCGCCACCGGCCCGTGATGCCAGCGCCGCGAATGCATCGCGGGCGATCAGTTGCGACAGCGCCCACACCGCGGCGCCGCGCACCAGCGGGCTGGCATCGTCGAGCAGGCGCCGCGCCTCGCCAGCGAGCTTTGCATCGCCGGAGTTGCCGATCGCGATCAGCACATTGCGGATGAAGCGGTCGCGGCCGATGCGCTTGACCGGCGACTTCGTGAACAGCGCGCGAAACGCTGCATCGTCGAGCCGCGCGAGATCGGCGAGGTCAGGCGCGCGCAGCGCATCGCGCGCCGCAAGCTTCTGCTCGCGGCCCGCCTCGGCGAACTTGTTCCACGGACACACCGCGAGGCAATCGTCGCAGCCATAGATGCGGTTGCCGATCGCCTTGCGGAATTCGCGCGGGATCGGGCCCTTGTTCTCGATCGTCAGATAGGAGATGCAGCGCCGCGCATCGAGTTTGTAAGGCGCGGGAAACGCTGCGGTCGGGCAGATGTCCTGGCAGGCGCGGCAGCTGCCGCAATGATCCGTGTCGCTCTCGTCGCGCGGCAATTCGGTCGCCGAATAGATCGCGCCGAGAAACAGCCAAGAGCCGAATTCGCGCGAGACGAGATTGGTGTGCTTGCCCTGCCAGCCGATGCCCGCGGCCTGCGCCAGCGGCTTCTCCATCACGGCCGCGGTGTCGACGAACACCTTCACCTCGTCGCCGGTGATCGTGGCGAGCCAGCGCGCCAGCACCTTCAGCCGCTTCTTGATCACGTCGTGATAGTCGTCGCCCTGCGCATAGACCGAGATCGCACCGTGCGACCTGTGTGCGAGGAGCTTCAGCGGGTCATCGTCGGGTCCGTAATTGACGCCGAGCATGATGATCGAGCGTACGCCACCCCACAGCACGCGCGGGTCGGCGCGCCGCTCCGGATTGGCCGCGAGCCAGTCCATGTCGCCATGGCCGCCGGAGCCGAGGAATTCGAGGAAATATTTTCCGGCTTCGCTGGTCGCATCAGGACTGGTGAAGCCGATCGCATCGAAGCCGAGCGCGCGCGCCTCGCGCGTCAGCGCGGCCTTGAGATCGGAGGGAGAGAGCCTGACCGCTGGGTTCAGAAGTCGAGGTCCACATAGGTGCGCGACGCCGGCACCCCCGCCAGCCATTCGCTGAGCAGCGGGCGGAACGACGGGCGGGATTTCACCCGCGCGTACCACGACTTTGCCGCGTCGTCCTCGCTCCATGGCACATCGCCCAGATAATCGATCGCCGAGAGATGCGCCGCGGCGGCGAGATCCGCGTAGGTGAGGCGGTCGCCGGCGAGATAGTTCCGCGTCTTCGCCAGCCAGCCGATATAGCTCAGATGATAGCGCACATTGACCTTGGCGGCGCGCATGATGTCGGGCGCCGGCGGACCGCCGCCATTGTCCTCGCTCATGAAGCGCTTGTAGATCCGCTCGGTCACCAGCGGGTTGGAGGCTTCCTCGAAGAATTTTTCGTTGAACCACGCCATCAGCCGGCGCACCTCGACGCGCTCGGCCGACGACGTCGGCAACAGCCGCCGCTCGCCGGCATCGAGGCCATGCGTCTCGTCGACATATTCGGCGATGATGGGCGCACCCGGAATCGGCGGAAAGCCTTCAGCGATCAGCACCGGCGTGGTCGCCGCCGGATTGAGCGCCAGGAATGCCTCGCGACGCTCCCAGACCCGTTCCTCCACCAGGCGCAGATCGAGGCCATACTCGCCGAGCACGAGGCGAATGAAGCGCGAATGCGGACAGAACGGATGGTGATACAGCGTATACATGAAGCCCTTGGTAGTTTCGCGGCGCTTAAGAAACCATCAACCTGTGCGGCCCGGCCGTGTGATTTGGCCAGGCCGGTTCCGCTCGTCTCTATGTCGCGTCAGCACGCAAACCGGTAGCCACCCCCGCAGATGGTGCGGGTCACAAAAACGCTATAGCTCAGCAAATCGGCCGGGTAACCCATTGTTTGACGATTTTTTGCGATTGCGGCCAATGTGCGAATAAGCGAGAAGAATCCCGTTTTCCACACAGGGCAGGCCACACCATGATGACGGATATGCTGCGGGCGGTGATTCTCGGCATCGTGGAGGGCGTCACCGAGTTCCTGCCGGTCTCTTCGACGGGGCACCTGCTGCTCGCGGAGCGCTTCTTCAATCTCGGCGAAGGCAATTTCTGGAAGAGCTTTGCGATCCTGATCCAGCTCGGCGCGATCCTCGCGATCCTCGTGCTCTATTTCTCCAGATTGTGGCGCGTCGCGCTCGGCATGTTCTCCAACCCCGACGACCGCCGCTTTGTGATCGGCGTGCTCGTGGCGTTCCTGCCGGCCGTCGTGATCGGCCTGATCGCCGGCAAATACATCAAGGAATTCCTGTTCAATCCGTGGGTGGTCTGCTTCACGCTGATCGTCGGCGGCGCCGTGCTGCTCTGGGTCGATCAGCTCGATCTCAAAGTCTACGAGGACGATGCGACGCGGTTTCCGCTGCTGATGTATTTCTGGATCGGCGTCGCGCAGTGCCTGGCGATGATCCCCGGCGTGTCGCGCTCCGGCGCCAGCATCGTGGCTGCGATGCTGCTCGGCGCCGACAAGCGCTCGGCGGCGGAGTTCTCGTTCTTCCTCGCGATCCCGACCATGGTCGGCGCGTTCGTCTATGATTTCTACAAGAACCGCGCCGACTTCACCTCGGACAATCTCAGCGTGATCGCGGTCGGCTTCGTGGTGTCGTTCATCACCGCGATGATCGTGGTGCGCGCCTTCCTCAACTTCGTCACCCGCCGCGGCTTCAGCTTCTTTGCGTGGTGGCGCGTGATCGTCGGCACCCTCGGCCTGATCGCGCTGGCGATGGGAAGGTAAGGGATTCTCCGCTGTCGTCCCTGCGAAAGCAGGGACCCATAACCACTGTTCTCCCAGTGGCGCAGGGCTGCGGCCACAGCGTCTTACATCTCGGGCATTTGTGGTTATGGGTCCTGGCTTTCGCCAGGACGACGAATAGAGAGAGTTACGCGCTCTTCTTCTGGAACTGCCCCGTCGCGCGGAAGCGCCACAGATATTGCGGGGCGACCGCTTCCATCGAATCCGGCGTGATGCCGAGGCCCGCAAACGTCAGCCCCGCGGCCTTGGCGGCGTCGGACACCACGTTGTCCACGCGCAGCATCGCGACCTGGTCCGCGGTCAGGGTGAACGGGCCGGGCGCGAATTGCAGGACATACGACTGGAGCTTGGCAAGGCCGAACGGTAGCGGCGCCAGCATGCGATCGCGCTGGGTGATCTTGAGGATGATCTGCATCACCTCGCGCATGGTCAGCACTTCAGGCCCGCCGAGCTCGTAGGTGGCGCCTGCCTTTGCCTTGCCATCGACGGCATCCGCCACGGCGTCCGCGACGTCGGCGACATAGGCCGGCTGCACCGTGTTGACGCCACCGCCGACCAGCGGCAGCACCGGCGAGATCCGCGCCAGCGCCGCAAAGCGGTTGGTGAACTCGTCCTCCGGCCCGAACAGCAGCGACGGCCGCATGATGGTGGCCGACGGCAGGGCCGCCTGCACCGCGTTCTCGCCTTCCGCCTTGGCGCGGAAATAGCCCGACAGGGAGTTTTCGTCAGCCCCGATCGCCGAGACATGGACCATTCGGGCGCCGTTCGCGGCTGCCGCCTTGGCGATGGTCTCGGCGCCCTTCACCTGCACGGCGTTGAAGCTCTGCCCGCCGCCCTCGGCCAGGATGCCGACCAGGTTGATGGCGACCTGCGAATCACGCATCGCCGCCTCGACCGAGGCCGGGTAGCGCACATTGGCCTGGACGGCATGAATCTGCCCGACGCGGCCGAGCGGCTGCAGATGGCCGGCCAGTTCAGGCCGCCGCACTGCGACGCGGACCCGGTAATCGCGCTTGCAGAGCGCCCGGACCACGTTCCGGCCCAGAAAACCCGATCCGCCGAAGACCGTGACTGTGGTGTCCAGGTTCGATGCCATGGGGTCCATTCCTGCCGGATTCGAGAGTTATTGACGTGGGTTAGCCATCTGGCGATACGCCATCGACCCCACCATGTACAGGGTATTCGATTTTTCGTTTACTGAATTTGACAAGCGCGTAACCGAACCTTACTAACGCGCCCACGCCCAGGTGGTGGAATTGGTAGACGCGCTGGCTTCAGGTGCCAGTGGCTTAACGGCCGTGAAGGTTCGAGTCCTTTCCTGGGCACCACCCATTTCATAAGCGATTGAAATCGCTGAGCATCCGCGGGGTGGGTGCGGCGACGCCGTCACCCCTGCCCGCTTCAGGCCGTTTCGGCCCCATGCTCGCGAAGTAGCGCGGCCCTCACACAATCCGCCGCCCCGCCCGCCGCGCGATCGGCTTCTGCACAAAATACATCGCGACCAGCGAGATCAGGGTCGTTGCCACCACGACGTAGCCGATCCGGTCGAAATGCAGCAGCGAGCCGTCCGGATTCTCGGCGACGATCGCGGCGGCAACGACTGAGCCGAGCCCGCCCGACAGCTGCTGCACCGAGGCTGAGACCGCGCTGAACGATCCGCGCTGGCTCGCGTCTGGGATCGCCGACATCAAGGCCTGCGACGGGATCATGCGCGAGAAAATGCCGACGAACATCACGACATTGACCAGGATCGCGGTCAGCAGCGAGACGTGGCCGAGATTGGTGTAGATCAGCACCATGATCACGGACACGACGCAGCCGAACGCGAAGATCGGGTACTTGCCGAACGCGTCGCTGGCGCGGCCGACCAGCGGCCCCATCACGATGCTGAACAGGCCGGAGACCAGATAGATCGTCGGCAGATGCACGATGTCGATGCCGAGATTGTGCACGGTGAAGGCGCTGCCGAACGGCATCAGCATGAAGCCGCCGGTCGCCAGCAGCGTCGTCACCAGGAAGGCCAGCGTGTAGCGCGGCTGGCCGACGGTCGCGATCAGATGGCGGAACGGATTGCTGTCGTGCTGCAGCTTGAGGTGCCCGTCGACGGGCTGCATGAACAGCGCGATGGCGGCGATCGCCGCGACCGACAGGCCGACGATGGCCACGAAGCAGATGTGCCAGTTCCAGTGATTGGCCAGGAAAAGTCCGGCCGGCACGCCGAGCACCTGGCTGGCGGCAAACGCGGTTTGCAGCACGCCCATCGCGCGGCCGCGCTGTTGCAGCGGAAACAGGTCGGTGACGATGGCGAGCACCACGGAGCCGATCACGCCGCCGAACAGGCCGGTGACGATGCGGCCGAGCAGCAGCACGTGGAAGTTCTGCGCCAGCGCGCAGAGCACGGTGCCGAGCATGAAGCCGACATAGAAGAACAGCAGTAGCTTCTTGCGGTCGAAGCGATCGGCAAAGCCGGCGGCGAGGATGCCGGAGAATCCGGCAGCGAACGCGTAGGCCGAGACCGCGACGCCGAACTGCCCGGCCGTGATGTTGAGCGAGGGCATCAGGATGGCGCCGAGCGGCGACATGATGATGAAGTCGAGGATCAGGTTGAATTGCGTGAAGGCAAGCAGCGCGATCAGGAAGGATTGATAGCGCGTGAAGCCGCGTAACTGCGGCTCGTCGTCGATCGGCGCGGCGATGGTCTGTTCCGACATGGGACTCATTCGTGATGATGCAAAGGGGCGCAAGCGGCTGCGCAGAGATAGGATCACCGCTCGCGGATTTCATCGGCGCCGAAACGCAAAAAATTGCGCGGAAGTGTGATCGGAAACCGCAAAATTTCCCGTCATTCATATGGGGATTGCGCGGCGTCCGATCATCCCATCTCTGATCGTTTGAATTGCAGCGTGATCCAAATGCAACAGAGTTCGCGCGATGCCGGGCCGCCGTGTCGGGATATGGCAAGAGCCGGGCGGAAAACCAGCACCTGAGCGGCCCGGAAACGGCCTATCCGCTCGCATCCCCGGCGTTTGGGGGCTAGTGTCGCCTGTCGAATCGATCCGAGACCCGAGGCCTTCATTCATGACCATCCGCCTGCATCGCGGCGATCTGCCCGATCTCACCCGCTACACCGATTCCGTTGCGATCGACACCGAGACCATGGGGCTGCATCCGCATCGCGACCGGCTCTGCGTGGTGCAGATGTCGAACGGCGACGGCACCGCCGACGTGATCCAGATTCCGAAGGGGCACACCGATTCACCGAACCTGAAGGCGCTGCTCGCCGATCCCAAGATCACCAAGATCTTCCATTTCGCGCGGTTCGACGTCGCGGTGCTCTACAACACCTTCGGCGTGATGCCGGCGCCGGTCTATTGCACCAAGATCGCCTCGCGCCTGTCGCGCACCTACACCGACCGCCACGGCCTGAAGGATCTGGTGCGTGAGGTGCTGAATGTCGAGCTGTCGAAGCAGCAGCAGTCGAGCGATTGGGGCGCGCAAAGCCTGAGCGAGGCCCAGCTCGCCTACGCCGCGTCCGATGTGCTGCATTTGCATGCGTTGCGCGAAAAATTGAATGTGATGCTGGCACGCGAGGGACGCACTGATCTCGCCCAGGCCTGCTTCGATTTTCTCCCCGCCCGCGCCAGGCTCGATCTCGACGGCTGGGAGGCCGAGGATATCTTCGCCCATTCATGATTTCGCCCGTTCATGATGAACGCCGAATTCGTCGCGCCGGGGAGCAATTCCGCCCCGTTTCGGCCAAACTGTTCACGCGTGGTCTGGTCTGAAGTGGCTTGGGGGGCGCGACGCGAGGTCCGGGCTGCATATTTGGGCGGCTCCGGCTAGAATAGGGGCAATTTCGTGCCTCTGGAGCTCAGGTGAATTCGGTTCAGAATCCAGCCTATGTGACGGGCCTCGAGGCGCGCTTTGCCGCTGCCGCGCGGCACAGCCGCATGGTGCGGATCCTGCGCGTCGCGGTGCCTGCGGTGGTTGGCCTCGCGATGGCCTCGATCATCTTCGTCTCGGTCTACAATCCATTCCGCGAAATGATCCCCAAGCTGCCGGTCGAAATGGACAACCTCGTGGTGTCGGGCACCAAGATCACGATGGAATCGCCGCATATCGCCGGCTTCTCGGCCGAAGGGCGGCCCTATGAAATGTGGGCCAAGGCGGCGATCCAGGACGTCACCGATCCCGACCATGTCGAGCTGAAGACCATCCGCGCCAAGGTGGCGCAGCAGGACGAGTCGACCGTGACGATGGATGCGCGCACCGGCTTCTTCGACAACAAGAAGCAGCTGCTCGACCTGCGCCAGGATATCTTCCTGCAGTCGTCCACCGGCTATGAGGCCAAGCTGACGCAGGCCTTCGTTGACATCAACAAGGGCAACGTGTCGTCGGACGAGCATGTCGACGTCAAGCTGCTCCAGGGCACGCTGACATCGGACCGGCTCAGGATCTACAACAGCGGCGAGCTCGTGCGCTTCGAAGGCAATGTCGTGATGTATCTCGACAAGCTCGGCGACAACAATCCGAGCCCGCCTGCCGAGGCCGCGCCACCGCCACCTCCGCCGCCACCGAAGGCGCGCAAATCCGCCAACACGAAATGAATTTGATGATGAGACGTTTTCCGCACGGCTTCGCAATCGCGGCCTTTCTGCTCACGGTGTTTGCAGCCGGCGCTGCGTCCGCGCAGGGCTCGATGTCGGGCGTTCCCAACGCCATGCAGGGCTTTTCGCAGAACCGCGACCAGCCGATCCAGATCGAGGCCGCCGCGCTCGAAATGCGCGACAAGAAAAAGGAGGCGACCTTCTCCGGCAATGTGAAGGTCGTGCAGGGCGACACCACCATGACCTCGAAAGTCCTGGTCGTGTTTTACGAGGATAAGTCGAGCCAGACGCCGGCGCCTGCTCCGGCCGCCACCAAGGGTGCCGCCGCCAAGGGCGCCGCGCCGATGCAGTCGGCAACCCCTGGCCCCGGCGGCGCGTCCTCGATCAAGCGGCTGGAGGCGAAGGGCAATGTGGTCGTGACCCAGAAGGACCAGGTCGTCACCGGCGAGACCGCGATCTTCGACACCAAGACCAACCTGATCACCATGCTTGGCGGCGGTGGCGGCCAGGTGGTGCTGACCCAGTGCCAGAACGTGCTGCGCGGCGACCGCCTGCTGGTCGACATGACCACCGGCGTCTCGCGGGTGGAATCCGACAGCGGCAAGGTGCAGGGCCTGTTCATCCAGTCGCAGGGCGGACAGAGCGGCAAGGGTGGCTGCGGAACGCCGGCCGCCCCCGGCACGGCCCCAGCGGCCCCGTCACCGCTTCAACTGCTGCCGGGTAGCAAGTCGAAATAAGCGCCGCCGGCGCGAGGATCGTCATGCCGATGCTGGTTTCGCGCGCCGCACTCGTCGCTCTCCTCGCGCTGACGGCGTGCGACACCGCGCGCGGACAGGGCACTGCGTCCGTGCCCAACGCCATGCAGGGTTTCGCGCAAAACCGCAACCAGCCGGTCAAGATCGAGGCGGCCGTGCTCGAAATGCGTGACAAGAAGAAGGAGGCGACTTTCTCCGGCAATGTGAAAGTCACTCAGGGCGACACCACCATGACCTCGAAAGTCCTGGTCGTGTTCTACGAGGACAAGTCGACCCAGCCGCCGGCGACCGCGCCGGGCTCCACCGTAGCCAAGGGCCCGCCGCCGCAATCGGCAACGCCCGGCCCCGCCGGCGCATCCTCGATCAACCGGCTGGAAGCGAGGGGCGATGTCGTCGTGACCCAGAAGGATCAGGTTGTCACCGGCACGACCGCGATCTTCGACACCAAGACCAATCTGATCACCATGCTCGGCGGCGGTGGCAGCCAGGTGGTGCTGACCCAGTGCCAGAACGTGGTGCGCGGCGATCGTCTGCTGGTGGACATGATGACCGGCGTCTCGCGCGTGGAAGCCGACAACGGCAGGGTGCAGGCCAAGGTCGTTCAGGGACAAGACTGCGACGGCGCGCCGGCCGCGACCAGCCCCGTAAGCCCCCCGTCAGCTTCCGCAAAGCCATCAAAATCAAGATGAATCAATGCATTAGATAATATTTTGCGGCCGCGAGGTTGAAGCGCGCGGGGCGAGACTGTATCTACTCCAGCGGCCCGGCCGAACGATATGCCTTCGAGGGGGAGTTGTTGGCCGGGACAGGGGCATCCATTCATTCAAGGCGCGGGTGATCGCGCTTTGCCGTGTTGTTTGAGCATGATCTCCGCGCAGAGGCGTCCGCTTTTGTCGCGAGGGAAGGCCGGTATCCAGGTTTCCGGTGCATGCTTGCGGGTACGCGTGCGAATCGATTGGTCCGCAGGCAAAGTCGCGGGATCACCGTGAAAGGCTGAAGCGAAGCGGGGATGGTGGATTTTCTCGGCATGTTCCGGCGGCGCTCTGCGAAACGCAGCTCCGGATTTGCGCGCTCGCATGACGACATCACGGCGCTCGGCGACCAGTTCGGCGAGATGCTGACGTCGCCGGTGCGTGACGCGCCGCCGATGGCGCGCGCCGCCTCGGTTCCTGCCGCCGAGCTGCCGCGATCCCAGCCCGCAGCCGCGCCCGCTCCGGCGCGGGCAAGGCCAGCCAGGAACAGCGCCCCGGCGGCGCCGCAGCTGATCAAGCGGCCGGGCTACCTGGCTGTGCATAGCGTGGAAAAGAGTTTCGGCAGCCGCCAGGTCGTGCGCGGCGTCAGCATCTATGTGCGCCGCGGCGAGGCGGTCGGCCTGCTCGGGCCGAACGGCGCCGGCAAGACCACAGTGTTCTACATGATCACCGGCCTGATCAAGGCCGATCGCGGTGCGATCGAGCTCGATGGCCACGACGTCACCAAGCTGCCGATGTATCAGCGTGCGCGGCTCGGCATCGGCTATCTGCCGCAGGAAGCCTCGATCTTCCGCGGCCTCTCGGTCGAGCAGAACATCCGCGCGGTGCTCGAAGTCGTCGAGCCCTCGAAGAAGAAGCGCGAGCACGAGCTGGATTCGCTGCTCGACGAATTCAACATCACGCGGCTGCGCAAGAGCCCGTCGATCGCGCTGTCCGGCGGCGAGCGCCGCCGCGTCGAAATCGCGCGCGCGCTGGCGACGCGGCCCAATTACATGCTGCTCGACGAGCCGTTCGCCGGCATCGACCCGATCGCGGTCGGCGACATCCAGGACCTCGTCCGTCATCTCACCAACCGCGGCATCGGCGTTCTCATCACCGACCACAATGTCCGCGAGACGCTCGGCCTGACCGACCGTGCCTATATCGTCTATGCCGGCGAGATCTTGACTGAGGGAAGCCCGGAGGAGATCGTTAATGATCCCGATGTACGTCGGCTTTACCTTGGCGAGGAATTCCGCCTCTAGCCCAAATTTTGCGTCCGTCAAGCCGTGTACAAGCTTCACGGACTAAGATAAGCAAGAATCGAGCCAACTTTTAAGGTCGATCTTGCCTCCATGGCGCTGACGCAAAGACTAGAGTTCCGCCAGTCGCAGTCGCTGGTGATGACGCCGCAGCTGATGCAGGCGATCAAGCTGCTGCAACTGTCGAACCTAGACCTGTCGACCTTTGTCGAGGAAGAGCTGGAGCGCAACCCGCTGCTGGAGCGAGCGGCCGACGGGCCGGAACCACCGGTCGCCGGCGAGCCGGCCATGGACCGGCAAGACTACGGCGATTCAGACGGTTCCTCGAGCTATGGCGATGATGGCGATGGCTCCGACATGGCCGCAGGTTCGGGCGGCGAAGCCGCTTTCGAGCCCGGCCAGGAGGAATGGCTGAACCGCGACCTCGGCACCCGCGCCGAGATCGAGCAGACGCTCGACACCGGTCTCGACAATGTGTTCTCCGAGGAGCCGGCGGAGGCGGCCGCGCGCGCTGCGCAGGACGCGCCGCCCTCGGTTTATACCGAATGGGGCGGCGGCGCCTCCAGCGACGACGAATACAATCTCGAAGCCTTCGTGGCCGCCGAGCTGACGCTCGCCGACCATCTCGCCGAACAGCTTGCGGTGGCGTTCTCGGCGCCGGCCCAGCGCATGATCGGGCAGTATCTGATCGACCTGGTCGACGATGCCGGCTACCTGCCGGCCGATCTCGGCCAAGCCGCCGAACGGCTCGGTGCGTCGCAGCAAGCGGTCGACGAGGTCGTCGCGGTGCTGCAGAAGTTCGATCCGCCCGGTGTCTGCGCGCGAAACCTGAGCGAGTGCCTCGCGATCCAGCTGCGCGAGCTCGATCGCTACGATCCGGCGATGCAGGCGCTGGTCGAGCATCTCGATCTGCTCGCCAAGCGCGACATCGCAGGCCTGCGCAAGCTCTGCGGCGTCGACGACGAAGACATCACCGACATGATCGCCGAGATCCGGCGGCTCGATCCGAAGCCCGGCCTGAAGTTCGGCACCTCGCGGACGCAGACCATGGTGCCCGACGTCTATGTGCGTCCGGGTCCCGACGGCGGCTGGCACGTCGAGCTCAACAGCGACACTCTGCCGCGCGTGCTGGTCAACCAGACCTATTACTCTGAGCTGTCGAAGACGATCCGCAAGGACGGTGACAAATCGTACTTCACCGACTGCCTGCAGAACGCGACCTGGCTGGTGCGCGCGCTCGATCAGCGCGCCCGCACCATCCTGAAGGTCGCGACCGAAATCGTCCGCCAGCAGGACGGATTCTTCACCTATGGCGTCGCGCATCTGCGGCCGCTGAATCTGAAGGCGGTCGCGGACGCGATCCAGATGCATGAATCGACGGTGTCGCGCGTCACCGCCAACAAATACATGGCGACCAATCGCGGCAGTTTTGAATTGAAGTATTTTTTCACCGCGTCGATCGCGTCCGCCGACGGCGGCGAGGCGCATTCGGCCGAGGCGGTGCGTCACCACATCAAGCAATTGATCGACGGCGAGGCGCCGTCGGCGATCCTGTCCGACGACACGATCGTGGAACGTTTGCGGGCCTCGGGCATTGATATCGCCCGCCGTACCGTCGCGAAGTACCGTGAGGCGATGCGGATACCATCCTCGGTGCAGCGCCGCCGTGACAAACAGAGCATGCTCGGTAATGCCCTTTCGGCTCCTGCCTCCTCGCCCGACCGCTCGCGCGATACAGCCCCCGTTTAGGTTACTTCTTGAGGATGGCCCCGTCCGAGCACGGACAGGTCCATGCGCTCGTTGCGTTCGCCTCAAATCGCGATAGTCTCAACCTTTCCAGGTCGAGCATCGTCCAGAAAGGAAGGTAACCGGAATCCAGCAACGATCATGCTCCCGCAAGACTGACCGAGGCATCCCAGCAATTGAGGCATCAAATGACCCTTCGAATCTCGGGAAAGAGCATCAGCATCGGCGAGGCGCTTCGTGCGCGCGTCAGCGACCGCACCGACGAGGTCCTGCGAAAGTATTTTGATGGCAACTATTCCGGTCACATCACGCTGAGCAAGGATGGCTTCGGCTTCCGAACCGACTGCGCGCTGCATCTGGATTCCGGGATCACGCTGGAGGCCGAATCCAACGCCGCCGACGCCTATGCCAGCGCGGACGCCGCGCTGTTGATGATCGAGAAGCGCCTGCGCCGCTACAAGAGCCGGCTCAAGGATCGCTCCGCCCGCAAGACCTATGCCGCCAACGCTGCGCTTGCCGAGTTGAACGGCGTCGGGCTCGACGCGCCGAGTTATGTCATCGAGGCGCCCGAGAACGAGGACGAGGTCACCGAATACAGCCCGGTGATCATTGCCGAGGCAACCACCGCGCTGAAGCGGCTGTCGGTCAGCGAGGCCGTGATGGAGCTCGATCTGACCGGCGCCTCCTGCCTGGTGTTCCAGCATGGCGGCAGTGGCCGGTTGAACATCATATACCGCCGGACGGACGGCAATGTCGGCTGGGTCGATCCGCCGGCGGTGAGCCCCTGAGGATAGTTGGCAGATGGCATTGACGTCGGAAGCCAGCCCTGCTTATGGTCCGCCGCCTCCAGGAACAAGGGGGGCGGAACAGGGTTCGCAGGTGTTGGCACCGCCGATACGTTGGAGTAGAAGCCCTGCCAAATGGACCCGGGCTAAGCCCGCATCCCACCTCATCTTCTTGACGCCGCCGCTGTAAAGCCTATTTCGCAACCTGACGGTCATTCACCTCGGAACGTCCCAATGCCGATTACCGATCTGGTCGCACCCGAGGCGATACTTCCGGCTTTGAAAGTCATCAGCAAGAAGCAGGCGCTGCAGGAACTTGCGGCCCGTGCTTCGGCTCTGACGGGCCAGAACGAGCGCGCGATCTTCGAGGTGCTGCTGCAGCGCGAGAAGCTCGGCACCACGGCGGTCGGCTACGGCGTCGCCATTCCGCACGGCAAGCTGCCCAAGCTGGAAAAGCTGTTCGGCTTCTTCGCCCGCCTCGAGCGGCCGATCGATTTCGAGGCGATGGACGGCCAGCCGGTCGACCTGATCTTCCTGCTGCTGGCACCCGAAGGCGCCGGCGCCGACCACCTCAAGGCGCTGGCGCGCATCGCGCGCCTGCTGCGCGACCAGGACGTCGCCAAGAAGCTGCGCGCCTCGCGTGACGCGCAGGCGATCTACTCGGTGCTCGCGCTGCCGCCGGCGAGCGCGGCGTAGTCGTCAGCTTCAGCGAATTCGTTCGCGCAACTGTCATTCGGAAATGGTCTGTTCGTCACGCGATGGCGCATGCCAATGCGTTGCCCCGCTCTCCGTAGCCCGGATGAAGCGAAGCGCAATCCGGGGCAAATCTCGCAACGGGCGCGAATCCCGGATTTCGCTGCGCTCCATCCGGGCTACGAAGCTGCGTATGCCGCAGCGCTTCAGCAGATCGTCGGCAGCAGACGGCGGACTTCGTCGAGCAGATCGGGCACGGCCTTCTCGTCATTGGCGAGATGCCTGAGCAGCGCGCTCTGGAACAGGCCGTCGAACAGCGCATAGAGCGCGGCCGGCGACGATGCCGGCTTCTTGTTGCCGAGCTCGGCATAGCGCGTAGCGATGCGCCAGATCATCGCCTCCAGGCTCTTGTCGATCTCGAGCACGTCCTTGCGGAACGCGGGCTCGAACATCGCTTGTGAGCGCAGATCGTACCAGAGCCGGTGCATGCGGGCTTCGTCCCGCAACGTCGCTGCGAGCTTGGCGAGGAAGCCTTCGGTCAATTCGTCGCGGCTTTGCGCCGTCGTCACCACCGCGTCATAGCGCGTCACGCATTTCGCCTTGTAGTGACGGACGCAGCAGCAGATCAGATCGAGCTTGTCGCTGAAGTAGTAGTGAAACACGCCGTGCGTGAATGCGGAGTTCTGCGCGATCTCGCGCAGGCTGGTGCGCGCGAAGCCGAGCTCGCCGAGCGTCTCCAGCGCGGCCTCCGCAAGCTCGACGCGCCGCGCGTTGAACTTCTCGTCGCGCAGCGCCTCGGTCGCCACAGCCACGCGTTGGGCCGCTCCTGTCGCTTGCCGCGCCATCCCGTGCCTTTCCTCTGTCTCTTCCGCTCAGCGACTATACCGCGGCGACCGCGGCGCGCTCCATCCCTTCACATCATCCTCTTTGACACTTGTCAAATTGAGGCTTGACAAGTGTCAAGCTCCTGGATGAGGGTTGGCGAAATAATTTGGACAACCGTCAAGACGGCTGACCAATCGACAAAACAGGAGGAAATGCACCGCCAGGGGCGCGCTGACGCTGCGCCCCGCTGATGCCGGCCGCGACCACCACCGCGCTCCGAATGCGCTTCCGCCGGCCCGTGCTGCCGACGGCTACGGCACCGATCAAAATCACCAGCAAAGGGAGGAATACGTCATGAGTGGGAAGAGCCTTGAAGGCAGGAAAGCCCTGGTCACCGGCGGCGCCCGGGGGATTGGCGCAGCAATCGCGCAGGCGCTGGCGCGCTCCGGCGCAGCGGTCATGATCGGCGACATTCTGGACGATGCCGGCAAGGCGACCGCCGCCGAGATCGCCAAAGCCGGCGTCAAGACCGGCTTTGCAAAGCTCGACGTCACCGACGACGCGCAATGGGAGAGAGCCGCCGCCGCAACGGTCGAAACCCTCGGCGGCTTCGACATCCTGATCAACAATGCCGGCATCGAGATCACCTCGCTGGTCGCCGACATCAAGGCCGAGGATGCGCGCCGGATGTGCGACGTCAACATCGTCGGCACCGTGCTCGGCATGAAGCACGCCTTCCGCGCGATGCGGCCGGGCGGCGCCGCCGGCAAGGGCGGCGCGGTGGTCAACATCGCATCTGTCGCGGCGACGATCGCTTTCCCGAGCATCGCCGTCTATTCCGGCACCAAATCCGCGGTCGATCGCATGACGCGCGTTGGTGCGATGGAAGCCGGCAAGCTCGGCTATGGCGTGCGCGTCAACTGCATCTATCCCGGCCTGATCCCGACCGACATGGGCCTGCAGCTCGCCAATGACATCGTGAAGATCGGCCTTGCGCCCGACGTCAATGCCGCCGTCGGCTCGGTGGTGGAGCAGACGCCGCTCGGCAAGCTCGCGGAGGTCTCCGACATCGCCGACGCCGCAGTGTTCCTGTGCTCGAACGATGCCCGCTTCATCACCGGCATCGGCCTGCCGGTCGATGGCGGCATGGGCATGTAGCAACAACGCCGACAACAAGCATTTCGGAGGATCGCAATGAGCGAGAAGAAACCCGTCATCGTCTATGGCGCGTCCGGCTACACCGGCCGCCTGGTCTGCGAATATCTGCGCGAGTACAACATCCCCTTCATCGCCGCCGGCCGCAGCGCCGACAAGCTCAACGCCGCGATGAAGTCGAACGTGGCCGGCATCGAGACCGCCGACTATGAGGTGGTGACGGTGCCGCACACCGCCTCGGCGCTGACCGAACTGTTCAAGGGCGCCTCGGTGGTGCTCAACACCGTCGGCCCGTTCGCCAAGTTCGGCGTCGAGGTGGTGCAGGCCTGCCTCGCTGCCAAGTGCCACTACACCGACACGACCGGCGAGCAGGACTGGCTGATCACGCTCGAGCAGGAGTTCGGCGCGAAGTTCGCCAATGCCGGCCTGCTGCTGGCGCCGGGCATCGCGCAGATGTACACCACCGGTGAGATCGCCGCGCAGCTGTGCCTGGAGACGCCCGGCCTCGACACGCTCGATATCGCCGTGTTCTGGGGCGGCAGCCCGACCATCGCTTCGACGCAGACCATCCTGGTCAACGCCGCGATGGCCAAGGCCTACTACCTCGAGCAGAACAAGTACGTCGAGCATCAGCCCGATGCCGGCCTCTACAACCTCGCGATCCCCGGCCAGCACGAGCTGGCGCTGGCGCTGCCCTGGGGCGGCACCTCGCACCCGGTGTGGTTCAAGCGCGATCCGCGCGTCGCCAACGTGAAGGTGCTGGGCGGCGTGTTCAATCGCGCGCTGATGCTGGGCGTGCCGCAGATCGTCGCCGCCGCGCTGGAGGCGACCAAGGACATGAAGCCCGATGAGCGCTACGCCGCGCTGGCGCAGACCGCGGCCGGCGTGATGAACACCATGCCGCCGCGCGAGAACCCGCGCGTCAACAAGTCGTTGGATTCGGTGTATGCCTCCGGCCCGCTGGGGCGCGCGCACTGCGTCATCTACGGCAACAGCAACTACAAGCAGACCGGCATGCTGCAAGCCTTCGCCGCAGCGTACCTGCTGCAGCAGTCGCCCAAGCGCGTGGGCTTCGCCTCCGGCTGCCAGGCATTCGGCCATCACGAACTGCTCGGGCAATTGCGCAGCTTCGGCCTGGTCGGCAAGCCGGTCCTGACCGTGCACGACTGATCTTGAGCCCCGATCGGATCGGGGCTCAACACTCGGCTCCCTGAAGCGTTTTCGTCAAGCGGACTGGTATCTGCCTTGCTCGAAAACGCACTATCCGCGGGTGACGCAGTCGCGCGTCACCCGCGCCTCTTGCGAGACCCGCCATGCGCTTCATCGATTATCTCGACAAGGGCGCCTCGCTCGGCGCCGACGCGCCGTGCCTGACCATGGATGGCCGCGACCTCAGCTATGGCGAGGTGCAGCGGTTGAGCTACCGGATCGCGCGCGGGCTCGAGCGATCGGGCATCGCGCCCGGCGAGAAGGTCGCAATCCTGTCCGGCAACGATCCGCTCGCCTTCGCCTGCGTGTTCGGCATCTCGCGCGCGGCCGCGGTGTGGTGCCCGATCAATCCGCGCAACGAGGCGGCCGAGAACAAGTTCATCCTCGACCAGTTCGATTGCAACCTGTTGCTGTTTCATTCCAGCTTCGCGCCGATGGTCGAGGCCGTCAGGCAGGATCTGCCGAAGCTGCGTACGCTCGTCTGTCTCGATACCGAGCTGCCGCTCGCGCCGTCATTCGATCGCTGGCTCGGTGGGCTCGCGGATGATTTCTTCCAGCGCGACACGATCGACGACCTTGCGATGATCCCGGGCACTGGCGGCACCACCGGCAAGCCGAAGGGCGTGATGCTGTCCGGGCGCAACATCGAGGCGATGACCGCGCTGACCCTGATGGGCTACCCGTTCAAGGGCCGTCCGGTCTATCTCGCGCTGGCGCCGCTGACGCATGCCGCCGGCGTGTTGTGTTTCCCGATCATGACGCTCGGCGGCCGCGTCGTGATCATGCACCACCCCGACATCGGCGAGTTCCTTGCGCTGATCGAGCGCTATCGCGTCACCCACACCTTCCTGCCGCCGACGGTGATCTACATGCTGCTCGATCATCCCGGGCTCGATGCGGCCGATCGCAGCTCATTGCAATGCTTCTGGTATGGCGCGGCGCCGATCTCGGCGACGCGCCTTGCGGAGGCGTTGCAGCGGATCGGGCCGATGGCGCAGCTGTTCGGCCAGACCGAGGCGCCGATGATGATCTCGATGATGCCGCCGGCCGATCACTACAATCCGGACGGTACCATCGCGATGGAGCGGCTTGCGTCGGCCGGGCGGATCGGTCCGCTGGTGCAGGCCGGCATCATGGATGGCGACGGCAAGCTGTTGCCTGCGGGATCGCGCGGCGAGATCGTGGTGCGCGGCTCGCTCGTCATGGAGGGCTATTACAAGAACCCGGAGGCGACGCGCGAAGCATCATTGCATGGCTGGCACCACACCGGCGACATCGGCTACATCGACGGCGACGGCTACCTCTATATCGTCGATCGCGCCAAGGACATGATCATCACCGGCGGCTTCAACGTCTACTCGATCGAGGTCGAGAACGCGTTGCGCGCCCACGAGGCGGTGCAGGATTGCGCTGTGATCGGATTGCCCGACGACAAATGGGGCGAGCGCATCGTCGCCGTGGTGCAGCCGCGCGCCGGCCACACCGTCGATGCGATTGCGCTGGCGGCGTTCGTCAAGCAGCAGATCGGCAGCATCAAGACGCCGAAGCAGATCGAGGTCTGGGACGACCTTCCACGCTCCAAGGTCGGCAAGGTGCTGAAGCCGGACATCCGCGCGCGACTGACCTGAACGTTCGAGCAGTTGGCGTAAGCCACAGACCAAGGTCGAATTTACCGGGCGGACCGAAGGGCTAGATTTCGGTTTGCAAGACCGTGTCACAAGGGATGTCGTACTCCCGCGATGGCGATCGGTTGGGCCGCTCGCGATCCAAGGACCGGCTTCCCGGGGCCCTGCATGGGCGCGACCCGCGCATAGGCGACGCCGCCCCAACCAAACTGGCAATCGGGCATCGATAGCATCGTCCACCGCCGTGGACGGTGGCGCAACGCATTCCAGAAGGCCGAATATGTCGGCCAGGGAGATGCACAATGACGACATTGGACATTGCAGTCACCCCACTGCCGGAAGCCGAGCATCACGCGCAATTGCGTCGCGCATTGATCGCCAGCACGGTCGGCACCACCATCGAATGGTACGACTTCCTGCTCTACAGCACGGTGACCGGGCTCGTGTTCGGCAAGCTGTTCTTCCCGAAGTCCGATCCTCTTGTCGGTGTGCTGGAGGCGTTCGCGATCTACACGGTGGGCTTCATCGCGCGGCCGATCGGTGCCGCGATCTTCGGCCATTATGGCGATCGCATCGGCCGCAAGGCCACGCTGATCGCAACGTTGCTGCTGACCGGGCTTGCCACTGCGGCCGTCGGCCTCGTCCCCACCTATGATCAGATCGGCATCTGGGGTGCGGTGATCCTGACCGTCATCCGTTTCATCCAGGGCGTTGGCGTCGGCGGCGAGTGGGGCGGCTCGGTGCTGCTCTCGATGGAGTGGGCGCGCACCAACCAGCATCGCGGCTTCATCACCTCATGGCCGCAGCTCGGCGGTCCTGCCGGACTGTTGCTGGCGAACATCGCGGTGCTGGTGTTCAGCCGTCTGTCCGGCGATCAATTCCTGGTTTGGGGCTGGCGCATCCCGTTCCTGCTCAGCCTCGTGATGATCGCGATCGGGCTCTACATCCGGCTCGGCATCATGGAGACGCCGACGTTCCGCCGGATCGTGGCCGAGAACCGCGTCGCACGGGTCCCGGTGATCGAGGTGATCAAGCGTCAGCCGCGCTCGATCATCCTTTCGGCGCTGGCGCGAATGGTCGAACAGGCGCCGGCCTATATCTATCTGGCTTTCGTCTTCGCCTACGGCACCCAGGTGATCCACCAGGATCGCGACTTCCTGCTGGTCTGCCTGATCTGCGCCGGCACCATCGAGCTCTTCAGCATCCCGCTGGCCGGGCACCTGTCGGATCGTGTCGGGCGCAAGCGCCTGTACACGATCGGCGCGGTCCTGACCGGGCTGTTCGGCTTTGCGTATTTCGCCATGCTGAACACCGGCGCGCCTTGGTTGATCTTCATCGCCATCGTGCTGTCATTCGTACCGCACGCCTTGACGTATGGACCGCAGGCGGCCCTGATTGCCGAGTGCTTCACCCCGCGGCTGCGCTACAGCGGCTGCTCGATCGGGTATCAGCTCTCCTCGGTGATATCAGGCGGACCGGCGCCGCTGATCGCCACCGCGCTGCTCGCGGCCACCGGGTCAGGTTATGCGATCGCGCTCTACATTCTGTTCTGCGCGGTCGTCAGCATTGCCGCGACCGCCTTGATGCCCGACTACACCAACAAGGACATTTCCGAGGAGCATGACAGGCCTTGATCGAATGATCCGTGACCGCCGGATGGAACGCGGCCGGCGCCTATTGACAAGCGAGCACCGGGGAAGACGATGGGCGCATCGTTGCGCATGCGACCCCACGGATTCACTGATGTCCCGCGACTTTCGTCTTGATCGCGTTCCTGTCGACGTCCTCGCCTACGAGCTCGCCGAAGAGCGGGCGAGTGCGCTCGGGCGGATGGGCCGCGCGCTGGAACAGGCGCTCGCCAAGCTGCGCGAGTTCGATGCCGCGCATCCGCACGCTGGAGTCCCGGCGCCCGTGCAACAGGCACGGCGCACCTTGGTGCGGGAAGCCGGCCACGCGCTCTGGATGTTCGTGGTGCAGCGGGAGGCGTGCGGGCTGCGCAACAACCGGATGCTGATGCGCGACTACAATGTTCCCGGCGAGGTGCAGCTCAGCATGGGGCCGATGCTCGCTACTTCGTCAACATCACCATAACGCCACGCAAGAAACGCGCACGGCACAGCCGCGATCCGCGTCGAAGCCTGCTGCGATAGGCCCGGGTCGCGTAATCGACTGGCTGGGCCGGTCGGCGGATTGCGCCTTTTTGGTGAATTCAGATCGCATGCTGGCGGGTTTTGGAACGGAGCTGATTTCTTCGCGTTCACGGCAATCCGGCTGCACCACCATTGGCAGTCTTTGCGGCGGCCGCGGTTCGGCCGAACCGGCAGCGGCAAGAAAGGATTGCTCCATGATTCGACGCGGAACGAAGATGGTGTTCGGGTTGGGGATGCTCGGGCTCGGCAGCTGGACCATGCTTTCGACTTACAATGCCTCGGAAGGGGCGACAGCTGTGGTTAACGGAAAGGTCGCAATTATCCGCGCACCCAAGGACGGCTACGTCTCGTTCGGCTCGCTGCATCGCGGTTCCGCGGTCGAAAAGGGGGAGCCGATCGGAAGCTTCGCCGTGAGCCTGTCTCCAGGGCAGGACACCAGCGGTCCTAAGACGATCGCGCAGGCGCGTGGCCGCGTGCGAGCGGTCGCAGCCGAGATCGACGATTTGCAGAAGCAGTACGACGCGCTCCGCCGCGAGTCGGACGAATATCGTGACGCGCGGCTGAAGCAGCTCGATATCAAGCTGGCGGAGACGCAAGCCGCTGCTGAGGCAAGCCGCGCGAAAGAACGTTCAGCCAACTCGATCGTCGACCGGCAACGGCATGAATTCGCACGAGGCTTCGCGCTCAAGGAGACCGTCACGGCCGCCGAGCAGACTGCCAACGCGGCGCGTCTGGACCGCGCGGCTGCCGAGAAGAAGCTGGACGGCCTGAAGGTCGAGGTCGCGGCCGCCAAGAATGGCACTTACCTTGCCGACGGATATAACAATTCTTCCTATTCGCAGCAGCGCGCCGACCAGGTCGCGTTGCGCATCGCCGAACTCAAGTCGGACTCGCGACAACAAAGTTCGCTGATTGCGTCGCTCAGCGACAACGATCAGTCACCTCGCCCGGTCGATGCCGGAACGGACACCGCCGTCAGATCCGACCTCAAATCGCCGGTGTCCGGCATGCTCTGGAGCATCAATTCCGAAAGCGGCCAGTTCGTGCGTGCCGGAGATGAGCTCGCACGGGTCATCGACTGCACGCAACTTTTCACGAGCATCGCCGTGTCCCAGCGCGGATACGGCGCGATCCGGGAGGGTGAACACGCATCATTTCGCGGCGAGGGACAACTGGCCGCATGGCGAGGGACAGTGGTGTGGGCCGGCGTTGCCGATCGCGAATTCGGCACCCGCATCCAGGCTGCGCTGGATCCGCCGGTGCCGTCCGACGCCCGCTACAATCTGATGGTGGCCCTGGACAAGGGAGAGCGCGTCGACGGGCAGTGCCCGGTTGGAAAGCCGGGTCGCGTGACCTTCGATTCCGAAACGACGTGGGGCAAGACGGCGAGTGAATGGAGCCAAACGGCGAGCGAGTGGAGCCAGCTGGCCTTGACCACTGCGGCCTCGCTCCGGGACCGCCTCGCCAGCCGCACCGCACCCAATTGAACAGCCGGCTTTCGCTCCTCCTTCGTTGGGCAGGTCAATGATCGACTTCGGCAATCTTGCTCCCACTCTGGTGACAATCGGTGCGGCTATCGTTTTGCTGCCGATGCTTGACCGGCACAGCACCCTCGGGCGCGCTTTGCCCTGCGCTATCTGTCTTTTGCTCATCGGACGAACGCTGGCTTGGCGGCTGACAAGCACACTGCCGCCCTTTTCGTTCGATATGGACGTGCTCTGGGCCTATTCCTTCGTGTCGGTCGAAGCGCTGAGCACCATCAGCAGCATGCTTCTGTTCTTCTTTCTGGCGAGGACGTGCGACCGGCGGCTGGACGCGGACCGCGCGCAACGCTGGGTCAAGGAGCGGCGCCCCCGTATCGATCTTCTGATCCCGACCTATGACGAGGACGCCGCAATCCTCGAGCGGACGATTATCGGCGCGCAGGCCCAGGACTATGACAGCTACCGCGTCTGCGTGCTCGATGACGGAAGGCGCGAATGGCTGAAGGATTTGTGCCGGCGGCGCGGGGTCGGCTATCTCGTGCGCACCGACAACGCGCATGCCAAGGCCGGCAACATCAATCATGCGATCGAGCTCCTTGGTCGTGCGGCCCAGCCGGCCGAGTTCATTGCAGTGCTCGACGCGGATTTTGTCGCGCAGCCGAACTTCCTGAGCCGCGCCGTTTCGTTGTTTGCGGACCCGTCGGTCGGATGTGTGCAAACGCCCCAGCACTTTTTCAATACGGACCCGCTGCAGCACGGCTTCCGCGCGTCGGCGCACTGGCCCGACGAGCAGAGGTTCTTCTTCGATGTCCTGCTCGCCTCCAAGGACGCATGGGGCGCGGCATTCTGCTGCGGGACATCCTCGATCTGCCGGCGCGAAGCGCTGGAGGCGATCGGCGGTGTTCCGACCGAGAGTGTCACCGAGGATATGCTGCTGTCGCTGAAGCTGAAGGCCGCGGGCTGGAAGACCGTCTATCTGAATGAACGGCTCAGCATGGGTCTCGCGCCGGAGGGCGTCTCCGAATACATCACCCAGCGCAGCCGCTGGTGCATCGGCTTCATGCAGATCGCGCGCAGCGACTGGGGACCGTTCGGCCGGGCGCGACTGCCGCTCATCGACCGCATCTCCCTGCTCGATGCCTTTCTATATTGGAGCCTGAGCTTCCCGTTCCGGCTCATGTGCCTTGCCGCGCCGGTTGTTTACGGGCTGACGGGAGCTGCCGTGATCTTTGCCGACGCCGACGGCGTGCTGACGCATTACGGCCCCTCGATCTGCGCGGCGGTGGCGACACTGGCCTGGATCACCGCCGGCCGGGTGTTGCCGATCGTGACGGACGCAGCTCAGCTCCTGGTCGCGGTCGACGCGATGAAGGCCGCGATCTTCGGGTTCTTCAGGCCGGCTGGACAACGATTCAAGGTGACGGCGAAGGGACGCTCGCGAAATCGCGTGACGGTGCAGTGGCCAATCTTCCTCAAGGTGCTCTTGCCACTGCTCGTTCTCACCTTCTCGGCGATCGCCTATGGCACGCAGTATGAATTCAGTCCGGTGTACGGAGACAGGAGCGCGCCGGTCTGGCTGTTCTGGGCGTACTATAACATGACGGTGCTGGTGGTGACGGCGCTGACTTGTATCGAACTGCCTCGCGCGAAGTTCGAGGGCTTCCGGGCCGACGAGGCCGTGACCTTGACGATCGGCTCAGCCGTCTACAGGCCGCGAATGCTGGTGTTGTCGGACGTCGGGGCAACGCTGGAAGGTTTGCCGGCGATACCGCCCGGCGCACCTTGCTCGGTCCGGCTTAACTCGATCGAGGCGCCGATTCCGTCCCGGCTGCTCCGGACCGGAAAGCGAACGGCCGAAATCGTATTCGAGGCTTCGCCGCCGATCGGCGAAGCAATCGTCCGAAAGCTGTTCTCCGGGCCCTATCAGATCTCACCGCAGCAGTTTCGATTTGGCGGTGTGCTGGCAGCGATCGCCGGCCGGATCGCAAGTTGAGAAACGGGC
This sequence comes from Bradyrhizobium sp. CER78, assembly GCF_029846235.1. Lineage (GTDB taxonomy): Bacteria > Pseudomonadota > Alphaproteobacteria > Rhizobiales > Xanthobacteraceae > Bradyrhizobium. The sequence goes on from NZ_JARVWP010000006.1 coordinate 398,194, forward strand.
GCGCGTCATGAAGAAAGGCGCAGGTTGGATGATCGCGTTGTGCATGGGCCTGGCCGGCTTGCTGAGCTCGCACTGCAACGCAGATCCGCTGGCGCACCCGCCGCGTGACGAGTTGCGGCAGGCCTGGCAAAAGTATCGGCAGTCCTTCATCGCCCCCGAAGGGCGAGTGGTCGATAATGCGAACGGTGACATCAGCCACAGCGAGGGTCAGGGCTATGGCATGTTGCTCGCCGAGCGCTTCGACGATCGGGAGACATTCGAGCGAATCTGGCGATGGACCAGCGAGCACCTTCTGATCCGCGGCGACGGGCTTGCGGCCTGGCGATGGGATCCAAAGTCGGACCCCCGGGTGGCCGATCGAAACAACGCAAGCGACGGCGACGTGCTGATTGCCTGGGCGCTGTCCGAAGCGGCCGACAAGTGGAGCGTCCCGGACTACGGCGATGCGTCGCGGCGCACGGTCAAGGCAATCGCCGCGAAGCTCATCGTGAGCAGCCACTTCGGGCCGATCCTGCTGCCGGGCGCCGACGGGTTCGACGTGTCGAGCCGCGCCGACGGCCCGGTCGTCAATCTGTCCTACTGGATATTCCCGGCCTTCAACTATCTGGGCCGGCGTCCCGGTCCCGTGGACTGGGCGCGCCTTTCCGATGTGGGCCTGAGGCTGATCGCCGCCGCCCGTTTCGGACCGCGACAGCTCCCCACCAATTGGGTTTCGCTTGCGCATGAAAACGCGGCGCCGGCCGCTTCCTTCCCGCGCGTGTTCGGATATGACGCGATCCGGATTCCGCTCTATCTCGCCTGGGGCTCGCACAGGGATATGGCCGCAGCACTTTCGCCGGGCCCCGCGGTCGTCGAGGTCGACAGCGGCAAGGATGCCGGGCCGTTTAGCGATCCCGACTATCAGGCGATCGCAACGCTGGCGACCTGCGTGGGCGCGCAGGGAGTGTCTTCCGGCGAGACTGCGTATAGCGGCCGCTTCTACTATCCCGCGACCCTCTATCTGTTGTCTCGCATTGCCGCCGATGACGTGGCGCCGATATGCGCGCCGTGAACATGCCGGTGCTCGGTGGTCGCAGATCATAAAAAATGCGCGGGCCGCCTTAGGTGAGGCGAGCCCGCGCATTGAATTCGCGGGTGCTGGATTCAGCACCGATCAGGAAATTTGTGTCAGTGGACGCTGACGGCTTGCAGCTCGTTGCTCCAGGCGTTGGCGATCGCGGCTTCGCGGCTGTCGGTCAGCATCATCGGCGTGCCGTCGGCGGCATGCAGTGCGAACAGCTTGAGGCCGGGCGCGATTTTCGGCGCCTGCGGAAAGAGATCGGGCACGTCCTCGGAACGGACCTGCTTCACATAGGCGATATGGCCCTCGCCCAGATGAGCCAGCGCTTCCGGCGTGACGTTGCTGGATTCGATGGTGGTGGTACTCATGTCACTCATGGTCTCGACTCCTCAGCGAGATAAGCGGTCGAGTCCGCTCCTTGTTTCTATTATTCGTGCTCATTGATAGCGATTGTCTTAATGACCCGTTCAGGTTCCGGCCTGGCCAGATCAATCGACAACAACCCGTTCTTCAGATCCGCGCCCAGCACCTGCATCCCCTCCGCCAGCACGAAGGTGCGCTGGAAGTGGCGCGCGGCAATGCCGCGATGGATGTATTGCCGAGCCTTGTCGTCCTGCTGGCGGCCGCGGATGACGAGCTGATTTTCCTCAATGGTTACATCGAGTTGGTCGCGGGTGAAGCCCGCCACCGCCAACGTGATGCGAAGCCGCTCAGGCTGGCCGTTGGTACGGTCGCACCGCTCGATGTTGTAGGGAGGATAGCCGTCAGCGCCCTTCACGACGCGGTCGAGCGCACGCTCAATCTCGTCGAATCCCAGAAGGAACGGACTGGACAACGATGGAACACGAGACATTACAAAGTCCTCTCGAAGCGACTTTGAGGGGCCCTTGCGGCGCCCCATGCAACCGGCGGGCCGTCTGGCCTCCGGTCAGTGAGGGATATGGGGGCGAACTGGATAGCGTTCAAGCAGCCCCGAAACCAGCCTAAACGCCCGCAACATGAGGGCAAATTCTTCTCGATCGGTTACCCTGCGACCCGCTTCCGGCCATCAGCGGTAAAAAGATGCAGTTTGTCGCGTGGGGCGACCGCCCGGATCCGCTCGCCGATCGCAGGGCCCGAGACGCCGGGAACCCGGACGATCACCTCGCCCGGCGGCAGCTCGCCCGGATTGGCGGCAACCCCCTGCTCCTCGCGCTGGCGGCTGCCATAAACAAACGTCTCGGCGCCGACATGCTCGATCGCCTCGACGGTGAGGCCGAGAGCGACACCGCCCGATACGGTCTCGCTGGAGATCACGAAATCCTCCGGCCGGATCCCGACAATGCCGGCGCCATCGGCGCCCGCGATCTGGGAGGTCAGCTCGTCCGAGCGCAGCGGCATCAGGTTCATCGGCGGGGCGCCGATGAAGGAGGCGACGAAGGTGGTCGCAGGCCGCTGGTAGATCTCAAGCGGATTGCCGATCTGCTCGACCTGGCCGCCATTCATGACCACCAGGATATCGGCCAGCGTCATCGCCTCGAGCTGGTCGTGGGTGACGTAGATCGAGGTGGTGTTGAGCCGGCGCTGCAGCTTGCGGATCTCGACCCGCATCGCGATGCGCAGCTTGGCGTCGAGGTTCGACAGCGGCTCGTCGAACAGGAACACCTTCGGCTGGCGCACGATGGCGCGGCCCATCGCGACGCGCTGGCGCTGGCCGCCGGAGAGCTGGCGCGGCTTGCGCTCCAGCATCGGCGACAGCTCGAGCACGCGCGCGGCTTCCTCGACCCGGGTCTTGATCTCGGCCTCGGCCATGCCGCGGTTACGCAGGCCATAGGCCATGTTGTTGTAGACGCTCATATGCGGATAGAGCGCGTAGTTCTGGAACACCATCGCGATGTCGCGATCGGCGGGCTCGACCTGGTTGACGACGCGGCCGCCGATGTCGATCTCGCCGCCGGTGATGGTCTCGAGCCCGGCGACCATGCGCAGCAGCGTGGACTTGCCGCAGCCGGAGGGACCGACCAGCACGCAGAACTGGCCGTCGCCGACGTCGACATCGACGCCCTTGATGGCCTCGAAGCCGCCGGGATAGGTCTTGCGGACGCTGCGCAGCGTGACGTTGGCCATTACTTTTCCGTCTCCACCAATCCGCGCACGAACAGTTTCTGCATCACGACGACGACGAACACCGGCGGCAGCATCGCGAGCAGTGCGGTCGCCATCACGACAGGCCATTCGGTCAGCGCGTCGGTCGTGGTGATCATCTTGCGGATGCCGACCTGGATGGTCTGCATGTCGTCGCGCGTGGTGATCAACAGCGGCCAGAGATATTGATTCCAGCCGAGGATGAAGAGGATCACGAACAGCGCGGCCATGTTGGTGCGCGACAGCGGCAACAGCGTATCCCAGAAGAAGCGGAACGGGCCCGCGCCGTCGATGCGCGAGGCTTCCAGCAATTCATCCGGCACCGTCATGAAGAACTGCCGGAACAGCAGCGTCGCGGTGGCGGATGCAATCAGCGGCAGCGACAGGCCGGCATAGCTGTCGAGCAGATGCAGGTCGGCGACGATCTTGTAGGTCGGATAGATGCGCACCTCGACCGGCAGCATCAGGGTGATGAAGATGATCCAGAAGATTGCCATCCGGAACGGAAACCGGAAATAGACGATCGCGTAGGCCGAGATGATCGAGATCGCGATCTTGCCGACTGCGATCAAGAGCGCCATGACCAGCGAGTTCAGCATCATGTTCAGCACCGGCTCGCGGGTCGAGCCGCTGGTGCCGACAAACAGCGTCTGGTAGTAGGTCTCGAGGAAATGGCCGCCGGGCAACAGCGACATCTGGCCATTGGCGATGACGGCATTGTCCTGGGTCGAGGCGACGATCGCGAGATAGACCGGGAAGGCGACGATCGCGATCCCGATCCACAGGATGGCGTGAGCCAGATAGCGCTGAAAGCCTTCTTCCTCGACCATCAGTAGGTCACCTTGCGCTCGACGAAGCGGAACTGGATGCCCGTGAGCACGACCACGATGACCATCAGGATGACCGACTGCGCCGCCGAGGAGCCGAGATTGCCGCCGAGCAGGCCGTCCGTATAGACCTTGTAGACCAGCGTTTCGGTCGCCTTGCCGGGGCCGCCGCGGGTCATGGTGTCGATGATGCCGAAGGTGTCGAAGAAGGCGTAGACGATGTTGATGACCAGGAGGAAGAAGATGGTCGGCGACAGCAGCGGGAAGATCACGGTCCGGAACCGCCGCATCGGGCGCGCGCCGTCGATCGCGGCGGCCTCGATCACGCTCTTCGGGATGCTCTGGAGGCCTGCGAGGAAGAACAGGAAATTGTAGGAGATCTGCTTCCACGCCGCGGCGAGGATGATCAGGGCTGCGGCCTGGTCGCCGTCGAGCAGCGGATTCCAGTCAACGCCCATCGCGCGCAGATAGCGCGACAGCACGCCGAGCGAGGGATGCAGCATGAATACCCAGAGCACGCCGACGACAGGCGGGGCCACCGCGTAGGGCCAGATCAACAGCGTGCGGTAGAGCGTCGAGCCGCGCAGCGGCCTGTCGGCCATCACCGCAAGCAGCAGTGCAAACGACAGCGAGGACACCGCGATCGCGAACGAGAACGCGAAGGTGCGGATGATCGCGGCGAAATAGGCCGGGTCCTTGAACAGCTCAAGATAGTTCTCGAACCAGACGAAGCTGGTGGAAAGGCCGAAGGCGTCCTGCAGCAGGAAGGACTGGATCACCGCCTGCGCGGCCGGCCAGTAGAAAAAGATCAGCACGATCGCGAGTTGCGGGGCAACCAGCGCGTAAGGCAACAGCTTTGATTGGAAAATCGCTTGCTTTTGCATGATCTCTAAGAGAATGGCAGGCCGCTTGCCGCGGCCTGCCGGTTGATGGCCTCAAACCATCATGTCAGTGGACGGCGGTCTTTTCAAACTGCCGCAGCATCTGGTTGCCGCGCTCGACGGCGGAGTCCAGCGCCTGCTTGGCGGTCTTCTTGCCGGCCAGCGCCTGCTCGATCTCCTCCGACCACATGTCGCGCAGCTGCACCATGTTGCCGAGGCGCAGACCGCGCGAATTCTCGGTCGGCTCCTTGTTGGTGAGCTCGAGCAGCGGGGTCTCGAGATAGGGCTGATCCTTGTAGAAGCCCTCTTCCTTGGCCTTGGCGTAGGCCGCCTTGGTGATCGGCAGATAGCCCGAGGCCTTGTGGATCCAGACCTGGCGATCGGTGTCGGAGAGGAAGGTCAGGAACTTGGCGACGCCCTTGTATTCCTCGGCCGACTTGCCGCCCATCACCCACAGCGAGGCGCCGCCGATGATCGAGTTCTGCGGCGCGCCCTTGACGTCCGGATAATACGGCATCGGCGCCGCGGTGAAGTTGAACTTGGCCTGCGCCTTGACGTTGCCGAAGAACGCCGACGAGGTCAGGTAGATCGGGCATTCGCCCGAAGTGAAGCGGCCTTCGCCGGTGTTGGTGCGGCCGGCATAGTCGTAGGTCTTGTCCTTCTGCAGCTCGACCAGGTTCTCGAGATGCTTGACCTGCAGCGGGCCGTTGAATTCGAGCACGGTGTCGAAGCCGTCGAGGCCGTTGGCCTTGCTGGCGAGCGGCACGTTGTGCCAGGCCGACAGCTGCTCGAGATTGACCCAGGTGACCCACGAGCCGGAGAAGCCGCAGGTATTGTAGCCGGCCGCCTTCAGCTTCTTGGCGTCCTCGAACACCTGCGGCCAGGTCTTCGGGATCTCGGCGATGTTGGCTTTCTTCAGCGCGTCGAGGTTGACCCACATCACCGTCGAAGACGAGTTGAAGGGGAACGACAGCATCTCGCCCTTCGAGGTCGAGTAGTAGCCGGTGATCGCGGGCAGGTAGACACTCGGATCGAACTTCTCGCCGGCGTCGGCCATCAGCTTGTAGACCGGTTTGACGGCGCCGGTGGCGGCCATCATCGTCGCGGTGCCGACCTCGAACACCTGCATGATGTGCGGGGCGTTGCCGGCGCGGAAGGCGGCGATGCCGGCATTCATGGTGTCGGCGTAGCCGCCCTTGTAGGTCGGGATCACCTTGTAGTCGGACTGCGAGGCGTTGAAGTCGTTGGCCAGCTTGACGATGACGTCATTGTTGGCGCCGGTCATCGCGTGCCACCACTGAATCTCGGTCGCCGCAAATGCAGGCGACGCGAATGCGAGCGTAGCAGCGGCTACAGCGGCAGCGCCGAGTCGTCGGAAAATCATCAAAAGCCCCTCCCGGTTGGAACGTCATCTTTCGTTGCGCGCGTTATCAGCGCCGGATGACGTTCAAATGACCGTATTAACGAAAGCCATGGTAGGGGGGAAGCCGACGCAAAGGGAAGCGGTAAAAAAGGCGGAGATCGCAGCCGGCACCCTGCGGTGCAACGCCGGACGCGACGTTGCACCGCAGGGTGGTGTGCTTCCTGGCGCTTGGCCTAGCGCTTGCGCTGGGGGCCGCAGACCACGCCCTTGTCGAGGAGGCCGGCGATCTCGTCCTTGGAGTAGCCGAACTCGCCGAGCACCTCCGCAGCGTGCTGGCTGAACTTCGGCGGCGTGCGGCGCAGGCTCGGCTTGGTGCGTTCGAGGCGGATCGGCGAGGCGACGCCCTTGTACCAATCCTTCTCGATGACGTCGCCGCGATGGATGGTGTGCGGGTTGGTCAGCGCCTGGTCGATCTTCTGCACCGGGCCCGCCGGCAGGCCGGCGGCGAGCAGCCGGTTGCACAGCGGCTCGGCCTCATGCTGGCTGAACACCGCGGCAAGCTCGACGCGGAGCGCGTCGCGGTTGGCGATGCGGTCCTTGTTACGGGCAAAGCGCGGATCGGTGCCGAGCTCGGGCTTGCCGATCTCCTTGGCGAGCTTGCGGAAGGTGCCGTCATTGCCGACGCCGATGAAGATGTTGTCGGTTTTGGTCGGGAAGATCGCATACGGCACGAGGTTGGGATGCTCGTTGCCGGTGAGCGACGGCGGCTTGCCATGCATGAAATAGTTCGCGGTGTGCGGATGCATGATCGCAAGGCCGGTCTCGTACAGCGTGGTCTCGATGAATTGGCCGAGCCCCGAGCGCTGCCGTTCCGACAGCGCCATCAGGATGCCGATCGCGGCATAGAGCCCGGTCGTGATGTCGACCAGCGGCACGCCGATCCGCATCGGGCCGCTCTCCAGCGAGCCGGTTGCCGCGATCATGCCGGTCATCGCCTGGATGATCGCGTCATAGCCGGGATTGCCGCCGCGCGGGCCGTCGGCGCCGAAGCCGGAGATCCGGCAATGCACGAGGCGCGGAAACTTCGCGCGCAGCACGTCGTTGCCGATGCCCCATTTGTCGAGTGTGCCGGGCTTGAAGTTCTCGATCAGCACGTCGGCGGTTTCGAGCATCTTCATCAGCACCACGCGTCCGCCCTCGGAGGCGAGGTCGAGGCCGATCGAGCGCTTGTTGCGGTTGATGCCGACGAAATAGGCCGCGTCTTCCTCGTGGAAGGGAGGGCCCCAGTCACGCACCTCGTCGCCGGCGGGCGGCTCGACCTTGATCACGTCGGCGCCGTGGTCGGCGAGGATCTGGGTGCAATACGGGCCGCCGAGCACGCGCGTCAGATCGATCACGCGCAGTCCGGTCATCGCGCCCGTAGCCGCTGGGGTATTCATGGAAGCAACCTTCGCTCAGTTGGGATCGGAAAACGAGGGTCCCAGAGCTAACGGTCTTCGAGCGAGGCAGCAATGCTCTCATCGGCGCAGGCCCATGCAGCTGGCGGCGCGTGCGTTCGCCAAGCGAACTGGAAAGAGCGAACTGGCATCTCGAATGCAAACAAAATAGTCCGCCACGCGGGAAGGCGCGGCGGACTATTGGCAGGCGAAGAATTAGACGACGCTCAGCTTGACGTCGACATTGCCGCGGGTCGCGTTGGAATACGGGCACACATGGTGGGCCTTCTCGACCAGCGCTTCGGCGTCAGCGCGGGACAGGCCGGGCAGCGAGACGGCGAGGTCGACGGCAAGGCCGAAGCCGCCTTCCGAGCGCGGGCCGATCCCGACCGTCGAGGTCACTGCGGCGTCGGCGGGAACCTTGGGGCCGCCCTGCGAGGCCACGAACTTCATCGCGCCGATGAAGCAGGCGGCATAGCCGGCCGCGAACAGCTGCTCCGGATTGTTGCCGGCGCCACCGCCGCCGCCGAGTTCCTTCGGGGTCGTCAGCTTGACGTCGAGCGCGCCGTCGAGGGTTGCCGCATGGCCATCGCGGCCGCCGGTTGCCTTGGCGCTGGTCTTGTAGAGCACGTTCACAGACATCGCAGTCTCCCTTGGTTGGGGCTTGGGTTTGAATTCGACGCCCTATGTATTGCACTCAATTGAATTGTGTGCAATATAAATTATGCGGCCTCACATTTAATTGTTCGCAATTGAATTCGCGGTCCCGTGAGCCCAGAATGACCCGGAAACGAGATGGATTCGATGGGAATCATGGCCAGGAAACAGACGGCGGCGGATCAGGCGCTGCGGCTCGACAACCAGATCTGCTTTGCGGTCTACTCGACCGCGCACGCCTTCAACCGCGTCTACAAGCCGCTGCTCGACCGGCTCGGGCTGACCTATCCGCAATACTTGGTGATGCTGGCGCTGTGGGAGCGCGACGACGTGCCGGTGAAGGATCTCGGCGAGCGGCTGTTCCTGGATTCCGGCACGCTGACGCCGCTGCTGAAGCGGCTCGAGGCAGCGGAACTAATCAAGCGGACCCGCAGCACCGAGGACGAGCGGGTGGTGCTGATCGCGCTGACGCCGCAGGGCCACGCGCTGCGCGAAAAGGCCAAGGCCGTGCCGCAATCGATCCTCGCGGCGTCGGACTGCACGGTCGGGGAGCTGCTCGCGATGAAGGATGAGATCGTCGCGCTGCGCGACCGGCTGAATGCGGTGCTTGGGGAGTAGGGGGCTAGAGGCGCTTCTTGGCGAAGGCGCGGCCTGAGTGGGATTTCAGATATTTCTCGAACGCCAAGGCTTTGTATTTGTCCGGTAACGCGCAGTACCAGACGAACTGCCAAGGTTTGAATTTTGAGGTGTGCGCGGACTTGCCGGCGTTGTGCTCGGGAATCCGTCGTTTCAGATCCTCGGTGGCGCCAACGTATTCCTGATCAGGGAAGTCGATGCTGCGGATGATGTAGACGTACCACATTCGTATCCACTGCAATGGAAGGGATCAGAGCCCTGCCTCGTCCGTCTTCGCCCTTCGGGCTACGCCGGACACCACGCTTCGCCCTTCAGGCAACTCGTGGCTGCGCCACGCGTAGCCCGAAGGGCGAAGCGTGGTGGAGCCAGGCGGGATCGAACCGCCGACCTCTTGCATGCCATGCAAGCGCTCTCCCAGCTGAGCTATGGCCCCTTATCCAGTTGGGACGATCCTGGGGGATCAGTCCCGGCCCGCGCGGCCTAGACGACTCGCGCGGCAGCACCGTTGATCATAGATCGGCGCCGATCTCAAGTCTCTTCTATCAAGTCTCTTCGTCGCCGCCGACGTCACCAATGATGTCGGTCACGTCCTCATCGCCCTCTTCCTCGTCGGCGATGAAGGTCGAATCGTCGTCGTCATCGTCGTCGATGGTCTCATCGACCTCGATATCGTCCTCGGACTCGGGAACCTGGGCCTTGACCTTGCCGGTGTTCTCCTCGGCATCGGCCTCCTCGAGCGAGACCATCTCTTCGGCCTCGGCGGGCTCCGGCATGTCGGCGGCGGTCGCAGGCGAATTCACGGTGGCGCCACGGCCCCGCGGCGGCGCGACGGGCGCAATCGGCACGACCTCGCCGGTGTAGGGCGAAATCACCGGATTCTTGTTGAGGTCGTAGAACTTCTTGCCCGTGGTCGGGCAAATGCGCTTGGTTCCGAGCTCGGACTTGGCCAACGTGGTCATCCCAGAATTTTGCTGAAAAACGGTGCTTCACTTGGCTAGTTGAGCAGCCGCTGTCAATAGCGGTTTGCGCGCAAGTGACGGGCGCGTGACGCGGTGTTGCCTATGTGATACCTGCCGCGGCGCGAGAGGACACAATCTTGGCCCATTCTGACACCCCAACCCCGCTGGAATCGCGCGCTTGCGGCCCCCTGACCGGCAAGGTCCGCGTTCCCGGCGACAAATCGATTTCCCACCGTGCCCTGATCCTGGGGGCGCTTTCGGTCGGCGAAACCCGGATTTCCGGCCTTCTGGAGGGCGAAGACGTCCTCAACACCGCCAAATCGATGCGCGCGCTGGGCGCCAAGGTGGAGCGGACGGCGCCATTCGCCTGGTCGGTGTCCGGTGTCGGGGTCGGCGGCTTCGCCCAGCCCGCAGGCCCGCTCGATTTCGGCAATTCCGGCACCGGCTGCCGGCTGGTGATGGGTGCGGTCGCCGGCTGCCCGATCGCGGCCATTTTTGATGGCGACGCCTCGCTGCGCTCGCGGCCGATGCGCCGGATTCTCGACCCGCTCGAGCTGATGGGCGCCCGGACCAGCGACATCCGCGAGGGCGGCAGGCTGCCGCTGACGCTGCATGGCGCCCGCTATCCGGTGCCGATCGTCTACAAGACCCCGGTCGCCTCGGCCCAGATCAAGTCCGCGGTACTGCTGGCGGGCCTGTCCGCGCCCGGCATCACCACGGTCATCGAGCAGGAGGCAAGCCGCGACCACACTGAGCTGATGCTGAAGCATTTCGGCGCCGAGATCTCCACGGAGAAGGAAGGCAGCCACGGCTGCAGGATCACGCTGAACGGCGAGCCGGAGTTGCGCGGCGCCGACGTCGTGGTGCCCGCCGATCCGTCCTCGGCGTCGTTCCCGATCGTGGCCGCGCTGATCGTCGGAGGATCCGACGTCGTGTTCTCCGACGTGATGACCAATCCGCTGCGCACCGGCCTGTTCACCACGCTGCGCGAAATGGGCGCCTCGATCGAGGAAAGTGACGTGCGCGGCGATGCCGGCGAGCCGATGGCGCAGCTGCGCGTGCGCGCCTCGAAGCTGAAAGGCGTCGAGGTGCCGCCGGAGCGCGCGCCGTCGATGATCGACGAATATCTGGTGCTGGCGGTTGCGGCGGCGTTTGCCGAGGGCACCACGATCATGCGCGGCTTGCAGGAGCTGCGCGTCAAGGAATCCGACCGTCTCGAAGCCACCGCGGACATGCTGCGCGTCAACGGCGTCAAGGTCGAGGTGTCCGGCGACGATCTGATTGTCGAGGGCCGCGGCCATGTCCCGGGCGGCGGCCTTGTCGCCACCCATATGGATCATCGCATCGCGATGTCGGCATTGGTGATGGGCTGCGCTGCAGACCGGCCGGTGAAGATCGACGACACCGCCTTCATCGCCACGAGTTTTCCGGATTTCATTCCGATGATGCGCGCGCTCGGAGCTGATTTCGCATGATCATCGCCATCGACGGACCCGCCGCATCCGGCAAGGGCACGCTCGGCAAGCGGCTCGCCCACCACTACGGTTATCGCCATCTCGACACCGGCGTGATCTACCGCGCGGTGGCCTATGCGATGATGGCGCAGGGCGCCGACCTCAATGATGAGGCGCTGGCGGTTGCCGTCGCCCTCGAGCTCGATCCCGAGAAATTCGGCAATCCGATCCTGAAGACCCAGAAGGTCGGTGAGGGCGCCTCGGTCGTCTCGGCCTTTCCCAAGGTGCGCGAGGCGCTGGTCAGCTTCCAGCGTCAGTTCGCCGCCGATCCGCCCGGTGCGGTGCTGGATGGACGCGATATCGGCACCGTGATCTGCCCGGACGCCGACGTGAAGATCTTCGTGGTCGCCGATCCCCGCGTGCGGGCGCGGCGGCGCGCCCTGGAGGCCCGCGCCCGCGGCGAGGACGCCGACGAGGAGGCGGTGCTCGCCGACATCCTCAAGCGCGACGAGCGGGACAAGAACCGCACCGTTGCGCCGTTGCGGCCGGCCGCGGACGCTCACACGCTGGACAATTCCAATCTCGACATCGAGGCCGGCGTCCGCGCCGCGATCGCCATCGTCGAGGCGGTACGCGCCAAGCGCTAGAATCGCCAGCGTCAAAGCGCGCTTTGGCCCGAAAACCCAGCAAAATGGGGCATTTCCTGCTTGCCGAAGGCGGCTCGCAGGGCTATATCAGCGCCGTTCGGAGCACCATCGACCGTGTCGAGGCCGTGTCCGAGCGGGCCGGCGCCGGGTTTGAGCCATCCTCAAGCAAAACTGACGCCGCATCTGGAGGAACGCCCGCTCCCAGGCCTTGCAGTCGATATTTTCGTATCACGCTCCGGAAACTTCAAACGTACCGAACGTGCAGTCCTGCTGCCGGCCCGCTGTTGCACCTCCTGCAATGAGCGGTCGTCAGGGTTTGCGGAACCCTGTCACTTCACGCGCGGTACGCCCATCAACCCGAATGGCCGGCGAGATTCCGCATCTGGAGAACAAATGGTTTCGAATTCTGCGTCTTCCTATACTCCCACCCGCGACGATTTCGCGGCGATGCTTGATGAGTCCTTTGCCGGCGGCAATCTGCAGGAAAGCTCGGTCATCAAGGGCAAGGTGGTTGCAATTGAGAAGGACATGGCCGTCATCGACGTCGGCCTGAAGACCGAAGGCCGCGTCGCGCTGCGCGAATTCGCTGGTCCCGGCCGCGAAAGCGACCTGAAGGTCGGCGACGAAGTCGAGGTGTTCCTCGACCGTATCGAGAATGCGCTCGGTGAAGCCGTGCTGTCGCGCGACAAGGCGCGCCGCGAGGAAAGCTGGGGCAAGCTCGAGAAGGCGTTCCAGAACAACGAAAAGGTCAACGGCGTCATCTTCAACCAGGTCAAGGGCGGCTTCACGGTCGACCTCGACGGTGCGGTGGCCTTCCTGCCGCGCTCGCAGGTCGACATTCGTCCGATCCGCGACGTTGCGCCGCTGATGAACAACTCGCAGCCGTTCCAGATCCTCAAGATGGACCGCCGCCGCGGCAACATCGTGGTGTCGCGCCGCACGGTTCTCGAAGAGACCCGCGCCGAGCAGCGCCAGGAGCTGGTGCAGAACCTCGAAGAGGGTCAGGTCATCGACGGCGTGGTCAAGAACATCACCGATTACGGTGCGTTCGTTGATCTCGGCGGCATCGACGGCCTGCTCCACGTGACCGATATCGCCTGGCGCCGCGTCAACCACCCGACCGAGGTGCTGACCATCGGCCAGACGGTGAAGGTCAAGATCATCAAGATCAACCACGAGACGCACCGCATCTCGCTCGGCATGAAGCAGCTGCTGGATGATCCGTGGCAGGGCATCGAAGCCAAGTACCCGCTGGGTGCCCGCTTCACCGGCCGCGTCACCAACATCACCGACTACGGCGCGTTCGTCGAGCTCGAGCCGGGCATCGAAGGCCTGATCCACGTCTCCGAGATGTCGTGGACCAAGAAGAATATGCACCCCGGCAAGATCGTTTCGACCTCGCAGGAAGTCGAAGTGCAGGTGCTGGAAGTGGATTCGGTCAAGCGCCGCATCTCGCTCGGTCTCAAGCAGACCATGCGCAATCCCTGGGAAGTCTTCGTCGAGAAGTTCCCGGTCGGTTCGGTGGTCGAGGGCGAGGTCAAGAACAAGACCGAGTTCGGTCTGTTCCTGGGTCTCGAGGGCGATGTCGACGGCATGGTCCATCTCTCCGACCTCGACTGGAAGCTTCCGGGCGAGCAGGTCATCGACAACTTCAAGAAGGGCGACATGGTCAAGGCCGTGGTGCTCGATGTCGATGTCGAGAAGGAGCGTATCTCGCTCGGCGTCAAGCAGCTCGAAGGCGACCCCTTCGCCGAGCCGGGCGACGTCAAGAAGGGCGCGGTCGTGACCTGCGAAGTGCTCGAAGTGAAGGAAAGCGGCATCGAGGTCCGGATTTCGGGCACCGAGTTCACCACCTTCATCAAGCGGTCCGAGCTGGCCCGTGATCGCAACGACCAGCGCGCCGAGCGCTTCGCCGTCGGCGAGAAGGTCGATGCCCGCGTCATCCAGTTCGACAAGAAGGCCCGCAAGGTGCAGGTCTCGATCAAGGCGCTGGAAGTTGCCGAAGAGAAGGAAGCCATCGCGCAGTACGGCTCCTCCGATTCGGGAGCGACGCTTGGCGACATCCTCGGCACCGCGCTGAAGAACCGCGGCACCGACAAGTAAGCGTTCGCGCGATTTGAGCGAACCATGGGGCCCCGGCGCAAGCCGGGGCCCTTTTGTTTGAGACAGTGCGTATGACGGTAGCCCGGATGCAGCGGAGCGAAATCCGGGGCTTTCCGTTCGCAGCTGAAGCCGTCCCCGGATTACGCTTCGCTCCATCCGGGCTACCGCTTTGCAAATGCCGCGGGCCTTGTTTTCTTCATATTGCGTCGCAATTGATGTATTTGGCTAAGCTGATAGTGACGCTGCGACTGCAAAACGCGCGGACTTTCGCGCTGACCATTTCGGGAGAGACCGATGTCGCTGGATTCGGACGTGATCGTCGACCGTCGCCGTATCAGGCGCAAGCTGACGTTCTGGCGCGTTGCCGCCGCGGTCATCGCAATCGCGGCGATCGTCGGCGTGGGCGTGATCGCCGCCGGCGGACGCGGCAGCCTGTCGACGTCGAACACGATCGCGCGGATCAACATCGACGGATTGATCCGCAGCGACCAGCAGCGCGTCGAGGCGCTGGAGCGGCTCGGCAAGTCGAGCTATGCGGCGGTTGTCGTGCATATCAATTCGCCCGGCGGCACCACTGCCGGCTCCGAGCAGCTCTACGACTCGCTGATGCAGTTGAAGGCGAAGAAGCCGCTCGTCGTCGTGGTCGAGGGATTGGCGGCCTCTGGCGGCTACATCACGGCGATCGCGTCCGATCATATCGTTGCCCAGCAGACCTCGCTGGTTGGTTCGATCGGCGTGCTCTTCCAGTTTCCCAACGTTTCGGAATTGCTCAAGACCGTCGGCGTGAAGATGGAGGAGATCAAATCCTCACCGCTGAAAGCGGCGCCCAATGGCATGGAGCCGACCAGCCCCGAGGCCCGGGCCGCGATCGAGGGGCTGGTCAAGGATTCCTATGCCTGGTTCCGTGGATTGGTGAAGGAGCGGCGCGGCATGGACGATGCCTTGCTGGAGAAGGTCGCTGACGGACGCGTCTTCACCGGCCGGCAGGCGGTCGATCTCAAGCTGATCGATCAGCTGGGAGATGAAAAGACCGCGATTGCCTGGCTGGTTGCGGAGAAGAAGGTCAAAAGCGACCTGCCGGTGCGCAATTACACGCTTAATCCGCGATTCAGCGACCTGACCTTCCTGCGCACCGCAGCGTCGATGACGCTCGATGCGTTCGGCCTTGGCGCCATCGCGCGGCGGATCGAGCAGGGCGGCGTGGCCCAGGCCGTGGATCGGTTCGGGCTCGACGGCATGCTGGCGCTGTGGGCGCCGGGAGGAACCGACTAGTCGGGTGCGAAACGTGTGCTGATCAAGGGACTCCCGCTCTGCGGGAATCGCCGCATGCCCCAATTGGGCTATTTGTCACGCGATTTCACGGCGTCCTAAATCGATTTAGCGTCTTGACAGTGCACGGCATTTTCACGGAAATGGGTTTCCGCAAGAGCCCGGATCCCATTTTCGATGATCAAATCCGAACTTGTTCAGCGTATCGCCGAGCACAACCCGCACCTCTACCAGCGGGACGTCGAGAACATTGTGAATGCGATTCTCGATGAAATCGTCGCGGCGCTGGCGCGTGGCGACCGCGTCGAGCTGCGCGGTTTCGGCGCATTCTCGGTGAAGCATCGCCCGGCGCGTGCCGGCCGCAATCCGCGTACCGGCGAGCATGTGCCGGTCGACCAGAAGAGCGTGCCGTTCTTCAAGACCGGCAAGGAAATGCGCGAGCGTCTCAATCGCGACGAGGCCGAGACGGGAGCCTCCAAGATCGACGCGCCCAAGGCTGATGCTTAAGGCTGACGCCTGAGCGCCGCCTCCTGCGTTGCCGTGCTGCGGGCGATGCGCCCGCACTTTCTCCATCGCTGCGAGAGATGGTCATGCGAAAGTTCTTCACGGCAGTGGTCGTCATTCCGCTCGGACTGATCTTCATCATCTTTGCCGTCGCCAACCGTCACTGGGTGACGGTGTCGTTTGATCCCTTCAATTCTGTGACGCCGACGGTTGCGGTCACACTGCCGCTGTTCGTGGTCATCATCGCTTCCGCGATCCTGGGTGTCATCGCGGGCGGCATGGCGACCTGGTTCAAGCAGGGGCGCTGGCGCCGCGCCGCCCGGCAGCACGAGGCCGACGCCCGCCACATTCGCGCCGAGCTGGCCGACCTCAGGGCCGCGGCGTCCCGGGACGACGCGCAGCGCCGCCCGGCCGCGGCCCAACTCGGGTTTTACGGGCCCAATGGGCGAGACAAGCAGGGCGCGACGTTGTAGAACCCGCCCCGTCGGACCAGGGCTCACCCCGGTTCCGGCCGCCCGAAAACCTGTTTTGAGACCCGTTTCGAGACCATGCCCCTGCTCGTCAAAATCTGCGGCCTGTCCACGCGCGAGACGCTCGACGTCGCGCTGGATGGCGGCGCCGACATGGTGGGGTTTGTGTTCTTCTCCCCGTCGCCGCGCCATATCAGCCTCGAGACCGCGCGCGAGCTCGGCAAACAGGCCAAGGGCCGCGCCGCGAAGGTTGCGCTGACCGTCGATGCCGATGACGCGACGATCGAGAACATCATCGAGACGCTGCGGCCGGATATCCTGCAACTGCACGGCAAGGAGACCACCGCGCGGCTGCGTGATCTCAAGCAGAAATTCGGCCTGCCGCTGATGAAGGCGCTGCCGGTCGAAACCAGTGCCGATCTCGCGCCGCTGCCGGGCTATGCCGGCGTCGCCGACCGCATCCTGTTCGATGCCCGCGCGCCCAAGGATGCGACGCGGCCGGGCGGTCTCGGCGCGCCGTTCGATTGGCACGTGCTGGAAAATCTCGATCTCGCGCTGCCCTACATGGTCTCCGGCGGGCTCAACGCCGACAACGTCACTGAGGCCGTCCGCGTCACCCGCGCCGGCGGCGTCGACGTCTCGTCGGGCGTCGAGCGCACGCCCGGCGTCAAGGATCCCGAGCTGATCCGCGCCTTCATCCGCGCCGCACGCGCAACCGACTCCACTTCACCTCTCCCCGTTTACGGGGAGAGGTCGACCGCGCACCGCGCGGGCGGGTGAGGGGCGCCGCAAGCGATGATCGAGCAAGTGGAGAAACCCCTCACCCCAACCCTCTCCCCGCAAGAGCGGGGCGAGGGGGTGGAAACAGCGCCGCAAGCCGGCAAGAAGAACTGATGGTTCGATGAATCAAAACCTGCCCAATTCCTTCCGCAGCGGCCCCGACGAGCGCGGGCATTTCGGCATTTTCGGCGGACGCTTCGTCGCGGAAACGCTGATGCCGCTGATCCTCGATCTGGAAAAGGCCTATGCCGACGCCAAGGCCGATCCGGCGTTCCAGGCCGAGATGAATGTCTATCTTAAGGACTATGTCGGCCGGCCCTCACCGCTCTATTTCGCCGAACGGCTCACCGAGCATCTCGGCGGCGCGAAGATCTATCTGAAGCGCGAGGAGCTCAACCACACCGGTTCGCACAAGGTCAACAACGTGCTCGGCCAGATCATGGTCGCGCGCCGCATGGGCAAGAAGCGCATCATCGCCGAGACCGGCGCCGGCCAGCATGGCGTGGCGACGGCGACCTTGTGCGCACGGTTCGGGCTCGAATGCGTGGTCTATATGGGCGCAGTCGACGTCGAGCGGCAGCAACCGAACGTGATCCGCATGGAGATGCTCGGCGCCAAGGTAGTCCCGGTGCAATCAGGCGCGCGCACGCTGAAGGATGCGATGAACGATGCGCTGCGCGATTGGGTCACCAACGTGCACAACACCTTCTATTGCATCGGCACGGTGGCCGGCCCGCACCCCTATCCGATGATGGTGCGCGATTTCCAGTCGATCATCGGCCATGAGACCCGCAAGCAGATGCAGGAGGCCGAGGGCCGCCTGCCGGACTCGCTGATCGCCTGCATCGGCGGCGGCTCCAATGCGATGGGCCTGTTCCATCCGTTCCTCGACGATCCCTCGGTCGAGATCTTCGGCGTCGAGGCGGCCGGTCACGGGCTGACGCAGCTGCATGCCGCCTCGCTTGCCGGCGGCCGGCCCGGCGTGCTGCACGGCAACCGCACCTATCTGTTGATGGATGCCGACGGCCAGATCGAGGAAGCGCATTCGATCTCGGCCGGCCTCGACTATCCCGGCATCGGCCCGGAGCACGCCTGGCTGCACGAGACCGGCCGCGTCAAATATCTCTCGGCGACCGACGAGGAGGCGTTGGCCGCATTCCAGCTGCTGTCGCGGCTCGAAGGCATCATCCCCGCGCTGGAATCCGCGCATGCGATCGCGAAATTGTCCGAACTCGCGCCGCAGCGGCCGAAGGATCACCTGATGGTGGTCAATCTCTCGGGCCGTGGCGACAAGGACGTGCCGCAGGTCGGCGACATCTTGAAGGCGAGGCAGAAGTGACGGGCTGGGCACTCCTTCCTTACCTCTCCCCGTCGGGGAGAGGTCGGCTGCGCAGCAGCCGGGTGAGGGGTCTCTCCACTCATTCGAACCGCAGCGATGTTTCGATCATCTCGAGCACACCCTCGAGATTCTCATACACATCGGTGTTGGTAACCCGCACAACGAGAAAGCCGCAAGCTTCGAGGACTTTGGTCCTGGCCTCGTCGCGTATCAGTTCTGATGACGTCGAATGTGTTGCGCCGTCGACTTCGACGATCAGTTTGCCGTCGAGCGTGACGAAATCGACGACGTATCGGTCAATCGGGTGCTGGCGACGGAATTTCCATCGCGCTAGCCTCCGATTGCGCAGCGCCTGCCAAAGCTTTGCCTCGGCGTTTGTCTGTGACGCGCGGAGGCTTCGCGCTCTTGCTTTGAACCGCTCCATCCCCCTCACCCGGCTGCTACGCAGCCGACCTCTCCCCGGAGGGGAGAGGTATAGCACAGCGACTGTCCAGCCATGACTACCCGTATCGACGCACGTTTCGCCGAGCTGAAGCAGCAGGGCCGCTCCGCTTTCGTCACCTTCGTGATGGCCGGTGACCCCGATGCCAAGACCTCGCTCGACATCCTCATGGCGCTGCCGAAGGCCGGTGCCGACGTCATCGAGATCGGCATGCCGTTCACCGATCCGATGGCCGACGGTCCGTCGATTCAGGCCGCGGGGCTCCGTGCGCTGAAGGGCGGCATGACCTTGCGCAAGACGCTGGCGATGGTCCGCGACTTCCGCAAGGAGGACAACGCCACGCCGATCGTGCTGATGGGCTATTACAATCCGATCTACATCTACGGCGTCGACAGCTTCCTGGCCGATGCCAAGACCGCCGGCGTCGATGGCCTGATCATCGTCGACCTGCCGCCGGAGGAAGACACCGAGCTCTGCATCCCCGCGATGAAAGCCGGGCTGAACTTCATCCGCCTGGCGACGCCGACCACCGACGACAAGCGCCTGCCGGCGGTGCTCGCGAATACCTCGGGCTTTGTCTACTACGTCTCGATCACCGGCATCACCGGCGCTGCGACGGCCGATTCGAACGCGGTTGCGGAAGCGGTCGCCCGCATCAAGCGGCACACCAAGCTGCCGGTCTGCGTCGGCTTCGGCATCCGCACCCCGGAGACCGCGCGCGCGATCGCCGAAAACGCCAACGGCGCGGTGGTCGGCACCGCGATCGTCGACGTGGTGCGCGCCAACCTCGATGCCGAGGGCCGCGCCACGCCGAAGACCGTGAGCGCGGTGGCGGACCTGGTGTCGGCGCTGGCGCAGGGGGTCCGGGGCGCCAAACAGGCCGCTGAATAAGCCACATTTTGCGGCAACAAGGCCGCAGACGGCGGCTTGCCGGGTTCGCCCGGCCCGCCATATATCCAGCTGGTGCGGGACCGACCCGCATTTCGGAGCGAACCATGAACTGGCTCACCAACGTCGTCCGGCCGAAGATCCGCAACATCCTGCGGCGCGAGACGCCGGAGAATCTCTGGATCAAATGCCCGGATTCCGGACAGCTCGTGTTCTACAAGGACGTCGAGGCCAACCAGTTCGTGATCCCCGGCTCGAACTACCACATGCGCATGGGCGCGGTGGCGCGCCTGAAGTCGATCTTCGACAACGAGACCTGGTTCGATGTCGCGTTGCCCGAGGTGACGCCCGATCCGCTCAAGTTCCGCGACGAGCGCAAATATGTCGACCGCATCAAGGACGCGCGCACCAAGACCGGGCTGAACGACGCGGTCAAGGTCGGCTATGGCAAGCTCGAGGGCGCCGGCGTCGTGGTCGCGGTGCAGGATTTCGATTTCATGGGCGGCTCGCTCGGCATGGCCGCCGGTGAAGCGATGGTGCGCGGGCTCGAGCTCGCGGTCGAGAAGAAGTCGCCCTTCATCGTGTTCGCCGCATCCGGCGGCGCGCGGATGCAGGAAGGCATCCTGTCGCTGATGCAGATGCCGCGCACCACGGTCGGCGTGCAGATGCTGCGCGAGGCGCGGCAGCCCTATATCGTCGTGCTGACCAATCCGACCACCGGCGGCGTCACCGCCTCCTATGCGATGCTTGGCGACGTCCAGATCGCCGAGCCCGGTGCGTTGATCGGTTTTGCCGGCGCGCGCGTGATCGAGCAGACCATCCGCGAGAAGCTGCCGGAAGGTTTCCAGCGTGCCGAATATCTCCGCGAGCACGGCATGGTCGACATGGTCGTGCACCGCCACGACATGAAGGCGACGCTGGCCCGGCTGTGCCGCCTGTTCACCAAGTCGCCGGCGCTCGAAACCGCATCGAAGCCCGCAACGCCCGTCACCGAGCCGGCCCAGATCGTCACGGCCCCGGAGACGGTGCCGGCCGCGCCGCACGCGTGACCGCAAGCGCCGCCCCATCGCAGGCCTCGTTCGAGGCGTTGATCGCGCGGATATCGGCGCTGCATCCGAAGCGCATCGATCTCAGCCTCGATCGCATGCGCGGTCTGATGGAGCGGCTGGATCATCCCGAGCGCAAGCTGCCACCGGTGATCCATGTCGCCGGCACCAACGGCAAGGGCTCGACCGTCGCCTATCTGCGCGCGATCCTCGAAGCCGCAGGCCTGCGCGTGCACGTCTTCACCTCGCCCTATCTGGTCCGGCTCAACGAATGCTACCGGCTGGGTGCGGTCGGCGGCGGCAAGCTGGTCGGCGACGATGAGCTGCGCGCGACCTTCGAAGATTGTGAGCGCGTCAATGCCGGCAATCCCATCACCATCTTCGAGATGGAAACGGCGGTGGCGTTCTGCCTGTTCGCGAAGCATCCGGCCGACGTCGCGCTGCTCGAGGTCGGGCTCGGCGGCCGGCTCGATTCCACCAATGTGGTCGAGACGCCGCTGGCCTCGGTGATCACGCCGGTCAGCATGGACCATATGGAATTCCTCGGCGACAATCTGACGGCGATCGCCGGCGAGAAGGCCGCGATCATCAAGCGCAAGGTGCCGGTGGTGTGCGCCGAGCAGGCGCCGGATGCGATGGCCGTGATCGAGGCCGAAGCGAACCGCCAGCGCGCGCCGCTGCATGCGGCCGGCCAGCAATGGCATGTCGGCGTCGAACGCGGCCGGTTGGTCTATCAGGACGAGCGCGGTCTGCTGGATCTCGCCGCGCCAAAACTGTTCGGCAGGCATCAGTTCGACAATGCGGGCCTCGCGATCGCGACCCTGCGCGCGATCGACACGTTCAAGCTCAATATCGCCGCCTACGAGGCCGGCGTCGTCAATGCGGAATGGCCGGCGCGGATGCAGCGGCTGGTCTCCGGCACGCTCGTCTGCCAGGGGCCGCAGGGCTCCGAGGTCTGGCTCGATGGCGGCCACAATGCCGAGGGCGGCCGGGTTGCGGCCGCCGCGCTCGGCGACCTCGAAGAGCGGGTGTCGCGGCCGCTGGTCGTGATCGCAGGCATGATGGCCAACAAGGATGCCAATGCCTTCCTCGCCAATTTCGCCGGTTTGACGCGCCACATCATCGCGGTGCCGGTGCCCGGCCGCGACAACGGCATGGCGCCGGACAAACTCGCCGATGCCGCGCGTGCGCTCGGCATGCGGGTCGAGATCGCGACCGGCGTCGACACCGCGTTGCAACGGCTTGCGACGCTGGCCTACGAGGTGCCGCCGCGCATCCTGATCACGGGCTCGCTGTATCTGGCCGGCCCGGTGCTTGCAGCCAACGGCACGCCTCCTGCATAACAGGCCTCGCGTCCGGATGCGGTGCGCATGAGGAGGACAACACATCATGCGATTTGCTGCGATCGCCGACATCCACGGCAACCATCTCGCGCTTGAGGCCGTGCTGTCGGACATCCGCGCGCAGGGCATTTCCGACATCGTCGATCTCGGCGACATGGTGAGCGGACCGCTCGATGCGCAGCCGACCGTCGATATGCTGATGAAGCTCGATGCGGTCCATCTGCTCGGCAATCACGACCGCTATCTGATCGATCGCCCGCACGAGAAAATGGGCTCCTGGGAGCGGCGGACCTACACGCAGCTCGAGCCGCGGCATCTCGACTGGCTGCGCACGTTGCCGGCGAATGCGGTCTATCGCAACGAGGTCTTCCTCTGCCACGCGACGCCGCAGGATGACGAGACCTATTGGCTCGACACTGTGCTGCCGGGCGGCGAAGTCTTGATGTCCGCGCTGGAAACGATCGAGGCGAGGGCGACCGGCGTGACGCAATCGCTGATCCTGTGCGCGCACACGCACACCGCGCGAGCCGTAAGGCTTCGCGACGGAAGGCTGATCGTCAATCCAGGCAGCGTCGGCTCACCCGGCTATCGCGCCGGCAAGCCACATCCCCATGTCGTCGAGGCCGGATCGCCCGATGCACGCTACGCCATCCTCGAACAGGCTGGTGGCGACTGGGACGTCACCTTCCGTCACATCCCCTACGATCACGCGGCGATGGCGGCGCTGGCGCGGCACAATGGCGAGGCCGAACTCGCCTTAGCGCTGGCGACGGGATGGATCAGGTAAAGCAAAACGGCCGGCTTTCGCCGGCCGATTCGCAAATCAGCTAATTCGAATCTGATCAGACCGCAGCGGTGATCCACTGCTGCAGCTTGGCCTTCGGCGCGGCGCCGACCTGACGGGACGCCATCTCGCCGCCCTTGAAGATCATCAGGGTCGGGATCGACATCACGCCATACTTCGACGCGGTCTTCGGGCTCTCGTCGACATTGAGCTTCACGATCTTGACCTTGTCGCCCATCGCACCGGAAATCTCATCGAGAGCGGGCGCGATCATGCGGCAGGGGCCGCACCATTCGGCCCAGAAGTCGACGACCACCGGCCCGGTCGCCTTGAGCACTTCGGCTTCGAAATCGGCGTCAGAAACCTTGCCAACGGCCATGTGAGTACCTCGTTCGGTTGAGACAAAAGGGCGCGGTGGAGAATCGCGCCCGGGAGCATGGGGCAAACGTATGAACGCCCCCTTGCCGGGTCAAGCTTGCTCACGCCGACATGAACTTATGCCAGCCCGGCGTCCAGCGCGGAGGCGGAAATCTCCATCATTTCAGCGGTTTCGGTCCAGAGCAGGGCGGCGTGGATGATCCTTTGGGGATAAAGTTTTGCCAGCACCGCGCGGTACAGCGCGAGCTGCCGGATATAGCCCCTGGGGGCCTCGGCGGCGGTCTTTGGCGGGGCGTGGTTGGTCTTGAAATCGACGATCAGGACCTCGTTCGGCGTCACCACCAGCCGGTCGATCTGGCCGGAGACCAGCGTCTTCGGCTGGCCCGGCCGCTCCAGCCGGCCCACGATCGACACCTCGGCACGGCTGCCGGGGGCAAACACCGGTGCGAAGCGCAGATCGACGGTCAGGGCGACCACTTGCCGAGCCAGCGCCGCGCGCTCTTCCTCGCTCCAGCCATCGGCGTTGCGGCTGAGATAGCCGAGCGCCGCGCCGAGCCGCCGCTCCAGCGCGACGTCCGGCAGCGATTGCAGCAGGCGATGCACCAGCGTGCCGCGTTGCCGGGCGCGGGCGCGCAGCTGCACCGATTCGCCTGATCGTATCGGGTGGCGGTCGTCATCGGCCGGATCGGACGGACGCAACACGCCCGCGGCGGCGGCTTCAGGTGCGGCCGCCGTCCGCAGCCAGGACGGCAGCGCGACCGGTGCCGCGGCCGCTGATGCCGCGGCACCGGTGAGATCGGCCGTGTCGTCGGGCCGCGAATAGCGCATCACCTTGCCGGCCTGCGTCTCGATTTCCTCGAGCTTGAGCCCGGAATTGGCGAGCCCCTTGGTGATCAGATCGTACCAGGAGGATTTCCGCACCGTGTTCATGTTGCCGGGCATGCAACCGCCGACGATCAGCCGGTCGGCGGCACGGGTCATCGCGACATAGAGCAGGCGGCGATATTCGTCCTCGGTGTCGCCGAGCATCGCCTTGCGCGCGTCGGCGACATTGGGCGGATCCTCGGCCTTCTTGCCGGCCCACACCACGACGCCGGGCGCGTTCGGCGCGGCGTTGCCCTGCGGCAGGTGGATCAGCCTCAGCCGCTGGGTGTCCGATGGCGAGGTCGTGGTGTCGACCAGGAACACCACCGATGCCTCGAGGCCCTTGGCGCCGTGCACGGTCATCACGCGCACTTCGTCGCGCGAGATTTCCATGTCGCGCTTCACCTCGGTGTCGGCGGCGCGCAGCCAGGCGACGAAGCCCTGCAGCGAGGCCGGCGCCTTGCGCTCATAGCTCAGCGCGAGCTCGAGGAATTCGTCGAGCGCATCATTGGCCTCATGGCCGAGCCGGCGCAGCATGCGCGCGCGTCCGCCATCGCCGCCGAGCAGCCAGGCGTAGAACGCGAACGGCGTCTCCTGGGTGAAGCGGCGCTCGCACTCTTCCAAGCGCCGCAGCGCGGCCGAAAAGCGCTCATCAGTCGGCGCCTGCGCGGTCAATGCCTCGCGCAGCGAACCGCGGCGCTGATACGCCAGCTTGAACAGATCGTCGTCGTCGAGGCCGAACAGCGGACTCTTCAGCGCCACCGCGAGCGCCAGATCGTCCTGAGGCAGCAGCAGCGCGTCGGCGAGGTTCATCAGGTCGATGATCGCGATGTGCTCGGTCAGCTTCAGCCGGTCGGCGCCGGCGACCGGAATGCCTGCGTGCTTCAGCGCCTGGATGACAGCGTCGAAGGCGTTGCCGCGCCGCCGCACCAGGATCAACATATCTCCGTAACGCAGCGGCCGCCGCCCGCCGGCGCTGCCGGTCATGGTGCCGCTGCTGACCAGGCGCTTGATTTCGGCCTGGATGCGTCGCGCCAGCTTCACTTCGGGGCTCGTCATCGCGACGCCGTCGAACGGCGCACGCCAGCCTTCGATGTCCTGGCGGTCGTCGGCGACGGCGAGATCCCACAGCTCGATCAGGCTGGGGCCGGCATCGGCCATCGCGTTGTGGATCGGGTAGCCGTTCTCGACCGCGTGGATGCTGCGGAAGATCTCCTGCTCGCGGAACACGTGGTCGACCGAGTGCAGGATCACCGGTCCCGAGCGGAACGAATAGGTGAACGACACCGGATCGAATTTCAGCCCGGCTTCCTCGAACCGCCGCTTCAGCTCGCGCCGGCGTAGATCGAACTCGCGCGGTGCCGCGCCCTGGAACGAGAAGATCGACTGCTTCTCGTCGCCGACCGCGAACACCGTGCGCACCAGCCCGTCGCGCGCGCCGGCGCCGGAGGTGAATTCCGAGATGATATGCGCGACAATGTCCCATTGCCGCGGGCTGGTGTCCTGCGCCTCGTCGATCAGCACGTGATCGACGCCGCGGTCGAGCTTGTAATGCACCCAGCCGGAGGAGACGCGGTCGAGCATATCCAGCGTCTTGTCGATCAGATCATCATAGTCGAGCAGGCCGCGTTCCAGCTTCTCGCGCCGGTAGTGTGCGGCCGCCGCGGTCGCGATGTGGATCAGCGCCTCGGTGCGGTCGCGCGCGACCACGGCACGTCGCCGCTCGATCAGCGGACCGAGCCGGTCGATCTCGGCCTCGAACCTGTTGCCCGCGACCGAATTCTTTTTGATGAAATTGTTGGTGATGACGGACGCGCGCGGCGCGCGGTCATCGGTCAGGAACACGCCGAGATATTCGTCGACTTGCGCTGCGCCGGTAAAGGTCAGCGCAGCCCGCAGCCGTTCGGCCTGCTTCTGATCCGCCTTGCTGCTGGTGTCGAGCAGCGTCGCCATCTCCCGCCAGCTCGACCGCGGCAGGTTCGGCCCATCGACGATCTCGCGCTCGACATCCTCTATGCGATCGTCGGCAGAAACGCCGAGCGCGGCCGACATCTGCGCGGCGGCGGCCGCGGCGTTGCCGGCGGCGTCGGTCCAGGCCATGAAATGGTCGCGGCTGAGGCATGCCTCGCGGACCACCTCCTTGAAAGTGACGTCGGCAGCATTCGCCATCGCCGTGCGCAGCGCGCGGCCGACCGGACTGTCGGGAATCCGCGACGCTTCGAGGAACACCGCGAGGTTGGCACGCTCCATCATCTCGTTCTGGTCGCGGTCGTCGAGCACGGCAAAGCGCGCCGGCACATTGGCCTCGAACGGGAACTGCTGCAGCAGGCGGGTGCACAGCGCGTGGATGGTCTGCACCTTCAGTCCGCCCGGTGTCTCCAGCGCGCAAGCAAACAGTTTTCGTGCCTCGCGCCGTAGCGTGGCAGATGGATGCGCGATGCCGGCCTCGCGGATCGCGGCATCGAGCCCGGCGTCGTCCAGCGTCACCCAATGGCCGAGCGTCGTGAACACGCGTTCGGCCATGTTCGCCGCGGCGGCCTTGGTGAAGGTGATGCAGAGGATCTTTTCCGGCGGCACGCCCGATAGCAGCAGGCGGATCACGCGTTGCACCAGCACATGGGTCTTGCCCGAGCCGGCATTGGCCGACACGAAGGTCGACACCTTCGGGTCGGACGCGCGGGCCTGCGCATCGCGCACCGCCGGCGGGATCGGACGCGGAGCGTTCACCATTCCTCGATCCCCAGGCCGCCGGCGGCGGACCATTCCTTGATGCGCGCGAGGTCGTCATAGGCCCCGTAGCGGTTCGCCCACATCGAGAGATTTAGCGAGGTATAGGCCTGGCTCTCGTCGTCGAAGGCGCGGATCAGGGCCTCGAGCTTTCGCCGGGCGGCGTCGGCGGCTTCATCGGGCGGCTGCGGTGTGTCGTTGGTCTTGATCTTCAGCTCCAGCGAACGCTGCTCGCCTGGCGGGTTGTTGCCGCTCAGCCTGACATAGACGAGATCACCGACCGAAGAGTCGGCCGGAATGTCGGCAAAGCCGCCCTCGCGCAGGATCGCGGCCTCCAGCGTCAGCTGCGGCGACAGGCCCATGCGCACCTGCTTGCCGGTCGGCGGCTGGCCGGTCTTGTAATCGAGGATCGCAAAGCTGCCGTCGTCGCGCCGCTCGATGCGATCGGCGCGCGCGGAGAGGGTGAAGGTCCTGGCGTCGTCGAGCGGAATGCCGATCTCGCCGCGGATCTCGGCGTTGATGGCGTCGATGCTGACGCGCCGGGCCTGCTCCCATTCCGCGAACCACGCCGCGATGCGCTGGAAGCGCGGCCACCACAGCGCGCGTGCCTCGGGCCGCTCCATCAACGGCGCAAAATGTTTGGCGCCGATGTCGCGCAGCGCGCCCCTGATGTCGTCAGGCAGCGCGTCGGCGTAAGTTTGTGTGAACTCGCCGAGCGATTCGTGGATTGCGGAGCCGCGGTCCGCCGCCGACAGGGGCATGTCGACGGGATCGAGCGGATCGAGCCTCAGGATGTAGCGCGCATAGATCGTGTAGGGATCGCGCAGCCAGTCCTCGATTGCGGTGACCGACATCTTCAGCGGCCGCGCCTCGCGCGGGGGCCGCGGCTCCGGCTGCGGGATCGGCTCGACCTTGTCGGGCCGGTCGAGCTCGGCGGCATATTGCACGTAGATCTCGCCGGCCGACGTTGCCGCCTTCCAGCGCGCTTCGCCGGCAACCGCTTCGAGCCGGTGCAGGAAGCGCGAGGCGACCGCCGGCGCGCCGCCGACCTTCGCCGCATGGGTGAGGATCACCTCGTCATGGCCGAGCAGCTGCGCGAAGTCGTGCGCGGACAGGCCGATGCGCCGTTCGGGCAGATCGAGCCCGAGCTCGTGCCGCATCGGCCGGCTCAGCCAGGGATCGATCCGCGGCGCCGGCGGCCAGACGCCCTCGACCAGGCCGCCGAGGATGACGCGATCGGATTCCGTCAGACGCGCCTCGAGCTGACCGAAGATGTTGAGCTGCGCGCGCGCCGATTCCGGCCGCCGCACCATGCGGTCGGCGAAAGCGGTCTGGAACACCTCGGGATAATCCGCGAGCGGCGTCATCAGCCCGCTCGGCTGCTGCCTGGCGAGCAGCTCGTCGAAGGCGGAGGCCAGCGACGCACCGGCGCGCTCCTCGAACACGAGGGCGACGCCGTTCTGATCGGCCGACAGTGCGATCAGCGCCTCGCGGTGGCGCGCCGCGAGCTCGGCGAAATCATACGGCTTGGACGACGCCATGCCTTCGAGCGGCGCCAGCGCCGCCTGCAATCTGGTGATCAGGTCCTGGGCCTGGTTGAGCTCATTGTCGCGCAGCCGGGCGCGCGACTCCATGGCGTGCAGCGACGAGGTCTCGCCGCCATGCAGCTTGACCAGCTCGGCGCGGAAACGCGCAAAGTCGCGCGCGAGGCCGCCGGTTCCCGCTTGCGGCCGCGTGCCCCGCAGCAGCGCGATCTCCAGCACCTCGATCGCGTGCGTCAGCGCGCCATGCGCGTAGCCGAGCCGCAACAGCGGATGCTTGAGCAGCGCGAGCAATGTCGGCGGCTCAAGCCCGTTGGCTGCGGCCTCCGCGGCGAGGCGGGCGAACACGCCGGCCGGCGTCTCGATCAGCGCATCGCCGCCGGAATCATCGAACTCCAGCTTCCAGCGCGTGAGCGAGGCCATCACCCGGCGGGCCAGCGCGCGATCCGGCGTCACCAGTGCGGCCGATTTGCCGAGATGCCGTGCCTCGCGCATCGCGACCGCGATCGCCAGTGCCTCCATTTCCGGATTCGGCGCCTCGACCACCGTGAGATTGGTCATCCCTGCGGAAATCCGCGCCGCGATCTCCGGCCGCTCCAGCCGGTCATGCCATTGCGCGGTCGCGGTCGAGGGACGCATCGTTTCCGACACCAGCACCTCGCGGCCGAGCGGCGCGGGCTCCGCGAGGCTCTCGACATCGCGGCGCTTGATGCCGAAGCGGTCGAGCAGCGCGTGCATCGCGAATTGCGGATGGTTCGACGACGGCGGCGTTGTGAACCTGCCATCGTCACCGCGCTCGCCGCCGATCGTGTCCCAGCTGTCCTCGTCGAGATCGGTGTCGAGCCCGGGCAGCACCACGGCGCCATTCGGAAGCTTCGCCACCGCGTGCAGGAACTTCGCCGTCGCCGGCATCGAGCCGGTCGAACCGGCGGCAATCACCGGGCCCGTGGGATGCGCGGTCAGCCGTGCCGCCTCCGCCTCGATCAGGAGATCGCGCCGCGCGGCCGGCTCGATCCGGCCGATCTCCTTGAGGTAGTTCGGCCAGGCGTCGCGCGCGATGCGCAGGAAGTCGAGCGAGTGCTGCCAGTATTTGTCGAGCTGATCCGGCACCAGGCGGTCGAGCGCACGCCAGTCGACGCCGCGCGTCACCATGTCGTCCATCAGCCGCGCCAGGTCGCCCGCGAGCTGCAAGGTCGAGGCCGGGCCGCCGACCACCAGCGGCGCGGATACCGGCGTCTTCGCCCAGGCCGCGACCAGATGCGCCAGGGTCAGCCGGCGCTCGAGCTCGCCGAGCCGGGGCGGGATCTCCAGCAGCGCAGCGCCGCCGACATCGTCGCCCTGGTCGGCGAAGGCGAGTTCGTCCTCATCGATCTCGCCGAGCGCGACGATGCGCGGCAGCACCGCGGCGTCGGAATCGAGCACGTCGAGGAAGATTTCGCGCGCCAGCCGTCCGGCGCGGCGGGTCGGCAGATAGAGCGTGGCGTTGGCGAGCTTGGCCGGATCGTTGCGCGCCTCGAATCCCGCCACCAGGCGGCCGTCGACCAGCGCCGCAATCACGGTGCGCAGGAACGGCGCGGAAACGGGAACGCTGAAAACGCGCATGGGCTGCCTTGTTCGAATCAGGCGCCAATATAGGAAGCGGCGGCGGTCGTTAGCCACCCCTGCGGGTCAGCCATGACAGCTCAATGTCGTAGCGGGCCCGCGCAGCGATCGACGGCATCCAGGAACCAGCGTAGCGCAGGATCCTGCGCGGCGCGGCTGGTATGGATCAGGTCGATCGCGAAGGCGGGGATCTCGATCGGCGGCATCACGACGGCAATGTCGGCAAGCTTCGTAAAGCGCCGGGCGACGCGCTCCGCCATCGTGGCGATGAGATCGGTGCCGGCCACGGCGAATGGAACGGCCACCACATGCGCAAGCGTCACGGCGAGGCGCCGCTTCAACCCGTGGCGCGCCAGCAACGCGTCGATCACGCTCGGCAGGCCGTCGCCGCCGGCCGCCGAGAACAGCGCGTGCGGCAGGGTCGCATAGTCCTCCAGGCCGAGAGCCTCCGACCGGCTCGCGCGCACGGCGTCGCGAATGCAGACGAAGCGTTCCTCGAACAGGCGGTGCCGGACACAGCGCGGCGTCTCCGGCAGATGGCCGCCGATCAGCGCATCGAGCTCGCCGCGCTCGAGCTTTGCCAGCGCCACCGTCGCATCGGTCAGCGGGCGCACGGCAAGGTCGATGCCCGGGGCTTCCATGCGCAACAGCCGGGTCAGTTCCGGCACCAGAACGAGATCGCCATAGTCGGTCGCGGCGATGGTGATGCGCCGTCGCGCGGTGGCCGGATCGAAACTCCGGTCGGGCACCAGTGCGCCCCGGATCTGCCGCAGCGCCTCGCCGATCGGGCCCGCCAGCGCGAGCGCTTTTTCGGTCGGCTGCATGCCCGCGCCGGCGCGCAGGAACAGTTCGTCCGCAAACAGCGCGCGCAGCCTGCGCAGCGCGCTGCTCATCGACGGCTGGGCGAGGCCAATGCGTTCGGCCGCGCGGGTGACGTGGCGCTCCTCCATCAGCGCCTCGAAGGCGACCAGCAGGTTGAGATCGACGGTGGCTAAATTCATTACGGCAATAGTGGTCATAATAATAATCGATTTCAACAATGATCTGGACAGGCCTAGGGTCGTTGCAGATACGACGACGAGGCCGGAAAATTTGGCACGATCATTTGCGAGACTGATGCCGCGCGGGCCGACGTTGCTGATCATCGGCGTGCTGGCGGGCCTGATCTTTCCGGCCCTGGCGGACGGCGTGCGCCCGCTGATGGCGGCCGCGATCTTTGTTCTTGTGCTCGGCACCTTCCTCCAGATCGACGGTGAGGCGTTCCGACGCGCCTTGCGGCGGCCGCTGGTCTGGCTGCTGTTGCCGGCGGTCGCAATGCTGGTCTGTCCGCTTGCGGTCGGTTTCGCGGCGCGCGGCGCCGGATTTGCGCCGGAGCTTATCGTCGCGCTGGTGCTGTCGGTCTGCGCGCCGCCGTCGAGCGGCACCGCAGCGGTCGCGCGCATGCTCGGCTTCGATGCCACCGTTCCGCTCGCCGTGACGCTGCTGTCGATGGCGTTGGCCCCGGTCACCGTGCCGTTGATCGCAGCAGGATTTGCCGGCCTTGCGCTCGATCCGCTGGCGCTCGCTGGGCGGTTGGCGCTGCTGGTCGGCGGCGCCGGCGCGCTGGCGTTCCTGCTGCGCCGTCAGGCCGCGGCACAATTGGTGCAGCATGCGCGCCTGATCGACGCCCTGGTGCTTGCCTCGCTGCTGCTGTTCGCAATTGCCACCATGGCCGGGGTGCGTGCGCAGATCGAGGCGCAGCCGATCGCTGCGGCGACCTGCGTCGGCCTTGCCTTCGCCTGCAATCTCGCCTTGCAAGGGCTGGGCGCGCTGCTCACGCCGGGCTCGCTCGCCGAGCGGTTGACCACGGGACTCATTCTCGGCAACCGCAATGTCGGATTGGTCTGGTCGGCGATGGGCGCGACGGTGTCGCCGATGACGGCGCTGTTCTTCGCGGCGACACAGTTTCCGATCTACATGACGCCGCGCCTGATCGAGATGCTCGTCCGTCGCGAGCGATAAGGAGAATACCGCACCATGCGCGAGACGATCCTGACCGAACAGCTCGCCGTCCGTTTCGCGCGCATCGCGCTCGGCCACGTCACGCGCGAATATCCGAACAAGCCGGATCACGTGCTGGCCGGGCCGCAGGATGCGCGCACGCCGCGCGAGCTGCATCCGGTGTTCTTCGGCAGCTACGACTGGCACTCCTGCGTCCACAGCTATTGGATGCTCGCCCGGCTGTTGCGCCGCTATCCGGCATCCGAAGTAGCAGATGATATCCGCGCTCTGTTCGACGCGCAGTTCGTTGTCGAGAAGATCGCAGCCGAGTGCGCCTATCTCGCGGCCCCGACCGCGCGCGGCTTCAAGCGGCCTTACGGCTGGGGCTGGCTGTTGAAGCTTGCGGCAGAGCTCGCGCTGCTCGACGACGTCGGCTGGCACGAGCAAATCGCACCGCTTGCCGCAATCTTCGCGCAGCGGTTTCGCGATTTCCTGCCGCTCGCCACCTATCCGGTGCGGGTCGGCACGCATTTCAACACCGCGTTCGGGCTGCGCATGGCCGCCGACTACGCCGCGGCGACGCAGGACGATGCGCTCGGTGCGCTGCTGCGCGAGACCGCGCTGCGCTGGTACGGCGCCGATCAGGATTGTCCCGCCTGGGGCGAGCCGAGCGGCGACGACTTCCAGTCGTCTGCGCTGATCGAAGCGGAATGCATGCGGCGGCTGCTCGCGCCCGGCGACTTCCTGCCCTGGTTCGACCGCTTCCTGCCGCACCTCGCGCAACGCGAACCCGCAACCTTGTTTCGGCCCGCCACGGTGACCGATCGCACCGATGGCAAGCTTGCGCATCTCGATGGGCTCAATCTCAGCCGGGCGTGGTGCTGGCGTGCGCTGGCCGGTGCGTTGCCGCAAGCCGATGCGCGTCGACCGATTCTGCTGGACGCTGCGCGACGCCATCTCGACGCCGGCCTGCCGCATATTGCCGGCGACTATATGGGCGAGCATTGGCTGGCGAGCTTTGCGGTGCTCGCGATCGACGCCGATGATTGACGACGGAGTCGATGAGGTCAGGCTGAGCTGGAGCGGCGTCGAAGGTTCACCTCTCCCTTGGGAGAGGTCGATTTGCGCAGCAAATCGGGTGAGGGGTTACGGTTTATCGAGAGAGCAAGAGCCCTCACCCGGATTGCACTGGACGATGCTTCGCATCGCCAGGCGCAATCCGACCTCTCCCCAACGGGGAGAGGTGAACGGAGACCGCGCCAAGCCGATTTAACGAGAACTCATCCCGCCTTACGCGACGCTTTCCAGGTAGGCCTCTTCCGCGGCCTGGATCGCGTCGGGAGTTCCGACATGCATCCAGACGCCGTCGAGGCGCAGGCCGAACAGGCGTTCCTGCTCGTTGGCGCGATCGAACATCTTGGTCAGCGAGAACTCGCCGGCCGGCGCGTCCGCGAACAGCGCGGGCGACATGATCGCGGCGCCGGCATAGACGAACGGCACCACCTGGTTTTCCCGCCGCTTGCGCAGCGCGCCGTCCGGCAACATCGAATAGTCGCCGCGGCCGCTATAGCCGATGCTCGAGGCGGTCGGCGCCATCAGCAGCAGGATATCCATCCGCGCCGGATCGAAGGTCTCGGCCAGCCGCGCCAGATTGGAGCGCACGCCGTCGATCCACATCGTGTCGGCATTGAGATGGAAGAACGGCGCATCGCCGAGCAGCGGCAGCGCCTTCACGACCGCGCCGCCGGTGCCGAGCACCTGGTCGCGCTCGTCGGAGATGATCACATGCGGGCGGCTGCGGGGCTTGACGTGCTCGATGATCTGGTCGGGCAAATAATGCACGTTGACCACCGCTTCGCTGACGCCGGCGCCGGCGAGCTTGTCGAGCACATGGTCGAGCAGCGGCTGGCCGGCGACGCTGACTAGCGGCTTCGGCATCGTGTTGGTCAGCGGGCGCATGCGCACGCCGAGGCCCGCAGCGAGCACCATGGCTTTATGGGGAGTGACGGGCATTTTCCGGATATTCTCGGTCATCATCTCTCATGCGCCGATCATATCACGGCGATTCGGCAAGCACATCAATCAGACGCCATAGTCATGAGACATGACGGCCGTAAGACGGCAATAACGACGACCCCTTGTTGAAGCATGATCTTGCCGGAAAACCGTCTCCACTTTTCCGGATCATGCTCTAGACGTCGGCTTGCGCACCGCGTCTGGCAGTTTTCTTCTTCTTGTCGCCTTGTTTGAGGAAGTTGACGCCAATCTGGTCGCCATTGACCCATGCCAACTCGCAGCGGCGATAGGCCAATCCTGTGGACGACAGCAGCAGAAAAAACTCCTTGAGGGCCAGGCCCTCGACCGAACCCTCGACGGTCAGCTTGGCGCCCGTCTCGGACACGTCTTCCATGGTGCAGTCGCGCCGCCAGGTGCCGTCGATGCCCATCATGTGCGCGGCTATGCCGCGCTCAAACGTGACACGATCGCCCCTGCGTCGTTCCGTCCCCATCGTGTAGTCCCGCTCCCGATCCGGCCGCGCCATGGATGAGGTGCGGACTCTGCGAGCTTAGGGGACGCAAGGCTAATAACCCGTAAACTAAGGTACTGGGGGAGGGACGTTGGCTGTGTACCAGATGCGGAACGTCGTCAGCGCCGGATGGGCGAGCGAGCGCTCGAGATAGGTCCAGATCCGCGGCTGGTGCTTGAGATATTGCGGCTTGCCGTCGCGGCGGTTGAGCCGCGCAAAGGTGCCGAGCAGGCGGGTATTCCGCTGCGCCGACATGATCGCATAGAGCTCGGCGAAGCCGGCCGGATCGAAGCTCTCGTCGGTGGCGCGCCGCGCCTTGATGTAGCGGGTCAGGAGCGACAGTTCGAGCTGCTCGGGCACGTCGATCCGCGCGTCCTGCAGCAGCGACACCACGTCATAGGCCGCGGGACCGAGCAGCGCGTCCTGGAAGTCGATGATGCCGACGCGCAGGATGCCGGTGCGCTCGGCAAGCCAGATGATATTCGGGGAATGGAAGTCGCGGATCACCCAGGTCTGCGGCGCCGCGGCGGGCTTTTCCAGGAGGCCGCGCCACATCCCGAGGAATTCGGTGCGCAGCTCCTCGCTCGGCTGCGCGCCGCGGTCGGGCAAATACCATTCCAGCATCAGCCCGATCTCGATCAGCCAGGCGTCGATATCGAACACCGGGATGTCGTAGCTCTCGTCTGCCGTCAGCGGCAGCGTGTCGGGGAGTGCCTCGCGATGCAGCGCCGCCAGCATGTCGACGGCGGCCTCGTAACGCTCGGCGATCGGCCGCGGCGGATCGCCCTCGATGATGCCTTCGGCGCCGAGATCCTCGGTGATGAGGAAGCCCGATTCGAGATCGATGTGGCGGATCGCCGGTGCAGAGAAGCCATGTTTGCGCAGGCCGTTGCCGATCGCGACGAAGGGCCGCACGTCTTCGGCGAGATGCACCGCGGCGCTGTAGGAGCTGCCGTTGTAGATCGCCGGGCCGTCGGGACGGCGCGGCGAGTTCATCAGGATGACGCTGCCGTCGTCGTTGCGCAGCCGCGCATAGGAGCGCGTCGAGGCATCGCCGGGCATGCGCTCGCGCCGCGCGTTGAGGAAGCCTGCGCGATCGAGGAACTGGCGCAGCTCGTTGAGCCGCGCGACCTTCGCCGCGGCCTTGCCATAGCCGGTGATCTCGGCGGCGCGCGCGGCCGATCCGAGCGCCGGGCGGTGGCTGAACGCGATGTCGATGCGGTCAGTGGGCATCGCGTCGGGCGCGCGTTCCGGCCACTCGATCAGCGCGACGATGTCGTCGGGCAGCGGCGACAGCCCGATCTCCTCGAGTTCGCTGGCGTCATTGATGCGGTAGAGATCGGCATGAACCAGCGGAAACGGCGGCAGCTCGTAGCTCTGCGCCAGCGTGAAGGTCGGGCTCGGCACTTCCAGCGTATCGTCGGCGGCGAGGTAGCGGATCAGCGCGCGGGCGGCCGCGGTCTTGCCGGCGCCGAGGTCGCCCGACAGCGTGACGACGTCGCCGGCGCCGATCAAGAGCGCAAGGTCGGCCATCAGCTCTGACGTCGCGGTTTCGTTCGCGAGCGCCACCGAGAATGTCGAGGTCGCCGTCATTCGGCAGCGTTGCGATGTGCGGTCTGGTCGATCGGGAAGTCGCAGGTCACGGTCGTGCCGCGACCTACGGTCGAATCGACGCGCACCCGGCCGCCATGCAGCTCGACGAAGGAGCGGACCAGCGACAGGCCGAGCCCGGCGCCGCGATGCCGCGAGCCGTGCGAGTGGCTCTCGAACCAGTTGAACACCTTGTCGCGCATCTCGGCCGGAATGCCGGGACCGGCGTCGGTCACCGCGAACACCACGCTGTGCTCGGTGCGGTGCGCGCTGATCGTGACGGTCGCATCATGCGGCGAGAAGCCGACGGCGTTGGCGAGCAGATTGTAGAGCACCTGCACCACGCGCCGCTCGTCGCCGACGAAGGCGCCGATGTTGGGCTCGATATCGACCTTTAGCGTGATGCGGTCGGTCGCGAGGCGATCCTGGATGCCTTCGGCCGCGGCCTCGATCGCCTGGCCGATATTGACCGGGCCGAGCTCGAGCTTCATCGCGCCGGCATCGATGGTGGCGAGATCGAGAATGTTGTTGGTCAGCGCCAGCAGCGCGTTGGTGGATTTGGTGACGTAGTCGAGATACTCAGCCTGCTTCGGCGTCAGCGGTCCGGTCGAGGGATCGCTGAGGAAATGCGCGAAGCCGATGATGGTGGTGAGCGGCGCGCGCAGCTCGTAGGAGACGTGGTGGACGAAATCCACCTTCATCTGGTCGGCGGCTTCCAGCGCCTCGTTGCGTTCGCGCAGCGCCCGCTCGACATTCTCGGTGTCGGTGATGTCCTGGAACGCCAGCAGGGTCTTGCCGTCGGGCAGCGGGATGGTCATGCAATTCAGCACGCTGCCGTCCTTGCGCTCCAGCTTGAGCGCAACCTGGGCGCGGTTCTCGATCGCGGTGATCGATTCCCTCAGGGTGCGCCAGGTCAGGGCATCGTCGAACAGCGGCCGGCACAGCGCTTCCACTTGCTCGATATGCGGTTCGCCCTGCAGCGCGTCGGCCGGCAGCTTCCACATCTTGGCGAAAGGCGGGTTGAACAGCTCGGCGCGGCCGTTGCTGCCGAACACCGTGACCGCTTCGCCGAGATTGTCGAGGGTCTCGCGCTGCACCCGCGTCAGGCGGTCGTAGCGGCGCGCGAGGTCGAGGCTCTCGGTGACGTTGTCGAACAGATAGGTGACGCCGCCCTCGAGGTTCGGCGTGGTGACGACGCTGATGGCGCGGCCGTCCGGCAGGAACCAGGTGTAGGTCTCGGATTCGACCGCGCGATAGGCCTCGTGCAGCTTGGCCTTCCAGGCGCGGAAGTCCGGCTGCTCGGGCAGCTTGCGGTTGGCGCGCAGCCGGTCCAGCACGCTGGAATCGTCGGGGTTGCTGTCGAGGAAGGCCTGATCGAGGCCCCACAGCCGCCGATAGGACTCGTTGTAGAAGGTCAGCCGCCGGTCGGCATCGAATACCGCGACGCCGGAGGACAATTGGTCAAGGGTGCGGCGGTGCGCTTCGACCATCCGCGCGATCGCCGCGCGCAGCGCCGCGGCTTCGCTGGCATCGATCGCGATCCCGGCGCTGCCGCCGGAGAGCTTCAGTGCCTGGACGTCGTAGATCCGCCGCTCGCCGCTGACCACGATCGGCAGCCGCGCGGCATAGCTCGCATTGTCATTGAGCGCGCGGGTCAATTCGCCGCGCTGGTCGCTTTCGAGCAGTTCGAGATTGCGCTGCAGCGCGTCCGACACGCTCTTGCCCTCGGTGGCGCGGACATAGGCCGCGTTGGCATAGCGCAAATTGCCCTCGAGGCTCTTGGCCCAGATCGGCCAGGGGGCGGCAGCGGCGAAATCGCGCAGCAGCTCGGTCTCCTCCTGCAGCGTCTTGTAGCGCAGGTTGGATTCGGCGAGCTCGCGGCGCAGGCCGCCGAGCTCGCGGATCCGCACGATGGCCTGGCCGCCGATCGCGCGGCCCATCGCCTCGATGGCGCGGCCGGCCGAGGTCGAGAGGTTGAGCAGGAACGCCTCGCCCTTCTCGCGCAGCGCGTCGACCGCGTGGTCCATCTGCAGCGCCGGCTCGGGCGG
Source organism: Bradyrhizobium sp. CER78 (assembly GCF_029846235.1). GTDB lineage: Bacteria > Pseudomonadota > Alphaproteobacteria > Rhizobiales > Xanthobacteraceae > Bradyrhizobium. The sequence goes on from NZ_JARVWP010000006.1 coordinate 436,463, forward strand.
CAGCCAGGTTCCGAAGGCGAGGATGCGCTGCGGCGGGCCTTCCTGCGACATCACCAGCGAGATGTCGCCCGAGATCTGCGGCCGGTTGTCGCCCGCGGCCCAGGAGATCAGCACCTGCGGCTCGACGAACAGCAGCGCGCGCAGCCGGTCCGATTGCGCTTGCAGATCCGTGATCTCGGACTGCAGCTGCTCCTCGTTCCGCGTCGCGCGCAGGCGGGTGCGCATCAACAGGATCGCGGCGACGGCGGAGAAGCCGACCAGCGCGAACGACGTCGCGAGGACCGCGACCTCCTGGTGATTGAAGCCGAAATGATCCGACATCGCCTGGGCCACCAGGCCCTCGGCGGCGAACGAGGTGCGGGCCGGCAGCAATGCTGACATGGCGAGCCCAATCATGCCGTCGCGCGCCAGTGAGGTGCATGACAGCAGGGTTCGACGCATTGCCGCGACTACGCCCGACATATGTTGCCCCAGAACGCACAAACCTTAAGGCATGATCCGGAAAAGAGGAGACCGGTGTTCCCTCACGGCAAACGTTGAACGTTCGTCCGGGGATCATGCCCAAGCAGGACCCGACAGCCCGACGAAGACCCCCCGTCGCGCTCGAATCAATCCAGAATAATCCCAACGGGACTCGGCGAGTAAGAGTCCAGACCGTGAACGCTGAATCCGCTGTGAAAAAATGCGGCCGGTGGTCTGGATTTTACGCGAATTGACTCCGCAATCGCGCGGAGAGCGCGCGCGAAGCGTGATCTGCCGGAGGCGGTCCGCACACTTCGCGCTAGCGGCCGGTCGAGCCGAAGCCGCCGCCGCCACGCTCGGTCGACGACAGCACATCGACCGGAACCAGCTCGGCTCTCGTGACCGGCGCGATCACCATCTGCGCGATGCGCTCGCCGCGCCGGATCGAGAACACCTCATGGCCGTGATTGATCAGGAGCACGTTGATCTCGCCGCGATAGTCGGCGTCAACAGTGCCGGGCGAGTTCAGCACGGTCACGCCGTATTTGGCGGCGAGGCCGGAACGCGGCCGTACCTGGGCCTCATAGCCCGGCGGCAGCGCGATGGTCAGTCCGGTCGGAACCATCTCGTAGCGGCCCGGCAACAGCAGCAGCGGCGCCGACCGCGGCACCGCGGCGAACAAGTCGAGCCCGGCTGCGCCATCGGTCTGGTAGATCGGCAGCAGGAGATCTGCGCCGTGCGGCAATTGGTGGACTTCGACCTTGATGGTGGCGCTCACGATCCGGTTCCTACTTGTCTTGCGATCCGCGACACCAGCGCGGTCGCGACCTCTTCCTTGGTCATCACAGGCCAGGAGTCGACGGTGACGTCCTTGCCCTCGCGCGAGAGCAGGTGAACCGTATTGCGGTCGCCGCCCATCACGCCGGTCGCCGGCGAGACGTCGTTGGCGACGATCCAGTCGCAGCCCTTGCGCGCGAACTTCGCCTTGGCGTTCTCGATCAGATGCTCGGTCTCGGCGGCGAAACCGATCACCAGCGGCGGCCGCTTCTCCTTGAGCTTCGAGATTGTCGCGAGGATGTCGGGGTTCTCGACCAGCTGCAGCGGCGGCATGCCGGCCGCGGTTTTCTTCAGCTTTTGGCTGCCTTCGCTGGCGACCCGCCAGTCGGCGACCGCAGCGGCAAAGATCGCGACATCGACCGGCAGCGCGGCCTCGACCCGGTGCAGCATGTCGCGCGCGGATTCGACGCGCATCACGGCGATGCCCTGGGGATCGTCGAGCTCGACCGGGCCGGTCACCAGCACGACCTCGGCGCCGGCGGCGCGGGCGGCGGCAGCAATGGCAAAGCCCTGCTTGCCGGACGAGCGGTTGGCGATGTAGCGGACCGGATCGATCGCCTCATGGGTCGGTCCGGCCGTGATCAGCACGCGCTTGCCGGCGAGCGGGCGCGGCTGCGGCGGCCGCAGCATTCGGTCGGCGGCCGCGGCGATCTCGGTTGGCTCGGCCATCCGCCCGACCCCGGCCTCGCCGGCTTCCGCCATCTCGCCTGCGTTGGGGCCGACGGTATGGACGCCATCGCGGCGGAGCTGAAGCACATTGCGGCCGGTGGCCGGGTTGTTCCACATCAAGGGGTTCATCGCCGGCGCCAGCAGGATCGGCCGGTTGGCTGCAAGCAGCGTGGCGGTGGCGAGATCGTCGGCATGGCCCTGCGCCATCTTGGCCATCAGGTCGGCGGTCGCCGGCGCCACCACGATCAGGTCGCAGTCCCGCGCCAGGCGGATATGGCCGGCGTCGAACTCGCTCTCGGCGTCGAACAAATCGGTGTAGACGCGCTCATGCGACAGCGCGCTGGCGGCGAGCGGGGTAACGAACTGCTGGGCCGCCTTGGTCAGCACGCAGCGGACCTGGATGTGCCGTTCCTTGAGCCGCCGGATCAGATCCAGCGCCTTGTAGGCCGCAATCCCGCCGCCGATGATCAGGGTCACCTTGGGCCCGCCGGCCGCGCTGGCGGCCCGCGGAGCGGGGGCTGTAACGGCTAGGGAACCGGCCCCTAGCGCTTCCGTGGGCTCCGTACCGGCGTCTGCGAGCTCGCGGAGGATGACCCGGACCTCCTCCTCGACCGATCGCCCGTTTTTGGCCGAGCGAAGCCGCAGATAGGCCTTCAGCGCGTCGTCGAGTTTGCGGATGGTCAGGCTGGCCATGGCACGCCCCAGGCATCATGCTCAAACAGTGATAGCGATGCTATCACAAAGTGCATGCATTGCAATCAGTGCGCACGGATGGCGAAGAAGATTGCGATCGAGGCGATGGCGATGACCCAAAGGCCGACGGTCTGCACCCGCGCCTTGCGGGCTTCGGCGCGGGCCATGTCGTCGATCGATTCCGACGACAGCATGTGGCCCTCCCGCGTCATGGTCTCCAGTTGCTCGAGCACGGTCACCGCGCGGTTGGCGATGGAAGGCAGGTTGGCGAGGACACGGCCGAGCTCGCCCGCGCCCGAGATCGCGCCCTGGATGCGTCCGGCCGGGCCGAGATTCTGCGTGATCCATTCGCGCACCACGGGGTCGGCGATCTTCCAGATGTCGAGCTTGGGGTCGAAGCCGCGCGCCACGCCCTCGACCACCACCATGGTCTTCTGCAGCAGGATCAGTTCGGGCCGCGTCTGCATGTCGAACAGGCCGGTGACCTCGAGCAGAAGCGTGAGCAGCTTCGCCATCGAGATTTCCTCGGCGGTGCGGTTGTGGATCGGCTCGCCGATGGCGCGGATCGCCTGCGCGAAATTCTCCACCGAATGATGGCCCGGCACGTAGCCGGCCTCGAAATGCACCTCGGCGACGCGGCGATAGTCGCGGGTGATGAAGCCGAGCAGGATCTCGGCCAGGAAGCGCCGCTCCTTCAGCCCGAGCCGTCCCATGATGCCGAAATCCACGGCAACGAGGCGGCCGGCTTCGTCGAGGAACAGATTGCCCGGATGCATGTCGGCATGGAAGAAGCCGTCGCGCAGCGCGTGGCGCAGGAAGCTCTGGATCACCTTGCGGCCGAGATCGGGCAGGTCGACCTTGGCTTCTGCGAGGCGCGCGTGATCGTTCAGCGCGATGCCGTCGATCCACTCCATCGTCAGCACGCTGTGCGCGGTCCGGTCCCAATCCACGGTGGGCACGCGGAAATCCGGATCGTCGCGGGTGTTCTCGGCCATCTCGGACAGCGCGGCCGCTTCGAGCCGCAGGTCCATCTCCATCGCGACCGAGCGCGACATCGTGTTGATGACTTCGATCAGCCGAAGCCGCCGTGCCTCGGCGGAATGCGCCTCGGCCTTGTGCGCGACGAAGAAGAAATCGCTGAGATCGCGGCGGAAGCGCGCGGCGACATTGGGCCGGAGCACCTTGACCGCCACCTGCTGCCGCACGCCGTCGCGCTCGACCTCGGCGCGATGCACCTGGGCGATCGAGGCCGCGGCCACCGCGGGACCGAGATGCACGAAGGCCTGCGCCAGCGGCCGTTCCAGCGATTGCGTGATGACGGTTTCGGCTTCTTCCTGCGCGAACGGCGGCAGCCGGTCCTGCAGGCTTTCGAGATCGCGCGCCATCGCGACGCCGACCACATCGGGCCGGGTGGCGAGGAATTGCCCGAGCTTCAGATAGGCGGGCCCGAGCCGGGTCAGCGCGCGCGACAGCCGCGGACCCGACTTGGCGGAGCGGCGCTCGATCAGCCGCGCCATCTTCAATGCGAGTTGGCCCGGCGGCGGCACCAGCGCGGGATCGACGACGCCGAACACGCCTTCGCGCGCAAACACGAAACCGGCGCGGGCAAGGCGCGCAATGTGGGACAGTGCAGAGATCACAAACGCCAGCCCGAATGCAGCGCCACGATGCCGCCGGAGAGGCTCTGCCACTTCACGCGCGCAAAGCCGGCGGCGCCGATCATTTCGGCGAACGCGCTCGGCCGCGGGAATTTGCGGATCGACTCGACGAGATATTGATAGGACTCGGCATCACCGGTGACGGCGCGGCCGAGCGGCGGGATCACCTTGAAGGAGAACAGGTCGTAGATCTTGTCGAGGCCGGGCACGTCGACGGTGGAGAATTCCAGGCACAGGAAACGGCTGCCCGGCTTGAGCACGCGATAGGCCTCGCGCAGCGCGAGCTCGATCTGCGGCACGTTTCGGATGCCGAACGCGATGGTGTAGGCGTCGAACGAACGATCGGCGAAGCCCAGCGCCTCGGCATTGCCCTCGACGAACGAGACGCGGTCATCGAGGTGCTGTTTGGTGGCGCGCTCGCGGCCGACCGCGAGCATGTCCGTATTGATGTCGCAGACCGTGGCGTGGAAGCCGGTGCCCGCGGCCTTGGCGGCCCGGAACGAGATGTCGCCGGTGCCGCCGGCGACGTCGAGCAGCGCGAACGGCCGGTTGCCTTTCGGCGGATCGAGCGTCGTGATCATGACGTCCTTCCAGGCCCGGTGCAGGCCTGCCGACATCAAATCGTTCATCAAGTCGTAGCGCTGTGCCACGCTGTGAAACACGTCGTTCACCAGCGTCTGCTTTTCGCCCAGGGGCACGTCCCTGAAGCCGAAATGGGTGGTTTGATCCGGCCGATCCATCAACTCACACTCTTACCTTTGGTCGCGGTTACTTCCCGCGAACCGGTATCGCTTCGCTCGAAAACGCTCCAGCCAAACCATAGCGCGGCGGCCGCAATGGCGCTATCACGTCACTTCCAAAAGGTGAATGCCTGCCATGCCGGAATTACCCGAAGTCGAGACCGTCCGCCGCGGCCTGCAACCGGCCATGGAAGGGTCCAAAATCCTCAAGGCCGAGGCCCGCCGCAAGGATTTGCGGTTTCCGTTTCAAAAAGACTTTATCGCCCGGCTCGAGGGCCAGACCATCACCGGGCTCGGCCGCCGCGCCAAATATTTGATGGCGGACCTGAACTCCGGCGATGTGCTGCTGATGCATCTGGGTATGTCCGGCTCGTTCCGCGTGCTGAAGCAGGAGGGTGCGGCGGCGCCGGGGCAATTCCACCATCCGCGCAGCGACGATCGCGCGCATGATCACGTCGTGTTCCACATGTCGTCGGGCGCAGCGGTCGTGTTCAACGATCCCAGGCGCTTCGGCTACATGAAGATCATCGCCCGCAACGCCATCGAGGATGAACCGTTGTTGAAGGGGCTTGGTCCTGAGCCGCTCGGCAACGAGTTCGACGCCGCGATGCTGGCGCGCTCCTGCCACAACAAGAAGACCAGCCTGAAGGCGGCGCTGCTCGATCAGCGCGTGGTGGCGGGGCTTGGCAACATCTATGTCTGCGAGGCGCTGTTTCGCTCGCACCTGTCGCCGCGGCGATTGGCCGCGACGCTTGCGACCAAGAAAGCGGAGCCGACCGACCATGCCAAACGGCTGGTCGACGCGATCCATTCGGTGCTCAACCAGGCGATCAAGGCCGGCGGCTCCTCGATCAGCGACCATCGGTTGACCAACGGTGATCTCGGCTATTTCCAGCATTCGTTCCAGGTCTACGACCGCGAAGGCGAGACATGCCGCACCTCTGGCTGCGAAGGCATCGTCAGGCGCTTCACACAGAACGGCCGTTCGACGTTCTGGTGCCCGAAGTGCCAAAAATAACAACAAAGGGAGTGCGGATGATGAACGGCACCTGGCGCGATCGCGCCGCGACAAGCTTTCAGTGCGAGAAGCAGCCGGCGACCAGCAGCCGCGGCATGGTGGTTAGCAATCATCCGTTGGCGTCAGCTGCGGGCGCCGAGATGTTAGCTGCCGGCGGCAATGCGATCGATGCGGCGATCGCCACTCTGTTCACGCTGACCGTGGTCGAGCCGATGATGGTCGGCATCATCGGCGGCGGCATGGCGCATATTCGCCTCGCCGACGGCAGCCATCGCTTCATCGACGGTCAGAGCACCGTGCCGCAGGCGGTGAAGCCGGATACCTACACCTCGAAGCCCGGTTCGGCGCATGACGTGTTCGACACCGTCGACAACGAGAATCTGAACGGGCCGAAGGCGGTCGCGGTGCCGGGCTCGCTGAAGGCGTGGTGCGAAACGCTGCGCCGCTTCGGCACCATGAGCCTTGCCGACGTGATGCAGCCCGCGATCAAGCATGCCGCGCGCGGCTATGCGGCGACGCCCTATCTGCACGAATGCATCACCGACGGCGCCGAGGAGATGCTGAAGGACAAGCCGATCGCGGCGATCTATCTGCCCAACGGCATCCCGCTGAAGCCGGGCGAGCGCGTGGTGCAGGCGGAATATGCCGAGACGCTGAAATACATCGCCGACCACGGCGACAACGCGCTGTACCAGGGACCGCTCGGCGACATCCTGGTCGACTACATGAAAAAGAACGGCGGCTTCATCGCGCAGCAGGATCTTGCGACCTACAAGACCGTCGAGCGGCAACCGATCCGTTGCGACTATCGCGGCTGGGAAATCTTCGGGCCCCCGCCGCCGGCGGCATCAGGCGTGCACATCACGGAGATGCTCAACATCCTCGAAGGCTTTGACATCGCGCGGCTCGGCTTCGGCACAGCCGAGACGATCCATTATCTCGCCGAGGTGTTGAAGATCGCTTTTGCCGATCGTGAAGCGGCGAGCGGTGATCCCGCCTATATCAACGTGCCGGTGGAGCAGCTGACTTCGAAGGCCTATGCCGAGGAACGCCGCCGCGCGATCGACCCCGATCGCGCGCAGGCCTGGGGCGCCGGCGTCACGCAATTGGAAAGCGCACATACCACGCACATGACCGCGGCGGATGCGATGGGCAATGTGGTCGCCACCACGCAGACCATCAACAATCTGTTCGGGGCCAAGATCCTGATCCCGGGCCTCGGCACCGTGCCGAACAACTACATGAACCTGTTCGATCCGCGGCCGGGACACGCGCTGTCGCTGGCGGCGGGCAAGCGCGTCACCACGTCGATGTCGCCGATGATGGCGCTGCGCGACGGCAAGCTGGCTTACGCGCTGGGCTTACCGGGCGGAAAGCGTATCTTCCCGAGCGCAATGCAGGCGCTGATCAACCTCATCGATCATGGCATGGATTTGCAGGAAGCGGTCGAGGCGCCGCGGGTCTGGACCGAGGGCAATGCGCTGGAGGTCGAGCAGGCGGTGCCGGAGCGCATCCGCGCCGCGCTATCGGCGAAAGGCCACAAAGTGCAGGTGGTGCCGACGGTCGCCGGCGGCATGAACGCAATCCAGTTCCACGCCGATGGCACCATGTCCGGCGCGGCCTGCTGGCGCGCCGACGGCACGCCGGTCGGCATTGCTGGCGGTCTCGCGCGGGCGGGAGTCAGATTTGCGTTGAGGTGATGCTGACTACGCTGTTTGACAGGTGAACCGAGAACCATGGCGAAAGCCAGGACCCATTACCCCAAATCTCATTGTTGTACGACGCTGGGGCCGCGATCCGGTTTCATCGCTGAGTGCGGTGGTTATGGTTCCTGGCTTTCGCCAGGACGACGTGTGGTAAGAGCCGTGGCTGAATCACAGGAGTCTTTGGAATACCCGATCGCCCGCATGCGCTGGCGATGACAGCATCCTACTTCCTGACGCAGATCACGCGGACCACGGCGGATTTGGCGTCCGCCGATTCGCCCGCCGCATTCACGCCATGTGCCTTCAGGAAACTGCGCACCGTGTCGGCGGGCACCAAGGCGGCCTGCGCCGGCGGCGCCGCGTTCGCCGGGCCCGCAACGATGACGGGCTTCAGCAATGCGATGCCGGCGAACTTGCCGCCGCCATCGAGCGCCGCCGCGCCGGAGAAGCCGAGTGCAGGCGCAGGTGACAGCGCCTGATCGCCGCCGCCGAGTTGCGCCACCGAGGCCTTGACGCTGCTCGCGGCCGCGCCGCCGCCCTGGTTCTGCGGATCGGCGATGCCGATGATATCGAGCGTGGTCTGGGTTGCCTGGCCAGCGATGCTCAGCGGCTTCAGCCCGCGCGCGCCGTAGATGCGCAGCAGGGCGAGATCGTGGTCCTTGTCTTCGGCGACCCGGTCGGCATTGCCGTAGCCCGGGATCGTCAGGGCGATGCAGTCGTTCGTCGCCACGCGGTCAGTCATGATCGCGCCATCGTCGCTGACCACGACGCCGGTGGCATACTCGACGGTCTTGCGCGGCGGCGGACCGGCCTGCACACCAGATGGGAATGCATTGAAGGCGCTCGACATCGCGATCACCACCGGCTCGACCGTGGTCTGCATCGCCTGGTCATAGAGGATGGTGAGGATGCGGACCTCGTCACCCTTCAAGGTGCCGCGCTGATAGAACTTCTTCAGCCCTTGCATGCCCGACAGCACGAAGAAATCCGGCTTCACCACGGTGTAATCGATGGTGCGGCCGGCCGGCTCCTTCTTCTCCTGCTCGGCGAGCTTCGCGGTGGTCGGGCTGGCTTCCTTGCGCCGGGTCAGGAGCACCTGGACGGTGCCGGTCGGCGAGGTCCATTTGGCACCGGAGGCATCGCTGGTGAGCTGCGGCACCAGTTTTGTGGGAATGCCGAGCCGCGCCCCGGTGGCGGGCTCGGTGACGATTCGCCAGCCGACGCTCTCCTGCTTGCGCCGCGCGGTGTCGGCGAGCACGCCGCGCTCCTGCGGATTCAGCACGCCGGTCGGCTTGCCGCCGCGGTTCTTCTGGAATTCCTTGATCGCATTGACCATGCGCTCGCTGACGTCGCCGGTAATGGCGCCGTTATATTCGCCGACCCAGGCAAGGTCCGATTGCAGTGCCAGCCGCTCGGCCTGCGCCATCGCATTGGCGGTATCCTCCGGCTTCTGCAACGCGGGGCGGATCGGCACCGTCGTCACGGTCTTCGGCTTGGCCCCGGTCGTCGATGGCGGCGTCATCTGGGCATGCGCGTCGCCCATGCCCGCAACCGTCACGGCCGCGACCATCAATGTTGCCGAAAGCATCAATCTCATGACAAATCCGGGGAAATGACTGAAACCATTGACGTCGACGCAATTAAGCACATCTGCTTGGTCGGCAACAACCGCGCTCCGGTTCAGGGAACAGCGCGCAGGACATCAAGATGCTGAGTGCCGACGAACTTGAACGCTATGCCCGCCACATCGTGCTGCGCGAGGTGGGCGGCCCCGGCCAGAATGCGCTGAAGCAGGCGTCCGTGCTGGTGATCGGCGCCGGCGGCCTCGGCGCGCCGGTGCTGATGTATCTGGCTGCCGCCGGTGTCGGCCGTCTCGGCGTGATCGATGACGATATCGTCTCGCTCTCCAATTTGCAGCGCCAGATCATCCATACGACGTCCGACATCGGCAAGTGCAAGGTCGACAGTGCGGCGGCCCAGATCCACGCGCTCAACCCGCACGTGACGTTCGAGGCGCACCCGATGCGGTTCACCGCGGACAATGCGATGGCGCTGATCGGAAATTACGATCTGGTGCTCGACGGCTCCGATAATTTCGAGACCCGCTATCTCGTCGCCGATGCCTGCTTCCTCGCCAAGCGGCCGCTGATCACCGCGGCGCTGGGCCAGTTCGACGGCTCGCTGACCACGATCCGCGCCCATGAGAAGAATGCGGACGGCGTCTTCAACCCGACCTATCGCTGCCTGTTCCCGGAGGCGCCGCCGCCGGGCACCGTGCCGGCCTGCGCCGAGGCCGGCGTGATGGGCGCGCTGGCAGGGCTGATGGGATCGATGATGGCGCTCGAGGCGATCCGCGAGATCGTCGGCTTCGGCGAGGGGCTGGTCGGCCGTCTCCTGATGGTGGATGCGCGCGCGATGCGGTTCGAAACCCTGCGCTACGCGCGCGATCCGCAGAACCCGCTCAATGGCGATGGCGCCGTGATCACCGATCTGAGCGGGCATCGGTGAGCATGATCCGGAAAAGTGGAAGCCGGTTTTCCGAAAAGATCATGCTCAAAAGAAGAGGTGAGCGTTAGGAGGCGGTCGCAGGCTTCTCGCTGTCCATGTGCCGGAGATGCTCCTCCGGATAGCGTCCGCCGGCGGCGGCGCCGGGCGGAAATGCTTCGGCGAGTGCTGCAAGATGCGCCGAGGTCAGCTTCACGTCGAGCGCGCCGAGCGCTTCGGTCAGGCGCTCGCGCCGCCGCGCGCCGACCAGCGGCACGATGTCGTTGCCCTGCGCCGCGACCCAGGCGATCGCGACCTGCGCCGGCGAGGCACCGATCTCGCCGGCGATGACACGCAGCCGATCCGCGAGCGCGAGGTTGGCGTCGATATTGCCGGCCTGGAAGCGCGGGCTTAGCAGACGAAAATCCTTCGCCTCCGCGTGGTTCTTCGACCAGTGCCCGCTGATCAGCCCGCGCGCCAGCACGCCGTAGGCCGTGATGCCGATGCCGAGCTCGCGGCAGGTGTTCAGGATGTCGGTCTCGATGCCGCGCGAGATCAGCGAATATTCGATCTGCAGATCGGCGATCGGATGCACCTTGTGGGCGCGGCGGATGGTGTCGGAGCCGACCTCCGATAGCCCGATATGCTTGATCCAGCCGGCCTTGATCATGTCGGCCATCGCGCCGACGGTCTCCTCGATCGGCACGTTGGGATCGAGCCGCGCAGGGCGGTAGATGTCGATGTGATCGACGCCGAGCCGCTGCAGCGAATAGGCGACGAAATTCTTCACGGCGGCGGGACGGCTGTCATAACCGAGAAAGCCGTAGTTGCGGTCGCGCAGCGCGCCGAACTTGACGCTGATCTGCAGATTGTCGCGGCTGCGGCTCTTCAACGCCTCGCCGATCAGCATCTCGTTGTGGCCCATGCCGTAGAAGTCGCCGGTGTCGAGCAGCGTGATGCCGGCATCGAGCGCGGCATGGATGGTGGCGATGCTCTCGCTGCGATCGCTCGGACCGTAGAAATCGGACATGCCCATGCAGCCGAGGCCGAGCTGCGAGACGGTGGGGCCGGTGGAACCGAGTTTGCGTCTATCCATGGTGGTGTTCCCTGCGTGTCGCGGCGTGCGATCGTGCCGCCAAAATCGCGAGGCTGATATGGGCCGGCCTGCGTTTCGGGATTAGCTGGACAATCTCGAATGGGTTGTTCACTATATCGAACAATGCAGGATCTCGACCTTCGCGACCTCGATGCCTTCGTGGCGGTGGCGCGCACCCGCAACTTCCGGCGTGCCGCGCTCGAGCAGCGCGTCTCGGTGTCCAGCCTCAGCCAGCGGCTGCGCGACATGGAGGGGCAGCTCGGCGTCCGCCTGATGAACCGCACCACCCGCAGCGTATCGCTGACCGAGGCCGGTGAGCTGCTGCTCGCCCGCGTCGCACCCGCAATGGTCAACGTCGCCGACGCGATCACCGAGGTGCGCGGCCTGCGCGCCGAGCCGTCGGGGCGCCTGCGCATCAACGCGCCGCCGCCGGCGGTCGATCTCGTGCTGGCGCCGATGATCGCGCCGTTCCTCGCCAGATATCCGCAAGTCGATCTCGATCTCGTGGCGGAGAGCGCGTTCGTGGACATCGTCGCGCAGGGCTTTGATGCCGGTGTGCGCTACGGCGAGCATCTGGCGCAGGACATGGTGGCGGTGCCGCTCGGCGCGCCGCAGCGCTACGCGGTCGTGGCGTCGAGCGACTATGTCGCGAAGCATGGCCGGCCGATGCATCCGAAGGATCTGCTGGCGCATGCCTGCATCCGCAGCCGCTTCAGCAACGGCGTGATGTTCGACTGGGAGTTCGAGAAGAACGGCCGCGTAGTGAAGATCTCGCCGCCGGCCAAGCTGACCGCGACCCATCTCGGCCTCGCGCTGCGCGCGGTCCATGACGGCGTCGGCTATTGGGCGACCTTCGAGGGCTACGTCCGCTACGGCGTCAAGTCCGGCGCACTGATCAGCGTGCTCGACGACTGGTGCCCACCGTTCGACGGCCCGTTCCTCTACTACCCGAGCCGCCGCCAGCCGCCACCGGCGCTCGCCGCCTTCGTGTCGTTCGTCGCCGATTGGCGCAAGCAGGCGCGGCGGAAGACGAAATAGACGGTTCTTATCCTCCCTGGAGGGGGAGGATCGGCGCGAATGAAATGAGCGACGAGGTGGGGTGACGGTCTTTCCACGCGAACGCTGTCCGTGTTGAGAGATCACCCCACCCCAGCTCACATTCCGCTTCGCTTCATGTGAGCTGACCCTCCCCCTCCAGGGGAGGGTAGAAGCTGGGCCCACATCGTCGTCCCGGCGAAAGCCGGGACCAATAACCACAGCTCTCACAAATGCGAAGGCCGGAGCCCCAGCTCAGTCCAACCATGAACGCCGGTGGTTATGGGTCCCTGCTCCCGTGCGCAATTGCGCACTAAAGCCTGATGAGATTAGGTTGAGCTGGAACGGCGTCGAAGGTTCACCTCTCCCCAACGGGGAGAGGTGAACCGAGACCGCGCCAAACCGATTCAACCAAAACTCATCCCGCCTTAGGCAGGGACGACACCGAGTATGTGGTGAGCGCGCCGGCCGCACCGGCTCCTTTGCATGGGGTTGTTTTCGATATTTTGCCAGTGCCGTCACACCCTCCCCTGGAGGGGGAGGGTCGGCTCACATGGAGCGTAGCGGAATGTGAGCCGGGGTGGGGTGATCTCTCAACACGGACAGTGTCTGCGTGGAGAGACCGTCACCCCACCCCGCCGCTCATTTCATTCGCGTCGACCCAAGAGCGAGCTTCGCTCGTCTCGACCCCTCCAGGGGAGGGTAAAATATCGCGCCCTACAGCATGCTCGGCAGCACGCGATCCGGCGGCTTGTGGGCGTCGAGGAAGGTTCGGATGTTGATGATCACCTTCTCGCCCATCTCGACGCGGCCTTCGATGGTGGCCGAGCCCATATGCGGCAGCAGCGTCACCTTGCCGGCCCGGGCGAGCCGCACCAGCTTCGGGTTCACCGCGGGCTCGTGCTCATAGACGTCGAGCGCCGCGCCGCCGATATCGCCGGCTTCGATCAGCTTGATCAGTGTGTCCTCGTCGATCACCTCGCCGCGCGCGGTGTTGACGACATAGGCCTCTTTCCGGATCAGCTTGAGCCGCCGCGCCGAGAGCAGATGATAGGTCGCAGGTGTGTGCGGGCAGTTCACCGAGATGATGTCCATACGCGCCAGCATCTGGTCGAGGCTTTCCCAATAGGTCGCCCCGAGCTCTTCGGCGATCATGGGCGCCACCGGGCGGCGGTTGTGATAGTGGATCTGCAGGCCGAAGGCGCGGGCACGGCGCGCCACGGCCTGGCCGATGCGGCCCATGCCGACGATGCCGAGCCGCTTGCCGCCGATGCGGTGGCCGAGCATCCAGGTCGGCGACCAGCCCGCCCAGTGCTGCTTGCCTTCGGTCAGGATCGAGGCGCCCTCGATCAGGCGCCGCGGCACTGCCAGGATCAGCGCCATGGTCATGTCGGCGGTGTCCTCGGTCAGCACCTTCGGGGTGTTGGTCACCGTGATGCCGCGGGCATGCGCCGCAGCGACGTCGATATTGTCGACGCCGTTGCCGAAATTGGCGATCATCTTCAGCTTGCAGTCGGGCTGATTGATCACATCCTCGCGGATCATGTCGGTCACGGTCGGCACCAGCACGTCGGCGGTCCTTGCCGCTTCGGCGATCTGTTCCGGCGTCATCGGCGTGTCGTCGAGATTCAGTCTGGCATCGAACAGCTCGCGCATCCGGGTCTCGATCGAGTCCGGCAGCTTGCGGGTGACGACGACGAGAGGCTTTTTCTTCACCGACATGTCCTGCTTTCATGAAGCGCGCGGCTCGCCAAAAACCGAGCCGTTGAGGCCTCATTAACCCGGTTGTTCGACACTGCTGATAGCCGCGCTGTCCCGGCGTTTCCTTCGCGTTTCCTAGGGTTCCCCCGATACTTGCCCCGGCTTTCGTCAGGGGAAATTCGGGTGTTCTGGCTCTCAGGCGTTCCGTCCTCTCTAGCAGAAGGCCGGGCCAAGACAAGAACCCCTCGGACGTGCGGTGCGGGAGCGGACGGCGCAGGCGCAGGGGCCTGAGACTTTAGGCGTGGGTTTGGATTTGGGTTTGGGTTGCAGCTCGCCGAATGCGGTTGGGCATCCCGGCAGGAGACGAGTTGATGGTCTGGCGTTTCGGTTCATTGGTGGCTCTGGTCGGGAGCATGCTGAGTGCGTCGGTCAATCCAGGACATACCGCCAAGGATTTGAGCCCCACCACCAGCGGTTTGCCGATCCCGCGCTATGTCAGCCTGAAATCCGATCATGTGAACGTCCGCGGCGGCCCGACCAAGGATAACGACGTCGCCTGGGTCTACACACGCTCGGGGCTGCCGGTCGAAATCACCGCCGAGTTCGAGAACTGGCGCCGGGTGCGCGATTCCGAAGGCGCCGAAGGCTGGGTCTATCATTCGCTGCTGTCCGGCCGCCGCACTGCGGTCGTCACGATGAAGAACAAGGACGATCTGGCCTCGCTGTACGATCGTCCCGACGCCACCAGTGCGATCGCGGCGCGCCTGCAGGCCGGCGTCGTCGCGCAGGTCAAGAAATGCGCCAACAGCTGGTGCCGGGTCACCGGCAACGGCTTCGACGGCTGGATCGAGCAGCAGCGCCTGTGGGGCGTCTACGCCGACGAGAAGGTGGACTGACGCGTTAGCGTCATTCCGGGATGGTCCGAAGGACCAGACCTCAGATGCGCACTGCGCATCGGGGAATCTCGAGATTCCGGGTTCGATGCTGCGCATCGCCCCGGAATGACGATGTCTCCTGGAACGACAATGGCCGGGACGAGCCCGGCCATCACAACTCAAATCGAACGGTTAAGGCGGTTCAGCGCTTCTTGCGCAGCCGCACGACCATGTCGACGCGGGAAATCTCGTAGCCGTCCGGCACGTCGGGCATCTTCGACAGCACGAGGTTCGGGTCGGGAATGTCGACCAGCTCGTGATTATGCTCGAGGTAGAAGTGATGATGCGTCGACACGTTGGTGTCGAAATAGGTCTTGGTGCCGTCGACGCTGACCTGGCGTAGCAAGCCGGCGTCGGTCAGCTGGTTGAGCGTGTTGTAGACGGTCGCCAGCGACACCGGAACCTTGGCCAGCGTGGCTTCCTCGTACAGCATTTCAGCGGTCAGGTGGCGGGCACCCTTGCCGAACAGCAGCCAGCCCAGCGCCATGCGCTGGCGGGTCGGCCGGAGGCCGGCAGACTGCAGCATCTCGTTGACGTCATGCCACGGGCAGCCGGTCAGGGCAGGGTGGTGCCCAGCGCCCCGGGCAGCCGGGTGCACGGCATCATCATTCACAGCCGGTACTTCCTCGTTCATATCCACTCTATGCACCCAACTCAGGCAATATTCCTCATAAATATAAAAAGGATGCCTATCAGATGCAAGTTTTTCGCAACTAGAACGAATCCAAGCAGCGGTAGAAACCTAAGGAGAGACCGCAATTTATCAATGGAATGCCGCTTTGCCGCCCAGTTAACCCTATGTTAGAGAGCGCGCGGACCACATATGCGCTTTCGGCAGAGATAACAGACCGGTAGCGTACCCAGGTAGCGCCAAGATGCGGGACGGGTTATTCCGGTTCCCGTGGGTAGATTAAGGTCCGACCAAGCAGAAGCGCTTCATCGGGACATCAGAGGTGGATAGAGGATGCTGGATCGGCGCGGCGGTTACGAATACGAGGATTTGCTGGCTTGCGGACGGGGTGAGCTTTTCGGTCCCGGCAACGCCCAGTTGCCGCTGCCGCCGATGCTCATGTTCGATCGGATCAGCGAAATCTCTGAAAACGGCGGCGAGTTCGGCAAGGGGCTGGTGCGCGCCGAGCTCGAGGTGAAGCCGGATCTCTGGTTCTTCGGCTGTCATTTCAAGAACGACCCGGTGATGCCGGGCTGCCTCGGCCTCGATGCCATGTGGCAAATGGTCGGCTTTTACCTTGGCTGGATCGGTGGCGAAGGTCGTGGCCGCGCGCTCGGCCTCGGTGAGCTGAAGTTCTCCGGACAGGTGCTGCCGCACGCGCGCAAGGTTGTGTACAACATCGATATCAAGCGCGTGATGCGGTCAAAGCTCGTGCTCGGAATTGCCGACGGGTGGCTTTCCATGGACGACGAGATTATTTATCGCGCCAAGGACTTGAAGGTCGGATTGTTCAAGCAGGGCACGGCGCCAACTTGAGCAGGATCATCATGCGGCAACATAAAGGCAGGGCGAGGCGAACATGAGGCGGGTTGTCATCACGGGGATGGGTATTGTCTCGTCCATCGGTAACAACACCCAGGAAGTGCTTGCGAGCCTCTACGAGGCGAAGTCGGGCATTTCACGTGCGGAGAAGGCCGCCGAGCTTGGCTTTCGCTCGCAGGTGCACGGCGCGCCGACACTCAATCCCGCCGAGGTGATCGATCGCCGCGCGATGCGGTTCCTTGCTGAAGGTGCTGCCTGGAATCACGTCGCCATGGAGCAGGCGATCCGCGACTCCGGCCTCGAGGAGAAGGAAGTCTCCAACATCCGCACCGGCATCATCATGGGATCCGGCGGACCGTCGACGCGCACGCTGGTGGAGGCCGCCGACATCGCGCGCGCCAAGGGCCCGAAGCGCGTCGGTCCGTTCGCGGTGCCGAAAGGAATGTCCTCGACCGCATCGGCGACGCTCGCGACCTGGTTCAAGATCAAGGGCGTGAACTACTCGATCTCCTCGGCCTGCGCGACGTCGAACCACTGTATCGGCAACGCCTACGAGACGATCCAGATCGGCAAGCAGGACATCATCTTCGCCGGCGGCTGCGAGGAGCTCGACTGGACGCTGTCGGTGCTGTTCGACGCCATGGGCGCGATGTCCTCGAAATACAATGACACGCCGGCCACCGCCTCGCGTCCCTACGATCTCAATCGCGACGGCTTCGTCATCGCCGGCGGCGCGGGTGTCGTGGTGCTCGAAGAGCTCGAGCATGCCAAGGCGCGCGGCGCGCGGATTTATGGTGAGGTCGTCGGCTACGGCGCGACCTCTGACGGATACGACATGGTGGCGCCGTCGGGCGAGGGCGCCGAGCGCTGCATGCGCATGGCGATGTCGACGGTGGACACGCCGGTCGACTACATCAACCCGCACGCCACCTCGACACCGGCCGGCGATCCGCCGGAGATCGAGGCGATCCGCAAGGTGTTCGGCACCGGCGACAAGTGTCCGCCGATCTCGGCGACCAAGGCGCTGACCGGCCACTCGCTCGGCGCCACCGGCGTGCAGGAAGCGATCTACTCGCTGCTGATGCTGAACAACGGCTTCGTCTGCGAGAGCGCGCATATCACCGAGCTTGATCCGATCTTCGCCGACATGCCGATCGTGCGCAAACGTATCGACAACGCCAAGCTGACGACCGTGCTGTCGAACTCGTTCGGCTTCGGCGGCACCAACGCGACGCTGGTGTTCAGGCGGCTTGACGCGTGACTTCGCCTCTCCTCGCTTGCTGAGGGAGGTCCGCAGCCAGCGCATGGGAATATTGCAACGATCCGGAATGGGGTGGGAATGATTATTGAACCGCGCGTGCGAGGATTCATCTGCACGACGGCACATCCCGTCGGCTGCGCCACGAATGTCCGCGAGCAGATCGCCTACGTTCTGAAGCAGGGCCCGGTCGCCGACTGTCCCAAGCGCGTTGCCGTACTGGGCTGCTCGACGGGCTACGGGCTTGCGAGCCGCATCGTCGCGACCTTCGCCGGCGGCGCCGATACGATCGGTGTGTCGCTGGAGCGAGAGCCTTCGGAAAAGAGGAGCGCCAGCGCCGGTTGGTACAACAACCGCGCCTTCGAGATCGAGTCCCAGAAGATCGGGCGATCTCCGCTCACGCTCGAAGGCGACGCCTTCTCCGACGAGCTGAAGAAGGACTTCATCGAGCGCGTGCGCGAAAAATTCGGACAGCTCGACATGCTGGTCTACAGCATGGCCGCGCCGGTGCGGACCGATCCGGACACCGGCAAGACCTATCGCTCGGTCATCAAGCCGCTCGGCGCCCCGGTCGAGATCAAGACGCTCGACACCGAGACCGGCGAGGTGTTCCAGACCACGCTCGAGCCGGCGAACGAGGAACAAACCGCGGCGACGGTCGCTGTCATGGGCGGCGACGACTGGAAGCGCTGGATCGACCAGCTCGCCGATGCCGGCGTGCTGGCGCCGGGCTTCCGCACACTCAACTACACCTATATCGGCAGCGAACTGACCTGGCCGATCTACTGGAACGGCACGCTCGGTCGCGCCAAAGTCGATCTCGATGCCAAGGCGGAAGCGATCCGCGGCCGGCTCGGTGCGGACGCCGCCCGCGTCGTGGCGTTGAAGGCCGTGGTCACCCAGGCGAGCTCGGCCATTCCCGTGGTGCCGCTCTATGGCACCGTGCTGTTCAAGGTGATGAAGCAGCTCGGGCTGCACGAAGGCTGCATCGAGCAGATCGACCGCCTGTTCCGCACCCGACTCGGCAAGGACATCGCGCTCGATGACGCGCAACGCATCCGGGTCGACGACTGGGAGCTGTCGCCCGAGGTGCAGACGGAAGTGTCGCGGCGCTGGCCGCTGCTGACCACCGAGACGCTCGGCGAGCTGGCGGATCTGGGGGAGTACAAGAGCCAGTTCCTCCGCCTGTTCGGCTTCGGCATCGATGGCGTCGACTACACGCAGGACGTCGATCCGCGCGTCGTCCCGGGTTAGGCCCGCCCGGGCATCGTCTGCTGGTCAGAGCCGCGCAGACGCAGGTCGGCCGCCGCAATCGTCTGTGCACAGCGGAATGTCGGTCGCGCCACGCGGCTTCGGCCGATACGTCTATTCATCCCTGAGGAAGACGGGCAGCGACCGGTCGAGCCTTGCCGCAACCAGCGTGCACGTTTTCTCGCGAAGCGCGGTGCTGTTCGATGCCGCGGCAGGAGGATCGGGAAACAGCGCGTTGTCGATCTGGGTCAGCGGATCCTCGGTGAGCCGCAGTCCGTCACCGAACGTGGCTTTGAGAAGCGCGAGCCGCCGGTCGACCTTCTCGTATGTCCTCCCGTCCAGCAGGCTGACCGAGATATTCGCGAACAGGTGTGCTTGCCTCGCCAGGCTGCCGAGACCGCGGCTGTAGGCGCCGATGCCGTTGATGGTCAGGTTGGTCCCGGACAGTTGGGCCTTGTAGCGGGTGACGACGAGGTAGCGTTCGCAATTCGCATTGGCCGTGATGCTCCGTACAATCGCCGGCAGGTCTTCGGCCGGATCGCGGATCAGCCGCGATTTCGGATTGTAGAACGGCTCGAACGCGCCGCGCGGATAGCCGATCTTGCGGATCGAGGGATCGGTGCCCATCACGGCGCGCACGCGCGCGAGGACGATATCGTCGAGCCCCCAATTGTCGATCGGGACCTCGTCGTTCTCGGTTTCGAACACCGTCAATCCGAATTTGTGGACCGCGAAACGGTCTCCGATCGCCGAGATCACGCCCAAACTGCACGGTCCGGATTCCGTCGGCGCTGCTCTGCTGTCCGATTTCGCCTTCGGTGCGGCTGTCTTCGCCGTGGGCTTCTTGGTGGCGGGCTTGGCGGCTTGTGGCGCAACGGCAGGCGCGGACGTCGAGGGAGACTGAGCCCATCCCGTCGCGGCGAAGCATGAGACGAGGAGGGCGACGGCGAAGTTGCGGTACATGGCTCGGTAAGCGGAAGTTGATCGGACTGCTACGGCAAACTAGAGCGTGCAGCCGCCGCCCGCAAGCGAACGCCGAATCTCTATTGCTTCGTCCACCGGTAGTACTTCATCATCAGCCCGTTCAGCGGGTTGATCTTCTCCTCCTCGTACAAGAAGCCCTCGCGTTCATACCAACGCCACGCCTTCTCGTTTCCGCGCGCGCATTTCAGCCAGATCTCGTCGGGCATCTGCTCGCGTGTGAAGGCAAGCAGATGGCGCCCGATGCTCCTGCCCTGATAGTCGGGGGCGACGAACAGTTGATCGAGATAGTGACCGGAGATGTGCAGCGCCAGCATGCCGGCGAGCGTCCCGTTGTCGTCGGCGACGAACAGGCTCCAGCCCTGCGCGATCTCGTGGCGCACGCGCTCGCGCAGATTGGCGAGCAGGGCATCATTGGCTTCGGCGACGCCGGTCGTGGCCCAACTCTCCATCCAGACGCGGGCGATCTCGTCATATTCGTCCGGCCGCGCGGCGCGGATCACCAGTGGCGTCATCGTTGATCTCTCGGGCTGCGATGCGTCTCGCGTGGAAGCGCGGTACGTTACCGTGGCTCTCAGCCTACAGGAGGGATGACGCAGCGGGCGAGCTTCGCGATCCTGCTCATATGCCGGACGCGCTGACCAAACAAAAAGGGCGGCCTTTCGGCCGCCCTTCGTCGTTTCGTTTCAGGCAGGCTTACTCGCCGGCGGCTTCGCGCGGCGCCGGAGCGTCGCTCTTCTGCTTGGCTTCGAGGTCCTCGCCGGTCTCCTGGTCGACCGCCTTCATCGACAGGCGGGTCTTGCCGCGATCGTCGAAGCCGAGCAGCTTGACCTTGACCTTGTCGCCTTCCTTGACGACGTCGGAGGTCTTCTGCACGCGGTTGGCCGCAAGCTGGCTGATGTGGACGAGGCCATCCTTGGCGCCGAAGAAGTTCACGAACGCGCCGAACTCCATCACCTTGACGACGGTGCCTTCGTAGATCTGGCCGATCTCCGGATCGGAGGCGATCGACTTGATCCACTTGATCGCGGCCTTCATCGCCTCGCCGTCGTTGGAGGCGACCTTCACGGTGCCGTCGTCCTCGATGTTGACCTTGGCGCCGGTCTTCTCGACGATCTCACGGATCACCTTGCCGCCGGTGCCGATCACTTCACGGATCTTGTCGGTGGCGATCTTGAAGGTCTCGATGCGCGGAGCGTATTCGCCGAGCTCGGCGCGCGCCGCGGTCAGGGCCTTGGCCATCTCGCCGAGGATGTGGATGCGCCCTTCCTTGGCCTGGCCAAGCGCCACCTTCATGATCTCCTCGGTGATGCCCTCGATCTTGATGTCCATCTGGAGCGAGGTGATGCCCTGGTCGGTGCCGGCGACCTTGAAGTCCATGTCGCCGAGATGATCCTCGTCGCCGAGGATGTCCGACAGCACCGCGAAGCGCTGACCCTCGAGGATCAGGCCCATGGCGATACCGGCGGTCGGCCGCTTCAGCGGCACGCCGGCGTCCATCAGCGACAGCGAGGCGCCGCAGACCGAAGCCATCGAGGACGAGCCGTTCGACTCGGTGATCTCGGAGACCACGCGGATCGTGTACGGGAACTCGTGATGCGGCGGCAGCACCGGATGGATCGCGCGCCAGGCGAGCTTGCCGTGGCCGATCTCGCGGCGCTTGGTGCCGCCGAGGCGGCCGGTTTCACCGACCGAGTAGGGCGGGAAGTTGTAGTGCAGCAGGAACGTTTCCTTGTACGTCCCCGACAGCGCGTCGATGTACTGCTCGTCCTCGCCGGTGCCGAGCGTGGTGACCACCATCGCCTGGGTTTCACCACGGGTGAACAGCGCCGAGCCGTGGGCACGCGGCAGCACGCCGGCTTCGGCGATGATGTTGCGCACGGTCTTGACGTCGCGGCCGTCGATCCGCTTGCCGGTGTCGAGGATGTTCCAGCGAACGATCTTGGCTTCGAGTTCCTTGAACACGGCGGCGACGCGGAGCTTGTCGTATTTCGGCTCCTGGCCTTCCGGGAAGAAGTGCGCCAGCACCTTCTCCTTGACGGCGCCGACCGCGGCATAGCGTTCCTGCTTGACCGGGATCGCGTAGGCCTTGCGGAGGTCCTGCTCGGCAAGGCCAAGCATTTCCTTCTCGATCTCCGAATTGTCGATCGTGGTGACTTCGCGCGGCTCCTTGGCGGCCTTCTCGGCCAGCTCGATGATCGCGTTGATCACGGGCTGGAAGTGGCGGTGGCCGAACATGACCGCGCCGAGCATCACGTCTTCGTTGAGTTCCTTGGCTTCCGACTCGACCATCAGCACGGCGTCGGCGGTGCCGGCGACGACGAGGTCGAGCTGGGTCTCGGTCATCTCGTCTAGCGTCGGGTTGAGGATGAATTCGTCATTGGCAAAACCAACGCGGGCGGCGCCGATCGGGCCCTTGAAGGGCGCACCCGACAGCGTCAGCGCGGCGGAGGCGGCGACCAGCGACACGATGTCCGGATCGTTCTCCATGTCGTGCGAGAGAACGGTGACGATCACCTGGGTCTCGTTGCGCCAGCCATCGACGAACAGCGGACGGATCGGACGGTCGATCAGACGGGAGACCAGCGTCTCCTTCTCAGTCGGACGGCCCTCGCGCTTGAAATAGCCGCCGGGAATGCGGCCCGCGGCGTAGGTCTTCTCCTGGTAGTCGACCGTCAGCGGCAGGAAGTCGACGCCTTCGCGCGGCGCCTTCGCCGCGACGACGGTGGCAAGCACCACGGTCTCGCCGTAGGTCGCCATCACGGCGCCGTCGGCCTGGCGGGCGATCTTGCCGGTTTCTAGTTTGAGGGGACGTCCACCCCAGTCGATCTCGACGGAATGCGAATTGAACATTTCGGTTTCTTTCATGGTTTCACGAAAGCACGGCGCCCTGAAACACAAAGACCATGCCAAGACGGCGAGACACTGACGCGCTGCTGCGGTCAGCATCCGGCGATCCTGCCATGGTCCCTGGATTTCGGATGGCGTCCATCCTTTCGGTCATCTGGGCATCTTGCCCGGTCCAGCGGCCGGATTGCTGCTGGACGCTAGTTGGCATGGCGCGACTGCCATGCGGCGCATGATCATCTTTCGACAATTCGAAAGCCCGGGTTCACGGACGACCATGCGAAAACGCGCGCGAACCTTCGCGCGCGTGCTTCTCAAATCAACGACGGATGTTGTGCTTTTCGAGCAGCGCCTTGTAGCGCGCCTCGTCCTTGCGCTTGATGTAGTCAAGCAGGGAGCGACGCGTCGACACGAGCTTCAGGAGGCCGCGACGTGAATGGTTGTCCTTCACATGGCTCTTGAAGTGCTCGGTGAGGTTATTGATGCGTTCCGACAGGATCGCGACCTGAACCTCGGGCGAGCCGGTGTCGCCGGCTTTGGTGGCATTCGTCTTGATGACTTCCGCTTTGCGCTCTGCGGTAATCGACATCGTCAGTTACTTTCATTGTTGCGAGCCGGACCGGCAGTCAGTCCGTTCAGGTTGAACACGCGCTTGGGGATGAGTTCGCCATTGCCAATTTCAGCAAGCGCGAGAAGCCGGCCTGCCACCGTGACATAGACTGTGCCGCTAGTATTGGGCGCATCCCGTCCGCGCAACAAAACGGCCTGGCCCCTGTGGAGCCTTGCCGCATCAGCCCGTGTGACGGCCAGTGCCGGGATGTCGTCCAGCGCGGTCTCAACGGGCAAAAGCGCGTCGGCGAGGCTGCCCTCGCCAGACGCGGCTCTATTGCATAAAGCCTCCAACTGTTCCAGCGGAATCATGTCCGCTTCGGTAAACGGACCGACCAGGGTCCGCCGCAGGGCGCAGATATGGCCGAAACAACCCAGAATCCGGCCCATATCGCGGGCCAGGGCCCGGACATAGGTTCCCTTGCCGCACTCGGCCTCGAACACGGATTGTCCGTTATCTCCATGTTCTACAAGGGTTAATTCGTGAATCTCGACCGGGCGAGGCTTCAATTCCACGGTCTCGCCGTCGCGCGCCAGATCGTAGGCCCGCTCGCCCTGGACCTTGATGGCCGAATATTGCGGCGGGATCTGCTCGATCACCCCGGTGAAGCGCGGCAGCAGCTGGCGGATCGAATCGGCGGTCGGCCGCTCGTCGCTGGTCCTGACCGGCCGCCCCTCGGTGTCGTCAGTGTCGCGCTCCTCGCCCCAGCTGACCGTGAAACGGTAGCGCTTGCGGCCGTCCATCACGAACGGCACCGTCTTGGTGGCTTCGCCCAGCGCGATCGGCAGCCCGCCGGAGGCGAGCGGATCGAGGGTGCCGGCATGGCCGGCGCGCTTGGCCTGGAACAGGCGCTTGAGCACGGCGACCGCCTGCGTCGAGGTCATGCCGATCGGCTTGTCGAGCACCACCCAGCCATGGACGTCGCGCTTGTCGCGGCGCGGCTGCTGGTTCTGCTTGCCCTGCTTCTGGCGCGGGTCGTTGTTGGTGCGGCGCGCATCGTCGCTGCGCCGGCCGGCAAAAGCATCCCGCTCAGCGTCGCGCGCGTCGGCATCCTTCGCGTCGATAACGCTGTTGGTCGTCATCACAGTCATTCCTCGTCGTCCGAATCGGGTGCAAGGTCTCGCTGCACCGCAGGTGTCCGCAGTAGTTTCTCGATGCGCGCCGCCTCGTCGAACCGCTCGTCGACGCGGAAGCGAATGTCGGGTGCAAATTTCAGATTGACGCGGTGCGCGATCTCGCCGCGAAGGAACTTCTTGTTACGCTCGAGCGCTGTGATCACCGTGTCGGTGTCGCGGCCGCCGAGCGGCATCACGTAGATCGTCGCGAGCTTCAGGTCCGGCGACATACGCACCTCGGGCACGGTGATGATGTGGCCTTCGAGATCGGGATCGTGGACCTCACCCTGTGACAGAATCTCGGCAACCGCATGGCGAACCGTTTCGCCGACGCGCAGCTGACGTTGCGAGCCGCCCGGGCTGGAACTCTTCTTTTGACGGGGCATGACCTTCTTCCAAAACCGTCGCGCCCGCAGGCCGTGGCCGCGGGCATCAATGTCCTAGCTTTGCTTTCAATCGGGCAATGCGCGGGTGGCCGGACTAAACGTCCGGCCACGTCATCGCATTTCAGTTAAATGGACCCAACGCTGAGCTTCGTAAGATTTGGACTTACAGAGAGCGCTGGATCGTCTCGATGCGGTAACATTCGATCACGTCGCCGACACGCATGTCGCCATAGTTCTCGAATGCCATGCCACACTCCTGGCCGGAGACCACTTCCTTCACTTCATCCTTGAAGCGCTTCAGCGTCGACAGCTTGCCTTCGTGCACCACGACGTTGTCGCGGATCAGGCGAACGTTGGCGCCGCGTTCCACGGTGCCGTCGGTGACGCGGCAGCCCGCGACCTTGCCGACCTTGGAAATGTTGAACACTTCCAGGATCTGCGCGTTGCCCAGCATGGTTTCGCGCAGCGTGGGCGCGAGCAGGCCGGACATCGCCTTTTTGATGTCATCCACGAGGTCGTAGATGATGTTGTAGTAGCGGATCTCGATGCCGTTGCGCTTGGCCGCGGCCGCCGCTTCCTTGTTGGCGCGGACCGAGAAGCCGATGATCGCGGCGTTGAAGCCTTCCGCCAGCGTGACGTCGGACTCCGAGATGCCGCCGACGCCGGCATGCAGGATGCGGGCGGCGACTTCGTCGGTGCCGAGCTTCTCGAGCGAGCCCAGGATCGCTTCCAGCGAGCCCTGCACGTCGGCCTTGACGATCAGCGGGAACTCCTTGCGGCCCGCGGTCTTGAGCTGCGACATCATCTGCTCGAGCGAGCCGCGCATGCCGGAGATCGAGGCGGCGGCGTTCTCGCGCTTCTGGTGCGCGCGGTAGCTCGTGACCTGACGGGCGCGGGCTTCATTCTCGACGACGGCGAGACGGTCGCCGGCTTCCGGCGGGCCGTTGAAGCCGAGCACCTCGACCGGCACGGACGGACCGGCCTCTTCGAGATTCTCGCCCTGGTCCGAGATCAGGGCGCGGACGCGGCCCATTTCGGCGCCGGCCACGATGATGTCGCCGACGCGCAGCGTGCCGCGCTGCACCAGCACGGTCGCGACCGGACCGCGGCCACGATCGAGCTTGGCTTCAATCACGGTGCCTTCCGCCGGACGCTCCGAATTGGTCTTCAGGTCGAGGATTTCGGCCTGCAGCGCGATCATCTCGAGCAGCTTGTCGAGATTGGTCTTGTTCTTCGCCGAGACCTCGACGTCGACGACGTCGCCGCCGAGCGATTCGACCTGCACCTCGTACTGCAGCAATTCGGTGCGCACGCGCTCCGGCCGCGCATCGGGCTTGTCGATCTTGTTGATCGCCACGATCATCGGCACCTTGGCCGCCTTGGCGTGGTTGATCGCTTCGATCGTCTGCGGCATCACGCCGTCATCGGCCGCGACCACCAGCACGACGATGTCGGTGACCTTGGCGCCGCGGGCGCGCATCGCGGTGAACGCGGCGTGGCCGGGCGTGTCGATGAAGGTGATCTTGGTGCCGCTCTCGGGCGACAGCACCTGATAGGCGCCGATATGCTGGGTGATGCCGCCGGCTTCGCCCGACACCACGTTGGCGTGGCGCAGCGCGTCGAGCAGCGAGGTCTTGCCGTGGTCGACGTGACCCATGACGGTGACGACGGGCGAGCGCGGCTCGGTATCGGTGGAATTGTCGACGACGTCGAACAGGCCCTCTTCGACGTCGGACGCGGCGACGCGCTTGACGCTGTGGCCGAGCTCTTCGGCGATCAGCTGCGCGGTGTCGGCATCGATCACGTCGGTGATCTTGTGCATCGCGCCCTGCTTCATCAGCATGCGGATGACGTCGACCGCGCGCTCCGACATGCGGTTCGCGAGTTCCTGGATCGTGATCGCTTCCGGGATGGTGACTTCGCGGATCAGCTTTTCCTTGGGTTCGTTCGACGCATGACCCTTCAGGCGCTGGGTGCGGCGGCGGAACGAGGCGATCGAGCGCTCGCGGACGTCATCGGCGTTGAGCGCAGTGGTCAGGGTGAGGCGGCCACGCTCCTTCTGCGGACCGGGCTTGTGGGTGGTCTTCGGAGCCGCGGCGGGGCGCACGGCGCCGCCGGGCCGTCGCACCAGGCGCGGACCCTCGTCTTCGTCCGGCCCGGCCGCAACCGCCGCCGGCCTCGGCGCAGCGGCCGGTGTGCGCACGGTGGTCGTGGTCGCAGGGCGGGCAGCGGGTGCGCGGGCGGCCGGGGCAGATGCAGCAGCGGCCGGCTTGGCCGGTGCAGCAGCGGCCGGCGGCGCGCCGGGCTTGGCCTCACCTTCGCCGAAGCGGCGCTTGGCCTCGACTTCGGCCTTGCGCTTGGCCTCTTCCTCGTGGCGATGGCGCTCCTCTTCCGCCTTGCGGCGGGTTTCAGCGGCCTCGCGCTCTGCCTTCTCGGCAGCTTCGCGGACGGCACGGCGCTTGGCTTCCTCTTCGGCCTGGCGGCGCTCCTCGATGTCGCGCTGACGGGCGTCGGCAAGCGCGTTGGCGCGCGCCGAACGCTCATCCTCGGTCAGGGTCGGCAGCACCACGCCGGAGCGGGTGTTACGCGGCGGCTGGCCCGACGACGGAGCTGCGGGGCGGCCGAGCGGCGGCTTGGCGACAGGCGGCGGCGCGGCCGCGGGCTTTGCAACCACGGGCTCCGGCGCATGCGCCTCGCCGGGACCATCGCCACCGACGCGGCGCTTGCCGCGCTTCTCGACCACGACCTGCTTGGTCCGGCCGTGGCTGAAGCTCTGGCGCACGGTGCCCGTCTCGACGCGCGGCTTCAGCGACAACGTCTTGCTCGGGACACTCAAAGTCTTGTCGCCAGGGGTCTTGGTATCAACCATTCAGCAGTCCTAATCTCGTTTCGCTGTGCGTTTGCCGCACAAATCGTTCAACCTGTCGTCGTTTGCTGAGCATGATCCGGTCGGAAAGACGGCGTCCGCCTTCCTGGATCACGCTCTGGAATTTCTGGCCGCTTCGGCGGTCTTGTCGTCGTCGGCCATCCGGTATCGGACCAGCATCTGGCAGCGCGACAGGAACGTCTTGCTCGCTGGGCCCGCGAGCAGCGCAGCATGTATCACATTTGACCGCCCAAGTGCCAAATCCAATTCTTCCGACGTCAAAACATTGACGATGGCGATTACCGGCGATTCACCACGTTTTTCGCCCCTTTGCCTGACGATAGCGTCCAATTTGCGGATTCCGTCCGCTGCGCCGTCGGAAGCGTGGATCAGGGCTGCAGTTTCGTTCCGGTTGAGTGCGTCCTCGACCTTGCCGAAGCCCGCGACGACCTGACCGGCCTTGGCGGCCATCGCCAGGGCCTCGGTGACGCTGCGCACCAGGAGTGCGTCGGTGTCGGTGGGGAGGGTCGGCGCGACACGGACATCGCGCTTGAATCCCTTGCTAAATTGGTGACGGCGGACCGCTTCCGCAACGCTGCGCCGCGATGCGGAAACCCATAATCCGCGGCCGGGCAGCTTGCGCTTCAGATCCGGGATCACCTCGCCCGTGGGCGCGACGACGAACCGGATCAGCTCGTCGATCGGACGCACCTCGCGGCTGACCGCGCACATCCGCGTGGTCGCGGACTTCTGCGTCCGCGGTCCATCGTCGAGATCGGGGTCAGCCTGAGCGAGCATCCGTGTGCCATCTCCTTACGATGCCGCTGTTTCTGCTTCGGCGGCGTCGGCCTCCTCGGCAGGCTTGGCGAGGTCGGCCTCGGTGATCCAGCCGGCCTTGAGGCGGGCCTGCATGATCATGGCCTCGGCCTCGTCGCGCGAGATCTCGATGCCATCGAGGAACCCGGCATGCTTGGTCGGCTCGCCGCCTTCCTTGCGCTCGGTCCAGCCGACCAGATCGTCGGTGGCGCAGCCGGCGAGATCCTCGACGGTCTTCACGTCGTTCTCGCCGAGCTTCACCAGCATCTTGCCGGTGATGCCGGGGACGTCCTTCATGGCGTCCTCGACGCCGAGTTCCTTGCGCTTGGCCTCGAGCTCGGCCTCGAGCTGTTCCAGATATTCGCGGGCGCGGGTCTGCAGCTCGGTCGCGGTTTCCTCGTCGAAACCCTCGATGCCGGCGAGTTCCTTGACGTCGACCAGCGCGAGTTCCTCGACCGAGGTGAAACCTTCGGAGGCGAGCAACTGGCCGACCACTTCGTCGACATTGAGCGCTTCCATGAACACGCGGGTCGAGTTCTCGAAGTCGGCCTGGCGGCGCTCCGACTCTTCCTGCTCGGTCAGGATGTCGATGTCCCAGCCGGTCAGCTGCGAGGCGAGGCGGACGTTCTGGCCGCGGCGGCCGATCGCCAGCGACAGCTGGTTGTTGGTGTCGGGAACCACGACCTCGATGCGCTCGCGGTCTTCGTCGATCACGACCTTGGCGACTTCAGCGGGCGCCAGCGCGTTGACGACGAAGGTTGCGATGTCCGGCGACCACGGAATGATGTCGATCTTCTCGCCCTGCAGCTCGTTCACCACGGCCTGCACGCGCGAGCCGCGCATGCCGACGCAGGCGCCGACCGGGTCGACCGAGGAATCGCGCGAGATCACGCCGATCTTGGCGCGCGAGCCGGGATCGCGGGCGACCGCCTTGATCTCGACGATGCCGTCATAGATTTCCGGCACTTCCTGCGCGAACAGCTTCGCCATGAACTGCGGATGGGTGCGCGACAGGAAGATCTGCGGACCGCGGGTCTCGCGGCGGACGTCGAAGATATAGGCGCGGACGCGGTCGCCGTTGCGGAACACTTCGCGCGGCAGCATCTCGTCGCGGCGCACGATCGCTTCGCCGCGGCCGAGGTCGACGATCACGCTGCCATATTCGACGCGCTTGACGATGCCGTTGACGATGTCGCCGATGCGGTCCTTGAATTCCTGGTACTGCCGGTCGCGCTCGGCCTCGCGCACCTTCTGCACGATCACCTGCTTGGCCGACTGCGCCGCGATGCGGCCATATTCAAGCGGCGGCAGCGTGTCGGCGATGGTGTCGCCGACCTGGGCGCCCGGATTGGCGCGCTGCGCATCGAACAGCGAAATCTGGTTGGAGGAGTTCTCGACCACGTCGACCACCAGCATGTGGCGCGTCAGTCGCAGCTCGCCCTTCTTGGCGTCGATCTCGGCATGGACGTCGGTCTCGCTGCCGTAGCGGGCGCGGGCGGCCTTGGCGATGGCGTCTTCCATCGCCGCGATCACGATGGAGCGGTCGATCGACTTTTCGCGCGCAACTGCGTCTGCGATCTGCAGCAGTTCGAGTTTGTTGGCGCTGACTGCCATGGCTTAGTCTCCTTCGAATGGATCGATCTCGCCACGGCGCGCGCGCTCGGCGGCCAGGCGGTGCTTTTTCGTGTTGGTCGGAGCCGGCTTCTTGCCGGTCGTGTGACCAGGCTTGGGCTTCGGTTTCTGGCTCTTCGCCGGATCGCTCTTCTTGGCGTGGGCCGGCTGCGGCGGCGCAAGGCCGAGCTCGCGGCGCAGCTCGCGCTCGGCGGCCTTGCCGCGGCGCATCGATTCCTCGATCAGCTCGTCGGTCAGCACCAGCCGCGCATCCGAGATGTCTTCCATCACCAGCAGGACTTCAGCGTCCTCGGTCGGGCGCGGATCGTCGCGTTTGACGCGCACCGCATTGCCTTCGACGCCGGCGAGCAGGCCGCGGAACCGCTTGCGGCCCTGATGCGGCACCGCCATCTCGATCTTCACCAGATGGCCGGTGTAGCGCTCGAAATCGGAGCGGCGCACCAGCGGGCGGTCGATGCCGGGCGAGGAGATTTCCAGCCGGTAGGCGCGCTCGATCGGGTCGGCGACATCGAGCACCGGCGACAGCGCGCGCGAGATCGCCTCGCAATCCTCGAGCTGCATTGAGCCGTCCGGCCGCTCCGCCATGATCTGCACAGTGCAGCCGGCATCGCCCGAGACCTTGATGCGCACCAGGCGATATCCCATGCCCTGCAGCACCGGCACCGCGACCGCGGCGACGCGCGCCGCGACCCCGGGCTCGACGACGAGCCTGGGCTCGGCGAGCAGTTCGGTGTCCACGGACGTGGCGGTCGGGTCGGTCATATCGAGTGTCAAAGGCTGTCTAGGTCTAAGGGTTGGGTCTGTTGTGTTGTTCGGGTGGCCTTAAGGGGCCGCTAACGCTACCCAAACTGGACTCGGCCTCGCTGGGTCCCGTCAGGTAATAAAAAAGAGCGGGTCCCGGGGGGCCCACTCTCCTACGCGATCGTATGAGATACCATAAGTTGCGGTGGATATAGCCCTTTTGCAGAGGTCCGGCAAGGCCTCCCTTCCCGGCGGAGGCCGATTTTGCCCCTCCCCGGGTGCAGGTTTGACCTAACCCTCCGTTTACGAACGGGGCCATAGATTGCCGAAAATCGGCAGAAGCGGCCGGTTGGACAAGGCTCATGACGACAGCCCCCGCGCTGATCCCGGAACTCGACGACATCGTTCGCCGCGGCGACCCCAAGCGCCGCGCCGAGGCCGCGCGGCGGCTCGGCGAATTGTTCCTGCAGGGTGCCGCGAGCTTTCGCCCCGACCATATCGACCTGTTCGACGGGGTGCTGACCAGCCTGGTACCGCATGCCGAGCTTGCGGCGCGGATCGATCTCGCCGAACGGCTCGCGCCGCTCGCCAACGCGCCGCGCCATCTGGTCGGGCAACTCGCCCGCGAGGACGAGGTCGCGATTGCGGGGCCGGTGCTGCGCCACTCTCCGGTGATCGACGAGAAGGTGCTGGTCGAGATCGCCAATGCCAAGGGCCAGGGCCATCTGCTGGCAATGGCCGAGCGTTCCAAGCTTTCGACCGCGCTGACCGATGTCATCGTCCGCCGCGGCGATCGCGACGTGATCCGATGCGCGGCTGGCAATGCGGGCGCCGCATTCTCGGACGCATCCTTTACGACGCTGGTGCGGCGCGCCGGCCAGGACGGCGTGCTGACGCTGGGGATCGGGCGCCGTGACGATCTCCCGCCCGCGCATCTGAAGAGCCTGCTGGCCGGCTCGATCGACGTGATCCGTCGCCGCCTGCAAGTCGTCGCCAAGCCGGAACGGCAGGCCGAGATCAAACTGGCTCTGAACGAGATCGAGGGCGTCGTCGCGCAGGTCGAGGGTCGCGATTTCGCCGCCGCCCAGCGCACGATCCTGGCGCTGCATCGCGCCGGCGAGTTGAACGAGGCCGCGGTGGCAGGCTTCGCAAAGGCCTTCAAATACGAGGAATGCGTCGCCGCGCTCGCCGCGATGACCGCAGTGAAGATAGTCACGCTCGATCGCCTGATCGCCGGCGATCGCTACGATCCGATCCTGATCGCCAGCAAGACGATCGGCTTCGAATGGCCGACCGTGCGTGCCCTGATCCTGATGCGGCTCGGGCCGAACCGCGTGCCGTCACCGGCCGATATCGAAGGCGCGCGGGTGAACTTCGTGCGCCTGATGCCATCGACTGCGCAGCGCGTCGTGGATTTCTGGAAGTCGCGGTAGTTCAAGTGCCAATATTCGAACCCGTCATCCTGAGGAGCGCCGCAGGCGCGTCTCGAAGGATGCATGGCCGCGCTGTTGCAGCCGGGCCGTCGTGCTTCGAGACGGCCGCTGTGCGGCCTCCTCAGCATGACGGATCACAATGCGTGCTTCCCAAACCCAAAATCGTTCCGCTATGCTTTCCGCAAGGCGCGACACAGCGCCAACGGAGAGATCGCCATGCTGACCGACGCCGACATCCAATCGCACGCCGAGCGGATCCGCGATGACGGATACACCGTGATCGAGCGCGCCGCCTCGCCTGACCTGGTCGAGGGATTGAAGGCAGCGGTCGAGCGGATCGAGCGCGAGCACAATCTCGGCCTTGCCCGGACATCGTTCGAGGGCTTCAAGACGCTGCGCATCAACAATCTCCTGACCTATGACGAGCTGTTCTGGGAGGTGCCGCTGCACGACAGCGTGCTGCCGGTGGTCGAGCGCGTGCTGGACCGGGAGTGCCTGCTGTCGTCGTTCTGCTCGCTGGTGCTCGGCCCCGGCCAGGAGGCGCAGCCGATCCACGAAGACACTCAATTGATCCCGCTGCCCCGGCCGCACATCCCGATCACGATCAATGCGATCTGGGCGCTGTCCGATTTCCGCGACGACAATGGCGCAACGCGGATCATCCCGGCGAGCCACAAATTCGATTCGTCGCCGGAATACGGCAAGGATTACGACGCGGTCACCGCGACCATGCCGGCGGGCAGCGTGATGCTGTTCGACAGCGCGCTGTGGCATGGCGGCGGCGCCAACACCAGTGACGCCAGGCGCTTTGCGTTCTCCTGCGCCTATTGCTGGGGTTGGATGCGGCAGCAGGAAAACCTGCAGCTCGGCATCCCGCGCGAGACCGCGGCGCGCTTTCCGCGCCGCTTGCAGGAATTGTGCGGATACAGCGTCTACAAGGGCCAGTTCGGCCACATCGACAATCACGATCCGATCGAACTGCTCGGCCGCGAGCGCGGCAAGCGGATGGTGTGGGAGGCGACCGACGTCAGGAAGGCGCGGATGGCGGAAGAGAAGGCATAGTATCTATCTGTCATTCCGGGGCGATGCGTTAGCATCGAACCCGGAATCTCGAGGTTCCCCGGGGCGCAATTGCGCCCCTGAGGTTCGCTCGTTTCACTCGCGCCCCGGAACGACGGATCAATCGACGCGCCGAAACCGCAGATACGCCGCCTTGCGGCCTTCGCGCTCGGCCTTGGCGCCGTAGCGCGTCATCGTGTAGTTCGGCCACGGCTCGAGCCAGTCGATCGCGCGCTCGGCGAGCCAGGCGAAATCGGGCGAGCGCATCAGATGCGCGAGCGTCCAGGCGCAGTAATCGTCGATGTCGCTGACGAAGCGGAATTCGCTGCCGGGCGGAAGCAGCCGCGTCATCGCCGCGACCGTTGCATCCTGCACGAAGCGCCGCTTCCAGTGCCGCCGCTTCGGCCAGGGATCGGGATGAATGAGGTCAATGCGCGTGAGCGAGCGCGCCGGCGCCCAGGCCAATAGCTCGGCGGCGTCGCCGGCGAACAGGCGGATGTTGCCGATATTCTGCGCCTCGATCTGGGTCAGGATCTTGGCCATCCCGTTGACGTAGGGCTCGCAGCCGATGAAGCCCGTCTTCGGAAACGCCTGCGCTTCCGCGATCAGATGCTCGCCGCCGCCGAAGCCGATCTCGAGCCTGACATTCTCGGTGCCGTCATCGAACAATTCGGTCAGCGACTCGGGCGCGGGCACCGCGATGTCGATCGAAAGATGCGGCAGCAGATTGTCGATCAGGTCGGCCTGGTGCGAACGCAGCCTGTGGCCCTTGCGCCGCCCGAAGAACGAGCCGCGCGAATGGGCCATCGCGCCGTCCTCCGGGGAATCGCGATCGCTGGTGTCGTTCGGAGCCGGTGTCATCGCAGCGTCTGATAGAGCCGGTAGAGCAGGCGCGCGCGCGGCTCGATCGAGGAGATGTAGAGCTGCTCGTAATGGGTGTGCGCGCCCTTGCCGTCGACGCCGAGGCCGTCGAGCGTTGCAGTATGCGGTGCGGTAAAGTTGCCGTCGGAGCCGCCGCCGGTGAACACATCGAGCAGCTCGAAGCCGAGTTCGGTGGCAAGCTCCCTGGCGTGTTCGTAGAGCGCGGCGCCGGCATTGCTCTTCTCATAGGGCGGGCGGTTCAATTCTCCGGTCACCTTCACACTGACGCCCTCGGTGCGCGAGGTGATGCCGAGGATCTTCGGCACCAGCTCGTCGGCGTCGGCCATGGACGGCACGCGCATGTCGACTTCCGCATAGGCCTCTTCGGCGATCACGTTCGGCTTGGTGCCGCCGCGGACCACGCCGACATTGACGGTGACGCCGCGCTTGAGATCGTTCATCGCCTCCAGCGTCTGGATCACGTTGCCGAGTTCCCGGATCGCGCTGCGGCCGTCTTCGGGGCGGGTGCCGGCATGCGCGGGCGCGCCCTTGATGTGCACGTCGAACCGCCCCACGCCCTTGCGCCCGGTGACGATCTTGCCGCCGTCGCGCGCCGGCTCGGTCACCAGCACGTATTTGGCCTTGCGTCCCTCGGCCTCGATCAGCGCGCGCGAGGTCGGGCTGCCGATTTCCTCGTCCGAGACGTAGAGCTGAGTGATGCCGAGCGGCGGGCGCGCGTCATCGGCGCAGATCTGCCGGAACGCGTGATAGGCGAGATAGGCGCCGCCCTTCATGTCGTAGATGCCCGGACCGAACGCGCTGTCGCCTTCGATCTTGAATGGTAACCGTTCGATGAATCCCATCGGATGAACTGTGTCGAGATGGCTCAGCACCAGGATGCCCGGCGCGTCCTGCCCCCAGGACGAGCGCGTGACCAAATGATCGCCGCAGCCGTCGCGCCCCGCAACGCGGTCGACGGTGGCCGGCAGGTCGCGATATTCAGCCGCGACGAGATCAGCCAGTTTGTTGACCTGGTCCGGCCGCTCGGTCGGAGATTCGATCTCGACCCAGCGGCGAATGCCGTCGAGGATCGCAGCGGTTTCGAACGGGTTGCTGGACATGCTGTTGTCGTCGCTCAGGAATCGCGTTGTCATTCAGCGCACGCCTTAACGTACGCCGGAATGACATATTCCAGATTTGACGATCCCTCAAACGGATAAGGCTGGATCAGGCCTGTTCGGCCGCCTCACGCGCCGCGATCTGCTCGACCAGTTCGACGATGCTGCGGCGGAGCTTGGCATCCGCTATCCGCGTGAACGCGCGGGTCAGGGCCAGGCCTTCGGCGGTTGCCAGAAAATCGGACACATAGGCGGGCGAGGAGCCCTCGCTGAAGCCGTCAGCGGTCTTGACGCCGCTCGGGCCGCCGTCGAACAGGAACGAGACCGGCACCTGCAGGATCTCGGAGATCTGCTGCAGCCGGCTCGCGCCGACACGGTTGGTGCCCTTCTCGTATTTCTGCACCTGCTGGAACGTCAGGCCTAACGCCTCGCCCAGTTTTTCCTGGCTCATGCCAAGCATGATGCGTCGCATTCGGACGCGGCTGCCGACATATTTGTCAACAGGATTGGGCGCTTTGGTGGACATCTCCAACTCTCCTAAGGGATTGCGCGCCCGGGGGGTGAGGCAAGTTGGACGTGGAGTATGCCTCAGGCGCCGGTGCCGTCAAATCCTGCAAGGAGGATCGGGACGAAATGCGGACAATTTGCGCAAAGGGGCTGACTTGGCTTGTGATTTCGCGTGGACCCGTACAATGCGAAGTGCACGGTCGATCTGTCAACTGGTGGAATCGCGCTGAGGTAAATTTCGACGTTTTTTCGGGTTCGGCGACAACCGGCGATATGCAGGATCAGGCTTTTCGCCTGACAAAACGTCTCCGCAATACGATTGCGAGGGCAACCAACACAATCACAGCCGCGGGGATGTTCCCGGCGCGCGCATAGATCGTCGGCGCGATCGCCGCCGGCAGTCCGGCATCGAGCACGCCTTCGGCGCCGAGCCCGAGTTGCGCGACGATTCGCCCGAGCGGGTCGATGACGGCCGAGATGCCCGTATTCGCGGCGCGCACCAGCGGCAGGCCTTCCTCGATCGAGCGCAGCCGGGCCTGCTGCAAATGCTGATAGGGGCCGGTCGAGATTCCGAACCAGCCGTCATTGGTGACGTTGACGATCCAGCCGGGACGATCGTCGCGGCTCACGACATTGCCGGGAAAGATCGCCTCGTAGCAGATCAAGGGCAGCGCGCGCGGCGCATTCGGAATGTCGAGCGTGCGGCGGATCGTGCCGGGAATGTAGCCGCCCTGCACCTTGGTGAGCTGCACCAGGCCGAGCTTCTCCATCCAGTCCTGGAACGGCAGATATTCTCCGAATGGCACAAGGTGCAGCTTGTCGTAGACCGCGAGCACGCTGCCGTCATGATCGATGACGTAGATGGAATTATAGGCGCGTGTGACGCGGACGTTCGGCGGCAGATCGGGCGCGCGCACCGAGCCTGTGATCAGCACGGTTCCCTTCGGCAAGAGGTCGGCGATCTCTGCCATCGCGTCGGCTTCCTTGGTCAGGAAGAACGGAAACGCGGATTCCGGCCAGATCAGGATGGTGGCATCGCTCACGCCGGTCGAATGCGGCCCGGAGGCGCGATCCGACAATGTGAGATATTTCTGCATCACCGCCGCCTTGGCGGAGTAGTTGAACTTGGCATCCTGCTGCAGATCGGGCTGCATGATGCGCAGCTTGACCCCGTTGACCATGCTGGTCGGCTGCTGCGATAGGCGGACCGCGCCGAACGCCAGCATGGCGGCGAGAACCAGCACCGCCGCCACCGGCGCGCGCCACGGCTTGCGGCCGCGCGAGGCGCCGTCGATCAGCACCGCCGGGCTTGCGAAGATCGCGACGGCCAGGAACGTCATGCCCCACAGCCCGATCAGCGATGCGGTTTGTGCCAGCGCCAGCGGCTCGGTCAGCGCGTAGCCGAACGCATTCCACGGAAAGCCGCTCAGCAGATGGCCGCGCAGCCATTCCGAAATCGTCAGGCTGACCGCCAGCGCCAGCACGCGCGAGGCGTCGCGCGGCCATATCAGCCTTGCCAGCGCGAAGCCGAACGCGGTGAACAGCGCGAGATAGGCGGGCAGGCCGAGCACTGCAAACGGTGTCAGCCAGGCGAAGGTGTCTGCATCGACGAAGAAGGCGTAGCCGATCCAGTACAGTCCCGGCACGAAATAGCCGAGGCCGAACCAGAAGCCGGACAGCGCTGCGGCGGGTACGCCGCGCCAGCGCCCGGCAGCGGCGCCGTCGATCAGCCACACCGCGATCGAAAAGGTCAGGAACAGCACCGGCCAAGCATTGAACGGCGCCATCGCCAGCGAAGACAGTGCGCCGGCTGCGAGCGCGAGCACCGCGCGCTTCCATCCCCAGGTCAAAATGATCGCAAGCCCGACCGAGCGGAGTTTGTCTGACAGCCTCACTGCGGACCGGCTCCCTCGCCAGGCGGCATGTTGTCATTCGCCTGCGGGTTTCCGGAGTCCGGTGCCTGCTCGCGGCGCCGCTCGCGTTCCTTGCGCGGCGCCGGTCGTTCCTTGCGCGTCGTGACCCGCACGCGCTTGACCCGCCGCGGATCGGCGTCGAGCACCTCGACCTCGTAATTGCCGGGACCAGAAATCACCTCGCCGCGCACCGGCAAGCGGCCAACGAACGAGACCAGATAGCCGCCCAGCGTCTCGACCTCCTCGCCCGCCTCGCCGGTCACGAAGTCTTCGCCGATCACCGAACGGACATCGTCGAGGCTGGCGCGCGCGTCGGCGATAAAGGAATTGTCCGGCTGGCGGACGATGGACGGCGGCTCGTCGGAATCGTGCTCGTCGTCGATCTCGCCGACGATCTGCTCGACAATGTCCTCGATCGACACCAGCCCGTCGGTGCCGCCATATTCGTCGACCACCAGCGCGAGATGGATGCGCGAGGCCTGCATCTGCGCCAGCAGGTCGATCGCGCGCATCGACGGCGGGATGTAGAGCAGCTTGCGGATGATATGGGCCTCGGCCAGCGGCAGCGCGAGATCGACGCTGCGTAGATCGAGCCCGGCGGGGAACGGCTTCTTGCGCTTGGTCTTGGTCGCATCGGTGACGCGCGCCTTCGCGGTCATGAAGGCGAGCAGGTCGCGGATGTGCACCATGCCCTCGGGATCGTCGAGGGTTTCGTTGTAGACGACGAGCCGCGAATGCGCCGCGCTCTCGAACAGGCTCATCAGTTCGCCGAGCGGGATGTCTCGCTTGACCGCGACGATGTCGGCGCGGTGCACCATGACGTCGGCGATCCGCCGCTCGTTCAGCGACAGGATGTTGCGCAGCATGGTGCGTTCGATCGCCGAGAAGCCGACATCGTCGGGCGTCGAGGCATCGAGCACCACCTGCAAATCGTCGCGCACCGAGCCGGCCTTCCAGCCGAACAGCGTGCGGATCGCGCGCACCAGCCAGCCCTCGGCGGCCGGACGCTGCACCTCGCCGTCGTGCACCACCGCGGGCAGGTTGCTCACGTTGCGCGGATTGTCGTGGGTCGGTTCGGAATCCGGCATGTCAGGCGATCCGATCCGCATAGGGGTCGGGAATGCCGAGCGAGGACAGGATCTCGCGCTCGAGCGCCTCCATGTCCTCGGCATCGTCGTCGTTCTCGTGGTCGTAACCGATCAGATGCAGGAAGCCATGCACCGCGAGGTGGCTCAAATGATGGTCGAACGGTTTCTGTTCCTCATCGGCTTCCCGCCGCGTCGTCTCATAGGCGATCGCGATGTCGCCGAGCATGCGCGGCGCATCGTCGGGTCCGCCGCCTTCCGGCTGCAGCGCCGGAAACGACAGCACGTTGGTCGGCTTGTCGATGCTGCGCCAATTGGCGTTGAGGGTGCGGATCCCGGCATCGTCGGTCAGCATCACCGCAAGCTCGGCATCCGCGACATCGGCATCGGCGATCGCGGCGGCAGCCTCGATGGCGCGATGGATCACCGCGTCGGCGTCGGGCTCGGCCTGCCAGCATTCGGCGGTGACGAGAACCTCGGTAGCAGGAAAAGCGGACACGTTCGTTTCAAAATCTGCGTTATGGCCGGAACCCGCATCGCGCGGGCTCGCGGCCGAAGCTATTGATCTCAAGATCTGGCGTTTGCCGGCTTTTGCGGCAATCCCTCATAGGCGGCCACGATGCGCGCCACCAATTCATGGCGGATGACGTCCTCGGCCTTGAAATGCACCTGCGCGATGCCTTCGATACCATCGAGCAGCTTCACGGCTTCCGTGAGCCCCGAAGCTTGGCCGTGCGGCAGGTCGACCTGCGACGGATCGCCGGTGACGATCATCCGGCTGTTCTCGCCGAGACGCGTCAGGAACATCTTCATCTGCATCGTC
The DNA here is from genome assembly GCF_029846235.1 of Bradyrhizobium sp. CER78. GTDB lineage: Bacteria > Pseudomonadota > Alphaproteobacteria > Rhizobiales > Xanthobacteraceae > Bradyrhizobium. The sequence continues at coordinate 476,291 of NZ_JARVWP010000006.1, forward strand.
GTGGTGTTCTGCGCCTCGTCGAGGATGATGGCGGCATTGGTCAGGGTGCGGCCGCGCATGAAGGCGAGCGGCGCGATCTCGATCTCGTTGCCCTGCAGCGCGCGCTCGACGACGCGGGCGTCCATCAGATCGTACAGCGCATCGTAGATCGGGCGCAGATACGGATCGACCTTCTCCTTGAGGTCGCCGGGCAGGAAGCCGAGCCGCTCGCCGGCCTCGACCGCGGGCCGCGTCAGGATGATGCGATCGACCTCCTTGCGTTCGAACAGTTGCGCCGCGTGCGCAACCGCGAGCCAGGTCTTGCCGGTGCCGGCCGGGCCGATGCCGAACACCAGCTCATGCCGCTTCAGCGCACGGATGTAGGAATCCTGCGCCGCGGTGCGGGCGCGCACCGGACGCTTGCGCAGATTGATCGTTTCAAAGGTCGGCTTGGCCGTCTTGTTATCGAACTCGAACAGCGATCCCTGCGCGAGCACTGCGCGGATCGCGCCTTCGACTTCGCCCTGATCGAGATCGTGGCCGGCGACGGCCTGGGCATAGAGCGTTTCCAGCACACGGCGGGCCGCGTCGCAGCCGTCGCGCGAGCCTGCGATGGTGACGTGGTTGCCGCGGGAATCGACCACCACGCCGAGCCGCCGCTCGATCAGCGCCAGATTCTGTCCGTAGGGGCCGACCAGCGCGGATGCGGCGCGGTTGTCGTCGAAATCGATGACGACCTGAGTTTCAGGTGGCATTTGCATGTCGCGGTCAGGTTTGCGGCTGGGAGCGAGCGAAGACGAATCCGATGCGCTTTTGGGCAAGGATTTCAGGCTCCAATGGTCTGCGAAATGAGGCGCGGCGCTGCGGGCGTCGCAAGCTCGCCGATCAGGCTGTAGCGCTCGAGGCTGTCGATCCTCACGGAGCGGACCTGGCCGATGATGTCAGGCGATGCCATCACATGGGCGGGCTGCAGATAGGCGGTGCGGCCGACGATCTGGCCCGGATTGCGCGCGGCGCGCTCGAACAGCACATCGACAGTTGTGCCGATCGCAGCACCGTTGAAGGCCGATTGCTGGCTGTCGATCAATTCCTGAAGCCGCCCCAAGCGCTCGTCCATCTCGGCTGCTGACACCGTCTCCCGCATCTCCGCCGCCGGCGTGCCTGGCCGTGGCGAATACTTGAATGAATACGCCGCAGCGTACCCGATTTGCGTGACAAGCGCGAGGGTGGCGGAAAATTCTTCCCTCGTCTCGCCGGGGAAGCCCACGATAAAATCTGATGAAAAAGCAATGTCTTGCCGCGCCGCCCGGAACCGGTCGATGACCCGCCGGTAGTCATCGGCGGTATGTTTGCGGTTCATGGCGGCAAGGATCCGGTCCGCCCCCGATTGCACCGGCAGGTGCACGAACGGCATCAGCTGGGGCAGATCGCGATGCGCGGCGATCAAATCATCATCCACATCGCGCGGATGGCTGGTCGAATAGCGCAGTCGGGTGACGCCGGGAATCTCGGCGAGCCGTTGCAGCAATCTGCCGAGCGACCAGGTGCGGCCGTCGGGGCCTTCGCCATGATAGGCGTTGACGTTCTGTCCGATCAGCGTGAATTCGCGCACGCCATTGTCGGCGAGCTGCTTCACGTCGTCGATGATCCTGGCGACCGGCCGCGAGACTTCCGCGCCGCGCGTATAGGGCACCACGCAGAAGGTGCAGAACTTGTCGCAACCTTCCTGCACCGTGACAAAGGCGGAGATGCCGCGGGCGCGGATCGCATCGGGCTTCGGCTGCGGCAGGAAGCCGAACTTGTCCTCGACCGGGAATTCGGTCTCGAGCGCGCGGCCGTTTTCCTTGGCGCGCTTCAACAGCTCCGGCAGATGATGATAGCTCTGCGGCCCGACCACGATGTCGACGGTCGGCGCACGGTTGATAATCTCGGCGCCTTCGGCCTGCGCGACGCAGCCGGCGACGGCGATCTTCATCTCGCGGCCCGCCCGTGCAGCCTCATCCTTGGCGACGCGAAGCCGCCCGAGTTCGGAGTAGACCTTCTCCGACGCCTTCTCGCGGATATGGCAGGTGTTGAGGATCACGAGGTCGGCGTCTTCGGCGCTCGCGGTCTCGACAAAGCCCTCGCCGGCCAGCGTGTCCACCATGCGCTGCGCATCGTAGACGTTCATCTGGCACCCATAGGACTTGATGTGCAGCTTGCGCGGCGTCGTCATGGAACCCTGATTGCGAAAAGGAAACGGCGCCATCCGGGCGCCGGGGCTGAAATATAGCCTAAACCGGCGAAAATCCAGCGGTGCAACCCGGTCCCCACCCCGTCATTCCGGGATGGTCCGTAGGACCAGACCTCAGGTGCGCCCTTGCGCACCGGGGAATCTCGAGATTCCGGGTTCAATGCTGGCGCATTGCCCCGGAATGACGGTGGTTAGCGCTCACGCAATCGGGGTTTTGGCGCCAACCCGGGCGATCAAATCCGGCAATTGGCGCATATCGGCGAAGGTTACGGCCGCGCCGGCCCGGCGCAGCATGTCCTCATGTTCCGCCGTGCAATGGCTGCCGCCATAAAAACCGAGCACGGTCATCCCGGCGGCGCACCCGCCGGTGACGCCGGCCACGCTGTCCTCGATCACGACGCAGCGTTCCGGCCGTGCACCCATCTCTGTAGCCGCGAACAGAAACAGATCGGGCGCCGGCTTGCCGCGCTGGACCTGGGTGGCGGAGAAGATATGCGGCGCGAGCTGGTCGTAGAGCCCGGCACAGGTCAGGCCGTGATGGATCTTTTCCGGCGTGCCGCTCGACGCCACGCATTTCGGCAAGTCGAGCGCGGCGATGGCGTCGCCGACATGCGCGATGGCGCTGAGGTCGTCGGCATAGAAGCTCAGCGTCGCGTGCTTGACCTCGGCCTCGAAGCTATCGGGCAACGCGCGGCCGATCTCGCTTTCGACGATCCGCCGGGCCTCGCGGTCGGACACGCCGAGGAAACGCTTCAACACCCCGTCCGGCGTGATCGGAAAGCCGTGCCGCGTCAGCGTGTCGGCATGCGCGCGACACGAGATCACCTCGCTGTCGACCAGCACGCCGTCGCAATCGAAGATGACGAGATCGAAGTTCATGGTCTGGCGATGCGTGACGCGCGCCTACGGCTTGCTGTCGTCGTCGAGCGGCACGCAATAGAGTTCGAGCCGGTGATCGACCAGCTTGTAGCCGAGCTTGCGCGCGATCTCGGCCTGCAGCTTCTCGATCTCCTCGGAGGTGAACTCGATCACCTTACCGTCGCGCAGATTGATCAGATGGTCGTGATGGCTCTCGGGCATCTGCTCGTAGCGCGCGCGGCCTTCGCGGAAGTCGTGACGCTCGATGATCCCTGCATCCTCGAACAGCTTGACGGTACGATAGACCGTCGAGATCGAGATCTTGTCGTCGACCGCCACGCAGCGGCGGTAGAGTTCCTCGACGTCGGGATGGTCCATGGCCTCCGCCAGCACCCGTGCGATCACGCGGCGCTGTTCGGTCATGCGCATGCCGGTCGCGGCGCAGCGCGCCTCGATGCCGGTATTCTTTTGCGCTGGCGGGATTTTCACCGTGGTCATGGGGTTCAGGCCGTATTCTTCAAACCTTGGGTGGCAGAGCCGGGCGCTGTTCTGCCATCGCGCCGATGTTACGACAAGTCGCGCCGCATCAGAAGCGCGTTCAAATGTTCCCCGCCGGGCTGCTTGTAATAGCGTTCGCGGCGGCCGATCACGCCGAATCCGGCCCTTTCATAGAGCCGACGCGCCGGCGCATTGTTCTCTTCGACCTCGAGGAAGATGGTGCGGATGCCGCGGCCGGCAAGATGGCCGAGATGGGTCAGCAGCAGGTCGCGCGACAGGCCGCGCCCGCGCTGATCGGAATCGATCGCAATCGACAGGATTTCCGCTTCGTCCGCCGCCATCCGCGACACCGCAAAACCGATCACCTTGCGTCCCTGCCGCAGCCGATGCACCAGCGTGTTGCGCTCGGTCAGCATCGCTTCGAATTCGCCCTCGCCCCAGCCGCGATGAAACGACGCGCCGTGCAGTTGGGCGAGCCGCGCCGCATCACGCAGGGATGCGGGCTCGACCGCGGGCGTGCCGCCGCCCCACCATCGCGACAGCCAGCCGCTCATGTCGATGGCGGCGCGCTGATGACGAGGCGATCCTTCGGCGGCTTCGCATCGGGGGCGCGCAGATAGAACGGACGCGGCGGCGCCGTTTCGGGATCGACGGCGGCGCCAACCCAGGCGACCCAGGTGATGTCGGGCGCGGGTTGCCGGTCGATCTTCACCGGCGGCGTTGCGTCGGCGGGCCAGCGCTCGGCGAGGATATTTGCGGCGTTGCCGACCAGATGCAGTGCGCCGTATTGGGCGGCTTCGAGCGCTTCCGCGATCGGCGCCACCTTCGGCTTGAGCATCAAGCCGCCGTCGCCGCCGACCAGCTGGAAATAGACGTGATCGTGCCGCGCATCGATCGCCGACAAGATCGGATTCTCGCCATTCTCGGCAACCACGGGCGCAGCGTAAGCGGCGAGCGTCGACAGCCCGACGACCGGCTTCGACGCGGCCAGCGCAATGCCGCGCGCCGCCGAGAGGCCGACGCGCAGGCCGGTGAAACTGCCGGGGCCGGTGGTGACGGCGATGCGGTCAAGCCCGGCAAAGCCGATGCCGCTCTCTTTCATCACCCGCGCGATCAGCGGCATCAGCGCCTCGGCATGACCGCGCTGCATCGTCTGCGATTCGATCGCGATGGTGTTGCCGGAGGTGGTGTCGAGCACTGCCGCAGAGCAGGCGTCGAGCGCAGTATCGATCGCGAGAATCATCATGGGGCAAACGTCAGGGCGAACGGAAGGTCCGAACCATTTCCGATTCGCCGGCTCACTGTTCGTCCCCCCTCTCGGGCGGGCACAGCGCGCAGTGCCGTGCCCACCATCAACTGTGTCGTATCGAGGTGGGCTGCGCCTGGCGACCCACCCGGCGCAAATTACATCGGCCGGACTTCCTGCACGTCGGGCACGAAATGCCGGAGCAGGTTCTGGATGCCGTGCTGCAAGGTTGCGGTCGATGACGGGCAGCCGGCGCAGGAGCCCTTCATGTTGAGATAGACGATGCCGTCCTTGAAGCCGCGGAAGGTGATGTCGCCGCCGTCATTGGCGACCGCGGGACGCACCCGGGTCTCGATCAGATCCTTGATCTGCTCGACCGTCTCGGCGTCGGCCTCGTCGAAGAACTCGTCCGCCTCGTCGCTGATGTCGTCGCTACCAGTGGTGCCGTCGGCGAGCAGCGGCGCGCCGGACATGTAGTGCTCCATGATCGCGCCGAGGATCGCGGGCTTGAGGTGCTGCCAGTCGCCGTCCGCCTTGGTTACGGTGATGAAGTCGGCGCCGTAGAACACGCCGGTGACGCCTGATACGGCGAACAGCCGTTCGGCGAGCGGCGAGCGTGCGGCGGATTCGGCCGACGAGAATTCCATGGTCCCGCTGTCGAGCACCAGGCGGCCCGGGATGAATTTCAGGGTGGCGGGGTTGGGCGTAGCTTCGGTCTGAATGAACATTTGCTGTCTCCGGCGTCGCCGATTCAAGGCCGGCGCGTTGGGTTCCCCCATGAAATGGCAATTAAAAAGCCCGCGATCAAGCCGCAAAACCGCGGTTCCAGGCCCGTACCCATGCCCCTGGAGCGGTTTCGGGGCCGATAGCGCCTACGACAGGGCGTCGATCTCGGCGTCGGTCAGGCCGCCGGGCACGATGGTCACCGGGATCGGGAACGCGCCCACGGTCTTGGCCATGGTGGTGATGATCGGCCCGGGCCCCTCGGGGCCCGGATTGGCCGCCAGCACCAGCATCGCGATATCGACGTCCTTGTCGATCACGTCGAGGATCTGCTCGGTCGGGTCGCCCTCGCGAATCGCCCGCTCCGGGGTGATCGCGGCGATCCCGTTGGCGCGGCCGGCGGCGCGGTCGAGCGCCTCATTGGCGGCCTCCTCGGCCTCGGCGCGCATGATGTCGGCGACCCCGAGCCATTGCTGGTTCTGGTCCTCGGTCTCGATCACCCGCAGCATCACGACGCCGCCGCCGACCCGGATGGCCCATCGGCTGGCGTAGTACACCGCGCGGTCCCATTCAGCCGTGTCGTCAACGATGACGAGGCATTTCGGCTTGTGACCTGTCTCGTAGCTTCGTCGCTGGGTGGTCATGCATGTCCCGGTGCTGAACCAAACCAACCCATGCTGCCATACTCCCTCGCCGTTTGGGAGAGGGAGTGCACAGTTGCCGGCTTGCGTGTCAGCGCGGGCGGATGAAGCCGACGATGTCCTTGGTGATGCGCATGGTCTCGTCGGCGATGCCGCGGGCGCGGTTGGCGCCGTCGGCGAGGATCGAATCGACGTGGCCGGGGTCGGCGACCAGCTTCTTCATCTCGGAGGCGATCGGCGCCAGTTTTGCGACGCAAACCTCGACCAGCGCGTTCTTGAACGTCGAGAACTGGCCGCCGCCGAACTGGGTCAGCACCTCCTGCTTGGAGATGCCGGCGAGCGCGGCGTAGATGCCGACCAGATTGTCGGCTTCGGGACGCGTCTCCAGGCCCTTTTCCTCCGACGGCAGCGGCTCGGGATCGGTTTTCGCCCGGCGGATCTTCTGCGCGATGGTGTCGGCGTCGTCGGTGAGATTGATGCGCGAATTGTCCGACGCATCCGACTTCGACATCTTCTTGGTGCCGTCGCGCAGGCTCATCACCCGCGTTGCGGGGCCCGTGATCAACGGCTCGGGCTGCGGGAAGAACAGGCCGTCGGCAAAGCCATGACCGCGGATCGAATCGCCGAAATCATTGTTGAACTTCTGCGCGATGTCGCGGGACAGCTCCAGATGCTGCTTCTGGTCCTCGCCCACAGGCACATGGGTCGCGCGGTACAGCAGGATGTCGGCAGCCATCAGCACCGGATAGTCGTAGAGGCCGATGGAGGCGTTCTCGCGGTCCTTGCCGGCCTTCTCCTTGAACTGCGTCATGCGGTTCAGCCAGCCGATCCGCGCGACGCAGTTGAAGATCCAGGTCAGCTCGGCGTGGCCGGCAATCTGGCTCTGGTTGAACACTATATGCTTCTTGGCATCGATGCCCGCGGCGATGAAGGCCGCGGTGACCTCGCGGGTGTTGCGCGCGAGCTCGGCCGGGCCGCCCCAGACCTCGACGCCTTGGGTGATCGCGTGCATGTCGACGACGCAATAGATGCAGTTATGGGTCTGCTGCATCTTCACGAAGTTGACGATGGCGCCGAGGTAGTTGCCGAGGTGCAGATTGCCCGTCGGCTGGACGCCTGAGAAAACCCGTTCAACGAACGCCATGATGTTATTTCCCGGAAATAGCCGCTGCTAGAAGCGTTTTCGAGCGAAGTGGGCACCGGTTCGCGTGAAGAAAACGCGTCGAACTTAAGAGTCTGGAGTCCGTTCCGATCCATCGGAGCGGAACGAGCTCCAGCGGCGTCGTTTGCCACTTAAGCCCCGCGCGCGCAAGTCAGGCGGGGCGCCTTTGCCTGATGGCGTTAACCGCATCGCGCCAGCCGGTGACGCCGAAAAGCTGCAAGAACAGCCCGTAACCGGCGATACCGGCCGCGATCAGCACGAGCAGGGCGGCTGCCTGCACCAAACCGTGGCCACCCGCCGGCAGTGCGCCCTCTGCGAGCCATAACAGGGCGCCCATCGCGAGCGCCGCGGCCAGGATGCGCGGCAGCCGGCGGCGCGCCTCGGCATCGATCGAAAAGCCGAACGTCGCCGCTCCCTTGCCGATCAGCGCCAGCGCATTGCTCCAGGCGCCGAGCGCAATGCCTGCGGCAATCCCGCTGGCGCCGAAGATATGGCCGAGCAGGAAGGCTGCCGCGATCGCCACCGCGATGGCCTTCAACGTCGCCAACAGCGGCGTCATCGTGTCCTCGCGGGCAAAGAACGCCGGCGACAGCGCCTTCACCAGCACATGCGCCGGCAAGGCCAGCGTCAGCCAGATCAGGGCCTGCGCGGTGGCCGCGCCATCCTCCGCCGTGAACGCGCCATGCTCGAACAGCATCCGCACGATCGGCTCGCTCAGCACCATCAGGCCGAGCGTCGCCGGCAGCGCCAGCCCGGCCGCGAGTTCGAGGGCGCGCGATTCGGCATGCGCGATGGCCGCAGGCTCGCCGCTGCGCACCGCGCGCGTCATCTCGGGGATCAGCACGATGCCCATCGCGACGCCGACAATGCCGAGCGGCAATTCGAGCAATCGGTTGGCGAAATAAAGCCAGGACACCGCCGATGGCGAGGTCGACGCGATCACCGCGCCCGCGACCATGAGCCATTGCGGCGCGCTGCTCGCGACCATGCCGGGGACCGCGCGGCCGAGAAAGCCGCGCATCTCGGGATCGAAGGCGATGCGGAGCGGCGAAGCGAGCTTTGCCCCGCGCAGCGCCAGCATCGACAGTTGCAGGAAGCCGGCGACGCCGATCGTCGCCGCCATGACCAGCGCGGCCTGCACCGGCTCCTGCTGCCGCGCCAGCAACACGGCCATCACTGCTATCAGCGCGATGTTGAACAGTAGCGGCGAGAACGCGGTCAGCGCGAAGCGCCCCCGAGCGTTGAGCAGCGCCATCATCACGGTGACCGGACCGGCGAAGGCGAGATAGGGCAGCATCAGCCTTGCATTGTCGACGGCGAGTTGCAGGGTGTCTCGGCCGACGAAACCGGGCGCGATCGCGGCGATCACCAGCGGCATCAGCGCACCGATCACGAGCGCGGCTGCGATGACTGCGGCGCTGATGGTGCCGAGCACGCGGCCGGCAAACGCGGTTGCCGCGGCCGTGCCCTCCGCGTCGCGCGTCTTCAGCCACGCCGGCACCAAGGCGGCATTCAGCCCGCCTTCGGCCAGCAGCCGTCGCACAACATTCACAAGCTGAAATGCCGCAAGGAACGCGTCCGCCACCGGCCCCGCGCCAAGCAGCGCCGCGATCACGGAATCGCGCACGAAACCGAGCAGTCGCGAGGCCAGCGTTCCCGTGGAGACCGTGAGGAAGGAGCGGAACATGGTGTCTCTATAGCAGCCGCGCGCCCTGCTGCCAGCGGCACTCCGCCAAACCCGTCACCCTGAGGAGCGCGCCCTTGCGCGCGTCTCGAAGGGTCGACGGCCACCAGCGGGGCCGTGCATCCTTCGAGACGCGGCTGACGCCGCTCCTCAGGGTGACGGACTAACAGGCGTCGGGATGACGGAACTGGCAGCCCGCTTCCCTTGCTGCCCCAAGGCGTAACGTGATAGGTCGCGGCTCTTGTTGGGTGGCGTTAACACAGGGCAGGTCTATGGCTGACGCAAAATATGACGTTCTCGGGATCGGCAATGCGATCTTTGACGTGCTGGTGCAAACGGATGAGGCATTCCTCGCCCGCCACGGCATGACCAAGGGCTCGATGCAGCTGATCGACGAGGCGCGCGCTACCGCGATCTACAGCGACATGGGCGTGGCGACCGAGATGTCGGGCGGCTCGGCCGCCAACACCATCGTCGGCGTCGGCAATCTCGGCGCCCGCGCCGCCTATGTCGGCAAGGTCAAGGACGACCAGATCGGCAAGCTCTACGTCCACGACATCCGCGCCGCCGGCGTCACCTTCGACACCACGCCGGCCAAGGCTGGGCCGGCCACCGGCTGCTCCTACATCCTGGTGACGCCGGACGGCGAGCGCACCATGAACACCTATCTCGGTGCCGCGCAGGACCTGACGCCCGACGATATCGATCCGGTCCAGATCGCGGCCGCCGGCATCATCTATCTCGAGGGCTATCTCTGGGATCCGAAGAACGCCAAGGACGCCTTCGTGAAGGCGGCTGAAATCGCGCATGGCGCGGGCCGCCAGGTCGCGCTGACGCTGTCGGATTCGTTCTGCGTCGACCGCTACCGCGACGAATTCCTTGACCTGATGCGCAAGGGCATCGTCGACCTGGTGTTTTCAAACGAGTCCGAGCTGCACTCGCTGTACCAGACCTCCGACTTCGACACCGCGCTGAAGCAATTCGGCAAGGATACCAAGCTCGGCGTCGTCACCCGCAGCGAGAAGGGCTGCGTCGTGATATCAGGTGATGGCGTCGTATCGGCGCCGGCCTCTCCGATCGACAAGCTCGTCGACACGACAGGCGCCGGCGATCTGTTCGCGGCCGGCTTCCTGGTCGGCCTTGTCCGCAATGTCGGCCATGAGAATGCCGGCCGCCTCGGCGCGCTCGCCGCCGCCGAGGTGATCCAGCACATCGGCGCCCGCCCGCTGGTGTCGCTGAAGGATCTGGCCAAGCAGCAGGGACTGCTGGTTTAGCCGCAGCTCACTTTCTTCACCTCCCCCGCAAGCGGGAGAGGGAGAAGAACCTCACGCCGTCTTCGCCGCCTTCAGCCCGAGCCGCTTCTCCACGGCGTCGCGCATCACGAATTTCTGGATCTTGCCGGTCACCGTCATCGGGAATTCCTCGACGAACTCGACATAGCGCGGGATCTTGTTGTGGGCGATCTGGCCCTGGCAGAAGGCGCGGACCTCGTCTGCCGTGAGCGTTTCGCCTGACCGCACGCGAACCCAGGCGCACAGTTCCTCGCCATAGCGGCTGTCTGCGACGCCGAAGATCTGCACGTCCTGAATCTTCGGATGGCGGTAGAGGAATTCCTCGATCTCGCGCGGATAAAGGTTCTCGCCGCCGCGGATCACCATGTCCTTGATGCGCCCGACGATGTTGCAATAGCCCTCGTCGTCGATCACGGCGAGGTCGCCGGTGTGCATCCAGCCATTGGTATCGAGCACGTCTGCGGTCTTCTCCTTCTCGTCCCAATAGCCCAGCATGATGCTGTAGCCGCGGGTGCAGAGCTCGCCGCGTTCGCCGCGCGGCACCACCTTGCCGTCGAGATCGACCACCTTGACCTCGACATGCGGATGGATGCGGCCGACGGTGGAGACGCGGCGCTCCAGCGGATCGTCGGTCGCGCTCTGGAAGCTCACCGGGCTGGTCTCGGTCATGCCGTAGGCGATCGTCACCTCGCGCATGTTCATCTCGGTGTTGACGCGCTTCATCACCTCGATCGGGCAGGGCGCGCCGGCCATGATGCCGGTGCGCAGCGACGACAGGTCGAAGCGCGAAAATTCCGGATGATCGAGCTCGGCGATGAACATCGTGGGCACGCCGTACAGCGTCGTGCATTTCTCCTGCGCGATCGTCGTCAGCGTCGCCAGCGGATCGAAACCCTCGCCGGGATAGACCATCGTGGTGCCGAGCGTGACGGAAGCGAGGTTGCCCATCACCATGCCGAAGCAATGATAGAGCGGCACCGGAATGCAGATGCGGTCCTGCTCGGTCAGGCGCATGGCGCGGCCGGTGAAGTAGCCGTTGTTGAGGATGTTGTGATGGGTCAGCGTCACGCCCTTGGGCGAGCCGGTGGTGCCGCTGGTGAATTGAATATTGACGGGATCGTCGAATTGCAGGCTCGCGCCGAGCGCGGCAAGCTGCTCGCGATGGCGCTCGCCGCCCATCTGCGATACCTGTTCGAACGGAATCGTGCCCGGCGCCGCCGGTCCGCCGATCTGGATCACGGCGCGCAATTGCGGTAGCCGCGCCGATCGCAATTGGCCGGGCTCCGAGCTCGCTAGCTCGGGCAGCAGCGTGTTGATCATCTCCATATAGGCCGAGGTCTTGAACGCGGTCGCCGTCACGATGGCGGCGCAGCCGACCTTGCCGAGCGCGAATTCGAGCTCGCTGAGCCGATAGGCCGGATTGATGGTGACGAGGATCAGCCCGGCTTTCGCGGCGGCGAATTGCGTCAGCGTCCATTCCGGCCGGTTCAGCGACCAGATCCCGATCCGCTCGCCGCGTTGCAGGCCGAGCGCAAGGAAGCCCGCGGCCAGCGCCTCGACACGGTCGGCGAATTCGTTCCAGGTCCAGCGCACATTGTGGCTGGGCGAGACCAGCGCCTCGCGGTCGCCCCAGCGCGCGCGTGCGCGGTCGAGGCTGCGGCCGATGGTTTCGCCGAGCAGCGGCGTATCGGAAATGCCGCAGACATAGCTGTCTGCCTTGGGTGTGGGTTCCAAGCTCGTCCTCCTCGTGGTCGTGTTCGTGTCGCACTTTTTTGCGCGATCTTAGTCGTTTGGCACTGGCAGGACAGGCCCGACCTATGGCGGGTATGAAAAATCCCTCCCCGCGCGGGGAGGGATTAAAGGCCGAAATGGAACAACGGTCTCCGCCTCACTTCGCCCCCCGTGCGGGGAGAGGTCGGATCGCATCGAAGATGCGATCCGGGTGAGGGGGAGTCTCCGCGAGTCCGATTGTGACCGTTTGCGTGGAAGCAGCCCCTCACCCCAACCCTCTCCCCGTAAGAACGGGGCGAGGGAGTGCAGTGCCTTCGTGGCCGCTTACGCCGCCCTTTGCCCACTGCCGGCATCGAGCCCGGCATAGACGCCCTTCTCGAAGCCCGCGAAGGCCTCGAGGCTATGCTTGTCGGCGAACGGCAGCAGCTGGGTCAGGATCACGCCGCAGACGTCGCGCGACGGATCGATCCAGTAATAGGTGTTGGCAAGGCCCGCCCAGGCGAGGCTTCCGGGGCTGCGGCCTTCCGGCGTCTTGGCGGTGTTGATGAGGAAGCTCAGCCCCCATTTCTTGATCATATCGGGATAGAGATCGACATCGTTGGTGTACGGCGGCGCCGCGGTCGTCATCTTGCCGACAGTGAGATCGCCCATCTGGTTCTGCGCCATGGCGGCGACGGTCTCGGCCTTCAGCAGCTGGTTGCCGTTGCCCTTGCCTTTGTTGAGGATCATCTGGCAGAACTTGATGTAGTCGGCCGCGGTCGAATACAGGCCGCCGCCACCCATGTGGAATTCAGGGTTCTGCTCGAGCTCGAACGGCATCGCGGCGAGCGTGCCGTCCTCGCCGCGGGCATGCATGCCGACCAGCCGCTTGCGCATGTCGTCGGAGATCTTGAAGCCGGTGTCGCTCATGCCGAGCGGCGCGAACATGTTGTCACGCAGATACGCATCGAGCTTCTTGCCCGATGCAGCTTCCACGGCCTTGCCGACGAAGTCGATATTGATGCCGTATTCCCAGCGTGTGCCGGGCTCGTTCGCGAGCGGGGTCTTCAGCGCCGCATTCAGGCAGGAGATGATCCCGGGCGTGCCGGTCTTCTCCATGTATTTCCCCATGTCGGCGTTCCACAGGTCGTAGCAGAAGCCGGCGGTATGGGTCATGAGCTTGCGCAGCGTGATCGGGGTCTTGGCCGGGCGCAGTTTCGGTTCGCCTTTGGCATCGAAGCCTTCCAGCACCTGCGGCGCGGCGAGGTCGGGCAGCAGCTTGCCGATCGGCTCATCGAGCGAGAGCTTGCCCTGCTCGACGAGCTGCATCGCGCCCGCAGAGGTCACCGCCTTGGTCATCGAGGCGATCCAGAACACGCTGTCCGCGGTCATCGGATCGCTCTTGGAGAGGTCGCGCTTGCCGAACGCGCCCTCGTAGATCACGTCCTTGCCGGTGGCCGCGACTGCGACCACGCCGGGAATCTCCTTTGCCTCGCTCTTCTGACGCAAAACCTGATCGATCTGAGCCTTGCTCTGCATTGGGCTTCCTCCGGTGGGTTTATTGTTTTGAAGTGGGCGGATCATCCTCCCGCTTGTCGGGTCCCGCAAGGCGGGCGCGCGATGCGATGGTGTCGCGATGTCGTGAAGGCGGGCAGCTCAGGAACGACCTGGCTCAGAGGGTGTTCACCACGCGCGCAGATTTTGCGGTGGACTCCGCACAAGTCCGGATGACCCCTTAAGGCGGCCACGGTAACGTGATCGGTAGATTGATTTTCGTACCTGTTTTTTTGCATTAACGCATTCAGATCGCTGCACAAAAGGTGTGGCGAATTGGGACGGATTTGACGAAAAGATTCGTCATTTCGCGCCTTGCGGGGACGCAGCAATGATTTCGACATGGAGTGAATGGAAGCGCTATCCGCGGCCGGGCCGCGGCGAGAATATCGAGGCGCCGATCAGCCCAGGCCTTTACGAAGTCCGCTACGCGGGTACCGGCGCGCTGCACTCGTTCGAGGCGGTCGACAATGTTGCCCAAGCGCTGGCGCTGCTGCAGAGCGGCACCAGGTCATGGTTCGGCCGCCGCGACGCGCGGGCGCAGGCCGACCTCGAATACCGAACCTGCGCGACCTCGACCAAGGCGGATGCCAAGGCCGCGGCTGAGCGTATGATCGGCCGTCGTGAAACCTACATGTCGGGCGGAGCGCTCTAGCGCTCTAGCGCCCGCGCGCAACGGCGCATGGACGAAGACCGCGCGCCAGCCCTCAATATTGCTTGCAGCAGGGTCGCGCCGCGCGCCGGTGCATCGCAGCGCCTTTCCGCTTATATAGGCGGCCAATACCCCTCCAAAGAAATTCCAGGAGTAACGCCATGACCCCGCCCGTTGCCGCACGCGCCACGCAATCCGCAGCATCCTCCCTGCACAGCCGCCTGAAGGATCCGTCGCTGCTGCGCGATCGCTGCTACATCGACGGCGCCTGGGTCGGCACCCCCGAATTCGCCGTCAACAATCCGGCGACCGGCGTCGAACTGGTCAAGATCGCGCAGCTGGGCGCCGAAGATGCAACCAGAGCCGTGGAGGCCGCGCAGCGCGCGTTTCCGGCTTGGGCCAAGCTGACCGCGAAACAGCGTTCCAACATCCTGCGCAAATGGTTCGATCTGATCATCGCCAATCGCGAGGACCTCGCGCTGATCCTGACTTCCGAGCAGGGCAAGCCGCTGTCGGAAGCGCTCGGCGAGGTCGACATCGGCGCGGCCTATGTCGAGTTCTTCGCCGAGGAAGCGCGCCGCGTCTATGGCGAGACCATTCCGACCCAGCGTCCGGATGCGCGCCTGCTCGCGATCCGGCAGCCGATCGGCGTCTGCGGCGCCATCACGCCGTGGAACTTCCCGAACTCGATGATCACCCGCAAGGTGTCGCCGGCGCTGGCGGCCGGCTGCACGGTGGTGCTGAAGCCCGCCAACGAGACGCCGCTGTCGGCGCTCGCGCTCGCCGTGCTTGCCGAGAAGGCCGGCGTGCCGAAGGGCGTGCTCAACATCATCACCGGCGATGCGCCGCCGATCGGCCAGGTGCTGTGTGAGCATCCGGCGGTGCGCTTCGTCGGCTTCACTGGTTCGACCAATGTCGGCAAGATCCTGTATCGTCAGGCGTCGGTCGGCGTGAAGAAGCTCGGCCTCGAGCTCGGCGGCAACGCGCCGTTCGTGGTGTTCGACGATGCCGACATCGATGCCGCGGTCGAAGGCGCCATCGTCTCGAAGTACCGCAACATGGGCCAGACCTGCGTCTGCGCCAACCGCCTCTATGCCCAGGACAAGATTTACGACCAGTTCGTGCAGAAGCTCTCCAAGAAAGTCGCGGAGATGAAAATCGGCGACGGCACCGAGCAAGGCGTGACCCAGGGCCCGCTGATCAACATGAAGGCGATCGAGAAGGTCGAGCGTCACATCGCCGATGCCGTGAAGGGCGGCGCGAAGATTGTGACTGGTGGCAAGCGCTCGTCGCTCGGCCGCAGCTTCTTCGAGCCGACCGTGCTGTCGGACGTGCGGCCCGACGCGCTGGTGGCGCAGGAGGAGACCTTCGGTCCGCTCGCGCCGGTGATCCGCTTCAAGGACGAGGCCGATGTGATTGCGATGTGCAACGCCTCGCCGTTCGGCCTCGCCTCCTACTTCTACTCGCGTGATATCGGCCGCGTCTGGCGCGTCGCCGAGGCGCTGGAGTCGGGCATGGTCGGCGTCAACTCCGGCCTGATCACGACCGAGGTCGCCCCGTTCGGCGGCGTCAAGGAAAGTGGCCTCGGCCGCGAAGGCTCGCGTCACGGCATGGATGAATATGTCGAGATCAAATACGTGATGATGGCCGGCGTCTGATCGCCATCATTGTCTGTTCGCTTGAGCCCGGCGCTGATTGAAGCAGCGCCGGGCTTTTGCTTGATCGCACGCTTGTCGATCTGTTCGTTTGCCGCCATTCGGATCGCTGCGACAATTCACCGCGTCCGACCGCGACGCCGGTCGCATCGAGAATCTCTCTAATCTCGAAAGGGCCGTCAGAGAGCCGCAGAAGTGCGCAGTCTTCAATGAAACACTAGCCGGAACGCGGAAGCCGCCGCATCGACGCCGTCTCGCGCAGCAGGTTTCATCCCCATCGCTTAGATGCGTTCTAGTTGGCGTCACCGCGCGTGATGCTTATGCCCCGGTGTCGCGCTCGAACTCTGACGACGTTCGAGACGAAACCAAGAAAAAGACTCCGGGGACCTCATGCTCGTCACCTCAAATGTTCCATGCGCATTCCGGCTCGCGTGCGCGTCTCTCCTCCTCACCGCGGTGCCTTCGCTTGCACAGTCGCCGGAGCAGCCACCCGCAAGCAGTGCCGCACCGCTTCCGCCGGTCGTCGTGGCCGCGCCACAGCATCGAAGCACGCCGGTTCGGCGGCCGTCATCGTCGCGTTCGGCACGCTCGACGGCAGCGCATCAGGCGAGCAGGCGTGAGCATGCGCCGACACCAGCGGCCACACCGACCGCCGGCGCACAGCAGGCGGCGTTGCCGGTGCCCTATATCGGCGGCCAGGTCGCGCGCGGCGGGCAACTCGGCCTGCTCGGCAACAAGGACTATATGGACACGCCGTATAGCCAGACGAGCTACACGGAGAAGACGATCCGCGATCAGCAGGCCACCAGCGTCGCGGAAGTGCTGACGAATTCCGATCCTTCGGTGCGTGCTGCGATCGGCAGCAGCAACCGCTACGACGCGCTGACCATCCGCGGCTTCCGGATCGAGAACAGCGAGATCGCGCTGAACGGGCTCTACGGTCTCGTTCCGGCCTATCGCGTCAACCCGGCCCCGATCGAACGCATCGAGCTGCTGAAGGGACCGGCTGCCTTCCTCAACGGAATGGCCCCGCAAGGCAGCATCGGCGGCACGGTCAACGTCGTGACCAAGCGGGCGGCGGAAGACCTGACGCGCCTGACCTCAGGCTACATCTCTGACGGACGTTTCGGCACGGAGCTCGATCTCGCGCGCCGCTATGGCGAGCAGAAGGAATGGGGCGTTCGCTTCAACGGCGGGATCGACGGCGGCAACACCAGCATCGACCGGCAGTCCGTACGCAACGGCGTCGGCTCACTCGGCGTCGACTACCACGGCGAGAGATTCCGCTGGTCTGCGGACATCATCTCCCAGGACGACTGGATGAAGGCCGCCCAGCGCGGCTACACGCCGGTGCCCGGCATCACGATGCCGAACGCGCCCGATCCGCGCATCAATCTGGCGCAGCCGTTCGACTACGCGCGGTCGCGCAGTCTGACCGGCCTGACCCGCGCGGAATACGATCTGAGCAACAACGTCACAATGTTCGGCGCGATCGGCGGCAATGAATTCCGTTACGACAAGCGGGAAGATCCCGGCGCGACGATCCTCAACACGGCGGGCGATGCGTTGGGCACGTCCCGCTTCCAGACCGGCAAGTCGGAGGCCTTCTCGGGCGAGGCGGGCGTGCGCGCGCGCTTCGATACCGGCCCCGTCGGCCATGAGATCGTGGTCAGCGGCAGCGCGCAGAACCGCACGGATTGGCTCGGCCAGACTAATTACGGGACCTATCTCACCAACATCTACAGCCCGACCTTGCTGGCCACCGCCGGCACGCCGGTCTCGACGTTCCCGGAAGGCAAGTCCGGCTTCCTCGGGCTGCGCAGCGTCGGCGTCGCCGATACGCTCACGACGATGGGCGGGATGCTGCAACTGATCGTCGGCGCACGCCAGCAGCAGGTGATCGCAAACAGCTACGCTGCGGTCAGCGGCCTCGAGACGACGCACTACGACCAGAGCGCGACATCACCGTCGATCGCCCTCGTGGTCAGGCCGATCAAGCAGCTGTCGTTCTATGCGAACTACATCGAAGGCCTGTCGCCCGGGCCGACGCCGCCCTCCGGCGCGGTCAATACCAATGCGGTGTTCGCGCCGTTCAAGACGCGGCAGGCCGAGGTCGGCACCAAGCTCGATCTCGGCGGCTTCGGTGCCAGCCTCGCAGCATTCCAGATCAGCCAGCCGAGCGGCGTGACCGACCCCATCACCAAGATCTATAGCCTCGACGGCCAGCAGAGAAACCGCGGCGTCGAGCTCAATACCTTTGGCGAGGTGGCGCCCGGCGTCCGCGTTCTTGGTGGCGTGACCTGGCTCGATGTCCGGCTCACCCAGACCCAAGGCCACCTCTACGACGGCAATCACGCCATCGGCGCGCCCGGCCTGCAGGGCAATCTCGGCGTCGAGTGGGACACGCCCTTCGTGCCGGGCCTCACCGCGACGGCGCGTGCGATCTACACGAGCCGGGCTTACGTCAGCGCCGACAACACCCAGAGCGTCCCTGACTGGGCGACCTTCGACATCGGTGCGCGCTACGCGACGACGCTTGCCGGGCGTCCGACCACATTCAGGGCACAGCTGACCAATCTGTTCGACAAGCACTACTGGATCGGCAATCCAACCGGCTATGTGATCAGCGGCATGCCGCGGACGCTGTGGCTGTCGATGACGGTCGATTTCTAGGAGAAATGCGTGTGGCCATCGCACGCGACTGTGCGGTGGCCGGCTACACGCCCTTGTCGTTCGGATTGGCGACGGCGTCCTTCAGCGGCGCGGTCATCGGGAAATTCAGGTTCACGTTCTTCGGCGGAATCGGCCGCGTGAACCATTTGGCGTAGAGCTCCTGGAATTCGCCGCTCTTCATTATGGCGACCAGCGTCTTGTCGACCAGCGCCTTGAACTCCGGATCGCCCTTGCGGATGATCAGTCCGTAGGGCTCGGTGCGCAGGCTGTCGTCGATGATGCGCCAGTCGGACGGATTGGGGCTGCCCGCGATCAGGCTTGCCAGCAAAATATCATCCATCACGAAGGCGTCGCTGCGCCCGGTGGTCAGCGCCAGGAACGACGCGGCATGGTCCGGCGTCAGGATGTTCTTGGTCTGAAAATTCTTCGCCTGGGCGCGCGCGCTCAACAGCCCGATCGAGGTCGAGCCCGAGGTCAGTGAGACCGGCCTTCCGCCGAGATCCTCGAAGGTCTTGATCGGCGCGTCCTTCTGCACGACGGCGCGGATGCTCGACACGAAGATCGTGGTGCTGAAGGCGACGACTTTCTGCCGCTCCAGCGTGTTGGTCGCGGGACCGCAGACGATGTCTATGGTGCCGTTCTCGATCAGCGGTATCTGGGTGGAGAGCTGGATCGGCTGCAGCTTGGTCTGCAGCGCCGGTAGCTTGAGCTCGGCCTTCACGGCACCGACGATCCGCGCGCAAAGGTCCATCGCAAAGCCGACCGGCTTTTGGTCGTCGTCGAGATAGGAGAACGGGACCGAGACGTCGCGGTGCCCGAGCCGGATCTCGCCGGCGTCGCGGATCTTGGCCAGCGTGCCGTTGGGCGATTGAGCCAGCGCCTGGGCGGAGGCCGCCGTCGCAAGAAAGGCTAGGTAAATCAGTCGCTTGATTGCTTGGTTCATCTGGTGCTCGCGGCCGTCGGTGATATTGGATACAATGAAATAGGATTTTATACGTAGGATTGCATAATCGGCAAATCGATTTTATACAACCAAGCCATAGTCGGATATCTTGGGCACCCCAGCGAAAGAGATCCCGGATGGAACCTGCAACCGCCACGAATCATCGAGGCGCCGGACCTCACGGTTCCGCGCCGGGCGCCGTGCGTGAGGCGCTGCGGGCCGCGATCAGCTCCGGCGAGATCGCACCCGGATCGCAGCTCCGCCAGGATGAGCTCGCCGCGCGGTTCGGCACCAGCCGCATCCCGGTGCGCGAGGCGCTCCGCCAGCTCGAGGCTGAAGGCTTCGTGACGTTCTTGCCCAACCGCGGCGCCGTGGTCTCCGATCTTTCGATCGACGAGGTGATCGAGTTGCTCGAGATCCGCATTGCGCTCGAATGCCATGCCTTGCGTTTGGCGATTCCCGCGATGGGCGAGATCGACCTGGAGGCGGCGACCAAGATCCTCCGCGCCTACGACGCCGAGCCCGATCCGGCGCAATGGGGCGCCTTCAACTGGAAATTCCACGCCACGCTCTACGCGCCGTGCAATCGCCCGCGCCTGCTCTCGATGATCGAAGCGAATTACGGTCACGTCGGCCGCTTCACGCGGGCGCTGGTGTCGCAGGCGACCGGCAAGGAGCGACCGCAGCGCGAGCACTACCGGCTGCTCGAGTTCTGCCGCGACGGCGAGATCAAGAAAGCCGTCCGCCTGCTGCGCGATCACATCGAGGAGACGCAGAAGACGCTGCGGTCGGCGCAGCGCCAGGCGTTGCGCGATGCAGGCCCCGAACGTCCCGTCTGAGTGACGTCGGACACGATGAACCATCGCAGGCTTGTTGCGGGCGGGCCGATCGGAGAATGTGCGTGAAGACCAATGACGTCGAAATCCTGGTGATCGGTGCGGGCATCGTCGGCATCGCCACGGCCTATTACCTCGCCGTCCAGCACAAGCGCTCGCGCCTGTTGATCGTCGACGAAGGCCAGCCGATGGCGCTGACCTCGGCGCAGTCGGGCGAGAACTACCGCAACTGGTGGCCGCATCCGACGATGGCCGACTTCACCAACCATTCCACCGACCTGATGGAGGGGATCGCGCGCCGCAGCGACAACCGCATCCACATGACGCGGCGCGGCTATCTCTTGGTCACGCGCGAGGCAAAACCCGAAGAACTGCTGCAGCAGCTCTATGCCGGCTATGGCGCACAGGCCGCCAAGCTGATCCGTCTGCATGAAGGCGCGGGCCGTGGCTATCTGCCGCCGCATTCGGCGGACTGGCGGAGCGCGCCCGATGGGGTCGACGTTCTGCTCGGCCGTGATCTTATTCAGACGCATTACCCGTCATTCGACAAGGAGGTCGCAACCGCGCTGCACATCCGCCGCGCCGGCGACATCAGCGGCCAGCAGCTTGGCCAGTACATGCTGGAGACCATGCGCCCGCTGGGTGCGCAGTTTCAGCAGGCGAGGGTGGTCGGCATCGCGAAGGCCGATCGCTTCACCGCCGATGTGCTGGCCGATGGCGCGCGGCAGACCATCAAGGCCGATATCATCGTCAATGCCGCGGGGCCGTTCGCGGCGCAGGTCGCGGCGATGCATGGCGAGCAGCTGCCGATCGTCAATGTGCTGCAGCAGAAGATCGCATTTGCCGACCGCAACCGCGCGGTCGATCGCAGATTGCCGTTCGCGATCGATCTCGATGGCCAGACCCTGGCCTGGTCCGACGACGAGCGCGAGGAACTGGCAGCAGCGCCGGAATTCGCGCGCCTGCTGGCGCCGATGCCGGGCAGCATCCACTGCCGGCCCGACGGCGGCGACCATGGCGAGTGGATCAAGCTCGGCTGGGCGTTCAACGAAGAGCAGACCACGGCACCGGTCCGCGAGCCGGAGCTGAACCCTTATTTCCCTGAAGTCGTGCTGCGCGCGGCGAGCCGGCTGCAGCCAGAGCTCGCACAGTACCTCGGCGCGCTGCCGCGCGACCGCGTGCATTATGGTGGCTACTATCCGATGACGAAGGAAAACTGGCCGCTGATCGGGGCTGCGAAGACGCCGGGCGTGTTCCTCGCCACCGCGCTCTCCGGCTACGGCACGATGGGCGCCTGCGCCACCGGCGATCTCTGCGCCCGCGCCGTGGTCGGCGCCCCGGTGCCCGCATTCGCCCGCAGCCTTTCGCTCGCGCGTTATGATGACAAGGCGCTGATGGATCAGCTCGCGGCGAGCGAAAGCCGAGGGTTGCTTTAAGAGAAGAGGGCACTGGCGAAGGCGGTCGCCCCGAGGGTGGCTTCACCTCTCCCGCTTGCGGGGGAGGTCGGCGCGCCTTGCGCGCCGGGTGGGGGCTCTCTCCTCTAGGCGACAGGTGGTGGGACCCCCACCCCAGCCCTCCCCCGCAAGC
>NZ_JARVWP010000007.1 GCF_029846235.1 Bradyrhizobium sp. CER78
TGCGCCCGCTTCCAATACCGCAACCGGGGACAGAACCGTGCTACCCGATCTGACCAGACGACACTTCATGACCGCAGGAGGACTTTCGATCATGGCCGCGATGACGGGGATGCAGCCGGCAGGGGCCGCGACGTGGCGCGATGAGATTCGCGCGATCGCGTTCGACGTCCAGGGGACGTGCGTCGACTTCTATCAGCCGATCCTGCGCGCGGGAGAAGCCATCAACACGGCGAAGGGGCTCGCGCTCGACTGGGCCAAGCTCTCGAGCGAATGGCGCGATCTCTATCGTGCCGCGCTCGACGACGTGATCGCCGGCAAACGGCCGTGGATCCGGGTCGACCGCATCTATCGCGAGGCGCTGGATGTGCTGCTCGATCGGCACGGCCTGTCGAAGGCCTTCTCCAAAGACGAGCGCGACGAACTGAATACGGTGTGGAGCAAGCTCGACGCCTGGCCCGACAGCGTCGAAGGGCTTGCGCGCCTGCGCAGCCGTTTCGTGACCTCGACATTGTCGAATGCCGGCATGGCCGCCGTGGTGGCGGTGGTCAAGCATGCCAAGCTGCCGTTCGATGCCGTGCTGACTGCGGAGCTTGCGCGCAGCTACAAGCCGTCACCGGCGGTGTATCAGCTCGCCGTCGACTATCTCGGATATCCTGCCGACAAGATCCTGATGGTCGCCTGCCACAAATACGATCTGAAGGCCGCCCGCGCCTTCGGCATGCGCACCGCGTTCGTTGCCCGTCCGCTGGAGTTCGGTCCGGCGGCAAAGGTCGACGTCGCGCCGGAGCCCTGGTTCGACCTTCACGTGGACAGCTTTACGCAGCTGGCCGACGCGCTTGTGCCGGTGTGACGATGCGCGGGCCCGATCCATGGGTCGAATGTGTCAGATGAACAACTGCGATCGCCGGAAGCGGTGAGGTAAGCACGCTGGTAGGGCTCCCTCCCCCCTTGCGGGGGAGGGTTGGGGAGAGGGGTGCTGCTTGCTCCGCTCTCTGTAAGAACCAGCTCGCGACGCGCATTGACAGACGATCATCCTTTCGCGCGCATTGCGCCCAGGGCCACCCCTCACCCCACCCTCCCCCACAAGGGGAGAGGGAGCCTGAGAGGCGTGCTCACCCGACGATCTCGCTAGAGCACCGGCGCGCCCGCTTCCGTGCAATTGGTCAGCCGCGCCGGCACGCCGACGGCGGTGCAGCCGGCGGGCACGTCCGACGTCACCAGTGCGCCAGCGCCGATCTTAGCGAAATCTCCAATGCTGAGATTGCCGATGACAGTGGCGCCGGCGCTGAGCAGCACGCCGTGACCGATCTTTGGCGCGTGGCGCGGGTCATCCTGATGCCGCGCGATGGTGACGTTCTGCAGGATCGTGACCTCGTCGCCGACCGACGCCAGCGCGCCGATGATGATGCCGGTGCCGTGATCGAGGAACACAGCGGTTCCGATTTGGGCCGAGGGATGAATGCTGATCTGCAACTGGACCGCCGCCGCGCTCTGCATCAGCAGCGCAAGGTCGGGATGATCCTGGCGCCACAGCCAGTTCGTGACACGCCAGGCTTGCAATGCGACGTAGCCTTTGAAGTTGCGGAACGGCGGCAGCAACCCTTTGATCGCCGGATCGCGGCGCACGATGGCGGTGAGATCAACGGCTGCGGCGTCGACCAGCGCGGGCTCGGCCGCGAACGCCTCGCGGGCCGCTCGCATGAACTGCGCGCGATCGGCATCGGTGCGGCAGATGGCCCGGCCAATCAGGAAGGCGAGCGCGCCAGCGAGGTCGCCCTGATCGAGGATGAAGGCGGCTGAGGCTTCGAGAAAGGGATCGGCCGCGATTGCAGTTTCAGCCTCGCGCCGGATCGCAAGCCAGAGATCATCAGAACTCACCGTCGCAGATCCCGCCATCGTCTTCGCCTCGTCACGCGTGCTCACACGATAGTGGGCGTGACTACCCCAAAATGCAAACCGCCCGCTTGCTTGTCGCAAACGGGCGGCTCAGGGCCATCAGGTTCTATGGGGGCACATCGCCTGAAGGCTAGCTACTGCCTCGCGTCATCAGCTCTGCGGCGGCTGGTCGTTCGGCGGGGTCGGACGGGTCTTGTGCTGCGCCATGAAGGCATCGAACTCTTCCTTGTCCTTGGCGTGACGCAGGCGATCGAGGAAGTTCTTGAACTCGACCTGCTCTTCCTCGAGCCGGCGCAGCGTATCCTGGCGGTACTCGTCGAAGGCGCGGTTGCCGCTCGAGGGCGGGCCGAAGCCGCCGAACGGGAAGCCGCGGCGCTCCATGCGGCTCTTCATCCGCTCCATCTTGTCCTGCATGCGCTCCATCTTGTTCTGCCAGCGATCCATGTCGTTGTGACTCCAACAGGCCATTTTTCTGCTCCCGAGTGTGAAAAAGAGAAGGGCGAGGCCGATCGGCCACCAGATCATGAAGCCGAGGATGATCCCGGCGATCTTCAGGGGATGCCACGGCGTCGCGTAGAAGTAGGGACGGTAGGGCTCTTCAGCGGGGCCGCGCCAGCGATTGACATCAGCGGTGTAGGCCATTTCCTTCTCCATCACGGCATCACGCCGTTGTGAATGTAAATAACATTTACATAGGTAGCCCATCCCCCGGGAAAGTCAAGCAGCGCGGATGACGCACCCCTCGGATTATTTTTGGCCTGGCCGTTGAACCTTATTTCGGCTTGCCCCACGGACCAGCCTTCTCGCCGGCCGGCTTGTCGTCGGCTGCCGCGGTTCCAGGCCGCTGGTCGGTCCGGAAGCCGAGACCGCGCAGGTAGATCAGCACTTCGGCCTCGAGCAGATCCTCCGGCGACATCGGCAGCTTGCGCCGCGCGGCATCGCCACGGCCGAACAGCGACGCGACGCCATGCGACATCGACCAGATGTGCAGCGCCATCATCATCGCCGGCGGCCGCGGCATACCCGGCGGCGCCAGCGCCGCGAGCCGTTCGGCAGCGGCACGGATGATCGCGAACGCCCGCTCGCTTGCAGCCATCAGCGTTGGATTCGCGTCGGGCGGCAGGCCGGATTCGAACATCGCGGAATAGAATGCGGGCTCCTCACGCGCGAAGGCGAGATAGGCCTTGCCGACCCGCTCGAACGCCGTGACGGTATCCGGGCGGCCGTCGTCCCAGGCTTGCGTCAGCAAAGACTCGAACTGCTCGAAGCCGCGCTGCGCGATGCTGGCGATCAGCTCGTCGCGGTCGCGAAAGTGCCGGTACGGTGCGGCGGGGCTGACGCCGGCCATGCGCGCGGCATCGGCGAAGGTGAAGCCGGCCGGCCCCTTCTTCGAGATCAGGTCGAGGGCGGCCTGCAGCAACGCCTCTTTGAGATTGCCGTGATGATAGCCGCGCTCGGCGCGGCCTTGGTCCTTGCGCCAGCTCATGTGAACGGCTTTTACATGAGCCGGCGGTAAAGGTCACTAGCGGCGGGACCGCGCGTCAATCAAGATTAACGGACTAGCCCAAGCCGTATGACTAGGCGGGGACGTAGGTCAACCGGATCGTGTTGTCGCCCAGCCGGTCGCTAGCCACGAGGCGGAGCGGCGCGCGCGGGCCGGTGAAGAATGGCTTGCCGCGACCGAGCACGACGGGCCGGAGGTAGATTTGATACTCATCGATCAGGCCGAGCTCGGTCAGGCATCCCGCGAGCTCCGGTCCGGCGACTTCGATCTCACCGTCGAGCCGGGCCTTCAACTCGCGCACCGCCACCGCGAGATCGCCCGCGACCAGGATCGCGTTGGGCCCGACCGACGTCAGCGAACGCGACACGACCCATTTTGGCCGGCTCCGCCACGCGGCCGCGTACTCGCGCTCCTCCGCGCCCCAATCGGGGAGGTCGTCGTCCCAGTAGCGCATCACCTCGTACATGCGGCGGCCGTACAACATACCGGTCACGCCACGCACCTGCTCGATGAAATGACGAAACAGCCCAGGTTCTGGCGGCATCGGCTGGTCGTGATCGACATAGCCGTCGAGCGGCTGGTTCAATCCAAAGACGAGCTTCGCCATCGCGCAAATCTCCACCTAGAGTTCAGATTGGATTGAGCCGGCGTGACGTGAGAACGACGTCGCTCCCGGGGGATGGGGCTGTCTCCGCATGTCGCATCGTGGAGAAAGCCCCCACCCGCATCGCATCGATGATGCGATGCGACCTAAGAGCGAGCTTCGCTCGTCTCGACCCCGCAAGCGGGAGAGGTTCAGGGAACTGGTGGCCTAACGCCCCGGGGCCTAACGCCCGGGGACTAGCGTCCCGGGATCGGCAGCACCGGCATGATCTCCACGGCTTCGCCCGGGAAGATCGAAAAGTGCGGGTGGTTCTCGAACAGCTTTGCCGCCGCCTCATGCGAGGGCGCGCGCACCACGGTGAAGCCGGTCAGATGATTGGTGATGTCGGCGGTGCCGCCCTCGCCGACCTTCTTGGTCTTGCCCAGCGGACCGCCCATCTCGACGATCACGTCGTGGTGCTTCTCGACCCAGGCGCCCCACGCGGCCATGCCCTGCTGCTCCTTGGCGCGCCGCTCGGCCTCCGGCATCGCGTTCCAGGCCGCCATCCGCGCGCCGGTCTTGCTGCCGAGATAGACGGCGAGGAAGGTGTTGCTGCTCATCGTGCTTCTCCGTTGTGGTGGTTGGTGGTGTGACGATCGGTTGGTGGCGCGGTGACGCCGTGCGGCGGCATCGCTTCTTGTTCGACTCCTTCGTTTTGCGCATGGTCTTCCGGAAAACCGCTGCGCACTTTTCCGGATCATGCGCTAACGCAGCGCCTTGCCCCAGCCGCCCTGCGGATGCTCGAAGGTGGCGGCCGCCTGCTGCACCTCCTCGGAGAAATCGGCCATCTCCTGCACCTGGCGGATCTCGATCATCTCGTTCGCGGTGGCCGGACACTGCTTTGCCCATTCGATCGCTTCCGCGCGCGAGGCGACCTCGATCATCCAGAAGCCGCCGATCACTTCCTTGGCCTCGGTGAACGGACCGTCGATCACGACGGGCTCGCCGGCGTCGAACTTGACGCGCGCGCCGGCGGCCGGCGGATGCAACCCCTCCAGCGTGATCAGCACGCCGGCGTCCTTCAGCGCCTGATTGTACCGCATCATCGCGGCGACGCGTTCGGGGTCGAGCTCGAGCTTGGCGGGGGCGGATTCGTAGCCGAGCGGGATCATCAGCATCATGAAGCGCATTGGTCGGGTTTCCCTATCTGTTGAATCTCTCGCAATCTTCACTTTCGTCATTCCGGGAAGCCCGACGCGACGGCGGCCCGGAATCCACGACCTGCGATCGTGATCATGTATTCCAGGCGCATCGCCTGCGCGATATCGCGGAACGACGACGGGCGTCATTTCTTTCCAGCCTGCGCGCGCAGGCGCTCGCCGCGTTCACGCAGCTCGGGCGTCAGCGCCTCGCCGAAATCGTCTGCCGAGAACACCTGGCGGATTTCGATCTCGGAGCCGCCGTCGAACGGTGCGCGCTTCATCCAGCCGATCGCTTCATCGAGCGATTTGGTCTCGATCAGCCAGAAGCCGCAGACCAGATCGCCGCTCAGGCTGAACGGGCCGTGCGACACCGTGCTCTGTCCGCCGGCATATTTGACCCGCGCGCCCTTGTTGGTCGGATGCAGGCCCTCGCCGGCCTGCATCACGCCGGCCTTGACCATCTCCTCGTTGAACTTGCCCATTGCCGCGAGCAGCTCGGTGCTCGGCATCACCCCGGCCTCGGTATCCTTGTTCGCCTTCACGATCACCCTGAACTTCATCGTCGTGCTCCGTTGTCTCCGAGCCGATCTCAGCACCGGCGCTCGGTTGAAAGACGATGGAGGATTTGCGCGGCCGACACGGTCATTGAAATTATTTCCGAGGTCATTGACACGCGCGCTAGTCGTCGATGGCCTGATAGGCGAGCGTCCAGAAATCCGAATACACCGGCAGCGGCTGCGGCGAATCCATCATGCGCTGGGTCAGCAGGATTCCGGTCATCGCCTCGCGCGGGTCGGAATACCAGGAAGTGCCGTAACCGCCGTCCCAGCCATAGCGGCCTGGCACATCACAGAGATCGTCCCGCGTGGTCACGACCGACAGCCCGAAACCCCAGCCCCGCGCGCCGAGCAAAAACTCGGAGCCAAGTTTCTGCTCCGGCGTAATTTGGTTCGAGGTCATAAGCTCGACCGAGGGACGCGACAGGATCCGCTCGGTGCCGAGCCGCCCGCCATTCAGCATCATCTGGGCGAAGGCGTTGAAATCGTCCGCGGTCGACACCAGCCCGGCGCCGCCATTCTCGAATGCCGGCGGCGCGGCATATTTGCCGGTCGCGGGTTCGTCGAACACTTTCAGCGTGCCGGTCGCGTGATCGCTGGCATAGCAGGTCGCAAACCGCGTCAGCTTGTGTTGCGGCACGTGGAAAGCCGTATCCTTCATGCCGAGCGGTTCAAAGATCCGTTGCTGCAGGAAGCCCGCGAACGAGGTTCCGGCAACGCGCGCGATCAGGACGCCGAGGATCAGGCTTCCGGTGTTGTAGAGCCAGCGCTCGCCGGGCTGATAGGCCAGCGGCAGCGTGCCGTAGCGGCGCAGCAACTCGTCCGGCGGAAACGACGGAAATACCGGCCCGGGTGCGAAGCCGGCATCCGCGATCGCCATCTGGATCGGATAGCGCGCCGGATACATCGGGATCATGCCGAGCCCGAGGCGGAAGGTGAGCAGATCGCGCAGCGTGATCGCGCGCCTTGCCGGCACCGTGTCATCGACCTCGGATTCGATGGTGCGCAACACACGGCGATCGGCGAGCTCGGGCAGCCAGCGATCGAGGGGATCATCGAGCCTGAGCCGGCATTCCTCGACCAGGATCATCGCGGCGACCGCCGTCACCGGCTTGGTCATCGAGGAAATGCGGAAGATGGTGTCGCGCTGCATCGGCGGCCCGCCCACCGCCATGCGTCCGAGCACATCGGCATGGATCTCGCCGCGACGGCTGACCAGCGCCACGAGGCCGGGTACGTCGCCATCATCGATATGCCGCGCCAGCCCCTCGCGCATGCGTCCGAGCCGTGCCTGCGACAGACCACTGCCCTCACTTGCTATCGACATTGTCCGGTTTCCTTTGCAGAGTTCACGCTCGCCGACGACGACGCCCGGGCGAGCGCGCGATTGATCACGAGGCTGCCCTATCGCTCCTGCCTGACGAGTTCGCCGTCCTGATGCGACGGGCCGAAATAGACGTCGATCCGCGACACCTTGTCGCCGTCGAACACGAAGAACTCGGTGTTGCGGAAGCTCTTGCCGTCCTTGGCCACGCATCGATAGGTGACGAAGGCCTCGATGCCGTCGACCATGATGCGCTCGATCTCGTGACGGCCGATCCAGCCACTGTCGCGCCAGCACTCGGCGAAATAGCGTGGCTTGTCGATGTTCTCGCCATAGGGCGTCGAGAAGCGGAAATCCTCCGAAAACGCCGCCTCGACGCTTGCGCGGTCATTGGCGAGATAGGCGGCGAAGAGGGAGCGGATGATCTCCGCCCTGTTGCCAGCTGCAGCCATGTCGTCTCCACACAGATCGCCCGGGCCTCCGGAGCGCCAAGCGCTCCAGAACCCGGGCCTCAGGTACAAGACGAATGGAACGGCGCGAAAGCGACATCGCGCCGTCATTTATTTTCGGGACGGGACCGGACCAGGGTTCCCGTCAGGACTCCTGCGGGAACATGCCGAAATAAGGCTCGGCCTCGTCGAGGACGCGCGCGAAGGACGGCCGCGCCTTCAGCCGCTCGAGATAGGCAGCGAGATGCCGGTGGCCCTCTCCGATCGGCTCGACCTTGTTGCCATAGAACAGCGCCGGGGCGGCGGAGCAATCGGCCAGCGAGAAGCGTTCGCCCATCATCCAGCCGCCATGCGCGAGGTATTTATCCAGGATCGCATAGGAGGTACGGAGCTGCGCCCGCGCCTCGGCGACGCCATGCGGGTCCTTCTTGTCCGCCGGCCGCAGCCGGTCGCCGATGACCTTCTGCATCGGCAGATGGACATAGAGATCGAGGAAACGATCGCGCAGCCGGGTCTGCAGCGCGAGGTCCGGGTCGTCCGATATCAGCTTGGCGGTGCCGGGATAATGCCGGTCTAGATATTCGATGACGATGCTCGATTCAGGCACCGTCTCGTCCCTCGTCTCGTCGCGCAGCACGGGGAAGCGACCGATCGGCCACAGCGCGAGCAGCGCCGCGCGCTCGGCGGGATCGCCGAGATTGACCATGTGCGGCGTGAACGGCGCACCGTTCTCGTACAGTGCGACCAGCGCCTTCCAGCAGAACGAGGACAGCGGGTGGTAATGCAGGGTGAGCGACATCAAAACTCCATCATGGAACCAGAGGTCCGAGGACGAACCACAGGCCACCCTGCCGACATCTCGTGCCGCGATTTATTTTGCTCTCGCCGGAGCGCGGTAGCCAGCTCGCTGTCCGAGATCAAGGCTGCGATCGCCGGCGTCAACGAATACATCACCTCCACCTCCACCGCCGCCGCGGTCGAGGAGCAGAGCATCGTGACGCAGGACATGTCCACAAACATGCAGCGCGCTTCCGCCGAACTCGCGGCGTAAGCAGCGGTGCGATCCTCGAAGGATGAGCGTCCCGGGCTGGGGGCCGCGCATCCTTCGAGACGCGCCTTAGATTGCGCAGAGCCGGCTAGTACAGATTGCTCCATCTAGCCATTGACCACCGCGAATGTTGCGTCATTCTGATGACGCGACAACGCGTGAGCAATTGCGATGGGCATCTACGTCTACATGCTTCGCTGCGCCGATGGGTCCTTCTATCGGCAGTGCCACCGGCGACGATCTCGCGCCGCGAATTGAACAGCACAACATGGGAGCCTACCCCGGCTACACTTTCAACCGGCGACCGGTTGTCCTCGTATGGTCGCAGCACTTCGATCGCATCACTGACGGCATCGCGGCAGGTCAAAGGCTGGGGTCGGGCTAAGAAGGAAGCGTTAACGCGGTCGGATTGGGGCGCAGTCAGCCGGCTGGCACGTCGTAGAGGTGGTGCTCCACCTTCCGAACCGAACATCGATCCTTCCCCTTCATCCTGAGGTGCGAGCGGAGCGAGCCTCGAAGGATGGATCGGCCACAGACGGGCCGTGCATCCTTCGAGACGCGCTTCGCGCTCCTCAGGATGACGGAGAAATATCATATCGTCGGTTGTTGACACCTCTGCATAAAGGTCGCAGACGGTCGGGACTTCCTGCCCGAACCGATGGACCTCCCGATGAACGCCTCCGCACACAAAGTCGCACTCGTGACCGGCGCCGCGCGCGGCATCGGGCTTGCCGCGGCGAAGCGCTTTCTTGCCGACGGCTGGCGCGTCGCGCTGCTCGACATCGAAGGGGAATTGCTGCGCACCGCGGTCGCGGCCTTGAAGCAGCCCGACGACACGCTGGCGCTGACCTGCGACGTCTCCGATGCCGACGGCGTCGCCAAAGCGATCACGGCGATCACGGACCGATTCGGCCGGCTCGACGCGCTGGTCAACAACGCCGGCACGGCGGTGTTCGCGCCGGTGCTGGAGACCTCCGACGCCGACTGGAACCGGATCATGGCGGTTAACCTCACCGGCCCGTTCCTGTGCACCAAGGCGGCCGCACCAGTGATGCGCGAGCATGGCGGCGGTGCGATCGTCAACATCACCTCGATCTCGGCGGTACGCGCCTCGACGCTGCGCTCAGCCTACGGCACCAGCAAGGCCGGGCTCGCACACCTCACCAAGCAGCTCGCGGTCGAGCTCGCCTCGCTCGGCATCCGCGTCAACGGCGTGGCGCCCGGCCCGGTCGAGACCGCGATGGCGAAAGCCGTGCACACGCCGGAGATCCGCGCCGACTATCACGACGCCATCCCGCTCAACCGCTATGGGCTGGAGGAGGAGCTGGCGGAAGCGATCTTCTTCCTGTGCTCGGACCGTGCCAGCTACATCACCGGCCAGATCCTCGCCGTCGACGGCGGCTTCGACGCCGCCGGCATCGGCCTGCCGACCCTGCGCGGCCAGCGACGAAATGGGTGACGTCGACCGCGCATTCAATGCTGCTCCGTCACCCTGAGGTGGCCGCTCCGTCAGCGGCCCTCGAAGGGTCGACGGCCCGGCTGGTGGCCGATTCATCCTTCGAGGCTCGCCCAGCGGCGCAAGTGCGCCGCAAGGCTCGCACCTCAGGATGACGGAATTTCTAGTGCCGGAGAGTGATTAACACCCGTTCACTGCAACAACGCGCCACGCATTCTCCAACCGATCGATCCGCGTCAGCGACAGCGGATCGATCACGAAGCGCAGCGCAAGCTCCGGCGCGAGATCGAGCGCGATCGCGAGGATCGCGCGGATGGTGCCGGAATGCACCACCAGCACGACGTCGCCGGACGGCAGGTGCCTAAGCCCTGCCCGCGCGCGCGCGATCTGGTCGGCAAAGCTCTCACCGCCCGGCGGACGGTTGGTCCCCGGCGAATTCCAGAACCCGCGATAGGCCGCGGCACCGAGCTCTTGCTCGATCTCGCTGTGGCGACGGCCGGTCCAGTTGCCGAAATCCTGTTCGCGAAAGGCGTCGTCTTCCGTTGCCGTGAGACCGAGCCGTGCTGCGGTCTCGCGCGTCCGGCGCGCCGGGCTGCAGACCGCGACCGCGTCAACTGGAAGCCTCGCCTGCAACGCGGCGAATGCAGTGGCATCGCCGAGGTCCGCCGGCGCATCCGGCGCATGGATCACGCCGCGCGGTCCGTCGACCGGCGCGTGACGGATCAGCCAGAGATGCGTTTCTCTGTCCATCTCCCGCCTACCCCAACCGCGCCGCGAGCAGCACCAGGATCGCAGTCTCCGCGACCTGTTCGGCGCCGCCAAGCACGTCACCGGTCTGGCCGCCGATCTGCCGCTTTGCCAGCAGCGCCATGATCAGCGCGCCCGCGCCGGCCGCGATCGCTGCCAGCAGTGCGCTGCCGAGGGGCAGAGCGAGGATTGCGATCAAAAGCGCGATGCCGGCCGCGACCGCGGCGATCGCACCATCGGGCCGGCCTGCATTGGCCGCGAGCCCATCCTTGCGCGCATAAGGCAGGCTGATCGCGATCCACGGCAGCACGCCGCGGCCGAGCGCATGGGCCGCGATCAGGCCCTGCACCACCATGCCATCGGGAAGCGCGGCCAGTGCCGCAAGCTTGGTGGCAAAGCTCACCACCAGCGCCAGCGCGCCATAGGTGCCGAGCCGGCTGTCGCGCATGATCTCGAGCTTGGCCGCTGTATCGCGGCCGCCGCCGAACCCGTCGGCGACGTCGGCAAGCCCGTCTTCATGCAGAGCGCCGGTCAACAGCGCAGCCCCACCGAGCGCAAGCGCCGCCGCGGCGAGATCCGGCACGCCGATCGCCCGCAGCAGCAGGCAGAGCAGGCCGACGGCCGCCCCGATGCCGGCCCCGACCAGCGGAAACAGCCGCTGCGCTCGCGCAAAGCTCTCCGGCCGCGCCCCGTCCGGGTGCGGCATCGGCAGCCGGGTCAGGAAAGCGGTGGCGGTCCTGAGATCGTCGAGCCATTGATTCATGGTGAAGGCCTGGAAATTGGGCTAAAGCGCGACGGGATCGGGCTCAATCTCCATCGCGCTTGAGCTTCTTGTTAGGGCATGATCGCCGCGCAAACGCCAGGCGTTTGTCAGGAGGGAAAACCGCTTCACGCTTTTCCGGATCATGCTTTAGCTTGCGGCCCGTTCGACGAGGGAATCGCATGCAGTTCAGTACTCTAGACGACATCCGCAGCTTTTGTCGCGACCTGCCCCAGGGCGACGAAGCCAGCGCTGCGGCCGCTACGGTTCGCCAGCAGAACCTGACCAAGCCGCCGGGCAGCCTCGGCCGGCTGGAGGAGGCTGCGATCTGGCTGGCGCGCTGGCAGGGGCGCGAGATCCCCCGGCTCGACAAGGTCACGATCGCAGTGTTTGCCGGCAATCACGGCATCGCCGAGCGCGGCGTCTCCGCCTATCCGTCCGAGGTTACCGTGCAGATGGTGGCGAATTTTGCCGCTGGCGGTGCCGCGATCAACCAGATCGCAAAGCTTGCCGGCGCCGAGCTGCGTGTCGAGGCGCTCGAGCTCGCGCGGCCGACCCGCGATTTCACGATGGCGCCGGCGATGGACGGCGCCGATTTCCTGGTCGCACTCGACACCGGCTGGCGCACGGTGCCGGAGCAATGCGATTTGCTCGTGGTCGGCGAGATGGGGATTGCCAACACCACGGTGGCCGCGACGCTGTGCGCGGCATTGATGGGCGGGCGCGGCGCGCGCTGGGCCGGCCGCGGCACCGGCGTCGACGATGCCGGCCTGCTGCGCAAGCGCACCACGATCGATACCGCGCTCAAAATGCACCGCAACCTGCTCGATGATCCGCTCGCCGTCGCAGTCGCGCTCGGCGGGCGCGAGCTCGCGGCAATCTTCGGCGCCGTGCTGGCGGCGCGTGCAAGATCGATCCCGGTGCTGCTCGACGGCTTCGTCGCGACATCGGCGGTGCTGCCGCTGGCGCGGCTTGTACCCAACGGCCTCGCGCATTGCCGCGCCGGGCACGTCTCGGCCGAACTCGGCCATCGCGAATTGCTGCGCGAACTTCAGCTCGCCCCCTTGCTCGATCTCGAGATGCGGCTCGGCGAAGCCTCCGGCGCGGGGATCGCGATCCTGCTGTTGCGCGCGGCGCTCGCCTGCCACGGCGGCATGGCGACCTTCGCCGAGGCCGGCGTCTCCAGCGCAGACTGACAAACTGTCGCCGCATGAGCTAGCCTATGCTCTCAGCCTGAGCATGCCCTTGGGAAAACCGCTTCACACTTTCCGGATCATGCCCCAGGGCTCGGCGCGAGCCAGAGCGACGTCAACGGAAGGAACCGCCACATGCGTATCGGGGCGATCTGGACGATCATGATCTTGGGGATGGCGGCGCTGCTTGCCGATGTTTCAAGCGCTGAAGCCGACGTTCGTATCCTTGCCAGCCCCGGCGGACAGGTCGGTCCGTTCATCGATCTGTTCGACAAGGTGCGCGAGTCCGGCGAGCGCGTGGTGATCGACGGGCCGTGCCTGTCGGCCTGCACGCTGGTGCTCTCGATGGTGCCGGGCGACCGCATCTGTGTGACGCGGCGCGCCGTGCTCGGCTTCCACGCCGCACGCTCGATCGACCAGCGCGGCCGGACCTATGCGGAGCCGGAAGCATCCGTCGCCGTGCTGCAAGCCTATCCGGCGCCGGTGCGCAGCTGGATCGTGCGCCGCGGCGGCCTGACCTCACGCCTGCTGCTGCTGCGCGGCCGCGAGCTCGCTACGATCTATCCGCGGTGCAGGTGACGCGCGATCTCGTAGGGTGGGTTAGCCGAAGGCGTAACCCACCGTTGTCGTCACACAGCCACTTGCGCGGATGAGAGACCGGCGGCGGGTTACGCTTCGCTAACCCGCCCTACGATTCTGGCGTGTCTGCGACCTACATCTGCTGCGGACAGTTCACCATCCAGGGGATGCCGAACTGATCCACGCACATGCCGAAGCCGTTGGAGAAGAAGGTCTTGCCGAAAGGCATGGTGACCGTGCCGCCCTCGGACAGCGCCTTGAAGCGGCGTTCGGCCTCAGCGGGATCCTCGACCTGCAGCGCGACGTGGAATCCCTGCGCCTTCTGGAAATGGCCGGGCGGGGCGTCGGAGGCCATGATGATCTCGCCGTCGATCGTGAGGCGGGCATGCATGATCTTGTCCTTCCAGCCGGGCGGCGTCTGCATCTCCGCATTGCCCTCGCCGTAGGGATAGGTTTCCTCGATCCGCGCACCGAGAACCTTCTGGTAGAAGTTCAGCGCGGCGCCGCAATTGCCGTCATAGGAGAGATAGGGGTTGACCTGCATCGCATGCTCCCTTGGGTAGATTCTGGTTCTGGCGCATTTTCTTCACGCGAACCGGTAAACCACTTCGCTCGAAAACGCGCTATTTTTCCGTCAGCTTCTTCAGATTGGCGAGACCGACCTCGAAATCCTTGCCGATCATGTGGTCCAGGTTCATGAACACCTGCATCACCTTCGACATGAAGACGGCCGGACCATACATGGTCCATGTGACGCTGGTCGCATCTCCCTGCGGCAGCATTGTGAACTCGGCGGTGTTGTGGCCCTCGAACGGCTTGAGGAAGTCGAGCTTGATGACGACCTTCGTCGGCGCGGACGACTGCAGGATCTCCATGCGGCCGGTGCCGACATTCTTGTTGCCGTCCCAGGCATAGACCGCCCCCTGCCCGCGCCCGGCGCCGTCATAGGTGCGCTTCATGTCCGGATCCCGGTTCTCGTAGGGCGACCAGGCCGTCCACTGCCGGAAATCGTCGATCAGCGGAAATATCCGTTCGGCCGGCGCCTTGATGCTGGTGGCGCGCGTGACGCGGAACGTGCTCGGCTTGGTCGCCGCAAGGATGAGAACGACGGCAATCGCGACCGCAAGGACAATCGCGATGATGGCAAGGGTCTCGAACATGATGGTCTCCAAATGCATGAATCGAAGAATTAGAGCGTTTCGAACGAAGTGAGTAGCGGTTCGCATCAAGCAAACGCGTCAAACCAACTCAGCGGCGGAACGGCAGCAGCGCACGCAGATTGCCGTCGCGCAGATAGAGCCCGCCCCACACCATCAGGCCGAGATAGAGCCCGAACAGCGTATGGGTGAACAGCGGGCTGCCGATCCGCACATGCGATGCGATCGCGCCGCCGAGATAGCCGGTGAGCAGGATGGCGCCGAGGATCGAGGTCGGCGGCACCGAGTACAACAGCGTGCAGACGATGGTGATGATGCCGAGGCTGCGCGCCAGCGTATCGCTCGCGCCCCAGCCCATCTTGTCCATGGTCTCGGTGACGACCGACAATGGCACCAGCTTGATGGCGCCATCGAACAGCAGGAAGAGAACGACCACGCCGCTCATGACGCGGCCGGTGATGCGGGCGGGCTTTGAGACTTCGGTCTCGACGATCGTCGACATGACGGGCTCCGTAACGCTTGGTGATGCTCTGTCATCTAGACGAACGGTGGGATACGGGGCCGACACTGCGCGGGAAGATTTTTTGGAGGGCGCGACGAGAGCTGTGACCGCGCAACCAGACAGCGAAGACGATGTCGATCATCTCACCCGGGGCTTACCCCTCTCCCCACCCTCCCCCGCAAGGGGGGAGGGAGCCTGACCTGCGTGCTCACCTCACGTAATTTCCGCACGCTCACCTCACGTAATTGTTGGCGTGGCCGCGAACGAGTTTGCTCGCCGCACGCTGATCCGCGGTTTGACGCGTAGGTTCTGCGTTTGTGTAAGGGACACACCGGCGGTAGGGTTCCCTCCCCCCTTGCGGGGGAGGGTTAGGGAGAGGGGTACCGCACGGGAAGTCTCCCAACTCGGACACGAACAACGCGCGACCAGGCGCGCGCCCTACTTCGCCTTCACATTGCGCGGCTGGCTGTCGCGCATCAGGCGGTCGATGTGCATGCGGATGTGGGCCGCCTCGGCCGTGGTGTTGGCGAGCGCGATGGCGCGGTCGAAGGCGACACGCGCCTCCTCGTTGCGGCCGAGCTGCATCAGGAAGGCGCCGCGCACGCCGAAATAATGGAAGTAATTCGACAGCCGCGGCGCCAGCGGCTCGATCATCTCGAGCGCGGCTTCCGCCCCCTTCACCTTGGAGACCGCAACCGCGCGATTGAGCGTGATCACCGGCGACGGCTGCATGACCTCGAGCGCGCCGTAGAGCAGGTCGATCTGGGTCCAGTCGGTATCCTCGGGCTTTTCCGCGCGGGCGTGCAGCGCGGCGATCGCCGCCTGCACCTGATAGGGCCCGCTGCGGCGATGGCGCATCGCCTTGTCGATCAGCGCTGCGCCCTCGGCGATCAGCTTCTGGTTCCACAGAGTGCGGTCCTGGTCGTCGAGCAGGATCACCTGGCCGTCGGCATCGAAACGTGCCTCGGCGCGGGCGTGCTGCAGCAACAGCAGCGCGGTCAGCCCCATGATCTCCGGCTCGCTTTGGAACAGCCGCAGCAGCAGGCGGGCGAGGCGGATCGCCTCCTCGCACAGCGGCGAGCGGATCTCGGCAGTGTCGCCGCTCGCCGAATAGCCCTCGTTGAAGATCAAATAGATCATCGCCGCGACCGACGCGAGCCGCTCGCTGCGCTCGACCGCGCCCGGCGTCTCGAACGGCACGTTGGCGTCGGCGACGCGCGCCTTGGCCCGCGTGATGCGCTGCTCCATCGCGGCCTCCGAGACCAGGAAGGCGCGCGCGATCTGCTTCACCGTGAGGCCGGAGACGATGCGCAGCGCCAGCGCGATCTGCTGGGTCGGCGGCAGGTCCTTGTGACAGCAGATGAACAGCAGCCGCAGGATGTCGTCGCGATAATGCGAGCCGTCGAGCCGCTCGGCGATCTCGTCCTCGGCGTCGTCGAGGTCGGAGATCGCCCGGTCGTCGTCGGGCAGCGCCTCCTGCTTCTTGCTGCGCCTGATGTCGTCGATCGCGACATTGCGGCCGACCATGATCAGCCACGACGCCGGGTCGCGCGGCGGGCCGTTCTGCGGCCAGCTCTTCAGCGCCCGCAGGCAGGCGTTCTGGAAGGCTTCCTCGGCGGTGTCGAGATTGCGGAAGTAGCGCAGCAATGCGCCAACCGCCTGGGGACGCGCCGACGTCAGCGCGGCATCGATCCAGGCGGTGTCGGTCACGCTCACGTCTTTGCGCTCCCCGGAGTGAAGTATCCGACCGGGCGGATCTCATAGGTGCCGCCGGGATTGGCCTCGCCGAGGTCGCGCGCGATGTCGAGCACCTCGTCGAGATTCTTGCCCTCGACCAGATAGAAGCCGAGCAGCTGCTCCTTGGTCTCGGCGAACGGGCCGTCCAGCACCAGCGGCGGGTTTTCCTTGCGCAGCGTGGTCGCAGCCGTGGTCGGCAACAGCCGCGCCACCGGGCCGAGCTTGCCCTGCTTGGCGAGCTTGTCCTGCACGACGGACAATTTCTGCATGACCGAGGCGTCGTGCTCCTTGCTCCAGGAACCGACCATGTCTTCGTCATGATAGCAGAGGATGGCGTACAGCATCGAAAAGGCGTCTCCGTTCATTGCAAGAACGAACGATTATGCCCGCTGCCGACAGCGTGAGCGAAAGAAATTTCGGTTCCGGATGCCGGCGATGGATTTTGGCCGAAACGTCATGGCGCGCCGCGACAGACCGAAGGCCGTGGTCGCGGCGATGGCACGTCAGGTCATCGCCATGACGACGCCGCTGCGATCACCAGTAGACACCGTAGCGGGCGGCGATGCGGCGCGCCTTGGCTTCATCGCTCTCCCGGCGGCTGGTCTGGCTCCGCTTCACCGGGCGCGATGCCTGCGCCCTCAAGGCCTCGGCCGGCTGGGCCTGCGACGGCGCCGGCTGGGCCTCGGCCTGATCAGGAGCAACGGCCGGTTGCGCCTGAGCCGGTGTATCGGCGTCTGCGAGCACGAGACCACGGCTCTGGCCCGCGTGCGCCGTGGCGGCGGTGGCTGCGATGAAAGCCGCGATCAGGATCAGCTTGCGCATGGAAGTTCTCCCCTGATGATGGCAGGAGACTAGGGAGCGGGCCGGACCCGCTCTGTGACATTCGTCACATTGATTTTGGAGGTATCTGGATGGGTAAGGGCGCACTGGCGCTGCTGATCAATGGCGGCTCGGAAAACTGGTCGTCGGCGCGCTGGAAGGCGCGGTTCGACACGGTCTGCCCGGATCGCCCGGTGGTGCTGCTGCCGGACGGCGCGCTCGATCCCGCGGAGGTGCATTACGCCGCGGTGTGGAAACCGAAGCCGGGCGAGCTCGCTTCGTTCAAGAACCTGCGCGTGATCTTCAATCTCGGCGCCGGCGTCGATGCGCTGATGGCCGACCACTCGCTGCCCGACGTGCCGCTGGTGCGGGTCTCGGTCTCCGATCTCACCGACCGCATGACCGAATATGTCGTGCTGCACGTGCTGATGCATCACCGTCAGGAGCTGTATCTGCGCGAGTCGCAACGACAGAAGCGCTGGGCGCCGGACTATCAATGGGCGGCGAACGCCATCACGGTCGGCGTGATGGGGCTCGGCACGCTCGGCGCAGCCGCAGCGCAGGCGCTGCGCGCGCTCGGCTTCCGTGTCGTCGGCTGGAGCCGCAGCGAGAAGCGGATCGACGGCATCGCCTGCCATCACGGCAACGACGGGCTCGACACGTTCCTGCGCGCGACCAACATCCTGGTCTGCCTGCTGCCGCTGACGCCGGATACGCGGCATGTGCTGAACCGCGATGCGTTCGCCAAGCTGAACCGCACCAGCCCGCTCGGCGCACCCGTCATCATCAATGCCGGCCGCGGCGGCCTGCAGAACGAAGCAGATATTTTGCGCGCGCTCGACGACGGCACGCTGGGCGCCGCCTCGCTCGACGTCTTCGAGACCGAGCCGCTGCCCGAGGCGAGCCCGTTCTGGAGCCATCCGAGGGTGGTGCTGACGCCGCACAACGCCGCCGACACCGACGCCGACGAGATCTCGAAATACGTCGCGCAGCAGATCGCGCGCTTCGAGCAAGGCGGCGAGCTGGAGAACGTGGTCGATCGCAAGCGGGGGTACTAGCGCGAAGCCGTCATTGCGAGGAGCGAAGCGACGAAGCAATCCATGCCACCGCAAACGCGGACAGATGGATTGCTTCGCTCGCTCGCAATGACGGATGAGAGATAACGGCCGTCTCAACCCATCTCGGCAACGACCTCGGCGAGCCGATCGTAGGCGGGCGCGACGCCCTTATCGATGCCGGAGTTGAGATGGCCGTCACGGGCCTCCTTGGTCGGATGCTTGATGGTGGTGGTCAGCGTCGTCGTGCCGGCTTCCTCGACGAAGGTCGAGATGACGAGATATTCCTCGCTGGTGAAGCCCGGCATCGAGAACGTTTCGCCGAATGCCAACCGCTCCGGACGCACCACTTCGCGATAGGTGCCGGTGAGTTCATGCTCGATGCCCTCGGACGAGCGGAACACGAACCGATAGGCGCCGCCGACCCGCAGGTCGACTTCACACACCGGCATCGTGAGCTGCTCGCAGCCAAGCCAGCGCATCAGATATTCCGGCTTTGTCATCGCATCGAACACAAAGCGCCGCGGCGCGTCGAACTGGCGCGTCATGGCGAATTCGAAATCCGACGGGGTCGTGATCCTCAGCGTCTTATCCACGCGTGCGTCCACGTTGCTTCTCCTTGGTTACTCTGACTTTACGTTGACTACGCGGCGGGGCCTTTGCGGCCTCCTCCACCTTCATCTCCTCGAGCAGACCGTCGAGGCGGTTGAAGCTCTCGTCCCAGAAGCGGCGGAAATTGCCGAGCCAGCCATCGACCTGCTTGAACGAGGCGGGCGCGATCCGGCATGGCCGCCACTGCGCCTCGCGCCCGCGCGAGATCAGACCTGCATGCTCCAGCACCTTCAGGTGCTTGGAAATCGCCGGCAGGCTCATGTCGAACGGCTTTGCCAGCTCCATCACCGAGGTCTCGCCGAGCGCAAGCCGCGCCAGGATCGCGCGCCGGGTCGGGTCGGCCAGCGCCGCGAAGGTTGAACTGAGGGGGTCCAGCGGCATGTACTTAGCTCATCGGTTAAATAACCTTTGGGCTAAATACACATGAACGGCGCCCACGTCAACGGCCGTTTTTGGCCGCTGGCGCAGGTAACGGCCCTTCCCTCCCTCTCCCCGTTCTTACGGGGAGAGGGTTGGGGTGAGGGGCTGCTTTCCGCATATCCGGCGGTCACCGCATTCGCTGAGACTCCCCTCACCCGGATCGCATCTCGCGATGCGATCCGACCTCTCCCCGCAAGCAGGGCGAGGTGAAGCCGAGCCCATTTCGCAATTCTACGATTTGCGCGCGAAAGTGACGTGCGTGGCGTTCGGGCTCGCGACGTTTGAGACAACGGCGTAACCGAGCGCGGGCAGATCGATGCCGGCGAACAGATTCTCGCCTGCGCCAAGCAGCACCGGCGACAGCGCCAGCTGCACCTCGTCGAGCAGCCGCGCCTCAAGGAATTGGCGCACCAGCGACACGCCTCCGCCGACCCGGATGTCCTTGTCCCCAGCAACAGCACGCGCGCGCTCTAGCGCTGCGTGAATGCCATCGGTCACGAAATGGAAAGTGGTGCCGCCTTCCATTTCGATGTCAGGCCGCGCGTGATGGGTCAGCACATAGGTCGGCGTGTGATACGGCGGATTGGGGCCCCACCAGCCCTTCCAGGACTCGTCGGGCCACGGCCCACGGATCGGGCCGAACATGTTCCGCCCGAGGATCCAGGCGCCGATATTCTCCATCGACTTGCGCGCGATCTCGTCATCGAGCCCGGTGCTTCCGCCGTCCTGGCCGAATGTCTGGCGAAACGTCCGTGTCTGGAGGAACCAGCCGGGCAACACCATGCCGCCTTCGCCGAATGGATTTTCAAGGCTCTGGCGCGGCGCCGCGCCAAATCCGTCGATCGAGACCGAGAATGCTGAAGTTCTGACTTTTCCCATGAGATTCCGCTTCCATAAGTGGGGAGACCTTACGGAAGACGGGCAGGAAAACCAGCGCCCGACATTTGCTGCTAAAGAAATTTGCCGCTTCTATTTGGCCTTGCACATCAGGTCGATAGCGCCCTGCACGATCGCCTCGAGCTCCCGGCGCGGCACCCGGGCGCGGGCACGGATCGCGATGGTGTGGATGGTGGCGGAGGCTAGGTGCGCCAGCGCCGCCGGATCGGCACCCTCGGGCAACTCGCCGCGCTCCTTGGCGTGGCGGAAGCAGATGCCGAACGCCTTGTCGAGCTCGGTCAGCCCCTCCACCACCATGTTGCGGATGTCAGGATCGGACACCGCCTCCGACGCAGCGGTCATCACCGTGAAGCAGCCGCGCGGGCCGGACTCCCCGGAAAGATAGATGTCGAGCGCGATGCGATAGATGCGCTCCAGCCGCTCGCGCAGCGGCGCATCGGCGCGGAAGATGTCGGCCATCGCGACGCGCGCGTCATCGCGATAGCGCTGGTAGCTCTTGATGTAGAGCTCGCGCTTGTCGCCGAACGCGCCATAGAGGCTCGGCCGGTTCATCCCGGTCGCCGCGCTCAGATCATCGAGCGAGGTCGCGGCAAAGCCATCGCGCCGGAACAGATCGAGCGCCTTGCCGAGCGCGACATCGGGCTCATAGGCGCGCGGCCGCCCCCGCCGCTTCGGCGCAACGGGCGCAGCCATTTTGGCAGCAGATGGCGGCTTCTTACTTTTTTGTACCATTTCGCATAAATTCCTTGACGCAGCTAATATTATCCAAGACAGTACAAAAATCAACAACGGCCGGACACCCGCGCCAGACACTGGAGGCACCCATGGATCTTTATTTCTCGCCGCTCGCCTGCTCGATGGCGACCCGCGTCGCGCTCTATGAAGCGGGCCAGCCGGCCAAC
The DNA here is from genome assembly GCF_029846235.1 of Bradyrhizobium sp. CER78. Classification (GTDB taxonomy): domain Bacteria; phylum Pseudomonadota; class Alphaproteobacteria; order Rhizobiales; family Xanthobacteraceae; genus Bradyrhizobium. The sequence continues at coordinate 21,400 of NZ_JARVWP010000007.1, forward strand.
TATCTCGAGGTCGACCCGAAGACCAAGCAGGTGCGTAACGACGGCACCGACTTCAACAAGGTCAACCCGCTTGGGCTGGTGCCGACGCTGCGCACCGATGATGGTGTGGTGCTGACCGAGAACGCCGCGATCCTGCAATATGTCGCCGACCAGTTCCCCCGGGCCGGGATCGGCACCGCGTCGAACGCCGAGCGCTCGAAGCTGCATCAATGGCTGTGCTTCATCGGCACCGAGTTGCACAAGGGCCTGTTCCTGCCGCTGCTCGACAAGAAGGCGCCGCCGGAGGCCAAAACCTACGCGCTGGAAAAATACGTTTCGCGGCTCGACTATGTCGAAGACCACCTGAAGGGCCGCGACTACCTGCTCGATCATTTCAGCGTCGCCGACGCCTATCTCGTCACCGTGATCAACTGGACCATGGCGACACCGCCGATCGAGCTCGCAAAATGGCCGGCGCTGAAGGCCTATTACGAGCGCCTGCGCGCACGGCCTTCGGTCGCGAAGGCAGTCGCGGAAGAATTCGAGCTCTACAAGGCCGAGATCGCGCGGCACAAGGCGGCGGCATAAGGCTCTCTCCGCTCCCTCTCCCCGTTCTTCACGGGGAGAGGGTTGGGGTGAGGGGCCGCTTCCGCAAAAGCGCTGCTTGTTGTTACGTCAGCATCCCCGGCAAATCGAAAGCTTGCGAGTATTAGAGAGTTCGTCCGCAGACTCTCCCTTTCCTGCAGGAGGTGTCGGCAGTTCCATAAAGACCGGCTGGAATTTCTTCCATTGATCGTAGTATTCCGCCGGCAAAGTGTACGGCTGGCATTCAATGATCGCTCGCAGCGCACTTTTTTGATACGCCTGAGCATAGTCTGACGTGGCCGGCTTGCTCCCTGGCAGCACCAAAGGTTGCCCATCCAGCTTGCCCTCTGGCGTCAGGTCGACCGTGATCTCAACCCTCACATTTGCCGCATCGCTCCCGGCGCGTGCAGGCTTCTTCCAACACCTCTCGACTTGATATCGAAACATCGGCCCCCACGTATCCGGCCCGCGCATTTTATCCTTCGCCGCGCTTGGCTGGATAGGAACGGCGCTAAGCGCGGCCGTGAGGAGGAAGCCTGCGAGCGCAAAGGCTCTAGAACGTTCAAGCGTCATGTAATGGTCCGGCAGAAGCGGTGAGGTTGCAACGCCGACCAGCATAGACCAGCCCACATCGAGACTCGTAAACGTTTTCGATAGGCCAGTACGGTTGACCGTAGCCCGGATGGAGCGCAGCGCAATCCGGGATCGGCTGTGCCACAGAAGAGACCGCCCTGGATTTCGCTTCGCTTCATCCGGGCTACGAAGAGCCGATCAGAACGGCTCCTGCCCCAACCCCGGCACATCAGCCGGGCGCGGGCCCGGCGCGGGCCAATGGAAGCGGCGATCCTTCTCCGCAATCGCGATGTCGTTGATCGAGGCTTCGCGGCGGCGCATCAGGCCGTGCTCGTCGAACTCCCACTGCTCGTTGCCATAGGAGCGAAACCAGTTGCCGGCGGCGTCATGCCATTCGTACTGGAAGCGCACCGCGATGCGGTTGCCGTCGAACGCCCAGAGATCCTTGATCAGACGATACTCCTGCTCCTTCTCCCATTTGCGGGTCAGGAAGGCGACGATCGCCTCGCGGCCCTGGAACACCTCGGAGCGATTGCGCCAGCGGCTGTCCTCGGTATAGGCGCCGGCAACCCGGACGGGGTCGCGCGAATTCCAGGCATCCTCCGCCATGCGCGCTTTCTGCGCGGCGGTCTCGCGGGTGAAAGGCGGCAGCGGCGGGCGTGACATCGGCGATCCCTCGCGGTTGAGGCATGATCCGGAAAAGTGTGAAGCGGTTTTCCGAAAAGATCATGCTGGAAATGGAAGACAAAGCACGATCAATCTGATCGCGCTATGTCGCGCGCAAATCTAGCGCCACTCCACGCAGAGTCGATGGGGCGTTTCCTATCGCCCCATAGCTAGGCCAGATCGGCCTTCATCAGCGCACGGATGGACTTCGGAATCGGCTGTGCCCTGCCCTGGCTGACGAAGGCAACGCGCACCTGTGCCTTCACAAGCACGTCATCGCCGCGCCTGACCTCCTGCGCCAGCATGATGGAGGCGCCCTTCACCGCGATCGGCCAGGTCACGACGTCGAGCATGTCGTCCATCCGCGCAGGCTTGAGGAAGTCCAGCGTCATCGAGCGCACGACAAAGGCGAAGCCGCCGGTCTCCTCCTGCGCCTCCTCGAACAGCGCGTTCTGTTCGGCGCCCATCAGACGCAGATGATTGGTGCGCCCGCGCTCCATGAACCGCAGATAATTGGCGTGGTAGACGATGCCGGAAAAGTCGGTGTCTTCGTAATAGACGCGCACCTGCATATGGTGCCGGCCATCGCGGATCGCGCCGTCGATATGGGGTAAGGTCAATTGCGGCCCCTCGATTGCGTTGGAGCGCGGTGGATTCAGACTGAATCATCCCCGCGCTCCAGCTTGTTGTTTGCGCATGATCTTTCGGAAAACCGCTTCGCACTTTTCCGGATCATGCTTTGGAACGACAATCGTGTTGCGCAAATTCCTGCATCACGCAAGCGCGATCAGGACACCGCCGGTCCCTTGGCGCCGAGCGTCACCTGCACGATCTCGGGCGGCACGCCGAGGCGGAACGGCATGATGCTGCAGCCGAGGCCGCCGGAGACGACGACGTCGCATTTCAGCTTGATGTGGCCATATGCGAGCCGCATGCCGTGCTTCACCGGTACCGCCGGCGACCAGCCGAGCAGCCGGATCTGGCCGCCATGGGTGTGGCCGGACAGTTGCAGCGCGACGCGCGAGGGCACGCGGAGCGCAACGTCAGGCTCATGCGCGAGCAGGATCACCGGCGCATCGTCGGTGACCTTCGCGAGCGTCCCGTTGAGATCGTCGACGCCGATCCGCCGAACTTCGCGGTAGCGCCGTGCCGCCATGAAGGCGAGCTGGTCGCCGAGACCGGCAAGCCAGAACGGGCGGTTATCCTTGACGAGCCGCACCGCGTCGTTCTCGTAGACCGGGATGCCGGCGCGCTCCAGCGCGCGGCGCGCGACCGGTGTGCCCTGGCCCAGGCGCTGCACCGTCTTGTCTTCCCAGTAATCGTGGTTGCCAAGCACGGCGTGCACGCCGAGCGGCGCCTTGAGATCCTTCAGCACCGCGGCCCATTCCGAGGCCGGAATGAAACGTGTCACGTGGCGCAGCCCCGCGACATAATCGCCGAGCAGCACGATGATGTCGGGGTTGAGTGCGTTGGTCCGCTCGACGATGTCTGCGATGCGATCGAGCGACATCCAGGGATCGCAGGCGTGAATGTCGGCGAGCGCGACGATCTTGAGCGGAAAGTCCGCCGGCCATTGCCGCGGCGACAGGTCGTAGCGCGTCAGCGTGAGGCGGACGACCGGCTCGCTCAGGCCATAGGCCGCGGTCGAGGCCGTGGCGGCGGTCAGTCCGCCGGCGGTGCGTAGAAAATTTCGGCGTGAAATCATGGACGCGTGATCGGTGATGCCTGAGCGACCATACGCTCTCTGATTGGGCGAAATTGGGCCGTGTTTGTGCAGACGCCTTGCAGAGCCGTCGCAATGGTTAGCAGGTAAGGCTACCGGTACGCGCGATGCACTGCATCAACACGTCTTCTCACGTCTTCGCGAGCAGGAATCAATCCTCGTCGCCATTGCCGCCGAACAGGCCGAACTGCGAGGGATCACGGTTCGGCTCGGCGAGGCCGAGATGGCGGAAGGCGTGCGAGGTCAGCAGCCTTCCGCGCGGGGTGCGCTGCAGATAGCCGCACTGGATCAGATAGGGCTCGATGATGTCCTCGATCGCATCGCGCGGCTCCGACAGCGCCGCCGCCATGGTCTCGACGCCGACCGGCCCACCGCCATAGTTCAGGGCGATGGTGGTGAGATAGCGCCGGTCCATCGCATCGAGCCCGGCACTGTCGACCTCGAGCGCGCTGAGCGCCCGGTCAGCGATGCCGCGATCGACGGAATCAGCATCGGCCGCGGAAGCAAAGTCGCGCACCCGGCGCAGCAGGCGGCCGGCGATCCGCGGCGTGCCGCGGGCGCGACGCGCGATCTCGTTGGCGCCATCCGCGCTCATGCCGATGTTCAGCACGCGGGCGCCGCGGGTGACGATCTTCTCCAGCTCTTCCACGGTGTAGAAATTCAGCCGGATCGGAATGCCGAAGCGGTCGCGCAGCGGATTGGTCAGCAGGCCCGCGCGCGTCGTCGCACCGACCAGGGTGAACTTCGACAGCTCGATCTTCACCGAGCGCGCTGCGGGGCCTTCACCGATGATGAGGTCGAGCTGGAAATCCTCCATCGCGGGATAGAGCACTTCTTCCACCGCCGGGCTGAGACGATGGATCTCGTCGATGAACAGCACGTCGCGCTCTTCGAGATTGGTGAGCAGCGCCGCGAGATCGCCGGCCTTCGCAATGACAGGGCCGGAGGTGGCACGAAAGCCGACGCCGAGCTCACGCGCAACGATCTGCGCCAGCGTGGTCTTGCCGAGGCCAGGCGGACCGACGAACAGCACGTGATCCAGCGCCTCGCCGCGCTTCTTGGCGGCCTCGATGAAGATCGAGAGATTCTTGCGGGCCTGGGCCTGGCCGACGAACTCCGTCAGCGACTGCGGACGCAGCGCGGTGTCGCCGACATCGTCGGAGCGGCGTTCGGGCGAGACCATGCGCGAGGGCGTGTTCACTTCGACAATTCCTTAAGCCCCAGCCGGATCAGCTGCGCGGTCTCGGCGCTCTCACCGGCGCTGCGCGAGGCGGCGGCGATGGCGGCGGCGGCCTGCGGCTGGCCGTAGCCGAGATTGACCAGCGCCGAGATCGCATCCGTCACCGGGCGCGGCGCGCGGTTGTTGTCGATCGCACCCGAGAGCTGCACCACCGCGGGATCGACATCGGCAAAGCTAGGCGCTTTGTCCTTCAATTCGCTGACGATGCGCTCGGCGACCTTCGGCCCGACCCCCGGCGTGCGGGCGACCGCGGCCTTGTCGCGCAGCGCGATCGCGTTCGCCAAATCCGTTGGTGGCAAAGTGCCGAGCACTGCGAGCGCGACCTTGGCGCCGACGCCCTGCACGGTCTGCAACAGGCGAAACCACTCGCGCTCGTGATCACTGCGGAAACCGAACAGCTTGATCGCGTCCTCACGGACATAGGTCTCGATCGAGAGCACGGCCGCTCCGCCCGGCGACGGCAACGCCTGCAGCGTACGACCAGCGCAATGCACCTGGTAACCGACACCGCCGACATCGAGGATCACATAGTCCTCGCCGTAGGAATCGATCAGGCCCTTCAGCTTGCCGATCATCGTGCCACCTCGCACTCGGTACTCACACTGCGTTCGAATGCTTCAGTGAAGGACGTACCGGCGGAAGGGTTCCCTCCCCCCTTGCGGGGGAGGGTTAGGGAGAGGGGTACCACACGACGTGCTCTCTCAATTTCCGTTCCGACGACAGGTAGCCGACTTTGCGAGGGCAATGCGCTCATCAATCGTCTCGCCCGGGGCTTACCCCTCTCCCCAACCCTCCCCCGCAAGGGGGGAGGGAGCCTGTAGAGCGTGCTCTCCTCACTTGCGCCGATCATAGGTTCGCCACCCTGAGCCGCAGCGCGGTGCTCTGGCGGTGATGCGCGTGGGTGATCGCAATCGCGAGCGCGTCGGCGGCATCGGCGGTTGGCGGTTCGGCCTTCGGCAGCAGGATCTTCAGCATCACCTGGATCTGGTTCTTCTCGGCATGGCCGGCGCCGACCACGGTCTTCTTGACCTGGTTCGGCGCGTATTCGGCGACCGAGATACCGAACATTGCAGGCGCCAGCATGGCGACGCCGCGGGCCTGGCCGAGCTTCAGCGTGGCCACGCCATCCTTGTTGACGAAGGTCTGCTCGACCGCGGCCTCGGCCGGCCTGAAGTCACCGAGCACGGCGGCAAGGCCCTCATGGATCGCGAGCAGCCGGCTCGCCAGCGGCAGATCGTCCGGCGGCTCGACCGAACCGCAGCCGATATAGACCAGGCGGTTGCCTTCGGTCTCGATCACGCCCCAGCCGGTGCGGCGGAGACCCGGATCGATACCGATGATGCGGACGGGAGAGCGAATCGGCTGGGCTGTCATGGGGTAGTGATACCGCCTAGCCTGCGAGAACGAAACACAAACGGAGGCTCATCCCCGCCTGTGTCGCGGTCGGCCCCGCTGATCATCCCGCCTTTGCTCGTCATCCCCCGCGAAAGCGGGGGATCCAGTACGCCGCGGCTTCTCGGATCAAAACACCGGCCTCTGGAATACTGGATCGCCCGGTCGAGCCGGGCGATGACAGCAGTGCACGGCCTCAGCCGCCCATCTTCGCGAGCAGCGCGTCGGAGACCTCGAAATTGGCGAACACGTTCTGCACGTCGTCGTGCTCGTTGAGCAGGTCCATCAGCTTCAACAGCTTTTCGCCGGTTTCGTCGTCGACCGAGACGGTGTTCTGCGGCTTCCAGGTCAGCGCCGCCTTGCGCGGCTCGCCGAACTTCGCTTCCAGCGCCTTTGCCACTTCGCGGAAGGTATCCTGCGAGGCGTAGACCTCGTGACCGGATTCGCTTGACACCACGTCGTCGGCGCCGGCCTCGATCGCGGCATCCAGCATCGCGTCGTCGGAGGCGACCTTGGCGTCGTATTCGATGATGCCGGTGCGATCGAACATGAAGGCGACCGAGCCGGTTTCGCCGAGATTGCCTCCCGACTTGGTGAAGAACGAGCGGATATCGGAGGCGGCGCGATTGCGGTTGTCGGTCAGCGCCTCGACAATGACGGCGACGCCGCCGGGGCCATAACCCTCGTAGCGGATCTCGTCATAGTTCTCGCCCTCATTGCCGGCGGCCTTCTTGATGGCGCGGTCGATATTGTCCTTCGGCATGTTCTCGGCGCGGGCCGCGACCACGGCAGCGCGCAGCCGCGGGTTCATCGCCGGGTCCGGGGTGCCGAGCTTGGCCGCCACGGTGATTTCGCGGGCCAGCTTGCCGAAAAGCTTCGACTTCTGGGCATCCTGCCGGCCCTTGCGGTGCATGATGTTCTTGAATTGGGAATGGCCGGCCATGCGACGTCTCTTCGGAGCTTAGGGTCTGAACAGGGATGGAAAACGCGGCCTTATAGGCCCCTGGCGGTCAAAATCAAAGGATCGGCGGGGCCCTTCGGCCCGGGAATACTACCGCAACCCCGAATATGAGGCACTTGTTAACCATGACTTCATGCCCGGATGCGAGGATCGCCCCGTCTCGCCGCAACTTCCAAGAGCTCCCATGGCATTCGGTTTGTTTCGAAAGCAAGTGCCGGAGACGGCTGCGCCGGCCGTCGCGACGCAGGTTCCAGCCGCGACCGCTGCGCCAGACGCCTCGACCGAGACTGATTCGGCCCAGGATTCTGCCAAAGGCTCGGCCAAGGAAATCCTGGAACTGCTGGAACTCGAGCTTGGCGCGATGATCCGCCAGCTCGAACGCGCCGCAAGCTCGGTCGCCGACGGCGCCGAGGCGACGGCAGCGAGGCTCGCGACCATCCGTGCCCGCACCGACGCGCTGGCCGGCCGCAGCAGCGATGCGCAGAGCACCGCGACGACATTCTCCGAAGCCGCCGACCGCTTCACCCATTCCGCCGAGGGCATCGGCGCGCAGGTGCGCAGCGCGAGCCAGCTCGCCGACGACGCCGCAGCCGCGGCGCGCGAGGCCACCGCCAATGTCGACCGCTTGCGGGAGTCCTCGGCCGCGATCGGCAATGTCGTCAACCTGATCGCGCAGATCGCGCGGCAGACCACGCTGCTGGCGCTCAACTCGACCATCGAGGCGGCGCGCGCCGGCGCCGCCGGCAAGGGCTTTGCGGTGGTCGCAACCGAGGTCAAGGCGCTCGCGGTGCAGACCCAGAGCGCGACCGAGGAGATCACGCGCAAGATCGAGGCGCTGCAGAAGGACGCCACCGGATCGGCCGACGCCGTGCACCGCATCTCGCAGGCGATCGACAAGATCCGCCCGGTGTTCGAGAACGTCAACGGCGCGGTCGCCGAGCAGAACCAGATCACTGGCGAGATGGGCCAGAACGCGGCCTCCGCCTCCAACTTCATCGTCTCGGTCGGCACCAGCGCCGGCGAGATCGACAGTGCGACCCGCGAAGCCGCCGCGCATGGCGACAATGTCGCGAAGGCCGGCAAGGCAGTCACTGCGTTTGCCCAGAAGCTGAAGGCGCGCTGCGCGGTGCTGCTGCGCCAGGACGAGCGCGGCGATCCGCGCAAGAACGAGCGCCTGCCCTGCAGCCTCACCATCGAGATCACGACGGCGCGCGGCAACGTCACCGCGCCGGTCTACGAGCTCGCGATGGACGGCATCCTGATCGGCGGGCCCGATGCCGAGAAGCTGCCGGCCCATGAGACGCTAAGCGCGAGCTTGCAGGATATCGGCGCGTGCCGGATCCGGATCGGCGACCGCTCCAAGGCAGGCAGCCAGGCCCGCTTCGAGGCGCCGACTGCCGAGTTGCGCGAAAAGATCGAAGACCGGATGTGGGCAATCCACGAGGAGAACGCCGAACTCATCACCCGCGCGATGGAAGCAGGCGCCGAGCTGAGCAAGATATTCGAGAACGGACTGGCGAGCGGCGCCCTCACGATCGCGGACATGTTCGACACCGACTATGTCGAGATCACAGGCACCAATCCGGTGCAGTACCGCACCAGGATGCTGGATTGGGCGGATCGCGCGCTGCCCGCTCTGCTCGAGACGTTCCTTGCCAGGGACAAGCGCCTGGCGTTCTGCGCGACGGTCGACCGCAACGGCTATCTGCCGGTCCACAACAAGATCTACTCGCATCCGCAGCGGCCGGGGGATGTGGCATACAACATCGCCAATTGCCGCAATCGCCGCATCTTCAACGATCCCGCGGGCCTCGCCGCCGCGCACAATGAGCGCGCCTACCTGGTGCAGAGCTACGCCCGCGACATGGGCAACGGCACCACCGTGATGATGCGCGAGATCGACGTACCAATCCGCGTGCGCGGCCGGCACTGGGGCGCTTTCCGCACCGCCTACAAGCTTTGACGACTTCGTAGCCCGGATGCAGCGAAGCGCAATCCGGGACACCCCGTGCACGCTCAGGCAAGACGACCTGCGCGAATCACGCTCTAGATGGGAATGGGGAATGCTGCGGCGGCTCGACGGGCCGCTGTAACGGAGGAAACGCGACATGTCGGCTGCGCAGCTTGCAGTGCTGGATACGTCATCGAACCGGACGCTCGCCGAACGGCTGGTCGACCAGCTCGCCGACCGCATCGGCGGCCTCGGGGTGGAGCTTGCCGACATCGCCGGCAATGTCCAGGAGGTTGCCAACCGCGTCACCAACCAGTCCGAGCGGTTCCATCACTTGCAGGAGACCGCCGAGATCATGGTCTCGGCCAATCACGACATCGCCAATGCCTCGCAGGCGGTGCAATCGACCGCATCCGCCGCGGCCGGCCAGATTGCGGAATCGCGCACCGTGGTCGAGACGGCGGTCAGCCACATCGCGGAACTCGTCGCCGCCGTCGGACGGATCGAGGCGCGGCTTGCCGCGGTCGGCTCGGCGCTGAGCCAGGTTGCCAAGGTCTCCGGCTCGATCGAGGCGATCGCCAAGCAGACCAACCTTTTGGCGCTCAACGCCACCATCGAAGCAGCACGCGCCGGCAATGCCGGCCGCGGCTTCGCAGTGGTCGCGAGCGAGGTGAAGAACCTTGCCGAGGCGACCCGCCAGGCGACACATCAGATTTCCGACACCGTGCGCGATCTCGACGGCCAGATCGGCAGCCTGATCGGCGAGAGCAGCGATGCCTCGCTGCGCGCCAAGAGCGCCGGCGAAGGCGCCCGGCAGATCTCGGGCATCATCAGCCGCGTGCAGGAAGGCTTTTCATCGGTCGGCGCCGAGATCGGCAGCGTGGCGCGCGCCGCGACCTCCAATCTCGGTCATTGCGACACCGTGATCGCGGAGCTGAACGAGCTTGCCAAGGGCGTCGACCTGTCCTCGCGCGACCTCAAGCATGCCGACGGCCGCGTGGCGAAGCTGCTCGAGCTGTCCGAGAGCCTGATCGTGATGATCGCCGACAGCGGCGTGGAAACCAGTGATGCGCCGCTGATCCGCGTCGTGATCGATACCGCGAAGCAGATCTCCGACCTGTTCGAGAATGCCGTCGCACGCGGCGAGATCACGCTGGCGCAATTGATGGACGAGAAGTATCGCGAGATCGCCGGCACCAACCCGAAGCAATACCTGACCGACTATGTCAGCTTCACCGACCGCGTGCTGCCCGCGATCCAGGATCCGATCCAGAAGACCGATCCGCGCATCGTGTTCTGCGTCGCCTGGGCGCGCGGCGGCTATCTGCCGACCCACAATCCGAACTACCGGCAGCCGCAGGGGCCGGACCCGGTGTGGAACAACGCCAATTGCCGCAACCGCCGGCTGTTCAACGACCGCGCGGTGAGCAAGGTCGCGGCCAATACCAAGCCGTTCCTGCTGCAGACCTACCGCCGCGACATGGGCGGCGGCAATTTCGTGCTGATGAAGGACCTGTCATCGCCGATCTTCGTCGGCGGCCGCCACTGGGGCGCGTTCCGGATGGGCTTCCGGCAGTCGTGAATCCGCGGCCTCATAGCCCATGTGAAGCCAACGGTCGTCCGGGTGCGCTTGGCTGAGCGCGCTACCAAAATATCGAAAACAACCCCATGCAAAGCAGCCGGCGTCCGACACGGCAACTTGACACGACGGGCAACTCACCGGTACTCTTCTATTATTCCGAAATCGTGTGTAGCCCGTAACCTGGATGGAGCGAAGCGCAATCCGGGGCTCTCGCAGGCTGAAAGACTGGTCCCGGATTTCGCGGAGCCTGTCATCGGGCGCGCGTTCGCGCGACCCGTTGGCTCCATCCGGGCTACAGCACTATCGCGCTACGTCCAAAACCCCGGCACCACGGGCTCGAGTCGGCCGCCGGCGCGCACCGGCGCGACCTTGACCGCAAGCCCGGTTGCATCGTCGGTCTCGACCGCGATACCGCTGAGCGTCGCAACGCCGCCGGCCGGCTCGAAACGGCCGGAGGGAATGCCGGTGAGGAAGCGCTGCAGCGGCTCCTCCTTCTGCATGCCGATCACCGAATCATAATCGCCGGTCATGCCGGCATCGCTCATATAGGCGGTGCCGCCGGGCAGCACCTGGTGATCGGCGGTCGGCACATGGGTATGGGTCCCGACCACGAGACTGACGCGGCCGTCGCAGAAGAAGCCGACGCCCTGCTTCTCGGAGGTCGCTTCGGCATGGAAATCGAGCACGATGGCATCGGCGCCTTCGCGTAGCGGGCAGGCCTCGAGCTCGCGATCGATCGCGCTGAACGGATCGTTCGACGACGGCTCCATGAACACGCGGCCGATCGCATTGAGCACGAGCGCGCGCTTGCCGTTCTTGGTGTCGACCAGCGTGGCGCCGCGGCCGGGCGAATGGCGCGGAAAATTCAAGGGACGGATCAGGCGCGGCGCGCGTTCGATGAAGACCAGCGCCTCTTTCTGATTCCACGCATGATTGCCGAGCGTGATGGCGTCCGCGCCGGCATCCAGCAGCTCCTGGTAGATCGCCTCGGTGATCCCAAAGCCGCCGGCGGAATTCTCGCCATTGACGACGACGAGGTCGAGCGACCAGTCCCTTATCATGCCGGGAAGATGGTCTGAGATGGCGGTGCGGCCGGTCCTGCCGACGACGTCACCAACGAAGAGGATACGCAAGGCTAGCTACTCCGGAAATCGAACGTCTTGCGCTCCGTTAGCACATAATCGAGCGGGACGTCGTGCGATAGCGCCGGAATGGCCTTGGTTTCCTGTGCGGCAAAGGCAACACCCACCCCGATCACGTGCTTGGCCTTGCGCAGATGCGCAAAGGTATAGTCGTAATAGCCGGCGCCGTAACCGATGCGGTGGCCGAGCTTGTCGAATGCGGCAAGCGGCACCAGCATCACGTCGGGATGCACCTCGGCCGCGGCCGGCGACGGCTCCGGAATGCCGAGCGGACCGAGCATCAGCCGGTCCTGCGGCGACCAGCTGCGGAAGGTCAGCGACTGGCCGCGCGCATTGATACAGGGCAGCGCGAGCCGCGCACCCTTTTCCGCAAGCTTCTTCATCAACGGCGCCGGATCGATCTCGCTGCGGATCGGCGCATAGCCGGAGATGATCATGCCTTGCGTGATCTCGAACGGCGCGCCGCGCTTGGCGAGGGCTTCGGCAGCGGTCGCGCGCTGCTCGTCGCTCAGCGCGTCGCGCTTGGCGAGGGCAAGCGCCCGAAGCTCGGCCTTCGATGGAGATGCGTGCATGATCCATCTTCCGCTGTCGTCGTCCGCGACAACGGACGATCCATCATTCAGAGACGCTAGCTTCGCAAGGCCAGGCCGCGGCGCGCTGGACGCCCCGCATCGCGGGGCACAACACTGCTTCGCAATCGAACCGCCGCAGCACGACGACAAGGCAACAGCAAAAATTCAGTGCGAAGCCGCAGAGGCCGTTGGAGCGCTCGATCCCGGAGTTCCCTACGAAAGTAGGTGGGCACCATATGTCCGGGTCCACGGACCCGGCCAGGGACAGTTCCCTAAAGGATCGATAAGGCCCCGGGGATATATGGCTCCTGACGCACGACGCAGCTTCGCGGGGGCTAATCTAGCTATCGTTGTCGCAATCCGCCAGCGGTAAGGAAGACGCCGCGCAAGCTCCCACGATCTTCTTCACCCTCCCCTGGAGGGGGAGGGTCGTATCGCATCGCGCGAAGCAAGATGCGATGCGGGGTGGGGTGAAAGTCTCTCAACCGGTGCAGCGCCCGAGTGGAGGGATCACCCCACCCCGTCTCACATTCGCTTCGCTCATTGTGAGCCGACCCTCCCCCTCCAGGGGAGGATAAGATCACCCGATCGCGATGCCGCCGCCGATGGTGCGGTTCAGCACCTGCGTGGTGCGCTCGATCCGCTCGGCGGCGGCGTTGAGCGCGTTGGAGACCGCGGTCTGGGTGGCGCGGGCGCGGTCGGTGGCGGCTGTGCGGGCATTGCGCAGCTGCTCGACCTCTTCCTCGAGGCTGCGGATGCGTGCGCTCGCATCGACCAGCTCGTCGCAGGCGGTGAGCGCCGCCATCACCGTGAGCCTGGCATCGCCGATCTCGCCGAACTTGCCGCGCAGCGATTCGACGCGCTGCTGGAGATTTTCCGCAAGCTTCAACAGCCGCACCTCCTGGCCCTCCTCGCAGGCCATCCGGTATTGCCGGCCGTTGATGGTGACGTTGATGTGGCTCATCTGCTGTCTCCGCCCTCGAGCACGGCGCGTATGGTGCCGATCGCGGCGTCGAGCTTTTCCGCGATGTCGCGATTGGCACGCTCGAGCTTGCGCGTCTTCACCAGCGATCCGTCGAGTTCGTCGGCAAGCCGGGAGCGATCGGCGCCGAGCGCCTGGATCCGGCTCGCCAATTCATTCTCGTCGCGGTCGGCCTCGCGGCGCCGCTCCACGGAGCTTTCCAGCGCATCGAGCGCGGCCATCAGCCGCTTGGTCGCAGCGTCGATATCGGCAAGCGGTGCCTCGGTATTGCCAGACCCGTTGGCGAGACGATCACTCATGACACGCGGCGTTGACCCCTCAGGTAGGCCGTTAGAGATGGCTGCCGCACGGCAAAAGCGGCGGTTCGGCAAGCGTTTAGCGGACGAAATTTACGTGGCAAGCGAGGGAAGCGCAACGGCGGCGCAGAACTATGCACCGTTCAATGAAATTGGGCGATTTCCGGCAACTTTTCCCCGTTTTGGGGCGTTCCATCGCCTTGGACTTGCGGAATTGAGGTGCTAATCCACCCTCCAACCCGTAAGGCCCATCCACACACGTGTCGCGGCTGCCCGCCCGATGCGTTCAGAATCAGCTCTCATTCCAGGCGGACTTTTCATCATGACGCAGGTCGATCACACCCGTATGGCCAATGCGATCCGTGGCCTTGCCATGGACGCCGTCGAGAAGGCGAATTCCGGCCATCCCGGCCTGCCGATGGGCGCCGCCGACATCGCGACCGTGCTGTTCACGAAGTTTCTGAAATTCGATGCCGCCGACACCGCGTGGCCCGATCGCGATCGCTTCGTGCTGTCGGCCGGCCATGGCTCGATGCTGCTCTACGCGTTGCTGTACCTCACCGGCAACAAGGACATGACGCTCGACCAGATCAAGCGCTTCCGCCAGCTCGGATCGCTGACGCCGGGACATCCGGAGAATTTCCACACCAAGGGCATCGAGACCACCACCGGCCCGCTCGGCCAGGGCATTGCGACAGCGGTCGGCATGGCGCTCGCCGAGAAGATGCTCGCCGCGGAATTCGGCAAGAAGATCGTCAACCACCACACCTATGTGCTCGCCTCCGACGGCGACCTGATGGAAGGCATCTCGCAGGAAGCGATCGCGCTCGCCGGCGTGTGGCGGCTCAACAAGATGATCGTGCTGTACGACGACAACGGCATCTCGATCGACGGCCCGACCTCGATCTCCGATTCCGTCGACCAGGTGAAGCGCTTCAAGTCCGCGGGCTGGGCCGCCGAATTGATCGACGGCCATGATCCGCAGGCGATTGCCGCTGCGATCACCCGCGCGCAGAAATCCAGCAAGCCTTCGATGATCGCCTGCAAGACCACGATCGGTTACGGCGCGCCGCACAAGGCCGGCACGGCGAAAGCCCATGGTGAAGCGCTCGGCGCCGACGAGCTCAAGGCCGCCAAGGAGAAGCTCGGCATCTCGCTCGAGCCGTTCTCGGTGCCCGACGATGTGCTGAAGGCGTGGCGCGAGGCGGGTGCCCGCGGCGCCGCCGAGCACAAAGCATGGGACGAGCAGTTCGCGCAGCTCGGCAACCGCAAGCGCGCCGAGTTCGAGCGCCGCATCCGACACGAGCGGCCGCAGTCGCTCGCCAAGGGGCTGCGAGCCTTCAAGAAGGGCCTCTTGGAAAACCCGCTCAACGTCGCCTCCCGCAAATCATCGGAAGCTGCGATCGAGGTGATCGCGGCCGCGATGCCGATGGAATTCGTAGCCGGCTCCGCCGACCTCACCGGCTCCAACAACAACAAGGCAAAGTCGGCGACAGCGTTCGGCGCCAAGACGCCGAAGGGCCGCTTCATCCATTACGGCATCCGCGAGCACGGCATGGCGGCGTGCCTCAACGGCATCTTCCTGCATGGCGGTTTCGCGCCGAACGGCGCCACCTTCCTGGTGTTCACCGACTATGCGCGCCCCGCGATGCGGCTGTCGGCGCTGATGGGCACCGGCGTGGTCTATGTCATGACCCATGACTCGATCGGCCTCGGCGAGGACGGCCCGACGCACCAGCCGGTGGAGCATCTCTCGGCGCTGCGCGCGATCCCCAACATGCGCGTGTTCCGTCCCTGCGACGCGGTCGAGACCGCCGAGTGCTGGGAACTGGCGCTCAACCGCATCGACGGACCGACGGTGCTGGCGCTGACCCGCCAGAACCTGCCGCAGCTCCGCACCACGGCGCCGAACGACAACCCGTGCAGCCACGGCGCCTACGAGCTGGTCGCGGCACAGGGTGACGCAAAAGTGTCATTGTTCGCGTCCGGTTCCGAGGTCCAGATCGCGGTCGAGGCGCAGAAGCAGCTGGCCGGGCGCGGCATCGCGACGCGGGTCGTCTCGGTCCCGTCGCTGGAATTGCTGCTGGCGCAGCCCGCCGAGCGGCAAAATGCCATTATCGGCAACGCTCCGGTCAAGATTGCGATCGAGGCCGCGGTGCGCTGGGGCTGGGATGCCGTGATCGGCCATGATGGCGAATTCATCGGCATGCACGGTTTCGGCGCCAGCGCCCCGGCGAAGGACCTTTTCCCGCATTTCGGCATTACCGCTGAGGCCGTCGTTAACGCTGCCACGAAGCGCGTCTGACGCTGGCCTGACACCCGCGGGCCAAGGTTGAGCTTGTCGCGAAAAAGGATTACCTAAGCTCCATCTTTTCCGTACGCGCCCGGCCGAACCGGGCGTTCCGCCGTAAAAACCTCGTGGGAGCCCTCCCGCGGGGCTGACAACAGCATTAGAGGAGACGAGCATGGCAATCCGCGTCGCGATCAACGGGTTTGGGCGTATCGGCCGCAACATTCTGCGCGCCATCGCCGAGTCCGGCCGCAAGGACATCGAGGTGGTCGGCATCAACGACCTCGGTCCGGTCGAGACCAATGCGCATCTGCTGCGCTTCGATTCCGTGCACGGCCGCTTCCCGGGCACCGTGACCGTCGATGGCGACACGATCAGCCTCGGCGACAACAAGATCAAGGTTTCGGCCGAGCGCGATCCCTCCAAGCTGCCGTGGAAGGCCCTCGGCGTCGACGTCGCGCTGGAATGCACCGGCATCTTCACCTCAAAGGACAAGGCTTCGGCGCACCTCACCGCCGGCGCCAAGCGCGTGCTGGTCTCGGCGCCCGCCGACGGCGCTGACGCCACCATCGTCTACGGCGTCAACCACGACACGCTGAACAAGGATCAGCTGGTCGTCTCCAACGGCTCCTGCACCACCAACTGCCTCGCGCCGGTCGCCAAGGTGCTGAACGACACCGTCGGCATCGAGACCGGCTTCATGACCACGATCCACGCCTATACCGGCGACCAGCCGACGCTCGACACCCTGCACAAGGACCTCTATCGCGGCCGCGCCGCTGCGATGTCGATGATCCCGACCTCGACCGGTGCTGCGAAGGCGATCGGCCTGGTGCTGCCCGAGCTGAAGGGCAAGCTCGACGGCGTCTCGGTCCGCGTGCCGACCCCGAACGTTTCCGTCATCGACCTCAAGATCGTCGCCAAGCGCGCTACCGATGCCAAGGAGATCAACGAGGCGATGAAGCGCGCCTCCGAGCAGCAACTCAAGGGCATCCTCGGCTACACCAACGCGCCGAACGTCTCGATCGACTTCAACCACGATCCGCACTCGGCCACCTTCCACATGGACCAGACCAAGGTGCAGAACGGCACGCTGGTGCGCGTGATGGCCTGGTACGACAACGAGTGGGGCTTCTCGAACCGCATGGCGGACACCGCCGTCGCGATCGGCAAGCTGGCTTAAGTTCGACTGTTCGTGATGCCCGGCCCCGCGCCGGGCATCTGCGTCTTTGCCCCTCCGTCATTCCGGGATGGTCCGAAGGACCAGACCCGGAATCTCGAGATTCCGGGTTCGATGCTTCGCATCGCCCCGGAATGACCGCTCTTAGTGCGAGTTGACCCCATGACAAAATCGTTCCGCACCCTCGACGACGTCAATGTGAAGGGCAAGCGCGTGCTGCTGCGCGTCGACCTCAACGTCCCCATGGAAGGCGGCCGCGTCACCGACGCCACCCGGCTCGAGCGCGTCGCCCCCACCATCACCGAAATCTCCGACAAGGGCGGCAAGGTGATCCTGCTCGCCCATTTCGGCCGGCCCAAGGGACGCGATCCCAAGGAGTCGCTCAAGCCGGTAGCCGAAGCGCTGTCGAAGGTGATCAAGCGCCCGGTCGCCTTCGCCGAGGATTGCATCGGCGAAGCCGCAGCCACGGCGGTTGCAGCACTCAAGGATGGCGACATCCTCTGTCTGGAAAACACCCGCTTCCACAAGGAAGAGGAAAAGAACGACGCCGGCTTCGTCGCAGAACTCGCCAAGCTCGGCGACATCTGGGTCAACGACGCCTTCTCCGCCGCGCATCGCGCCCACGCCTCGACCGAAGGCCTCGGCCACAAGCTGCCCGCCTATGCCGGCCGCACCATGCAGGCCGAGCTCGACGCGCTCGGCAAGGCGCTGGAAGCACCGACCAAGCCTGTCATCGCGATCATCGGCGGCGCCAAGGTCTCGACCAAGATCGATCTCCTGGAAAACCTCGTGAACAAGGTCGACGCGCTGGTGATCGGCGGCGGCATGGCCAACACCTTCCTGCACGCGCAGGGCGTCGCGGTCGGCAAGTCGCTCGCCGAGAAGGACCTCGCCGCGACCGCGCTGCGGATCATGGAGAAGGCCAACGCCGCCAACTGCGCGATCATCCTCCCGGTTGACGCTGTCGTCGCCAACCAGTTTGCCGCCAACGCGCCGTCGCACGCCTACGGCCTCGACGCGATCCCGGCCGACGGCATGATCCTCGACGTCGGCCCGCAATCGATCGCGCGGATCCACGCCGCGATCGACGATGCGGCGACGCTGGTCTGGAACGGGCCGCTCGGCGCCTTCGAGCTGACGCCGTTCGACCGCGGCACCGTGGTATCGGCCAAGCATGCCGCCGAGCGGACCAGGGCCAAAAAGCTCATCTCGGTCGCCGGCGGCGGCGATACCGTCGCGGCGCTGAACCAGGCGGGCGTGGCCGGCGATTTTTCCTACGTCTCGACCGCGGGCGGCGCGTTTCTTGAATGGATGGAAGGCAAGCCGCTGCCGGGCGTCGAAGTTTTGAAAAAGGGTTGATCGAGAGCATGATCCGGAAAAGTGTGAAGCGGTTTTCCGAAAAGATCATGCTCAAACAAAGAGATGAGATCATGATGCGTTTCCCTGGAAACGCATCATGATCTGGTTCGAATCCGAACACGCACTACAGGGAGAAATAGAATGGCTCGCATAACGTTGCGGCAACTGCTCGATCACGCGGCCGAGCATGATTACGGCGTACCTGCCTTCAACATCAACAACATGGAGCAGGCGCTGTCGATCATGGCGGCGGCCTCCGAGGTCGACGCGCCGGTCATCATCCAGGCTTCGCGCGGCGCACGGTCCTACGCCAACGACGTCATGCTCAAGCACATGATGGACGCCGTCACCGAGATCTACCCGCAGATCCCGGTTTGCGTGCATCTCGACCACGGCAACGAGCCCGCGACCTGCATGACCGCGATCCAGGCCGGCTTCACCTCGGTCATGATGGACGGCTCGCTGAAGGCCGACGGCAAGACCCCCGGCGACTGGGACTACAATGTCGGCGTCACCCGGACGGTGACCGGCATGGCCCATCTCGGCGGCATCTCGGTGGAAGGCGAGCTCGGCGTGCTCGGCTCGCTGGAGACCGGCATGGGCGACAAGGAAGACGGCCACGGCGCCGAGGGCAAGCTGTCGCATGACCAGCTGCTGACCAATCCCGACGAGGCCGTGAAGTTCGTCAGGGAGACCAAGGTCGACGCGCTGGCGATCGCGATGGGCACCTCGCACGGTGCCTACAAGTTCACCCGCAAGCCCGACGGCGACATCCTCGCCATGAACGTGATCGAGGAAATCCATCGCAAGCTGCCGAACACGCATCTCGTCATGCACGGCTCCTCGTCGGTGCCGCAGGAGTTGCAGGAGATCATCAACGCCAATGGCGGCAAGATGAAGCCGACCTGGGGCGTGCCGGTCGCCGAGATCCAGCGCGGCATCAAGAACGGCGTGCGCAAGATCAACATCGACACCGACAACCGGATGGCGATGACCGGCCAGATCCGGAAAGTTCTGAAGGACAATCCGGAAGAGTTCGATCCGCGCAAGTACCTGAAGCCGGCGATGGAGGCGATGACCAAGCTGTGCAAGCAGCGCCTGCAGGAGTTCAACACCGCGGGCCAGGCCAGCAAGATCAAGAAGGTGCTGACCACCGCGGAAATGGCCAAGCGCTACGCCGCCGGCCAGCTCGACCCCAAGATCGCCTGACAGCGGTTCGCACAAGATCCGCCTGACAACTTATCGCCTGAATCATTAAGGCGGGACACCGGCTCCGACGCAGTCGGAAACGGTGTCCCGGGGCTTGATCGCCGGCTGCGACAAACACCAGCCGCGACGAACGTTTTCTAGGCATTTGCCCGAGAACCGCCTATTTTGGTTTGCAAAGGCAATGCTCTGGAGGACACTCCCCATGAACCTCTCCGACCTCAACAAGATTGCGCTTGCCATGGTCACCCCGGGCAAGGGCATCCTCGCCGCCGACGAATCCTCCGGCACCATCAAGAAGCGTTTCGACGCCATCAAGGTCGATTCGACCGAAGACAATCGACGCGACTATCGCGAGATGCTGTTCCGCTCGCAGGAGGCGATGAGCAAATACATCTCCGGCGTCATCCTCTACGACGAGACGATCTGGCAGAACGCCAAGGACGGCACGCCGCTGGTCAAGCTGATCGAGCAGGCGGGCGCGATCCCCGGCATCAAGGTCGATGAAGGCACCCAAGCGCTGCCGAACTGCCCCGGCGAACTCGTCACCGTCGGCCTCGACAAGCTCGCCGAGCGGCTGAAGAAATATTACGAGCGCGGTGCGCGCTTTGCGAAGTGGCGCGCGGTGATCGATATCGGACCGCGAATCCCGACCCAGACCGCGATCCGCGTCAACGCCCACGCGTTGGCGCGCTATGCCGCGCTGTGCCAGGCCGCGCAGATCGTGCCGATCGTCGAGCCCGAGGTGCTGATGGACGGCGATCACGACATCGACCGCTGCTACGAGGTGACACAGCGCGTGCTGAACCGCACCTTCCAGGAATTGCGGGTGCAGCGCGTCGCGCTCGAAGGCATGATCCTGAAGCCGAACATGGCGATCTCCGGCAAGAAGTGCCCGAAACAGGCCTCGGTGCAGGAAGTCGCCGAAAAGACCATCCGCCTGCTCAAGAGCTGCGTGCCGGCCGCGGTGCCCGGCATCGCCTTCCTCTCCGGCGGACAGAGCGACGAGGAAGCGACTGCGCATCTCGACGCCATGAACAAGATCGGCCACCTGCCCTGGCGGCTGACCTTCTCCTACGGCCGTGCGCTGCAGGCGGCGCCGCAGAAGGCGTGGTCCGGCAAGCCCGACAATGTGCCCGCCGGCCAGCGCGCCTTCTCGCATCGCGCCCGGATGAACGGGCTCGCGAGCACCGGCAATTGGGAAGCCGGCCTCGAAAAACAGGCGGCATAGTTGGCCACCAAGCCCGTTCCGCCGCGGCCGGCGCCGCGCCTCTATCTGGCCACCCCGCCGGTCGACGAGCCTGCGCGGCTCGCAACCGAGCTTGCCGACCTGCTCACCGCGGCCGACGTCGCGGCCGTTCTGGTGCGGCTGCATGAGAGCGATCCGCGCAGCATGATCTCCACCGTCAAGGCGCTGGCGCCGGCGATCCAGAGCGCCGGTGCGGCGCTCTTGATCGACGGCCACCCCGACATCGTCGCCCGCGCCGGTGCCGATGGCGCGCATTTGACCGGCATCGCCGCGATGGAAGAGGCGATGCCCGCGCTGAGGCCCGACCGCATCGTCGGCGTCGGCAGGCTCGCGACGCGCCACGATTCGATGGCCGCGGGTGAAGCCGGGGCCGACTACGTGCTGTTCGGCGAGCCCGACGCCAAGGGCCAGCGGCCGTCGAGCGAGGCGATCGCCGAGCGGCTGCAATGGTGGGACGAGTTGTTCGAGCCCCCCTGTGTCGGCTTTGCGGCCTCGCGCGAGGAGGCCGAGGCGTTCGCGGCGGCCGGCGCGGATTTCGTGCTGGTCGGAGACTTCATCTGGTCCGATCCGCGCGGCGCGAAGGCGGCCCTCGTCGAGATCGGCGAGGCCATTGCGCGGGCGCATGCCGGCACATTCGGCAAGGCCAAGGTCGAGGGGAAGGCCGAGGGATGACGGCGGAATGAAATGCCTGCGTCCGATAGGTGTTGCGCTCGGCTGCACGATGCTGGCGAGCGGCGCGATGGCGCAGCTCTCGATCACGCCGCCGGCCCAGACGCCGCCGCCTGCGAAGAAGGAGGCTCCGAAGGAAAAGCCGAAGGTGCATGCGCCGGTTGCAAAGAAGCCCGCGCCGAAGCCTGCGGCCGCGCCCACCCCGACGCCGACACCCTCGCCGACCGCGACGCCGGACGATCCCAATGTCGACCTCGTCTACGGTGCCTATCAGCGCGGCATGTACAAGACGGCGTTCGATCTCGCGACGGTGCGCGCGCAGAACAACAACGATGCCAAGGCCATGACGATGCTGGGCGAGCTCTATGCCAATGGGCTCGGCGTCAAGCGCGACTACGTCAAGGCCGACGACTGGTACAAGCGCGCGTCGGATGCCGGCGACCGCGAGGCGATGTTCGCGCTGGCCATGATGCGGATCGCCGGCCGCGGCGGCACGGTGGACAAGGATTCCGCGGTCAAGCTGCTGGCGTCGGCGGCCAAGCTCGGTGAACCGAAGGCGGCCTATAATCTCGCGCTGCTCTATCTCGACGGCCAGACCCTGCCGCAGGACCTCAAGCGCTCCGCCGAGCTGCTGCGGATGGCTGCGGACGCCGGCAGCCCCGAGGCGCAATACGCGCTCGCGACCTTCTACAAGGAAGGCACCGGCGTGCCGAAAGACCTCGAAAAGGCCGCGCGGCTGCTGCAGGCTGCCTCGCTGGCCGACAATGTCGACGCCGAAGTCGAATATGCCATCGCGCTCTACAACGGCGCCGGCACGCCGCGGAACGTGCCTGCCGCCGTGGCGCTGCTGCGCAAGGCGGCCCGGCAGAACAGCCCTATCGCGCAGAACCGCCTCGCCCATGTGCTGGCGACCGGCGCCGGCGCCCCGGTCGACAAGGTCGAGGCGCTAAAATGGCACACGGTCGCCAAGACCGCCGGCAAGGGCGACCCCGATCTCGACGACATCCTCGCCGATATGAGCCCGGAAGACCGCGCCAAGGGCGAGGCGGCTGCCCGAAAATGGATCGGAAACAACGTCAAATGACGCCTTGACGGCGCCACTTCCAGAGGGCACCCAGTCCGGAAATCCGGTGCGGCCACGCCGTTCCCGCTTGACCCGTCATCCTGAGGAGCGCGAAGCGCGTCTCGAAGGATGAACGGCCCGGTCCGGGGCCGTGCACCCTTCGAGGCTCGCTGCGCTCGCACCTCAGGATGACGGGATTGGATTTGAACCCGTGGCCGGCACAATCACATAAGAAATCATCCTCATGCTCTACTCCGCCCTCATCAATGTCATGGTCAAGGCCGCGCGCCGCGCCGGCCGCAGCCTCAAACGCGACCTCGGCGAGATCGAACATCTCCAGGTCTCGCTGAAGGGCCCGGCGAACTTCGTCTCGCTCGCCGACAAGCGCGCCGAGGAGATGCTCTACACCGACCTCGAAAAGGCCCGGCCCGGCTACGGGTTCCTCGGCGAGGAAGGCGGTAGGCGCGAAGGCTCGGACAAGAGCCACACCTGGATCGTCGATCCCCTGGACGGCACCACCAACTTCCTGCACGGCATCCCGCAATTCGCGATCTCGATCGGGCTGCTCCGCGAGGACACCGTGATCGCGGGCGTGATCTACAATCCGGCCAATGACGAGCTCTACATTGCGGAGCGCGGCAAGGGTGCGTTCCTCAACGACCAGCGGCTCCGCGTCGCCGGCCGCCGCCAGCTCAACGAATGCGTGGTCGCCTGCGGCCTGCCGCATATCGGCCGCGGCAATCACCAGCTGGCGCTGCAGGAGATGGCCGCGCTGCAGAGCAAGGTCGCGGGCTTCCGTCGCTTCGGCGCTGCCTCGCTCGACCTCGCTTTCGTCGCCGCCGGCCGCCTCGACGGCTATTGGGAACGCAATCTGCAGCCCTGGGACCTGGCGGCCGGTCTGCTGATGATCCGGGAAGCCGGCGGCACCGTCTCCGGCATCCAGGGCAATGACGACCCGCTGCAGACCGGCCACGTCGTCGGCGGCAACGAGTTCGTGCACGGCGAGCTGATCAAGATCCTGAAGCCGCTCGGGCAGTAGCGCGGCGGCTCGGTCTATTCGTCGTCATCATCGCCATCGTCTTCCCCGTCACGAAATTCACCGCCGGCGGTGAGGCCCTCGATGGCCGTGGCGCCCTTCGCCTTGATCACCCGGCGCAGCGGGACCGCGCTCTCGCTGCGCAACGCCTCCATCAGCTGTTCCGAATGGGTGACGATCCAGATGTCAGCGCGGCGCGACGCCTTGGCGATCAGCCTCGCCAACGGCGCCAGCAGCGACGGATGCAGGCTGGTCTCGGGCTCGTTCAGCGCAATGAACGGCGGCAGCCGATAGCCCATGAAGACCGCGAGCAGGCAGATATATTTCAGCGTCCCGTCGGAGAGTTCGTGGGCCTTGAACGGCCGCGGCATGTCCGCCTGCCGCAGCTCGAATTCGCACCGCCCGTTTTCTTCCCATGCCCGGAGCGCGGCGCCCGGGAACGCATCCTCGATCGCATCCTGGAGGTCGGCCGCATCTTGTCTGATCGCGCTGAGCGTTGCCAAAGCGGCTGCCAGATCGCTGCCATCGGCGCTCAGCGACGGCGTCGTGATCGCGAGACAGGGCTTGCGGATCGGCGATGCCGGATCGGTGCGGAAATCGTGATAGAATCGCCAGCTCTGCAAGGCATTCCTGATCAGGCCGACTTCGGGGCATGTCTGGCCGTCGAGGAAATCGGCGAGCGCGGTTTCCGACGGCAGCACGGCATCCTTGTGCTCGCTCCAGGCGCCGCTCTCGCCGCGAACGCTGACGTGCGAATTGGTCCGCTCCATCATCAGGACCTTTCGCTTGCCGTGGATCGTCTCGATCCGTTCGGACTTGATCATCGGCTCGCCGGGAAACGCGGCCTCGACCGGACCGGGATGTCCGAGCTCGATCGAGTAATTGACGTGCTCGAATCTGGCCGCCAGCCGCAGCCTCCCATCCTCGCCCCGCTTGCGAAGCCCGGACCAGCAGACCGAGTTCAACCCGCCTTCATCGGCGATCGTGCGCGTGATCCGGCCGGTTGCCGCATCGCGCAACAGCGACAGCGACTTGTAGAGATTGGACTTGCCGACGCCGTTCTCGCCGATGAAGACGGACAGCGGTTGAATGGGCATGAAGAGCCGACGAATCGAGCGATAATTCGAGATCGCAATGTCGGTCGGCCGCATCACATGCTCTCAGTCCTCGGGTTGCCTGTTCGCTCCCCGTTCAATCCAGAGCTGCAATCTGGATTGACGATGTTGGGAAAGCAAGCCGCCGGCTTGATCGCCACCGATTTCGGACATCAGTGGCCGCCCGTTACCGGCGCTGGCGGGCCGTAGACTTCCGGCTTCTCGACCTTGTCCCGGTCACCGGCGAGCACGCGCTGCACGCTGACGAAGAACACCGGCACCAAGAGCAGCGCGAGGATCACGACGGCGATCATGCCGCCCATCACGGACGTGCCGAGCGCCTGCTGGCTGGCGCCGCCGGCGCCGGTCGCGATCGCCATCGGCAGCACGCCGCAGACGAAGGCGAGACCGGTCATCAGGATCGGGCGGAATCTGAGGCTGCACGCCTCGATGGTCGCCTCGACCAGCGGCTTGCCCTGCGCGCGCAGGTCCTTGGCAAACTCGATGATCAGGATCGCGTCCTTCGCGGCAAGACCGATGATGGTGATCAGGCCGACGGTGAAATAGACGTCGTTCGACAGCCCGCGCAGCGTCGCCGCCACCACGGCGCCGAGAATGCCGAGCGGGATGGTGAGCAGCACCGCGAGCGGAATGGTCCAGCTCTCGTAGAGCGCTGCAAGCAGCAGGAATACCACCAGCACCGAGAGCGCGAGCAGGAACGGCGCCTGCGAGCCCGACAGCTTCTCCTGCAGCGACTGGCCGGTCCACTCATAGCCGAAGCCGCGCGGCAGCTTGTCGGCGAGCCGCTCCATCTCCGCGATCGCATCGCCCGAGGTGAAGCCCGGCTTCGCCTCACCGGAGATGCGCACCGCCGGATAGTAGTTGAAGCCCGCGATCTGCGTCGGGCCCTTCGTCCATTCGATGGTGGCGAAGGCCGAGAACGGCACCAGCTGGCCACGACTGTTCTTGACGTTGTAGTTCAGGATGTCGTCCGCGTTCATGCGGCTGGTCTTGTCGGCCTGCACGATGACGCGCTGCATGCGCCCGCGGTTCGGGAAGTCGTTGATGTAGTTCGAGCCGAGATTGGTCGAGATCGTATTGTTGATGTCCTCGAAGGTAAGGCCGAACGCGCCGGCCTTCTCGCGGTCGATCATCAGATTGACCTGCGGCGCCGGCGGCAGGCCTTCGACATAGACCTTCTGCAGGATCGGGCTGGCATTGGCTTCCGCGATCAGGCGGTCGGACGCTGCGATCAGTGCCGCATAGCCCTTCTGGCCGCGGTCCTGCAGGCGGAACGAGAAGCCCGAGGAGTTGCCGAGGTTGTCGATCGGCGGCGGCTGCAGCGCCGAGATCCTGGCGTCGCGGATCGACGACAGGTCGCGGTTGATGTCGGCGACGATGGCGGCGGCCGAATCCTTCGGGCCGCGCTCCGACCAGTCCTTCAGCGTGACGAAGGCCTGCGCCGTGTTCATGCCCTGGCCGAGGAAGCTGAAGCCGGTGAGGAACGTGACGTTCTCGATGCCGGCGCGATCCTTCAGGTACTTCTCGACCTGCTCGACCGCACCTTCCGTGCGCGCATAGGACGATTCCGACGGCGTCTGCACGTCGGTCGTGATGAAGCCCTGATCGTCGACCGGGAGGAAGCCGCCGGGCAGCCGCACGAAGCCGTAGGCGACGCCTGCGAACAGCACGAGATAGATCAGCATCAGGCGGCCGGTGCGCTTCAGCGAGCCCTGCACCGTGCGCGTATAGCCGGCGCGGCTGTTGTCGAGCACGCGGTTGAACCAGCCGAATACGCCCCTGCGGGCATGGCCGTGGCCCTTCTCGACCGGCTTGAGCAAGGTCGCGCACAGCGCCGGCGTCAGCGACAGCGCGAGCAGCGCCGAGAACGCAATCGCCGCCACCATGGTGACCGAGAACTGGCGGTAGATGATGCCGACCGAGCCGGGGAAGAACGCCATCGGCACGAACACCGCCATCAGCACCAGCGTGATGCCGATGATGGCGCCGGTGATCTGCGACATCGCCTTCCTGGTCGCTTCCTTCGGCGGCAGGCCCTCTTCGGCCATGATGCGCTCGACGTTCTCGACCACGACGATGGCGTCGTCGACCAGGATGCCGACCGCCAGCACCATGCCGAACATGGTCAGCATGTTGATGGAGTAGCCCACAGCCATCAGGGTCGCGCAGGTACCGAGCAGCGCCACCGGCACCACGATGGTCGGAATGATGGTGTAGCGGATGTTCTGCAGGAACAGGAACATCACGATGAACACCAGCACCACCGCCTCGACCAGGGTCATCAGGACCTTCTCGATCGAGGCCTTCACCACAGGCGTGATGTTGTAGGGGATTTCGTAGGAGATATTGGCCGGGAAGAAGCGCGACAGCTCCTTCATCTTGGCTTCGACCGCGCTTGCGGTCGCCAGCGCGTTGCCCTTCGGAGACAGCAGCACCGAGAGGCCGGCGGTCGGCTTGCCGTCGAGACGGGTGTTGAACTGATAGCTGAGGCCGCCGATCTCGATCCGCGCGACGTCGCGCAGGCGGACCGCCGAGCCGTCGGCATTGGCGCGCAGGATGATCGCGCCGAACTCGTCGGGCGAGGAAAGCTGGCCCTTCACCAGCACCTGCGCGGAGATCTTCTGCGTGTCGGTGCTGGGCTCGGCGCCGATGCTGCCGGAGGCGACCTGGGCGTTCTGCGCCGTGATCGCCTTGTTGACGTCATCGGCCGAGAGGCCGTAGCCGACCAGCTTGGCCGGATCGATCCAGATGCGCAGCGAGCGTTCGGTCGAATACAGCGTGGCGCGGCCGACGCCGGGGATGCGGCGCACCTCGCCCAGCACGTTGCGGATCATGAAGTCGCCGAGGCCGACTTCATCCAGCGAGCCGTCGGTCGAGTTCAGCGTGATGATCTGCAGCACGGCAGACGAGGCCTCCTCGACCAGGATGCCCTGCTGGATCACGGCGCGCGGCAGCCGCGCCTCGACGCGCTTGAGGCGGTTCTGCACCTCGACCGAGGCTTGGCTGGTGTCGGTGCCCGGCTTGAAGTTGGCGATGATCTCGACCTGGCCGAGCGAGTCGGAGGTCGATTCGAAGTTCAGGATGTTGGCGGCGCCGTTGAGCTCCTCCTCGATCAGCCGCGTCACGCTGTTGTACAGGTTCTCCGGCGACGCGCCGGGATAGCTGGTCGAGATCGAGATCGAGGGCGGCGCGATGATCGGGTACTGCGCGACCGCAAGCAGCTGAATCGAGATCGCGCCGATCAGACAGATGAACAGCGCAACGACCCAGGCGAAGATCGGCCTGTCGATGAAGAAGCTGGGCATGTCGGATCACCGCACCGCGTGCGCGGTCTGATGCGAATCCGGTGCCGACGCAGCGTCGATCTCACGCCAGGCCAGCGGCCGCACCTTGTCGCCGGCGGCGAATTTCTGGAACCCCTCGACGACGACCTTGTCGCCGGCCTTGAGGCCTTCGCTCACGAACCAGGAGCCGCCCTGCAGCGAGCCGGTGCGCACCGGCTGCACCGCGACGTGATTATCGTCCTTGACGACGAACACCTCGCTGCCGCCGCCGCCGTTGCGCTGGATCGCCTGCTGCGGCACCGCGATCGCATCGCTATCGATGCCCTGCTCGATCAGCACGCGGACATACATGCCCGGCAGCAGGATGCGATGCGGGTTCGGGAATTCACCGCGGAGGGTCACCTGCCCGGTATAGGCGTCGACCTTGGCGTCGGAGAACAACAGCTTGCCCGGCACCGGATAGATCGAGCCGTCGTCGAGCACGAGGCGGACCTTCATCGCGTCCGGCGCGATGCGCTCGAGGTCGCCGCTCTCGAAGGCGCGGCGGAGCTGGTTCATCTCGGTCACCGACTGCTGGAAGTCGGCGTAGATCGGATCGAGCTGCTGGATGGTCGCAAGGCTCGCGGCGTCGTTCTGGACGACGAGCGCGCCTTCGCTGATGACCGCAGCACCGATGGTGCCGTCGATCGGCGCACGGATCGTCGCATAGTCCAGGTTGAGCTTCGCACGTGCGACGTCGGCCTCACGGCCCTGCACGTCGGCTTCCGCCTGCTTCAGGTTGGCGATCGCCTTCTCGTTTTCGGCCTCCGAGGTCGCGCGCTGTTGGGTAAGCGTCGCGATGCGGCGGGCCTGCAGCGCGGTCTGCTCGAGCACGGCCTTGGCCCGCGCCAGCGCCGCCTCGGTCGACTGCAATTCGACTTCGAACGGGCGCGGATCGATCTGATACAGGGGATCGCCGACCTTCACCTCGCTGCCCTGGTGGAACATGCGGTTGACGACGATGCCCGAGACGCGCGGGCGCACCTCGGAAACGCGGGTCGGGGCGATGCGGCCCGGGAGCTCGCGCACCATCGCGCGCGCCTGCGGCTTCACGGTGACCACGCTGACGTCCGGCTCGGGTGCTTGCACGGCGGCGGTTGCGGAATTCGGTTCGTCGCAGCCAGCAAGCAGTGGCGCCGTCACGGCCAGCATCAGAGCAATGCATGCCGATTGCGCGCGAAGTCCAGACATTGAGATGATCGCCCCCGAAAGGTTTGGGCAAACGAACGGCGGTGTCACGGCGACAGCGCTCGCGTTGCTGCGGTGAAAATAAAATCTGCTTGCTGCGACGCAACGCGTTTCTCGGGCGGCTCATTGTCACAGAACGCTATCACCCTGATTTCGCGCCATGTTTTATCTTGTCACCGCATTGTGAGCGGGTTCCATCGCAGGCTGTGGGAATGCGTTAAGGACTGCGTGCGCGGGAACACGCCATTTTGCCTGCGCAGGAATGCCGCACCTTGCGACATCGTGCACTCCGGCCGAATCAGCGCGCGTCGCACCCGCTTCCCCGACGAGGCGTGCAATCCGGCCAGATCTCGCGATCTGCGCGTGGTGGCCGGGACCTGTGCACACGGCCGCCCCGAAAGCTGCGCAAAGCGGCAACAGCTCGCCCCGTCTCCACCATCCGCCTTTGGATTCGGCTTTCCTCACTCCGCCGCTGTGCCATATTGCTGACAGATGCGGCCTTCGCGAACGGATGATCCGGCAATGCCCCCTTCCCGCTCCGAGATGGAGATCGAACTGAGCAAGCTGTCCTCGCCCAGGATCTTCCTGGTGCGGATGCTGGTATTCCTGGTGCTCTGCGGCCTGGTCGGGGTGGTGCTGTACAAGCAGATCGTCACCGCCTTCTTCGCCAATCCCGGGCTGAACGCCCTGATCGGCGCGGTGCTGCTGATCGGCGTCATCCTGGCGTTCCGGCAGGTGATCCGGCTCTATCCCGAGGTTGCCTGGGTCAATAATTTCCGCATCGCCGATCCCGGCCTTGCGATCGAGCGCCGCCCGACGCTGCTTGCGCCGATGGCCGCCATCCTCGGCGGCGAGCGCACGGGCCGGATGTCGATCTCGCAGCAGACCATGCGGCATCTGCTCGATTCGATCGCAACCCGCCTCGATGAAGCCCGCGACATCTCGCGCTACATGACCGGCCTCTTGGTGTTCCTCGGCCTGCTCGGCACCTTCTGGGGCCTGATCGAGACGGTCGGCTCGGTCGGCAAGGTGATCGACGGGCTCAAGGTCGGCGGCGACGCCGGCGCGCTGTTCGACACGCTGAAGGAGGGCCTCGCCGCCCCGCTCGGCGGCATGGGCATCTCGTTCTCGTCCTCGCTGTTCGGTCTTGCCGGGTCGCTGATCCTCGGCTTCCTCGATCTGCAATCGAGCCAGGCCCAGAACCGCTTCTACACCGACCTCGAGGACTGGCTCGCCACCACCGTGCGCGGCATTTCCGGCGACGGCGTCGGTGCCGGCGGCGCCGATTTGCAGGGCGCGATCGACCGGCTGCGTGCCACCTTCGAGGAAGGCGGCGCCGGCGGCGGCGGCCGCAACACCACGGCGGCGATGGCCAATCTGGCCGAGGCGATCCAGGGGCTGGTTGCGCATATGCGCACCGAGCAGCAGATGATCCGCGAATGGGCCGATGGCCAGGGCGAGCAGAACCGCGAGATCAAGCGGCTGCTCGAACGCCTCGCCCGCCAGCCCGAGAAGAGCTGAACCACGGAGACCGATTTGCTGGACCACGTGACCATCGGCATCAGTGATATCGAGCGGTCCAAGGCCTTCTATGATGCGGCTTTGCGCTCGCTCGGCATCAGCCGCCTGTACGCGGAGGGTGCCGAATTTGCCGGCTATGGCATCCATCCGAAAGCCTTCTTCTGGATCGGCCGGCGCGGCACGCCGCAGACCGGCGCCCACATCGCCTTCACGGCAAACGATCGCGCCACCGTCGATCGCTTCTACGACGACGCGATCAAGGCTGGCGGCAAGGACAATGGGCGGCCCGGAATTCGGCCGCACTATCATGCAAACTACTACGGTGCTTTCGTGCTCGACCCCGACGGCCACAACATCGAAGCCGTCTGCCACGCGCCGCACTGACTGGAAATAAAGGGAAACCAGATGGCCCTCGCCCGCTCGCGCCGCAGCGAATCCGGCTTCAACTACTGGCCCGGCTTTGTCGACGCGCTGTCGACGCTGGTGCTGTCGATCGTGTTCTTGCTGTCGGTGTTCCTCGTCGTGCAGTTCTTCCTGTCGCAGGAAGTCACAGGCAAGGACAAGGCGCTGGAGCAGCTCACCGCCAAGATCGCTCAGCTCAACGAGCTGCTGTCGCTGGAGAAGCTCTCCAAGCTGACGCTCGACGACCAGGTGTCGCAGCTCCGCGCCGGCCTCGCCTCTGCCGAAGGCGAGCGCGACCGCATGAAGGGGCTGTATGAGGGACTCGCCAATTCCGGCAACGACGCGCAGGGCCGCGCCAACGAGCTCAACAAGGCGCTGGAGTCCGAGAAGAGCGTGTCGTCGCGCGCGCTGGCGCAGATCGAGGTGCTGAACCAGCAGATCAGCGCGCTGCGCCGCCAGCTCGCCGCGCTCGAGGAGGCGCTCGACGCCTCGGAGAAGCGCGACAAGGAATCGCAGAACCGGATCGCCGATCTCGGCCAGCGCCTCAACGTCGCGCTGGCGCAGCGGGTGCAGGAATTGTCGAAATACCGTTCGGAATTCTTCGGCCGGCTGCGCGCGATCCTCGGCAACCGCCCCGATATCCGCATCGTCGGCGACCGCTTCGTGTTCCAGTCCGAAGTGTTCTTCGACACCGGCCAGGCGACGCTGCTGCCGGAAGGCAAGACCGAGCTCGATACCGTGGCGAACGCGCTGATCGACCTCGACAAGCAGATTCCACCCGAGATCGCCTGGGTGCTGCGCGTCGACGGCCACACCGACTCGCGGCCGATCATCAACAGCCCGCTGTTCAAGTCGAACTGGGAATTGTCCTCGGCGCGCGCGATCTCGGTGGTGCAATATCTGATCTCGCTCGGCGTGCCCGCGCAGCGCCTGGTCGCCGCGGGCTTTGCCGAATTCCAGCCGCTCGACACCGCGCAGACCGAAGACGCCTACAAGCGCAACCGCCGCATCGAGCTGAAGCTGACGGAGAAGTAAGGCGGTGGTCAACCGCTCGCTCCACATACGGTGTCATCACCCGCGCGGGTGATCCAGTATTCCAGAGGCAGCGTTGTTGAGCCGAGAAGCCGCGGCGTACTGGATCGCCCGGTCCCGTCTTCGCCAAGGCTTCGACGAGGCCATGAGTCCCTGGCGCGCCGAAGCTTTTGCGGAGGCGACGAGCCGGGCGATGACAGGTGTGGCTGGGGACGCAGACGCGCGCGTCGCGTATTGACCGACTTCCTCAACGCCCGACCATCCCGAGCAATTGCTCCGGATAGCGCGCGCCCTGCACCTCGACCGCGGCGACCGCCTTGCCGATGTCAGCAAGATCGGCGGAGCTCAGCTCGATGCGCGCGGCGCCGATGTTTTCCTCAAGCCGATTGAGCTTCGTGGTGCCGGGGATCGGCACGATCCAAGGCTTTTGCGCGAGCAGCCAGGCCAGCGCGATCTGGGCCACGGTCGCGCCCTTGCCGGCGGCGATCCGGCCGAGCTGATCGACCAGCGCCTGATTGGCGCGTCGGGCCTCCGGCGTGAAGCGCGGCACCAGGTTGCGGAAGTCGTCGCTCGCGAACGTCGTGGACGCATTGATCGCACCGGTGAGGAAGCCCCGACCGAGCGGGCTGTACGCCACGAAGCCGATGCCGAGTTCTTCCAGCACCGGCAGGATCTCCGCTTCCACCCCGCGTTCCCACAACGAATATTCGCTCTGCAATACCGTGACCTTCTGCACCGCATGGGCGCGGCGGATGTTCCCGACGCCGGCCTCCGACAGACCGAAATGACGGACCTTGCCGGCGGCAATCAGCTCCTTCACGGTGCCGGCGACATCCTCGATCGGCACCGCGGGATCGACCCGGTGCTGATAGAACAGGTCGATCACATCGACGTTCAGCCGTTTCAGCGAGGCGTCCGCGACCGCCCTGATGTGCTCGGGCCGGCTGTTCAGCGAGCGGTGGCGCTCGGCCATGGTTCCAATGTCGAAACCGAATTTGGTGGCGATCACGACCTCGCTCCGGACCGGCGCCAGCGCCTCGCCGACGAGTTCCTCGTTGACGAAGGGGCCGTAAACCTCGGCGGTGTCGAAGAAAGTAACGCCGCGCTCGACGGCGGCGCGGAGCATGGCAATGCCCGCGGTCTTCTCCACCGCCGGACCGTAGGCGAAGCTCAAGCCCATACAGCCAAGGCCGATCGCCGAGACTTCGAGATTGCTGTGACCGAGTTTGCGTTTCTGCATGATGTCTCTCCGCATCGATGGCTGGATTTTCGTCGCAGCGGGATTTAGGGCGTGCACCGCCATGCCATTAGACGTAGAAATCGGGATGAACTTATGAACAGGGTTCATGAATGCCGCGGCCTGACGTCAATGACCTGATCGCCTTCCTCGCCGTCGCGCGCGAGCGCAGCTTCACCCGCGCCGCGGCGCGGCTCGGTGTGTCGCAATCGGCGCTCAGCCACACCATGCGCGCGCTGGAGGAACGGCTGGGCGTGCGGCTCTTGACCCGCACCACGCGCAGCGTCGCGCCGACCGAAGCCGGCGAACGGCTGCTGCATGGCATCGGTCCGCGCTTCGAGGAGATCGAGGCCGAGCTCGCCGCGCTGAGCGCGCTGCGCGAGAAGCCCGCCGGCACCATCCGCATCAACGCCGGCGAGCACGCCGCCGAGACGATCCTGTGGCCGGCGCTGGCCGAGTTCCTGCCGCGCTATCCCGACATCAAGGTGGAGATCACCGTCGACAACGGGCTCGCGAACATCGTCGCGGAGCGCTTCGATGCCGGCGTTCGCCTTGGCGAACAGCTTGCGAAGGACATGATCGCGGTGCGGATCGGTCCGGATTTCCGCATGGTCGTGGTCGGCGCGCCGTCCTACTTCAAGCGGCGCGAGCGCCCGAAACGGCCGCAGGATCTGACGCAGCATGCCTGCATCAACATCCGCTTGCCGACGCATGGCGGCATCTATGCCTGGGAGTTCGAGAGACGTGGCCGCCCGCTCAAGGTCCGCGTGGACGGACAATTGGTGTTCAACAGCACCACGTTGCGGATCAAGGCGGCGTTGGCCGGCCTGGGGCTCGCCTATATCGCCGAGGATCAGGTGCGCGCGCAGCTCGCCAAGGGACAATTGATCCAGGTGCTCGACGACTGGTGCGCGCCGTTTCCCGGCTATCACCTCTACTACCCGAGCCGCCGGCAATCCGCTCCGGCGTTCGCGCTGCTAGTCGACGCGCTGCGTTATCGCGGCTGATCGCGAATGCTTTAGATCGCGCCGACCGGCTCCGCGGCCGGTTTGTCCGGCTCCGCCTCCGCGGTCACGAATTTGAGTCCGAAGGTCTTGCCGCGGCGCCAGACCACCTCGCAGGGGTAGCGCTTGGCGTGATCGGCGAGCAGCGTCAGTGCAAGGCGGTCCTTCACCTCGAACTCGACCTCGGTGGTGATCTTGGCGCCGCCGGGCGAGATGTCGACCACGGCGCAGGCGTTCTCGGTCACGCCGTCGTCAACCGTGATCCACGCCGCACGGTTGTTGAGCTGGCGCCGCGGCTCGCGACTGACCTTGATCCGTGCTCCATTGCTCGCCATCGTCGTCGTCCTTGAAGACATTGGTCATTGAAAACTTGCAAGACCGCGCAGGTCGATCGACGCGCCCGGCACATAACCGCAGCGGCCACAATGCCGTCCCCCCCGTAAAGTCCGGCTTAGCGCGATCGCTTGAACTTTACCGGAATCTTGACCTGGCTTTTAGCAAACGGGGATTCTGCAATTCCCTCAGCGGGATACCGGCCGCATTGGCGTTCCGGACCTTGACACCGCGACCGCACTGTTGGTGAAGTGGCGGCCGTGGCTTCGGCCACATCCCTGCAACAAGAGCGCTTCAAGCCGCCATTTCCGACGGAAACGACCCATGCTGATCCCCCTCGCCGACGTGCCGCGCTGGTATGCCGAACGCAAACCCACGGATGCGATCGCCGTCAGTCACGGCGCGGATACGCTGACCTGGCATGAGCTCGAGCGCCGCGCCAATGCGCGGGCGCGGGCCTTTGCCGCCAAGGGCGTCAAGCCCGGCGACTTCGTCGCGATCGGGTTGCCGAACAGCAACGCGTTCTTCGAGACCACATTCGCGGTGTGGAAATGCGGCGCGACGCCGACCTCACTGTCATGGCGGCTGCCGCGCGGCGAGGCCGCCGCGGTGCTCGAAATCCTGAAGCCGTCGCTGGTGGTCGGCGGCGAGGCCGACTGGAACGCGCCGAATTCGCTGCCGGCGAATTTCGTGCCGGAGGGATTTTCCGGGGAGCCGCTCGATGCGCCGGTCGCGCGCTACTGGAAGGCGATGACGAGCGGCGGCTCGACTGGGCGGCCGAAGGTGATCCTCGATCACAACCCCGCGGTGATCGAAACCACAACGCCGCTGATGCTCGGGATTCCACATCAGGCCTCGCTGCTCAACCCGGGCCCGCTCTATCACAACGCGCCGTTCATCCTGTCGCACTCCGCGCTGTTCGGCGGCGGCAAGCTGACCGGCATGGTGAAGTTCGACGCCGAGGAAACGCTGCGGCTGATCGAGCGCGAACGTGTGCAATGGGTCAACTTCGTGCCGACGATGATGCACCGGATCTGGGCGCTGCCCGAGGAGGTGCGCAACCGCTACGACGTCTCCAGCCTGCAGATCGTGTTTCACATGGCAGCCCCGATGCCGCCCTGGCTGAAGGAGAAGTGGATCGAATGGCTCGGGCCGGAGCGGGTCTGGGAGCTCTATGGCGGCACCGAGCGGCAAGGCGCCTGCGTGATCTCGGGCGTCGAATGGATGGCGCATAAGGGCTCGGTCGGCAAGATCGGCGAGACCGCGAAGCTGCGCATCATCGGCGAGGACGGCAACGACGTCGCGCCCGGCGAGACCGGCGAGATCTATTTCCTGCCCAATGACGGCGCCGGCTCCACCTATCATTATCTCGGCGCAACGCCGAAGCGGCGGCCGGACGGTTGGGAATCGCTCGGCGATATCGGACGTCTGGATGAAGAGGGCTATCTCTATCTCGGCGACCGGCTCGCCGACATGGTGCTGCGCGGCGGCGCCAACATCTATCCGGCCGAGGTCGAGGCCGCGGTCAGCGAACATCCTGATGTGCGCTCCTGCGTCGTGGTCGGATTGCCCGATCCGGAATTCGGCCAGCGCGTGCATGCGATCCTCGAGCTCGCCGATGATGCCGATGCGCAGAAGATCGCCGACGGCATGGGCGATTTCCTGAAGGACCGGCTCAGCCGCTACAAGCACCCGGAAAGTTTCGAGCGCGTCGGCACCGCGCCGCGCGATGATTCCGGAAAGGTCCGCCGCACCATGCTGCGCGACGAGCGCGCCGCGTGGATCAAGGACAACCGCGCCTTCCGGATCATGCCGGCGCGCGCGAAGGCATGATCCGGAAAAGCGCGACGCGGTTTTCCCTCGCGACAAACCCGGAACGGGTTTGCGCGGAGATCATGCCCGAACAAGAAGCTAAGGCGCGATGACATATCTCATCGCACTCTAGAAGCGAATAGATTCATCTATCTTGCGAGGGGCCGGTCTGCACGCCAGATGAGCTGTGCAGGCCGCCGCGCAGGGTATATCATTCCATCTTCCCTGCCGGCAGAACCTCGGACTACCTTGAGGTTCCAGCGCGCCCTGCACGCCAGGAGATCCCAGATGACTTCCACGACCGAACCGAAAGTGCCGGCGGCCTTTCAGCCCCGCCCCGAAGATTATCGCTATGACCTCGATCGTGCGCTGATGAGCGTGGTTGGGCTGCATTCGATCATTCCGCCTGATGCTTTCAGCGCCGAGACGCTCGGCACCGAACGCGCGGGCAACGGCGTGCTGATCGACGACGGGCTCGTGCTGACGATCGGCTATCTGATCACCGAAGCCGCCACGGTGTGGTTGCATCTCGGCGACGGCCGCGCGGTCGAGGGTCACGCACTCGGCTTCGATTTCGAATCCGGCTTCGGCCTGGTGCAGGCGCTGGGCAAGCTCGACATCGATCCGCTGCGGATCGGCTCGTCCGCGGCAACGCAGGTCGGCGACAATGTCGTGCTCGGCGGTGCCGGCGGCCGCACGCGCTCGGTCGCAAGCCAGATCGCGGCGAAGCAGGAATTCGCGGGCTACTGGGAATATCTGCTCGACGAAGCGATCTTCACCTATCCGTCGCACCCGAACTGGGGCGGCACCGGACTGATCAACAATGCCGGCGAGCTGATCGGCATCGGATCATTGCAGCTCGAGCGTGAACGCTCGGGCCGCGCCGAGCACGTCAACATGATCGTGCCGATCGATCTGCTGAACCCGGTGCTGAGCGACCTGCGCAGGTTCGGCCGTGTCGACAAGCCGGCGCGGCCGTGGCTCGGCATGTACACGACCGAGATCGACAACCGCCTCGTGGTGGTCGGCGTGGCCAGCAAGGGTCCGGCGGCGCGCGCCGAGCTGAAGACCGGCGACGTGATCCTCGCGGTCGACGGCGACAAGGTAACGAGCCAGACCGGCTTCTACCGCAAGCTCTGGTCGCTCGGCGCGGCCGGCGTCGACGTGCCGCTGACGGTCTATCACGAGGGCGTCACCTTCGACGTCACGCTGACCTCGATCGACCGCATGAAGCTGCTGAAGGCGCCGCGGCTGCACTAAGCAAGAAAGAGGGGCAGTTGCGATGAGCGAGGCCGTGGTTGACGACATCGTGGCCGTGCTGCCGCCGCTGCTGCAGACGCTGGAATCGCTGTCCTTTGTCGCGCGCAACCTGAATCCGCCGGACTTCGATCGCGTGATGCAGATCGCGGGCGAGCCCGAGGAAGCACTGCAGGCCGTGCGCCCGCGGCTGGCCGATTGGCCGGAGAACTTCGCGCACATCAAGACTGCACTTGAGGCTGCGATCGAACCGGCGCTGGCCGGTTATGCGGGGCTGCGCGCGGTGCAGAACGGTGAAGGCGATCTCGTCAGCGTGTTCCGCGCGCTGCGCTATCTGCCGCGCGCGCAGGAAGCGCTCTATCCCTTGACCGAACTGCCGCCAGTCAGCGGCTTCTTCATCGCGCCCGACTTGCGCGAGGATGCCGGTCTGCAGGCAAAACTCGCGGCGACGCCGAACGACGACACCGGCATCTTCCATGAGCGAAACGAGCCGGGCAGCCGCGGCGGCTTCTCGATGTACGTGCCGGAATACTACACGCCAGATCGCACCTGGCCGCTGGTGATGGCGCTGCATGGCGGCAGCGGCAATGGCCGCGGCTTCCTGTGGAGCTGGCTGCGCGACGCGCGCAGCCGCGGCGCCATCCTGGTGGCGCCGACCGCAACCGGCCAGACCTGGGCGCTGATGGGCGACGACACCGACACGCCGAACCTCAACCGCATTCTCGACCAGGTGTGCGCGCGCTGGAATATCGACGGGACGCGGATGCTGCTGACCGGCATGAGCGACGGCGGCACGTTCAGCTATGTGACCGGGCTCGACGGCGCCTCGCGCTTCACGCATCTGGCCCCGGTCGCGGCGACGTTCCATCCGCTGATGGCCGAAATGGCCGATGCGGAGCGGCTGCGCGGCTTGCCGATCTTCATCACCCACGGCCGGCTCGACTGGATGTTCCCGGTGCAGACCGCGCGGCAGACCCAGGGCCTGCTGTCGGCCGCCGGCGCCAGGGTCGTCTATCGCGAGATCGACGATCTCAGCCACACCTATCCGCGCGAGATCAATGCGGAGATTTTTCAGTGGCTGAACGGCGAGTGAGCCCGCGGGGCTTAAGCGCGGCTCTCGCCCCGTCACCCTGAGGAGCGCGAAGCGCGTCTCGAAGGGTCGACGGCCGGACCGTAGCCGCGCGGCTGCATCGGGGCCGTGCACCCTTCGAGGCTCGCTCCGCTCGCGCCTCCAGCGACAAAGGCGAAGCCTTTGCGCAGGGATGACGGTGATGGACGGTGCGCGCGGCACTATCCTCGTCGTTGCCGTGGACAGAACGGCACAAGCTACTTATTCGCCCGCGGCTTGAGCAGGTCTGAAAAGCCGACCCGGTGCAGCATCTCGTTGCGGACGCGGTCGATTACGCCGAAGGCGACCTCGGCGCCGTCCTGGGTCGGATCGATGTGGACGCGGAACGGCCGCTTGCCGAACGGCGTCTCGATGACTTTGACGATCGCGTCCGCGACCAGCGACGCGTCGGCATCCTCGGGCACGATCGCCGCGAATGCCTTCATGATCTCCTCGCCGAAGCCGGCATAGGGACCGGCTTCATATTCGGCGACGCGCGCTTCGTCGGCAGGACGGCCGGAATGCGCGAAGTGGTTGGTGCCGCCGGTGAAGGCGCCGGGCACGATGATCGAGGTCTCGATGCCCCAGCGCGCCAGTTCGCGGGCATAGATCACGGCCATCGCGTCCATGCCGGCCTTCGCCGCGAAATACGGTGCGAGATAGGGCGGCGTGCCGCCGGCCGACGAGCTGCTCGACACCCAGACCACGAGCCCCCTGCCCTGCTTGCGCAGCTGCGGCAGCGCCGCGCGGTTGACGCGCTGGGTCGAAAGCACGTTGACGTCGTAGAGCTCGGCAAGCTGCTCTGGCGTGAACGCC
Source organism: Bradyrhizobium sp. CER78 (assembly GCF_029846235.1). Classification (GTDB taxonomy): domain Bacteria; phylum Pseudomonadota; class Alphaproteobacteria; order Rhizobiales; family Xanthobacteraceae; genus Bradyrhizobium. Next base: position 61,244 of record NZ_JARVWP010000007.1, read on the forward strand.
TCCGCCGGGCCGAACACCATGTGGCCGGCATTGTGCATGACGACGTCGAGGCGGCCTTCCTCTGCAACAATCTGCGCAATGGCCTTGTCGACCGAAGCCTGCGAGCCGACGTCGAGCTCGAGCGAGCGCAGGTCGACCTTGTTGTCCCTCGCGAACTCCTCGATATCGGCGACCGCGGCGGCGTTGCGGCCGGTGGTGTGGCGCATCGAGGCGTAGACAATGTGGCCGGCCTTGGCGAGCGCGTTGGCGGTGAGGCGGCCGAAGCCGCTCGAGGCGCCGGTGATGACGATGACCTGTTTCATGACACGTGTCCTTGTGATGACGGATTGAACGGGAGCTGGGTTGAAGGCGCGAGGGGATCAGACCAGGCCGCCATTGGCGCGCAGGGTCTGGCCGTTGATCCAGGAGCCGTCGGGGCCGGCGAGGAACGACACGGCATTGGCGATGTCGTCCGGCGTGCCGAGCCGCTCCAGCGGGACCATCTTGGCGAAGCGCTCGATCAGCTCGTCCGACTTGCCGTTGAGGAACAGATCGGTCGCGGTCGGGCCCGGCGCCACGGCGTTCACGGTGATGCCGCGGCCGCGCAACTCCTTGGACAGGATCGCAGTCAGCGGCTCGATCGCCGCCTTGGTCGCGACGTAGATGCCGTAGGTTTCGAGCCTGGTGCCGACGACGCTGGTCGAGAAGTTGACGATGCGTCCGCCGTTGCGCAGCCGGCGTGCTGCCTCGCGCATGGTGTTGAAGCTGCCCTTCAGATTGACCGCGACCTGCTGGTCGAACGACGCATCGTCGCTGTCGGCGATCCTGCCGAGCTTCATGATGCCGGCATTGTTGACCAGCACGTCGACGCCGCCGAACGCCGCTTCCGCCGCGTCGAACATGCCGCGCACGGCGCTGGGATCGCTGACATCGGCTTTCGCCGTCAGCGCCCGGCCGCCGGCGGCCTCGATCCGGTCGGCCACCGCCTGGGCCGGCTTGGCATCGCCGGAATAGTTGATGACGACGGTGAAGCCATCCCTGGCGAGGCGCTCGGCAACTGCCGCGCCGATCCCGCGCGAGGCGCCCGTAATCAGAGCTACCTTGTTGGTTTGATTGGTCATTTTTGATCTCCCTTCAGTTGAGCGGCAATGGCCGCGTTCGATAGGAGGACGCTACGCCTTGGCATCAACCGGATAATCCGGCATCTTTTGGCATCACTATTCGCAGATTTCGGACAATAGATGGACCGCTTCGATGCGATGCGCGTGTTCACCCGGGTGGTCGAGCGGCGCAGCTTTTCGCTGGCCGCCGACGATCTTGGCCTGCCGCGCTCGACGGTGACGGACGCGGTGAAGGGGCTGGAGGCGCGGCTCGGCGTGCGGCTGCTCGAACGCACCACGCGCACGGTGCGCCCGACGCTCGATGGCGAGGCGCACTACCGGCGCTGCCTGTCGCTGATCTCCGATCTCGAAGACGCCGAAGGCGCGTTCGGCGGCGCGCGGCCGAAGGGGCTGCTGCGGCTCGAAGTGCAGGGCACCTTGGCGCGGCACTTCCTGCTGCCGAACCTGCCGGGCTTCCTCACCGAGTATCCCGACATCGAGATCAACATGAGCGAGAGCGATCGCTTCATCGATCTGATCCGCGAAGGCGTCGACTGCGTGCTGCGCTTCGGCAAGCTGCCTGACAGCGACATGATCGCGCGCCAGGTGACGATGCTGGAGCGATTGACCTGCGCTACGCCTGACTATTTCGCGCGCTTCGGCACGCCGACCGATCCGTTCGCGCTCGACGGCCATCGCATGATCGGCATCCGCTCGCTGACGACGGGACGCCTGCGGCCGATGGAGTTCGTGATCGACGGTGAACTCAAACAGTTTCCGCTGCCGGCGCCGATGTCGGTGACTGGGCCCGAGAGCTATCTGGCGAGCGCCAAGCTCGGCCTCGGCCTCGTGCAGGTGCCGCGCTTCCATGCCGAAACCGATCTCGCCAACGGCACGCTGGTGGCGGTGCTGCAGCAATGGCCGCCACCAATGGTGCCGGTCAACCTGCTCTATCCGCGCAACCGCCAGCTTTCACCGCGCGTCCGCGTGTTCATCGATTATGTCATGCGCGTGTTCGCGCGCAGTTGATCAGCCGCCGGAACCACTGCGAACCCAGCGACGTTATCCCTTCGACACCGGAGGGATTAAGCGATGCGGACGTTTTTTGGCATGATTTTAGGCGCGCTGCTGCTGATTTGCGGCGTCTATGTTTATGACTCGGTGCGAACATCGAGCGCGGCCAATGGCGAGGCGGCGCAAAACACGCGCACCATCGTCAATTGGGACGTCGCAGCCCACGACTGGAACCTGCTGAAGACGCGCACCCGCGAGCAGTGGGACAAGATCGCGTCGAAGTGACGGCTGACGTCACAGCCCGATCGCAGACGCCGCCAAGGCCGCGCCGAATCCGGCTCCCAGCGCGGCCCATTCCCTCGCCGTGATCGCCATGGTCACGAGCGCGACCAATGTCCCAACGAAGCCTGCCAGCCCGCCCGACAGGCAACCGCCGACAATGAATGCAATGAACAGATTGCCGGGCGCGAGCCGGAGAAAGCGCGCGGCAATGCCGTCGTCGCGCATCGATGCGGCGAGAACGTATCCGCCGGCGCGCATGACATAGCAGGTGACGCCGAGGATGCAGATGACGCCGAGTACCGTAAGGTCATGCATCCTTCGGCTCCATCATGCTCACCAGCGTGCCGCATCCACCTCCGATCAGCATCGACCAGCTCGGATCCACGAACCGGGCCACGAGAAGTGCTGCGACGGCCGAGGTCAGCCACGGCCAAAGCGATCTCACATTCTTCCACTGGCTGGGCAGCAGGGTCGCGATGAACATCGTCGGCAGCAATGCGGCGGCGAGCCTGAGCGGCTCGTTTGCCGTGAGCGGAGCGGCATAGGCAAGCGCGGTGCCGCCGACCCAGCCGATCGCCATCGGGATGCTCGATCCGAGCAGATAGCCTGCGTCAGGTCCGTTGCGGTCGGCGTCCGAGTTCGTCATCAGCCACGATGCATCCGCCAGCAGGAACAGCGTGGGCAGCATCTTCCGGGGTGCCAGTCCGCCAAACAGCTGGCGCAGATGGGCGCCCATCAGTAAGTATCGCGAATTCGTGGCGATGCAGGCAACGACCATGGCGACGACCGGCAACGGATGAGCCCACATGCTCAGCGTGATCGCTTGCGCCGTGGCGGAGTAGACCAGCAGACTGAACAGAATGGCGTGCTCTGCCCCCAGCCCGAGTCCCTTGTAGGTCAGTCCCATCACGAGGCCGGCGGCGCCATTGCTGAGCAGGAAGGGCAGCGCCGCGACCAGGCCGCGCCTGAAACCTGCGGCAGTCATCGTTGAGGCTGGCGGCGAGACGCTTGTAATGGTCATGACCATTAGATTAGACTTGGTGAGAGGCCGTGATGTCAAGAGATCCCGCGCGGGCAGCGACGCAGTTCTTCGGCGGACGGGTCTGCCTTGACTTCGCGAACACGCTGGACTGGCGCACCTCGAAAGATCCGCAGGAGCTGATTCCGGATTATGCGGCGCTGTTGTCCTGGAGCGAACGCCGCGGGACCTTGCCGCTTGCCGCGACCAGGAAGCTGAAGGCGCGTTCGGCAGGCAGCGAGGCCGCGGCTGCGATGCAGAAGGCATATGATTTGCGCCGCGACATCTGGACCATTTCGGACGCGCTGCGCGGCGGCCGCGGTGCGGACCTTCGTCTCGTCAATCGGATGCTCTCGGCGGCGCCGCGGCAACCCGACCTCGTGCGGCAGGATCGAGCATATCGCCACGCCTTCGCGGGGACCGACGTGACCGAGCCGTTATGGCCGGTGCTGTGGTCGCTGACGGCGCTGCTGGCGTCCGACGACGCCAGGCGGATCGGATGCTGCGAAGCTGATGGCTGCGGCTGGTTCTTTGTCGACGAGAGCCCGAACCGAACCCGCAGATGGTGCTCGAGCGAAGTCTGCGGCAATCGCGAGCGGGCGCGGCGCGCCTATGCCAAGCGCAAGGGCTCCGCGTAAGTGCGGGCTGAAGCGCGCTGAGATCAGGTTCGGCTGCATCCGCAAACTCGGTCCGCCCCCTCTCCCGCTTGCGGGGGAGGGCTGGGGTTGGGGTATCTCCGCAACCGAGATACTCCCTGTGTTGAGAGACCCCCACCCGGCGCTTCGCGCCGACCTCCCCCGCAAGCGGGAGAGGTGGACTGCGACCTTGGCTCACACTGATTCAATAATCTTGCTTTGGCGTACGCTAGTTCTGCTCGGTCTTGCGGCCCATATTGGCCTTGCGGGCGTCGGCGATCACCTGCTCGAACTGATCCATGCTGAGCACGCCCGGCACGCGATACTTGCCGACGATGAATGACGGCGTGCCGTTGAAGCCGAACGCCTGCGCCTGCTCGTCGTTGCGCGCGAGGATCGCGTCGATCGCCTTGGCGTTGGCGTCGAGATCCTTCTTCAGCCGGTCGATGTCGAGGCCGGCGCCCGCGAGCAGCTCGGCGATGCGCGGCTCGGTGATGCGCGAATTGACCGAGATCATCGCCTCATGCGCGGTGTCGAACTTGCCCTGGTACTTCGCCGCCAGCGCCATCCGCGCCGCGACCTTGGAGACCGGCCCGAGGATCGGCCAGTCCTTCAGCACCAGGCGGACCTTGCCGTCGTCCTGCACCACCTGGCGGAGCTCCGGCGCCAGCTTGCGGCAATACGGACAGTTGTAATCAAACCATTCGACGATCGTGATGTCGCCCTTGGCATTGCCGATGACAGGAATATCCGGATCGCGCAGCACCTGCTCCTCGGTCAGGACCTTGTCGTCCTCGGCGCGCGCGCCTCCCGCGGCCAGCAGCGCGATCCCGGCACCGATAAGGCCGAGCGCGTCGCGGCGGGTCGCGCCGGCATTGTCGAGCGGTGATTTCGTCAGATGGTTCATAGCTGGCTTCCGGAAGGGCTCCTCGCCCTTCTACGTTCAGGACACATTGATGTTACGCAGCAGCATATAGATCGCCACGACGATAATCACAGCCGCGAACACGATATTGAGCGCGCCGCGGCGTTCCGACAGGTGCCGGGCGCTCCTTGTACCCAGGAGGCCGCCCGCGATGCCGCCGGCGACGAATAGCCCCGCCAGGCCCCATGACACCAGCCCTGACCACGCATAGCTCAACGCCGTGGTCACGCCGAAAGCGCTGACCGCGACCAGCGAGGAACTGACCGCGTTCATGATCGGCATCCCGGTCGCCAGCATCAGGGCCGGCACGATCAGAAAGCCGCCGCCGATGCCGAAGAAGCCGGACATGGTTCCGGTGGCAAGCCCGAGACCGATGATCGCGGGCATGTTGGACATCGAGATCTTGACGTCGGTCAGCCCGACCCGCGCGCGGGTCTTCAGCATCAGGCCCGCGATCACAAGCATCACCACCGAGAACAGCGCCAGCAGCTTCTGCCCGTCCAGCATCTTGCCGAGGATCGAGCCGCCGAAGGCGCCGAACATGCCCGACAGCGCGAACACCAGCGCGCAGGACCACATCACGGTGCCGCCGCGGGCGTGGTTGGACAGGTTGATCGCGGCGTTGGCGGCGACCGCGATCGCCGAGGTGCCGATCGCGACATGCGGCTGGGGTACCCCGACCACATAGACCATCAGCGGCACGGCCAGGATCGACCCGCCGCCGCCCACCAGGCCCAGCGAAAAGCCGACCAGCATGCCCGATGCCAGCCCAAGCACGCTCTGGGTTGCGGAGAAGATCAAGGGGAACAGACTCGCGTTTGCGGCGGCAACCCTAGAAGGATTTACTGCCCAGCGCCATACCAATAGCACAAAACTGCCCTGCAAGGGGTGTCAGCGCAGCAGATATGTCACGGCCAGTGGCACCAGCAGCGAGGTGACCAGCGCGTTCAGGCTCATCGCGATGCCGGCAAAGACGCCGGCGACCTCGTCGACCTGGAAGGCGCGCGCGGTGCCGATGCCATGGGCGGCGATGCCGGCGGCAAAGCCACGACCGCGGAAGTCGGTAATCCCGGTGAAGTTCATCAGCGGCGTGACGATGATCGCCCCCATGATGCCGGTGAGGATCACCGACACCGCGGTCAGCGAGGGATCGGCATGCAGGGATTCGCTGATGCCCATCGCGACGCCGGCCGTCACCGATTTCGGCGCCAGCGACAGGATGATCTCGCGCGGCAGGCCGAAGGCCCGCGCCAGCAGCACCACCGAGACGATCGCCGTGAGCGAGCCGACCGCGAGCGCAACCAGCATCGGCAGGACCGCCGCGGCGACCCGCTTGCGGTTCTCGTAGAGCGGCACCGCGAGCGCGACCGTCGCCGGCCCGAGCAGGAAGTGCACGAACTGCGCACCGGCAAAATAGGTGGTGTAGGAGGTCCCCGTCAGCAGCAGGAACAGGCCGATGATCCACAGCGAATGCAGCACCGGATTGGCGAGCGGATGCCGCCTTGTCTTCAGCGACACCGCATCGGTCGCGGCATAGGTCACGAGCGTCACCGTCAGCCAGAGCAGCGGCGACTGCGAGAGATAGACCCAGAGCGAGAACGGATTGTCGTTCACGGCGTCTCGTCCTCGCGCGAGAAGAGACTGCTCGCCGCGACAAAGGTCGCGACCGTCGCCAGCAGTGTGACGATGACCGACACCGCGAGGATCACCAGGATCGCGATGCCGTGCTCGGCGAGCAGATCGAGCTTCTGCACCACGCCGACACCGGCCGGAATGAACAGCAGCGAGAGATTGGCCAGCATGCCGCGGCTTGCGCTCTCGACGCCGTCATTGCCGAGCGGCCCGCGCGCCAGCGCAGGATAGCGGTCGCGCGCAAGCAGCAGCAACAGCAGGAGCACGAGACCAACCACCGGGCCCGGCACCGGCACGGCGAGCGCGCGCACGGCGACCTCACCGACGAGCTGACAAAGCAGGATCAGGCTGAGGCTGGCGATCATGACAAGGCGCTCACGCGAAACATCCGCCTATCAGGTCGGTGCGACAGTGGCTTGTCAATGCACGGGACTCATACGCGTGCGCAGATGTTGGGCACCGCTGCTCTCGGATCCGTCATCCTGAGGAGCGCGAAGCGCGTCTCGAAGGATGCACGGCCCGGCTATTTCTGCGCGTTGCTCTCCGCTCGCCGAGAGCGTGGGGCCGTCGACCCTTCGAGACGCGCTGCGCGCTCCTCAGGGTGACGGGGACGAAGTTTCGCTCGACCCCACGCTACGACCGCCGCTGCAGCGCCATCAGTGTGCCGCTCATGGTCGCGACCAGCGTCTCAACGCCGTCCTGCACGGCGTAGGCACGGCCGTCGCAGACGGTCAGGGTGCGGCCGGGCTTCACCACGACGCCGCGGAACACGAACCGCTCGCCGCGGGCCGGCGCCAGCAGGTTGGTCTTGAACTCCACGGTGAGGATGTCGGAACCTTCGGGCATCAGCGTGAAAGCGGCGATCCCGCAGGCATTGTCGAGGCCCGCGGTGATGATTCCGGCATGTACAAAGCCGTTCTGCTGGCTGTACTCAGGCGCATAGGGCATCGCGAGATCGACTTCGCCCGGCTCGATGCGCGCGATCGAGATACCAAGCGTCTGCATCGCGCGCTGGCGCGCGAACGTTTCGGCTGCAACTGCGCGATAGTCGGGATTCTTCGGCTCGAAACGGGGCATGGCGGTCATGCGATCGCGGGTTCTGACGGGACGAGATGCGGCATCGCCGCGTAGCGGATCGCCGGCGCAAACGGCGCCGATCTGCGCGCGGCGCGGTCGATGTGCACGGCCGTGATCTCGCAGCTCGCGGCGACCTCGCCGGTCTCGGCGTTGCGCATCTCGTGCAGGATGCGGATCGACTTGTCGCGGAACTCGACCAGCCGGCTCTTGACCTCGACGAGGTCGCCGGCGAGCAGTTCGCGCTTGTAGGCGATGTTCTGCTGCACGGCGGCCATGCCGCGGCCGGACTCGCGCAGATAGGTGGGCGTCAGGCCGAGCCGCGCGAACATGTTCCAGCTCGCCTCGTCGAACTTGCCGACATACCACATGACGTTCATGTGGCCGATGTGGTCGCAGTGCCAGGGATAGACCGTGCCGCGGTAGGTCGCCTCGCCTTCCATTCTGCTCCTCCCCGATTGTGATACGGTAGCGTATCAAGCGCCAAGCGGGCTAGCAATACGGTACCGTATCACGCACGATCGGGACCCGCAGGGCCGCGTTAGCGCAAACTGCACAGCGGTTTTCCGAAAAGATCGTGCTCAAACAAGAGACTAATGCGCGATGCCCCGATCGCGCATTGGGATCCGCGGAGATCACATGACTGAGAGCAAGGGCGATGTCTGGGTCGCCGCCGGCTTTGCCGAACTCGCCCATAGCGGCGTCGACGGCGTGCGGGTCGAGGTGCTGGCGAAGAGTCTCGGCGTCACCAAGGGCGGCTTCTACCGCCGCTTCAAGGATCGCGCCGCGCTGCTCGAGGCCATGCTGACACGCTGGCGCGACGGCCGCATCGCGTCGATCGAGAAGCACACCGCGCTCGACGGTGCGAGCGCGCGTGAACGGCTGAAGGCGATCATCACGCTCTATTCGGAGCGCATGAACACCGAGGCGATGGCTGTCGAGCTCGCGATCCGGCAATGGGCGCGCACCGACGAGGCCGCGGCGACCGCTGCCGCGAGTGTCGATGCGGCGCGGCTGAAGCAGGTCGGCCAGCTCTATCGCGCCACGGGGCTGCCGACTGAAGAGGCCGATGCGCAGGCCTTCCTGTTCTACTGCTTCATCTTCGGCCAGAGCCTGCTGTTTCTCGAGCGCGGCCCGCGCAGGCGCGCGCAACTGCTGGCGCAATCGGCGGACAAGCTGCTTGCGGGAGGCCCGTAGAGCCTCGGCCAAAAGAAAGCGGCCGGCTTGCGCCGGCCGCCTCCTCGAAAACGCATCGCGAAAGGGCTCAGGCGCCCTTCAGGTGCTTGTTGCATTCGCTGTAGTAGCCGCCGCCCTTCTGGATCCACTTCATGCCGCCATTGCCGCCGGTGGTCTTGTTGGCGTTGTACTGGTCGAGGCAGCTGTGCATGCGCTGCTTGCCCTCAGTTTCCTTGGCGTATTTGGGATCGACCGCGTTCGGAAACACGGCGGGCCCTGCCGGCGCGGCGGGTGCTGCCGCGGGAGCGGCTTCCCGCTTGGCTTCCTTCGGCGCGGCCGGAGCAGGCGCGGCGGCAGCGGGCGGCGGCGCGGCGGGCGCCGCGGCCGGGGTCGCGTCGGCGCCGCATTGCGCCTTGCGGAAATCATTCCACTTCTGGCCGTTGAGGGTGCCGGCCGTCTTGGCCGCCTGGTACTTGGCGCTGCATTCCTGCGCGGTCAGGGCCTGCGCCGGCGCGCTCGCCGCAAAGGCTGCAAAGCCCGACACCGCAATCGCACACAACAATCTGGTCTGAATGGTCATCCCTGGTCTCCCGTCATCCCTGGTTTCCCGTTGGTTTCCCTTGGGGGGCATTGGCGTAAGACCATTATCCTAGCGCAACCCGGACTTGCGACAATGTGCGGGCGCGCTTGCGCATGAAAATATTGTGGCGGCGGGACCACCGCACGTTCATCCACGGTTCAGCATCGCCGCGCAACGTTTCGGCCTCCTTTCCTCAGAGGTGCCCCATGATGAAGATTTCCTCCCTTGCGACCGTGACCGCCCTTGCCTCCGCACTGCTGATCGGCGGCGCCTTCGCGCAGACCGCCGCGCCTGCCGCCAAGGACGCCGCTCCGAAGGCCGACGCCAAGATGGCGAAGGAAGCCAAGCCGCGTACCGCCGAGTCGCTGGAATGCTCGAAGGAAGCCGACGCCAAGGGCCTGCACGGCAAGGAGCGCAAGAAATTCCGCTCGGAGTGCAAGAAGGGCGCGGCGGGCGGCGGCGCCGCTGCGCCCGCGGGCACGAAGTAAAACCGCGAGCGCTGCCACCCTCCCCTGGAGGGGGAGGGTGGCACGCATTGAGCGCAGCGTAACGTGTGTCGGGGTGGGGTAATCTCTCAACACGGGCAGCTCCCGATAGGAGAGACCGTCACCCCACCCCGCCGCTCATTTCATTCGCGTCGACCCTCCCCCTCCAGGGGAGGGTGAAGGAAGATTCCCGAGAATTCGGGCGCAATGCTGCAATCGCGAGATGCATTTGTCGCGTCCGCGCGAATTTGCCATAAGGCGGCGTGACCTTGATCCGCGCTTCGATGGCAACGGCCATTCCCGACCGCAGCAAAGCTCTGAACGGGCTCGAGACTCTCGTCATCGGCGCCGGCGGCGGCCTGCTGTTTTTATGGGCGGGGTTGCCGGGCGGACTGATCTCGGGTGCGATGTGCGCGGTCGGGATCGCAGCATTGGCCGGCCGGCCGCTCGCGGTACCGCCGGTGCTGACGCAATCGGTACTGCTGCTGCTCGGTATCTCGCTCGGCTCGCTGATGTCGCAGCAATTGCTGCAGCATATGAGTTCCTATCCTCTCACTATCGCCCTGTTGGCGCTGGCGACGTTCTGCTCGACCTTCGGCTCGAGCCTCTATCTGCAGCGCGTGCATGGCTGGGACCAGACCTCGGCCTTCCTCGCCGGCAGCCCCGGCGCGCTCTCGCAGATCACGATCCTCGCCGCGGAGAAGGGCGCCGACGTCGCGGCGATCGCCGTGGTGCAGACGATGCGCGTCATCATCCTGACCGCGGCGCTGCCGCTGGTGCTGGCGCTGACCGGGGTGACGCACGCCGCACCGCCGCCATTGCCGACGACCGTCGCCTCGCCGTTCGGCCTGATCGCCCTGGTCGCCGGGTCGATCGGCGTCTCGCTGCTGCTGCGCTGGATCAAATTCCCCGCCAGCTGGATGTTCGGTGCGATGCTCGCCTCCAGCCTGCTGCATGGGTCGGGCCTGGTCGATGGCGGCCTGCCGCCGTGGCTCCGCAATATCGCGCTGGTCGGCATCGGCGCCATTATCGGCACCCGCTTCGCGCGGATGAAGACCTCGACCCTGCTCAGCCACGTCAATGCCGGGCTCGGCTCGTTTGCGATCGCCATCCTGATCTCGGCCGTGTTCGTCGCGGTGATCGCGTTCACCACCCACGTACGGCTCGCCGACGTCGTGGTCGCCTTCGCGCCCGGCGCGATGGACGCGATGCTGGCGCTGGCCCTGACGCTGCACATCGATCCGATCTTCGTCGGCGCCCATCACCTGTCGCGGTTCTTGTTCGTCACCATCTCGACGCCGGGCATCATCCATCTGTTCGGACGGCCGCAGGACGACGTCGACGATTAGATGGTACCCGTCATCCTGAGGTGCGAGCCCTTGCGAGCCTCGAAGGATGAACGGCCCGGTCGGTGGCCGTGCATGCTTCGAGACGGCCGCTATGCGGCCTCCTCAGCATGACGGATCACGGGAAGCCGTGCCTTTCGACCTCAAGCCTTCGCGGCCCGCATCACGCCCCAGCCGGCGATCGCGGCCATCAGCAGCGAGATCAGCACGTTGTAGCCGGCGAGCGAAATGCCGAGGAAGCGAAACTGCACTTCGTCGCAGCGGACCACCTTGACCTTGTCGAGCTGGTCCAGCAGCGAGCCGGCCTTGCCGAAATCCACCATCGGGCCGGTGCAATCGGTCGGCCCCGGCCAGAACCCCCATTCGACGCCGGCGTGATAGGCACCGAGGCCGGCATTGGCGAGCGCGGCGAGGCCGAGGATCGCAAGGCCCGCGAGCAGCACCGGGCGCGATGCGCCGCGGGCCGCCGCCAGCGCCACCACGGCGCCGAGCGGGACCGCAAGGTAATAGGCATAGCGCTGCTCGAGGCAGAGCGGACAGGGCATGATCTCCAGCACGAGCTGGAAGAACCAGGCGCCGGCCAGCGTCGCCGCAGCGATCACGGCGATCGCCAGGGCCGAGGTCAGCGCCGGATTGCCGGTGGCGGAAGCATCCGACGGATGGGCGGTGGCGGTCGTCACGGCGGTCCTCCTGCGAGCATCATCCGGCAGGGTCAGGCCCTGGCCCACACTCGACCCGGGTCGTATCGCGTGAAAATACCGCTGTCGAGGCGCGGGACAATCACATCCGCGCGGGTTGACCGTGACGGGCCGGCCGCTATAGTCCGCCGCGCTTCGCGACTCCGGCCCTTTCGGGCCTGGATCATCGCGAATGCCCCTGTGGCGGAACTGGTAGACGCGCTCGACTCAAAATCGAGTTCCGCAAGGAGTGCTGGTTCGATTCCGGCCAGGGGCACCACGCTTCGCCCTTGCGGGCTTCGCGTGGCGCAGCCACGACAAGGCTGCAAGGGCGAAACGTGTCCGGCGAAGCTTGAGCGACGCGAGAGCGAAGACGGACGGCCCCGAGGCTCAGCCAAAATCATTCCCCGATACAACTTCGCGTGGCGCAGCCGCCGGCGACGTGATCGCGTTCAACCGAAGTGATGCCGCGATCCGCTTCAAGCAGGACCGGAGGGCGCGACCTTTGTTCTCGGCTCAGCCGTGCCGCATCCTCATGATCTCGTGCCGCGCCCCGATGTCTGCTTGGCCTCCATGCCGGCGCCGCCACGGCGTCCTTGCATAAATAGCCGCACAATTGAATATTCGTTGCATTGCTTGCATTGATCAAGGCTGTGCCGATGAATGCCAAACTCGAGCCGCGCCGATTGCACTATTTCATGGAGGTCCTCAATAGCGGCTCCGTGCGCGGCGCCGCCGGCGCCCTCGGTATGGATGCCTCGGCGGTCAGCCGGGCGCTGAGCCTGCTCGAGCAGGAATATGGTGCGCGCCTGCTCGAAAGGCGGGGCCGCGGCGTTGCGCCGACCGACGCAGGCCAACTGCTGGCTGCCTACCTGCACCGGCAGCAGAGCGAACGGCAGGCACTGCTCGCGCAGATGGACAGCATCCGCAAGGTCGAGACGGGCCATATCGACGTCGTGACGGGTGAAGGCTATGTCGACTGGCTGGCCAAGACCAGCCTGTGCCGCTTCATGCAAGCCCACCCGAAGATCACGATCAGCCTCGACATCGGGAGCACCGACGAGATTGTCCAGCAGGTCGTGAGCGAGCGCGCCCATATCGGCGTCCTGTTCAATCCGCCCCGCGATGATCGGCTGTGCTCGCATCATTCGCAGCCGCATCCGATCAAGGCAATGGTGCCGCGCGGGCATCCGCTGATCCAGCTCGGTCGGCCGCTCAGGCTCGCCGACCTCGCGCCATATCCGGGAGCCGCGATGCATCCGAACTACGGCCTGCGCCAGCACGTCCAGGCCGCCGAAATCAGCGAAGGCGTCCGCCTCAACTTCGCGTTCACGACGGCCTCATTCGACGCGCTTGCCCATTACGTGACCGCGGGCCTTGGCTATGCGCTGGTCTCGCGCCTCGCAATGACGGAGGCGGATGCCGCAAAGGTCACGGCGCTGCCGTTGAAGAATGCCCTGCTGCATCGCGGCCGCACCCATGTGGTCTCGCGCCAGGGACGCACGTTGCCGCCCGCCGCGATGAAGCTGCTGCGGATGATGGTCGGCGAGATGCGCGCACCGGCAAGCGGCGCGCGATAAACCGGCAAACGCGCACCTGCAAAATCTAGTCGCGACGCGTCGTTGCGGGGAACCAGATCGCAACCTGCGGCGCCGGACGAAACGGCTTCCAGGTGCCGGGCGGTTGGGCGAGGCGATCGGCAATCACCCAAAGCGCCGGTGCGTGAAAGCCAAGCCCGATATGCGTCGTGTTCACCTCGATGTTTTCGCGCTGCTCGCCGTCCGGCTCCAAACAGGCGCGCCATGCCACCACGCCGTCGGTGCGGGTGTAGATCGATGTCGCCGGCACCGGAATCGGTTGCGCCAGGCGGCTGATCCGCGCGAGTGTCGGCGGTTCGTATTTTTGTCCGGTCAGAAGCCGCCAGATCGCGCGGACATTGCTCGCGCCCGGTGCCGCGAACGGACTGCCGAGCGTGATGACCGTGCGCACCGACGCAGGAGTCTGCCGTGCGACCTCGCGGGCAATGATGCCGCCGCGGCTCCAACCAACCAGGCTGACCTTCGAACCACTCTGCTGTTCGAGCTCGACGACGCGCGCCGCCACCGCGGACACATCCGCATCTGGCGCTCGCACATTGCGGCCGCGGCCCCATCCATGGACCTGGTAGCCGAGAAACTCGAGGAAAGAGCGAATCGCGAGCGTCGACCGGTCATCGGCGCCCAATCCCGGCAGGACCATCACCGGGTGCGATTGCCCTCGCGGTGCGGTCGCCAGCAGCGGAGCCGCGACGGCAAGCAGCGCGGGAATGTCGAGCAAGCCGCGCCCCTCGGCGGCAAGCAAAGCGAGCGAGGGTGGTTTGACGGTCTGTTCCTCAGGTCCCATGACTAACGTCCGTTGTTGATTGGCCAGAACTGCGCTCCGTGCCGGGGATGCAGGCCAACAGGCCGTCCTCAGCCCGGTGTTGCGGCCTTTCCAAACACGCCACCGATCGCCCGCAACAGCCAGCTCGGCTGGTACTTGATCCATTGGACCGCGATCTCGTTGGCAAGTCCCGCGACATGGACCGGCTTTCCCGCCATGCACGCCCGAAAGCCTTCCAGCGCGACGGTCTTCGCATCCATGATCATCATGCTCGGCATGTTGCCGAGATTTGTGCCATGGACCATTCCGGTGTCCGTCACGCCGGGGCACAGCGTCGTCAGTGTGATCTTGCTGCCGCTCAATTCCTGGGACAATGCCTCGCCGAACGAGAGCACATAAGCTTTGGACGCGGCATAGACCGCAAGGTTCGGCACCGGCATGAACGCCGCAACCGAGGCAACGTTCAGGATCCTCCCGCTGTTACGCTCGAGCATCGGCTCGAGGAAGAGGCGGGTCAACGCTGTCATGGCCACGATATTCACCTGCAGCAGCCGCAACTGGTCCTCGAGGCCGATCGTGCTGAAGCGTCCTTCGAACAACAGACCGGCATTATTCACCAGAAGGTCGATCCGCACGCCGGCGTCCTTCAGCGAATCGAACACTGCGTGCGGCGCCAGCGGTTCGCTCAGATCGGCGGCGACGATGGTCACCCTGGTGCCGTGATCGGCCTTGAGCTCGCGGGCAATGTCCTGCAGCTTGTCGCGGCTGCGCGCCAGCAGGACGAGGCTAAAGCGGTTAGCCGCGAGCACGCGCGCAAGCTCGAGCCCGATACCGCCCGACGCGCCGGTCACCAGCGCGCACTGACCCTCATTTCCGCTCATCGACATAAGGTTATCCTTTCGCTGCCAGGACAGATCTGCGCGATCGGCGGAGGACGCGGGCGAGAATCTTGCCGCGCACCAGACGGCGGTGGTCGCGATGGACCGGATCGGCTGGCGTGCCGGCGCTCCTTCGATCCACGGCATATTTGCAGGAGAATCGCTCGATCGCCCGCAACAGCGCCTGAGCTTGCTCGAATTGATCGGCCGTTTCCTTCACCTCGCCCAGCGACTTGCGCAGAGGCTCAAGCACCTCGATCCGGACGACATGGCCGGACGGTCCGGATCGCTGGTCGAGACTTCGCGTGGCCGGCATCACATCCCCGATCAAGCTTGCGCGATCGCCCTGAAGACGTCCGAGGCCACAACCTCGACCGGCTGCAGCCCATCGACGCTCCTGAGCAGGTTCCGCGAGCGATAATAGTCGACCAGCGGCGCCGTCTGTTCGTTGTAGGCGTCGATGCGTGCCTTGAGCGTTTCATGATTGTCGTCGGCGCGCGCCGCGGCGCCCTGCTCGCGCGTTTCGCGGGCCCTTCGCTCGATCCGATCCAGCAACACCGTTTCATCCGCCTTGAGCTCAACGACATGATCGAGCGTAAGGCCCTCGGTATCGAGCAAGTCGTCGAAGCTGACCGCCTGAGCAATCGTCCGCGGGAAGCCGTCGAGCACAAAACCGCGCTCGGTGTCCGGTTGCGAGATGCGTTCGATCACCGCGGCGATGACGAGCTGATCCGGAACGAGCCCGCCGTTCGCCATCGTCTCCCTGACTTTCCGTCCGATGCAGGTTTCCGCATCGACTGCGGCGCGCAGCATATCTCCGGTGGAGAGATGCGGGATGCCGTACTCCTCAACGAGGCGCCGCGCCTGCGTACCCTTGCCTGCGCCAGGCGGCCCCAGCAGAACAATCCTCATCGCTCGCGTCCTGATACTCATATCCTCGCCAACAACATTGCGACGGCCTCCAGCAGCGGGTGACTCGTCCCCGCCCGCTGCCCGAGCCTCGCCGGAGCTCTTGTCACGCCATCGCCAATCGCGCACTCGGCGCAGGCCGCACCGACAGCAGCAACAGCAATCCGGACAGCAGGTAGAGCGCCATCACGAAGTACATGCTGTAGATGTTGTCGCCGGTGCTGCGCACGATCAGGCCGTTGATCGTGGGACTGATCGCCGGACCGAGGTTTCCGAGGCTGCTGATCAGCGCAAGCCCGCCGGCGGCGGCGCCGGTGGAGAGATATTCGCTGGTCAATGCGAAGAACAGCGGCGTCGCCGACGCAATTCCGATCACGGCAAAGGACAGTGCAAGGATCGATCCGACCAGGTTCCCCTGGAGCAGCGTCGTGATGAGCAGGCCGAGAGCAGCGATGCCGACGCAGGCGGCATAATGCCATCGCCGCTCGTGCCATTTGTCCGAATGGCGGCCGATCAGGATCATGCCAATCACTCCTGCGGCATTCGGGATTGCGGCATATACGCCGACGAGGAACAGATCCTTGACGCCCCAGCTCTGGATCAGGGTCGGCAGCCAGAACACCATCGTGTAGGTCGCGCCGAGCAGCAGCAGATAGACGAACGACAGCACATAGACCTTGGGGTCCTTCAGCATCTGCCCGAACGTCCCCGAGGGCTCGCTCTCGACATCCTTCTCATCGTGCTGGAAGGATTCGGCGAGCAGGGCTTTCTCATCCTTCGACAGCCAGGCGGCCTGTTCGGGCTTGTCCTCAAGCAGGACATAGACAAGGACACCGAGGATCAGCGCCGGCAGTCCCTGCACAAGGAACAGCCACTGCCAGCCATGAAGGCCGACGGCACCGTCGAAGTACTTCAGGATCGAGCCACATAGCGGACCGGCGATCACGGATACGATGGTTGTCGCCGACATGAAGGTCGCGATCACCTGTCCCCGTCGCACCGAGGGATACCAGTAGGTAAAATAGAGAATGACGCCGGGAAAGAATCCGGCCTCGAACACACCGAGCAGGAACCGCACCAGATAGAACTGGAACGGCGTCGACACGAACATCATCGCTGTTGCCGCCAGCCCCCACAGCAGCATGATCCTCAATAGCGTCTTGCGCGCGCCGATCCTCTCCAGGAGCAGGTTGCTCGGCACCTCGAACAGGAAATAGCCGACAAAGAAGATACCCGCGCCAAGGCCGTACACCGCCTCGTCGAACGGCAGGGTCTGCTTCATCTGCAGTTGCGCATAGCCGATATTGATGCGGTCGAGATAGGCGATCATGTAGGCGATCAGCAACAGCGGTATCAGGCGCCAATCGATCTTCGAGAACAGCGATCTATGCGCCGGGCTCTCCAGGACAGACAGCGATCCCTTGCTCGCAGCGGACGGGTGCATTGCGGTTTCCTCCAATGTTCTTCAATTTCGAGAGCCGACGGCGATCCGGCCGCGCCGCGAGCGCCTGGGACGTGATTGCCCAACCCACCGGGCTTGCTAGCTGGCTCGGCTCGCCTTGTCGTTGGCGGCAACCGGCGCTGTCTCATCGGGTTGAATGACCGTTACCAAAGCTGCCGCCGCCGATTTGACCTTCGATTGATCGGCACCCGGCGTCTTCAACTCGACGATCTCGACCTGCGGCAGAGCCTCGATCTCGCGCAACGCCGCCCGCAGATGCTCGATCATCTCGTAGGACTCGTCCTGCGACAGCACCCGTCGGCACGCGGTCAGGCCGAACTCGAGCAGACCGGCATAGCTGTGCACCGTGATGTTCAACGCGCTGCCGTGATAGGGGATCGAGACCGGGAAATAGTGCACCATCCGGGCGCCCGCCATGTAGAGATGCTGCCCCGGACCCGGCACGTTGGAGATCAGCACGTTGCCCGCCGCCGGCAGGCGGCTTGCAAGATTGGAGCGGCCAAGCAGTGAAGCGAGCCCGGTCATCAGCCACGGCGAACCCGTGATCGGCACATCGACACCGAGCACCGGCTTGAGCTCGCGCACCACCGCCTTGGCTGCCTCGGACGAAGCATGGATCGCCTTGAAGCGGGTCGGCAGATCGTCGATGTCGGTCGCCAGGTCAACGCGCACCGCCGAGACCTGGTTGTTCATCGCCTTGTCGCCCTCGGCGCGCAGGCTGACCGGTACCATCGCGATCAACGCTTCCTTGGGCAGCAGACCGCGCTCGGTGAGGAAGCGTTGCAACGCGATGCTGCACATCGCCATGACGATGGTATTGACCGTGCCGCCGACGCGCCTGCCCAGGGCCTTGATGTCGGCGAGCGGCAACGTCATGGTGCTGTAGGAGCGCTGATTGGTGATGGAATCGTTGAACACCGTCTTCGGCGCCAGGCCGAGACTGAGCGAGCGTTCCCCCTTCTCCGAGCGCTGACTGGCCATCACGCTTGCAGCGGTGCCGAGCGCCTTGGCAGCCGTCGGAAGCAGTTCCGCGAGCTTGCGATACTGCTGGGCCGCGTTGTTGGCCGCCGCCTGCAACAGCTCGGTCACACCGAGCTGATATTGCGCGGCGGCACGCTTGCGCCGCGGTGGCGGCACTTCGCGCATCGTGGGCGTGACGTCATAAAGCACCTTGGCGAGCTCGACGCCGGCTTTGCCGTCGACCCCGCTGTGATGGGCCTTGGTGTAGAATGCGACCTGCCCGTTCTCGAGGCCGTCGATGACATACATCTCCCAGAGCGGACGGCTGCGGTCGAGCAGCGAGGCGTGCAACCGCGCGACGAGCTGCTCGAGCTGTGCCATCGTGCCCGGGCGCCGCAAGGTGACGGTGCGGACGTGATAATCGAGTTCGATATCGTCATCCTCGATCCAGACCGGCTCGGCGAGCTGGAACGGCATCTGGGCCAGCTTGCGGTTCAGCAATGCCGAGAGATGCAGCCGCTTGCCGAGCATCTCCTTGACGTCCTCGTAGTAGTCGCCCTGGTAGCCCTCGGGAAGATCGAAGATCATCAGGCTGCCGACATGCATCGGCGTTTCCGGTGTTTCGAGATGCAGGAACGATGCATCCATGCTGCTGAGTTGGTCCATGCTTTCCTCCCGTGGCGCTGTGACGGCAATCGCCGCACCTGACGACCAGTGCCCAAGCCTTGCGGGCCGCGGTCATCGCATTTCTGTCAGGGCCCGATACCGGCGAACGGAGTCCGAGGTTGGGGCTTGCTCCCTCGGCCGCTTCCTGCATCGGCCGGCTCACGCAGGCGATCTCATGCCTGCGCCTGGGCCTTGCGCTCCTCCTCGTCGTAAAGCTCCTTCTTCGAAAGCTTTCCGACCGCGGTCTTCGGCAGCTCGGCGCGGATCTCGAGCGCGTGCACCATCTCGTGCTTGCCGAGCTTGTCCTTTAGAAACGCCTGCAGCTCTTCGAGCTTGAACGGCTTGGCATCCGCCTTCAGCTTGACGAAGGCCTTCGGCGACTGGCCGCGATACTCGTCGCGGATGCCGATCACGGCGACCTCCTCGACCGCCGGATATTTGTAGATCGCCTCTTCGAGGACACGCGGATAGACGTTGAATCCGCTGCACAGGAGCATGTCCTTGGTGCGGTCCACGATGAAGATGAAGCCGTCTTCATCCATGTAGCCGACATCGCCGGTGCGCAGAAACCCGTCGGATGTCGTGACCTCGGCAGTCGCGTCCGGCTTATTCCAGTAGCCCTTCATCACATTGGGGCCGGTGATGCAGATCTCGCCGCGCTCGCCGAGCGGGACGTAGCTGCTGCTGTTGTCGACATCGAGGAACTTGATCACGATTCCGGGCATCGGCATGCCGCAGGAGCCGGCCTTGCGCGTCGCTCCCGGCTGCGCCGGCGTGAAGGTTCCACTCGGCGAGGTCTCGGTCATGCCCCAGCCCTCGCTCAGGCTGCAGCCGGTGATGGACGCGAATTGCTGCGCCACCTCGAGCGGCAGCGGCGCGCCGCCGGACCCGCAATATTTGAGCGTGCGCAGGCTGTGCTTCGGTGTCTCAGGGTGGTTGATCAGCGCGGTGAACATCGTCGGCACCCCGCAGAAGACGCTGACCGATTTCGTCGAGATTTCTTCGAGCGCGGCCTTCGGGTCGAAGCGGACATGCTGGATGATCTCAGCGCCCATCAGGACGCCGAACAGCACATTCACGGACAACGCATAGATGTGGAACGGTGGCAGGACGGCCAAGAAACGCTCCTGCCCATCCACCAGCACCGGCGGCGAGCCCGCCGTTGTGGCCCGGTACTGCTGGCACGCACTGGTCAGATTGGCGTGCGTGAGCATCGCGCCTTTCGGCAGCCCCGTGGTGCCGCCGGTATATTGCAGAACGGCGATCGTCTCGCGCGGATCGGCAATCGGATAGGTCTCGCAGGCACCGTCATTGTGGATCAGCTGGCCAAAGCTGACGTGGTGATCATCCCAGTTGACTTCGCTCAGTTGCTTGGCCGCCTTCATCTCGTTGATGACGGCGTCGGGATCGGCCGTGATCTCGCCAAGCGAACCGACCACGAGTTTCTTCAATCTCGTCTTGCCGAGCATCGCCGCCATCTGCGGGTAGAGCGCAGCCATGTCGAGGGTGATCAGGATATCCGTGCGGCTGTCCTCGATCTTGTGTTCGAGCACCTTGGCGGCGTCGAGCGGCGAGTAATTGACCGCCGTGCCGCCGGCCTTGAGGATGCCGAAGAACGCAATGATGTAGTGCGGCGTGTTGGGCAGATAGAGGCCGACATGGACGCCCGGCTTCACGCCGAGCAGCTGCAGGCCCTTGGCCACGCGATCGGTGAGCCGCCCGAGCTCGGCGTAACTGATCCGCTTGCCCATGAAATCGATGGCAGGACGCATCGGCCATTTGGCAACGGCCTCGTCGAGAATCCCTTGCACAGGTCCGGGAGCGATCTCGATATCCCAGTGCACGCCGTCGGGATAGGATCGGATCCAGGGCATGTCGTTCATGAGATCTCTCCCTCTATGGTCTCTGAGGTCAGACGGCCGTGACGCCGCCGTCGACCGCAATGGTCTGGCCGGTGATGAATGCACACGCATCGGAGGCAAGCAGCGCGGCGACGCCCTTGAGATCTTCGGGACCGCCCTCGCGGTTCATCGGCGCCATGTGTGCGGTCGCACTCTGATCGAGTTGCGCGGTCATCTTGGTCGGGAAATAGCCCGGCGCGATCGCATTGACGTTGATGCCGAGCGGTGCCCATTCATTTGCCAGCGTGCGGGTCAGGTTGACGACCGCGCCCTTGCTGGCGTTGTAGGCCAGCGTCGGCGTGCCTTCCGGATAGCAGCCGGTCAGTCCCTGGATCGAGGCAATGTTAATCACCTTGCCGCGCCGCCGCGGCACCATGCAGCGGCGGCCGACCTCCTGCGTGGCGATGAAGATCGCGGTCACGTTCAGGTTGATCACCTTGTTCCAGCCGTCGAGCGTGTGCTCGATCGTCGGGGCGCCCCATGAAGTGCCGGCATTGTTGACCAGGATGTCGATCGGTCCGAGCGCGGCCACGACCTGCTCGACCATCGGCGGGATCGTCTCCAGCCTGCCCATGTCGCAAACCACCGGCAGCGCCTCGATCCCCAGTCCTTTCAGGTGCGCGGCCGCGGTCTCGAGCTCGTCGTGCTTGCGAGCGGTGATCGCGACCTTTGCGCCGAGCTCGCCCAGCACCTCGGCGATCTGAAGACCAAGGCCTCTCGATCCGCCCGTCACGAGCGCGACGCGGCCGGTCAGGTCCTGCAACTTGGCGAGACTCATGGCTTCCTCCGGTGGGTTGGCTCCTCGCGCGCGCAGCGCTACTTCGGCTGCAGCAACTTCTGAAGGTTCGCGAAATTCTCCTGCATGCGGTCCTGCATGACTTTCCAGGCGTTATTGCGCGCCTGCGCCTCCAGCTGCGACAGCTCGCGGAAGTTCGCGACCGCCTTCTCGACCTGCTGCTTGGCGTTCTCCGCCTGCTTGGTCATGGCTTCGCCGCTGGCGAAGTCCTTCATCCCCGCCTGCCACTGCGCGAGCGTTTCCTGCAGGATCTCGTTGCGTCGGCTGACCATCGCCTGGATGCCTTCGTAGGCCTGCCGGTTCGCTTCCGCCAACGCCTCCATGTCCTTGCGTTGCCACTCGATCAGCGCGGCGATGTCGATCCCGGGCAGCGTGAACCTCTCGGCCATTTTCTTCAGGTCCCCGAGCCACGGCATCGCGCCCATGCTCATTGCGTCGGATTGGCTGTCATCGGTCCCCATCGATGTCCTCCTTCTGGTATTTGGCTGATGGCGGCGAAAACGCCGTCCAGTGGACTGCGCGTCAGGCCGCGGACGGCGACCGAAACAGAGTGAGACTGTCCTCGGCGCGATCCGGATCGGGGTACACCAGGCCGCGGAGACCGCTGCGGTCGAATGGCGACCATTCCCCCTCTTGCAGCGCGAGCCGATCGGCGATCGCATAGAGCACGGCTGGATTGTGTCCGAGCCCGCAATGACTGCCTTCGACCTCGATGTTCTGCGTCCGGTCGGCATGCTGCTCGCGGCAGCCCCACCACGAGACGATGCCGTCGGTGCGCGAGTAGATCGCCGTGCTCGGCACCGGCGGCGGCAGCTTCATCGTATCCCGATCGGGCCAGTCATCGACACGGCGTTCGCTCAGGACTTCATACAGACGCCACGCATTGCTCGCCTTCGGCTCGTTGGCGAACGGGCTGCCGAGTGTGATCACCTGACGCACCAGCTCGGGCGTGCGCCGTGCAATCTCGCGCGCGAAGACCCCGCCAAGGCTCCATCCGATCAGGCTGACCTTGCGCTGGTATCGCTCGGCGAGCTCGGCCAACCTTGCGTCCATGGCGGCCTCGACACCCGGTCGCGGTCCGCGATTGGGCCCGAGCTTCCAGCCGTGCACCGCATAGCCTTGCGCCTTCAGGTAGGCGCGCAACGGTCGCGTGGAGATATCGCTGGCGGAGAGCCCCGGCAGTACGAGCACCGGATGTCCATCGCCGCGCGGTGCGCGCCGAAGCAGCGGATAGCTTGCGAAGAAGGCCTGCAGCTCCCAGATCCCGCGCATCTCGAGCGCGAGCAGAAGTTGCGACGGCGGCGCGGAACGATCGACGGCCGTATTCATGTCAGAATGTCCCCTCCCGGATCGCGTGGAATGTCCCCCACAACCCGTCATTTTTGATCGCTGTCACGCTTTGCGAGCGGCTCCATACCAATCCGACCGCGCAGCCGTGCATTCTTTTGGTCTCAAAACGCTATCGGGCAGGTCAGATGGGTAAAAGGTGCAATTGGCCCGCTTGAGCGGTTAGTTTGGGACATCCGCCAATGATTCCTGCACGCGTGCTGCAACGCTCGTTGCCGGGCCGTTGCGGAAGTCCGACGGGCTTTTGCCGGTCCAGCGCACGAAGGCGTGGCGGAAATTCGCCGCGTCGCTGTAGCCAAGCCGCGCGGCGATCTCGTCATTGGTCATTTGGGTGTTGCGCAGATAGCCGACCGCGAGCTGCATCCGGACCTCGGAGACGACCTGCCGGTAGGTCTTCTGCTGCAGCTGCAGCCTGCGGCGGAATGTCCGCGGATGAATCGCGAACTCCGCCGCCATTGCCTCGATGCTCGGAAAGCGGCCGGGATGTTCGAGAAGCCGTTGCCGGATGTCGGCGGCGAGGCCATCGTCATGCCCGATCCGAGCAAGATGCTGATGGCAGATTCGGCCCGCCATTGCCCTGGTCATCTCGTCGGGGCGGGCCGCCGGATGGTCGATCCAGGCCGTGTCGAACTCCAGCACGTTCTTGCACTGGCCGAACGCGACCGGACACTGAAAGATGCGATCGTAGGTTTTGGCGTGGGGCGGCGTCGTGTAGGCAGCGCTGAGCTTCGAGAAGCGGAACGAGCCGCCATAGATGTCGCGGCTCAGCGTCTGATAGGCCGCAAAGGCGAACTCAAGCGCGAATCGATAGACGTCATGAGCGGGATCGCGAGAGAGCAGAGGGTCGAACAGGCAGCTCGCGGTATCGTCCTTGCGGGTAAAGTCGATGTCGGCGACTGTACCCAGGACGCGGCCGTACTTGGCGGCGAAGTCAATGACTTCGGCGCGGGTCGGGCTGCTCAGCATGGCATAACCATACATGCCGTAGGCCAGGACATGCATTCGTGCGCCGGCACGAAACGCGATCGCCGGATCCCGCGACAACCGCATCGCATTGCGAAACACGGTCTCGACCTGCCGATAGGAGACGCGCACTGACGAATCCCTGAGATCGGCACTCGTCAGATTGGCGCCGCCGAGCGTGCGCGGCGCCGAGATCCCGTCCTCGGACAGGACATCCACCACCGCAGCGATCCGTTGCGGCGAATAGAGACACTGCAGGAGATTTGGTGACGGGTGATACACGAGCTTCCTTGTCCGCCTTCGGCGTCTGCTTGCCAGCCCCGCAATCCGGTTCCTCGCTACCTGCTGGGAGGCTAGTGAGCCGGACCGGGCAGCGGAAGGTTCGATTGGTCGTGTTTGAAGGTGAATTCCGGACAGAACCGGCCAAAAGAAAGACCGCCGAGGGAGGGCGGTCCAAGTAGGGAGAACGCGATCGCGAGCGCAATCACGGCCCCGAGCATAAGCGCGCTATCGCTGCACAAAAGGTTCGATTGAGCCAATTTGGCGGTGAACTACGGACAGAGCTCCCCTGGATATGCTGGGGTTACAGTCCCTCGTCACTTCGAAACTCGGAGGGATTCCTGCCGGTCCAGCGCAGGAAGGCGTGGCGGAAATTGGCCGCGTCGCTGTAGCCCAGCCGGCTCGCGATCTCCTCATTGGTCATGCGTGTCTTGCGCAGATACTCGATCGCAAGCCGCATGCGCACCTCCGCAAGCAGATCGCGATATGAAGTGCCCTCCGCCTCGAGCCTGCGCCGCAGCGCCCGGGGATAGATGTCGAGCTGCTCGGCGATCGCCTCGATGCTTGGATAGCGACCCGGCTGCTCGATCAATAGCCGGCGGATATCTGCGGCGACACCGCCGGCGCGATTGACCTCACCGAGTATCTCCTCGCACATCTCCCGCGCCATGGCATGGGTTCGCGGATCTGCCAGCGTCCGCGGACCGTCATTGCGTGCGTATTCGTATCCGCAATGAAGTTGATTGAAGAGCACCGGACATTGGAAAAGGCTCTGATACGCTGCGGTGGACGGCGGCGGCGCATAGTCGAGCAGCACGCGCGAAAACCCGAAGCTCGGACCGGAGCGGTCGCGAATGGTGGTCAGATGCGCGGCGAGCGCGAACTCCACCGCGAAGCGATGCACGCTCTCGGTCGGATTCGGCCAGTGCATGGGCTGGAAGGTTCCCACCACCCTCTCACCACTATAGGAGAGGCCAAAATCGCAGAACGGGCCCACCACGCGGATGTACCGCGCCGCGAAGTTACGCGCCTCCGCGTGCGTTGCGCTGCTCAGCAGCGCGTATCCGTACATGCCATAGGCGGTGACATGCATTCGCGCGCCCGAGTGCAGCGCAATAGCGGGGTCCCCTGCCAGCCGCAGCGCATTGCGGATCACCGTGTCGAGCTGCCGATACGATATTCGCGTCGTATGGGACTCGAGCTGGGCGATGCCAAGCCTGGTCCCCTCGAGGACCGTCGATGGATCAATGCCTTGCTCGCCAAGCTCGGCCGCAATAGCCGCGATCGAATGCGGCGGGAAGATGCGCTGCGAAAAACCGGCTGACGTTCGACTTGGCGGTTCGCTGGCCTGCGGATCTTGCCTGGTCATGACGACCGCTTGCCCCCTGGCATTCCGCACGCTCCTCCCCTGCTGTTAATCGACCAGTCTGAGCGTAAGCCCGATCGCGTGCGCGACGCAATGATCCCATAGCGCGGGCCGTACGCGCCGCAGTCCGCGTCCGGAAGTCACCCGGCCAGCGGTCCAATCGCACCTTTCTCCGTTTCGCAAGATCGCTAGGCTCGCGATGCCTTGCGCGACAACCGGCATGCAGCCGGAGGCGCGCATTGACCAAGCGTTATCAAGGGAGGAGCGGATGCGACGGGAAGACGTTCTCAAGCAGCTGACGACGCCGATCGGCGCACCGGCATTTCCCCGCGGACCGTTTCGCTTCAACAACCGCGAATACCTCAATATCCTGTATCGCACCGATATCGACGCGTTGCGCGCCGTAGTCCCCGAGCCGCTGGAGATCGACGATCCGCTGGTCCGCTGGGAGATCATGCGGATGCCCGACACCTCGGGTCTCGGCGACTACACCGAATGCGGCCAGGCGGTCCAGGTGCGCTTTGGCGACGAGAAGGGTGAGTACCTTCACGCGATGTATCTCGACAATTTGCCGGCGCTGGCGTCCGGCCGCGAAATCAGCGGCTACCCAAAGGTGATCGGCAAGCCGAGGCTCTACGTCGATTCCGACACGCTGGTGGGCACGATGGATTACGGCACGCTGCGGGTTGCGACCGCGACAATGGGCTACAAGCACCGTGCGCTGGACCTCGAGAAGGCAAAGGCCGAGATCTGCGTGCCGACCTTCATGCTGAAAATCCTGTGGACCTATGACAGCCCGAAGCCGGCGGGCGAGCCACGCATCTGCGAGCTGCTGCGCTCCGAGATCACCGACATCACCGTCAAGGGCGCATGGACCGGCCCGGCGCGGCTCGAGCTGTTCGCCCACGCATTGGCACCGATGGCCGACTTTCCGGTACGCGAGATCGTCGCGTGCAGCCACATCATGACCGACCTGACGCTGTCCCGCGCCAAGCGCTGCCACAACTATCTCGATCAGCCGCGCTGAGCGGGCGCGCCGGAGGAAACCATGCCATCATCCGCAGATCGTGCCGTCGTGCTCAACCGGTATCGCAATGTGTGCGTGATCGGAGCCGGCGTCATCGGATCCTCTTGGGCAGCGCTGTTTCTCGCGCACGGGCTCAACGTCGTGATCAACGACCCGCAGCCCGACATCGAGGCTGTCGTCAAGGCCGCGCTGATCAAGATCGCACCGACGCTGCTGAAGCTTGGTCTGCCGCATGAGGGGTTGGAGCGCAACCTGCGCTTCGAGCCGGACCTGGCGCGCGCCGTCGCCGGTGCCGACCTGGTGCAGGAGAACGGTCCGGAGAAACCCGAATGGAAACAGCAGCTCTGGGCGCGGATCGAGGCTGCGGTACCGAAACATGCGCTGTTGCTGTCATCCAGCTCGGCGCGGCCCGCCACAGAGCAGGCACAAGAGATGAAGGATGCAAGTCGGCTGCTGGTCGGCCACCCCTTCAATCCGCCGCATCTCATTCCATTGGTCGAGGTCGTTCCCGGCGACCGAACCGATCCGGCAGCGACCGCCGACGCCGTGGCGTTCTATGAGGCGCTCGGCAAGGTGCCGCGCGTGCTCAAGAAGGAGATCCAGGGTTTTGTCGCCAACCGGCTGCAGCGCGCGATCATGCGCGAGGCCTGCTATCTGGTGCAGGAGGGCGTCGTCACGGTCGACGAGTTGGACGATATCGTCACCAGCTCGATCGGCCTGCGCTGGGCGGTGAACGGGCCATTCAGCTCGTTCCACATGGGCGGCGGACCGAACGGGCTCGAATCGTTCTTCCAGCACCTCGGCAAGAACATGGCCGCGTCGTTCAAGGTGATTCCGCAAGTCGACCTCGACGAGGCGCTGCAGCGCCGGATCATCGACCAGGCTGCAGCGTCGTTCGGCAGGACGCCGATTCCGCAGATGGAGCGCGCACGCGACGACACCCAGGTGGCGCTGCTGCATGTGCTGGCGGCACGCAACGGAAGGGATCGCACATAACCGGCTCGCCTCGGGCGGCATGCAATCGCAGGCCCAAGGGGTGCTGTTTCGAGACAAGGTCATCCGGTCGGCGACACCCGACGAGCCTGGAATGATTCCAAAGCAATCGAGCGGAGACGGACTCATATGAGCATCTTCGAGGGTTTGAAGGTCATCGACTGCGGCAGCTTCATCGCCGCCCCGACCGCAGCAACGCTGTTGGGAGATTTCGGCGCCGACGTGATCAAGATCGAACCGCCCGGCGCAGGCGACGCGTTCCGTCAGGTGCCTAAACTGCCGGGCATGCCGAGATCCGACCAGCCCTATGGCTGGCTGCTCGATAACCGCAACAAGCGCGGCCTCGCGCTCGATCTGTCAAAACCCGAAGGCCAGGCGGTGCTGCACCGCCTCGCCTCGACCGCGGACGTGTTCATCACCAATTATCCTCTCGCCGTCCGCAAGAAGCTTTCGATCGGCTACGAGCGGCTCGCCGCGATGAACGATCGGCTGATCTACGCATCCTTCACCGGATATGGCGAAACCGGCGACGAGGCAGGAAAGCCGGGCTTCGATGTCACTGCCTACTGGGCGCGCTCAGGCCTGATGGACATGGTGCGGAGCGACGCCAGCACGCCGCCTGCACGGGCGCTCGCCGGCATGGGCGACCATCCGTCCGGCGTTTCGCTGTTCGCGGCGGTCGCGGTAGCGCTGTATCAGCGCGAGCGTACCGGCCGCGGCACCCAGGTCGGCTCCTCGTTGCTGGCGAACGGCGTCTGGTCGAACGGCATCATGGCGCAAGCGGCGCTGTGCGGGGCGACCTTCACGCCACGACCGCCGCGCGAGAACCTGTTCAATGCGCTCGGCTGTTACTACCGCTGTCGCGACGGCCGCTGGCTGCTGCTCGCGATCGTCAACGAGCAGCGCGACTTTCCGACCGTCGCGAAATGCCTCGGCCTCGACCACCTGCTCACTGATCCACGCTTTGCCAAGCAGACCGACCGGTTCGCCCGCTCGGCGGAACTGATCGCGCTGTTCGACGCGGCCTTCGCGACGCGCGACCGCGACGAGTGGCGCGCGCGGCTCGATGAGGCAGGCATCGTCTTCGAATGCGTTGCCGAGATGGGCGACCTGTCCGCCGACCGGCAAATGCTGGCAGCAGGCGTGCTGGTGCCGTTCGAGAACGACGCAATGTTGACCATCGACAGCCCGTTCTTTGTCGACGGCGCGACCAAGGTGAAGCCGCGCAAGGCACCCGCGGTCGGCGAACACAGCACAGAGATATTGCGGGAAGCCGGCTACGATGACGCGGCCATCGCCGGAATGCGCGACAGCAAGATCCTTGCATGACACGCTGACCGTCAGGCGATGCCTGACAGGTTCATGGCGCGCGCGAAAAGGCCGCGCCCTCGGTTGAGGAGCGCGGCCAGTCTCGAGGCGCCCGAACCGGGGGGCACCACAGCGGCGGTGCGGCGCAGCTGAGGTTCGGAAGGCACCTCGGAGAGGAATCAGCTAGAGCCTGAGGTGCGCCAGTGCCGGCCGATGGATCGTGTTACCGCGAGTCGCCCCACACATCTCAACCCCTTGACCAACCATTGCGTTTCCGGTCGATGGCCAGTCTATGCACGGAGTTCGTCTGCGAGGAGGTTCGACGAGGCCAGTTCAGAGGTGACTTATGGACACAGCCCGCGATGACGAACGATCAAGCGTCGTGCCGCCCTGCCCCGCGGCCTTCACATCGGCGAAGAAACCCGGAAATCGGATGGGCTCTTGCCGGTCCAGCGGATAAAGGCATGCCGGAAGTTGGCGGCGTCGCTATAGCCCAGCCGGCTCGCGATTTCCTCGTTGGTCATCGCGGTCTTGCGCAGGTATTCGATCGCAAGCCGCGTCCGCACCTCCGCGAGGAGCTCGCGATACGATGTGTCCTCGGCCTCGAGCCTTCGCCGCAGCGCCCGGGGATGCATCGAAAGCCTCTCGGCGATCGCCTCGATGTTCGGATACCTGCCGGGCTGCTCGATCAGCACGCGCCGGACGTCCACCGCGATCCCGCCCGCCTGGTTGACTTCGGACAACACCTGCTCGCACATCTCGCGCGCCATCCCGTGGGTGCGGGAGTCCGCCAGCGCCACCGGTCCATCGGCTTGCGACAACTCGTATCTGTATTCATTGCCCCGCTGCTGAAACAGAACCGGGCAGTCGAAGATCGCCTGATAGGCAGCAGCATGCGCCGGTTCGCCATAGGCAACGGAAATCCGCGAAAAGCGGAACGATTCGCCCGCCAGATCCTTCATGGTCGTCAAGTGCGACGACAGCGCAAACTCGGCCGCGAAGCGATGCACGTCCTGTGTTGGATTCGGCCAATGCAGCGGCTCGAACGCGCAGACGACGGCTGCGCCGTCATACGAATATTTCGCGTCGCAAAGCGGGCCGACGACCCGGAGATATCGATTGGCGAAGGTCCGCACATCGTCATAGGTCGCGCTGCTCAGCAATGCATACCCGTACATTCCGTGCGCTGTCACACGCATCCGCTGTCCGGCGCGAAGCGCAAGCGTCGGGTCGTTCGACAGCCGCAGCGCATTGCGAACCACAATGTCGATCTGCCGGTAGGAGATACGCGTCGTGTGCGCTTCGAGCTTGTCATCGGTCAGGCCCGTGCCTGCCAGCGCCACGGACGATCGGACGTCCAGCCTGCCAAGCTCGGCAATGATGGCCGCAATCAACTGCGCCGAATAGACATATTGGTCGAAATCCGGCGGCAATTGACATGCGGGCACGGCGTCTCGCGGGCGCCCTCCAGCGCTCATGGTCGTCCTCCTCCTGATGTAGATTCTAGCTCCAAATCGAAATCATTCGCAATGCTGGCGGCAGCCAACGGGCCTCCGCTATCCCCAACATCGGGGGAGCGCGCGCACAGGGCGATGCCCGCGGCTCGAGCTCGTTCTCGGATGCTCCGCCGCAGTCGTGGTTCGCGTCAGCACTCCACGACGTTCACCGCAAGACCGCCCAACGACGTTTCCTTGTATTTGGACTTCATGTCTTCGCCGGTTTGCAGCATCGTCTTGATGACGGCATCGAGTGAGACATAGTGCTTGCCGTCGCCGCGCAACGCCATTCGCGCGGCGTTGATCGCCTTGATGGCACCCATCGCGTTGCGCTCGATACAGGGGATCTGCACCAGTCCGCCAACGGGATCGCAGGTGAGACCGAGATTGTGCTCCATGCCGATCTCGGCCCCGTTCTCGACCTGTGCCGGCGTACCGCCGAGCACGGCCGTCAGGCCGCCCGCGGCCATCGAACAAGCGACGCCGACCTCGCCCTGGCAGCCAACTTCTGCGCCGGAGATCGAGGCGTTCGCCTTGTAGAGCATGCCGATCGCGGCCGCGGTGAGCAGAAAGGTGATGACGCCATCGTCGGTCACGCCGGGACTGAACTTGACGTAATAGTGCAGCACAGCCGGGATCACGCCGGCGGCGCCATTGGTCGGCGCGGTCACGATCCGTCCGCGCGCTGCATTCTCCTCGTTGACCGCCATCGCGAAGGCGTTGACCCAATCCATCGCAGCGAGCGGATCGACGCCCTCGGTATCGCTGTTTCGGACCGATAATTCGCGATAGAGCGCCGGCGCACGACGGCGAATGTTCAGCGGGCCAGGCAACGGTTCGGCCGCGCCCGCATTGTCGATCCCGAAGCCGCGGTCGACGCATTGCTTCATCGCATCCCAGATATTCAGGAGACCGGCCCGGACCTCGGCCTCGGTCCGATAGACGCATTCGTTGGCGAGCATCATTTCGGCGATCGAGCGGCCACTCTCCTGCGCGCGCGCCACCAGCTCGGCGCCCGTGCCGAACGGATATGGCCAGATCGAAGGCGCGCCGTCGGCACCTTCAGGCGCATCGTCAAAGCCGCGCTCGATCACGAACCCGCCGCCAATCGAAAAGTAATAGCGCTCCGCCAGCAGCGTATCGTCGGCCGCGAACGCCGCGAGGCGGATCCCGTTGGGATGTTCCGGCAGCGCACTGTCGGGCTTGAACACGATGTCGCGTCCGCGCCGGAACGCGACCGGATGAACATCGAGCAGCCGCAACTCGCCGGAGCGCCGAATGTCGGCAAGCCGCGGTGCTACCTGGGCCGGATCGACCGTATCGGGCTTTTCGCCGAGCAGGCCGAGGATCACGCCGAGGTCGGTCGCATGCCCTCGTCCGGTGGCGCCCAGCGATCCATAGAGATCGGCGCGGACCTGCACCGTTCTCCTCAGAAGGCCATCGCGCTCGAGCGCACGGACGAATTGTCCGGCCGCGCGCATCGGCCCCACCGTATGCGAACTCGAGGGGCCGATGCCGATCTTGAAGATGTCGAAAACCGAAAGCATCAGGCAGCAGGCAGTTGTTGCTTCACCAGTTCGACCCAATACGCGGCGCCGAGCGGCAGGATGGCGTCATTGAAATCATAGTATGGATTGTGCAGCGGCGGATCGTTGGCGGTTTCGCCTGCGCCGATGCAGATATAGGCGCCCGGGCGCTCCTGCAGCATGAAGGCAAAGTCCTCAGATCCCATCGCTGGCTTGATGTCGGTTTGCACCTGTTCGGCGCCGACGAGGATTGCGGCCGCCGCAGCCGCGGCATCGGTTTCCGCGGGCGTGTTGATCACGCCCGGATAGCCGCGCATGTAGCTCAGATCGATCTTTGCGCCATGGGTTTGCGCAACGCCGGCGCAGACCTGCTTCATGGCTGCCTCGACATGATCCTGCACCTCTGCGTCCAGCGTCCGCACCGTGCCGCGCAATGTAACGGTTTCGGGCACCACGTTCCAGGTGTCGCCGCCATGGATCTGGGTGACGCTCACGACCGCTGCGTCCATCGCGCCGATCCGGCGGCTCACGATACCTTGCAGCGCGGAGACGAGATCGGCCGACACCAGGATGGAATCGATGCCTTTCTCAGGCGTCGCGGCGTGGCAACCGCTCCCGGTCACCACGATCTCGAACGTATCGAGGAAGGCCGTCGCAATGCCGGTCCTGATCGCGAATTTTCCACGCGGGATGTTCGGAATGTTGTGCATGCCGTAGACCGCGTCGGCCGGAAAGAGCTTGAACAGACCCTCCTCGACCATCTTCCTGCCGCCCCCTTCATTCTCCTCGGCGGGCTGGAAAACGAAATGGACGGTGCCGCGGAACGGCCGGTGACGGGCGAGATGAACGGCGGCGCCGAGCAGCATCGTGGTGTGGCCGTCGTGGCCGCAGCCGTGCATCTTGCCGGCACGGGTCGACTTGTACGCGCGGTCCCCCAGTTCCTGGAGATCAAGCGCGTCCATGTCGGCTCGCAGCGCGATCGTCGGCCCCTCGCCGT
Source organism: Bradyrhizobium sp. CER78 (assembly GCF_029846235.1). Classification (GTDB taxonomy): domain Bacteria; phylum Pseudomonadota; class Alphaproteobacteria; order Rhizobiales; family Xanthobacteraceae; genus Bradyrhizobium. The sequence goes on from NZ_JARVWP010000007.1 coordinate 94,402, forward strand.
TCTTCAACGTTCCGACCACGCCCGTTCCGGCGAGGCCGCGATGGACCGGGATCTGCATCTCCATCAACGCATCGGCCACGAGTTGGGCGGTGCGGTGCTCTTCGAACGCGGTTTCCGGGTTGGCATGGATGTCATGACGCCAATCCCGCATCCGAGCACAGATATCGTCGGCGATTCCAAATTCCTTTGACATACGTAGGTCTACCTGTCGGTTGCTTAGCGATGGAAGAATTCGGCGATCAATGTCGCGCCGAGGAACGTGCCTGCGGCGGCCGTCAGCGAGACCACCACGATACGCCAGCTCAGCTTCCTGAAGATCGGAAGGTCCTTGGCCACCGAGAAGCCGGCGAGCGTCAGCACGGGGGTCGTGAAAGCCAGGAAGTTCAGCTTGTCGACCGAGCCAATCATCGCTTTGGAGAACGGCAGCAGGCCGGGGATGCCGAGCACGGTGGTGACCACGACCAGGATGAGAATGTGCGGCACCTTGGTCAACAGCCGGGCAAGAACGTCGACCAGCAGCACGACGGCGAGCACGACCAGGAGACCTGCCCCCGATTGCAGCAGCGGTACCTTGTAGGTGAGGGAATTGCCGATCAGGACGCCGCCTGCGACGGTGATCCAGGCGAGCAGTGAGTCCGAGAAACCGAACGTGCCGTGCTTTGTCTCGCCGACGCTTGCGATCGACGGCCCGAGGTCTCCCAACTTGGCGTTCGAGAACCGGCCGAGCACGGGCTCCAGCCTGTCATAGAGCCAGGAACACACCGGCAGCGAGAAGAACAAGGCGAAATAGAACCCGAGGACGGCGGTCATCAGGTTCGCCGCCGAAGCGATCGCAATCAGCTCCTTCGCCATCTCTGGAGGGTTGTGGCCGTTGATGGTGCCGATCGCGGCCGCCATCATGCTGCCCGAGCCAACCCCTGCGCCCATCGCAAGCGAGCGCGGGTCGAAGATGTGCAGGCTGGCGACAAAACCGGCCAGCAGCGCGATGAACAGCGCGCCGAGCACGGTGCCGGTGATGTATTCGGCCAGCACGCCGCGCCCCTCTGCCGAGTTCATCCCGTACTTCTCGCCGATGATCACCAGATTGCCTTCGCGGCCGATCGAGAAGGTCGCGCCGACCGCCTCGCGCTTGACGCCGAGCAAGAGCGCGATCGGCAGGCCGAGGACCAGCGTGCCGAAGGTATGTCCAAGTTCCTGGAAGAGCAGCGCCCAGCCGGCCTTCTGCACCTCCGGAAGCGCACCGCCGACCGTGAATGCCATCTTGACCACGAAGAGCAGCAGGCCTGCGTTGAGCAGTTGTCCCGCATAGGTCTGCAGGCCAGGCCCGATCCGCGCGGCCGCTGGCAGATAACGCGCTGAAAGGCCCCACGCGGCGGCGATCAGCAGCGCCCACACCATCGGTTGAAGCAGCACCGTGCCGGGCCCGATCTGAAACTGGACGATCCCGATCGTCTCGGCGACGGCAACGATGATCAGAACGGCAACGAACAATGTGAGCTTGCCGGAGCTTGCGGAATCGACCGCCTGAGCGGACTGGTCTGCGGACGGAGAAGAGGTCGACGTCATAGTGCTGGACACCTCAGGGAAATGATTGCGAGACAATGCGGCGAACGGTGAACCAACTTGCCTGCCCAGCATCGGGGAGAACGCATGTTGCATCAATGATCGAGGCGTCCAAATTCTGTTGCATTTTTTGCAACACTGGGGAACGCCGTTCCGGCCCGCGCAAGCCGCCGCGTGGATGATCATTCGGATGCAGCAGAGCCATCCAGTGCGGGAGCGCACTTGCCGCGAATTAGCCGCGCCGCCCGGTCTTGCCGTCACAAACGCGACCTGCGCCGGTATTGCTACGCGATTTCTCCGGCAGCGGCCTGGTGCTAGTCGATCGCGCTGGATGAGCCATTCGGCTCGAGCTTCTGCACCTCCGACACGTTGACACCGAGCACCACGATGTCGTGCGTCTTGCCCTGCAGGTCCTTCACCTGATCGCGCAATAGCGCCTCGACGCGGAAGCCGAGCGCCTCGAAGATCGCGATCGCCCGGGTCTGGTCCGACGTCATCTGCACGGTCAGGCGCTCGAGGCCCATCGACAGCGCGAGGTCGAAAGCCTCATTGGAAAGCGCCCGCCCGATGCCGGTCCCGCGCACATGCGAGGCAATCACGGTCCTGATCTCACCGACATGGGCCGACCACGACATTGGGTCCCGCACGATCGCACCGCACCCGACCACCGCATCATCCTTGACCGCGAGCAGGCTGACGATCGAGCCGCGTTCGATCTCCTTGATCCACGCCAAGAGCACCTTCTGCTCGCTGATATTCCTCGGCAGGAATAGCATGTCGTGCACGGCAAGCGCCTTGGCGAATTTGAGGGTGGCGGCCTCGTCGGCAGCTCCCATCAACCGGAACTCGACATCTCCACTCTCGAAGTTGACGCGACGTGGATAGGATCGCATCTTGGTATTCCTCATGCAGACGGCTCGCTCAATCAAAGGTTCGCACTTCGCCGCAACCGCCCTTGCGGGGGCAGCGCGTTTCTCTCGCCTGTCCTGCACGCGAGAGCCGGATCACGCAAGCCGGGCGTGCGCCGATGTCCGAATATAACCCCTGAAGCAGCCAGTTTGCACCTTTCCCAGCTGGCATGAGCACAAGAGCCTTTCGACAATGACCAATACAAGCGCGCCCAAGGACAACGAGGAACGACCGCTGCACGAAATACTCCGGCAGCATGCCCGTGAGCGGCCGGCGAAACCGGCCTGCATCTGGTACGGCCGTGCCGTCACGTTCCTCGAACTCGACCGCGCCAGCGATGCATTCGCGGCGCGCCTGCAACAGCTCGGCGTCGCCAAGGGCGAGCCGGTCGCGCTGTTCATGAACAACTGTCCACAGTACATGATGGCGCAGTACGGCATCCAGAAGATCGGCGCCATCGCCTCGCCTTGCGGCGCGCTGAACAAGGAGCACGAACTCGCCTATCAGCTCGACGATCTCGGCGCGCGCGTGATCGTCGCGGCCGAACCGCTGCTGCCGATCGTGCGGCAGGTCCGCGACAAGACCAGGCTCGAGCATGTGTTCGTCGTCCGCTACACCGATCTGCTGCCCGAGCGGCCGCAGATCGGCGTTCCGGACGAACTGCAGGGATCGGCGCCCGAGCCCGTCGATACAGCGGGCGATACCGAAGAATTCCTTGCCGTCACAACAAGCGGTGCACGGCCAAGCGCCGTCGCGATCGACATGAACGACACGGCGCTGATGATCTACACCTCGGGCAGCACGGGCCGGCCCAAGGGAGCGATGCTGTCCTATCGCAACGTCATCTACAAGACGGCGGCGACCGTGAACTGCAACGGGATCGGCACCGATGACGTGCTGCTCTCGATCGCTCCGCTCTATCACATCGCGGGCATGGTGATGGGCGTGAACGCGCCGGTCTACGCGGGCGCGACGTCTGTGCTGTTGTACCGGTTCGATCCGCTCGTGACGGCGCAGGCGATCGACCGTCACCAGGTGAGCTGGTGGTACAGCGTGGCGCCGATGAATGTCGCGATCACGCAGCTCCCGAACATTTCCGACTTCAGATTGAGCAGCCTTCGCGTCAATCCGGTGACCAGTTTCGGCATCGACTGGACCGAAGCGCTTGCCAGGCAATGGCAGACCGTCGCGTCGAACTGCGAAAGCTTCGAAGCCGCGTACGGCCTGACCGAGACACATACGGTCGACACTTTCATGCCGCGCACGGCGGTGCGCTGGGGCACGCATGGCAAGCCGGTGCCCGGCAACGAGATCCGGATCGTCGATCCGGATACGGGCACAGACACGCCGGCCGGCGTCCCGGGCGAGATCGTGATCCGAGGCCCGGGCGTGTTCAAGGGCTACCGCAATCGTCCCGATGCGACGGCGGAAGCGCTGCGCAACGGCTGGCTCCACACCGGCGACATGGGCCGCCTCGATGCCGACGGCTACCTGACCTTCATGGGGCGCTTCAAGGAGATGATCAAGGTCTCCGGCTACAGCGTCTTCCCGGAAGAGGTCGAATCGATCCTGAACAAGCACCCGTCGGTAGCGGCATCGGCAGTGATCGGCATGCCCGACGCAACGAAGGGCGAGGTGGTGAAGGCCTTCATCGTCCTGGCCCCGCATACCGAACTGGACTCGGCGCAGCTCGTGGCATGGGCGCGCCAGAACATGGCGCCTTACAAAGTGCCGCGGGACGTCAGCTTCGTCACGGAATTGCCGCGCTCACCGGCCGGCAAGCTGTTGCGGCGACTGCTCAAGGACTGACTCTGCAGCGAAGTTGCCCCGGACAGTGGACGGTGCCGCCTGGAAATCCCGGTCGGCCGGTGTCCGAAAATCACCGTCAAGTCGGTCCGACAGCACCTCTTCGGGAATCGATGCCCATGTTGGACATCTCATTTTGTCCCCGGCGATTCACCGACAAGAAGCAAATTGCAGACTGCCACATGTTAAGTCACGACGACGAACGCTCTCGCACCAAGTACCAGCGACGCATGAAACGGATGATCGAAGCACTACGAGGCGAACTGACGCTGCAAGGTATCATCGGTCAGGGGACCACCACGGACTTGCGGGTGGATATCGTCGGCCTTGCCGAAACGGCACTCATGGTGTGCGACTTCGACGGGATCGCGGACTGATACGCCTATCCGAACAAAGCCAGACCTTCGTTTGCGCGCCCCCGCCTAAGGGGGTCTTCAAAGAACTGATCGAGCTTTGCACGACAATGCTGGTAGTTGCATTGGCAGAGGGCCGCGACCTTCGACTAAAATCCGGTAAAATCAACTACTTACCCTCGAAGTTCAATGCCGGCCGGGACACCACGCGAAGCTTGAGCGACGCGAGAGCGAAGACGGGCGGCCCGAGCCTCATCCGGCATCGTTCGATTTTCCTGGCTCGGGCATAATCTTCATTTCGGCATTCACGGCCATTCGCCCGCTTTTGCTGCTATACGGCGGTAGCCGTGTTGGTAGATTGCAATGCGGTTGGTGTTGCAATTTTTGGAAGCGCGTGAAGACGTCGGATGCCCGAAACAGGTGACCCCCAAAAATCCAATTCGACCGCGTCTCAGCCCGTGTTCGCGCAGGCTCTTGCGCTGCATCAGCGGGGGCAGTTGGCGGCGGCAGAGAAGATCTACGAGGACATTCTCCGACAGCAGCCAAGCAACTTCGATGCGCTGCATCTGTTGGGCCTGATTTCCGCGCAGACCGGCCGCAGCGAGCGCGGCATTGACCTGATCCGGCGAGCCATCAGGCTCAACGACAACGTCGCGGACGCGCACAACAATTTGGGCAATGCGCTGCGCGACTTGCGGCGCTTCGACGAAGCGCTCGCGAGCTTCGACAGGGCGACCGCGCTCAAGCAAGACCTTTCCCCGGCGCTCTACAATCGCGGACTTACGCTCGCAGACCTCGGCCGCCACGAGGAGGCGCTCGCAAGCTACGATCGCGTGATCGCGCTGGTGCCCAACCATGCAGATGCCTATCGAAACAGGGGCGCCGCGCTGAGAAAGCTCGGGCGTCTCGAGGCGGCCCTGGCGAGCCTGGACAGGGCGATTGCGCTCAAGCCCAACGATACCGGTGCACACAACGATCGCGGCAACGTGCTCAATGACCTCGAAAGGTTCGATGATGCGCTCGCCAGCTACGACCGGGCGCCGGGAATTGCCGGCGCGTGCTACAACCGCGGCAACGTGCTGATCAAACTGGACCGTCTCGAAGAGGCCGTTGCAAGTTACGACAAGGCGATCGCACTGCGGCCCGACTATGGCGAAGCCTACAACAACCGCGGCACGGCGCTGCTCAAGCTCAGGGATCATGAGGCGGCGCTCGCCAGCATCGACAAGGCGATCCAGCACAAGGGCGACGATGCGGCCGCCTATGCCAACCGCGGCAAGGTCCTGTCCATGCTGGCGCGCTACCAGGAGGCACTCACTGCCTATGACAAGGCCGTCGCGCTGCAGCCGGACCAGGCCGACATCGAAGGCTATCGCCTGCACGCCAAATCGCACATTTGCGACTGGAGTAACTTCGACGCCGAGTGCGACCAACTGATCGATTCGATCAGGAATCGGGACGCGACGGCGGCGCCCTTTTTGTTTTGTAGCGTGCCTTCATCGGCCGCCGACCAACTGCTATGCGCCACGCGATGGACCGCGAAGAACCATCCGCCGTCTGAAAGCCCGCGCTGGCGGGGCGAGCGCTACCATCACGATCGAATTCGCATCGGCTATTTCTCGTCGGATTTCTGCAACCACGCGACGTCGCATTTGATGGCAGGACTGTTCGAGTGCCACGACCGGTCGAAATTCGAGACGGTGGCAATCTCATGGTCGCCCAAAGACCCTACGGAGATGCGTCGACGGCTTGAGGCGTCGTTCGATCGATTTGTCGAGGTCGGGGACATGAACGACGATGCGGTCGCCGACCTGATCAGACGATTGGAAATCGACATCCTGGTCGATCTGAAAGGCTTCACCGGGGGATCCCGCACCAGGGTGCTTGGCCGCCGGCCTGCCCCGGTCCAGGTCAGTTATCTGGGCTACCCGGGAACACTCGGTGCCCCGTTCATCGACTACATCATCGCCGATCGTACCGTGATCCCGGACCACCATCGCGAATTCTACAGCGAAAAGGTGGTCGCTCTGCCCGACAGCTATCAGGCCAACGACGACAAGCGCGCCATTGCCGAACGTGTGTTCACACGCGGCGAGGTGGGGCTGGCCCCGACCGGCTTCGTGTTTTGTTGCTTCAACAACAACTACAAGATCAACCCGCAGATGTTCGATCGGTGGATGAGGATTCTCGGCCGCGTCGAGGGCAGCATGTTGTGGCTGCTCGAAGCCAGCGCCGAGTCTGCCGCAAATCTGCGAAAGGAAGCGGTCGCGCGAGGCGTCGCTGCGGAGCGCCTTGTGTTCGCACAGCGTGCGCCGTTGCCCGACCATCTCGCACGCCATCGCCTCGCCGACCTGTTCCTCGACAACACTCCCTACAACGCCCACACGACCGCCAGCGATGCACTCTGGACCGGCCTGCCGGTGCTCACCATTCTCGGCGACACGTTTGCCAGTCGGGTCGGCGCGAGTTTGCTCCATGCGACCGGCCTGCCCGAGCTGATTGCGGAATCGCCGGAAGCTTACGAGCACATGGCGGTCGATCTTGCGACCCATCCTTCGAAGCTCGCGGCGCTCAGAATGAGGCTGGCGGCCAACCGGCTGACGACACCGTTGTTCGATACCAAACGCTTCACCCGACATATCGAGGCCGCCTACACCGCGATGCATGAGCGTCACAGGGCGGGCCTTGCGCCGGACCATATCGACGTCCCGGCGTGATCGCTGCGGCGTCGCCAACTTTCGCGGGCTGCCGTGGGTTCGACGGTCGTTCGCGCGAACCGCTAATGCCAATACCCAAAGCTGCTTCATCGGCCCGCCGAGCAAGACCCTGATAGTGATACCGTCACGCGCTCTTGGCGACCGGCGCGACCACCGGCTTGGCGTCGCCGAACATCGCCGGATCGATCGTCAACTGAAAGCGCTTGAAGCGCCAGCCCTGGCCCGTCCGCTTCACGATGCAATCGCCGCCCGCGGTGGCGATTGCAACCGGCCCGGTCGCGATGTTCATCTTGGTGATGTAGAAGCGATAACGTGCCCCCTCCTCGTGGGCATCGACGACGTGGTTGGTAAGGAAATGCCGTACGCCGTCTTCCTTGCCGGCCGCGATGTGCTTGGTGATGAATTCCTTCACTGCGGCGGGACCGACGAACTCGCCGTAGGGGGCGACGAAGACGCCGTCGTCGGCAAAGCCGGAGGCGAACCCGCCGGCATCCTCGCTGTCGAGCCCGATATAGGTGCGCGCGGTGAGTTCCTGGATGTCGATCTTGTCTTCGGTCGTGATGGTCATCGATAGTCTCCCTTGGGTTTAAGTATTTGAATGAACGGATTCAGGCGGACGCAATGTGCCGCCGCAGCAGCGCGTTGAAGGGCTCGCCAACCTTCTGGACTGCGTGACCAGCACCTTGCAGGCAGTGGCATTCGACGTTGAACAGGTCAGCGAGCCGCCCGCTGATGCCGTCAAACGCTTCGCTCCAGCCGCCGGTGACGACGAGCTTCGGGAAGCGCGCGTCGGCGACCGCGCCGACCGGCACATCGACGCTCCAGGGACGCTCGGTGACGAGGACGCCGGCCGCAGCGTTAACCGGCGGGGGAAGCGGATCGGGCATCGGCATGTTCATCTCGAGCGCCGCCAGGAAACCGGTCACGAAGGCGTGGCGCTTCGTCCGATCGGCGGTGGCCCAATGCTTGCGCATCGCCTCCGCCACGCGGCGCACCGGGGCGAGATCGGACGCCAGCGCAAAGGCCGGCGGCTCAATCACCGTGAGCGAACGCACGAGGTCCGGACGCCGGCCCGCGGCGTTCATCGCAACCATCCCTCCCATCGACGTGCCGACCAGATGCGCGCCGTCGCCGAGCAACTCGATGACATCAGCGGCGTCGCGAAGGACATCCACCGCATCGATCGGCGCGGTGTCGCCGTAGCCGCGGCGGGTCATGACTGCAAGGGCGAAGGTGTCGGCCAGCGGTTTCTGCTCGCCGAATGCGGCGGCGCCGACGCCAAGGCTGCCGTGGACAAGGACGATCCGGTCCCCTCCACCACCCCAATTTTCAACTGCATAGGACATCAATGGTCTCCAATTTTCGATGGCGCGATGTGCGGTCGCACGGCCGCGCAGCGCGGTGTCGAGCGCTGCGCGGACGCGAATGCTGCTATTTGCGAAACGATGTACGCGTTGGCGCGGGGGCCGGCGCATCGGGCGCCCACAGCCGGTAGCTCAGGTTGGCGAACACCGTGAAACCGCGCGAGACGGTCGCGCTGTCGATGCCGGGCACTGCCGTCCCTCCGGAAACGTTGGCCGACAGCTCGTGCGTCGCCCACACGCTCAACGCGGCGGGACCGAAATTGTATCCGACCAGCGCGCCGGCGGCCCAGATGTCGTAACGCTTGAGATTGACCGCCCCGCCATAGAATGCGCTGGACCTGTCGTCGCTGACCTGTCCGACGTAGTAGCCGACCGGACCGAACGTCCAGTTGCCGATGGTTTTGGTCACGGTGAATTCGGCATGCAGCACGTTGCCGCTGGTGTAGCCGGTCACCGAGCTCGCGGTGTTGATTTCCTCGAACAGGTTGGCGGTGAGATTCCAACCGTCCTTGAAATAGGAGACGACGAGGTTCGGCTGGAAGGTCCACCAGGGCGCGCCGACATTTCCAAGCCCGTTCGGGCCTGAGGTGGTGCCGGTCGGCATCCACATGCCGAAACCCGACTTGACGTACACACCGCTGTCGCCGAGCTTCCAGCTCAGCTCCGCCGGCGCCAGGAACGTATTGTGCATGCCGAGCGGATTGACGTTCACCGGCGAGCCGACGTCGAGCATCATGAACGGCTGCACGATCACCGCATCGTAGGTTGCGCCGAATACCGTCCATCCGGGCACCCAGAGCAATCCTGCGGCCCCGGCCGCGATGTGAACGGAGGTCTTGCCGCCGCCTGCGGCGGTGGGCGCGCCCGGACCGACGATCGATCCCGAATAGGCCACCGCCTGATCGAACATGTAGAGGCCGGCCGGCGGCGTGATCGCGGCATTTCCAAGTACAAGGCCCGGCTTCTGCGCCGAGCCGATATAGCCGGCCTCGAACGCAGCGGCCTGCGTGCAAGCCATCGCCAGGCCGACCGTCAATCCTGTGGTAAATATGCCGTTAGAAAACATGTCCCCTCCGATCCGATGCCTCCTGCTCTCATCACCGGATGGCGGCGGCAGGTTTCGTTGGCTGGAATGTTCGACAGAGGGCGGCGCGGCGCTATCGCGCGCGCGAGGACGGTTATCAGAATCGCGAAAATTTTGGTGGACGCGCGGCGCTACGAGCGGCGCTTTGCCAGCACGACGGACGGCTTCTCGCCGAACCGTTCCTTGAACCGCGCCGAGAAATCGCCGAGGTGAAAGAAGCCGCATTGCAGCGCGACGTCGGTCACCGCGACACTGCCGGGTTCGGATGACAACAGAATGGCGTGCACCCGGTCGAGCCGCTGCGCGCGCAGCCATCGGCCTGGCGACGTCCCGAGATCGCGCTGGAATCCGGCCTGGAGGCTGCGCAGACTGAGCCCGCAGTGCCGTGCGACCTGCCCTAGGCTGACCACGTCGGCGATGTGCTGGCGCATATAGTCCATCGCCTTGCGCACCTGCGCCGACGGCGCTGCCCCGTTCGCCGCAGCGATCGGGCCGCTGAAATTGTTCGGCTGCGCCATCAGCAGCGATTCGATGATCAGTTCCTCGAGCCGCACCAGCATCTTCGGATGCGCCAATGCCTCACTGAACATCGACAGGCTGGCGGCAGCCTCGAGCAGCTTGTGCCAGAACGCCGGGACGCCGCGCAACGCGAGATCGAAATGAACCGGCATCGCCTTGTCGAGGCCGAGAAGGTTCGCGCAGGCCACCTCGACCCGCCGGCGGTCGAGCCGCAGCAGGATCTGGTCGAACGTGCCATCGATGTCGAGGCGAAATTCCCGGTATGGCCCTACGATCGTGCCGTGGCCCGGTGTCACCTCGGCAACCGCCGTGCCATAGCGAAACTGCGCGCTGCCCTGCACCGGCAGCGTGACGAGGAAATTCCCTTCCTCCGACAATTCGGGCACCACCGTGACATCGCCGCCATAGCGCAGCCGGTTGAGCGAAATCGGCCCTATTGGCAGATGATGCAAGCGCGCGGCGAGCTTCGCGCGCCGCCCTCGCATAGCCAGGTCGTGCGGCCGGAGCATCCTGCTGCATCCGTCGACGACTTCGTCAAGGTCACTGCTCGCAAGAACGAGGTGCTTGGCGTCGAACAGACGACCTGCGATGAACGAGGTCGACACGGCCATCACTGCTGCTCCTCTCCAATCGTCGGCGACACCTTAACATCGCAACCATAGCGCAATCGGCTGATTGGCGCACGATATCACGGCTTTCGGCAACATGGTTCTGCCGCATCGCAAAACCCGCTATTGGCCACCGCCGCAGAAGCGCCCTGCTTCGGCGCTCATGCCCGATATCGACAATCGGCAAGCTCCAGCTTCACACGCGCTTTTGCACGACCTATTCGCTCAAACAGATGCGGCGGTCGAGAGTCCTAAACGGTATCCGAATGGCCTCGCAGCATCGTCTCGACACAGGACGCGATCTCCAGCAAGCGCCGGTCGGCATTCCTGCGGCCGATCAGCATCAGGCCGACGGGAAGACCATCGATCGGTATCGGCAACGAGATCGACGGACAATCGAGCAGATTGGCGACCCGTGGATTGCGAAGCACCAGACCATTGGCCCGATGAAACGCACTGTCCTCCTCGACCGACGACAGCAGCGGCGCGCGGATTGGCGTCGTCGGCAGGATGAAAACCTCATCATTGCCGAAGGACTGCTCGAAGGATCGGATGGCCGTTTCCCGCAGCCGTACCATGCGCACATAGTCGATGCCGAGGATGCCGGCGCCCGCCTCGATACGAACGCGGGTTTTCGGATCGATGCCATCCAGGCTCGATAGGCCGAGACCGCGCAGCGTCGCGCCAACCTCGATCGACGGAAAGGTACCGATCCCGTCGATCTCTGCGACATTGTCGAGCGCAGCCTCGATCGACCCATCCGCGATCTGCAAGCCACCTGATCGAAGCCGCTCGACGGCACTCTCAAACGCGCCGAGCACCTCCGGTTCGCAACCGTGAAACAGGCGACCGCGAGCGATAGTGAGCCGAAACGTATAGGGAGAGGCGAGCTGCGGCCGCGACACCACGTCGCCACCCGAAAGCACCTGATCGGCCACGAAGCAGTCCGCAACGCTTGAAGCAATCGGACCGATGGTATCGAGGCTCGACGACAGCGAGAACGCGCCGGCAGTCGGCACGAAGCCGCTCGTCGGCTTGAAGCCGATTGCACCCGACAGCGCCGCCGGAATTCGGATCGACCCTCCGGTGTCGCTGCCGATGGCGATGTCGGCCATGCCGTCGACGACCGAGACGACAGCCCCAGATGAGGATCCTCCCGGAGCGCGCCGACGGTCGCGGGGGTTGCCCGGCACCCCATCGTTCGGGTTGGTGCCGAGCGCCGAGAAGGCAAACTCGGTCATTTGCGTCTTGCCGATGATCACGGCTCCCGCCGCGCGCAAACGCTTCACAGCCAGCGCGTCTTCAGCGGCGGGAGGCAAAGCGCGCAGGACGGCGGAACCCGAGCTCGTCACGGTGCCGGCGACGTCGAACAGAGCCTTGACCGAGACAATACGACCGTCGAGCGGGCCGCGCGTCGTCCCGGCAGCGGCTCGCCGATCGGCGGCTTCGGCCTCGCACCGGGCACTCTCCTCGAACAGGGCGGTGAAGGTATTCGCTGCGTCAGATGATCGCGCGCGCGTCAGTGCGGCTTCCAATCGCGCCGCGGCGGTGCCTTGAGAGTGGTCGTTAGCTGACGTCATTGGTCGACGCTCCTCACCGGACGTTGGTGCTCAAGAGACGACCGGAAGCACGTCGATATCGTAGCCGTGGGTCAGGGAGCGCTTGAGAACCGGGTCGCTCAGCTCCATTTCGAAGCGCGTTCCGGGACGAATTCCACCGATCGCCCCCGGCGTCCCACAGAACATCAAGGTCCCGGCGGCAAGGATGTCGGCGTTCGCGTAGCGGCGAATCAGATCGCGCGGCGTTCTCAGCGAGGAGACCGGGCTCTCCTGATAGAGCACCCGTCTGCCGTCGATCGTCGCCCACGCGCGAAGCACCAGTTCGTCCCAGTGCGGCTCGACATCGGCGTAGGACCAGAGCTGCCGGCCGACCGGCTTGCCGCAGAGCTGCTTCGAAAGTGCGATACCGGCGGCTTCCGCTTTGCGATCGGTATGATCGGATCCGATTCCGATCCAGAGTCCGTCGGCCATGGCGACCACGACGGGCTCGACCTCACCGGAACTGTCCGGACCGAGCACGGTCAAGCGATCCGCCTGCGTCAGCGTCTGGGCTGCGACACGGTAGTAGAGCGGCGTCGTCGACGGGCGCGGGATTCCGAGCGCCGCGAGCTCCTCGATATGGTGCTCGATCGCCGCCGCGTTTCTGCCCGCCCAGCCTGCGATCACGAGCGATTCGATTTCGACGCCGACGTGATAGGTCCGATCCTTCGCGATACGGTCAAACTTCATGAACATGGGCTTTGTCATCCTTGGTAGACGGAACGAGAATCTCGCCACGCTCGATCTGCAACGTGCGATCGGCGACGCGGTCGAGCAGGGCCGGCGAGGATTCCGTGATCAGCAGGGCGAGCTCCGGCCGGTGCTTGCGCAGCTCACCGAGCGTCCGTGCATAATCGAGCGCAAGGGCCGGCGCCAGCCCCTGGAAGGGTTCGTCGAGCAACAGGACCTTGCGCGCCACCATCAGTGCACGGCCGAGCGCAACCATCTTGCCCTGCCCGCCGGACACGCCGCCCGCAGGCCGGGACCGCATCGCATGCAGTTCGGGCAGCAACGTATAGATCTCCTCCAGCCTGTGAACGATTTCCGGCTTGGCGAGGTTCAGCGCCAGTGCCGGAAGGCGGATGTTCTCCTCGACGCTTAACTCCGGTACCAGCCGGCGATCTTCCGGCGCATATCCGATGCCGGACCGGGCGCGCGTGTAGGCCGGCCGGCTGCCGAGATCGTCGGCATCGAGGTGGATCGAGCCCTCGTCGTGCGCGATCAGCCCCATGATCGCGCGAAGCGTCGTCGTCTTGCCGGCGCCATTGCGGCCGATCAACACCGTCGTCTTGCGCGCGATGATTTCGCAGCTGACCTTGCGCAGCACGCGAACGCCCTCGATCGAGACGCTGACCTTGTCGAGCCTGAGCATTAGGCCACTCCCACGACGCGTTCGCGGACTTGCGCGTTGCCGAACACCTCGTCGGGCCGCCCTTCGGCCATGATATTCCCGGCATTCCACACCAGGACGCGGCTTGCATAACGTGCAACCACGTCCATGTCGTGCTCGACGAAAAGCGCGGTGATGCGGCGCTGGCGCAGCGCGCTCATCAGGGCTTCCATCAGCGGGAAGCGCTCCAGCGCACTCACGCCGCTGGTCGGCTCGTCCAGCAGCAGGAGCCGCGGCTTGAGCGCCAGGGCAACCGCGATGTCGAGCAGCTTGCGATGACCTTCAGGCAAGGTGCTGCTGATCCGGCCGGCATCGCCGTCGAGCCCGACCAGTTCGAGCAAGGCCATTGCCTCGTCGCGCCGCTTCGCCGTTTCAAGCGGCCGGACCGCGCTCCACAGTCCGTCTTTCGCGGCAAGCGCCAGCATCATGTTGTCGATCACGCGCTGCGCGGAGAACAGCTGCGGGATCTGAAAGGCGCGCGCGACGCCGCGTCGCGCAATGGCGCGCGGCGACAGCCGGGTGATATCGTTGCCGTCGAGCAGAACGCTGCCTGAAACCGGGCGGATATAACCCGTGCAGATGTTGAGCAGCGTCGTCTTGCCCGATCCGTTCGGACCGATGATCGCGAGGAATTCACCGTCGTGGATCGCGATGCTTGCCCCGTCGGCGGCCTTGACCCCGTTGAATGCGACGCAGAGGTTCTTGGCCTCCAGGATAGGACGCCTCATGGGCTCGACGCCTCCTTGCGCGCGAATAGTCCATAGATGCCCTGCGGCATGAACATGATCACGATGATCAGAGCCATGCCCACGATCAGATTCCAGGCATCGGTCACGGTGACGGCTGCGCTGTGCAGCAGCTCGAGGAACAAGGCGCCGATGAACGCGCCCGGCACGCCACCGATGCCGCCAAGCACGGCGATCAGGACGAGATGGCCGGATGCCGTCCAGAACGCGAAGTCGGGAACCACGCGACCGATCGCAAAGGCCGAGATCGCGCCGCCGAGCCCGGCGAGAGCCGCCGATATCACATAGGCGATCAACAGCACCGCCCAGACCGGAATGCCCAGATATTCGAGCCTGATCTCATTGGTGTGGACGGCCGACAGCGCATGGCCCAACGGACTGTCGAGATAGCGCTGGACGGCGAGACCGACGAGCACCATCAGCGCCAGGCTGAGATAGAACAGCACGCTCTTGAACACCGGCTCGGCAAAGATGATGCCGAACACCGCCGGAATCGGAACGGGCATGCCGTCCGTTCCGCCCGTGACCCCGTAGAGCTTGGCGCACAGCGCGTAGAACACCATGGAGACCGCGAGGTTCAACATCGCGAAGAAGATCGCGCGATACCGGACGAGGAACGCGCCGGCGATCGCGCCGGTCAGCGCGGCGACCAGCACCGAGAGCAGCAGGAGCAATCCAAGATCGTTGATGCCGGCATGGGCCAGGAAGGCGACGCCGTAGGCGCTGGCCGCGAAGAACATCGCATGGCCGATCGAGATCAGCCCGGCCCGCAGCAGCACCGCGACACCGAGCGCCGCAAAGCCCTTGGCGATCGCGAGCGTCAACACGAACTGCAGCCACGGCGCGGCGACGGGAAGGACGGCGAGCGTGAGAACCGCGGCGGCGGTCAGGATGATCCGCATCATATCCTCCGCGCCGTGACCGATCCGAACAGGCCGTAGGGGCGGATCAGAAGCACGACCAGCATGGCCGCATATGGCGCAACGGCGTCCAGCGAAGGCGCGAGATAGATCGCGAGCACGCGCGCCAGACCGACGATCAGCGAGGCGACCGCGGCGCCCTCGATCTGCCCGAGCCCTCCGATCGCCGCCACCGCAAAGGCAAGCACCATGGTGTCGGCCCCAAGCCCCGGTGCAATGCCCGATGTCGGCGTCGACAGGGCTCCTCCGAGCGCGGCGAGGAACACGCCGAGTGAGAACGCCAGGACGAAGATCCGGTTGGTATCGATACCGATCGACTGCGCCATTTCACGGTCGGTCACGACGGCGGTGATCAGGCGCCCGAGCCGCGTGTGGTTGATCAGGAGCCGCAGCCCGACGACGACCAGGACCGCCATGCCGACCAGCAGGATCTGGTAGTTGAGATAAACCACGCCGCCGATGCTCGACGTGCCAAGCAATCGCATCGGCGCGTCCTCGTAGAGGGATTGCACGCCGAAGACCAGCCGCTGCAAGTCCTCCAGGATGAGGAACAGTCCGAACGTGATCAGGATCTGGACCGCCTCGGACTTGCCGTATGTCCATCGGACCAGGCTGCGCTCGATCAGCGGACCGAAGATGGCGGCGACGAAGACCGCACTGAACAGCAACGCGGCAAACGATAAATAAGAGTTGAGCTGCCGGCTCGCGATGAACAGGCAGGCCGACGCTGCCGCATAGCCACCGATCGAGTAGAGACTGCCGTGAGCCACGTTGAGGACGCGCAGCACGCTGAACACCAGCGTCAGGCCCACCGCCGCGAAGAAGATCAACGCGGCGCTGGCCAGGCTATCCAGCAGCAGGGGAATGATTGCATTCGACATCGGCTTAACGCCTGCGTGATGGGTTGCGAGTGGACGCTATCGTTCGCCGATCTTGTAGCTCCCCGGCTTCGGAAGGCTTTTGGCGAATTCGGGCTTGAGCGTCGAAATCCAGGCCAGCGGATCCTGACCGGCCTGCGGCATCAGGCTGTCGCCCTTGTAGCGGACCATGTCGCCGATCACGGGAAACGGCTGCGCCGACGTCTTCATGGTCACTCCGACGATCTGGTCGACGAGACCGTCATTGTCGGCCCGCGTCTGCGTGATGCCGGTCAAGGTGGCGACCTTGCTCCCCTTCATGGCGGCCGCGAGCTCGGCACGGGTCGGCCACTTTCCGCCATTCTTCTGCATGGCGCCCTCGTAGGCGGCCTTCACGTAGATCAGCGCATTGGCCATCTTGATGGACGGAAACACCGGGTACTCGCCGAAGCGCGACTTGTAGGCCTCGGCGAACTTCACCGTCTCGGGATTGACCTTTGCGTCCGGCGACATCCACCAGCCATCACCCAGGACCCCAACGATCACGCCATCCGGCAACGGTACGCGCTGCAGCACGGTTTCGCCGAGCGCGAGGACCACCTGACTGGATGTGAACAGCGCGCGCGGCGTCGCCTGGCGAACGAAGTTTTCGAGGTCGGCGCCCCAGAGATTGGAGAAGACGACGTCCGGGCGCGCGGTGGTGAGGCGTGAAATCTCGGTCTGGTAATTCGGCGAGCCGAGCTTCGGATAGAGCTCGGCGACGATCTCGACGTCCGGCTTAAGCGCCTTGAGCGCCGCGGTGAATATCTTGGCAGCATCATGGCCGAACGCATAATCCGGATTGATGATCGCCACCGTCTTCACGTCCGGCTTGCGATCCAGAAGATAGATCGCGTAGGCGATGAACTCGGGCACGGTGTTGCCGTTGGGACGGAACACATACTTGCTCTTGCCGTCCATGAGCAGCTGGTGGGTATCGCAGTTCCAGCCGACGGTCGGAACCTCCAGCTGCTCGGCGATCGGCGCCAGCGCAAGACAGGTGGCGCTCGACAAGGCAGCGACCATCACCTGGTTCTTCGCATCTCCGGCCAGCCGGCGATATTCCGCGATCACGCCTTGCGCGCCCTGCGCCTCGTCGACGAAGGTCGCGGTGACCGGAACGCCTCCGATCCCGCCCTTGGCGTTAATCTCGTCAATCATGAGATCGGCGGCGTTCTTGCCGGGCATGCCATAGGCCGCGGCGGGACCGGACGTGAACGTGAAGATGCCAAGTCCCACCGAGCCCGGCTTGTCCTGCGCAGCGACCGGAGTTGCCGCCACGACGCAAATCGCAAGAGCGCCCGCAAGGCCATCGACCACCACGCGGAGATTGGCGCGGGGCAATTCCCAATTCAACCGGAAGCGCGGTTGAAGCGAGGACAGGCAACGCGCGAATGCGAGCGAGATATTCTTGAACGCCATATTTTCCCCCTTGGAGCGGTCGAACGATGTTTGTCGGTGCTGGCGGACCGGCCTCAAACCGGATCGAAATAATGCATTTCGAGAAGCAGGCAGCCGTTGACGGACTTGAACGGACCGTGCGGCGCGTGTGGCGGCCGGCAGGCATAGGTGTTGGGCGGGAAGCTCTTGCCGCCCTCGCCCTTCTCGTCATTGCCGACGATCAGGTCGCCGGAGACGAGATAGACCTCTTCCCAATACTCGTGCGAAAACGGTGCGGTCGTGTAGACGCCCGGTGCAAAGCGCAACAGCCGGGTTCGCGTCCCGCGCCGGTTCTCCTCGTCGAGCGCGCCCGCGAGGATCTTCTGCTGGATGCCGGCAGGATAGCCTGCGGGCGTTTCCCAACCGGTGCTCATGTCGAGCGTATAGAATTCGTCGTGCTTCTTGTTGACGGGCATATGTCGTCTCCGTTGGTTCAGGCGGCTTTGCTGGCGATCGAGATGCCGTTGAGGTCGTAGGAATCGAGCATCGTCTGGACCAGACGATCGGCGCCGGACCAGTCGTAGGTGCGATAGGAGTGCCCCTTGGTGACGAAGGTCGCGCCGGCGTAGAACATCTCGTACTGCTGATGGCGAGACCCGAACTCGGATCCGACCGCATCCCAGGCGAGCTTGTAGAACTTCACCCGGTCGTGCGAATTGGCCTTCGGCGACTGCTGGGTCTTGCCGATCAGGGCCGCAATCTCGGGGTTATCGAAGTCGGCGACCGACGACGGAAGCATGATCATGCCGCCGCCGGCGAGTTCGCGCAGCGTATTGATGATGTGCGCGTAGAGCTGCTGCGTCAGCACCTGCGCGGAATAGAGCGTATGCCGGTCCGGGATGAAATAGGGACCGACCTGCGCGCCCTTCGCCTCCATCGCTGCCACCAGGGCGTCGACCATGCCGGTCTCGGCTGCAAGCTGACCGAGCATCTCGCGCACCTGCGGGAACTGGGTGACGCCGTTCATTTCAGCGGTGCGATGCGCGAGGCCGGCCAGGAACTTGAGCTTCACGCTCAGCCGCACCATCGCCTGGTAGTTCTGATAGACGTGGCAGGGCGTAGCGTGAAACTGTTTCTGGCACATTTCGACGTTGCCCTCGATGAAGACGCGATCCCAGGGAACCTTCACATCGTCGAAGTAGAGGACCGAGTCGTTCTCGTCGAAGCGGCTCGACAACGGATTGTCGAACACCGCGCCGGCTGCATCCTCATAGGACTTGCGCGACAGCATCTTGAGGCCCTTTGCGTTCATCGGGATCGCAAAGGACATCGCATAGCGCTCTTCGCCCGGACGCATCGGCTGGATGGTCGTGACGAAAACCTCGTCGGCGACCACGCCTCCGGTGGCGAGCATCTTGGCGCCGCGGATCGTGATCCCTTCTGCATCGCGATCGACGACGCCGGCGGTGAGGAACGGATCCGCCTGCTCGGCGGCCCCCTTCGAACGATCGGCCTGCGGATTGATGATCACGTAGGTCAGGTAGAGGTCGTTGTCGCGCGCATAGCGGTAGTAGCTCTCCAGTGCGCCCGCTCGGGCCGGATCGTACGCCTTGAAGACGTCGAGCCCCATGTAGAGACCTGAGATGCACGAGGCGACATGGTCCGGGGCCCGGCCCATGAAGCCGGCATGCAGCGCAGCCCATGCTTCCAGTGCCTTCCGCCGCTGGACGAGATCGGCGTAGGACGTCGGCAGCTGCCAGATCCGGTTGGCACGTCCGGCGTCGGTCTCGAACGTCATGAGATCGACGTTCTCCCTGGCGCTCGCGAAGTCGAACAGACCGGCCATCGAGCCGGCGAGATTTCGATAGGCATGATGAGCGGTCACGTCGCCGACCGCAGCCCCGTTGATGTAGATGGTCCGTCCGTCCTTCAGGCCAGACAGATATTCCTTTGCGCTACGCATCGCGGTTCTCCGGTTCGAAGCTAGTAATGAATGGGAAGCGGCCAGGTCGGCTCGCGCTCGGTTTCGTCGACGAGGTCGCGATAGCGGCCCCGGAAGAAGATCAACGGCGCGGCCGGCTCGCTGCGCGCGGAGTGACGGACGACGCGGACCACGAAAATCACGTGATCGCCACCGTCGTAGCTTGCAAATGGGGCGCACTCGAAATGAGCCAGGGCACCCGATATCAGCGGGGCTTCGGCGTGGCCGACCGACGTCTTGACCTGATCCCACTTGTTGGAAAGGGCGCGCGCGAACTGATTGGAAATCTGTTCCTGATCGCGGGCGAGGATGTTGACCGCGAATCCCTTGGCATCGAGCATCGCGGGCAGGCTTTTTGCCTTGCGGTCGACGCTGAACAGGACCAGCGGCGGATCGAGCGAGACGGAGTTGAACGAGCTCATGGTCATGCCGATGAGCTCTTCGCCCTGGCCGCGCGCGGTGACCACCGCAACGCCCGTTGCGAACTCACCCAACACTCGCCTGAATGCACGGTCCTCCATGGGACGCCTGCCTCGCTGCTTCGACCCCGATTTATAATTTTCAGATAGCTTTCTGACAAAGCTATTTAGGAATGTCAAGCCCTCTTGATGGGCACGCGCATGCGTGCTTCTTAGGCAAATTCGCAAGCCTATGATTTCGCGGGGAGAACGACCGTGACCGAAGCGCTTTTGACGGCGTCGAAGCCCGAACTGCTCGACAAGGAGGGGGACCGAACGCTTCGCGGCGTCCTCTACGACTATTTCGCCTTCGGACGCAGCCTTGAAGCCTGCCGTGAGATATTCGCGAACTTCGTCGACCTGTCGACCACTCAGTATCTGATCCTGATCGCAATCAAGAATTCGACGGCGGAAGAGCCGATGGGAGTCAATCAGGTCGCCGAACGGCTGTATCTGAGCGGCGCCTTTGTCACCAACGAGATCAACAAGCTGGTCTCCGACGGCCTTCTCGAGAAGAGCCCGCATCCGGACGACCGGCGGCGCGTGCAACTCACGCTCACCCAGCACGGCCTCGGTCTATTGACCCGTCTTGCCGCCCTGCAACGCCCCGTCAACGATGCGCTGTTCGGGATGCTGACGCGCGATGAGTTCAAGGTACTGTCTCAATTGCTATCGCGTCTAGCGTCGAACGCGGACAGCGCGCTGAAACTTGCGGAGCATGTCAAGGCGACGCTCAAGTTTGAGGAGGATCAGCGGGCCTCCGCAGCAACGTCACCGGAGTCTCGCAAGAAACGGCGCGCGACGATTCGAAAGGCTCGGTGACGCCAGCAGGCGGCTGCCTCACGTCTCAGAGGCTGCCCGATGGGCAACCTTCAAGAACAAAGGGCGTGCAAAGGCCGGGGGAGAACCGGTAGTCTACCGGCACGGGGTTACACGAGGTGACCGATGGCGATGCCCACAGTGCAACTGGCTGACAGGCTTTTCCAACGAGAGTCGCTCGTCCTGAGCAGCGACGATCTCGATGAGGTCGTCGACGGCTGCACCCGGGCACTGCGACCGCACCAGCTCCGCATCATGGACCGGAGGGCGACACTCTCGACAACACTTCATCATCTCCCGATCGGCACGTTCTCGCTCAATCGGCTGCACTACGGCGCCGATGTGATTGTTGCTCCGGCGGTGCCGGAGGAAGACAATTTCCTGATCACACTGCCCTTGCGAGGCAATGCGCGGTTCGCATACGGATCGGAGGATGCGTCGGTCTCGCCGGGGCATGGCGCCATTGTCAGCCCCTATCGTCAATTTCGCTTCGAGATCGGTGCTGCATTCGACCAGGTCGTGCTGAGACTGAATCGTCGCCGCGTCGAAACGATTTGCGCCGCGATGATCGGCGCTGCGAAGCCTCAATCTGTCGACTTCCAACTCCCGGTCACCGGTATGCCAGCCTTCTGGCTGTACCTCCTCGAAGCAGCCGCGAGCCTTTCGATAGCGGGCTCGGCGCTTGATCGCGCAAGGCTGTCCGTCCAGCTTGAAGAACTGATCATTCAATCCCTGCTGCTTTCGCTGCCGAACAATTTCACCAATTCGATCTTGGCCGCCAGCCGCCACGCATCGACCGCGCAGGTGCGCCGCGCCATCGAGTATATGCGGGATCATATCGAGGAGCCTATCCGGCTCACGGATGTCGCGCGGCACGCCGGCCTGAGCTTGCGGAGCCTGCAACTCGCCTTCCAGCGCGAATTCGGCACCTCGCCCGGCCGTTGGCTGCGGACCGAGCGGTTGGACAGGGTTCATGCGATCCTGTCGTCAGCCGCGCCCGGGAGCGTTTCTGTCACCGACGTCGCGTTGCGCTGGGGCTTCCTCCACCTCGGAGAATTCGCCGCACACTACAAGACGCGCTATGGCCGAAGGCCATCCGACGTTTTGGCAAAGCGGACGTGAACGACCGCAGCGTCAGCACAAATTGCGCGTTTCCGATTTCGAAATTCGTAAAGCCGCTAGCGACGTTGCCTCGATCGACGGAGCATCTGCCGACCCGACGCCGTGATCAGGACGGCGGCAACGATGGAGCGGCTCATGCGGTTTGTGCTTGTTCATGGCGCCTGGCATTACGGCGAACTCTGGGATCCGGTACGCAGCCACCTGGAAAAGGCCGGCCACGAGGTTCACACTCCAACCGCCGGAGGGCTAGGCCCGCATGACGACAAGCAAGTCGGTCTGCACGGCGCATCGGCGCCGATCATCGACTACATCAGAAAGCACGACCTGCGCGACTATGTGCTGGTCGGACATAGTTGGGGCGGCTATCTGATATCGCGTGTGGCGATCGAAATGCCAGAGCGCGTCCGCCGCCTTGTTTTCTTCGCCGCGTTCGTGCCGGGGCACGGGCGCGCGCTCGTGGACGAAATCCCGCCGCACCTGCGCGCGGCGCTGCAGGCAAGCGCCGACGAGCGTAGAGATGGCTCCGTCGTGCTGCCGTTCATGGTTTGGCGCGATGCGTTTTTCAATGACGGAACGGCCGAACACGCCCGGGAGGTCTACGACGTGCTCCGGCCGCAACCGTTCGGAGCGTTCACCGACAAGGCCGACATGACCGGCTGGGACAAGGTGCCGCCGGCGTTCAGCTATCTCGCGCCCTACGAGGACAACGATATTTCGCAAGGCGAATGGGGCCGTCACCCGCGCTTGTCCAATCGGCTTGGTGTCTTCCGTCTGGTCGGCATGGCGGGGAGTCACGAAGTGCTCCTGACAAATCCCGAGCTGACGGCGGACAAGTTCATTGAGGCCGGCCGGGACTAGAGCATGATCCGGAAAAGTGCGAAGCGGTTTTCCGAAAAGATCATGCGCAAACAAAAGGCTAAAGCGCGATGACGATTCAACCCAATCTCATCGCGCTTTAGGCCGCTCGCTAAAGCGCGGCGGGCGTGAAGGCGCTTCTCGTCGCAGCGACGATCACCATTTCAATGCTGGGGTACGCACTGGGGCGTCCCACAGCGCGGCCGTCTCGGCATCGAGCAGGCTCACCGTGAGCGAGCAGCCGGCCATATCCAGCGAGGTGACGTAGCTGCCGACCAGCGAGCGCGCGATGCGCAGGCCGCGCTGCTCGAGCATGCGGCGGGCCGCATTGTACATCAGATAGAGCTCGATCGTCGGCGTGCCGCCGAAGCCGTTGACCAACAGCAGGGCCTCGGAGCCCGTGGGGGCCGCGAGATCGTCGGCGATGGCGGTCGTCATTTCCGAAGCGATCGCGTCGGCCTGTGCGAGCTTGACACGGCGACGGCCCGGCTCGCCGTGGATGCCGACGCCCATCTCCATCTCGTCCTCGCCGAGCGCGAAGGTCGGCGTGCCCGCGGCAGGCACCGTGCAGCTGGTCAGCGCCACGCCCATCGAACGCGTCCGCGCGTTGACGCGCTCGCCGAGCGCGACGCAAGTCGCAAGATCGGCGCCCTTCTCGGCGGCGGCGCCGACGATCTTCTCGACGATCAAGGTGCCTGCGACGCCGCGGCGCCCGATGCTGTGGGTCGATTTCTCGACCGCGACGTCGTCGTCGGTCACGATGGTGGCAGTTTTGCCTTCCGCGATCTCGGCCGCCATCTCGAAGTTCATGCGGTCGCCGGCATAGTTCTTGACGATGAACAGCACCCCGGCATCGCCCGCGACCGCCTGCGCGGCCTCGACGATCTGGTCCGGCGTCGGCGAGGTGAACACCTGTCCGGGACAGGCGGCATCCAGCATGCCGTGGCCGACGAAGCCGGCATGCAGCGGCTCATGCCCGCTGCCGCCGCCCGAGACCAGCGCGACCTTGTTGCGGTTCAGCTCGCGGCGGCGAACGAATTTGCGCTCGGCGCCCAGCGTGACCAGATCGGCATGTGCCGCCGCGAAGCCGTCGAGGCTTTCGCTGAGCACGTTGTCGACTGCATTGATGAACTTCTTCATGGTGTCCTCCCCGCTTCGTCGGTCCGGCGTTTTCGCCTATTTTTCCCGCATGATGCCGATCAGGCGCCGCGTGAATTCCTGCAGCAGCGCGTCGAGCTCGGCATTGCGCTTGGCGCTGCCGAGATCCGGCAGATGCAGCGTCAGCGTCCGCTCGTGCGAGCTCTCGCTGAGCCGACCGACGCGCCGCGGATGCGCCCGCGCATAGGCGCGAAGAAAGGCGGCCTTCGCCTGCGGCGGGAAGTGGCAGACATCGAAGATCGTGTTGAGATGCTGCACCGGGATCGGCACCGGATAGGCCGGATTGCTGATCTGGCTGACGAAGCTGCGGTTCTTGCCCATGGCATGGGCGAGGCGCAGCCGCATCCCCGACGGGCGGCTCTCCAGCACCTCCTTGAAGATGCGCTTGTAGGCCGCAACCGCGCCGGCTTCGGGCGCTTCATCGGCCGCCGTGTCAGCCAACACCGCCTCCGCTGCTCAGCCGGTCGATGGTCTGCTTGATCTGCGCTAGCGCCGATGCGTTCACCGACAATTCGCGCAGGCCGCAGTTCAGCAGCGCGGGAAGACAGCGCGGATCGCCGGCCATGTCGCCGCACAGGCTGACACTGACGCCGGCGCGGCGGCCGTGCTCCGCGGTCCGCGAAATCAGTTCGAGCACTGCAGGATGCAGGGGGTCCATCAGAGGGGCGAGAGCTCCGTTGGAACGATCGCAAGCCAAAACATATTGCGCGAGATCGTTCGAGCCGATCGAGAAGAAGGAGGCCTTGAAGCTCGAGACCGCCAAGGCCGCCGCGGGGACTTCGACCATGATTCCCAGCTCGGGAAGCATCGCGGCAATGCCGTCCGCCTGCAAGCGCTGCACGACGTCGGCGAACAGCTTCCGCCCCGCCTCGAGCTCGTCGGCTGAGGTCACCATCGGGAACATGACCTTGAGATTGCCGCGCACCGCGGCGCGGGCGAGCGCGCGGAGCTGGACGGCAAAAATCTCGGGCCGGGCGAGGCAAAGCCGCAAGCCGCGCACGCCGAGGAACGGATTGGCTTCGCCGTCGAAGGTAAAGCCGGGCACCGGCTTGTCGCCGCCGGCATCGAAGGTGCGGATCGTCACGGGCCGCTGGCCGGCCCAGCGCAACACCGCATCATAGGCCTGGAATTGGGTCTCCTCATCCGGCAGCTCGCTGTGCCCGGCGAGCAGGAATTCGGTCCGCATCAGGCCGATGCCGTCGGCATATTGCGCATCCGCATGCTCGAGATCGTCGACCCGCTGGATGTTGATCAGGAGCTTGATGTGCTCGCCGCGCCACGAGGCGGTCGGTCGCCGCAGGATCGCGCGGGCGGATGCCCGGCTCTTGCGATGGCTCTCACGCCGCTTCTCGAAGATGCGCACCTGCTCGGCGCTGGGATCGAGCTCCAGCGTCGCGCCTTCGCCGTCGAGCAACGCCGTCGCGCCGGCATCCGGAATGGCGCCGAGCTGCACCACCATCGGGATGCCGCGCGCGCGTGCCAGCATCGCGACATGGCTGGTCGGACTGCCGTGCAGCAGCGCCAGGCCGCCGCCGCCGGACCAGTCGATCTCCAGAAAGCGCGACGGCGGCAGGTCGTCGGCACAGACGACGCCGCCGCTCGGAATCTTCAGCGGCTCGCCCTCGTCGCCGCGCAGGATGTGGACCACGCGGTCGCGCAAGTCCGCAAGGTCCGACGAGCGGGCCTGCAGATACTCATCCGCCGCCGCATTGTACTCCGCGATCTGCTCGTCGAGCGTCGAACGCCATGCGACGTCGGCCGGACGCCCTTCGCCGATCGACGCGAAGATCTGTTCGATCAGATCCTCGTCCTCCAGCAATGCGACCTGGAATTCGAGGATCTGCGCGGCTTCACCGCCGGCGCTGGCGGCAAGATCGGCGATCTGCCCGCTGGCGAGATCGATCGCCTTGCGCAGAGCGAGCGCCTCCTCGACCAGCGTGCCGGCCACCCGCTCGCCGCCCGCGCCGGCATCAACGCGAACCAGCGGGCCATGGGCAAAGCCGATCGAGGCGGTCCTGCCGCGGTAAGCCGATCCTGCAGCGCCGCCCTGCATCTAGCCTGCTCCATCCGGGAAATCGCTGGCGACCAGATCGACCAGGGCCGCGACGGCGGCCTCGGCGTCGCTGCCGGAGGCCTTGATCTCGATCGTGCTGCCGTGCGCGGCGCGCATCGCCATGATCTTGGCCACGCTCTTGGCATTGATCCACTCGGGCGCACCCGCGACGCGCACCGAGATCTGGGCCTGGAACTTCTTGGCGAGCTTGGTCAGCTTGACCGCCGGGCGCGCGTGCATGCCGACCGCATGCACCAGCCGCACATTGCCGGTGAAGATCTGTCCGTCCGCTCTATCAAGCATGCTCATCATCCATTCATCGCATCGCCGACATTTCAGTCGGCAGAGAGTTCCTCGGCCACCGCCTTGACCTGGGCCAGCGAGCTACCGCCTGCCGCCTCGGTCGCCGCCATCACGGCGCCCTCGACGATCGGCGCGTTGCAGACGACAACGAGATCGCGCCGCGCCGGCTCCAGCATCTCGACCGCCATTTCGCTGTTGGTCTCGGCACCGCCGAGATCGACCAGCACCGCGACGCCCTTCGGCGACCAGGCGGCATTGATGGCGTCGATGATCAGCGGCACGCTGGTGCCCAATCCGCCGTCGGGATTGCCGCCGCAGAACGCCACCTTGACCTCGCTGCCGACCATCTGCCGCACCATGTCGGCGGTTCCCTTGGCGATGTCGCTGGAGTGCGAGACGATCACGATCCCCACGGTGTCGGTCATGCTCGTGCCTCCAGGCCCGCGCACACCGCCTGCACCAGCACGCAGCTCGACCGCGCGCCGGGATCGACATGTCCGACGCTGCGCGCACCGAGGAACGACGCCCGCCCCTTGGTGGCCTGCATCGGCGCGGTCCGTTCGACCGCCTCGGTCGCGGTGGTGCGCACCCGCGCGATCAGATCCGGCTGGCCGGCCGCCGACTTCAATGTCTCGAGTACGGGAACCAGCACATCCAGCATCGTCTTTTCGCCGACATGCGAGCGGCCGCGCGCGCTCACCGCGTTCACCGCGCTGCCGAACACATCGGCAAGATCCTCGGGCAGGTGCTTGTCGTGCGACAGTGCCTCGCCCGCGGCCAGGAAGAAGCTGCCATAGAGCGGCCCGGAGGCGCCGCCGACCGTCATCACCAGGGTCTTGCCGATCATCTTGAACGCTTCGTCGAGCGGCTGCGCCGAGATCGCATCGAGCTTGCCGAGCACGGCCTCGCAACCGCGCTTCATGTTGGTCCCGTGGTCGCCGTCGCCGATCGCCTGATCGAGGCTCGTCAGCTCCGGCGCGCTGGCGATGACCTGCTCTGCGGCCGCCTTGACCAACGATTTGAATGTCTCTGATGGCACCGACATCTATTCGATCCTCTCGCCCCTCTAATGAACCGCCGCAGCTATGCGCTGCCCTTCACGGTCGAAACACAACGGACGCACCAGATGCAAGTCGACCTCCTGGCCGGCCTGCAGCGGCTGATGCGGATCCGCCAGCGTCACCAGCGTCTCGCCCTTATAGTCCAGATGAATATGATTCTGCTCGCCGAGGTGCTCGACCCGGTGCACGCGGCCGACCATCTGCCCGCCATTGCGCGCGGCGAGCTGAAGATGCTCGGTGCGGATGCCGACCGTCTCGGTTCCCGGCGGCACCGCGACATCGGCGAGCAGGCGCGCCGGCAGGAAGTTGATCTGAGGCGTCCCGAGCCGCGAGGCGACGTAGCTGCTGGACGGGCTCTCGTAGATCTCCCGCGGCGTGCCCAGCTGGAGCAATTGGCCGTCTCTGATCACGCCGATGCGCGAGGCCATCGTCATCGCTTCGACCTGATCGTGCGTGACATAGAGGATGGTCGCGCCGAGCTCGATCTGGATCCGCTTGAGCTCGAGCCGCAGCTCGCTGCGAAGCTTTGCGTCCAGCGAGGACAGCGGCTCGTCCATCAGATAGATCGAGGGATCGCGGACCAGGGCGCGGCCGATGGCCACGCGCTGCATCTCGCCACCGGAGAGGCGGGTGGCGCGGTTGTTCAGCTTGCTTGCGATATGTAATAGCTCCGCGGTCTGCTCGACGCGCTTGCGGATGATCGGCTCGGCCACCCGCCGCGCCGGCGAGCGCAGCGGAAACGCCAGATTGTCGTAGACCGTGAGATGCGGGTACAGCGAATATTGCTGGAACACGAAAGCAATGTCTCGCGAGCCGGGCGGATCGTGGGTCACATCGCGCCCGTCGATCACGACGGAGCCTGCATCAGGGCTCTCCAGTCCGGTGACCAGCCGCAGCGTCGTGGTCTTGCCGGCGCCGCTCGGTCCGAGCAGCACCAGGAATTCGCCGTCGCTCACGGTCAGCGAGAGGTCGCGGACCGCTTCGACTGCACCGAAGCGCTTGGTGACGTTGCGCAGGGTGACGTCAGCCATGGCGTGGGCCCTCCTCGCTGGCGGTCCGGATCGCAAGGCCGCTGCCGATGTCGAACAGCGCCAGCCGGTCGGCGTTGAATTCGAGACCGATGGTCTCGCCGATCTGAACCGATGCACTGGACGGCAGCCGCGCGGCGACCCGACCATAGGCGGTGTCGACGGTGACGATCTGGGTGGTGCCGAGATATTCCGCCCCGAACACCTCGCCGCGCACGGCGCCCGCGTCGGCGAACCGGATATGCTCCGGACGGACGCCGAGCGCCAGCGGCGCGCTGGCGCGGTCCTCGCGGATCTCCGGCACCACCAGCCTGGTGTCATGGAAGCTGACGGCGCGATCGCCGGATCGCACGCCGCCCTCGAAGCGCAAGAAGTTCATCGGCGGTGAGCCGATGAAGTCGGCGACGAACATACTGGCGGGCCGGTCATAGACCTCCTGCGGCGTGCCGATCTGCTCGACGCGCCCCTTGTTCATGACGGCGATCTGGTCGGCCATCGACATCGCCTCGAGCTGGTCGTGCGTGACATAGACCGTCGTCGCCTTGATGCGATCGTGCAGGTCGCGCAGCTCGCCGCACATCAAATGACGAAACTCGGCGTCGAGTGCGCCCAGCGGCTCGTCCATCAGGAACGCCTTCGGCCGCCGCACCATGGCGCGCCCGAGCGCGACGCGCTGCCGGTCGCCGCCGGAGAGCTTCGAGGTCTTGCTCGACAGCAGATGCTCGATCCGTAGCATCCGCGCGGTCTCCTGCACCCGCTCGCGGATCTCGCGCCTCGCCATGCCCTGGCATTTCAGGGGAAAGCCGATGTTCTCCCCGACATTCATGTGCGGGTAGAGCGCGAACAGCTGGAACACGAACGCGATATCGCGCGCGGCCGCGCGGTGGAAGGTGACGTCCTCGCCGTCGAGCAGGATCTTACCTTCGGTCGGCAGCTCGAGGCCGGCGATCATGCGCAAGGTCGTGGTCTTGCCGCAGCCGGAGGGCCCGAGCATCGCGAAGAACGTGCCGTCGTCGATCGTAAACGTCGAGCCTTCCACCGCGGTGAACCGATCGAACGACTTGCGCAGGTTTTCGATGCGGATCTGTGCCATGGCCCTATTCCGGAAAATGGCTGACGATGACGAAGCCGACCGTGCCGGCCAGGATCGTCACGAAGGAGTAGCTGTAGAGATCGATCGACCAGGGCTGCACCAGCATGATGATGCCGCCGCCGATCAGGGTCATCGCGGCGGCCTCCCACGGCCCCCGGCGAAACCAGCGCGCTGCGCCACCTTTGGCAACCACAGAGCCGCTCATTTGCGCACCGCTCCGAAGGTGATGCCGCGCAGCAGATGCTTGCGGAGCAGCACGGTGAACATGACGATCGGGACGACGAACAGCGTGGTCGCGGCGGCAACCGCCGGCCAATCCTGCCCACCCTCGCCGATGATGAAGGGGATGAACGGCGGCATGGTCTGCGCCTCGCCGCTGGTCAGCAGCACGGCGAAGGCATACTCGTTCCAGGAGAAGATCAGGCAGAAGATCGCGGTCGCAGCGATGCCGGTGACGGCCTGCGGCAACACCACCTTGCGCAGCGCCTGCAGCCGCGTATAGCCGTCGACCAGCGCCGCCTCCTCATATTCGCGCGGGATCTCGTCGATGAAGCCCTTGAGCAGCCAGACCGCAAGCGAGACGTTCACCGCGGTGTAGAGCAGGATCATGCCGAGCCGCGTGTCGGTCAGGTTGAGCTGCCGGTACATCAGATAGATCGGAATCGCCACCGCGACCGGCGGCATCATGCGCGTCGAGAGGATGAAGAACAGCAGATCGTCCGCCAGCGGAATGCGGAAGCGCGAGAATGCGTAGGCCGCGAGCGTGCCGAGGAAGACCGCAAGGAAGGTCGAGCCGAAGCCGATGATCAGCGAGTTGACGAAGCGCGGCACCACCTTGGACGGCCCGGCGATCACCATGTCCCGCTTCCGCACCAGCTGGTCGTACCAGGTCTCCGGTGGCGGCAGCTTGGCGATGAAGTCAGGCGTCTGGCGCGTCCGCACGGTGAACAGGTTGACATAGCCTTCGAGCGTCGGCTCGAAGATCACCTTGGGCGGATAGGCGATGGCGTCGCTCTGCGACTTGAAGGCGGTGGCGACGATCCACAGCAGCGGCAGGATCGTGATCACTGCATAGAGGATGACGAGGCCGCCGGCGAACGCCTTGGTGCGCGGCGAGGCTTCGACGATGGAATGCGCGGTGGATCTGGTGGCGGCAGCGGTCATCGTTGCTTCACCTTGTTGAGCGTCTTGACATAGATGTTGGCGGCGCCGAACACGGTCACGAACAGGATGATGGCGAGCGCCGAGGAATAGCCGGTGCGCCACTTCTCGAACGCCGCGCGCTTCAGCGAGATTGACACCAGCTCGGTGGTCGAGCCCGGCCCGCCCGAGGTCAAGAGATTGACCATGTCGAACATCTTGAAGTTCTCGATAGCGCGGAACAGCACCGCGAGCATCAGGAACGGCACCGTCATCGGCAGCGTAATCGACCAGAACTGCCGCCATGCCGAGGCGCGATCGACTTCCGCGGCCTCATAGATGTAATCGGGGATCGAGCGCAGCCCGGCGAGGCAGATCAGCATGACGTAAGGCGCCCACATCCAGGTATCGACCAGCACGATGGTCCACGGCGCCAGCGCCACCTGCCCGGTCATGCTGAACGAGCTCGGCGGCACGCCGGTGAACAGGCTGATCAGATGGTTGAACGGCCCGATCTGCGGCTGCAGCAGCAGCGTCCAGAAATTGCCGACCACCGCCGGCGACAGCATCATCGGCAGCAAGATGATCGTGGTCCAGAAACTGTGGCCGCGAAACTGACGGTTGATCAGGAGCGCGAGACCGAACCCGACAACCACCTGCAACACGACCGACGAGATCACGAACTGCGCCGTGGTCTGCAGCCGGACCCAGACATCCTCGTCGGTGAGGATGTCCCTGAAATTGTCGAGGCCAACGAACCGCAGCGGCAGATAGGACATGCTGAGGTTGAGGTTGGTGAAGGACAGCCTGATCATCCAGATCAGCGGAAAGATGTTGATCGCAAGCAGCAGCGCGATCGTCGGCGCGACGAACAGCCAGGCAATGGCCCGGTCCGACAGGCCGCGGACGCGCCGGGCGTCGCGGGATTTGGCAGGCGTGCTCACGCCTGGCATCGTAGCATGATCGGGTTGCAGGATCGTCGTCATCGTGTCCATCGGCTGGGCTGGTTCGGCTTCCCCGGGGCGGCCCTCGGGGAAGCCGGTTCAGGTGGAGTGTGGGCGCCTGCTATTGCGAGGCGACTTCCTTGCCCTGCTCCTTGAACACCTTGGTCCAGTCCTTGACCAGGAGATCCAGTGCCTGCTGCGCCGTGCCCTTGTCGGCGACGACGTAGTCATGCACCCGCTTCTGCATGTCGAGCAGCAACTGCGCGTAGGACGGCTCGGCCCAGAAGTCCTTGACGATCCCCATCGACTCCAGGAATTGCGGCGCGAACGCCGCGCTCTTGGGGAAGTCGGGCGCGTCGACCACCGCCTTCAGCGCCGAGTAGCCGCCGATCTGCCACCATTTCTGCTGCACGGCAGGCTGCGCGAACCACTTGATGTAGGCGAGCGCGTCGTCCTTGCGGTCGGAGGTCGCCACCACCGAGATGCCCTGTCCGCCGAGCTGGGTGAAATGCCCCTTCGGACCGGCCGGATTGACGAAGAAGCCGATCTTGTCGCCGCCGACATTCGGATCCTTGTAGAGGCCGGGGAAGAACGCGAACCAGTTCATCTGCATCGCGACCTGGCCGGACTTGAAGGCATCGAGGCCTTCCTGCATGTAGGCGTTGGTCATGCCCGGCGCGGTGCAGCACTTGTAGAGCTCCTTGTAGAACTCGAGCCCCTTGGCCGCGTCGGCGGAATTGACGATGCCCTGCATCTGGTACGGCTTCTTCGGATTGTCGTAGGCGAAGCCGTAATTGTAGAGCACGTTGGTCACGCCCATCGTGATGCCTTCCGAGCCGCGCTCGGTGAAGATGTAGGCGCCGTAGACCTTCTTGCCGTCGATCTCGCGGCCCTGGAAGAACTCGGCGATCTGCTTCAGCTCGTCATAGGTCTTCGGCGGCGCTAGGTCGCGGCCGTACTTGGCCTTGAACGCGGATTGGATCTCGGGCCGCGAGAACCAGTCCATGCGATAGGTCCAGCCCACCGCATCGGCCATCGCCGGCAGCGCCCAGTAGTTCGGCGTGTTCTTCGGCCACTGCGAGTAGCCGACCACGGTCGCCGGGACGAAATCGTCCATCGAGATCTTCTCCTTGTCGAAGAAGTCGTTGAGCTTGACGTACCACTTGTTCTCGGCGGCGCCGCCGATCCACTGGCTGTCGCCGATGATCAGGTCGCAGAGCTTGCCGTGGGAGTTGAGCTCGTTGAGGAAGCGATCAGCGTAGCTCGTCCAGGGGACGAACTCGTATTTCATCTCGATGCCGGATTGCTTGGTGAAGTCCTTGCCCAGCTCGACCAGCGCGTTGGCCGGATCCCATGCCGCCCAGCACAGCGTGAGTTGCTTGCCTTGTGCCGCGGCTTGCCCGCCGCCGAGAACTCCGAGTGCAGCAACCGCAACGACCGCGGACGCCGCCGTACTACGCAACCATCTCAATGTTCGCATAATCCATTTCCTCCCTATCGTTGAAGCACCTGACCCGCTCGGCGCATCCTGCCGGATTGACGCCGACACTCCGAAACCGAGTTGATGAGCGATGATGGAGAGCGAGACGAAACGCGCCCGGAAATCGAGATCCGGACGACTGGGCTCCTCCCACACATCGGCTCGATGCGCGATGTTTATCGTTCTTGTAATACTAAACGTATTACTAAATTCAGGAGCCCGTCAAGCCGGTTTCTTGGGAGCCGCGAAGAAGGGCCGATTGAGTGTATCTGCCCGGGCGTTCGCTCGCACTGCAGCAACGCCGGATGATGGAAGACACCAGAGCAGGCTCGGTTCAATGTTTAGTACCACGTTTTACTGAACGTTCAGCGCGAGAATAGAACGCCTTGCCCCCGGCGCATTGCGCCATCTGAAACGAGCGATGGCCGACACCCACACGCGTCTCGCGTCAGTTCGTCAAAGCGAGGCTCCGCGATCGACCCCAACCGATCGCGGAGCCTGCTCGACAGTTGTGTCTCAACAGTTGTCTGCTGTGTCGCGTGGCGCCGCCACGCCTTGGCTGCGAGCGCGAAGCGCGTCCGGCGAAGCCAAATCAGCGTGGGATTTGAGGCAATGCGATCACGCATTGTTACGCGCGGTGCAAATTGCACCGACGGCCTCAGCGCTGCGCGAGACTGTTGAGATGGGCGCAGAACATCGCGGCCGTCGCATGCCCCCATCTGACGTCTTCAGCAGTATCGCGACCGCCGGACGGAAATTGCCGTCATATTTTGGCCATAGCCCGTTTCTTAAAGGCCCGGGCGGGCCATGTCCCGCCTCTGTTTTGCGTCGTCCGGCCGATGCGGCCGCTTCGCAACCAAATCGCAGATCATCGCTGCGCCTCCCCCACAACACGGATGGTCTGCCAACAACAAGAGGACTTTGTAATGCGTAAAACTCTCGCGGCTGTCGCCGTGCTTTTGGCCTTCGCCTCGTCCGCTGCTGAAGCGCGCGGTCGTCATCACCATCATCGGCATTATGCACATTCCGGTCGCCCCGCTGCGTGGTGCGGATGGTTCATGCGCACGCAGGTCGGCAGCGATCCGGGTCCGCAATACAATCTGGCGCGATCCTGGGCGCGATACGGCAGCAATGCCGGCGGCCCTTCGATCGGCGCGATCGTCGTCTGGCGTCATCACGTCGGCAAGATCGTGGGCCACGAGAACGGCCAGTGGATCGTGCAGAGCGGCAACGATGGACACGCCGTGCGCACGCGGCCGCGCTCACTGGCCGGCGCCATCGCGTTCCGCAACGCCTACGCCCAGTTTTAGGGAACTTCGCTTCAGCGCTGACATCCATGCGTGCGACACCGAGCGGTATACGAACCGTTCATCATCCCGGCCTACGCTGAGTTAGGGTTTCGCCCTGAAGCCCTCAGACGGGCGCCGTCACCTGTGTTGACCAGGTGGCGGCGCTTTTTCAGGAATGCACCAGCTTGCCTCAGAAACCGAAAAAAGCCGCGGCGGTCTCCACGACTGCTTCCTATTGGTCAGCCGCTTACGTCAGTTTCCGCAATGGCGTGACCGTGTTCGCTGTGACAGGTGGCGTTCTCGGGTTTCTGCTGGTCGCCAGGCACTATCTCTGAACCGTCAGCGCTTTCCGAGACTCTTCAGATACGCGCAGAACATGTCGGCCATGGCCCCGGCATAGCTCTCGATCTCGGCCTGACTTCGCGGGCTCTCCGAAAAATCCTTGCCCACCGTGCTGAGCGTCGTCGTGATCAGATCGCCCGCCATCGCGCGCACCGCATCAGACGCCTTCGGTAAAGCCTCGCGCATGAACATCTCGACGATGCGCTCGCCGGAGGCCCGCACCTCGCGAGCTTCGGGCGCGTCGCGATAGAGCGGCGCGGCGTCGTTGAGTGCAACGCGCACCGCAGCCTCCTCGCATTCGGAGCGGATGAAGGCGTGCACCAGCGCGCGCAGCCGGTCCAATGGCGGCCGCGCGGCGTCCTCGAGGATGTCGCGCAGCAGGCTGATGTTCTGCCGCCACTCGTCGCTCTGCAGCCGGAACAGGATCGAGGCCTTGTTCGGAAAATACTGATACAGCGAGCCGACGCTGACGCCGGCCTTCTCGGCCACACGCGCCGTCGTGAAGCGCTGCGCGCCTTCCTTCGTCAAAACCTGAACAGCAGCATCGAGAATAGCCGCGACGAGCTCCGTCGAGCGGGCTTGTTGCGGCTGTTTTCGTGAGGAAATTGAAGAGGCTCGCCGTTCAGTCATGGACGCCTGATGGTCCCCTCGGGGAATGCGATTAGCGAATGCGAATAATTATTCGTATTTATGGCGAGGCGCAAGGACGCGCCGTTTTTTTTGACCGGAGACTTACATGACGACCCTCACCTCACCCCAACTCGCAGGCCTGCTCGACCGCTTGTTCGCGCAAGCTTCCGCCGCGGTGGAGGAAACCCAACTCGCAGTGGCCGACCTTTCCGACGAGGAACGTACGCGCCTGATGCGGAGCAGGACCGACTACCGCGCACTGTACGGCCGCTTCAACAATGTGCCGCTCGCGGTCTCGCGCGAGACCGGTGCGCTGCTCTACATGCTGGCGCGCGGCACGCGGGCACGGAGCATCGTCGAGTTCGGGACTTCGTTCGGCATCTCAACGCTGCACCTGGCCGCGGCGCTGCGCGACAATGGCGGCGGCCGGCTGATCACCAGCGAGTTCGAATCGTCAAAGGTGGTGCGCGCCCGGGACAATCTCGTCGCCGGCGGCCTCAATGATCTGGTCGAGATCCGCGAAGGCGATGCGCTGGAGACGCTGCGCACGGGTCTGCCCGATGCGATCGATCTCGTGCTGCTCGACGGCGCCAAGGCGCTCTATCCCGACATCCTCGATCTCGTGGAGAGCCGCCTGAAGCCGGGTGCCTTCATCGTCGCCGACAATGCCGACCACAGCCCCGGCTATCTGGCGCGGGTGCGTTCGCCGGCGAACGGCTACATCTCGACGCCGTTCGGCGGCGACGTCGAACTGTCGATGCGCCTGGGCTGAAGCCGACGTGCAAGAAGCGCGCGATCAGGCCGCCTTGATCTTGTCGATGACGGCGGACAATCGCGCGCGCTTTGCGGCGTCGGTGACCTGCGTGACGCTGGCCTCGAGATCACCGAGAACGCTGTCGATCTTCCAAGCTGCGGGGCCTTCATCGATCACCGCGTCGGCCAGTTCGTCGGCCTTGTCAGGATCGCCGAGGTCGAAGGCCGCAGCGAGCAACGTCTGACGCGTCCATTCGTCGCCGACCTGAAGCCGCCTGGCGCGCTCGCAGGCGGCGATCGTCAGCCGCAACGCGGTCAGCGCGCGCTCCTCGTCGCCTGCCCGGGCACGCGCGCGATAAAGACGCGGCAGGTTGCTCGAGCAATAATAGGCATTGAGGTCGATCTGCATACCTTGCTCATAATATTCGATCGCCTTCGCCTGGGCTTGCCGCTTGTCTGCGGCCAATGTGGCTGCTCTCGCCAGGCGCTTGTAGCGACCGCCCATCAGACCGAGGCGTTCCGGTGTCGGCCCCGCCGTCCTGATCAGCGTCTCAAGCGCCGCAATGGCCTGGAGATTATTGCCGGCATAGGCGGCGGCGAACTCACGGATCTCCTGGATTTCAGGGACGTCCTTGAACTTCTTCGGAAGGCCCGCCGCAAAGTCGAGGACGCAGCTCCAGTCCGCGGTCTTGTCCACGCTGTCGCGCAGCAGCAGCAGCAATGCGAGCGCAATCGGATAGGTCGCGGGCGGCGTGCCTTCGCCGGCGATCAGCGCCTGCGCGCGCTGCATGCGCTCGGCGTGCGGTGCGGCACGCACCTCGCGCACCTTGGTCTGGAACGCCGCGAGTTCGGCAAGCTGCTCCTTGGTCGTCGTCGCCTTCGTCGGATCGACATCCTCGGGATAGCCGGGGATCGATTGGGGCATCGGCGAGAGCCCGTCGCGGAGCGACACGATGCCCTCCTTGATCCTGGGGCGGAGACCGGCTGCGGTGTCGTCGGAGATGTTGCCCTCGGGGAGCGGGTAGCGGACTGTGCGCATCTGCACGACGTCGAACAATTGCTTCGACCAGTCGGCGGCAAGCAGAACACAGCCGGTCTTCTGCGCCGCATGACGGATGCCGACCTCGTAATAGACGTTGCCGTTCGGGATCGTCATATCCGCCAATACGAGGTCGGCGAAATAGAGTCGCTCCAGCATCTGGCCGACGATCAGCGCACCGGTGTCCTGGTCGGCGCGAACCGGTTCATAGCCCAGCTCCTTGATCACCGGAACGTAGCCGCGGTCCCACAGCGCGTTAAAATCGATTTCGGCCGGACCAAGCTTGGACTCGGCCTGGGTCGGCTTGCGGCCGTAGGGCATGATCATGAAACACGACGGCATATTGCAATCCCTTCAGTCCCATAATTTTCGCGTATCCAGCCAGTAGACCCACGTCGTCCTGCGCCCCGCTTCATCCATCAGGTGCTTGGCGCCGCCGGGACCATCGCCGCCTTCGCCGTTCCACAGGCAGACAAAGGCGAGCTTCTCGTCGCCAAACCGGGCGGCCCGCTCCAGCATCCATTGATTGTCGCGCTCATAGGCGTTTTCGCCGGCCGACAGCGGGCCGAGTTCGTCCGGCATGACATGGAGCGTCGCGCGCGATTTCGCGGCGAGATAGCGCGCGCGCCAATTGCCGCCGGCGAAATCGACCGAGCCGGCGAGAAAGGTCGGCTCGTCGAATGGAATGTAGATCTCAAGCTGCATACCCTTCGCGAGTGCAGCTTCCGCAAACAGCAGGTCGCCGCCGCAAGCGCCGCCGCATATCGCGAGGTCGCCTTTGGCGACGCCGATCTTCGCAAGCGCGTCGGCGATCGCAGCGGCCGCGACAGGCTCCTTGTCCGGCGGAAAGCGAGGCGTTTTTCGATCTGGCGCATCGATCATGTGACCGCTGAAGAGAACCACTATGTTAGGTGATCCGGCGCGTTGGTCCGTGGTCATCGTGACACCCGACTGATGATTGGATCATTGTGTCTCGATGACAAACTTAGCTGAAGGCGAATCTCCTGTCGAAGCCGGGACCCGAGTGTCAGGACACCGCGCTGCGCGGCATCAATTGATATCGAAGGCCGGCGGGAAATGTTCCGGCTTGACCTGCACCTTCGCGGCGAGCGCTCCGATCGCGGCGAGCTCGTCCATGTTGGACGGGTCGTCCATCGCGGCGATCTTTGCCAGCGCCTCCGGCGTACGGTCGATGGCAACCGTCGTCTTCAACCAGCCCGTCTCCAGCAGCACGTTGTAGCGCGCATAGGTCGCAAGTTGCGGCCCGCCCTGGCTGTCCGCCGCCATGTCTTCCACCGCGCGATCGATCGGCCATGGCGTCAGGCAGTTTGTCAGCCATTGCAGCATGCCGTGATTGAGCCGTCCGCAATCGTCCATGAGCGATTGCAGCGACCGCACGCCCTGCTCCGCCGCCGGCATGTGGACGATCTGGTCAGTCGAAAATGTCGACTTGAACACGCCGGTCCCTGCCGAGACCAGCAGGAGCTTGTCCTTGCCGCTATGCCACCGGAAACCATGGCCATGAAGTGAAGCGAGCATTAGCAGCTGCAGCGCCGGATCGTTGAACGGGCTGACGCCGCCGTCGACGAAGGCGCCGCTGACGGTGTGACCGTCGCGCGCGGAGATCTTGATCTCCTCGGGCTTGAAATAGGTTGGGGCCGCAGTGCTGGCGCGAACCACTTGCGTCAGCCGCAACGCGCCGTCCTGCCTGGCGTAGGGCGCGTCCGGATGATTGTGCAGCGGCCAGGGACTGCCGGTATCGAGCCGCTTGGTCATGATCATCAGGCCGGTGCGGACGTGATCGCCGCCGAGCGCCGTGTCGGCGCCGAGTTGCGCATCGAGCGCGTGCTGCAAGGCGTCGGAATTGAATTTCGGCGCCAGCAGTCCCCGCCGCCAGAACGATTCCTGAAAGATGTCGGTGCCAATCCCACGATAGAGCTTCTTCAAAGCGTCCGCGGTCATCCCGCAGGCAAGCCCGGCCGCGATGATCGATCCCGTGGAGGTGCCGCCGATCAGATCGAAATAGTCGCAGAGCAGCAGGTCATCCTTGCCGAACCGCTTGCGCAGCATCGCCTCGATGGCGCCGACATATTCGAGCGTCAGAATGCCGCGAATGCCACCGCCGTCGAGCGCCAATATCCGCTTCGGCCCGGCGTCACGATCGAGATGCTGCTGCTTCGTCTTCGGCACGGCTGGCCCTCCGACTATGACTGTTGCTGATCTCGATACGGCCGACCGATCACGGCCGAAGGCTCAATTGGTCGCGCCCTCGCGCGTACGGCGCCGGGGGCATGAAATGAAGCAATGTGCCCACGTCAACACATCGGCTGATGTTTTTCGAAAAATTTTAGTCAGTGCGTTCCGGAGCAGGACAAGCACCGCGCGCCGGCTCCCTGCACATGTTGCACATGATACACCCTAAGGTATAGTGAGATAGTTCACTGGCAGGCGGTTTTTCTTTTTCGCGGCCGGCGATCGCAATTTTCAGAGACGCGCTATCATCGGTCCGCGGCGAGACGTGCAGCCGCGGCATCCGGCCGACCAGTCACGGCCAGCCGTCGCATTAGATTCATGCAGATCGGATTTTTGCCATGCCGAACGATTTCTCAGTCTTTATCAGCCATCGTGCCGAAGACAGGTTCCTCGCGCGGCTTTTGAAAGCACGGCTCGAATATCTCAGCAGCCTGGACGGACAACGTTCGGTGGAATGCTTTGTGTGCGAGGAAATTCCCGGCGGCGCGGAGTGGCGCCAATGGATGATCGACAACACGGCGAAGGCCGACTGCCTGATCTTCATCCACACCAACGCCGAACATAACTGGACGTGGTGCGCGTCCGAGATTTCCCAGTTCGACGGCTACAAGCGCGCGCTGAAGCTCACGTCAAAGGTGCTGTGGTTCTCGGTCGACAGTTCGCCCTCGTTTCCGATGCTGGCGGAGAACGAGTTCTACGGGATCGGCGACGACGAGGTGCGGCGGTTTCTCGAGGATCTGTTCGTCCGGCCGACCTTCGGTCCCGTCCCGCTGCGGCCGAAACTGAACGCCAACCATGCCCGCGACTTCAACGAAGCGGTGAAGGATCTGCACGCGCAGTTCATGCAGATCACCCGCCCGGAAGAGCTGTTCCGCCTTCGGCTTCGCGTCGTGTTCAGCGACGAGCTGTCGTTCCGGCAGAAGGCCGATGCGCTGAAGGCATTGCCGCCTGCGGAGCGTGCACGCGGATTCCTGACGGATGCCAGGCTGGAGGCGGATCCCGCCACCACCACGCTGCTGTCAGGTCCCGATGCGGCTGATCTCGACTGGGAGGACCTGCTCCGCGCCCAGAACCGCTACGACAGCGGCGCCTGGCTCGACGAACTGACGAGCTATGTCGCGAACTCGTTCTCCGACGTGGATATCGCCAGCCGGCGAAGCCGCGAGCAGGTCCTCAGCCCGATCTTCCGCGATCTGAAGCTGTATCAACCGGTGATCGCCCGGCTCGAATATCTCGACAACACGCCGTTCTCGGTCGTCATCATCTTCGTGCCGATGCCGCCGTTCAGCGAAGATCCAAGGCTGATGGTCGCGCAGAACATGCCGAAGGACATCGTGTTCCTGTCGATCCTGCTGCGACTGGCACGGCGCTTCCGATGGTCGTTTCTCGAGCCGCTCTACAACGCGGTCGAGGACCTCGACGATGACTTCAGCGCCAAGCGATGGGACGACCTGCTGCAGCGCTACCACGAATGCCTGGAAAACCTCGATTCGATCCTGCGACAGGGCAACATGCGCGAGCTCGAAACCGTCGGCGACATCAAGTCGACGATCAACATCTCCGACGATGCGCTTCTAAAGGAGATGTTCAAGGATTGGGGAACGTTTCAGAGCCGGCTCGCGCAGGCCATCGAGAAAAAGTCGCCGGGCGACGTGCGGCAAACGCTGGAGCCCTGGCTGAAGCGCAACAAGGACTTCATGAAGCAGCTGCTCGTCGAAACCCAGGGCAAGGTGGAGAAGCTGCGTCCGCTGGAGGCCCGCTGATGCCCGCCGAGGGCAGGCTCGGCCCGGCCGCCGCCTGCGCTCAGATCATCGACGCGACGCGCTCGAGGCCGATCAGGCGCGCCAGCGAACGGACCTCATTCTTCTGGTCCTCGCGAAGCTGGAACAGCAGCGGCATCGCCGCCGACTTCAGCTGCTGCACCTCCTCGGAATCCGGATCGATCGGCATGGTACCCGCCGCCGGATCGCCCTGGCGCTTGGCGTGGATCTTGCGGGCGACGGCGCGCAGCGCGGTCTCGACCGCCGGCCAGTAGTATTCCTGCGATGACGACAGCTTGAGCCGGTCCTTAATGCCGGCGATCTGCGCATCGCTGAGCAGGGCGTAGGTCTTCTGCGGCGCCGGTTTGGCGGCCGCCTTGGGCTTCGGCGGCGCGACCGTGGCCGGCGCGGCGGCTGGAGCGGGCTCGGCGATCTTCGGCTGGGCCGCATCGACGGGATCATTGAGCTTCGGCAGGCCGATATCGGCGGGCTCGGCGGAGGCATAGGCCTGGCGAACGGTATCGGTCGCACCCGGGATAGCGGCTTGTGCCCGCAGCAGGAGCGGCGACGGACTGGCTGGAGGCTCCGCCGGCTGCGGCGCTTCAAAGGAGGCAGCGGCAAGCGTCGTAACCGCGAGCTTGTCCTGCTTGCTGGCGCGGTTGGCGACCGGGCCGATGTCGGCCTGCGCCGCCGGCAGGCTGTCGCGGCCCAAAATGGCGGTGATCGCGGCACCGGCGAGCAGGAAGCATGTCAGGGCGGCGAGGGTGATGGCTCTGGTCAAAAAGTTACTCCATTGCCGGCCGGTGTCACCGCAAACTGCGCGGCAAATGCGGCGTTAGCGTGCCATGACCGCGCCAAATAGGTGAAATCGTCCCGAAACGGCCCGAAAAATCAGGCCGCGGCGTCAAGCTCATAGGCTTCCTGGATGTCGGCCACGATCTCATGGGCCGTCCAGAGGGCCCCGGGCTGGACCGCATGCATGCTGACCGTCCAGTTGGTCCGGCGGGTGCGCGGCGTGCTGACGATGTCGAATTCGACCTGACGGCACAGCGGATGCCGCTGCAGGGCATAGAACACCCGGGTCCGGAGCTCATTGAGCGAGGCCGGGGTCTTGGAGAGCACCTCAAAAGCCATGTCGCATTCCCACAACTGCCGGGCGGCCCGCCGTGGCGGCGGACCATCCCGTGACGCATAGTTGGGACTGGCATGGTTAATGCCGCGTTAAGCGGACAGGCGGGGTTTGACCGATCAGCCGAGCCGCACCCGCGCGCTCGCCGCCTCGTATTCCGCCGCCGTCTGGGCCACGAGTTCGTCGACCGCGAGCACCCCCGTCACCCCCGACGTGGAATGACCGCCGCTCCAGATGTCGCGCCAACGTTTGGGGCGGCTTTCGCGGGCGCCGATGTCGATGTCCTTGCCGATGTCGATCGCGCCGCGTGCCGGCAGGTCGTCAGGATCGAGACCGGCGGCTTCGATCGAGGGCCGCAGCATGTTTGTCTGCAAACCCGTGAAGGCGGTCGTGAGCAGGATGTCGTCGGCGGTCGCCTCGACCAGCATCTGCTTGTACCTCGCATCCGCCATGCTCTCGCGCGTCGCGATGAACTTGGTGCCCATATAGGCGAGATCGCAGCCGAGCGCTTCCGCGGCGCGCAGCGCGTGGCCATCGCTGATGCCGCCGGCCAGCACGATCGGGCCATCGAAGAATG
Organism: Bradyrhizobium sp. CER78; assembly: GCF_029846235.1. GTDB lineage: Bacteria > Pseudomonadota > Alphaproteobacteria > Rhizobiales > Xanthobacteraceae > Bradyrhizobium. The sequence continues at coordinate 137,522 of NZ_JARVWP010000007.1, forward strand.
CGCGCACCGCGCGGACGAACACGAACGGATTGAGCCAGCCGGTCTGCCCGCCGGCGCCCGCGGTGAGCAGCACGAGCCCGTCGGCGCCGGCTGCAGCCGCGCGCTCTGCATGGCGGATCGAGGCAACGTCGGCGAACACAAGCGCGCCGGCATCGTGCAGAGGGCTCAGCACCGGCGCGGGCGAGCCGACCGAGGTGATCACGAGCTCAGGCTTGTGCCGCAGCAGGACCGCGAGATCCTGCTGCAGCCGCGTGTTGGAGCGATGCACGATCAGGTTCGGGCAGATCGGCGCCACCGCCCTGCCGTTTGCATCTTCATGGGTCTGCAGACGACGTGCGATGTCGCCGAGCCATGCATCGAGCTGTTCCGTCTCACGGCAATTCACCGTCGGAAACGAGCCGATCACGCCGTTGCGGCAGGCAGCTACCACCAGCTCGACGCCCGATACCAGAAACATCGGTGCTGCAATCAGCGGCAGCCGGAGGCGATCGCGAAATCGCGCGACAAGATCTGCGGACAAGTTGTTTCTTCCCATCATCATTGTGTTAGCGTTGCGCCAACATTGGCACGCAAGAGGCCAAACACAAAGCGGGAGGAGACCACCACATGAGCAATCCGCTCTATGCATTTCCGGCAACGTGCGAGCAGACCTTGCGGGCGCTGGCGCGTTATCCGACGCGCACCGCCTTCGCATGGCCGGGCGGCTCGCTCAGCTATCAGGGCGCAACCGATTTGATCGGGCGGATGCAGAGCGTGTTCATGCGGCTCGGCTTTGCGCCGGGCACCCGCGTCGCCTTCCTCACCGCCAACCGAGCCGACAGCTGGTGCGCCGGCGTCGCCGCGCAATTGTCGCGGCTCGCTATCACCTGGCTGCATCCGCTCGGCTCGCTCGACGACCAGCTGTTCCAGATCGAGGACTCCGAAGCGCAGATGCTGATCGTCGACGGCATCACGTTTCGTGACCGCGGCGGCGAGCTTGCGGCGAAGGCGCAGGACCTGAAGACCATCTTCACGCTCGGCCCGGCGGATTACGGCGCCGACCTGTTGCAGGTGGTAGAGGATGCCGGCAGCGCGACCGCGAAGAATTTTGCCCGCGAGGACGATATCTCGACCCTGAACTACACCGGCGGCACGACCGGCAAATCCAAGGGCGCGCTGCGCTACCATCGCGAATATGGCGGCTTCGCCGCCGCGATCCTCGCCGACTTCGAAATTCCGGAGACGCCGCGCTATCTCACCGTGGCCCCCATCAGCCATGTCGCGGGTACAAAAGTGCTGCCGACGCTGATGCGCGGCGGCACCGTGCACATGCTGAAAGGGTTCGATCCGGAGGCGGTGTTCAAGACCATCGAGCGCGAGAAGATCAACTTCACGCTGTTCGTGCCGACCATGATCTATGTGATGCTGGATCATCCCGCGCTGCCCAAGACCGACCTGTCCTCACTCGAACTGTTGCTGTACGGCGCATCCGCGATGTCGCCGAGCCGGCTGGTGGAAGGTATCGAGCGGATCGGTCCGGTGTTCTCGCAGCTCTACGGCCAGACCGAATGCTATCCGGTCTCGGTGCTGCGCAAGGCGGACCATGATCCGAAGACGCCGGAGCTGTTCCTGTCCTGCGGCTTCCCGATCGCCGCCTGCCAGGTGAAAATCCTCGATCAGGACGACCAGGAGGTCGCAACCGGCGAGGCCGGCGAGATCTGCGTGCGCGCGACGCATGTGATGGCCGAATACTGGAAGCGGCCCGACATCACCGCGGAGACGCTGAAGAGCGGCTGGCTGCACACCGGCGACATCGCGCGCAAGGACGAGCGCGGCTACATGTTCATCCTCGACCGCAAGAAGGACATGATCGTCTCCGGCGGCTTCAACATCTTCCCGCGCGAGGTCGAGGATGTCTTGTCGCAGCACGCCGATGTCGCGATGGTCGCCGTGGTCGGCGTGCCCGACGACAAATGGGGCGAGGCCGTCACCGCCGTCGTGGTGGCGCGCGAGGGCACAACGCCTGACGCCGACGAGCTGATCGGCCTCGTCAAGGCGAAGAAGGGCTCGGCGCACGCGCCAAAGCAGATCCAGTTCGTCAAGGAGCTGCCGATGACCGGCGTCGGCAAGGTCGACAAGAAAGTGCTGAAGGCAGGCTTCTGGACCGGCCGCGACCGCATGGTGGGGTGAGAGGCTCGCACAACCCATTGCCGGTCCCGTCATCCTGAGGTGCGCGCTCTTGCGCGCCTCGAAGGATGCACGGCCCGCATACTGCGGCACGCCCTGTCTCCGCTTGCGGCAACAGCCGGGCCGTGCCCTTCGAGACGCCGCTTCGCGGCTCCTCAGGGTGACGGGGAAAGGGTCGATGGCGCAGCAAGACTATCCGCACTGGCACTGCTAGCTGCAATCTGCCGTCCGTCACGCTGCCCCAGTAACTGATCGAGCCGCTCGCGAAGTTGATCCTGGTGATAGGGCTTGGCCAGCCGCGGCAGGTCGACGTGGGTCCCGTCGGGCAGTTCGGCATAGCCGGTGGCGAGCAGGACGACGAGCTGCGGCCGGACCTCGCGGGAGGCCGCGGCGAGCTCGATGCCGGTCATGCCGGGCATCACGTGATCGGTCATCATCAGGTCGATCTCCTGGTCGCTCCTGAGGATATCGAGCGCGTGCGGTCCGGAATTGGCGCCGATCACGCGATGACCGAGGTCTTCCAGCATCTCCATGGTCGACATTGCGATCAGCGGATCGTCGTCGACCAGCAGGATCACCGCCGAGCGCTTGACCGGCTGCGCCACGGGCACGGGACTTGCCGCTTCCGGCGCGGCGGTTGCGACCGGAAGCACCAGCACGGCCGTGGTACCCTTGCCGACCGCGCTCGACAGCTGCAGCGCGCCGCCGAGCTGCACCGCGAGCCCATGCACCATCGACAGGCCGAGCCCGGTGCCCTTGCCCACCGGCTTCGACGAGAAGAACGGCTCGATCGCGCGCTTCAGTACGTCCGGCGACATGCCGGTGCCGCTGTCGACCACCGACAGTTTCAGGTAGTTGCCCGGCCGCAGCGCCGGATCGTTCCTGGCCTGCCAGGCCGCGAGACGGATCTCGATCACGCCGCCATCCGGCATCGCATCGCGCGCATTGATCGCAAGATTGAGGATCGCGAGCTCGAGCTGGTTGGTATCGACGCAGGCCGGCGGCAACCCCTCGGGGATGTCGAGCCGGAGCACGATGCGCGGACCGAGCGAGCGCTCGAGCAATTCGCTCATGTCACGCACCAGCGCGCCAAGATCGACCGGCACCGCGCGCAGATCCTGCTGCCGCGCGAATGCCAATAGCCGCTGCGTCAGCGAAGCGCCGCGCTCGGCGCCCTGCAACGCGCCGTCGACCAGCCGTTGCAGCCGCGGGTCCTCCGGCATCCGCTTGCGCAGCAGATCGAGATTGCCCATCACCGCCATCAAGAGATTGTTGAAGTCGTGCGCCACGCCGCCGGTGAGCTGGCCGATCGCCTCCATCTTCTGCGCATGGCGGAGCTGCTCCTGCGCCCGCTCGCGCGCCGCGACCTCCTTCATCAAATCGGCGGTGCGCTGCTCGACCCGCTGCTCCAGCGTCGCGGTGAGTTCGGCAAGCGCGGAGCGCTCGGCGGCGAGCTGCGCCAGCAGCGCCTCGCGCTCGATCTCCGCGGTCTTGCGCGCGGTGATGTCTGAACAGACCCCGACCAGCGACCGGATGTTGCCGTCCGGCCCGCGCACCGCGCGGGCGCGCACGTCGACCCAGTGCTGGCTGCCGTCGGGCCAGATGTTGCGATACTCGATCTTGTAGTCGGCGCCGGTCTTGAGCGTGTGCTCGACGACCTCCTGCCGCCGCGCGCGATCGTCGGGATGAACCGCCTCGAGCAGCTCCTGATAGGTGAACGGCAGGCTCGCGGCGCGCCCGAAGAAGCGCTTGCAGGTCGCGGAGGCCTCCAGCTCGAAGCCCGGAACGTGCAGTTCGAGCGCGCCGAGATGACCGGCATTGAGCGCCGTCTGCAGCAGGCTTTCGCTCTCGGTGAGGTCCTCGAGAATCGCGCGGGTCTGGTATTGGCGGCGGCGGCCGCGCACGGCCGCCCCGACCAGGCTCACCAGCGTGGTCGGATGGAACGGGCGCTCGATGAAGGTCACATTGCCGAGCGCGCGGCCGAGCCGCGCCGCGTCGGGACTGCGTTCGGACCCACCGCCCTCGCTCATCAGCACGATGGGGAAATCCGACCATGACGGCTGCTCGTTCAGCCAGCGCGTCAGGCCGGCAAGGTCGGCGGCCCTGATCGCCTCGTCGGCAATGATGGCAAGGCCCGCCCCGCTCGCGACCTGGCGCTCCAGCTCGGCGAGGTCGCCGCAGATATTGGCGTAGTAGCCGGCTTCCTTGATGAGGTGGGCAGTCTTGACGGCATCCCGTTCGCTCGCGGCAAGGATGACCGCGCGTTCCGAGGACGGGCCGGGCTTCATCGCGTCTGTCCCTGCGACGGCCGGGCATCGGCAGCGGCTGAGACGGCACAATGCTGCCGGGTGGCCATGACCACAGTGCCGGCGGCGGGATCGATAGGCGTCATGGGGCCCCCTAACCGGAACGAAACTCGTTCGTGCGGCCACCGTTCCCGCAGCGCGAAGTTATTTTTACCGCAAGAGGCATGGCTCGCCGCGACCGCGCGGCAAAAATATCGAAAACAACCCCATGCAAAGGCGCCGGCGGCTGCCGGCCTTCACCACGGCAACTTGACACGTCGGGCAAATCGGGGATATATTTCTAATATTCCGAAATCGTGTAAGTACTGCCTCGCCCGACCCGAAAGGTGGGAGAGGAATAACCCTGGTCAGCGCTGCTCGATGACGAGGCTCTGCACCGCCCGGCCGAAATAGCCCTGCACGTCGGCGAGCCGCGACATCGCAAGCCCGGCGCCGTCAGGCCCGATCCAGGACTCGCCGTCGAGCAGAATCCAGTCGCCGACCGGCTCGCGCGCCAGGCTCACGGTGAGATCGGCGTTGATGAAGGTCCATTGGTTGAAATCGAGCGCCGGCGAGGTGCCGTTGGAGAAGTCGGAGGCGACCACGGCGCGCATCGCCTGCGAGACGGCGGCGCCCGCGATCAGCGGCTGGTTGACGCGGAACCAGATCGCGCCGGGTCCCATCACGCCGAAACGGCCGCGCGCCGCGCGCATCGAGATGCATTTGACGAACGGGCTGTTCGCAAGATTACCCGGCTCGACCAAACTTTCGTCGGGACCCGGCAGCTCGACCGGAAGCGCGGCGATGTCGGGCGGCAGTTCGGCCGGCTGCTCCTTGATCTTCAGCACAGTGGCCGAGACGACGAGGACGCCGTCGGCGAGCAGCCTGACGCCGCAGAGCTGGATCTTGCGGCCATCGCGCAGGATCTCGCTCGAGACCGTCAGCGGCGCCACCGGCACCGGGCGCATCAAGTCGATGGTGAGCCGCGCGATCCGCATCGGCGCCGGCGTCGGGATGGCCTCGGCGGCCCACACCACCAGCGCCGCCGGCGCGGAGCCGTGCTGCATCCGCGGGTCCCACGGACCCGCGGCATCAGGACTGGTGACGACGCGGTCGCCGTCAACGCGAAAGATCGGGTCCATCAAAGCGCCGGATCGACCGCTTCGTCGTATTCCTTCTTGAAGCGGCCGATCAGCTCGGCGGCAGGCACTACCTTGGAGATGCTGCCGACGCCCTGGCCGGAGCCCCAGATCTCCTTCCAGGCCTTCGGCTTGGCGCGCTCGCCGGATGAGTCAGTGCCGAAGCTCATCTTCGAGGGATCGGATGTCGGCAGATTTTCCGGATCCATGCCGGCCGCGACGATCGACGGCTTCAAATAGTTGCCGTGCACCCCGGTGAACAAATTGGAGTAGACGATGTCCTCGGCCGACGAATTGGTGATCATGCTCTTGTAGCCCTCGACCGCATTCGCCTCCTTGGTCGCGATGAAGGCGGAGCCGATATACGCGAAGTCGGCACCGATGATGCGCGCGGCGCGAATGGCGCGGCCGTTGGCGATGGTGCCCGACAGCGCGATCGGCCCGTCGAACCACTGCCGCGTCTCCGATACGAACGGGAATGGCGACAGCGTGCCGGCATGACCGCCGGCGCCGGCCGCGACCAGGATCAGGCCGTCGGCGCCCTTCTCGATCGCCTTGTGGGCGAACTTCTGGTTGATCACGTCGTGGAACACGATGCCGCCCCAGCCATGGACGGCCTGGTTGAGCTCCTCGCGTGCGCCGAGCGAGGAGATGATCATCGGCACCTTGTGCTTCTCGCAAAGCGCCATGTCGTGATCGAGCCGGTTGTTCGACTTGTGCACGATCTGATTCACCGCGAACGGCGCCGACGGCCGCTCCGGATGCGCCTTGTCATAGGCGGCGAGCTCTTCCTTGATCCGGTACAGCCATTCGTCGAGCAGTTCCGGCGGCCGCGCATTCAGCGCCGGAAACGAGCCGACCACGCCGGCCTTGCACTGGGCGATGACGAGGTCGGGCACGGAGATGATGAACAGCGGTGCCCCGATCACGGGAAGAGACAGGCGGCCCTTGAACAGAGCAGGCATGGACATTGGCGGCGGATCCTCAAAGGTTTGGTCGGTTGGTTTTAGCTCGAATGCTGACCGTCATACCAACAAGGCAATCTTTCCAGTGTCAAGTATTGCGTTTTGGCGCTGCAAAAAGATGACAAAACCTCATCTAAAGGGCGCATTTTCCGGGCGCATCTGGCATCCCAGACGCAAGATGAGTTTTGATTGAATCGGCTTGGCGCGGTCTTGGTTCACCTCTCCCCAGCGGGGAGAGATGAACCTCCGCCGTTAATCCAGTTCGACCCAATCGCATCACTCTCTACACGCAAGCTTCGCTGCTGCTATTGGCAGACGGCCCGTGTCACGAAATTTTCCGTCTTGCAGTCGTTCGGGCCGCGCTTGTGGCCCGGCAAATAGACCAGCGGCGAGCATTTTTCCGACGTGTCGATATCGATGCCCTTGCCTTCCTTGAATCCCTTGCTCTGGCACAGCCGGTCGGCGCCGACCTTGCAGTCGGGCGCACCGTTCGCGGCCACCACGCAGGCGGCGCGCCCGCTCACCATGCTCGAAGGGCGCGCCAGGTTCGACAGGTCGTCGAAGGTCTCGCTGGGGCTCTTCAGCTGTGGCAACACCGACTTCGACTTCTCGAACAGTTTTCCGATTTCGTCGATCAGCCCGGGATTCTCACGCTCGACCGGCGCCGGCGGCAGTTCGATCTGCTGCTGAGACTCAACGGGCTGCTGCGCCGGCGACTGCACGCCGAGCGTGGGTGGTGCAGATTGCGAAAGGGCGGGATCAAGACTGAAAGCCATCGTGAGACAGGTAGCGAGCCGTGCCGCGATGGTCGCTTTGGGGAACACCGGAAAAATGTTCAGCACTCGCGGTTGCACAGCCCGTCCAGTCTCAGTGAGCTTAGTCGATCAAAATCTCGGATACACAATCTTCCAACCGGTCGCCGCGTACAGCCGACCAAAGTTTTCGTCCAGGCCCGCCGTCATTCCATAGGAAGTTGCCGTGATCGACGGGACTGGCTGCCTCGCCTCGAAATAGAACTCGACCGATCCGCCCTTTCCGTTCTCGAAGTAACCCTGACGCCTCGGGTAGGAAGTATCCCTGCCGAAAAAGAAGAGCCATATTCGTAGCAGAATTGACATCTGTGCACGCGCCGCGACCGCTGCAGGAGGCTCCTCCGCCTCGTAATGGAAGCGGATGCCCGGAAACGCGTCGGACAGACGGAGCATAACCTCCTCTTCAGGTCCTAAAGGACCTCGATCAGGACGCTGTATAGTGCCGGTCAAAGCCATATACGTCAGCGTACCCGAAGCCTTGCCATCGGCAAAGCCGCGGGGAGCTAGATCAGCTTGAATGCGGCAACAAAGCCCAGCACCAGCACGATCGCGCCGATCGCAACCCACAGGCCGAGCCGCTTCTCGAGCTCGGCGCGGATGACATCGCCATAGCGATTGAGCAGCACCGCGACGAAGAAGAAGCGGCCGCCGCGTGCGACGATCGAGCACAGGATGAACAGCCAGATGTTGTAGCCGGCAAAACCCGAGGTGATCGTCACCAGCTTGTAGGGGATCGGCGTCAGTCCCTTCACCAGGATGATCACGGCGCCCCACTCGGCATAGGAGGCGCGGAACGCGTCGACCTTGTCGGAGAGGCCGTAGAGATGGATCAGCCACTGCCCGACCGAGTCGTAGAGCAGCGCGCCGATCGCATAGCCGAGCACGCCGCCGGCAACCGAGGCGATGGTGCAGACCGTCGCGAACCACCATGCCCGCTTCGGCCGCGCCAGCGACATCGGCAGCAGCATGATGTCGGGAGGGATCGGGAAGAAGGAGCTCTCCGCGAAGGCGACGGCCGCGAGAATCCAGAGTGCGTAGGGCTTGTCGGCCGCGTCGACGCACCACTCGTAAATCCGTTTCAACATGGGCGCGATGAACCATCATGGAGCCGATTTGTCCATGCCGGGATTGGGCCGAATAGGGTCGATTTTCAACGATATCGGATCGCCACAGCGAGCCAACCTCTCTGACCGTCATCCTGAGGAGCCGCGAAGCGGCGTCTCGAAGGGTGAATCGGCCACCAGCCGGGCCGTGCATCCTTCGAGACGCGCGCAAGAGCGCGCTCCTCAGGATGACGGGGCATCGGGCGTTCCAGCCTTTCTTGTTGGGTTTACGGCTGCCGTTTACGCAGCCGGCTCTCCAGCGCGACAATTCGACGCCGAACCACCGGGACCGGCGCGGTTTTGGAGACCTTGACCGGTGACTTCGGCAGCTTCTCGGCGATCCCGAGCAGCCGCTCGCGCCGCTCCATCTCGCGCCAGACATCCTCCGGCTTCACGCCGGCCGACGCCCACAGAACCGTGAGATTGTAGAGCAGGTCCGCGCTCTCGCGGACGACGGCATCCGGCTTGCCGCTGATGGCGTCGATCACGACCTCGACCGCTTCCTCGGCGAGCTTCTTGGCCATCTTGGCCGGCCCGCGCTGGAACAGCCGTGCCGTGCGCGACGTAGCCGGATCAAGATCCCTGGCCGCGATCACCGCCTGGTAAAGCCGTTCGATCGAATCACTCATCCTTCGAGCCTAATCGAAACGCGTCGCCAGCGTGTTAACGGCCGGACCGACAACGAAAAATCCACCGGCCTTGCGGCCGGTGGATCGATGCTTTGTGACAGTTCTGAGAACCGACGACGATGTCAGTACGGCGTATAGGGCAACGCCGAGCGGCGCCCGTAATAGCCGTGATAACCATAATACGGCCCGCCGCCGTAGTAGACCGGGCCACCACCATAATAGGTGGGACCACCGTAGTAGCCGGGGCCGTCATAGTAGCCGTAGGACTCGTAATAGTCGCGACGGTTCTGGGCCGCGGCGATCGCAAGGCCCGTGCCGACGATCCCGGCGAACACGGCCGCAGCAGCCGCACCACCACCGCCGCCACGATAGTAACGACGGCGCGCGCTGATGTCGGTCGCATCGCTCGTGCCGTGCGATGTGGTCACGGCGGCCGCCTTGCCCGCCGAAGCAGAGCCTGCGAACGCCATCGTCGGCTCAACGGCCGTCAACGCCACCGCGGCAACCGTTGCCAATGTGGCTGCGCGGCCAACAGACGAAAAAACACCTTTTCGCGCAAACATTGCAGTCATCCTTTGTGGAAGCCGGCCCCGTCGGGCCTTGGTAAGCTAACCACACTCTCCAGATTAGGTTCCCGAAACCGAATGCAAGCTGAACAACCCAAGGTGAAATCGAGGCAGTCATCGGCCGTTCACCTTGCCCGGGGCAGAATGCCTGCAGATCACGCCTGAAATTGCAGCTTGAAATGACGGTTGCCTTGGCGCATTCGATGTCATGTACAAGGCGCGCAGCCGGCGCGGCACTTTGTCTCGCCTCCCGGATGTCACGATGCAGGTAAGTCGCACCACCGTTCTCCGCTGGATACTGGCCGGCACGATCGGCCTTTTGGGCGGCGTGTGGCCGGCGTTGATGCCGCTGCACGCCGGCGATCAGCCGCAGCCGCTCACCACCCAGTTCACGCTCGACCGTCCGCTTGACGCCGCCGCCGCCCCATTCGTGATGGCGTCGGTCGGCGGCCTGTTCAGCGCCGAGGGCCTCGCGGTCGGCACCAACGTCGCCACCAGTTCGGCGGACGCGATCGCGCGCGTCGCCGACGGCTCGAGCGATTTCGCCCTCGTCGACATCAACGCGCTGATCCGCTTTCGCGACAAGCCTGGCGCAGCCCCCGTCAAGGCGGTGTTCGTGCTGTTCAACCAGGCGCCCTACGCGATCATTGCCCGCAAAAGCCGCGGCATCAACGCGCTGGCGGATATCGAGGGCAAGAGCCTCGGCGTTGCCGAGGGCGACCTCTCGATCCGGCTGTGGCCCGCGGTCGCCAAGCAGAACGGCATCAAGCTATCGAGCGTGAAGCAGAACACGATCAGCGCCGCGGTGCGCGAGCCGATGCTCTCCGCAGGCCAGGTCGATGCCGTGACCGGCTTCTCCTATCTCTCGGCGATCAATTTGCGCGATCGCGGCGTGCCCGCCGACGATCTTGCGGTGCTGCGCTTCGCCGACTATGGCTGCGAAGCCTATGGCTTTGCCGTGATCGTCAGCCCGCACCTTGCCGCAGCCAAGCCGGACGCGGTGAAAGGCTTCGTGCGCGCGGCGGTCGGCGGCACCAACCTCACGGTCAAGGACCCGGCCCGCGCCGCAAGCGAGGTGGTGAGCCGGATGGACGGCGGTTCGCGCGATCTGGAGCTCGAGCGGCTATCCGCCATCATCCGCGACAACATCCTGACCGGCGAGGTGAAGCGCAACGGCATCGGCGGCATCGAGCCGGAGCGCTTCGAGCGCGCGCTTGACCAGCTCGCGGAAGACGTCAAATTCCAGAAGCGGCCAAACGCCGCCGACATCTTCGACGACCAATTCCTGCCGCCGATCGACGGCCGCCTGGTGAATTGAGCCGCGTCCTCCGCCAAGAGATCGGCCCCTCCGCCGTCATTGCGAGCCACCCGGTCGGCGCAGAGCGCCGCCGGATGACAGGCTCCGCGAAGCAATCCATCTGTCCCCGTGCGTGGATGGATGGATTGCTTCGTCGCTGTCGCTCCTCGCAATGACGGGCTGCATTTGTTCACCAGCACCTCAGGACTGGGCGTCAGAGTGTGTGGACCGAACAAGGAAAGTGGGTAGTTCTCCGTTGTAATCCCGGCTTACAATGACCCGGCGTCCACCGCTTACGAGTCCCGCCGGCATGTCCATGCTCCGCCTTTATACCCGCGTCCTCGAACTGCTCGGCAAGGAGGCGCGGCTCGGCTGGATTCTCGCCGCCGCCAACATGCTGCTCGCCGGCGCGCAATTCGCCGAGCCGGTGCTGTTCGGCAAGATCGTCGACGTGCTTTCGGGCCGGCCGGTCACCGGATTGTTCGCGACGAATTCGGCATGGCCGCTGCTGGTGGCCTGGGCGGCGTTCGGCCTGTTCACGATCGGCTGCAGCGCGATCGTCGCATTGCAGGCCGACCGGCTGGCGCATCGCCAGCGCCAGGCGGTTCTGACCGATTATTTCGAGCACATCCTGCAGCTGCCGCTGACCTTCCATTCCGGCACCCATTCCGGACGGCTGATGAAGGTGATGCTGAACGGCACCGATGCGCTGTGGCGGCTCTGGCTCGGCTTCTTCCGCGAGCATTTCGCCGCGATCATGTCGCTGGTCGTGCTGCTGCCGCTCGCGCTCTACATCAATTGGCGGCTCGCCATCCTGCTGTTCGTGCTCTGCGTCGTGTTCACCGTGCTGACCACGATGGTGGTGCGCAAGACCTACGGCATGCAGAGCGAGGTCGAGGCCTATTACAGCGACCTCTCGGCGCGCGCTTCCGACGCGCTCGGCAACGTCGCGCTGGTGCAGAGCTTCGTGCGGATCGATTCCGAGGTGCAGGGCCTGCGCTACGTCGCCGACAAGCTGCTCGCGGTGCAGATGCCGGTGCTGTCATGGTGGGCGCTGGTCACCGTGATCACCCGCGCCTCGACCACCATCACGGTGCTCGCGATCTTCACCGTCGGCATCGCGCTCCACAATGAGGGGCTCACCACGGTCGGCGAGATCGTGATGTTCGTCTCGTTCGCCACCATGCTGATCCAGAAGCTCGAGCAGGTGGTGAGCTTCATCAACAACGTGTTCATGGAAGCGCCGCGGCTGCAGGAATTCTTCGACGTGCTCGATGCGGTGCCGGCGGTGCGCGACCGGCCCGGCGCGGTCGATCCCGGCCGGCTGTCGGGCCTCGTCGAATTCAACGACGTCTCGTTCTCCTATGACGGCAAGCGGCCGGCGATCGAGGACCTCAGCTTCACCGCGCTGCCCGGCCAGACCATCGCGCTGGTCGGCTCGACCGGTGCCGGCAAATCCACCGCGATCGCGCTGCTGCACCGCGCGTTCGATCCGCAATCCGGCATCATCAAGATCGACGGTATGGACATACGCGCGCTGAAGCTGACGGCGCTGCGGCGGAACATCGGCGTCGTGTTCCAGGAGGCGCTGCTGTTCAACCGTTCGCTCGCCGACAATCTGCGCGTCGGCAAGCCCGACGCGACCGACGAGGAACTGCGCACTGCCGCGGCGCGCGCGCAGGCACTGGATTTCATCGAGCGCAGCGAGAAGAAGTTCGACACCCATGCCGGCGAACGCGGCCGCATGCTGTCCGGCGGCGAACGCCAGCGGTTGTCGATTGCGCGTGCGCTGCTCAAGGACCCGCCGATCCTGATCCTCGACGAGGCGACCAGCGCGCTCGACGCCGTCACTGAGGCCAAGGTGAACGCTGCTCTCGACGAAGTGATGAAGGGCCGCACCACCTTCGTGATCGCACACCGTCTCTCGACCATCCGCCACGCCACCCGCATCCTGCTGTTCGACCAGGGACGGGTGATCGAAAGCGGAACTTTCGATGAACTGGTGGCGAAAGGCGGGCGTTTTGCCGAGCTGGCGCGGGCCCAGTTCATGGTCCAGGAACAGGCGCGCGCCGGCATCGAGGCACCATAATTCTCCCCTTTCCAATTGAGGCGGCTGCCGAAATTCAGCCGATTTCGTCCACGATATAATCGGCCGGCCTCTGTTCTCTGCTGGCAAGCCGGTATAGGGTTTGCATCGCCGCGACGCGGCGCCGGACACGCTTGAAACCCGTACGTCACATCGCAAGACCTCCTTTTCTGAAGGCGGGTCTCAAAGGACCGGAACCGGACTCGTGCATTTTCCTCGCCCGCTGCGCCCGTCGTTGAAATGGATTCTGGCCGTCGCGATGCTCGCCGTCGCAACGCCGCAGATGGCGCAGGCCGAAGCGCTGCTGGTGGTCGAGGCCGATACCGGCAAGGTGCTGCAGGCCGACAATGCGACGATGCCGTGGTATCCGGCTTCGCTCAGCAAGCTGATGACGGCCTATGTGACGCTGAAGGCGGTCAAGGACGGCCGCGTCTCGCTCGACACGCTGCTCACGGTGTCGCCGACCGCATCATCGCAGTCGCCCTCGAAGATGGGCTTCCGGCCCGGCACCCAGGTCACCGTCGACAACGCGCTGAAGATGATGCTGGTGAAGTCGGCCAACGACATGGCCGTGGTGCTGGCCGAGGGCATCGGCGGCTCGATCGACGGCTTTGCCGGCGAAATGAACCAGACCGCGCAAAAGCTCGGCATGACGCAAACGAGCTATGTCAACCCGAACGGCCTGCCCGCCGACGGCCAGATCACCTCGGCGCGCGACATGGCGATCCTGGCCCGCGCCATCATCCGCGACCTGCCGGAATACGAGTATTTCGTCCACATCCCGTCGATCCGCTTCGGCCACCGCATCACCCAGAACTTCAACAAGCTGATCGGCCGCTATCCGGGCGCCGACGGCTTCAAGACCGGCTTCATCTGCGCCTCCGGCTACAACCTCGTGGCTTCGGCGACGCGCGACGGCAAGCGGCTGATCGCCGTGGTGCTCGGCGCCTCCTCGGGCCGCATGCGCGCGATCCGCGCCGCGCAGCTGTTGGATCGCGGCTTTGCCAATAACGGGCTGGCGTGGCTGCGGCCCTCGCTCGGCACCGTCGACAATCTGGTGCCGATCGATTCCACCCCACCGAACCTGCGCGAGGAGATGTGCGGCGCCAAGCACAAGCGGCCCGCCAGCGACGAGGACGGCGAAGACACCGTCGCCAGCGCCGGCGCGAGCACCAACGGCGACAGCGGCGTGAGCTTCTTCGCCTCGGGCCTGCAGGCCGCGATGCCGACCAAGCCGGCCGACATGCTGGCGCAGCCGGCGGCGGCGTCCGAACCGGTCGTGGTTTATACCGGGCCGACCAAGACCGGCGCGGCGCTGATCGCCGCGGTCGAGGCCGACACCGAGAAGGTGCAGCCGGCCAAGCGCACCAAGGGCAAGCACACCCGCGTCGCGGGCAAGAAGTCCGATACGGCCGATGACGCGAAGGGCGACGCCAAGAGCACCGCAAAGAGCGCAGCCAAGCCGGACAGCAAGCCGGCGGCCAAGCCGGTGCGTCACGCCAACGCCAAGCCGGATGCCGCAGCTGCGAAGCCGGACAAGCCGGCCGCCGCAAAACCTGCCGGCAAGCCGGCTGCGGCAAAGCCGAAGGCTGCCGATAAGCCAAAGGCCGACGCCAAGCCCAAGGCCGACGCCAAGCCGGCCGGCTAGCGGGGCGCGTCACCCCCTCCGATCTCCCAATGCGTCGATAGCGCGCAGCGGCTTGCCATTGGCCGCGGCATCGCTCAATACTGCCTGAAATACCGCGTCCAAGAATAATACGACCAAGGGTCGAGAAACCCGGAAACAATCCGGGACGTCAGCCAAATTTGAGAGAGGGAAAGACCATTATGGAGCGCATCTGGCTCAAGCATTATCCGGCCGGCGTGCCCGCCGATATCGACGTCACGCAATATTCCTCGCTGGTCGAATTGCTGGAAGAGAGCTTCAAGAAGTTCGCCGATCGCAAAGCGTTCATCTGCATGGACAAGGCGATCACCTATCGCGAGCTCGACGAAATGTCGGCGGCGCTCGGCGCCTATCTGCAGAGCAAGGGCCTGCAGAAGGGCGCGCGGGTCGCATTGATGATGCCGAACGTGCTGCAATATCCGGTCGCGACCGCAGCCGTCTTGCGCGCCGGCTATGCCGTGGTCAACGTCAATCCGCTCTATACCCCGCGCGAGCTCGAGCATCAGCTGAAAGATTCCGGCGCGGAAGCGATCATCGTGCTGGAGAACTTTGCCACCACCGTGCAGAAGGTGTTGCCCAACACCGCGGTCAAGCACGTCATCGTCGGCAGCATGGGCGATCTGCTCGGCTTCAAGGGCGTGATCGTCAATCTGGTGGTGCGCCGGGTGAAGAAGATGGTGCCGGCCTGGTCGATCCCGGGCGCGGTCTCTTTCAACGACGCGCTGTCGGCCGGCCGCGCCGCCAGGCTCAACAAGCCGGCGCTGACGCTCGATGACGTCGCGTTCCTGCAATACACCGGCGGCACCACCGGCGTCTCCAAGGGCGCGACCCTGCTCCATCGCAACATCCTGGCCAACGTGCTGCAGAACGACGCCTGGCTGCAGCCGGCGCTGGCGAAGCCGCCGATCGTCGAGCAGATGGTCATCGTCTGCGCGCTGCCGCTCTATCACGTCTTCGCGCTCACCGCCTGCTATCTGCTCGGCATGCGGTGCGGCGGCACCAATCTGCTGATCCCGAATCCACGCGACATGGCGGGCTTCGTCAAGGAACTGTCGAAGTACCAGGTCAGCTTCTTCCCGGCGGTCAACACGCTCTACAATGGCCTGCTGAACACGCCCGGCTTCGACAAGCTCGACTTCTCCAAGCTGAAGATCGCCAATGGCGGCGGCATGGCGACGCAACGGCCGGTCGCCGAGAAGTGGCTGAAGGTCACGGGCGTCTCGTTGTCGGAAGGCTATGGCCTGTCGGAGACGTCGCCAACCCTGACCTGCAATCCCGCGACGATCGAGGAATTCTCCGGCACGATCGGCCTTCCCGTCCCGTCGACCTGGCTCTCGATCCGCGACGACGACGGCAATGAATTGCCGATCGGCGAGGCCGGCGAGATCTGCGCCAAGGGTCCGCAGGTGATGTCAGGCTACTGGAACAGGCCGGACGAGACCGCGCGCGTGATGACCGCCGACGGCTATTTCCGCACCGGCGACATCGGCGTGATGGACGAGAAGGGCTATACCAAGATCGTCGACCGCAAGAAGGACATGATCCTGGTCTCGGGCTTCAACGTCTATCCGAACGAGATCGAGGAAGTGATCGCGAGCCATCCGGGCGTGCTGGAATGCGCCGTGATCGGCGTGCCCGATGCGAAGTCCGGCGAGGCGGTGAAGGCCTTCGTGGTCAAGAAGGACCCGAACGTCACCGCCGAGGACATCATCAAGTTCAGCGCCACCCAGCTCACCGCCTACAAGGTGCCGAAGCAGATCGAGTTCAGGACCGATTTGCCGAAGACCAATGTCGGCAAAATTCTCCGTCGCGAATTGCGCGACGAGAAGAAGGCCGCAGCCTGAAACCACGCGATGCGAGTGCTAGACAGACATGACTGACGCTCGCATCGCGACGCCTGCCGACATCCTCGCGTTCTGGCTGAAGGCCGGCCGCGACCGCTGGTACAGTCACGACGAGGGCTTCGATGCCGAGATCCGCAACCGCTTCCTTGCCACCTGGCAGAAGGCGGCTGCCGGTGAATTGTCGTCGTGGGAGACGAGCGACGAGGGCGCGCTGGCGCTGACCATCGTGCTCGACCAGTTTCCGCGCAACCTGTTTCGAGGCGACGCCAAGACCTTCTCCAGCGATGCGCTGGCCCGTGGCGTGGCAAGCCGCGCCATCGGCCGTGGCGTCGATACGCGGACCGCCCCGGTGCTGCGCGAATTCCTCTATCTGCCTTTCGAGCATTCGGAGGATCTCGACGACCAGCAGCGTTGCGTGACGCTGTTCCGGCAATATGACTGCCATCCCGACAACCTCAGATATGCCGAGGACCACGCCGACATCATCCGCCGGTTCGGCCGCTTCCCGCACCGGAATCGCGTGCTGGGCCGGCAGACCACCGCCGAGGAGCAGACCTTCCTCGACGCCGGCGGGTTTTCCGGCTAAAGCGCGATGAGATCGGGCTGAATCGTCATCGCGCTTTAGATTCTTGTTTAAGCATGATCTTTTCGGAAAACCGCTTCGCACTTTTCCGGATCATGCTCTGATGACGGAACGGTGAATGCGCTCCGGCATTGCCGTTCTCGCAGCAGCTCGTATTGTGCGGTCCAACCGCCGGGTTTAAGACAATTCCGCTTCACCGAGGGAGAACACCGATGACGATCAATGTTGGCGACAAGCTGCCGGAAGCCAAGTTTCGCGTGATGACGGCCGAGGGGCCGCAGGTCAAAACCACAGACGACATTTTCAAGGGCAAGAAGGTCGCCCTGTTCGCAGTGCCCGGCGCCTACACCGGCACCTGCCACAAGATGCATCTGCCGAGCATCTTCCTCAACGCCTATGCCATGAAGAACAAGGGCGTCGACACCATCGCGATCGTCTCGGTCAACGACGCCTTCGTGATGAACGCCTGGAAGCGCGACACCGACCAGCGCGACGAAGCCGTGTTCCTCGCCGACGGCAATGCCGACTTCGCCAAGGCGATCGGCATGGAGCTCGACGCTTCCGGCAACGGCCTCGGCATCCGCTCCAAGCGCTACTCGATGCTGGTCGAGGACGGCGTGGTCAAGAAGCTCAATCTCGAGCCCGCCCCGGGCAAGGTCGAAGTCTCCGGCGGCGACACGCTGCTCGGGCAGCTCTGAGCTGGCACTTCCCTTCTCCCCCTGTGGGAGAAGGTGGCGCGGATGAAATCCGCGCCGGATGAGGGGTCTCTATCCGCGGAAACAGACCCCCAACCGTCCCATAACGATCAGGCCAGAACTGGCCTCGATTGCGGATATCACGATCCCCCTCCCCTCATGGGAGAGGGGGACGCGATGCGTATCGACGCAAATTGCCCCAGGGCGATATCTCCTAATCGATCGTGCGATCCTTGGTTTCCGGCAGGAAGATCAGGCCAACGACTGCGGTGGCGAGCGCAATGCCGACCGGGTACCAGAGCCCGGCGAATATGTTTCCCTGGTAGATGACGAGCGCCGAGGCTGCGAACGGCAGGAAGCCGCCGAGAATGCCAACGCCGAGATGATACGGCAGGGATAGCGACGTCGTGCGAATGCTGGCGGGGAACATCTCCACCAGGAAGGCGGCCATCGGGCCGTACACCATCCCGATCAACGCCGAGAGCCAGACCACGACCGCAACCGCGCCGGCCAGATTGATGGCCGCGGGTGCAGCCCTGAATCCGGCGTGATCGAGCGCCTTCTTGTAAGTCGCCTCGTCGAAGCCGATCAGCTGCGTATCCCCGATGCTGGTGACGACACCACTTCCCGGCACGGAGACATATGACAGGCCGTTGCGGCTGAAGAAATTGCGCGCCCGGTCGCAGTCCGACACCGGCTTGGCGAACAGCGAGAAGGTGCAGTCACCGCCGGCGATGGTGATTGGATTTTGTCGAGAGAAGGCCACCAGGCCCGGATTGGTGAAATCGGCGAGCGCATGGAAAGCAGGGACAAGGGTCACCGCGCCCAGCAGCATCCCGGCGACCATCACAGGTTTGCGGCCGATGCGATCGGACAGCGCGCCGCATATCACGATCAGGGGCATGCCGACGGTCAATCCGATCGCAAAGATGGCGTAGCTCGTCTTGTAGTCGACCTGGAGCACGCCCTGCATGAAGAACAGCGCATAGAACTGCGAGGTGTACCAGATCACCGTCATGCCTGTGGTGATGCCGAACAGCGTGATCAGCACGCGCTTGAGATTATTCCGATCGGCAAAACTATCCTTGATCGGCGCGCTGGAAATGCGCCCCTGCGATTTCATCCGTTCGAAGATGGGCGATTCCTCGAGCTTGAGTCGGATGTAGAGCGAGACGAGGAGCAGGACGGTCGACGTCAGGAACGGAAGCCGCCAGCCCCACGCCCTGAACGCGTCGTCGCCGAGTGCGACCCGGCAGACGAGGATCACGACAAGCGACATCAGCAAGCCGATCGTCGCCGTGGTCTGCAGCCAGCTCGTGGCATAGCCGCGCGATCCGGCAGGTGCATACTCCGCCACATAGGTTGCAGCGCCGCCATATTCGCCGCCCACCGCGAGGCCCTGTGCCAGTCGCGAGGCCACCAGCAGGATCGGCGCCCATAGCCCGACTTGTTCATAGGTCGGAAGCAGACCGACAATCAGGGTCGCAAGACCCATGATCACCATCGTGATCAGAAAGGACCGCTTGCGTCCGATGCGGTCGCCCAGCGCTCCGAACACCAACGCGCCGAGCGGCCGCACCGCGAAGCCCGCGCCGAACGTCGCAAGACTAGCCAGAAAGGCTGCGGTCTCATTGCCCGGCGGAAAGAACAAGGCGCTGAAGAAGACGGCAAGGCTGCCGTAGAGGAAGAAGTCATACCACTCAAAGACCGTTCCGAGAGACGCTGCGACCACCACGAGGCGCATCCGGCTGGCATCGTCACCACGACTTTCCTCGACCAGACCAGCGATGGTCATGTTCATCCTCCTGGCGTTCCCCCTGCGGCGCCGATGACGAGACCGGAGATCACGGTCTTTTCGCCGGTTGATCTAGCGCGCTGCACGCGCGCGGCAGGCCTTTGCCATTAAGCGCCGGCGCGAGGGACCGAGCGAGGAATTTTCGGGATAGCCGTTCCTCAATGCGGAACACCGCACTATGCTGCGCTGGCCGATTTCCAGGGAATGGTGCCGCAGCGTTTCGCATTGCGATATGCCGGAGGAGTGCTGGATGAAGGGCGAAGATCGTAGGGGAATCAAGGCGGTCGAGGTCGCCGGACATATCCTCGACCATCTTGCGCGCGCGCAGGCGCCGGTCGCCCTGCGCGAGCTCGCGGCGGCCGGCCACATGTCTCCCGGCAAAATCCATCGCTACCTGGCCAGCTTTCTCGTCACCGGTCTGGCGCGTCAGGATCCCGATACACGCCAGTACGCGCTTGGTCCGCTCGCCATGAAGCTTGGACTTGCGGCGCTCAACTCATATCAGCCGCTCCGCGATGCCATTGCGCTCCAGCGCGAGTTGCGCGACCGCATCGACGAAACCCTGGTCCTGTCAGTGTGGGGCGCACAAGGCCCGACCATCGTCCACATCGAGGAAAGCAGCCAGCCGATCATCATGACGATGCGGATCGGCGCGGTGCTGCCGATACTCGCGACCGCGACCGGGCTGGCCTTTGCTTCGTTCCTGCCGCGACATTTCAGCGAACCCCTGATCAGAACCGAACTCGAGGCCGTCGGCGGCTTGAACCTGTTTGCGCGCGATCCCGCTGCGATCGATCGGTTGATCACAGAGGTCCGTGACCAAGGTTACGCCTACAACGAGGGACACTTGATGCAAGGCGTGAGTGCTGCCGCGTTCCCCTTGTTCGATCGAACGGCAACACTGGTTGGGGTGCTCGCGGTGATGGGTCGGCAGGAGCGGGTCAATCCCCGCGACGGCGCGCAAATGATCGCGTGTCTAAAGAAGGAGACGCGAAACTTCAGCCACTGAACATCGACAGGTTTAACCAGCACGTCGCGGCCTCTCGTTTCAGTCACCACCGTCTCTGGAACACTGGATCGCTTTTTGCGGACGGCGATCACCGGATGGCGGCCCGTGATCTTGTAGGATGGCAAGAGCGCAGCGAAACCCATCGCCTTCGTGCCCGCGGATGGAGGTCGTGGGTTTCGCTTCGCCCCACGCTACACGGCCGGCAAGCGCGCCCCTACCCCTTCAGCCTCGCCATCGCCACGCCCTCGCGCGCCAGCTCATCGGCGCGTTCGTTCTCGGCGTGGCCGGCATGGCCCTTGATCCAGTGCCAGCGCACCTCGTGCGGCTTCAGCGCGGCGTCGAGGCGCTGCCATAGCTCGACATTCTTGACCGGCTTCTTGTCGGCGGTGCGCCAGCCGTTGCGCTTCCAGCCATGGATCCAGCCGGTGATGCCCTGGCGGACATATTGGCTGTCGGTGGTGAGGTCGACCACGCACGGCTTCTTCAGCGCTTCCAGCGCCGAGATCGCCGCCATCAGCTCCATGCGGTTGTTGGTGGTGTGCGCCTCGCCGCCCTTCAATTCCTTCTCGACCTCGCCGAACCGCAGGATCGCGCCCCAGCCGCCCGGTCCGGGATTTCCGGAGCAGGCACCATCGGTGAAGACCGTCACATGCGGCTTGTCGCTCACGCCGCGCATCCGGCCGGCGTGATGCCGTAGTCGTTCAGGCTCGCGACATTCTGCTGGAAGCGCAGCTTGCGGACGTATTCCAGCGGGTCCTTCGGCTGCACCAGCGCGCCCTCGGGCACGTTGAGGAAATCGACCAGCCGCGTCAGCAGGA
Organism: Bradyrhizobium sp. CER78; assembly: GCF_029846235.1. Classification (GTDB taxonomy): domain Bacteria; phylum Pseudomonadota; class Alphaproteobacteria; order Rhizobiales; family Xanthobacteraceae; genus Bradyrhizobium. The sequence goes on from NZ_JARVWP010000007.1 coordinate 158,980, forward strand.
AGCGCATCGCGGCGCCGCGCGCCAGCAGCGGCAGCGCGGCCTCTTCCGCCGCCGACAGCGGGCGCTCGCGGCCATAGGCGTTGAGCAGCGCGCGCGCCTTGGTGACGTTGAAGGAATGATCCGGCTCGAAGCACCAGGCGTTGAGGCAGATCGCGACGTCATAGGCCAGGATGTCGTTGCAGGCGAACGGGAAGTCGATCAGGCCCGACAGCTTGTCGCCGAGAAAGAACACGTTGTCCGGAAACAAATCGGCATGGATCACGCCGACCGGGAGATCGGACGGCCACGAGGCTTCGAGATGATCGAGCTCGCGCGCGATGAAGTCGTGCAAGCCCGCCTGCACGCTGTCGGCACGCGCGGCGGCGAGTGCGAACAGCGGCCGCCAGCCTGACACCGACAGCGGATTGTTGCGGACCAGCGGAAAGTCGCGGCCGGCCAGATGCATCTTGGCCAGCGCCTCGCCGACCCCGGAGCAATGCGCCACGTTCGGCCGCCGCGGCCACACGCCCTCGAGGAAGTTGATGATCGCCGCGGGCCGGCCGGCGAGCCGGCTGGTGACCTCGCCCTTGCGGTTGCGCGCCGGCTGCGGGCACGACACGCCGCGCTCGGCGAGATGCGCCATCAGCGACAGGAAATACGGCAGGTCGTCCTCCGCCACGCGCTTCTCATAGAGCGTGAGGATGTAGGCGCCCTGGCTGGTGTGCAGCAGGAAGTTCGAATTTTCGACACCCTCGGCGATGCCCTTGTAGGAGAGCAATTCGCCGATGTCGTAGCTTTTGAGGAATTCCGCGAGGTCTTCGGCGGCAACGTCGGTGTAGACCGCCATATGGTCTATTCCGCCGCGGCAGCGTCGGGCCGCAGCGAGCGCGGCAGCGGGAAGAACTCGTTCTCTTCCGCAGCCGAGACCGTCTCCACGTGCAGTTCGTAGCGCTCGGCGAAGGCGCCCATGATCTCCTCGACGATCACCTCCGGCGCCGAAGCGCCCGCGGTGATGCCGAGGCTCCTGATGCCTTCAAAGCGCGCCCAGTCGATGTCGCTGGCGCGTTGGGCAAGAATCGCAACCGGGCAGCCCTCGCGCTCGGCGACCTCGCGCAGGCGCTGCGAGTTCGAGGAGTTCGGCGCGCCGACCACGATCAGGGCATCGACCACCGGCGCCACCTTCTTCACCGCAAGCTGGCGGTTGGTGGTGGCGTAGCAGATGTCTTCCTTGTGCGGGCCGTTGACGTTCGGGAAGCGCTCCTTGAGCAGCGCCACGATCTCCGCGGTGTCGTCGATCGACAGCGTGGTCTGGGTCACAAAGGCGAGATTGTCGGGATCCTTCGGGACGAAGGTTTTGGCATCCTCGGCGGTCTCGATCAGGGTCACGGCGCCCTCCGGCAGCTGGCCCAGGGTGCCGACCACCTCGGGATGGTGGGAATGCCCGATCAGCAGGATCTCGCGGCCCCGCTTGAAATGGATCGCCGCCTCGCGGTGGACCTTGGTCACCAGCGGGCAGGTTGCGTCCAGCGAGAAGAAATTGCGGGATTTGGCCTCGGCCGGAACCGACTTGGGAACACCATGGGCCGAGAACACCACCGGGGCGTTGGTTTCGTCGGGAATTTCGGACAATTCCTCGACAAAAATGGCGCCTTTGGTCTTCAGGCTGTCCACCACGTACTTGTTATGGACGATCTCGTGCCGGACATAGACCGGGGCGCCATAGATGGTGAGGGCGCGCTCGACCGTGTCGATGGCGCGGACCACCCCGGCGCAAAAGCCGCGGGGGGAACAAAGCACGATTTTAAGATCGGGTTTTTTCGCTGACATCGGGCTGGTCTCGGGGCTGTCTCGGGGCAATTTCGGGACCGAATCACCCCTCGCCGGCGGGCGGGGAACGGCCAGTTAAGGTAAGGACTTGGGACTGCTTTCGGGCGCTGTCAAGGCGATTTTGCTGGCCCATTGCGCCATTCCCCCCGGAGGGCTTATATAGGCCGCATAATTCCCGTCATCGCCGATGACTACCAGCTTCGCCTCGACAGAGGTGGGCGAAGCACAAAGGAGATTTGCCATGAGCAACGCACCGCTGATGCCGAAGGCGACTGCCGTGTGGTTGGTCGATAATACCGCCCTGACCTTCGATCAGGTGGCCGATTTTACCAAGATGCACCCCCTGGAGGTCCGTGCCATCGCCGATGGCGACGCCGCCCAGGGCATCAAGGGCATGGACCCGATTTCCAACGGCCAGCTGACCCGCGAGGAGATCGAGCGCGGCGAGCGCGACCAGAACTACCGCCTCAGGCTCCAGGAGAGCAAGGTGGTGCTGCCGACCGCCGCCAAGAAGAAGGGCCCGCGCTACACCCCGGTGTCGCGCCGCCATGAGCGGCCGAGCGCGATCCTCTGGCTGGTGCGCAACCACCCCGAGCTGAAGGACGCCCAGATCATGCGGCTGGTCGGCACCACAAAGACCACGATCGCGAGCGTGCGCGACCGCACCCACTGGAACGCCTCGACCCTGACGCCGATGGACCCGGTGACGCTCGGCCTGTGCTCGCAGATCGAGCTCGATTTCGAGGTGCAGCGCGCCGCCAAGGAGAAGCCGACCACCACCGTGTACGGCGGCGCCACGCTGCTGCCGGCCTCCGAGACCACGCGCAAGGAAGAGGACGATCAGCCGATCGAGCGCCACGACGACCTCAACGTCGATGCCGTGTTCGCCAAGCTGAAGACGATCGGCGGCAAGAAGCCCGACGAGGAAGAATAAGCGGACGTCGCAACACGGCGAGCGGAATACCAAACGCGGCGGGCCAAACCCGCCGCGTTTCCATTTGGGGACACGAATAGCCTTGATCGCTGCGCGCGCTTTCGCTCAGTCGAACGAGAAGCGCCGATGGGCGAAATCGAGCAGCGGACGTTCGAAATATCGATAGCTCAGGGCACACAGCCCGAAGGTCAGCACGAGCGCGCCGAAGGTCAGCGAGATGCCGGCGAGGCTCTCGATCGTTCTCGGCTCATGGAGCACGGCGAACAGCAGGTACACGATGACGTGGTGGGTGAGATACGCCGCGTAGGAGGTTCTGGCGAAGAAGGTCGCGGCCGAACTGCGCAGCAGTGCGAGTCTTGGCGAACCGCGATTTTCCAGCACGACGAACAGCAGGGCACCGAAGAAAATCTCGACCTGGGTGTGCGAGAACGCCACCGACCAGCGCTTCCATCCGAACAGCCACAACAGCGGAAGCGAGAGGCTCGACCATTTGAGGATGTTGACGACAAGCCTGGAGATCTCGGCATCCGGCTTGCGGTAGAGGCGCCACCAGGCGATCAGCGCGCCGATCGCAAGCGAATCGATCCTGAACTGCGGCAGCACGTACCAGCCGTAGGCGTCCGGAAGCGCGCTATCGATCAGGCGTCCGATCGGGCAGATCAGGATCGGCACCAGCAGGATCGCGAACAGCTGCTCGGGCGGGATGTTCCGGACCAGCAGCGGAAACAGCAGATAGAACTGCTCTTCGATCGCAAGCGACCAGGTGACGGCGAGCCAGTAAGCGCCATCGGTCTGGGCCTTGGCCATCCCGAAATTCTGCAGGCCGAACAAATACAGCCAGCCGGGCACGCCCCTGGTGTCGAACAGATCGGGGCTTAGCGAGAAATACCAGCCGATCAGAGCGCCGCCGCACATCAGATAGTAAAGCGGCCAGATGCGGAACGCGCGCCTGCCGTAGAACGCCGAGTAGTAACGTTCGGCCGTGCGGTGGCGCAGCAGGATATCGGTGATGAGATAGCCGGACAGAATGAAGAACAGGTCGACGCCGAAGCGGCCGACATGCAGCAATTTCCACGGCAGGCCCTGCGGCCCGTCCGGCGCGCCGAAATAATGCCAGATGACGACGATCAGAATCGCGATCGCGCGCAGTCCGTCGAGCTCGCCGATCCTGTCACGTTCCGGCAGGGCCGCAATCACCGCGCTAGTGCCGGTCCGGATTGTTCATCATGTATTCGCCGAGATCGCGCTGCCGCCGGTCGCTACGGACTTCGGCGTTCTGGCGCTGGACGTCGCGGTCCTTGCGGCAGGCGACATATTCGGGCGAGCCGACCGCAACCTTGCCGCCCGCCTGGCAATACTGATCGTCGTCGCCCATGCTCTCCGCGATCGGCGATCGCCCGCGTTCGAGGCAACCTGCCAGCAGCGGCAGTGCGAGCAGCAATGCGAGAGGCGCGCGTGCGGAAATGGATCGCATCCGGTGGTCCGTATCTCGTGGTGGTATGTGCTGCCGGGGATGACCCGGCAATCCATCAAAATCAAGGCCATTTTGCTTCCGGATGCGTTTCGAGCGTGGCCCGATTGCGCGATGGCGCGCGTATCGGTGATCTCGCCCGGCGCCACCCCTCTCCCCACCCTCCCCCGCAAGGGGGGAGGGAGCCTGACCAGCGTGCTCGCCTCACATGGCGCAGCATCGACTGCACGCTGGCGCTCAACTCGTCCTGCGTGAGAGTGCCACCGGCGGAAGGGTTCCCTCCCCCCTTGCGGGGGAGGGTTAGGGAGAGGGGTGCCGCACGGGCGGTCTATCCGGAAGCGCGCAGAGCAACGTTCGCGCTACGCCTTGCCCTTCAGCGCGTCGCCGATCTCGTCGAGCACCTTCGGGTCCTCGATCGTCGCCGGCATGGTCCAGGGCTCACCGTCGGCGATCTTCTTGATGGTGCCGCGCAGGATCTTGCCGGAGCGGGTCTTCGGCAGCCGCGCCACCGTGATCGCGAGCTTGAAGGCGGCGACCGGGCCGAGCTTCTCGCGCACCAGCGCCACCACCTCCTTCTCGACCTGGTCCGGCGCCTTGGTGACGCCGGCCTTGAGCACCAGAAAGCCGCAGGGCACCTCGCCCTTGATCGCGTCCTTGACGCCGAGCACGGCGCATTCGGCGACATCGGGATGCGAGGCGAGGATCTCCTCCATGCCGCCGGTGGAGAGCCGGTGGCCGGCGACGTTGATGATGTCGTCGGTGCGGCCCATCACCCAGACATAGCCGCCCTCGTCCTTGTAGCCGGCGTCCGAGGTCTTGTAGTAGCCGGGGAATTCCGAGAGGTAGGCGTCGCGGAATCGATCGTCCTGCTGCCACAGCGTCGGCAGGCAGCCGGGCGGCATCGGCAGCTTGATCACGATCGAGCCCATCGTACCGACGGCGACCGGCTTTGCCGCCTCGTCGACGATGTCGACCTGATAGCCCGGCATCGGCACCGTCGGCGAACCATGCTTGACCGGCAGCATGCCGAGGCCAACCGGATTGCCGGCGATGCACCAGCCGGTCTCGGTCTGCCACCAGTGATCGATCACCGGCACCTTGAGCTGCTGCTCGGCCCACTCCACCGTCGGCGGATCGGCGCGCTCGCCGGCGAGGAACAAAGTGCGGAAGCTGGAGAGATCGTAGTTCTTGATGAACTTGCCCTCGGGATCTTCCTTCTTGATCGCGCGGAACGCGGTCGGCGCCGTGAAGAAGGCGACCGCCTTGTGCTCCGAGATAACCCGCCAGAATGCGCCGGCATCCGGCGTACCGACCGGCTTGCCCTCATACATGATCGTGGTCGCGCCGTGGATCAGCGGGCCATAGACGATGTAGGAGTGGCCGACCACCCAGCCGATGTCGGAGCCGCACCACCAGATCTCGCCGGGCTTCACGCCGTAGAGATTTTCCATCGACCATTTCAGCGCAACCAGATGGCCGCCATTGTCGCGCACCACGCCCTTCGGGATTCCGGTCGTGCCCGACGTGTAGAGGATGTAGAGCGGATCGGTCGCGGCGACCGGCACGCAGGGCGCGGCCTTGCCGGCATCGAGCGCGGCACGGCGGAGCGTCGCCCAGTCATGGTCGCGACCCGCGGCGAGCTCGCACGCCTGCTGCGGCCGCTGCAGGATGATGCAGGTCTCGGGCTTGGCGCCGGCGAGCCGGATCGCCTCGTCGAGCAGCGGCTTGTACTGCACGATGCGCCCGGGCTCGATGCCACAGCTCGCCGAGAAGATCAGCTTCGGCTTGGCGTCGTCGATGCGGGTCGCGAGCTCCTTGGCCGCAAAGCCGCCGAACACCACGCTGTGCACCGCGCCGATCCGCGCGCAGGCGAGCATCGCGACGACGGCCTCCGGCACCATCGGCATATAGAGGATGACGCGATCGCCCTTGGCGACGCCAAAATCCTGCATCACCGCAGCGAGCGCCTGCACTTCCTTCAGCAACTCGGAATAGGTGAATTTGGTGATTGTGTTGGTGAGCGGGGAATCGTGGATCAGCGCGACCTGGTCGGCTCTGCCGCCGGCGACGTGGCGATCCAGCGCGTTGTGGCAGGTGTTGACCACCGCGCCGGCGAACCAGCGTCCATAGGCACCCACGGAGGGATCGTAGATCTTCTTCGCCGGCTCGATCCAGTCGATCTCACGCGCCGCTTCCGCCCAAAAGCCCTCGGGGTCCCGAAGCGAGCGGGCATACACCTCATGATACCGGCCCTGCTGAATGTTCATCGCGTTTCTCCCTCGCGCGGTCGCGCGTCATTTGCCGACCATTGTCACGGGATGTGGCGCGGTTTCAAGCCGTAAACTGACCGACCTTGGCACTAGTAGCCATCGGCTCCGTTGATCTGCTGCAGCCGCTCGCGCATCGCCTTTTGCAGGTCGTAGCCCGGCTTGCCGAATTCGGCATTGCGGCGGGCAATGAAATCGTCCTGCGCGCGTTGCAGCTCGCGCGCCTGGCGCGGATCTTTTGCCTCGCGCACGGTGCGAAAGGTCGATGCGACGATCTCGCGATCGAGATCGGCGAGCGCGGGATTGTCACAGATCGCTTTCTCCACCGGCCGGCGCGCCTTGCGGCAATCGAAGCTCGGCTTGCCGGCGACCGCCATCATCGCGCCGATCCGCTCCAGCTCCAGCGACAGCGATTTGTAATTGGCCTTGGCAGCGGCGTGATCGGGGTTGAGCTTGACGGCGGCGCCGAAATCCATGATCGCCTTCGGCCGGTCGCCCTTGCGCCGCCACAGCTCGCCGCGCGCATTGTGCGCATCGGCAAGCTGTGGATCGAGCCGGAGCACGGTGTCGTAATCGGCGATCGCGCGGTCGATCATCTGCTTGCGGTCATAGGCGCTCGCACGCGCCAGCAGGGCCTTGACGCGGTCGGGCTTGGCGGCCTTCTCATTGTCGATCAGCGCGCCGCAGACCTCGATGATCTTGTCGTCATCCGTCGCCGCAGCGGCGGCAACGCAGGGTCCGGCATCGGCCTGCACATCCTTGCCGGGCTCGCTGCTGGTCGCGCGCGCACCGCCTGAGGTCAGCGCGACTGACAGGCAAGCGCACAGCAGCGCCACAGCCAGATTTCGAGAGTTGCGTCGCATTCCCATCACCGACAAGACATCCCGCGCCTGTACCACCCGATTTCGAGCGGTGCCATTTGCCGCAAAACCACACGCTGGATTATACGTCAATTGCGACGATCGGCTGCACTTCGAGCCGCATCTGAAGCCGCACCTTGGGGGGGCGCCTTGCTGACATTCGAATGGATCATCGGCCTGTTGCTCGCAGCGGTGGCGCTGTCGGCGCTGGCGCGGCGGATCAAGGTGCCCTACCCGACCTTCCTTGCGCTCGGCGGCGTGCTGCTGACCCTGCTGCCGTGGGCGCCGACCTGGGCACTGGAACCGAAACTGGCGCTGGCGCTGTTCGTGGCACCAGTGCTGCTCGATGCCGCCTTCGACACCTCGCTGCGCGATCTGCGCAACAACTGGCTGCCGGTCTCGACGCTGGTGGTGGTCGCGGTCGGCGTCACCACGACGGCGGTCGCCGTGGTCGCGCATTGGCTGCGCCCGGACATGCCCTGGGCGGTCGCGATCGCGCTCGGCGCCATCGTGGCGCCGCCGGACGCGGCTGCGGCCACCGCGATCCTGCGCCAGGTCAGCCTGCCCTACCGGATCCAGAAGATCCTCGAGGGCGAAAGCCTGCTCAACGATGCGACCTCGCTGTTGATCTATCGGGTCGCGGTCGGCCTCGTCGCCGCCGAGCACATGAAGATCCGCGAATTCGTGCCGTCGATCACGATCGCACTGGTCGGGAGCCTTGCCGCCGGCTATCTGTTCGCGCAGGTCTGGATGATGATCACCCGCCGCATCACCGAGGCGCCGAGCGCGATCATCACGCAATTCGGCGGCACCTTCATGGTGTGGATCGTCGCCGAGCATCTCGGCCTGTCCGGCATCCTCACCATCATCGCCTATGCGATCACCATCGCCCGCACCGCGCCGGCCAGCACCTCGGCGCGGCTGCGCGTGTCGTCCTATGCGGTGTGGGAGACCGTCGTGTTCGTGCTCAACGTGCTCGCCTTCATGCTGATCGGCCTGCAACTGCGCCCGATCTGGTCCGAGCTCGACGCCGAGGTGCGATGGAAATATTGCAGCTTTGCCGCCGCGATCCTCGCCGTCGTGATCCTCGCCCGCATCCTCTGGGTGATGCCCTACGGCGCGCTATTGCGCACGCTGAAGGCGCGGCATTGGCTGCCCGCCCATGTGGTGGACGCGGTGCCGACCCCGAAGCGCGGCTTCATCGTGTCGTGGTGCGGCATGCGCGGCATCGTCACGCTCGCGGCGGCGTTCGCGCTGCCCGAATGGTTTCCGTATCGCGACCTGATCCTGCTGACGGCGTTCGCCGTGGTGCTGGGCTCGCTGGTGATCCAGGGCCTGACCTTGCGGCCGCTGATCCTGGCGCTGAATTTCGCTGACGACGATCCGGTCGGACGCGAGGCCGCACACGCCCGCAGCGTCGCGTTTCGCGCCGCGCTCGACGAGATCGACGCGGATCCTTCGGAGGAAGCGGAAATCCTTCGGCTCGAATACCGCGCCGTGTTGCTGCGCGCCGAGAGCGACCCCGACGGCGGCCTGACCTCGCGCGAACTGCCGGCCGATCCGATACGCCGCCGCGCCATCGCGGCGGCGCGGCAGGCGCTGCTCAGTCTGCGCCGCACCGAGACCATCGGCGACGACGCCTTCCATCTGGTCGAGGAAGAGCTCGACCGCGCCGAGCTCAGCGTCGAGGCGTAGCGCGTGAAGAGGTTGGGTTGAACTGGATCGGCAGCGGAGGTTCACCTCTCCCTTGGGAGAGGTCGGCGCGTGGCGCCGGGTGAGGGGTAACGGTCTCTCGTTAGAGCTGCGCCCCTCACCCGATTTGCTTCGCAAATCGACCTCTCCCCAATGGGGCGAGGTGAAGCGAGCACTCGTTGCTCACGCACCCGACTTGGAGGTGATGCCGCCGTCGACCACGAGCTCGATGCCGGTGACGTATTTCGATTCGTCCGACGCCAGGAACAGCGCGGCATTGGCGACGTCCCAGGCGTCGCCCATGTGGCCCATCGGCACCTGCGCGTCGCGGGCGCGCCACATCGCCTCGACATCACCCTTGGCGTAGCTCTGCGCGAGCCCGGCCGAGTGCGCGACCATCGGCGTCTTCATCAGCCCGGGCAGGATCGCGTTGACGCGGACATGCTTGGAGGCGAACTCGACCGCGGTCGAGCGCGTCATCTGGTTCATCGCCGCCTTGCTGGCATTGTAGCTGACATAGGAGATGCCGACATGGCGGATCGAGGCGATCGAGGAGATGTTGATGATCGAGCCGCCGCCCTGCTTGATCATGATGGGAATGACGTGCTTCATCGACAGATAGGCGCTCTTGAGATTGACCGCGAAGACGCGGTCCCACTCGGCTTCCGCCACTTCCACCACGCTGCCGACCTCGGCGATGCCGACATTGTTGTCGAGCACGTCGATGCGGCCATAGGCCCTCAGGCAGGCCGCGACCATCGCCTCGACCTCGCTGGCGCGCGAGACATCGGCGGTGAAGGCGGCCGCCTTGCCGCCCTCCTCGGTGATGATCTTGACCGTCTCCTCCGCCGCCGCGCCGTTGCGATCGACGCAGAACACGCTGGCGCCCTCGCGCGCGAAGGTGACGGCGGTCGCCTTGCCATTGCCCCAGCCGGGCCCGATCGAGCCCGCCCCGACCACCATCGCAACCTTGCCCTTGAGCCGATCCATCGCCTGTTCTCCTTGTTGTTCTTGCAAGAGGACCGTAGCCCGGATGAAGCGCAGCGAAATCCGGGGTTACTGTTCCCGGATTTCGCTTCGCTCCATCCGGGCTACGGATCTCGGCAAACACTCATCGTGGTGACATTAGCACCGATCGGATGCCCGAAAATCTCCGATAGCGTCTGGCAGCGTCCCGCATGGCACAGATGCCATTCACCCGCAGCGCCGGAATTGCCGAGCACGACCTCCGGCCTGGGCACCGGTTGTGGCGTCCATTGAAACCAGCCGTCAACGAGGCGCGCCTCCGGCGGCGGCTCCATGCCGGCGCCGGTGCCCTTGATGCGCGCCTGTTGCAGCGTGAGCCCGGCCGACGTGACCAGCCAGTCTTCCTGCCAGGCGGTCTTCTCGATCGAATGCGTCCAGGCGAGCGTGAAGGCTGCGACCTGCAGCGCCTTCACGACACCCGCGGACGCAAGGCAGAGGCTCAAGCCGCAGCCACCGCATCACGCGGGCGCTGCCGCCATTGCCACAGCACGACGGCTGCGGCGAGTGTGAATCCCGCCGTATCCGAGAACTGGAAATCGCCGAGCAGACAGAGCGCGGCCCCGAACGCGACCGCGATCTCGATCAAGGTCAGCCGCGTGAACAGGAAGCCGATCGCGACGATGCCGAACAGCCCGATCGCCACCAGCGCCTTGAAGGTCGCCAGCGCCACCGCGCCGTAGAAGCCGAGCTGCGCGGCCATCGGGTCGTTGGTTTGCAGCATCAGCGCCGGCGAGTAGACGAAGATGAAGGGAATGACGTAACCGGCAAGCGCGATCCGCATCGCCTCCCAGCCGATCTTGTCCGGATTCTCCTTGGCGATCGGTGCCGCCGCGAGTGCTGCGAGCGCCACCGGCGGCGAGAGGTCGGCCATGATGCCGTAGTAGAACGCGAACATGTGGCTTGCGATCAAGGGCACGCCGAGCTTGGCGAGCGCAGGGGCTGCGAGTGCGGCGGTGATGATGTAGGTCGGGATCGTCGGGATGCCGGTGCCGAGCAGGATCGACAGCAGCATGGTCATGATCAGCGCCAGGAACAGGCTCTTGGCGCCGAGCCCGATGATCCAGCTGCCGAAGATGGTGCCGACGCCGGTCTGCGTCATCATGCCGATGATGGTGCCGACGATGGCGCAGGCCATGCCGACGGTCAGCGCCGACTTGGCGCTGTCGGCGAGCGAGTCGCGGCAGGCCCTGAGCGTGGCGCGGCCGCCGCGGGTGATCGCCGCGATCACGATCAGGCCGGCGACGACACCGGCCACCGGCACGATCTCGAGCCCGTGGCGCGAGACCGCGGCAACCACCAGCGCAAGCCCGATCCAGAAGATATAGCGCACGACGGTGTTGGAGAAACCGAGCGTGATGCTGGCGCCGAGGATCAGCGCCACGGTCAGCGCGAGCCCCATGCTGCCGGCATAGAGCGGCGTGAAGCCTTCGAACAGCATGTAGACCAAAGCTGCGAGCGGCAACACCAGGTACCAGCGCGCCACCAGCGCTTTCCAGGCGCTCGGGATCTCCGAGCGCTTCATGCCGACGAGGCCATGCTTGCCGGCTTCCAGATGCACCATCCAGAACGCCGAGGCGAAATACAGGATCGCCGGAATCACCGCCGCCTTGACGATCTCCGAATAGGCAACGCCGAGCGTCTCCGCCATGATGAAGGCAACCGCACCCATCACCGGCGGCATGATCTGGCCGCCCATCGAGGCGGTGGCCTCGACACCCGCGGCAAAGGCACGGCGATAGCCGAACTTGATCATCAGGGGAATCGTGAACTGGCCGACGGTCACGACATTGGCGACGCCGGAGCCCGAGATCGTGCCCATCATGCCCGAGGCGAACACCGCAACCTTGGCCGGGCCGCCGCGGGTGCGCCCGAACAGGCCGAGCGAGACGTCGGTGAACAGCTGGATCATGCCGGCACGCTCGAGGAACGAGCCGAACAGGATGAACAGGAAGATGTAGGTCGCCGAGACGTAGATCGGCACGCCGTAGAAGCCTTCGGTGCCGAACGAGAGATGGGTGACGATCTGGTCGAAGTCATAGCCGCGATGGTTGAACGGCGACGGCAGATACTGCCCGAAGAACCAATAGAGCAGACAGGCGCCGCACATCAACGGCAGCGCCGCGCCCATCAATCGCCGCGTGCCCTCGAAGATCAGGATCGCGAGCAGCGTGCCGACCGCAAGGTCCATGCCGGTCGGATCGCCGTCGCGGGCGATCAGATCGGCATAGAAGATCCACTGATAGAGCCCGCAGAGGAAACCGGCAGCGCCGACGATCCAGCTCACTGCGCGGCCGAAATCGGTTTTCGCGGTGAAATTGCCGATCAGGCCGAAGGTCAGGAGGATCAGGAAGCCGACATGGACGCCGCGCACCACCTGGCTCGGCAGATAGTTGAACGCCGCGACGTAGAGCTGGAACACCGCGAAGGCCAGGCCGATGGCGTAGGCCAGATGCCCCCAGGCGCCCGGGCCAAATCCTTCCGGAAAGCCATGCTCGAAATTGTCGAATTCAACCTTGATGGGCTCTTCGCCCGCAACCTGCTGCTGCATTGAATAAGTCCCCCGCCGTGCCCGCGACGCTTATATCTACTGAGTCCGCCCGCCGAAAGCCGCGTCAGGAAAAGCGGGTCCCGTCATTGCGAGGAGCGAAGCGACGAAGCAATCCATCTCTCCGCTTGCGGCGCGATGGATTGCTTCGCTTCGCTTGCAATGACGGTGGAAGCCGAATCTCGAGCCCCTACTTGATCAGGCCCTTTTCCTTGTAGAACCGGATCGCGCCGGGATGCAGCGGCACCGGGCTGCCGGTCGCGGCGGCCTCGAGCTTGATCTCCTTGCCCGCGGCATGGGCATTGGCGAGCTCCGGCAGCGATTCGTAGATCAGCTTGGTCATCTGATAGGCGAGATCGTCCGACACCGCGCTCGAGGTGACGAGGTAGTTCACGACCGCGGCGGTCGGCACGTCCTTGTCCTGGCCGGTATAGGTGTTGGCCGGGATGATCACGGAGACGAAGGGCGAACCGATCTTGTCGACGGTCTCCTTCGGCACGGCGACCACGGTGATGTCGCTTGAGGTCGAGAGGTCCTTCAGCGAGGCGACGCCGAGGCCCGCAGACTGCAGTGTGGCGTTGAGCTGACGGTTCTTCATCAGGTCGACCGATTCGGCGAACGGCAGATACTCGACCTTGCCGAGATCCTTGTAGCTCATGCCGGCGGCCGCGAGGATCGCGCGCGAGTTGAGCTCGGTGCCGGATTTCGGCGCGCCGACCGACAGGCTCTTGCCCTTGAGATCGGCGAGCGTCTTGATGCCGCTTTCGGCGGTCGCGACGATCTGGATGTAGTTCGGATAGATCGCGCCGATGGTGCGTAGCTTGTCGAGCTTGGTCTTGAAGCCGGCCTCGGCGTCGCCTTCCCAGGCCGCCTTCAGCGAATCGCCGAGCGTGAAGGCGATCTCGCCGCGACCCTGCTGCAGCAGCACCAGGTTCTCCACCGAGGCCTTGGTCGCCTGCACCTGGGTCTTCACGCCTGATATCTTGTCGCCGTAGATCTTCCCGATCGCGACGCCGAGCGGATAATAGACGCCAGAGGTGCCGCCGGTGAGCACGTTAATGAACTGCTCGGCCTGCGCGACGGGCGCAGCCAAAACACTGGCTGCCACGATCGCGGCAGCCATCAACCTCGAATTCATGAGCATTATTCTCCCCTAAGCCCGGCCGGAAATTGGCCGCACACCCCCGCCGGGTCAACCCATCCAATTGACGCATGCGTGGCCAAAATGCCTGATGGCAGCACCACTTTACCTGCGCGAGAACTCTGCGCGAGCAAGCGGGTTAAGATGCGCAATCTCGCCGCGAGGTATGACTTGCAGCCGTCCGGGACGACGACCGTTGAGCGCGCGCTTGATGCGTTGAACTTCTTCCTCGCCGACGTGCGGGACGGGCTCGGCCCCTATCTTGCGATCTACCTCCTGACCGAACGGAAGTGGGACGAGGCCTCGATCGGCTCGGTGATGTCGATCGCCGCGATCGCGGGGATCGTCGCACAGACACCGGCCGGTGCTCTGATCGACGGCAGCCGCGCCAAGCGCGCCCTGATGATATCAGCCGCGGTCGCCGTGACCGCCGCGTGCCTGCTGCTGCCTCTGCTCGACCGTTTCGCGTTGGTCGCCGCGACCCAGGCGGTTGCCGCCTCGAGCGGCTCGGTGTTCGCGCCGGCGATCGCCGCAGTGACGCTCGGCATTGTCGGCCCCAAGGCGTTCGCGGCGCGCACCGGCCGCAACGAGGCATTCAATCACGCCGGCAACGCCGTGGCCGCGGCGATCGCCGGCGGCACCGCCTACTGGTTCGGCCCTGTCGTCGTATTCTGGCTGCTGGCCGCGATGGCGCTCGCCAGCATCGCCGCGACGCTGTCGATCCCATCAGCCGCCATCGACCACCAGGTCGCGCGCGGGCTCGACGACACCGCCGAGGAGCACAGCACGGCGCATGACCGGCCAACCGGCTTTCGCGTGCTGCTGACCTGCAAGCCGCTGCTGATCTTCGCGGTCTCGACCGTGATCTTTCATTTTGCCAATGCAGCGATGCTGCCGCTGGTCGGCCAGAAGCTCGCATTGGTCAATCGCAACCTCGGCACATCGCTGATGTCGGTCTGCATCATCGCGGCCCAGATCGTGATGGTGCCGGTTGCGATGCTGGTCGGACGCAAGGCCGACGTCTGGGGCCGCAAGCCGATCTTCGCTGTCGCGCTCGCGGTGCTGGCTGTGCGCGGCGCGCTCTATCCATTGTCGGACAACCCGTATTGGCTGATGTCGGTGCAACTGCTCGACGGCATCGACGCCGGAATCTTCGGCGCGCTGTTCCCGCTCGTGGTTGCCGATCTCACGCACGGTACCGGGCATTTCAACATCAGCCAGGGCGCGATCGCCACGGCGACCGGTCTCGGCGGCGCGCTGAGCACGGCGGTTGCCGGATTCATCATTGTCCACGCCGGGTACAGCGCCGCATTCCTGTTCCTTGCAGCCGTCGCTTGTGCAGGGCTCATCGGCTACTGCGCGCTGATGCCGGAGAC
This sequence comes from Bradyrhizobium sp. CER78, assembly GCF_029846235.1. Lineage (GTDB taxonomy): Bacteria > Pseudomonadota > Alphaproteobacteria > Rhizobiales > Xanthobacteraceae > Bradyrhizobium. The sequence continues at coordinate 174,098 of NZ_JARVWP010000007.1, forward strand.
GTTGCGAACGGCAACGGCGACATCACACGCAGCTGCACTGGCATCACACAACGGATGATCCGTGATTCGCGGTTGGCGCATCGCGGATCAGCGCGCGTGAAGCGATCCGATGTCCGACAATGATCCAGTTCCGCATCTGCATCGACGCGACAACACAGTCATTAACGCCGTCTCTCGATGACACACGCGCGCAATGTTTCCGCGTACGTCCAAAGTCGAGCGCAATCGCGCTCATGAAGCTCAGATGACGCATTTGTTGCGCGTGTAACCGCGGCAAGACGCAGCGATTCCAGCATCATTTGATTCGAATTGAATCCTTTAAGGTTAGCGAGCCAATCAATGTATGAACCAGAAATTTCCATGATTGCCGGGGTTCTTAGATGTACGAGTCAAGCCGGGGTAATTACGGACAAGGCGGGGCATGAATCACATCAGCCACATCACACAAACACGAGCCGGATGGTTCGGACATCGCAAGCTGACCCCGCGCGCATGCATTGCGGACAGCAAAAAACATCTTCGAACCTTCCTTGCGGAGGCGCTGGACGACCTCGGCTTCATCACCAGCGAATGCGGCCAGGCGCTGGAACTCGACACTGTCCTGGACGCGGAACAACCCGATGTTCTGGTGCTCGGCGTGTCCGTGGACGGCATCGAAGTCAGTAAAATTCTCGAGACTTTGGTGAGAAAGGACTATCGCGGCAAGGTCCTCGTCATCGGGCAACCGGACTCGATCATCGTCAAAGCGGTCCGGCAGATCGGCGATGAGTACGGCATCGCCATGCTACCGGCCCTGTCCACCCCGTTCAGCGCCGGAACCCTTCGTGACAGCCTTGCCTCGTTGCTGCCGCTCGAGCCGGCGCCGAGCCCGGCGGTGGACGTGCCTGAAGCGCTGAAGGCCGGCTGGCTCGAGCTGTGGTATCAGCAGAAAATTCATCTCCGGACGCTGGTTCCGAGCGGAGCCGAGGCACTGATCCGCATGCGCCATCCCGCATGGGGGGTCGTGCCGCCGGCCTACTTCATCCCCGACGAAAGCGATCCGCATTTTCACGCGCTGTCCGAGTTCGTGATCGAGCGCGCGATCGAGGACTGGCGCTATCTCCTCGAACAGATCGGGCCGGTCAATCTCTCGATCAACCTGCCGATCTCGTTTCTCGCCGACGATCATGCGGTGCGCGAGCTGTGTTACCGGATTCCGGACCATGCGGCCTTCGCTGGCCTGCTGATCGAGATCGACAGCACCGAGGTGATCGACAATCTGGATCTCGCGATCGAGGTCGCGAGGCGCGTTCGCCTACACAACATCGGCATCTCGATCGACAATGTCGGCGCGAACTGGCCGTCTTTGCTCGGACTGCCGAACTTTCCGTTCGTCCAGCTCAAGGTCGATCATCAATACGTCACCGGCTGCGCCGATCAGCGCCTGAAGCAGACGGTGTGCCGGCGCATCGTCGAGCTCGCCCACGATGCCGGCGCGCAGGTCGTTGCCCAGGGTGTCGAGACGCGCGCGGATTTTCTCGCCGCGCATGAGATGAACTTCGATCAGGTCCAGGGCTACCTGTTCGGCAAGCCGATGGGCGTCAAGAAGTTCGCCCGTTCACGGATGCACTTCTCGGAGAAAGAGCCGGCCTCCTGAGGCATCGCCTCCGGTCAGGACCGAGCTTCGCGATCGATCGCGTACAGCGCCTCGCCGCGCGCGATCAACCGCTTTGCGTTGGAATAGGTCGGGACTTCCAGCAGCGAGCCGTCGAGCTCGACGCGCCCAAGGCCCTGCGTCCGCGCCGCTTCGAAGGCCGCAACGATCCTGCCCGCCTGGCGTAACTCGTCCTCGCTCGGCGTGAGGACGCCGTTGACGATGGCCGCATGCGCGGGATCGACCAGGCTCTTGGCGGTGTATCCCAGCCGTCGCGCCCAGATCGTGTCACGCGCGACGCCCGCGGCATCGCTCCAGGTGTAGGGACAGTCGACCGCGGCGACGCCAGCGGCGCGACATTCCACGATGAAGCGCTGCCGCGCGTAAGCGAGCTCCAGGCCGTCGCTGCCGCGCTCGGCACCAAGATCGGCGGCGAGATCCTCGGAGGCCATCAGGCAGCCGATGGTGCGCCGGCTCGCCGCCGCGATCGCGCCGGTCTGCACCAGGCCGCGTGCAAACTCGATGTTCGGCAGCAGTGACGTGGATCCCTCGGCGATGCCATAGTCGCGCTCGAACCGCGTCACCGCCTCGTCGAGCCTGACAACATGGTGCGGCTCGGCGACCTTCGGCAGCGCGACAATATCAGGACGGCCTCGCATCACGGCGGCAAGATCGTCCATGCCGTCCTGGTCCAACGGGTTGACGCGGACCGCGACCACCGCGCTCTGCTCGCGCCAGGTTGCGTAGAGCTCGGCCGCCAGCGCCCGCGCCTTCGGACGCAGCGACGGCGGGGTGAAATCCTCGAGCTCATGGATCAGCACGTCGGCGCCGCTGGCGGCCGCGTGCTGCAGCACCTGTTCGTTGGCGCCTTCGAGAAACAGCCAGGAGCGGCAGAGCGGGGCTGGGCGCAGCTTGCGCATCACACGGCCCGCACCGCCGTCACTGAAACGTCATGTCAAGGCACTTCGAAATGTCGGAGCCGAGGCCGGACGAGATGGTGATGCAGCCGCGGATCTTCTGGGTGGTGGTGTCGTTGGCCCAGATCGCATAGCCGCCGGTGCCGAAGAACGAGTTGGTGTTCGGCGGCTCGGTCTCGGTGGCATCGAACGTGTAATTGCCATCGGTCTCGAAGATGCGCGGCTTCTTGGTGCAGCTGCCGTCGGCCTGGACGTTGATGACCTCCTTGTTGTCCTGCGTCAGCGCCAGCGAGACCTGGCAGCGGAAGTATTCCGAGGTCTTGGCGTTGAACAGATAGGCGTAGGACTTGCAGGTTGACGTCTTGAGCTTGCCGGCGGACAGGCCGCGGCTGCAGGAGATGCGCTGGTTGTTGGAGAGCTTGAACTCGTCCGCCTGCGCGACTGACGCCAGCGCCATGAACGACAGAGCGACACCGATACCGATCTTCATGACGTGGTTCATCGCGATCACCCCCAGGTAGTGTTTCCGCCAATCAAAGCGTTTGTAAACGGAAACGCGAAGATAGTCGCCAAGCTTGATGCGGGAAATCACAAAGTCGCTGATCTCTGTGAGCGGCCGCGCCGATTGTCGTATTGACGCCCGAATACCGTTCGTGATTTGTTCAGAACCGTGGGGACGATGCCGTTTTTTTCGGCCGGAGGTGGATCATGACGCATTTTTTGACCAAGACCTTTATTGCGACCGCGACCCTTGCTGCGATGACGACATGCGCATTCGCGCAGGAGGCTGCGCCTTGGGAGTTGAAGTCCGACATGGGCTACGCCTATGACAAGGAGGGCAAGACCTGGGCCTACAAGATGGGGACCAGCAATGCCGGCACGCTGCTGAAGGGCGCCAAGAAAGTGCCGAAGGGGACGCTGTTCTTCATCGGACAGAACGGTCAGCTCTACATGCGCTCCGGACCCTATCTCGAGGGCGACGGCAAGTTCATGTTCGGTTCGAAATAGAGCGTTTTCGAGCGAAGTGGACGCCGGTGCGCGTGAAGAAAACGCGTCAAAAGAAGAGTTGAGCGCTCCGGTTCTGATTCAATCAGAACCGGAAATACCCTGACGTCATTTCGGCAGACCTCAGAACGCCCCGGCCAATTCCCTTGCGCCGGGCTTGTTGCTGTTGAAGTCCATCCGCTCGTTGGTGACGGCAAGCAGCCTGGCCACGGTGTTGTGGCGGATCGCGACCGGGTTGCGCTCATAGCCCGAGCGCTGGAAGAAGTTCGCGGTCGGCACCTGCTCGCGCATCGCCTGCGGCATGGTCACCATGTCGAGCCCGGTGCCGTCGCCGGTCAGATTCATCATCTCGAGTTCGGCCGCAGTCAGCGGCCTTGTGTAACCCTTGTTGCGGGCGAAGATCACCGAGGTCAGCAGCTTGTGGGTCTGCAGCATCGGGCCGACGTCGATGTCGAGCACCATGGCGTGACACGCCCAGCCTTGCGCGGTGTCGGCGAGGCGCTGATGCGCCGACCAGTCGTCGGGCACGGTACGGGTGAACGCGACCATCTTCTTCAGCACCGCGAGCTTGTGCTCCATGGCCTTGCGCGCCGGCCCCTGCGTCCGCGCAACGCGCTCGGTCAGATCCCGCACGAATTCATGGCCCTGCTCGGCCAATAGCTCTACGGTGTTGGTGGTGAGCAGCTGGTTGTAGCCCATCGCCGTGGAGATGGCGCGCTTGCCGCCATGCTCGATGCCGGCCTGCACGTCGTAATTGCCGGTGCCGCCGGTCTCGAATGAATAGACCCGCACCGCCTGCTCCGGGGTCAGGCCCGCCGCGCGCGCGTAGCGGGCATAGGCGCGCTTGAACTCCACCTCGCTCGACGGCCGTTGCGGCGCGAACTGGAATTGCTCGGCCGCCGCCCTGACGAGATCGGAGACCACCGGGATCGTCTTGGGTGGACGCGGCGGCTTGCCGCCCTCCTCTTCGGGAGCCGGATTGACCGGCCGCCTCGGCCCCTCATAGACCGGAGGCTGCTGCAGCACGTAATCGTCGAGCGTGATCTGCACGCGGTCGCGGCGCTTGGCGTTGCGGCCGCGCCGCTTGTCGGCGATCGCGCTCCAATAGGCACCCGCATCCTGCTCGAAGGCGGCGCGCGCCTCCTCGTACTCCTGCAGCTTGCGGCGATATTCCATGATCGCCTGCGGCGAGGCCTGCGCCATCGCGTTGGCGACGGACGGCGGCAGCGTATCGGCCTCACCGGCCGATACTGACGGCGCGCTGGCGACAAGCGCGAGCGCGACAAATCCTGACGAAAGGCGAATCAATTGCGGGCGCATGGCCTCGTTGTAGCAAGCACTGCTGCGAAGTCAGCCCGGAAATGTCCGGATCGAAGGCGGCCGGATGCCGCGATCAGGCCCAGAATTTTCGCCACAATGCGGTATTCTCCGCGCAAAAGCCGCGGAGACGACGGGGTGACGACAGTCACTTCCATGCGAACACCGGCTGCTCGAGATCGGCGACGCGGGTGTTGCGGCCGGCGAGCACCTCACGGAACTGATAGATCAGCGCGGCGGTCGGCGCATGGATCTGCTGGCCGCCGAGCCGGAAGCGGATCACCCGCCGCGCGCTCTCGGGAATCGTGACGAAGCTGAATGCGTCGTCGATCTCGATCGCATCGAGACCGATGCGGTGGACGGACGCCACCTCGTCCGGGTTCGGCGCGAGCGCCGCATGCGCGCCGGCCCAGACCACGACTGGCGTGATCAGGTAGCCGGAGCGCGTCGGATAGTCGTCGAGCATGCCGAGCACGTCGCGCGGGCCAAGCGCAAGGCCAAGCTCCTCGTGCAATTCGCGCAGCGCAGCCTGGGGCTGCGTCTCGCCGGCATCGCAGCGCCCGCCCGGCAATGCCCATTGCGCGCTGTGGGCGCGCAGGCGCGCGCTGCGCCGGGTCAGCAGGAACGCCGTGCCGTGGCCGTCATCACCTTCGGTCAGCGCGATCGCGACCGCGGCGCGCTTCAGCGCCGGCGCGGCATCGGCCGGCGCCAGGCGCGCAAACGCAGCACAGAGCTCTGCGATATTCCGCCGGGTGGCATCGTCAAATGTGCGGGCCATTGAGCTTGACTACAACACAACAGCGTTTGATGAAATGAGCTGAACGACATGCCTCCTGCGATCAATCATAGCTAAAGCAACGGATCCTCACCTCATGACGGCCAAGGCCGCGGACAGACTCAAATCCGACGGCTGGAAGGTCGCCGAAACCACGGGTTTCCTGACGCTGATCGGTCCCCTGTGGGAACGGTTGAAGGACGGCGCGCTCGAGCTCGCACTGATCACCGAGGACAAGCACCATAACCGCCGCGGCCTGGTGCAGGGCGGCGTGATCATGACCTTCGCCGACCGCGCCTGCGGCATGGCCGCGCGCTTCGTCTCGGGCAAGCCGACGCTTGCGACGGTGCAGCTCGACACCCATTTCGTCGAGGCCGGCAAGATCGGCGAGATCCTGACGACGCGGCCGCGCGTGGTACGCTCGACCCGCAGCCTGATCTTCATCACCGCCGAGGTGACCGTCGAGAAGCGCTGCATCGCGATGGCCAACGGCGTGTTCAAGATTCTGAAGAACGAGAGTTGATCCTGTCATTCGGGAGGAACGATCGATGCAATACCGCCAGCTCGGCCGCAGCGGCCTCAAGGTTTCGCCGATCTGCCTGGGCACCATGATGTTCGGCGGGCCGACCGATGAGGCGACCTCGTCGCGGATCGTGGCCAAGGCGCGCGAGGCCGGCATCAACTTCATCGACAGCGCCGACGCCTATAATGGCGGCAAATCCGAGGAGGTCGTCGGCCGCGCGATCTCCAACAGCCGATCGAACTGGGTGCTCGCGACCAAGCTCGCCAATCCGATCGGCGAGGATCCGAACCATGGCGGCCTGTCGCGACGCTGGGTGTTGCAGGCCGCCGACGAGAGCCTGAAGCGGCTCGGCACCGACTACATCGACATCTATTACCTGCACAAGGAAGACCACGCGACGCCGCTCGACGAGACGGTGCGCGCGATGGGCGACCTGATCCGCGCCGGCAAGGTGCGCTACTTCGGCGTCTCCAACTACCGCGCCTGGCGTGTCGCCGAGATCTGCAACATCTGCGACCGGCTCGGCATCGATCGTCCGGTCGCGAGCCAACCCTACTACAATGCGATGAACCGGATGCCGGAGGTCGAGCATTTCCCGGCCTGCGCCTATTACGGCCTCGGCATCGTGCCCTATAGCCCGCTGGCGCGCGGCGTCTTGACCGGCAAATATGCGCCCGATGCGGCGCCGCCCGCCGACACCCGTGCGGGGCGCAACGACAAGCGCATGATGCAGACCGAGTGGCGGCCGGAATCCTTGCAGCTCGCGCAGGAGATCAAGCGCCACGCCGAGAGCCGCGGCATCACCGCCGGGCAGTTCGCAGTGTCCTGGGTGCTGAACTCGTCGTTCGTCAGCGCCGTGATCGCCGGCCCGCGCACCGAGGCGCAATGGGACGACTACATCCGCGCGCTCGACTACCGCTTCACCGCCGAGGACGAAGCCCTGATCGATCGCCTCGTCGTGTCAGGCCATCCCTCGACGCCGGGGTTCAACGATCCGGCGTACCCGATCGAAGGGCGCCGGGCGCGGACTGGATAGCCGCAGCGACCGTACGACTAGAGTCTGACGCTCGCTGTCATTGCGAGAGGAGCGAAGCAATCCATTGTGCCGCAAGCGGAGAAATGGATTGCTTCGTCGCTATCGCTCCTCGCAATGACCGGTGTCCTGTATCAGTTCCGTACGGACAACCCGCTCGGTTTTGCCGAAGTCACGTTTCGTAGCTTCCGAATTGCGCAAGCCCCGCGCCGGCTGCACCATCGGCGCATGGAAATGCTGATGCCGGTGCTGCCATGACGGCAACCAATGTACTGGACTGGATCGTGGCGCTCTTCGTCTGCTGGGCGAGCCTGACTGCAATCCTCGAGCCCCGGCGCGACGCCTCGCAGTGCGATGTCCCCTACGCCATCAATAGCGCGCCGCAAGTCGCGTTGACTGCGTCGACGCAGGCGGAGTTCGACGAGATGATCCGCCACATGAAACTGCACGACTGAGCAAAACGCCGAAAGCCCTTCGTCTTCCAATTGCATCTCCCAAATGAAACAGGGCGGCGCCGAAGCGCCGCCCTGTCCTATCGATTGCCGTTGTCCGCCGCTTACTTCACGAGATCGAAGCGATCGGCGTTCATCACCTTCGCCCAGGCCGCGACGAAGTCGTTCACGAACTGCTCCTTGGCATCCGACGCGCCGTAGACTTCGGCGAACGCGCGCAGCTGCGAGTGCGAGCCGAAGATCAAGTCGACGCGGGTGCCGGTCCACTTCACCGCGTTGGTTTTGCGGTCACGGCCCTCATAGAGGCCCTCGCCGACATCGCTCCACACCGTGCCCATGTCGAGCAGGTTGAGGAAGAAGTCGTTGGTCAGCGTTCCCGGCTTGCCGGTGAAGACGCCGTGCTTCGACTTCTTGGCATTGGCGCCGAGCACACGCAGTCCGCCGACCAGGACCGTCAATTCCGGTCCGGTGAGCCGCAACAACTGCGCGCGATCGACCAACGCCTCCTCGGGCAGCATGGCCTGGGGCTTGCCGCTGATGTAGTTGCGGAAGCCGTCAGCCCGCGGCTCGAGCGGGGCGAAGGAAGCGGCGTCGGTCTGCTCCTGCGAGGCGTCGGTACGGCCCGGCGTGAAGGGGACCTTCACATTGGTGCCGCCGTCCTTCGCCGCCTTCTCGATCGCAGCCGCGCCGCCGAGCACGATCAGATCGGCCAGCGAGACCTTCTTGCCGAACTCCTTCTGGATGGCTTCGAGCTTGGACAGCACAGTCTTGAGCTGCGCCGGCTCGTTGACCTCCCAGTCCTTCTGCGGGGCGAGACGGATGCGCGCACCGTTGGCGCCGCCGCGCTTGTCGGAGCCGCGGAACGTGGAGGCCGAAGCCCAGGCGGTCGATACCAGTTCGGACACCGACAGACCCGAGGCGAGGATCTTCGCCTTGAGCGCCTCGATATCCTTGTCGTCGATCACGGCGTGATCGAGCGCCGGCACCGGGTCCTGCCAGATCAGGGTCTCCTTCGGCACCAGCGGGCCGAGGTAGCGCTGGATCGGGCCCATGTCGCGATGCGTGAGCTTGAACCAGGCGCGGGCGAAGGCGTCCGCGAACTGATCCGGATTCTCATAGAACCGGCGCGAGATCTTCTCATAGGCCGGGTCGAAGCGCAGCGAGAGGTCGGTGGTCAGCATGGTCGGGACATGCTTCTTCGACGGGTCGTACGCGTCCGGAATGTCGGCCGCCGCGCCCTTCGCCTTCCACTGCTTCGCGCCTGCGGGGCTCTTCGTCAGCTCCCATTCATACTTGAACAGGTTGTCGAAGAAGTGGTTGCTCCACTTGGTGGGCGTCTGGGTCCAGGTGACCTCGGGGCCGCCGGTGATCGCGTCGGCGCCGACGCCGGTGCCGAACTTGCTCTTCCAGCCGAGGCCCTGCTCCTCGAGCGCGCCGCCTTCCGGCTCCGGCCCGATCAGCGACGGATCACCCGCGCCGTGGGTCTTGCCGAAGGTGTGGCCGCCGGCGATCAGCGCAACGGTCTCCTCGTCGTTCATCGCCATGCGGAAGAACGTCTCGCGGATGTCCTTCGCGGCAGCGACCGGATCGGGGTTGCCGTTCGGGCCTTCCGGGTTGACGTAGATCAGGCCCATCTGCACCGCACCGAGCGGCTCGGAGAGCTGACGCTCGCCGCTGTAGCGCTCGTCGCCGAGCCAAGTGCCTTCCGGACCCCAATACAGCTCTTCCGGCTCCCACACGTCGGCGCGGCCGCCCGCAAATCCGAACGTCTTGAAGCCCATCGATTCCAGCGCGACGTTGCCGGCGAGGACATAGAGGTCGGCCCACGAGATCTTGCGGCCGTATTTCTGCTTGATTGGCCAGAGCAGCCGGCGCGCCTTGTCGAGGTTGGCGTTGTCAGGCCAGCTGTTGAGCGGGGCGAAACGCTGCTGACCGGCACCCGCGCCGCCGCGGCCGTCGCTGATGCGGTAGGTGCCCGCCGAGTGCCAGGCCATGCGGATCATCAGGCCGCCGTAATGGCCGAAGTCCGCCGGCCACCAATCCTGCGACGTCGTCATCAGGGCCGTCAGGTCCTTGATCACGGCGTTGAGGTCGAGGGTCTTGAATTCCTTGGCGTAGTCGAACCCCTTGCCCATCGGATCGGACAGGCTGGAGTTGTGATGCAAGACCTGAACGTCCAGCGACTTCGGCCACCAGTCACGATTCGTGTGTCCGCGAGGGGCTGCCGTGAATGGGCATTTGCCCGCGCCTTCGTCGGTTTTTGCGTCCATGTTTCTTCTCCGAGGTGATGGATTCTGGAATGTGCTGGAGCTCTTCCAAGAACGATTCTACGCGCCTCAATCCATCAGGTGAAATTGACTTTAATGATCGCGGCAATAAGATAATCTGATGATAAATGTCACATTCCGGCAATTGAGGTATTTCGATGCGCTGGCCCGCCACGGCCATTTCGGGCGCGCCGCGGATGCCTGCGCGGTGTCGCAGCCGGCGCTGTCGATGCAGATCCGCGAGATGGAACAGGCGGTCGGCGGCGTGCTGATCGAACGCAGCGCGCGCCAGGTCACCCTGACGGCGTTCGGCGAGGAACTCTTGCATCGCGTGCGCGACATCCTGCGCTCGGTCGACGAGCTCGGTGACTTCGCGCGCGCTTCGCGCGACAAGCTCGCCGGACGGCTGCGCGTCGGCATGATCCCGACCATTGCGCCCTATCTGCTGCCGAAGGTGATCGAGACCCTGGCGCGGCTGCATCCCGAGCTCGACATCCATGTCCGCGAGACGCTGACGCCGAAGCTGATCAAGGAAGTCGCCGAGGGCCGGCTCGACACCGCGATCGTGGCGCTACCGGTGTCGGAACCGTCGCTGACCGAGGTCGCGCTGTTCTCCGAGAATTTCCTGCTGGTGCGGCCGGGCGAGGATGCCAAGACGCCGGTGCCGAGCGCCGAGATGCTGCGCGAGATGCGGCTGTTGCTGCTCGAGGAAGGCCATTGCTTCCGCGACCAGGCGCTGTCGTTCTGCAACATGCAGTCCTCGCCGCCGCGCGAGGTGCTGGATGCGAGCTCGCTGTCGACGCTGGTGCAGATGGTCGGCGCCGGCATCGGCGTCACCCTGATTCCGGAGATGGCGGTGACGGTGGAGACGCGCTCGGCACCGGTCACGGTGTCGCGCTTCAAGCACCCGCAGCCCTCGCGCACCATCGGCATGGTCTGGCGCAAGACCTCTCCGCTCGCCTCGCAGCTCCAACAGATCGCCGACGTTGTCAGCCTCGCCGCCCGTGAGTTGCGCGCGCCGAAGCAGGATGGCGCGAAGGAGCCGGCTAAGCGTGCGGGGCGACGGAAAGCTGGGTGATTGCGATTGCGTTGCTGAAGGCTCGTGCTGAGTTTGACCGCGCCACACTCACCACTGTCGTCCCTGCGAAAGCAGGGACCCATACTCCGCGGCGGATGTTGTGAACGGAACTCGTCGTTCCAGCGTCGCTCACCAATAACCATTCGTGGTTATGGGTCCCTGCTTTCGCAGGGACGACAGAGAATATGTGGCGCGCGCACGAGGCTTATTCAGTGTCATCGCCCGCGCATGCGCATGCGAGTGACCTGCCCGCCCCCTCACTTCTCCAGATACTTCTTCATCTCGGCGATCAGGCCGTCGCGCAGCTCGGGGCGCTTGAGGCCGAAGGCGATGTTGGCGCGGAGGAAGCCGGGCTTGGAGCCGCAATCGTGGCGCTCGCCCTCGAACTCGACGCCGTAGAATTTCTGCGTCTTGGCAAGCCCGATCATCGCGTCGGTGAGCTGGATCTCGCCGCCGGCGCCGCGCTCCTGCGTCGCCAGGATGTTGAAGATCTCCGGCTGCAGGATGTAGCGGCCGGTGATCGACAAATTGGACGGCGCGGTGCCCTGCGGCGGCTTCTCTACCATGCGGTCGACCTCGAAGATGTTGCCGGTGCGCTTGCCGACACTGCAGATGCCGTATTGATGGGTGACCTCGTCGGGCACCGCCTCGACCGCGATCACGTTCGACTTCTCGCCGAGCTTGTTGGCGGCGTCGATCATCTGCTTCAGGCAGCCCGGCGTGTTCAGCACCAGCTCATCCGGCAGCACCACCGCGAACGGCTCGTTGCCGACGATGTCGCGCGCGCACCACACCGCGTGGCCGAGCCCGAGCGGCGCCTGCTGCCGGGTGAAGCTCATCGCGCCGGCCTCCGGCTGGTTCTGCGCCAGGATGTCCTGCTCGGTCTTCTTGCCGCGCTGCGCGAGCGTGGTGTCGAGCTCGAACATGCGGTCGAAGTGATCCTCGATGACGCCCTTGTTGCGGCCGGTGACGAACACGAAGTGCTCGATGCCGGCTTCCCTCGCTTCGTCGACCACGTACTGGATCAGGGGCTTGTCGACGATCGTCAGCATCTCCTTCGGCATCGCCTTGGTGGCAGGCAGCACGCGGGTACCGAGACCGGCGACGGGAAAGACGGCTTTGCGGATCTTCATGGGATTATCGGGAGCCCTTGAAATGGGTGGGACGACGGCGCGAAATGAATCGCACCTTGGTACCTCGTTTTGCAGCCGCCAACAAAGGCGGATGTGTGGTGCGGCTTAATTCCGCCGTTCCCGTCAGCCAATGCGGGCCACGACGAAATCTCGCCCATGTTAAGTTATTGGAAACCGTCCCGGGTCCTTCTGGAACAGCACGTTTTTTGACAGGCACACGACAAATGCGCTCGATGGGAACATCACGGACCAGGCTTTTCAGCGCGAGCCTGATCGCGCTGGCGCTGCTGCTGCCCGGCAGCACGCAGGCTCAATCGGCGGGCAACGGCCTGACCAACCTGATCGACAGCATCTTTTCGGGACCTAACGCCACAACACCGCCGCAGGCCGCGACCGGGCAGGACGGCGCAGCGCCGCCCTGGAGCGGCGAAGACGGCGCCTCCGGCCATCCGCTGATGACCGCCGCCGCGATCCGCCAGGCGGCCTCGGACTTCCCGAATTGCGTCGCCGCGATGTGGCCAGATGCCGCACGGCGCAACATCACGCAGCAGAATTTCGAGCGCTTCACCGCGGGCCTGCAGCCCGATCTGCGCATCATGGACCTGTTGGATTCGCAGCCGGAATTCACCAAGGCGATCTGGGACTATCTCGACATCCTGGTGAGCGATGCGCGGCTCGCCAAGGGCCGCGAGATCCTTGCCAAATACAAGCCGCAGTTCGACGCGACCGAGAAGGCCTATGGCGTCGATCGCTATATCATCGCGGCGATCTGGGGCATCGAGTCGAACTACTCGACCCAGATGGGCGATCGCAGCGTGGTACAGTCGACCGCGACGCTTGCCTGCATCGGACGGCGCCAGGCCTATTTCAAGGACGAATTCCTGTCGGCGCTGGAGATCCTCAACCGCGGCGATCTCAGACCCGAGCAGATGCGCGGCTCCTGGGCCGGCGCGTTCGGCCCGACTCAGTTCATGCCGACCGCGTTCAAGCGCTACGCCGTCGACGGCGATGGCGACGGCCGCCGCGACGTCGTCGACAATCCCAGCGATTTGATCGCCTCGACCGCCAACAATCTGAAGAAGGACGGCTGGCAGCCCGGCGCGAGCTGGGGCTACGAGGTCGTGCTGCCGCAAGGCCTGAATTACATGCTGGCCGACCGCGCCAAGGTGATGCCGCTGTCGCAATGGGAGCAGCTCGGTGTCAAGCGGCCGAACGGCCAGCCGTTCCCGCGGCCGTCCGACAAGGCCTATCTGCTGGCGCCGGCAGGCGCCGAGGGTCCGGGCTTCCTGATGCTGCAGAACTTCCGGGTGATCATGAAGTACAACCCGGCCGAGGCCTATGCGCTCGCGATCGGCCATTTCGCCGATCGCCTGCGCGGCGGGGCGCCCTTCGTGCAGCCCTGGCCGCGCCAGGAGCGGGTGCTGTCTCGCGCCGAGCGGCTGGAACTGCAGCAGTTGCTGGCCCAGCGCGGCTTCTACAAGGGCACGCCCGACGGCCAGTTCGGCGGCCAGACCCGCGAGGCGCTGCGCGGCTTCCAGGTCTCGATCGGCGCCCCGGCCGACGGTTTTGCCACGTCAGAGGTACTGGAACGGCTGCGGGGGCGGTAGAGCAGCGGGTTACGGCTCTTGCTCCCACCTCTCCCGCTTGCGGGGAGGTCGGATTGCATGGAAGATGCAATCCGGGTGGGGGCTTTCTCGGCAGAATGACTGGTCCCATCGCGGTGAGACGCCCACCCCGGCCCTCCCCCGCGAGCGGGAGAGGGAGTGCAGTTCCGTCGCGGCAACCGCCCTGTACCCCCTCCCCCGAAAGTAACCGTGAAATCCGATATTTGCCGCCCGCCTTGACGGCGGCCGGAGGCACCCGATTTATGGTGGAAAAGCTGCCCGCTTGCGGCCCGATTCCGCTAATATGCTCACGTACTTCCAGATCATTTGCGACCGAACCCGATGCGAGAGCCGAAGTCCTTCCTGCGCGTATTCACAGAAGCCGGGCCGCTGGTCGCGCTGGCGGTGGCGCTCGCGCTGTTGATCGGCATCGCGCAGCCGGCCTCGGCGCAGTTCTTCGGCTTCCCCGGCTTCGGCGGCGGACCACCGCAGCCGCAGCGCCGCGCGCCGCCGCAGCATGGCGGTGGCGGCGGCTGGTTCGGGGGCGATTTCTTCGCGCCGTTCCAGCAGCAGCAGCCGCAATCACAGCCGCAGCGGCCGCGCGAGGATTTCTCCCGTGCGCCGCCGCCGGCCAAGCGCGAAGCCGCAGCCGAGCGCAACGTGCTCGTGATCGGCGACGCGATGGCCGACTGGCTCGCCTACGGCCTGGAGGATGCCTATTCCGACCAGCCCGACATGGGCGTGATCCGCAAGCACAAGACGGTCTCCGGCCTGATCCGCTATCAGCCGAAGGGTGACCCGGCGGACTGGGCGGCCGCCGCCAAGGGCATTCTCGCCACCGAGAACCCCGACGCCATCGTCGTGATGCTCGGCCTCAACGACCGCACCTCGATCCGCGAACCGGTCGTGGAGAAGAAGGTCGACAAGAAGGACGAGAAAAAGGACGCGCGCGGCAAGCCGGACGCAAAGCCTGGCGACAAGCCCGATGCCGCTGCCAAGACTGACGGCAAGACCGACAGCAAGGCCGACAATAAGCCCGCCGAGACCGAGCCGCCGGCCGACGACGCCGACACGGACTCGCAGGCAGCGCCGGAGAAGACCGCGCGCTCACCCAACGGCCTCTATGACTTCCGCGACGACCGCTGGGTCGAGCTCTACGGCAAGAAGATCGAAGAGCTGATCAACGTGCTGAAAAGCAAGGGCGTGCCGGTGCTGTGGGTCGGCCTGCCCGCGATCCGCGGCCAGAAGGGCACATCGGACATGCTGTTCCTCGACGCGCTCTACCGCGACGGCGCCGGCAAGGCCGGCATCACCTATGTCGACGTCTGGGACGGCTTCGTCGACGAGGCCGGCCGCTTCATGCAGAAGGGCCCGGACTTCGAAGGCCAGCCGCGCAAGCTGCGCTCCGATGACGGCGTGTTCTTCACCAAGGCCGGCGCGCGCAAGCTCGCGCATTACGTCGAGCGCGAGGTGACCCGGCTGCTTGCGGTGCGCAGCGGCCCGATCGCGCTGCCAAGCGAGCCGGCGGCGCCCGAGACCAGCACCGAGCCCGGCAAGCCGCCGCCGCGGCCGCTGGCAGGCCCCGTGCTGCCGCTGGTCGCCTCCACAGTCGGCACCGATCAATTGCTCGGCGGCCCCGGCTCGCGGCCCGCCGCGGTCGATGCGCTCGCCGCGCGCACGCTGGTGAAGGGCGAGGCCTTGGCGCCGCCCGCCGGCCGCGCCGATGATTTCGCCTGGCCGCGCCGCGAGATCGGCCGCGAGCAGGCCAAGGGCGACGTGCCGGTTGCTGCGGTGGCGCCGGCTGCACCCGCGGCGGGGGGACCTGCGAACCCGCCGCCCTCGACCACGGCGATCGCGCCCGACGGTTCGATCATCACCGCGCCGAAGCCGCAGAAGCGTGTATTCCGTCCGGCGCAGGCCCAGCCGCAACAGCAGCAGCCGCAGCCCTGGCTGCGCGACTTCTTCGGCTTCGGCGCGCCGCAGCAGCGTCCGCTGGTGGCTCCGCCACCGCGTCCGCCGCGCAATGTCGGACAACGGGCCGCAGCGCCGGGGAATCCCTGGCAGTAAGCGGCGCGTGAGAACGCGATCCTGAACAATGGCTAGAAATTTGTAGGGCGGGTTAGGCGAAGCCGTAACCCGCCGATGTCTTGCGCGGCAAGATGGCGGGTTACGCTTCGCTAACGCGCCCTACGGGTTTATCGCGGATCTCAGCCGTAATAGCGCCAGCGTGACGGCGGCGGGCGGCGCGGCTGGCGCGTCATCAACAGCGCCAGCGCAAAGCCGATACCGCCGGCGATCAGGAGCGCGCCGAGCGGATTGTCCTGCACCGATCTTGCCATCGCCTTCTGCCCGCCGCGGATGGTCTCGCCGCGATGCTCAAAGGCGTCCTTGGCGTAATTGACCGCGGTGTCGGCTGCATCCCGCGCGGCATCCTTGGCCTGGCCGTAGAGATCCTGCACGGTGCCGGCGGCTTCGCGCGCGCGGCCCGAGGCCTGCGTCTGCTCGTCGCCGGTCGCATCGCCGACGGCACCTTCGGCCTTGCCCGCAAACTCCTTCGCCGTTCCGAAAATCCGATCCTTGTCCATCACGATTGCTCCCTGAAACTGTCAGGGAGCCAACCGCGGAACCTTGCGCAGGTTCCTGGAGCTAAGAGCGGGGTGAAGTAAGGTTGAATCGGTCGAGCCGCAGACTAGCTCACCTCTCCCGCTTGCGGGGGAGGTCGCATCGCATCGAAGATGCGATGCGGGTGGGGGCTCTCTCAACGATGCGGCTCGTGGAGAAAGCCCCCACCCCAACCCTCCCCCGCAAGCGGGAGAGGGAGCACAGTTCCTTCGCGGTTGCCTTCAAACCTCAATTCATCATGCTCTCTAGAGAATGAGCCCGCCGTCGACCACGATGGTCTGGCCGACGATGTAGGACGCAAGCGGCGAGGCGAGGAACAGCGCGGCGCCGGCCATGTCGGCGGGCGTACCGAGACGCTTCAGCGGAATGCGCCCGAGCGCGCCTTCGAGCCGCTTTGGATTCGCGGTCGTCGCCTTGGTCATCTTGGTGTCGACGAGGCCGGGCGCGATGCCGTTGACGCGGATGCCGTTCTCCGCCCAGGCCTCACCGAGCGTGCGCGTCAGCCCGACGGCGCCGGTCTTCGAGGCGTTGTAGGCCGGATTGCCCATGGTGGAATGATACGCCGCGGTCGAGCTCACGATGATCAGCGATCCCTGACTCGCGCTGAGCATCGCGTGGAATTTGGTGGCGCAGGCCATCAGGCTCATCAGGTTGACCTCGAGCACCTTGCGAAAGCCCTCCATCTCGAATTCCCCGCGGCGGTAAATCACCGCGCCCTGCGCCAGCACCAGGACGTCCAGGCGATCGAACGACGGCTCGAGGTGATCGATCGCCTGCGGATCAGAGACATCGAGCTGCGCATAGGCAAGGCCCTCGAGATCCGAGCCTTCCTCTTTCGAATAGTCGCTCGCCTGCGCGCGGGTGCCGTACACGGCGACGCGCGCGCCCTTGGCGCGGAAAGCCTGCGCGATGCCATTGCCGATGCCGCTGGAGCCGCCGACCACCAGTACCTGCTTGCCGCCGAAATCGAGCTCGTTCATCGCGTTTCCTCTCTTGCTGTTTTCTTGATTGAGCACGATCCTTTGCGAAAAGCCAACGCAAAAGCCCACGCAAAACTTGCGTTAACGCGCTGCGCGCGTGCCGATCAGGGATCGCCGGTTTGACGTCTCGGCGGATCGGTGCCAGCGTTGCAGCTCGCACAACGCAAAAAAATCAACGGGAGGTCCGTCGTGTCCGAATTCAAACAGCTCAGCCGTTCGGTGAAGGGCCTCACCGTTCTCGTCACGGGAGCCGCCAGCGGCATGGGTCGCGCCACCGCACGCGTGTTCGCCGATGAAGGCGCCAATGTCGCGGTCACCGACCTCACTGAAGAAGGCACGCAAGCGGTGGCGAAAGAGATTTCAGCGAGCGGCGGCTCGGCAAAGGCCTGGACGCTCGACGTCAGCGATCGCGACGCCATCACCAGGGTCGTCAACGACGTCGCCGCGCATTTCGGCGGGCTCGACATCATCGTCAACAATGCCGGCATCTCGGTGCGGGTGCCGATCGACGATCCCGGTTATGAGGACGCCTGGGCCAAGGGCATCGCCGTGATGCTGACGGCGCATCCGCGCATCATCCGCGCCGCGCTGCCATACCTGCGCAAGTCGCGCTCGCCGCGCATCGTCAACATCGCCTCAACTGAAGCTCTGGGTGCAACAGGCCTGCATAGCCCCTACTCCGCGGCCAAGGGCGGCGTCACCAGCCTGACCCGCTCGCTCGCGGTGGAACTGGGGCGCGAAGGCATCACCGTCAACTGCATCTGCCCGGGCCCGATCCGCACAGCGATCACCGATCGCATCTCCGAGGAGCACAAGACGATCTACGCCAAGCGCCGCACCGCGCTGGCGCGCTACGGCAATCCGGAGGAGGTCGCGCACATGACGCTCAGCCTGTGCCTGCCCGCGGCATCCTTCCTGACCGGCGCCGTGATCCCTGTCGACGGCGGGTTGATGGCGCGGAATGCCTGACCCGCGCATCACTGCGAAGCGTTGACAGCGCGCACGTCGGGAGTAGCCTTCTCGTCAAAGGAAGCGGGACAACCGCCCGCAAAGCACGGGGAGATTTACGCCATGACGGTCCTGATCCGGCAGCTTCACAAGCATTTCGTCGGCGAGGTCTCCGGCGTCGATCTGCGCAAGCCGCTGACGAAGCAGGAAGCGACCGACATCGAAGCCGGCATGGACAAATACGCCGTGCTCGTCTTCCACGGCCAAGACATTAACGACGAGCAGCAGATGGCGTTCGCGCTGAACTTCGGCGAGCGCGAGAGCTCACGCGGCGGCACGGTGACCAAGAAGGAAGACTACCGCCTCTCCTCCGGGCTCAACGATGTCGGCAACCTCGGCAAGGACGGCAAGCCGCTGCCGAAGGATCACCGCACCCATCTGTTCAATCTCGGCAACTGCCTGTGGCATTCCGACAGCTCGTTCCGGCCGATCCCGGCGAAATTCTCGCTGCTGTCGGCGCGCGTGGTGAACCCGAAGGGCGGCAACACCGAATTCGCCGACATGCGCGCCGCCTATGACGCGCTCGACGACGAGACCAAGGCCGAGATCGAGGACATGATCTGCGAGCACTCGCTGATGTATTCGCGCGGCTCGCTCGGCTTCCTCGATTACACCGAGGAAGAGAAGCAGATGTTCAAGCCGGTGCTGCAGCGTCTGGTGCGCACCCATCCGGTGCACGGCCGCAAATCGCTGTATCTGTCCTCGCATGCCGGCGGCATCAGGGGCATGAGCATGCCGGAAGCGCGGGTGCTGCTGCGCGACCTCACCGAGCACGCGACGCAACCGGAGTTCGTCTATGTCCACAAATGGACGCTGCATGACCTCGTGATGTGGGACAACCGCCAGACCGTGCACCGCGTCCGCCGCTACGACCAGTCGCAGCCCCGCGACATGCGCCGCGCCACGGTGGCGGGAACGCAGCCGACGGTGGCGCAGGAAGCGGCGGAGTAAGCCAACCGACCGCTGTCGTCCCGGCGAAAGCCGGGACCCATTACCGCGACTGCTCATGATTGCACGATGCTGTGGCCCCAGCGCGGCCAACCACGCCCTGTGGTTATGGGTCCCTGCTTTCGCAGGGACGACACCGGTGATGTGGGAAGGCCGTTCTACCGCGGCGGCAGGTTAAGCGTGCCCGGCGTCGTTCGACAGCATGCCGGCCTCGATGCCGATCTTGCGCAGGGCGCGGGCGTATTTCTCGTCGACGTCGGTGCCGAAGATCAGCTCCGGATCGGCGTCGCAATGCAGCCAGCCATTGTGCTGGATCTCGTTCTCGAGCTGGCCCGGCGCCCAGCCGGCATAGCCGAGCGCGAGGATGGCGTGCTTGGGCCCGGCGCCCTTGGCGATCGCCTTGAGGATATCGACGGTCGCGGTCAGCGAGATGCCGTCGTCGATGTTGAGCGTCGCGTCCTGAATGTAGAAGTCGCTGGAATGCAGCACGAAGCCGCGGCCGGTGTCGACCGGGCCGCCCTTCATCACCTTCATCATCTCGGCATTCTCGGGCAGCTGGATCTGGTCCGACTTCTCGATGATGTCGAGCTGCACCAACAGCCCCGGGAAATCGATGCTGCCGGCCGGGCGATTGACGATGATGCCCATCGCGCCCTCGGATGAATGCGCGCACATGTAGATCACGGAGCGCTCGAAGCGCGGGTCGTTCATCACAGGCATCGCGATCAGCATCTGGCCATCGAGATAGCCATCATCGCCGGCATCGGGACCGACGGCCGGGTTTCTGCCGGCGGCGGTCTTGCGAGTCTTGCCTGTTTTGCCTTCAGGGCGCATCCGCAAAGGCCTTTCCTGCTGATTTGGCATCCTGATATTGGGTGGCGGTTCTGTCAATCAACCATCGGCCGCAGTGCGGCGATGCATCACAAGCAATTCAATGGTTTGCAACCAAAGTTGCAGGTAAAGACGTCTCATGATCGTCACAGTTCCCATGCGTGCCGCATTTGGCGTTGCCGCCTTGATTTCCGTCGCATCTGCAGCCGCGGAGGTTCGCGCCGACGACGCCTCGCCGTGGCAGCAGGACACTCATTCCGCGGTGCGGTTGCTGGCGGGATCGCGCAGCGGCGCAGTGCTGCTCGGCGGCATCGCTTTCCAGTTGCAGGACGGCTGGAAAACCTACTGGAGGACGCCGGGCGATTCCGGCGTGCCGCCGCGGTTCGACTTCTCCAAGTCGGACAATGTCGACGCGGTCACGGTGATGTGGCCGGCGCCACGCCGGTTCGACGACGGCGCAGGCGGCACCTCACTCGGCTACAAGCACCAAGTGGTGCTGCCGCTGCGCATCGTCGCGAAGAACCCCGACAAGCCCTTGGTGCTGCGCGCCGACATCAGCTACGCGGTGTGCGAGAAGCTGTGCGTGCCGGTGGAGGCGAAGGCCGAGCTTGCGTTCGCGAGCGTCGCCTCGACCGAGGACGCCGCGCTGTCGGAAGCGCTCAACGCAGTGCCGAAGCCCGCCAATATCGGCGATCCTGCCCCGTTCACGATCCGCGACGTCAAGCGCGACGGCAACAACGTGCTGGTCGATGTCACCGCGCCGGAGAGTAAGGACCTCTGCCTGTTCGTCGAGGGGCCGACGCCGGACTGGGCACTCCCCGTGCCCAAGCTCGTCGAGCACGCGCCGCCGGGCGTGAAGCGCTTCACCTTCGAGCTCGATGGCCTGCCGCCCGGCGCCAAGGCTGACGGCGCCGCGCTGAAGCTGACCCTGGTCGGCGGCGACAAGAGCTACGAATTCAATATCAATTTGAACTGACGCCCGCCCCTCCAATCGTCGTCCTGGCGAAAGCCAGGACCCTTACTCCGCGGCCGCAGTGCGAGGCAGGCTGGGGCCACAGCGTGCTCCCAAACAGACATTTGTGGTTGGGTCCTGGCCTTCGCCAGGACGACGGGAACAGCGGCCACCCAACCCAATCTTAACGTTTCGTTGATAGATCGGGGGCCATTGCCGCCTTGCGGCGCTTTGGGAATTTTCCGCCTTGGCTGTGATGGAGACACGATCCGGATCCTCTGCCGAATCCTCTGCCGCAACCTCTGCGCCATTGGGCGCGGTCGCACGCCTGCGCGGGATTGTTGCGGACCTGCTCGGCGGCACCAGGGAGGCGTCGGTCACCAAGCGCCTCGCGGGCATGATCTTCATCATCCGCGTCATCAGCGCCGCCATCGCCTATCTCGCGCAGATCCTGCTGGCGCGCTGGATGAGCGGTTCGGACTACGGCATCTATGTCTATGTCTGGACCTGGGTGCTGCTGCTCGGCAGCACGATGGATTTCGGCATCGCGCCGTCCTCGCAGAAGATCATCCCGGAATATCGCGCGCGCGGCGACCTCGCCGCGCTGCGCGGCTTCCTCTCCGGCGGCCGCTGGGTGGTGCTTGCCACGTCGAGTGCGGTGGCGCTGCTGCTCGCCGGCGTGATCCATGTCGCCTCGCCCTGGATCGATCCCAATGCGGTGGTGCCGCTCTATATCGGCTGCCTGACCTTGCCGCCCTTCGTCGTCGCCAACACCCAGGACGGCATCTCGCGCGCGCATGACTGGATGCAGCTCGGCCTGATGCCGCAGTTCATCGTGCGGCAGGGACTGATCATCGCGCTCACCGCCGGCGCGCTGGCGCTTGGCCTCAATCTCGGCGCCACCGCTGCGATGATCGCGAGCGCCGCCGCCGTCTACATCGCGGCGATCGGCCAGATGATCGTGCTGAACCGCCGCCTCAAAGCCCATCTGGGGCCAGGCGAGAAGACCTACGACGTCAGGGGCTGGTTTGCGATCTCGCTGCCGATCATGCTGGTCGAGAGCTTCTATCTCCTGCTCGGCTATACCGACGTGCTGATGCTGCAGCAATTCCGCTCCTCCGAGGAGGTCGGCATCTATTTCGCCGTGGTGAAGACGCTGGCGCTGGTGTCGTTCGTGCACTACGCGATGGCGGCGACGACCGCGCACCGCTTCGCCGAATACAATGCGCTCGGCGACAAGGACCGGCTGTCGGCCTATGTCGCGCATGCGATCAGCTGGACGTTCTGGCCCTCGCTGCTCGCAACCATCGCGCTGCTCGCCTTCGGCAAGCCGCTGCTGTGGCTGTTCGGCCCGAAATTCGTCGACGGCTACAGCATCATGTTCGTCGCCGCGATCGGCCTCGTGGTGCGCTCGGCGATCGGGCCGGTGGAGCGGCTGTTGAACATGCTCGGCCACCAGAGCATCTGCGCCACCGCCTACGCGGTGTCGTTCCTGATGAATGTCGGGCTCTGCATGACGCTGGTGCCGCGCTACGGCGGCATGGGTGCGGCGGCCTCGACCTCGCTGTCGCTGATCTTCGAGACGATCCTGTTGTTCTACGTCGTGCGCTCGCGGCTCGGCCTGCACGTGCTGGCATTCGGGAAGCGGCGGGCGACGGCATAGCTTTCTGCCGGACGCTGTATATAATTGCCGCCATGAGCGCCACCGAGCTGAAAGACCTGTTTGATCGCATCCTATCCTGGCCGAAGCCGGCGCAGGACGAATTGCTATCGACGGCGAGCGCGATCGAAAACGCATTGCGGGGCCACCAGCACGTCGCTTCCGAAGTTGAGCTGCAGATCAACGAAGCCGCGATTACTTCCATCGAAGTCACCCCCGACGCGAGCTCCAGTGCGGACGAGGTTGATATCCTGGCGAGCATGGAGCGCCTGGTAGCCGCGAAACAAAAGCCGGCGAAAGAGAGTGGATCGGACGCCTGACGGCAAGCCTGCCGATCATCCCATAGAAAAACAAAAGCCGGCCCTGATCCAGTCAAGGCCGGCTTGTTCTTAACCGCCAACTCGCGGAGGCGAATTACTCCGCGGTCCAGCCGCCGTCGATCGAGAGGTTGGCGCCGGTGATCTGCGCGGCATCGTCGCCGCACAGGAACAGCGCGAGCGCTGCGACCTGCTCCGAGGTCACGAACTCCTTGGTCGGCTGGGCTGCGAGCAGCACGTCCTTGATGACCTGCTCCTTGGTCATGTTGCGCGCCTTCATGGTCTCCGGAATCTGGTGCTCGACCAGCGGCGTCCAGACATAGCCCGGGCTGATGCAGTTGCAGGTGATCTTGAACTGCGCGAGCTCCAGCGCCGCCGTCTTGGTGAGGCCGGCGATGCCGTGCTTGGCCGAGACATAGGCCGACTTGAACGGCGAGGCGACCAGCGAGTGCGCCGAGGCGGTGTTGATGATGCGGCCCCAGCCGCGCTTCTTCATGCCGGGCACCGCAGCGCGGATGCCGTAGAACGCCGACGACAGATTGATCGCGATGATCGCTTCCCACTTCTCCGGCGGGAATTCCTCGATCGGCGACACGAACTGGATGCCGGCATTGTTGACCAGGATATCGACCGAACCGAAGGTCTTCTCACCGAGCGCGATCATGTCGGCGATCTCGGCCGGCTTGGTCATGTCGGCCGGCGAATGCACCGCCTTGACCTTGAAGTCGGTCTCGATGCCGGAACGCTCCTTCTCGATGTCGGCCGGAACGCCCATGCCATTGAGAACGATGTTGGCGCCGGCGCTCGCGAAGGCGCGCGCGTAAGCCAATCCGATGCCGCTGGTCGAGCCGGTCACAACGGCGGTCTTGCCTGTCAACGTACCCATTATCGGTCGCTCCTATTTTGCTTGCGGGGGGCTCGATTCAGGGGCCTTGGGTTCGTCCCCCGTGAGATCGTAAGTCACCATGGTTTCCCCGGACTGGGGCCGTTCTAGCCATTCTTTGTGACGCATCGACAAATGCACGTCGCGGACGCCCGCGCTCCAGTGCTCGACCATCGCAACATGGGAGAAGTCGTAGTCCTTCGAGGAGCTCTCGTAGTTCTTGCTCTTGTAGATCAGGTGAACCACCGTGACGGTGTTCTCCTTGGAGGCCTTGCGCAGCAGTTCGACCGACGGATCGTTCTTCAGGTAATCAGGCAGCTTGCCGATCAGGTCGCGCACCGCCATGCGGGCGTTGTGGATCTGCCTGTTCTTGTCGGTGTTCATCCGCGTCCGGCTGGAATAGCGGATGTCCTTCTCGCGCTCGGCGGCCTCCAGCAGCGTCTCCGGCAACGGCCCGCGCGCGCTGAACAGGTCGACCTGGAAGATCAGGAGATCGCGGCTGGTCTCCTCGTCGAGCACGAAGTCGAGCGGGGTGTTGGAGGCGATGCCGCCGTCCCAGTAATGCTCGCCCTCGATCACGACCGCGGGAAAGCCCGGCGGCAGCGCGCCCGAGGCCATGATGTGCTCGGGGCCGATCTTCTTGCCGCGCTTCTTGAACTCGTAATTGTCGAAATAGCAGAAGTTGCCCGAGGTGACGCCGACCGCGCCGACCGAGAGCCGCGTCTTCAGATCGTTGATGCGATCGAAGTCGACGAGACGCTCCAGCGTCTTCTTCAGCGGCGCGGTGTCGTAATAGCTCAGCGATTGCGAGCTGCCGGGCGGCCACAGCGGCGCCGGCGGGATCCGCGGCGTGAAGAAGCCGGGCACCCCGAAGGTCGCGATGATCGCGGCAGAGGTCTCGTTGAACAGCGAGCGGGCGCGCTCATGCTTCGACACCGGATTCCACGGCACCGGCGCCGACACCATCTCCCAGAATTCCTTCAGCTTCGGCACGCGCTTGTCCGGATCGTTGCCGGCGATGATCGCGGCATTGATGGCGCCGATCGAGATGCCGGCGATCCATTCCGGCTCGAAGCCCGCGTGACAGAGCGCCTGAAAGGCGCCGGCCTGGTAGGAGCCGAGCGCGCCGCCGCCCTGGAGAACCAGCACCCGCTGCGCTTGCGCGGGCGTCGAGGCCGGCGCGGAATCCGAAGTATCCATTCGTAACCGTTCGGTTCGAAAATAAACTGAGCACGATGCGATCGGACAAGATCGCATCCCGATCCAACCTCATTGCGCGAGCACGGTCTTTCCCAAAAGCGGCGTCCGCTTTTCCGATCGTGCCCTCGACCGCACGGTGGCCGCTGTTGGCCGCGGCGTCAATCAGCGAGATTTAGGAGGCAGATCACGCGGAATTTATCGAAATCAGGTTGCCGCCAGAATGAGCGTCCAGAACACCTTGTATTTGGTATTCGGAGCATAGACAGCCGCGATGCCCATTTTTGTGACACCGCTTTTGAGCATGTTGGCCTTGTGCGGCGGTGAATCGCG
This sequence comes from Bradyrhizobium sp. CER78, assembly GCF_029846235.1. GTDB lineage: Bacteria > Pseudomonadota > Alphaproteobacteria > Rhizobiales > Xanthobacteraceae > Bradyrhizobium. The sequence goes on from NZ_JARVWP010000007.1 coordinate 199,566, forward strand.
CCAGCCCGAGAAGGCTTCCGCGAGCGTGTGATAGCCCGCCGAGATGTTCTCGACCGCCACGGTTGCCGGGTAGCCGCCGGCCTCGAGCCGCTTGCCGAGCGGGGCCTTCACGTCATGGTCCATCTTGTTGCGGGCGGCCATCGCCTGCGACTGCTGCTCGGCGAGCCTGGTCAGGTCCGGGTCGACCACCACGATGCCGAGGCCATTATTCTGGCGGTACTGCGAAAACATGATCGCTGCGGCCTGGCTGTCCAGCACGGCACCGGGCTGCGCCATGTTGAGATACATCGCCGGTTCTTCCGGGATTTTGGTGTCCGTGCCGCAGCCGGCAAGCACCAGCAGCCCGAACAGGGCGACCGTCGTCCGTTTCACAGGTAAAAACCCCCAAGGTTGGCCGGTCGTTGTTGCATACCAACCGTGGCTGAATGGTGAACAGGGGCTAACTTTTGGCCAGCAATAGCCATCGATCTCCGGAGACCGTAGCCCGGATGGAGCAGGGCGTAATCCGGGGCCGGTCGATCCGCAGCACGAAGTCCCGGATTTCGCGGAGCCTGTCATCGGGCGCGCGTTCGCGCGACCCGTTGGCTTCATCCGGGCTACAGGGCTACTCCTGCGCGGCGAAGATCCGGTAGCGGCGCGGTTGCAGCGAGACGATTTCGCCGGCCTGCAGCTCGCGGTCGCGGGGGGCGTCGATCTCGATCACGGTCTTGCCTTCGCTGCCCGACAGGGCCACCTCGGCGCGCTGGATCGGACCGAACGAACGGACATGGCGGATGGCGCCTTCCAGCGCACCGGTTCCCGCCGGCCCGACCGCCATGTCGTGACGGCGCACGAACAGCTTTGCCGCGCCGGATGCCGCGCCCAGCGCCGGGATGTTCAGCGGCCGGCCGTCCAGCCGCACCGCATCGCCGGCCACATCGACCGGCAGCACGATGGATTCGCCGATGAAGCCGTGCACGAAGGCGGTCGCCGGATTGTCGTAGACGTCGCCGGGCGAACCGATCTGCTCGATCTTGCCCTTGTCCATCACCACGACGCGGTTGGCGACTTCGAGCGCCTCCTCCTGGTCGTGGGTGACGAAGATCGAGGTGACGTGGATCTCATTGTGCAGCGAGCGCAGCCATTGCCGCAGCTCCTTGCGCACCTTGGCATCGAGCGCGCCGAACGGCTCGTCGAGCAGCAGGATGCGCGGCTCGATCGCGAGCGCGCGCGCCAGCGCGATGCGCTGCCGCTGGCCGCCGGAGAGCTGGCTGGGATAGCGGTTGGCGAGCCAATCGAGCTGCACCAGATCGAGCAAATTCTTGACGCGGGCACGGATCGTCGCCTCGTCCTTGCGGATCGCACGCGGCTGCACGCGCAGGCCGAACGCGACGTTCTCGAACACCGTCATGTGGCGGAACAGCGCATAGTGCTGGAACACGAAGCCGACCTGGCGCTCGCTGGCGCCGCGCGAAAGCGCGTTCTCGCCGTCGATCGCGACCTCGCCTGAATCAGGCCAGTCCAGGCCTGCGATGATCCGCAGCAGCGTCGTCTTGCCGGAGCCGGAGGGCCCAAGCAGCGCCAGCAGCTCGCCGTCGGCGACCTTGAGATCGACATTGTCGAGCGCGGCAAAGCTGCCGAACCGCTTTACGATATTCTTGACTTCAATCGCCATCGGGCACCTCTGCCTCGTCGAGCCGCTGCTCGAGAATGGTTTTCGCCACCAGCGTGATCAGCGCCAGCATCGCGAGCAGCGATGCGATCGCGAACGACGCGACGAACTGGTATTCGTTGTAGAGAATCTCGACCAGCAGCGGCATCGTGTTGGTCTCGCCGCGGATATGGCCTGACACCACCGACACCGCGCCGAACTCGCCCATCGCGCGCGCATTGCAGAGCAGGACGCCGTAGAGCAGGCCCCATTTGATGTTCGGCAGCGTGACGCGGAAGAAGGTCTGCAGGCCTGAGGCGCCGAGCGAGATCGCCGCCTCCTCCTCCTGGGTGCCCTGCTCCTGCATCAAGGGGATCAGCGCACGCGCCACGAACGGGAAGGTGACGAAGATCGTCGCCAGCGCGATGCCCGGCACCGCGAACAGGATGTGGACGTCGTGCGCCTGCAGCCACGGCCCGAAATAGCCCTGCGCGCCGAACAGCAGCACGTAGACCAGGCCCGAGATCACAGGCGAGACCGAGAACGGCAGGTCGATCAGCGTGATCAGGAAGGTCTTGCCGGCGAATTCGAATTTCGAGATCGCCCAGGCCGCGACCACGCCGAACACCAGGTTGAGCGTGACCGAGATCGCGGCGATCAAGAGCGTCAGCTTGATCGCGGCGAGCGCCTCGGGCTCCGCCAGCGCCGCGAAATAGGCGACGACGCCTTTCGAGAACGCCGAGGCGAACACCACGACGAGCGGCAGCACGACGAAGACGCTGAGGAAGGTGATCGCCAGCGCGATGATGATGAAGCGGACCGGGCCCGGCTCGGTGCGCGGGTTACGGTGGGCCGTGACCGGCGTTGCGCGCGCGATCTCGAGCCGCGGCGCCGGCGCTGCCACGCTGACATCGGTCGCGGGCGCGTAGCTCCGCAGCCGCGTGGTCGAGGTCGCCAATCCCGTCTGCATCGACATCTCGGACCTCAATGCACGGGAATGCGGGCCTGCGCCCAGCGCTGCAGCCGGTTGATCAGCAGGATGATCAGGAATGAGGCCACCAGCATCACGACCGCGATCGCGGTGGCATCGGCATAGCGGAATTCTGACAGGCGGATCACGATCAGGAGCGGCGCGATCTCGGAGACGTTGGGCAGGTTGCCGGCGATGAAGATCACCGAGCCGTATTCACCGATGGCGCGGGCAAAGGCCAGCGCAAAGCCGGTGAGCAGCGCCGGAATCAAACTCGGCAGGATGACGCGGAACACGGTGTGCCAGCGGTTGGCGCCAAGGCTCGCCGCCGCTTCCTCGATCTCGGGATCGAGGTCGATCAGCACCGGCTGCACCGTGCGCACCACGAAGGGGATGCCGATGAAGATCATCGCGATGAAGATTCCGATCGGCGTGAAGGCGACCTTGATACCGAGCTCGGCAAGCGGCGCGCCGAGCCAGCCCTTCTGCGCGAACAGCTGGGTCAGCGCGACGCCGGCGACCGCGGTCGGCAAGGCAAAGGGGATGTCGACGACGGCATCGAACAGCCGCCGGCCGGGAAACCGATAGCGCACCAGCGCCCAGACGATGATCGTGCCCATCACCAGATTGACGCAGGCGGCCGCAAACGACAGCCCGAACGAAATCTTCAGCGCGTTCAGCGTGCGGCGGCTGGTAACGATGCCCCAGAACTGATCGAGGCTGAGCTCGAACGTCTTGAGGAACAGCGCGCCCAGCGGAATCAGGATGATGACGGAGAGCCATGTCAGGGTCAGTCCCATGGTGAGACCGAACCCCGGAAGGGTACTGCGCCGTGCGACCGCTGTGCTCACATATCCCCCTGCTCGACCGGGCTGCTCTCTGATCAGTTCTTGTAGATCTGATCGAAGATGCCGCCCTCGGCGAAGTGCTCCTTCTGCGCCTTGGTCCAACCACCGAAAACGTCATCGATGGTGAAAAGTTCAACCTTGGCGAAGGATTTTTCGTACTCCTTGGCGATCTCGGGATCGCGCGGGCGGTAAGAGTTGCGCGCGGCGATCTCCTGGCCTTCCCTAGTGTACCAGTACTTCAGATAGGCTTCGGCGACGGCGCGGGTGCCCTTCTTGTCGGCGACGGTGTCGACAACCGCGACCGGCGGCTCGGCGAGGATCGACTGCGGCGGCGCGACGATCTCGAACTTGTCCGCGCCGAATTCGCGCAGCGCCAGGAAGGCTTCATTCTCCCAGGCCAGCAGCACATCGCCGACACCGCGCTCGACGAACGTCACCGTCGAGCCGCGCGCGCCGGTGTCGAGCACCGGCACGTTCTGGTAGAGGTCGGCGACGAACTTCTTCGCCTTGTCGGCGGAGCCGAACTTCTTCTGCGCATAGCCCCAGGCGGCGAGATAGTTCCAGCGCGCACCGCCCGAGGTCTTCGGGTTCGGCGTGATGACGGCAACGCCGGGCTTGATCAGATCGTCCCAATCCTTGATGCCCTTGGGATTGCCCTTGCGCACCAGGAACACGATCGTCGAGGTATAGGGCGAGGCATTGAGCGCAAGGCGCTTCTGCCAGTCAGCGGCGATGAGGCCCTTGCCGGCGATCGCGTCGATGTCATAGGCGAGCGCCAGCGTAACGACATCGGCCTGCAATCCGTCGATCACCGAACGCGCCTGCGAGCCCGAGCCGCCATGCGACTGCTTGATCTCGACGCTCTTGCCGGTGTCCTTCTGATAGGCCGCGGCGAACGCCTTGTTGAAGTCGACATAGAGCTCGCGCGTCGGATCGTAGGACACGTTGAGCAGCGAATAGTCGGCCGCGAAGGCCGAGCTCGCCCACAACAACCCCGCAACCAGCGGCAGCACACGACGGATCATTTCGGTCTCCATTCAACCTGAGAATGTCAGGGAACACGTCAGACATAACTCACGGTGACGTGGCCTGAAGTCAACGAAACCGGTTTTCTTTGTTTTCAGCGGCGCAGCGCGCTTGTGCTACGAAGCCGCCGCGCTGCGAAGGCTTTGTCACGTCGCCAAAGCGCAATGAAACGTCATCGCAATCTGGCGCGGTGCCCTACGACATCTTCATCGTGTGGATGCCGCATTCGGTCTTCGCACGGCCACGCCAGCGGCCGTCGCGTGCATCCTCGCCGGTTGCGGTCCGGCTCGAGCAAGGCATACACCCGACCGACTGATATCCCGATGCGACAAGTGGATGCGGCGGCAGCTTGCCCAGCGCGTAGATCGCTTCGATCTCCTCGCGCGAGACATGGGCGAACGGATTGAATTTCAGCCTGGCGCCGTCGTCCTCGACGACAGGGATTTCAGTGCGGGCGCCGCCCTGGAACCGCTTGCGGCCGTTGATCCAGCCGGCGAACGGCTTCAGCGCGCGCGCCAGCGGCTCCACCTTGCGGATGCGGCAGCAGGCGTCGGGATCGGTGAACCACAGCTCGCGGTCCGGATCCTGGCGCGACAGCGCGTCTTCGTCAGGCTTGATCGAGCGCACGTCAGTGAGGCCAAGCGTCTTGATCAGCGTGTCGCGATAAGCCAGCGTCTCCTCGAACAGCCAGCCGGTGTCGAGGAACACCACCGGAATCGACGGATCGACATCCGCCATCACCTTGAGCAGCGCGGCGGACTCGGTGCCGAACGACGACACCAGCGCCAATTTCTCGCGGCCGACCGTCTGCAACGCGGCCGCGATCACCTCGGCGGGCGATGCGGTGCGCAGCGCACGGTCGAGCTCATCGGCCGCGGGCAATGCGACCGGCGCCGGCGGGAGCTGTCGTACGTGGGTGCTCACTGGCCGGCGCTCTCCGAATGACGCAGCTGCATGCGGCGGTTGAGCGCGGTGACGCGGCCGTCACCGGTCGGCTGGTAGAACACCGAATAGCGCTTCATGGTCTGCGCGAACGCATCGGCGTCGGCATCCTTCTTCACCTCGAAGGCGTCGAATCCGGCGCGGGTCATGAACACGAACTGGTCGCGCAGGATCTGCCCGGTGGCGCGCAGCTCGCCGTCATAGCCGTAGCGCTCGCGCAGCAGACGCGCCTGGCTGTAGGCGCGGCCGTCGCGGAAGGTCGGAAACACCAGCGCGACCGACGCCAGACGATCGAGATACGGCACCAGTTCGTCGAGGTTGCGGTTGTTCGGCCAGATCACGCCGACCTTGCCGGCGCGGCGCAGCAGCGCCTCTGGATCGGCGAGAAAACGCTCGGCTGTCACCAGCACCGCGCCATCACCCGGCAACTCGACGCCGTCGGCGACATGCACGAACAAATCGGTCGTTAGTCTTCCCTGCTTAACGAGTGGCATAGACGCGCTCCCTGATCGGCTCGACGCCCAGACGCTTCACCGTATCGACGAACAATTCCTCGGGACGGTCGCGCAGCGCGAGATAAGCTTCGACAATGTCTTCGATCACATCGGCGACTTCCGCGTAGGGAACGGCCGGGCCGATCAAGGTGCCCAATTGCGCGTTCTCGTCGGCGCGGCCGCCGATCGTGATCTGGTAGAATTCCTCACCGTTCTTCTCGACGCCGAGAATGCCGATGTGACCGACATGGTGATGGCCGCAGGCATTGATGCAGCCGGAGATGTTGATGTGCAGCCGGCCGATCAGGTCGGCGGTGTCGTGGTTGGCGAAGCGCCGCGTCAGCTCCTGCGCGATCGGGATCGAGCGCGCATTGGCCAGCGAGCAGTAATCCAGACCCGGGCAGGCGATGATGTCGGTGACCAGGTTGACGTTCGGCGTCGCGAGGCCGAGGCGATCGAGCGCCTTGAACAGAAGCGGCAGGTCGCGCTTGGCGACGTGCGGCAGCGCCAAATTCTGCTCATGGCCGACGCGGATCTCGCCGAACGAATATTTGTCGGCGAGGTCGGCGACCGCATCCATCTGCTCGGCAGTGGCGTCGCCGGGCGGGCCACCGACCGGCTTCAGCGACAGCGTCACGATCGAGTAGCCCTGCACCTTGTGCGCCGACACCGAGTTCTTGCGCCAGCGCTCGAACAGCGGATCGTGCGCGGCCTGCTTCAGCTCGTCCGGCATATGCGGCAGCTTTTCGTAAGCCGGATAGGAGAAGCGCGAGCGGACCTCCTCGATGGCGGCGTGATCGAGCGTCAGCCCGACATCGCCCATCGCCTTCCACTCCTCCTCGACCTCCTTGGCGAACTTCTCGATGCCGAGCTCATGCACCAGGATCTTGATGCGCGCCTTGTAGATGTTGTCGCGGCGGCCGTACTGGTTGTAGACGCGCAGGATCGCCTCGATGTAGCTCAGGATATCGCGGCCGGGCACGAACGGCTTGATGGTCTTGGCGATGAACGGGGTGCGGCCGAGGCCGCCGCCGACCAGCACCTCGAAGCCGGTCTCGCCGTCGGCGTTCTTGTGCAGGCGCAGCCCGATGTCGTGGATCTTGATCGCGGCGCGGTCGTGCTCGGCCGCGGTGATCGCGATCTTGAACTTGCGCGGCAGGAACGAGAATTCCGGATGCAGCGTGGTGTGCTGGCGGATCAGTTCCGACCAGATGCGCGGATCCTCGATCTCGCCGGGCGCAACGCCGGCCCACTGGTCCGAGGTGACGTTGCGCATGTTGTTGCCTGACGTCTGCATCGCATGGATGCCGACCTCGGCGAGATCGGACAGCGCGTCCGGCAGCTCGGCGAGCTTGATCCAGTTGAACTGGATGTTCTGCCGCGTGGTGAAGTGGCCATACCCGCGGTCGTAGCGGCGCGCGACATGGGCGAGCCGACGCAGCTGCTTCGACGACAGCGTGCCGTAGGGAATCGCGACCCGGAACATGTAGGCGTGCAGCTGCAGATACACGCCGTTCTGCAGGCGCAGGATCTTGAATTCGTCCTCGGTGAGCTCGCCGGAGAGGCGGCGCTTCACCTGGTCGCGGAATTCCGAAACACGCTCGTTGATCAGCGTGCGGTCGAGTTCGTCATAAGCATACATGTTCGATGAGCCTTACAACGCGTTTTGCGCCGGCGCGCCTTACGCGGGAACCTGGAGATCGATGGTGACGCCCTTGGCGCGGATATGTTCGCGGAGATTGCCCGGCTTGACCTTGCCGCCATCCTTGAGTTCGACCGGCGCGATATAGGGGCCGACCGCGCCGACGTCGTCGGCGGTGGCTTCGGCCAGCAGCGCGCGGGCCTCGTCGGACGTGGTCACGATCGCGGAGTCGGAGAGTTCGGTGGACCAGCCTTGCTTGGCCGTTCGGTACACTACGGCACCGTCCCAGGTCCGGTTGGCGGTGACCATCGAGGGGCCCGTGATCCTGATTTTCTTCTGTTCAAGCGGAGAGGTCATTCGGCAGCTTTCAGCAGTTCGGAGAACATCTGGTTGGAGAACAGTTGGGTGACGTTGGATCGGCTCCACGGCGCGGAATGCGCGACCACGTCGCCGATGATGAGAACAGCGGGACCGCCGTCGACCTGTTTGACCAGCTCGGGCAGCCGCGCCAGCGTGCCGACCGCGGCCTTGGCGTCCGGCCGCGTCACGCGCGCGAACACGCCGACCGGTGTTTCCGGCGAGCGGCCCGCGGCGAGCATGCCTTCATGGATCGCGGGCGCCGCGGTCATGCCCATGTAGACGACGACGGTCATCTTGGTGTCGGTCAGCACCGACCAGTCGACGACCTCGGCATCGCGCGCCTTGTGCGCGGTGAGGAAGGTGATGCGCAGCGCCTCATGCCGGAAGGTCAGCGGCACCTCGAATTGCGCAGCCGCGCCGAGACCGGCGGAGACGCCAGGAATAATGGAGTACGCGACGCCGGCGTCGCGCAGCGCTTCGACTTCCTCGCCGCCGCGGCCGAAGATGAAGGGATCGCCGCCCTTCAGCCGCACCGCGCGCTGGCCCGACTGCGCCGCCTCGATCATCAGGTGGTTGGTGGCATCCTGGCCGATGCCGGGCTTGCCGACGCGGCGGCCGACCGGAATCCGCGTCGCATCGCGCCGGATACGGTCGAGAATTTCAGGTGACACCAATTCGTCATAGAACACGACATCGGCATCCTGCAGCGCGCGCAGCGCTTTTACCGTGAGCAGATCCGGATCGCCGGGACCGGCGCCGACCAGCGTCACATGACCAACAGCCTTGCCTTGCGTATCAGCGCCGGCGAATGCGGCGGGATCGGTGATCGCGTTCAGCGCCTGCCCGGCTTCGTCCGTGCGGCCGGCCAGTACCAGCGCGCCGATCGGTCCGTCGATGATGCGTTCCCAGAAGCGGCGGCGCAGCGGAAACTCGTCGATGCGGGCATGCATCGCCTTGCGGAAATGGCCGATGAAGCCGGCGAGATCACCGATCCGGGCCGGCAGCACCGCCTCGATCTTCTCGCGGATGCGGCGCGCCACCACCGGCGACGTGCCGCCGGTGCCGACCGCGACCACGACATCGCCGCGATCGACGATCGCAGGCATGATGAAGGTGGAGTGCACGAGGTCATCCATCACGTTGACCGGCAGGCCAATCGCCTTGGCGCGCACCGACATCGCGACACCGACCTCGCCCGCGCCGGCGCAGAGCACGGCGATGACGTCTGAAAGGTCGGCGGCCAGCGGATCGCCCTCGGCACGCTCGATGCGCGCGGCGTCCTCCGCCGCGATACCGGCGAGCTCATGATCACCGTCGGTCGCGTACCAGCGAACCGCGGCGCCGGCGGCTGCGAGCAGCCGCAACTTGGCGCGCACGAGCTCGCCCGCTCCAACGAGCAGCACCTTGCCGCTTTGCAGATCCAGAAACACTGGCAGATATCGCATCAGACACTCGCTTCCCCAATTTGGGGGTTGACTGAAATTATTTTCTATTTATCTCTCGATCAAGCCCAGCAAAGAGAAAATTATTTCTTCTCTATTGCAGCGCAACTTTAGAATTTTCAACTCCACAGGCCAAGGCCAAGAGATGCATCTTCTCGACAACGAATCCGTCGCTGCCGGAACGCGGTCCGCAGCCCTTGCACAAGCATCTTCCGTGCCGGGAATTCCGGTCGCTCAGCCGCCGTCGATGGACCATCTCGACGAACTGGAGGCGCAGAGCATCTACATTTTGCGCGAGGCGTTCGCCCGGCTGAAGAAGCTCGCGCTGCTGTGGTCGCTCGGCAAAGATTCCAACGTGATGATCTGGCTGGCGCGCAAGGCGTTCTTCGGCCGCGTCCCGTTCCCGGCGCTGCATGTCGACACCGGCAAGAAGTTTCCGGAGATGTATGCGTTCCGCGACCGCTTCGGAAAGGAATGGGATCTCGACCTGCGTGTCGAGCCCTGCCCGCCGATCGACGCCGTCGACCCCACTCTGCCGCCGGCGGCGCGCTCGGCTGCGCGCAAGACGGAAGGGCTCAAATGGGCGCTCAACAAATACGGCTTTGACGGATTGATCGCCGGCATCCGGCGCGACGAAGAGGCGACCCGCGCCAAGGAGCGCGTGTTCTCGCCGCGCGGCCTCGAGGGCGAATGGGACGTCCGCGACCAGCCGCCGGAGTTCTGGGATCACTTCAACGCCTCGCCGCCGCAAGGCGCGCATTTGCGCATCCACCCGATCCTGCATTGGACCGAGGCCGACATCTGGGCCTACACCAAGCGCGAAGGCATTCCGATCATCCCGCTCTATCTCGCCAAGGACGGCAAGCGTTACCGCTCGCTGGGGGATCAGGACATCACCAACCCGGTCGCCTCCACCGCTTCCAACATCGACGAGATCCTCGCCGAGCTCGACGCCACCAAGATCCCGGAGCGCGCCGGCCGCGCGCTCGACCACGAGACCGAGGATGCGTTCGAGCGGCTTCGCGTCGCCGGCTATCTCTGATCACCCCCCGAAGCAATCAGTTGGCTTTCCACTTCGTGCGAGCGTTCCGATGAACATGATCCTTCCCACCGCCTCGATCTCGGCAACGCCCAACGGCACCACCCGGCCGCAGGTGCGCATCGTCATCGTCGGCCATGTCGACCACGGCAAGTCCACCCTGGTGGGCCGGCTGCTGCATGAGACCGGCAGCCTGCCGGACGGCAAGCTCGAGATGCTGAAGGCGGTCAGCGCACGGCGCGGCATGCCGTTCGAGTGGTCGTTCCTTCTCGACGCGCTGCAGACCGAGCGCGACCAGGGCATCACCATCGACACCACCCAGATCCGCTTCCGCACCCGCTCGCGCGACGTCGTGCTGATCGACGCGCCCGGCCACGCCGAGTTTTTGCGCAACATGATTACCGGCGCCTCGCAGGCCGACGGCGCGGTGTTGATCATCGACGCGCTCGAAGGCGTCCGCTCGCAGACGCGGCGGCACGGCTATCTGCTGCATCTGCTCGGCGTGAAGCAGGTCGCGGTGGTCGTCAACAAGATGGACCGGGTCGATTTCAGCGCGGCGCGATTCAACGAGATCAGCGCGGAAATCTCGGCACACCTGATTGGTCTCGGCGTGACGCCGACCGCGGTCGTGCCGATCTCCGCGCGCGATGGCGACGGCGTCGCCGAGCACACGCCGCGGATCGAATGGTACAAGGGACCGACCGTGGTCGAGGCGCTCGACGCGCTCGAGCCGGCAAAGCCGCTGGCGGAGCTGCCGCTGCGACTGCCGGTGCAGGCGATCTACAAGTTCGACGACCGCCGCATCGTGGCGGGTCGCGTCGAGTCCGGCAGCCTGAAGTCCGGCGACGAGATCGTCATCATGCCGACCGGCAAGATCGCGAAGATCAAGACGGTCGAGAGCTGGCCGGTAACGCCGGTTGGCGGCCCGCAGGGCGCCGGGCGCTCGGTCGGCATCACGCTCGACCGCGAGCTGTTCCTCGAGCGCGGCGACATCATCGGAAACAGCGGGGCGAGCCCGCGCGACACCCGCCGCATCCGTGCGCGGATCTTCTGGCTGCACGACAAGCCGCTGACCAAGGGCGAGCAGATCCTGATCCGGCTCGGCACCAAGGAAAGCCGCGCCACCGTGGTCGCGATCGAAAAGGCCATCGATCCCGGCGCGCTGTCCAACGAAGAGAACAGCGCGATCGCGCGCAACCATGTCGGCGAGATCGACATCTCGCTGGCGCAGCCGGTTGCGACCGATCCCTACACCGACAATCCGCGCACCGGCCGCCTCGTGATCGAGGTCAACGGCCGCATCGCCGGCGGCGGCCTCGTGCTGTCGGTCGACGCCGGCCGGCCCGCGGTGCCGATCGACATCGTGCCGGTGGAGTCCGCGCTGCGGCCCGACGAGCGCTCGGCGCGTTACCACCACAATGGCGCGGTGATCTGGCTGACCGGCCTACCCGGCTCGGGCAAGTCGACGCTGGCGCGGGCGCTGGAGCGGCGCCTGTTCAGCAACGGCGGCTCGCCGATCCTGCTCGATGGCGACACCTTCCGCGCCGGGCTCAACAGCGACCTCGGCTTCTCGCCGCAGGATCGCACCGAGAACATCCGCCGCCTCGCCGAGGTCGCGACCCATCTGGCGCGCAACGGCCATATCGCGATCGTCGCGGCGGTGTCGCCGTCGTCCGCCGATCGCGCGGCGGCACGGCGCATCGCCGACAGCGCGTTCCGCGAAATCTATGTCGCAACACCTGCAGAAGTCTGCGAGACCCGCGACCCCAAAGGCCATTACGCCAAGGCGCGCTCCGGCGCGCTGCAGGGCTTCACCGGCATCGGCAATGATTATCAGCCGCCGAGCGGCAACGAGCTGACCATCGACACCTCGAACCGCTCGGTCAGCGATGCCACCGACGAGATCGAGCGGATGCTGGCCACCACCGGTATCCTGTTCGACGAGCTGACCGACCTCGCGGCGAATATCTGATTCACCCGTCATCGCCCGGCTCGACCGGGCGATCGAGTATTCCAGAGACAGCAATTTCTGAGCCGATGAGCCGCGGCGCACTGGATGCCCCGCTTGAAGCGGGGCATGACGGCGGTGTGTGAAACGAGAGGTGCGTCGTCACGTGACCGCTTCGCGCGCAGCTACTCCGCCGCGCGGCGGCTGTGCCGCACCATCCCCGGCGATTGCCCGGTGATGCGCTTGAACGCGCGGCTGAAGGCGGCCTGCGACGCATAGCCAAGCCGCTGGGCAATCACATCGATCGGCTGGCGCTCATGCTCGATCCATTGTGTCGCGAGGCGCATGCGCAGTTCGGCAAGATAGCGCGCCGGCGATAGCCCGGTCATTGACTGGAAGCGCTCGGCGAACAGCGAGCGCGAGCAACCCGCCTCCGCCGCCAATTCGGCGACAGTCCAGTTGCGGCCAGGCGCGCGATGCAGCGCGCCGATCGCGCGGCCGAGACGCGGATCGCGCAAGGCTTCGAACCAGCCGATGGCGTTGTCGCCGCCGCATTCGACCCAGCCACGCACGATCGACGCGGCAAGAACATCGGCGAGCCGCGCCATCACACCGACCGAACCGGCCCGCGGCGTGCAGGTCTCCCGCTCCATCGCCTTCAGCATCGGCTCGATCTCCGGCTGGCGCGCAAGCAGCGTGTCGACCCGCATCACCTCCGGCATCAGGGCGATGAGCGGGCGCATGCCGCCAAGATCGAAATTCATGCAGGCGCTGAAGACCAGAACCTGATCGTCCTGCGGGCATCCTTCAGGGCACGCCGACGTCACATCGACATTGCCACAGAGCGTCTCGGTCGCGAAACGCTCGACGTCGCAACTCGGCTCATCCGGGGCCGAGACGAGATCATGCGCACCGCCGCGCGGCAGGAAAATCGCGTCACCGCATCCAAGGCGAAGCAACGTCGCATCGGCGTAGCGCAGCAGCGCCGTGCCATGGGCGACGAAGTGGAATTGCGCGCGTCCATACGGCGTGCCGAAGCGGAAACCGAACGGCGCCCGCGTCTCGACCCGACGGTAGTGAACGCCCTCGAGCCGCATGCCGAGCAGCAATTCGCTCACCAGATCGACGGCGGCATCGGTCGTATCGGCAGCGGACGATCTGGACGAATGATCAAACATTCGGGTGTTTATGGCATAGATTGTCCAAAACCTCCAGCCTATGTCTGCGGCAGTGCAACATAGATGGAAGTTTCGGTCGATGGATCAAGAACTGGACCCCGCTCTGGCACACGCCGATGCCGTTGCGCTGACGCCGGGCGCCGTCGCTCTCGAGGTCGGTGACAGGCCCGCCTGGGGCGCCGTCGTCGCAATGATGCTGGGCGTGACCGCACTTCTGACGGCGGAGTTCCTGCCGTCCGGCGTGTTGACACCGATGGCGAGGGACCTCGGTGTCAGTCCGGGCCTCGCCGGTCAGGCCGTGACCGCGACCTCGCTGGCCGGCCTGGTCGGAGCGTTGTTCACGCCGAGGCTGACGCGCAGCTTCAATCGAAAGCCGGTGCTGCTGAGCTTTTCGATTCTGCTTGTCATCTCCAACCTGCTGGTGGCGCTGGCGCCGAACATCACGTTCCTGCTCGCCGCGCGGATCGTGCTCGGCCTCGCCATTGGCGGCTTTTGGGCGATGGCGGCAGCGACGACGATCCGGCTGGTGCCGCCCTCGCTGGTTGCGCGGGCCCTGTCGATCGTGATGAGCGGCATTCCCGCCGCGATGATCATCGCCGTTCCGCTCGGCAGCTATCTCGGCGAGGTGGCGAGCTGGCGCATCGTGTTCCTGCTGGCAACTGCATTGGGCGCAGCGGTGTTCGTCATCCAGGCGCTGGCCTTGCCGCGTTTGGCCCCGAAAGGAGTAGCCGGGCTCGACACCCTGATCGACATCCTGACACGGCCGGGTATCGGTGCCGGCATATTGGCGGCAACGTTGGTCTTCACCGGACACTTCGGCTATTTCGGCTATATCCGTCCCTTCCTTGAAAGCGTGACCGGGCTTGGCGCTGCCGGCGTCGCAGCGACCTTGCTGGCTTTCGGCGTCGCCAACTATGTCGGCTCCTTCGTCAGCGGGCTGATGGCCGAGCGCAAGCTCAAGCTCACGCTGATCGCGATGCCGCTGGCGATCGGCGTGCTCGGTCTGTTGCTCTCGGTCTATGGCAAGGACCTCGTTCCCGCGCTGGCGCTGGTCGCACTCTGGGGATTTGCCTTCAGCGGCGTGCCGGTGGCGACGACGACCTGGATCACCCGCATGGTGCCCGATGAGACCGAAAGCGGCACCGGGCTCACGGTGGCCTCGATCTTCCTCGGCATCACCATGGGCGCGGCGGGCGGCGGGCTGGTGCTCGACATGATGGGCGCGGCGGCCGTGTTCGTGGCCGGCGCAATTCCCCTGGTGCTTGCTGCATTGCTGATCGCCGCCAAGGTGCGGACCAGGGCGCCCTGACCGACCTTGCGGCGAACATTTGACCTTGCTCGCCTGTCATCGCCCGGCTCGACCGGGCGATCCGGTATTCCAGAGACAGCAATTGTTGAGCCGATGGGCCGCGGCGTACTGGATGCCCCGCTTGAAGCGGGGCATGACACCAGAGGGCGTGGCAGCAGGGGGCCTTCTCAGAGGCGTAGCTTTAGGGCTAAAAGGGCCGTGAACGCGGCCCTTTGGCGCGTTTTTTGCTGATTTCTTGCGAAAGCAGCCCCTAAACGCCCCATTTCTTTGAGAAAGCCCATCATGACTCGTGTCGATGCCCATGGATTGAAGATCGCCCCTGTCCTGTTCGATTTCATCGCCAAGGAGGCGACACCGAAAACCGGGATCGCGCCGGACGCGTTCTGGGCAGGACTCGCCGCCATCATCCAGAAGCTCGGCCCGAAGAACCGCGAGTTGCTCGCGGTCCGCGACACCTTGCAGGCCAAGATCGACGACTGGCATCGCGCCAACAAGGGCAAGGCGTTCGACATCAACGCCTACACCGCGTTCCTCAGGGACATCGGCTATTTGCTGCCGGAGCCCGCGACCCACACGGTCGAGACCGCGAATGTCGATGAGGAAATCGGCAAGATCTGCGGCCCGCAGCTCGTGGTGCCGCTGACCAACGCGCGCTATGCGCTAAACGCCGCCAACGCGCGCTGGGGTTCGCTGTACGATGCCTTCTACGGCACCGACGCGATCCCGCATGATCCGAGCGAGAGCGGTAAGGGCTACAACAAGGCCCGCGGCGACAAGGTGATCGCGAAGGCCAAGGCATTCCTCGACGCCGCCGTGCCGCTTGCAACCGGAAGCCACACCGACGTGACGTCCTATGCCGTGATCGCGGGCCAGCTCTCGGTCAAGCTGAAGAGCGGCAACTCGACCGCACTGAAGAATGGCGCCCAGTTCGCCGGCTATTTGGGCAACGCCGCCCAGCCCAGCGCGATCCTGCTCGTCAACAACGGCATGCATGTCGAGGTCAAGATCGACCGCAACAACGTCATCGGCAAGGATGACCCGGCCGGCGTCGCCGACATGATCCTGGAATCGGCGGTCTCCACCATTCTCGACATGGAAGACTCGGTCGCCGCCGTCGACGCCGAGGACAAGGTGCTGGTCTATCGCAACACGCTCGGCCTGATGAACGGCACCCTGTCCGCTGACTTCGAGAAGGGCGGCAAGACGCTGACCCGCTCGCTCAATGCCGACCGCGTCTACAAGAAGCCCGACGGCAGCGAGCTGAAGCTGCACGGCCGCAGCCTGCTCCTGATGCGCAATGTCGGCCACCACATGTTCACCGACGCGGTGCTCGACGCCAAGGGCGAGGAGATCCCCGAAGGTCTGCTCGACGCCGCGGTTGCCGGCCTGCTCGCAATCCACGACCTCAAGGGCAATTCCAAGGTCAGGAACAGCCGCACCGGCTCGGCCTATATCGTCAAGCCGAAGATGCACGGTCCCGACGAGGTGACGCTGACCTGCGACCTGTTCGCCGAGGTCGAGAAGATGCTCTCGCTGCCGGAGAACACGCTGAAGGTCGGCATCATGGACGAGGAGCGCCGCACCACGGTCAACCTCAAGGCCTGCATCCAGCGCGCCTCCAAGCGCATCATGTTCATCAACACCGGCTTCCTCGACCGCACCGGCGACGAGATTCACACCTCGATGGAAGCGGGTCCGATGATCCGCAAGAACGACATGAAGGCGCAGCCGTGGATCAAGGCCTATGAGGACTGGAACGTCGACAACGGCCTGACCTGTGGCCTGCCCGGCCATGCCCAGATCGGCAAGGGCATGTGGGCCGCGCCCGACAAGATGGCCGACATGCTGGCGCAGAAGATCGGCCATCCGCAGGCCGGCGCCACCACGGCCTGGGTGCCGTCGCCGACCGCGGCGACGCTGCACGCCCTGCACTATCACCAGGTCAACGTCACAGCCCGGCAGCAGGAGCTCGCCAAGGGCGGGCCGCGCGCAAAGCTGTCCGACATCCTCACCATTCCGGTGTCGCAGTCGAACTGGGCGCCCGACGACGTCAAGCAGGAGATCGATAACAACTGCCAGGGCATCCTCGGCTACGTCGTGCGCTGGATCGACCAGGGCGTCGGCTGCTCCAAGGTGCCCGACATCCACGATGTCGGCCTGATGGAAGACCGCGCCACGCTGCGCATCTCGAGCCAGCATCTGGCCAACTGGCTGCATCAGGGCGTCATCACCAGGGATCAGGTGATGGAATCGCTGAAGCGGATGGCCGTCGTCGTCGACAAGCAGAACGCCGGCGATGCCCTCTACAAGCCGATGGCGCCGTCATTCGACGGTGTCGCGTTCAAGGCGGCCTGCGACCTCGTGTTCGAGGGCCGCACCCAGCCGAACGGCTACACCGAATACATCCTCACCGCACGCCGCCGCGAGGCCAAGGCCGCGGGCTGATCTCAGAATCGCGACGACAAGCAAAAGCCCCGGCCATGAGCCGGGGCTTTTTTGTTGGAATGCGTCATCGTCCCCACGTCATTGCGAGCGAAGCGAAGCAATCCATTTCGCCACTTGTGGAGACATGGATTGCTTCGTCGCGGAGCCTGTCATCGTGCCGCGCTTCGCGCGGGTCCGTAGGCTCCTCGCAATGACGAGTCTAGAACACGGTCAGAAATTTCAGCAGCGAGACGATGCCGATGATGATGACGACGAGGCGTGCGATCTGCTTGGCGCGGCCGTCGAGCGGAAGCATGTTGATGAGATAAAGAACGAGAATAACGACGAGGAAGGTGACGAGTACGCTGACGAGCATGCGGAGCCCCCTGAAGGCATCGGTGAATGCGCTATGCGCACCTTGCTAACGTGCGGGAAGGAGGCCGGTTCCGGCCAGGAACCGAAGGGGCCGCGTCGCGTGAGCGGCACTACTCGCGCGCCACCACCGGCGGCTGGCCGTATTTGGCGCGGATGCGCTCCGGCGCCGGCGTGAAGTTGAGCTGCGCACCACGCCGGTCCGGACGGCTCACCGACATCAACCCATCCTTGCCAGCGACGATGTCGCCCTTGCGCAAGGTGGGGTCGTCCTCGATCTTCACCGCGGCAAGCCCGACAGTATCCTTGCCGTTGCAGGTGCAGCCCGCGACGATCTCGTCGCGATAGCGGAACGCATTTGGCAGCTCGGAATAGGGTTGACCGTCTTCCGTCGCGGCGTTGTCGATGTTGCCGCCATACACCACCTCGGTCGCGCTCGCCGGGCAGAAGCTGTTGCAGCTCTCCGCCTTGCTCTGGTTGCCGGTCGCGGCCAGCGGGAAATAACGGCCATCGCAGGTGCGCACGCAATAGGCCTGGCCGCCGTCATAGCGCGCGCGTCGCTCGGCCCGCGGCACGGGCGCCGGGCCATCATCGAACGGCACCCGGATCATCGGCGGACGGCCATGCATAAAGCCGCCGAACAGTTGCGAGAAGAAATCCTGGGCTTGCGCCGCGGGCGCAAGGGACAGGCCGAGCAAGGCCGCCGTCCCGAACGCCCATCGCCTCACGTGCCGCTTTGCCATCACCGACCCTCAGTACAACGCTGCTGCTCAGTACAACGAGGAACCCGCCGGGATGTTCAACGCCTGACGGCCGGACGGCAGCGTCATCACTGCGGGGCGCGGCTGCACCGGCGCCGGCCGGACCGAAATCTGCGTCGTGGTCGGGCCGAGCTCGCGCGCGGCGAGATGCGACGCGTTCTTCGGCAGCACCACGACCTTGGTGCCGACATCGACGCGGCTGAACAGGTCGGAGACGTCTTCATTGGTCAGGCGGATGCAGCCCGACGACACGAACTTGCCGATCGTCGACGGATCGTTGGTGCCGTGGATGCGGTATTCGCTGGAGCCGAGATACATCGCGCGGGCACCGAGCGGGTTGCCTGGGCCGCCGGCCATGAAGCGCGGCAGATAGGGCTGGCGCTTGATCATCTCGGCCGG
This sequence comes from Bradyrhizobium sp. CER78, assembly GCF_029846235.1. GTDB lineage: Bacteria > Pseudomonadota > Alphaproteobacteria > Rhizobiales > Xanthobacteraceae > Bradyrhizobium. The sequence goes on from NZ_JARVWP010000007.1 coordinate 218,350, forward strand.
CGGATGCCAGTCCGGCCACTCCGCCTTGCGGCTGATCGTCTGAGTGCCGGCCCAGGTGAAGCCCTCGCGGCCGACGCCGACGCCGTAGCGGATCGCACGGCCGCCGCCGAGCACGTAATAGAGCGCGGTGTTGCCGGTATCGATGATGATCGTGCCGGGCGCTTCCGACGTGTTGAGCGCGACCGTGGTGCGGCGCAGCCGCTCCGGCAGCGCGCCGTCCTCGGTGGCCCCGCTCGAGGGATCGTTCATCACCTCGTCGGAGGGGAATGCGCCCGGTTGCGCCGACGCATAGCCGAGCACCTGCGCGCTGGCCGAGGTGGTGACGATGAATGGCGTCACGAGAAGGACGCTGGCGAAGGCAAAGGTGCGCGCGGCGCGCGACGCAAGCCGGCGGCTGGAAAGAGACTGCTGTGTCATGTGCTGCCCCTGGACGGGATGCGCATCGTCGTGATGCGATGCCAAGCCAACGCACGTGGCAGCCAGAGAGTTCCGGCGCGAATCGTCGCGAAGCCGCGATTGTCAACCCGCCACGTCTCACGAACCCGCGATGGAACTTCTGTCGCGGCGGGCCGTTGTCACGCGCAAGTTGTTACGCACAATTTGATACGAAATTCATTTGTCCTCGTGCAGGAGGAAACTGGTGCGCGCCTTTCCGGGTGAACGTATGCTTGGCAACGCGCCCGAAGGCACGCCCCTCCCCGACAGCAAGGCCGAACTGCCGCCAGTGATCAGCCGCGCCGAGGTCGTCGCCTTCGCGCTGGTCGCGCTGCTGGTGATCGTCGTTGTCGGGGTGCTGTATCTGGCGCGCGCGTTCTTCCTGCCGATCACCATGGCCTTCATCGTCGGCACCATGCTGTCGCCGGCGGCGAGCCTGCTCGAGCGCTACCGGATTCCGCGCGCGCTCGGCGCGGTGCTTATCGTGATCGCGGTCGGCGCCGCCGTGACCTTCATGGTCGGACTGATCGCCTCGCCCGTGATGGAATGGAGCTCGCGGCTGCCTGAGCTCAGCGCGATCCTGAAGCAGAAACTGCATATATTCGACCGGCCGCTTGCGCTGTGGCAGGAATTGCAGAGCATGGTCGGCGGGTCGGATCCCCTGGCCACCTTCCAGCTGCCGAAATTCGAATGGCTGCAGCCGACGCTGGAATTCCTGTCGCCGACCTTCGCCGAATTCCTGCTGTTCATCGCGACGCTCATCCTGTTCATCGCAAGCTGGAAGGATCTGCGCCGCGCGCTGGTGATGACCTTCAGCGATCGCGAAGCGCGGCTGCGCACGCTGCGCATCCTCAACGAGCTCGAGATCCATCTCGGCAATTATCTGCTGACGGTGACCATGATCAATATCGGCGTCGGCATCATCGCCGGCGTGATCTGCGCCGCGACGGGCATGCCCAATCCGGCCGGGCTCGGCGCGCTCGCCGCGGCGCTGAACTTCGTTCCGATCATCGGCCCGGTCGCGATGTTCGTGACGCTGGTCGTGGTCGGCATCATCTCCGCGCCGACCATCGGCGCCGGGCTGATCGCGCCGGCCTGCTTTGCCGTCGTGACCTTCATGGAAGGGCATTTCGTGACGCCGACGATCGTCGGCCGCAGGCTGTCGCTGAACGCGCTCGCGGTGTTTCTCGCGCTGGCGTTCTGGACCTGGCTATGGGGCCCGATGGGCGCCTTTCTGTCATCGCCGCTGCTGATCGTTGGATTGATCGTGAAAGAGCATTTGATGCCGGTCAATTCGCCGCAGCTGCCGGAAGGGTAACAAAGCGTTTTCAAGCGAAGTGGGGCATCGGTTCGCGTGAAGGAAACGCGTCAAACGACGAGGCTCGGTTTCGCAACTGGAACCTTTGGGTGGTGCGAAGCGTTTTTCTCCAAACACACACGTTCTCCGGGAGCTTTCGATGTCGAGCACGGACAGCGCATTTGGGATCAAGAACATGACGGACAAAGCGACCTACGAACGCCTCGAGAAGGATGTCATCGCCGTGAAGAACGATATCGCAGCCCTCACCGAGCAGATCACCGACGCGCTCAACTCGTTTGCGAGCAATGCCGGCAAGCAGGCCCGCCGCCACTACAAGGATGCGCGCGCCAACGCGGAATCGACCTTCGACGACATGTCGGAGCGCGGCAGCGCGATGATGGGCGCGGCGCAGGAGGCTGCATCCTCGATCGAGGAATCGCTGGAAGAGGTGATCGCGCAGCGGCCGCTGGCGACCGTCGGCCTGGCGCTCGGCCTCGGCTTCTTGATCGGCGTCACCTGGCGCCGCTAGACGCTGCTCAACTGCGGCGGATGAGGCCTGCGATGGCGATCATGCGCAAACCACCGTTCTGGACGAGATGGCAGCGCTGGCGCGCCGCCGCCTCGTTTGTCGATGCGCTTTTCACGGCAAGATCGAAAACAAGGCTGGTCAATGCTTCAGCGGCTGATCGATGACGTCAAGGAATCCACCGGCAGCGCGCTGCGGCTGACGTCGCTGGCCGCCGCCGCCGCGATCGCGCTGTTCATCACCCTCGCCTTTCTGTGCGCGGCCGCCTTCGTCTATGTGCTGCAGCACTACGGACCGGTGGAAGCGTGCCTCTCCGGCGCCGCGCTATTCCTGGTCGTCACGCTGATCGCCGTCGGCGTCTACACGGCCCGCAAGCGCGAAATGCGGAGGCGCGCCGAGAAAGCGGCGAAGGCGGCCAAATCGGCCGCGGCAACCATGCTCGCCGATCCCGCGTTGATCGCCACCGCGCTGCAGATCGTCCGCGCCGTCGGCGTCAAGCGGCTGATCCCGATCCTGGCAGTCGGCGGCCTCGCGCTCGGCCTGATGGCAAGCCGCGGCGCTGCGGGTCACAACGAGGCGGAGGAAGAGGAATAGCCTGCGTTATCCGGCAAACTGCCCACACCAAGCACGTCCATCGCCCGGCTCGACCGGGCGATCCAGTACGCCGCGGCTCATCCGCATAATTACAGCTGTCTCTGGAATACTGGATCGCCCGGTCAAGCCGGGCGATGACAGCGTTGCTCGTTGAACGTTCGCCCTTGCTCAAGTCACGCAGCGGCCGGGCTGCAGCAGCTTGGCCACTTCGGTCAGGACGCTGACCACCGGTTCGCAGGCGACCTTGCGGGTGTCGCCGGGCCGCGCGCGGGCGGGTGCTGCGGGGTGATTGCGGGCCTCTTCCCGCGCCACGGGAACGCGGACCAGGACCGACGTCTCGGGCAGCCGGTCGAGCTTCAGCGCGACGGTCCGGCTCGGCAGGCCGGTCACCGGAACCACGGCGCGGTCGGTCTTGGCGGCGCGATTGACCACGCTCTCCGGCGCCAATTGGGTGGTGACCTGCTGGCCGCCAATGAGATCATGACCGGATGCCAGTTGGACCGCGCCAAGCGTCAATCCAAGCGCCAACGCAGCGAAAATTCCCTTTTGAATCTTTGACATGGTGATGTCCCTCGCCCCATGGAAATTCCCGTTGGCGATCACGGACACAACGCGAACGAAACCTGTGGGGTTCTCGCGTCCAGCCATCACTTAACCGTGTACGAAAAAATTTTGATTCGCGCGGAACGAGTCCGGGGGTCTGCGCGTCTTTGCAAGAGCCGGTTATTCCCCCTGCCCCATTGACCGGCGACGTAGGGCGCGACCGTGGTGATGCCGGTCGCGCCCTGCTCTTTTTGGAGATTCGTCTTTTTGAAAGTTCGTCCGTCACGCCCTGCCGGCGAACGATGTGTCGGCCGGCCTGTCACGCACGCGTCGCATTGAAGTCAGGTTGCGAAAGACCATCCGGCTTCAGGCATCGTCGCTTGATGGCGCGTCCTGGGATCGGACAACCGTCACCTCACGGCATGACGGGCAACGACCGACATGAAACTTGATTCCGGTCGTCTGGTCGTCGACGAGCATCAATTCGCTCAAGGGCTCGCCGCATTTGCAGGTCACCGTCTTCTTATCGGCAAAATACATCTGACGTCCTCCATAAGCCTGGAGAGTTCATCGCGTCATAAGGGCGAGCCCGCTTGCGCCGTGCTCGCCCCTCGTCTCTGCTCCTTCTCGGTCTGTCAGATCCGGACAATCCGGATAGCGGGTCGACTCCCGGCTGTTATTTCGAAGCGGACTGCGCCTGCGAGCGTGACTCGGCGGCTTCGCGCGCCTGCCGCTCGGCCTTGAGGCGCTGGAAATTGTCGTAGAAGGCCTTCTCGTTGGCGCGATGCTCCTTCATCGCCTGCGACGCCTCTTGCTGACGCTGCGCATCACGCTCTTTTCGTTGCTGGGGAGTCAGATTCATGCGGCCTCCAACTAAGTTCTTGAATCAACGCCGGATTCAACGCACGAGGCCGGGAAAAGTTGCAATGGAGGGGAACTGGCCTATTTGCGCAGGCTGGCCCAGACGCCGCCGAGGATCAGCAAGCCGCCGACCAAATGGATCAATTTCGGCGGCTCGCCGAGGATGATCCAGGACAACAGCGCGCTCGCGATCGGCGCGACGTAGAGCACGAGCGATGTCCGCACCGAGCCGAACCGTGCGCCGAGCCAGGCGAAGCCGGCATAGGCCATCAGGCCGGGGACCAGGCCTGCGAAGACATAGGCCTCGAACGCCCTCGCGTTGAACACCGCAGCCGGCGTCGCCCACATCTCCTGCAGGGCCGGCGGCAGCGAGCACAGCGCGCCCGCCGCCGAGAACAGGCTGACCCGCGCCAGCAGCGAGGCGCGCGGTGCGACACGGGATTGCACCAGCGTGTAGCCGGACCAGCCGAGCATCGCGCCCACCACAAGGAGATCGCCCCAGGCCGCGCTCGATTGGGTCAGCGTTTCCAGATGGCCGCCGGAGACGATCAGCAGCGCGCCGGCGAGCGCCAGCGCCGTGCCGAGCCATTGCAGCGGACCGATATGCTCGATGCCGAGCGCGGCCGAGATCAGCAGCACCATGATCGGCGACAGCGCGAAGATCAGCGCGATATGGATCGCGGTGGTGGTGATGCCGGCGATGTAGACCGGGCCGCCGCACAGGAACATGCCGAGGAAGCCCGCAGCGAGGATCGGCCACAGGTTCTGCGCCAGCGGGATCTTGCCGTCGCGGATCGCCGTGATCGCAAACGGCGCCAGCCCGATGGTGATGATGCTCCAGCGGAAGAAGGCCAGCGAGAACGGCGGCACCGAGCCGGCAAGGCCGCGCGCCAGCACCTGGTTGGAGGCCTGCCCGACCGCGACCAGGATGAAGCCGGTCAGCGCAACCGCGTCCTCCCAGCCCGCGGCTGGACGGCTGACAGGCGCCTTCGGCAACTCCGCATCCATGACACCGCCCCCTCAGCCGGTGCGCAGGCCCGCGCCCGCTACTGCTCCGCCGCCTCCCGCTCCATGTCGCGGCCCGACATGTCCTCGCCCTGCATGTTGGCGTATTCGCGCGCCATCTCGCGCATCAGGAATTTGGCGGGGACGTCGTGATAGGTGCCGTGGTCGTTGACATATTGCATGTAGGCGCGCCCTTCGCCGTCGAAGGGATGCAGCAGCGCATCCGAATGACCGTCGAAATCGAGCGGCTTGACGCCGAGCTTGGCGCACAGCGTGTCGTTGAAGGTCGGGGTCGCCTTGCGCCAGGCGCCGTCGACGAACACCTCGGTGAAGCCGTGCCAGGTGAACAGGTCCGAGCCCATGCTCTGGCGCAGCTTCTCGGTGGTGAGATGGTTGCGGACATCGGCGAAGCCGACCCGGGCCGGAATGCCGTGGACCCGGCAGGCCGCGGCATAGAGCGCGGCCTTGCCGACGCAATAACCGTTGCCCGCGGCAAGCACGCTGGAGGCCCGGTAGCTCTCCGGTGAGCGCATGCTGACATAGGGGTTGTAGCGGATGCCGTCGCGCACCGCGGTGTAGAGCCGGCTCGCGATCTCGCGCGCGCTGGCGCTGGCCGGGACGGCGGCGCGGGCGAACGCCTCGACGGCGGGATGGTCGCTGTCGACATATTCGCCGGGGTCGGTGTAGAGGCGGCTGATCGTGTCAGTGAGATGCTCGGTCATGGCGCAAGCTTAGCAAGCCATCAGCGCAGTTCAATGCAGCTCACGCAGCCCTGCCCCGCCAGAGTCCGCTTTAATTCCTGAAGCGTTCGTCCCATTGCGGCGGCTGGTAGCTGCGCCGCTTGGCCTTGAAATATTCGCGCGCGAAATGGATGCCGATCCCGATCAGGAACGGCGGGGCGAGCGCAGCGGCGATCATGAACACGGTGATCGACTTCGGTGTCAGGATGTCCAGCACCATCGACGCCAGCAGCCACAGCGTGGCAGCAATCACCGCGACGTCGACATGCTTCATTCCCTCGGTCTTTCCCTTGGTCGTTCCGGGTTCCATCCTACCGGCTGGACCTGCATGCGCCAAGGATTCCGGCGGCAGCCAATACCTCCGGCCCTTCACTTTTTTGGAACGGTGCCCGCACGGGCAATGTTGATCCGGGCAAACCGAACCCGGAGGCCGCGATGGGCAACTCCAGTGACATCCACAACGGCGTCGACCGTCCTGCGAGCCAAAACGGCGTCAACGACCCGGTCGGCGGGGTCGACGTGAAGCGGACGTTCAACGACAACCAGACGCCGCACGAACGCGCGCAATGGGCCGCCGACGTCCGCGCCGACGCCTCGCCCAGGAGCGGCGAGCCGTTCCTGCCCGAAGCGCTGCGGCGGCGGCCTACGTCGCCGATCAACCCGCGCACCGGCCGCCATCCGACCGACTAGCCAGAGCGATATGAAGGCTACGGGCCCGTCGCAGGGGCGCTGCCAAATATCGAAAACAACCCCATGCAAAGTAACCGGCGTCGGCCGGCGTTCAAACCAGACAACTTGACACGTCGGGCAACTCAGACAGATAATTCTAATATTCCGAAATTGCTCAAGTGTTGCTTGAGCTCCGCCGCATGACGAGCTACGCGCTTTGCAATCAACCGAAGCGCGAGTACAATGATTGCAGATTGCTAAGGTGGACTGACTTCCCAGATGTTGCGACGGCTCGTTGCTTGTATTGCTTTGCTCTTTGCTGCCACAGCTCCCACACTCGCGGAGGACGGCGCAGCCCCACAAGCCTCCCCTTCAATCGCGACATGGAAACAAGATGTCTCCAGCCGTCTGCGCCAGGCTCGGCGTTATCCACCGCTGGCGCCTGGGCAGGGAGGCACCGCCACGGTCCGCTTCAGGATCGATCGCACAGGTCATCTCGTGTCGAGTTGGCTGGTCGAGAACACCGGCATCCCGGCGATAGACGGAGAGGCATTGGCAATCGTCGAACGTGCCCAACCCTTTGCCGCGCTGCCCGACGACGTAAAGGACGACACCGCCGTCCTGACCGTGCCATTCAATTTTGGGAGGGCGCCCGTCGCGCCGTGGGATGATCCCGCCCTTAAGTCAAAGCTGAATTCAGTCTGCCGCGGTTGCTGAGCGGTCCGGCGCGGCCTCTCATTCGTCATTCGCGCATCGACAGCATCGCGTTCAGCTCGACGGCTGTCTTCAGCTGATCGATGCGCGCGACGATCTGCTCACGCTCGGCGCCGCGCGGCAGCTGCGCGAGCTGGCTCTCCAGCCGCACGCGGTGTTCTTCAAGGCGCTGCTCGAAGGTGTGGGGTTCGGATCGCTTCCGCCGTTGAATCGTCTTCTCCATTGCTCATCCTTGGTGGTTGCAGGCCGGGGCTGTTGGCCCAGCGGTCCAGTTGATCGATGACCCGCGCGTGGCTCGGGCGCCGCGGTTCCGGCGCCTTCGGCTCGTCGGACAACTTGCGAGGCAGCTTGACTTGGTTAGTCATGGCATCTCTCCCGCAACCTAACGAAACAGGTAGCCCGTCGTTCCTCTATTTTTTTAATAAGCTATTGATTTTGCTTTACAATATTACTCATTCAACGTTTTTGTCTCAAGCAAGGGAACTCGGGGAGAGTCTGTTGGTTTAGCAAGTTACTCAATCAGCTAAGTTTGGGTATTTTTGCGATGGGGTATTTGAGATGAACGAGTTACGCGCCGAGCGTCTCCAGGTCATGGTCTCGCCGGAGGAATTGGCTGCCTTGGACGATTTCCGGTTCAAGCACCGTATGCCGACCCGCGCCGCGGCGGTCCGCGAGCTGCTCAAGCTCGGTCTGTCCGGCGTCGGCACCGACGCGGCAGCCGGGGTGAAATCCAGCGATTACGGGGTGTTCAATCGGGGGCCTGAAGGCCACACGCAGGGGGAGGACGCGCCAAGCGACAAGTGACGGCGCGTTGTCGCCGATGTGGCGGTTCAGCCGGCGACGAAGAGGTCCACGACCGCCTTCAGGGTGCAGACCACGAGCGCCGACGTGAACATCGCCGTGCCGAGATCTGCGAGATAAAGCAGCTGCGCCTTCTGCTCCGCATCGAGCCGCTCGATCGCCTTGCGCATGGCCAAGCTCCCTTTTCAGGAAAACGCGATGCGCCGATGTCCGTTCCAGCGCGGCCTCAGGCGCGTTGCAGCGCCAGCATCACGCCGCCGAGCGTCAGCGCCATCGCGCCGATCTCGTGCAGGCCCAGCGGCTCGCCGAGGATGATCGCAGCCGATACCACGCCGATCACCGGCACCAGCAGCATGCCGGTCGATGCCGATGTCGGCGGCAGGCGACGCAGCGTCTCGAACCAGGTGAGATAGCAGATGCCCATCGGCATCAGCGTCATGTAGGCGAAGCAGCCGAGGCCGAGCGGCGTGATCGCCGTGTAATTCGGACGCTCGAACAGCACGCCGAGCAGCAGCATGGCGAGACAGCCGATGCCGACCTGCCAGGCGACCACGGCGAGCGGCGGCATCGGCAGCGGCTTGCGGTTCAGGACATTGCCGAGCGCGAACAGGATGGCGCAGGCGAGCGCAAGCGCAATGCCGGTGAGCTTGCCGGCGCTGAACGCAAAGCCGCCTCCGCCGAGCAGCAGCACAACGCCGGCGATGCCGAGCACCAGCGCGGCCAGGTCCCGCAAGGTCGGGCGGCTGTGCAGCACCGGCCAGGCGAACAGCATCGCCCAGATCGGCATGGTGTAGGCGAGCAGCGCGCCCTCGCCGACCGTGACGAACTTCATCGCGATGGTGCCGAAGCCCATCCAGGCAAAGACATTGGTGAAGGAGGCGAACAACAGCCGCGGAATCGCCTCACGCGGCACCGCGAGCGACTGGCCGCGGGCCAGCGCCAGCGTGCCCAGGATCACCGCCGCGCAGGTGCCGGCGAGTCCGCGCGCGAACAGCGGCGGCCATTGCTGCAACAGCAGCTTCATCAGCGGCCAGTTCAGGGCCCAGCCGAACGCCGTCACCCCCAGGCAGAGAAAGCCGACCGTCCTGTCGCGTTGCGTCGTATCCATCGGCCGCGCTTAGCAGGCGGAGCTATGCGATTCCACTTCGCCTCGCGCATGCCGCGTCGCATGCAGAGATGCCTGCCACCCGCGAATGATGCGGCGCGTGCCTTCGAGTACCACCCGTCAGGCGAAGGTGCCGGTCGAAATCCGCGGCCAGCCCTCGCTTTTCCGCGCGGCGGCGAGCTTGCTCGTCCAGGCATCGATCAGGCTTGCGATCAGGAGACGGCCGGTGCCGCGCATGTCGGGCAGTTTCATGGTCGGTGTGCCGAGCGTCAGCGCAACCACGCCATGGGTCGCCGCGAGCAGCGCGGTCGCCAGCCGCTGCGGCAGGCCCGGCGCGGGTTCAGCGCCATGCGCCGCCAGAAATTCCCGCACCGAGACCACGAACAGTTCGTAGCTGCGGCGCGCGATCTCGGTCTCGCCGAAATAGACGCCGTCGGGAAACCGGCGGTCCTCGACCGTGCCGGACATCGAGAACAGCGAGCGGAAGTGATCGGGATTGTCGGCCCAGTAGTCGAGGTAGGTCTCCATCACCCGCCGCAGCCGCAGATCGCGGTCGGCGGTCTGCGCGCGGACCCGTTCAAGTGCTTCGGCAACCGCCTCGAGGTTCTGCTGCTTCACCGCGAGCAGCAGCAGCAGCTTGGTCGGGTAATATTTGAGGACGGTGCCCTTCGAATAGCCGATCGCGTCGGCGATCTTCTGGATCGAGACGGTCTCTAGCGTGCCGGCGGCGAATTCCTTGCGCGCGGTCTGAAGGATCAGCGCCTTCAGCGCCTCCTTGTCGGCCTCCTGGCGCGCCCTGCGCTGAAAGCGCCGCGCGCCCTTGCTGGGTCGCTCCTCGATCGACATGGCCGTCTCCTAAAGCATGATCCGGAAAAGTGCGAGGCGGTTTTCCGAAAAAGATCATGCTCAAACAAAGAGTTAAAGCGCGATGACAACTCAATCCAATCTCATCGCGCTTTAGAGCCTTTTTCCGCTCCGATGGAATCGGAACGAGGCCCTCTTGCCATACCTCAGTTAATTGACTATGGTCAATTAACTGATCGTAAGACGGGAGGATGCAATGAGCGCGCATGCGAGCCCCCTTGCCGGCGACATTGTCCGCAGTGACTTCGATCCATTCAGCCCGGCGACGCGGGCCGATCCCTACGGCACCTACGCGGAGCTGCGCGCCGCGGCGCCGGTCGTTCGCCTGACGAAGTACGACATCTGGGCGGTGCCGCGCTTTGCCGAGGTCAAGACGATCTTCGGAGACCATTTCAATTTCAGCAACGCCGGCGGCGCCGGGCTTGCGAACCACTTCAAGGAGAAGCCGTGGCGGCCGCCGAGCATCGTGCTGGAAGCCGATCCGCCGCTGCATAGTCGGACCCGCGCGGTGCTGGCGCGGATCCTCTCGCCCGGGGCGATGCGGCGGCTCGCCGACGACTTCAAGGCAAAGGCTGCAACGCTCGTCGACGGGCTGGTCGAACGCGGATCGTTCGACGCCATCAAGGACATCGCGGAGGTGTTTCCGGTCAGCGTATTCCCCGACGCGCTCGGCATCGATCAGGAGGGCCGCGAGAACTTCCTGACCTATGGCGCGATGGTGTTCGCCGGCTTCGGGCCGGAGAACGACTATTTTCGCGAGCTGATGAAAGAGGCGCCGCGCGTGCTGCCCTGGGTGGCGGCGCGCTGTCAGCGCGAGGCACTGCGCCCGGGCAGCTTCGGCGCGCAGGTTTACGAGGCGGCCGACACAGGAGAGATCAGCGCGGAAGAAGCGCCGCTCTTGGTGCGCTCGCTGCTCTCGGCCGGGCTCGACACCACGATCAGCGCCATCGGCATGGCGCTGTACACGCTCGCGCGCCATCCCGAGCAATGGGCGTTGCTCGCGGCCGATCCGTCGCTGTCGCGCGCTGCGTTCGACGAGACGCTGCGGTTCGATTCACCGGCGCCGTTCGTGTTCCGCACCACGCCGCACGAGACCGAGATATCAGGCGTTGCTATCGCCAAGCACGAGAAGGTGCTGCTGCTGCTCGCCTCCGCCAACCGCGACGAGACGCGCTGGGAGCATCCCGACCAGTTCGACATCAGGCGGCGGCTGTCAGGACACATGGGCTTCGGCGTCGGCATTCACGGCTGCGTCGGGCAGATGGTGGCGCGGCTGGAGGCGGAGGCCGTGATCGCAGCGCTCGCCAGCCGCGTGAAGCAGTTCGACATTGCGGGCTCGGTCGCCTTCCGCGACAGCTCGGGGCTGCGGGCGCTCAGCGCCATGCCGGTCCGCGTCACGCCGAAATAATTTTGTTGGCAGGCTACGAACCGAGGCCTGGCCCAAAAACAGAACCGGCGCACCTTTCGGCACGCCGGTCTGCCTTTTGCCCGCTTTGTAAACTCAGGTCATGCCGACGCCGCGCGCGGCGTGCGGTTGCGCGAGTTGCGCTGGAAGAACAGCGCCTGGCTCGCCACCGCCGACACCATTGCCGGCTGGAACGGTTTCGAGATCAGGAACGCCGGCTCCGGCCGCTCGCCGGTCAGGAAGCGCTCCGGATAGGCCGTGATGAACACCACCGGCACCTCGAAGGTGCGCAGCAGCTCGTTCACCGCATCGAGGCCCGACGAGCCGTCGGCGAGCTGGATGTCGGCGAGGATCAGGCCGGGCTTCTTGTTCTTGGCGAGCGCCACCGCATCGGAATGCGTGCGCGCGACGCCGATGACGTTGTGGCCGAGATTCTTCACCAGGCTCTCGAGGTCCATGGCGATGAAGGTCTCGTCCTCGATGATCAGGACGTCGGTCGCGATCTCGGCGGCCATCTCGCGGCCGGCGGCATCGGTCAGCTTGCGCGTCTCGGCGATGTCGGTGCCGAGGATGTAGCCGACCTCCTCCTCCGAGAAGCCTTCCAGCGACAGCAGCAGGAAGGCCTGCCGCGGCAGCGGCGTGATGTTGGAGAGCCGGCGCTCCGGCGGCAGCGACAGCGTCGCCACGTCCGCGTTGTCGTTGTTGTTCACCGAGACCGAATTCCAGATTTGGGTGAACAGCCGAAACAGACCGGCGCGCGGGCCGTGCGTCTGGTCCAGCAATGATCCGTCCTGCAACAGGGCCTCGAGCATGGCCCCGACATAGGCGTCCCCCGACGCCTGGTTTCCGGTCAGTGCGCGAGCGTAGCGGCGCAACAGCGGAAGGTGTTCGGCAACGATCTGCGATCGGGACATTCCCACTCCATCCTTGTTCTTAGGCCTGGGTTGTTGGGCCTTGTGGCCTGAAACCCGTTGTCTGGGGACGACAGAGTCCCGCTCCGAGAATCCAGTTTCTGGGGCGACCCCGGTTCCCCTGCATGCCCGACTACGCGCGAAAGCCGAAAAAGTTCCACGAAATAGTTCCAGCCTTCCGGAACTTTCTGCGCAACTTTGCATTAGCTCCTGACCGACGAGGCAACGCGGCCAGCCTCTTTTTTCGAGGAAACATCTTGGAAATCAGAGACTTAACTCCCGGGGAAGCGTGGATCAGATCATGAAGGAAGTAAAGAAGCAGGGCGGTCTCAACGCCGAGATTCAATCGAGAATCGGCCACCAGCTGCGCGCCATGTACGACGATGTGGTGCGGCAGGGGGTGCCCGACCGCTTTGCGGAGCTGATCCGCAAACTCGACGGGCCCGAGGCGGCCGCGGCGGCCGTGGCCGGGGGCGATACCGACAAGAACAATGGAGGGGACTAATGCCTCTCACGAATGAACTTCGCGACGACATCCTGGCGTCGGTCCCGAGCCTGCGCGCGTTCGCGATCTCGCTGTCCGGTAATGGTGACCGCGCCGACGATCTGGTGCAGGAGACCCTGCTGCGGGCGATCGCCAACATCGACTCGTTCCAGCCCGGCTCCAACCTTCCCGCGTGGTTGTTCACCATCCTGCGCAACCTGTTTCGCTCCGACTACCGGAAGCGGCGGCGCGAGGTCGAGGACGCCGAGGGCAACTATGCCAAGACGCTGAAGAGCCAGCCGTCGCAAGCCGCGCATCTGGAGTTCGAGGAATTCCGTGCGGCGCTCGAAAAGCTGCCGCAGGACCAGCGTGAAGCGTTGATCCTGGTGGGTGCCTCCGGCTTCTCCTACGAGGATGCCGCAGCGATCTGCGGCTGTGCGGTCGGCACCATCAAGAGCCGCGTCAACCGCGCCCGCTCGAAGCTTTCCGCGCTGCTCTATGTCGACAGCGCCGAGGATTTCGGCCCCGACAACACGGTGCGCGCCGTGATCGGCGGCAATGGCGGATAGCCGGGCGCGAGCGTCACTGAATACAGAAGAGGCGGCCCTCTGGTGGGCCGCCTCTTTTGCTTTCGGAAGGACAGGTCACGTTCACGCGACCGGCGTACGTAGACGCCGCATGATGCTTGGGTCTAGCCCGCCATCGCCTGCTTGACCGCGGCCGGCTTGAAGCCGTTCCTCAATTCGAGGATCTTGGCCGCGATCTCGGTCACCGGGACCGGATGACTGAACAGGAAGCCCTGGGCCTCGTTGCAGCCCTCGGCGCGCATGTGGTCGAGCTGCTCGACGGTCTCGATGCCTTCGGCGATCGTGGTCATGCCAAGACTTCTGCCAAGGCTGATGACGGCGCGCACGATCGATTTCGATCCATGCGTCGCGGTCGCGTCGCGCACGAAGGATTTGTCGATCTTGAGCTTGTCGAACGGAAAACTGCGCAGATAGCTCAGCGACGAATAGCCGGTGCCGAAATCGTCGAGCGCGATCCGCACGCCCTGCGCTTTCAGCTTGTGCAGCGTTGCAAGCGTCTCGGTGCTGTTCGCAAGGAAGACGGATTCGGTGATCTCGAGCTCCAGCCGGCGCGGCGACAATTTTGACGCCGCCAGCGCATTGACGACGACGTCGATGAAGTTGGGATCGCGAAACTGCACCGCGGAGACGTTGACCGCGAGCTTCATCTCGCTCGGCCAGGTGACGGCCTGTTCGCAGGCGCGGTCGAGCACCCATTCGCCGAGTGGACCGATCAGGCCGATCTCCTCCGCGATCGGGATGAACTGGTCCGGCGGCACCAATCCGCGCTTCGGGTGATGCCAACGCAGCAGCGCCTCGAAGCCGCAGATGCGGTCGAGATGGAGATCGTAGAGCGGCTGGTAGAACAGCGAAAACTCGTCCTTGACCATCGCCTCGCGAAGGTCGAGCTCGATCGCCCGCCGCCGCTGCAGGCTGGCGTCCATCGCAGGCTCGAAGAAGCGCCAGGTGCCCCGGCCCTCCATCTTGGCGCGGTACAGAGCGACGTCGGCATTCTTCAGCAGCTTCTCGCCGGTGGTGCCGTCGCCCGGCGACATCGAGATGCCGACGCTGCAGCCGACCACGACACGATGCCCGTTCAGTTCGTAGGGCGCACCGACGCATTCCACGATGCGGCGAGCCAGGCGTTCGGCCTCCTCGCCGCCCTGGACGCCACACTGGATGACCGCAAACTCGTCGCCGCCCAAACGCGCAACAGTGTCGACCTCGCGGACGCAAGCGTTGAGCCGGTCCGCGACCGCACACAGCAGTTCATCGCCGACCGGATGCCCGAGCGTGTCGTTGACCTGCTTGAAATTATCGAGATCGAGGCAGAACACCGCAAAGCCGGATCCGCGGCCGACCTGAGCGACCGCAAGCTCGATCCGTTCGGCGAGCAGCGTGCGGTTCGGCAGCTTGGTCAGGGCATCGTGCCGCGCCATGAACGCGATCTGCGACTCGGCGCGCTGCTGTTCGGTGACATCCTCGCAGGTGACCAGCCAGCCGCCGTCGGTTGTCGGCCGCTGCGCGATGGCGATGATCCGTCCATCGCTGAGATGCTGCAGATAGTTGCCCTCGTGCTGGGCCATCGATCGCTCGCGTTCCATCAGCAGGTCGGCGACGGTCCGCTCGCCATGATTGCCGGCGGCGACGCTGAGGCCGAGCACGTCTTCCATGGTCATTCCGGGAACGACGAGCTCCGGCGAAATATCGAAGATCTCGCAGAACCGGCGGTTCGCGACCTGCAGCCGCGCCTCGCTGTTGTAGAGGCACAGCCCTTGCGACATGTGCGTGAGCGCCGCATCGAGCCGCAGATTGGTCTCATGCAGCTCCGCCTTCTGCTGCTTCAGCGCGGAGATATCGCTGTAGACCAGGACGACGCCGCCCCCCTGAGTCTCGCTGCGGCTGACGCGCAGCCAGCGTCCGTCCGAAAGCTGCGCCTCGCTGGCAAATCCATCGATGTCACCATCGGCCGGCGCCAGGCTCGGGGCATCGAGCCGATCCGACTGCAGAAGCTGCGGCGAGAGGCGGATGAATTCGCTTGCCCGCGAGTTGGCCAGCGCGATCTGGCCGTCCGCATCGAGCAGCACGACGCCTTCGCGCGACGTTTCGAGCGCATCGGACAGCCGCGCCTGCGCGGAGCGGCGTTGCGACACTTCCTGATCGACCATCCGCCTGATGTTGTCGCGCATGGTTTCCATCGCCGTCAGCAGCGTGCCCAGCTCGTCGGTACCGCCCTTGGGGACGGTCGCGTCGAGGTCGCCGCCGGCGATGCTGCGCGCGGCCCGCGAGGCAATGGCGACGGGGCCGATGATGCGGCGCGCCAGCAACCACGAGAACAGCGCCGACAGGAACAGCGCAACCGTCAGCCCGGCGACGTTGAGCTGCAGGTCTCGCTTGATCGTCGAGAGCGCCTTTTGCCGGAACAGAAAGCCGTCGCCGGCCGTATAGTTGACCAATAGCTCAACCTGCTGGCTGACGATCTTGGAGTAGCGATCGACATCGCCGACCGTGGTGCTCGATGCGCGCGGATCGACCGCCGGATTTTCCTCCACGGACGATCCGATCGCGCGGCGATGCAGCGCCATCCAGGCGTCGGCGGCTTCCTGAACCTTTGCCGCGGCTTGCGCAGCCCGCGTGGACTGCGACCGGTCGGCGGCGATCGTCAGATCCTCCGAGAGCGTCTTGGCGAGCTTCTCGATCTGGCTGTCGAGGCTGGCACGGATCTCCGGATCGGTGGTCAGGAGGCGCTGCGACGACGCGACCCGCATCGAGGCGAAGTCCGCCCCGGCGGCGCGGGCGTAATTGATCGACATCAGGGATTCGTCGAACGTCTTGGCCACCAGGTCGCCGGCATGGCGGATGCCGAGGATGGAGTATCCGCCGAGCGCGACGGCAACGGCACTCATCGCGAGGCAGAAAATCAGGATCTGGGTGCGGATCGAACCCGTGGTCAGGGCAAGACGCGACAGGTGGCCGGTCGCGAACCGAATGGCTGCACCGGTCTTCGTCTTGACGTTGCCTAATAGGCTATCCATACCCGCGTTTCGCCGTAGTGCTCGATGTTCAAGCTACGCAGAAACGCGCAGCGCTGCGGAAAAATGACTGTCTGCTCAAAATTGCCTTAGTAGTGACTGGAACTCATGCTGAAATCGTTAAGATCAGCTGGCGATAATCACCGTTACAGGAAATCCGGGGGCGCCACTTGCACCCTGGAGGTGCCGATGTCGGGCATTCGAGGTTCAAGCGGGGGTCTTATGCAGTCAGCCTTGTTGCGCGCTGTGCGCCTGGGCCGGTTCGGCCGCGTGCCATTTGCGGCGGCGATCATCAGCGGAGCGCTAGCCGGAGCAGCTTTGGGCGCAGGCCCTTATGTCATTTCGCAGAAAGATCGCGAATTCAAGCCCGCCGAGATCTCGATCAAGCGCGGCGAGGCTTTACGGTTCATTAACGATGACGGCGAGCTGCTGCATCACGCTTATTTGAGCAGCGATACCTTCAGCTTCGACTCGGGCGACCAGCAGCCGGGCAGCAAGTTCGACGTCACCTTCTCCGTGGCCGGCGACTACACCGTGCTGTGCGGCATTCACCCCAAGATGAAGCTCGCCGTCCACGTCGCCAAATAGGCCATTTGAGGCAACGACGATCTACAGGACCGAGGTCTTGAAGAGCGCGGCGTGGCCGATATAGTAGACAAACAACGTCAGCGACAGCGCGGCACAGAGCGCGACCGGAGCAAGCCACGGGGCGCGACGATCGCGCGGCAACACCTTGTTGTCGGCGACGATCGCAAGCAGGACCGCGATGATCGCCGAGTGCCCGATGGTGTCGATCTTGCCGAATTCGAAGCATGCGCTGATGAACATCCCCGTCAGCACCGTCGCAGCGCAGCGCCGGATCAACGGCGTCCAGATCAAGGCGAAGGCGAGCGTGAATTCCACCATGCCGGCGGCGCGCATGTAGAACTCGTTGTCGAAGCCGAGAGTCATCGAGGCATGCTCGATCAGCAGCGGGAAGCTCCACTCCGGATAGGCCCATTTCTCGATCGAGGCCCACATCAACGTCACCGCCGCGGCGTACCGCATCACGTCGATCGGCCGGATGCCGAACAGGTCCTTGTTCAGCCCGATAAGCGCAAAATAGGCGGCAACGCCGAGAAAAATCGGGTAATCGGCGAGATGGAAGACGCCGTAGTCGCGGACACCGATCCCGAACAGGATCGCCATCCCCGCGGCCGACAATGGCAGCGTGCGCCGCGACAGCATGCCGGCGGCGATGCCGAGTTGCAACGCGCCGACCAAGTGTGACGTCGTCTTCAACTCGGGTGTCAGCAGGATCCCCCCGACCGCCCAGATCGAGATGAAAAAGAACGCGGCAACCGCGCGCATCATCAATTCGGTGCGCAGCCGCAATGGCTCAGTGATGCGGTCCAGCACCCGGATCGTCGCATCACCCAGCGATGTGGGCTCGATCAGGCAGCCCGCGAACAGCCAGAAGACAGCGACGCCGAGCAGCAGTTCAAAGTCGAGGCAAAGGACGTTCTCGAGTCCCCGGGGCTGACCGGCAACATCGTAGGCGCAGAACCATTTGACATGTGCCTCGGCACTGCGCGCGGCTGTGACGCAAAACAGAACCGCTGCAAAGCACGTGGCGAAATAGGAGCGCACAGCCGAGCCGGCATTTCGCTCCTGCCCACTAAACATTGAACCAACCGCCCACACACACTTAAGGACTTGTTTAACTTATATCAAATTTTAGGCTTTGCGCCTCCCCGTGACACCCGCTGGTTGCATTGTGGTTAATTGCGGCAGGCAGGCTCCGACCCGTCCCTCAGTGCAGTCTTTTCAGCCGGTTCCATCGAATTTTAGCTAATTCCGGCACGGGGGCTCAATTCAACTGTCGTAGTGAAACCCGGACAAATCGGATCGGGAGGCCGGTTAGATGTTCGGAGCGTTGAGTGTCGTGAGTATCGGGGTGGGGTCGGCCCTCGCCTACCTGACCGAACCATCCGCGGCGCACGCGGCGACGCTGGAGACCTGCGCAGGCGCATTCCTGATCGTCGGGCTCGGCCTCCTGGGGGCCGCACTGCCGCACCTGGCCTGACGAGGCCCGTTCTAAACCCTCTGCGGCGGTCAGCGCGGCAGTTTGGGGACCCCCGCCACCGGCGGGGCGGTGGCGGTGAGGGTTTGCAGGAAGGCGATCAGATCCTTCTTGTCGCCTGCGGTCAGAGACAACGGCCTGATGTCAGGCGACCGGCTCGGCCGCTCGATCCCGCCCTTGTTGTACAGCTCGATGACATCTTCCAGCGTTGCGACCGATCCGTCGTGCATGTAGGGCGCACGGCGTGCGACGTCGCGCAATGTCGGGGTCTTGAACGCGTATTTCAGCTTCGCCGACGTCGGAAAGAAGCGGCCGCGCCCGATGTCGTGGCCCTTGGCGGTGCCGATATCCTGGAAGGATCCGTCGGAGAAGGACGGGCCGCTGTGGCAGGACGAACACCGTCCCTTGCCGTTGAAGAGCTCGAAGCCCTGCTTGGCCGATGCGCTGATCGCGTTCTCGTCGCCCTTGATCCAGCGGTCGAACGGCGCCTCGCCGGCAACGATGGAGCGCTCGAAGGTCGCCAGCGACTGCTCGATCCTCGGCCGCGTGATCGCGCCGTCTCCGAACGCGTGGGCGAATGCATCGACATAGCCTGGGATCGCCGAGAGCCGCGCGATCAAATCCGCCTCGGTCATGTTGAGGTTCATCGGACTGAGGATCGGCCCGAACGCAACGGATTCGAGATCTTTGAACTTGCCGTCCCATCCCAGCGGCTCGAAGAAGGCCACGTCGATCAGCGTCGGCGAGCGGATCGGCAGGCCCTTCGGGTCCTCGCCGATGGCGCGCGGAAGGCCGTCGGCCCATGACAGGCTCGGCTTGTGGCAGCTCGCGCAGGCGTGCGTCTTCGACCGCGACAGCAGCGGATCGAAGAACAGCATCTGGCCGAGTGCGGACTTCGCCTCCGAATAGGGATTGCTGCTCGGGAAGGGGACGACGTCCGGCCGGCGATAGCTGGCACGGGTTGCGGCAGGGTCCTTCGGCGCCGTCGCCGGGGTGAAGGCAAGCGACAGCCCTACCGGCAAAACTGCCGCGAGCAAGGTCAGGCTGACCCAAAGCCTCATCGGGGTCCTCAAGCGGTATCCTGCTCGGTATATGCCCAAGCATGTTCAACGAAGTTTTAACGCTCGGTTGCGGGATATTACGGATGCCGGTGTCGGTCCCGGCGTATTCCCATCATCGTGAATACGATCAATCCGCGCAGCGATAGAGCCGCACAACCTGTAGCGGCCGCGCGCGGCTATTTCTTCGCCGGACGGACCGGCGCGGAGAACTGCTCGGTGCGGTCGCGCTCGGTCATGTCGACCACGGTATCCATCGGCGCGGTCAGCTCGTAAACATAGGAGACGTCGGTGAAGTAGCGCTTCGCGGTGCCGCCGAGCGCCTCCGGCGCGACACGGTCGAGCAGGATCAGGCCGAAATCACTGTCGGCCCGCCGCGTCGCCTGGCTGGTGTTGAACTCCTCCCAGCGGAAATGGAAGACCGCGTCGGCATCCTCGCCGACCACTTCCCAATTGGCGACGATGTGCGGATGCTTGCCGACCAGCGACAGCCCTTCATCGGAGTGCGAGGCGAGCTCGAAGAACAGCAGCGATAGCGATTGCGCGGCGCGGGCGCTGACGGTGATGTCAGGGCCGTTCACCGCGATCCGGTCGGCATGCGGAATCGCGCGCGATTCGAACAGGCCCTTCAGCTTGACGCCCTGCCACTGGCTCTCGCTCAGCAGCGTGACGACATTCGACATCGCGTGGATGCGCCCGATCAGAAGTTCGCGCGCGACATCGATATCGGCGCCGTGCCGCAGCGTGCGGGTCACGATCGACTGGATCACCGCGAGGATGTTCTTGACCCGATGGTTGAGCTCGTCGATCACGGCAGTCAGCCGGCGCTCGAAGCCGATCCGGACCTCGATCTCGCGGCTGAGGCGCAAATTGTTGTAGGCGACGTAGCCGAACAGGCCGCAGACGATGCCGGTCAGCGCGAGGCCGATCGCCGCGACGATGGTCGCGGTCTGCTGCGCCCGCACCGTCGCGTTGCTCTTGGCGTAATAGTCGAGCGACCAGTCACGGCCGCCGAACGTCACCGTGCGGACCATCGACGGCGACGGGCCGTCCTGGCGCACCGCGCGCGAGGTGACGATGCCCTGCTCGTTGGCGGTGAACTCGTCGTTGGAATCGCGAGGATCCTTCAGCGCCACCGCGAACAGCGAGGAATCGTCGTTGGTCAGCATCAGCGCCGACAATTCATACGAGAAAGTGATGAAGCCGGCCGGCTCGGAGGCGCCCTCCTGGAACACCGGCGCGGCGAGCACGACGCCGACCGGGCCGTTCAGCCGCAGCAGCGGCACCGGGTCCGAGGCCACCGGCTTGGCGTTGGCCATCGCCCGCGCCAGCATCGGACCGACCACCGAGTGACGGTCGAAGGCGCGGCCCGGGATGCTCAGGGTCTCCGGATTGCGCGGCTCGACGTCCATCAGCACGTTGATCGGCTTGTCGAGCGCCTTGAGGTCGAGCGCCTGGTCGTCGAAATCCCGGATGGTTGGATTGGTGAAGCCGTTGGCCTTCAGCTCGGCCTCCGCTGCACTCAGCTCGTTCGGCTTGAGCCGCGCGATCCAGGCAGCGACGACGAAATCGGTCTTGAAGGCATAGATCGCCGAGCGCAGCGGCTGCAGCATGTTGGCCTTCACCATCGAGGGCGTCTTGAACAGACCCGATGCCACCCGCGCCAGCAGCTCGCGCTCGGTCAGACGGTCCTGCACCAGGCTGGCATGGACGTCGATCGCCCGCGCCAACGCGATGCCGTCGATCGCGAGCTCCTGATCGTGCACCCGATAGGCGGCAAGACCGGAGAGCAGAACTCCGATCAGTGCAATCAACGCAACGATGAAGCCCAGTCGAACCACACGCTTACTCGGCAATCAGGGGGTGGCGAAAGGGGACTGAAGGCATCTGGTTTCTGCGGGGGCGGCGACAAATCAGGGAGCGATGAACGCCAGCCGCAATGCAATATGGAATGGCGATCATCGGTACGCAACAGGAGCCGGTCGGCAACATTAACGACGACGCCACCCGGCGGTCTTTGGCGGCGCCAAAGGTTGCTAATCGTCAAAGTTGGAATTTGTTCCGGCGATTGCGCAGCTTTTTTGCGGCGGAGTGAGTCCCAATGACTGCCTCACCGTCATCCTGAGGAGCCGCGAAGCGGCGTCTCGAAGGATGAACGGCCCGGCTGGTGGCCGTACACCCTTCGAGGCTCGCTACGCTCGCAGTGACGGGGAGAGAGCCGGTACGCCGCCACAATGATTAACGACGATCTGGTCTTGGCACCCGCCTTGTTAAACCGTCTTGGCGGCCCTGCCTTCGCCCTGCGACCGAAGGCCACCCTTGGTCTCGATGAAGCTGATGATGCGGTCGAGGCCCTCGCTCTTCTTCAGATTGGTCATCACGAAGGGCCGCTCGCCGCGCATCCGCCTGGCGTCGGTGTCCATCTTCTCAAGCGACGCACCGACATGGGGCGCGAGGTCGATCTTGTTGATCACCAGGAGGTCGGATCGCGTGATGCCCGGGCCGCCCTTGGAGGGGATCTTGTCGCCGGCGGCGACATCGATGACGTAGATCGTGAGGTCAGCCAGTTCCGGCGAGAAGGTCGCCGCCAGATTGTCGCCGCCGGACTCGATCAGGACCAGATCGAGGTCGGGAAATTTCGCGCGCATGTCGGCGACCGCGGCGAGGTTCATCGAGGCGTCCTCGCGGATCGCGGTGTGCGGGCAGCCGCCGGTCTCGACGCCGGCGATGCGGTCCGGCGTCAGCGAGCCGGAGCGCACCAGAAATTCGGCGTCCCATTTGGTGTAGATGTCGTTGGTGATCGCGGCGATGTCGTAGCGCTCGCGCATCGACTTGCAGAGCAGATCCATCAGCGCGGTCTTGCCGGAGCCGACCGGGCCGCCGACGCCGACGCGGAGTGGGCCGTGAGAAGTGGGCATGTGCGAAGCTCTCTCCGTTATCGTCGTCCCGGCCTAGTGCGCATCATGACCGGAACAGCCGCGTATACTGCGTCTCGTGACGCAGGCTCGCAAGGTCCGCCCGGAAGGTCGCGCTACCGAGATCGTCGAGCGTGGCTGCATTGGCCCGCGCTGCGGTCGCGGCAACGACCGGCTCGAGATCGGCCAGCACGCGCTGGCTGTCGGTCTGCCCGAGCGGGATCAGCCGGCTGCCCGCGGAAATCCAGTTGGAGAGCACGGCGTGCAGGAAAGCATGCAGCGAGGGCGCCAGCCGGATGCCGTGCGCAGCGCTGACGATGCCGACCGCGACCGGATAGACGATCGGGCCGTCGCAGGCGGCGACCATTGCGTCGAGGCCGGGCGAATTCCAGGCAGCTCGCGCGATCTCGATGAAGGCGCGTCCCTGCGTCGTGGTCTCGAGCTGCCGCTCGCGCGACGGCACGAAGGCCGCTGCAAGCTCGGCGATCTCCCTCAGCCCGGCGTGGCTGGGCTCCGACGCCGCGCGATGGCTTTGCGCAAGGAACACGGCGTCGCAAAATCCGCTGCCGTCAGTGAGCATCGCGGCGAGCCAGTCCCGCAGCGTCGCGGCATCGGTGATGTCGCCGGCCTCGACCGCCCATTCGATGCCGCTGGAATAGGCGAACGCGCCCACCGGAAAGGACGGCGACAGCCACGTCATCAGCCGATACAGCGCGGCTGCCTCGTCCTCCGCCATCCCGCCGCGCAACGCGGCGGGATCGGGCTCATTTGTGGTCATGAGCATGGGAGTGGTCGTGATGATGATGGGCATGCTCGCAATGCTCATCATGATGATGGTGATCGTGGTCATGCCCGTGATCATGATCATGGCCGTGGTGGTGACCATGATCATGCGCATGGCTGTGGGCATGATCGTGCCCGGTGTGAGCATGCGCGTGCGCGTCGGCGTGCGCGTGCTCGGCATAGGCACCGCCCTCGGGATCGAACGGCGCCTCGATCTCGATAACACGGGCCCCAAGCCCCTTCACCATCGCCTCGATCACGTGATCCCTGCGGATGCGCAGGCCCTTCGGCATGATCTGCGTCGGCAGATGGCGGTTGCCGAGATGCCAGGCGACCCGGATCAGATGATGCGGATCGCTGCCGCGGATCTCGGCGAGCGGCTCGGGAGCTGCGACCACCTCGACGAGGCGGCCGTCCTCCAGCACCAGCGCATCGCCGCCGCGCAACGCGACGGCGTTTTCGAGGTCGAGCAGGAATTCGAGCCCGCGCGTCCCTGATATCACCATCCGCCGCCGGTGCCGGTCGTCGAAATCGAGCACGACGGTGTCGGCTGCCGCTTCCTTCCAGCGATGCTGTCCCAGGACCTTGATTGCACGGATCATCGATGCCTCAGAGCTTCTGAACCTTGGCGTCGCTGATGATCTCGATCACCGTCGGCCCGGTCTTCATGTCGGCAGAATATTCGCGCCACACCTTCATGTGCGGCGCCTTGCTGTGCGCGGTCAGGTCGTCGCGGGTTTCCCAGCGCTCCACTACCACATACAGATTGGGATCATTGACGCTGACATGGCCCTCATAGGAGAGGCAGCCCTTCTCCTTATGGGTCTCGGCGATGCAGGCCTTATGTCCCCGAATGAAGTCGTCCTTGTTTTCCGGCTTCATCGGCGTGGTGGCGATGACATAGATCATGCTGTGTCTCCCGTTCTTATCGTTGTTTTAGCGGACGTCGACCTTCTCGGGCGTGATCACCTCGATCTTCGGCGGCGCGGCCATGCACTTCACTGCGACCCGGCCGAACGTCTTCATGTGCTCGGCGGTGCGATGCGGCACCAGCGCCTCGGCGTTTTCCCACTGCTCGACGAACACCATCTTGCTGTGGTCGGTGACGCTCTCATGCAGATCGTAGGCGATGTTGCCGGGCTCCTTGCGGGTTTCCTTGATGCAGGCCGTCGCCGCAGCGATGAATTCGGCGCGGGTCTCGGGCTTGATGGTCAGCGTAGCAACGACGTAAATCACGGAAACTTCCTCCCGGTTTTCTCTTTTGGCGCGGGTCTTGTTTGACGCGCTTTTTCCGCGAACCGGAAATCCGCTCCGCTCGAAAACGCTCTGGTTACCGGGGTGGGTTTTAGAACATAAAATAGCGCTGTGCCATGGGCAGCACCTCCGCCGGCGCGCAGGTCAGGAGTTCGCCGTCTGCGCGCACCTCATAGGTCTCCGGATCGACCTCGATCTCCGGCGTCGCATCGTTGTGGATCATGCTCTTCTTGGAGATTTTCCCGCGGGTGTTCTGCACCGCGTAGAGCTTTTTGCTGATCCCGAGCTTGCGGGCGAGGCCGCCGGTGACCGCGGCCTTCGAGGTGAACACCACCGAGGACGCGGTGAGCGACTTGCCGAAGGCGGCGAACATAGGCTGGTAATGCACCGGCTGCGGCGTCGGGATCGAGGCATTGGGATCGCCCATCGGCGCCGCCACGATCGAGCCGCCCTTGATGATGCAGTCCGGCTTGACGCCGAAGAACGCCGGCGACCACAGCACGAGGTCGGCGAGCTTGCCCTTCTCGACCGAGCCGATCAGCTTTGACACGCCATGCGCGATCGCCGGGTTGATGGTGTATTTGGCGATGTAACGCTTGACGCGGAAATTATCGTTGTCGTTGCCCTTGTCCTGCGGCAGGGAACCGCGCTGCTTCTTCATCTTGTCGGCGGTCTGCCAGGTGCGGATGATGACTTCGCCAAGCCGGCCCATGGCCTGCGAATCCGACGACATCATCGAGAGCGCGCCGAGATCGTGCAGGATATCCTCGGCCGCGATGGTCTCCTTGCGGATCCGGCTTTCGGCGAAGGCGAGGTCTTCGGCGATCGACGGATCGAGGTGGTGGCACACCATCAGCATGTCCAGATGCTCGTCGATGGTGTTGCGGGTGAACGGCCTTGTCGGATTGGTCGAGGACGGCAGCACGTTCTTCAGGCCTGCGATCTTGATGATGTCAGGCGCGTGGCCGCCGCCGGCCCCTTCGGTGTGGAAGGCATGGATGGTGCGGCCCTTGAACGCCTTCACCGTGTCCTCGACGAAGCCGGATTCGTTCAGCGTGTCCGAATGCAGCATCACCTGGACGTCGTAATCGTCGGCCACCGACAGGCAGGTGTCGATCGCCGATGGCGTGGTGCCCCAGTCCTCATGCAGCTTCAGCGCGCAGGCGCCGGCCTTGATCATCTCGACCAGCGCTGCCGGACGCGAGGCGTTGCCCTTACCGGAAATGCCGAGGTTGACCGGGAAGGCATCGAACGACTGGATCATCCGCCCCATGTGCCACGGGCCGGGCGTGCAGGTGGTGGCGAAGGTGCCATGCGACGGACCGGTGCCGCCGCCCAGCATCGAGGTGACGCCCGACATCAGCGCGTGCTCGATCTGCTGCGGGCAGATGAAATGGATGTGGCTGTCGAACCCGCCGGCGGTGAGGATCTTGCCTTCGCCCGCGATCACGTCGGTGCCGGGGCCGATGATGATGGTGACATTGGGCTGGATGTCCGGATTGCCGGCCTTGCCGATCGCGGCGATCATGCCCTCCTTGATCGCGACGTCGGCCTTCACGATGCCCCAGTGGTCGACGATCAGCGCGTTGGTGATCACGGTATCGGCCGCGCCCTGCGCGTTGGTCACCTGCGACTGCCCCATGCCGTCGCGGATCACCTTGCCACCGCCGAACTTCACCTCCTCGCCATAGGTGGTGAGATCCTTCTCGACCTCGATGATCAGGTCGGTGTCGGCGAGCCGCACCCTGTCGCCGGTGGTCGGGCCGAACATGTCGGCGTAGACGGAACGCTTGATCTTCACGGACATATCAGCCCCGTTTGCGTTTGAATTGTTGACCGGCGGTCACAGCGAGCGCCTCGCCCTTCGCACCACGTCGTCGAACTTCGTATCAAGCCAGGAATTGCCGCCACGACAGCCCGCGACCACTTGCTCGGCCCAATCGGTGTAGTCGACCAGGTCGTCGCGCTCCTCCGTCGTCGGATCAGAGTGAATACGCGCGCCGATATTGCTGATCTTGTCGGCAATCTTGATCAGCTTGGCGTCGGCCGACTTCTTCGGCGCGTCGACGACTTGCAGCCGCCGCCGCTCGGCCTTTGGCAAGCTCATGTCATCGGTGCATTCGACGACGAGGGAGGCCACGCGATCAGAGAACCTCGCCGAGAGCTCTTCGCGCGTGGTGTCGGTATCCTCGATGGTGTCGTGCAGCCAGCCGGCCGCGACGAGTTCGGCATCTGCACCATCGGTCGCGATCGCCAGCAGGTTCGCGACCTCGGCGAGATGGTTGATGTAGGGCTCGTTGCCCCGTCCTTTGCGTGCCATGCCATTGTGCCGGCGTGCGGCGAGATCGGCAGCTTCGGAGATGAGGCGGATCGCGGGAAGCATGATTACGCCACCTCTCCGGTCCGCGCCCGGGGCTTACCCCTCTCCCCAACCCTCCCCCGCAAGGGGGGAGGGAGCCTGGCGAGTGTGCACACTTCACTTGGCGTCGTTGTCCTTCCACCTTCCATCACGGTTTGTCCTCACCATCGATGTCAGATGTAAGGAACGCACCGGCGGAAGGGTTCCCTCCCCCCTTGCGGGGGAGGGTTAGGGAGAGGGGTGCCGCTTGCTCAGCCGCTTCCGCGATGCTCAGAACGACTCCTTCAAGATTTTTCAACACGTCGTCGTTGGTGAAACGAAGCACACAGAAGCCGCGTGACATGAGCCATTCATCCCGCCGCTCGTCGTGCCGGATACGCTCCTCAAAATCATGGCTCTCACCGTCGACCTCAACAATGAGCTTAGAGGAATGTGCGACGAAATCGGCGATGTAGTTGCCAATCGGTGCCTGACGGCGGAAGTTGAGACCAGCCAGCCGATCAGCCTTCAGGTGACGCCACAGCAAAGTATCCGCGCGCGTCATGGCGCGGCGGAGCTGCTTGGCGCGATCGCGCTGGATGTCGCTCACTTGAGTGTGCGGCATACCCCTCTCCCCACCCTCCCCCGCAAGGGGGGAGGGAGCCGGACTGACGTGCTCACCTCACAAAGGATCACAGCTTCCCCTTCACCTCGGCGCGGAAGCCGTAGATCACGCGCTTGCCGGCGAGAGCGACGAGTTGCACGTCGCGGGTCTGGCCAGGCTCGAAGCGGACGGCGGTGCCGGCGGCGATGTCGAGGCGCATGCCGCGGGCTTTCTTGCGGTCGAATTTCAAGGCCGGGTTGGTTTCGAAGAAATGATAGTGCGAGCCGACCTGAATCGGGCGGTCGCCGGTGTTGGCGACCGACAGCGTCACGGTCTTGCGGCCGGCATTGAGCTCGATCTCGCCGTCCTTGATGAAGAGTTCGCCGGGGATCATCCATCTCTCCTGTCATTCCGGGGCGATGCGCAGCATTGAACCCGGAATCTCGATCAAAAACCTCTGGATTCCGGGTTCGGCCTTCGGCGGCCCCGGAATGACTGATGTGGCCTATCGGATCGGCTCGTGCACGGTGACGAGCTTGGTGCCGTCGGGAAATGTCGCCTCGACCTGGATGTCATGGATCATCTCCGGGATACCAACCATCACCTGGTCGCGGGTCAGGACCTTGGCGCCGGCCTGCATCAGCTCGGCGACGGTGCGGCCGTCGCGCGCGCCCTCGACGATGAAATCGGTGATCAGCGCTACGGCTTCGGGATGGTTCAGCTTGACGCCACGCTCGAGCCGGCGGCGCGCCACCATGGCCGCCATCGAAACCAGCAGCTTGTCCTTTTCGCGGGGAGACAAATTCATGCGAGCACTCTGATCGTTCTTTGAAAGGTCTAGTTGAGCCACAGCCGCGGCAGCGGGCCGATGGAGGCGCGGCCGAGCACCGCCATCATGTCGGCGCGCAACCGGGCGGCATCTTGGGCACAGAAGCGCGCCATTGCAAAGCCATTCCAGGCCGAGATGCCGACTTCGCCGCCAAAGCTGTCCGACGCCTCGCGGATCCGCGCGATCAGCGCCTCGTCGCCCGGCACGATCAGCGCCGTGCCGATCGCGCAGCCGCCGCCCGCGATCGCACGCCGTGCGAGCTTCTCGCCGATTTCACCGTCGAGCCTGACGGTCTCGGCAAACACCAGCCGGCCGCCACGCCGCATCCGCCACCGGTCGACGAATTCGCCATGGCGCATGGTCTCGCCCATCGCGGCGCGGCCGAACACCACGATCTCGCAGAGCAAAAGCGAGGCGCTATCGGCGAGGTCGATGTCGAAGCTGCGGTGAATCCGGGCACGGTCGAACAGGATAGTCTCCTGCGGCAGCCAGGAGAGATGCGCGCCATCCGCGACCTTCAGCGCGATGTCGAGCCGCGCAGCGGGACCGGGGGCGCGATAAACCTTCTCGGCCGCAGCCGTCGTGAGCGTCAGGCGGGTGCCCTCGCCGGCCGCGATCGCAATCTCGAAGCGGTCCCCACCGGCAATACCGCCGGCGGTGTTGACGAACATCGCCGACAGGCCGTCATCCTCGGGCGATGGGAAGCGGACACGCAGCGAGCCGGATTCATGGAGATCACCGCGGCGGGTGACGCCGTCCTTGCGATGCACGCCGAACCGCGCCGCGCCCTGGGCGCGGTTTGCCGCAAACGTCGCCGCTGCCGCGCCTGCGATCCCGCTCCGCATTCCCCCGACGCTCCCTTAACGCACACCGCAAAGGGCGGCGTCACATCCTGTTCACAGCGCCATCTGGCGGCTGATCTCGGCAGGATCGAGGCTTGCGCGGTCGCAGGCATACTTCACCGCGCCCCGGTCCATCACGGCAAAACTGTCGCCGAGTTCGCAGGCAAAGTCGAGATATTGTTCGACCAGCACGATGGCGATGTTGCCGAGGTTGCGCAGATAGGAGATGGCGCGGCCGATATCCTTGATGATCGAGGGCTGGATGCCCTCGGTCGGCTCGTCGAGCAGCAGGAGCTTTGGCCGCATCACCAGCGCGCGGCCGATCGCGAGCTGCTGCTGCTGGCCGCCGGAGAGGTCGCCGCCGCGGCGGCCGAGCATCGTCTCGAGCACCGGGAAGAGCGAGAACACGTCGTTGGGGATGTTGCGGTCTTCGCGCTTCAACGGCCCGAAGCCGGTCTTCAAATTCTCCTCCACCGTCAGCAGCGGAAATATCTCGCGGCCCTGCGGCACGAAGCCGATGCCGCGTCGCGCCCGCTCATACGGCTTCAGCGCGGTGATGTCCTTGCCGTCGAAATTGATCGCGCCGGAGGCGATCGGATACTGGCCGACCATGGCGCGCAGCAGCGAGGTCTTGCCGACGCCGTTGCGGCCGAGCACGCAGGTGACCTTGCCCGGCTCCGCGGTCAGCGAAACGCCGCGCAGCGCCTGTGCCGCGCCATAGTAGAGGTTGATGTTGTCGACCTTCAGCATCGCTAGCGCCCCAGATACACTTCGACCACCCGCTCGTTCGACGACACCTGGTCGATCGAACCTTCGGCGAGCACCGAGCCCTCGTGCAGGCAGGTCACCTTGACGCCGAGCTCGCGCACGAAGGTCATGTCGTGCTCGACCACCATGATGGTGTGGTTGCGGTTGATCTCCTTCAGCAGCTCCGCGGTCAGATGGGTCTCGACGTCGGTCATGCCGGCAACGGGCTCATCGACCAGCAGCACCTTCGGATCCTGCGCCAGCAGCATGCCGATCTCGAGCCATTGCTTCTGGCCGTGCGACAGGCTGCCGGCAAGCCGGTTGCGCGCATCGGTCAGGCGGATGGTCTCGAGCACCTTGTCGATGCGTTCGGACTCGGCCTTGCTGCCGCGCCAGAACAGCGTGCCGCGCACGGAATGATCGACATTGAGGGCGAGCAGCAGGTTGTCCTGCACGGTCTGGCTCTCGAACACCGTCGGCTTCTGGAACTTGCGGCCGATGCCGAGCTCGGCGATCCGGGTCTCGTCGAGCCGGGTCAGGTCGACGGTGCCGTCGAACAGCACGGTGCCCTCGTCCGGCTTGGTCTTGCCGGTGATGATGTCCATCATCGTGGTCTTGCCGGCGCCGTTCGGGCCGATGATGGCGCGCATCTCGCCGGGCGCCAGCGTCAGCGACAGATTGTTGATGGCGTGGAAGCCGTCGAACGAAACGTGCACGCCGTCGAGATAGAGCATGGCCGAAGTGGCGCGGGTATCCATGACGTTCATCTGCCTACTCCGCCGGGTTCGGTGCGCCGACACCGTCTTCGCGCGCGGCGCTGTCGGCGTCGGGAGAGCCGTTCCTTGACTTTGTCGTCTCCCACCAGCTGTTGAAGGTGCCGACGATGCCCTTCGGCAGCAGCAGCGTGACCAGGATGAACAGCGCGCCCAGCATGAACAGCCAGTATGGCGCGAGTGGCCCCGAGGTGAAGAACGTCTTGGCGTAGTTGACGACGACGGCGCCGAGCGCGGCCCCGACCAGTGTGCCGCGGCCACCGACCGCGACCCAAATGACTGCCTCGATCGAATTGCCCGGCGCGAACTCGCTTGGATTGATGATACCGACCTGCGGCACATAGAGCGCGCCGGCGACGCCGGCCATGCAGGCCGACAGCGTGAACACGAACAGCTTGTAGGATTCGACACGATAGCCGAGGAAGCGCGTGCGGCTTTCGGCGTCGCGCACCGCGATCAAGACCTTGCCGAGCTTCGAGGTCACGATCGCGCGGCAGATCAGGAACGCGATGATCAGCGCCAGGCAGCTCAGCAGGAACAGCGCGGCCCGGGTGCCTTCGGCCTGCACGTTGAAGCCGAGGATGTCCTTGAAGTCGGTCAGGCCGTTGTTGCCGCCGAAGCCGAAATCATTGCGGAAGAACGCCAGCAGCAGCGCATAGGTCATCGCCTGCGTGATGATCGACAGATAGACGCCGGTGACGCGCGAGCGGAAGGCGAGCCAGCCGAAGCAGAAGGCGAGCAGGCCCGGCACCAAGAGCACCATCAGCGCCGCGAAGGCGAACTTGTCGAAGCCGTACCAGTACCAGGGCAGCTTGTCCCAGTTCAGGAACACCATGAAGTCGGGCAGGATCGGATTGCCGTAGACGCCGCGGCTGCCGATCTGCCGCATCAAATACATGCCCATCGCGTAGCCGCCGAGCGCGAAGAACGCGCCATGGCCGAGCGAGAGAATGCCGCAATAGCCCCAGATCAGATCGATCGAGAGCGCGAGGATGGCGTAGCAGACATATTTGCCCCACAGCGCCACCAGATAGGTCGGCACCTGGAACATCGAGCCCTGCGGCAGCAGCAGGTTCGACAGCGGGATCAGCACGCCGACCGCGGCGACGATCAGGACAAACGCGGTCGCGGCGCGATCGAGCGAACGGGTCAGGATGTGCGGCGTCATGCTTCCACCGCCCGGCCCTTGAGCGCGAACAGGCCGCGCGGCCGTTTCTGGATGAATAGGATGATCAAGACCAGGATCGCGATCTTGCCGAGCACTGCGCCTGCCACCGGCTCGAGGAACTTGTTGGCGATGCCGAGCGTGAAGGCGCCGACCAGCGTGCCCCAGAGATTGCCGACGCCGCCGAACACGACGACCATGAACGAGTCGATGATGTAGCTCTGGCCGAGATTCGGGCTGACATTGTCGATCTGCGACAATGCCACGCCGGCAATACCGGCGATCCCCGAGCCGAGGCCGAAGGTCAGCGCATCGACGCGCGATGTGGCGATGCCCATCGAGGCCGCCATGCGACGGTTCTGCGTCACCGCCCGCATCTCGAGGCCGAGCGCGGTGTAGCGCAGCATTGCGAGCAGGATCGCGAACACCGCGAGCGTGAAGCAGAGGATCCAGAGCCGGTTATAGGTGATGGTGATCTGGCCGAGCTCGAAGGCGCCGCTCATCCAGGAGGGGTTGCCGACCTCGCGGTTGGTCGGCCCGAACGCGGTGCGCACGGCCTGTTGCAGCACCAGCGACAGGCCCCAGGTCGCGAGCAGCGTCTCCAGCGGACGGCCGTAGAGGAAGCGGATGATGGTGCGCTCGATCAGGACGCCGATGAAGCCGGCGACCAGGAAGGCGAGCGGCACCGCGATCAGCAGCGAGTAATCGAACAGCGCGGGATAGCGGGTGCGGATCACCTCCTGCACCACGAAAGTGGTGTAGGCCCCGAGCATCACCATCTCGCCATGCGCCATGTTGATGACGCCCATCACGCCGAAGGTGATGGCGAGCCCGATTGCGGCGAGCAGCAGCACCGAGCCGAGCGACAGGCCATACCAGGCATTCTGCACCATCGACCACATCGCAAGATTGCTTTGGATCGAGGACACCGCGCTCGCGGCCGCCTTGGCAACCAGCGGCGGCTGGTCACCGAGCCCGGTGAGCAGCGCCAGCGCCTCCTGGTCGCCGCGCGCCTTGACCACGGCGACGGCGTCGAGCTTGTCGCTGTCCGACGCATCGGACTTGAACAGGACGATGGCGGCGCGGGCCTCGGCGAAGGCCTGCTTGATCGGCTTGACGCTCTCCTTGGCGAGCGCGCTCTCCACCGTCGGCAGCAGGTTCTCCTCGTGGCTCTTGAACACCGACTGGGCCGCGGCGAGCCGCTTGGCCGGATCCGGCGACAGCAGCGTCAGGCCACCAAGCGCGGCCTCCACGGTGCGACGCAGGCGGTTGTTGAGCCGCACGGCCGCGGCGTTGTCAGGCAGCTTGTCGATGGCGGCACCGGTGGTGGCGTCGACGATCTTGCCGTCGGTCTGCGTGATGAAGACCTTCTTGCTGTCGGGATCGGCCGACAGCCGGCCGTCCTGCAGCGCGCTGATGATGGGCGATGCCAGCGCATTGCCCGATGCGGCGACCTCGCCGATCGCAGCCTCGGTGTCGGAGAACTCGTCATTGGCGAATTTGGCGACCGAATCCTCGAACGGGCCGGCCAGCGCCGGCACAGCAAGGCAGCTCAGCAGCAGGAACGAGAGACAAAGCGCGCGAAAGCGATCAATACAATTGGCAAACACGTCAGTACCCCGGCAGGAGTGGGAGGAGAAGGCGGCGAGCGGTGCCGCCTTCTCCGGTGTTGGAAGGTTGTGTTGTGTCGTTAGGTCAGCAGCGCTCGATTACGAGCCCTGGCCGCCGCACTTGTTGGTCTTGGTGTTGTAATTGCCGCACTTCTTGCCGACCCAATCGCCGATCAGGTCCTTGGAGCCCTCGAGCTCCTTCGACCAGGCGTCGCCGGCCACCAGGCCCGGGGTCTTCCAGACCACGTCGAACTGACCGTTGCCCTTGATCTCGCCGATGAACACCGGCTTGGTGATGTGGTGGTTGGGCAGCATCTTCGAGGTGCCGCCGGTCAGGTTCGGTGCTTCGATGCCCGGGAGAGCGTCGATCACCTTGTCCGGATCGGTCGACTTCACCTTCTCGACCGCCTTCACCCACATGTTGAAGCCGATGTAGTGCGCTTCCATCGGATCGTTGGTCACGCGCTTCGGGTTCTTGGTGTAGGCCTGCCACTCCTTGATGAACTTCTCGTTCGCCGGGGTCTTGATCGACTCGAAGTAGTTCCAGGCGGCGAGATGGCCGAGCAGCGGCTTGGTGTCGATGCCGGCGAGCTCTTCTTCGCCGACCGAGAACGCGACAACGGGAATATCGGTCGCCTTGATGCCCTGGTTGCCGAGCTCCTTGTAGAACGGAACGTTGGCGTCGCCGTTGATGGTCGAGACCACCGCGGTCTTCTTGCCGGCCGAGCCGAACTTCTTGATGTCGGCGACGATCGTCTGCCAGTCGGAGTGACCGAACGGCGTGTAGTTGATCATGATGTCGTCCTGGGCAACGCCCTTCGACTTCAAATAGGCTTCCAGGATCTTGTTGGTGGTGCGCGGATAGACGTAGTCGGTGCCGGCCAGCACCCAGCGCTTCACCTTCTCTTCCTTCATCAGATAGTCGACGGCGGGGATCGCCTGCTGATTCGGCGCAGCGCCCGTGTAGAACACGTTGCGCTCGGACTCCTCGCCCTCATACTGCACCGGATAGAACAGGATGTTGTTCAGCTCCTTGAACACCGGCAGCACGGATTTGCGCGACACCGAGGTCCAGCAGCCGAACACGACCGCAACCTTGTCCTTGGTGATCAGCTCGCGGGCCTTTTCGGCGAACAGCGGCCAGTTCGATGCGGGGTCGACCACGACGGGCTCAAGCTTCTTGCCAAGCACGCCGCCCTTCTTGTTCTGCTCGTCGATCAGGAAAAGGATGGTGTCCTTCAGCGTGGTTTCGCTGATCGCCATGGTGCCCGACAGCGAGTGAAGGATACCAACCTTGATGGTGTCGTCGGCCGCTTGCGCGGGCGCGAAGGGCGAGGACGCTGCCAGGCCCAAAACCAGGCCGGCCGTCGCCGCAAGCGCGCGGCGGCGGGTCATCGTCGCTATTCCGTGAGTAAGCTGAGTAAGCATGAAATGTCGTCTCCCTGACGCAGGCGTGAACGCTTGCGAAACGGCCGCATGGCCGCCTGCGGTTAAGGGAATCGCAAGAACTGTGCCACGGTGCGTGGACACCGTAAGCCGATGAACCAACTGGATAATTTCATGAGTTCCGGGCAAATACGGAAATCGATTGCATAAACATTGAGCCGCCAGATTGACTGCTGAAAGAGCAGTCAGACTATTTTATAAGCAAAACTGCTGTTTTGGCTAAATTTCCGGCAGCGATTTGTGACAGATTGCGCGATGGTTCGGCGCATTCGACACGTTAATCCGGGCGATATCATCTTGAAACCGCCCAGTTCCTGGTCCATATGGTCGCCATGCCCGCGACATCGCGGTGCCTTCGCGAGCTGCGTGTTCAAGCTGCCCCAAGCGGCTTCTGGCTCGCCTTTCAGCTAACCCAGCTTGACGCCCCAGACACGCGGGTGTCCCCGAATGCCTTCATGCGATTCCGGCCGACATTGGCCGGGACGATGACGGCTTTTATGGAAAGAACCATCTTTTGACCTCCTTTCAGGATTTCGGCCTCGCCGATCCCATCGCCCGCGCGCTTCGAGAAGAAAATTATCTCACGCCAACCCCCATCCAGGCCCAGACCATCCCGCTCGCACTTGCCGGCCGTGACGTCGTCGGCATCGCCCAGACCGGAACCGGCAAGACCGCGTCCTTCGCGCTGCCGATCCTGCACCGGCTGCTGGAGAACCGCATCCGCCCGCAGCCCAAGAGCTGCCGCGTGCTGGTGCTCTCGCCGACCCGCGAACTGTCCGGGCAGATCCTCGACAGCTTCAACACCTATGGCCGCCACATCCGGCTGTCCTCGGCGCTCGCCATCGGCGGCGTGCCGATGGGCCGCCAGGTCCGCGCCGTGATGCAGGGCGTCGAGGTGATGGTCGCCACCCCCGGCCGCCTGCTCGATCTCGTCCAGAGCAACGGTTTGAAGCTCAACCAGGTCGAGTTCCTGGTGCTCGATGAAGCCGACCGCATGCTCGACATGGGCTTCATCAACGACATCCGGAAAATCGTCGTCAAGCTGCCGATCCGGCGCCAGACGCTGTTCTTCTCGGCCACCATGCCCAAGGACATCGCCGAGCTCGCCGAAGCGATGCTGCGCGACCCCGCCCGCGTGGCGGTGACACCGGTGGCCTCGACGGTGGATCGGATCGCCCAGCGCGCGATTCAGGTCGATTTCGCCGCCAAACCGACCGTTCTCGCCCAGCTCCTGAAGCAGGAACCGGTCAACCGCGCCCTGGTCTTCACCCGCACCAAGCACGGTGCCGACAAGGTGGTGAAGAGCCTTGCCAAGGCCGGCATCGAGGCCAATGCGATCCACGGCAACAAGTCGCAGAACCACCGCGAGCGCACGCTGGCGGCGTTCCGCTCCGGCGAGATCCGCACGCTGGTGGCGACCGATATCGCCGCCCGCGGCATCGACGTCGACGGCGTGAGTCACGTCGTGAATTTCGACCTGCCCAACGTGCCGGAAACCTATGTCCACCGCATCGGCCGCACCGCGCGCGCCGGTGCCGACGGGGTCGCGATCTCGCTGATCGCCGGCGCCGAGGAGATGGGCTATTTGCGCGATATCGAGCGGCTGATCCGGATTACCGTGCCGCGGGAAGACCGCCGCACACAAGGCGGCAACCGCGAGGCCGCGACGCCGGCGCAGGCCACCCACCCGCATCGGGGCGGCCGCTCTGCGCCCCGCGCACACAATGTCCGTGGGAATGAGGCCGCTCCGGGCGCAAAAGGCCCTCGCCGCCGCCGCCGTCGGGGTGGTAATAATGGCGCGCCGCAGACGAACCGGGGCGAGTCGCCGCGTCCGTCGCAGGC
The DNA here is from genome assembly GCF_029846235.1 of Bradyrhizobium sp. CER78. GTDB lineage: Bacteria > Pseudomonadota > Alphaproteobacteria > Rhizobiales > Xanthobacteraceae > Bradyrhizobium. The sequence goes on from NZ_JARVWP010000007.1 coordinate 255,173, forward strand.
CGGCAACAGCGAAGGCATCCAGGGCGTCGCCTTCTTGCATCGCGAGAGCCGGCCGAATCCGCAACACAACCGCAACAACCGACCGAAGCACTAGCCGTCGCTCGATCTGGAGAACCATATGGCTAAGGAAGAGCTGATCCAGTTCGAAGGACTGGTGACCGAAATCCTCCCCGACGCTCGTTACCGGGTCCAACTCGACGCCGGGCACGAGATCGTCGCCTACACCGCCGGCAAGATGAAGAAAAACCGCATCAAGACGCTGGCCGGCGACCGCGTCACGATCGAAATGTCGCCCTACGATCTGGAAAAAGGCCGCCTGATTTTTCGGCACAAGGACGAACGTCCGAGCGGCGCGCCCGGCGGCCCGCCACGGGGCGGCGCGCAGCGCGGCGGCCAGTTCCGCCGCCGATAAGCGGATATTGCAACTGCTGCGCGTATGACGTCCTGGTGTCCTGCGCAACAATTGGCCGGCGGCTGCGCCGGCCAAAAAAAGCGCGCACGTCAGGATTGTTTTGAAGGCTTCTATCGAATAATATCCTACCCATCGATTTTCGGCCGGACGACATTAGCCAATACCGGTACAGCCGGTTCAGACGCTGACGACCCTTCCAAAAATTCGATCTCACCACCCCGCCGATCAGCGGGTCTTGAACTTGTATATCTGAGAAGGGACTACCCACGTGAGCATGGGAACCGTGAAGTGGTTTAACGCGACCAAGGGCTACGGCTTCATCCAGCCGGATGAAGGCGGGAACGACGTGTTCGTGCACATCAGTGCAGTCGAGCGCGCCGGCCTTGGCACTCTGCGTGAAGGCCAGAAGATCTCCTACGAGATCGTTGCTGACCGCCGTTCCGGCAAATCCTCGGCCGACAATCTGCGCGCCGCTGGATAAGCCGATTTCCCGGGAGCGCACAGCTCCAGGAAATTGTCGTTAAAGCATCAAGGGCCGCACCTTCGGGTGCGGCCCTTTTTGTCTGCATCGCCGTCTTGTCGCCGCGATCCGGAGCGCTGCGACCAACGCGAAGCATCATTAGTATGTCGAGCAGATCGTCGGCATGGTTGCTAACGTCGGAGCGTAGAACACGCAACGCGACTGCCGCGGCCTTGTATAGGCGACGTCGCTGAGATTGATGCCGCTCTTGGCCATCACATAGCCGACCGCCGGAACGTATTTGTAGCTCACCTCGCTGAAGATTAGATAGGTATCCGCAACCAGCAGCGCCGGCGGAACGACGCTGGTCACGATGTCACCCTGACTGCGGCTCGAGGCCGTCACCGTAGCCTGCGTCGCGCCCGAGGCGATCGTCCCGGCCTTGCTCCACTGGATGTGCGCGATGTTCGAATTATCGACGTAGATTTCCGACAGCGTGACCTTGGTCGGCGACGCATCGTAGGGCGTCATGATGCCGACGCTGGCGCTGAAGAAGTTCTGCAGGTCGGCGTCCACCACCTGCGTCGCCTGCGAGGTGAGATCTGACGCGGCGCGCGCCATCAGCGTGACCTTGCGGTCGACCGCAACGCCGGATGAGAATTCGACGGTGCCGAAGAACATCACCAGCATCAGCGGCACGACAAAGGCAAACTCGACGGCGGCAAGGCCCCGGCGGTCACGCGCGAGCGCAGCAACGGAGCGCAGCAGGGCCGCGGGCAGGGTTTTCACGACCTTGCTCATGAGCACGTGGTCCCGGCGGTTCCGGACGGCTCGTTCTTGAACGTCGCAGTCGCGATCAGGAGCCGCTTGCCATTGGGCAGGTTCGAAGCGTTGAAGCCGAGCTGGGTGACAAACAGCTGCCACTGATAGAACAGCCGGACCACCACCACGTCGCCGTCCTTGCCGGGACACCATTTCACCTGGGTCGGGTCGGTGATCGGCGTGATGTTGACGCTGCTGAAGCCGGTCGCAGACGGATAGCTGCGGACGTCGACGTAGATGCCGTTGTTGCAGTCGAACAGCGTCGTGATCTTGTTACAGACGTAGGCCTTGAACTGCGCCTGGGTATAGCTCAAGCCCTGAGCCTGGCCGGTCATGATGAAACGCGACGAATCCTGCGTCACCGTCTCGAGCACCTGGCTGGCGAAGAAGATCATTGCCACTTCGATGATCGCAAAAAGCAATCCGAAGAACAGCGGCGCGACCATCGCGAATTCCACCGCGGTCACACCGTGACGGTCTCGGCGAAAGCGACGGAGGAGGCGGGCAAAAGCGGTCAACGGCATCAACGACCCCGGATCAACATGGCGGCAACAACTACCCAAGAGTCATTGTCGAAGTATTTCGCCGGATCGAGACAGAGCGACCCGATCCGTTAGGTCTTCATTAACCATCCCGGGTGAACGGCCTGCGATCGACCAAGGCTCCGGCGCGTGGGGCGCCGGACCGGACACGCGTCAGTTCTGCGGCTTCGCGGCTCCGCCCGAGCCGGTGGCCTGATTGTTGAGCGTACCGGCCTGTTCCATGGTCGCCCTGAAGTAGGTGTCGCCATCGCCGAGGGTGATGCGGCGCTGACAGACCGGCATGCAGCTGTAGGTCTCGCGATCGATGCCGCGGTAGACGGTGACAAGCTGGTCGGTCGGACCTTCGACCTGGATCTGGCGATCCACCAGCACCTGTCCGGTGCGGTCGAGTGCGATGAAATTGGTCGCGCCATAGCCCTTGCCGGTCACAACGACGACCCCGCCATTCTGCAGTGTGACGTCGGCGATCAAGGGATTGCCGACCACGATCGTGGCGATGCCGCCGGGCAGCTTGACGAGCTTGGCCTGATCGACATTGACCGCAATCCGATCCGGATCCGGCGCAGCCGTTGCGAGCGCGGGCCCCAGCAGCAGGGCTGCGGCCAGCGAGATGAATCCAATGCGCGTGACGGCGCGAATGCGTTGGGACTGAAACGACATACTCTACCCCGGGACGTTCACAAGCCGGCAAAGGCGATACGCAGCGGACCGGCGCCCGACGCAGGCAAATCTGACGGCAATTCATTTAAGAAGAGCAAAAATCGACCGCCGAATTGCGCGGATGTCACGACTTCCCGAGCCGGCAAGCCTGATGTCCGCGACCTCGCCCGGAAATGCCCGGTCGTCGATGCGGTCGTCCTGCGGCAGCGGCGGCGCGTGATCGAATCGCCCGTTCCGCGGTTATCCCAATCTTAAGAGTCTCCACGCAGTTTCTGCGCCAGCCACAACCACAGGGCGCACCACGTGTCGTCGATATCACGAATCGAAAAGCGCGCCGCCGATTCCGGCGCCCGCGGCCTGATTGCCGACCCTGCTCGGATTCGTGACGCGGCGGCGCGCTGGATGATGTTCAGCGACTTCGGTGACGCCGCGCAGCGCCACATGGCGATCGCGTGGTCCTGCATCGTCGCATGCATTCTTGCCGACGTGGTCTGGCTGCCAAATTCAGGGCTTTCGTTCGCATCGTCGAACTGGATTACGATACTGCAAGGCATGGCATATTGCGCGATCGCGGCCGCATTCATCGCCATCGCGTCCAATCGGCTCGGCGCCGATCAGCGACGTCCGGCCGCCCTGTTGCGGCGTGGCCTGTTCATGACCGAGTTGTTCTGGCGCGCGCTGCTGCCGATCAGCGCGCTGCTGACCGCGGGCAGCACGCTCAGCTACCTGATCGCAGCATCGAAGCTGCCGCTCAGAGATGATGTTCTGGCGGGCGTCGATCATCTGCTGGGGTTCGACTGGCCGACCTTCCTGGCCGCGACAAACTCGCATTCGTTCGTCGCGACGCTGCTGACGACGGCCTACCAAAGCACCGGGCTGCTGTCGCAGCTGGTCCTTGGTTGGCTGATCCTGCAACGGCGTGGCGACCGGCTCGCGGAGTTCATCGCCGTCCTCAGCTTGAGCGCGGTCGCGCTGTGCATCGGCATGTGGCTGATCCTGGCCGCGGGCGCGTTCGCCTATTTCCACCCCGCCCCGCACAGCTACGAGCACTTTGCAGCGCTCGGCGACATGTGGACGTTCGGGCGGACCTTCGCGATGCTGCGAGACGGATCGCTGTCGGCCGTCGACATGGCAAAGGTCGACGGCATCGTCAGCTTTCCCTCGTTTCACACCATGCTCGGCGTGATGACGATCTATGCTGCGCGCGACACGCGCTGGCTCGTCGTTCCCGTGTTCGTCGTGAACGCAACGATGATCGTCGCGACGATGCCCGTGGGAGGTCATCACCTCGCCGACGTCCTGGCCGGCGGCGGCCTGACCATTGCCGCCATCCTCATCGCTCGTCGCTCTGCCAGGCCATCCGTCAGCAGGACTTAAGCTGCCACTTCGCAGCGACCACGTCGTAAGACTACAACGGCTTCAGCTGGCGGCGCGGACGTGAACGACCACGCGATCGTCGGCATAGAGCCGCTGCCATCCTCCGATATGATCCAGCAATCTGGAAGCCGGCGTGTCCGGAGCGAGCATCACCGCATCGATATCATTGGTCTCGAGCAGGCTGAGGAAACCGTTGACGTCCTTGAGCTGAAGCGCGCGGGCCAAGCCCATCCCGAACGTCTCGCCGTAGAGTTCGGCGCGCCCGTCGATGAACACCGGCACCTGGCGCCAGATCAGATATCCGCCGAACTGCAGATCGTTGAGCAGCCGCCTGACGTTGTGCGCCTTCATCGCGTCAACCGCGGCAGCCGGCGAATAGATCGGCGGCGGCGATATGACCTGACGCGCCGCAGCAACTGACGTCCACGCGCAAAGTCCGGCGAGGAGGATTGCGGCTGGAACGGCCCTCGGGCGAACGGTAGAAGAGGCACGCAGCCGGAACTGGGTTGCGACCGGCGTGAGCACAGCGAGCGGCAGCAGCAGCGCGAACAGCTCGAGATTTCTGACGTGAGACAGGGCCATGTGCAGCAAGCCCAGCACCAGAAGGATTCGCGGCAGCGGCAACCTCGCCCCGTAAAAGAGCGCAGCGCCGAGCAGGCCGAGGATGGACAGCGCGAACGGGTCGATCTCGCTGAACGTCGCCGGCCTCCATTCCTGGATGAGATGCAGCAATTCACCGAGGCCCAAAATCTTCAGCGAGGCGAGGATCGAGCCCCATCCGTAGGGTGTGATGCAGCACGCCGCCAGCGCGCCGATGCCGAACGCTGCCCAGCGCAGCGCCAGCGCCCACCTTTGAGCCGGCAGGGCATTCCACAGCGCATCGAGCGCAAATGCGCCGACCAGCACCAGGCCGAACAGAAAGCTGCCATGCAGGTTGGCCCACAGAGCGATCAGCGGCAGCAGCCAGAGCGAAGGCGCATCGCGCCGTTCGCTGGCGGTCATCAGGCCGTTCGCCCAGACCAGCATGATGGGCATCACCAGCACATGCGGACGGGCCAGCAGGTGTCCGGAGGTCAGGACCAGCGCCGCAAGGGCGATCAGGCTCGCATAGATCGCCGGCAGCGCGCGGCTGAGGATCGCGGTCAGCAGCGCGAAGCTGGCGGCAGCACAGGCCGCGGCCAGCGCCGCCGGGCCGGTCCACCCGGCGAGGTCATAGGCCTTCGCGAACAGGACCTGCGCCAGCCAGGACGACGACACCCACGGCGCACCGGCCTTGGTGAATGAATAGATGTCGACCGACGGCAGTGTGCGGTGGTCGAGGATCCAGCGGCCGACGACAATCTGCCAGTAGGTATCGGAATCGGCGAGCAGCCGGTCGCCGACGAACAGCAGCAGCGCGTAAACGCCGCACGCCATCCAGAACCAGGCCGGGATCTCGGCGAACGCGGAGGCCCTCGCCCGCGAGAAGGTCGCCGTCTCAACGCTCATGATGGCACCCGGCGGCCACCGGCGTCACTGCCGGAACGGATAGGCCAGCTGTCCGCCGATCTCGGTCGGCACGCCCTGCTCGGCATCGACGCCGTAATCTTCCGGAAGCTTGCCTTCGGGCATGCGGAACGTCCCGAACAGAATATCCCAGAGCGGGAACGTGCCTGCGAAATTGGTGTCGCCGCCGTCCTCGAGCCCGGTGTGATGCCAGCGATGAAATACCGGCGTCGCGATCACATATTTGAACGGGCCGAGCGTCCAGTTCAGGTTGGCGTGCACGAACGCCGAGTGGAACGTGGTGAACGGTCCGACCCACAGCATGATGTTCGGCGAGATGCCGGCCATCAGCAGGATCACGTCGACGGTGATCGTGCCGATCAGAAGATTGACCGGATGGAAGCGTGCTGCGGAGATCCATTCAAGATCCTCGGAGGAGTGATGAATGGCGTGGTACTTCCAGAAGTCGCCGCGGTGGAACATCCGGTGCAGCCAGTACAGCATGAAATCGGAGCCGACGAGGAAGATGATGGACTGCAGCCAGAGCGGAAGCTGCGCCAGCGGACCGTGCCCGTTCTCGTAGAACGCGATCAGATCGTCGGCGCCGTGAACGTTGAACACCACGGCCGCGCCCACCACCAGCAGCCCGATGCGCAGCACGCGGGCGAACACCGGCACGAAGAACCAGTAGCAGATGTCGGTGACCAGCTCACGCTTCTGCCACCATGGCTTGCCGGGATTGCAGGCCCAGAAATGGGTGAGCACCGTGAAGAACAGCGCCAGCGCGATCGTGATCGGCACCACCTTCATCATCGTCTGGCCGATCATTTCGATGACTTCAAAGGGAAGGCTGGGCATGACGGCCTCATTCGACGGAAGCCTCATGGGTACAGATGTGCACTTAAGGAGCCGTGAACAGGTGAGCTCAGCGGTCCTCAGCAACAATCCGCAATTTGAACCGACCGCTTAATCCCAAATTTACTGTGCGCAACAAGTGCGGGTTCCCACTGTGTTTGTGCGATCAAATTAACTGCACCGAAATTGTCGAACCGTAGGGTGCCGCAATGGTCACGGTGCTGAGAACGCCGGCGAGACCAAACCTAGTTCGACCAGCCACGTGCACACAGGAGTTACTTATGAAGAACCTCGTTTCGCGCTTCGTGAAGGACGAGTCGGGCGCGACCGCCATCGAATACGGCCTGATCGCCACCGGTATCGCCATCGCGATCATCGCTGCAGTCAACGGCGTCGGCACCAAGCTCTCGGGCACCTTCAGCACGATCGCCGGTTCGCTGAAGTAAGCCGGTTCCGACGAACTCGCATCAAAGGTCCCGGCATCCCCGGGACCTTTGCTATTTGTCGGGGGCCGCGGCGGCCTCCGCCTGGGCGCCGGCGGTCCTTTCCCGATTGTTCACCATTGGCCGCTAGCGTCGGGTCTCGACCGCAGCACCAGCTTGACGGCATGAATCCATGATCCTCGACATCGCACGCTTGATACTGTTTCCGGCCCTGATGGCCTTTGCGGCGGCGAGCGATCTGTTGACCATGACGATCCCGAACCGGATCTCGCTGGCGCTGGTGGCCGGCTTCTTCGTGCTGGCGCCGCTGACCGGGATGGGCGTCCACGACATCCTCAGCCATGCCGGCGCGGGCGCGCTGGTTCTGGTGGTCGCATTCGGCATGTTCGCGATGGGCTGGGTCGGCGGCGGAGACGCCAAGGTCGCGGCCGCGGCCGGACTGTGGTTCGGCTTCGAGCATCTGCTCCACTATCTGGTCTTTGCCTCGCTGTTCGGCGGCGCACTGACCGTACTGCTGCTGCAGCTCCGGCAATGGCCGCTGCCCTACCCGCTCGCGTCCCAGGCCTGGCTCAGCCGCCTGCACGACAAGCAAACCGGCATCCCCTACGGCATCGCACTCGCCCTCGGCGCCCTGCTGATCTATCCGGAAACGGACTGGATCAAGACCATTGATCTCGCGCACTTCGCATTGCGCTGAGAAAGCAGCGGTAACCGCCCGTTAAGGCGATTTAGATACGCCTCATTAACCATGCTTTGACGAATAGCTGGTCAACTCCCATCACGGCGGCGGCAGCGTCGCGGCGTCATGTGGAAAGTGAAGCGTAATGGATAAGGCCCGCATTCTGGTCCTGGCAATTGCAGGTTGCGCCGGCCTAGCGGCGCTCTATTTGGCAAGCGGAAGCGACGACAAGCCGGCGCCGCCTCCGCCGGTCGCGCAACTGCCCACCGTCGACATCCTGGTCGCGAAAACCGACATCGGCCTCGGCCAGGCCGTGAAGCCCGAAGATTTGCAGTGGCAGACCTGGCCGGCGGCAACCGCCAGCGCCAGCTTCATGCGCAGGGACAGCCACGCCGAAGCGATCAAGGACGTCACCGGTTCGATCGCGCGCGCGCCGTTCATCCAGGGCGAGCCGATTCGCGAGCAGAAGCTCGTCAAGGCCGACGGAAGCGGCTTCATGGCCGCGATCCTGCCGACCGGCATGCGGGCGGTATCGACCGAAATCTCGCCCGAGACCGGCGCCGGCGGCTTCATCCTGCCGAATGACCGGGTCGACGTCCTGCTGTCGAAGCGCGACAAGAATCCGGACCGCAACGGCGCCGACATCGTCAACTCCGAGGTGATCCTGACCAATATCCGCGTGCTTGCGATCGACCAGGCGCCGAAGGAGAAGGACGGCACCAACGCACTGATCGGCAAGACGGTGACGCTGGAGCTGAAGCCCGAACAGACCGAGACGCTGGCGCGCGCGCGCCAGAGCGGCGTCCTGTCGCTGGCGCTGCGCAGCATCGCCGACAACAACGCGCCCGAAACCAGGATCGACGACAACCACACGAGGCGCGGTGAGACGATCAACGTCATCCGCTTCGGCGTTGCCAACCAGGCAACGATGCAGAAGTGACCATGAGGACACACGTGATGAAGGGCGGGGCAACTCAACGGACAATGCGGGCCTTCATGGTCCGCGCATTGTCGTTCTCGGCCGTCGCGGCGCTCTCGCTCAACCCGGCGCTGACGCCGGTGGTGGCGAGTGATTATCGTGCCGCGCCTGCCCCTGCCGCATCGGCCGACGGCGGCCAGATGAATGCCCGTTTCCTCTCGCTCGGCGTCGGCAAATCGATCGTGATCGACCTGCCCAGGGACATCAAGGACGTGCTGGTGGCCGATCCGAAGATCGCCAACGCCGTGGTCCGCTCGGCGCAGCGCGCCTACATCATCGGCGCGACGGTCGGCCAGACCAACATCGTGTTCTTCGACGCCACCGGACAGCAGATCGCGGCCTATGACATCGCCGTCAAGCGCGACCTCAACGGCGTCCGTCAAGCGCTGCGCGCGGCGCTGCCGAATTCCGATATCCAGATCGAGGGCGTCGGCGACGGCGTGATGCTGACCGGCAGCGCGGCGAGCCCGATCGATGCGCAGCAGGCCGGCGAGATCGCCACCCGGCTGGTCGGCGGCCCCGACAAGGTCGTGAACTCGATCGCGGTTCGCGGCCGCGACCAGGTAATGCTGAAAGTCACGGTTGCCGAAGTCTCGCGCAGCCTGATCAAGCAGCTCGGCATCGACCTCACCGCGAACCTCAACTACGGCACGACCGTGGTGAAATTCGCCAACAGCAATCCGTTCACGGCGAACAGCGGGCCACTGGTGTCCGGCAACAATCTCACCACCGCGTTCGGATCGTCGGTGACGGCGACGCTGCGCGCCATGGAGAGCGCCGGCGTGGTACGGACGCTCGCCGAACCGAACCTGACCGCGATTTCAGGCGAATCGGCAACCTTCATCTCGGGCGGCGAGTTTCCAATTCCGACCGGCGTGACCTGTCAGACCTCGTCGACCGGCACGATCGGGAATTGCGTCCAGACCGTCAGCTTCAAGAAATTCGGCATTTCGCTCAACTTCACCCCGGTGGTGCTGACCGAAGGACGGATCAGCCTGCGCGTGATGACCGAAGTGTCGGAAGTCTCGACCGAGAATGCACTGACGGGCGGCGCGGGTGGAACGACGATCCCCTCGATCAAGACCCGCCGCGCCGAGACCACGCTGGAGATTCCCTCGGGCGGCTCGATGGCCATGGCCGGCCTGATCCAGGACCAGACCAAGCAGGCGATCAACGGCCTTCCGGGGCTGGCGTCGCTGCCGGTGCTCGGCACGCTGTTCCGCAGCCGCGACTTCGTCAACAACCAGACCGAACTGATGGTCCTGGTAACGCCCTATGTCGTTCGCGCGGTGGCCCAGAAGGACCTGTCGCGTCCAGATGACGGCTTCGCCAACGCATCCGATCCGCAGGCCGACCTGCTGGGCAGCCTCAATCGAATCTACGGCGTGCCTGGCCGCACCGAGCCGGCGCGGAATTACCGCGGCACCTACGGCTTCATTACCGACTGAGGCGGACGATGACACAGACCACACCCAGACCATCCGCCGATCACAAGCGCACCGTCAGTCTCGCCGGAGCGCTCGTCGGCCTTGCCATGACGCTCGGCGCCTGCCAGCACGCCGCCGACAACAGTTTCGCGATGGTGGATTCACCGGCCGACTATCGCCTGCGTCACCCGATCGCCGTCACCGAAGGCGACCGCTCGATCGTGGTCTTCGTCGGCCGCAGCCGCGGCGGCCTGACCGCGGAGCAGCGTGCCGAGGTGATGGGAATGGCGCAGGACTGGATGCGCGAAGGCACCGGCGCCGTCACCATCGACGTTCCCGTCGACACGCCGAACGCCCGGCCCGCGCAGGAATCGTTGCGCGAGATCCAGGCGACCTTCGCCGCGGCCGGCGTGCCGCCGCGCGGGATCCTCGTTCGCAAGTACCATCCCGAGAATCCGCGCCTGATGCCGGCGATCCGCGTGAACTATCCCAAGATGAAAGCGGAGGCCGGGCCGTGCGGCCTCTGGCCGGAGGATCTCGGCCCGTCGATGCACAACGGGTCCTACATCCAGAACAAGCAGTACTACAATTTCGGCTGCGCCAATCAGCGCAACCTTGCCGCCATGGTCGAAGACCCGACTGACCTCGTTCAGCCGCGCGCGGAGACCCCTGCCTACACGTCGCGCCGCAACATCGCCTTCGACAAGTATCGCAAGGGCAACACCACCGCCACGACCTATCCCGAGGCCGACAGGGCCAAGCTAAGCGACACAGGAAAATGATCACCTACGCGCAGCAAAACTCCGAAGAGCAGACGGACGCCCCGCCGCAGGCCGTGGACGACCATATTGCTCCGGCGCCACGGGTTTCGGTTCAGGCGTTCTGCGAGACGGTCGAGACCGCCGCCGCCGTGCAGTCGGCGGGCGAGGATCGCCGGCTGGCCAAGGCTCACCTCAAGATCCAGATGGGCGGCATGGCGGCCGCCATCGAGGCCTATCGCTCGGCGCCAACGCCCAACGTCATCATCCTCGAGACCGAGGGCCGCAGCGACATTCTGGCCGGCCTCGACCAGCTCGCCACGGTATGCGACGCCGGCACAAGGGTTGTCGTGATCGGCCGTGTCAACGACGTCACGCTGTACCGCGAGCTGGTGCGCCGCGGCGTCAGCGACTACGTGATCGCACCGGCGCATGCGATCGACGTGGTGCGCGCGGTCTGCAACCTGTTCTCGGCGCCGGAAGCCAAGGCTGTCGGCCGCGTCGTCGCCATCGTCGGCGCCAAGGGCGGCGTCGGCGCCTCGACGATCGCGCACAATGTCGCCTGGGCGATCGCCCGCGATCTGGCGCTGGATTCCGTGGTCGCCGATCTCGACCTTGCGTTCGGCACCGCCGGCCTCAACTACAACCAGGATCCAGCGCAGGGCATCGCCGATGCCGTGTTCTCGCCGGACCGCATCGATACTGCTTTCGTCGACCGCCTGCTGTCGAAATGCACCGACCATCTTAGCCTGCTGGCGGCGCCAGCCACGCTCGACAAGGTCTACGATTTCGGCGCCGAAGCGTTCGATGCGATCTTCGATACGCTGCGCACCACGATGCCCTGCATCGTGCTCGACGTGCCGCATCAATGGTCCGGCTGGACAAAGCGGGCGCTGATCGCGGCCGACGACATCCTGATCGTGGCGGCGCCCGACCTCGCCAATCTGCGCAACGCCAAGAACATGTTCGACCTGTTGAAGGCGTCACGGCCGAACGACCGCGCACCGTTGTACTGCCTGAACCAGGTCGGTGTGCCAAAGCGTCCGGAGATCGCGGCCGGCGAATTCGCCAAGGCGATCGAAAGCCAGCCGATCGCCGCCATCCCGTTCGATCCGCAGATCTTCGGTTCGGCCGCCAACAACGGCCAGATGATCGCGGAGATCTCCGCCAATCACCGCGCAGTCGAGATGTTTCTGCAGATGGCGCAGCGGCTGACAGGCCGCGGCGAAACCAAGAAGCCGAGGGGGTCCTTCCTGTCGCCCCTGCTCGAAAAGCTGCGGTCCAAATAGCGGTCCGCGTGGAGTCAAGACGTCGTGTTTGGTAAGCGTAGCGGAAACGATGGGGATTTGCGGGCACCCAAGCCCGCTTTTCAGACGCCGGAGCCTGCCGGCTCGTCGCCGATGGCGCGCGAGTCCGCCGCCCCGACGATATCGTCGCCTCCGCTGGCCCCGGCCAAGCCGCCGCCCGCTCCCGCCGTCGAAGCCCGCCGCTCGGACAATTACTATCAGGTCAAGGCCACGATCTTCGGCGCCCTGATCGAGGCGATCGACCTTGCCCAGCTCGCCAAGCTGGACAGTGAGTCGGCGCGCGAGGAAATCCGCGACATCGTCAACGAGATCATCGCGATCAAGAACATCGTGATGTCGATCGCCGAGCAGGAAGAGCTGCTCGACGACATCTGCAACGACGTGCTCGGTTACGGACCGCTCGAACCCCTGCTGTCGCGCGACGACATCGCCGACATCATGGTCAACGGCGCGGGCACCGTGTTCATCGAAGTCGCCGGCAAGATCCAGCGCACCGGCATCCGTTTTCGCGACAACCAGCAGCTTCTCAACATCTGCCAGCGCATCGTCAGCCAGGTCGGCCGGCGCGTCGACGAATCCTCGCCGATCTGCGACGCCCGCCTCGCCGACGGCTCGCGCGTCAACGCCATCGTGCCGCCACTGGCGATCGACGGGCCCGCGCTCACCATCCGCAAATTCAAGAAGGACAAGCTGACGCTGGAGCAGCTCGTCAAGTTCGGCGCGATCACGCCGGAAGGGGCGACCATCCTGCAGATCATCGGCCGGGTCCGCTGCAACGTGATCATCTCGGGCGGTACCGGCTCGGGCAAGACCACGCTGCTGAACTGCCTGACCAACTATATCGAGCACGACGAACGCATCATCACCTGCGAAGACGCCGCCGAACTTCAGCTGCAGCAGCCGCATGTGGTGCGGCTGGAAACCCGGCCGCCGAACATCGAAGGCGAGGGCCAGGTCACGATGCGCGAGCTGGTCCGCAACTGCCTGCGTATGCGCCCCGAGCGCATCATCGTCGGCGAAGTCCGCGGACCCGAGGCGTTCGACCTGTTGCAGGCGATGAACACCGGCCACGACGGCTCGATGGGCACGCTGCACGCCAACAATCCCCGCGAAGCGCTGTCGCGCTGCGAATCCATGATCACCATGGGCGGCTTCTCGCTTCCCTCACGCACCATTCGCGAGATGATCTGCGCCTCGGTCGACATCATCGTGCAGGCCGCGCGCCTGCGCGACGGTTCGCGCCGCATCACCCACATCACCGAGGTGATGGGCATGGAAGGCGACACCATCATCACCCAGGACATCTTCCTCTACGACGTGGTCGGGGAGGACGCCAACGGCAAGATCATCGGCAAGCACCGCTCGACCGGCATCGGCCGGCCGCGCTTCTGGGAGCGGGCTCGCTACTACAATGAAGAGAAGCGGCTTGCGGCGGCGCTTGATGCCTCCGACTCGCCGGCGCCGGTCTAGGGGAGCGCAGGATGCAGACGCAAACGCTCGCTCTGGCCTTCCTCGCCGCCACCACCGTGGGCGGCATCGCCTGGGTCTTCCTGTACCCGTACCTTTCGGGGGAGAAGAAGGCCGAGTCGCGCCGCGCATCGGTGGCGCGCAGCGAACAGTCGACGACGCGCGGCAGTGAGCGCACGCAGCGCTCCCGCCGCGAGCAGGTCGAGGGATCGCTGAAGGAGCTCGAGGCACGGCGGCAGAAGGACAAGAAGGTCCCGCTCGGCGTCCGCATCTCGCAGGCCGGACTGGAGTGGTCCGAGCAGAAATTCTGGATGATCTCCGGCGCCCTCGGCCTGTTCGGGTTCGGCGTGGCATTCATGGTCGGCGGAGGACTGCTCGGTGCGGCCGGCATCGGCTTCGCCATGGGTCTCGGCGCACCGCGCTGGCTGCTTGGCTTCTTGAAGAAGCGGCGGGAGAAGGCATTCCTGAAGGCGCTGCCCGACGCCGTCGACGTCATCGTGCGCGGCATCAAGGCCGGCCTGCCGCTGTTCGAATCGCTCAAGGCGGTCGTCAACGACGCGCCCGAGCCGCTGCGCAGCGAGTTCCTCGCGATCATCGAGACCCAGGCGATCGGCATGCCGCTCGGCGAGGCCTGCGCCCGGCTCTACGAGCGCATGCCGCTGCCGGAGGCGAATTTCTTCGGCATCGTGATCGCGATCCAGCAGAAGTCCGGCGGCAATCTGTCGGAAGCGCTCGGCAATTTGTCGCGGGTGCTGCGCGACCGCAAGAAGATGGCCGAGAAGATCCAGGCGATGTCGATGGAAGCCAAGGCCTCCGCCGCCATCATCGGCTCGCTGCCGCCGATCGTGATGATCCTCGTGTTCCTCACGACGCCGGACTACATCGCCCTGCTGTGGACGGAGCCGATGGGCCAGCTGATGCTGGTTGGCTGCGCGCTCTGGATGACGTGCGGCGTGCTGGTGATGAAGAAGATGATCAACTTCGATTTCTGACGGTGCAGCATGATTGATATTCTGATCGCCAAGCTTCACGACGTCAGGTTCATGACCATGCTGCTTGCCTTCTTCGCGGCAAGCGCGACGGTCTACACGCTGGTGATGCCGCTGCTCGCCGGCGGCGACCTCAACAAGCGCATGAAGGCCGTCGCCAGCGAGCGCGAACGCCTCCGGCAGCGCGAACGCGAACGCCTGGCCAAGTCGGAAAAGGTGACGCTGCGCCAGACGCCGAGGCAGGCCGTCTCCAAGATGGTGGACGACCTGAACCTCACCAAATGGCTGGCTCAGGAAGCGGCAATCGAGAAGCTCGTGATGGCCGGCTATCGCGGCCATGCGCCGTATGTCTACTTCCTGGCAGCACGGGCGGTCACGCCGGTTCTGATGCTGATCGCCGCAATCATCTACACGTTCTTCATCGCCGGCGCGACCTGGTCGCTGACGCTCAAGATCGGCATTTGCGTCGGCGCGGCCTATGCCGGCCTGCAGGCGCCGATGCTGTTCCTGAAGAATGCGATCTCCAAGCGCCAGCTCCAGATCAAGCGCGCTTTCCCGGATTCGCTCGATCTGCTGCTGATCTGCATCGAGTCGGGCATGTCGGTCGAAGTCGCGTTCCGCAAGGTCGCCAACGAGATCGTTGGACAGTCGATCGCGCTGTCGGAGGAGTTCGCGCTGACGACCGCGGAATTGTCTTACCTGCAGGACCGCAAGTCCGCCTACGAGAACCTGGCGCGCCGCACCGGCCTCGAAGGCGTGAAGTCGGTCTGCATGGCCTTGCAGCAATCCGAACGCTACGGCACGCCGCTCGGCCAGAGCCTGCGCGTGATGGCGCAGGAAAACCGCGACATGCGCATGAACGAGGCCGAGAAGAAGGCCGCGGCGCTGCCGCCCAAGTTGACCGTGCCGATGATCCTGTTCTTCCTGCCCTGCCTGTTCATCGTGATCCTCGGGCCGTCCTACATCAAGATCGCCGCGATGCACTGAGCTGCGCAGCAGCGGCTGCGAACACACCCGGCAATGCCGGGCGTTTTCTTTTGTGGGCACATAAGTACGATGCTTCGCTAGCTTGCGAGCTTCGCTATCAAACGCAATAGGAGTGGAGCAGCTAGTCGTCCTTGGCGACGACAGGTGCGGCGCGCGATGCGGTCCGCGGCCCATCCTTGCGGTTTAGCATGTCGCGGAGATAGGCGACGTTGGCCGCCGCCTCTTCCGCCGGCAGGTCGGCCTTGACGATGGTTTCAGCCTCGGCGAAGCGGCCCTGCAGGCCGACCACCAGAGCCAGGTTCTGCCGGATGCGGGTATCGGCGCGGGCGCTGGCATAGGCCTGGCGCAGCGTCTCTTCCGCCTTCGGCAATTCCTTGGTCAGCATGTAGGACAGGCCGAGATTGGAGAGCACCGACGGCTCGTCCGGAGCCAGTCGAAGCGCGCTGGCGTAATAGCGCCGCGCTTCCTCGTGCCGGTTCAACTTGTCGAGCGTGGTGCCCTGCACCGACAGGATCCGCCAGTCCGGATTGTCCGGACTGTGCGCGCGGCTCAACACGTCGAATGCGGCCTGCGAATTGCCGTTGTCGGCCAGCGCACGGCCATAGGCGGCGAGCAGCGGCTTGCTGCCGGGGCTGGCGAGCGTGGCCTGCTCCAGCACGGCGCAGGCCTGCGAACGCTGTCCAGTCATGCGCAACGCCTGGCCGTAGGCGATCGCCGCGTCGACATCCTTGGGGTTCTTGCGATAGCGCTCGCCATAGAGCTCGACGCCGCGACGCGGATCGTCAGGCGTGGGATCCGGCCGCGACGCGGTCGATCCGATCACGTCGGACATGGTCTGGCAACCGCCAAGCCCCGCGGCCAAAAGCGCCACGAGGGCTGCGGAAGCGAGATGCCGGGTCAAATTGGACTGTCGACGCATGGCACTGTGACTCACGAAATCGGGCGAATGGATCCAACTGAGCGTGCCAGCAATAGACTGTTAACCCTAACGTCTGGTTAACTGGCACGGTCAGGGATCGGCGCACCCGGTTCCAGTGCCGCAGGTCACGTCAACCGTGGGCGCGCTACCATCCGCCATGAAAGGCGTGTAGTAGCCAACCAACGACGCCAGAACAGCCGAGAGCCGCATGCCATCCGTGTTCGAGACCGCACCCACCACCGCCGTCACGCCGATCACCTTCGTTACCAGGGCGACATGGGATGCGATCCGCAGCGAATTGCCGGTGTCGGCCCGCCTGTTCGCCGAGGCCAACGGCTTTGAGGCCAAGCCCGGCAAATCCCTTGCCTTGCCGGCGGCTGACGGCGGCATCGCGCAGGTGCTGTTCGGCCTCGAGGATTCCGATCACAAAGTGCGCGATCCGTTCCGGCCCGGCGCCCTGCCCGGCCTGCTGCCGCCGGGCGTCTACCGCTTCGCCAATGCGCCGCATGACACACGGCTTGCCGCGCTCGCCTTCGCGCTCGGCTGCTACCGCTTCGGCCGCTATCGCAAGAACAAGGCCCCCGAGGTTCGCCTGGTGCCGCCCGATGGCGTCGATGCCGCCGAGATCGCGCGGATTGCGGATGCCGCGGCGCTGGCGCGCGACCTCATCAACACGCCGTCCAACGACATGGGCCCGGCCGAGCTCGCCGAGGTGGCACGCGATCTCGCAAGCCGGTTCGGCGCCGCCTTCAATTGCATCGATGGCGACGAGCTCGCGCAGAACTTCCCGCTGATCCACGCCGTCGGCATGGCATCGACGCGCGCACCGCGGCTGATCGATCTGAGCTGGGGCGATCCGGCCCATCCAAAGGTGACGCTGGTCGGCAAGGGCGTCTGCTTCGACACCGGCGGGCTCGACCTCAAGCCGTCGAGCGGCATGCTGATCATGAAGAAGGACATGGGTGGCGCCGCCAACGTGCTGGCGCTGGCGCAGATGGTGATGGACGCGAAGCTGAAGGTGCGGCTGCGCGTGCTGATCCCGGCGGTCGAGAACGCGGTTGCCGGCAACGCGTTCCGCCCGCTCGACATCTTCAAGTCGCGCAAGGGCATCACCGTCGAGATCGGTAACACCGACGCTGAAGGACGGCTGGTGCTCGCCGACGCGCTGGCGCTGGCCGACGAGGAGACGCCGGATCTCCTGGTCGATCTCGGCACGCTGACGGGCGCGGCGCGGGTGGCGCTGGGCCCGGATCTGCCGCCGTTCTACACCAATGACGAGGCGCTCGCCGGCGACGTCGCAGATTGTGCAAGGCGAGAGAACGACCCGCTGTGGCGGATGCCGCTATGGCCGGCCTACGATGCCTGGCTCGACTCCAAGACCGCCGACATCACCAACGCGCCGTCAGGCGGTTTTGCGGGCTCGATCACCTGCGCGCTGTTCCTGCAGCGCTTCGTCGAGCACGCCAGGAGCTGGCTGCATGTCGACATCTACGGCTGGACGCCATCAGCAAAGCCCGGCCGCCCCGAAGGCGGCGAGTGCCAGGCCGCGCGCGCGATCTATAAATTGCTGAGCCAGCGCTATGGATGATCCCCGCCTTACTCCCGCCCGCGTCGACGTCGCCGCGAAATATCTCGAGGGCAAGGTCAGGGCTGCACGCTTCGTCGAAGGCGAGACCTTCGAGGTCGTTGACGCCATCGCCCCGCTGCGGCAGGCGCCGGCCGCCGATGCCGAACAGATGACGCAGGCGCTGCGCGGCGAGCGCGTCACGATCTACGACCGCAACGGCGAAGGCTGGGCCTGGGGTCAGCTCGCCGATGATGGCTACGTCGGCTGGATTCCCGAGGCCGCGCTGACCAAGCCCGGCGCCGCGCCCACGCACAAGGTGACGGTGCTGCGCACGCTGGCGTTTCCCGGGCCGTCGATCAAGCTGCCGCCGGTCGAGGCGCTGGCGCTGGGGAGCAAGCTCGCCATCATTCGCGAGGACGGCGCCTTCGCGGTGACCCGCGACGGCTGGCACCTGCCGCGTCAGCACCTTGCGCCGCTCGACGCGATGGCGCAGGACTTCGCAGGGATCGCCGAGCAATTCGTCAGCACGCCTTATCTGTGGGGCGGCAAGTCGGGCCTCGGCATCGACTGCTCCGGCCTGGTGCAGATCGCGCTGACGGCCGCCGGCACCGGCTGCCCGCGCGACAGCGACATGCAGCAGGAAGGGCTCGGCCGCGAATTGACGGCTGCGGAATCCAAGCATCTGCAGCGCGGCGACCTGATCTTCTGGAAGGGCCATGTCGCGATTGTGCGCGATGCGACGACGATCGTTCACGCCAACGCGCATCACATGGCGACGGTGGTGGAGAACACGGAGGCCGCGATTGCGCGGATCAAGGCCGCCGGCAGCGAGGTGCTGGCGATCAAGCGGCTATAGCCGCTTCCGTCATTCCGGGGCGATGCGAAGCATCGAACCCGGAATCTCGAGGTTCCGGATTCAACGCTGCGCGTTGCCCCGGAACGACAGTCAGGTCGCCACCGTCCCGTCGCCGGCGGCTTCGATGCGGAACGCGGCGGCGAACAGTGCGCGGGTGTAGTCGCTCTTCGGATTCTTGAACAGCTCGGAGGCCGGCCCCTCCTCCTCGACCTTGCCGGACTTCATCACGATCAGATGGCTCGCCAGCGAGGCGACCACGCGCAGATCGTGCGAGATGAACATGTAGGTCAGTTCGCGCTTGCGCTGCAAATCGCGCAACAGGTCGACCATCTGGGCCTGCAGCAGCATGTCGAGCGCTGAGGTCGGCTCGTCCAGCACCACGAAATTCGGCTCCAGCACGACGGCGCGCGCGATCGAGATGCGCTGGCGCTGGCCGCCGGAAAATTCGTGCGGATAGCGGAAGCGCCAGTCGGGATCGAGACCGACGTCCTTCAATGCCTTGATCACCCGCGCCTCGCGCTCCTCGCGCGACAGCTGCTTCTGATGCACCTCGAGCCCTTCGGCGATGATGTCGGCCACCGACATGCGCGGGCTGAGAGAGCCGAACGGGTCCTGGAACACGATCTGCATGTCGCGGCGGAACGGCCGCATCTGCTTGAAGCGCAGGCCCTGGATGTCCTTGCCGAGGAACACGATCGGACCGTCGGAGGAAATCAGCCTGAGCAACGCGAGCCCGAGCGTGGTCTTGCCGGAGCCGGACTCGCCGACTACGCCGAGCGTCTCGCCCTTGCGCACCGCGAGGCTGACACCATCGACCGCCTTGATATGACCGACGGTCGAGCGCAGCAGCCCGCGTTTGATCGGAAACCAGACCTTGAGATTGTCCGCCGACATCACGACCGGCGCGCCCGGCTGCGGCGGCGCCGGATCGGGCTTCGGCTCGGCCGCGAGCAGCGCCTTGGTGTAGGCGTGCTGCGGCGCGGTGAAGACCTGCTCGACCGGACCCTGCTCGACGATCTTGCCGTTGTTCATCACGCAGACGGTGTCGGCGATGCGGCGAACGATGCCGAGATCGTGGGTGATGAACAGCAAGCTCATGCCGAGCCGCGCGCGGATCTCGGCCAATAGTGCCAGGATCTGCGCCTGCACGGTGACGTCGAGCGCCGTGGTCGGCTCGTCGGCAATCAACAGATCGGGCTCGTTGGCGAGCGCCATCGCGATCATCACGCGCTGGCGCTGGCCGCCGGACAGTTGGTGCGGATAGCTCTTCAGCCGCGTCTCCGGCTCGGGGATGCCGACCTGGCCGAGCAATTCCAGCGTCCGCGCCCGCGCCGCCGGACCACTGATGCCCCGATGCAGCGACAGGATCTCGCCGATCTGGGTCTCGATGGTCTGCAGCGGATTGAGCGAGGTCATCGGCTCCTGGAAGATGATCGAGATGTCGTTGCCGCGGACCTCGCGCATCTCCCGATCGGACGCGGCCAGGAGATCGCGGCCGCGGAACCGGATCGCGCCGGAGGGATGCGAAGCCGTCGGATAGGGCAGCAGCTTCAACACCGACAGCGCGCTGACGGATTTTCCCGAACCGGATTCGCCGACCAGCGCGACGCACTCGCCGCGCTTGATCGAGAACGAGATGCCGTCCACTGCGACCGAACGGCCGAAGGCGACCGAGAGGTCGCGGACATCGAGTAAAGGCTGGTTGGTCGCGTCCATGCGTCAGCCCTTCGAGAACGTCTTGCGCGGATCGAAGGCGTCGCGCGCGGCTTCGCCGATGAAGATCAGCAGCGACAGCATGATCGCGACCGAGAAGAATCCGGTGAGGCCGAGCCACGGCGCCTGCACATTGGCCTTGCCCTGCGACAGCAATTCACCGAGCGAGGGCGAGCCGGGTGGCAGGCCGAAGCCAAGGAAGTCGAGCGCCGTCAGCGTCATCACCGAAGACGAGACGATGAAGGGCAGGAACGTCATGGTCGCGACCATCGCGTTCGGCAGCAAATGGCGGAACATGATCTTGCCGTTGGAGACGCCGAGCGCGCGCGCCGCCTGGATGTATTCGAAATTGCGGCCACGCAGGAATTCGGCGCGCACGAGGCCGACCAGCGAAACCCAGGAGAACAGCAGGAGGATGCCGAGCAGGATGAAGAAGCCCGGCGGCAGCACCGCCGAGATGATCAGCAGCAAATAAAGCGAGGGGATCGCGGTCCAGATTTCGATCAGCCGTTGGAAGATGAGATCGGTCCAGCCGCCGAAATAGCCCTGCACACCGCCGGCGGCGATGCCGATGATCGAGGACAGGATGGTCAGCGTCAGGCCGAACAGCACCGAAATGCGGAAGCCGTAGATCAGCCGCGCGACGACGTCGCGGCCCTGATCGTCGGTGCCGAGCCAGTTGTATTCGAGGTCGCGGCAGCCAGTCAGCCCCTTCCGCTTCACCACGTCCGCGCACTGCTTTTCGGTCAAGAGCCAGGTCGGCTTCGACGGCACCGCCGTCGGCGGGTCGAGGTTGCGGCTGTCATAGGAGTAACGGATCGGCGGCCAGATCATGCTGCCGCCTTTGGCGGCGATC
Source organism: Bradyrhizobium sp. CER78 (assembly GCF_029846235.1). Classification (GTDB taxonomy): domain Bacteria; phylum Pseudomonadota; class Alphaproteobacteria; order Rhizobiales; family Xanthobacteraceae; genus Bradyrhizobium. The sequence continues at coordinate 276,733 of NZ_JARVWP010000007.1, forward strand.
TGCTTCTGCAAGTATGGATCGCGGTAGTCGGCCGCGGTCTCGAAGTCACCGCCGAAGGTGGTCTCGGCATAGGTGAAAATCACCGGCCAGTAGTAGCGGCCGTCATATTTGACGAGCAGCGGCTTGTCGTTGGCAATGAAATTGGCGAACAGCGACGCCACGAACAGGAAGAGGAATATCCAGAACGACCAGTAGCCGCGGCGGTTCGCCTTGAAGTTCTGCCAGCGCCGCTTGTTCAGCGGCGACGGCGAGAAGCCGTGGCGCGTGGCAGGTACGGCCTCGCCGAGCGGCGATTGCGTCGAAGTCTCGACCGGCTGGGGCGCGAGCAGCGTCATCAGACCTCCCGCGCCTCGAAGTCGATCCGCGGATCGATCCACATATAGGCAAGATCGGACAGCAGGTTGACCACCAATCCGACCAGCGAGAAGATGAACAGCGTCCCGAACACCACCGGATAGTCGCGGTTCAGCACGCTTTCGAAGCCGAGCAGGCCGAGCCCGTCGAGCGAGAAGATGGTTTCGATCAATAGCGAGCCCGAGAAGAATGCGTGGATGAACGCGCCCGGAAAGCCCGCGATCACGATCAGCATGGCGTTGCGGAACACGTGGCCGTACAGCACCTGACGCTCGCTGCAGCCCTTGGCGCGCGCGGTCATCACATATTGCTTGCGGATCTCGTCGAGGAACGAGTTCTTGGTCAGCAGCGTCATGGTGGCGAAGGCGCCGAGCGCCATCGACACCAGCGGCAACGTCAGATGCCAGAAATAGTCGATGATCTTCCAGTACCAGGGGAATTGCGACCAGCCGTCCGAGGTCAGGCCGCGCAGCGGGAAGATATTGAGGAACGAGCCGCCGGCGAACAGCACGATCAAGAGGATCGCGAACAGGAAGCCCGGGATGGCAAAGCCGATGATGATCACCGCCGAGGTCCAGGTGTCGAACCGCGAACCGTCCTTCACCGCCTTGCGGATGCCGAGCGGGATCGAGATCAGATAGGTCAGAAGCGTCATCCAGATGCCAAGCGACATCGAGACCGGCAGCTTTTCCTTGATCAGCTGGATCACGCTGACGCTGCGGAAATAGCTGTTGCCGAAGTCGAACCGCGCGAAATTCCAGACCATCAGGGCGAAGCGCTCGGGCGCCGGCTTGTCGAAGCCGAACTGCACCTCGAGCTTCTTGATGAAGTCAGGATCGAGGCCTTGCGCGCCGCGGTATTTCGAATTGATGGCCGCGCCGGCGCTCGCGCCCTGACCACGCTGCGCACCGAAATCGCCGCCGCCGCCGGACACGCGCGAGGTCCCGCCGGTATCGGCGCCGTTGATCTGCGCGATAACGCGCTCGACCGGACCGCCCGGAGCAAACTGCACGACCACGAAGGACACGAACAGGATGCCGAGCAGCGTCGGCAGCATCAGCAGGATACGTCGGGCGATATAGGCGCTCATCGGCTACTTCGCCTGCTCGAGCTTTGCGGCCTTGGCCGCATCGTACCACCAATTCTCCGGCGCACCGACGCCCTGCGCGTATTTCGCCGGCTTCTCCTGATGGCCGTACTGATCCCAATAGGCGACCCGATGCTTGTTGGAATACCATTGCGGCACCCAGTAGCGGCCGGCGCGGAACACGCGGTCGAACGCACGGCACGCGACAGTCAGCGCCTGACGGCTTTCGGCGCCGAGAATCTTCTCGATCAACACGTCGATGACGGGGCTGGAAATGCCAGCGAGGTTGTAGGAGCCCTTGGTCTTGGCCGCATCCGAGGAGAAGAATGCCCGTATGCCGTCGCCGGGCGTCGCCGAGAAGTTGAAGCGCTCCATCGTCATATCGAAATCGAAAGCTTCCAGCCGGGCGCGGTACTGCACCGCGTCGATCAGACGAGGCGTGGCATTGATGCCGAGCACGTTGAGGTTCTTGAGATAGGGCCCATGGTGCGGCTGCAGCGAGGGCTCGTCGAACAGGAATTCGATGTTGAAGGCTTCGCCGTTCGGCAGCACCCGCTTGCCGTCCTTGACGACATAGCCCGCGTCGTTGAGCAGTTGCGCGGCCTTGCGGAGCAGTGTCCGGTCCTGGCCCGAACCGTCGGACACCGGCGGCACGAACGGGGCGCCGAATACCTCGTCGGGCACAGCGCCCCGGAACGGCTCGAGCAGCGCGAGCTCTTCCGGTGACGGCGGGCCGCTGGCCATCAGGTTCGAATTCTGGAACGGCGACACCGTCCGCGCATAGGCGTCGTACATGATGGTCTTGTTGGTCCATTCGAAGTCAAAGGCATAGATCAATGCCTCGCGCACGCGCGGATCCTTGAACTGCTCGCGCCGCATATTCATGAACCAGCCCTGCGCGCCTGACGGCGTGTCGTCGGGCAGCACCTCGCGCCTGACTCGGCCGTCCTTGGCGGCCGCGAAGTCGTAGCGCGTCGCCCAGATCCGCGCGGTGAGTTCCTCACGGAACAGATAGTTCTTGCCGGTGAAGCCTTCGAAGGCGACATCGCGGTCGCGGTAGAATTCGTAGCGCACAGTATCGAAATTGTAGCTGCCGCGATTGACCGGCAGCTCGGCACCCCACCAATCCTTGACGCGGTCGTATTCGACGTAGCGATTGACCTCGAAGCGGCCGACCTTGTACGGCCCGGAGCCGAGCGGTGCATCGAGCGTCGATTCCTCGAACGATCGCGTCGCGTAGTAGGCCTTGGAGAAGATCGGCAGGCTCGCGACATAGAGCGGCACGTCGCGTGCGCGGCCCGCCGCGAAGGTCACCACCACGGTCGCGTCATCGGGCGCCTCGGCCTTGACGAAGTCGCGCAGCTGCACCTGGATCAACGGGTGCCCCTTCTCCTTCAGCGTATTGAACGAGAAGGCGACGTCCTGTGCGGTCAGCCTCACACCATCATGGAAGCGCGCTTCGGGACGCATGGTGAAGCGGTAGGTCAGCTTGTCCGGCGAGATCTGCACCGATTTTGCGGCAAAGCCGTACATCGCGTCGGGCTCGTCATTGGCGCGCGACATCAGGGTCGCAAACGTCATGTCCATGCCCTGCGCGCCCTCGCCCTTCAGGATGTAGGCATTGAGCGAGCTAAAGGTGAAGTAGGATTGATTATAGGCGCGTACCGACGGGATCAGCGAGAACGCGCCGCCCTTCGGCGCCTTCACGTTGACATAGTCGAACTGCTGAAACTCCGCCGGGTATTTCAGGTCGCCGAACACCGACATGCCGTGCATCTCGGTTCCGTTGTCGGCCGCCGCCGGTGCGACACGCAAGCCTGCAGCACTCAACGCACCGATGCCGAGACCGAGTGCGTGCCGACGGGAGAATAGCGCCATGCGCGAATCCTTCGATCTTATGAACGCTTGAGCTTGGCCGCCTTGTCGGCGTCGAACCACCAAATCGCAGGGAATCCTGAGAGGCCGTATTTGGGCAATTCTGCCGGACGGCCGAAGCGATCCCAACGTGCCGTGCGCAGCTTCGGATAATTCCACTGCGGAATGACGTAATGGTTCCACAACAACACGCGGTCGAGCGCCTTTGTCGCGGCAACGAGATCTTCGCGATCGGTCGCAAAAACCACCCGCTCTATCAATTTGTCGATCACCGGGTTCTTGATGCCGGCAATATTGCGTGATCCGGCTGTGTCCGCAGCTTTCGATCCCCAGTATTCGCGCTGTTCGTTCCCAGGCGACAGGGATTCTCCCCAGGACCCGATGACGATGTCGAAATCCCAGCTGCGAAGCCGGTTCTCGTACTGGATCGGATCAATCGTGCGTACGGTGATCGAAAATCCGAGCCGCTCGAGTGCCGGCTTGTAAGCCAGCATGATCCGTTCGAAATTCGGATCCTCACTCAGCAACTCGATCGAGAACGGCTCTCCACTCTTGGCATCCACGAGCTTGCGGTCGCGCACTTCGTAGCCTGCCTCCTTGAGCAAGCGTGAGGCTTCGCGGAGGTTGTCGCGGACAGCCTCGGGGTTTCCGCCGACCGGGTTGGTGTAGGCCGTTGTGAAAACCTCGGCCGGCACCTGATCGCGCATGGTTTCAAGGATGGCGAGTTCCTTGCCTTGCGGCAGCCCGGTCGCCATCAACTCGTCGGCGCCATCGAAATAGCTAATGATGCGCTTGTACTGGCCGAAGAACAGCAGCTTGTTGACCTCTTCGAAGTCGAACGCGAAGTTCAGAGCTCGGCGAACACGCGGATCCTTGAATTTGGCACGGCGCTGATTCGGGACAAAGGCCTGCATGACGCCCGAACTGCGGTTCGGAAACTCCTCCAGCACCACGCGCTTGTCGGTGACAGCCGGAAAATTATAGGCGGTCGCCCACGCCTTCGCGCTGTTCTCCAGGCGCCAGTCGATCTGATCGCCCTTGAATGCCTCGATCGCAACCGTCGGATCCCTGAAATACTCGTAGCGCAACTCGTCGAAATTGTTGCGCCCAACATTGATCGCGAGGTCGCGCGCCCAATAGTCCTTGACGCGCTCAAGCACGATCGATCTTCCAGCGACGAATTCCTTGACGCGATAGGCGCCCGACCCAAGCGGCTTCTCGAGCGTCGTTCCGGAAACATCACGCTTGCGGCCTTCGCTATCGGTGCTTTCCCACCAGTGTTTGGGCAGGATTGTCAGTTCACCCACGATCTGCGGAAGTTCCCGGTTGCCCGGCATGTCGAACACGAATTTCACGTCGCGATCACCGATCTTCTCTGCCCGGACCACATGGCTGTAGTAGGCTGAATACATCGGATGATGTTTCTTGAACGCCTCAAGCGAGAAGATCACGTCATCCACGGTAACGGGCGCGCCGTCGTGCCATTTGGCCTGTGGGCGAAGACGATAGATGACGTACGAGAAATCGTCGGGATAGCTTGCGGCCTCCGCGAGCCCCCCGTATTGGGTTGATACTTCGTCGAGTGACGGCGTCATCAGGGGTTCGTAGACCAGCGCGACCGCACCCGCGATCGAGCCCTTCACGCCCGAAACCACCACGTTGAAATTATCAAAGGTGCCGATCGCAATCTGGCGAACGCTGCCGCCCTTGGGCGCATCCGGATTGACGTAGTCAAACCGCTTGAAGTCGACCGGGTATTTGACATTGCCGAACAGCGACAAGGCGTGCCGCCATTTTAGCCCGTTCGGAGCGTCATCCGCGAATGCCGGAGTGACCGCTCCGGTGCCGAGGCCGAAACCGAGCGCCGGCGCCATTGCCGCCATTGCGCTGCCCTGAAGGAGGTGTCGTCGGGTGATAGCCAAATTCGGAATTCCTGTTGCTGACCCCGCCTAGATGGACCTCAATATACGGCAACGGTTCGACGATTTACGTTGCTTTTTCCTAATGATGGCCGGTCTGGAACCGATCCGCTGCGGCGAAACGTCTCGATAGCAAATCCGGCAACCCCAAACGAGGGCGACCGTTCCCCATGCGAAAACGGCCAGGCATTGCCTGGCCGTTTCATCCACATGCTTCTGCGAAGCAATTCGTTACTTCGAAGCGGTCGGGAGCGGTGCCGGATGCTCCGAGTTCGAATTCAGATACGCGATGATGTCGGCGCGCTCGCTGTCCTTCGGCACGCCGGCGAAGCCCATCGCGGTGCCGGGGACGAAGCCCTTCGGGTTGGTCAGGAACTTGTTGAGGTCGTCAAACGACCAATCGCCGCCCTTGCCCTTCATCGCAGCCGAGAAATTGAAGCCGCGGCCCTCGCCCTTCTTCTCGCCGACGATGCCGTAGAGGTTCGGACCGACGCGGTTGGGGCCGCCCTTCTCGAAGGTGTGGCAGGCCTGGCACTTCTTGGCGGCCGCCGCACCCTTCTCGACCGAGGCGGTCTGCAGCAGCTTCTCGATCGGCTCGGAGGCGGCCGTAGCGGCCTCGCCGCCACCGCCATGGGACTCTTCCTTCACCGCGATCTCAAAACCCGGCTTCTCCGGCATCTTGGCGGAAAACACCGATCCGGCAGCAAAGCTCATCACCAGAACGACGATGCAGGTGCCGAGAACCGCACCGAGGATTTTGTTGAGTTCGAAGGAGTCCATTTTGGGTCAGGCTCCGGGCCTTGAATGTCGACTTCAGGCCGGGAATACGGCCGCGGGGAAAGACCCGGGAATCGACCTTTCGTGCCTCCCCCCAGGCAGGGTTGAGATATCGGTTTGCCCGCGCTCTGGCAACCCGTATAAACGCGCCGAATTCAACCTCCTCCCCGGCAATTTCCGCAGCCCGGACGGGCCCCGATACGAATGACGCAATCCCGTACCTTGGTGCTGATTCCGGCCCGCATGGCCGCTACGCGCCTCCCCGGCAAGCCGCTGCTCGACATCGGCGGATTGCCCATGATCGTCCACGTGCTGCGGCGGGCCGAGGCGGCCGGGATCGGCCGGGTCGCGGTCGCGACCGACACGGCCGAGATCGCAACTGCGGTGAAGGCTGCGGGCGGCGAGGTAGTGATGACCCGCCCCGACCATCCGTCCGGCTCGGACCGGGTCCATGAAGCGATGATGACCCTCGACCCGGACGGCCGCGCCGAGATCGTGGTCAATCTGCAGGGCGATTTCCCGACCATCACGCCAGAGACCATCCGCAGCGTGATGCCGGCGCTCGACGATCCTGCCGTCGACATCTCGACCCTGGCCTCGCAGATTCATACCGAGGATGAGGATCGGGCCCCCAGCGTGGTCAAGGCAGTCGGCTCTCCGATCGGCGCCAACCGGTTGCGCGCGCTCTATTTCACCCGCGCCACCGCGCCTTATGGCGACGGACCGCGCTACCATCATATCGGCCTCTACGCCTACCGCCGCGCCGCGCTGGAGCGGTTCGTGAAGCTGCCGCCCTCGCCGCTGGAGCAGCAGGAGAAGCTCGAGCAGTTGCGTGCGCTGGAGGCCGGGATGCGGATCGACGTCACCATCGTCGAGACCGTCCCGCGCGGCGTCGACACCCCGGCCGACCTCGAAACCGCCCGGCGGATACTTTCCAAAGCCTGAGCGGCATCTCTTTGTTGAGCATGATCTTTTCGGAAAACCGGTTTCCACTTTTCCGGATCATGCTCTAAAAGGCCACGCATGACCAAGAAGCTGAAAATCGCGTTCCAGGGCGAGCCTGGCGCCAATTCCCACATCGCGATCGTCGAGGCCTATCCTGACGCGGAGCCAATGCCCTGCCCGACCTTCGAGGACGCGCTGGCGGCGATCTCCTCGGGCGAGGCCGATCTCGGCATGATCCCGATCGAGAACTCGGTCGCCGGCCGCGTCGCCGACATCCATCATCTCTTGCCCGCCTCAGGCCTGTTCATTGTCGGCGAATGGTTCTTGCCGATCCGCCACCAGCTGATGGCGATCAAGGGCGTCAAGCTCGCCGACATCAAGAGCGTGGAGAGCCACGTCCAGGCGCTCGGCCAGTGCCGGCGCACGATCCGCAAGCTCGGCATCAAGCCGATCGTCGCCGGCGACACCGCCGGCAGCGCCCGCGACGTCTCCGAACGCGGCGACAAGACCGTGGCGGCGATCGCCTCGCGCCTCGCCGCCGAGATCTATGGCCTCGACATTCTCGCCGAGGACGTCGAGGACGAGGCCCATAACACCACCCGCTTCGTGGTGCTGGCGCGCGAGGCCAAGTGGGCAGCTCAGGGCTCGGGGCCGTTGGTCACCAGCTTTGTCTTCCGGGTGCGCAATCTGCCGGCCGCGCTCTACAAGGCGCTCGGCGGCTTCGCCACCAACGGCGTCAACATGACCAAGCTCGAAAGCTACATGGTCGACGGCAATTTCTTCGCCACGCAATTCTACGCCGATGTCGACGGCCATCCCGACGACCGCGGACTCGCCTTTGCGCTGGAGGAATTGAAGTTCTTCTCGCGCGAATTCCGCATCCTCGGCGTCTATCCCGGCCACCCGTTCCGCGCGACCTTCAGCGAGACGCAGGACTGAAATCGTCATTCCGGGACGATGCGCAGCATCGAACCCGGAATCTCGAGGTTCCGGGTTCACGCTTCGCGTGCCCCGGAACGACGACGATCATTAGGCCGCCACCCGCTTGCCCAGCCCGAACGCCTCGGCGAGCAGACTGTAGGACTTCTTGCGCGCCGCATGGTCGTAAACCGCGGTGATCACCATCAGCTCGTCGGCCTGGCTCGCTGAGATCAGCGGCTGCAGCTTCGTCAGCACGGTCGCGGGGCTGCCGACGAAGAGCCGCGCGCGGTTGCGTGCGATCGAGGCGCGCTCGGCGTCGGTGTAGGGATAGGCCTCCGCCTCCTCGACACTTGGCAGCGGCAGATACTGGCCGCGGTCGCGGCGCAGCCGGTTGAGATCCATCGACATCGCGAGCCGCTCGGCTTCCGCATCGGTCTCCGCCGTGACGACGGCGACCGCGAGGATCGATTGCGGTGTCGCGCGCCAGCCCGACGGCTTGAAATGCGCCCGATAATTCGTCATCGCCGCAATTGCATCGTGAGTGGCGAAATGGTGCGCGAACGCAAAGCCCATCCCAACCTGCGCCGCAAGCTCGGCGGAATAGTCGCTCGAGCCGAGCAGCCAGATCGGGGGCAGCGGCGAATCATCCGGCATCGCCACGACATTGTTGTAGGGATGGCCGGCCGGGAAATCGCGCGTCTCCCACAAGGTCAGCTCATGCAGCCGCTCGAGGAAATCATCGCCCTCGCGGCGATCGAGCCGGCTGCGCAACGCGTAAGCGGTCGCGCCATCGGTGCCGGGCGCGCGGCCGAGGCCAAGGTCGATACGGCCGGGAAACAGCGCCTCCAGCATCTTGAAGCGCTCGGCGACCACGAGCGGCGCATGATTGGGCAGCATCACGCCGCCCGAGCCGACGCGGATGTGCTGCGTCACCGCCGCGATCTGCCCGATCATCAAATCGGGCGCCGGACTCGCGACCGAGGCGAGGTTGTGGTGCTCGGCGAGCCAGTAGCGGACGTAGCCGAGACCATCGACATGGCGCGCCAAATCGATGCTGTTGCGGAGTGCGGCGGCGGGCCTGGTGCCGGTGGTGACGACGGACAGGTCGAGGACGGAGAGCGGGATCATGCCCGACAACCTAGTGTGACGTCAGGAGGCGACAAAGAGCCTGGCTGCGCAGAGCAGTCCCGCACCCGAGAGCTGGTGGAGAGAGCAACAGGACTTGGGACGCAACAAGACGATTCATTGACACGCTACGCTGCCCACAATTCATTTCAGCGACCTCATTCGCTGCAGTTTCAAGTTTATTCTATATAATACAATGAATTAAATCATCTTCACGACAAGCCGCTCGTCGCCCATCATGCATGCCCTGCAGTCGATTTTTCTGGCTTCTGCGTCAATTATGGGCAATTTCCCATATCCGATGGGCTGTTTCGGCCCACCGGTTTCGCCTATCTTAGGGCCTCCATATCAGGCCGGACGTCGACCCTCCAGTTGCGGAGCCCTTGCGTATCATGACCGAGACCATTTCCTCCGTGCCGAACGGACAGCGCGCACCGAAAGCACCGAAAATCTCCTTCGAATTCTTCCCGCCGAAGACCGAGGAGATGGAGCGCAATCTCTGGGAGACCATCAACCGGCTGGCGCCGCTGACGCCGAACTTCGTCTCGGTGACCTACGGTGCCGGCGGCTCGACCCGCGAGCGCACCCATTCCACCATCACCCGCATCCTGCGCGAGACCGATCTGCTGCCGGCCGCGCACCTGACCTGTGTCAGCGCCTCGCGCAGCGAGATCGACGAGATCGTCGATCGCTACCATGAGGTCGGCGTCCGCCACATCGTCGCGCTGCGCGGCGATCCGCCGGGCGGCATCGGCACGCCCTACTTCACCCATCCCGACGGCTACCAGAGCTCGGCCGAGCTCGTCGCCGGGATCAAGAGGCGCCACGCCGACATCGAGATCTCGGTGTCCGCCTATCCGGAGAAGCATCCGGAAGCCGCCGACTTCGACACCGACATCGACACGCTGAAGGCCAAGGTCGACGCCGGTGCGACGCGCGCGATCACCCAGGTATTCTTCGACAACGACCTCTACCATCGCTATGTCGACAGGGTCCGGGCGCGCGGCATCGAGATTCCGATCGTGCCGGGCATCATGCCGATGCACAATTTCAAGCAGGCGCGCAATTTCGTCACCCGCGCCGGCACCAGCGTGCCCGATTGGCTCGCCGAGAAGTTCGAAGGCCTCGACAACGACGCCGAGACCCGCAAGCTGGTGGCGGCAACCGTCGCCGCCGGCCAAGTGCAGAAGCTGTTCAAGCACGGCGTCGACACCTTCCACTTCTACACCATGAACCGCGCGGACCTCGTGTTCGCGATCAGCCATCTGCTCGGCATCCGGCCGAACGGTGCCCAGAAAGCTGCCTGACATGTCCGTTCCCGTTTCTCCCAAGCGTAACGCTTTGCTCGCCGCTGCCCGCGAGCGCATCCTGGTGCTCGACGGCGCCATGGGCACGATGATCCAGGGCCTGCAGTTCGACGAAGCCGCCTTCCGCGGCGCGCGCTTTGCGGACTTCCACCGCGACATCAAGGGCAACAACGATCTCCTGATCCTGACCCAGCCCGAAGCGATCACCGACATCCACGCCGCGTATCTGCGCGCCGGCGCCGACATCGTCGCGACCAACACCTTCTCCTCGACCTCGATCGCGCAGGCCGACTACGACATGTCGGACCTCGCCTATGAGATGAACCTGCAAGGCGCCCGGCTGGCGCGCGCCGCCGCCGAGCGCGTATCGGCCGAGGACGGCAAGGAGCGCTTCGTCGCCGGCGCGCTCGGCCCGACCAACCGCACCGCCTCGATCTCGCCCGACGTCTCCAATCCCGGCTATCGCGCGGTGACTTTCGACGATCTGCGCAAGGCCTATGGCGAACAAGCCAAGGGCCTGCTCGACGGCGGCGCCGACCTGTTGCTGGTCGAGACCATCTTCGACACGCTGAACGCCAAGGCGGCGCTGTATGCGATCTCCGAGATCATCGAGGAGCGCGGCATCGACGTGCCGGTGATGATCTCCGGCACCATCACCGACAAGTCCGGCCGCCTGCTCTCCGGCCAATTGCCGGAGGCGTTCTGGCATTCGGTGCGGCACGCCAAGCCGATCACGATCGGCTTCAACTGCGCGCTTGGCGCCGAAGATCTGCGCGCGCACATCGCCGATATCGGCCGCGTCGCCGACACGCTGGTCTGCGCATATCCGAACGCCGGCCTGCCCAACGAATTCGGCCAATATGACGAGACGCCGGACTACATGGCGCGGCTGATCGGCGAGTTCGCCGCCGCCGGCCTCGTCAACATCGTCGGCGGCTGCTGCGGCACCACGCCCGACCATATCGCCGCGATCGCCGAGGCCGTCGCTCCGCACAAGCCGCGCGTGGTGCCCGAGATCGAACCGCGGCTCAGGCTGTCCGGCCTCGAGCCGTTCACGCTGACCGACGCGATCCCGTTCGTGAACGTCGGCGAGCGCACCAACGTCACCGGCTCCGCCCGCTTCCGCAAGCTGATCACCGCTGGCGACTACACCGCAGCACTCCAGGTCGCGCGCGACCAGGTCGAGAACGGCGCCCAGGTCATCGACGTCAACATGGACGAGGGCCTGCTCGATTCCGAGAATGCGATGGTGACGTTCCTCAACCTCGTCGCCGCCGAGCCTGACATCGCGCGCGTGCCTGTCATGGTCGACTCCTCGAAATTCCACGTCATCGAAGCCGGCCTGAAGTGCATCCAGGGCAAGCCGATCGTGAACTCGATCTCGATGAAGGAAGGCGAGGAGAAATTCCTGCACGAGGCGACCGTCGCCAAGCGCCACGGCGCCGCCGTGGTGGTGATGGCGTTCGACGAAACCGGCCAGGCCGACACGTTCGCGCGCAAGACCGAGATCTGCAAGCGCGCCTACGACATCCTGGTCAACAGGCTCGACTTCCCGCCCGAGGACATCATCTTCGATCCGAACATCTTCGCGATCGCGACCGGCCTCGAGGAGCACAACAATTACGGCGTCGACTTTATCGAGGCGACGCGCTGGATCCGGCGGAACCTGCCGGGCGCCCACATCTCCGGCGGCGTCTCCAATTTGTCGTTCTCGTTCCGCGGCAACGAGCCGGTGCGCGAGGCGATGCACTCGGTGTTCCTGTATCACGCCATCCATGCCGGCATGGACATGGGTATCGTCAATGCCGGCCAGATGATCGTCTATGACGACATCGACCCCGAGCTGCGCCAAACCTGCGAGGACGTCATCCTCAACCGCGACCCGGGCGCGTCGGAGCGGCTGCTAGCGCTCGCCGAGAAATTCCGCGGCAAGGAGAAGCAGACCAAGGAAGCCGATCTCGCCTGGCGCGAATGGCCGGTCGAGAAGCGGCTGTCCCATGCGCTGGTGCACGGCATCACCGAGTTCATCGAGCAGGACACCGAAGCCGCGCGCCAGAACGCCTCCCGCCCCCTCGACGTCATCGAAGGCCCGCTGATGGCCGGCATGAACGTGGTCGGCGATTTGTTCGGTGACGGCAAGATGTTCCTGCCGCAGGTCGTGAAGTCGGCGCGCGTGATGAAGCAGGCGGTCGCCTATCTGATGCCGTTCATGGAGGAGGAGAAGGCGCGCAACCTCGCCAACGGCATCACCGGCGGCCGCAACGCCGCGGGCAAGATCGTGCTCGCGACGGTGAAGGGCGATGTCCATGACATCGGCAAGAACATCGTCGGCATCGTGCTCCAGTGCAACAATTTCGAGGTCATCGACCTCGGCGTCATGGTACCCGCCAACAAGATCATCGAGACCGCGAAGGCCGAGGGCGCCGACATCATCGGCCTGTCCGGCCTGATCACGCCCTCGCTCGACGAGATGAGCTTCCTCGCCGGCGAACTGGAGCGGCAGGGCATGAACGTGCCGCTCTTGATCGGCGGCGCCACCACGAGCCGCGTGCATACTGCCGTGAAGATCGACCCGAACTATCCGGGCGGCCCGGTCGTGCATGTCAACGACGCGAGCCGCGCGGTCGGCGTCGCCTCCTCGCTGCTGTCGGTCGAGAAGAAGCAGGCCTATGCCGCCGAGGTGCGCGCCGAATACGCGAAAATCTCGACCGCGCATTTCCGCGCCCAGGCCGACAAGAAGCGGCTGAAGCTCGCTGAGGCCCGCGCCAACAAGGTCGCGATCGACTTCGCGGCAGTGCCGCCGAAGAAGCCGGCTTTCTTCGGGCTGAAGAGCTTCGACGCCTACGATCTCGCCGAGCTCGCCGACTACATCGACTGGACGCCGTTCTTCCAGACCTGGGAGCTGACGGGGCGCTTCCCGGCGATGCTCGACGACCCCAAGGTCGGCGAAGTCGCGCGCTCGCTCTATGCCGACGCGCGCAAGATGCTGGACACAATCATCAAGGAGAAGTGGTTCACGGCTCGCGCCACCGTCGGCTTCTGGCCGGCGAACGCTGTCGGCGACGACATCGAGGTCTATGCCGACGAGAGCCGCGCCAAGAAGATCGCGACCTTCCACACGCTGCGCCAGCAGCTGGAGAAGCGCGAGGGCCGCTTCAACGCCGCGCTGTCCGACTTCGTGGCACCGAAGGAGACCGGCGTGCCCGACTATATCGGCGGCTTCGTCGTCACGGCGGGGATCGGCGAGGATGCGGTCGCTGACCGCTTCAAGAACGCCAATGACGACTACTCCTCGATCCTGTGCAAGGCGCTGGCCGATCGTCTCGCCGAGGCCTTTGCCGAGCGCATGCACCAGCGCGTGCGCAAGGAGTTCTGGGCCTATGCACCTGATGAGGCGTGGTCGGCGGACGAATTGATCCTCGAGAAATACGACGGCATCCGCCCGGCGCCCGGCTATCCGGCGCAACCCGACCACACAGAGAAGCGGACGCTTTTCGCGCTGCTCGACGCAGAGAACACCGCCGGCGTGAAGCTGACCGAGAGCTTTGCGATGTGGCCGGGCTCGTCGGTCTCGGGCCTGTACTTCTCGCATCCCGAAAGCTTCTATTTCGGCGTCGGCAAGATCGAGCGCGACCAGGTCGAGGACTATGCCGCGCGCAAGGCGATGACGGTCGCCGAGGTCGAACGCTGGCTGGCGCCGGTGTTGAACTACATCCCGTCACAGGACGGCGCCAAGGGCCAGGCGATCGCGCCCGCCGCAACACCCGCCAACGACGAGGAACTGGCCTCGCATCCGCAGGGCTGCACCTGCGCGGTGCACCTCGCCTGGCGGAAGAAGAAGGTGGGCGCGGGCTAGGCCTTTCTTCCCCCTTGTGGGAGAAGGTGTCGCGGACGAAGTCCGCGACGGATGAGGTGTCTCTATCCGCGGAGACAGACCCCTCACCCGTCCGCGATGCTCTGCATCGCGTCCACCCTCTCCCACAAGGGGAGAGGGGAAGAAATGCGGAGTGGCCTCACCATGCAGTTCTTCTCCTTCTGGCGATCGCTGGCAAGCTTTCGGGTGCGGATCGCGCTCAACCTCAAGGGCGTGCCGGCCGATGTTGTGTTCGTTGATCTCGATGCCGATGCGCATCGCGCGGATGCCTTTCGCAAGATCAATCCGCAGATGGCGCTGCCGGCGCTGGTGACGGACGACGGCACCGTGCTGTTCCAGTCGCTCGCGATCATCGACTATATCGACGAGACTTTTCCGAGCCCGCCGCTGCTGCCATCGGATGCGCTCGGGCGCGCCCGGGTGCGCGGGCTGGCGCTGATGGTCGCCTGCGAGGGCCATCCATTGCTGACGCCGCGGGTACGCCGCTATCTCGACCGCGAGCTCGATTTGCGCGACAGCCAGCAGAGCGCCTGGCGGCGGCACTGGACGGTCGAGACGCTGGCGGCACTCGAGGGCCACCTCGCCGGCCACAAGGCGACCGGCCAGTTCTGCCACGGCGATACGCCGACCATCGCCGACATCTGCCTGGTCGGCCACGTCACCGCGGCGATCAATCAGCAGATCAGCCTGTCGCCCTGGCCGACCGTGAAGCGCATCCACGAGACCGCGATGGCACTGCCGGCATTCGCCAAGGCGCATCCCTCGGCGCAGCCGGATACGCCGGAGGCGATGCGGGCGAAGTAGGCGCACGACGCGCCGCTGTCGCGCGCGGTCCCCTCTAAGGGTCGTCCCGGCGAAAGCCGGGACCCATAACCACAGGGTTCGGTTGTGAACGGGATCGTGGCCCCAGCGTCGCGCAACAACCAATATTCGGGGTAATGGGTCCTGGCTTTCGCCAGGGCGACGCGGTGGATGGTTCTCGATTCACGATGTCAAACACGCGCTGTCACCACCCGCGCATGCGGGCGATCCAGTATTCCAGAGGCAGCAGTGCTTGAGCCGAGAGGCCGCGGCGTACTGGATCGCCCGGTCGAGCCGGGCGATGACAGCGCGGATGGAGGCGCAGCTTTGCGTTCTCGCGACACGAATCGTCGGAGCTTTGCTTTATCCACCGGCACCGCTCTCCGCGTTCCGAGCAATGCGATCCCGGACCGTCCGCGCGATCGCGGCCGGCGCCTCGTCGGGGATCGCAAAGCACGAGCTCGCGTTGATCTCACAGAGCACGTAGGTGTCGGCACCGTCAGCATCGCGCGGGCCGTAGAGGAGGTCCGCATCCCAGATCACCGGCAGCGACGCTTCGTCGATCACCAGCGTCTCCATCAGCTGCGGAATCCATTCGTCCTCCATCAAGCGTCGCAGCGCCTGGAATCGCCGCGCATCGGGGCCGTGCATGATGCGCGGGCCGGGCTGGGCTTGCGGTGAATCCGGGCCTTCCGGAGGCGGTGGGATCAAGGCCTTGACCAGCTGGTGTCCGAACCCTGCGACCTTCGAGCCGCTGACATAGCAACGGATCATGCCCTCGGGCAGGCGCGGCTGGAATGGCTGATCGATGATACAGCCGCCCCAGCCGAAATACGGCTCGCAGCGCGCCATGAAGGCCTCCAGCGGCATCTTCTCAGGCTGGCTGCCGCGCAGCGCGTGCAGCACGCGCACCGTCGCATTCGGCAAGGCTTCCACCTTCCAGACGCCCTGCCCGCCATTGCCGCGGTTCTGCTTGAGGACGCGCGGACCGGCCGCGCGAAGCCGCGGCGGGAATTCGGCGCGGAAAGCATCGGCCGTGGCGTATCGATGCGTGTCGGCGCCCCAGCTGAGGTGACGCGTGCGATGGAGCACCTCCTTGACGCCCATCTTCAGGATGACGTCAGGATGGGCGCTGACCCATGGACGTCTCGCCGCGACCTCGCGCAGCAGCGGATCGAGCGCCGCCCGCGTCTTGCCCTGGTGGATCGGATCGACCCAGACCAGGACGCCGTCCATGGTCAGCAGCTGGTCGCGGACGAGATCGGCGAACGTCTCGTCATAGACGACGGGCAGGGCCTCGATGCCGGCGGCATCGAGCGCTTCGAAGACGCGAACGAAACGGCTGTTCTGCGGCGTCGCCTCGCGGCGCGACGCGGCATCGCCACGCCACAGGATCGCGATCCTGGAACGGCGATTTTCGGAACGAAGAAATGTGTGTGGTTCGGTGTCCATATCAAAGCTCCACGACGGTTGATGTCGCGCAGAGCTTGGACCGAAGTCTCACGGGGAGTCTGCCTGTCCCCGTGGCAGCGACTCTAGACGACTTCGCGCAGGTTTCAAGATCGACGTGGGATCACGCCATGATCCCGTGCAGCCCCAGCCAGCCGGTATAGAGGCCGACCAGCACGATCAGCGCGGCCGACACGTAAGGCGCGCGCTGCGCGAATCGGCTGAAGCCGCCCCAGTGCCGCTCGATATGGCGAAGGCTGAGCGCGGCAGCGACCCCCGCGGAGACCATGGTGATGGCAAGCCCGATGCCGAAGCAGAGCACCAGCACGAAGCCGAGGCTGAACTGCTTGAGCTGAAGGCAGAGCAGCAGCACGGTGATCGCCGCCGGGCACGGGATGAGCCCACCGGTCAAACCGAACAGGATGATCTGCCACGTCGTGACTGTGCGTCCGGCAAAGCGCTTGCGGATGTCGGCCGCGTGCGCACGCGCATGCTCGTCGTCCGTCTCGCCGAGGTTCATATGCGCATGGTCGTGCTCTTCGAACAGAACTTCCGCGAAGTCTGCCCGAACCGACACGCGTGCCTTGAATTCATGCGGCTCCGGAATTTCATCGATGCTTTCCAGATAGCCGTTCTGCTCGGCGAAACGAAAATGTTGCTCGCTGCCGTCGGGGCGGATCGTCACGACATCGACCTCGCCGGCCGCCGGCAGCGCCCCGGCCTCGCTCCGCAACCGCCAGCGCGGCGGCACGCCATCCTCGAAGACTTCGAGCGACAGCGGCTGCCCGGCCAGGGTCAATTGGCGCGTTTCGTCGTGATGATGGTGATCATGATCGTGATCATGGTGATGATCGTGCTCGGAGGTCTGCTCGCGCCAGGTGCGCCAGGCCATCCACGCCGCGATCGCGATGATGATGACCGCCGAGGCCAGTTGCAGATAGGCTTCGCTGCGTTCGCCGGACCATTGCTGGCCGAAATGCAGGCCCGCCAGCGCGACGATCCAGACGATCGCGGTGTGCGAGATTGTCGCCGATAGGCCGAGCAGCACCGCCTGCACCACCGTGCCGCGGATCGCGACGATGAAGGCCGCCATCATCGTCTTGGAGTGGCCGGGCTCGAGACCGTGCAGTGAGCCGAGCAGGATCGCACTGGGGATGAACAGCCATGCATGCGCGCTGCTCTGCTGCAGCAACTGAGACAAATCGGTCATAGGCTTCGCTTCAGCACGGGCGTTACTTCAAATAGGTACGAACGACGTCGATCAGATCGGCGGCGCCCTGGGCCTTCTCGGGATCCTTTTCCCGCGAGGGATCCACGACGTGATGGCGGATGTGATCCTCGAGCAATTCAGCGGTGAGACCGTTGATAGCGCCGCGAACCGAGGCCACCAGCATCAGCACGTCGGCACAGCCGATCTCGGATTCCAGGGCCCGCTCGACGGCCTCCAACTGACCCTTGATGCGGCGGACCCGGCCGACAAGCTTGGACTTGTGCTTGATGGTGTGCGACATGATCATAATATAGGGGGGTACCCTATATTGGTCAATAGCGCTGTCGGCTCATCTCAGCGGAATCCGCAATGTCACAGGCCGAACTCAACGCTGTGATTGTTCCTGTCATAATTGCTGAATTCTTGGTGATCCGCCGATCGGGCTGTGTGGTTGACAGCAACGCGTATTGGTCTTCTATTGACGGCACGGGGATGTGCGATCTCCCCGCGAGGCGACATGCCCAAGAATCGCGTCCTGTCACCAAGGGCGCACCATGTCATCATACACATCAATCTCATCCGAAAAATTGTCTCGTCTCATCGGTACCGCCAAGGCGCCGACGCTCGTCGACGTTCGCATCGATGAAGACTTCACCGCCGATCCGCGCCTGATCCCGGGCGCCATCAGGCTTTCGCATCTCGACGTCCAGGACTGGGCTTCCGGCCTCAGCGGTCAGTCCGTGGTCGTGATCTGTCAAACGGGACAGAAGCTCAGCGAAGGCACCGCCGCCTGGCTGCGGTGCGGCAACATCGCGGCGGAAGTTCTCGAGGGCGGCCACCTCGCGTGGCGGGAGGCAGAGCTTCCCACTGTGCCCGCGGACAAAATTCCGAAACGCGACGGCCGCGGCCGCACCGTCTGGGTGACGCGATCGCGGCCGAAGATCGACCGCATCGCCTGTCCGTGGCTGATCCGCCGCTTCGTCGATCCCGCGGCCGTGTTCCTGTTCGTGACCTCAGCGGAAGTCGAGGCCGTCGCCGAACGCTTCGACGCGACGCCGTTCGACATCGAGAACGTGTTCTGGAGCCATCGCGGAGAGCTTTGCACATTCGATGTGATGATCCAGGAATTCGGCCTCTCGACGCCGGCGCTCAAGCGGCTGGCGACGATGGTGCGGGCGGCGGATACCGCGCGGCTCGATCTGTCGCCCGAGGCGCCCGGATTACTCGCGGCCTCGCTCGGCCTGTCGCGCATGTTCGACGACGACCTCGAACAGTTGAGCGCCGGCCTCTTGCTCTACGACGCCTTCTATCGCTGGTGCCGCGACGCGACCAAAGAGACGCACAACTGGCCGACCAGCAAGGTGAAGCCGTAACCGGCTTTCCGGCCAATGCAGAGGCGCGCGGAAATCGCGCCTCTGGACCACCTGGGGCAGGACAACACAACCAGGAGGACAGCCATGCCGAAGCAGAAACTCCTTCACCTGATTGTTGCCTTCGCGATCGCGGGTGCCGCGATGCCCGCTCGCGCACTGACGCAGGACGAGCTTGTCGCGAAACTCCAGGCCGTCGGCTACGCGAGCATTAGCGACGTCAAGTCGACGGCCGAAGGCATCACGGCGAAGGCGATGAAGAACGGCAAGCCTGTGAGGCTCGTGATCGACAGCAGCGGCCAGGTCAGGGAGCAGGACTGAGGCCCTGTACCGCGCAAGCCGTCAAACCAATGCGATGGAGTGATAATCATGATGAGAACAAGTGTAGTCCTGTGCCTGACCGTCCTGTGGTCGGGCACGATCCTCGCGGCACCGGGCGGCGTCAGTGAGGAGCAGCAAACCGCTGTCACCTTGCAGGCGGCAATTGTTCCTTCGCCGGCAAGCGAGACGCTGCGCGGCGTGGTCGACAGCGTCGATGAGCGCAACGACACACTGATGGTACGCCTGTCGGCGGGCAGGACCGAGCCATTCAAGGTTCAGGACGGCTTGATCTTCAACGCCGTCCGCTTCGGCGATCCCGTCGAAATCTCGGTGCAGACCATCTCCGGGTTCCGCACCATCGTCGGGCTCTCGAAGGAATAGAGCCGCGATCTGAAGCATCAAATCCAGGTTCAAGGGAGGAATCCAATGCGACACACGATTTCGGCGCTGATCGGCATTGGTGCCTGCTGCTTCGCCACGAGCGGAAGCGCGCAGAAGATCGACTGGCAGGTGTTCGCCGAGCCATTCGTCTCGTCGGCCCATGCCCAGACGATCGACTGGCAGAAGGTCGATGACACGCTGGGCAGAAAGCCCGCGGTTACCGGCGATGTGCATCGCTACGGCTTTCCGCGGACCGATCTCACGGTGGCGCTGGATGGCGTCACCATCAAACCGGCGCTGGCGCTCGGCGGCTGGGTCGCCTTCAAGCCGATGCATGACGGCGTGATGGCGATGGGCGACCTGGTGCTGCTCGAATCCGAGATCAACCCTGTCATGATGAAGATGATCGCGAACGGCCTGGAGATCACGGCCGTGCACAATCACCTGCTCGGCGCGAGCCCGGCCACTTTCTACATGCACGTCGCCGGCCACGGCGATCCGGTCAAGATCGCCACTGCGATCCGCGACGCCCTTGCGGAAAGCAAGACGCCGCTCAAGACGGCCGCGCCTGCAGCGCCGCCGCCGGCAATCGATCTCGACATGGCCCAGCTCGACCAGATCATCGGCGTCAAGGGCCAGGCCAATGGTGGAGTCTATCAGTTCAACGTGCCACGGCGCGATCCGATCACCGAGGAAGGCATGACATTGAGCCCGGTCGGCCCGATGGGCGTCGCCATCGGCATCAACTTCCAGCCCACCGGCGGAGGCAAGGCGGCCATCACCGGCGACTTCGTGCTGACCAATGACGAGGTGAACCCGGTGATCATGGCTCTACGAACTCACGGCATCGACGTGACCGCGCTGCACAGCCACATGCTGGACGAGCAGCCGCGCCTGTTCTTCATGCATTTCTGGGCCAATGATGACGCCATCAAACTCGCCAAAGGCTTGCGTGCGGCGCTCGACAAGACGGCGACCACCAAGAGCTGAGCTGCGAACTGCATACCGGATGATCGCATATGATGAGCATGAACCATGCACCGCTATCAATTCTCGCAGCCTGCGCGGCCGCCGCCACCGCAATTGGCCCGGCGACTGCAGGCGCAGACAACGGAAAAGCCAAAGCGGAGATGTGCGTAGCCTGCCACGGCGAGAACGGCATTTCGGCAACCGAGAACGTCCCATCGCTTGCCTCGCAACCCGACCTCTTCCTGCAATGGCAGTTGATCTTCTTCCGCAGTGGCGCGCGGAAGAACGAGGCGATGGAGCCGATCGCGGGGCAGCTCAACAATGAGGATGTCCGCGATCTCGGAGCATACTTTGCCTCGCTGAAGCCCGCCGACGCCTCGAGCGTAAAGGCGCCGGACGATCACCCGGAGTTGGTCAAGGCCGGCCAGCAGGCCGCAGCTGCGGGACGATGCGCGTCCTGTCACGGCGATAACTATGCGGGAAACAAGGCTGCGGCGCGTATCGCGGGCCAGCGCGAGGAATACATCATCAAGGCGCTCCACGACTACAAGGCGGGTGTCCGGAGCGGAGGCGGCGTGGCGGCGATGGCAGAGGTCGCCTATCCCCTCAGCGACGACGACATCGCAGCCCTTGCTCACTACCTTTCGCGACTTTGATCCAGCCGCGC
Organism: Bradyrhizobium sp. CER78; assembly: GCF_029846235.1. Lineage (GTDB taxonomy): Bacteria > Pseudomonadota > Alphaproteobacteria > Rhizobiales > Xanthobacteraceae > Bradyrhizobium. Next base: position 298,085 of record NZ_JARVWP010000007.1, read on the forward strand.
GAGGCGCCGTGACGATCCGTGTCACGAACATGCAAGCCGCGAGTGCGATAACGAGACATCGTTCAACACTTGGAGGAACCAATGACCATCAACACCGAGCGCCGACATTTCATCGCAGCGGTTGGCGCCGCCACAGCTTCAGCAGCCGTGCTCGGCGCTAACCAGGCCGCTGCCGAAGCAAACCCACAGACAGGAGCCAGGGCGATGTCCTATCAGGCCAAGCCGATGCCGTTCGACCCGAAGTCAATCACCGGCATCTCGGAAAAGATCCTCGTCAGCCACTACGAGAACAATTACGTCGGCGCGGTGAAGCGGCTGAACGCCATCGGCACGCAACTCGCCGAACTCGACTTCGCCAAGGCGCCGAACTTTGTGATCAACGGCCTGAAGCGCGAAGAGTTGATCGCGTCAAACTCGATGATCCTGCATGAGGTCTATTTCGACGGGCTCGGCGGCGCCGGCAAGCCTGGCGGTGCGCTCGCCGAGGCGATTGCACGAGACTTCGGCAGCATGGAGCGCTGGCGCGCGGAATTCTCGGCCATGGGCAAGGCCGAAGGCGGCGGGTCGGGTTGGGTGATCCTCTCCTATTCGCCCCGCGACAAGCGACTCGTCAATCAATGGGCGGCCGATCACACGACGACGCTCGCCGGCGGCCGTCCGGTCCTGGTGCTCGATATGTATGAGCACGCCTATCACATGGACTTCGGCGCGGCCGCGGCCCGCTATGTCGACATCTACATGGAAGCCATCCGCTGGGACAACGCGGCCCGGCTGTATGAACAATACTCAAAGGAGATGTGAGGAGAGTTCTGTGAGCAAGAATGAGGCGATCGTCCGAAAGCCATTGCTGATCCGCAGCGATGCGCAAAATTCTCTGCAGGGAGCTTTCCCGTGATCCCGCCAACAGATTCGCAGCGCAGCCGTTTGGCAGAACTGGCACGTTATTTCCTGCGCCTCGGCTTTCTCGGCTTCGGCGGCCCGGTCGCGCTTGTCGGGCAAATGGAGCGGGAACTGGTCGACGGCAAGAAATGGCTGACCAAGCAGGAGATGAAGGAATCGATTGCCATCTGCCAATCGCTTCCGGGGCCACTGGCGATCCAGGTCGGCATCTACGTGTCCTGGCTTCGCGGTGGCTTCTGGGGCGCCTGGGTCGGCGGATGGTGCTTCATCCTGCCCAACTTCGTCATCGTGGCTTCGCTCGGCGCCCTCTACGTCTATCTTGGCGATCTCCAGCCGGTTACCGCGGTCTTCTACGGCGTCAGTCCCGCCGTGATCGCGCTCATCCTTCACTCCTGTTACCGGCTTGCCAAGCTCGGCATGGAAGACTGGCTGCAATGGGCGATCGCGGCGGTCTGCTTGGCCGTCACGGTCATCCTCCAGGCCGAGGTCGCGCTGCTGTTCATCGGCGCGGGCATCGTAGGCATTCTTTATTACGGCAATCTGTTCAAACGTTCGCCGGCGACGCTGCCGGGAATTGCCATCGTGCCGGCTGTCGCCGGTCCGATCGCGCCGGTCGCAAGCGGGTCTACGCTCACCAAGCTGCTGCTGTTCTTCCTCAAGGCCGGCTCGCTGACATTCGGGAGCGGCCTCGTGATCGTGCCGTTCCTCGAGCAAGGACTCGTGCAGCAATACAACTGGCTCGATGAGCGACAGTTTCTCATCGCGGTCGCGATCGGCATGATCAGTCCGGGCCCGGTAGTGATCACCGCAACTTTCGTCGGCTACCTCGTGGCGGGATTTTGGGGCTCGGTGGTCTCCACGATCGGCATCTTCCTGCCGTCGTTCCTGCTGGTGCTGATCGTTGCTCCCCTGCTCGCGCGGCATCGCGGAAACGCCAACGTCCAGGGCTTCGTGAAAGGCGCCTATGCCGCCGCGATCGGAACCATCCTCGGCGCTTGCATCCTGCTCGGCAAGATTGCCATCGGCGACTGGCTCACCGCGCTGATCGGAATCGTGTCGCTGGCGGTGCTGTTCCGCTGGAAGGTCAGCAATCCGCTGCTCATCGCGGCGACCGCCGTGGTCGGCCTGATTGCGTATCCATGGCTGCAACCGGGCTGGGTGATGGTCCATTAGCCGACCACCCCAACTCGCCGCTCCTCCCACCATCCTGGTCAGGGCTCACGCGCGTTGAGAAGTCGGCTGCGGCTCTCTACATGAGGAGGTGCCCTACCCGCCGCTGCGGCGCTATCCCGCATTCATCGAAGAGTTCATCTCATGCGACCCCACATCATCTGCCACATGGGCACGTCGATCGACGGCCGGCTTCACCCCAGCCGCTTCACCAAGGCCGCCGCGGGCATCCCGGCCGAGGTGCTGCGCTCCCACTATGAGGATCCATGACGGCTTCAATGCCGATGGGTGGATCATCGGCCGCGTCACCATGAACGAGATGGCCAAGGGAACGGAGCGGCACATCGCCAACCCACTGAGGCTGCCGCGCGAGCCGCATCTTTCCAACCGCGACGGCCGCAAGCTTGCTATCGGCATCGATCCGTCGGGCCGTGTGCATTTCGGCAAGGACAATGTCGGCGGCGATCATGCCGTTGCGGTGCTCGGCGAACAGGTCTCCGACAGCCATCTCGCCGAGTTGCGCGAGGACGGCGCGTCCTACATCTTTGCCGGCCCCAAGGGTGACGATCTGCCGGGCGCGATGACGCAGCTGGCCTCGCTGTTCGGCGCTAGGACGCTGCTGCTCGAAGGCGGCGGCGGCATCAACGGCGCATTCCTGAAGCAAGGGCTGATCGACGAATTCAGCACCTTGATCTTTCCGGCGGTCGATGGCGTTGCGGGATCGCAAAGCATCGTCGATTACCACGGCCCTGACGGCGACCGTCCCGGCGCCGGGCAGTCACTGCGCCTGACGCATTGCGAGGCGCTGGAAGGCGGCATGGTCTGGCTCCGCCACGCGGTGGAGCGCGCGCCGGGCTGAACGCGCCCCGCGGAGACGCAAAGCGCGGGCGAACCACGTCCGTCATGCGCGGCTTGATGCCGGGCATGACGGGACGTCACTTCGCTCAGTCGGGTGTCAGAACTTGTAACTCAACGCGGCGCGGGCAACGCTGAACCTGCTCTCGCGGCTGGCGTTGTAGCGGATCTGGCTCTGCAGCGGATCGGTGCCCTGGAACGTCGCCGTGGTGCCGCTTGCGCCGAGATCGACGTAGAGATATTCGCCGCGCAGCGTCCAGTTGTTGGTGAAGGCATATTCGGCGCCGGCGCCGGCGGTCCAACCGACGCGGACGTCGGTATTGTCGCCAAGCCAAAGCCGCGACAGGCCCGTGGAAAACGCTGACGAATTGGCGATGTTGGTCTTCACCTCGCCGTAGGCGAGACCGCCCGTCCCGTAGATCAGCAGGCGCTCGGTCGGCACAAAGCCGATACGGCCCCGCACGGTGCCGAACCAATCGACCTTGCTGGTGTTCTGAATATTGAAGCTTCCCGTCACGCCGCCCGGGAGAGCCGCGATGGTGCTGCCATTCCGGGTGGACTTCAGATCGACATAGTTGAGATCGGCTTCCGCGCCGAGCACGACCCTATCGACCTGATAATTGTATCCAACCAATCCACCAGCAGTAACACCCGCCTGGTTGCTGTTCGAAACAGGAACACGGGTGATGTTAGCCGGGGGCACGATCGAAGCGACATTGCTGCTCGTCGCGACATTCCCGCCATCGTACCAGCCGCCGCCGACATTCACGCCGGCGTAGAAGCCGGACCAGTTGAACGCAGGAGCCACCAAAGGCGGAGCCTTGGTCCAGTTGCGCTCCGATAGGTCAGCGGCGGATGCCGCGCTTGCAAACCCCAAAAATGAAATCAGGCCAGCCCCGACAATTGCAAAACCACGCATTCCCATTCCCATTCCTTGCACTCGGCGAAACCGCCTTACTTAAGGTTGTGGCACGGACGGGCGACTTGCGACAGCTTGTCTCATTCGAATTTGAATCTTTTGCGTACTCTGTGGCGACGTTGCAACGCCCCGTGCTCGCAACCCGACGAGCGGATTTGTCCCGGATCGACCGGATCAATCGGTCCCGAACCGGTATTCGGTTCTGCACGCCGCGACGAAGAACGCGACGCCGCGCGCGACGTGTTCATCGATCTCGGGGTCGAGCGCCTTCAGGTCCACCTCGAACAGCGCACGGAGCAGCATCGGCACGGCGATGATGTCGAGGAACAGCCGCGCCGTGGTCGGCAGATGCTCCGGCGCGAAGGCCGGCAGCTTGCCGAGCTCGTCGGATTGCGTCAGCTCGCGCAGCAGGTGAATCCCGAGCTCGGTGCTGAGTGCACGCGCCCGGCGGTTGACCGTGGCGGCGAGGTCCGGGAAGCGGTGCGCCTCCGCGATCGCGAGCCGCATCAGGCCGATCCGGTCGGCATCGAAGCCCCAGTGCAGCAAGGTGGATGCGACGCTGGTGAGGCGCTCCTCGATGGTCGCGCCGACCGGCGGGTCGGCCTTGAACTCGGCGATGCGCGACAGGATGTCCCGCGTCACCACCTCGGTGAACAGCGCCCGCTTGTCGCGGAAGCGCGCATAGATCGTGCGCTTGCCGGAGCGCGCGGCGTCCGCAATCTCGTCGATGCTCGCGCCTTCGAACCCGCGCTGCAGAAACACCCTGCGCGCGGCATCGAGGATGCGCGCATCGACCTCGCCGGCCAATTCCTTCGGCGGCCGGCCGGCGCGCACCTCGACCGGGCTGGCCGCAGGTCTGGTCCTGGGCGCCCTTGGCGTCTTCAGGGTGCTGGTGGTCATCGCCTCGACCCGGGTTCCGTGAGCCGGTCAGGCCGGCAATCCCAAGCAATATAGCCTTATCACATCTAGTTGTAAATAGAACGGTACAGTTCCGTTCCTATTGACGAGCCGCGCAACCGGGACTAATTGCCGCACAGAATGGAACGGCGCCGTTCCCTTTTGCGAAGGCCTTGCAGACCTCGCCGGACAGCAGGAGCAGCCATCATGTTCGAAGACACTGTTTTGGAGCGCGCCCGAGAGGGGCACCAGGGTATCGAGGGCGCGCCCTCGATCTCTCATGAGCCCACCACATCCGACGAGCGACCGGAGATCACCACGCGGGCCCCGGCCGAGGAGCGTCCGGTGAGCAAGGAGCCTGCCCCGCCGGCAACGATCCTGCCGGAGGCCACGCCGCAGAACCGCAGCTTCCTGCGCCGCCGTCCGGTGGTCTCCGCGATCGGCGCGGTGCTGCTCGCCGCCACGCTCGGCGGCGGCTATCTCTATTGGGACTACACGGGGCATTTCGAATCCACCGACGATGCCTTCATCGCGGCGCGGCAGTCGGCGCTGGCGCCCAAGGTCTCCGGCTACATCACCTCCGTCCCGGTCACCGACAACCAGCATGTCGCGGCCGGCGACGTGATCGCGCGGCTCGATGACCGCGACTATCGCGTCGCGCTGGCGCAGGCCGAAGCGCAGGTCGCGGCGGCGCGGGCCAGCATCGAGAATGTCGATGCGCAGCTCGACGTGCAGCAGGCGCAGATCGCGGCTAACCAGGCCCAGGTCGACCAGGCGCAGGCGGCGCTGACCTTCGCGCAGCAGCAGGCGACGCGCTACCAGCATCTCGAGCAGACCGGCTACGGCACGGTGCAGAATTCCGAGCAGTACACCTCGCAACTGCATCAGCAGCAGGCGTCGCTCCTGAGCGCGCAGGCGACGCTGAACCTCGCGCAGCGCCAGGTGGAATCGCTGAAGGCGCAGCGCAAGAGCGCGGTCGCCAACGTCGCCCAGGCCGAGGCGCAGCGCGACCAGGCCAAGCTCAACCTGTCCTACACGACGGTCACCGCCGCGCAGCCGGGCCGCGTCGTCAACCTGTCCGCCGCGGTCGGCCAGTTCGCGCAGCCCGGCACCAACCTCACGATGTTCGTGCCGGACCAAACCTGGGTCACCGCGAATTTCAAGGAGATCCAGCTCGACCAGATGCGTCCGGGCGAGAAGGTGACGCTGAAGATCGACGCCTATCCCGGCCGCACCATCAACGGACATGTCGAAAGCGTGCAGCCCGGCTCCGGCACCGCGTTCTCGCTGCTGCCGGCGCAGAACGCCACCGGCAACTACGTCAAGATCGTGCAGCGCGTGCCGGTCAAGATCGTGATGGACAACCCGCCGACCGACGTCGCGCTCGGCCCCGGCATGTCGGTCGTGCCGACGGTGCGGATCAATGCCGCGTCCTCGCTGCTCGAGCGGCTTGGCAAGCTCTGATCCCCGGAGGCTGTCATGAGTGCAGCAGCAATCGATGCCCAAAGCCTCCCTGCTCCGCGCGTCACCGTCAATCCCTGGCTGATCGCCATCGTGGTGGCGCTCGCGAGCTTCATGGAGGTGCTCGACACCACCATCGCCAACGTCGCACTGCCCTACATCGCCGGCGGCATGGGCGTGAGCGAGGACGAGGCCTCTTGGGTGGTCACGACCTACCTGGTGTCCAACGCCATCATCCTGACCGCCTCCAGCTTTCTCGCCAAAATGCTGGGGCGCAAGACCTTCTTCCTGATCTGCCTCGGCATCTTCACCGTCAGCTCGGTGCTGTGCGGCTTCGCGCCGAACCTCAACGCACTGCTGCTGTTCCGCATCCTGCAAGGTCTCGGCGGCGGCGGCATGGTGCCGGTGGCGCAGTCGATCCTCGCCGACGCATTCCCGCCGGCCAAGCGCGGGCAGGCATTTGCGGTGTTCGGCATCGCCGTGGTGGTCGCGCCGGTGGTCGGCCCGACGCTCGGCGGCTGGCTGTCCGACAATCTGTCCTGGCACTGGTGCTTCCTGATCAACGCGCCAGTCGGCGTGTTCGCGATCGCGCTGATCGCCGCGGTGCTGCAGGAGCCCGCCAAGGCCAATGACACGCAGCCGCAGGACAACACCTTCGACTTCATCGGCTTCGCGCTTGTGGCGACCTTCCTCGGCGCGCTCGAGGTAATGCTCGACCGCGGCCTCGAGGACGACTGGTTCGCCTCGCCCTTCATCATCACGTCAGCGGCGATCTGCGCTATCGCATTCGTGCTGATGATCCCGTGGGAGATGAGCCGCCGCAACCCGATGATCGACCTGCGCATGGTCGCGACCCGGCAGTTCGGCGCCTGCTTCCTGGTGATGCTGGCGACCGGCGCCATCCTGCTCGCGACCACCCAGTTCCTGCCGCAGCTGGTGCAGCAGGATTTCGGCTACACCGCGACCTGGGCCGGCCTCGTGCTGTCGCCCGGCGGCGTGGTCACCATGCTGATGATGTTCGTGGTCGGCCGGCTCGCCGCCAAAGTGCAGCCGAAATATCTGATCATCGCCGGCGCGCTTGTCATCGCGGCCTCGATGTACAGCATGACCAACGTGTACGGCGATCTCGGCTTCTGGTTCATGGCGCGCTCGCGCATGCTGATCGGCATCGGCCTGCCGCTGATCTTCATTCCGATCATGACGGCGTCCTATGACGGCATTCCCGCCGCGAAGACCGACCAGGCCTCCGCACTGATCAATGCGGCGCGCAACACCGGCGGCTCGATCGGCGTTTCGATCGTCTCCAACGTGCTGACGCATCGCCAGCAGTTCCACCAGAGCCGGCTGGTCGAGCAGGTCACGCCGTCAAGCCCGCAATATCAGGACACCCTGCACCAGGTCACCGACTACTTCGTCGCCCAGGGCAATGCGCTGGCGCAGGCGCACCAACAGGCAATCCAGTGGATCGGCCAGCAGGTGCAGATCCAGGCTTCGTTCCTGTCCTACATGGATGCGTTCTGGGTGCTGATGCTGATCGCGCTCTCGGCGATCCCGCTGGCGCTGACCTTGCGCAAGGTCAAGCTCGGCGGTCCCGCGCCTGTCGGGCACTGACGAACGCAGAGGTCAACTGCGATACGCCCGCGCCAGAGATCGGCGCGGGCGTATCGCTTTTGGATCGTTTCGATAGACGTCAGATGCCGCTCGTGGCGGCAACGATCGTGTCCCTCAGCCAGCGGTGCGCCGGCAGATCGTCGAAGCGGCGGTGCCAGCTCATGACGCTCTGCAGCCTCGATGCATCGAACGGCAGCTCCCGCATCTCGATCGGATAGGCGCGGCGGAATTCGAGCGCGAGCTTGCGCCCGAGGATCGCGACCATGTTCGATTGCACCAGGACCGCGCCGGCGGACAGATACGGCACATCGGCCGCAATGATGCGCTCGGCCTTGCGCGCCCGCAGCCAGGCATCGATGAAATCCAGATTCTCGCCGCTGGAGGTGATCGCAAGGTGTGGCAACTCGACCAGAGTTTCACCGGTCAGCTTCTTGCGCAGGGCCGGATGACCGGCCCGCAGCACCGCGACGAAGCGATCCTCGATCAACCGGCGGGCCGCGAAGCGCTCGCCCTCCAGCGCGCCGGCGGAGATCGCAACGTCGAGTTCGCCGCGATCGAGCCGGTCGGCGAGATTCAAGGTCCCGCTCGGCACCAGTGTCAGCCGCACCCTGGGCGCCTGCGCGCGCACCGCCGCGATGATCGCGCCGGCCGCGACCACCGCAGCATAATTGTTGACGGCAATGGCGAAGCGCCGATCCGCCTGCGCCGGATCGAAGCGATCCCCCTCGACCGCCAGTTGCAGTTCGTTGAGCGCCTTGCGGACCGGCAGCGCGAGCGCTTCCGCCCGCGGCGTCGGCAGCATGCCGGACGGCGTGCGGACGAATAGCTGGTCTTTCAGGGCGTGACGCAGCCGGTTCAGCGCATGGCTCACGGCGGGCTGACTGATGCCAAGCGCGGCGGCCGCGCGCACCACGCTGCGTTCGCGCATGACGGCGTCGAACACCAGCAGGAGATTGAGGTCGAGATTGCGCAGCCGCATGCCGCCATCATGCATGATATGAATTGACGGATAAAGACAATTCATTTGAATAATACCGGGCCGAAGCCCAGTTTCCGGGCATGCCCGAGAGCCCGCAAACCGCCATCGCAATCCGGCCCCATCGTGCCAACGCACGCGTACTGGTCGGCGTCCTGGTCGCCCCCGATGCCACGGCCATAGCCGTGCCGGAGACCTTCGCGCGCTGGCAACGGCTCACGCCGCTTGCGACATGGCTGCCGATTGCGCTGCGCGAGACCAGCTATGCCGGCATCCTGAGCGGCGTTGCGGCAACGCTCGACCGCGTCGATATCCCCCCGCGGCAGTTGATCCTGCTGGGCGAAGGATCCATCGCGCGGCGCATGCTCGAACTGACGCTAAGGGGCGAGCTGCCCTGCGCCGGCATTGTCGCAATCGACGTCTCCTCCGAAGCACTGCCGTTTCCCGTGGTGCCGACGGTCACGGCGATACGCCTCGTCATTCATCGCAACGACGACGCGCCGCAAGGCAGCCTGATCGGTGCGTTGCGCGCCGCCGATCTCGACGCGCGCATCATCAATCTCGACCTGACCGTCGGCCGCGGGACGCAAGCCGCCGCGGCGAGCGCAACTGAAACCTTTGTCCTCGAGCTGGTTGCAACGATCGGCCGCCGGACCACCGATGGAGCTGGTAATCCATGACATCGAAGACCCTCAAGATCGCGGGCGCGTGCCTGGTGGTCGCCGCAGTCAGCGTCGGCCTCTATGCCGTGGATCGGCCAGACCGCGCAGCTGACAAGGCTCCGGCAGCGGCCCAATCGACGACGGTCACGCCTGTCGTTCCGGTGACGGCGACCAAGGTCGTGCAGCATGATGTGCCGATCGTGCTCGAGGGACTCGGCACGGTGACGCCGATCAACACGGCCACCATCCGCACCCAGGTGCAGGGTACGCTCGACAGCGTCGATTTCGTCGAGGGCAAGCAGGTGAAGCGCGGCGATGTGCTCGCCAAGATCGACCCGCGGGTCTACGAGGCCCAGGTCGACCAGGCCGAGGCCGCGCTGGCGCGCGACGAGGCGACCTTGAAGAACGCCCGGACCAATCTGGCGCGAACACAGCCGCTCGCCAATCGCGGCTTTGCCACCCAGCAATTGCTCGATACCCAGGATTCGCAGGTCGCGCAGGGCGAAGGCACCGTCGCGCTCGACAAGGCCGCGCTGGAAGCCGCACAGACCCAGCTGAGCTACGCCAGAATCACCGCGCCGTTCGACGGTGTCACCGGCATCCGCCGCGTCGATCCCGGCAACGTCGTGCACCCGACCGACACCAACGGGCTCGTGGTCCTCACCCAGTTGCAGCCGATTGCGGTGATCTTCACGCTGCCGTCCGGCGACATTCCCGGTATCCGGCAGGCGCTGGCAACCGGAGACGCGTCGGTCGACGTCTATGATGCACAGAACAAGCAAAAGCTCGACCACGGCAGCCTGATGCTGATCAACAACCAGGTCGACAGCTCGACCGGCACGGTGCAGCTGAAGGCATCGTTTCCCAATGCCGGCAACACGCTGTGGCCCGGGACCTTCGTCAACGTCCATCTGACGGTCGCGGTTCGTCATAACGCACTCACGGTGCCGCTGACGGCGGTGCGCCAGGGACCGAACGGCGCCTTCGCCTATGTTGTCGGCCCGAACGACGTCGTCGGCATCCGCAATGTCACGACCGGGCAATCGCGTGACGGGCAGGTGCTGGTCGAGCAGGGCCTCGCCGCGAACGAGACCGTCGTCACCGCCGGCCAGTACCGGCTCAATCCAGGAACGACGGTCGAGATCGTGCCCGATGACAAGAAAGACCAGGTCCAGGACGCAACCACCGCAAGCGCAGGCATGCTGCCATGAACGTCTCCGCAGGCTTTATCCGCAAACCCGTCGCCACCGCTTTTCTCGCCGTCGCCATCGTGCTGGTCGGCATGATCGCCTTCGTGCGGCTGCCGGTCTCGGCGCTGCCGACGGTGGATACCCCGACCATCCAGGTCACCGCGCAATTGCCCGGCGCCGACCCGCAGACCATGGCCTCCTCGGTCGCGACGCCGCTGGAGCGGCAATTCGGCCAGATCGCCGGCCTGACCGGCATGAGCTCGAGCAGCGGGCTCGGCAATACCCAGATCACGCTGCAATTCGCGCTGAACCGCGGCGTCGATGCGGCCGCGCAGGACGTGCAGACCGCGATCGATGCGGCATCCGGGCAACTGCCCAAGACCATGCCGTCGCCGCCGACCTTCCACAAGGTCAATCCGGCCGACGTGCCGGTGCTGCTGATCGCGCTGACGTCGGACACCGAGCCGCTGACCAAGGTCGACGACTATGCCGACAGCATCCTGGCGCAGAAACTGTCGCAGGTACCGGGCGTCTCGCTCGTCACCATCGGCGGCACGCAGAAGCCGTCGATCCGGGTGCAGGTCAATCCGGCCAAGCTCGCCGCCGCAGGGATCGATCTCGAGCAATTGCGGACCACGCTCGGCAACATCACCGTGAACCAGCCGAAGGGCGTGCTCTATGGCAGCCAGCAGGCCTATACGCTGGCCACCAACGACCAGGTGCTCAACGCGAGCAAATATGACGACCTGATCATCGCCTATCGCAACGGCGCGCCGGTGCGCCTGCGAGACGTCGGGCATGCCGTGGTGGCAGCCGAGGATGTCACGCTGCATGGCTGGTACAACGACAAGCCTGCCGTGATCCTGGCGATCCAGCGCCAGCCCGGCGCCAACGTGATCAGCACGGTGGACGGCATCAAGAAGCTGCTCCCGCAGCTGGTGTCGAGCCTGCCGTCCGACATCAAGGTGACGATCGCCTCCGACCGTACGCAGACCATCCGCGCCAGCGTCGCCGACGTTCAGCTCACCCTGGTGCTGACCATCGCGCTGGTGGTCGGAGTGATCTTCCTGTTCCTGCGCAATCTGTGGGCGACCATCATCCCCGCAGTGTCGGTGCCGATCTCGCTGATCGGCACCTTCGGCGTGATGTATCTGCTCAACTACAGCCTCGACAATTTGTCACTGATGGGCCTGTCGATCGCGGTCGGCTTCGTCGTGGACGACGCCATCGTGATGATCGAGAACATCTCGCGGCACATCGAGGAAGGCCTCTCTCCAATGCAGGCCGCCCTGAAGGGCGCCGGCGAGATCGGCTTCACGATCATTTCGATATCGGTCTCGCTGATCGCGGTGTTCATTCCGCTGCTGCTGATGGGCGGGGTGATCGGCCGCATGTTCCAGGAATTCGCTGTCACAGTCTGCGTTGCCATCGTGGTGTCGGTGATCGTCTCGGTCACGCTGACGCCGATGATGTGCGCGTATCTGCTGTCGCCGCACCAGGGCGCCGGGGCTGGCGCTGTCTCACGCACGCTCGAACGCGGCTTCGTCGCGATCCAGGCGGCCTATGAGGCCGTACTTGCCAGAGCGCTGCGCTTCAAGGCGACGACCTTGTCGATCATGCTGGCAAGCATTGCGGTGACCGGCCTGCTGTTCGTCGGCATTCCCAAGGGCTTCTTTCCCCAGCAGGACACCGGCTTGATCACCGGCATCACGGAGGCCTCGGCCGACATCTCCCCGGCGCAGATGGCAACGCTGCAACGCAGCGTCATCGACGTCATTTCCAAGAACCCCTCGGTCGCCAACGCGACCGGCTATATCGGACCGGGCGGCCCGACCGTGACCGAGAACAACGGCCGCCTGTTCGTGCTGCTGAAGCCGCGCAACGAGCGCAGCGCCTCCGCCGATCAGGTGATCCGGCAGCTCGACAGCGCGCTGCAGAAGATCAAGGGGATGTCGGTGTTCATGCAGGCGACGCAGGACATCAATCTCGCGAGCCGCCTGTCCAAGACGCAGTACCAGTTCACCCTCACCGACGTGAACCAGGACGAGCTCAATCTGTGGGCCGGCAAGCTGTATCAGAAGCTGAAGACGTTGCCGGAACTGGCCGACGTCGCGACCGACCAGGCCAACGCTGCGCGTCAGCTCAAGCTGCAGATCGACCGCGACGCGGCCTCCCGCCTCGGCATCGATCCGGCCGCGGTCGACAACACGCTCTATGATTCATTCGGCCAGCGCCATGTCGCCCAGCTGTTCACGACGCTCAACACCTACTACGTGATCCTGGAGGTCGATCCGTCGTTCCAGCTCGGTCCCTATGCGCTCAACCGCATCTATGTCCGCTCGTCCGCGGGGACGATGGTGCCCTTGAGCCAGATCGCGAGCATCGATTACGGCACCGCGCCGCTCTCCGTGAATCACCAAAGCCAGTTTCCGTCGGTGACCCTGAGCTTCAACCTGGCACCGGGCACGGCGGTGGGGACCGCGGTCGCGGCCGTGCAGAAGGCGACCGCCGACCTGCACGTGCCGTCGACCGTCGTCACCAGCTTCCAGGGCAATGCGCAGGCGTTCCAGGCGGCGCTCGGCAGCACGCCGATCCTGATCCTCGCCGCGGTGGTCGCCGTCTATCTGATCCTCGGCATGCTCTATGAAAGCACGATCCATCCGATCACGATCCTCTCGACCTTGCCGTCCGCCGGGCTCGGCGCGCTGCTCGCGCTGTGGGCGTTCGGCTTCGGGCTCGACGTGATCGGGCTGATCGGCATCATCCTCTTGATCGGCATCGTGCAGAAGAACGGCATCATGCTGATCGATTTTGCGCTGCAGGCCGAGCGCCACCAGCATCTCCCCGCCGAACAGTCGGTCTACATGGCCTGCCGTGCGCGCTTCCGGCCGATCCTGATGACGACGATGTGCGCCATGCTCGGCGGCGTTCCGCTGATGATCGGCACCGGCACCGGATCGGAGCTGCGCCAGCCGCTCGGCTTTGCCATCGTCGGCGGGCTGATCGTCTCGCAGCTGATGACGCTGTTCACGACGCCGGTCGTGTACATCTATCTCGACGGGATGACCCGGTGGTTCGCCAGGCTGCGCAAGGGTGCGCAGAAGGCCGCACCACACGGAGCCGAGACGGCGACGTGACGTGCCCCGCGCCGTAGCCGTGCGTCAGCCTGCCCTGCGGCGTTGGCCGCGCCACCACAGGCCGAAGGCAATCGTGACCGCGGCGGCGAGCGAGAACCAGGTGATGGCGTACTGCATGTGGTCGTCCTTGAGACGCACCTTGAGCGGCCCGGGCTTCGGCGTGCCGCTGTCGGGGACCGGCGCCTCGAGGTCGATATAGAACGGCGCGACCTCACCCCAACCGAGCGCCTGCGCCATCGCGCGATGATCGCGCACGAACCACAGCCGCTTCGCGGTATCCTCCTTTGGCGTCAGCCGGCCCGGCGGCTCGGGAAAGCGGATATAGCCGGTGAGCTCCACCGGCGTGCCGGTGACGAGGCGCGCGGTGACGCGATCCTCGAAGGCGCGGTCCTGCATCGTGTTCTGGACAAAGCCGGCGTTGATCACCACGGTCTCGCCGCTGGCGAGCTTGGCCGGCAGGAACGCCCAAGTGCCGGGTCCCGAAACATCGTCGCGCACCGCGGAGCCGGAGCTGAAGACCATCGCGTCGGGCTGCTTCGCGTAGGTCGCGGTCAAAGTGACACGGCGGAATTCATCCTTGGCCGAGGTCACCGTGGGCCACACCGATGGCGGCGGCAGCGCCTCGGTCGGGGCGGCCAGCCGGGCGTCGAGGGCTGCGATCAGCGCGTGCTTCTCGACCCGGCGCTGCAATTGCCAGACGCCGAGGGCAATGAACACCGCGATCAGGATCAGCGTGAAAATTCCGAAGCCGGCCGCGCTCGGCCGACTCGCTTTACTGTCATTCATTTCGGGTCGCGCTCGATCAATTGGCCTTCGGCCGCCTTGTGGTGGAATTGCAGCGCGATCAGCAGCGCCTTCATCGAGCGCAGCGGCAGGATGGTGGTGATCACGATCAGCGGCAGCCACAGCGCCGCGTGCACCCAGAACGGCGGCTGGTACTTCACCTCGACGATCAGCGCGGCCGCGACCACGATGGCGCCGGCCAGCATGATGATGAAGATCGCCGGGCCGTCGCCGGCATCGATGAAGGCGTAGTCGAGGCCGCAGGCCTCACAGCGCGGCGCCAGGGTCAGGAAGCCGGAATAGAGCTTGCCCTTGCCGCAGCGCGGGCAGCGGCAGGCGATGCCGCGGATCGCGCTTTCGGTCACAGTGGGCGGGGTATCGGTCATCGGTTCTCTTCAAAAAGCAAAAGGGGCGGCCATCGGGCCGCCCCTTGTTAGCACGTCGGCCTGCGCTTTAGTGGGCGCCGTGGGCCATGGACTCGGCGCCGTGACCCCAGACGTAGATGCAGATGAACAGGAACAGCCACACCACGTCGACGAAGTGCCAGTACCAGGCGGCGAACTCGAAGCCGAGGTGCTGCTTCGGGGTGAAGTGGCCGGCATAGGCGCGGATCAGGCAGACCAGCAGGAAGATGGTGCCGACTAGCACGTGGAAGCCGTGGAACCCGGTCGCCATGAAGAAGGTCGCGCCATAAACGTTGCCGCCGAACGAAAACGTCGCATGGGCGTACTCATAGGCCTGCACGCAGGTGAACAAGGCGCCGAGGATCACGGTGAGGATCAGGCCCTGCTTGAGGCCCTGGCGGTCGTTCTCCAGCAGCGCATGGTGCGCCCAGGTGACGGTGGTGCCCGAGGTCAGCAGCAGCAGGGTGTTGAGCAGCGGCAGATGCCAGGGATCGAAGGTCTCGATGCCGTGCGGCGGCCAGGTGCCGGGCACCGAGCAGGCGCCCATCGCCGTGCCGGCGCCGCAGCCGAACACCGCGTCGCGGGTGGCGTGGACGGCGTCGGCCGGGAACAGCGCCGAGTTGAAGAAGGCCCAGAACCAGGCGACGAAGAACATCACCTCGGAGGCGATGAACAGGATCATGCCGTAGCGGTGGCTGATCTGCACCACGCGGGTGTGGTCGCCCTTGTACTGGGCTTCCTTGATCACGTCGCCCCACCAGCTCGCCATGGTGTAGAGCACGCCGATGGTGCCGATGCCGAACACGATCGGAGCGGCGGAATACATATGGTGCATCCAGCCGATCGCACCGAACGCCATGATGAAGGCCGAGATCGAGCCGACCACCGGCCACGGGCTCGGGTCGACGAGATGATAGTCGTGATGCTTGACTTGCGCCTCAGCCATTGCCGTCTCTCCATTCGCGTGCCGCAAGGCACGTCTTAATCTTAAATTCCAATCTCTTCAGCATGATCTTCTCGGAAAACCGGTCCCCACTTTTCCGGATCATGCTCTAGCCGCCCTTGCGCTGCTCCGCCTCGCCGGCCGCCACGGGCTTCGGCGTAGCGTCGCGCACGGGGAAGAAGGTGTAGGACAAGGTGATGTTCTTCAGCGTGTCGTTCTCGCTGTCCTTCGCCAGTTCGGGATCGACATAGAACACCACGGCCATCTCGCGCTTTTCGCCCGGGGCCATGGTCTGCTCGGTGAAGCAGAAGCAATTGATCTTCTGGAAGTAGGCGCCGACCGTGAGCGGCGCGACGTTGTAGGACGCCTGCGCCGTGGTGGTGCGCGCCGACTGGTTGGTCACGGTGTAGTAGACCGTGACGACCTGGCCGATCTTGACGTCAATATTGTTCTGCTCCGGCTCGAACTTCCAGGGCAGGCCCGGTGCGACGTTGGAATCGAAGCTGACGGTGATGGTGCGCTCGAGCGGCCTATCCGTCGGCAGCGAGGTCGCGACCTGAGTGGTGCCGTTGAAGCCGGTGGTGCGGCAGAACCAGTTGTAGAACGGCACGGCCGCGTAGGACGCGCCGACCATCAGCACCACGACGAAGCCGCAGATCGAGGCGACCAGCGCGTCACGGGTCAGCATGCGGCGCGTGACCTTGGCGCCTTCACCCTGTCGCGGTCCCTGGTTCGCCATCTCGCTCACAGCGGCCGCACCAGCACGGCCGGCCCCTTAACGAGGGTGACGGCGAAGAACAGCACCACCATGACGCCGAGCGCGAGCGCAATCGCGATCGAACGCTGGCGGCGGCTCTTGAGCTGCGCCTCGGTGAGCACGATGCCTTCTGGTTCGTTCTTGTCGTCCATTGCTGTCCCGTACGCCCCCATCTCGCCCCCCGGCGTCCCTATCCGATGAAGACAGGCAGGATCGCGCGCACCACCACCTCGGCAAGGAGGACGGCGAACAGCGCGAACAGATAAAGGATCGAGAAGGCAAACAGCCGGCGCGTGGCGCGGTTGGCCGCAACACCCTCACGGCGGCGGTAGACCTCGATGGCGAGCCACAGCATGCCGGCGCCCAGCACCAGCGAGGTGACGCCGTAGATCGCGTCGAAATAGCCCAGCGGCCACGGCGCCAGCGCGATCGCGACCAGCACGATAGTGTAGAGCAGGATCTGCAGGCGGGTCGCGTCGGGACCGGCGACCACCGGCAGCATCGGTATGCCGGCGCGCGCATAGTCGTCGCTGCGGAACAGCGCCAGCGCCCAGAAGTGCGGCGGGGTCCAGAAGAAGATGATCAGGAACAGCAGGATCGGCTCGACCGAGAGCGAGCCGGTCGCGGCGGCCCACGCCACCACCGGCGGCAGCGCGCCGGCGGCGCCGCCGATCACGATGTTCTGCGCGGTCCAGCGCTTCAGCAGCATCGTGTAGATCACGGCGTAGAAGAAGATGGTGAAGGCAAGCAGCGCACCCGCCACCCAGTTGACCAGGATGCCGAGCGTCATCACCGAGAAGAAGGCGAGCGTCAGGCCGAACGCGTACGCCTCGGCCGGGGTGATCCGGCCGCGCGGGATCGGTCGGTTGGCGGTACGCGTCATCAACGCGTCGACGTCGCTCTCATAGGCCATGTTGAGCGCGCCGGAAGCGCCGGCGCCGACCGCGATGCAGAGGATCGAGGTGAACGCCAGCACAGGATGCACATGCACCGGCGCGATCATCAGCCCGACCAGCGCGGTGAAGATCACCAGCGACATCACGCGCGGCTTCAAGAGCGCGATGTAGTCGCCCACTTCGGCCTCGGAGATCCGGGGCAGCTCGATGGCGTTGTGATCGACAACCGACAAGATCAGGTCTCACTTCTCTTCAAAAGGCGCGGCGCACCCGCAGGTGCGCCGCGTTGACTTGGACTTACTGCACGCGGGGCAGCACTTCGAACTGGTGGAACGGCGGCGGTGAGGTCAGCGTCCACTCCAGCGTGGTGGCGCCCGCACCCCACGGATTGTTCGCGGCCTGCTCCTTGCGGACGAAGGCATCGATCACGCCGTAGATGAAGATCAGCACGCCGACGCCTGAGATGTAGGAGCCCCAGGAGGAGATCAGGTTCCAGCCGGCGAACGCATCCGGATAGTCGACATAGCGGCGCGGCATGCCCGACAGGCCGAGGAAGTGCTGCGGGAAGAACACCAGATTGACGCCGACGAAGGTGAACCAGAAGTGCGCCTTGGCGATCTTCTCCGAGTACATGTAGCCGAACATCTTCGGGAACCAGTAGTACCAGCCGGCGAAGATGCCGAACACGGCGCCGAGCGACAGCACGTAGTGGAAGTGCGCCACCACGTAATAGGTGTCCTGCAGCACGCGGTCGACGCCGGCATTGGCCAGCACGACGCCGGTGACGCCGCCGACGGTGAACAGGAAGATGAAGCCGATCGCCCAGATCATCGGCGCCTTGAACTCGATCGAGCCGCCCCACATCGTGGCGATCCAGGAGAAGATCTTCACGCCGGTCGGCACCGCGATCACCATCGTGGCGGCGACGAAATAGGCCTGCGTCGCCGACGACATGCCGACAGTGTACATGTGGTGCGCCCACACCACGAAGCCGATGCCGCCGATCGCGACCATGGCGTAGGCCATGCCGAGATAGCCGAACACGGGCTTGCGCGAGAAGGTGGAGACGATCTGGCTGATCATGCCGAAGGCGGGCAGGATCAGGATGTACACTTCGGGGTGACCGAAGAACCAGAACAGATGCTGGAACAGCACGGGGTCGCCGCCGCCGTCAGCCGCAAAGAAGGTGGTGCCGAAATTGCGGTCGGTCAGCAGCATGGTGATCGCACCGGCGAGCACCGGCAGCGACAACAGCAGCAGGAACACCGTCACCAGGATCGACCACACGAACAGCGGCATCTTGTGCAGGGTCATGCCCGGCGCGCGCATGTTGAAGATCGTGGTGATGAAGTTGATGGCGCCGAGGATCGACGACGCACCGGCAAGATGCAGCGACAGGATCGCGAAATCGACTGCCGGACCCGGATGGCCCGAGGTCGACAGCGGCGCATACATGGTCCAGCCGGCACCGACGCCGTTGGCGCCCGGCTCACCCTCGACGAAGGTCGACAGCAAGAGCAACGCGAACGAGGCCGGCAGCAGCCAGAACGAGATGTTGTTCATGCGCGGGAACGCCATGTCGGGCGCGCCGATCATCAGCGGCACCATCCAGTTGCCGAACCCGCCGATCATCGCCGGCATGACCATGAAGAAGATCATGATCAAACCGTGCGAGGTCACGAACACGTTATAGGTGTGCGTCTCGTGGAATATCTGGACGCCCGGGTACATCAACTCGGCACGGATCGCGATCGACATCGCAGCGCCGATGATGCCCGCGATCACCGCAAAAACCAGGTACATCGTACCGATGTCCTTGTGGTTCGTGGAGTAGAGATAGCGCCGCCATCCGGTCGGATGGTGGGCGTGATCATCATGGGCGTGATCGTCGTGTGTCGCTGCGCCTGTCGCCATGTTCAAAATCCTGCCTTGCAGTCCCTCTTGGACCTTGCGGCCCGTCGCCCTTATTCCATCCGCCGCAATAAGCCGCTCGGCTTACTGCGCCGCCTGACCAGCCGAGGCGTAGGAATTCGCCGGATTGGTCGCAAACTTCTTCTTCGCCCCTTCAACCCAGGTCGCGAATTCCTGGTCGCTGACGACCCGGACCGCGATCGGCATGAAGGCATGGTCCTTGCCGCACAGTTCCGAGCACTGGCCGTAGAACACGCCGGTCTTGGTGGCCTTGAACCAGCTCTCGTTGAGACGGCCGGGGACCGAATCGATCTTCACGCCGAAGGCCGGCACAGCGAACGAGTGGATCACGTCGGCGCCGGTGGTCTGGATCCGGACCACCTTGTTGACCGGGACCACCATTTCATTGTCGACGCCGAGCAGACGGGGCTGCTTGTCCTTGTCGAGCAGCGAGTCGAACTCGAACTTGCCGTTATCCGGATAGCCGTAGGACCAGTACCACTGCTTGCCGGTGACCTTCACGGTGAGGTCCGGCTTCGGCACGTCGAGCTCCAGGAACAGCAGACGGAACGACGGCACCGCGATGCCGACCAGGATCAGGACCGGGATCAGCGTCCAGGCCACTTCGATCAGGGTGTTGTGGGTGGTCTTGGAGGGGACCGGGTTGGCGCGGGCGTTGAACTTCACCACCACGATGATGAGCAGCGCCAGCACGAACAGGGTGATGACGGTGATCAGCACCAGCAGGAAATTGTGAAACCAAATGATGTTTTCCATCACCGGGGTCGCGGCTTCCTGCAGCCTGTGCTCCCACGGCGCCGGCTGCCCCATTTCGGCGAAGGCCGATCCTGCGGCGACAGACGCCACACCCGCTACCGCCAACCCCAGCAATTGCCTGCCCAACCGGCCAATCGACATCTTCATGCCGCTCGCGCTCCCTTGCATTATTCCCCAAAGCACCTCCGGCATGTGGCCGAAAATGCAGCACGATCCGCCCTGACAAACGGCCTTCCGGACATACCCGTCTCTGAGTCAAGGTGGGTACGGGAGCCAGATCGCTAGAACGCGTCGAAATCCAGCCTCTCAAACCATAATTCTCAGGCGCTCGCAATGCAGTAGTAGGTCCGAAAGCCATGCGCCTGCGATGAAGCTGCCGCTTGCGATTTTTCCCGCAAAATCAAGCGAAAGTCGCCGAAACAACACCGCATGCAGTTGACAGGGGGATTGCCGGATGTACCCACAGGCGGGATAGCCCACAGGAACCTGATTCGCTGCGGGCTGCCCCAATCCGGCGCGGGAATGGCTTCAAGATCGCCTTCAAGGCGCCGTCATTGCGGTATCAGTCGACGGGCGAGCACGATCCGGAGCAGGGACAGCCGGTTTCCGAAAAGATCATGCTCAAACAAAGAGATGAGATCACGATGCGATTTTTAAGGGCGCATCCTGATCGGGCGTGCTAGCGGCGGCCGGGCGGACGGCCGGTCCGACCGAACATCAAAGGATCGACCCGGATGGGCGCTTCGAACATTCGTTTGACGATGGCCTGCTGGCTCGGCGGCCTCGTGATTCTGGCCTCTTCTCTCGGCCTCACCCAGACAGCGAACGCGCAAGGCGCGGTGCGCTCGGTCCATGGCGACTGGCAGATCCGCTGCGACACCCCGCCCGGCGCCCAGGCCGAGCAATGCGCACTGATCCAGAGCGTGGTAGCCGAAGACCGCTCCAATGCCGGCCTGACCGTGATCGTGCTCAAGACCGCCGACCAGAAGAGCCGCCTGATGCGCGTGGTCGCCCCGCTCGGCGTGCTGTTGCCCTCCGGCCTCGGCCTGAAACTCGACAATCAGGACGTCGGCCGCGCCGGTTTTGTCAGATGCCTGCCCAATGGCTGCGTCGCCGAGGTCGTGATGGACGACAAGCTGCTCGGCCAGCTCAAGAACGCCAAGACCGCGACGTTCATCATCTTCGAGACCCCGGAAGAGGGCATCGGCTTTCCGCTCAGCCTGAACGGCCTGGCGGAGGGCTATGACAAATTGCCCTAGGCCAACGAGCATCCCAGAAGGCGTAGCCCGGATGAAGCGAAGCGAAATCCGGGAAAATCTCTCTGGCGGTTGATGCCGGTCCCGGATTGCGCTGCGCTCCATCCGGGCTACGCAAGCTGCGCTGATCGACGCCAAGCGAATCTCGCTCACCGCCCTCCGCCCGCATAATAATCAACCAACGCACTCGCGTCGGCGGACAACCAGTCCGCTTCACCAGTCATGTAGCCCTCGACCTGTCCGCTCACGCCGATCAGGAACGAGATCGGCATGCCGTACAGCGCGAACGGCGTCTTGACCTCGGCAGCGTCGACGCGCGAGACGAGACCGCCGGGATCGAAGCCGATCGTCAGGTGACGCAGCTTGAGCTGCTTGACGTAGGGCGCCACCACCGCACGGTTGCGGTCGGTGCTGACCGCGATGACCGCGAGATCGCTGCGGCCGCCGGCAGCGAGGCGATCCAGCATCGGCAGCTCGCCCCGGCACGCCGCGCACCAAGTAGCCCAGAAGTTCACCAGCACCAGCCTGCCCTTGAACGCATTGAGATCGATCGCGCCGCCGGCCAGCGCCGGGATCGCGACCGGCGGCACTGGATAAGCGCCTTGAACCAGCGTGAACTGATGTCGGATGGTGCCGAATTGCGGCGGCCCCGACGCGGCCCGCGCCGGCATCGCGAGCGCAGCCCCGGCGCCGATCATGCCGGCGACGACGGTGCGGCGTGTGGGCGCGCGAACGACAGTCATGATCAGCTCTCCGCTTGGCTCGATGGCTGCATCGCTCACGACCGGATGTAGGACCAGCCGGCTTCCTGCAATTCGATGATGCGCCCGGGCCCGTTCGGCACCAGGTCGACATTATCGAGCAGGACGAGCGGATGGCCCTCGGCGCGTTCCATGCCGAGCTTGGTGGCCTCACAGACCACGAAGAGGATGTCGGGCGTGAGTCCACGCACCACCCGCAGCAGATCCTTCACTGGCGAGGTATCGGCCCGCAGCATGTGGACGCCGGCATTATAGGCGACGACCTCGATCTCGAACGGCTCGTTGCGCTCCCGGTAATGTTTCGGGAGATTGAGCGCGGTCGAGATCAGCGCCCGCATCGTGGTCGGATCGTCGCTGTTGATCGGCAGCACGACATGATGCACACGCGGCTCGGGCTGCTTTGACCCGAGGTTTTTGGGCTCCGGTTTGGAGGCCGCCGAGACCGAGCCGGTGAGCAGCAAGGTCACGGCGAACGGCACCGCGAAGGCCAACACGAGCCCCACAGCGAGCGTCGGGATGCGCCGAGAGACACGCATCGCTGCGACCTCACGGCGCGGTCGCGAGCAGCGCGAACTGGCTGCGCTTGGCGTAGGCGACGATCGCGCTCAGCGCGAGCAGCACGAGCGCCGGCACCGGTGAGCCGCCGATCACGAACAGATGGCTGATGGTCGCGCCGACCATGATGCAGCTCAGCAGCACGCCGCCGACGGCTGCGACCGGCGGCAGCAGGATCAGGACCGCGCCGATGAGCTCCAGCGACCCGGTGAAGTAGCGGAACCACTGGCCGAGCCCGATATGCTCGAATTCCTCGACCAGCATCGGCACGCCATAGAGCTTGGCGGCGCCCGCAGCGGCAAAGGCCAGCGCAAGCAGTCCCCTGACAACCCAGAGACTGACGGATTTCCAGCGCGACGGCGCCGTGGCAACAGCAACTGACATGGATCACTTCCCAATAGTTCGTTTCGACCGGACCGCGCGGCCACCTGACCGATCGGCGGCAGGCCCGCGGCTTTCGATGGGCTAAATTCGGGAGTAAGATGAAAAGAACAAGTAGGATCATTTTTGTGAGGTAGTATGAAAAAACAGACTATTGAGCCGCCCGAGCCTCCGGCGGCGTCCGAACCGTGCGACGGCGACATGCTGGCGCAATTTCATCGCGCGCTTGCGGTGCTGGCCGGGAAATGGAAAGGCGACATCCTCTGGCAACTGATCGACCGCAAGCGGCGATTCGGCGAGCTGCGGCAGGCCATCCCCGGCGTCACCCAGCACATGCTGACCACGCAATTGCGCGATCTCGAGGCCAATGGCCTCGTCAAGCGCACGGTCTATCCCGAGGTGCCGCCACGGGTTGAGTACGAGATGACGCCCTCCGCCAAGGCGCTCAAGCCGGTGTTCGACGAGCTCTACCGGTGGGCGCAGGAGCATGGTTTTCCGACCTCAGCGCAGGGCGCGGCCGGCAAGGGCGCGCAGCCACCGTCGCAGCCTGGCGATGCAGCCGGGCCGGACAGCCAGCCACGGAAGGCCGGCCGGCGCGGCGGCTGATGACGACAAGGTGACGATCCCGAGGGGCTGCCGTGACCGATGTCACTGTCGCAGGCACTCCCGGTTTGCCACCCCAAACACTATGTTTGGCCATCGTCGTCCGAGCCTGGAACCGGGCCGGCACAGGTTTCCGGGTTGTAAGATGAGTTTTCCGCTCGTCTCTGCTTCAATCGGCGGAATCCCTGCTTGCGGGTTCCGCACTGGCAATCAGCTGCGCTTCAGGCAAGGATGACGGGGAATCGCCCACGGAATCGCCAAGAACATCGCACTGCGTCGGAGTGACCATGACCAATCCCGCCACGACCTCCCTGCTCGACCGCGCCAATCTGGACCGCGATGCCGTCCGCCGCGAGGTGGCCCGCGGCCTTGAAGGCGCCGATGACGGCGAGCTGTTCCTGGAGTTCGGGCAGACCGAGGCGCTGGTGTTCGACAACGGCCGGCTCAAGCAGGCGACCTATGACACCTCGCAGGGCTTTGGCCTGCGCGCCGTCAAGGACGACGTGGTCGGTTATGCGCATTCCTCCGATGTCTCGATCCCGGCGCTGATCCGCGCCGCGGATGCGGTCGCTGCCGTGCGCGGCGGCTATGCCGGCACGTTCGCTGCGGCGCCGGCCCACACCAATGTCAGACTCTATGGCGACGAGAATCCGCTGGACGGACCTGCGTTCGAGGCCAAAGTAAAACTGCTCGGCGAGATCGACGCCTATGTCCGGGACAAGGACCCGCGCGTACGGCAGGTCTCGGCCAGCCTCACTGCGACCTGGCAGGTGGTGGAGATCCTGCGGCCCGACGGCGAGAGCTATCGCGACATCCGCCCGCTGGTGCGCGTCAATATCTCCGTGGTTGCAGGCCAGGGCGATCGGCAGGAGAGCGGCAGCAAGGGCTATGGCGGCCGCGAGGGCTATGCCCGTTTCATCGAGACCAAGGCCTGGCGCGACGCCGCCGACGGCGCGCTGCGCGAGGCGCTGGTCAATCTCGAATCGGTGCCGGCGCCCGCCGGCGAGATGGATGTGGTGCTCGGAGCCGGCTGGCCCGGCGTGATGCTGCATGAAGCCGTGGGCCACGGGCTCGAAGGCGACTTCAACCGCAAGCAGACCTCGGCCTTTGCAGGATTGATGGGCCAGCAGGTCGCGGCCAAGGGCGTCACCGTGGTCGACGACGGCGCCATGGCCTCGCGCCGTGGCTCGCTCTCGATCGACGACGAGGGCACGCCGACCAACCGCACCGTGCTGATCGAGGATGGCATTCTGGTCGGCTACATGCAGGACCGCCAGAACGCACGCCTGATGGGCATGAAGCCGACCGGCAACGGACGGCGGCAGAGCTATGCCCATGTGCCGATGCCGCGCATGACCAACACCTACATGTTGTCAGGCGACCGCGACCCGGCCGAGATCATCGCCTCGGTGAAGAACGGCATGTATGCCGCCAATTTCGGCGGCGGCCAGGTCGACATCACCTCGGGCAAATACGTGTTCCAGTGCACCGAGGCCTACAAGATCGAGAACGGCAAGCTCGGCGCGCCGCTGAAGGGCGCCATGCTGATCGGCAATGGGCCGACCGATCTCCACAGGATCACCATGATCGGCAACGATCTTGCGCTGGATACGGGAATCGGTACTTGCGGCAAGAACGGCCAGGGTGTGCCGGTCGGCGTTGGCCAGCCGACGCTCAGGATGGAACGGATTACGGTCGGAGGAACGGGCTAGTGAGCAGCGGAAACGAAGTCGTGGCGGCCAAACCGACCAGCTGGCGCGGGCAGGCCGTGCAGCTGGCCGCGATCGTGGCCGTCGTGTTCCTCGCCAAGGGCGCGATCGCCGAGCCGTTCTATGTGCCGTCGGGCTCGATGGAGCCGACGCTCCTGATCGGCGATGCGCTGGTGGCCTCGAAGTTTCCCTATGGCTACGGCGCGGCGTCGCTGCCGATCCAGATCACGCTGCCGGAAACCGGCCGGGTGTTCGGCGAGACGCCGAAGCGCGGCGACGTCGTCGTGTTCCGCTGGCCGGGCGATCGCTCGCAGGCCTGGGTCAAGCGTGTCGTCGGGCTGCCCGGCGATCGCATCCAGATGCGGCAGGGCCAGCTCTTCATCAACGATCATCCGGCGGCGCTGAAGCCCGACGGCACCGGCTTTGCCGAGGACGACCGCGGCGGCGGGGAGGATGCCAATCGCTATATCGAGACGCTGCCGAACGGCGTCAGCCACGCGATCTTCAAGATCCGCGACAACGGCCGGCTCGACAACACGGCGGAGGTGACGGTGCCTGCGGGCCAGTTGTTCGTGCTCGGCGACAACAGGGATAATTCCGCCGACAGCCGCGTGCCGGTGCGCGACGGCGGTGTCGGCCTGCTGCCGATCGACAATCTGATCGGCCGCGCCGACGCGGTGGTCGGCTCCTGGGACATGGGCATCCGCAGCCAGCCGGTCTGGACCTGGCTCTCCGGCTTCCGCCTCGCGCGCTTCTTCACCTCGGTGCAGTGAGCCTGCCAACGTGACCTTCGACGACGTCAGGACCCTGGTGCTGGCGTGGCCGGAGGTCGAGGACGGCACGTCCTACGGCACACCGGCGCTGAAGGTGCGCAAGAAGATGCTGGTGCGGCTCAAGGAGGACGGCGACAGCCTGGTGATGCCCGGCGTGCCACCGGACGAGCGCGACATGCTGGTCGAGAGCCAGCCCAAGATCTTCTACTTCACCGATCACTATCGCGATTATCCGACCGTGCTGATCCGCCTGTCGAAGGCCAAGCGCGCAACCGTCGAGCCGCTGCTGCGCCGGCACTGGCGCACGCTGGCCTCGAAGAAGGCGGTCAGGGATTACGACGCGGCCGGATAATCGTTTCTCGTCATTGCGAGCCACCCGGTCGGCGCGAAGCGCCGCCGGATGACAGGCTCCGCGAAGCAATCCATGTCACGTCATAACGGATCGATGGATTGCTTCGTCGCTTCGCTCCCGTGCGCAAACGCTTCGCGTTTGTCGCAGGCAATGACGGGCAGAAATCTGGAAATATGACCCAGGACGAATTCCTCACCGCGGCGCTACGCAATCCGGTCAATCCAGCGATTGCAGACGAGCTTGACCGCCTCGGTTTGCCCGATGCCTGGCTGGTCGCCGGCTGCCTGGTGCAGAGCGTCTGGAATGTGCTGACCAACCGGCCGCTCGATCACGGCATCAACGACTACGACGTGTTCTATTTCGATCCGGATACGTCGTGGGAGGCTGAGGACGCTGTGATCCGCGGGCTTACCGCGCGGCTCGGCCATCTCGGCGTCGCGATCGAGGTCCGCAACCAGGCCCGCGTCCATCTCTGGTATCCCGACAAGCACGGCGTGCCCTACCCTGCACTGTCATGTTCGACCGACGGCATCGATCGCTTCCTCAGCGCGAACGTGCAGGTCGGTATCCGCCGCAGCGCTGGCGGCTACGACGTGTATGCGCCAAGCGGCTTCGACGATGTCGCCGGCATGATCGTGCGGCCGAACCGGACCGCGAATTTTTCCGCGGCGAATTACACGACGAAGGCTGAGCGATGGAAGGCGCTTTGGCCGGAGATCACGGTAATCAACCCCGAATAGTCCGTCGTCCCTGCGAACGCAGGGACCCATAACCACCGATGCCGATTGTTGCACGGTGGTGGAATGACGAGTCCCATTCACGACATTCTGCCGCGGAGTATGGGTCCCTGCTTTCGCAGGGACGACGAATGTATGTGCGGCCCTAAAGCATGATCCGGAAAAGTGCGAAGCGGTTTTCCGAAAAAGATCATGCCCAAACAAAGAGCTAAAGCGCGATGACGACTCAATCCAATCTCATCGCGCCCTAGCGCACCACGCCCGAGGTGAACCCCGCCTTCCGGCGCGGCGGCTTGATCTCTTTCTTCAGGAAGCAACGCGCGTCGCGGCCGGCATAGCCGGGGCGGGCGTAGGTCCAGGCGCGGCACTTGTTGTCGGCGGTGCAGGCGGCCTGGCAGGCCTCGTCGCCGTCGCTGCTCTTCAATTCGAAATTCTTGTAGTCGCCGCCGAGGCGATCGATCGAGGTTTCGATGGCGCCGCTGCGCGGCTCGACCACGCCCGCGCCACGCACCCCGGAGACGCAGCAATTGTCCTGCACCCGCAGCGGCACGGTGTTCTTCAGCCAGCACACCGCGCCGTTGTTGGCATCGGTCGGATAGTTGAAGCTCCAGGCGCGGCAACGGCGGTCGCGCTCGCAGGTCAACGCGCAGTCGGCGGGGTCGCCCGTCGTCACCGGCGCGTTCAGATAGTCGCCGCCGGGACGGTCGAAATTGGTTTGCGCCAATGCCGGGCGCGTGACGGCAACGGCCGACAAGGCCGCGAACATCACCACACACGCCTTAAAGAGGCGGCCTATCCCCATGAGATTGCTTTCAAATTCGCACAGCCCCGCGCATCCCGCGGGGCGTCATTTGAACGCCATGAACCTGTACGGCTGATGAACGGCGATGCAGCGGCAGGTGCGACAACACCGCCGTTCGCACGCGTTCGGGGCCCGGGCCGTGATTAGAAGGCGTACTCCTGATAGGCCGGTTCCACCGAACCGTTCCAGGGCCCGTTGAACTTCTCCAGCATCTCCTCGGCCGGCGAGCGGCCGGTCTCGATGATGCGCTCGAGCGGTTCGAGGAAGCGGCTCTCGTCGCGGCCGAGATGGTCGATCCGGCCGCGCCGGCGCAATCCGGCATGCGACAAGACGAGGCACTCCTTGGCGATCTCGAACAGATAGCGGTCCTTGATCCGCGCCTTGAAGCCGAATCGCGGCACGTCATCGCGCAACGCCTGCCGCTCCGCCGCGGTCCAGTGCCGGACGATATCCCAGGCGGCGTCGAGGCTGTCATTGTCGTAAAGCAGCCCGACCCAGAACGCCGGCAGCGCCGGCAGCCGGCCCCACGGCACGCCATCGGCGCCGCGCATTTCGAGGTAACGCTTCAACCGCACCTCGGGGAAGATCGTCGAGAGATGATTGGCCCAATCCGACAACGTCGGGCGCTCGCCGGGGAGGATCTTGTTCTTGCCGGCGAAGAAATCGCGGAACGACGAGCCGGAGACGTCGATATATTCCTCGCCGCGCTTGACGAAATACATCGGCACATCGAGCGCGTAGTCGACATAGCGCTCGAAGCCCATGCCGTCCTCGAACGCGAACGGGATCATGCCCGAGCGCGCATTGTCGGTGTCGCGCCAGATCTCGGAGCGGAACGACAGGAAGCCGTTGGGCTTGCCCTCGGTGAACGGCGAGTTGGCGAACAGAGCGGTCGCGATCGGCTGCAGCGCCAGCGACACCCGCAGCTTCTTCACCATGTCGGCTTCGGAGGAGAAGTCGAGATTGGTCTGCACCGTGCAGGTCCGGAACATCATGTCGAGGCCGTATTTGCCGACCTTCGGCATGTAGTTGCGCATGATCTTGTAGCGCCCCTTCGGCATCACGGGGATCTGCGCGCGCGACCAGGACGGCGTCATGCCGAGGCCGAGGAAGCCGATGCCGAGCGGGGTCGCGATCTCCCGCACCTGCGCCAGATGCGCCATCAGCTCCGACTGCGTCTGGTGCACGGTCTCGACCGGCGCGCCCGACAATTCGAACTGGCCGCCCGGCTCGAGCGAGATCGCGCCGCCGCCGGTGACGTCATAGAGCCCGATGATGTTGCCGCGCTCCATGATCGGCTCCCAGCCGAGCAGGAGCTTCATGCCTTCGAGCAGCGCGCCGATGCCCTTGGCGCCTTCATAGGGCACGGGCTGACGGCCCTCGAGCGTGAACGGGGTCTTCTCGTGCTCGGTGCCGATCCGGAATTCGGACTCGGGCTTCACGCCGGCTTCAATCCACGCCACGAGTTCGTCGCGCGACTGCAGCGGCGTCATGTCGATCTGGTCACGCGCCATAGAAAATCCAACTCAAGGGCGCTTCGATCGAAGGCGCGCGGTGGCAGGGACATCCGTCGGCCGCAACGGCCGCGGATGATGGGATCAGGAATATCATCGTGCGGACACGCCGTCTCGCGCGGGCGCGGCCTTGGTATCGCTCTTTGCATCGGTCTTGGTGTCGCCCTTGGCGTCGCTTTTGGCGTCGCCGCAGGAACAGCCGAGACGGTCGAGCAGACCGCACAGCCGTTCGGCGTCGGCGTCGGACAATTTCGACCCGACATGCTTGTCGATCGCGGTCGAGTAGGCGCTCCACATCTTCTTCTGCAGCTCGCGTCCGGCCTCGGTGATCTCGACGAACTGGCCGCGCTTGTCGATCTTGCATTCGCGCCGGGCGGCAAGCCCCTCGTCGACCAGCTTGTCGATCAGCCGCGAGGTCGAATATTGCGGGATCAGCATCTGCCGCTCGAGCTCGACCGGGCGCAGCTCGCCGGACGGCGCGCGCGACAGTTCGAGCAAGGCGTCATACCAGGCGAGCGGCGGAAAGCCGGCCTTCTTCAGATCCTGCTCGACGCAGTCCAGCACCCGGCTCGGCACCCGCATCAGGCGGATCCAGGCGGCCGTCGCCTCGCTCGATAGCTTGCGTTTCATCGTCTAGTCCATAAGGTCCCGGCACCGACTGTACCGCACTGAATGCATCTGCATCAATCTTGACTATTTCATGCAGGTGCATGTAGGCAATCCCTCTCCGGACGCCAAGAACAAGGGAAGGAATACCCCTATGAAGCTTTATTACACCCCCGGTGCCTGCTCCCTCTCCCCCCACATCGCTCTGCTCGAGGCCGGCCTGCCCTACGACCTGGTCAAGGTCGATCTGCGCGCCAAGAAGCTCGAAAACGGCGACGATTTCCTGCAAGTGAACCCCAAGGGCCAGGTGCCGGCGCTGGCACTGGATTCCGGCGAGATGGTCACCGAAGGCCCGATCATCATCCAGATGATCGCCGACAAGGCCGCCGACAAGAAGCTGGCGCCCGCGAGGGACTCCAACGAGCGCTACAAGCTGCTCGAATGGCTGAACTACATCACGACCGAGCTGCACAAGAACCTCGGCCCGATGTTCTCGCCCGTGCTCGCCGACGACGCCAAGGCGTTCTTTAAGGACCGCGCCATGGGCAAGTTCAAATATGTCGACAGCCAGCTCGCCGGACGCGAGTACCTGATGGGCAACCAGTTCACGGTCGCCGACGGCTACCTCTTCACCATGATCATGTGGGCGCAAGACCGGCTCGGCTTCGATCTCTCCGACCTGCCGAACGTGACAGCCTACAAGGCGCGCGTCGCAGCGCGCCCGAAGGTGCAGGAAGCGCTGAAGAAGGAAGGCCTGCTGAAGGCGGCCTGAGCTTTCGCACCAGTTGCACGAGACCTGAAAGGGCCGGATGGAAATCCGGCCCTTTTTGTTTTGCGGCCAGCAGCACCACAGCTGGCACCTTCACGCGGCGGGCGTCGCCGGCCGGCCTCACGCCCCCGACCAGCGAGCGGCGGGTGTTGTCCTATCTGATGAAGCCGCTGGCGGATCAGGCGCACCGCGCCTTCAGGGAGAAATGAGCGGCGCAACCTTTCGAAGCGCGTTGGGAACAAATCAATTTAATCGGCATTCTACCGATTAACACTACTTCCGGCTGCGGGCGCTGCCGTCCTTGTTCGAGCGATGCAACTGACCGACTATGACCTGCGGCGCGCCCTCCGCTCCAACTGGTCTGAAAATGTGACTATCGTCTCCACGCTTTTATTGACCAGCACGCTCGTCGGGCTGGCAACCAGTTTGTACTTTCGGGTTTGGACATTGATGCTGGTGTCGCCGCTGATCGCGGTGCTCGCGGCAATCGTGCTCCAGTCCGATGGCTTTGCGTTTGCGACCGGCGCCCCGATCGTCGTCGCCTGCCTCGCATTCAACCAGATCGCCTATCTCGCCGGCGCTTTGCTGTCGCCGGACAATGACGGCTCAATGGCGGAAGAAATCGACGGCGCTCCACGCCGCGGCCGCGAGCATAAGATCCACGGCCAGAACGAATAGGACCAGGCCGATCCACGACGGCCCCTTGCGCCGCAAGCGTAGCGAATTCCGACGTCGTGGCGGCAGGAGCGGGATGGATGGCCTCGCCGCCGTCTCAGCGGCACCTTCCTTGAGCACAGCACGCATTGCACGACACCCCAGCCTGATCGTCGCCTTGCTGATCATCTAGACGATCAACCAGCAAGAGTGATGCCAGCAGCATGGTGCCAGTGGGGAACAAGCGTGGCGGGACTTTGACCGCCGTGACCGTCGCACAACAGGATCAAGTCGGATCGATGACCGGCTTGATCTACTTCACCTCGCCCCGCGTGCGGGGAGAGGCATAGGCCGCCTTTGGCGGCCGTTCTCAAGAACGCCGAAGCAAAGCTTCGGCTATGACGCATCGTCAGATGCGCTCCGGGTGAGGGGGAGTCTCCGCAGACACAGCTATCGCCGAATGTGCGGAGAGAGCCCCTCACCCCAATCCTCTCCCCGTAAGAACGGGGCGAGGGAGCGCAGCGCTATCGCTGATCGCGCTACGCCGCCTGCTTCTTCGGCGGGAAGCGGCCGTAGAAGGTCTCGCCCTTGGCTGCCATCTCCTCCAGCAGCATCGGCGGCGTGAAGCGCGAGCCGTACTTCTTCTCGAAAGTGTGGCAGAGCGCGACGAAGTTCTTCGTGCCCATGAAGTCGATATAGGACAGCGCACCGCCGGTGAACGGCGCGAAGCCGAAACCGAGGATCGAGCCGACATCCGCTTCGCGCACGTCGGTGATGACGTGATCCTCGACGGTGCGCGCGGCTTCCACCGCCTGCACCACAAGGAAGCGCTGCTTCAATTCCTCGACGCTGAGCGTGTCGGGATCGAGCTGCTTCGGCTGGAGAGCGGCCAGCCCCGGCCACAGGCTCTTCTGGCCCTTGCCCTTCTCGGGATAGTCATAGAAGCCCTTGCCGTTCTTGCGGCCGTAGCGGCCCTGGTTCTCGACCATCTCGACCATCAGCTTCTTCTGCGCCTGGTCGATCGCGTTGGGACCGAGATCGGCCTCGGTCGCCTTGGTGATCTTGAGGCCGAGATCGAGCGCGACCTCGTCCTGCAGCGACAGCGGTCCGACCGG
This sequence comes from Bradyrhizobium sp. CER78, assembly GCF_029846235.1. Lineage (GTDB taxonomy): Bacteria > Pseudomonadota > Alphaproteobacteria > Rhizobiales > Xanthobacteraceae > Bradyrhizobium. The sequence goes on from NZ_JARVWP010000007.1 coordinate 330,921, forward strand.
CATGCCGGCCATCTTGGCGGTGTTCTCGATCATCGCCGGCGGCACGCCTTCGAGCAGCATCTCGTTGCCCTCGGAGATGTAGCGCATCACGCAGCGGTTGGCGAAGAAGCCGCGGCTATCGTTCACCACGATGGGCGTCTTGCCGATCGCGCGGACATAGTCGAGCGCGGTCGCCAGCGCGACGTCGCCGGTGTTCTTGCCGAGGATGATCTCGACCAGCATCATCTTCTCGACCGGCGAGAAGAAGTGGATGCCGATGAACTTGCCCTGGTCCTTGAACTCCTCGGCCAGCGAGTTGATCGGCAGGGTCGAGGTGTTGGAGGCAAAGATCGCGCCCGGCTTCAGCAGCGGCTGTGCCTTCGCATACGTATCGGCCTTGACCTTGCGATCCTCGAACACCGCCTCGATGACGAGGTCGCAGTCCGAGATCACATTGTAGTCCGATGTCGCCGAGATCCGCGCCAGGATGGCGTCGGCTGCCTCCTGCTTCATCCGCCCCTTGGCGATCAGGCCGTCGACCACGGTCTTGGCGTGGCCCTTGCCCTTGTCGGCGCTTTCCTGGTCGCGATCGACCAGCACGACATCGATGCCGGCCTGCGCCGAGACGTAGCCGACGCTGGCGCCCATGAAGCCGGCGCCGATCACGGCGAGCTTCTTGACCTTGGTCGGCGGCACGCCCGCCGGACGACGAGCGCCCTTGTTCAGTTCCTGCATCGACAGGAACAGGGAGCGGATCATCGCCGCCGCTTCCTTCGAGCGCAGCACCTTGGTGAAGTAGCGCGACTCGACCCGCAGTGCGGCGTCGATCGGGAGCTGCAGGCCTTCATAGACGCAGCTCATGATGGCGCGCGCGGCCGGATAATTGTCGTAGGTCTCGCGGCGATAGATCGCGTTGCCGGCCGGGAACATCTGCATGCCCATCTTGGAGAAGACGGGGCCGCCGGGCAGCTTGAAGCCCTTCTCGTCCCACGGCGCCACGGCCTTGCCGCCGCCCTTGATCCAGTCCTTGGCGGCCTTGATCAAATCGGCTGCGGGCACCACGGCGTGAATCAGGTTGAGCGCCTTCGCACGGGTGAGATTGACGGCCTCGCCCTTGAGCAGCAATTGCATCGCATCCGCCGGCTGCACGAGACGCGGTACCCGCTGGGTGCCGCCGGCGCCGGGGAACAGGCCGACCTTGATCTCGGGCAGGCCGAGTCTGGTCTTCGGATTCTCGGCCGCCACGCGGTAGTGGCAGGCCAGCGTGATCTCGAAACCGCCGCCGAGCGCAAGCCCGTTGATCGCGGCGACCCACGGCTTGCCCGAGGTCTCGATCGCGCGGAACGCCAGCGACATCTGGCGGCTCTGCTCGAACAGCATCTGGTTCGCGGCCTCCTCGCCCTTCTCCTTGAAGAGCTGGGCGTAGCTGCGGTTCATGCCCTCGAGCATCGAAAGGTCGGCGCCGGCGCAGAACGCCTCCTTCGCCGAGGTGATCACGACGCCCTTGATCGCGGCATCGCTGGTGGTCTGCTTGATGATCTCGCCGATCTCCTGCGTGGAGACCTCGTCGAACACGTTCATCGAGCGGCCAGGGATATCCCAGGTGACGAGCGCAATGCCGTCGGCGTCGACGTCGAACTTGAAATTCTTGTAAGCCATGTTTGTGCTCCTCGGTGCCGGCGGCCAATCTCAGGCGCGGCGATTGTGTCTCGGATCGTAGGGCGGGTTAGCGAAGCGTAACCCGCCGCCTTTCTCGCCGCGGCATGGTGGGTTACGCCTTCGGCTAACCCACCCTACGCAGCAACGCTCGTCAGACGCGCTCGATGATGGTGGCGGTACCCATGCCGCCGCCGATGCACAGCGTGACCAGCGCCGTTTCCTTGTTGGTGCGCTCAAGCTCGTCGAGCACGGTGCCGAGGATCATCGCGCCGGTTGCCCCGAGCGGATGTCCGAGCGCGATCGCGCCGCCATTGACGTTGATCTTGGAATTGTCGATGTCGAACGCCTGGATGTAGCGCAGCACCACCGAGGCAAACGCCTCGTTGAGCTCGAACAGATCGATGTCAGACTTCTTCATGCCGGAGCGCTCGAACAGCTTCTCGGTGACGTCGACCGGGCCGGTCAGCATCATCGCGGGCTCCGAGCCGATATTGGCGAACGCGCGGATCTTCGCACGCGGCTTCAACCCGTGCTTGGCGCCCGCCTCCTTGCTGCCGAGCAGCACGGCGCCGGCGCCGTCGACGATGCCGGAGGAGTTGCCGGCGTGATGCACGTAATTCACCTTCTCGACCTCGGGGTGCGACTGGATCGCCACCGCATCGAAGCCGGCCATCGCCGCCATCGCCGCGAAGGACGGCTGCAGCTGCGCCAGCGACTGCATCGTCGTGGTCGGACGCATGTGCTCGTCCTTGGCAAGGATGGTCAGGCCGTTGACGTCCTTTACCGGCACCACCGACTTGTTGAAGCGGCCTTCGTCCCAGGCCTTAGCCGCGCGCTGCTGGCTCTGCACGGCGTAGGCGTCGACGTCATCGCGCGAAAAACCGTATTTGGTCGCGATCAGGTCGGCCGAGATGCCCTGCGGCATGAAATAGGCCGGCACCGCCATCGAGGGATCCATCGGCCAGGCGCCGCCCGACGCGCCGATGCCGACGCGGCTCATCGATTCGGCGCCGCCGCCGATCACGAGCTCATGCTGGCCGGTCATGATCTGGGCCGCGGCGAAGTTCACGGCATCAAGGCCGGAGGCGCAGAAGCGGCTGATCTGCACGCCCGGCACCTTCTCGCCGAGGCCGGCGTTCAGCGCCGCAAAGCGGGCAATGTCGGAGCCGGCCTCGCCGACCGGATCGACCACACCGAGCACGACGTCGTCGACGGAGTCCTCGGGAAGATTGTTGCGCTCCTTGAGCGACTTCAGCGGCACCGTGGCGAGCGCCAGCGCGGTGACCTCGTGCAGCGCGCCGTCGGCCTTGCCGCGGCCGCGCGGGGTACGAACGTGATCGTAGATGTATGCCTCAGGCATGACGCCCTCCTTGATATGAGGATCATAATATATACGGAAGAAAGCACCGCCGCAGCTATGCGGCGGCAAATTTCAGGGTTTTCTCGTTTGACGCGTTTTCTTCACGCAAACCGGTATCCACTTCGCTTGAAAACGCTTCAGAACGCTTCCGCGGCCAGTTCCATCGTGGTGGCGCTGCCGCTCTGGATTCGGGCCAGATGCACGGCGGTCTCCGGCAGCAGCTTCTCCATGAAGAAGCGGCCGGTCACGAGCTTGGTGTTGAGGTAGGGCGTCGTACCGGCGGCGGCCTTGTCCTGCGCCACCTTGGCCATCTTCGCCCACATGTAGCCGAGTGCGACGAGGCCAAACAATTTCATGTAGTCGGTCGCGGCTGCGCCGGCATTGTCGGGCTTGGTCAGCGCGTTCTGCATCAGCCAGCCGGTGGCCTGCTGCAGATGGCCGAGCGCGGTGGAGAGCGGGGCGATGAAAGGCTTCATCGATTCGTCGGCGCCGTGCTCCTTGGCGAAGGCGCCGACCTCGCCGAAGAATGCCATCGCGGCGCGGCCGCCGTCGCGCGGCAGCTTGCGGCCGACCAGGTCGAGCGCCTGGATGCCGTTGGCGCCTTCATAGATCATCGCGATGCGCGCATCGCGCACGAACTGCTCCATGCCGTGCTCGGCGATATAGCCGTGACCGCCGAACATCTGCTGCGCCGAGACCGTGTTGGCGAACCCGGTGTCGGTCAGGACGCCCTTCAGCACCGGCGTCATCAGGCCCATGTGGTCGTCCGCAGCCTGGCGGTCCTTCGGGTCGTTGGAGCGGTGCGCGACGTCGCTCTTCAGCGCGGTCCACACCACCATGGCGCGCGCCGCCTCGTTGAAGGCGCGGATGGTGAGCAGCGTGCGGCGCACGTCCGGATGCACGATGATCGGATCGGCCGGCTTGTCAGCCTCCTTGACGCCGGTCAGCGAACGGCCCTGCAGGCGCTCGCGGGCATAGGCGACCGCGTTCTGGTAGGCGACCTCGGACTGCGCGAGGCCCTGCACGGCGACGCCGAGGCGGGCCTCGTTCATCATCACGAACATGCCCTGCATGCCCTTGTTCTCTTCGCCGATCAGCCAGCCGGTGGCGTTGTCGTAGTTCATCACACAGGTGGAATTGCCGTGGATGCCCATCTTGTGCTCGATCGAGCCGCAGGTGACGCCGTTGCGCGCACCCAACGAGCCATCGGCGTTGACCAGCACCTTCGGCACCACGAACAGCGAAACGCCCTTGATGCCGGCCGGCGCCCCTTCGATGCGCGCCAGCACGAGGTGGATGATATTCTGTGCAAGGTCATGCTCGCCGGCGGAGATGAAGATCTTGGTGCCGGTGATCTTGAAGCTGCCGTCGGCTTGGCGCACGGCCTTGGTGCGAAGCAGGCCGAGATCGGTGCCGCATTGCGGCTCGGTCAGGTTCATGGTGCCGGTCCATTCGCCGGCGACCATCTTGGGCACGTAGGTCTTCTTCTGCTCGGGGGTGCCGTGCACCAGCAGCGCCGCGGTCGCGCCCATGGTCAGCCCGCCATACATCGAGAACGCCATGTTGGCGGAGATCTGGAATTCGTTGACCGCCTGCGACAGCGTCACCGGCAGGCCCTGGCCGCCGAACTCGGTCGGCGCCGAGAGGCCGAGCCAGCCGCCCTCGGCGACCTGCTTGTAGGCGTCCTTGAAGCCCTTCGGCGTGGTGACGCTGCCGTCGTCATTGCGCTTGCAGCCTTCGAGATCGCCGGTGCGATTGAGCGGCTGCAGCACTTCCTCGCTGAGCTTGGCGGCCTCGCCGAGGATCGCCTCGCGCACATCGGCCGACGCATCGGTGAAGCCGGGAAGATTGCCGTAGCGATCGATCTGGAAAACGTCGTTGAGCAGGAAGCTGACGTCTTCGACGGGGGCTTTGTAGGTTGGCATGCTGATCTCCCGGCTGGCTCGTGGCCGCATCTGCGGCCGACGCTGCGCAGCTTTTCCTTGGGTTTGTTGGAGCGGACCTTATCCGCTTCCGGAGGTCCGCGGCAGGTCCTAGCGAGACTAAAGCGCGATGAGATTGGGTCGGGTCGTTATCGCGCCTTTGTTTGAGCATGATCTTTTCGGAAAACCGCTTCGCACTTTTCCGGATCATGCTTTACGATTGCGACGTTGCGCCGCTCTGCTTCATCAACTCCTCGCCCATCATCCGATGCAGCAAGTTGATCGCCTTGAGCGGACGCACCATCACCTTGAAATGCGTGATCCGGCCGTCACCGTCGAACGTGATGATGTCGACGCCGTTGAGCTTGATGCCGTCGATCTCGTTCTCGAATTCGAGCACCGCGCCGGTGTCGCTCCGCCACTCGCCCAAATATTTGAAGGTCGGGCCGCCGAGCACCTTGGCGGCGCTGGTCAGATACTTGAAGGTGATGTCGCGGCCGCGCTGCGGCGTGTGCACGACCGGACTTTCGAACACCGCGTCGGGATGCAGCAGATCCCACAATGCGGCGGTGTCGTGGGACTTCATGTAGGCGTACCACTTGTCGAGGCCCGGCTTGCTCATTCGGACGTCTCCTGCGGCGGGGTTGTAAGAAGCCTGAACATCGGCCGCGCGCGACAAGGCGGCACGCCGATCACCATATGCATATTGACGCATATGCACAGTAACGCATAAAGTCAAGCGAACTTCAGAATGACGAACTCGGGAACTCAGATGGAGGTGGGCGTTGGCACTCGGTGACGCAATCCTCGCCTGCCTCACGGAACGTCCGATGACGGGCTATGAGCTCGCCAAGACGTTCGACGCCTCGATCGGCTTCTTCTGGAAGGCCGACCATCAGCAGATCTATCGCGAGCTCTCCCGCCTGCGCGACAAGGGCCATGTCCAGGGCCGCGAGGTCGTGCAGTCAGGCAAGCCCAACAAGCTGGTCTACACGCTGACGGCCGAGGGCCGCGCGGCGCTGAAGCATTGGGCGGCGCGGCCGAGCGTTCCGCCCTCGATCAAGGACGATTTGCTGGTCCGGCTCTATGCGCTCGACTGCGTCGACATCGAGCCGCTGCGCAACGACCTGATGGCGCGGCTCGAGCATCACCGCGACCGCTTCGAGCGTTACGAGCGCCTGCTCAACAAGCGCTTTCCCGACGGCACCGCGCCGCCCGCCGATGTCGGCAAGATGCTCAGCCTGCGGCTTGGGATGCGCCACGAGCGCATCGTGGTGGAATGGTGCGAGGAGGCGCTCGACGCGCTCTCGGCGATGTCCGGCCGCGGCAATGTGCTGCCGCTCGACGACGGCAAGCGCGAAAGCAACGGCTAGAAACAAACGTCGTTGCTTGCCGCGTTGTCGTCGCGCGCAGCGGAATCCGCGCTGCCTGAAAACGATAGGCCTGTCCTGATCCGGCGCAACAGGTTCCCGGATTCCCTAACTTTAAGGCCCGCCAGCTGCATTCCTTAACCCGTTATTTACCGTGAGGGGAAAAAGTCAGCAGCTGAAGCAGACGACCAGCGCAGAATTCGATTGTCTCTTAACGGGAATGCGCGGGGAGGCTGCGGGCGCAGTGTATGGCGCCGGAGTCGGGACCGGACGGAATCATGAATTCGCGCGTATCGTGGAGTGTTGACGGCATCGATCCCTCCGTCCGCGACAGGGCCGAGGCGGCTGCGCGCCGTGCCGGCATGTCACTGAACGACTGGCTCAATTCGACCGTCGGCGAACCGAGCCCGCCGGATTGGCGCATGGAGCAACGGCAGCCGATGCCGAGCCGGGAAAGCCGCGAGGTCGCGGACATCCATCAGCGGCTCGACGCCATCACCCGCCAGATCGAACAGATTGCAAAACCGTTGTCGCGCGCCGAAGCGGTGCGTGCCGAGGTGCCGCGCGGCCAGCCCGCCGTCGCACGGCAGCTCAACGACGCGATCTCGCGCCTCGACGCGCGGCTGTCGCAGATTTCGCGGCCGCAGCCGGCGCGCGAGCCGCAGCCTCAGCCGATGATGCGCGAAGCGCCAATGCAGCGCGAGCCGCAGATCAACGAACGGCAACTGGAGGAGAGGCTGCGCCAGGCGGAGGCGGTCGAGCGCGCCGCCGCCCAGGTCTACCGCCCTTCGCCGCCGCTGAGCCCGGCGTCGTTCGATTCCGCGATCGCGGAAATCGCCGCGCGCCAGAATGAGCTCGATGGCCCCGCGCCCCGGCAGATGCCACAGCGCAATGCGCCGCCGGTGCAGCAATCGGCGCCGCCGATGGCCGCTTACGCGCCGCCGCCCGCGGCACCGGCCGGGCCGGACTTCTCCTCGCTCGAGCGTCATCTGCTCAAGATCACGAGCCAGATCGAGGCGCTGCAGCGGCCCGACCATATCGAGCAATCGATCGCGTCGTTCCGCGGCGAGCTCGCGGAAATCCGCCAGGCCATCACCGAGGCGATGCCGCGCCGCGCGATCGAGTCGATCGAGAACGAGATCCGCTCGCTGCATCACCGGATCGACGAGATCCGTCAGGACAGCAACAACGGCCAGGGCCAGGCGATCGCCGGCATCGAACGCGCGCTGTCGGAAATCCGCGAGGCGCTGCGTACGCTGACGCCCGCCGAGCAGCTCACCGGCTACGACGAAGCGATCCGCAATCTCGGCGGCAAGCTCGACATGATCCTGCGCGCCAACGACGATCCGTCGACGGTGCATCAGCTCGAGAGCGCGATCGCGGCGCTGCGTGCCATCGTCTCCAACGTCGCCTCCAACGACGCGCTGCTGCAGCTCTCCGGGGACGTGCATGCGCTGGCGGCGAAGGTCGACCAGCTGTCGCAGATGTCGCGCGGGGATTCCTACGGCGACGCTTTCGCCGGGATCGAGCAACGCATTGCGGCGCTGGCCTCGTCGCTGGAAGGCCGCGAGCGGCCGGCCGGCTATGACAATACCGACGCCATCGAGGGCGCACTGCGCTCGCTGTCGGAGCGGATCGACCGCCTGCAGGTCGGCAACGACAGCTCGTCGGCCTTCACCCATCTCGAACAGCGCGTCTCCTATCTGCTCGAACGCCTTGAATCGGCCGACCAGCGCTCCGGCAATCTCGGCCGGGTCGAGGAGGGGCTGCATGACATCATGCGGCACCTCGAGGCGCAGCACGCTCATCTCGCCTCGCTCGCCGACGCCACCCGCAACACCGTCAACACATCAGCGCCGCAGCCGATGATGGACAGCGGCATCGTCGATCTGGTGAAGCGCGAGCTGTCCGACATCCGCTTCAGCCAGTCGGAGACCGATCGCCGCACCCAGGATTCGCTGGAGACCGTTCACAACACGCTCGGCCACGTCGTTGACCGGCTGGCGATGATCGAGAACGATCTGCGCACGGTGCGCACCGCGCCGCCGCCGGCTCCGCCTGCCCCCGCGCCGGCCGAACAGCGGATGGACGCACCGCGGATGGAGATGCCGCGCGCGGCGATGCCGCAGCCGTTCGCGCAGCCCCAGCCCGAATCCTACAAGGCTGAATCGTACAAGCCTGAATCCTACCGGCCCGAATTGCCCAATCCTGCGCTGGCGCAGGAGCACTTCATGTCCGCGCCGCGCGAATTCCACGCCGCGCAGCCGGTCGAGAACGCCCCGCCGCCGCTGCCGCCGCGCGCGATCAGCGAGATCCTCGAGCCGCATGCGGCGTCCGCGCGCGCTGCGCTCGCCCCTGAACTGCCTCCGGATCATCCGCTCGAGCCGGGCACGCGCCCGTCGGGCCGGGTGTCGTCGCCGTCGGAGCGGATTGCGGATTCCGAGCGCGCGATCTCTGATCTTCCTGCCGGCAAGAAAGAGCCGGTCTCGACATCGAGCTTCATCGCCGCCGCGCGCCGCGCCGCGCAGGCCGCCGCCGCACAACCCGTCAACGAGAAGACGGCGCGCGCAGCGAGCAAGGCCGCCGCCAAGGCCAAGGAGAAGGCCGACAAGGCCGCGAAGGCTGCCGCCAAGTCCGGCGCCAAGGCCGGCGCGGCCGCGACCGAAGCGCCGGAGGCCCAGCCTTCGACCATCACCTCCAAGATCCGTTCGCTGCTGGTCGGCGCGAGCGTCGTCGTGATCCTGCTCTCCACCGCCAAGATGGCGATGAACCTGCTCGACACCAGCTCCGCACCGCAGGTGCCGGCGATCGAGCACAGCGAGCCGGCGGGGCCCGCCGCGCAGCCGCCCGCCGAGAACACCATCGCGCCCGCCCCCGGACCGGCTGCACCGTCGGGTACGCCCGGGCCGTCGATGACCTCGCCGACCCCGCTGGGCCGCCAGTCCAACAACACGCCCGCGCCGAACACGCTCGACAGCGCGCAAGTGACGATCCCTCAGGCCGCCCCCGCACCCGCCGCGATGCCGGAGCCGGTCGCCGCACCGATCGCCGCCGCCAGTGATATCACCGGCACGATTCCGACCGCTCCGCCGCTCGGCGGCAAGCTCGCCACGGTCCAGATTCCCGCGGGCGAGAAGCTGCCCGACGCGATCGGCGGTCCGGCGCTGCGCACGGCCGCGATCAAGGGCGATGCGGCTGCGGCCTATGAGGTCGGCGTCCGCTATGCCGAAGGCAAGGGCGTGACCGCCAATGTCGACGAAGCCGCCAAATGGTACGGCCGCGCGGCGCAGGCCGGCGTGGTCCCCGCGATGTTCCGGCTCGGCACCTTCTACGAGAAGGGCCTCAGCGTGAAACGCGACTTCGACATGGCGCGGCGCTATTACGTGCAGGCCGCCGAGCGCGGCAACGCCAAGGCGATGCACAACCTCGCCGTGCTCGATGCCGATGGCGGCGGCAAGGGCGCCGACTACAAGAGCGCCGCGCAGTGGTTCCGCAAGGCGGCCGATCGCGGCGTTGCCGACAGCCAGGTCAACCTCGGCATCCTCTATGCCCGCGGCATCGGGGTCGAACAGAACCTCGCCGAGTCCTTCAAATGGTTCAGCCTCGCGGCCGCGCAGGGCGACGCCGACGCCGGCCACAAGCGCGACGATATCGCCAAGCGGCTCGACCCGCAGTCGCTGGCCGCAGCGAAGCTGGCGATCCAGACCTTTACCCCCGAACCGCAGCCGAGCGATGCGGTCAACGTGCCGGCCCCGGCGGGTGGCTGGGACGGCGCACCCGTGCAACCCGCGTCGGCGAAGTCGGTCAGGCAACCCTCGAAGCGGACCGCGGCGCTGGCCGCCCCGGCTCACTAGGACAACGATGGCTGCGGCGCCGTGACGGCGCCGCTGTCTTGTCCCTCCACCCCTCCGCCGTGTAGACAGACGCGCAGTCCCGCGCCGATTGCGCAGGCGTTCCGGAGGGTCAGGCTTGTCTGTCGATGATCGTCAGGGTGAAGGAACGGGCCACCGTTCGTCGCCGACCGGTCCCCGCGTCGCGCCGCCGCGCCAGCAACCTTCCCCGTTTGGCGCACCGCGCCGGGCTCCGCCGCCTGTCGCACCCAGCGCTCCCAATTCGGGTGGCATCTTCAGACCCTCGATCTGGTCGGTGACCATCTTCGTCCTGCTGCTGTCCGGCGTTGCGATCCGCGCCTATCGCGAGCTTTCGGAGCCGGGCGCCTGGGATTTCTGGCGCGAGAGCTATGTCGCCGCGACCATGACATCGTCGGTCATTCCCGGGGTCGTCATCGACGGATCGAAGCGGCGCGCGCTTGCGATCAGCGGCAGGATTGGCTCGGCCAGCGCGAGCTGGTTCCGCGATCGGCTCGACGAAGCACGATTGTCGCCTGATGACGTCGTGCTGCTGTCGTCGCCGGGCGGCGCGTTGGATCAGGCTGCCATCATGGGTGAAGTCATTCGTGCCCGCCGGCTCGTCACCGCGGTGGCGACATCAGATGCATCGGGAAACTTGCGTGCCGCCGCCTGCGCCAGCGCCTGCGTTCTGGTTTATGCGGGCGGCGAAACCCGCTATGGCATCGCAGGCTCCAGGCTGGGCGTGCATCGCTTTACCATGAGCAAGCCAGGTGACGATCCCGTGGCCGAAGCTCAGCGCTCGCAGGGTATCGTGCTCAGTTACATGAGAAAGATGGGTATCTCGTCCCGAATCGTCGAGGCGATGTCGCAGACCTCGGACATCCGCTGGCTGGGCACGAGAGAGGCGCTTGCAATGAACCTCATTACCACGCCAGTCGACCAGCCCTGATCTGCCGACGCGGCCATCATTAATCTGAATTATCAACCACGTCCGCAGCCGGGCCGCCACGTGCGGCGAAAAATGCCACCCGGAGCGGAATCTTTAGTCCCTCCCCCCGCCAATTTCGGTTATGCAAGAACGCGGCAATCGACCCGCGTTCGCCTGCTCCTTGCGCGCCGACCGGATTCGTTCAGCCGGAGAATGCCCGACCCGAACGACATCACGCCGTGATGCGGCCTTGCGCCCCAGCATGCGGCGAACCGACAAGAAGCGACGCGCGTGCAGCTCTACCTCCCGATCGCCGACATTCCGGTCAATGTCTTCCTCATCCTGGCGATGGGCGCAGCGGTTGGATTCGTCTCCGGCATGTTCGGGATCGGCGGCGGCTTCCTGATGACGCCACTGCTGATCTTCGTCGGCATCGCGCCGGCGGTCGCGGTCGCCTCGGTCGCCAGCCACATCGCGGCCTCCTCGTTCTCCGGCGCGATCTCCTATTGGCGCCGGCGCGCGATCGACCCGCTGCTGGCGGCGGTGCTGCTGGTCGGCGGCACGCTCGGCACCACGTTCGGGGTGTGGACCTTCACTTTCCTGCGTTCGCTCGGCCAGCTCGACCTGATGATCGCGCTGTCCTACGTCATCCTGCTGACGACGGTCGGCGGGCTGATGTTCTGGGAAGGCCTGCGCGCGATGCTGCGTTCGCGCGGCGGCGGCGCGGTCACGCTACGCAAGCCCGGCAGCCATGGCTGGATCCACGGCCTGCCGCTGAAGCTGCGCTTCAAACGCTCCAAGATCTACCTCTCGGTCATCCCGGTGGTCGTGATCGGGCTCATCATCGGCTTCATCGGCGCCGTCATGGGCATCGGCGGCGGCTTCATCCTGGTGCCGCTGATGATCTATGTGCTTCGGGTGCCGACCTCGACCGTGATCGGCACCTCGATGGTGCTCACCCTCGTCACCATGGTGTTCGCCACCATGCTGCACGCGGTGACCAACCATCTGGTCGACGCCGTGCTGGCGCTGATCCTGATGGTCGGAGGCGTCACCGGCGCGCAGTTCGGCGCCCGCGCCGGCCAGAAGATCCGCGGCGAGCATCTGCGTCTCTTGCTTGGCCTGCTCGTGCTCGCGGTCGGCATCCGCTTTGCGGTCGAGCTGGTGATCCGGCCGCAGGACCTGTTCAGCATCCGCGAAACCGGCGGAGCCCCGCCATGAGGCTGCGCACGCTGCTTGTCATCGCGGGCCTCGCCGTCGCTAGCCTGGTGGCGGTACCCGCACGTGCCGAGCGGCTGATCGTGTCGGTTTCCAACCATCGCGTCACGGTGACGCCGAATTATTCCGGCGGCGAGCTGGTGCTGTTCGGCTCGGTCGAGAAGGACGACAAGACGCCGTCCAACCGCGGCAATTACGATCTCGTCGTCACGGTGTCAGGCCCGCGCGCCGACATGGTGACGCGGCGCAAGGAGCGCAAATTCGGCATCTGGATCAACACCGACTCGCGCCAGTTCCTGCAGGTGCCGGGCTATCTCGCGCTGTTCTCCAATCGCCCGTTCGAGCAGATCGCCTCACCGGAGGTGCAGCGGCGGCAGCAGCTCGGGCTCAACAACGTGCTCTTGATGCAGCGCGTCGGGCCCGACTTTGCCGACGTGGTGCCGAACGATCCGTTCCGCAGCGCCTTCGTCCGGCTGCGCTCCGAACACGGCCTCTATCGCGAGGCGACCTCGGCGGTGACATTCCTGACGCCGACCTTGTTCCGCACCGGCATTCCGCTGCCGGCCGAGGTGCCGATCGGCACCTACAATGTCGAGATCAAGCTGTTCTCCGAGGGCGCGCTGGTGACCAAGACCGAGACCGCCTTCGAGATCGTCAAGGTCGGCTTCGAGCAATTCGTCGCCACCACCGCACGACAGAACGGCCTGGTCTACGGCCTCGTCACCGCGTTCATGGCGCTGATGACCGGCTGGATGGCCTCGATCGTGTTCCGCAAGGATTGAGTTAGCGCAACGCGCTCTCGAACGCGTCGTTGAGAATGGAAAGGCCGAGATCGATCTCGGCGTCGCTGATCGTCAACGGCGGAGCAATGCGGAATACGCTGCCCATGCCGGGCAGCTGCACGATGTTGGTGCTCAGTCCGAGCTCCAGGCAGCGCTGCGACACGCGCGTGCCGAGCGCTTCGTCAGGCTCCTTGCTGAAGCGGTCGCGCACGATCTCGATGCCTTGCATCAGCCCCCTGCCGCGCACGTCACCGATGCATTCGAACCGGTTCTGAAGGGCGAGCAGCCCGTCCCGTAGCCGCGCACCCGCGATCCCGGCACGTTCGACCAATCGGTCGCGAAGGATGATCTCGATGACCTTCAGCCCGACCGCTGCCGGCATCGGATCCGACACATGCGTCGTGTAGAACAGGAAGCCGCGCTCGTGACAGCGCTCCTCGATCTCGGCTGATGTGATGACCGCGGCCAAAGGCAAGCCCGCACCAAGCGTCTTCGACAGGGTCAGGATGTCAGGCGCGACACCGTCGCGCTCGAAGGCGAACATGGCGCCGGTTCGCCCGAGACCGGTCTGCGCCTCGTCGACGATCAGCAGCATGCCGCGCGCGCGGCACAATTCCCTCAGCTCGGCGAGATAGCCCTCCGGCAGATCGATCAGCCCGCCGGAGCTCAGGATTGGCTCGGCGATCATGCACGCCAGCGATCCGGTCGATTGGCGATCGACCAGATCGAAGGCGTAGGCCAGTTCGGCCCGCCAGTCGGATGCATTGCCGAAGCGCGGACGATACGGGTTCGGCGTCGGGATCGCGAGCGAGCCGACCGGCGCGGGACCATAGCCCTTGCGGCCGGCCGAATAGGTCGTCCCCGCCGCGCCTGACGTCATGCCATGCCAGGACTGCGCGAACGCTACGGTCTCGAAGCCACCGGTGGCGAGCTTGGCCATCTTGATCGCAGCCTCGTTCGACTCAGCCCCCGTGCTCAGCAGCATGACGCGATCGAGCCCTGGCGGCAGCAGCTCGGCAAGCTGTTCGGCGAGCGCGACGACCGGACGGCTCAGCATGCCGCTGAACAGATGATCGAGCCGTTCGGCATGCGCGCTGATGGTCTTTACGACTTCGGGATGACCGTGACCAAGCACGGCGCTCATCTGCCCGGAGGTGAAATCCAGGATGGCGCGCCCGTCGGCGTCATAGACGAAGGATCCGGACGCGCGCTCGATGATGATCGGAGCGAATGTCCCACCGTAGCGGATGAGGTGACGCCGGGCGCGCTCCCAAAAGGACTTGTCGTCATTTCCAGTCATGCCCGCTCCTTGCCGCTCGGTCGCCGCGACCAAGGTCGCCGCAGCGCATCCTATGCGCGCACGGCAGCAATGAGCTTGCGATTTGAGATGCATTTCATCCCGGCTTCTGCAATCAATTGCGCAAAAGGCGCCAAATGCGAAAGAAATGGGAACCGGAATCGTGATCGACGAGATGGATCGGAAGATCCTCGACGTGCTGCAGGTCGAGGGACGCATCACGAATCTCGAGCTGGCCGAACGGATCGGCCTCTCGTCCGCACCCTGCATGAGACGGGTGCGGACCCTCGAAGAGGACGGCGTCATCAATTCCTATGTGGCGTTGGTGGACCCTGCGCGCGTCGGGCTCGGATTCGACGTCATCGTCGAGGTTCGCCTCAAGCAACAGAACCGGGAATCCTTCGCCCGCTTCGAGAAAAAGGTGGTCGACCTTCCGGAGGTCGTCGAATGCTGCATGATCGCCGGCGATTGGGATTACGCCCTGCGGGTCGTGTCGTCCGACCTCGCCCGCTATCAATCGTTCATCCTCGACCGCCTGATGCATCCGGACAGCGATATCTCAAGCTACCGCACCACCATCATCCTGCGGAAGGTCAAATCGACCACGAAGATCGATAGCTCGCTGTTTCGCAGGGACTAGAGGAGAAACCCGATTCCCATCGCGATCACGCTGAGCGCCATCGCAGCGGTCGAGAGCCAGCCGAGCCAGTACAGCCACCCGCCGATCACGAAGCGTCCCATGACCTCCTTGTGGCGGGCCATGAACATCAGCAGCACCATCACCGGCACCGCGAGCACGCCATTGACGACCGCACTCCAGTACAGCGCCGCGATCGGATCGATCGGCGTGAAGTTGAGCGCGATGCCGATGCCGCCCGACAACGCCAACACCGAATAGAACGCGATCGCCTCTGTCGGCTTGCGCGTCAGTCCGACCGGCCATCGCCGGCCCTCGCTGACGGCGTACGCCGTCGCGCCCGCGAGCACCGGGATCGCCAAGAGGCCGGTGCCGACGATGCCGAGCGCGAAGATCACCTCGGCGAACGGCCCGGCGATCGGGCGCAATGCCTCGGCGGCCTGCGCCGAGGTCTGGATGTCGGTCCTGCCGGCGGCATGCAAAGTGGCCGCCGCGGTGACGATGATCGACAGCGCGATCACGTTGGAAAACGCCATGCCGGTGATGGTGTCGGCGCGAATGCGAGAGAATTCGCGCTGCGCGCCATAGTGCCTTTTGATCAGCGGATGCTTGGTGGCATCGACCCGCTGCTCCTCGGCCTCCTGCGAGGCCTGCCAGAAAAACAGATAGGGCGAGATCGTGGTGCCGAGGATTGCAACGATGGTCGTGAAATAATCCGCGCTCAAGGTGACGCGCGGCAGCAGCACACCGGCGAGCGCCTGCGTCCACGACACTTTGGCAAATGCGAGCGCCGCGACATAGGCGAACAGGCTGAGCGTCAGCCATTTCAGGACCGCGACGTAGCGCCGGTAGTTCATGAAGATCTGGGCAACGACCGACGCGACGCCGAACAGCACGACGTAGAGGATAGCCGGGCCGCCGATCAGTAGCCTTGTCGCATCCGCCATGGCCGAGAGGTCGGCCGCAATGTTGACCGTGTTGGCGATGAAGAGCAGCGCGACCACGATGACCAGCAGCCAGGCCGGATAGTGCCGGCAGACATTGCCCGCTATGCCGTGCCCGCTGACGCGGCCGACCCGCGCGGAGATTTCCTGGATCGCTGTCATCAGCGGGAAGGTCAGCAGCATGGTCCAGCCGATGCCGTAGCCAAGCTGCGCGCCGGCCTGGCTGTAGGTGCCGATACCGGATGGATCGTCGTCGGCGGCTCCGGTGATCAACCCGGGTCCGAGCGCCTTGAGGACGCGGCTGATGAACGGCTGGCGCCGCGGCTGCAGCGCTGGCGCACCATCATGTTCGTCGTCTTGCGAGATCGTCCCTTGCTGCGTCATGTCCGGTTCCAGCCGCCAGACAACGAACCGGATACCGGCAAGGTTCCTTGCTATGAAACTTGGCTCTCGATGACTGTCGACACACCAGGCTCCAGTATGCGCAAGCGGCGGCCGAAGCCGAGCGTATCGAAGCTCGCGCGCAGGTCGCTGGCGTTCTGCCGGAAATGCGCCCAGCCGTCGGTATGAACCGGCACGATCACCGCGTCGGCAAAGGCGCGCGCGGTCTCGATCGCATCGTTGGTGTCCATCGTGAGATGGAACGGGCCGCGGGTCTGCGCCGCGCCCGCGAACGGCAGCACCACGCCGCAATCGAAGCGCCGCGCAACCTCGGCGACACCGTCGAACCAGGTGGTGTCGCCGCTGACATAGACCGGACGGCCGGGTTTCGCCGGCTCCACCACGAAGCCGATCACGTCGCCGGACAACGGCTCGATGCCCGCGGGCCCGTGCCGCGCCGGCGTCGCGGTGATGGCAAGGGTCCGCCCGCCTTTCTTCAACGTGGTCGACGCCCAGGGTGCAAAGCCCTCCGTGTTGCCGCCGAGCCGCTTGGCGCCGGCCTGTGTCGTCAGCACGCGCTTCGCGCCTTTGAGGAAATCCCGGCCGGAACGGTCGAGATTGTCGGAATGCTGGTCGTGGCTCAGCAGCACCGCATCGATCTCGCCGACGTCGCGGGCGCTGAGCGCGGGGCCCGTCAGCTTCTCGAGCTTCACATGCGGCAGTTGATAATCGCCGGGCGCATCGAAGGTCGGATCGGTGAGCAGGCGGAACCCGTCGATCTCGATCAGGGCGGTTGGCCCCCCGATCAGGGTGATGGTGATGCTCACGTTCCACTCCTCTTGGGCGATGCCGCGGCGGGGCGCGTCACCAGGTAAATGCCGAGAGCGACCGGAACGATCCCGAGCAGATCGCGAAATTCGACATGCTCGCCGAGCACGAGATAGGCGAACAGCATGCCGAGCGGCGGCATCAGGAAGTGATAGGCGCTGGCGGCGGTCGCGCCACACACTTTCAGGAGATGAAACCAAAGCAGATAGGCGAGGATCGAGCCGCCGAGCACCAGGAAAGCGAAGGCGCCGGCGAGCCGCATGCTGGGCACGATGTCACCGACGCTGGAGAGCGTGAAGGCGAACGGCATCACCGCAAGGCCGCCGGCAATGTTCTGGATGCCGTTGCCGATCCACAGGCTGCCCTTCGGCGCCAGCAGCTTGAACAGCACCGTGCCGGCGACGATCGAGGCGAGCGAGGCCAGCGTGAACAGGATGCCGTGCGGGCTGTCGCTGCCGACCTTGATCCGATGCCAGACGATGAAGGCAACGCCGACGATGCCGAGCACGAGACCGACCACCTTGCGCAAGGTCATGCTCTCGCCGAGGAACATGGCCGCCAGCATGGCGGTGAACACCGGATTGGCCGAGACGATCAACGCGCCGAGCCCGGCCGAGACCGTCTTCAACCCGGTATAGCCGAGGCCGAGATAGAGCGCGTTGTTGGCGACGCCGATTACGGCGAACACGGCGACATCGCGCCAGGTGAGGTCCCATTGGTCCCGGCGCAGCCAGGAGATGCCGAGAATCAGGACGCCGGCGAGCGAGAACCGCACGGCGAGCAGAATCAGCGGCGGGCAATCGGTGACGCCGATCTTGCCGGCGACGAACGCGTAGCTCCAGAGCAGGCAGAACAGCGCGATCAACAGCGGCAGGGTGTTGAAGCGGGCGCGGGGGGCGGCAATTGAAGATGCGGCGGACATGCATTTTCTCCTTCGCCCATGATCTAGGCCCGCACCTTGATATTTGGAAATTAAATGATAGACTGATATCCAGTGGATTTATGAATGGAGGCTGCGATGCTCGACCTGGAGCTGTTGCGCAGTTTCGTCTCGGTGGTCGATGCCGGCGGCTTCACCCGCGCCGGCGAGCGCGTCCACCGCACGCAATCGACGGTCAGTCAGCAGATCAAGCGCCTGGAGGAGGATGTCGGCCAGCCGCTGTTGATCCGCCGCGGCAAGGACGTCACCCCGACTGATGCCGGCGATCAGCTGCTGACCTATGCGCGGCGACTGCTGGCGCTGGCCGAGGAGGCGCGTGATGTGGTGTCGCGCGCCGGCAGCGAAGGCGCGATCCGGATCGGCATCACCGAGGATTTTGCCGCCTACCGGTTGACGAGGCTGCTCGCGACTTTCGCGCGCAGCCATCCGAATTTGCGCCTCGATGTGCGCTCCGGCCAGAGCCTTTACCTGTACCGCGATCTCGAGCGCGGCGATCTCGATCTCGCGCTGATCAAGCGCGCCGCCAGCGAGAAAGGCGGCATCGCGGTGTGGCCGGAACGCGTGCATTGGGTGACGAGCAAAAGCCATCCGCGCGACACCACCATCGGCTCGGTGCCGCTGATCGGCTTCGGCTCGGGTTGCCTCTATCGCGCCCACGCCATCCATTCGCTGGAAAGCGCGGGCCGCAACTGGCACATGGCCTACACCTCCTCCAGCCTCGCCGGCATCCAGGCCGCGGTCGCAGCTGGCCTGGGCTTGAGCATCCTGTCGGAGATGTCGATCCAGGCCGAGCACCGCGTGCTGACGGCGAAGGACGGCTTTGCGCCGATCGAGCGGACCGAGGTCGCCCTCGTCGCCGCCCCCGAAGCGAGGCCCGCGACGCTGCGGCTGGCGGATCGGCTTGCCGAGTATTGCGAGAGCGTGCAGGCGAAGGCGGCTTAGGGCGAGGTCGCGCCGCTATTCCGCTGTCGTCCCTGCGAAAGCAGGGACCCATAACCACCGCATACAGTTGTGATGCCGCGCTGGGGTCACAGCTTTGCGCAATCTCAAACAGTAGTGGTTATGGGTCCCGGGTCGCGCTTCGCTTGCCCGGGACGGCACCGAGTGTTTGGCAAGGCGCAGGAAATGTTGGTTGCGCGAGTCAATAACACCGCGACGCGGCGAACGCGTGGACGCGGTTGTCGCCGAGGACGTGGGCCATGAAACCCGGCGACCCGAAGATCCGTGCGAATGCGGCGTCGCGGATGCTCAGGCCGCCCGTGTAGGCACCGAACGCCGGCATCACCGCGCGCTCGCCGTCACTGGCAAAGCAACGCCGCTCGATCGAGCGGCCGCGGGTCGGCACCCGTGCCTTGGGGTGCAGATGCCCGGCGATCTCGCCGGCAGCGCCGGTCGGCTCATGGCGAAACACGATCGGGCCGATCGCAACTTCAGTGGCGACCACGCCGCCGAGACTGGACGGCAGCGCCGGATCGTGGTTGCCCGCAATCCAGATCCAGTTGCGCCGCATTTGCAGCGCCGCCAGCGCCTCGCGATCCCCATCCGACAGCCGCGCATGCGCCTCGCGATCGTGAAAGCTGTCGCCGAGCGCGATCACCTGCCGCGGATCGTGCCGCGCGATCACGGCGGCGAGCCGGCTCAACGTCGCGACCGTGTCGTAGGGCGGCAGCAGCACACCGCGGCTGGCGAAGCTCGAGCCTTTTTCCAGATGCAGGTCGGACACCACGAGCAGGCTCTGCTCTTCCCAGAACAGCGCGCCGGAGAAATCCGCCACGAAGCCGACATCCGCCACCGTGACCCTGGAAACGCGCATATCGTCACCGTCTCGCAAAGCTAGCGCGCTTGCCGTCACGTCCTGTTCCCCCAAATGCCAGCGTTAGGTCGTCGCCTCCCGCACGAGTTCCTCGGCCGCCTCGGCCAGAAGCTCGTCGGATGCTTCGCCATAAACTGACTCGCGGCCGATTTCCAGCAGCGCGGGGACGGCAAGCGGAGAAACGTGGTCGAGATCCTTGTGGGTGATTCGGCCGTAGATGCGCGAAAGCATGTCGCTGAGACGGCGCAGATCGAGCAATCCCGTGGCGGCATCGCTGCGCGCGGCGCGCAACAGCACATGGTCGGCCTGGTGCTTGCGCAGCACGTCGTAGATCAGATCGGTAGAGAACAGCACCTGGCGGCGCGACTTCTCCTCGTCGGTGAAGCGGCGCGCGATCAGGCCGGAGATGATGGCGCAATTGCGGAAGGTGCGCTTCATCAACGCGGATTCCGCGAGCCACGCCTCGAGATCGTCGCCGAGCATATCGGGATCGAACAGCGCGTTGAGATCGAGCTTGCCGGTCCGGATCATGAAGGAGAGATCGCCGACGCCCCAGACCGCGAGCGCATATTCATTGGCGACGAAGCCGAGCGGACGGGCGCGCGCCCGCTCCAGCCGCCGCGTCAGCAGCATGCCGAGTGTCTGATGCGCGAGCCGCCCCTCGAAGGGATAGCAGACCAGATAATGGCTGCCGCCGCGTGGAAAGGTTTCCACCAGCAGCTCGCGCACCGCCGGCACCCGCGAAAACTTCCGCTGCAACGACAGCCAGTCATGCACCTGATCCGGCAGCGCCTTCCAGGCACGGCTGTTGTCGAGCAGCCTGCGGACCCGCTCGGCGAGATAGGTCGAGAGCGGGAATTTGCCGCCCATATAGGACGGTACTTTTGCATCTTTGTCATTGGCGCGAGAGACGTAGACCTGATCTTCAACCAAGGCCTCGTAGCGCACCACCTCGCCGCCAAAGACAAAAGTGTCGCCGGGCACCAGGCCCTCGATGAAGACCTCCTCGATCTCGCCCAGCATCCGGCCGCCGCGGGCGATCGCGCCGGTCGATCCGTGACCGCCGGCGCGCGAGCGCACCAGCCGCACCTTCAGCATGGTCTCCTCGACGATGGTGCCGACGTTGAGGCGATAGCTCTGCCGCACCTTGGGATTGGTGACGCGCCAGCGGCCCTGCTTGTCCTGCTTGATCCGCGCGAAACGCTCATACGTCTTCAGCGCGTAACCGCCGGTGGCGACGAAGTCGACCACGTCGTCGAAATCGGTTCGCGACAGCGATGCATAGGGCGCCGCGGTCCTCACCTCATCATAGAGCTCGTCGGACAAAAACGGCTTGCCGCAGGCGCAGCCGAGCACGTGCTGGGCCAGCACATCGAGCGCACCTAGGCGCAGCGGCGGCGTGTCCTGCGCATTCTCGGCGATGGCATCGATCGCGACGGCGCATTCCAGCACCTCGAAGCGGTTGGCCGGCACCAGCACGGCGCGCGAGGCCTCGTCGAAGCGGTGGTTGGCGCGGCCGATCCGCTGCATCAGCCGCGACGAACCTTTTGGCGCGCCGATATTGATGACGAGGTCGACATCGCCCCAGTCGACGCCGAGATCGAGCGAGGAGGTGCAGACCACGCCGCGCAGTTTTCCCGCGGCCATCGCGTCCTCGACCTTGCGGCGCTGCGCGACGTCGAGCGAGCCATGATGCAGCGCGATCGCAAGCCCGTCGTCGTTCATGCGCCAGAGATCCTGGAACAGCATCTCGGCCTGGCTGCGGGTGTTGACGAACACCAGCGTGGTCTTGTTGCGCTTGATCAGCTCATAGACCTCGGGCAGCGCGTGGCGCGCGCTGTGGCCGGACCACGGCAGTCGTTCCCGCGTGTCGAGCATCTCGACCACCGGCGGCGCCGCGCCGCCCGCGGTGACGACGTCGGCGGATACGCTCGCGCCGCCCGGCTGCGGCACCAGGAAGCGCGCGAGTTGCTCAGGCTCGGCCACCGTTGCCGACAGACCGATAGCCCGCGCCTGCGGCGCGATGGTCCAGAGCCGCGCCAGCCCCAGCGACAGCAGATCGCCGCGCTTGGAGGTGACCAGCGCATGCAACTCGTCGAGCACGATGCGCTTCAGCGAGGAGAACAGAAACGGTGCGTCGTCGGAGGCGAGCAACAGCGCCAGTTGCTCCGGCGTGGTGAGCAGGATGTCCGGCGGATAGCGCCGCTGCCGCTGCCGCCGCGACACCGGCGTGTCACCGGTGCGGGTCTCGACCTTGATCGGCAGCCCCATCTCGGCAACCGGCGTCTCCAAATTGCGCGCGATGTCGACCGCGAGCGCCTTCAGCGGCGAGATGTAGAGCGTATGCAGCCCGGAGCTGCGACGAACCGAGCGGCCGGTGGAGACAAAGGTCTTTCTTGGCTCCGCTGCGATCGCTGGTAGGGCTCCCTCCCCCCTTGCGGGGGAGGGTTGGGGAGAGGGGTAAGGCGTATCGTTCGGACCAAGCGGCATACCCCTCTCCCGCCGCCCCCCGACGCGCAATTGCGCGTCAGAGGGCGTCGACCTCCCCCGCAAGGGGGGAGGTGGCGATCGAGTTTGTGTCTGCAGACTCGTTGCGCTCGCCTCCCCGCTCAACTCCACCAGCGTCGGCAAGAACCCCGCCAGCGTCTTGCCCGCACCGGTCGGAGCAATCAGCAGCGCGGAGCGTTCTACACGCGCCTTCGCCAGTAGCGCGAGCTGATGCTCGCGCGGCGACCAGCCGCGTGAGGTGAACCAGTCGCGAAACCGGCGCGGCAGGAGATCGGCCGTTTCCGACGGCGGGACGGAAAAGAGATCGAGCGTCGACACGCCCAAGAGGTAGGCGGTTCAGGCGGTTTCGTCGAGGGCGGGACGAAAATGGCGGCAGGTGGCAAG
Organism: Bradyrhizobium sp. CER78; assembly: GCF_029846235.1. Taxonomy (GTDB): domain Bacteria; phylum Pseudomonadota; class Alphaproteobacteria; order Rhizobiales; family Xanthobacteraceae; genus Bradyrhizobium. The sequence goes on from NZ_JARVWP010000007.1 coordinate 353,722, forward strand.
GGCGGAGCTTTGTCCGCCCCCTCTCCCCGTCCTTCACGGGGAGAGGGTTGGGGTGAGGGGCTGCTTCCACGAGTGCCGGGCGCCGTGAGACCTGTACCCCCTCACCCGGATCGCATCTCGCGATGCGATCCGACCTCTCCCCGCAGGCGGGGCGAGGTGAAGGACAGCGAGAGCCCTACTCCGTCATCGGCTCCCCGGAGAGGTCCCAATCCTTGCCGTTGAAGATCGAGACGTAGAGCGTCTTCATCGGCGTGTAGTCGTCGGGCGTATAGCTGTAATTGATGCCGTCGAGGAAATAGGGCGAGTGGAAACCGGCCAGCGTGGTGGCGTGCTTCAGCACGTTGGCGCGGGTCAGGTCGTCGCCGCAGCGGCGCAGGATTTCGCCCATCGTCGCCGCCTGGCCGTAGCCGGCGAAGGCGATGGTGTTGTCGGGATCGATGTTCGGCAGGTACTTCTTGCGCAGCTCCTCGAACGCGACCACGTCCGCATCCTTCTCATAGCGCGGCACGCCGACTTCCTTGTTGTAGCGGATCGCGACGATGTCCTTGGCGTTCTCTAACCCCGCCGCGCTCAGGATCGAGCGGCCGGTCGAGCCCGCCGACAACAGCTGCAACGGCTTCCAGCCGAGCTCGGCGACCTTGCGGATCGACTGCGACGTCGCCTTGCCTGTGGTGATGTTGTAGAACACGTCGGCGCCCGACTTCGACAGATTGATGAGCTGGGAATCGACCGTCGGATCGGTGAGATCGTAGGTCTGCTCCATGATCACCTGGGCCTTGCCGCCGGCATCGGCCAGCACCTTCTTGAATGGGCCGAGGAAGTCGCGACCGAAATCGTCGTTCTGGTAGAGGATGCCGATCTTGGCGTTCGGCTTCACGCTGACGACGTGCTTGGCAAGGATGCGCGCTTCGGTCGGATAGAGCGGCAGGCCCGCCATGGTCCATTTGAAGTTCTTCGGGTCGTTCCACTTCGAGGCGCCGGTGTTGAGCAGCAGCTGGGGAATACCCTTGGAATTGAGATATTTGTGCACGGCGGTCTGCGGCGCGGTGCCGAGCGAGCCGTAGAGCGCCAGCACCTCCTCCTGCTCGACCAGGCGCCGCGTCGCCTCGACGCATTTCGGCGCGCTGTAGGCGTCGTCCATGGTGAGGAATTTCACCGTGCGGCCGTTGATGCCGCCCTTGTCGTTCAGCATCTGGAAATGGGCTTCGCCGACGCGGCCGAGCACGCCATAGAGCGAGCCTGGGCCGGAATGCGGCACGGTCTGGCCGAGCTTGATCTCGGTGTCGCTCGCGCCCGGATCATACTTCTTGTCGGCAGCACGGACGAACGGCGCGGGCAGCACGGACGCTGCGATGACGGATAATGCAGTGGCGCCGAATTCGCGCCGCGTATGTTTTTTCATTGTGTCTCTCCCTGAGGCGCAAAGCTCTCGCATTCCGCCCAGCGCCGGGCAAGCGCGAAGTCACGGCTGTGTGGCGCAATGCCGCGTCACGGCAAATGCGTAGCGTGTAGACTCAAGTTTGGGGGTCGAAAGGATCGTGCTCTCATCCTCCCCTGGAGGGGGAGGATCGACGCGAATGCAATGAGCGGCGAGGTGGGGTGAAGGTCTCTCCACTTCCGCGCTGCCCGTGTTGAGAGATCACCCCACCCCGCTTCGCATTTCGCTTCGCTCAATGCGAACCGACCCTCCCCCTCCAGGGGCGGGTGAAGTGCTTCACGGCTTTACGGCGACGGCGACGAGCCCGGGTGCCGGAATGTTGTCCTCATTGCGCGCCGAGAGATCGTCGAGCAAGGCCAGTGTCAGCCCAGCGGCCGCAACGGTCGCCCGCACATAGGCTGCGCTGTGGGCGTAGCGCAGCCCCTCGCCGAGGAGGACGCCCTCGCCGTCGTGGGTCTCCGCCGTGAAGGCAAGCACGCCGCCCGGCACCAGCACGCGCGCGGCCTCGGCGAGCACGGGCGCGAGATCGGCAACATAGACCATCGCATCCGCGGCAAGGATCAATTCGGCGCTGGCATCGGGTTTGGTCGAAATGCCCTTCAGCATGTCGTCGACTTCGAGCTCGGCATAAAGGCCCGTGGCGCGCGCCTTGTCGATCATGCGCGGCGACAGGTCGATGCCGATGAAGCTGTCGACATGCCGTGCGAACGCACCGGCCGCGAGCCCAGTGCCGCAGCCGAGATCGATCGCACGCTTGAAGAACGCCGGCTTCTTCGCGGACGCGCGCACCGACAACACCGCCTTGAACAGCAGCGCCGGACCGCGATAGCCGAGATCACCGACCAGCGCGGCCTCGAAGCGCGGCGCATATTGATCGAACAACGTCTGCACATAGCCTGGCGGCATCGCACCGACAGCCTCGACGCCGAGCTGCATCAGATGCAGGCCGGCGCCGTGACGGTCCTCAGGATCGGTGTCGCGCGCGGCGCGGAACGCTGCGATCGCGGCGTCGCGCTGGCCGAGCTCGAGGCGGATCTTGCCGAGCGTGTACCAGGCGGACGTGAATTTCGGCACCAGCTCGATCGCCTGTTCGAGCAGCTCGGCGGCGGCCGGCAGATCGCCCTTCAATTGCAGGTCGCGCGCGAACTCGTAGCGGCGGTCGGCAACGAGGTCGCCAGAGGACAGAAACAGGCGCGGGGCCATTTTCTTTAAGGAACCAATCTTGTCTTAAGGATCTTGGCCGGGTGGCCATCCATCAAAGCATGGACTTTTTCCGGAGATGGATGCGCGGGTCAAGCCCGCGCCCGACGATTAGATATCGCGGAATCCATGCCTATATGCTCGTCATGCGCCCGCAAGACATCCTGATGCCCGTCCCGGCCGGGCTTTGCTGCAAGCCCGGCGGCTTCCACATCGATCCTGTCAGGCCGGTCGAGCGGGCCCTGATCACGCATGGCCATTCCGACCATGCGCGGGCGGGCCATGGCGCTGTTCTCGCGACCCAGGAAACGCTCGACATGATGCGGCTGCGCTATGGCGAGAATTTCGCCGGCGCGACGCAAGCCGTGGCCTATGGCGATGAGATCAGGCTCGGCGACGTCACGGTGTCGTTTCATCCCGCAGGGCACGTGCTAGGCTCCGCCCAGATCTCCGTCACCTGCAAGAACACCCGCATCGTCGCCTCCGGCGACTACAAGGATGCGCGCGATCCGACCTGTGCGCCGTTCGAGCTGGTGCCCTGCGACGTCTTCATCACGGAGGCGACGTTTGGACTGCCGGTGTTCCGCCATGGCGACGCCGCCGGTGAGGTGAACAAGCTGCTGGCGTCCGCAAAACTGTTTCCGGAGCGCGCGCACCTGGTCGGTGCGTACTCGCTCGGCAAGGCACAGCGCGTGATCGCGTTGCTGCGCGAGGCCGGCTACTACGCGCCGATCTATCTGCATGGCGCGATGGAGAAGATCACTTACTACTATCAAGAGCGCGGCATTCCGCTCGGCGAGCTCCGGCCGGTGCGCGGCATGAAGAAGGCCGAGCTTGCCGGCACCATCACGCTGGCGCCGCCGAGCGCGACATCGGATGTCTGGACGCGGCGCTTCCCCGATCCGGTCACCGCCTTTGCCTCGGGCTGGATGCGCGTGCGCGCGCGGGCCCGGCAAGGCGGCGTCGAGCTGCCGCTGGTGATCTCGGACCATGCCGATTGGGACGGGCTGACGGCGACGATCGCCGCCACCGGCGCGGGCGAAATCTGGGTCACCCACGGCCAGGAAGACGCGCTGGTGCATTGGTGCAAGAGCAAGGGCCTCGCCGCGCGGCCGCTCGATCTGGTCGGCTATGGCGACGAGGACGAAGGCGAGACTGCGGCGGTGACCGGCGAGGCCCAGCCCGCCGGCGAGGCACAGCCCGTCGGCGAGACCAAGAAGCCATGAACCGCTTCGCCGAGCTGCTCGACCGCCTCGCCTACGAGCCCGGCCGCAACAACAAGATCAGGCTGCTGGTCGGCTATTTCCGCGAGACCGAGGACCCCGACCGCGGCTACGCGCTGGCGGCGCTGACCGGCGCGCTGTCGTTCAAGCACGCCAAACCGGGCTTGATCCGCGATCTGATCACCGAACGCACCGACCCGGTGCTGTTCGGCTACTCGTATGACTACGTCGGCGATCTCTCGGAAACCGTTGCGCTGATGTGGCCGAAGGCTGGAGCAAATTACACCGAGCCTTTGCTGGGCCACCCCTCTCCCCAACCCTCCCCCGCAAGGGGGGAGGGAGCCCAACCGTCGTGCTCACCTCACAGCGATGTTGAGGTGACTGACGTGGGTGAGGGACGCACCTGTGGACGGGTTCCCTCCCCCCTTGCGGGGGAGCGTGAGGGAGAGGGGTACCGCGGGCAAGACAGCAGTGAGATTCCGCGCACGCACAACAACCCACCTCCGCCAACCCTGACCGACGTCGTCACCACGCTGCGCACGCTCGGCAAGGCCGAGTTGCCGGCGCAGCTGGCGCGCTGGCTGGACGAGCTCGACGAAACCGGCCGCTGGGCGCTCTTGAAGCTCGTCACCGGCGCGATGCGGATCGGGATCTCGGCGCGGCTGGCGAAGACGGCGGCCGCCGCGCTCGGTGACAAGGATGCGCACGAGATCGAGCTGATGTGGCCCGGGCTGTCACCGCCCTATCTCGACCTGTTCGCCTGGCTCGAAGGCCGCGGCGACAAGCCTGTTAACAGCGATCCGACGCCGTTCCGCCCGGTGATGCTGGCGCATGCGATCGAGAACGCAGATTTCGCCAATCTCGACGCCGCCGACTTCAGCGCGGAATGGAAATGGGACGGCATCCGCGTGCAGGCAGTCGCCGGCCGCGACGCGCGCGGCCACATCCAGGCGCGGCTTTATTCGCGCACCGGTGAGGATATCACCGGCAGCTTCCCCGACCTCGTGCCGTCACTGCACCTGCCCGGCGCGATCGACGGCGAATTGCTTGTGCTGCGCGACGGACGCGTGCAGACCTTCAACGTCTTGCAGCAGCGACTCAACCGCAAAGTCGTCTCTCCGAAGCTGATCAAGAAATTCCCAATTCATCTGCGCGCCTACGACCTGCTCGGTGACGACGAGAACGATCTGCGCGAGCTGCCGTTCACCGAACGGCGTGCGCATCTCGAAGCCTTCGTCGCCAAGCTCGGCGATCCACGCATCGACCTGTCGCCGACGGTCCCGTTCGCCAGTTGGGAAGAACTCGCTGCCGCGCGCGCCGATCCCAAGAGCGCAGGCGCGGGCGACGATGCCGACGCGGTCGAAGGCGTGATGCTGAAGCGGCGCGACGCGCCCTATCTGCCCGGGCGGCCGAAGGGCCCATGGTGGAAATGGAAACGCGATCCGCACATCATCGACGCCGTGCTGATGTACGCGCAGCGCGGCCACGGCAAGCGCTCGTCCTATTACTCCGATTACACGTTCGGGGTCTGGACCCGTGGCGAGGCCGGCGACGAGCTGGTGCCGGTCGGCAAGGCCTATTTCGGTTTCACCGACGAGGAGCTGTTGCAGATCGACCGCTTCGTCCGCCGCAACACCACCGAGAAGTTCGGCCCGGTGCGGCATGTCGTGCACGAGCCGGATCAAGGGCTGGTGCTGGAAGTCGCGTTCGAGGGCTTGCAGCGCTCGCCGCGGCACAAATCCGGCGTCGCAATGCGCTTTCCCCGCATCAGCCGGCTGCGCTGGGACAAACCGCCGCGCGAAGCCGACCGGCTGGAGACACTTGAACGGATGTTAATCTCCATGACAGGAAGTTAAACCCGCAAGCCGCATGGCAGCCATTGATCGCGCCCCGCGGGTTTCCCATGTGCACCGCCGTGACCTATAATGCGCGGGCGATTCCGCCAGGAGACAACGATGCCGAACGACGTCAGGGACTTGCCGGCCGGCGGCCAGAGCGACGGCCTGTACCGCTTTCTCGGCGGCTCGCCACTCTCGGTGGCGTTCCGGCTGATCCTGCTCTCGATCCTGGTCGGCGTCGTGCTCGCCGCGATCGGCCTCGACCCGTGGAACATTCTGTACAGCATCCGCCGGCTGTTCCAGAGCCTCTGGGATTTCGGCTTCGACGCGATCAACTGGGCCTGGCGCTACTTCCTGCTCGGCGCCGTGATCGTGATCCCGATCTGGCTGCTGTCGCGGCTGTTCGGCGCGCCGCGCGGCCGCTGATCCCAGGGAGAGCCCGCAGCCGATGCAATTGCAATTTGTCGGCTGCGGCGATGCATTCGGCTCCGGCGGCCGCTTCAACACCTGTTTCCATGTCAGCGGTATCAGCGTCAATTTCCTGATCGATTGCGGCGCGTCGTCGCTTCCGGCGCTGAAGCGGCTCGAGATCGATCGCGACGCAATCGACCTGATCCTGATCACGCATTTCCACGGCGACCATTTCGCCGGCCTGCCGTTCTTCCTGCTCGACGCGCAGTTCTCGCGCCGCACCCGCCCGCTGGTGATCGCAGGGCCCGAAGGCATCGAAACGAAACTGCCTGAGGTGATGGAGGTGATGTTCGAGCATTCCTCCAGGACCAAACAGCGCTTCGATCTGTCCGTCGTCACGCTCACGCCGCAGGAGCGGCGCAGCTTCGGTGAGGTGACCGTGACGCCCTATCCGGTGGTGCATGGAGAATCCGGTGGGCCGTTTCTCGCCTATCGCGTCGAGGCGGAAGGCCGCACCGTCTGCTACAGCGCCGACACGGAGTGGACCGACACGCTGATCCCGGCGGCGCAAAACGCCGACCTCTTCATTGCTGAAGCCTATACCTACGACAAGGTGGTCAAGAACCATCTCAGCCTGAAAGCGCTGGAAGCGCATCTGCCCGCCATCAACGCAGGCCGAGTAGTGCTCACTCATATGAGCGACGACATGCTCGGCCGCATCGACGACCTGCCCTACACGACGGCGAGCGACGGCATGGTCGTGGTATTCTGACGATGCAATGGCTTTGTCGGCTGCCCAGCCCCCTCGCCGCCGCATTGCTCTGAGCACAATTCCAGCATGGCCGCGCGACGGATGACGCGATAGAAGCGTATATTCCTTGCAACTGTAGCCATGCACGCACCCATCCACCCGAAGATCACCTCCCGCCAGGTGTTCGCCATCGCCGGCCCGGCGATGGTCGCGAACCTGACCACGCCGCTGATCGGCATCGTCTCGACCACCGCGATCGGCCGCCTCGACGACGCCGCACTGCTCGGCGGGGTGGCGATGGCCTCGGTGATCTTCGACTGCCTGTTCTGGCTGTTCGCCTTTCTGCGCATGAGCACGCTGGCCTTCACCGCGCAGGCGCAGGGCGCCGGCGAGCCGCAGGAATATGCCGCGATCCTGGTGCGCGGCTTCATCGTCGCCGGCCTGATCGGCGCCGCGCTGATCGCGCTGCAGGTGCCGCTGGCCGCTATCACCTTTCAGCTGATGGGCGGCAGCGAGGGCGTCACGCGCGCGGCGAAAACCTATTTCATGATCCGGATCTGGTCGGCGCCGCTGGCGCTCGCCAATTACGTCATCCTGGGCTGGCTCGTCGGCCAGGCGCGCGCCAATCTGGCGCTGGCGCTGCAGATCGTGATCAACATCATCAACATGATCGCAACCGTGCTGCTGGTACAGAGCTATGGCGCCGGCATCGCCGGTGCCGCGATCGCCGCCGTGCTGGCCGAGATCGCCGGCTTCGTTGTCGGCATCGTGGTGGCGTGGCGGATCGCGCAAGGCGGCTTCGCGGTTCCCGCGGCGACGCTGTTCGACCGCGCCAAGCTGACGCGCATGCTGGCCGTCAACCGCGACATCATGGTGCGCACCGCGGCGCTGATCGTGGTGTTCCTGTTCTTCACCGCGAAGGGCGCGCGCGAGGGCGACGTGACGCTGGCGGCGAATTCGGTGCTGAACAATTTCCTGCTGGTGAGCGCCTTCTTCCTCGACGGCCTCGCCAACGCCGCGCAGCAGCTGTGCGGCCGCGCCTACGGCGCGCGCGACGGACGCGGCTTCGCCGATTCGACCCGGCTGGTGCTGCTGTGGGGCACAGGCTTTGCGCTTGTGGTCTCGGTGCTGTTCGCGCTGTTCGGACCGGCGCTGATCAATGTGATGACGACCAGCGACGACGTGCGCCGCTACGCGCGCGACTTCCTGCTGTTCGTGATCCTGGCGCCTCTGCCCGGCGTGTTCGCGTTCGGCTTCGACGGCATCTATGTCGGTGCGACCTGGGCGCGCGAGATGCGCAATCTGATGCTGGCTTCGCTGGCGATCTTCCTCGCCACCTGGTGGGTGCTGAGCGGATACGGCAACACCGGCCTATGGATCGCGCTGCTCGGCTTCTACGTCGCGCGCGGCGGCCTGCAAGGCCTGCGCTATCCGGCGATGCTGCGGAAGACGTTCAAGGCTCCTTCACTCAGCTAGCTGCGTAGCCCGGATGCAGCGTCCTCTTACTCCCTCGCCCCGCTCTTGCGGGGAGAGGGTTGGGGTGAGGGGCTGTCTCCACGAAAATGGTGGGAAAAGAATACGCGGAAGCTCCCCCTCGCCCGGTTCGCATCTAACGATGCGATCCGACCTCTCCCCGCAAGCGGGGCGAGGTGAAAGCTACCTCACCGGCCAATCCTCGGCCGTGATGGTCGCGGCATCGGCGCCGACGATTTCCGACAGCGAGTCGCGCCCGGTGCGCAGCAAGGTCGAGGACAGGTCGCGCTTGATGTCGTCGACCAGGCCGATGCCCTTGTAGACCAGCGAGGAATAGAGCTGGATCAGGCTGGCGCCGGCGCGGATCTTGGTCAGCGCCGCGCCGCCGCTATCGATGCCGCCGACGCCGATCAGCGGAAACGCGCCTTCGACGCGGACATAGGTCTCGGCCACCATGCGCGTCGAGAGGCGGAACAGCGGACGGCCCGACAGGCCGCCCTGCTCCTTGGCGCGGTTCTCCTCGCGCAAGGTCGAGGGCCGCGCCAGCGTGGTGTTGGCGACGATCATGCCGTCGACGCGCCGCGAGCGGGCGACGTGCACGACGTCGTCGAGCTCGGCGAGGCTGAGGTCCGGCGCGATCTTCAGCAGCACCGGCGAATCGCCCGCGTTCTTGCGCACGCGCTCGCGGGTATCGATCACCCGTGCCAGCAGATCGTCGAGCGCCGCCGATTGCTGCAGATTGCGCAGGCCCGGCGTATTCGGCGAGGAGACGTTGACGGTGAAATAGCTCGCGACCGGCGCGAAGGTCTCGATCAGCTTCACATAGTCGGCCGTGCGGTCCTCTGAATCCTTGTTGGCCCCGACATTGACCCCGACGATGCCGCCACCGCCGGCGCGCGCGGCAAGCCGACGCAGCACCGCTTCCGCGCCGTCATTGTTGAAGCCCATGCGGTTGATCACGGCCTCGTCGCGCTCCAGGCGAAACAGCCGCGGCCGCGGATTGCCGGCCTGCGGCTTCGGCGTCACCGAGCCGATCTCGACAAAACCGAAGCCGAGCCGCAGCAGCGCGTCGGGCACCTCGGCGCTCTTGTCGAAGCCCGCCGCCATGCCGATCGGATTCGGAAAGTTCAGCCCAAAGGCGCGCACTGCGAGCTTGGGATCATCCGGCCGTTGCCGGATCGGCGGCAGCAGCTTCAGGCCCTGGATCGCCATGCGATGGGCATCTTCGGGATCGAACCATCGCAGCAGCGGCAGCGAGAAGGCGTCGAAGGCACGGATCACGGCTTGAGCTCCGGAACGTCGTGGCCGCCGTCGGAGCGCGCGCGCAGGTCGAGGATCTCGGTGACCGCGCCGAGATCGAGTTCGCCGTAGAGATGCGGGAACAGTTCGTCATTGCGCGAGCGCTCCCAGCGCAAGGCGTCGCCGAGCGCAGCGGCATCGACCGCAACCAGGAACAGGCCGGTTTGCCCGTGGTAGTGCTTGCGCGCGGTCTCGGCCACCTGGGCAGCGGTAGAAAAATGAATGAAGCCGTCGCGAATGTCGTCCGCACTGCCCCGGTACACGCCCTGCCGCTCGGCCTCGCGCCAAGCCGAAGCGGGGGTGATTTTATAGATCATGGGCACGGCCCGGCCTTCCCTTTTGTCCTTGAGTCTCTTGAGGTTTTATCCGGATTTGAGGGGAAATGCCCCAGACGCCATGTGGCGAGCGAGGGACCGTATCGGCGGTAGCGGCGCAACTCAAGCGGTGCCAAGGCACATCCGGCGGCAGATTTGCGAAAATCGAAGTTTCAGGCAATAATTCCTACCATCCGGGATGTCCTCGATGGCCAAACAGCCCAAAGCCGCGCGACCGCTGACCCACGCTCAGGTCTGGGCCGCGCTCGACCGGCTCGCCGAACGTGCCGGCCTGTCACCATCCGGCCTTGCCAAGCAGTCCGGTCTCGATCCCACCACCTTCAACAAGTCCAAGCGCGTGACCGGCGACGGCCGCGAACGCTGGCCGTCGACCGAATCACTCTCCAAGGCGCTGGCCGCTAGCAATGCCAGCATGGAGACCTTCGTGCAGCTGCTCGGCGATGGTCCGCGTGGCGGCCAGTCGGTGCCGTTGCTCGGCTTCGCGCAGGCCGGCGCCGGCGGCTATTTCGACGACTCGGGCTTTCCCGCCGGCAAGGGCTGGGACGAAGTGGCGCTGCCGGCGACCATCGACGAGCATGCCTATGCGCTGGAGATCGAGGGCGACTCGATGAAGCCGGCCTATCGCGAAGGTGACATCATCGTGGTGTCACCGGCCACCGCGATCCGCCGCGGCGACCGCGTCGTGGTGCGCACAACCGGCGGCGAGGTGATGGTGAAGGAACTGAAGCGGCGCACCGGCAAGGTGCTGGAGCTCGCCTCGCTCAATCCGGAGCATCCCGACCGCATGCTCGATGCCGAGGAAGTCGCGTGGATCGCGCGCGTCGTGTGGGCGAGCCAGTAGCTGGCCATCGCAAGCCGCCACCATCGTCGTCCCGGCGTAGGCCGGGACCCATAACCACCGCACAGCATTGCTTATGCACGCTGGGGCCACAGCCTGCTCTAACAACTCAATCCTGTGGTTATGGGTCCCGGCTTTCGCCGGGACGACGGCTGAGACTGCGGCACGTTCGCAACGCCCCTTACGTCGCGTAGTCCGGCTCCTTGCGGTCCAGCATCCGCTTCAGCGCATCGAAATGCCGCTGCGCCGGGCTCGGGCCGTTGTAGAGATGGTCGTCGCGGAAATCGCGCTTGGTCTTCTCCACCACATGCTGCGGCAATTGTTTCAGCGGCTGCTGGGTCCACATCGCGTAGATCTGCACCTGCGCGGCGCGCTCGATGTAATAGAGCCGGTCATAGGCATCGGCGACGGTTTCGCCGACGGTCGAGATGCCGTGATTGGCCATGAACAAAATGGTCTTGTTGCCGATCACCTTGGCGAGCCGCGCGCCTTCCTCGGGATCGAGCGCGGGGCCGGTGTAGAGATCGTCGTAGGCAATCGCCTCCGACAGCCCGACCTCGGTCTGGCCGATCTCCTTGATGCGCGGATCCTCGAGCCGCGTCAGCGCGCTCGCATACGGCATGTGAGTGTGGAACACGGCCTTGGCCTGCGGCAGCGCCTTGTGGATCGGCGCATGGATGCAATAGCAGGAGCGCTCGACCTCGCCCTCGCCGCGCTTCACCTCGGCATCGTCGATGCCGACCTCCATGAAGGACGACGCCGTCACCTCCGACCAGTGCATGCCGAACGGGATCTGGTAGTAGCGATCGGTACGGCCGGGAACCACGAAAGTGAGATGGTTGAAGATGCCTTCCGAAAAGCCGTGGATGTAGGCGAGCCGATGCGCCGCCGCGAGATCGACTCGCGCCTGCCATTCCTCGGCGCTCGTACTGTCCTGCAGCGATGTCGGCGAAACCCTGAACTGCATGCGCATGCTCCCATCTGTGCCGGCCGCTCGACGGGGGCCGTGCTGATTTTATGGAGCGAGTGTAGCGCAGTCCGCCGCTCACCTCCGGTGAAATTGCCGGGGATCAGCCATCTGGTTTTTGCGGCCTAGCGCCGCAGCCGTAGCCCGGATGAAGCGAAGCGCAATCCGGGGCAGCTGAGGCCGCTGCGAGATAGTTCCCGGATTTCGCGGAGCCTGTCACCGGGCGCGCGTTCGCGCGACCCGTTGGCTCCATCCGGGCTACACATCAGGCGATCGGATGTCGCGGCGCTGGTGCCACAGCTTGCCTTAACAATGGCGGCCTGTGGTTATGGGTCCCTGCTCCCGTGCGCCATTGCGCGCTAGGCAGGGACGACCATCGTGAGGGTTCGTCGAACTACGACGACCGCGCCAGTGCGCCGTCGATCATGTTGACCGCGTTCTGCACGCCGTACACCGCGACGAAGGAGCCGAAGCGCGGACCTTTCTCCTGGCCGAGCAACACCTGGTACAGCATGTTGAACCAGTCGAGCGAGACGCCGGGGCGGCCGTCCTTGCCCTTCTTGACCATGTCGAGGAACGGCTCGCGGCGGCCGATCTCGTAGACCACGTTCTGGATGTCTTCCGCGGTCGCATTCGCCGGCATGTTGGCGAGCGCATCGCGCAGATCCTGCAGCGCGGCGCGTTCACCCTCGGTCGGCTCGCGGAACTGCTTGGTCGGCGCCACGAAGTCGCGATAGTAGTTGATAGCGTAGCCGACCATCGCGTCGAGCTTCGGATGGCTCTCGGGCGTCACGCCCGGCCGATAGCGGCCGATGAAGCCCCACAGCGTCTCGGCATTCTCCGCGTTCGACGACGACACCAGCGTCAGCAAGAGCTGGAAGGTGACGGGCATGTCGGCCTGCGGCGGCTTGCCTGAGTGAATATGCCAGACCGGATTTTGCAGTTGCTGCCGCGCCTCCTGCCGCGTGAAGCCGTCCAGGAACTGCTGGTAGTCGTCGACATTGCGCGGGATGACGTCGAAATAGAGCCGCTTCGCCGCCTTGGGTTCGCGATACATGAACAGCGACAGCGATTCCGGCGAGGCGTAGCGCAGCCATTCGTCGATCGTCAGGCCATTGCCCTTCGACTTCGAGATCTTCTGGCCCTTCTCGTCGAGGAACAGCTCATAGTTGAAGCCTTCCGGCGGCGTGCCGCCGAGCGCCGAACAGATCTTGGCGGACAGCTTCACCGAATCGATCAGGTCCTTGCCGGCCATTTCATAGTCGACGCCGAGCGCGTACCAGCGCATCGCCCAGTCCGGCTTCCATTGCAGCTTGCAGCGGCCGCCGGTCACTGGAACGGTGACGCTCTCCTTGGTGTCGGGATCTTCATAGGAGATCGTGCCGGCCTTGGCGTCGTGCGCGGTCACCGGCACGTAGAGCACGAGGCCAGTGCGCGGACAGATTGGCAGGAACGGCGAATAGCTCGCGGCGCGCTCCTCGCGCAGCGAGGGCAGCATGATCGCCATCACCTTCTCAATCCGCTCCAGCATGCGCAGCAGCGCGGCATCGAACCGGCCGGAGGTGTAATACTCGGTCGAGCTCGCGAACTCGTAGTCGAAGCCGAACTGATCGAGGAAGGCGCGCAGCCGGGCATTGTTGTGCTGGCCGAAGCTCGGATGGGTGCCGAACGGATCGGGCACCTTGGTCAGCGGCTTGCCGAGATGCTGCTGCAGCAGCTCCTTGTTCGGCACGTTGTCCGGCACCTTGCGCAGGCCGTCCATATCGTCGGAGAAGGCGAGCAGGCGCGTCTTGATCTTGTCCTCGGTCAGCACGCGGAAGGCGTGGCGCACCATCGTGGTGCGCGCAACCTCGCCGAAGGTGCCGATATGCGGCAGGCCCGAGGGACCATAGCCGGTCTCGAACAGCACCTCGTCCTTGGGATTTTTCTTCAGCCGCGCCACAATCGCTTTCGCCTGCTCGAACGGCCAGGCGTTGGATTGTTCGGCGAGCGCCCGCAGGTCGCTCGGGCTGGCGGCAAGATCAATCACGGACATTCTTCAGGCTTTCTCCAAAAAGGCCGCGAAAACTAACGCTTTCGCGGCAAAATGCAAAACGACGGCCGGAGCCGTCATTCCGGGGCGATGCGACAGCATCGAACCCGGAATCTCGAGATTCCGGGTCTGGTCCTGCGGACCATCCCGGAATGACGGAGCTAGAACGGGCTGATCGAGAAATAGCGCAGCCACAGATCGGTGAAGCGGCCTTTTTCCCAGATCCGGAACAGCGCCCAGTTCAGCGACTGCCGCAGCAGATCGTTGCCCTTACGCACAGCGATGCCGACGCCCTCGCCGAAATAGCGGCTCTCGACAAAGGGGCCGCCCGAAAATGCGCAGCATTCGGCGGAATCGGTGCCGTTGATCCAGAACGCCAGCGAGATGGCATCGCCGAAGATGAAGTCGACCTCGCCACGGCGCAGCGCCGCGCGCAGCGCGTCGTTGTCCGGATAGGAATGGATCTCGGCGTCGGTGAACATCGCCTTGAGGTAAGCCTCGTGCGACGTGCCGGCGATGACGCCGACCTTCTTGCCCTCGAGATATTCCGGGCGGATTTCCGGCATCACATTGTCGCGGCGCGACACGAAGCGCGCCGGCGCGCGGTAATAGGGATCGGTGAAATCGACCTTGGCGCGCAGCTGCGGCGTCACCGCCATCGACGCGATGATGGCATCGCCCCGGTTGGTCGCCAGCGCATCGATCAGGGTCTCGAAGCGGCGCATCTGGATGGTGCAGGTGACCTTGATCTCGTCGCAGAGCGAGCGCGCCAGGTCGACGTTGAAGCCGGCCGGATTGCCGTCCGGGCCGGTGAAGTTGAACGGCGGATAGTCGGTCTCGGTCAGGAAGCGGATCACGGTGAGGCGCGACAGGTCCGGCCGATCCGGCCGCCGTCGCGGGTCCCAGAAGCCCGGCACCGCCTGCGGCGCAGCCTCAGTGGCCTTGGGCGGCTGGTTCGGTGCCGACGGAGCGGCGGCTGCCGGGGGCGTCGCCTGGGCGGGGGCGGGCTTTGTGGTCGGAGCCGGCGAAGGGGCCATCTTGGCCGCCGGGGCCTGGGGCGCCGTCACTGGGGGCGTCTGCCCAACTGCCGGCCCCGCCACGGCCAGCACGACAGCCGCCATCATTGCCGCGGCCAGACAAAACTGGCGCGAGCGGACGGCAAGGGGCTGGGCAGACAGATTTGGCATAACCGGCAATATCAGGAAATTGAACGGCTTATAGACCATCCGGCGCGTGATGCGAGCGCCGATTGGGCTAATTCTCAACCGGAAATGGCGATCAGAGATACCGTTTGAGATCGGCCGCCGCCTCTTCCGGCGTCCGTTTCAGATTGAACGGCGCGACGAAATGGCCATCGCGGTCCATCAGGTAGATCAGCGCGGTGTGATCCATCGTGTAGTCGCCATCCTTCAGCGGCACCTTCTTGGCATAGACGCGGTAGCTCGACAGCACCTTGGCGATCGCGGCGGGATCGCCGGTCAGGCCCTTGAGGTGCGGATCGAAGCTCGACAGGTAGTCCTTCATCGCCGTGGCGGTGTCGCGTTCCGGATCGACCGAGACGAAATAGGCATTCACGCGGTCGGCGTCCTTGCCCATCGCCTTCAGGACCTCGGAGATCTCGAACAGCGAGGTCGGGCAGATGTCCGGGCAATGGGTGAAGCCGAAGAAGATCAGCGTCGGCTTGCCCTGGAGGCTTTTGTCGGTGATGGTCTGGCCGGCCTGGTCGGTGAGCTGGAACGGCCCGCCGATGGCAGCCGGCGCTGCGACGGTGCGCAAGCCGCCGACCGCCCACAACATGAGGAACAGGCCGACCGCCAGACTGCCCGCGAAGGCAGCGAAGATCACCAATGGGCGAGTGGTCCGGGGCATGATGCAGGGGCGTCCTTGTCAGAAGCAGGCGGAGATGCCGGCCGTGATCATTTCGAAAAACACCGCGGTCCCGTAGTGGAACCAAAGCGCGGCGGCGGCGAGCAGGGTCAATCCGCCGATGCCGGCAGCGCCCCACAGGATCGCGGACGCCACCCGGCCCTGCGGAGCCGTCACAAGCTCGGATCGGGTGGCGATCGGCTGAACCATGCGGTTGAGATAAGCCGGGTTCCCCCAGCCAGCAAGCGCAATGGCGGCCGCAAGCCGTCAAATGATAGCGAGGCGATGTCCGGCGCTTATCCCGTCATGCCCCGGGTTACCGGCCATAGCGTGAAATGACGTCAAGCCGAGATCAGCCGTTCAGTGTGCGGGCTTGGCCGCCGAGGCCTGGGCGTTGAGATAACACGGCTTGTACAGCGCCTGCAGTTGCTTGCCTTGCAGGAAGATCATGCGCCGGGTCAGGCCACCGCGCTCCGTGATCCATCTGCGCACCGCCGGCGGGTACATCAGGTACAGCATATGGGTGGCTTCGGGATTGGGGACCGGGCGGCCGTTGTCGCCGTAGTCCCAGGCCGCATGGAAGCCGAGCGTGGCGTGTGAGGTCACACAGATCCGGTCATGCGGGACCTTGCCGAGCACGATGGTGCAGGCCGAGGCGCACAGCCCGTCGATGATCACGGTCTCGCCCGATGTGCGCAGGTCCTGATACTTGTCGACATAGACCCCGATCTTGCCGCCGCGATCGTCGGCGATCCTGACCACTGCTTGAGACGCCCCCATTCCCGCCAGCAGGAGAACCGCAGCGAGCAACCCCGTCAGCAACTTCATTGGCCTGCCCCAAGTCGAAACCGAATCTGTTGGTCTTGTGATGCAAGATTGGCGTGAGCGTGTTGCGCGCGCAGATTTTTGTCCAGACGAGCGAAGCCGGTCAAAACAAATTCAAATTGGGTGTTGCGCCGACGCTGCAGTGACGCGTGGAAAAGGTCCCAAACTGGAACAACTTGCCGCAACCATTTGGTGCCTCGCCGCCACAGGCAAGGTCCATTTGGCGTTGACCGCGCACAACGGCGCGGTCTTGAATCGCGAAGGGACGGGGGACATCACAAATGGCTGACGATGCAGATGTGATCGTGATCGGCGCCGGACTTGCCGGCCTGGTCGCCGCAACCGAGATCGCCGACGCAGGCAAGCGCGTCATCGTGCTCGACCAGGAAGGGGAACAGAGCATCGGCGGCCAGGCCTTCTGGTCGTTCGGCGGATTGTTCCTGGTCGATTCGCCGGAACAACGCCGGCTCGGCATCAAGGATTCGGTCGACCTCGCGCTGCAGGACTGGATGGGCACTGCGGGTTTCGATCGTGATGAGGATCACTGGCCGCGCAAATGGGCCGAAGCCTATGTCGCGTTCGCGGCGGGCGAGAAACGCGACTGGCTGCGCGCGATGGGCCACCGCATTTTCCCGGTGGTCGGCTGGGCCGAGCGTGGCGGTTACGATGCGATGGGCCACGGCAATTCGGTGCCGCGCTTCCACGTCACCTGGGGCACCGGCCCCGGTATCGTCGAGCCGTTCGAGCGCCGCGCGCGCGAGGCCGCCAAGAGCGGACGGCTGATATTCAAGTTCCGCCATCGCGTCGATGCGCTCAGCGTCACCAACGGCGCGGTCGACGGCGTCAGCGGCGCGATCCTGGAACCGACTTCGGTCGAGCGCGGCAAGAGTTCCTCGCGCAACGTCGTCGGCGATTTCTCGCTGCGCGCGCCGGCGGTGATCGTCGCCTCCGGCGGCATCGGCGGCAATCATGATCTGGTGCGGCAGAACTGGCCGACGAGGCTCGGCGAGCCGCCGAAGTTCATGATCTCGGGCGTGCCCGAACATGTCGACGGCCGCATGATCGGGATCACCGAGCAAGCAGGCGGGCGGCTGATCAACCGCGACCGCATGTGGCACTATGTCGAGGGCATCCAGAACTGGAACCCGATCTGGCCGCGTCACGGCATCCGTATTCTTCCGGGGCCATCATCGATGTGGTTCGACGCGTCAGGCAAGCGGCTGCCGGCGCCGCTATTCCCGGGCTCCGACACGCTCGGGCAACTGCACTACATCATGGGCACCGGCTACGATTATTCGTGGTTCATCCTGACCCAGAGCATCATAAAGAAGGAATTCGCGCTGTCGGGCTCGGAGCAGAACCCCGACCTCACGGGCAAGAGCTGGCGCATGACGGTCAAGCGCGCCACCAACAAAGGCGCGCCGGCCCCGGTCGAGGCCTTCAAGCAGCACGGCGCCGACTTCATCGTGCGCGACAATCTCGCCGACCTCGTCGGTGCCATGAACAAGCTCGCCGGCAATGACCTGTTGCAGCTCGATGCGATCAAGACACAGATCGAGGCACGCGACCGCGAGATCACCAATCCTTACGTCAAGGATGCGCAGGTGATGAACCTGCACAATGCGCGGCGCTACATCGGCGACAGGCTGATCCGGACCGCGAAGCCGCACCGCATCCTCGATCGCGCGCACGGCCCGCTGATCGCGGTGAAACTCAACATCCTCACCCGCAAGACGCTCGGCGGCTTCGAGACCGATCTCGATTCACGCGTGTTCGGCAGGGATCACCAGATCATCCGCGGGCTCTACGCGGCCGGCGAAGCCGCCGGTTTCGGCGGCGGCGGCGTGCACGGCTATCGTTCGCTGGAGGGAACATTCCTCGGCGGCTGCCTGTTCTCGGGCCGCAACGCCGGACGCGCGGCGGCGAAGGCGGTGGGCTGAGGCATCTCCCCTCGCCACGGAAGAGACGGCGAAACGAAAATGAAAGAGCCCGCCGGGTTTGAACCGGCGGGCTCTCATCATTGTGTCCGACTTTCTTGAGCGATGCTGGCGCTCACGCGAGCTTGGTGAAGAGCGTGAGAATGCCGTTGCTGAGATTGACCGCGACAACCTGTGCCGAGCTCAGTCCCTTCGCCTTGAGCGCGGATGTCGCTTCCGTCGACGCGTCGATGGAACCGCGCAGGCTCTTCAGATCTTCTTCGCTTGCCTTTGCGATGACGGCCTCGACCCTTGACCGGACTTCGGGCTTCAGTTCCTTGACGTCCACGACCTGTATGGTCTTGATCGTGGCGGGTTGGTCAGACTCGGCCTGCGACGGCGTGTTCGGTTGCGTTCCCTGCGTTTGCGCCCAGGCAGGAGTTCCAAGCGAGAGCGCCGCAACGATGATCGACGCCGTAGAGATGCGGATGCGCATGAGCATTCCTTGTGTTGATTGCCCCCAACACATCCCGCGACAACGAGTTTTCCTTGCTTATGGTTCCGGCCGAAAACGCTCAAGTGCAGCACGAAGTGATGAGACCGTCGCAGGGGGCGCGGCCAAAATATCGAAAACAACCCCATGCAAAGCAGCCGGCGGTGGCCTGCGCTCGAGCAGGGAACTTGACACGTCGGGCAACTCAGGAGTACACTTCTAATATTCCGAAATGACGCAGATGTCCCTCGCTCCCCAAGGATCCCTCGTTCCTGGGCTGTCGCATAAGCCGTTGTCAGTCGTATCAAGAGGGGCGATCAACTGCCGGCTGGGCTGCAATTCGCGACCAGTACAAGGCGAGCGGTCCGAGCAGGATGCCAAACGCCAGCACCGCAAATGCAGCCGTCCAAGCCGACGCGCTTTGTGGTCCTCCTGCAGCATCCAGGGCTACGCCGAGCGCCCATGCGCCCAGCGCCGACAGGCTGAAGCCGACAGTCGAGTGCACTGCCATGGTCGCACCGCGGTTCTTGGGATCGGCTGCCATGGTCATGCCCGAGGTCAGCGCACCGGAATCGGCGGGCACCGTCAGCGCGTAAACGAGTAGCAGCGGCATCAGCACCCAGGGCGACTGGTCCGAGAGCAGTCCAATCAGCAGCGCGACTGCGGCCGAAGCGAACATGACAGCGGTGATGGCGCGGTGCCGTCCGAGTTTCAGCGCAAGCTCATTGCCGAGGATGCTCGCGGGCATCGCCAGGATGGAGAACGCGACGCTGACAATCAGCGGCGTAAGTGATGTCGGGTGCCCTGCTGCCACGAAAGTCCAGAACGCAACGATCCAGGTCCGGATGCCATAGAGTTCGAAACAATGCGCGCCGTAGCCCAGGACGAATCCCATCGCGTTGGTGTTGCGCACGACCGGCGCAAAGTTCAGCAGGCGACTCGCCGAGGGCTTCGGCTCGACCGGCTTCAGCAAGGCGCTCGCAGTCAGCATCATCAGCGGGCCGATGGCCGTAACCAGAAACGCCGCACGCCAGCCAAGACCTTCGGCGACAAGCTGAGCGACCAGGAACGACAGCCCGACGCCGAGCGAGAAGCTCGACGTGTAGAACGTCACCGCGCGGGATGAATCGCCCGGCGCAAGGCGGTCGGTCAGCGCCTTGAGCCCCGGCATGTAAGCGCCGGCGAAACCGATCCCGGCGATGGCATTGCACAGCGCACCGGACCACAGATCCGTTGCGAACAAGCCGAACAGCGCGGTACCGAACGCGCTCAGCGCCGATCCCGCGATCAATATCTTGCGGGCATCGATGCGGTCGGTCAGCGTCGCCAGAACCGGCACCGTGAGCATGTAGCCGGCCGCGCCCGAGCCGGACAAAAGCCCGGCCTGCGCACCCGACAGATGCCATTCCGGAATCAGGAAGCCGGCGAGAATTGCGGGCACGACGACATGCGGTAGCAAGCTTCCAAGCTGCCCCACGCACATCGCGACGATAGCCGGCTTTCCTTCCAACCTCATCTTTCACCCAATCCGATCGGGGTGCCTGAGGCGCACCCGCAACCGGCCTTTCGTTGTTGCTGTTTTAGGCAGAGTGCTGAAGGGGATCGTGGCCTATGTCGGCTTCCTCTCGCGCCAGAGCCAGCCGGCGATGGCAACCGCAGCCAGCATGCCAACGGACTGAGCGACGATAAAGGCGGTCACGCCGCTGGCTGCTATTCCAGCAAAGGTGTCGGAAAGCGAGCGCGCGATCGTCACTGCCGGATTCGCGAACGAGGTTGAGGCTGTGAACCAATAGGCTGATGTGATGTACAGGCCGACGGCATACGGAATCGCCCCCGGTGTTCTGGCGGCGCAACCGAATATGGTCAGGAGCAAGCCAAAGGTAGCAACCGCTTCAGCGAGCCATTGTCCGGCGCCGGAACGCTGCGTCATCGAGAGCTGCAACACCGGCAATTCAAACATGAGGTGAGCTATCCAAACTCCGGCGACAGCTCCAACAATCTGAGCAGCGATGTAGGCAACCGCCATTGGCCAGCGCAGTTCGCTCCGAATTGAGAACGCAAGACTTACGGCAGGATTGAAGTGCGCGCCTGAGACCGGTCCGAAGACCAATATGAGCACAGCGAGAATTGCACCGGTTGGGATGGTATTGCAAAGGAGGGCGAGCGCAACATTCCCGCCCGCGAGCTTCTGCGCCATGATCCCGGAGCCGACTACAGCAGCCAGAAGAAGCGCCGTGCCAAGCAGTTCCGCAACCAGGCGGCGCGCAAGCGTCGGCATCAATGCGCTTCCGTCGTCTTTGCGGTCGAGCCTTCCATTTGCCCGATCTCTCGGAGCTTGCCTTGCAAGCTGAGCGCATCGATGGACCGCAGCGGCAGCGCGGTAAAGACGGCAATTCGCTGATTGAGCATACGGTAGGCATCCTCGAACGCGACCGCGATTTCGGCCGGCGTCCCCTTCGCTCCAGCTGGATCGGGAATGCCCCAATGGGCGGTTGCAGGATGTCCGGGCCAGACGGGGCATGCTTCCGCCGCCGCGCTATCGCAGACCGTGAACACGAAGTCGAACTGGGGTTCGCCGGCCTTGGCGAACTCGTCCCATGATTTCGAGCGGTAGCCCGACGTATCGTAGCCCAAATTATCGAGAAGATGGATGGTGTGCGGGTTAACCTGGCCCTTGGGCTGGCTGCCGGCGCTGTAGGCGCGGAAATGACCCGCGCCTAGCTTGTTCAAGATCGCTTCCGCAATGATCGAGCGCGCCGAATTTCCGGTGCAGAGGAATAGAACGTTGTATGGGCGATCAACCATGGCGGCACCGTCACGACGTGCAGCACGCGGAAGAACTTGGCGTTGCCTGCGGGGCGCAGCACGCCGATTGCTTCTCATGTGCGACGCGCGCCGTGTTTTCTCCGGTGCCGTCACCGTAGACCGTGCTCTCGCCGGTCGTGTGGAAGGTTTCCCACGCGATGCCTGCGGGATCGTCGATCCACGACTTCTCGGACTTGGCGTAGCAGCAAGCCGCCTCGCCCTGTTCGATGATGTTACCCCCCGCCTGGCGCAAGCGGCCGTAGACCTCGTAAAGCTCCTCTTGGCTCTCAACCTGAATGCCGAGATGGTCCAGACCGGGCTCGCGGCCTCTGGCCGAAATGGCGAAGTTCACGCGAGGATCATCGAGCATCCACTTTGCGTAGTCGGTCTTGAGAACGGTCGGTTGGGCCGCGAACAAGGCAGAGTAGAAGCCTACGGACTGCGAGAGGTCACTGACGGTGACATGAACATGAAGGCGCTTCATGGAGGGTCCTTTCAGGCTGGAATTTTGGTGCGCTTGCGCGCCGGTTTGCATTCGGCGGCGGGCGCACAGGGCGCGCCGCCGCAGCAGTTCTCGGTCAGGAAGCCAAGGAGCGCGTTCATCTGCTCGAACTGCGCTGCGTAGATCATCGAGCGGCCCTCGCGGCGAACGCTGACAAGACCAGCCGTGCGAAGCCGATCAAAGTGAAATGTCAGCGTATTGGGCGCGAGATCGAGCGCGCCGGCGACTGCGCCCGCCGGCATGCCCTCCGGTCCCGCTTGCACGAGCAGCCGGAATATATCGAGGCGATTGTCCTGCGCGAGCGCCGCCAAGGCGGCAACAGCATCGGTCTTTTTCATACTTCAGTATTTATCGAAATATCGCCCGCTGTCAATGATATTTCAGCATTCATTGAAATATCGAGATCCGGGCTCGCGGCCACGCCCTGAACTCATCTTGCTCCAGGGCGTGTGCTCATAAGCGCCTTGTGGCTGCTTTGAGGTGCAGACCGGAAAGCGTCGGCACGCTCAGAACCTTACCGCTTTTGACCCTGCGCGGAAGTCATGCGAGCCGCTTTTGATGTCGGTTCAAGCGGACGCTATTCATGGGTGACTTTGGCGTAAGCCACTCCCAGAACCGCACCGTAGATGAGGTGAAGAACAAGCGTCGCCACCGTCGCCCGAGCCCCCAGCGACAGCGCGAATAAGCCATGGCCGGCCAGGGGCATGAAGATGATCATCATCGCGAGCCAGGCTAGAGCTCCGAAAATAAGGCCCTTGACTACCGGAGCGCCTGGAAGGCTTGCCTGTAGCGCCGCATAGATGATGCCCCATGCGACTGTCCCGAGGGCGAAGTGGCCAATCCACCCAAACGGAAGGGGTAAGGTCATGCCTGTAGGCTGACCTGCGACGTGCACGATATCTTCGATTGGATTGAGTTGCGGCATCAAGCCAACCGAACTCTTGGCTATCATCAACATGGAAAGAACGACGGTAGCTATGAAGCCGGCGATAAGCCCTGCCTGGACATTTAGGGTCACTGGCATTGCATGCAAGATTTGTCTGCGGTTCATGGCGTTGCTCCATGAGCTTAAGAACCTTCCGCGAGTGCGGAAGGATTCCGAACCAAATAGATTTTGGATTCGCTCACCTGCCGGAGGCACTACCGCTGCCATTGATTTCGCGAAAAGTCGGCATGTGCCGCTGGCAACTCAAGGGTGATTGTATACCAATTGCGTTTCAGAGTGTAGAGGTGCGATGTCCGCTTCGGGGCCCAAAGCGGAGGTCCCGGAATGTCCGCCTCTCGCGCCGCTGTTGGGTGCTAAGCAGACATGAGCCCCGAAAGAGTCTCGTTGCCTTTATGAGCGCACGCCCTACTCCGGCTCCGCGCTGGCGAAGCGCACGCCGAAGGTGTCGGCATTGGCTTCGCCCCAATCGTAGAGTGCCTGCAGCATCGGCTTCAGCATCTCGCCGCGCTTGGTCAGGCAGTAGCGCGAGGAGCCGCCGCCGCGCTCCTGCTTGACGAAGCCTGAATTGCAGAGATCGCGCAGCCGCTCGGTCAGCACCTTGTCGCTGAGTTGCGGGATGTCGTGACGCAATTCGCCATAGCGCATCGGCCGGACCTTCAAGCGGCTGAGGATCACCGTCTTCCATTTGCCGCTGAGCTGATCGATCGAGAACTCGACGGGGCAGCCATATTTGCGCTTGGTCTTGCGGATCATCGCAACTCTCCCGCGGCACTTTCCATCTGGTTCGTTGAGCGCCGCCATCGATCCATCTAAGCACGCTTCGCACGGGTTGGGCGAGCTTAGGGATCATTGCAAGGCATGACAGACGACTATTCCGCCCAAGGTGCGAGCGACAAGCAACCCGCGCGCAAGCGCATCATCGTCAGGCGCAACGGGCCCTACGAACCCGACCCCGGCATTGCGATCGTCGATCATCTCGGTGTTCCCGTTGCAGCCGAGGCGCCGGTGCGGCTGTGCCGCTGCGGACAATCGCAGACCAAGCCGCTCTGCGACGGCAGTCACGTCACGCGCGGCTTTACCGACGGCAAGGATCCGCGGCGCGTACCCGACAAGCTCGAGGTCTATGCCGGGCAGCAGGCCCATGTGTTCGACAACCGCGGCACCTGCGCGCATTCAGCCTTCTGCACCGAGCGGCTCAACTCGGTGTTTCATCTCGGCGAAGAACCCTTCGTCGCGCCGAGCGGTGCACGCCTCGACGACCTCATCAACGCGGTGCGCAGGTGCCCGTCGGGCGCGCTCGGCATCGGCATTGGCCCCGAGCGGGACGCCAACCTGTCCGATGTCAGCCGGCCGCCGCAGATCGAAGTGTCGAAGGATGGCCCCTATCGCGTCACCGGCCATGTCGAACTGGTCGATGAGGACGGCACGCCGGTCGCAGGGAACGCGGGTGCATCGCAGGAGCATGCCAGCCTGTGCCGCTGCGGCTCATCGCTGAACAAGCCGTTCTGCAGCGGCATGCACTGGAACGTCGGATTTCACGACCCCGTCCCCGATCCCTTGCGCGAGCCGACATTGTTCGAATGGGCCGGCGGCTATCCCGCGCTGCTCGACATGACGCGGATCTTCTACAGCCGCTACGTGCCGGAGGATCCACTGCTCTCCCCGCTGTTCGCCGAGATGTCGCCGGATCATCCCGAGCGGGTCGCGGCCTGGCTCAGCGAGGTGTTCGGCGGACCGCGGCTCTACACCGAGCGGTATGGCGGCTATCGGCGGATGGTGTCGCAACATATCGGCAAGGAGATCCGGCCGGAGCAGCGCGCGCTGTGGGCGACCTACATGGTGCAGAGCGCCGACGATGCCGGGTTGCCGTCCGATCCGGAATTCCGCGCCGCCTTCGTCGCCTATATCGAATGGGGCTCGCGGATCGCGCTGGAGAATTCGGGCGCCAATGCGAAGCCGCCGCCGAACATGCCGGTGCCGCGCTGGTGGTGGGTCTGCAACGCGACGCCCGCGGCACGCCCCTCCGCAATCGCGGGCGATGCACAGGCCGCGAACGAAACCGGCGGCGCGCTGCCCGGTCCCGATGAGACGGTGCAGTTCGAGCAGCACATCCGGCCGTTGTTCCGGCCGATGGATCGCAGCTCGATGCTGTTCGCCTTCGATCTCTGGAAGGAGGAGGACGTCGCCCGGCACAGCCGGCAGATCCTCGCCCGCCTGGAGGCCGGCACCATGCCGTGCGACGGCGCCTGGCCGGCCGAACAGGTGGCGCTGTTCGCGCGCTGGGCGGGCGCGCTGAAAGCGCCAACCTGATCGCGCCGAGGCGACCTCGGAGCAATTTCGAGTGATTTCCGTGAACAGCGCTGCAAATTGCGCAGTGGCGGCGGACGCGCCGGCAGGCTAGACAGTGCCCGCCATTCAAGTGGAGACCCAAATGAGCATTCAGCGTTTCGAAACCGGCCCGCGCATGAGCCAGGCCGTCGTGCACGGCAACACCGTCTATCTCGCCGGCGTCGTCGCCGGCAAGGCGGCGGGCGGCAGCGTCACCGAGCAGACCAAGGACATCCTGTCGATCATCGACGGCCACCTCGCCAAGGCCGGCACCGACAAGTCGAAGCTGCTCAGCGCGACCATCTACATCACCGACATGAAGACCTTCCCGGAGATGAACGCGGCGTGGGATTCGTGGGTCTCCCAGGGCAACACCCCGGCCCGCGCCACCGTCGAGGCCAAGCTCGCGGCGCCGCAGTACAATGTCGAGATCATGGTCGTCGCGGCGAAGTAAGCCCCGCGCACGCTGATCGAACGAGACCTCTCGAAGCCCCGGATTGCAAACCGCAATCCGGGGCTTGTTTCATCCGCAGCTTACGCGCTGATCCGTGGTCGTTGAGCCGAGGCATCACCGATGTCGGACTGAAGCCAGCGCGCGATCCGGCGCCAAGAGCTGGTCAGTGCCTTGCAGCCCATGAACAGGCCGAGGTGCCCGCAGGGTTCGGTGCCACGCTCCAGCCACATCGGCGGTGTGCCCAACAGCCGCGCTGTCGCAAACGCCTGATCGCGCGGAACAACAATGTCATCGTCAGCAGCCAGCAGGAAGGCCGGCGTCTTCACCTCGGCAAGATCGATCCTGCGGCCGAGCGCGACGAAGTCTCCGCGAGCGATCCGGTTCTGACGGAATATCCAGTTGATCACCTCGAGATAGTAGACGCCCGGCAGATCAAGCGTCTCGCGATTCCAGCGCTGGAAACGATCGAGCAGCGAAGGGGCATCGTCCGACGTGTCGCGCAGGCCTCGTTGCAGCACGGCTTGCACATCCTGCAGGCCAAAGGGAATGCTCCAGCATTGCAGCATGTGCTTGCCGCTGATGATGCCGTCACCCTGATGCACCAGCGCCGCGAAGCTCTGCTCGGGCAGCGCGGCCACCATTCCGGAGAGCTGCGACGGCACCGAGACATCGATCGGGCTGCTCGCCAGCACGAGCCGTCGCACCTTGCCGGGGAAACGCGCGGCATAGAGCAGCGACAGCCATCCGCCCTGGCAGAGACCGACAAGATCGACCGGCGGGCCGATCGTGTCGACGGCGACGTTGAGGTCGGAGAGATAGCTGTCGATCGAAAAATAGCGCATCTCAGGCGTGGCCGAGCGCCAATCGGTCAGATACAGACGCGCGATGCCTGACTGTTGGAGCGCCTCGATCAGGCTGTGGCCGGGCGCGAAATCCGCAATCAGCGCGCGGTGCAGTGCGTAGGGCGCACAGACCAGCAGCGGCTGGCCCCGCGCGGCCTGCGAAAAATCCAGCAGATGCATCGACGGCAGTTCGAGCGCGATCCTGTTCGGCGACGTCCAGGCGAGGTGTGCGTCGCCCGGGTCGGCATGCCCGGGCGCGTGGTCGGCGTACCACTGCCAATATGTGTCAAGCACCAGTCTCGTGGCTTCAAACGGCCACAGCCAGGCGTGCTGCGCCTGGACGGCGCGCGTCTCCCGTTCCGGTGGCTTCGCGTTTTCGGTCAAAGTCATTCACCGATTGATCGCCGCCGACATAGTCCGGCCAGCACGGGTCGAAACCTTGACCCCGATCAAGAACCGACGAATTCAGATCAAAAATTCTACGCCAAATCAAAGGGCGTAGCCGCCATGCCGGGGTTCACGATCCCGCGACCCGCGGGATGACGTTCCGGCCAGGCAGAGGGCCACCGGCCGCTCCAACCAAAGCGCGATGAGATCAGGTTTGAAGCGTCATCGCGCTTTAGCTCTTTGTTTGAGCATGATCTTTTCGGAAAACCGCTTCGCACTTTGCGCTAACGCGGCCCTTCGGGTCCGGATCATGCTTCAGGCTGCTCGGGCGGCGGTGCGCTCCGCTTCGAGCCTGCGCGCGAACAGCCAACGGAAATAGGTCAGCGGCGCATCGGCGCCGATCGCGAGCAGCTGATAATCCGGATCGACGTCGAGCACCTTCTGCTGCGCCTCGATGAAGTCCTTGTCCTCGTTGAAGGCTTCCTCGAGCGAATGCCGCAGCGAGAGCGAAATGTTCGGATTGTCGATGTCGAAATCGTGCAAATAGTTCCAGAAGAAGTGCGTCGACGAGCGCGTCTCCGGGGTCATGAACTGCGCGTTGCGGTATTGCCGCGTGCCCGGAACCTGGACGCCCTTCTCCGCGCCCTGCCCGGCCGGCGCAAACGTGGTGTCGAGCGTGAAGATGCCCGGCACGATCATGCGGCCGATATTGCGGCGATCGACCTTGTCGTCGCGGTTGGAGATCACCTTCTTGTGGTAGGGCGGCGCATCGGCGCCCATATGCCAGCGCTCGACGCGGAAGCCGTCGTCCAGCTTCTCGATCGCGACCGGCTTGGTCTTGTAGGCGTATTCCTCGGAGCCGCCGAGCGTGTTGGTGTGCACGAAGGCGAGATGGGCGAAGTCGCTGAGGTTGTCGACGATCAGGAGCCAGTTCGCCTTGTAGTGCATGTAACCCGGCAGACCGCGCCATTTGGGATCTTCGAGCGGCGGATAGTCGAGGACCAGCTTCGGATCGGCCTTCTCGGGATCGCCGGTCCAGATGAAGATCATGTTGTAGCGCTCGACCACCGGATAGCTGCGCACGCCGAGCTTGGCGGGAACAGCGTCCTGGCCGGGGATCTGGATGCACTTGCCGTCGGCCGCGAACTTCATGCCGTGATACATGCACCTGATGTCGTCGCCCTCGATGCGCCCCATCGAGAGCGGCGCGGCGCGATGGCAGCAACGGTCATCGAGCGCGACCACCTTTCCGCTGGCGCCGCGATAGATCACGATCGGCCGCTCCAGGATGGTGCGCGCCAGCTTCTTGCCGTCGATCAGCTCGTGATTCAGCGCCGCCACGTACCAGGCGTTGCGCAGGAAAATTCCGTCGTCGGCCATGTCACCCTCCCGATGCAAATCTGCTTGCAATCAGGTTAGGTGATCCCGGCCATCCGGATAATCCGATTTGGCTGGACACACTGTACCGCTGGATGGACAATCGGCCATGGAGTGGCGCGACTGGGAGCTGTTTTGCGAGGTTGTCGAGCATGGCGGCTTCACCGCGGCTGCGCGCGTGCTCGGACATCCCAAATCGAGCCTCAGTGCTGCGGTGCAGCGTCTCGAGGCCAATCTCGGGCTGCGGCTGATCGAACGCACCACGCGGCATCTGCGGCTGACCGATTCCGGCGAGACCATCTATCGCAAGGTCCGCCCGCTGTTCGCCGCGCTGCACGACACCCATAGCGAGGCGCTGGCGATGTCGAGCGCGGTGGCGGGCACCCTGCGCATCAAGGCACCATACGAATTCGGCGCGCATCACGCGGGACCGGTCGCCTGCGCCGTGATGAGCCGTTATCCGGAGCTCGCGATCCGGATCGATGTCGAGCACGACATCGTCAACCCGATTGCCGAGAATTACGACATCGTGTTCGCGATGCTGGAGGCGCCGCTGCCGTCGGCCGGCATCGTGATCCGCCGCGTCTTCACATTGGAGCGCGGCCTGTTCGCGGCGCCGGCGCTGCTGGAGAAATTCGGCGAGCCGCGCACGCTGGATGAATTGAGACAGCTGCCGCTGCTGACCGGCCCCAGCGATCCGCGATGGGCGATGACCACGCCCGGCGGCGCGGTCGAGCATCTCGCGGTCGATCACGCGCGTCTCACCTCTTCGAATGCCCATGTGCGGCTGCAGGCGGCGCTCGCCGGCCACGGCGTGCTGCGGGTCACCGCAAGCTACACCCGCGCCGCGGTCGCGGCCGGTCAGTTGCGGCGGCTGCTGCCGGACCATGCCTGCGAGCCGCTCAACGTGCATGCGCTGCTGCCGGCGCGGCAATTCGTCCCGGCCAAGGTGCGCTGCTTCCTCGACGCGATGGACGCGCACGCACGCGGCGATCCGGAGGCCTACATCAAGCCATAGCCCGCACAGCCGTCACGCACGCGATGACCTCAGAGGTAATCGATCGGCACCTGCAAACCTTCGATAGTCCGGACAGCCGCTTACGTTCGGCGCATCAGAAGGAGAGCACCATGACCGACCACACGACTATCGCCCGCAACTACATCGAGCTCTGGAACGAGCGGACGCCGAGCCGGCGCCGCGAGATGCTGAGCCAGAACTGGACCGCCGATGCGCGCTATATCGATCCTTTGATGAGCGGCGACGGCCATGAAGGCGTCGATGCGCTGATTGCCGGCGTGCAGCAGAAGTTTCCGGATTTCAAGTTCAAGCTGATCGGCGAGCCGAACGGCTTCGGCGATCATGTCCGCTTCTCCTGGGGCCTCGGGCCCGACGGCGTCGACAGCCCGATCAAGGGCACCGACTTCGCCATGCTGAAGGACGGCCGGATCAGGAGCATCACCGGCTTCCTCGACCAGGTGCCGGGCGCCTGAGGCGATTTCCCCACCGGGCAACTTCCACCTTCGTCATTCCGGGGCTCGCGAAGCGAGAGCCCGGAATCCATCAGGCCGCAAACGCTGCGGGTGGATGGATTCCGGGTTCGACGCTGCGCGTCGCCCTCAGGTGCGCAGTTGCGCACCGGGGAATGACGAGGGGATGGGACGCTGCCGCTTCCACCCCCGTGATGTCGCTGCTAGTCTTCCCGAAACACAGGGAGGACGCCATGAAGGCCGATTACGCCTTCAAGACTTCTGTCGTCAGCGACATCACGCCGGCGCTGCTGGCGATCGGCCGCGACAGCTTTCCGCAGGCCTTGATCGGCGCGCTGCGCCGCGTTGCCAGTGTCGGTCACTGCATGGTGTTCTCGTTCACCGGCCCGCGGTCGGCCGCGTGCCTGCTCGATGTCGGCAACATCCCGACCGGGCGCGATCTCGGGATCGCCTATTCCGAACATTTCCACCAGGCCGACCCGAACCGCGATGCGGTGTTCGAGGGACAGGCGCAGGCCGCGCCGATCCTGCTGCCGACCTTTGCCCGCCGGATGTACAGCGACGGCTACCGCAAGATCTTCTTCGACGATTCCGACATCGTCGACAAGTTCGCTTCCGCAATCTGGACCGGCGACACCTGCTTCTACGTCAATTTCTACCAGATCACCGAGCAAGGCCGCTTCAGCCGCGAACAGATCGCGCGCCTCGCCGCAGTCGCGCCCGCATTGACGGCAGCCGTGGCGCGGCACTTTCAGCGCGATCCAGCGGCGGATGCCGATCCGATCGCGCGGCTGAAGAGCCTGTTTGCGACTACTGAGCCGCTCGCGCGGCTGACCGGGCGCGAGCAGGAGGTCTGCCTGCGGATTCTCTCGGGCCTCAGCTCGGAAGCGATCGCGGCCGATCTCGGCATCGGGCTGCACTTCGCCCTCACCTATCGCAAGCGCGCCTATGACAAGCTCGGCATCTCCTCGCAGAACGAGCTGTTCGCGATCGCGCTGCGGCTGATGGCATCGGCACGCCAGCTGAACTGAAGCGTCGAAGCGGCCGCTTCCGCCTGTCCCCAACGGTAGGGACAGACCGGCGGCGCCTGGGCGCCTATGCTCGGTTCGAAACCTGAGGGCCAACCCGAGATCGCGCCGTGAGCACCGCTCCCCATTTCGACATCGATGTCCCCGCCTTCTGGCAGGACCCCTATCCGACGCTTGCCCGCATGCGCAAGGAGGCGCCGATCGCCTTCGTGCCGCAGCTCGGCAGCACGCTGCTGTGCAATCGCGACGACATCTTCGTCTCCGAGAAGCAGATCGACGTGTTCTCGTCGCACCAGCCCGAGGGGCTGATGAACAAATTGATGGGCCACAACATGATGCGCAAGGACGGCGATGCGCACATGAACGAGCGCAAGGCGATCTTCCCGGCGATCTCGCCGAAGACGGTGCGATCGCACTGGACCGCGCAATTCGCCGGCCACGCGACGCGCATCCTCGACGAATTGAAGCCGGACGAGACGGTCGATTTCGTGCAGGCCTTCGCGCTGCCTTTCTCGGCCGAATGCCTGAAATCGATCACCGGTCTCACCAACATGCGCTTCCAGGACATGAATGCCTGGTCGCAGGGCATGATCGACGGCATCGCCAATTATGTCGGCGATCCCGCGATCGAGGCGCGCTGCCACGCGGCGACCTCGGGGATCGATGCCGCGATCGACGATATGGTGCCGGTGCTGCGCAAGACGCCCGACCTCAGCCTGCTCGGCGTGCTGCTGCAGACCGACATGCCGATGGAGAGCGTGCGCGCCAACATCAAGCTCGCGATCTCGGGCGGCCAGAACGAGCCGCGCGATGCGATCGCCGGCACGGTGTGGGCGCTGCTGACCCATCCCGACCAGCTTGCGCTGGCGAGGAGCGGCGCGATCCCGTGGCTGCAGGTGTTCGAGGAATATGCGCGCTGGATCTCGCCGATCGGGATGTCGCCGCGGCGGATCGCAAAGCCGTGGACGATCCGGGATATCGCCTTCGAGCCCAATGAACGCGTGTTCCTGATGTTCGGCTCGGCGAACCGCGACGAGAAGCATTTCAGCGAACCCGACAGGTTCGACGTCCGCCGCGACGCCAGCAAGAGCATCGCGTTCGGCGCCGGCCCGCATTTCTGCGCCGGCGCCTGGGCCTCGCGCGCCATGGTCGCCGACGTCGCGCTGCCCGCGATCTTCGCCAGGCTGACGAACCTGCGCCTGATCGAGGACCGGCCGCCGCGGATCGGTGGCTGGGCGTTCCGCGGCCTGCTGGATCTGCCGGTGACGTGGGACCGGTAGGGCGGCAACGCCGCCGATCAGCGGGAACCAAGCCCGCCTTGCGTCGGATTTGTTTAAGCCCGGCAAAACAGACACACAAAGACATGGAACCGCGGCTCCGGCCGCCGGTGCGGACGCGGCTCGACCCCGGAAATACACCTCTTGCTGCACCGCGACACCATGCCGCCGCAACCGGTCGGACGGCTGTAATCAAACTGTCACGAATCCATTTCAATCCGCCGTTATTGATGAAACTGCAGTTAGTTGTGCGGTCACAAGGGATTTCCGATGAACCCGAACACCAATGGTAGCAGTCACGATACCGCCTTCCACCATGACGCCCCCGAACAGGAGTCCGAGGAAGGCGGCGGCATCAACAAGACGGTCGCGGTCGTCGCGGTGGTGGCTGTCGGTGCGGCCGTGTTCGAAGCTGCCTTGCTGCCGGGACTTGCACTCGGCGTTGCCGCGGTCGCGGCGCCGAAATACCTGCCGAAGCTGGCGGGCGCCCTCAATCCGCTGTTCAAGTCCACCGTTCGCGGCACCTACAAATTCGCGCAGAAGTCGCGCGAGATGTTTGCCGAAGCCCACGAGCAGGTGAACGACATCGTTGCGGAAGTGAAGGCCGAAGGCCAGGCGCAGGAAAAGGCAGCGGCGACAGAGGGCCGGACTCACTCCGCGGCCTGAGCCGGGCGTCAGACGCTCAGGATACGAGGCGACGACACGCGCTGGTGACCGTCCTTGCGACGTTGAGACCGGAGCCCACAGGCAATCGTGTTTGACGACGGCATCGTTCGCGTCCCGCGCCGGCGTTCGAATGCTGTTAGAGGACTACGATGACCAAGATGAAGCTGCAGATCGCGCATCAGGTTCCGGGCCGGATTCGCATGAAAGTGCCGTCGGCCAGGGAAAACCCCGAGCTTCTCGAACAGATCAAGCAGACCTTCAGCGTCATTCCCGGCATCGAGAACGTCACCGTCAACCCGACGACGGGCAGCGTCGTGCTGCACTACGACGCCGACCGGCACGACGAGTTTCATGGCCGGCTGGAGCATCACACCGGCGGTCACTACAAGCCGCCGACCAACGAGATCGACGCGCTGGCAAACAAGATCGAGCAGGAAGCCGAGTATCTCGCCGAGCATTCGCACACGGCCAAGGTCATCGTCGACTTCTTCCGGGATTTCGACCAGGGCATCAAGATCGCCAGCGGGAACGTGATCGATCTGAAGATCGTGCTGGCAGCCGGCATCGCCGGCTTCACCGTGTTCGAGGTTGGCGCCACCGCGGCGACGCCGGTTTGGGTCACGCTGGCAGTGTTCGCACTCAACCACATGATTCAGGCCAACATGGGCGCCGCCGAGCAGGCGGAGCCGGCAGGCGCGACGGCCTGACCCGCCAGGGGCGAGAGCGCAAATCCATGGACTTCCGCTTCTGCCACTCCATGCCAGGGCGCATTCGTCTGAGCATTCCCGCGCTCGGGCGCGATCGCAAGCTGGGCGAGATCTGCCTCGGCTGGCTGCGGGCGCAGGACGGCATCAGGACCGCGCGGATCAATTACGACTGCGCAAGCCTCGTGCTGGAATACGATCCGGCGCACGAGCAGCGGCTGCTCGTGCTGCTGAACAGCTTCAAGGGCATGAGTCTCGCCGACCTCAAGGCGCTGTGCGCCAGCGCCGTGCCGGACGCGGGCGCGCCGCGCGCCAGCGTACCTGAGGTCTCCAAGCGCTCGCCTTTGGCCCTGCCGACGCTGTCCCTGTTCATGGCCCTCAGCGCCAATCCCGTGATCGCGGCGGTCAACATGCCGCTGATGATCTGGAATGCGATCCCGATCGCCAAGCGGGCCTGGAAGGTCTGGGCCAACGAGAGCCGGCTGAACATCGACGTGCTCGATACGCTCGCGATCAGCGCCTCGATGCTGCAGGGCAATCCGCTGGCCGGCTGCATCGTCACCTGGCTGATCAAGCTCGGCGACTGGATCCGTGACCTGACCGCCGCGGGCTCGCGGCGCGCGATCAATGAGCTGCTCGAATTCCAGTCGAAGACGGCCTGGCTGCTGCGCGACGGCGAGGTGGTGTCGATCCCCGCCGCCGAGCTCAAGAACGGCGACATCGTCGTGGTGTATCCCGGCGAGATGATCCCGGTCGACGGCGAGATCATCGACGGCTCCGCCACCATCGACCAGAAGACCATCACCGGCGAAGGCCTGCCGGTGCATCGCGGCAAGGGCGAAGCCGCCTTCGCCGCCACGGTGATCCGCGAGGGCCAGATCACGTTGCGGGCGCTGCGCGTCGGAACGGCGACCACCGCCGGCCAGATCGTGCGCTTGATCGAATCCGCGCCGATCGGCGACACCCGCATGCAGAACCATGCCGAACGCTTCGCCGACCGGCTGGTAACGCCGACCCTGGCGCTCGCCACCGGCACCGCGATGGTCTCGGGCGACTTCAACCGCTTCCTGTCGCTGGTGATCGTCGATTACGGCACCGGCATCCGCGTCGCGGCGCCGACGTCAGTGCTGTCCTCGATGACGCTGGCCGCCCGCACCGGCATGATCATCAAGAGCGGCGGCCACATGGAGAAGCTCGCCGGGATCGACACCATGGTGTTCGACAAGACCGGCACCCTCACCCACGGCACGCCCGCGGTCATCGACGTGATCTCCTACCAGAACTCGATCACGCCGAACCATTTGCTCGGGCTTGCCGCCGCTGCCGAAACCAAGTTGCAGCACCCGGTCGCCGAAGCGTTGCGATCGCGGGCCCGGCAGCTCGCGGTGAACATTCCGCCCTGCAACGAGACCACCTACCGCCTCGGCCTCGGCGTCGAGGGCCAGGTCAACGGCTATTACGTCCATGTCGGCAACCAGCGCTTCATGCGCCAGAGCGAGATCGCGGTCGATGCCTCGGCCCTCGATCGCGCGGCGCTCGACCAGCGCGGCTATTCGAGTCTCTACATCGCCGTCGACGGCAAGCTCGCGGGCCTCGTGCCTTATTCCGATGAAATCCGCGAAGAGAGCCGATCGGTGATCCAGCGGCTGCATGAGCTCGGCGTCAAGAACAGCATCATGCTGACCGGCGACAATGCCGTCGTGGCGCGCGCCGTTTGCAACAGGCTGGGGCTTACCGAGCACTTCGCCGACATGCTGCCGGCCGACAAGGCCGGCGTGATCCAGGAGCTGCAGCGCCAGGGGCGCAGGGTCGCGATGGTCGGCGACGGTATCAACGATTCGCCGGCGCTCAGCTTCGCCGATGTCGGGATCGCGATGAAGCATGGCGCCGAGGTCACGCACGAATCCGCCGACGTCATCCTGATGGAGGATTCGCTCTGGAAGCTCGTCAAGGCAGTCGAGATCTCGCAAGGCGCCGTCAGCCTGATCAAGCAGAACTACGCCATCGTCGCCGCGCTCAACACGCTGGCGCTCGGCCTTGCGCTGCCAGGCGGCCTGATCACGCCCGAGGTCACCGCGCTGATCAGCAATGGCTCGGCGATCCTCGCAAGCTTCAACGGCATACGGCCAATTCTCAGGTATCAATGAGCCAGGATGTCACCCAGCTCGTTGTCCTTCCTCCCGGCGATCACGCCGCGCTACAAGCCGCAGTCAAGGCGCTGGAGAGCTCCAATCTCGCGGCAAGGATCGCCGACTATGCCGGCGTCCCCGTCAATCGCGTCCTCAACCTACTGCCGAAGGCCGCCAACCGCCAGCTCAGCGGGCTGGTGCGCACGGCGGTCATGAAGGGGCTGGAGGTTGCCGTCGACACGCTCGACGAGAAGCCGCCGCCTGCACCCGCCGTCACCTTCTCGTCGTTCCTCGCTGGCGTAACCGGAGGCGTCAGCGGCCTGTTCGGTTTCGGCGCGCTCGCGGTCGAACTTCCCCTGACCACGACATTGATGCTGCGCGCGATCGCCGAAATCGCGCGGCACCAGGGCGAGGATCTCTCCAGCATCGAGGCAAGGCTCGCCTGTCTCGAAGTGTTCGCCTACGGCACCAAGCGAACGGACGACAGTATCGATGTCGGCTATTACGCCGCCCGCGCGCTGATCAGCAAATACACCAGCGACGCTGCCGCCTACATCCTGGAGCGCGGCGCGGTCGATGCCTCCGCCCCCGTGATCTCCAATCTGGTCAGCGAGATCGTCTCCCGGTTCGGCCTGGTGGTCTCGGACAAGGCCGCGGCCGGCGCGGTACCGATCATCGGCGCGGCGTTCGGCGCGACCGTCAACGTCATCTTCATGGACCATTTCCAGAAGATCGCGAAGGGCCACTTCACCGTGCGCCGGCTGGAGCGGGCCCATGGCAGCGTGGGCGTTCGGCAACATTATGCGGCGATCGCAGCCGGGCTCGCGCCGCGGCGCGGCGTCGCGACGACATGAGGTGTTCGGCCATTGGACATCGGCGTCGCGCTCCCGCATGAAGACACCAGGCTGCGCGACCTTCGTCGCATGCGCACGCTCGCCACGGCCCTGCTCGTGGTCATGCTGCTGTTGTTCCTGGCGACCTCGATGGCGCAACAGCACTGGCCATGGCTGGCCTATCCGCGCGCTTTTGCCGAAGCCGGCATGATCGGCGCCTGCGCCGACTGGTTCGCCGTCGTGGCGCTGTTCCGTCACCCTCTCGGCATCCCGATTCCGCACACCGCGATCGTTCCGCAGAGCAAGCAGCGCATCGCGGTCGCGCTGGGCCGCTTCATCGCCAACAACTTCCTGTCACCCCGCGTGGTCGGCGATCGCATCCGCGACGTCGACATCGCCGGCTGGGCGGCGCACTGGATCGAGCGGCCGACGCACGCCCGCAGCACGGCCCAGCGCACCGTCTCGGCGGTTCATCAGGCGCTGCAGGCGACGCCGAGCGCCGAGATCAACGCCTTTCTGACCCGCCGTACCCGGCAGGGGATCGCTGCGGTTCCCGCAGCCCCGCTCGCCTCGCGCGTGTTGGCGCTGCTATGGGCCCATGGCAACGCACAGGCACTGGTCGAGCGCTTGATCACGTCGGCGAGCGTGGCGCTCGCCAACAACAAGGAAACGATCCGCAAGAAGGTCTCGCAGCGCTCCTACCGGTTCGTGCCGAAATGGGTCGACGGCATGGTGGCCGACCGCGTCATCTCCGGCGTCAGCCAGACGCTCGACGAGATGCGCGAGCCGAACCATCCCTGGCGCGTCGAGCTCAAGGCCGAGATCGAGCGCCTGATCGACCGCCTCGCCACCGATCCCGACTACCTCGCCAAGGGCGAGGAGCTGAAGCAGCAGATGCTCGACAATCCCGCCGTGATCGGTCAGATCGACGCGATGTGGCACGCCATCGAGGCGCGGCTGAACTCCGCCGCGACCTCGGCGGCAATCGCCGACGCGATCGAAACCGCCCTGATCTCGGTCGCCGCGCGGGTCCGCGACGATGCCGACATGCGCGACCGCATCAACCGCTGGCTCCGCGTCGCCGCGCTGCGCGCCGTCGCATCGCGGCGCCAGGAGATCGCCGCCTTCATCCGCAAGGTGGTCGAGAACTGGGACACCGAAACCTTGATCATGCGGATCGAATTGCAGGTCGGCCGCGATCTGCAATTCATCCGGATCAACGGCACCGTCGTCGGAGGGCTGGTCGGCCTGCTGATTTTCTCCGTATCGCGCTGGCTCTAACGCGTGATGAGATCGGGTTGAGCTGGAACGGCGTCGAAGGTTCACCTCTCCCTTGGGAGAGGTCGATTTGCGCAGCAAATCGGGTGAGGGGTTGCGGCCTATCGAGAGAGCAAGAGCCCTTACCCGGATTGCACTGGACGATGCTTCGCATCGCCAAGCGCAATCCGACCTCTCCCCAACGGGGAGAGGTGAACCGAGAGCGCGCCAAGCCGATTCAACTAAGACTCGTCCCGCTCCAGCGCGCCGATACAAGTTCAGGGGAAACGAATCCGCAGCAGCGGCAACTGCCGGAGCTTGTCGAGCAGGCACACCATTTGGCCTGCGGCAAGACTGAGGCAACCGAGGATAAAGTGGCGGCGGGTCAAGCCGCGCTCGCGGTCCGCGAATTCCAGGCGCTGGAGACGCGGTTCGGGAGCAGTGTTCGCACGCAGGGCAGGAAGCGTCGTCATATCCATCAGCCGATCGGAATGCGGATTTCCGGCGCGGTGGTCATCTGCGCGATCGTCCCGTCGAACGACAGGCAGTCCGGATTCTCGCCCGGCATCCGGCGCAAGGTCTCGACCAGCTGCTCCTGCTCCAGCAAGAACGAGCGGCCGTCGCGCAGCCGGGCATAGGCCGCCCACGGCACGAATTTGGTGAAAGGAAACGGGAATTGCTCGCGCGGCGACACGTCGATGTTCAGGCCGGAGACGAACAGCACGTTCTTGGTCGCAAACGCCGGCTCGCGCAGGATGCTCCGGTAGGTGCGATCGAACTCGGCCTGGGTGACGAAGCGCGCGGCATCCAGCGCGGGATACGGCGACGTCACCAGCGCCGGCATGACAGGAGCGAGCGCGGCCTCGAGAATGTCGTGGCCGTCGGGACCTTCGGCCAGCGCACGGCGGAAATGGAACAGATCGGGCGACAGCGCCGTCCCGATCGGCGCCGGTGTCTCGCGAAAGCAGGCGTCGCCGAGCCGCTCGCGGATCGCCGGGCTAGCGCGAAAGACCTTCGACGTGCTCAGCACGCTCAGCGGCTGGCGCGGCGTCTCGACCATGTGGTCGAGCCACAGAAGGAGACCTTCGCTGCGGCTGTCGTCGAGATACTGATTGTCGACCTGGAACACCGGCTCGCCATTGAGCCGGCCGCATTGCACCTGCCGGCAGGCATGGGCGTATTCGTCCTCGTACCAGCGCAGCACGCCGCAAAGCTTGCCGCAGCAATCTCCGAACCGGCAACCGTCGGTGCGGTGGCGCTGATAGACGCCGAAGCGGCCGTCATCCGGATTGTAGCCGACATGGCTGGCCTGGATCAGCACCAGGTCCTCGCCGTGATGGGCATAAGGCCCGTGGCGGTTGATCGCGACCTTGCCGCCGACCCGCCCATGGTCGAACGGAAACGTTCCAAAATGCTGGGCCAGCAGCATCACCGGATAGCCCTGGCTCTCATCGGAGCAAAAGGCGCGTGACGGCAGCATGTGCTGCCGCTCAAAGCCGAGCGACCGGCAATAATTGTAGAGCCGCGGAACGAAATGCCCGTAGCGCATCGCAAAACCGCCAACCCGGAAGGTTTCGATCATCCTCTGCCCGAGCGGTCAGACGTATCCAACGTGCACACGCGGGGCAAAATTCCCCGCTCCCCGTACCTGACAGGAACGGTAGATACCGTTGTTGACGGTTATGTGAATGCAGCCGGGAGCGGTGATCCGGACGGGCAGCCGGCGACGCTCAGCGCCCCCAGCGCAGCACCACCGGATCGAGCGTGCGCGCGATCTCGATCAGCCCGGCGCGCGTGGCCGGATGCAGCGGTTGCAACGGGTGCCGCACCGCGTCCGACTTGATGACGCCGCCCTCGCGCATCAGCACCTTGCAGGCCTGCAGCCCGCATTGGCGGTTCTCGTAGTTGATCAGCGGCAGCCAGCGCGCATAGGCCTGCACGGCCTCGTCGCGGCGGCCGGCGAGGAACGGATCCATGATCTGGCGTATGCCGTCCGGATAGCCGCCGCCGGTCATCGCACCAGTGGCGCCGGCATCGAGGTCGGCCATCAAAGTGATCGCCTCCTCGCCGTCCCACGGCCCCTCGATTACGCTGCCGCCCTTCTCGATCAGGCCGCGCAGCTTGTTCGCGGCCATCGGCACCTCGATCTTGAAGTACCTGACATTGGCGAGCTCGTTCGCCATCCGCGCCAGGAAATCGACCGAGAGCGGCGTGCCGGCGACCGGCGCATCCTGGATCATGATCGGGATGTTGATGGCATCCGAGACCACCCGGTAGAACTCGTAAATCGCCGGCTCGGCGACGCGGAAGGTCGCGCCGTGATAGGGCGGCATGATCATCACCATCGCAGCGCCGGCGGCCGCCGCCTCGCGGCTGCGCGCGGCGCACACCGCCGAGGAGAAATGCGTGGTGGTGACGATCACGGGGATGCGGCCCGCGACATGCTCCAGCACGGCATGCATCACGGTCTCGCGCTCGGCATCGGTCAGCACGAACTGCTCGGAGAAGTTGGCGAGGATGCAGATGCCGTGCGAGCCGGCATCGATCATGAAGTCGACGCAGCGCCGCTGTCCGTCGAGATCGAGATTGCCGTTGGCGTCGAAGATGGTCGGCGCGACCGGAAAGACGCCGCGATAGGGGCGCTGTGCCCAACTCGTCATGTCAAATCCTCCCTCATGATCTTGTCGCAGCTTGTCGTGTCACGCGCTGCGGAACGGCAGCGGCGGACCTTCGAGCCGGCGCAGGCCCGGCTCCCGGCGCTCCAGCCACCAGCCATACTGCTTCGGCCAGGATGCGAACACTTCGCCGCTTCCGCCGCCGAGCGCAAGCTCGGCATGCAGCGGCCAATTCGGATCGAATAGCGCCTCGCGCCCGATCGCGACCAGATCGGCCTGGCCGTTTGCCAGCACATCCTCCGCCTGCTGCGGATGCAGGATCAGGCCGACCGCGATGGTGGCGACCTTGGCGGCACGCCGGATTTCGTCCGCATAGGGCACCTGGAAGCCATAGCCGCGCGGAATCCGCGCCGCGGTTGCCGAGCCGAGCAGGCCGCCCGACGAACAATCGATCAAATCGGCGCCGCGCGCCTTGGCTTCGCGCGCGAACGCGATCTGATCTTCGAGCGTCAGGCCGCCGTCGATACCGTCGACCGAGGAGATCCGCACCGCCAGCGGCCGCTCGGCAGGCCAGGCGGCGCGGACGGTCTCGATGATCTCGAGCGGATAACGCATCCGCCCGGCGCGGTCGCCGCCATAGGCGTCGCTGCGGCGGTTCGACAATGGCGACAGGAATTCGTGCAAAAGATAGCCGTGCGCGCAATGCACCTCGACGAATTCGAAGCCGGCCTCGACCGCGCGCAAGGTGGCGCGGCGCCATTGCTCGCGCAGCGCGGCGAGCTCGGCCACATCGAGCGCGTGCGGCATCAGCCAGCCTTCCTCCATCGGGATCGCGCTCGGCGCCACCGTCCGCCATGGCAGATCGCCGCGGGCGCGGTCGGCCTCGTCGAGCGCGGCATTGCCGTACCAGGGCCGCTGCATGCTGGCCTTGCGGCCGGCATGCGCGAGCTGGATCGAGGGCACCGCGCCGTTGTCCTTCAGGAAGGCGGCGATGCGTTCGAGCGGCGCGATCTGTTCGTCGTTCCAGATGCCGACGTCGCCATGGGTGATGCGGCCCTCGGCGGCGACCGCCGCGGCCTCGACCATCACGAGCCCGGCTCCGCCCTGGGCAAATTTACCGAGATGCACGAGGTGCCAGTCATTGGCGAGGCCGTTGGTCGCCGAATACTGGCACATCGGCGAAATCAGGATGCGGTTTCGAGAGGTCACGCCGCGAAGCGTGATCGGCTGAAACAGAAACGGCTGCGACATCGGGACCTGCGGTAGCGTGGTGGCGGAAGAATAGCGGCCGAAAGCTAGGCGGCGCGTCCCGCAATCGCAAGTCGCGCGACAGCGCAGGCGGCAGGACCTGCACGCATGCAGCACCCGGGCGACAGCACGATCCGCAAAACCCGCAACATTTGCCGCGGGATATTCACGCGGCTGGTAAACACATTCCACTATCCCTTGATGACTTTAAGTCATCCCCGGTCTGACTTTCAGTCATGCCCGGCTGACCTTCAGTCATGCCGGGGATCACGCCACGGATCGCAATTCGCATCGGACATGCCTACATTGCCGACATGAAAAAAATCGGTTTCCTCTCGTTCGGGCACTGGACGCCCTCCCCGCAATCCCAGGCCCGCTCGGCCGCGGACGTGCTGCTGCAATCCATCGACCTTGCGGTCGCCGCCGAAGAACTCGGCGCGGACGGCGCGTATTTTCGCGTCCATCATTTCGCGCGCCAGCTGGCGTCGCCCTTCCCGCTGCTGGCGGCGGTCGGCGCCAAGACCAGCCGGATCGAGATCGGCACCGCCGTGATCGATATGCGCTACGAAAATCCGCTCTACATGATCGAGGACGCCGGCGCGGCCGACCTGATCGCGAAGGGACGCCTGCAACTCGGCATCAGCCGCGGCTCGCCTGAGCAGGTGATCGATGGCTGGCGCTATTTCGGCTATCAGCCGGGCGAAGGCGAGACCGACGCCGACATGGGCCGGCGTCATGCCGAGATCTTCCTCGACATGCTGCGCGGACAAGGTTTTGCGCAACCCAATCCACGGCCGATGTTTCCCAATCCGCCGGGCCTGCTGCGGCTCGAACCGCTGTCGGAAGGCCTGCGCGAGCGGATCTGGTGGGGCGCCGGCTCGAACGCGACCGCGGTCTGGGCGGCGAAGCTCGGCATGAACCTGCAGAGCTCGACCCTGAAGAGCGACGAGACCGGAGAGGCCTTCCACATCCAGCAGGCCGCGCAGATCCGCGCCTACCGCGCCGCCTGGAAGGAGGCTGGTCACAGCCGCGAGCCGCGGGTCTCGGTGAGCCGCAGCATCTTCGCGCTGATCGACGATCGCGACCGCGCCTATTTCGGCAACGGGCAGGAGGAAGACCAGATCGGCTTCATCGACGAGCGGACGCGCGCGATCTTCGGCCGCGGCTACGCCG
This sequence comes from Bradyrhizobium sp. CER78, assembly GCF_029846235.1. Lineage (GTDB taxonomy): Bacteria > Pseudomonadota > Alphaproteobacteria > Rhizobiales > Xanthobacteraceae > Bradyrhizobium. The sequence goes on from NZ_JARVWP010000007.1 coordinate 396,686, forward strand.
CCGAGCCGGACGAGCTGATCGAGCAGCTCAAGACCGACGAGGCGATCGCGGAAGCCGATACCTTGCTGCTGACCGTCCCCAATCAGCTCGGCGTCGCCTACAACGCGCATGTGATTGAGAGCATCTTGACCCACGTCGCACCCGCGATGGGTTGGCGCTGAATTTGGCGAGGAACGCCGCGGCACCCTCGTCACGCCGGTCGAATTTGGACAAGGACCCGCGGCGGCCGTGCTCTAGGGGGTGTGGTTGAGAGCGGACGACCGGCCGCGGGCTTGAACCGGCCATTCTCCACCGGAGGCGAGCCGGTTCTGCCAGGCTAATCCCGGAACACGCTGAAACGTTCCGGCGGAACTCCGTTCTCAAACGCGGAGAACTACGGAAACATAACTGCGCGTTGTGAGAAGAACAGGTTGAGTACAGTTCGTTAGGCGCGCACGTTGCGTGAACAGACCGCCGTAATATCCCGGGACCCCGCGCGAGGTCAGTTAAGGGTCCCGCTCGCGCGTGCGGCGATCGAGATCGAGGCGATCGATACGCTCATCGATCCGCCGGTTGAGTTCCTGATCCTCGTCCGAATCCCTGCCGCGCCGGGCGCGGACGGCAAACACGCACCCGATCAGGACGACGACGGCAAACAGCGCGTAGTACCACCATTCCATGCATCGATCTCGAATGAACGCTCGCAGGGACGAGCGGAAGGGTCATCGTTCAGGCCTGCCAGGACGCCCCGATCTTGGCGCGTAGAAGGGGTTCACCAGGCAGGTTGCCGGATTGCCCGCCATGCTGGCCTGGCACTGCTGCAACGATGTGAAGATACAATCCATTCGCTCGCCGAGCAGTTCCCCGTAAACATGCATGCAGACGGGATAGCGAGGGTCGTACATTTGCGCCGACGCCGGCGTCGTCATGCAAAGCGCGCCGAGCGAGAGCAACAGCGCTGCAAGCAACCTCACGTCTCGTCTCCTGATCTGCTCGCGCGATTTTTGCCTGAGGACTGGAGCGGGCGAAGGGAATCGAACCCTCGTATGCAGCTTGGGAAGCTGCCGTTCTACCATTGAACTACGCCCGCGATCTCAATTGCTTGAGGTCGAACCCTAGGGGTGCCGACCGGCCGGACCATAGCCCGGGCGGCGGCTGAGGATCAAGCGCGCAGTGACGCAGGTCGCACAACCGCCGCCCGCTACTGGCCCATCCTCACGAGCACGTCATTGATGACAAAGGGCGCAGCGGCCGATGCGTCGCAGCTCCCGCCGCGCGCATAGATGCAGGCATCGCTGAAGCCGACGCGGGCACAGCTTTGCTGTGAAAAATCCGCCGGCAGATCGCCCGCGGCCTCGGGCCGCGCCAGGATGCGATTGAAGGCCGGCCTGGTCGCCTGTAGCAGCAGCGGCGGCAGGATCAGCTCGGCGAGCGGATCGGCGGGCTGCAGCGCATAGAGCGGCGCCGGGCCGACCAATCGCTCCCGCCCCGGCAATTGCTGGAAGCGAACGTTGTAAAGCGCAAGGCCGCACATCTGCGGATCCCTGCGCAGTTCGGCGGCGAGCCGGGCTGCGCCGACGCCGCGCATCCAATACTCGCGCATCCCGTCGCTGGCGCCGGCCATTGCGACCGACAGCAACGCCCAGCCGCCGAGCACGACCGGCAGCGCCCAGCGGCGCCATGCGGCCTTCGTGCGCAGCCATTGCACCCAATCGGCCGAGCCCAGCGCCGCGACGATGATGAACAGCACCAGCGACAGGAAGACGAAGCGGTATTCCTTGTGCGTGATCAGGCTGTGGAAGACGAGGTTGACCAGCGCCACGGCCAGCAGCAGCGGCGCGTGCCGCCAGCCGCGCCAGATCGCGGCGAGCGGCAGCAGGATCGCCACCGACCACACGGTCAGGAAGTCGATCAGATAGGCCGACGGCGGCGACACGCCGAATTCGACGGCCCGATCGTGGACGAGGTTTTCCTTGATGTTCGCGATCAGCCAGGCGAACGGCACGGCGCCATGTGCAAGGTCGATCGCAGCGGCAAACAGCAGCGCAACGAGCCCGCCGGCGACCATCGGAACGAGGTTTCGCCAGCGTGTCCAGCACGCCCCGAGGGCCAGCACGGCGATGGCCGGCGCATACTGGAAGCGGCAGACGAAGGCGAACGCAAGCAAGGCGCCGCCGATCGCGAGACGCCGCTGCGACGGACCATCGGTGATCAGCAGCGCCGCCGGCACGATCAGCGCGGTCGCCAGCGGCTCGCCCAAAGTGTGGGGCGCGAGCATGAACAACTCGAACCAGGTCGCGGCGGCAAAGGCCGTGACGACGGCATGGGTTCGCGAGACCCGCGCACCGAGCAACCAGGCGCTGACCACGATCGACAGCGACGCGCATGCGGCGATCAGGCGCGGCACCAGGAAGGCCCCTGCGCCACCAGGCGCAATGGCATCACCCAGGGCAACCGGCCCGGCCATCAATGTCGGCAGGAACCAGCCGCGAATACCCTCGCGCCATTCCCAGGTCAAAATGCCGTCATGGCCGAGCATCCGCCACGCCGGCTCGAGATACTGAAAGACCTCGTCGGGATAGATCACGTTGGGCCAGACGGCGACCGCAAGGCGGATCACCAGCGCCAGCAGCAGCAACGCGAACAACGGGTGCAAACGCCCGTTGGCGTGCCGGGCCATGGCAGCGCCGCCGGGCGCGGCCTCGGCGCTCGTGCTCGTCATCGTCCCAAAGATCGTCTTCTGGAGCAGCATGCCGGCGACCAGATAGCGGGCAAAGCCTTTAAGATGCGTGACTGGACGATGCGTCACCGGACGTTGTCGAGGTCACACAGCGCCGGCCGCAACATGCTTAACTAAACCTTAAGATTCCGGATGCGCCGGACCGCGACGATGTTATGCTCGCCCGCGTGGGGGCTCGTGGCGTCATGGCGGGGCGTGGGTACACCATTTTCGACACGGCAGTCGGCCGATGCGGCATCGCATGGGGTGAAGCCGGCGTCGCCGGTGTCCAGCTTCCTGAGCTCCGCGAGATCGAAACCCGCAAACGGCTGTTCCAGCTCTATCCCGAAGCACGCGAGACGCGGCCGCCCGAGGAGATCGAGCTCGCAATCGAGGGCATCGTCGCGACCTTGCGCGGCGGCGATGGTGACCTCACAAGCGTGGCGCTCGACATGAGCGGCATCCCGGCCTTCAACCAGCGCGTCTACCAGGCCGTCCGCAGCATTCCCCGCGGCGAAACCCGGACCTATGACGAGGTGGCGAGCGCGCTGCGCGCGACCGGCGCGGTCTATTCGGTGGCGCAGGCGCTCGGCCGCAATCCCTTCATGATCATCGTGCCCTGCCACCGCGTGCTCGAGGCGGGGCACTATCCTGACCGGATCTCAGCGAACGGCGGCGGCATCTCCAAGCGGCGGTTACTCTCGATCGAAGGCGCCCAGCCGACCACCAGCAAGACCCTGTTCGACGTGCTGCTGCCCGTTGCGCGACCCCGGCCGCAAGCCTAGATCACAGGGTATGAGCCACACCACGCTGTTGCAGCGCGATCGCATCACGGTGAACGAGTTTCGCTGCACGGCGGAGCCCGGCGACAAGCCGTTTGCCGAGCAGTTCGCTTGCCACTCCGTGTCCTATGTGCGCAGCGGCAGCTTCGGCTGCCATTGCCGCGGCCGCTTTCATGAGCTGGTGGCCGGCTCGATCCTGGTCGGCCATCCCGGCGACGAATACACCTGCACGCACGACCACGTGGTCGGCGACGAATGCCTGTCGTTCTTCCTCGACCCGGAGCTGGTCGAGACGATCGGCGATCGCACATCGGTCTGGCAGGTCGGCTCGGTGCCGCCGCTGCCGGAATTGATGGTGATCGGGGAGCTCGCTCAAACGGCGGCAGCTGGCAACAGCGATGTCGGTCTCGACGAGGTCGGCCACATCCTCACGAGCCGCCTTGTCGAGCTGGTGTCCGACCGCAAGGCAAAGCCGCTCACCGCCGGCTTGCGCGATCGCCGCCGCGCCGTCGAGGCGGCGCTGTGGATCGACGCCAATTCGCATCACCAGATCGACCTCGACGATGCCGCCGAACAGGCCGGCTTGAGCACATTCCATTTCCTGCGGCTGTTTTCTGCGGTGCTCGGCGTCACCCCGCATCAATATCTGGTGCGCTCGCGGCTGCGCCATGCGGCGCGACGGCTGGTCGACGACGACAGCCCGGTCACCGACATCGCCTATGATGTCGGCTTCGGCGATCTCTCCAATTTCGTGCGCAGCTTCCACCGCGCCGCCGGTGCCTCGCCGCTCAAGTTCCGCCAGGCCTTGCGCGGCGACCGCAAGATTCTCCAAGAACGCCTTGCGCTGCAATAGCTAGGCTTGCTCCGGTCCGCGCGTCCTTCGACGCGCCCAGCGACTGGAGACTTCATCATGTACGACCATATCGGATTGCGCGTCGCCGACCTCGACGCCAGCGTGCGCTTCTACACCGCGGTGCTGGCGCCGCTCGGCTTCGTGCTGTGCTCGCGCGACGACAGCGGCGCAGGCTTCGGCCCGAAGGGCGAGCCCGCGCTCTGCCTGCATCTGCACAAGGGCAAGGCACAAGGCGGCGCGCATGTCGCGTTCCGCGCCCCGAGCCACGACGCGATCAAGACATTCCACACCGAAGGCCTGAAGGCCGGCGGCAAGGACAACGGCGCGGCTGGCCATCGCAAGGACTACAGCCCGACCTACTACGCAGCGTTCCTGCTCGACCCCGACGGCAACAATGTCGAGGCGGTGTCGACCTGAGATCAATTCATAAGAGGATCCCATGGCTTCCATTCACAAAGACATTCCAATCGACGCGCCGGCCGACCACGTCTGGGACGCGCTGCGCGATTTCGGCGCGCTGCATACGCGGCTGGTGCCGGGTTTCGTCACCGACACGCAGCTCGACGGCGATGTCCGTACCGTCACTTTCAGTAACGGCACCGTGGCGCGCGAGACCCTGGTCGATTGCGACGACAAGCGACGACGGCTGGTCTATGCGGTCAGCAGCGAGCGGCTGAAGCAGCATTCCGCCTCGGTGCAGGTGTTTACCGAGGGCGATGCGCGCTGCCGGGTGGTGTGGATCGCCGACGTGCTGCCGCACGAGATCGCGCCCTACATCGACGCGCAAATGGACCTCGGCGCGGCGGCGATGCAGGCCGCGCTGGCGAAATCGGCCAGGGAGAAGAACGCGGCGTGACCCGCCAGGTCATACGACCGGCCGCGCATTCAACGCATGACCGTCACCCTGAGGAGGCCGCGAAGCGGCCGTCTCGAAGGGCGACGGCCCAGCTGTTTCCATGAGCGCACGCCGAAGCATCGGGGCCGTCGATCCTTCGAGACGCCCGCTTCGCGGCTCCTCAGGATGACGGATTACGAGAGCTTACGACAGCGCCGGCTGCACTTCCGCGACCGGCGCTGACTTGCCCCAGCGCGTCAGGATCACGCTGAGGCAGGAGAGCACGCCGAGCACGCCCATCGACGCGGCGGCGAGTGCGAAGAAGTTCTGCGCACTCGCCTCATGGGTCGACAGCCACCAGCCGCCGGTGCCGATGAAGATCAGCCGGGCGGTCTGCGCCAGCACCGGGCCCAGCACCTTCGCCGCGCCCTGCGAGGAGAAGTACATCGACATCGCAAGGCCAATGAAGGCGTACATCGGCGCGGCGGTCGACAGGTACTGATGACTGGTCGCCCGCACATGCGGATCACTGGTGAACAGGTTGACCCAGAGATCGGGGAACACAGCGATGAAGCTGCCGACCACGCCGACCGAGAGGAACGACACCGTGCCCGCGGTCCAGGCGATGCGCCGGGCCCGCGCGACGCGCTCGGCGCCGACCGCCATGCCGATCATCGGCACCGAGGCGATGCCGACCGCGAACGCGACCGAGGTCAGCATGAATTCGAGCCGCGCGCCGATGCCGTAACCGGCGAGCACCGCGGTGCCGAACTGCGCCAGCATGTGGGTGAAGATCGAGATCGTCAGAACCGATTGCAGCGGCGAGAAGCAGGAGACCGCACCGACCCTGAGGATGTCGATGAACATCGCCCATTGCACGCGCAGCCCCTTGAGTTTCGGCTTGACGCGGGCGCGGCCCGAGAACAGATACCAGCCCATCACGCTGATGCTGATCGAATAGGCGATCAGCGAACCGGCGGCGACACCGCGCATGCCGAATTGCGGCACCGGACCGAGACCGAGCCCGAGCGTGCCGCCGAGCATGATCTGCCACACCGCGGACGATAGGATCATGGTCGACGGCAATTTCATGTTGCCGGTACCGCGCAGGATGCCGGCCATCGTGTTCATCAGCCAGGGCAGGATCGCGCCGCCGAAGAAAACCTGCGTATAGGCAATCGCCTGTGCCAGCACATTGCCGCGGCCGCCGAGCAGTTCGAGCAGGCGCGGACCGAAGATCAGCATGCCCAGCATGAAGGTGACGCCGAACGTCAACCCGATCAGCAGCGCATGCATCGCCAGCGTCGAAGCGCGCTCGATCTCGCCCGCACCAAGCGCGCGCGCGATCGCGGATGCGACGCCGCCACCCATTGCGCCGCCCGACATCGTCATGGTCAGGATCACGCAGGGAAACACCAGCGCCATCGCCGCGAGCGACTCGACGCCCAGCCGGCCGATATAGGAGGTTTCCGCGATGACGACGCAGGTGCCGGCAGAGAGCGCGATCACGTTCGGCCATGCCAGCCACAGCAGCGTGCGCAGAATCGGCCCGTCGAGCAGCGCGTTACGCGCGGGCTTGGTCACCGGCGGCGGCAGCGGCCGTTCTTGTTCGTCGACAGGTATTTCGGCGAGGCCGAGATCGGACATTTCTACTCCACGGCGCATGACCCGCCAAAGTGTGTGCAGTTTGGCGAAAAGGTCATGCGCCCCAATTTATGATTCAGAGCGCGATCGGACGCAAAACCGGCAACCACTTTTGCTGATCGCGCTCTGCGCGATCTGGGGAGCCGCGCCATGGTGTTTCCCTACCATGGCAGCGACGGATTCCACGTGCGCGGGACGCAAGGGGGGCCTGCGCGATTGCAGGTGAACCCAAGCTCTAGCTGATCGACCGCACGAACGGCTGGACGGAGGTTC
>NZ_JARVWP010000008.1 GCF_029846235.1 Bradyrhizobium sp. CER78
TCCAGGGGAGGGTGACGGCGTGGCAGCCCTTACGCCCCCGCCTTGGCGTCCTGGATCGCCTGCCAGATCTTCACCGGCGTCAGCGGCGTGTTGAGCTGGGTGATGCCGACCTCGCTCAAGGCATCCATCACGCCATTGGTGATGCAGGGCGGCCCGCCGATCGCCCCGGACTCGCCGCAGCCCTTGGCGCCCAGCGGATTGGTCTTGCAGGGCGCGGAGGGATCGAGCGTCACTGACATCGGCGGAATGTCCGAGGCGCGCGGGATGCAATAGTCCTGATAGCTTGCGGTCAGCAGCTGGCCTTCCTCGCTGTAGGCGACGCCTTCGTACAGGGCCTGGCCGATGCCCTGGACAACGCCGCCATGCACCTGCCCCGTCACCAGCATCGGGTTGACCGCGACGCCGACGTCGTCGACCGTGGTGTAGCGCACCACGCGCGTGACGCCGGTCTCGGGATCGATCTCGACCTCGCAGATATGCGTGCCGTTCGGCCAGCTCGGGCCGTCGACATTGCCCTCGCTCTCGACCGAGAGCTTGGCGCCGTTTTCCTTCTTCGCGATCTCGAACAGGCTGATGCGCCTGTCGGTGCCGACCACGGTGAGGAAGCCGTCGCGATACTCGATGTCCCCGACGGAGGCTTCCAGCAGGTTTGAGGCCTTGTCGCGCGCCTTGTTGATCATGTCGTTGGCGGAGACCGCAACCGCGGTGCCGCCGACGAACAGCGAGCGCGAGCCGACGCTGCCGAAGCCGGTGGCAAGATCCGTGTCGCCCTGGATGACGTCGATCTTGTCCATGGCGATGCCGAGCGTATCGGCGATCATCTGGGTGTAGGTGGTGGCAAGGCCCTGCCCCATCGCCATGGTGCCGGAATGCAGGACGATGCGGCCTTCCGCGGTCGCATGCAGCGAGACGTTTTCGGTGTGGGCGCGGCCGCCGGTCCATTCGATGTAGCTGGTCAGGCCGCGGCCGTAGAGCAGGCCCTTCTTCTTGGCCGCCTTCTTGCGCGCGGCAAAGCCGTTCCAATCGGCGAGATCGGACGCGCGCTCCAGCATGTGGGCGAACGCGCCGGAGTCATACACCTGCCCGACCGCGTTGGTGTAGGGCAGCTGCGCCGGCTTGATGTAGTTGGCCTTGCGGATGGTGCGCGGGTCCATGCCGATCTGGCGCGCGGCGGCGTCGAACAGGCGCTCGACGATGAACACCGCCTCCGGCCTGCCGGCGCCGCGATAGGCGCCGACTGGCGCGGTGTGGGTCATCACCGACTTCACCTCGAAATGCACCAGCGGAAGATCGTACACGCCGGTCTGCACGAACGGGCCGAGCACCAGCGGAATGATGTTGGCGGTGCCTGACGAATAGGCGCCGGTGCCGCCGATCGAGCGCACGCGATAGGCCAGCACGCGGCCCTTGGCGTCGAGCGCGAACTCGCCGGTCGAGGTGAGGTCGCGGCCGTGGGTGCCGCCGACGAACTCGTCGGTGCGGTCGCCGCGCCAGCGGATCTTCTCGTTCAGCTTGGTCGCGGCATAGGCGACCATGCCGTCCTCCGGATAGAGGCTGGTCTTCTGGCCGAAGCCCCCGCCGATGTCGCCGACCAGCACGCGCACACTGTCCTTCGGCCGCTTCAGGATCGATTCCGCGAGGAGATCGCGCGTCGAGCCCGGGGTCTGCGACTGCACATGGAGAATGAGCCGTCCGGTCTTCTTCTCGATCTCGGCAATGGTCGAGCGCGGCTCCATCGCCGACGGCACCAGGCGCTGGCTGACCAGGTCGAGTGACACCTTATGCGCGGCGCTGGCGAAGGCTTGCTCGACCTTGGCGGCATCGCCATAGCTCATCGCGGCGACGATGTTGTCAGGCGCATCCGGCCAGACCGCCGGCGCGCCCGGCTTGATCGCCTCGACCGGATCGACCACCGAGGGCAGCACCTCGTAGTCGACCTCGATCGCCTCCGCCGCGGTCTGCGCCAGCACGCGCGAGGTCGCGACCACGGCCGCGACACCCTCGCCGGCATAGCGCACCACCTCATGCGCCAGCAGGCGCCGCGGCGGCACCGTCATCGGCGAGCCGTCGGGCCGCTTGAAGATCGCGAGCGTCGGCAGCGTGCCGATATCGTCCTTGACGAGGTCGGCGCCGGTATAGACCGCCTTGACGCCGGGCATCTCCAGCGCCGCCTTGGCGTCGATCGACTTGATGTTGGCATGGGCATGCGGCGAGCGCAGCACGTGCAGCCAGAGCGCACCGTCCTGCGGCTTGTCGTCGATGAAATGCCCCTTCCCGGTGACCAGCCGCTGGTCTTCCAGACGCTTGACTGGCTGGCCCGCACCAAAACGCATATTGCCGGGAAGAATGTTCATCAGAGGGTCCTTCGAGCTTCCAAATATTTGGCGGGGGTTTTAGCGGATTTTGGCGGCCTGACAACCGCGCGCCGAGCGCGTCCACCCTGCGGCGCGTGCGAGCGCGCTGCCCGTGGCACGCGACCGGCCAATCGCACCATCATTGCGTTCGGCCGATATCGGCGACGGCGACCTCGACATCGCGCGCAGAGCCGTCGCGGCTCACGGTAAGGCGCACCTTCTTGCCGACCCCGATCTGCTCGAGCTGATCGGCCAGGTCGGAGAGCCGACGGACCGGCTTGCCATCGACCGCGGTGATCACATCGCCGAGCTCACCGGTCGACATATCGACGCCGCGGAGCCCGGCGCGCTCGGCGGGCGAGCCCTGGGTAGTGCGCACGATGATCAATCCCTCGGCGCCGATGCGCGTGGCGACCGCCTCGTTCGCGGTCACGATGCCGATCCCCGGCGTCGGCACACGGCCGTTGCGGATCAGCTCGGGGACGACACGATTGACGATGTCGACCGGGATCGCAAAGCCGATGCCGGCATACGAGCCCGACGGCGACAGGATCGCCGTGGTCACACCGATCAGGCGGCCGGCTGAATCCAGCAACGGGCCGCCCGAATTACCGGGATTGATCGCGGTATCGGTCTGGATCACGTTGGAGATCTCGCGGCCGCTGGAGGTCGGCAGCCTGCGCTTGAGGGCGCTGATGATGCCGCTCGACATCGATTGATCGAGCCCGAACGGATTGCCGATCGCATAGGCAAACTGCCCGACCTTGAGGTCGGCCGAGCTGCCGAGCGCCAATGGCGGCGGCAGCTTGCGTGCGTTGCGGATGCGCAGCACCGCAAGGTCGTAGTTCGGCGCCGTGCCGACGATCTCGGCGCGCACCGCCTCGCCGGACGCAAAGCGGATCGCGACCTGGCTTGCGTTCTGCACCACATGGTTGTTGGTGACGACGTGGCCGTCATTGTCCCAGACAATGCCGGTGCCGGACGCCGAGCCGCTCTCCTGGTCCTCGCTCAGCGGATTGGCGGCAGTCTGCGTCACCACCTGCACGACCGACGGCGACGCCTTCTCGAATATCTCGACATTGGACTTTTCGGCATCCGACAATGCGCTCCGTTCGGCGACCGCCCGGGCAGCCGGGCCCGTCCACGGTGCCTGACGGATGCTGCCGGCCGCGACGATCAACAAGATGGCCGCGATGACGGCCACGATAACGGCGGTGCGCCGGTTCATGAGTATGCTCCAAGCAACAAACGCCTGGGATCAACAGAGGTTTCTGGCGCGGCCAAGGTGGAATACCCGGCATTTTGCCGCGCGGGCGGACGCGCGTTCAGGCCAGATCCCGCAGGGCCGCCTCGACCACCTTGCGTTGTTCGGCGGTGAGCGGCGCCTGCGGCGGCACGGGGTCGCCGACATCGTAGCCCTGGATCGCGAGCCCGGCCTTGATGCAGGCGGCGAGGTTGAAGCGGGCGAACGCCTCGTTGATGCGCCAGAGCTTGCGCTGCACGGTCATCGCCTCGTCCCAGCGGGCGCGGCGGCAGAGATTGTAGAGTTCGACGCTCTGACGCGGGATGATGCAGGCCGGGCCCGCCATCCAGCCATGGCCGCCGATCAGCATCACCGCGGCCGGAATATGCGCGGACGCCGAGAACACTTTCAGGCTGTCGCCGCAGCGGTTCATGATCGACAGCAGCCGGCCGGTGTTGGTCGAGGCGTCCTTGATGTAGCCGATGCGGGGGTGCTGGGCGAGGCGCGCGATGACGTCGAGCGTGAGGTCAGAGCGCTGGAAATTCGGATTGGTGTAGATCACGACGGGAATATCGACCGCGTCGGCGATGGCGCGGAAATAGGCTTCCACCTGCGCGTCACTGAGCGGAAAATACGCCTCCAGGATCGCGAGAATGCCGGCAGCGCCCCGCTTCTGGTAAGCCTTGGCCTGCGCCACCGCATCAGCCGTCGAGGTCGAGGCGACGCCGGCCACGACAGGCACGCGGCCCTGCGCGGCCTCGATCGTGGTCGCCACCACCTGCATGCGCTGCGCATTGTTGAGATAGGCGAACTCGCCGGTCGAGCCGAGCGGCGTCAAGCCGTGGACGCCCGCCTTGATCAAATCGTCACACAGCCGCCCCAGCACCTCGGTGCGGACATGGCCGGCTGGATCGACCGGGGACACCAGATACGGAAAGACGCCGTGGAAGTCAGCCATTTGCGAGCCTCGTTGACGGCGAGACATAATCGGGATCGTGCGCAAAGGGAAGCGGCTCGCCGCTGCGCAGGGCGCCGAGCACCGCTGCAAAGTCGGTTGCCGCGCGGAAACCGAGCAGGCGTTCCGCCTTGCTCGCGTCATAGATCCGGCCGATCGATTCAGGCAGCCGCCAGCCGCGCTTTGCAAATAGCGCCGGCGCGTCGGGGAAATAGCCCGCGATCACGTCGGCCGCATCCGTCTTCAAATCAGCGACATCGCTGCGCGCAAACGGCGTCGGCGCGCTGATCACGAAAACCTCGAAGCCGCGGATATTCTGCAGCGCCACGACATGAGCATCGGCGGCGTCCTCCACCGTGAGGCGGCGGTACAGAAGCTCGGTCGCCTTCAGGTTCTCGCCATGGATGTCGCGGATCGTGTCGTCATCCTCGGGGAAGAAGCGGCTGGTGCGCAGCACCGCGCAGTTCAGCCCGTGCTCGCGGCTGTACAGCCGGCACAGCGCTTCGGCGGCGAGTTTTGTAATGCCGTAGATGTTGCGCGGCTCGAGCGGCCCCGAGGTCTCGTCGAGCCAGACCGCCGCATGGCCTTCCTCGTCGCGGATCGCCTGCGAGATCATCAACGACGTAGTCGAAGTAAAGACAAAGCGGTCGTGGCCGGCGGCCGCGGCGGCCTGCAGCAGGTTGAGCGTGCCTGACACGTTGACGTCGACAAAGGCCTGCGGCCCGAACCGCGCGATATCAGGCTTGTGCAGCGCGCCGCCATGGATCACGGTCTCGATGCCGTGATCGCCGAACACCCGATCGACCACCGATCGCTCGGCCACCGAGCCTATGACATCGGTCGCCTCGCCTGCGACGACGTCGAGGCCGGTCACGTGATGACCGGCCTGTCGAAGCCGCGGCGCAAGGAACCGGCCGAGCCAGCCGGAGGAGCCGGTCAATAAGACGCGCATGAATTCCGCCCCGCCTCGCGCCTTCAGAACACCTTGGCGATCGCGGCCTGCGCGTCGCTTTGGATCTGCTTCAGATGATCCGGCCCGCGGAAGCTTTCGGCGTAGATCTTGTAGACATCCTCGGTGCCGGAGGGACGCGCGGCGAACCAGCCCGCCTCGCTCTCGACCTTGATGCCGCCGAACGGCTGATCGTTGCCCGGCGCCTTGGTCCTGACCGCGCGCACGGCATCGCCGGCGAGCTCGGTCATGTTGAGCTGGTCGGGCCCGAGCGCCTTCAGCGCGTTCTTCTGCTTCGGTGTCGCCGCGACGTCGATGCGCTCGTAGTAGGGCACACCGAGCTCGGCGGTCAGCTCCTTGAACAGTTCGCTGGGATCGCGGCCGGTCTTGGCGATGATCTCCGCCGCCAAGAGGCCGAGGATGATGCCGTCCTTGTCGGTGGTCCAGGCCGAGCCGTCGCGCTTCAGGAACGACGCGCCGGCGCTTTCCTCTCCGGCAAAACCGAAGCCGCCGCTGCCGAGCCCGTCGACGAACCATTTGAAGCCGACCGGCGTCTCGACCAGCTTGCGGCCGAGCTTCTTCGCCACGCGATCGATGATCGAGCTCGACACGATGGTCTTGCCGATTGCGGCGTCCTTGCTCCATTGCGGCCGGTGCGCGAACAGATATGCGATCGCGGTGGCGAGGAAGTGGTTCGGGTTCATCAGCCCGTTCGAACGCGTCACGATGCCGTGACGATCGGCATCGGTGTCGTTGGCAAAGGCGACGTCGAACCGGTCGCGCATCCCGATCAGGCTCGCCATCGCATAGGGCGACGAGCAGTCCATCCGGATCTTGCCGTCCCAATCCGCGGTCATGAAGCGGAAGGTCGGATCGACCGCATTGTTGACGACCGTGGCGTTGATGCCATAGCGCGCGATGATCGGCTGCCAGTAATGCACCGCCGCGCCGCCGAGCGGATCGATGCCGATCTTGACGCCGGCGGATTTGATCAACGCAAGATCGACGGTGTTGCCGAGATCGGCGACATAGGGCGTGATGTAGTCGTGCAGATGCGTGGTCGCGGCCTTGCGCGCGCGATCATACGGCATCCGCGCGACGCCCTTGAGGCCGGCCTCGATGTAGCGGTTGGCGTTCTTCTCGACCACCGCGGTGACATCGGTATCGGCCGGACCGCCATGCGGCGGATTGTACTTGTAGCCGCCGTCCTCCGGCGGATTGTGTGACGGCGTGATGACGACGCCGTCGGCAAGCCCCGTGCTGCGCCCCTTGTTGTAGCTCAGGATCGCGTGCGAGATCACCGGCGTCGGGGTGTAGCCGCCCTGCGCGTCGATCATGATCTCGACGCCGTTCGCCGCGAAAACCTCGACCGCGCTGGCCAGCGCCGGCTCGGCCAGCGCATGGGTATCGATGCCGATGAACAGCGGCCCGGTGAGCCCCTTCTCGCGCCGGTAATCGCAGATCGCCTGCGTGGTCGCGAGGATGTGGTCCTCGTTGAAGGAGTTCTTCAGCGACGAGCCGCGATGGCCCGAAGTGCCGAACGCGACCCGCTGGGTGGGATCGCTGGCATCGGGCTTGCCGGCAAAATAGGCCGTGACAAGCCGCGGCACATTGGCGAGCGCTGAGGGATCGATGGGTTTGCCGGCGGCGGGATTTGGTGCAGTCACGTGACCTCTCAGATCTGGTATCGCCGGCCATCAGCACGACGAGTGATGCCGAGGTTTGATCGCTCGGCCTGCTACCATGGCGGCTTACGTTCAATCAAGCCGAGGGCATTTCGTTCCGTGCCGTCAGCGGCAATCCGCTATTCGACGTCGATCTGCTGCACTTTCTCGCGCAGCTCGTCGACCAGCACCCGCTTGTTCTCGGTATAGTTGATCGGCACCACGACGAGGTGCACGCCGCCGCCGGAGAAGGCCCGCTCTAGGGTCGGCACGATCGCCTCCGTGCTCTCGATCCGCGAGCCCTTGGCGCCATAGCTTTCGGCGTATTTGACGAAATCCGGATTGCCGAAGGTAAGGCCGAAATCCGGGAAATTATCGACCGCCTGCTTCCAGCGGATCATGCCGTAGGCGGAATCTTCCAGGATCAGGATCACCAGATTGAGCTTGAGGCGGACCGCGGTCTCGAGCTCCTGCGAATTCATCATGAAGCCGCCGTCGCCGCAGACCGCGAGCACGCGGTTCTTCGGATACAGCATCGCCGCCATCATCGCCGACGGCAGGCCGGCACCCATGGTGGCGAGCGCGTTGTCGAGCAGCAGCGAGTTCGCGAGCAGCGTGCGGTAGTTGCGCGCGAACCAGATCTTGTACATGCCGTTGTCGAGCGCGACGATGCCGTCCTCGGGAATGACCTGCCGCACATCGTGCACGATGCGCTGCGGCGTCGGCGGCCAGCGCCCCTCGGTGGCGCGATCGGTGATCTTCGCCAAAATGCCTTCGCGCAGGCTGAGCAGCGCACTGGCATGCGGCAGCTTGCCCTCGACCCGATCTGCCAGCAGTTCGAGACTGGGGCCGACATCGCCGATCACCTCGCATTGCGGGAAATAGACCTGCTCGACATTCGCCGGCATGTAGCTGACATGGATTACCTGCGGCCCCTTCGGGCCCATGATGAAGGGCGGCTTCTCGATCGTGTCGTGACCGATCGCAATGATCAGGTCGGCGCGATCGATCGCCTCATGCACATAGTCGCGCTCGCTCAGCGCGGCGGTCCCCATATACTGATTGGTACCGCCCGACACCGTGCCCTTGCCCATCTGGGTGGTGAAGAACGGAATTTTCGTGCGCCGCACGAAGTCGCCGATCCCGGCGGTCGAGCGCGGCCGCGATGCTGCCGCGCCGAGCATGATCAGCGGCCGCTGCGCCTTGAGGATCATGTCGGCGGCACGGTCGAGCGCGGCGGCATGCGCGATCGGAATCTCGATCGGATGCGGATGCACCAGCTCGACCGGTTCGGTCTCCTCGCCCGCGATATCCTCCGGCAGTTCGAGCAGCACGGGCCCCGGCCGCTCCTGGGTCGCGATCCGGAACGCGTCGCGGACCAGCGTCGGAATGGTCGCGCCAGAGACGATCTGCAGCGACAGCTTGGTCAGGGGCCGGAAGGTGTTGACGATGTCGACGATCTGGAACTTGGCCTGCCGGCTGCTCAAGATGCCCTTCTGCCCGGTGAGCATCACCATCGGCATCGCGCCAAGCAACGCATAGGCCGCGCCGGTGGTCAAATTGAGCGCGCCCGGGCCGAGTGTCGTGATGCAGACGCCGGGCTTACCGGTCAGCCGGCCATAGGTCGCCGCCATGAACGCCGCCGCCTGCTCATGGCGGGTCACGATCAGCTTGATCGAGGATTTACGCAGGCTCTCGACGACGTCGAGATTCTCCTCGCCGGGAACGCCGAACACCCGTTCCACGCCCTCATTCTCGAGGGCCGCGACCAGCAAATCGGAACCTTTGACCATCTCAGCCTCACATCGTTGATTGCATGCCGCCCGCGCAGCATAGCCGCATCGCGCGCCGCCGGAAACTCCCTCGCAATGTCACGGCTTATGCGCCCTGATCCAGGCGTCGGCGGCGGGCAGCACGCGCGCGGCGAGATCGGCCGAGATCGCGATCGCCTGTATAGACCGCGCCACCATCACCCGTCCGCCACTGGTCGATTGCGACGGAGCAAACGCGGCCAGTTCTGCCGCGTGGGCCTCATCGGTAAAATTAGTCATGAAGTTCGGCACGAATTGGTCGCGGAAGTTCGGCCCCTGCCTCGCCAGCAGCGTGTCGAAATTGGCCCGGACGAAGTCCCACGCAAGCTGCGGCTGTTCGCCTGCGGATGCAACGGTGCTGATCATCCCGGACACGATCGTGTCGGGCAGCTCGCTAGTCAGCGTCAACGCCAGCGTCGCGCGCGCCAGCTCGACATCGCGGGCGCTGGCCGCGGCGAAATAATAGCGCAGCCGCTCATTGGTCGCCGTGCTGTTGCGCGCAAGTGCCAGCAGTCTGTCATAGGTCGCACGGTCAGCCGTGATGCCGACGACATGGGTGACCGCATCGCGCAGCGTGGTCGGCAGCGAGCTGGGGTCGTCGAGGAACGCCGCAAAGCGTCGCTTCGCCTCGGCCACCACGGCGGCGTCACCGAGGTCGCCAAGCGTCGAGATCAGGCTTGCGCGCAACAGCGCGGTGTCATCGTCGCCCGAGCGGCCATCCCATCCGATTCGATCGAACACCGGGCGCAGCTTGGCCCGGGCATAGGCCTGGATCACCGGCCGCGCGCTCCGATCGTGCGACAAGCGGTTGAGCGTAGCGAATGTCGAGATCACCTGGTCCCACACCGCACGATGGTCGCCGGCATCGAGCGCGTCGAGCAGCGCGAGGTAGGACGGCGGCTCGGCGCGGCCCGCCTGCACCAGCGCCCAGCTGTCGGTGACGACGTTGAGCCGGTCAATAACCTGCATTTGCGGGAATGCGTTCAGCAGCGCCGCGCGGTTCTTCAGGCCGTATTCGACCCTGTAGTAGCCGACGTCGCCGAGATTGACCTTGATCGCATCGCCGCAGGTGCCGGCCGCGATATCGGCGCTGCCCTTCAGCAGGATCTCGTCGAACGGCTTGCCATGCGCCGGTCCCACGGCAATCGGGATTTGCCAGGAATGAGCCGGCAGCGACGGATCGTTGGCCGGTGCGATCACGAAGCGGTCCTGCCGCAACGTCAATCGTTGCATGGCGCCATCGCAGGTCGTCTCGGCCACGACCAGCGGCACGCCGTCCTGCTCGGTGAAGGAGGCGGCGATGCCGGTGATCGGCTTGCCGCCGGCACTTTCGAGCGCCTGCCAGAGATCGGCGGTGGTGGAATTGCTGTAGGCATGCGCGGCCATATATTTGCGGATGCCGTCGCGGAACGCCTGCTCGCCGAGATAGGTCTCGAGCATCCGGATCAGCGCCTGCCCCTTGTTGTAGGTGATGGCATCGAACGCCGTGACCGCTTCGCTGTGATCGGCGATCGGCTGCTGCACCGGATGCGAGGTGCGGCGCGCATCGAGCGTCATCGCAAACTGCTTCGCGCCATAGCCGTTCAGCCAGCTCTGCCATTGCGGATAGAACTGCTCCGAGGCCTTGGTCGCCATCCAGCTGGCAAAGCCCTCGTTGAGCCAGAGATTGTCCCACCACGCCATGGTGACGAGATCGCCGAACCACATATGCGCCATCTCATGCGCGATGATGGCGAAGATGCCGCGCCGCGCGGTCTCGGCGTTGGTCGCGGGGTCGAACAGCAGCCGGCTTTCGAAGAAGGTGATGCCGCCCCAATTCTCCATCGCGCCGCCGAACCCGCCGGGAACGGCGATCAAATCGAGCTTCGGCAGCGGATATTTCACGCCGAAATAATCGTTGTAATAGCCGAGCAGTTTCACCGCGCTATCCAGCGCAAACCGGCCCTGCCCGCTCTTGCCCGCCGTCGTCACCACGCCGACAGTGACGCCGCCGGCATCCGCGGTCACGCGCTCGAGTTCGCCGACCGTGAGCACGAACAGATAACTCGACATGTTCGGCGTGGGCGCGAACGCAACCTTCTTCAGATCGCCGGCGACCGGCTCTTCGCTCGCGATGGGCATGTTGCCGACCGCGAGCAGATTGCGCGGGATCACGACGGTCAACGCAAAGCTCGCCTTGAACGACGGCTCATCCCAGCACGGGAATATCCGCCGTGCATCGGCCGGCTCGAGCTTGCTGGAGATCAACCGCTTGATCCCGCTTGGGGTCGGATAATCGACCGAGAACAGTCCGGTGCCGAACTTGTTGATCTGCGCCGTGAAGGCGATGCGCAGTCTGTGCCGGCCCACCGCCAGCGGCTTGGCGAAGGTCAAGGTCGCGGTCTGCGCGGCGGCGTCGGTCGAAACCTCCGCGCGCTGCGCGCCGTCATCGATCGTAACTTCGGTGAAGGTCGTGTTGACCGCATTCAGCGTCAGTTGCGCGGTGGCCTCGCGCACCTCGATGTCGACGGTCTCAATGCCCGGCAGCGCGAGGCTGGTGAAGTCAGGAGTCAGCTCGATCGCGTAGCTCAACGGGACAACCGTCTTCGGCAGCTTTCCCGGCGTGCTGTCGAACGAGAAGGTCTGCTCGGCCTGCGCGCCTGCGACTGTGACCAGCAGCAAGCAGATTGCCGTGGCAAGACGACGCAGCAACGCAACTCGGACATCGCTGGCAGGCTTGTTCATTGTGCGCGGCTCACAGGGATTTTCGGATGTCATTGCGGAAGGACGTAGCAGGCAATCTAGTAGAGAACATGTCGCCACAAAACTGACAACTCCGCGACATTGACATCACAACGGGTCGCATTGATTGGTGCGCCGTTCGCCACCGCGCGCCGGTCCCGGCCCTTGTTGCTCAACCGCGGGGTGGAAGGCTAACCTGAGGCTGGCATTCCAGCCGCGGCGTCCGTCGACGGGAGAAAATGATGTTCGGTAAGTTCTCGCGCCGGCAGTTTGCGGGCCTTGCAGGCCTCTCGGCGCTCGGCCTGTCGGCCCCTGCACAGGCCGCGAACCACGTCCCACGGCCGGACGGCGCGAACTTCCCCGCCGGCTTCATCTGGGGCACCGCGACCTCGTCCTATCAGGTCGAGGGCGCGGTCAACGAGGACGGCCGCGGCCGTTCGATCTGGGACACCTTCACCCATACATCGGGCAAGATCGAGGACGGCTCGACCGGCGATCGCGCCAACGACCATTATCATCGCTACAAGGAGGATGTCGGCCTTATCAAGGAACTCGGCGCCAAAGCGTATCGATTTTCAATCGCCTGGCCGCGGGTGTTTCCCGATGGCAGCGGCGCACCGAACCCGAAGGGCCTCGACTTCTACAACCGCCTGGTCGACGAGCTCCTGGCCAACGGCATCGAGCCCTATGCCACGCTCTATCACTGGGACCTGCCGCAGGCGTTGCAGGACCGCGTCGGCGGGTGGCGTTCGCGCGATACTTCGAAGGCGTTCGGCGACTACGCCGGCTATGTGGCGCAGCGACTGACCGACCGGGTGAAGAACATCTTCACCCTCAACGAGGTCGGGCGTTTCCTCCCGTTCGGCTATGCACTCGGCGTCGACGCGCCGGGGCTGACGCTGCCGCCGGCCGAGGTGAACCAGGCGCGCCACCACGTCGCGCTGGCGCATGGCCTTGCGGTGCAAGCGATCCGCGCCAAGGGCCGCGCCGGCACGCGGGTTGGGCCGGCCGAGAACATCACCGCCTGCGTGCCGGCGTTCAACACGCCGGAGAACATCCGCGCCACCGAGATCGCGACGCGTGAACTGAATGCGGGCTTCCTCGGCGTCGTGCTCGAGGGCAAGTACACCGAGGGCTTCCTGCAATATGCCGGCACTGATGCGCCCAAATTCACCGCGGAGGATCTGAAGATCATCGCGCAGCCCAACGATTTCGTCGGGCTCAACATCTACGCGCCGCACTGCTATGTGCTCGCCACCGACAGCGCGCCGGGGTGGAAGCCGCTGCCGATGCCGGCCTCGTTCCCGCATATGAATTCGGATTGGCTGCGGATCGCGCCGGAGACGATCTACTGGGCGCCGCGGATTGCGGCCAAGCTGTGGAACATCAAGAGCATCTATATCAGCGAGAACGGCACCTCCGGCGAGGACAAGGTGCAGCCGGATGGGCAGATCTACGACCTCGACCGCATCATGTTCCTGCGCAACTACCTCACCCAGTTGCAGCGCGCGACCGCCGACGGCGTCCCGATCCATGGCTATTTCCTGTGGAGCCTGATGGACAATTTCGAATGGATCTTCGGCTATGCGAAGCGCTTCGGCCTGTACCGGGTGGATTTCGAGACCCAGGCGCGCGTGCCGAAGCTGAGCGCGGCGTTCTACCGCGACGTGATCGTGCGCAACGCGATCGGGGTGTAATCATCCGGCCTGCGGCCGCGCACCGGACCACGCGCGCCCGAGCAGATCGGCGATGCCACGCTCTTCGATCGGACGCGGATTCCAATAAGGATTCCTGGTGGCAAGCGCGGCCGCCTTGGCGATGCCGTCCTCTGGCATGCCGATCTCGGCGAGCGAGCGCGGCGCGCCGAGCCTTGCCGACAGTTCGAACAGTCCGTCGGCCGCGTCAGATGCGCCGAGCGCCCGTGCGGCACGGCCGATCGCATCGCGCGCCGCCGGCGTGTTGTAGGCGATGGTGTGCGGCAGCAGCACCGCATGGGTCTCCGCATGCGGCAGGTCGAACAGCGCACCGACGGTGTGGCAGAGCTTGTGATGAAGCGCCATGCCGACGGTGCCGAGACACACCGCGCACAGCCAGGCGCCATACAGCGCGTCCGAGCGCGCATCGGGATCGTGCGGCCGTGCGATCACCTCCGGCAGCGACGCTGCGAGCTTCGCGATCGCCTCTTCCGCCATCAGCGAGGTGATCGGATTGCCATCCCGCGCATACAGCGCCTCGGCCGCATGCGCGATCGCGTTGAGGCCTGATATCGCGGAAAACTTCGCCGGCATCGGGAGCGTCAGATTGACGTCGTAGATCACGGCCTCCGGCAATATCTTCGGCGAGGACTGCGTGGTCTTGACGCCGTCCACGGTCTCGCCGAGCACTGCCGTCATCTCGGAGCCGGCATAGCTGGTCGGCACGATCAGTTGCGGCAGGTCGGTGCGCAGCGCGATCGCCTTGCTGAGGCCGGTCGCGGCGCCCGCGCCGATCGCAACGACGCCGTCGGGTCTGAGCTCGCCGACCAGCGCCATCGCACGTTCGGTGACCGCAACCGGCGTGTGCACCACAGCGCCGTCGAACACGCCAGCCATGCGGCCGCCGGTCAGGGCGGCGAGATCGCCGAGCTCGGCCTGCTGCCGCCGGCTCGCCAGCACCAGCGCGCGCCTGATACCGAGCCGATCGAGTTCGTCGGCCAGCTGCGCGATCGTGCCGGTCCCGAACACGACCCGCATCGGGCTGACCTGATAGGTGAAGGACTGTGCCATGGGCATTTCCGAAACGTTGGTCAGCCGCGGCGCCAGTCGCGCGGCGTGCAGCCGAACCGATGCCGGAACCGGCGGGTGAAATGCGACAGATCGGAGAAGCCCCAGTCGAACGCAATGTCGCCGATCGCGCGCCCGGCGATCGCCGGGTCCTTCAGATCGCGCGCCGCGCCGTCGAGGCGACGGTCCATCAAATAGCTGGCGAATGTGGTGCCGGCCCGTTCGAACAGCTTGTGGACATAGCGTTCGCTGATGCCGATCGCAGCAGCGACGGCGGCGACACCGAGCCCGGGTTCGCACAGCCTATGGTCCACGGCGCGGCGCAGCGCGATCCAGGTCGCCTCCACCAGGCTCATCGGGTCCGCGCCGCGCCGGCCATCACGCGACAGGCTCAGCGCCACGAGGTCGAGCAGCACGCCGAACAGCCGCGCGCTTTCCGCTTCCGGCATGGCGGGCACCGCCGAATTGAGCGCCTGCGCGGTCTCCACGATGAGATGGCCGACCAGCGGATCGTCGGACACCCGCGCAGGCCTGAATTCGAACGATGGCGGCAGGCGATCGCGCAACAGTTGCGTCGGGACCCAGAAGGACGCGACGTGCAGCGAAGGCTCCTGACTGTGATGCAGCGCGAACGGCCGCTCGCTGTCGAAGATGCCGACCTGTCCCGGCGACAGTTCGACAGCCCGTCCGTCCTGATCGATCCGGCAGCGCCCGGCCAGCTTCAGATTGAGGTAGAAGCAGCTGCTGCTCGAGGCCGCGATGTCGCTCGCCGAACGGCGCACCAGGTGACCGGGAAACGTCACGCGATTGATGGCGCCCGCGCCGAGCCCGATCCGTTCAATCCGTGCAGGAAAACTGGACCTGTCCGTTGGCTCGGGCGTCAACTTCATGAACACCTGGCAGATCGCCTCCCGATAGTAGGCGAACTGCTCGGCAGGCCGCACATCCTCGGTATTCCAGGCGAGACCCGGCGCGCGGTCCGGGCGAGCGATTTGTTGCATCAGTTCACTCCGAGCCTAGTCCAGTGCAGTCTCAGCCAAGCACGGCCGGTCCGGCTACCGCAATATCCGACAAACCGCCGCACGAACGTCGCGCCATAACCGGAAGCGAGCGTCGATCTAACCAAACCGCATCAAGATGCACAATTGGAGAAGCACACCATGTCGACCTATGTTCTCGTCCATGGCGCCTGGCATACCGGCGCCGAGTTTGAGCCGGTTGCGGCGGCCATCCGCAAGGCCGGTCATGTCGTCCACACCCCGACCATCAAGGGCAACCGCTCCGGCGACCGGAAGGATTCCGGCCTCCCCGAGGCGATCCAGTCGATCGTGGACTATCTCGCCGAACATGACCTGAACGACATCGTGCTGGTCGGTCACAGCTATGGCGGCATGGTCATCACAGGCGTTGCCGACGCCGCACCCGATCGCATCCGCCGCCTCGTCTACTGGAATGCGTTCGTGCCGAACAATGGCGAGTGTCTCAACGACATGGTGCCGCCGCACTATCGCGGCCTGTTCGACGCCATCCATGCCGAGCGCGGCGACGGCTCGGTGGTGCTGCCGTTCCCGATCTGGCGCGAGGCGTTCATCAACGATGCCGACCTCGAGACCGCGCAGCGGGCCTATGACAAGCTCAACCCGCACCCGCTGAAGACCTTCCAGGACAAGATCGTCCTGCGGACCAATCCGGCAGAGATGCCGATCGCGAAGTCCTACGTCAACTGCACCGAGGACACCGCGCTGCCGCACGGCCTGCCCTGGCATCCGCGGCTGTCGGAGAAGCTCGGACTGTTCCGCCTGGTCCAGGTGCCGGGCAGCCACGAGCTGTGCTTCTCCAATCCCGAGCGCCTCGCGCAAGCCTTCCTGGATGCCGGGCGGGATTAGGCGACTGCCGTATACACCGGCGCGGTCGCGAGGAAGCGCGCATAGGCGTCCGCGTCCGGCGGCGTGAACTTTTCGACGAGCGGGTTGCGGCGCGACGCCTTGGTGCCGATGTCCGCGAGCAGCTCGTCGAAATGCTTGAAGTGATAGGGCGCGACGCACAGACCGCCATAGACACCTGCCGCCGGGCGCTCGACGCGCTTGAAGTTCAGCATCATCGCGATGTTGTCGTGCATCTCGGCCGCGCTCGGCTGCCGCGCAAGCTGCCCGTCGGCATAGCGCACCAGCCAGTTCGCGGCGAGATCGGCGCACAGCACGGTGCAGAAGCTCGAATTGAAGCCGACGAAGCCCATGTCCGGCAGATCGGGATTGGCGATCAGCCGGTAGAGCCGGTACTGCCCGTCGGGCTCGACCAGCTTCTTCCGGTACTCCTCGGGGAGGAACGGCACGCCGAGTTTATAACCGATCGCGAGCACCGCGACGTCTGCCGCAACGCGCTGGCCGCCGCGCATCACGATGGTCTTGCCGTCATAATGGTCGAAGGTGCCTAGCACCGCCTTGATCCGACCGTCGGCGACCATCGGATAGAAGCCGGGGGTTGCGATCGGTACCGAGCAGTTGACACCGTCCTCGATCCGCTCCTTCGGCACCATGCCGCATTGCTTCAGCTTGAGCTGCATCTTCAGCATGCTCTCCAGCCCGCGCCAGTTCGCCCAGACGAACGGCTTTGCCACGGCATGCGCGAGACGCGCCATCGAGCCGATGCCCCAACTTGCGAACATCTGCTCCTGCGCGCGGATGTAGAGGATGCGCTTGAAGTTGACGAGGCCGCCGATGAAATAGGGAATCCGCCACACCGGCTCGCGAAACACGATGGTAACTTCGCTGGCGCCGGAATTGACCGCATTCACCGCGATATCGGTCGCCGATTTGGAGCCGCCGAGCACGACCACCTTGCGCCCCTTGGCGAGATCAGGGTCGCCATATTGCGACGAGTGCAGGATCTGGCCGCCCTGCGCCTTGAAGCCGTCCTCGCCGGGAAGCGGCAGCGACTGCGGCTCGTTGAATTGCCCGGTGCAGACTGCGACAAAGTCGAAATCCTCGTGGCCGGTGGCACCATCAGTCGAGCTCAGCGCGAGCGTCCAGCCCGGCCTGCCGTCGGCCCTGCGCTTCATGCCCTCGACCCTGGTGTTGAACCGCATCGCGCCGTCGAGCCCATGGCTGCGCGCATAATCGCGCAAGTAAGCATGGACCTGCGGTCCCTTCGGCCATTCCGGATAGGACTCCGGCATCGCCCTGTCGGTGTAGCGATAGAGCTCCTTCGGGCTCTGGGTCTGCACATCGGGGTAGGTGCGCGCGGGCTCCCAGACCCCGCCGAGATCGCCGCTGCGCTCGATGATGGTCACGTTGTGACCGCGACCGGCAAAGGCCTTGCCGGCGGCGAGGCCGGAAATGCCGGCGCCGATGACGCACACATGCTTCTGCTTGACCATGAAATCGCTCCGCGTTGAATGAACAGGTCCAATTTGCTTGAGCACGCGCGCGTCCCCGTCATCGCCGGAGCCAGCTCCGGCGACTGCCGCCTCGCATGCGAATTTTTGTCGAGCCGCCGGGCTAGTCGTTGGCTTCCGGCGGCAGGAAGTCCACCTCGTGCTCGGCGGAAATACGCACCACCTCGACGGGGTCCTGCAGATTGTGCAGCTTGTCGAACAGCGCCTCGAGCTTCTGCATCGGCGATACCCAGAACAGCGCCCGCGCCGGCTTGTCCGACTTGTTGAAATAGCCATGCGGAATGCCGCGCGGCATGCGCACGAGGTCGCCGGCCTTGGCCTGCACCCAGACGCCGTCGAGCTTGAGGTCGAGCACGCCTTCCTGCACCAGGATGAACTCGTCTTGGGTCGGGTGGATGTGCACCGGCACGAACTGGCCGGGATCGCTGTTGGTCTCGAACGCGAAGGTCGAGTCGGTGACCGCCTTCGGATAATAGACCTGGCCAAGGATATTCCAGGTCTTGCCGCCGTAGCCGGTGCCGGTGCGGGTAATGCCTTTCTCGAGCGTGCCCATGTCAGCCTCTCCCAGTTTTGCTGCGTATTGCGGACACGGAGCCTGTCGCCGGCCGGTGGGGCTGTCTAGCCGATAAACGAATCCCGCTCCGGCAGGGTCATGCTGCAATGCGGGAGCAACTTTCTGCCCAAGGTCGCCGCAGCCGCCTGCGCGCCGATCGGGCAGTTTGCGCGACGAAACGGCGTTCCCCTTTGCCCGCGAATGGATTACGCTGCCCGATATTTTAGACCTCAAACAACTCGGACGGCCGGCGTGACTGCTGTTGGCAACGAGGTTTCGGCACGGGCAAGTTCGGCAAGGCTCAAGGATTTCGCGCGCGTCGCGACGGCCCGCGTCGACGACGCGGCCGAAGCGATCGGCCGCATCTTCTGTCCGCACGATCTGATGCCGGTCGATCACTCCGAGCGCGATTTCTCCGCGCATCACAATTGCGCAGACTTCGGCGGTTTCTCGGTCAACTATGTCGCCTATGGCGGATCGGTCGCGATCAATCCCGGCTGCCTCGACCGGTTCTTCCTGTTGCAGATGCCGCTGTCCGGCTCGGCCTCGATCCGGACCGCCGCGCGCGAGCTCACCACCGGGCCGCGACACTGCGCTTCGCTGCTGTCGCCGACAATCCCAACCGAGATGACCTGGCGCGATGACTGCGCCCAGCTCATCGTGCTGCTCGACCGCAAGCTGGTCGAGCATCGTGCCGCTGCGCTCGCCGGCGTGGCGGTGCGGCCGGTCGAATTCGATCCGGCGGTCGAATTGAGCGGGCCGCTCGGGCAAACGCTCTCGGCCAGGATCGAGCAGCTCGTGACGACAGCCGAGCAGCTTGGGCCGCGTAAAACCTTATCCGCGGTCGCGGCGGCCGATTGGCGCGAACAGTTTCTCAATGTCCTGCTCGACGGGCAGCGGCACAGCCTGAGCTCGGCGATCGATGCGTTCAACGGCCGCACCGAGGCCCAGCCGGCGGCGCTGAAACGCGTGCGGGCCTATCTGGAAACGCGCGCGACCGAGCCGCTGGATCTCGCCGAGCTTGCGGAGATCGCCGGCACCGGCATCCGCGCGCTGCAACTGGGCTTCCGCCGCCACTTCGGGACCACCGTCTCCGAGATGCTGCTCGACATCCGCCTTGCCCAGCTGAACGCCCGTCTCAAGACGGCGCGGCCGGGTGAACGCATCGTCGATATTGCATTCGACCTCGGCTTTACCCATCTGAGCAGGATGGCGAGCGCCTACCGCGCCAAGTTCGGCGAGAGCCCGAAGGCGACCCTGCAACGGCTGAGCTGAGCGGCCTAGCGGTGAAACGGCGCCGTCTTTGCCTGCGCCGAAAAATCGGTGATCGCCGGTTCGATCCGCCTAGTCTGCCTGACCATGCGCACGCTTGTCACCTGCTGTGAACGCTGTACGTATTTTGTCGGCGCGCTGGCGGAGGCTCCGGCATGGGCGGCCGGCGCGATCAAGGCGGCAATCGCAACGGCACTGATCAGGGTCGCAAGGGACTTCAGCATCGCACCCTCCAAGAGGCTGAGACACGTCCGAACAGCAACAGGCGTTTCCGAGCGACGCCTCTGCCCGGCGTCTTGTTGACGATGCGGAATGCTGGTCCCGATTTCTATGAATCGCAACAATAATCATCAGTTGCTGATTTTTTGGACAAGCGGCCGCATCGATCAGGAAAGCGGCACGCGGCGCTGCCCTGCCGATTGCGATGCAGCACGAGTTGCGAATGGAGCAGTCCCTGGCGTTCGCGCTACCCCGTCCGGCTCGCCGTCGCTTCCGGCGCCGCGACCTCTTCCGCCGGCAGTCGGCAGAGCTACTCGGCGATCCGGCCCGCTTCGATCGCCGCCTGTCCCGGCGGGACGATCATGTCGATCAATCCCGACTCATAGGCTCTCTCCACGCGCATGGAGCGTCCGGGAACAAGCATCGAAGGCACGCTGCTGAGCAAGCCGTCGGGGTATCAGCGAGCTCATCGCGCCGTCCGGGACCAGATCATGAGAATAGAGTGGCGAGGTAAACGTCGCGGATGCGGCGGCGATGACCTGGTCGCAATAGAACACAATGGCCGTACCGATGCCCGCCGTCGCTCCCTCGACGGCGGCGATGATCGGCTTTGCATTGTTGGCGAGCGCGTTCAGGAGGCTGATTACGTTCTGTGGCGGAAGCGCTTCCGGCACCCCGCCACCGACAGCACGATGCCCCGCGGTCTCGACGCCTGTCGCGAAGACATCGAACCCGCCGGCAACGACGATACAGCGGATGGCAGAATTGTGCTGCGCCGATTCGATGGCCCTCGTCATGGCGAGATACATCTCATCCGCGAGCGCGTTCCTCCCTTCCGCGAGCAGCACCGCGATCGTACGCACCGCACCCTGTTCGCCGACCGCGACAAGTCCTGCCACCGGGTCAATTCTCCGCGGGTGCACGCCACATCGGAGATTTCGGACCGCCATAGTAACGCATTTGCGAGGCGCCGGACGTATCCGGCGCTCCGACGTCGCTGGCACAGCCGGCGGCCGTGGCGCAGACGCCGGCGAGCACAACGATACGCAGCAGCAGCTGCCTTGATGTCGAGATCGTCACGGCATCCTCCCCATTCGTCCCGCGCGGCATCAGTATTTCGCGACCACCGGCCCGCCGAACTTGTAGTCGAGGCCCAGCGTCACGACCGAGTAGGTGTTATCGACCGTGTAGGGAATCTGGCCGTTGAGCGGCGCTGCACGCTCGTACCGGCCGAAGTCGTAGTAGCGATACTCGAACTTGCCGATCAGGTTGTTGGTAAGCGCATAGGCGATGCCGCCGCCTGCGGTCAGACCGCTTCGGTTCGCGGAGAACTGATCGACGCCGAACACCGGATCGGTGTTGGTGTGCTGGAATTCGCCATAGGCCCAGCCGCCGGTGAAGAACAGCAGCAAGCGGTCGACGGCGATGCCGCCGCGGGCACGGACGGTGAATCCGTCGCGCAGACTGGTCGCATCGACCGAACCGATCGGCAAGGTCCCGGCGTTGAACTGATCGACATCACTGCCCTTGATGCCGGACCAGAAGCCGTCGGCCTCCAGGCCGACCACAATGCTCCCGCTCTGCACGTTGTAGCCGATCTCGCCGCCGGCGATCCCGCCGGTCGACGAGTAGTTGATGGTGTAGTTGGCAAAGCCGGCCGGACCGAGCGCGTTGTTGAGATTGTGGTTGCCGAAGCCGCCGCCGCCGAACACACCGACATAGAAGCCGGACCAGTCGTATGCCGGCGCTGCGATCGCAGGCGCCTTGGTATAGAGTGGAAGGTCAGCACTCTTTGCCGGAGCGGCCAGCAGCAACGCTCCAAGCGCCGCGGCGGTGAAGAGAACGTGTTTCATGGTCAATCCTCTAATTTCTGATGGAAGCGCCGGGCGGCCCGCCCGGCGCCTTTGCCCCTTGCGATCAGAAGTGAATGATGATGTCGGCCGAGCCGATCAGAGCGTCCTTCTTGGTGGGCGCTATGCCGAGATTGGAGTTGCCGTTGAACGCCGCTGCATCGAGGGCCCTGTAGTAGGAGACCTCAGGCCTGATCTCGATCTGCGGCGAGAACCAGTGCTGCCAGCCGATACCGGTCTCGACGTAGCGGGTCTTGACGCCAGTGCGTTGTCCCTGCTGGTCATCGAAATATTCGAGACGATAGGAGATGTTGTCGAGCGGCGTCGGCTTGTAGCTGATGTAAGTCAGGAAGGTCTGCACCGAAGCCGTACAGGAGAACACGGCAGCGCTGCTGCATTGTGCAAGGAACGGCGAGTTGTAGGGCATCACCTGCGGCGAGAACGGAGTGCCTCCCGCAAGAAA
This sequence comes from Bradyrhizobium sp. CER78, assembly GCF_029846235.1. Classification (GTDB taxonomy): domain Bacteria; phylum Pseudomonadota; class Alphaproteobacteria; order Rhizobiales; family Xanthobacteraceae; genus Bradyrhizobium. The sequence goes on from NZ_JARVWP010000008.1 coordinate 22,211, forward strand.
CGCCGCCATCGCCGCGGGGTTGTTCCCATTCAGCACATTGTTCTGGTGCTCATTGTAGGTCTCGAAGGAGATGTGCCACTGCTCGTTGAACTTGTGATAGTAGGTCAGGCCGTACCACTGCAGGTTATTGTAACCCCAGGTGCCGTTGTTGATGCCGTTGGCGACGACATAGATACCGTCATTGCCGCTATCGGTCGTATAGCGAACGCCAACACTGACGCTAGGCTGGGCGCCGGGATCCTTCAGCATCGTCGAGTCCGGGAACAGCGGGTTCGGAGCAGGATTCGGGATCTTCTCGCCGACATGCCACGGCATCGCCTCGGTGCCGACGGTGATGCCAAGCTGAACCATCCAGTTCTTGGTCACCGCGAGCGTGGTGTTGAGGCCCGTGTTCGTATAGTTGTCGAACGTATACGTCATCGAATGCGTATACATGTAGTTGTTAGGCGCGAGCTGCGCTTCGATGTCCGGGATCGAGATGTAACGGCCGAACCGGAACATCAGGCCCTCCAGCACTTGCGGAACGAATACCTCGCCGTAGGCCATCGGCAAGTCATAGCCGTTGTTCTTGTTCTGGTTCAGGAGCTGGTTGCTCCACAGGCCGTAGGCGGTCGTATAGCGATAGTTCTCGCCATAGATCGGCGCGATCCGGAAACCCCAGTCGACGTGATCCTTCTGAACCGTGTCAGGCAGGCGCTCGATGTAGACCACGGCCTGGTCGAGTTGGACCGTGTTCGGGTTGTAGTCGTAGGCGGCTGGCGAATTGCCGCCGCGGACGGTGTTGTTGCTGAGATTGCCGCCGGCATTGATCCAGCCATAGACCTGGATGTGCGCATCGTTCATCCACTGCCCGGCGGGCGTATTGCCCAGCGCAGCCATCAGCGGGCTATCGACCGAGCCTGGCCGCGTGTCGCCGATGTTCGTGGTGCCGCCATACGGCCAGTCGGCGAATGGCATCGGAGGCGTGCTTTGCGGCGTCGCCGGCCAATAGTCGCGGCGGCCGGGCGGCGCCTTCGGATCCGACGGCGCGGCGTCATGGCCCCACTCGAGCCGGTAATAGTTGACGAACCGCGAGAAGAAGTCGCTGCCGAGATAGCTGTCGAGGCAGGAGTAATTCTTGTAAGGATCGCACGTCGATGACGGCGCCTTCAACAACGGTGGATTGGCGTCGGCTGCGTGTGCCGCGTTGAACAGGCTCAGCGCCGTCAACGATACGCCCGCCAAAACAAGTCTCTTCATGATTTTGCCCCAGGATATTGCTACCGACGCTTCGAGCGCTCTCGCGATTAACGTCTGTGTAATCTTTCGTGGGGGCTTGAGAAAAAGGCGATACGGGTCTCCTCGCGCTTTCATTAAGATAAAATAGCCGAAACACCTCTCTTCGCTGTGCTTGATCAGATAAGCATCATTTGCTTCCGCGACTGCTGAAGAACGCGGCGAAAATCATGATGTTTTGTGACAGCGGCACGCTGCGGTGCGATAGATTCCCGATCGCCTGTGCCATTTCCGCCATAGCTCGATCGACTTCGTACTCAGCACCGTCGCACGCGCTATTTTATTGCTATGTCGATCGCGATGAATCTGCATCGAAGATATACACGCTCAGCAGCTAAGCTCGCTTCATCAGACGAATCCTTCGTGCTGATCGCAATGGAGCGCTGCGCATCGTGGCCAACGTGACGAACTGTGCAAGCGGCGACGAGATCGACGACATCGATTTGAATTTCCTGCCGGCCGATCTCACGGCGCAATGCCGCAACCTGATCGAGAGCTATCACGACATCCATGGCTACGCCTGCCTGCCCGACATGCTGTGGCGGGCGCGGCTCGGGCCGTTCATCGAACGGCATCACGAGTTCAGGCAGCGGCTGCGCAAGGCTTCGACCACCCGAAGCGCCAAGAAGTCCAACCAGGGCTTTGCCGAGATCGCGACGGCGATCCTGTCGCTGGAGATATTGGCGAGCAGCTTTGCGGGCTGGACCGCACTTTATCCGGAGGCGGGCGCGAGGGCGCTTGCAGTCCTGAAGCGGCAATCCGGCGGCTCGCAGACCCCGCTGATGGACTTCTATCTCTACCCGCCGAAATACTTCAGCTCGGCTGCGATCGCCAAACTGACCCCGCCGAGGGCGAGCCAGACCGGCGAATTTGGTCTCTACCGCGCCTCGAAGCCGGAGCTTGCGGGAGAGCGGCTGGCGCTCAGCTATATCGGTGAGATGTTGCAGAAATCGGATGATGCCGCCCTGCTCGAGCAGCGCTGAATGTGTTTCGCGCCGATGTCGCGTGCAGTCACTCGACGGCGCCAGCGACGGCGGCTCCCGCGTCGACTATTTCTTTTATATTTCTCCTCCGCCTCAACAACATGGATTTTCTATCCGTTCCTGGGGAATGCTCGGCTCGCTGGGTAGTTGGTGACATCGGAGCAGTAACCGACGGTCGAACGTTGAACCATTCGCGAGGGCGTGCGCCGTTCTGACGGCGCTGGACCCGCGTCTTCAGCGCTCCCATCGGATGTTGCGGGGGCGGATTTCGTTCTGGCCGGGGCGGCCGTGACGAGGATCTTCCGGTGTCTTGCTCTACGAAGGCAAAATCCTTGATCTATCCCCTGCCCCTGTTTCAACGGCTCGCGGATATCCGCGCGCGTCGCGCCGAAGCGGGGCGCGCGTTCGTGCCGGGTTTCGATGCGAGCCCAAGACGGGTCACGTGGACCGACGTCCTGCCCCTGCTTTGGTCGGTTGGATCGGTCGCCATCATCACCGCGATCCTGTTCGCGCTCGACGAGCCGATCGCCGCGAATCTGGTGCCGATCGCCTATCTGATCCCGGTGATCTTTGCAGCCACACGATGGGGCGTCTGGTCGGGCACGCTGGCATCGCTCGCGGCGATCGCCGCCGCCGATTTCTTCTTTTTCACACCGCTCTACAGCCTTCGGGTCGACAGCCCGCAGGAGGCCATCGACCTGCTTGTCTTCCTGGTCGTCGCGCTGGTGAGCAGCAATCTGGCATCGCGCCTGCAACAGGAGACCAAAAGATTGCGGCGCCGGGAGCGGGAGATCCAGCACCTCTACGAATTCTCCAAGCGTCTGGCCGCCTGCTTCACGATCTCCGATCTGATCGATGCCATCAGACACTATCTGGCGCGTACGCTCGGCCAGCGCGCGGCGCTGTTCGTCGCATCCGCTGGAGGTCATTTCGAATCCTCGCCGGGATCGGGAGCGGCCCCGCCTTCCGTCCAGGAAAGCGTGGCGGCGATGATGGTCGCCGTCGGCGCAACAGATCGCAGCGTCGTCGATGAACAGACCCAGGACGTGTGGTTGCTCCGTGCCATCGGATCGAAAACCGTGGTGCACGGCGTCATCGCCATCAATGTCGGACGCGGCACGCACGATGCGATCAAGTCGCGCGCACGCCGAATCGAGGCGGTGCTCGAGGAGGTCTCGTTGACCCTGCAGCGACTCGATATCGGAAAGGCAATGGACGACGCCAGACTGCATCTGCAAGCCGAGCTGTTGCGGGACGCGTTCCACGGCACGCTCTCGCACGAGCTGTGCTCGCCGCTCGCCGCCATCCAGGGATCGGTCAGCGTCATGCGGGAGATGCCGGCCGTTGCGGCCGATGACCGGCTGCGCTTGCTGACCGAAGCTGTCGCGGACGAGGTCGTCCGGCTCGACGGTCACATCCGCAATCTCCTGAACGCGACGCGTGTGACCGCCGGCGGGCTCACGCCTCGCCTCGAATGGTCCGACCCGCGCGACATCGTCAACGCCGCGGTCAAGGCCCGTGCGCGACGGCTGGCGGCGCACCGCCTCGAGATCGGATTTGACGACGATCTCCCGCTGCTTAATGTCGATTCCGGCCTGGTCGAGGAGGCCTGCGGCCAGCTGCTGGAAAATGCCGCCAAATACTCCCCGTCCGGATCGACGATCTCCGTGCAAACCCGGCATGAGGCCGGGCGCATCGTGATGGCGATCATCGATCAAGGGGTCGGCGTCACGCCCGACGAGCAGCGCCACCTCGGCCGCAAGTCGTTCCGCAGCCCCCGGCACCAGGCGAGCGTCCCGGGCTCCGGCCTCGGCTTCTGGATCGCATCGACCTTCATCAAGGCGCATGACGGCTCCGTGGAGGTCGTGAGCCGCGGCCAGGGTCTCGGGACATCGGCATCGATCTTGCTACCGGCATCGCAGACCATCGATTCGGAACTGGTGACCTGCGACGATGAGTAATCCGCGTAACCTTGTCCTCTTGATCGACGACGAACCGAAGATCCGGCGCTTCCTGCGCGCCGGCTTCGAAATCCACGGCTTCTCCGTCGTCGAGGCCGAGAACGCCGCCGACGGCTTGAAGATCGCGACCTTCAATGCACCGGATCTCGTCATCCTCGACCTCGGTCTGCCGGACCTGCACGGCAGCGAGACGCTGGAGCGGCTGCGCTCCTGGTCCAACGTTCCGGTGATCGTGCTCTCCGTCGAATCCAACGAGGACGAAAAGGTTCGCCTGTTGCAAGCGGGGGCTGACGACTATGTCGTGAAGCCGTTCGGCATGGCCGAGTTGCTGGCGCGGAGCGATGCCGCCTTGCGGCGCTATTTCAAGAGCGCCACCGAGAATCCGGTCGTCATGGTCGGGCCGCTCTCCGTCGATCTCGCCAGCCGGGCCGTTTCGCTGAACCAGACCAGGATCAAGCTGACACGAAAGGAATATCGCCTGCTGCACGTGCTGGCGGTGCATGTCGGCCTGGTGGTGACGCACGATCAGCTGCTGAAGGAGATCTGGACCGGCAATCAGCGCGACAACATCCAGTATCTGCGCATCCTGGTGCGCAAGCTGCGCCAGAAGATCGAGACCGACCCGAACCAGCCCCGTCTGCTGGTAACCGAGTCCGGCGTTGGCTATCGGCTGGAGAACCGGCTGGAGACCAGCGTTGCCAATTGAGCATTCGGTCGGCCGCGGGCTGGCATATATAGAAAAATAATATATTTCCGACCGAGAAAGCCTTAGCGTGCCCCGAAAAGGGGCACGCGGTGCAGTTTCTGATCCAACCGTTTCACATCTTCGGCTTCGAGGGTCAGATCTGGATGCTGATCGTGATCGCGCTGATTGCCGGCTTTGCCCTGCTTGGCTTGCGGACCCGGGACCGGGGCTGAGCGGCGGTTCCGAGCGGCGCGTCCCGGCCCTGCCCATCCGGCCAGTTTCGCCGCCGGCCGCAACATCCCAGATTGCGGGAAGCCAACGGAGTTTCCCATGACCGAACCGAACATCCTTGCCTCGTTGTCGTCAGCCCTGTCGGAGACCATTGCGCGCGCGGCGCCATCGGTCGTCTCGGTGCATTCGCATCGCGCGCGCGCCTCGGGCTTTGTCTGGAAGGCGGGCCTGATCGTCACTGCGGACGAAGCGCTGGCCGACGAGGGCGAGATCGAAATCCAGTTCGCCGACGGCAGCCGCCGCCAGGCAACCGTCGCCGGACGCGACCACACCACCGACATCGCGCTGCTGCGCGTCGATGGCGACGTCGCGCCGATCAAGCTATCGAGCGAGATCCCCGCGCTCGGATCGCTCGCGGTGCTCGTCGCGGCCGACCGCGGCGCGCCGGTCGCGCGGCTCGGCATGGTCTCGCGGTCGGGCGCCGCCTGGCGCAGCCTGCGCGGCGGCGAGATCGACGCACGGATCGAGCTTGACGTCCGGCTGCGGCACAGCCAGCAGGGTGGACTAGCGCTGAATGCCGCCGGCGTGCCGTTCGGCATGGCGGTGCTCGGCCCGCGCCGCGTGCTGACGATTCCGGCTGCGACCATCGAGCGGGTCGCAGCCCAACTCGAGAAGAGCGGCCGCATCGCGCGCGGATATCTCGGCGTCGGGCTGCAGCCGGTCCGTCTCGACGACGGCCTCGGCGCCATGGTGATGAATGTCGACAAGGCCGGCCCCTCGGCCACAGCCGGCATCCGCCAGGGCGACGTGATCATTGCCGTCAACGGGGAGAAGCTGTCCGGCGTGCGGGCGCTGTCGCGCGGCCTCGGGCCACAGAGCGTCGGCAGCGTCGTCGAGCTGACCGTGCATCGCGGCGGCGAGCCGATGATCTTCAAGGTCACAGTCGGAGAGAGGCCCGAGACGTGAGCAGTGAGCCTGCCGCCGACATCGTCATCGCGCTCGAGATCGACGACCCCGTCCTCGCCGACCGGCTGGCGACGTTGCTCGGCAGCGTCGCCGGCCTGCGGCTCGCCGTGCCGGGCGAGCAGGCGGCCGCCGCGATCGTCGCACGTAACCGCGAGGCCGCCGGCGGCGACTTTGAGCTCACGCCGCGCGAGCTCGACGTGCTGGCGCTGCTGGCCGAAGGCGCATCCAACAAGATGATCGCGCAGCGGCTCGGAATTTCCGTCCACACCGCCAAGTTTCATGTCGGCTCCCTGCTCGACAAGCTCGACGCCACCGGCCGCACCGATGCCGTCGCACATGCCGCGCGGCGCGGCGTGATCGATTTGTGAGGCGTGCGCGGAGGTCTCTCCACACGTCGTCCCTGCGAAAGCAGGACTCCGTCGCATGTTGCACGCGGGACCCACCGTTCGTCGTCCTGGCGAAAGCCAGGACCCATAACCACGGCATTGGATTGTGAAAGGAATCGTGACCCCAGCATCGCGCAACAATGAACTTTCGGGGTAATCGGTCCTGGCTTTCGCCAGGACGACGATGAGGATGGTTCTCGATTCAAGGTGTCACGCGGTGTCATCACCCGCGAAAGCGGGACAACGCCCCCAACTCAGTGATCTGCGAAAATTCCGTCGCGCGGGCGCTTAGACCAAATATGTAAGTAGTCGTCCGGATACAGACGCCTTCTCGATCTCGCTATGCAAGCTTCAGCCAACAAAAAGAAACGGCATGAAGAAGCTGATCGATCGCCACCGGGACATTCAATACACGCTCACCAACATCGAACCCGACCTCTGGAGCTGGTCATTCGAAATCAACGGAAAGATCAAGCGTGGCACCACACGTGTGCGGCTAGGCCTGCTGGCGCAGCGCCGCGTCCGTACGCTGATCGATCGCGAATTGAAAGACGCGGAACGGGGCAAGCCGAAGAAGCCTGACTAGGCCACCGCTTCGCCGCCGACTTGGCTCAAGGCAGCGCCTTATGACAACGCGATCACGGTCGCAGCGACATCGAGCCGCGGCCCGGCATATCGCCGGTCATCCGGTCCATGCTGTGCACACCCGACGCTCCAGAGCGCGGGCCACGACAACCGCTCGAGCCCCGTCGCCGATATCGCCGCGAACGACGTCCAGCTGACGTCACCGCGGCATCGCCACAGCACGCCGCCGGGTCCCATATCCGGATAGAAGGCGATGTCGAGGTCGAAATCCCGCGCGTCGCCGAAATCCGGACCGACCCAGTAGTGCGGACTGCGCCCTTGCTCACGCCCGAGGATCAGCGTGAGCGTCTGGTTCGGCCCGCGCAAACCCAACCAGAGCGGTGCGATCATGTCAGGGACGGGCGTGCAGAGCATCGTTTGCGGCGCGGCGCTTGCCGCCGCGGTGCGGCCCGACAGTCTCAGGGCGACCACCGTCGCGGGCGCGGCCATCCCGGACAGCGGTGCAGGGCTGGTCCCGTGCGGCAATGGCGACCACACGGCGTGATCGAGAGAGGGCAACGGCCATGCGAGCCGCTCGCACACGGCGCCTTCGGTGTCGAGCACCTGGTAACGCAGCCCGTCCTGATCGAGCGCCGCCTGCACGCAATGCAGATACTCGACGCCTTCGGGCATCCGGTGCGCGGTGCCTGCGCCCGCCGTACAGATCTGCAGCACGCCGCGATGAACCTGGACGTCGAATGCGAGGATGTGGCTGCAGACATAGGCCGTCACACCGGCGCGGACCAGGATATCCCAGAAGCGCGCACTGTATTCGTGACCGATCTCGCGCTGATAGCTGCCGCTGTAGCCATTGATCGGGAATACGGGATGATGACCCAGCACCAGCTTGTATCTCGCGTCCTTGTGCTGCTCGAGGATCCCGTGCAGCCAGTCGGTCTCGACGTGCCCCTCGCCGCCGAGCCCGGTCCAGAGCGTGTGCACGAACACCATCAGCAGATCGTCGCGGCGGACCCAATAGGACAGGCCCTCCTGACCCGGCGGCCCGTTGCGCGGCAGCTTCAGCACCTCGCGAAACACCGCCTCGCTCATCTCGTCATAGGTGGTGTGGTTGCCGGTCGTGTGCCACAGCGGCACCGCACGGCGGTCGAGCCAGCCCATTTCGACCTCAAACCAATGCCGCCATTGCGCGCGCAACGCATCCGCATCGGCGGTGAGGCCGATGATCTCGTCGCCGGGGAAGAGGATGAACTCAGGCCGCGGATGCAGCCGGCGGACCACGTTGTTGACCGACGCGAAGGTGCGCTCATGCAGCGCGCCGGCAACGCCCGAGCAGGCGTCGGCATAGATCACGAACTGGTGGCCCGAATTTCTCGGCAACAGAGACGGAATTGTATCATTCATGGTTGGACCACGTCCTCGCGAGCCGCATCATAGGGGAAGGCAGACCAACCGCTCAAGGCACGCGCAAGGTTACGGTCGGAGCGCTCGAGGTCGTTCAGTCCGACGACGGGACTTTGGCGAGCCGGACACATTTCCGCACACCAAGACGTGACTTTCGGAAAAGCTGGTCTGCCGGCAGGCGCTAGGCGGCGGCGCGGCAAGCTGCTAGCGTTTTGCGCTTCAGATTGCCTTACTCGAGGATCGGAGCAAATGGACAACCGTAATGATGTTTGGCGCGGCGTTGACACGATCAAGCCGCGTTTCATCGAATTGAGCGACCGGGTCTGGGCAATGCCCGAGGTCTGCTACACCGAGGCGCGCTCCTCCGCCGAACATCTGGCCGAACTGCGCCATCAAGGTTTCCGCATCACCGAGAACCTCGCCGACATCCCGACCGCGGTGATGGGCGAATGGGGTGAAGGCGGGCCCGTGATCGCCTTCCTCGGCGAATATGACGCCCTGCCCGGCCTCAGCCAGGAGGCCGGCGTCGCCGAGCATCGCCCGGTCGAGACCGGCGGCCACGGCCATGGCTGCGGCCACAATCTGCTCGGCTCCTCCGCGCTGCTCGCGGCCACCGCCGTGAAGGACTGGCTTGCCGCCAACAAGGTGCCGGGCCGGGTCCGCTATTACGGCTGCCCCGCCGAGGAAGGCGGCGCGGCCAAGGCCTTCATGGTGCGCTGTGGCGCGTTCGAGGACGCCGACATCGCCATCACCTGGCATCCGCACAGTTTCTGGGAGGTGGCGGTGACGCCGTCGCTCGCCAACACCCGGGCTGATTTCATCTTCACCGGGCGGACCTCGCATGCGGCCGCCTCGCCGCATCTCGGCCGCAGCGCGCTCGACGCGGTGGAATTGATGAATGTCGGCGTCAATTACATGCGCGAGCACATGCCGAGCGATGCCCGCGTGCATTACGCGCTGCTCGACACCGGCGGCATCGCGCCGAACGTGGTGCAGGCACATGCCAGGGTGCGCTACTCGATCCGTGCCCGCGACCTGCCCGGTATGAACGAGCTGGTCGAGCGCGTGCACAAGATCGCGCAGGGCGCAGCCCTGATGACCGAGACCAAGGTCGAGATGAAGATCATCTCCGCGGTCTCCAACATCCTGCCCAACACCCCGCTGGAAGAGACGCTGCACCGGATCATGGAAGATCTCGGCCCGCCGCATTTCGACGATGCCGACAAGGAATTTGCCGGCAAGATCCGCGCGACCTTGACCGACAAGGACATCGCCTCGGTCTACTATGCGATCGGCATGGAGCCGACCGACCGGCCACTGGCCGATTTCCTGGTGCCGATCGACGCCAAGCGCAATCCGCTGATCGGCTCGACCGATGTCGGCGACGTCAGCTGGGTGGTGCCGACGGTGCAGGTCCATGCACCGACGGTTGCAATCGGCACGCCGTTCCACACCTGGCAGGTTGTGGCGCAGGGCAAGACGCCGGCCGCGCACAAGGCGATGGTGCAGGCCGCCAAGGCGATGGCCGGCCTCGGCGTCAAGGCGCTGATGGAGCCGGAGCTGATCGCGGCCGCCAAGGCCGACCTCAAGAAGCGGACCACGCGAACGCCCTACATTAGTCCGCTGCCGGCGAATGTTGCACCGCCGTTGGACATGTCGGTCGCCTGAGCGCCGCATCCTGGGGGCCAGACCTGCGCTTCGTGCGCGGGCCGGCAGCCGCTTCGCGCGAAAACATGGTTGCGTGGCAAAAAAGCATCTCGGAACAAAGGATAACGAACAAATTTTCCGCAATGCGAGGCGCGCATCAGCGCGCTTTGGCGCCGATATGCTGAACCGATGTGCGCCTAGGAGAGGTTCTGCACAAGCGATAGCCAAAAGACCTAGACGCTGGAGGGCGGGAGGCGTTGACCTTCGCGTTCATTCGGTGTGCCATCTGCCGCCAGAACGGCGGCCGGTTCCAAGGCCCGCCGCAAACACACGTGAGCCGGACCGAGGGGACAATGTTCGACAATAATCTGCGAGGCATGATCGACGACGTGAAGGACGGACGGATGGACCGCCGCGCCTTCGTCAAGCGAATGATTGCCGTCGGCCTCACCGCGCCGATGGCCAACCAAATTCTGGCGATCGGCGGCGTCGCGATGGCGCAGAGCCCGAACCCCTACAAGCCGACCAAGCGCGGCGGCGGCGGCCCGCTGAAGCTGTTGTGGTGGCAAGGCCCGACATTGCTCAATCCGCATTTCGCCACCGGCACCAAGGACCAGGACGGCTCGCGCATCTTCTACGAACCGCTGGCCAGCTGGGACGTCGACGGCCATCTCAACCCGATCCTCGCCGCCGAGATCCCCTCGATCCAGAATGGCGGACTCTCCGCCGACGCCAAGCAGGTGATCTGGAAACTCAAACCGGGCGTCAAATGGCACGACGGCAAGCCGGTGACGGCCGACGATCTGGTGTTCAACTGGGAATATGCCAGCGATCCTGCGACCGCGGCCGTCTCGATTGAAACCTACAGCGGCCTGACCGTCGAAAAGATCGACGATCTCACGATCCGCATCACTTTCAAGAAGCCGACACCGTTCTGGGCCAATGCCTTTGTCGGGGCCTATGGCTGCGTCATCCCGAAGCATTTGTTCGCGGATTACAAGGGCGGCAAGTCCCGCGAGGCGCCCAACAATCTGAAGCCCGTCGGTACCGGTCCGTACAAGTTCGTCGAGTTCAAGCCGGGCGATCTGATTCGTGGCGAGATCAACCCCGACTACCATATGGCCAACCGTCCATCCTTCGACACGATCGAGATGAAGGGTGGCGGCGATGCCGTCTCGGCGGCACGCGCGGTGATCCAGACCGGCGAATATGATTTCGCCTGGAACATCCAGGTCGAAGACGAAGTGCTGCAGCGGCTCGAAAAGGGCGGCAAGGGCAAGGCCCTGTTCGCGGTCGGCGGCGACATCGAGTTCATTGCGATCAACTTCACCGACCCCAACACCGAGGTCGACGGCGAGCGCTCGTCGATCAAGACCAAGCATCCGATCCTGTCCGATCCGAAGGTCCGTCAGGCGCTGGCGCTGCTGGTCGACCGCGACTCCGTCAAGAAGGCGATCTACGGCCGCGCCGGCCGCACCACCGCCAACTATCTCAATGGTCCCGAGGAGTTCGTCTCCAAGAACACCAAATGGGAGTTCTCGGTCGAGAAGGCGAGCGCGCTGCTCGAGCAGGCCGGCTGGAAGCTGGGCTCCGACGGCATCCGCGAAAAGGACGGCAAGAAGCTGAAGCTTTTGTATCAGACTTCGATCAACGGACCGCGGCAGAAGACCCAGGCGATCGTCAAGCAGGCCTGCCAGAAGGCCGGCATCGACGTCGAGCTAAAATCGGTGGTGGCCTCGGTGTTCTTCTCCTCCGACGTCGCCAACCCCGACACCTACGCCCATTTCTATGCCGACATCGAGATGTTCCAGATCCCGATGACGCAGCCCGATCCCGCTTTGCACATGCGCCGCTACCACTCGCGCAACATCGCCACCAAGGAGAACAAGTGGCAGGGGCCGAACTTCCCGCGCTGGGCCAACAAGGAATTCGACGCCGCGGTCGACGCGGCCGATACCGAGACCGATCCGATCAAGCGGGCGGACCTCTACATCAAGGGCAATGACCTGATGTGGCAGGACAACGTGATGATCCCCGTGATGCATCGGCTTGCGGTGGAAGCCTCCTCCAACACGCTGCGTCCCGCGCTCTCCGGCTGGGCCAACCAAACCGACAATCTGCAAGACTGGTATCGTGAAACCTGAGCCGTGAGGGGCTCGCAATCGAACCGGCGCGCCTGTTCTCCCTCTCCTCGTTCCCACGGAGAGAGGGGCTCGATCCGGAAATGCCGTGACAGGTGAGTTCGTGGAGAGTCCCCTCACCCGGAATTCAAGCCATGCTTGAATTCCGGCCTCTCCCCGCACGCCGGGCGAGGTGAAGCTCGCCTTTCGATTGGAAGCAAGATCAACGTGCTCAAGGTGCGAGCGTTAGTTAGATGATCTCTCGATGAGTCAATATATCCTGCGCCGTCTGATGATCGCGATCCCGAGCCTGCTCGGAATCTCGCTCGTGCTGTTCGTCGTGCTGGCGCTCGCGCCGGGCGATCCGTTCAGCGAGCTCGCGACCAACCCGAACGTGCCGCCCGAGGTGCAGGCCGCACTACGCGCCAAGTTCGGCCTCGATGACCCGATCTATCTGCGTTATCTGCACTGGATCGCGGCGATGGCCCATGGCGATTGGGGCTTCTCGTTCGTCAGCAGGGTCGATGTCGATACGCTGATCCTGCAACGGCTGCCGACCACGCTTTACGTGGTCGGCTCGTCGCAGCTGCTGGCACTCCTGATCGCGATCCCGGTCGGCGTCTATGCCGCCACCCGGCCCTATTCGCTGTTCGACCAGCTCGCCAACACCTTCGCCTTCATCGGCTTCTCGCTGCCGACCTTCTTCACCGGCATCCTGTTCATCCTGGTGTTCTCCGTGAAGCTGGACTGGCTGCCCTTCGTCTACACCAGCGTGCCGGGGAGCGGCATCCCCTGGCTACTGGAGATGGTCCGGCAGGCCATCATGCCGGTGATGGTGCTCGGCCTGTTCCAGGCGGCCTCGATGACCCGCTTCGTGCGCTCGGCAATGCTCGACGTGATCCGGCTCGACTATGTCACCACCGCACGCGCCAAGGGGCTTGGGCAGGCCAAGGTGATCGTCAAGCATGTGATGCGCAATGCGATGATCCCGGTGGTCACGCTGATCGCACTGCAGATGCCCGCCGTGTTCGGCGGCGCCATCGTCACCGAGCAGATATTCCGGATTCCCGGTATCGGCTCGCTCCTGATTTCCTCCATCCTCGCCAATGATACGCCGGTCGTGATGGCCGTGACCTTCGTCTTCGCGTGTCTCGTGGTGCTGTTCAACCTGATCGCAGATGTCCTCTATGGCTGGCTTGACCCTCGCATCTCCTTCCGCTGAGCGGCGCGGTTATTCGCCCTGGCGCGAAACCTGGCGGCGCTACCGCCGGCACCGGCCGGCGGTGATCAGCGCCGTGCTGCTGCTGCTGCTGATCGCGGCCGTCGTGATCGGCCCGTTCATCTGGCGCGTCTCGATCAGCGACATCGACGTGGTGGCAGGCCTGCAGGGCCCCTCGCTGGCGCATCCGTTCGGCACCGACGATCTCGGCCAGGACCTGCTCGCCCGCATGATCTATGGCGGGCGCATCTCGCTTGCGGTCGGCCTCGCCGCGATGCTGGTCTCGGTGTTCGTCGGCACGCTGATCGGCGCGCTGGCCGGCATGTCGCGCGGCGCGCTCGGCTACGCGCTGATGTGGCTCACCGACCTGTTCCTGTCGCTGCCGCAACTGCCGCTGCTGTTGATGCTGATCTATTTGTTCCGGGACGGGCTCAAGGCCTTGTTCGGCCCGGAGGGCGGCATCTTCATCCTGATCGTGCTCGTGATCGGCGGCCTGCGCTGGATGCCGGTCGCCCGCCTGGTGCGCGCCCAGTTCCTCTCGCTGCGCGAGAAGGAATTCGTCGAGGCGGCGCGCGCGCTCGGCGCAAGCCCGGTGCGGCAGGTGGTGCGCCACATCCTGCCCAATGCGCTGGGACCCGTGATCATCGCCGGCACGATCGACGTCGCCGCGGCGATCATCGCCGAATCGACACTGTCGTTCCTCGGCCTCGGCTTTCCGCCTGACACCCCGACCTGGGGCCGCATCCTGTATGACGCCAAGGACTTTCTCGACATCGGCCCGCATTGGGCGCTGTTCCCGGGCGGCGCGATCTTCATCGCGGTCGTCGCCATCAACTTCATCGGCGACGGGCTGCGCGACGCGCTCGACGCGCGCAAGGTGATCTGATGGCGCTGCTCGACATCAAGGGCCTGAAAACCCATTTCACCACCGACGCCGGCGTGCTGCAGGCGGTCGACGGCGTCGACATCAGCATCAACCGGGGCGAGACGCTGTGCGTGGTCGGCGAATCCGGCTGCGGCAAGACCGTCACCGCGATGTCGATCCTGAAGCTGATCGCGATGCCGCCCGGCAGGATCGTCGAGGGCGAGATCATGTTCGAGGGCCGCGATCTGGTGCCGCTGTCGAGCCACCAGCTCGACGACATCAGGGCCAAGGAGATCGGCTTCATCTTCCAGGAGCCGATGACCTCGCTCAATCCGGTGCTGACGATCGGCGAGCAGATCGCCGAGAGCCTGCGCCGCCACGAGGCGGTGACCAAGAAGCAGGCGCTCGAGCGCACGATCGAGATGCTGAAGCTGGTGCAGATCCCCAATGCCGCGGGCCGCGTGCATCACTATCCGCACCAGTTCTCCGGCGGCATGCGCCAGCGCGTGATGATCGCGATGGCGCTGGCCTGCCGGCCCAAGCTCGTCATTGCCGACGAACCCACCACCGCGCTCGACGTCACCATCCAGGCGCAGATCCTCGACCTGCTTCAGGACATGAAGGAGCGCTTCGGCATGGCGGTGATGCTGATCACCCATGCCATGGGCGTGGTCGCCGAGACCGCGCAGCGCGTCGTCGTGATGTATGCCGGCAAGGTGGTGGAAGAGGCGCCGGTCGACGAATTGTTCGGCAACCCGCGCCATCCCTACACCCAGGGCCTGATCCGCTCGATCCCGCGCATCGACCTCGACGCCGAGCACAAGACGAGGCTGGAGGCGATCGGCGGCTCGGTGCCGATCCTGATCAACCCGCCGCCCGGCTGCCGTTTTGCACCCCGCTGCAAACACGCCATGAGCATCTGCACCGAACGGGAGCCGCGCCTGCGCGAGATCGCACCCGGCCATCGCATGGCCTGCCACCTCGGAGACGCGTCATGAGCGAGCCGCTGCTGCGCGTCAGCAATCTGAAAAAGCACTTTCCGGTGCTCGGCGGCCTGCTGTCGCGCGAGGTCGGCCAGGTCTATGCGGTCGATGGTGTGTCGTTCACGGTCAACCGCGGCGAGACGCTGGGACTGGTCGGCGAATCCGGCTGCGGCAAGTCGACCACCGGCCGCTGCGTGCTGCGGCTGATCGAGCCGACCTCGGGCGAAATCGTGTTCGACGGCCAGAGCGTGACGGGTTTGGGCAGCGGCGATCTGCGCGCCATGCGTCGCAACATGCAGCTGGTGTTCCAGGACCCGTTCGCCTCGCTCAATCCGCGGATGACGGTCGGTGCGATCCTCGGCGAGCCCTTCATCATCCATAACCTCGTCACGTCAGCCAGCGAGCGCGAGGACCGCGTCGCGAGCCTGTTGGTCAAGGTCGGGCTGAAGGCCGAGCACATGCGGCGCTACCCGCATGAATTCTCCGGCGGCCAGCGCCAGCGCATCGCGATCGCCCGGGCGCTGACGCTGGAGCCGAAGCTGATCGTGTGCGACGAGCCGGTCTCGGCGCTCGACGTCTCGATCCAGGCCCAGGTCATCAACCTGCTCGAGGACCTGCAGGCCGAGCTCAACCTCACCTATCTGTTCGTGGCCCACGATCTCTCCGTGGTCGAGCACATCTCGGACCGCGTCGCCGTGATGTATCTCGGCCGCATCGTCGAGCTCGCCAAAGCCAGCGATCTCTATCGCAACCCGCAGCATCCCTACACCAAGGCGCTGCTCTCGGCAGTGCCGGTCGCCGATCCCAAGGCGAAGCGCGACCGCATCCGCCTGAAGGGCGACGTGCCGAGCCCGATGAATCCCCCGCAGGGCTGTCACTTCCACACGAGATGCCCGATTGCCGAAGAGCGCTGCCGGCAGGCGTCGCCGGAATTGCGGGAAGGACGCAACGGGCACTTCGTGGCGTGCCATCTGGCCTAGGTGCTCCTGCGGCGATCAAGCTGCTGACGCTCCCTCACCGTTACCCTGAGGTGGCCGCTTCTTCAGCGGCCCTCGAAGGGTCGACGGCCACCGGCCGGGCCGTACATCCTTCGAGGCTCGCTCTGCTCGCACCTCCACCGACAAAGGCGGAGCCCTTTGCGCGGGGATGACGGGGCCAAAATATCGAAAACAACCCCATGCAAAGGAGCTGGCGGCTGCCGGCGTCCGACCGGGCGGCTTGACACGTCGGGCAAATCAGGGATACATTTCCAATATTCCGAAATTGTACAAGCACCGCTCGCCGCAGCAGGTTGCGCCACATCCGCTAGCGACGGCGCTTCTTCGACGCGGACCTTACCGGCGTACGCTTTGCCTTGGCCTTCGCCCTTGGCCGCGGAGCCGATGCGCTCTTCTCGCTCTCATTCACTTCCGCCCGCAACGTATCGAGCAGCCAGTCGCGGAAAGCGCGCATGCCCGGCGTGACCTCGCGCGACTTCAGCCAGGTCAGCCAGTACGACCCCGCCGGCACCTCGGCCGCGAACGGCCGCACCAGCCGGCCGGACGCCAGCTCGTTCGCAAACATCGCAATCGGCACCAGCCCGACGCCGACGCCGCGTGCCGCGGCCTCCGCCATACCAACCGAGCTGTCGAAGATCGGCCCCTGGATCTTCGGACACGGCGCGCCGGCCACCGCAAACCACAACGGCCATTCCTCGGCGCGGTAGGAGCGCAGCAAAAATTCCTGCGCGAGATCGGACGGCTTGCGCAGCCGGTCCGCCGCCTCCGGGCAACACACCGGCGAGAGCGGCGCGGACAACAGATGGATCGCCTCGGTGCCGTGCCACGAGCCGTCGCCGAAGCGCAGCGCGAGATCCAGCCCGTCGCCCGCGATGTCGACGCGGTTGTTGTTGGTGAGCAGGCGCAGGTCGATATAGGGATGCGCGCGCTTGAAGCAGTCGACCCGTTGCAGCAGCCACCCGGTCGCAAACGTCGTGACGCAGCCGACGGTGACGACCTCGCGCGTGCCCTTGGCCTCGATCCGATCGATCGCAGCGCCGATCCGGTCGAACGTGTCCGACAGCACCGGCAACAGCGCCAGCCCTTCGTCGGTGAGCACCAGCCCGCGCGGCAGGCGGCGGAACAGGCTCGCGCCGAGCAGCTCCTCAAGCTGCTTGACCTGATGGCTGATCGCGGTCTGCGTCACGCGCAGCTCCATCCCCGCGCGGGTGAAGCTCAAGAGCCGCGCGGAGGCCTCGAAGGCGCGCAACGCGTTCAGCGGGAGATGCCGGCGCATGGCGTCATGACCAAGTTTTTCTCATGCCTCGTTGTATAAATGATTGTTTGTGCGCCGTCACGCCGCCCGGCAGGTTCGCGCCGCCAACGGGAGATTCGACATGCTGACTAGACGGATATTTGGATTGCGCGCGCTGGGCCTTGCGGTGTCCTGCGCCACCCTGCCGCGGCAAAGCGCCGCGGCCGGACAGAGTGCGGCGGCAGGAGCAAGCGAGCCGGCGCAGCGGCTGCAGCAGGAATTTGCGCGCATCGAGCTCGCGACCAGCGGCCGGCTCGGCGTCGCCGCGCTCGACATGGAGACGGGATTGCGCGCGAGCCAACGCGGCGACGAGCGGTTCCCGATGTGCAGCACCTTCAAGGCGATGCTGTCAGCTGCCGTGCTGCACCGGGTCGATCGCGGCGAATCCAGCCTTGATCAGCGGATGCAAGTCGAGGCCAAGGATATCTTGGCCTACGCGCCCGTCGCCAAGCAACACGTCGGGTCGAGCATGACGCTGGCCGAACTCTGCGAGGCTGCGATCACGCTCAGCGACAATACCGCGGCCAACCTGCTGCTGCGTGAGATCGGCGGGCCTGCCGGCTTGACCAGCTTCTTCCGCACCATCGGCGACAATGTCAGCCGGCTCGATCGCTGGGAGGTCGCTCTGAATGAAGCCGTGCCCGGCGATCCGCGCGACACCACCAGCCCGGTGGCGATGCTGAAGAATCTGCAGCGCGTGGTGCTCGGCGATGTCCTGCAGGCCAATTCGCGCCAGAAGCTGGTGGACTGGGTGGTCGCCAACAAGACCGGCGACACAAGGCTGCGCGCCGGCGTGCCGCGCGACTGGCAGGTCGGCGACAAGACCGGCACCGGCGAGCGCGGCACCTACAACGATATCGGCGTGTTCTGGCCGCCCGGCCGCAAGCCGATCGTGGTGACGGTCTACCTGACCGGGGCAAGTGCGCCGATGGAGAAGTGCAACGAGGTGATCGCCAACGTCGCGCGCGCCGTTGCGAATGCGAGCACCGGGCAGACCGGCTAGAGCGGCGACGGGCTCTGCTTCACCTCGCCCCGCATGCGGGGAGAGGTCGGAACGCATCGCCAGATGCGTTCCGGGTGAGGGGGAGTCTCCGCGCATCCGTCTGCTTTCGCATGCGCCGAGAGAGCCCCTCACCCCAACCCTCTCCCCGTAAGAACGGGGCGAGGGAGCGCAGCGCCCTTGCCCCGCGGCTTGGGATCGCTGCGCGGCTTGGCAGCGACCGAGGATCATGCGACGCTCGACCCGGATGGCGATGCGCCCAGCAGCCATCCGGAGGACACGTCTTGTATCGCCGCATCGCCCTCGCCGCGCTGCTTGTTGCCGGCCACGTCCACGCTGGCTTTGCTGCGGCCGACCCGGCGCGGTGCCGCGAGCTGATCCGCAAATATGAAACCGACAAGGCCCAGCTCGGCGCGATCGAGATCTCGCTGACCTTGTTCGCGGCCGCCAATGCCGATTGCATCAACCTGGCCACCGAGTTGCTCGACGGCGGTGCCTCGGTCGACGCGCGAGACCGGCTTGGCGCACGGCCACTGAGCCACGCCGCCCGCTCCGGCCATCTCGACATGGTCGACCTGCTGCTGGCACGCGGCGCACCGGTCGATGCGCGCAACCTCGCGGGATCGACCGCGCTGTATTTTGCCGCCGAGCGCGGCCATGTCGCGATCGTGCAGCGCCTGATCGACCGCGGCGCCGACGTCAATCTCACCGGACGCAGCGGCGCTTCCCCGGTCGCGGCCGCTGCCTATGCCGGCCGGGACATGGTGGTGCGGACGCTGCTCGCGCACGGCGCCGACGGCCGCAAGGCCGACGACACCGGCAAGCCCCCGGTCGTGTATGCGGCGGCCGGCGGCCAGCTCGGCATCGTCAAGCAGCTGCTCGCGCGCGACATCGACATCAATGCGCGCTACGCCAACGACCTCACTCTCCTGATGTGGGCAGCCGGACCGGACGAAACCGTGCCGGAGGCGCAGGCGCTCGAGGTCGTCTCGTATCTCCTGGACGCCGGCGCCAGGGTCGACGAGCGCGACGCGCGCGGCCGCACCGCGCTGATGATCGCCGCCGAAGGCAACCATCCTGCCATTGCCAAGGCGCTGCTGGCCCACGGCGCCGACGCCGCGCTGGCCGACAAGGCGGGCAAGCACGCCGCTGATCTCACCATCCTGTCGGCGCTGCGCGCGGAGCTGACGCCGCGCTGAGACCGCTTACGAACCAGGACACGTAGTCATAAATCGTTCGCGATATCCGCTTTGCTCCGATACCGACCGCCTTTGTGCAACCGCGGCAAATGCCGAAATGGGCCACGAGCAGACATTACGCATCGAGTGGTTGGGGAAGGTTTGAGCGCTACCCTGTCTGCCGAACTTATCTGCTCGCTTGGATACGATCGGCAACAACTTGCAACGTGTCTTGGCTATCGCTTATCAGCGCAAGGTAGCTGAGGGAGTGTTCGTAATAGATGCGAAGCATCGTTCCCTCAAACCGAAGCGTGCCCTCAACGAAATCCTCAAAATCCTCGTAAGGCGGTAACTCCAGATCGGTTTGAGGGTCTTGCCCAAGAGCTTGCGCCGTATCGCTCAGCAAGGCACGAAATGGCGTCGTATAGTCAAAGCTATCTCCGACAAAAAACACGAGCTTCCAACCACCTTGTGGGTTGGGCTCTATTGGCTGCAACTCAAATGACAGACGAGACGTAACCATGCAGCACTTATTCCATCGCGAGTACGAGCAACGCTGCCGTCAAGGAACTATACCGTCTTTTCTTGCCCGTTTCTGCAACCGGTCCTTAACAACTTCGCCTAGCGGAGTATCCGGTGACTTGCGGAACGCCCACAAGTTCTGCAACCGACCTTTTTCTATCACCTGCGACTGCGCTTCATCTGCGACGCTCCCCTGCGATCCGGTGAGGACTTGCCGGACAACACGACGCTCAGCTTGATGAGAGAGCTGTTTGCCTGCGAGGAATGTTTTTCCGGCTACTCTTCTGGTTCTCACCGTAAGTGTTACGTCGATCATGCGCGTAGCTTAGCCGTTTCTTTTCTTGAGGGGGTCTTAACTTTGCTCACGGGGCGCTTCCAACGTTGACACTGGTTCTTGAGATCGATCCCAGGATCGCCGAAGTTCGTCAACCGGACTGATTGCGGACTGAGACAATTTTATACAACCCGATTTATACAACCGAACCCCATGGCGGCTATGGGTCATTCTCGACGGTTTCGGCTGAGTTTGTCGGTTGATTGATGTCGGCTTCCGTCCAAAAGCACCGAAGCTAGGACCGGGCCAGCAGCGCTGCGTTCGGCCAGAGCCCCGTGATGGCTATGGCTGCGTCCAAATGAGTTCGCTCCCTGGCTGCACTGCTCCTTGCCCGCAGGACAAGACTTCGCGCCTCAAAGCCCAGCCAGATAGTCCACCAGCGCGGCGAGGTCGTCGGGCGACGTCGCCAGCATCAGGTCCGACATGCCGGGATTGTTGCCGCGCGCGCGGGTGCGGAAATCGGCGATGGTCTTGGCGAGATAATCCCGTCCCATGCCGGCAAGCCGCGGCACCGTCCCGTCGCCCTGGAAGCGATCGAGGTGACAGGCCGGGCAGCCGACCGAAGCGCTGGCGCTGACCGCCTTCGCCGTGACGTCCTTGGGCGCGCGCGGCTGGCCGAGGTCAGGCCATGGCTTCTGCGAGAAATATTCCGCGATCGCCAGCATGTCGTCGCGCTCGAACTGCGTCGCGATCGGCTGCATGATCTCGCTCTTGCGATCGCCGCGCTTGAAGTCGCGAAGCTGGATATAGAGATAGCCGGCCTGCTGGCCCCAGATCGTCGGAATGGTCTTGTCGACGGGCTTGCCGTCGGCGCCATGGCAGCCGGCGCAGACCGCGACCTTGTCGTCGATCGTCTCCGCCCGCGCCTGCGCCGCAAGCAACAGCAGCGCGGTGGTGCCAATCATCAGTTTACCGAACATGAGTTGATTCCGAAGTACTGTGTCTGCCGTCATTGCGAGGAGCTCGCGACAAAATTGCAAGGCAATTTTGCGCTGAAGCGACGAAGCAATCCATGCCTCCGCTTGCGCGGCACGATGGATTGCTTCGCTTCGCTCGCAATGACGCGGGGCTGATCTCTCATCCGAAGAAACAGAAGCGGGACCAAACGGGCCCCGCTTCAACGTCAATGTGTACAGGCGTGATTATGCACCGCGCCCCGGCTCAGTCGAGCGTGAAGGCGATGATGTTGTTGCCGCGCTTGTAGTCGAGCTGGGTGTTGCCACCGGCGCCGACCACCACATACTGCTTGCCGCCGACCATGTAGCTCGACGGCGGCGCGTTGACGCCGGCGCCGGCCCGGAAGCTCCACAGCTCCTTGCCGTTCGACGAATTGTAGGCCGCGAACTTGCCGTTGCCTTCGCCGGTGAACACCAGCCCGCCGGCCGTGGCGAGGATGCCGCCGATCATCGGCTCGGGCGTCTGGACCTGCCACGTGATCTTGCCGGTGTTGTAGTTCACAGCGGTGATGTTGCCCGACTGCTTCTCGCTCGGGATCACCTTGAAGGCGCCGCCCAGCCACAGCTTGCCGTTCGGATAGGCCGAGCTCTCGACGTGATAGGTCATCGGCTGGTGCAGGTTGATGGCATAGGCCAGCGACTGTCCCGGGTCGGTCGCGATCGGCGACCATTCGACGCCGCCATTGGCGCCCGGCAGCATGCGCGCGCCTTCCTTGGTCGGCAGCACCCACATGTTCTCCTGCGGCACCATCGCCTCGGAGAAGCGGATCAGGCTGCAGTCCTTGCGATCGTGCACATTGATGTGCCCGGTCTTGCCGGCATGAATGACGCCGGGAATGGTCTTGCCGCCCTTGTCCTTGACGTCGACCAGCACCGTCGGGCTGACCGCGTCGAGGTCCCACACGTCATGGGCGATGTACTGGAAGTGGCAGACATACTTGCCGGTGTCGAGATCGAGCGAAACGAGCGAGTTGGTGTAGAGGTTGTCGCCGGGCCGGTTCGAACCGTCGAGGTCTGGCGACGGGTTGCCGACGACGAAGTAGATCCGGTTGGTCGCGAGATCGACCGACGGGTTCTGCCACACGCCGCCGCCGAGCTTGGCGTAGGGATCGCCGATCTTGGCGAGCATGTCCTTCTCGGCCTGGATGTTGCGATGCATGTCGCGGCCGGTGGCGTCCTTGGTCGCCCAGACGCCGACCGAGTTCTCCGGAATGGTGTTGAAATTCCAGAGCTGCTTGCCGGTCTTGGCGTCATAGGCGCGCACGAAGCCGCGGATGCCGTATTCGCCGCCATTGGTGCCGATCAAGACCTTGTCCTTGACTACGGTCGGCGCCATCGTCTCGCTGTAACCCAGCTCGGGATCGGCTATGTTGGTGGTCCACACCACCTCGCCGGTCTTGGCATTCAGCGCCATCAGCTTGGAATCCAGCGTCGCCAGATAGACCCGGTCGCCGAGCACCTGGACGCCGCGATTGTTGGGACCGCAGCAATAGACGGTGATCGGGCCCATCTTGTGGGCGTAGTGCCAGAGCTGCTGGCCGGTCTTGGCGTCCAGCGCATAGACGTGGCTGAACGACGTCGTGACATACATCACGCCGTCGACGACGATCGGCGATGTCTCGAGCGATTCCTTGACGTCGGTTTGGAATATCCAGGCGACATGCAGGTTCTTCACATTGTCGCGGCTGATCTGCTTGCCCGGATAAAACCGCGTCTGGGCGTAATTGCCGTTGGTGAGCAGGAAGTCCTTGCTGTTCTTGTCGGCGGCGTTGAGCTGCTCCTGGGTCACCGGCGGGACATTGGCGTTGCCGAGGACCGACTGCTTCTCCTGCTTGACTTCCTGTGCGATGGCGGCGCCGGACAACAGGCCAACGCCGACCGCTGCGGCAAATGCCGCAAGCCCCTTCACATGCATGATTTTCCCCCGTTATCTCTTGGCTGGAATATTAGGGATGGTGTTTGCTACTTCGCCTTCGAGGCCTGGCCGCGTGATCCGGTTGCGCTGCAACAGATAGTCAAAAAGACAACGACAGGTATCGATGGACGGGTGCCATGTTAGCGCTGTCCTTCACAAAGACAATCGATGCGCTCAATGCGAAGCCGGAACAGCGTGCATTCGCACGGGCGAAACGCGATGATGCCCGGCAAGCATCAACCCAAGCGATATCGGTCACTTGCGGCGCCCGCGTGCGACGCCCGACGCATTCGCCTTCGCAAGCGCAGCACGCAAAATGAGACTACGCGTCAAGCGACGGCATCGCGCGAGGCGCCGCGCCGGCTCAGGTCATCGCTCTCGCCGGCGCGATCGCCTACTCCCAGGACCAGGCCGAGAAATCATTCTCGAACTGCGGGACTTCCTTCCACACGCCCTTCAGCTTCTTGCTGGCGATCGTGATCCATTGCGGCTGAAACAGGAAGCCGGCCACCGCATCCGTCGCCAGCATCCGCTGCGCGTCGCCGAGCAGCTTGGCGCGGCCGGCCTCGTCCGGCGTCGCCATGATCTGCAGGTAGAGCGCATTGAACGCCTCGGACTTGTAGCCGAGATAGTAGTCCGGCTCGGTCAGCTTCACGAGATCGAACGGCTCGACATGCGAGACGATGGTGAGGTCGTAATTGTGCGGGCCGGTGAAGACCTGCGACAGCCACTGCGCCCATTCCACGTTCTCGATCTTGGCAATGATGCCGACCTTGGCGAGCTGCGCCGCGAGGATCTCGCCGCCCTGCCGCGCATAGGCCGGCGGCGGCAGCCTGAGGCTGAGCTCGAGCGGCGTCTTGACGCCGGCTTCCGCCAGCAGCTTCTTGGCCAGTTCCGGATCGTAGGGATTGATGCCGGTGGTGTCGACATAACCGAGCGAACCCGGAGTGTAGAAGCTGCCGATCGGCGTGCCAAAGCCGTCGACCGCACCGTCGATCATCGCCTTGCGGTCGATCGCGGCCAGGATGGCGCGGCGAACGCGGACATCGTCGAGCGGCTTCTTGCGCTCGTTGATGCCGACGATGGTCTTGGCCTTGGAGCCGCCGATCAGGACGCTGAAGCGCGGATCGGCCTTGAACTGCGCCAGGCTGCGCGCCGCACCGACCCGCGGAAAGGCGTCGACGTCGCCCGACAGCAGCGCTGCGACCTGCGCTGCGGGATCGCCGATGAAGCGGATCGTCACTTTGGCGAGTTTGATCGCAGCGGCGTTGCGATAGTCGGGCCATTTCACCAGCGTGATCGACGAGCCCTTGGCCCAGCTGCCGAGCGTGTAGGGACCGGTGCCGACCGGCTGCGTCACATCGGTCGGCGCGCTCTTCGGCTCGACGATCGAGCCCGACGCCTGGCCGAGCAGGAACGGCAGGTTCGGCTCGGAATATTTCAACGCGACGACGACGGTCTCAGGGTCCGGCGCCGTCACCGACGCGAAGGCCTGGTACAGGCTCTTGTCCTTGTTGGTCGAGGTCGGCGCCGCAGCGCGGTCGAACGTGAACTTCACGGCGGCGGAATAGAACGGCTCGCCATTGTGGAATTTGACGCCCTTGCGGAGCTTGAAGGTATAGGTCTTGAGATCCGCCGAGGCCTGCCAGCTCTCGGCGAGCAGCGGCGACACCGAGCCGTCCTCGTTGATCTTGGTCAGGGTCTCGTAGACGTTATAGAGCGTGACTTCGGCGATCGCCGCCGCTGCCGCGTTGGTGGGATCGAGGCCCGGCGGCTCCAGCGTCATGCCCATCACGACGCTGTCCTTCTTGCCCTGCGCGAGGCTCGGCAGCGGTGCTGCAACGAGTGCGGCAGCCGCCGCGATGACGCACAATTTCCTCAACATTGGTTTGCTCCCCGGACGTGCTCTTTGATCAGCCTAGGTCAACCTCACTTGAAGGACTAACCGGCCTCGGCGACCACAGGCGGCAGCGCCATCACGGCTTCGGCGTGATGGCAGGCCGCCAGATGGGCGTCTCCGACATTGCGTAGCGCAGGCGCGGTCTCGCGACAATGCTGGTCGGCCAGGGGACAGCGCGGCGCGTAAGGGCATCCGGCCGCGGCCGACGCCTGCGAGCCGATCGCCTGCGCGCCGCGGCGCCGCCGGACGCCCCCGGCCCGCGCCCGCGGAACCGCATCGAGCAGCGCGCGCGTATAAGGATGGGCGCCGTGCGCGAACAGATCGGCGGGCCGCCCCTGCTCGACGATCCGCCCGAGATACATCACCGCGATCTCGTCGCAGAGCAGATCGACCACCGCGAGGTCGTGGCTGATCAGGATGTAGCTCAGCCCGAACTCGTCCTGCAGGTCCTGCATCAGATTGAGCACCTGCGCCTGCACGGAAACGTCGAGCGCCGAGACCGGCTCGTCGGCGACGATCAGCTTCGGCTGGGTGATCAGTGCGCGCGCAATCGCGATGCGCTGGCGCTGGCCGCCGGAGAATTCGTGCGGAAACTTGTCCATGTCGGCATCGCGCAAGCCTACCTGCCGCAGCACCGTGGCAACGCGTTCGCGCAGGCCAGCGCGATCGATGCGTCCGAGGGCGGTCAGCGGCTCGGCGACGATGCGCGCGATGGTCTGCCGCGGATCGAGCGAGCCATAGGGATCCTGGAACACCATCTGGAAATCGCGGCGGGCGCGGCGCAGCTCATCCGGCGGCATCCGGTTGAGGTCGCGGCCGAGCAGCGAGACCTGCCCCGACGTCGGCCGCTCCAGCGCCATCACCAGCCGCGCAAAGGTCGATTTGCCCGAACCGGATTCGCCGACGACGCCGAGGCTCTTGCCCGACATGACCTGCGCGGTGACGCCGTTGAGCGCGTGCACCTGCGCCGCTGGCTTGAACAGGCTTTCACGCGGCAGCGTGTAGCGTTGCGCGAGATCCGTGACCGCGAGCAGCGGCGTTGCGGGTGAAGGCTGGTCCAACATTGTCATGCGCCAACGCCCCCGGCGGCCATCGAGACGTCGGTCCTGATGCAACGCACGCCATGCGCGGCGCCGACATCGACCACGGCCGGCAGCGCCGCGCGGCAGCGCGCCTCGGCGATCGTGCAGCGATCGGCGAAGGTGCAGCCCGCGGGCAGATCGGCCAGCTCCGGCACGGTGCCGGCGATGGTCTTGAGCCGCGTCCCCTTGCGCGCGCCGAGCCGCGGGCGGGCGCGGAACAGGCCCTGCGTGTAGGGATGGCCCATCCGCGTGAACACGGCATTGGTCTCGCCGCTTTCGACGACGGTGCCGCCATACATCACCATCATGCGCTCGACATTCTCGGCGATCACGCCGAGATCATGCGAAATCAGGATCATCGACATGCCGCGCTCCGCGACGAGGCCGGCGATCAGATCGAGGATCTGGCCCTGGATCGTGACGTCGAGCGCAGTTGTCGGCTCGTCGGCGATCAGGACATCAGGCTGGCAGGCCAGCGCCATCGCGATCGTGATGCGTTGGCGCTGGCCGCCGGAGAATTGGTGCGGATAGGCATCGACGCGCTTCGCCGCGTCCGGCAGTCCGACGCGATCGAGCAAGGCGATCGCCTCCTGCCGCGCCTGCGTAGCCGAAACACCGGTGTGGCGCAGCAAGGGCTCAGCGACCTGGTGCCCGATCGTGTGCATCGGATTGAGCGCGGTCATCGGCTCCTGGAAGATCATGCTGATGCGGTTGCCGCGCAGCTTGCAATAGGCCGCGTCAGGCAGCCCGACGAGCTCCGCGCCGTCGAGCCGGATGCTGCCGCTGACCTCAGCGCTGTCCGGCAACAGCCCCATCAGGGCCAGCGCCGTGACCGACTTGCCGCAACCGGATTCGCCGACCAGCCCGAGCGTCTCGCCGCGGCGAAGCGCAAAGCTGACGCCGCGCACGGCCTGCGCCGGGCCGCGGCTGGTGTTGAGCCGGACGCCCAGGTCCTTCACCTCGATCAGCGGCGCGTCGCCCATGCTCAACGCTCCCGCGCCAGACGGGGATCAAGCAGATCGCGCAAACCGTCGCCGAGCAGATTGAGCCCGAGCACGGCGATCGCGATCGCAGCTCCCGGATAGACCGCAAGCATCGGCGACTGGAACAGCAGGGTTTGCGCGTCGTTGAGCATGCGGCCCCAGGACGGCTGCGGCGGCTGGGTGCCCAGCCCGAGATAGGACAGCGCGGCTTCGGCGAGGATTGCGAGCGCGAACTGGATCGTCGCCTGTACGATCAGGATCGACAGGATGTTCGGCAGCACGTGCTCGATGGTGATGCGGAACGCCCCCTTGCCGGCGGCGCGCGCGGCCAGCACGAATTCGCGGGCCCAGATCGCATTGGCCGAGCCGCGGGTGACGCGGACGAAGGTCGGGATCTGGAAGATGCCGATCGCGGTGATCGACGTCACCATGCCCGGCCCTGCGACCGCCGCCAGCATGATGGCCGATAGCACCGCGGGGAACGCGAAGGTGAAATCGCTCATCCGCATGATGAGCTCCTCGGTCCAGCCCTTGCGCGCAGCCGCGATCAGGCCGAGGCCAACGCCGAAGCTGAGGCCGATACCCACCGCAATGACGCCGACCATGATGGTGGAGCGTGCGCCGACCAGCAGCAGCGAGACGATGTCGCGGCCGAGCACGTCGGTGCCGAGCCAATGCGCCGCCGACGGCGCGTGCAGTTTTGACGCGACATCGATGTCGTAGGCCGACCACGGCGTCCAGACCAGCGACAGCAGCGCCGCGCCGAGCACGAACAGGCTGAGCACCGCGCCGAGCACGAAGCTGCGATGGCGCAGCGCGCGGCGCCAGAAGCCGGTCACAGGCCGCGCGCCGGGTGTGATCGCCGCGGTGCCGACGGGTGCGGTCAGCGGCGTGCTCACAGGTTGGCGACCTTGATGCGCGGATCAATGAAGCCATAGAGCACATCGACCACGAAATTGACGATCACGACCATTGCGGCGAGCAGCATCACGCAGTTGCGCACCACGATCAGATCGCGATTGGCGATCGACTGGAAGATCAGCCGTCCCAGGCCCGGCAGATAGAACACGTTCTCGATCACGATGGTGCCTGCCAGGAGATTGGCGAATTGCAGGCCCATGACCGTCATGACCGGGATCATGGCGTTGCGCAGCACGTGGCGCCACAGCACCTCGCGCTTGCCGAGCCCCTTTGCGCGCGCGGTGCGGACGAAATCCTCGCGCAGCACCTCCAGCACCGCCGAGCGCGTGACGCGAGCGAGGATCGCGGCCTGCACCACGGCGAGCGAGATCGCGGGCAGCAGCAGCGAGCGGATGCCGGGCCAGATGCCGTCATCCCAGCCGGCGAAGCCGCCGGCGGACAGCAATTGCAGCTTCACCGAGAACAGCAGGATCAGGAGGATCGCGAACCAGAAGTTCGGCAGCGCGATGCCGACTTGCGTCAGCGACATGACGCCGACATCGCCGAGCTTGTTGTGGTTGGCCGCGGTGTAGATGCCGGCGGCGAGCGCCAGCACCACGGTGATCGACATCGACATGATCGCGAGCGGGATGGTCAGCACCAGCCGCTCCGCGATCAGGCCGGCGACCGGCGTGCCGTAGACATAGCTGTTGCCGAGATCACCAACCGCCATGCCCTTGATCCAGAGCAGATAGCGAACCGTGAGCGGCTGATCGAGCCCGAGCTTGACGGTGAGCGCGTGCACCGCATCGGGCGATGCGTCAGCGCCCATCAGCATCTGCGCGGCATTGCCGGGCAGCGCGTCGAGCACCAGGAAAATGATCAGCGAGGCCGCGACCAGCGTCGCCACCAGGGTCAGGATCCGCCGCAGGAAGAATACGCTCATGCCGGTCAGCAACTAGTGCAGGGTGTGGCTGTGCCAAGCCGGTACCGCAGCGGCGGTTCACCTCTCCCTTGGGAGAGGTCGGCGCGTAGCGCCGGGTGAGGGGTTGCGGTCTCTCGTTGGAGCGGCACCCCCTCACCCGATTTGCTGCGCAAATCGACCTCTCCCCGCTGGGGAGAGGTAGACCGAGCCCGCGGTCGAACTGATTCAATCAACCTTCATCACCCCTGATGTCACGGTCACGTTCAACAAGTTCGCAGCCGAATGCAAGCGCTTCGCGCAGGCCGGACCGTCAGGGCAAGGCCGGCCAGCGGCCGAGCAGGTCGCTCGCCGCTTCGAACAGCGCCGCGACGCGCAGCAGTTCCGCGTCGGCCCGGAAGCGGCCGACCAGGTGCAGCCCGATCGGCAGGCCATCGCGGCCGAACCCTGCGGGGATGCTGATTGCGGGATGCCCGGTCATGTTGAACAGCATGGTCCAGGGAAACCAGTGCGGCCGCACGCTGTCGAAGTTCTGGCCGTCGATCTCGATCGTGCCGAACAAATCCTGGTCGATCGGCAGCGCCGTGCGGGTCAGAGTCGGCATCGCCAAGAGGTCGCCGCGCGCAAGCAACGACTGCACGCGGCGGAACAGCGCGGTGCGGTCGAACATCGCCTGCTGGTAGTCGACGCCGCTCACCTTCGCGGCAAGCGCGAGCTGTTTCAGGAAAGTCGGACTGAGCTCGTCGGGATGATCGGCCGCGAGCTTGTCGAAACGGGTGCGCCAGACCGTGTGATTGATGGCGCGCCAGATCGGCTCGATGTCGAAACCGTCGCCGGAGAATTCCTCGAGTTCAGCACCTAAGCCGGCCAGCCGATCGAGGCTCGCCTTGAACGCAGCGGCGACGTCCGCGGTCACCGGGCGGCCCGGCGGCGACAAGCAGAACAGCACCCGCCTGCCCTTGAGATCGCCGCGCGGCGCCGCACGTTCGAGATAATCGGGCACGGGCACGCCGATCGACCAGGGATCGGACGGATCCTCGCCGGCCATCGCCTGCATCATCAGCGCCGTATCCGCCACGGTGCGCGTGGTCGGCGTGACATAGGTCTGGTTGCCGAAGGCGTCCTGCACCTGGCTGTGCGGGATCACGCCGTTGCTCTGCTTGATCCCGACCACGCCGTTGCAGGCCGCGGGAATCCGTGTCGAGCCGCCACCGTCGGTCGCAACCGCCAGCGGCGCGATGCCGCTCGCAACCGCCACCGCCGCGCCGCCGCTGGAGCCGCCGCTGGAACGCTCGGCGCTCCACGCATTGCGGGTGCGGCCGAACAGCGGCGAGTCCGTCAGGCACTTGCTGCCGAACTCCGGCGTCGTGGTCTTGCCGAGCAATATTCCGCCCTGCGCACGAAGCCGGGCCACCGCCACGGCATCATGATCGGGCACGTTGTCCTTGTACGGCACCGCGCCGAAGGTCGTCCGCACGCCCTTGGTGCTGACGATGTCCTTCACGGTGAAGGGGATGCCGTGCAGCAGGCCGAGCGGCTCGCCGGCCATCACCTGGCGCTCCGCGGCCTTCGCCCGCGCCATCGCCTCGTCGCCGCACAGCGTGATGAAGCAATTCAATTCCGGCTGCAGCCGCTCGGCGCGGGCGAGTACAGCCGCCATGATCTCGACGGGAGAGAGGTCCTTGGCAGCGATGCGCGCGCGAAGGTCAATTGCTGACAGCAGGCACAGGTCGTCGCTCATTTGCAAAGGCGCTCGCATCGGTCTTCGATGACGGCATCGTGCCGCGCCCCGTGCGGCAAGTCCATCGCCTCAGGTGCATGGCTTACCAATAATCGGCAGGCAGCTCCCGGCTCCTCGGCGGATCGGCGCCGGCGCGGGTGCAGGTGAAGGCGGCGCATTTGCAGGCAAAGGCCAGCGCGCGGGTGAGCTCGGCGGCGGAGATGTCGCGCAGCCGCTGCCGCGCGATCCGATCCAGCCGATGCAACGCGGCGAGCAGCGCCGCCTGACAAGAGTCGCCGGCGCCGATCGTATCCACGACATTCACGACCGGCGCCTTGACCTCGATTGATCCAGCCTTGCGATGCCAGGCAGATGCGCCCTCGTTGCCGCGCGTGACGACGACGAGCGACGCGTCGCCCGACAGCAGCGCCTCGGCCCTGTCAACATAGGCCTCATCGCCGAACAGATAGGCGAAGTCGACGTCGGACATTTTCACGATATCGGCCTTGCCGCAGAACGCCAGCATCCGTGCGCGGTAGGCGTCCTTGTCCTTGACCAAATTCGGCCTGCAATTCGGATCGAGCGAGATCGTCACGTTGGCCCTGATATCCTCGATGAAGGCCAGCGTCTCGGCCGCGCCCTGGTCATGGACCAGCGTGGTCGAGCCGGTGTGCAGGCAGGTGACGCCGTCAAGCGCGATCGCCTCGCGCCGATAGGTCCAGTTCCGCGCTGCGGTGTCGGCGTCATAGAAGGCGTATTGCGTCTCGGTGCCGGTGACGCGCGCAAAGGCCAGCGTAGCCTGGTCGTCGCTGCGCGTGGCGCGGCTGAGATCGACGCCGGACGCAGTTGCATGATCGGCGATCATCCGGCCGAACGTGTCGGTCGCGATGCCGCCGACAAAGCCGGTGGGCACATCGAGCCGCGCGCTGCCGATCGCGATGTTGAGACAGGAGCCGCCGACTGCCGGCGTCATCGCCTCGCGTCCATCCGCCGTCCGCGACGGCAGGAAATCGATCAGCGCATCTCCGCAACTCAGCAGCATGCAAACACCTTAAGCCAGCGGCTCGCCGGGCGCCCGCTTCATCGCCTCGCGGCTGTCGCGATCGAGCGTCCGCAGCATCTTGTGCACGCCGCGCTTCTTGCGGTGGAAATCGGCCAGCTCGGGCCGCGTCGGCTCGCTCAACCGACCGAGCGCCGACATGCCGGCCATCGCGGAGTTGATTGAATGATGCGCACCGCTGGCGACCGCGCCCAGCATCGCGGCACCGAGCAGCACCGGCTCCTGGGTCTGCGGCAACGCCACGGTGTAGCCTGTCGTGTCGGCCATGATCTGGCGCACCAAGGGGCTACGGCTAGCGCCGCCCCCGATCACGATGGTCTTGCCGCTGACGCCGTGAGCCTGCAGGGCGTCGATGACATCGGCGAGACCGTAGGCCAACCCGCACAGGCCGGCAATGAACAGCCGCTCCAGCGCCGACACGTCGGTGTCGAGATCGAGCCCCGCGATCACCGCGCGCGAGCCGGGATCGGCATAGGGCGAACGGTTGCCGAGAAATTCCGGCAGGACGTGGACGTTGCGCGCGAGCAGCGCGGCCGCGCCGGCATTGCCGCTGCGCGCCAGGATGCGCCTTTCGAGGTATTCGATCACATCGACGCCGTCGCTCTTCGCAGCAGCCAAGACCTCGGCATGCGCCGGGTGCGATTTGAGCAGATGGTCAATCGCGGCGCCGGCCGCGGATTGACCGCCCTCGTTGAGCCAGAAGCCCGGCACCATGCCTTCGAAATACGGGCCCCAGACGCCGGGCACGAAGCAGGGATCGACGGTCGTCGCCATGATGCAGGCCGACGTTCCCATGATGTAAGCGAGGCGCTGGCAGACATCGACCTCGGCGCCGGAGCCGTCGCGGCCGCCGATCGCGCCGACGCCGCCGGCATGGGCATCGATCAGCGATGCGCCGACCGCGGTTCCCGGCAGCAGGCCGAGATCGCGCGCGGCATCCTCCGACAACCCGCGGCCGAGCGGCGAGCCGGGCGGCACGATCTCGGTGCCGATCCGCTCAAAGCGATCGGCCGCGAGCGCCTCGAGCCCGACGCGCTTGAGAAAGGGTTCGCTCCAGCCGCCCTCGCCGGCGACATAGGTCCATTTGCAGGTCACCGTGCAGGTAGAGCGCGCCAGCGAGCCGGTGGCGCGGAACGAGAGATAATCGGCGAGATCGAAGAAGTGCCCGGCGGCCTCGAAAGTCGCCGGCAAATGGCGCTTCAGCCACAGGATCTTCGGAATCTCCATCTCCGGCGAGATCGCGCCGCCGACATAACGCAGCACGCGGTCGCCGGTCGCGTTGACGAACTCAGTCTCGTCCATCGCGCGGTGGTCCATCCAGACCACGACGTTGCGCGCGGGATCGCCGGACGGGCTGACGGTGAGCGGCCGCCCGGCCCGGTCGAGCACGACCAGTGAGCAGGTCGCGTCAAAGCCGATGCCCTTGACCTGCTCGGCCGCGACCGCGGCCCCGCGCATCGCATTGCGCACGGAGGCGACGCAGGCTTCCCAGATGTCGTCGGACGATTGCTCGACGATGTCGCCAGGCTCATGCCAGACCCGGATTGGATGCCGGGCCGAGCCCAGCAGCTTGCCGGCCTCGTCGAATACGCCGGCGCGGGCGCTGGTGCTCCCGACGTCCACCCCGATATAGGCTTGCCGCATTTTCGCTCCGTCAGAGCGTGACGACGTTGCATGGGAACGTCATCGCGCCCTTACTTTCTGTGTCAGCATCGTCCGGAAAACCGGTCCCACGTTGCGCTAACGCGGCCGTTCCGGTCCGGATCATGCTTCGACGCGAGCCTACCAGCAAGTGTAACCGCCATCGACCAGAACGATGCTTCCGGTCATCAGGCTCGCCGCCTCGGAAGCCAGGAACAAGACCACGGAGGCGATCTCGTCGACCTGCCCCATCCGCGCCATCGGGGTTCCACCGATCCAGGCGTCGTACATTTTGGGGCTGTTCTTCACAAAAGCGTTCAGCGGCGTCTCGATATAGGTCGGCGCCACCGCATTGACGCGGACCCCGCGCGCGCCCCATTCGGCCGCGAGCGATTTGGTGAGATGGTGCACCGCGGCCTTGGAGGCGTTGTAGAAGCACTGTTCCTGCGGCTTGTTGACGATGAAGCCGGACATCGAGCCGACATTGACGATGGTCCCGGACTTCGCCTTCAGCATGTGGTTGCCGAAGGCACGGCAGCACCAGAACGTGCCGTTCAGATTGACGTCGATGACGTTAAGCCAGTGCTCGTCGGTCACGGTCTCGGCCGGCGTCTCGCTACGGGCGATGCCGGCATTGTTGACGAGGATGTCGACCTTGCCGTACTTGCGGACCAGCTCATCGGCGACCGCCGAGACCCGGCCGGAGTCCGTCACGTCCATCACCGCGATATCGGCGTCATAACCCTTGGCCTTCAGCGCCGCCTGCGCGTCATTGGCGACCTTGGCGTCGCGGTCGCCGATGATGACCTTGGCGCCTGCTTCAGCCAGCGCCTCGGCACAGGCGAGCCCAATGCCCTGACCGGCGCCGGTGATGATGGCGGTCTTGCCGCCGAGCTTGAATTTCTCGAGATACATTTTCTTCTTCCTTTGCCTAAAGCCCGCGTTTCGCGGGCGTGCCGCCCCGGCCAGAGCGAGATCGACGGCGGTGACCGTCCGTGCTTTTTCTGAGCATGATCTGTTCGGAAAACCGCTTCAGACTTTGCGCTAATGCGGCCCTCCGGGTCCGGATCATGCTCTACGCGTGGATCGATTTGCCGCTGTCGTCGAAACGATGGATGCGCGCCGGATCCGGGATCAGCGACACCTTGTCGCCGGGATGCAGGTCGAGCTCGCCGATGTAGCGCGCGGTCAGCATTCCCTGCGGCCCGGCATCGACGTAGAGGAAGGTGTCGCTGCCGAGATGCTCGGCGACCGAGACCGTGCCGTGCCAGCCGCCCTGCCCGTCGCGCTCGACCTTCAGATGCTCCGGCCGCACGCCGATGGTGGTGGCGCCCTGCTGCTTGGCGAGTTCGCCGGTAACGAAGTTCATCTTCGGCGAGCCGATGAACCCGGCGACGAACAGGTTTGCCGGCTTCTCGTAGAGTTCGAGCGGCGAGCCGTATTGCTCGATCTTGCCGCCGTTCAGCACCACGATCTTGTCGGCCATGGTCATGGCCTCGACCTGGTCGTGGGTCACGTAGATCGCCGTGGTGCCGAGCTGCTTCTGCAGCCGCGTCACCTCGAGCCGCATCTGCACGCGCAGCGCGGCGTCGAGGTTCGACAGCGGCTCGTCGAACAGGAACGCCTTCGGCTCGCGCACGATGGCGCGCCCGATCGCGACGCGCTGGCGCTGGCCGCCGGAGAGCTCGCGCGGCTTGCGGTCGAGATAGGGGGTGAGGTTGAGCGTCGCAGCCGCGGCCTCGACCTTGCGGTTGATCTCGTCCTTGGCGATGCCGGCCATCTTCAAGCCAAACGCGATGTTGCCGCGCACGCTCATATGCGGGTAGAGCGCGTAGGACTGGAACACCATCGACAGGCCCCGCTTGGCCGGCGGCACGTCCACTACATTGCGGCCGTCGATCAGGATTGCGCCGCCGGTGACGTCTTCCAGTCCTGCGATCAGCCGCAGCAGCGTGGTCTTGCCGCAGCCCGACGGACCGACGAAGACCACGAAGGAGCCGTCGGCGATATCGAGGTCGGCGCCCTTGATGATGTGGACTGGCCCGAACGATTTTTGCACACCCTGCAGCGTAATCTGACCCATGGAAAAGCCTTTCTGCTACTTGACCGCGCCGAAGGTCAGGCCGCGGACGAGCTGCCGCTGACTGAACCAGCCGAGCACGAGAATGGGCGCGATCGCGAGCGTCGACGCCGCCGATAATTTCGCCCAGAACAAGCCTTCCGGGCTGGAATAGGATGCGATGAACACGGTGAGCGGCGCGGCCTCCAGCGTCGACAGATTGAGCGTCCAGAACGCCTCGTTCCACGCCAGGATCAGATTGAGCAGCAAGGTCGAGGCGAGCCCAGGCACCGCCATCGGCGTCAACACATAGATCAGCTCGCGCCCGATCGTGGCGCCGTCCATCCGCGCCGCCTCTAAGATGTCCTTCGGGATCTCCTTGAAATAGGTGAACAGCATCCAGATCACGATCGGCAGATTGCCGAGACACAGGATGAAGACCAGTCCGGTCCGGGTGTCGAGCAGGCCGACGGTCCGGAAGATCAAATAGATCGGCACCAGCACGCCGACCGGCGGCATCATCTTGGTCGAGAGCATCCAGAGCAGCACGTCCTTGGTGCGCTTGGTCGGCGAGAACGCCATCGACCACGCCGCGGGAATCGCGATCAGCATCGCGATCAAGGTCGAGCCGCCGGCGATGATGATCGAGTTGAGCGCGTGGTGGAAATAATCGCTGCGCTCCTGCACCGTGACGTAGTTCTCCGTGGTCCAGTGGAAGAACAGGAACGATGGCGGAATCGCGAACGCTTCAAGCTCGGTCTTGAAGCTCGCCAGAACCATCCAGAGGATCGGGAAGAAGATCAGGAAGCCGACCAGCCAGGCGGCTGCCGTCGAGATCACCTTGCGCCGTGTCGTGACCATGCGCGCCATGACGTTACGCCTCCAGATTCCGGCCGACGATGCGAACGAGGAAGAACGCGACGATGTTGGCGAGCACCACCGCAACCAGGCCGCCCGCCGAAGCGCTGCCGACGTCGTACTGGATCAGCGCCTGCGAATAGATCAGGAAGGCGATGTTGGTGGTCTGCAGGCCGGGGCCGCCGCCGGTGGTGACGAAGATCTCGGCGAACACGGTAAGCAGGAAGATGGTCTCGATCAGGATCACCACCGTGATCGGGCGCGCCAGATGCGGCAGCGTGATGTAGATGAAGGTCGAGATCGCGCTCGCGCCATCCATCTCGGCCGCCTCCTTCTGCTCCTCGTCGAGCGATTGCAGCGCGGTCAAGAGGATCAGGGTCGCGAACGGCAGCCACTGCCAGGAGATGATCAGGATCACCGCGAACAGCGGCGCATCGTTGAACCAGTCGATCGCCGGCAGCCCGAACAGATGCGCGATCCAGGCGAACAGGCCCGAGACCGGATGCATCAACAGGTTCTTCCAGACCAGCGCGCTCACCGTCGGCATCACGAAGAACGGCGCGATCACCATCAGGCGGACGATCGAGAGCCCGACCACCTGCTGGTCCAGCAACAGCGCCAGCGGCACGCCGAGGATGATCGTGATCGCGAGCACCGACCCGACCAGCACCAGCGTGTTCTGCAGCGAGGCGAGGAAGGCCGGATCGGTGAGGAAGTAGCGGAAGTTCTCCAGGCCGACGAAGGATTCGGAGCCGGGATCGAGCAGATTGTAGTGCAGGGTCGCGAAGTAGATCGTGAGCGCCAGCGGCACGATCATCCAGATGAACAGCAGCGCCACCGCGGGCGTGAGCAGCGTGCGTGCGAGCAGTTGGGTCTGCTGGGTCGCCATCCCCGCCTCCTTCTTTAAGGAAAGGAGCGACCATCCCGCTGCGGGACAGGATGGTCGCGAGTGATCCAGCTCGGGAGGTCTAAGCTGGTCGGCGGCCAGGGCGTTCGACACGCCCTGGCTTATCCGGAGTGATTTACTTGATGTAGCCCGCGCGCTTCATCTCGCGCTCGGTCGCGGACTGCGCAGCTGACAGCGCAGCATCGACCGTGGTCGAGCCGGACAACGCGGCCGAGAACTGCTGGCCCACCGCGGTGCCGATGCCCTGGAATTCAGGGATCGCCGCATACTGCACGCCAACGTAAGGCACCGGCTTCACGGTCGGGTGGCTCGGATCAGCCGCATCGATCGAGGCCAAGGTCATCTTGGCGAACGGCGCTGCCTTCAGATATTCGGGGTTCTGGTACAGCGAGGTCCGTGTCCCCGGAGGCACGTTGGACCAGCCTTCCTTGGACGCGACGAGCTTGGAATAATCCTTGCTGGTCGCCCAGGCGATGAACTTCTCGGCCGCATCGACCTTCTTCGAGCCGGCGGGGATCGCGAGACTCCACGCCCACAGCCAGTTGGCGTTCTTGCCAAGGCCGATGTTCGGCGCCAGCGCGAAGCCGACCTTGCCTGCGACCGTGGACTGCGCCGGGTTGGTCACGAAGGAGGCCGCCACCGTGGCATCGATCCACATCGCGCATTTGCCGGCGTTGAACAAAGCGAGGTTCTCGTTGAAGCCGTTCGAGGAGGCGCCGGGAGGGCCGGCCTGCTTCATCAGGTCGACATAGGTCGTCAGCGTCTTCTTCCATTCCGGCGTGTTGAATTGCGGCTCCCACTTCTCGTCGAACCAGCGGGCGCCATAGGAATTCGCCATCGCGGTCAGGAACGCCATGTTCTCGCCCCAGCCCGCCTTGCCGCGCAGGCAGATGCCATAGACGCCGGCTGATTTGTCGGTGAGCTTCTTCGCCGCATCGACCACGAAATCCCAGGTCGGGCTGTCCGGCATCTTCAGGCCGGCTTTGTCGAACAAGTCGGTGCGATACATCATCATCGAGCTCTCGCCGTAGAACGGCGCGGCGTAGAGCTTGCCGTCGACCGAGACAGCATCCCTGATCTTGGGCAGGAGGTCATTGACGTCGTAATCGGCGCCGAGCTTGTCGAGCGGCACCAGCCAGCTCTTCTTGGCCCAGATCGGCACCTCATAGGTGCCGATGGTCAGCACGTCGAATTGGCCGCCCTTGGTGGCGATGTCGGTGGTCACGCGCTGGCGAAGCACGTTCTCCTCGAGCGTCACCCATTTGACTGATATGTCGGGATTCTTCGCGGTGAATTCGCTGGTGAGCCCCTGCATGCGGATCATGTCGCCGTTGTTGACGGTCGCCACCGTCAGCGTGGTCTGGGCGATCGAGGGGGCAGAGATCAAAAGAGCAGCCGCGCCCGCAACGGCGCAAAGGACGTTTTTCAAGGTGACCTCCCTTATGTCACGTTGAGCATATGCCCACGTGTTGAGCGTATGTTCATCCTGTCGCCAAATTTTGTCAAGCGCGCGGTACGCCTTCCGGCGCGATTGCGGGTTCCACTGCACGTTGGAAGGGAGGTTTTTGCGGAGGCGAAGAGCGGCCAGCGCTGAGAAAGTTGAACTGCAACCGGGACGGGACTGCGCTCCCTCGCCCCGTTCTTCACGGGGAGAGGGTTGGGGTGAGGGGCCCTCTCCGCGCATGCGAAAGCAGAGGAATGCGTGGAGACTCCCCCTCACCCGGAATGCATCTGGCGATGCATTCCGACCTCTCCCCGCAGGCGGGGCGAGGTGAGCGTAGCGCGTGGCCCGATTCGATTATCTAACTCTTAGCGATCCAGCACCGCGCGGGCAGTCGCCTCATCGGTGATCAGGCCGTTGATCACCCGGCCCGCCAGTGCGGCCTTGATCGACGGCACCTTGGCGACGCCGACTGCGGCCGCGATCGTGGTCGAGACCGCGGGGATCTGCGGCGGAATGCTGGTCAGGCGCTTGTTGGTGCCGCCCTTGATCAGGCGGCCCTTGGCGTCATAGGCCCAGCCGGTCACCTCGCCGACCGCGCCGAGCCGCATCATCTCCAGCAGCTCCTCGCGAGTGACGAAGCCGTCGACATGGACCTGGGCTTTCTGGTCCATCTGGCCGATGCCGATCAGCCGCAGGTCCGCCTTGGCGGCGACCGCCCTCACCCGCGCGATCGGATCGATGCGCACCATGCGGTTGCGCTCGTCCTCGCTCGACATCAAAAACGGCAGCGGCATCGGGTAGTGGCGCGCGCCGGTGCGGTCGGCGAGCCGCCCCACCGTGTCGTAGAAGCTCGCCGAGCCGTCGGCGGAGATGTTGCCGACCAGCGAGACGATCTGGTGATCCGGCCGTTCGATCGGCGAGACCCGCTCGACCGCAGCGCGCACCGCGCGGCCGGTGCCGAGCGCCACGATGACCGGCGTCTCCGAGCGCAGCGTCGTCTCCAGCAGATTGGCGCTGCGTTCGGCGATGCCCGCATTCGACAGCGGCGCAGCCGGGTCTGACGGCACGACGTCGCAATGCACCAGATCGAACCGCGCCTTCAGCCGCGAGGCAAGCTCCATGCAGGCCGCAATCGGGTGTTCGAGGCGAAACGTGATCAGCCGTTCCGCGAGGCACAGCGAGACCAGGCGCTGCGCCGAGGCGCGCGACACTTGCAGCATTTTTGCAATTTCGTCCTGGGTGTGGCCCGCGATGAAATACAGCCAGCCGGCGCGCGCCGCATCGTCGAGGCGAGACTTTTCGTTGTCGGGCGCAGCCATCGTCCTGTGTCAGCCTTCCATCCAGAAATCATTCATCGCGGCGAAGATTCGATCCGCCCCGGCCTGCCGCAGCAGAGCACTGCCGTCCGCCAACCGATAGTGGGCGCCGCCGACAAATCCCCACACTTTCATGCCGGCCGCCTTCGCGGCCGTCACCCCGCTGACGCTGTCCTCGATGACGAGCGTGCGACGCGGCTCGACACCCATCGCACTTGCCGCATGCAGGAACAGATCCGGCGCCGGCTTGCCGTGCTTGACCATCTGCGCAGTGTAGAGCCGCGGTCCGAAGGACGCGGCAAGACCGGTCAGCTCCAGCGAGAACTTCACCCGCTCGAGATCGCTCGACGAGGCGACACAACACGGCAGGCGCAATTCCGCAAGCACTGCTGCGATGCCGGCGATCGGCTTGAGCCGGGCGCGGAAGGTCTCACGCACCTTTAGCGCCAGTGCGGGCAGGAACGTCGCCGGCAACGGCTTGCCCACGTCCCGGCAATAGTCGAGCAAGGCCGCGGTGCTGCGGCCAAGGAAAAGTTCGAGCGCCCGCTCGGTACTCATCTCGATGCCGATCTGAACCATCGCCTCGGCAAGACAGCGGCAGCTCAATTCCTCGCTGTCGACGAGCACGCCGTCGCAGTCGAAGATGACCAGATCGGTCTCGGGGAGCCGCGGATCCATCCCTGCATGAGATCATATGCTCACGCTATGAGCAATAGATCACGACTTTCGCGCGGAATGCCGCGCCTCAAATGGTCGCGGTGCACCGCCAACCATGCTGTGCGACAAGGCGAAATGCCGCATGACACACCTCTGATCGCGACCGTCGTCGCGGGTCTTGGACTCGCCTTCGTCTTCGGAACCATCGCCCAGCGCTTCCGGGTTCCGCCACTGGTCGGCTATCTGCTCGCAGGCGTCGCGGTCGGTCCGTTCACGCCCGGCTTCGTGGCCGATCAGGCGCTCGCCACCGAACTCGCCGAGCTCGGTATCATCCTGCTGATGTTCGGCGTCGGCCTGCATTTCTCGCTGAACGATCTGCTATCGGTGCGCGCGATCGCGGTGCCCGGTGCCATTGCGCAGATTGCGGTTGCGACACTGTTGGGCCTCGGCCTCGCATTGCTGATGGGCTGGACCGTCGGCGCCGGTCTGGTGTTCGGCCTCGCATTGTCAGTCGCGAGTACCGTCGTCTTGTTGCGCGCGCTGCAGGAGCGCCGCCTGATGGACACCGAACGCGGCAAGATCGCGGTCGGCTGGCTGATCGTCGAGGACCTCGCCATGGTGCTGGCGCTGGTGCTGTTCCCGGCGGTGGCGAGCTTCCAGGGCGGCGACGGCGCAGCGCTCGTCTCCGACCCGCTCGCCACCCGCTTCGGCCTCGGGCTGACCGGCGTGCTGGCGCTGACGCTGATCAAGATCGCGCTGTTCATCGCGCTGATGCTGGTGGTCGGACGCCGGCTGATCCCGTGGGTGCTGCATTACATCGCGCATACCGGCTCGCGCGAGCTGTTCCGCCTGACGGTGCTTGCGATCGCGCTCTGCATCGCGTTCGGCGCCACCAGGCTGTTCGGGGTTTCGCTCGCGCTCGGCGCCTTCTTCGCCGGGATGATGCTGCGGGAATCGCCGCTCAGCCAGCGCGCCGCGCAGGAGACGCTGCCGCTGCGCGACGCCTTCGCGGTGCTGTTCTTCGTCTCGGTCGGCATGCTGTTCGATCCGCTCAGCGTGGTGCGCGAACCCTGGCCGTTCGTCGCAACACTGTTCGTCATCGTGGTCGGCAAGTCGCTCGCCGCACTGCTGATCGTCGTGTTGTTCCGCCGCCCGATGGCGACCGCGCTGATGATCTCGGCGAGCCTCGCCCAGATCGGCGAATTCTCCTTCATCCTCGCCGAGCTCGGCGTCGCCCTCAACCTGTTGCCGAAGGCCGGCCGCGAGCTGATCCTGGCCGGCGCGATCTTCTCGATCATGCTCAACCCGCTGGTGTTCGCGGTGGTCGACTGGCTGACGGCGCGGCTCGAAAAGCCGGAGATCGCCTCGCCGGCCGCCGCGACATCAGAGCCGATCCCGGTCACGGATTTGCAGGACCACACCATCCTGGTCGGCTACGGCCGGGTCGGCAGCATCGTCGGCGACGCCCTGCATCAGCGCAACGCGCCGTTCCTCGCGGTCGAGGCGTCCGACGACATGGTCGCAAAACTCAAGCAGCGCGGCATCGAAGCCCTGATGGGCAATGCTGCGCGCGCCAGCGTGCTGCGCGCGACCAATCCGTCAGGTGCGCGATCGCTGGTGATCGCCATTCCCGAAGCATTCGAGGCCGGACAGATCGTCGAGCAGGCCCGGGCCGCGAATGCCGACATTCAGATCATCGCGCGGGCGCATTCCGACGCCGAGGTCGATCATCTGAAAGGGCTCGGGGCCGACATCGTGATCATGGGCGAGCGCGAGATCGCCCGCGGCATGATCGAGGAGCTCGACCGGCGACACGCAGCTGTGGCCACGCAACATGCGCGGGCGGCCAGGGAAGATTCCGCAGCCTGAGGTGCCGACGCACACCGGCCATGCGCGGTGATATCGGCGCCCTGCGATCACGCGATAGAAGGAGACAGGATATGGCGTTCAAGAGCCCGCACGTTTCGCTGGTGTCGTTCTCGATCGAGATCGGCGCCGAGGTCACGACCAATGTGATGCAGATCGAGACCGATTTGCATCTGAACCCGCGTCATCCGAGCTACGACGCCGCCGCAATCGAGCGGCTGGTGCGCGACGCGCAGACCTATCTCGCAGGGAATGCCGACCAGGTCACGCAAATCCGGTTGGTTTCCACCCGCAGCGGCCAAACCTGAGGAAGTCACCCGCCAAGGAATGCCGGCGCCAGATCTTCCTGCACGATGATGTTGGCGGCCTCCGTCGTCAGTTCGCTGCCGACCAGGTCGAGATTCTTCGCGGCCTCGAACAGCATCGAGCGGACGTCATCCGGCGTCAGCACGCCCTTGGCGATCAGCTTGCGCACCAGCGCCTGCAGGATGAGAACGTCGATCTCGCCATGGGCCAGCGGCGTCGGCTTGTCCGTCATGATCGTCTCCCCGGGTCTGAGGTTCGACTCAGACGAGCTTGTTGTTTGAGCATGATCTTTTCGGAAAACCGCTTCACACTTTTCCGGATCATGCTCTAGCGCGGCGGCGACGCGATATCCTTGTGCAATTCTTCGAACGCGCGGCGCAGGCCGTGCAGCTGGTC
Source organism: Bradyrhizobium sp. CER78 (assembly GCF_029846235.1). Classification (GTDB taxonomy): domain Bacteria; phylum Pseudomonadota; class Alphaproteobacteria; order Rhizobiales; family Xanthobacteraceae; genus Bradyrhizobium. Next base: position 65,732 of record NZ_JARVWP010000008.1, read on the forward strand.
GACCAGATGCAGGATAACGTCGATCCCCTCGTCGTTGACGCCGAAATCGCCCTTCAGATCCCGGATCAGATGCGCACGCGCCAAGTCGGTGTCGGAGAAACTGACTTCGTGAGCGGTCTCTTCCGGAAGGAGCCATTGCTGCTCGATCCAGAACTCCAGGGTCTGCACCTCCAGACCCGCATCGATGAGGAATTGCTGCTTGTTCATGACGCACCATCCTCGCGGGGATTGAATCCCTTGCGATCCCAGTTAGAGACAAACGCCTCGAGTGCGGGATCGGGTCCCTTGGGCAGGACCACCTTGAGCTTGACGAATTCATCGCCATGGCCGCCGCCGACCTTGGGCGCGCCCTTGCCGCGCAAGCGCATTGTCGTGCCGGTGTTGGAGCCCTTCGGAACCGTCATGGTGACGGCGCCGGTCGGCGTGGGAACGTTGACCTTGCCGCCGAGCACGGCCTCGGACAGCGAGATCGGCAGTTCCAGCGAGATATCGTCACCGTCGCGGGTGAAGCGCGGATCGGGGCGCACCTCGACCTCGATCAGCGCGTCGCCGGGACCGCCCTTGCCGCTGCCGGGCATGCCCTTGCCGCGCAGGCGGATGATTTGTCCGTCGACGAGCCCCGGCGGGATCGTCACGTCGAGCGTGCCGCCATCAGGAAGCGTCAGCCGCTTGCTCGCGCCGGTGATCGATTCCGCGAAATCGATCACCAGGCTGTAATGCAGGTCGCGGCCGCGCCGGTTGGCGCGTGCCTGCTCGGTGCGCCGGAGCAGCTCAGCGAACGCGTCGTCCTGGTCCGTATAGTCGGCATAGCCGGAGCTGTCGGCATAGGGATGCCCCGCATCGGCGGTGGCGAAATCCCGGTAGTAGCGATGCTGCGGCCGCTCGGCGCCGCTGGCGTCGATCTCACCGGCGTCGAAGCGCTTGCGTTTGTCGGCATCGCTGAGCAGATCGTTCGCGGCAGCTACTTCCTTGAACTTGTCCTCGGCCGCCTTGTCGCCCGGATTGAGATCCGGGTGCAGCTTCTTCGCCAGCTTGCGATAGGCCTTCTGGATGTCGGCCGCAGACGCCGTCGGGGCAACGCCAAGGACCTCGTACGGATTTCTCACAACCTGCTCCGCAACACCGTGAGTGCACCTGCAATCATGAGGGCGCAAAAGCGGGCGATTTGCAAGTGCGCAGGCGCGCTGCCCGCGAACAGGCAACGCAGCATGTGCTCAGATCACGGGCGCTACGAGGTATGTCCGGGATCCAGATATTTCGGCATGTTCTTTTCCTGCTGCGGCGTCATCTTGGCGGTGTCCGGCTTGCCGGGCACGCCCCTCGGCCCGAGCAGGGCTCGCTGCATATCGTCCTCGCTCAGGCGCGGCTTGCCGTCGTCAAGCTGTCCGTCGCCACCGTGACTCTGTGCCATGACCGACCTCCCGTGATGATCGCTCGCGCGCGGGCAAGAAAGAGTGCGCGCTCCGCCGGAATGAGCCGGCGGAGCGCGATCTTACCTCAGTGTTGCTCCTGCCGCTTCTCCTCCGCAGGATGACCGGCGGGTGCGGCATGCGGCGGCGCCTGAACGTGCGGCGGCGCCTGGACGTGCGGCGGGGCCTGGACGTGCGGCTCCGGCCGGGCCGCCTGCTGCGGATGCGCCTCGGGCCTTGCTGCCTGCTCAGGCCGCGCGACCGGCTTCGCGGCCGGCTCGGGCCGCGGCTCCTCCCTGCGCACTTCCGGTGCGGCAGGCCGCGCTGCTTCCGTTGCAGGCCGCGGTTCGATCTTGGGCGCGGCGGCAGGTGCTGCGCGCTTCTCTTCGACCGCGGGCTTGTTCACCTCGGCGGGTGGATGCGCAGCAACGCCCTTCTCTGGGACGGGAAGCGCGTGAGACCCGGCAGGCGCCGGAGCGGCAGGATGCGGCTCGACCTTCGTCTCGGGCGTGGGAGCTGCGTGCTTCTCCTCGACCGCAGGCTTGTTCTCCTGCGCGCTCGGATGCGCCGCGGGAACTTCCTTCCCCGGGACCGGGAGCGCGTGAGAGGCAGGCGGTGCATTCGCGGTCGCAGGCGCGGGTGCAGCTGGAGTCCCAGGCCGCGCCGGCTCCCCGGCCGCCGGCTTTGCGGCGGTGGCAGGCACGGCCTCGCCGGCCGGACGTGCGCGGACCACGCCCGGTCCCTTCAACTCGCCGGGACGCGCGGTGGCGCCGACGGCGGGCACACCATTGTTGGCGCGCTTGAACAGGCTCGGATCCTGGCTTGCGGTCTCGACCTGCTTGCGCTGCAACGGCGTCGCCGCAAAATGCTGCTCCTTGGCGACCGCGCGATCGGCAGCAGTCGGGCGCGCTTCGACGCCGCCGGTGCCGCCATTGTAGCTGACGTTGTTGACGGTGGTCTGGCTGATCGTGACGTTCTTCTCGTAGACGTTGCTGATCTGCGCGCCCTGCAGATTGTTCACGGTGCGATTGTAGAAGAAGTTGCCGTGATCCCAGCGGCCGCCTTCATAGCCCGAACCGCCGTAGCCGAAACCGTAATTGATGCCGCCGTAGAAGCCGACGCGATCACCCCAATAGCCCTGATGGAAAATGAAGCCGCCGCCGAACGCGCCCCAGTAGCCGGGAGTCCACAGCAGCCCGACGCGTGGCGGCTGCACCCAGGTGCCCGGCACCCAGTAGTAATCGCCGCGATCATCGTCCCACGACCAATTGCCCGGCGACCACATGTAACCGGGCCCAGGCACCGGCGGCTGATCGTACGTCGGCAACGGCGGCGGCGGAGAGTCGACAGCAGAGACCGGCGCGCATGCCGCATCCTGTGCGATTGCTGGCACGGCGGAGACATAGAACAGCGCCGTGGCAATCGCTGCACACGACACGGTCGATAGAAGACGAGTGGTCATTGGGAGCCTCTTCGATGAGCACGAGCCCGTTAACGTGAGAGCCGGAACAAAAGTTCCGCGCATCGGCAATGCACCGACACACTTTCATCGCTAGCGCTTTGACCTTACACCAGCCTGAAACAGCTCGAAACACATCACGCAGTCATTCATCGCGGGTTCAGAGTGTGCAGTGACTCATCGTTGCGGGATTCAATGGAACATCGCGACGCTCGCCGGCATCATCGCGTGCACTCCACCACGCGCGCGATCATCGCTTTTTCGAAACGTGTCACGAATACGATTTTGGCGTTCGCACGATTGCAATGAATCGGACTCGCCGCGCTGCCGAGTTCGCCGAGACGGTCGGCCAGCCACCGTCGGCGCGATGCGCGGCGGCACATCCCGTAGCAGTACCTCCGGGTGAGTGCCAGCGGCCGCGCTCCGCGATTGACACACCCCTGAAACGACCACACGATGCGAGCCGCGGCAGCTTCAGGTCCGCGGTTTTCCGCCGGCGCAAATGCACTGGGCTGCCGCATGATGGATGTCATCGTTCCGCCATCTGTCGCCGGCGGCAATGCATGGCATACCTGATCTCGACGAGCCTGTGCCGCCTTGAGGTGCCACGATGAATATTGAAAAATATACCGATCGCGTCCGCGGCTTCATTCAGTCGGCACAATCGCTCGCAATGCGCGAGGGACACCAGCAATTCTCGACGCTCCACATCCTCAAGGTGCTGCTCGACGACCCCGAAGGACTCGCGGCTGGCTTGATCGACCGGGCCGGCGGCAACTCGCGCGCGATCCTCAAGGCCACCGAGGACGCGCTGGCGAAGGTGCCGAAGGTCAGCGGCGGCGGCTCCGGACAAATCTATCTGGCGCCGGAGACCGCGCGCGCCTTCGCCGCGGCGGAACAGGCCGCCGACAAGGCCGGCGACAGTTTTGTGTCCGTCGAACGCCTGCTGCAGGCCCTCGCCGCCGACAAGGACAGCGACGCCGGCAAGCTGCTTGCCAAGGGCGGCGTCAATCCGCAGAACCTGAATGCGGCGATCAACGCACTGCGCAAGGGCCGCACCGCCGACAGCGCATCGGCCGAGAATGCCTATGATGCACTGAAGAAATACGCCCGCGACCTCACCCAGGCGGCGCGTGACGGCAAGCTCGATCCGGTGATCGGCCGCGACGAGGAAATCCGCCGCACCATCCAGGTGCTGTCACGCCGCACCAAGAACAATCCCGTTTTGATCGGCGAGCCCGGCGTCGGCAAGACTGCGATCGTCGAGGGCCTGGCGCTGCGCATCGTCAATGGCGACGTGCCGGAAAGCCTGCAGGACAAAGCGCTGCTCGCGCTCGACCTCGGTGCGCTGATTGCCGGCGCAAAATATCGCGGCGAGTTCGAGGAGCGGCTCAAGGCCGTGCTGCAGGAGGTGACATCAGCCGAGGGCGGCATCATTCTGTTCATCGACGAGATGCACACGCTGATCGGCGCAGGCAAGGGCGACGGCGCGATGGATGCGTCCAACCTGTTGAAGCCTGCACTTGCCCGCGGCGAGCTGCATTGCATCGGCGCCACCACGCTCGACGAATATCGCAAGCATGTCGAGAAGGACCCGGCGCTGGCGCGGCGTTTCCAGCCGGTGTTCGTCTCGGAACCGACAGTCGAGGACACCATCTCGATCCTGCGCGGCCTCAAGGACAAATACGAGCAGCACCACGGCGTGCGTATCGCGGATTCGGCACTGGTCGCCGCCGCCACGCTGTCGAACCGCTACATCACCGACCGCTTCCTGCCCGACAAGGCCATCGACCTGATGGACGAGGCCGCGGCTCGGCTGAAGATGCAGGTCGATTCCAAACCTGAAGAGCTCGACTCGCTCGACCGCGAGATCATACGTCTCAAGATCGAGCAGGAGGCGCTGAAGAAGGAAACCGATCTCGGCTCCAAGAGCCGGCTGCAGACCCTCGAGAAGGATCTCGTCGATCTGGAAAAGAAGTCGGCAGACATGACATCGCGATGGCGCTCCGAGAAGAGCAAGCTCTCCGATGCGCAGAAGATGAAGGGCGAGCTCGAGCAATTACGCACCGAGCTTGCCAATGCGCAGCGCAAGGGCGAATTCCAGAAGGCGGGCGAACTGGCCTATGGCCGCATTCCCGAGCTCGAGAAGAAGCTTGCCGCGGTCGAGGCCAGCGAGACCTCGTCCGCCAGCGAGACCGTGACCGCCGACAATATCGCAGCTGTGGTGTCGCGCTGGACCGGCGTGCCGGTCGACAAGATGCTGGAGGGCGAGAAGGACAAGCTGCTGCGCATGGAGGAAATGCTCGGCAAGCGCGTCGTCGGCCAGGCCGAGGCCGTGCGTGCGGTGTCGACCGCGGTGCGCCGCGCTCGCGCCGGCCTGCAGGACCCCAACCGGCCGATCGGCTCGTTCATGTTCTTAGGGCCGACCGGCGTCGGCAAGACCGAGCTTGCAAAGGCGCTGGCCGAATATCTGTTCGACGACGAGACCGCAATGATCCGCCTCGACATGTCCGAATACATGGAGAAGCACTCGGTGTCGCGGCTGATCGGCGCGCCGCCCGGCTATGTCGGCTATGACGAGGGCGGCGCCCTGACCGAAGCGGTGCGGCGCCGGCCCTACCAGGTCGTGCTGTTCGACGAGATCGAGAAGGCGCACCCGGATGTCTTCAACGTGCTGCTGCAGGTGCTCGACGACGGCCGTCTCACCGACGGCCAGGGCCGTACCGTCGATTTCCGCAACACGTTGATCATCATGACCTCGAACATCGGCGCCGAATACCTCGTCAACCAGCCCGAGGGCCAGAGCACGAGCGCGGTGCGCGAGCAGGTGATGAACATGGTGCGGGCGCATTTCCGCCCGGAATTCCTCAACCGGATCGACGAGATCATCCTGTTCCACCGTCTGCAGAAGAGCGACATGGGCCGCATCGTCGAGATCCAGTTCGCGCGGCTGCGCAGGCTGCTCGAGGATCGCAAGATCGATCTCGAGCTCGACCCGAAGGCGCGCGACTGGCTGGCCGAGAAAGGTTGGGATCCAGCCTATGGCGCCCGACCGCTGAAGCGGGTGATCCAGCGCAGTGTGCAGGATCCGCTCGCCGAAATGATCCTTTCCGGTGACGTGCGCGACGGCTCGCAGGTCAAGCTCTCCGCGACCAAGGCCGGCCTCACCTTCAACGGCAAGAAGCCCGAGAACGCGGCGGCCGACGAATTCGAGCCGGTGTGAGGCAAGCCCCGGACTGCCGACGACGCGCTGTCATCGCCGCGTCGTCTGCCGGCATCATATGCAAACCGAATATGCAAGCTGACCTGCAACCAGGGAGAGCGCCATGACGCAGCAGAACATCAAGGACAACATGGAGGTCATCGGCGCCGACGGCGTGCATGTCGGCACCGTCGATCACGTCGAAGGCAACCGCATCAAGCTCAAGAAGAGCGAGAGCGACGGCTTCCACAAGGGCCACCACCATTATATCGAGCTCGGCTTCGTCGCCGGTGTCGAAGGCTCCAAGGTGCGGCTATCGGCCAACGCGGCGATTGCGGTGACTATCGAGGAGGAGAAGTCCGGCAAGCCGGTCGATTGACGCGGGTGCGTTTGTCCAAGAGTGAGCAATTCGAGCCCTTGTCAAGGTTCCGGTTGCGTGCTCCTCTGCCTTTGCCTGGACGTCGATCTGACGTCCAGCAGCTATGTTTTTGCCCTCGTGGAATAGCCGCCTACCAAGGAGACATGCGTGCCATCAGCCGTTCCGCAACCGGTCGCTGCGAAGCTGACGCGCGCGGCCATCTTCCTTGCGGTCACGATCAAGCCAAATCCCGAATACGATACCGTGGTGCGGTCGCTCTGCGCCGATGTGGCCGCGCTGGTGCGCGCCGTGGGCTTCCGCGATCTCGAAGGCAGGCTGTCCTGCGTCATGGGCATCGGCTCCGATGCGTGGGACCGGCTGTTCGGGGCGCCGAAGCCGCAAGGCTTGCACCCGTTCCGCGAGATCAACGGCGTTCACCATGCGGTCGCAACACCGGGGGACCTCTTGTTTCACATCCGCGCCGTGCCGATGGATCTGTGCTTCGAGCTGGCGACGCAGATCATGTCACGGCTCGGCGATGCCGTTGCCACCTCGGACGAGGTGCATGGCTTCAAATATTTCGACGAGCGCGACCTGCTCGGCTTTGTCGACGGCACGGAGAACCCGCAGGATCAGGCGGCGCTGGAGGCCACGATCATCGGCGACGAGGACGCGGCGTTCGCCGGCGGCAGCTATGTGATCGTGCAGAAATACCTGCACGACCTGAAGAAGTGGAACGAACTGCCGGTCGAGATGCAGGAGAAAATCATCGGCCGCACCAAGCTGTCCGACATCGAGCTCGACGATGCGGTGAAGCCGAGCTACGCGCACAACGCCCTGACGACCATCGTCGAGAACGGCGAAGAGCTCGATATCGTTCGCGACAACATGCCGTTCGGCAGCGTCAGCAAAGGCGAGTTCGGCACCTATTTCATCGGCTATGCAAAATCCCCGCACCGGATCGAGCAGATGCTGGAGAACATGTTCGTCGGCAAGCCGCCGGGCAATTACGACCGCCTGCTCGACTTCAGCCGCGCCGTGACCGGCACGCTGTACTTCGTCCCGTCGGCGACCTTCCTGGAGGACGTCACCAGCGAGGCGCCCGCAGCCGCGCCCGCTGAACCGTCCCTGGATGACGCCGGAGCTGACGAGACATCTGCACCAGGAATACCGCCGTCCGACGGCTCGCTCGGGATCGGCTCGCTGAAAGGAGACGCTGGACATGAATAATCTTCATCGGGGACTCGCCCCCATCTCAGACGCGGCATGGGCCCAGATCGAAGAGGAAGCCTCGCGCACGTTGAAGCGCCATCTAGCGGCGCGCCGTGTCGTCGACGTCGACGGTCCGAAGGGAACGGATTTCTCCGCGGTCGGCACCGGCCACCTGAAGAAGATTGCGACGCCCGGCGACGGGGTCGAGGCGACGCAGCGCGAGGTTCGCGCGCTGGTCGAGCTGCGCGTGCCGTTCGAGCTGTCGCGTCAGGCGATCGACGATGTCGAGCGCGGCGCCAATGATTCCGACTGGGATCCGCTCAAGCAGGCGGCGCGGAAGATCGCCTTCGCCGAGGATCGCGCGGTGTTCGATGGCTACACCGCCGCCGGAATTCAGGGCATCCGTCAGGGCACCAGCAACCCGGTGCTGACGCTGCCGTCGAGCGTCAAGAATTACCCCACCGTGGTCGCGCAGGCGGTCAGCCAGTTGCGGCTCGCCGGCGTCAACGGCCCCTACACGCTCCTGCTCGGCACCGAGCCCTACACCGCGATCGGCGGCGCGACCGACGACGGCTATCCGGTGCTGCAGCACATCCAGCGCCTGATCGACGGCAAGATCATCTGGGCTCCCGCGATCGCGGGCGGCGTCCTGCTCACCACCCGCGGCGGCGATTTCCAGCTCTCGATCGGCCAGGACCTGTCGATCGGCTATCTCAGCCACTCTGCGACCTCGGTCCAGCTCTATTTCCAGGAGACCATCACGTTCCTGATGCTGACGAGCGAAGCGTCGGTGGTGCTGGCGCCGGAGGCGGAGAAACCGGCCTAGCCCCGTCGGCGTTCACTCTTCCGGGAAGCTGCGGCCGTTGCCGGAGCTTCCGCTAAACTTCAACGGAGAGGAGGCGCGCAATGGACTACGATCTCTACATCAACCCGAAGAAGGCGTCGGTTGGCCTCTATGTCCGCAAGGGCGCCGGCCTTCCCGATCTCGCTGATGCCAAGGACTGGGTGTTCGACGGCACCTTCGGTCAGGCCAATCTGCCGGCGCAGTTCGTGAAGGAGATCGAGGCCAACGGCCACGCCTTCCGCGACATGGATTGAGCGCGGTTGGCCGGCGCTTTGTTCTGACGCGTTTTCTTCACGCGAACCGGTATCCACTTCGCTCGAAAACGCTCTACTTCTCGCCGACCTTCACCGGGGCAGTCTCGGGCATCAGACTCATCGCCACGATGCCGACCGCCGCCGCGAGCAAGAGATACCAGGACGGCGCCAGCGGATCTCCGGTCACATGCAGCAGCCACGTGACCACGAGTTGCGCGGTGCCGCCGAAGGTCGCGATCGCGACCGCGTAGATCGTCGCGAACACGCCGCCGCGAATGTTCTGCGGTAGCGCCTCGGTGAAGGCGGCATAGAACGCCGTGAACGGCAGCGAGCCGATGAACGACAGGATGCCGAAGCCGAACAGCAGCGACCACGCGCCGGGGTCGCTGACGATCCACAGGAAGGCCGGATAGGTCAGCACCAGCACGACCAGCTGCGGCCAGATCATGATCGGCTTGCGGCCAAGCCGGTCGGCGAGCCAGCCGCCCAGCACCGCGCCGATGATCTGAAGCCCGTTGCTCACCAGCGACACGGTGAACGCGAGCGACGGCGACACGTGCAGCGTGTTCTTGGCGTAGGTCGTCATGTATTGCGTCACATAGGTCGAGATCGTGCCGCTGGCCAGGATCATCACCGCCAGCACGATCACGCGAAGGTGCCGGCGCGCCAGCGCGAGATGGCTTGAGCTTTCGACCTGCCCTGCAACGTGCTCGCCATGCGAGACCGTCTCCGGCAGGGTGCGGCGCATCCAGATGCCGAACGGCAGGCAGACCGCCCCGAGCAGGAATGCGACGCGCCATCCGTAAGCCTGCAGCATGTCGGGCGCCATCGTGCTGCTCAGGATGACGCCGACGAGGGCGCCGACGGTCGCCGCGATCTCCTGGCTCGCAGGCTGCCATGCCACCACCAGGCCGCGATTCCTCGGCGCGGCGATCTCGATGAGATAGGCCGTGGTCGGCCCGACCTCGCCGCCGAGCGCAAATCCCTGCACCATCCGCGCCAGGATCACGATGACAGGCGCCACGATGCCGATGGCGGCATAGGACGGCGTCAGCGCGATGGTCAGGATCGCGCCACCCATCAGCGCGAAGCTCAGCAGCATCGCCGGCCGCCGGCCGACCCGGTCGGAGAAGATGCCGAGCACGATGCCGCCAATGGGGCGCGTCAGGAAACCGGCGCCGAAGGTCGCAAGCGACAGCATCAGGCTGCCGTACTCGCTTTGCGCGGGAAAGAACGTGTGCCCGATCTCGGTGGCAAAGAAGCTGTAGGTGATGAAGTCGTAGAACTCCAGCATGTTGCCGATGGTCGCGGCAAAGGCTGCGCGCTTGACATCGAATTCCCTGCTCGCAATCTCGGGCAACGCTCTCGGTTCCTTGTCTGGCTGTCCGGAGCGAGTATGATTCCTCCGATCATGTTAGGCAAGGCAACGCTTGGACAGGGCTGGCACGCCGGACGAATACGGCGCGAGTGACAAGCCTCAGCGGGCCGGAGCAATGATCGCGCGGAGGATATCTTCCTTCCAGCGCTGCCGCGCGCCGTCGAAGGCTGCGAAATCGTGATCGAACTGCCAATAGGCCCACGCCCAGCCGTTCCGTTCCGCGCTCCTCGTCATGAACGACAGGTACCTCGCCCGGCTCTCCGCCGGCGCGCGCTCATAGACGCCGAACTCGCCGAGATAGATCGGGCGCTTCTCCTTCTCCGCCCAGGCGCGGATCTTGTCGAAATCGGCAGCGGCCTTGGCTTCATCCTCCGCAGAACCCCAGTTCAACGGGCCGATCTTCGAGAACGTCGCCGACCACGGCGCGCCTTGATGGGTGAATTGCAGCGGCAGGTAATAGTGGAACGTGACGATGAGATTCCTGTCAGCCGCCGGCAACGCCAGCGCGTCGATCGGCAGCTCCTCGGTGTTCAGGATGGCGGTCACGACATTGCGCTTCGGATTGGTGCCCCTGACGATCGCCAGGCATTCACCGAGCAGCGCATTCCACTCGGCCGATGTCATGTTCCCGCCGGGCTCGTTCAGGATCTCGAACACCAGCGCCGGATATTTGCCCGCGTAGCGCGACGCGATCTGACGCCAGAACGCCTTGAGCTTGGCGGTGCATTCCGCCACGTCGCGCTGGCAGAGATCGGTGTCGTGCTCATCGAGGATCGGGATCAGCCTGTGGGCCAGGACCTGCTCGATCACGGCATCGAGGCGCCGCAACACGGCTTCATCCAGCATGTTGCCGGAATCCATGTGCCTGAAGCCGAAGAAGTTGATCCGGACATGTGCGAAGCCGGCCTTGCGGATGGCGGCGAGATTCTCCAGACGGAACGGCGCGTTCTGGTAACCTTCCCAGACGCCGTCATAGCCGAGAATATTGATGCCGCGCCCCAGCGCCGCGACGTCCGGCGACGCCGCCTGCCCGGCCGCCCCCGCGGGCGAGATCAGCGCGGCGGACAGCGCTGCCGCCAGCAGCAGGTGGATGGCTCCTTGAAGCAATCGAACCGCCCTCATGGCCGCTCCAACTCGCACAGCTGCACGCGCGACGACGGCACCGACCGGCACACGGCGAGGAAGAAACCGATCAACAGCACCGATGTGAACATCGTCGAGCGAAGGAAGACCGTCTCGGTAAAGTTGGTCTGGCAGTTGAGGAAGACGAACCCGATGATCAGCGCACAATGCAGGCGGTCGATCGCGCGTCCCGCGATCAGGCAGAGCACCTTGTAGGAAAACAGAAAGACGCTCGCCGTGAACAGGAAGTAACCAATGAACCCGGTCTCGACCAGAATGGCGATATAGCCGTTATGATAGTTGTCGAGCACCCAGCCGTGGTTCTGGTTGAAATAGTCGTAGATCTCAGGCTTGGTCCAGAACCCGTTGATGCCAAATCCGAACAGCGGCGCATCGTCGAAATGGCTGATGGCGTACTGCCAGATGTAGGTCCGCTCGGTGAGATTGATCGCCGTGTCGAAGACATGGATCGAATCGTAGCCGGTCGTGTAGAAGTACAGCATCAGCAATGCGGCCACGATGCACATCGCGCATGGCAGCATCGCGTAGACCTGCATGCACCTCACCGACCACAGCGAGGTCAGCAGCAGCGCGCAGGCGACCAGCGACAAGGCGCCGGCGCCGCGCGACTCCGAAAAGATCACGCAGGTCGAAGCGAGCACGAAGGTCACGAGAAACGGCAGCCATCCCTGTCCGGTTACCTTCCGATAGCAGGCGAAGAACATCAGATAGGCCCCGGCGAAGCCCAGCGTCTGCTTCGATTCGAAGACGCCCTGCCATTGCCCATTGTGCATCCAGGTCTGGTCCACGCCGATGTCCGGGAGGATCACCGCACAAAGCGCCGAGCCTGCGATCAGGACGAAGAGGCCGCGGGTGGTCGACTTCACGATGTCGTCGAGGTCGGCGCGGGTGACCATGCAGAACGCGCCGAGCATCGTGATCGCGAGCGCGGCGGCCTTCATCAGGGCGGAGACGCCCAGATCGGTCCAGAACACCGAAATCGTTGCGAACGCATAGAATGCGACGATCACCAGCGTGTCGAGATTGAAGGCGAGCCGCAGGCGGGGACGGATGAACAGGCTCGCATAGATCAGCACGCCCCACATCGCGAGGGCGACGACCTGCTGCACCAACGTCACCCCGGCTGGAAGCAGCGCGGGGTGGAACGTTCCCATCGACACGATCACGTTGATGGTGATCGACCAGTTGACGATAGTTCGCGCGAACTTTTCCGCTTCAATGCCCGGCGCCTGCCAGACCGAGCTATCGAGCGCTCGTCCGTCCATATCAGTTGTACTCCGCTCACTGAAGAGCTCGCCGCTCCGGTGGATCGGAGCGGCACATTGCACGCTGTAGAAATCTAGTCCCTGGTCGACGAGGACCGGGTCCGGTTGAACAGCAGATAGAGGGCGTGGGGATTGGTCGTCAGATAGCGCCAGAACAGCCGGCGCGGCTCGAGCCAGAGACGCCAGGCCCATTCGAGCCCGACGATCTGCATCCATCGCGGCGCACGCGGCCGCGAGCCGGACAGGAAGTTGAACAATCCACCCGAAGTCTTGATGACGCCGACATTACCAAGCCGTGAGATGAATTCGTCGACGAAGGCCTGCTCGTAGGGCACGCCGAGAGCGACCCAGAGAAAGTCCGGTGCCAGCGCATTGATCTCGTCCACCTTGGCCCGCAGCGCGTCTCCACGCAGATAGCCGTGCGAATGGCCGACGATCTTGAGGGCCGGATAGGCCCGGCGGACATTGGCGATCGCCGCCTTGTTCTCGGCTTCGTTGGCGCCGAACAGATAGAAGGTCAGCCCGAGTTCTTCCGCCTTGCATGCGACGTCATGGAATAGATCTGTGGTCGCGACGCGCTCGGGCAGCGGGTTCGGCGAGCGGAGCTTCGACACCATGACCAGCGGCTGACCATCGGCATTGATCAGGTCGGCTGCCCGAAACAGCCGATCGGTCATCGGCTCTGTCGAGCAGCGCGACAATACTTCTCCGTTGGCCGAGGTCAGATAGAGCGGACGATTGGCGCGCCGGTTGGGGTACACCGCCTCGATCATGAAGTCGGCGGTCTGCTCACGATCGAGCACGGCGAGACGCAGCCCACCGATGGTTTCGCGCTGGACGCCGGCAGTCGCGGCCCTGCCAACAGGGTTGGCCCGACGCTCCCGCATGCCGTTCGGCAGGGACGACCGGTTCGGCACATCCTTCGCGTGCGCCGGCTGCTCACCACGCGAAGTGTCGCAAATTCGGACAGGCGGAACAGCGATATCTGAATCGAGACTCTGGGTCCCCTCGCGATCGGCGCGCGCAGACGAAATTGCATCGGAAATGCGGGCGTTTTGGCTATGACTCAACATTTCAGCAGGGGCTCCAGTGCTTACATGCCCTTAACTGCAATATCCGGTCCAGACAACGCGCGATGTCTCGTCGCACCCTCGATGAGTCGAGGCAGCAAAAGAGGTCGTTAACCATGCTCGCTTCACACGGCGCGCCAATCCTGCGCCGACAGCAAGCACCGGTCGGTTCAGCCACAGCGGCGCTTGACCAGAAACAATATGCAAAGGTCGACGCGCGACATTAATACAAAAATACAAATCGTATTCTACCAGTGCGCGCCGTCATCGGCCTTTGCTATAAGGACGAGAGGCCGCTCGATCGGCGTCTTGAAAACTCGTTTGTTTTGGTTTCACATGAACAAGAATGATGACGCGTTCGATGTCTGCATCGACGACACATTCGATTTCCTGTCTGAAGAATACGCGACATTGTTCGAAGGCTCGGACGCGACCGCCTTCCAACATCCGCTATGGCTGGACAGCCTCTATCGCAAGCTCGCTCCCGCCGCGGCAGCGAAGCCTTTGGTCGTCGTCGTCCGCTCGCGCGCAACCGGTGCGCTGGCGGCAGTGCTCCCGATGCTGCGCGTGCGACGCGGGCCGATGCGGACGATCGAATTCGCCGACCTTCGTGTGTCCGACTACCTGGCGCCGGTGTGCAGCATCAAGACATTTGCCGAATTGCTCCAGGACGGACCCACCTGCCAGAAGCTCCGGCAACTGCTCCGGCCATTCGACCTGCTGCGCATACCCAAGCTGCTCGATGCAAAGATGCCGATCGAGAATCTGTTCGGAGCGCCGCATCGCAGCCTGATGGATACCAATGCCTACGCGACGGTGCTGGCCGCGCCGTTCGAGCAATGGCAGCTCAACGCATTGGGCAAGTCTTATGTGAAGGAGCTGGCAAAGAAATGGCGCCAGATCCACAAGAAGGGTACACTCACCTTCTCATGCTGCAGCGACGCCGCTTCCGTCGGCGAGGCCATGGACACGATGCGGAAGTTTCGCGGTCCGCGCTTCCATGCCCACGGTGACGGCGACCTGCTGCAGCGTCCGGCGTATTTCGATTTCTATTCGAGCGTGGCGCTTCGCGGCATGGGCTCCTTTACCCGGCTCTATGCCATGAAGATGGACGGCAACGTGATCGCGACCGCCCTTGGGCTGGTCCACCGCGACAGCTTCCTCGTCGTCATGACGGCGTTCGATGTCGAGGGGTACAAGAGCCAGTCGATCGGCGCGCTGACGTTCGAGAGCGTCGCCAAGGATTGCATCGAACGCGGCGGCCGGGTGCTGGATTTCACCATCGGCGACGAACCCTACAAGATGCAGTTCGGCGGTCAGCCCACGCCGATGTCGGGCGTGACGCAGGCCGGTAGCGCCGCCGGCTCGCTGGCATTGTTTGCCCTGAAGCAGGCGCCCTGGATCAAGCAGGCCGCCAAGCGCGTCACCGACCTCAGGCCGATCCGCACCTCGACCGGCACGCGCTAAAGCGCGATGGATTCGCGTTGAACCATCACCGCGCTTCAATGGTTTGAGCAGGAGCTTGGGCCAGACGCCGCGCGTTTGCCGCGAGCGAAACCCGCTTCGCACTTTCGGATGATGCGATGGAGCCGCGGGAAGCGGCTCTCGCCGTTAACGGAGCGCGCTGCGAACGCGCATCACCCATCCCGGATGAATCCGGTCCACCTGATGCGTGATCATGCGGCGCAAGAAGTGCAGCTGCCGCTGCAGCGTCCAGCGCACATCTGTGTTCGAGGTCAAGGCCTCCCGGTAGCGCGCCAGTTGCAGCGAGTGGCGGTCTGCGGCGAGCTTGTCCTGATCGGAATAGAACTGCTCGATCTTCTCCGTGCCCATGCCGACGGTCTCGAGCCAGCGCGGCACATATTCGGTGCAAAGCCGCTCGACATCCACCAGCAGGCGGCTCACGCCGGTGCCGGCCGCAGGACAATTGGTCTGGAACGCATCGCCGATCAGCACGATGCCTGGCTGCAGATGGCCCTCGGTCACCGACAGGTCCATGACCCAGTTGTGCACCTGGCCGACGATCTCGAAATCACCGAGATAACGTTCAAGTCCCGGCATCAGGCGAAACAGCGTCCGTTTGGTGTCGCGGCGCAGCCCGCGCATGATCGGATCGGTCGGATCGCGGAACATGAACAGGTTCGCCCGCATGCCGCCCGACATCGGAAACAGGCTGAGATAGTCGACGCCGTCAGCCGCCTCCTTGCCGTAGCAGGTCAGCGCGTCGAAGCCGAAGGGCGCGTTATCCGGCCGCGCGATCGTGAAGCCGAACGTGACCGAGTGCCGCGCGGCAATCATCTGCCGGCGCATTCCCAGAGTGTAGCCAAGCGCGCTCGCCATGCCGGTCGCCAGAATGACCAGGCGCGAGACGACGCGCTTCCCGGAGGCCAGCGTCAGTTGCTGGCGATCTTCGCTGCAGCTGACATTGGTCACCTGGTCGAGCAGGAAGCTCGATGGTTCAGGCATCAGGCCGCGCGCCATGTTGACGAGGTCTGCATAGGAAACGCCATAGGATCGCCCGACGCCGATATCGACCAGTCTGCCGCCCCTGATGTTGAGCACCCGGTCATAGGACGAGGAGACTGCCTCGACGTCGCCGAGAAAGCCGAGGCGGCGGAAGATATCGATCTGCCGTCCGGCAACCTTTTCGACGCGGAATTCATCCGGCGGGATCATGCGCTTGTCGATCAGGACGACCCGATACCCGGCCCGGACCAGCACAGCTCTCGCGAGCGAGCCAGCCAAACCGGCACCAACGATGGCAACATCCGTTTCGATAATGTCAGCCTCGCAAACCGCGATCGGCTGGGTCGTGCTTTCCTCGGCAATCATCTTTGTCCGCTCCGACGGCTAATTGGCCACCGAACTGCAATTTCCTTGCCCGCCCTTCCGCCGCGCCGAGCGAGCAGGACGAGTTCCGCTATTGAGGTTAATGAACGGTCTCGATGGCGATGAACGGGTTCCCGGCATATGGCTTGCAGCAAAAGCGGCCATGAAACTGATCCCTTGGAGGCTCCGCAGCAGGCAGGCGGGACCATTGCCTGGCCGTGGAGCTTCGACGGGCGCCGCTCGCGCGCTAACGCGGCCTCAACCAGCACGGCTCACGCTGCTGGCGATGTGGTGGAGTGCGACCCGACCTGCGCCGTTTGGAGACAGCAGAGGACGACGGCGTTCCAGAATGGAGCAGCGCGACATATTGGCCGGGTGCACGACTGTCTGGCGCGCAGGCCGCCGGAGGGAACGGAATCTTAGCAACAGAACATTAACACTCCTGGCTTCACCGATTGCTACGGTCCGCAGCCTGACAGGATATTGAGACGTCTCTGGTGATTGCCTCTGTGCTCCAAATGTTTCGGCGCGATGTCACGCGCGGCGTTGCCGGGACCATCCTCCTCAAGGTCGGCAGCGGCGGGCTTGCGTTCGCCTTGTTCTCGCTGGCCGCGCGGGCGATGACGCCCGACGCGTTCGGCGACTTCGCGACCCTGCTCTCCATCGCCCAGATCGCCTCGGTCGTGGGCCTTGCCGGCCAGGAGCTGCTCCTGGTTCGCTTCCTCAATGAATATGAGGTGCGCGGTCAGACCGAGTTCACCAAGGGTGTGCTGCTGTCGAGCCTGAGGAATTCGGCGATCGGGATGCTGATCTCGATCGCCGCGATCGCCGCGGTGGCAACCCTTCGCGGCGAGTGGTGGCTGCTTATCCTCTCGGTGTCGGCGTTCACCGCGGTCAATGCCGGGCTCATGCTCGGCAGCCAGATCGCGCGATCCCTGGTCAGCATCCTGATGGGCGAAGGCAATCGCGAGTTCTTCTGGCGCGTTGCCGTTGTCCTGGTCCTGAGCGCGGTGCTGTTCGGCCACCGCCAGCTCACCCCTGCCGAGCTGTTCACCGCGATGAGCGTCGCGATGGCACTCGGGCTGGTCGTGCAGATCGTGTCGATCATGCGCGTGCTGCCGAACCTGCGCTCGGTCACCGCGCGCTTCGAGACCTCGCGCTGGAATCGCAGCGCGTTCCGCTTCTGGCTCGCATCCATTCTCGAAGCGGCGAACCAGTATTTCGACGTCATCCTGGTCTACTGGATGCTGGATCCGGCGACCGCAGGCGTCTATTTCGCCGCCTCGCGCCTCGCGAACATCTTCGCGATGCTGTCGGCTGCGCTCTATACGTTCGGCGCGCGTCGGCTGCCGTCGCTGTATTTCAGCAAGAACCACCGCGAGCTCGAACATACGCTGAAGCTGATGGCCGAGGTGACCGCGCTCTGCGTGCTCAGCGGGCTCGTCATCGTCTGGGTCGGCGCTCCCTATCTTCTCGGCCTGTTCGGACCGCATTTCACCGCGCAGCAATGGGTGTTGATCGTGCTCGCGATCGGGACCGCGTTCCAGGCGGCCGGCGGGCCGTCCGCCGCGGTCCTGCAGCTGACGGGGCATGAGCGCGATTACGTTCCGGTGGTCGCCGCCAACGTGGCGTTGCGACTGCTGGGGTTCGTCGTGCTGATCCCCTGGCTCGGCGTGCTCGGCGCCGCGATCTCGGCGACGGCTTCTCTTGTCATCGCCACCATCGCGCTCAACGTGCTGTGCCGCCGCCGGACTGGTGTCGACCCGTCAGTTCTGGTGCTGTCGCATCTATCGTCGTCGAAGGGCAGCGCCTACACCGTCCGCGTTGCGGATAGCAACGACTAGAGTTGAATCGGCTTGACGCGCTCTCGGTTCACCTCTCCCCAAGGGAGAGGTGAACTTGCGACACCGTTGCAGCTCAACGTAACCTCATCAAGCTGTCACTCGCAGCGCAGCCGATCCGCCTTCAGCTGGCCAAGCCCAGGGCTTCGCCCTGAGGGCTGCGAACCGTGCCGTTAACCGCCACGCGATTGACAACCAGCGCGGTCGGGACCGAGCCGAACCTCGACAGGTCGGCCCGCACCGTGCCGATCGCGGCCGGGTCGGCGGCGCCCTCGCGAACCACAAGGATCACGAGGTCGGCATGGGCGGCCAGCGCCACCGCGGCCGGCTGCGTGACAAGCGACGATGCGTCGACGATGATCAGGCCGAAATCGGCGCGAATATCGTCCGGCGGATAAGGCGGCGCCTTGCTGCTGGCGCCCAGCAGTTCGACGACCGACGGCAGATCGGCCTTGATGATCCCCGAGCCTTGCGGCGGCACGACTTCGGCGCGCCTCGATTCCATCTCGATCAGGACGCTGAGCATCCCGTTCTTGACGGCGGACCGGTTGAGCGACCGTGCGACGGTGCTGCCACCAGCACCGGTCTCGACCGACAGCAAAAGCGCCACCTTGCCGTGGTCACCCGGAAGCTGCTCGATGTTCTCGATCAGCAGCTGCAGATGCGGGCTGAGGTCGGGCTCGGCCGTCGTCGAAATCGGAGTCTGCCAGACGCTCTTGACGGCATCCGGCGACACTATGCTGGGAATGCGGGCCAGCACCGGCAATCCCGGCGGCAACGCAGATTGCGGCGCGGCCGGCGCAGGGGCCGGCGTCGATACGGGCGCCTCGGCTCTGCGCAGCGGCGGAACGGTCTTGATCGGGAGCCTCAGATTCAGGCCGGGAACGGCGACGATCGCGGTCGACGTCAGCAGCGAGACGATCGCGAGCACGACGAGCAACAGCGGGAGCGGCGGAAGCGTCGAGCGGATCGGCGGTGTCGCCGGAGATGCGACCTTGGTCTGCGAGGCCTGCAGCAGCCGCTGCTCGTCGGTCGTCTTGTAGCGCGAGAGGAACTGTTCGTAGATGTTCTTGTTGGCGTCGGCGTCGCGCTGCAACTCCTGCAGTCTGACGAACGCCTGACCGTCGACCAGGATCTGCGATTCAACCGCCTTCAACTGGTCCTCGAGCGCCTTTTGCTGGTCGCGCTGCGCCTCGTATTCCGACTTCGCGGTGTCGATGTTCTTCTTGCGCTCGATGTCGATCTGCCGGTTGAGGTCGCTGAGCTGGCTGAGCGCCATCACGAGGTCGGGATGACGATCGCCGAGCACCCCGCGCTTCTGCGCGATCTGGTCGTTGAGCGCGGAGCGCTGGGCGCGCAGCGTGCTCAGCAGGTCCTGCTTGATCGGTCCGTCGACATTGGCCTTCAGGTCGCGCTGCAACTGCTCATAGCGCGCCTTGGCCTCCTCGGTGCGGGCGCGCGCGGCGGCGACCTGCTGCGTCAGGTCGGTGACGCGCAATTGCTGCGTCGTGGATTCCTTGCCGGCGTTGACGATGCGGTGCTCGAGCTTGAACTTGGCGACGGCATCTTCCGAAGACCGCAGCCGGTCGTTCAACGTCTTGAGCCGGCTCTTCAGCCAGTCGGCGGCCTCGTCGGTCGCCACGGTGCGCGTCCCGCGCTGGCTGGCGACGAACGCCTCGGCGATCGCATTGGCGTAGTACGCCGCGCGCTGCGGGTTGTTGGACGTGAATTTGATGGCGATGACATAGGTTAAGCCGCGCCGTGAGATGTCGAGCCGGTTGCGAAACCGGTCGAGCAGGCGCGTGGTGTCGGTCTTGCCGCCGGCGATGTCGCTGTCCTCGGCGACCTTGAGCTGATCGATCAGCGGCCCGAGAAATCCATCGGACTTGGCGATCTCGACAGCGCTCTGCAGTGCTGCGGCATCTTGACCGATCCCGGGCAGGACGTCCTGGTCGGTGGTCACCCGCTGCTCGCGCGGGTCGACGACGACGAGCGCCGTCGCGGCGTAACGCGCCGGGATCAACATCAACAGAATGATACCGACCGCGAAGATGACCGCGGCGAGCATCAGGATGCGTTGACCTTTCTCGCGGAAAAAGGCCACCACCCCCGGAATGCTTAGGACGCCTTTGGTGGTTTCTACGGAGGATTGACCGGCCGGCACGCCGGCAGTTTCCCACGACGCTGCGGGTTCCGTGACTTCGGAACGTCTCGGGCCTGCACGGCTACCGAACTTCATGGGTTCTGACTCGAATTCAACTGACAGTACTGCCCCAACGTAAATATCTATGGTTAATCGCCGGTTACCCCCTCTCGGCGCTGCCGTAACCAATTAGTTAACGAGCCGGCGGTACCCTATCTGTAAGATAATAGCTCTTGATTGCCGACACATGTCTGATTGCTAAATGAGCAGTAACCTCAACACGCGCTACTCGATGCACGAGCACGCTCCGCGTGATAGTTACGCGCGCAAAAATGAAGGGGGCGAATCCACTCCTTCAACGGGTGAGGGTTCCGTGCTCCAATACACGCCAAGCACAGAATTGCGCGAGGCATCGAGCGCATCACGCGTTCGACCGAACGCGCGAAAGCTGCGTGTCGTCCTGGTGCAGACCCAGGCCGAGAACGCCGGCGCGCAGGAGATCTCGCGGCTGCTCGGCGCCGGCCTTACCGCGCGCGGCTATGACGTCGCCAACCTGTTCTTCTTCCGCAAATCGGATTCCTTCGACGAGCCACCAAACACGTTCTATTGCGCGCAGACCCGGCCCGGAAATCCGCTGGCGCTGCTGCGCATGCTGTGGACGCTCGCCGGCCATCTCAGGACCATCAATCCCGACGCTGTTCTGACCTTCCAGCACTTCGGCAATGTGATCGGCGCAGGCGTGTCGCGGCTCGTCAGCCGCGCTCCGGTCATTGCCAACCAGGTGTCTTCGGCGCTGTCAATGAGCATGCCGGTGAGGGCTGCCGACATCATCATGGGCTCGACCGGCTTCTTCCAGTGTATCACGCTGAACTCGCGCGACATGGAGCGCGAATACGCGCGCTATCCTGCGCCCTACCGATCGCGCATGAAGCACGTTCCGCACGGCTTCGACGACAAGTCGCACAGCCTGCCGAAGGACGTTGCGCGGCAGCAGTTCAAGCTGCCGCCGGACAGCACCCTGCTAGGCTGCGCAGCGAGACTGCACCCGCACAAGCGGCTCGATGCGGCCATTCGCCTGCTGACGGCCGACCCATCCTGGCACCTTGCCCTCGCCGGCCAGGGCGCGGATGAAGAGCGGCTCCGGGCCCTGGCTGACGAATTGAAAGTATCGGACCGGCTGCACTTCATCGGTGAGATTCCACCGCGCCAGATGGCCGATTTTCTGGCCTGCCTCGACGTCTTCGTCTTTCCCACGCAGGCCGAAACCTTCGGCCTCGCCGCGGTCGAGGCTGCGAGCGCTGGCATTCCCTGCGTCGTCAACGATCTCCCCGTGCTGCGCGAGGTGCTGTCCTACCAGGGGCAGCCCGCAGCGGTGTTCGTCGATGCTGCGAATGAATCCGAATTTTCGGCCGCCGTGTCGCAGGTCCTGACAGATCGTTCGCTCAGCGACCAGCTGCGGCAAAGCGCCGTGGGCCTGAAGTCGCGCTATTCGTTGGATGCCATGATAGAGGAATACGTCCGCATTCTCGGCGACGCTGTGGGGGCGGACGCGCACTAGGAAGTTGGGCTGGCCATGATTATCGAGTTTCGCTGCGATCGCGAGCAGCCGCGGCTCTGGATGTGCCGTGAGTCACTGCGCGTCAACGATCAGGATATTCCCGTTCAAATCTCATGGACCACGACGCCGGCACCGCGCCCCGCCGGCCTCGACATGCTGTTCGAGCTCGAACGCATCGTCCTGCGCAAGGGCAAGGCCGGCGGCGCCGACAGGCTGCAGACACCTCCGGTGCGGCCGCGCGCCGGCAGCCCCGACGTGGTGGTCGACTTCACCACCGCCGAGCGGGATCCGAACTGCTCCGCCAAGCTGTATCTCCGTCCACGGTTCAACGGGCACGCCGGAGAAGGCGCAGCACTGGCGGCCATTCTCGCCGGCGATCTGCCGGTGATCGAAATCGTCAATGAGGTCGACGGCGCGGTGATGGACCGCGGCCACCCCTCGGCGGAAATGGCCGCCGGCCTGAGCGGCGGGCTCGACACGGTGATGGCACGCACGCTGTCGATGCTGCCGCCGATCCTGTCAGGGGCTCCGCGGCTGGTGCCGCAATTGCCTGCTCCGGCAAACGGCGGCGCAGCGCCAAATCCCGCGCCCTTTGTCCTGCGCGGCGTGGCGACGTCGATCGCAAAGGAAATCTATCGCCTGTGCTGCTACGCGCCGCACTGGCATATCGGTTGGCGCCTCGCCGGCAACACGGACATCTGGCGCACCGGCGACCTGTCGGGACCGGCCTGGAACGTGCTCGCCGATCCCGGCAACCACTTCTATGCCGATCCCTTCCCGGTGAAATGGCAGGGCCGGACCTTCGTGTTCTTCGAAGACCTCGACCACCGGACCAACAAGGGCATCATCTCCGCGATCGAATTCGACGGCAACGGGCCGGTCGGCACGGTGATGCCGGTACTGGAAGAGCCCTGGCATCTCTCCTACCCGTTCATGATCGAGCACGATGGCGAGCTCTGGATGATCCCGGAAAGCACGGCGCATCGGGACGTTCCCATCTACAAATGCATCCGCTTTCCGGACAAATGGGAGCGGCACTCGACGCTGCTGTCCGGGCTCCAGCTTGCCGACGTGACGATCACGCAGTATAACGGCCTCTACTACATGTTCGGGGCCTGGCGCGATGGCACCGGCGGATATTCCGACACGCTGGCGATCTATTACGCCGAGCAATTACTCGGCCCCTGGCAACCGCATGCGGCCAATCCGATCCTGATGGATCGCGCCACTACGCGGCCGGCCGGCAACTTCGTGACCGTCAATGGCAAGCTGTGGCGGCCGGTGCAGGACTGCACCAACGGATACGGCGCAGCGCTCGGACTTGCGGAAGTGCTCGAACTGTCGCCGACGACGTACAGGCAGGCCGTCCGGCATCTGCTCCAGCCCGGGCCGCTATGGACCGGGCGCAAGCTGCACACGCTCAACCGCTGCGGCCAGCTCGAAGTGATCGACGGCTCGCGGGTGCAGCCGAAGACCACGGCGTTTCTGGCGAGCCTGCGGTCGAGCTGCCAATCATCGCAATGGGATTGGCATAGCGCGCTGGCGAAGCCGATCGCACGCCGGCTTCACTAGTACGCAAGCAATCGATCGCACCGCTCAGTTCGTATCGGCACTCAGCACGCCGCCGAACTGCTCCCAGGAATTTCCGGTCCAGCGCTGCAGCTGAAGCTGGGTGTAGGCCATGCTGTTGCCGGGGCCGGTGTTGATCGTGATCCCCGGCATCAAGGTCGGCAGCACCAGTCCCTTGATGTTGCGCGCCTGCTTGACGATGTTCTCGCGCGACAGGTCGTCGCCGCACTGCTTGAGCACCTGTTCCAGGATCTGGCCTTGCTGGGTGCCGAACAGATAGTTGTTGTCGCCGATATCGGCGCCGGGAAGATATTTTTCGAAGTGGGCGCGATACCACTTCATGCCGGGATCGTCGGCCCACTTCTTGTCGTTCGGATCCTTGGTGATGGTCGCGACCACGACGCCCACCGCCTTGTCGACTCCCGCGGGCACGATGGTGGCGGAGACCGAGCTCGACACGTAGTTGACGATGGTGAGCGGCGTCCAGCCAATCTCGCTCGCCTTCTTGATCGCCTGTGCCGCGAATTTCGGCGTACCGGCGACCAGGAAGGCCTGCGCGCCCGACGCCTTCAGCGTCACCACATGCGATTCGATGGTGGGCTCGGTGACCTCATAGGGAGACGTCACGACCTTCTTGTCGAAGTCGGCCTTCATGGTCTCCTTGAAGGCGGCCACGAAGTCCCGGCCGAGGTCGTCATTCTGGTAGAGGATCGCGATCTTCGCATCGGGCGCCGTCTGCGCGATGTATTTGGCGTAGATCTTTCCTTCGGTGTTGTAGCTCGGCAGTCCCGTGGTGGTCAGCGGAAACTCGTTGAAGTTCGTGAACTTGGTCACGCCGCTGACGACGAAGAGATGCGGCACCTTCTTCGCGGTGACGTATTTGATGGTCGCGCCGATCCCGGGTGTCCCGAGCGGGCTGAACAGGAACGCCACCTCGTCGCTCTCGATCAGCTTCCGGGTCTGCTCGACCGCCTTGGGCGGCGTATAGGCGTCGTCATAGGTGATCAGGTTGATCTTGCGGCCGTTGACGCCGCCGCGATCATTGACGGAATGAACGTAGGCGATCAGGCCCTTGCCGGTATTGCTGAGCGGCGATGCCGGGCCGCTGAACGGGAACGTCGCCCCGACCTTGATTTCCGATTCCGAGATACCAGGCGTTTCGGCGCGGACCGGAGCGCCAGCAAACGCGGCTAGCATTGCAACGGATATCGCAAGCTTCCCCAACGACATCGAATTCCCCCTTGGCTTTTATGAACTGATCACCGCCGCGCAGCGCCTACCAGACTTCGCCGAACGGTCTGATCTCGACATTGAACGACCACGCGCTGCGGTCCTGATGGACGACGTGCCAGACCTCGTCCGCAATCGTTTTCGGCTTGATGAAGAAGTCGTCCGGCCGCTCAGGCCAGCGCTTCCGCGTCCACTCCAGATCGATCACCGCATCGATCACGACATAGGCGACGTGAACGCCTTGCGGTCCGAGATCGCGCGCCATCGCCTCGGCGAGGATCCGCTGCGCCGCCTTGGTCGGCGCGAACCCTGCGAAGCCGGCTTTGCCGCGCAACGCCGAGGTATTACCGCTCGCCACAATGGCGCCCTTGCCGGCGCTGATCATCGCCGGGGCAAACCGCCTTGCCAGATACAGCAAGCCCATCGTGTTGACCTGGAAGTTACGATTGAGGATCTGCGGATCGATCTCGCGGAACGTGCCGAATGCGCCGCCGACGGCGTTGTGGATCACGACGCCGGGGCTGCCGAGATCGCGCTCCAGGGCCGAGGCTACCGCCTCGACCTGCGCGGGATCGGAGACATCGCATCGATAGGCCTTTGCGCCCGGCAACTGCTTCTCGAGCGCGGCGAGCCGCTCCTCGTTCCTGGCAAGCAGCGCGACGCGGTAGCCGCCCTCGGCGAACCGCCTGGCGAGCGCCGAACCGGTGCCGGGTCCAACGCCGGATATCAGGCAAACAGGTGCGGACATGCGATCAACCCTCCGCGTTAGAGCCAACAGGTGTCATGGTCAGGCCGCGGCCTTCGACCGCAGCTTCTCGACATAAGGCTTGAGGTCTGGCGCAAAATGCGCGTGCGCGACCAGCCGGGCAAAGTGAGCGAACATCAGCGGATACCCATCCTGCACCCCGGGATGCAGGATCCTGGTCAATCCCTGCTTGTCCAATTGCTCGCTCCGCCCGTACTCGTTCATGAACAGCGCGAGCTCGGCGGCAAAGCAGATGTCGGCAATCGTGATGCCGTCCCCGACCAGCGTCTCGCGCCGCGACGACAGTGCCTGCTCGATTCCGGACGCATAGATCGCGAACGCATCCCTGGCGCGGGCATGAATGGCTGCGTCGACCGTGCCGCCCGACAGCGCGAGCAGATAGATCTGCGAATCCCGCGCAAAGACCAGGCTGACATCGAGAAAGCTGTCGATCCTTGACGCCTCGTAGGCGTCACGCCCGTAGAGCGGGAACGCCGCTTCGCCGAGCCGCGCCACCGCGCGCATGATGCTGTTGGATTCGAAGATCCCGATCTTGCCGTCGGCGCCGAACGCCGCCGGCACATTGCCGAACGGCTGCGCCGCCATGAAGGCATCGGTCTTGAACAGCTGCGCGCCGGTCAGGCCGACCTTCCCGGTCCGCGCCAGCGAGGCGAGTTCAGCGCGCTCCTGCTCCGACAGTGGATGGGCATCGTAATCCCACAACCAGTCCCGCAACTCCTTGCCCGAGGCGCCTCGGACCTCGACCGCGACGCCGCAGAACCGGGCCGCGATGGTTGCCTTCCAGACCCGCGGGTTCGGCAGATAGGAGAAGATGCGCAAGGCGGCCATGGCGGCTGCTCCAGGTGCTGTTGCCTCAGGCGGCGAGCTTCAGGATCTTGACGACGTCGGCGGGCTCGCGGATCGGCTGCGGGTTGGCGCGCGTGAAGATCGACAGCATCGCGTTCTTACCGATCAGCTCGAAGCGGTCCTCGCCGACGCCGACATCGGCAAGCCGCCGCGGCAGGCCGAGCTCCGCGATGAACGCCGCGAACGCGTCGCCGGCGTCACGCCCCGGCGCGCCGAGCGCGGCGGCGATCGATTGCTGAGCTTTCTCTGTCGCCGGGCGGTTGTAGCGCAGCACGCTCGGCATCATGACAGCCGTGCAGAAGTAATGCGGGACGTCGCAGGTGCCGCCGAGCACATGGCCGATGGCATGGCTGGCGCCCATCGGCACCCGCGACTGCAATCCGAATGCCGACAGCCAGGAGCCCAGCTGGCAATTCAGCCGCGCCGCCTCGTCGTCGGGATTTTCCTTGGTGCGCAGCAGGCCATCATGCAGATAGCGCAAGCCCTGCTGGCACACCGCATCCACGAGCACGTTGGGCCGGCTGGAGCAGATCGCCTCGATGCCGTGATCCATCGCGCGCGTGCCCGAGCCAAGCCAGAGCTTCTCCGGGGTGTATCTCGTCATCGCCGGATCGAGGATGATGCTGCGCGGCATCATCATCGGATGATTGAATATCTGCTTCAGCTTGCGGCTGGTGTCGGTGACCAGCGCGCCGGAATTGTACTCGCCGCCCGACAGCGTGCTGGGGATCGCGATCATCCGGACTTTTGGGTTGCGGAACGGTCCGAACCGGCGCTCCGGCGTGGTCTCGAAACCGTCGAGCCCGGCTGGCTCGAAGATCGCGTGCTCGATGCACATCAGCACGATCTTCGCCGCATCGACGACCGAGCCGCCGCCGATCGCGACGACGAGATCGGCCTTGGCCTCGCTGGCCTGCCGCGCGATCTGCGTCACCACGTCCCGCGTGGTGTGCTGCGGCACGCCGTCGAAGGTCGCCGCATGGCGATCACCGAGCGCTTTGCGGATCTTCTCGATCACGTCGGTCGTGGTGTTCAGCGTCCGGCTGGCGATCAGATAGACGCGCTTGGCGCCGAGCCGCTCGGCCTCCTCGCGCAGCGCTTCGGCTGCCGGTTTGCCGTAGATCACGGTTTCCATGGCGGGATATTGATGGCTGCCGACGACGTGCATGCTTGTCACTCCCTCGATGGTTCCGTGAATTTCGCTGCCGGTTCAGGCCGACAGCTTGGTGAAGTCAGGCTGACGCCGTTCGGCGAAGGCGGCAAACGCCTCACGCGCCTCGGGCGTCGTCAGCCGTTGCTTGAACAGCACGCCTTCCTCGGCGATCTGCGCCGCGATCCGCTGCTGCTCGCGCATCAGCGCCTTGGTCATGCTGAGCGAGCCAGCCGGCCGCTTGGTCAGCGCGATCGCCGCGTCATGGGCCTTCTTGCGCAGATCGGCCTGCGGCACCACGGCATTGGCGAGGCCGGATGCCAGCGCGCCCTGCGCATCCATCGGCTCGCCGAGCGCGAACATCGCATAGGCGCGCGCGTGCCCGATCCTCAGAGGTAACAGCCAGCTCGACGCCGCCTCCGGCACCAGGGCGAGATTGACGAAGGGCGTGATCAGCCGCGCGGTCTCCGCGAGATAGACCAGGTCACAATGCAGCAGCATGGTGGTGCCGACGCCGACCGCATTGCCCTGCACGGCCGCGACCAGCGGCTTGCCGACCTTGCTGATGGTCTCGATGAAGCGATGCGCCGGGCTATCGACCGCGCTTTCGCCGCGCGCCTGGCTCGCGAAATCGGCCAGGTCGTTGCCCGCGGTGAAGCTGTCGCCGTCGCCCTGGAACAGGATGACCCGGACGGACGGATCCGTCTCGGCCTGCTTCAGCGCACCCGACATGGCGTCATACATGGTGCCGGTGAGGGCGTTCTTCTTCTCCGGCCGCTGCAGGGTCAGCGTCATGACGCCGGCGGCGATTTCGACTTTGACATGCTCGGTCATGACACTCTCCCGTTCAGGCCACCGCGCGGGCCGGTTTGGTTTCGAACTTGCCGTCGAGGAAGCCGGTCAGCCGCTGCCGGATAATCGCTTCGGCGTCAGTCATGATGCGGTCGATCAGCTCCTTGACGGTCGGGATGTCGTTGATCAGGCCGACCACCATGCCGCAGCTCCAGGCACCGGCATCCATCTCGCCTTCGATCATCACCTTCGGGTAGACGCCGGCGACCTGCTCGTGGATGTCCTCGATCTTGAGCCTGGCGCCCTTCTCACGCTCGATCTCAAGCAGCTCATCGACGCCCTTGTTCTTCAGCACCCGCTCGGTGTTGCGCAGCGCGCGCATCACAAGCCGTGTGTCGAGCTCGTCGGCGTCGAGCAGCGCCTGCTTCACGTTGGGATGAACCGGTGCTTCCTTGGTCGCGATGAAGCGCGTGCCCATGTTCATGCCGGCGGCGCCCATCGACAGCGCCGCGACCAGGCTGCGCGCATCCGCCATGCCGCCCGAGGCGACGAACGGAATTGTCAATTCGTCTGCCGCGCGCGGCAGCAGGATCATGTTCGGGATATCGTCCTCGCCGGGATGGCCGCCGCACTCGAAGCCGTCGACGCTGACCGCGTCGCAGCCGATCTTCTCGGCCTTCAGCGAATGCCGCACCGAGGTGCATTTGTGGATCACCTTGATGCCCGCGGCCTTCAGCGCCGGCATATACTGCTCGGGGCTGCGGCCCGCAGTCTCCACCGCCTTGACGCCGCCCTCGCGGATCGCAGCGATATATTCCGGATAAGGCGGCGCGGTGAAGCTCGGCAGGAAGGTGAGGTTCACCCCGATCGGCTTGTCGGTCATGTCGCGGCAGCGCGCGATTTCCTTGGCCAGCAGCTCCGGCGTCCGCTGCGTCAGGCCAGTGATGATGCCGAGGCCGCCGGCGTTCGACACTGCCGCCGCCATTTCGGCGAAGCCGACATAGTGCATGCCACCCTGGATGATCGGATGCTGGATGCCGAACAGTTCAGTGATTGCTGTCTTCACAAGTCTCTCCCGCGCTTCCGATCAGTTGATGATTTCGAACAGGCCTGCCGCACCCATGCCGCCGCCGATGCACATGGTCACCACGCCGTATTTGGCCTTGCGCCGCCGGCCTTCGATCAGGAGGTGGCCGGTGAGCCGCGCGCCGGTCATGCCATAGGGATGGCCGATCGCGATCGAGCCGCCGTTGACGTTCAGCTTGTCAGGATCGATGCCGAGCTTGTCGCGGCAGTAGATCACCTGCACCGCATAGGCTTCGTTGAGCTCCCAGAGGTCGATGTCGTCGATCCTGAGGTTATGCCGCTTCAACAGCCGCGGGATCGCGGCGACCGGGCCGACGCCCATCTCATCCGGCTCGACGCCGGCGGCGACGAAGCCGCGGAAGATGCCGAGCGGCTTCAGCCCCTTCTGCGCGGCGATCCTGTCACTCATGATCACGCAGGCCGAGGCGCCGTCGGAGAGCTGGCTGGCATTGCCGGCGCTGATGGTCTTGCCCTCGAACACCGGCTTGATCTTGGCGAGTCCATCCGCCGTGGTATCGGGCCGCGGGCCTTCATCCTTGGCCAGCGTCACCTGTTGGAAGCTGACTTCCTTGGTGTCCTTGTTGACCACGGCCATTTTGGTCGTGAACGGCACGATCTCGTCGTTGAAACGGCCGCCCTGCAGCGCGGCACCGACGCGGCGCTGGCACTCGAGGCTGTATTCGTCCTGCTTGTCGCGGCCGATCCCGTAGCGCTCAGCGACGACTTCGGCGGTCTCCAGCATGGACATGTACATCTCGGGCTTCATCGCCATCAACTCGTCGTCAACGGCATGGAACCGGTTCATGTGCTCGTTCTG
Source organism: Bradyrhizobium sp. CER78 (assembly GCF_029846235.1). Lineage (GTDB taxonomy): Bacteria > Pseudomonadota > Alphaproteobacteria > Rhizobiales > Xanthobacteraceae > Bradyrhizobium. The sequence continues at coordinate 95,953 of NZ_JARVWP010000008.1, forward strand.
CACCAGGCTGATCGACTCGATGCCACCCCCGATCGCGATCTCGACGCCATCAAGCATCACCGAGCGCGCGGCAACCGCGATCGCCTGCAGACCGGAGGCGCATTGCCGGTCGATTGTGGTGCCGGCAACGGTAACCGGAAGCCCGGCGCGGATCGCGCCCTTGCGCGCGACATTCATCACCATGGTGCCCTGCTGCATCGCGCAGCCCATCACCACGTCCTCGACCTCGCCGGGCGCAATGCCGGCGCGCTTCACGGCTTCGGCCATCACGTGACCGGCCAGGGTCGGCCCGTCGGTGTTGTTGAGCGCGCCGCGATAGGCCTTGCCGACGCCGGTGCGCGCGGTGGAAACGATGACTGCTTCGGGTGATGACATGCTTGCCTCTCTGACTAGGCGGCCACATCGAGCTGCGCATAGCGCAGCACGTGATAGGCGGGATCGCCGAACTGGATGTTGATGGATGAAATCCGCTTGAAGTAGTGGCCGACATTGAGCTCATCGGTCATGCCCATGCCGCCATGCAGCTGCACCGCCTGATCGGCCACGAACTTGCCGGCATAGCCGATCTTGGATTTTGCGCCGGACGCCAGCCGGGACAGGCCGGCCTCGCCCTCGCTGAGGCTGAGCGACAGATGATGCATCAGGGACAGCGCCTCCTGATGCGCGATGAACATATCGACCATCCGGTGCTGCAGCACCTGGAAGCTGCCGATCGTGACGCCGAATTGCTTCCGGGTCTTGGAGTAGTCCAGTGTCGCGTCGTTCAGCTCGCCGATCGCGCCGACCGCCTCGGCACAGAGCGCGCCGATCGCGCGGTTGCGGCAGGCTTCCAGCGCGGCGACGCCCTCGCCTTCCTTGCCGAGCAATTCGCCGCGCACGCCGCGCAGGCTGATCTCGGCGGCCCGGCGGCCATCGATCGTCTTGAAGCCCTGCAGATCGAGATTGGCGGCGCGGCGATCGACCACGAACAGGCTGACGCCGCCGCGGTCGTGGCGATGGCCCGAGGTGCGCGCCGAGACGATGAGATGGTCCGCCCAGGGCGCGGCGATGACCGCGGTCTTCTCCCCGCTCAGCACATAGTCGTCACCGTCCCGGCGCGCCGTGGTCGTGACGGTTGCAAGATCGAAGCGCGAGCCCTGCTCGGTCCAGGCCAGCGCCCAGAGCTTCGATCCCGCGATGATGTCGCCGATATAGGCCTGCTTCTGCGCCTCGGAACCCACCTGTTCGATCAGCCCGCCCGCGACCACGACAGTCTCGACGAACGGCTCGACCACGAGATGTCGGCCGAACTCGTGCATGATGATCATGGTCGACAGCGGCCCGCCGCCGAACCCGCCGACAGCTTCCGAGAACGGCGCAGCGAGCAGGCCAAGCTCGGCGAATTCATCCCATTGCCTGCGGCCAAGCCCCTCTTCGCTCGCAACGATCTTGCGGCGGGCGTCGAAATCATACTGGTCGCGCAGCAGCCGCTGCACGCTGGACCGCAACAATTCCTGCTCTTCCGTGAAGTGGATATCCATCCGATCCTCGTTGCCGCTATCGCCGTTGTTTGGGCATGATCTCTTCGGAAAACCGCTTCGCACTTTTCCGGATCATGCCCTAGAGACCAAGCACCGCCTTGGCGATGATGTTGCGCTGGATCTCGTTCGACCCGCCGTAGATCGAGAGCTTGCGCGAGTTGAGGTATTTCTCCGACGCCGTATGGCCGTAGTCGGGGCCCGGCATGAAGTGGTTGGCGCTGACCGGATGCTCGCGGATCGCAAGCCCATAGTTGCCGATCGCCCGATGCGTCAGCTCGGTGATATCCTGGAAGATCTCGGTGCCGCGGATCTTGAACAGCGAGGCCGCAGGCCCCGGATCGATGCCGCGCGCCATCTGGGCGACCACGCGCAGCTCGGTCGCCTCCAGTGCCAGCACGTCGAGCTCGACGCGGGCGATGTCCCTGATGAATTCGAGATGCGCCGGGTCGTCTTCCGGGATCTCGGCCTTCACGATCTTCTTCAGCCGATTGAGATAGCGCGTCGAGCGGCCGATGCCGGCCATGCTGGTCCGCTCATTGCCGAGCAGGAACTTGGCATAGGTCCAGCCCTTGTTTTCCTCGCCGATCAGATTCTCGGCGGGAACGCGGACGTTCTCCAGGAAGACGTCGTTGACCTCATGCGAGCCGTCGATGGTGATGATCGGACGCACGGTGACGCCCGGCGACTTCATGTCGATCAAGAGGAACGAGATGCCGGATTGCGGCTTCGCCGTGGGATCGGTGCGGACCAGGCAGAAGATCCAGTCGGCATGCTGCGCCAGCGTCGTCCAGGTCTTGTGGCCGTTAACGATGTAATGGTCGCCGTCGCGCACCGCCTTGGTGCGGACGGTGGCGAGATCGGAGCCCGAGCCCGGCTCCGAATAACCCTGGCACCACCAGTCCTCGCCGGAGAGAATCCGCGGCAAGAACTTCGCCTTCTGCGCCGCATTGCCGAAGGTGTAGATAACGGGACCGACCATGGTGACGCTGAACGCCAGCGGCGGCATCGTGCCGGCGCGCGTCGTCTCCTGCTCGAAGATGAAGCGGCGGGTGATCGACCAGCCCGGCCCGCCATATTCCTTCGGCCAGAGCGGCGCGATCCAGCCCTTGTTGTGCAGGATGCGATGCCACAGCAGCATCTGCTCCTTGGAGAGATCCGTCTCCGGATTGGCGACGCGCATCTCCGCCGGATAATTGTCCCTGATGAAGGCGCGAACCTCGTCGCGAAACGCCGCATCGTCAGGGGATAGCGCGAGCTCCATCTGCCGTGCTCCCTACCACTTCTCGCCGAAGGGCCGGATTTCCAGCTCGAAGGTCCAGGCGCTCTTCGGCTGCTGGTAGAGCTGCCAGTAGGATGCGGCGACCGACGCCGGCGGCATCAAGAGATCGGGATTGTCGAGCGCGTTCGGGCCGAGCGCCTCGATGCGGCGCTGCCGCACCCATTCGGTGTCGACGCCGGAATCGATGATCAGATGCGCGACATGAATGTTCTTCGGCCCCAGCTCGCGCGCCATCGCCTGCGCCACCGCACGCAGGCCGAACTTGGCGCTGGCAAAGGCGGCATAGCCGCTGCCGCCGCGCAGCGACGCGGTGGCGCCGGTGAAGAAGATGTTGCCTGCGCCGCGCGCAGTCATCAGCCGCGCCGCCTCGCGCCCGGCCAGGAAGCCGGAGTAGCAGGCCATCTCCCACACCTTGCGGAACACGCGCTCGGTGGTCTCGAGGATCGGGAAATTGACGTTGGCGCCGATGTTGAAGATGCAGACCTCGAGCGGCGCGTGCTTGTCGGCGTCGTTGAGGAAGGCGGTGATCTCCTCCTCCTTGCGCGCATCGAGCGAGCGGGCATGGATCTCGCCGCCGGCAGCCTCGATCTCCTTGACCAGCGGGGCGAGCTTGTCGCCGTTGCGGCGGCCGGCGAAGATCGTGAAGCCTTCCGAGGCAAACTTCTTGGCGATCTCGCCGCCGATGAAATCACCGGCACCAATGACGGCAACCGTCTTGTTTCTCTTCTGCATGGTGTTCTCCGGTCTTGCTTGAGTGAACTGACGTGCGGTGACGGCCCAGCCTCAGCTGCGCAGCGACTCCGCCAGCTTGTGCTTCAACAGCTTGCCCGTCGATGTCGCGGGCAGCGCGTCCATCAGGATAATCTCCGTCGGCCGCTTGTACGAGGTGAGTTGCGGGGCAACATGGGCCATCAGGTCCTGCACGGTCACCGTCGAGCCCTTGATCAGCTGCACGAAGGCCACGACCTCCTCATTGCCCTCGACCGCCCGGCCAACCACGGCGCACTGCACAACGGCGTCATGCGTGCTCAACACCGCCTCGATCTCGGCCGGATAGACGTTGAACCCGGAGCGGATGATCATCTCCTTGGTGCGCCCGACGATGTAGAGGGCGTCGTTCTCGAAGCGCGCCAGATCTCCGGTGTTGAACCAGCCATCGGGATCGATCGCCTTGGCGGTCAGATCGGGCGCGCGGTAGTAACCGCGCATCACGTTCGGGCCGCGGACATGGAGCTCGCCGACTTCGCCTGCGGCAACCGGCTTGAGGTCGCGACCGACCAGCCTCGCCTCGATACCCGCCATGACGGTGCCGACCGCGTGGTCGGCCCGCGGATTGTCGGGCCGGACGCCGGAGATGCCCGGCGAGCATTCGGTGATGCCGTAGCCGTTGAGCAGGGGCAAACCGAGCTCCTGCTCGACCCGGTTCTTCAGATCGAGGTCGAGCGGCGCGCCGGCGACCGAGATCACGCGCAACCGGCCGCGATCGAGCCTCGGCAGGCCGGCATTGCGGCGGTATTCAAGCAGACGTTGGTAGGTGGCGGGCACGCCGTTGAGGATCGTGATGCCCTCTTCAGTCATCGCCTTGACCAGCGCGGCCGGATCATACTTGGCGACGAGGCGCACAGTGGCGCCGACCATCAAGGTCATCGTCAGCAGCGAGATGCCGACGATATGCGAGATCGGCAGCACGCAATATTGCACGTCATCGGCCGCCATCCTGCGGAAGCCCGCGGTGCCCCGGGCGCTGAACAGGAGATTGCGGTGGGTCAGCATCACGCCTTTCGGCGTGCCGGTGGTGCCGGATGTGTAGATCAGGACCGCGACCTGGTTGGCGCCGTCGGGCTCGACCGGCTCGGCAATCGTTGCCAGATTCAAGCTGGTGACGGCGATACCGCGGAGCGGACCAACATCCTGAATCGTGGCCTCGTAACGCGCAGCATGCGCGGCCGCCTCCTGCGACACGTCGGCCGTCAGCAGCACGCGCCGGGCGCCGCTGTGGTCCCTGATCTGATCCAGCTCGCGCGGCGACAGCCGCGGATTGACCACGATCGACCAGACATCGAGTCGGCTCGCCGCCAGCAGCAGGCAGGCCAGCGGAATCGAATTCTCGCTCACGATCATCATGCGGTCGCCGGCGCGGATGCCGAGCGCCTGCAATGCGCCTGCGACGCGATCGACCGCCTGATCGAGCTCGCGATAGGTCAGCCGCATCGTGTCGTCGATCAGCGCCGGATGATTTGGCGTCGCCACGACGTGGTGATTGATCACCTCGTGGATGCGGTTCGGCAAGCCTTCCACACTTCCTTCGGCAAACTGGGTCAACGCCTGCACTGAAACCTCCCTGTCATAGCCGTTTTGGCCTCGTTGTTTTCCTGCGAGATCTCCCGCTCAGGCGGTCTTGCGCTGCCTCGCAGCGAGCTGCGCCACGATCTCGTCCTCGACCTCGCGCAGGCGATCCTTGCCGAAGAAGATCTCGTCACCGACAAAGAAGGTCGGCGAGCCGAACGAGCCGCGCGCCACGGCATTGCTGGTGTTCTCGATCAGTTTCTGCTTCACCTCGTCCTGCTGGGCGCGGGCGATGATGCGATCGATATCGAGGCCGGAGGACAGGAACGCCTCGCGGAACACCTGCGGATCATCCATCTTCTTGGGCTCGGACCACATGTGGTGATAGGCGGCTCGGAAGTAGGGCTCGAACAGTCCCTCGAAATCGGCGGCGACGACGCCGCGCATCAGCATCAGCGTGTTGACCGGGAAGAACGGGTTCGACTTGAACGTCGTGATGTTGTGGCGGCGCAGGAAGCGCTCGGTCTCGAGCGCGTTGTATTCGGGCTTGTTCTTGATCCCGCGCAGCGACTCGCCCGGCGACATGTTGCCTGTCGCCTTGTAGACGCCGCCGAGCAGCACCGGGATGTAGTCGAACTTCACGCCAGTGCGCTTCTCGATCCCGGGCAGCGCAAACTCGGCGAGATAGGCGTTCGGACTTCCGAAATCGAAGTGGAATTCGACCTTGAGCGGAGCAGCCATGGAACGCCCTTCCCTTCGATGGACAGCGACCGTCTGTCGCCGCCGGTTGATCGTGGCTCGAACCATAAGTTCTATTTTAGAACTGTCAATATGATATTTGTCATCCAATGCGCGGATAACAGCCGCCGTGGAGGGCATCCTATTGAAATGACGTCAGTTCTGTTTTAGAATTTGATTTGCGATGTCGTCGCAGACCGCTGGAGACGCCGATGAAATGGGATGCCCTCGAGGAGGAGCCGTGCTCGCTGGCCCGCACCGTTGCCGTGATCGGCGACCGCTGGAGCCTGTTGATCCTGCGCGAATGTTTCCTGCGCATCCGCCGGTTCGATGACTTCCAGGCGTCGCTCGGCATCACCCGGCATCTGCTCGCCGACCGGCTGAAGAAGCTGGTGCGCTTCGGTGTGCTGCGCAAGATTCCCTACCAGGAGGCACCGAAGCGCTACGAATACATCCTGACGCAGAAGGGTCTCGATCTCTATCCGATCATCATGTCGATCGTGCACTGGGGCAACATCCACATGGTCGACGCGCGCGGCCGGCCGCTGCTGCACGAACACAAGAGCTGCGGGAAGATGTTCGATCCCGTGATGGTCTGCTCGGAATGCGGCGAGCCGCTGAGTGCCAAGCACGTCCATGTGCATCCCGGCCCCGGCGCCCGGCGATCCTCGCCCCTGCACGCCAGCGCACGGGAGCGCACCAAGAGGAACGCCGAGCAGGCCTAGATATTCTCTGCAGCGCCGGTGCTTTGCGCGGCCGGTCGAACCCGCTATTTGACCAGCGTCGCGCCGGTCTCGGGATGCTGCAACCAGCCGAGCAGTGCGTCGTGGAAGCGCGCCGGCGCCTGGATCTGCGGGGAATGGCCGAGGTCGGGGAATTCGATCAGCTGGATATGCGGAATCCGTTTCGCGGCCTCCTTGCCGAGCACCGGATAATTGCCGAGCGTCTTGCGGATCTCGGGCGGCGCGGTGTCCTTGGCGATCGCGGTGGTGTCCTTGTCGCCGACGAACAGCAGCGTCGGCGGCTTGATCTGCTCGAACTCGTAGAACACCGGCTGGGTCGCGATCATGTCGTAGAGCCGCGCCGAGCTCGACGCCACGGCGGCGCGGCCCTCGCCGCGATACATGCCGGCCAGCATCTGCACCCAGGTCTCGTAGGACGGATCCCAGGTGTCGGCGTAATAGGTGGCGCGCTCATAGGCGCGAATGCTGTCGGCGGTGACGCGCGTCTCGCGCTGCATCCAGCCGTCGAGGCTGAGCCACGGCACGCCCTTGGCCTTCCAGTCCTCGAGCCCGATCGGATCGACCAGCACCAGGCGGTCGGTGGCGTCGGGATACATCAGCGCATAGCGCATCGCGAGCATGCCGCCGGTCGAATGGCCGACCATGATCGAATGTTCGATCCCGAGCGAAGCGAGCAGCGCGCGGCTGTTGCCGGCGAGCTGCTGGAAGGTGAACTGGTAGCGTTCCGGCTTACTGGATTTGCAGAAACCGATCTGGTCCAGCGCGATCACGCGATAGCCGGCGCCGCTGAGCGCCTTGATGGTGCCGTCCCAGGTCGCGGCACAGAAATTCTTGCCGTGCAGCAGCACCGCGGTCTGGCCGTTCGGTGACGCCGCCGGCTTGACGTCGAGATAGGCCATGTCGAGCTCCTGCCCCTGCGAGCTGAAGCGATAATGCTGCACCGGATAGGGATAGTCGAAACCCTGCAACTCCGGTCCATAGGCCGGCTCGGCGGCCGATTGCGCTGACGCAGCGGACGAGCCGAGCGCGACGGTCGCAGCGACGGCAAGATGAAACAGTGGCTTCAGGTGCATCTGAGCAGGTCCGGAAATCAGAGTTGATGCGTGATGCCGTAGCCGAACGGCTGGACGCCATCCAGCGCCATCAGATGATTTGTTCGTGATCACTCGCAAAATCACGCCGGATCGAACGCCCGGATCGGCGGCAGATTGCCGTTGAAACGCTCGACCTCGACGGTCGTCAGCTGGCCGGTGCAGCCCTGTGCGAGGGATGACGTGCCGATGTCGCGTGTCAGCACGTTCGGATTGCCGTGCACGCACAGCGGCGCGTCGTCCTCGGGGTCCATCGGATCATACCAGGCGCCGGTCGGCAGCTGCACCACGCCGGGCGCGATGCCGTCGGTGACATGCACCGCGGCGAGGCAGGCGCCGCGCGCGTTGAAGATGCGGATGATGTCGCCATCAGTGATGCCGCGCGGCGCAGCATCGCGCGGATTCATGCGCGCGACCTCGCGGCCGCGATGCTTGGCCTCGAGCGAGTGACCGCCAAAATCGAGCTGGCTGTGCAGCCGCGTCACCGGCTGGTTGGCGACCAGGAAGCACGGCGTATCAGGCGTCGGCGTGTCCGTCTTCGCGAGCCAGACCGGATGGCCCGGACAATCCACATCGCCGTGATCTGCGATCTTCTGCGAGAAGATCTCGATGCGGCCGCTCGGCGTCGGCAGCGGACGCGCGAGGGGATCCTCGCGGAAGCGGCGCAGCGAGCCGCCGTCATCGAGATGCTGCGGCACCACCAAGCTGCCACGCGCCCAGAATTCCTCGAAGTCAGGCGCCTCCAGCCCGCGCGCGGCGAGCGCCTTGCGGGTCGGTTCATAGAGATGTTCCATCCACTCGCGCGACGTGCGCCCTTCGGTGAAGGGCTCGCGGGCCCCGAGCCGCTCGGCGAGGTCGGCGAAGATGTCGTAATCGTCGCGGGCGAGGCCGAACGGCTCGGCGATCCGGTGCATCGCGACCATCAAGGGATCGTTGCTGGAATAACCGATGTCCTCGCGCTCCAGCGTCATGGTCGAGGGCAGCACGATGTCGGCGTGGCGCGCCGTCGCGGTCCAGGCCAGCTCGTGCACGACCAGCGTATCGAGCCGCGCAAACGCCTTGCGCAGGCGGTTGAGGTCCTGGTGATGGTGGAACGGATTGCCGCCGGCCCAATAGACGAGGCGGATATCCGGATAGGTCCGCGTCTCGCCGTTGTAGCGATAGGTCGTGCCGGGATTGAGCAGCATGTCGGCGATGCGCGCCACCGGAATGAAGTCGGCGACGCCGTTGCGGCCCTGGCCGAGCGTCGGCCCCGGCACGTCGTTGACGCGGCGCCCGTAATAGCCGATGGCGCCGAGCGAATAGGCATAGCCGCCGCCGGGCAGGCCGATCTGACCGAGCGCCGCCGCCAACACCATGCCCATCCACACCGGCTGCTCGCCATGCTCGGCGCGCTGCAGCGAATGCGACACGGTGATCAGCGCGCGCCGCCCGGCGAGCCGCCGCGCGAGCGCCTTGATGGTGTCGGCATCGATGCCGCAGATCGCAGCGGCCCATTCGGCGCTCTTCGGCACGCCATCGGCCTCGCCGACGAGATAGCGCAAAAACACCGGCCAGCCCTCGGTGTAGCGATCGAGGAACGCCTGATCGTGCAGGCCTTCGCTGACAAGGGTGTGGACGATGCCGAGCATCAGCGCGGTGTCGGTGCCGGGCGTCGCCGTCAGCCATTCGGCGCCGGCCTCGACCGGGAGATCGTCGCGCAGCGGGCTCACCAGGATGAACTCGCAGCCGCGCCGATGCGCCGCCTGCATCGCGCCGCGCTCGACATGCTTGCTGATCGAGCCGCCGGCGACCATCGAGTTCTTCAGCGCCATGCCGCCGAACGCCAGCACGATGTCGGTCTCAGTCGCGATCTGCTCCCAGGTGACGTTGCGCTTGGTGATGTCCTCATAGCCGGTGAGGATCTGCGGCAGCAGCACCGAGGACGCGCCGGAGGAATAGGTGTTCACCGAGCGGACATAGCCGCCGAGCGCGATGTTGAGGAAGCGATGCACCTGGCTCTGCGCGTGATGGAAGCGGCCCGCGCTCGACCAGCCATAGGAGCCGCCGAACACCGCGCCGGGGCCGATCGTGTCGCGGATGCGCGAAAGCTCGCCGCCGAGCAGATCGAGCGCCTGCACCCAGCTGACCGGGACGAATTCGTCGCGGCCGCGGCGATCGTCGGGCCCAGGCCCGCGCTCGAGCCAGCCGCGGCGGATCGCAGGCTGCGCGATGCGCGCTTGATGGCGCAGCGCGCCGGGGAAGTTGTTGATGATGCCGTTCGGATCGGGATCGCCGCCATAGGGCCGGACTTCGAGACCGGCCTGGCCGAGCCGCGCCGAGAACACGCCCCAATGCGAGGTGTGCGGCTTGAAACCATCGGACAGATCGAGGCCGGGATCGGGGTAGCCAATGGTCTCGCTCATTCAGCAGCGTCCTCAGATGCGGGTCTCGAACCCGGTCGCAGAGATGTCGCCAGTATAACGATCCGCGCCCCGATGTCTTCGGATTGAGGGTTGCGGAGCGCGCAGGCGGCCACGCGCACCGGCCCCGCTGCTCCCTCTCCCGCTTGCGGGGGAGGGCATAGGCGGCCTTCGGCCGCCGTTCTTGAGAACACGCCAATGCAGAGCATCGGCTACGGGTGGGGGCTCTCTCCGCGAGTCATATGGTGGAGAGAGCCCCCACCCGCCGCGCGCTGGGCGCGCGTCGGCCTCCCCCGCAAGCGGGAGAGGCGAAGGGAACTCGCGGAGAATCTCCGCAAACGTCACACGCGATTGTCTCCGACAAGGCGCGCGGCCAAAAACTCGAAAACAACCCCATGCAAAGGAGCAGGCAGCCGCCGGCGTTCGACATGGCAACTTGACACGTCGGGCAAATCAGGGGCATATTTCCAATATTCCGAAATCGTGCAAGCGCCCCTGCAGGCGCCCCCCTCGCCCGCAAGCGCGGCCCTCGCCGGCTGCGATCGCGGCCGGACATCCTTAACCCACATCGACATCGCACCGCCGCCGCAGCGAGCGATCGCCTGCGCGCGCCGCGCATTCCAGGGAATATCGACATGACCACTGCCCCCGATCTCACCGTGCCGACGATGGCTGCCGCAGCCGGCGCGCCGCAAGCAGCCATACTGCCGCGCATAAAACTCTCGCGGCGCGGCTACGCGATCGACCACCCTGACCGGAAGCTCGGCGAGCAGCTGATGGCGAACGCGCTCGGGGTCGCCGATCGCGACGCGATGGACGGCATCCTCAGGCAATTGGTCAGGGCCAGCGTGAGCGGCGGCAGGCCCAGCGAGGTCAACCTCGCGTTCATGCTCGCGATGGTGAAGAGCATTCGCCCGCGGGATTCCGTCGAGGCCATGCTGGTGGCGCAGATGGTTTCGGTGCATGTGATGGCGATGCGCTGTGCCCAGCACCTCGCGCATGCCGACGACCTCGCCCAGCACGACAGCGCCGCGCGCGCCCTCGGCCGACTCGCCCGCACCTTTCCCGCCCAGATCGAGGCGCTGAACCGCTACCGCAGCCATGGCGAGCCCGCCATCACCGTGCAGAACGTGAAGGTGGAGGACGGCGGCAACGCCATCGTCGGCAACGTCACCCAGCATGCGAGCGTGATCGTCGCCGATAAGATCCCGGCACCCGCGGCGCGGACGCCGAAGGCCGCGGGCGCCAGGCGCGCGCATGATGCCGCCGATGCCGGGCGGGATGTCCAGGCATGAGCGATCACACCAGCACGACCGCCCCGATGCTGGCGAGCGCGCGCTGCGGCGCCAAAACCCGCATCGGAGGCGCGTGCCGCGCGCCGGCAGTGCGCGGCAAGAGGCGCTGCCGCATGCACGGCGGCGCAAAGGGATCCGGCGCGCCAAGGGCAAACCGCAACGCGCGCAAACACGGCCTGTTCACCAGGGATGCGATCGCTGAACGACGGCAGATTCGGGCGTTGCTGGGGGAAGCGCGTCAGTTGCTGAAGGGAATGAGATTTAAAGCCTGATGAGATTAGGTTGAGCTGGAACGGCGTCGAAGGTTCACCTCTCCCTTGGAAGAGGTCGATTTGCGCAGCAAATCGGGTGAGGGGTTATGGTCTATTGAGAGGGCAAGAGCCCTCACCCGGATTGCTTCGCAATCCGACCTCTCCCCAACGGGGAGAGGTGAACCGAGACCGCGCCAAACCGATTCAACCAAAACTCATCCCGCCTTAGACCATGACCGCGTCGTCCACTTGGTGGTGACTATCGCGACATCGACCTAGTTGGGTCCAAAAATCATGTAGAGCAGCGTCGTCCCGACAACGGCTGTCCAGCCGATCGAAGCTGCAATGGCCCACACCTGTATCGGCATTGGAGGATCCCTCCGCAAATTCAATGCAGCAAAACGAAATGAAGCAAAACGAAGAGGTCGCTGGCGCTGACAGCGACCTCCTGGACCCGATCTCAAATGAACATCTTGGAAATACAATCGCCGCCGAAGGTCCGTCATCATTAGAGAATGAATCGGCGCTCCGGTGAAGAGCAAACACGCCCGTTCCCCAGCGGAACAATTGCAACGTTGCGAGGGCGACACACTTTCCTCAGGGCTGGGCGAGCAATCCCTATCGAACGGCTGGTTACGGCGCCGACGCGGCAAGGCCACGACAAGCATGGGCCTGTTGCTGCGGCGGGATCATTTCCCGTACCTGCCCGGCACAGTCAGCGCGCGTCGATTGTCAAATCCCGCGCATGCCCACGACATGCAGCCATGGGGCGTCGCGTTCAGCGTGACCTGAGCACGCGTTTCACTCAGTGTGAAACTTGACGCCGACCCATCCGCCTCTGCGCCAGATCACATTGCACAACCAGGTCTTGCTCGGCGGAATGATGAGGGTGAACTGATCGGGCAGTTCGGAATGCTGGTCTGCCCACACAGCGGCGCCGTCTTCTGTGATGTCCCGCACGGTACAGCACAGCGACAGGTCGTCAAACCTGATCAGGGCATCATCCAAAGACGGATTGCGCGCAGACTTTCGTCTGTCGGGAAGGATAACCATTCCGTGGCCAATCAGTAGGTGATGCAAATCTGATTGATGCTCCGTCAGAAAGATTGCGTTTCCACTAACGAAGCCCTGATGCGGCACCGCGCGCCGAAGCCCGACAAACCATTTCAGGCCCTGCGCCGATTGGATCGATCCTTCCCCCGCCGGCGGCGTGGCCAGTCACGACGTCTTTGGGAAGGATCAAGCGATCTTGCGACCTCCGCCACTGGCTTTGCTGCGGGCTTGCTGGATTGCAGATCGGCGACTGATCGACGCGGTGGCTCTATCCGATTGGCAACCGCCGCCTCGAGCGCGGCGAGGAATTGCCGTCCCTCATCGGTGATTTCCCAGCCTTGATGATCGCGGAGAACGTATCTGGCCGAGAAGATATTCAGATCCGGTGCATGCTGAGCCAAGCGCTTCATGCGATCGGTCCAGTCTTTGCCGCTGTTCATCAGGATTTCGATGGCGTGCCGGATTTCGGCAACGGAGGCACGCCCGGCGGACTGGCCGGCCAGCACTTTCAAGACGGTCAGTTGGAAGGACACTTCCACGTCTCCGGTCTGGCAGAAAATAGTGTCGGCGAGGCCGATTAACAGCCGGTCAAATTTCGTCCTTGCCGCCAACAATAGCGTAATGGATCAAGCGCTCCGCGCCGGGATCAATGACGCCGCGGAGTCAACCTGAACCGGAATGGATGATGCGACGGCCGGAGTTCCCGAATTAACCTGATCGCGCAGCATCAAGCTTAACGCGCGAGTTCGTTTGCTTTAGCGCGGGCACCGATCAAACATCAGCGTACCGGATATTGCCCTCCATCCGGGTCCACCATGGCGAAGCCGTCGCGCCACGATATTCGGTGTGGCGACTTCGCTCTGGGCCAGCACCAACAGCCGCGTCGTCTTCGCCTCGACGGCCGATCCACCAGGGCCACTGGCATCCGCGACGCGGGCGCCGAAGGCCGCGCACGTCAGGCGCGCGCATGATTGCGCTGATGTCAGGCCGGACGCGCAGGCATGAGCGATCACATCGGCACGACCGGCCCGATGCTGGCGAGCCCGCGCTGCCGCGCCAAGACCCGCACCGGCGGCGCGTGCCGCGCGCCGGCAGTGCGCGGCTAGAGGCGCTGCCGCATGCACGGGGGCGCAAAGGGATCCGGCGCGCCACGGGCAAACCGGAACGCGCGCAAGCACGGACTGTTCACGAGGGATGCGATTGCGGAGCGGAGGCGGATTCGGGCGTTGTTGGGGGAAGTGCGGAAGCTGCTGGAGGGGATGAAGTGAGCAGCTGCGAAAACACAGGATACTAATCCTAGAGCGGCGGTTGACTTCCAATCGCGAACGGTTGGCGCTTCCTAAAAACGACCGATGCCGCCCAAAGGGGCGGCATCGGAGGCGCAAAACGCCACTTTACAGCTATTCAGGCGGGCTCATTGTTCAGACCTCCGTTCAGGTCGCTCTCGATGACAGAAATAGGCAATAAGCCAAATCGTTCCAGACCCCAGCATTCTTGACCAGTATGCCAGAATGCATGTGTCAAACACATCACATTACGCTGTCTTGGTAAACAATAACTTCGCCTGCCACGATAGACATCAGCCATGCCCAAGGCTGGAGTTGGGTCAAATTTTCGGGCGTTGGCGCGATCACCGCACCTTTAGAGGGCTCCTTGCCGTGCGAGAGCGCGTTCCGAATGGACCTAGTTACTTGGTTGAACTTCTTATTCCAGTCATGCTCAAACGTCTCGAACGTGGTCTTCTCGTGAATAAGGGCGGGTAGCACAAAACCGCCATCGAACATTAGAGATTTTGCAAAGTAGTCTTTGTTCTTTTCGACTTCGGTCCACACCAATCGGCAGTTCAATTCACCAAGAAGGGTATCCATCTTTGCACCCTCCCACACCTTAGACTCTTGAACGTGATCGATGATCTTGATCACAAGAGCATCCATCTCGTCTTTGAAATGGGGCGTCAAAAGAGCCTTCCGCACGGCACGTTTGACGCCGTCTTCGATGAAGTAGAAGGATGAGAATTCGATGATTTGATAGCAGTAGAGAAATCGTCGGAAGACATCACCGCCGCGCGACGCTGTCCAGAAATGTAGCAAGTTTGAATTCAACTCTTGTGCGCGGACATCGGTCGGAAATTTCGTCGCTACATATCGTTCTCTTGTCGAATATTCCGACGCTTGCTTCGGGGGATGTAGATCGATCTTCGGAGAGAACGTATCGTAGTACGTCATATAAAAATTTAGATGTCGGACGAGTTCGACAGCCAATATATCGTCCCAGTCGAAATTTCGAATCCAGAACGAAATTGGTTCTAGTGGCAAGTCCTTGAGACTTTCGAGTCGTCCCGTCGCCTTGAATGCGCTCCACTGGAAGGACTGCAAGTTTCTATGTTCCGTCGTCGATGGGCCGGTAAATATTGCAGATCCGGCGGCCGTAAGCAGGCGCTCGCTGGCAGCACCAAATTCGCAGGTGTAGTCCACATCTTTAAATCCGAACGTGAATCGGCGTCCCTTCATGTCGCGTTGCGTTCCAGTTAGCGGAAACGCCGTATAAATGATCTCAAAGTCCTTGGTGTCTGAATGCCAGATTGCCGTGAATCTTTCCGGGAAAAGCAGATTGTTGAATGCTTCATAGAATGCAGCTGCGTCCTCCGTTGGCACTTGGAAAACTATTGAATCGTCATTCCAAGCCTTAAATACGCAGATGCGATCTGTGGACTCTGGATAGAAAGCGACTGATGTGTTCGGATTGCGCTGTAGAAACGGGGCCAGAGCCAACCTAACTTCGTCCAAAGACATATCTATTTTCCCTTGATGGATGGCAGCCCATGGTCGCTAAGAAAGCACCCAGATGAGCGACACAGCGAGGAAGAAGCGCAACAATTATTCTTGGGCTCGCTGAAAGCGGCGCTGAATACGCCGCACAGAGCCGCGAACAACCTCGAAAAAGAACGCGGAGAGAAAGCCTAGTGAGTGAGGCAAGTTGCCTTCAGCCGATAACAGGGCCGCCGTCGTCTTCAACAACGCTGTGAGGCGAAAATGACTTCCCTTGCGGTTTGTCGCTCTTGTCAAACCATTCGCACCACAATTCTCCGTCGTTCTGCACAGCTGTAACGGTCATAAGTGGTCCGCCAGATTTAAGACGCACCGTGTCTCCGGCTTTGAAATTTGCCATCTTGAAATCCCTCCTACCTAAAGTAGAGCGATGACACTAAATCACCGAAGGATTAATGCAAGCGATCTGCGTCTAGTTCGTTCGGCTGATCAATTTCTCAGCCGATTCGAGAAGCCGCTTGAGATGGGAGGTTTCGTGCGGCTCAACAGCGGCGGACCGATTATGATCGTCGTGGATTTTGATCGTGACGACCTTGTTTGTGCTTGGCGAAATTGCGAGGGGATAATTTCTGAGCGTGGCCTGCCTGCTGCTTGCGTTCACCGCGTTTCGCCCGCCAGTGGAGAAATCGACGGGGGATCCGGGACAAATCTCGCTTAGCAAGTAGCCCACATGAGCGCAGCGACACGCGGCAACGGACCATCCCCCGGATGTCGCTGCGCTCATCCGGGCTACGCTTGGTGCGGCTGGTCGAGGGATGGACGACGCGGAGGATGCGGGACGAATATGATGCAAGTAGTGGTATCAGGCATCAATTGAGTGCATTGTCAGCGTCATTCAGCTTTACTTTCATTTTGCAGGGGGCGAGCTATGCGATGGGTGGTCAGTACTTTGCTTTTCTTATTCGCGGCAACGCAGGCGCATGCCCTCGAAGGCACGCTGCAGGAATCGCTCAGTTGCCCGGCCAGAAACTGCACGACGGTCTGCTCCGCGGCGAGCGGCACGCCCAAGACCACCGTCACCTTGTACTCGAGACTGGACGTTTACCAGCAGTCGGCGTCATCGCCGAACAAGACCTGGCTGCAAAGTGACGGCAAGCCGCACATCGTCATGTTGGGGGATACCGACACCTGCGCCTTCGACGGAGATGCGCTGCCGATTTCCCCACCGCCGATCCCGTCGGTCAACCTCGACCCACCGCCCCCGCCTCCCGGTGGCAGCACCATCTGCATCTGCATTCCGGGTCGTCCCTGCCAGCCCTTCGGCTGCACGCCTGGGCATTGATATCCGATCCGGCGCCGCGTTTCAGGCTTCAGCTTCGCCGTCAGCATCTCGCTGGCGCGTGATGGGATTAGGCCGAATAGCGACGGCGCTACGCTCCCTCGGCGCGTTCTTACGGGGAGAGGGTTGGGGTGAGGGGCCGTTTCCGCGCATTCTGTGATAGTTGCGTCCGCGGAGACTCCCCCTCACCCGGAACGCATCTCACGACGCGTTCCGACCTCTCCCCGCACGCGGGGCGAGGTGAAGCGGAGCCCGTTGCTCGATTCGAAGCAAAGTCATCACGCTTGAGGGGCCCCGGCGAACGGCGTGACACAGCGCCTTGACGCGTGACCAGTCGAATAATAGATGACGATCGTCATTCAAATGGCCAACTCGAAATCCCGGCAATTTCGAGTCCCAACCACGCCGCCACGCGCCACAGGAGCACCATGCGTCGAATTGTCGTAACAGGCCTGGGGACGGTGTCCCCGCTGGGCTGTGGCACCGAACTGGTCTGGTCGCGGTTGCTGGCGGGGCAGTCCGGGCTTCGGGCATTGCCGGCGTGGGCGATGAGCCTTCCGGCGCGCGTCGCCGGCATGGTGCCTGACAAGGCGGGCGATGCCGAGGGCGGGTTCGATCCTGATTCCGCGGCGCCGCGCAAGGACCAGAAGAAGATGGACCGGTTCATCCTGTTCGCGCTGCTGGCGGCGGCGGAGGCGGTGGCGCAGGCCGGCTGGATGCCCGCCGAGGCGCGTGCGCAGGAGCGCACTGCGACCGTGATCGCAACCGGGATCGGCGGGTTTCCGGCGATCGCGGACGCGGTGCGCACGGTGGAGAAGAGCGGCACGCGCCGCCTGTCGCCGTTCACCGTTCCCGCCTTCCTGGCCAATCTCGCGGCCGGGCACATCAGCATCCGCTACGGCTACAAGGGCGCGATCGGCGCGCCGGTGACCGCCTGTGCTGCGAGCGTTCAGGCGATCGGCGATGCGGCGCGCCTGATCAGGTGCAATGAGGCCGACGTCGCGATCTGCGGCGGCGCGGAGGCCTGCATCGATCCGGTGAGCCTCGGCGGCTTTGCCGCCGCGCGGGCGCTTTCGACGTCGTTCAATGACGCGCCCGCCCGCGCCTCGCGGCCGTTCGACCGCGACCGCGACGGTTTTGTGATGGGCGAAGGCGCGGGCGTGCTCGTGATCGAGGAGCTCGAGCACGCGCTGCGGCGCGGCGCGACGCCGATCGCCGAGATCGTCGGCTACGGCACCACGGCGGACGCCTATCACATCACCGCAGGCCCCGAAGACGGCGATGGCGCCCGCCGCGCCATGGAGATGGCGCTGGCGCAGGCCGGGTTGCGGGCGAGCGAGATCCAGCATCTCAACGCGCATTCGACATCGACGCCGGTCGGCGATCTCAGCGAATTGGAAGCGATCAAGCGCGTGTTCGGGCGCGAGGGCGGGATCGCCGTCAGCGCGACCAAGTCGGCGACCGGGCATCTGCTGGGCGCTGCCGGCGGCATCGAGGCGATCTTCACGATCCTGGCGCTGCGCGACCAGGTGGCGCCGCCGACGCTCAACCTGGAGAACGCCGATCCGGCCGCTGAGGGTATCGACCTCGTTGCGAACGTTGCGCGGCGAATCGCGATCGAGCACGCGATCTCGAACGGCTTCGGATTTGGCGGCGTCAACGCCAGCCTGGTGTTTCGGCGCTGGGCTTGAGGCGGCCGGCTGTGCCGCAGGCGGTTCACCTCTCCCCGGCGGGGAGAGATGAAATCGGGTGAGGGCTGCAGGTCTCACGAGGGACCGTCACCCCTCACCCGGCGCTGCGCGCCGACCTCTCCCAAGGGAGAGGTGGACCTCCTGTCGCGCTCAAATTCAACTTCGTCTCATGACGCACCATTCCCCGGCATCGCGCTTTAGGGCCCGGATGGTCCGGTGTCGCTGGACCGGCGACGGGACCGCCGGGCAGAAAGTCGGGCCATCGCCGCCGAGGCAGCGACGGCCGCATGCGCCGGGCGGTGCTTCGCAATATTCTCCGACAGTGTCCTGCTCTTCCGGCGCAGCCCTTCGATCGTGATCCGATCCTCCGGCCTGCGAGCGCGCACGCGGGAGATTGCCGGTGCGGCGCGCGGCGAAGGATCGGACGGCTCGGGCGGCAGCTCCGAAAGCCGCGAGGCGCTGGCGCAGAGCAGGAGAAACAGCGCGCGCTGCGCCTTGTATCGCGCTCCGGCCTGACTGCATTCCGAGCCGCACATGATGGCATGCCCGCCGCTGCCGCAGACGGCCCATTTCCACCTGCCGCGTCCGCGCCGCTTCAGCACGATGTCGAACGCCGCGAAGCGCCCGTCGCCGGTCATGCCGCGAACCGCTCCGGCAAGCCGCCCTGGAGCTCGTCCAGCAGGCGCTGCTCGCGCTCGATCCGGCTTCTATAAAGTTCGCGCTCCTTCTCGGTCGCAGCGCTTGCCAGCAGCAGGCGATAGTGGCCGATGACCTTCTCGCTGCCGCGGATCAGCAGGTCGCGGAGATCGGTCATGGCGACGCCTCCGCGCTCGACGTGGCGGGGGGACCTTTCGGCAAGGTAAACGCGACGGGGAATGTTTCGGAAACCAGCGCCTCGACGGCGGCCTGCTCCTCCGACAGACGCCGTTCGATGAACCGGCGTTCGAGATCGGACAGCCTCGTCTTCAGCAGGCGTCGATAGCGGTGGATGTTGTTGCGGTGGGTGCGGATGCGGGCAAGATCCTGATCGAACATCATCGTCACTCCAGACGGTCGTCGTTGTCCTTTTCGGTTTCGAAAAACCGGAAACGAATTCCGGTGCGAGAAAATTTATTCAGGCCGCTCTCGCTGTCAAGCGTCGCCGCTCGCCTTGCGCGGCAATCCTCAACGGCCCGCATCGATGGGCGCCGTGCTGCGGCGCAGCGTCCGTGTCATCCAAAAATTCGGCATCAAAAAAATCCGGCAAAAAATTTTCGGGCCCTCTTGAATCGACCGGTGGTTTTTCTAAGTCATTTTTCGCCGCGAGAGCGGTGTGCCGGGCGCCTTGCAGGGTCCGGCGCGGGCGCCGGGCGGACGGTCTTGCGACCTGCCGTCTTGCATTCCTTCGTAACCATCTTGCTCTTTGGAGGACTTGGTATGAGGACCACCTTCGACTTCGCGCCCCTGTGGCGCTCCACCATCGGCTTCGATCATCTGGCCAGCCTTGCCGACAGCGCGCTGCGCCAGGCGAGCGAGGACAACTACCCGCCCTACAACATCGAGCGTTCCGGCGAAGATCATTACCGGATCTCGCTCGCGGTGGCGGGTTTCGGCGCCGACGACATCAGCGTCACCGCCGAGCAGAACGCGCTGACCATCGAGGGCAGGAAGCCCGAGAAGGCCGCCGGCGAATACCTGTACCAGGGCATCGCGGCGCGTCCGTTCCGGCGCGTGTTCAACCTCGCCGACTATGTCCAGGTCAAGCAGGCCTCGTTCAGGGATGGCCTGCTGATCATCGACCTGGTCCGCGAGGTGCCGGAGGCCATGAAGCCGCGCAGGATCAATATCGCGGCCGGCAACTCCTCCTCGCCGCAGATCGAGCAGAAGCAGGCGGCCTGACCGCGCGACCGAGGCGACGGCGGAACGCGGCGCGCCGATGCGCGTCCGCGCTCCCTCGCCCCATGCATGAAGGAGAGAAGACATCTGAGAGAAGACATCTGAAGGAGAAGAGCATGGCAATTCGTGATCTCGTTCCCTGGTCGAGAAACCAGGAGCTCGTACCCTCGCGCGGCAGCTATGATCCGTTCATGACGCTGCACCGCGAGATGAACCGGCTGTTCGACGACGCCTTCCGCGGCTTCGGCGCGCCAAGCCTGTCGCCCCTGATGGAAGGGCGGTTCGGCTGGCCGCAGCTCGAGGTCAGCGACACCGACAAGGCGCTGACGGTCTCGGCCGAGCTTCCCGGCATGACGGAGAAGGACGTGCAGATCGAAATCGCAAACGGCGTCCTGACCATCCGCGGCGAGAAGAAGGACGAGCGCAAGGACGAAGGCAAGCACTTCACCGAGCGCACCTACGGCGCCTTCGAGCGGCAGATTGCGCTGGACGGCGTCGAGGAGGACAAGGCGGAGGCCTCGTTCAAGAACGGCGTCCTGACGATCTCGCTGCCGAAGTCCGAAAACCCGCGGGCGGGCGTCAAGCGCATCGCCATCAAGACCCAGTAGTGCAATCACGGGCGGCGGCATCTGCCGCCGTCCGATCTGCGACAACAATCGTCCCCTTCGGAAAGGAGCGTAAAGGGAGGCAAGCAATGACCGACGCCAACACGAACTCCGGCAAATTCCATCCCCTCTTCCACCCGGCCGCGCATTACGCGTCGCCAGACGAGGTCCTGAACGACGAGGCGCTCTCCGTGCCCGAAAAGCGGATCATCCTGTCGTCATGGGCGTCCGACATGTTCGCGGTCGAATCCTGTCCCTCGCTGCGCGAGATCCCGGGCATGGATCATCCGATCCGGCTCGCCGACATTCTCGCGGCGCTGCGCCGCCTCGACGGCGAGGACGACGATCCGCCGCGGCCCGGCGGCGTCCCGATGCGGCTGCGGCGGCCTTGGGCCGCCGCGTTGCGGAGAACACAATGATGGTCACGCAAGCCGTTCTGACCCTGGTGCTGCTCGGCAATTCGGCGGCGGCGTGGGTCGTGCCCATTGTCGTCCTCATGGCCGGTACCGCCCCCCAAACGCGATGAACGTCGACGAGCAAGTCGCCCGCATGAGCGCAGCGACATGCGGGATGCCATTCCCCGGATATCGCGGAGCCTGTCATCGGGCGCGCGTTCGCGCGACCCGTTGGCTCATCCGGGCTACACCTGCTTTGCCGACGGTCGCGCCGCTCACCCCTTCGCCACGCTCGCATCGATCAGGAGCTTCGCGACCGTCACTGCCGACTGCGCCGGGCCGTCTTCCGACTGCTGGCCGGTGCTGTAGATGCCTTCGATCAGCAGCAACAGCGCATCGCCGAGCACGGCGGGGTGACGCGCGCCCATGCCGCTTGCGAGCTCGCGCAGGCGCTTGCGGAACAGCTTCTTGTGCGCTTCGGCGACCTGCCGCGCCGGATTGTCGCGCGCCGGATATTCCACGGTGGCGTTGCTGAGGCCGCAGCCGCGATAGCCTTTGCGCACCGCGCGGGTCGACAGCACCCGGATATAGGCCAGCACGTGCTCGCGCGCGTCGCTGTAGGATTTGCCGCCGGGGTTCTCGAACTTCTCCCAGAAATCGAGGTCGTAGTCGCGCATATAGGCGGCGGCGAGTTCGTCCTTGGAGGCGAAGCTGCGATAGAGGCTCGGCTTGGTGACGCCGGCGCGCTCGACCACCTCGTCGACGCCGACGGCGCGGATGCCCTCGCGGTAGAACAGCTCGCTGGCGGAGGCGCGGATGCGGTCGGCAGCGCGGGCCGGGCGTTCCGCCGGCGCTTCGACGGCTTTCTTCATGACGGCTCTCCCGACCTTCCCTCAATCCTCTTGACAATGTTACTGACCGGTACGTATACACGCCGCATCGCAACACGTACCGGTAAGTAACATGCCCAGCACCGCCGTTCAAGAAGCTCCCGTCAGCCGGCGCCCGTTCGGCCAGAACTACGCGTTCGTCGTCGTCGCCGTGATCTTCCTGGCGCTGCTCGCCTCCGCCGGCCTGCGCGCGACGCCGGGCGTGCTGATGCTGCCGCTGCAAGCGGCGTTCGGCTGGGACGTCGGCGTGATCTCGTCGTCCGCCGCGGTCGGCATCTTCCTCTACGGCCTCGCCGGCCCGTTCGCCGCGGCGGTGATGCAGCGCTGCGGCATCCGACGCACGGTGCTGGGCGCGCTGCTGCTGATGTCGGTCTCGACCGGCGCGAGCTATTTCATGACCGCGCCGTGGCAGCTGTTCCTGACCTGGGGGCTATTGTCCGGCATCGGCTCGGGCGCGGTCGCCAATGTGCTCGGCGCCACCATCGTCAATCGCTGGTTCACCACCAATCGCGGCCTCGTCATGGGGCTTCTGACCGCGTCGACCGCGACCGGCACGCTGATCTTCATGCCAGGCCTTGCGGCATTGGTGGCATGGGGCGGCTGGAAGCCGGTGGTGCTGACGGTCGCCGCCTGCTGCGCGGCGCTGATCCCGCTGGTGTATTTCCTGGTGCCGGAGCGGCCTGCCTCGGTCGGCCTGCGCTCGTTCGGCAGCGCGCATGACGATCATGCCGCGCCACAGGCGCAGGGCAATCCGTTCGTCGCCGCGATCAGCAACCTCGTGCGCGCCGCCAAGACGCGGGCGTTCTGGTTCCTGTTCGCAACCTTCTTCATCTGCGGCTTCACCACCAACGGCCTCGTCGGCACCCACCTGATCGCGTTCTGCGGCGATCACGGCATCGTCGAGGTGCAGGCGGCGGGCCTGCTCGCCTTGATGGGATTCTTCGACCTGTTCGGCACCACGCTGTCGGGCTGGCTCACCGACCGGTTCGATCCGCGCAAGCTGCTGTTCTTCTATTACGGGCTGCGCGGCCTGTCGCTGATCTACCTGCCCTACTCGGATTTCTCGCTGGTCAGCCTGTCGGTGTTCGCGGTGTTCTATGGTCTCGACTGGATCGCGACCGTGCCGCCGACCGTGCGCATCGCCAACGAGGCGTTCGGCGACAAGAACGCGCCGCTGGTGTTCGGCTGGATCGTTGCCGGCCATCAGTTAGGCGCCGCCTGCGCCGCGTTCTTCGCCGGCTTCATGCGCTCGAGCCAGGGCGATTACCTGCAGGCCTTCATGATCGCAGGCCTGACCGGCATCATCGCTGCGGTGCTGTCGCTGCTGATCACAAAGCGGCCGGCGCAGCCGGTGCTGGTCACGGCGTGACGCCGCGGACCTCGGTGCAGCGCAATCGACTACGGCCGCAGCCGTGGCCCGCCGAGACGGCGGACCACCCTGCGGCCGAGCGCATTCGCGCAGTGGAGCAGGGCCAGCCTGAGATCATTCTCCACCGTGCGAAGGCCGATCTGCAGACGGGCCGCCACCTCCTGCGCCGTCGCCCCGTCGATCGAGATGCCCTGAAGCACCCGGCGCGGCCGGTCCGGAAGCTCGGCCAACGCGCATTTGAAGGCCGCGATCTCGGAGCGCGCCTCGACAACCCTTGCCGCGTCGGGCTGATCGTCGCAGACATCCAATAATATATCGACCTCGGACACGCTGACGCGATGGGTCTGGGCCCTATGCCGATCCTTCGCGACATTGATGGCAATGCGAAAGAGATAGTCGGCCGGACTGCGAACCGGCACCGCGTCCGTGACCCGATCCAGCCGCAAGAATGTCTCGTGCAGAGCCTCGTGGGCGAAATCGGACGAGCCCAGGCGGCGCGTCAGTCTTGCAACGAGCCCGTCATAGTTCTGCACCAGCTGATCGCGCAGCCTCGCTTGGTTGGTGTCACCCACGTTCGGCCCCCAAGCTATCCGTCAGCGTGACTCGAGACTCGCCCTTTCCTCCGCGGTGAGCGCCTGCCTTTGCGTCTCCGAAAGCGGACCGTTGCCGACAAGCTGAAGAACGCTGTTCTGGTTGTAGCTGCGCCGATCCTGCTTGCGCCGCTTCTGTTCGTCCTGCGCGGGATCCGGCGCGTCGCCGTTGGCGCCGCCATAGCCGAGCACTTCGACGATGACGATCGACGGCTGGTCATTGTTCTTCGGCGGTGGCGCCGCGGCCTGCTGGCTCGCGGCGGTGGTGTTTGACGCTGACGTCAGCGCGCCCACCGGTGGCCCCTGCACCGTCGGGACGCCGGTCGAGGTCCCCTGCACCTGGATGTTGGCGGCGTTGACCACTTGCAGCGCCGCGAGGTTGACGTTGCCGGAGACGCGGATACCCGCTTCGCCCGCATCGATGGTGCCGAGCGGCGCGATCAGGTCGATGTTGCCGGGCGGCACCTCCGGGATCGGGTTGAGGGTCGCGATGCCGGCGCCGGCCGAAGGGGTGGTCGGCGACAGCGCGACGTTGCCGTAATTGTCATAGACGCGTCGCGGCGGGGTGAAGATCGTCGTCGTCTTCGAGCCGCGGCCGGCGTTGATGTCACCGGTCGCCGACCACGCGATGATGTTGCCGCCGAACGTCGTCATGATGCGGCTCTGGCCAAGCAGCAGGCTGCCGAGCGAATAGACGTCGATATCGCCTTGCCCTTGTGTGATCAGGCCCGCGCCGGCGCCCGGCGTCACACCCTCGACCCCGATGATGGTCTGTCCGCCGGGATTGAGGATCTGGATGTCGCCGCCGAACTGCGTCTGAACGCCAGCATCGGCCAGATACGTCGTGCCGTCGCTCTTCTTGGCGACACCGCTGAACAGGGTGATGTTGCCCGAATACGGGACCGGATTGCCTGACGCATCCTCGTCCGGGAACAGCGTGGCGATCGCCTGACGGCCACGCAGATAGCTGCCATGGCGGCTGCTGTTCCTGTTGTTGTACTCGCGGCCGCCTTCCCTCAACTCCGCGTAGTAGACTTGGCGGACAAACACGCCCTGCTGCTCCATCGGCAGCGCTAGGAAGAAGCTGAGCGCATCTTCCTTCGTACCGGTGAAGACGTAGAGCTGGCCGTCATGCGAATAGTTTCGGCTCGGCGAGAAGCGGTCGCGCAGCCAGTCGTACAATTCGTCGGCGTAGGTCTTTGCCACCTTGCCGCTGCCTGCGAGCGGCCGGCCGTCGCCGGGGAGCTGGTTCGCAGCATTGAAATACAGCTTGGCGAAATCGGTGTAGTCGGGGCCGCTCGCGCCGACGCCCGCGATCGTGACGATGCCCGCGCCGCCCGCGGTGTTGGATTGATTGACGATATCGCCAACGCTGACCAGCGAGCCGTAGTAGCCCTGGTACAGGTTGCGGCCGGCCTGCAGCTGCAGCAGACCTGGGCCGGCAACGGTGACCGATTGATAGAAGATATCGCGGCCGGCCTGCATCAGGGAGATGTCGTTCGGCCCGTTGTTCAGGAATACGCTGGCCACGGGACCGGTGCCGACGATATCGCGTCCGGCGATCACCTCGAACGGCTTGGCGGCGATGTACCAGGTGCTGTGGGTGGGAGTGAAACCCTGGGAGAAGCTTTGCGTCTTTGGCAGCACCTCTCCAAGGGTCAGATCGGTGATGTCGACGCCGGCATAGACCAGGGCCGGCAGGTTGTCGGCCGAGTGCAGGTTGGAGACCGGCAAGTCCTCGCCGAAAGCGATTGGATTGAGCGGGTTGTCCCGGAAAGCGGCGTTCGCCCAGGCATTGCTGTCACCACCCCCACCCGTGCCGGTGCTGAAGACAGCATGGAACGGCGTCGCCAACGTGCTCATGTCCGCGCCGGACATCGCCACCACCTGATCCGTCCCGTAGATCGAGCCGGCCGCCAGCAGCGCGAGTTGGCCGAATGGCGACGGCATCAGTTCAATGGTCGGACTACCTCCGCCAGCTCCAGGCTCTGCAAACCGGATGTCGCCATTGGCGGCCACGACAGTCAGCGTGCCCGGAAAGAAACCGGTGCTGTTGAGGGAAATCCCGGCCAACACGGCTGCATCGCCGCCCGCTGCGTAAAGACCGATCGCGGTCCGCGGCGTCCACAACGTAAAGTTCGATTGCCCGCCGCTCTTGAGCGTCGTGCTGCCGTCCGCGTTGCGGATCGTGTAAGCGATCCCGTTCAGATCGACCGGCGCCGCCATGCCGGCGTCGCCTGCGCCGCCGAACACGAGATCGCCGCGCGTCACGATGTTGACGCTGCCGTCACCCGGTATGACGAGCGGGCCCGGCGTCTTGATCGAGCGCTTGAAGACTGAGGGATCGACGGCGCGCGGATCGTAGGACACCAGATAGGAGCCCCAGTTGTTCGGGGCCAATGCACCGACGGCTCCGGCGCTGACGGTGACGTCGCCGCGCAGGTCGGTGATCGAGCCGAAATAGTCCGGCACCGGTCCGAAAGGCGTGGTCGCGGCCACCGGATTGAATCCGCCGCCGACCTTCACGACAAGATTGCCGCCGCCGGTTTGCACCAGCGTGCCGTCCGGCAGCACGCGGCCGGTCGAGGCGACTGCCAGATCAAGGCCGGTCGAGCCGTTGCCGGTGACGCCGGCATTGCCGCCCGCGATCACGGTCAGGTTGCCGCCGCCGAGCGTGCCGATGCCCTGGAAACCGACGAGCTGCCGGCTGCTGCTCCACGCGCCGGTCTTCGCCAGTGTGCCGAAATTGATCCACCACGCCACCGGATCGGCGGAGGCGCCGCCCCCTTGCAGGCGGAGCCAGTTGGCAGTGAGGTTGGAGTCGACGTAACGGATGTTGTTGTCCGCGATCTGAATGTTGCCGGTGACATCCTGTTGCGCGGTAAGCAGCAGGTCGCCGCCATGCTCGGTGTACCACGCGTGCGAGTTGCCGCCGGTGGTGACCCCGACAAGATCGTACGGATTGCTGCCGTCGGCGGCCGTGATCGGCGCCGACTGCGTGCCTGCGGTATAGACGCCGTAAGGCGTCGCCTCGTTGAAGCTGCCGCCGGCCATCAGGTCGAGACTGCCGGTACCGGTGCGCAGGACGCTGAAGAACGTGCCGTTGCGCGACGCATTGTAGGCTGGATCGCTCAGCGTCAGGTTGCCGCGCCCGTTGAGCGCTCGCGTCGTCTGCAGTGCACGCTGGTCGGCGGCGGCAAGATCGGCACCGGCGACAACGCGGATCGACGCCGAGAGCGAGCCGACGGCAAGCATCGTCGCGGCCGCCGACGTTGCCGTCGCAGCGGGGATGCCTGGGCTCACCACCGTTCCAACACTCGGCCAAACGATTCCATTCTCGAACGCCGGCCACCAAGACCCATCCAACGTCGTGCCCGCCGGAATTTTGCTTCCCGGGGCGTAATTGTTGCCGGCAAGGTCGTAGAATGCCCCCCAGTTTTGATCCCAGGCTTGGTAGAAAGCATCGTTCGGAATCGTCCAGTCTGCCGTGAGGGTGACGTTGCGTGTCGTGTAGCGTCCGTCACTGGGGAGCGACCAGGCGCTGCCGCT
Source organism: Bradyrhizobium sp. CER78 (assembly GCF_029846235.1). Lineage (GTDB taxonomy): Bacteria > Pseudomonadota > Alphaproteobacteria > Rhizobiales > Xanthobacteraceae > Bradyrhizobium. The sequence continues at coordinate 123,682 of NZ_JARVWP010000008.1, forward strand.
GAAGTTCCGGAACAGTGTACTGGTGCTGATATCGATCAGATTATAGGTGGGCGGTATGCCAGGCGACGACCTGAACCCGTCCGAGATGCTCCCGTTGACGTTCAGGTTACCGCTGGCCCGGATCACGAGAGCCATCGGCTCGCCTGCGCCGTACGCATCCGAGTTCGGATCGCGATCCGCGCCCGCGCCGTAGCGATATTTGGCGAGGTCGATATCGCCAGAGGTCGACAGGTCGCCGCTCGATGTGATCTGGACGCCCGGCCGCAGATGATAGGCGCTGCCGTAAGCCGACAGGCCTGCAACGCGCATCGCCAGGCCGGCGCTGCCCAACGCAGCGTTGATGAAGGCCGTGCTTGCGGTGTCGTATCCGTCGAGCGTCGCCTGGGTGATGGTGCTGCCGCCCGGCAGGTTGTAGGTCCAGAATGCGTTGAGCGCGATACTATGGGCGCCTTTGATATCGAGCGGACCTGACGCGTTGATGGCGATGTCGCCCGAAGTCTCGCCGGTGCGCTGCGCGTTCAGCACCACGTCGCCATAGGCGATGCCGTTCGGCGCGGTGAGATCCATGGTCGCGCCTGACGACAGCGTGAGCACGCCGCCCGCCGCGGTCAGCTCGATATGACCGCGGTTCCTGGCCTCGATCGGCTGGCCGTAGCTGTCGACCTGCAGCACCCTGCCGCGAACGTCGAGCACCGCGGTCGGCGCAAGCGTAAGCCCGTTGCCGGCCGAAAGCCGGATGGTGCCCGGCGCGGCGCCGGACGCATCGATGGTGCCGGCGACGGACAGGCTGCCATTGTCGACGGCGATCGTGACGCTGCTGGCGCGCACCCCGTCGCCGACGACAAGATCGCCGGTCCTGATATCGAAGCCGCGTGCATCGAAGAAGCCGCCCTGGGTCAAGAGCGCGTTGAGTGCCACGAAATCCGCACTGGACAGCGTGCCGGTGGTGACGCTGAAGTCGCCGCTGGCGTAGCCGTTCGTCGCCGCACCATAGAGCGCACCGTTGAGCACGACCGGCCCATTGGCCGCAGCGATGCTGATCGACCCGGCACCGGCATTGGTCGCGGAGACATCGATCACGGAGCCGGCAAGCTGCGTCAGACCGCCCTGCGCGCTGTTGAAGATCGCCGTGCCGCCGAAGCCGTAGACCGTCGCCCGCTGGATCGTGGACGGCTGGCCGCTGAGATCGATGCGGCTGGCGCCCCCGAGCACGATATCGCCGGTCGCATTGACCACGAGCTTGCCGCTCGGCAGCAAGATCGTGCTGTCGATAGCGACGCTGCCGCCGCTGAGGTCGATCTCCGCGCCGGCCACGGTGGAGCTCGCCGTATTCGGCGCGATGCCCGCGGGCGCGACGACATTGAGCGCGCCGCCGGCGGCATAGGCCATGATCGATTTCTGCACGCCGGTCAAAAGCGGCGTCGTCAGCGTCAAATTGCCACCGGTGCCGCTCTGGCCAAATACGGCGGCGGGATCCGAGCTTGGTGACTGGTAGACGAGCAGCTTGCCGTTGCCGGCCGAAACGATCCGCGAACTTGCGGCGATATTGACGTTGCCAAAGCCGTAGATCACGCGACTCGCAGTCGATGTGTCGAGCGAGGCGAAACGGCCGAAGTCGATCTCGTCGGCGACGAGATTGAGCGTGCCGGCTCCGGTGCCCGGCCCGCCTGCGGCGATCGCCGGCGGCGTGGCGCCGCTGATACCGTTCCAGGTGATCTTGTTGGCCGAAATCGTCGAACTGTCGCCGGCCGTGCCAAAGCCATAGATCGCCGAGGTGTTCAGCACCAGGTTGACGCCGCTGCCGCTGGCATCGAGACCCGCGCTGCCGAACAGATTGATGGAATTCGCCGCAGCCAGTGTGATGGTCTTCAGCGCCGGGGCACCATGCAGCGGATCGCCGTGCAGCAGCGTGTTGAACAGCGCCTGGTCGAACAGCAATCCCGCCGGTGCGGCCGCCGCGCTGACCGCCGCCGCGTCGCCGATATTGATGGTGCCGACCGCAAGCGCGATGTTGCTCGATCCGAAATGCGCTGTCGGATCGATCGTGGAAGCGCCATTGGTGACGAACGCCAGCGTTCCTTCGGAGTAAAGCGACGAACCGGCGCCGATCGAAATGGAGCCGCTGCCGATGTTGGAGGGCAGGAAGTTGATGTCTCCGTTGGACAGCGCCAGCACCGTGGCCTGGCCGGCCGCATAGCTCATGCCGGTGGACGCCGAATCGAACGGAACCGCGCCTTGTCCGACGGTGCTGAGCGTGACGTTATTGCCGACGGTGATGTTGTTGCCGATCAGGAACATTTCGCCGGCGGAGAGAGCAACGCCGTCCCGGATAAAGAGGTCGGTTGCTGTTGGATTGAGGGTCAATGTACCGTCCAAAATCCTGACGGTTCCATTGACCAGCAGACGCGGCGCCCTGAGCGCGTCGATCTCTGCGGCGCGAACCGAGACGCCGGTGAACCCGGCCGTCGCCGCGTCGGCATAAATCTCGCCGACACCCAGCAGCGCCGCCTGACCGGCGGTGCCCCCTGGCGCGCCCTGAAACAAGGCGGTCCCGTCGAAGGTCAGCGCCGCACCGATGGTGGTGGAGTTCTGCGTCTCGAACAGCACTTCCAGCGTCTTGCCGTCGCTCGGCAGCAGCGGACGCACGCCGCCGAATTGGGTGACGTTGGCAATCAGGAAGTCGCTGTAACCCTGCTCGTTGAATTGCGAGTATTTGCGAACGGCGGTGCCTGCGGTGATCAGCGCCGTCACCGGGAGGCTCCCCTTGATCGTGGTGTTGGCGGTGCCGGTCGCGACCGAAGCGGCGTAGGTGCCGTTGCCGATCATGATCGGGCTGCCAACCGGCGTCGTGGTGCTGCCCCCGAGCTCGACGCGGTAGGCACCAGGCAGCAACGCGTAGTTGGACGGCAGCAATGTATAGGTCCCCGCCGGCAATCCCGGGACACCGGACGGCACCGTGATCTGCTGACCGACCGCAGGATCGCCGGCGCCGTTCTCGGGCGCGATCGGCGCATAGCTGGAGCCATATCCGGGCAGGATGGCATAGATCTTGTCGGTCGCCTTGCTGACAGGGGTCGCGGGGTTGGCGTTGACGAGTGGCGTGTTGATCACGTTGACCGAGCCGCCGCGTCCGGAGACGAAACCCGCGCCGGTCAGCGTGCCGCCGCCCGACAAATCCAGGATCGCGCCGCTCGCGACGTTGATCGACTGCCCGTCCAGGATGATGCCGGTCTGCGGTCCGTTGTTGTTGAAGTTGGTCAGGTCGATCTTGCGGATGCTCGCGCCATTATACGTGTAGGTGACGCCGTCGATCGTGCCGCCATAGGGGATGGTCAGGCCAGCCATCGAGACCGAGGTCAGACTGCCCGGAAGCAGATCGACATGCGGCGTGAAGACCGGCCAGCTTAGTCCGAGGGTCAGGAGACCGAGCGGTGCGCGAACGATGCCGCCCTGCTCGATCACCGGCGCCTGGAAAGCGAGCTGGCCGAACACCGACAGCGGTGCATCCGGAATGTTGTCGGTGGTGCGTCCGATGGTCAGTGTCGTGGTCGGATCGGAATTTCCGCTGCCGGCGATCACGGTCGCAACCGTGTTGGTTGCGGGATAAATCTGCGCGGCGAGAAGTTCGAGATTACCGCTGGTGGACAACTGGGTGGTGATCACCCCGGGCATCGACAGGAAGCGGATATCGCCCTGGCTGACCAGCTTCGTGGTCAGGAATCCCGCCGCAAACATGTTGTTCGGTGAACGCGCCGAGAATCCGATGAGGCCCTGGACGTCGATTTGGTTTGCGTCGGCCTCGAACCTCGCCGTGGTCGGCAAGACCGCACCGCCGGGATTGCGGATGCTGCCGCTGATGGTCCCGTCAGGGACGACAGCGGTCGCCTCACGGAACAGGATGTAGGGGGCTGACAGCTTCACGCTGCCGGTCGTAGCCGCCATCGAGGAATCGATCGGCCCGGAAACCGGCGCCCCCGATGTGAAAGCCGCCGCCGTCAGCGTCAGGCTGCGCCCCAGCGTCAGCGACACATCGCCGGAGAACTGCATGTAATCGCCGGACACAAGCGTCAGACTATCGAAGCCGCCGTCGTTGACCATCTTGGCGCTCACCGTGGCCCGGCCGAACTTCAGCTTCGAAGCATCGGTCCCAGGCGCGATATCTGCTGGCAGCGAGGAATCCGGACGCGCCTGCACCACGGTCATCAGGCTTGGGACGATCACGTTGGCCGGCGCCGTGCCGTTGGGCAATGAATTGCCATCGAAGTTCGGCGTGGTGAGCGCGATCGACAAATTGCCGCCGGCAGCGCTTCCGCCACCGGACAAGGCGTGGACGGCGCCGTCGAGATAGAGCCCGCTCTGCGACGCCAGGGTGATGGAGCCGCCATTCGTCGTGATCATCTGCGGCCGGCTTGACGACGCCGCGCCTCCCGCTGCGAGATCGATCGCAAGCTGGGTGCCGTCGGCATTGAGCTCGGCACCCGGGCGCAGGATCACGAAGGCGCCGCCGCCGTTGACGGTGATGGAGCCGCCATCGGTCGCCCGCCCGAACGGATGTCCGGTCGTGTCGGTCGCTTGATAGGCCAGCCCAGAGACATCGAGCTTGGCGGCAGCATCGACCCAGATCGAAACGCCGCGGCCATTGCCGTTGAGGTCGAAGTTAAAACCGCCCTGAACCGGTGAACCGTAGGCGTCATTGACCAGATTGATGCTGCCGCCATGTGCGGTGATGCTGCCGAACACGCTGATCTGTCCGAAGGCATCGAGCGTGATGCTCTGGCCTGGATCGACGCTGACCGAGGCGCCGTCGCCAACCACGATGGCACCGCCGTTCACGAGAGCACCGCCTCCCGATTTGATCAGCGAGCGCAGCGTCACACTGACGCCGCCCCGCTGGCTCACCGTGGCCTTGACCGGATCCTCGGTGAACAGCGGCGGCGTCCACAGCAGCAACGCCGACGACGGATCGCTGCCGGAAGGTGCGGCAAAGCTGTTCGCGGTGAACCGGTAGACCGGCATCGCGGCCGCGACCACCGTGTTGTTGGCGATCACAACACCCAGCCCGCCATTGATGTCATAGTTCGAGAAGCCGGCAGTGAAGAACGAGGATTGCAGCGCTGGCGCGGGCTCGATCGCCACGGTCTGCGGCAACGCCGTGCCGACCGGAATAATGCTGCCGATCGGGTAGGTCATCGGCGTGGATTGGATCGTTCCGGCCGCGTAGGTCACCTGGTAGGGTTTGACCGGAAGACCGTTCGGGAAGACATTTGAGGGAACGATGGTCCCGGCGGGGATGATAGCATTTCCCGCCCAGCTCGTGATGGTCGAGAGGGCAGGCACAACCGACGACCCACAGGGCCATCCGCCGTAGCAACCGTTGCTCCCATCACTGGTCGTTGCCCACACCGTCAGCCCGCTCGGAACCGGCCAATCGGCGCCGGTCGGACCGCTTGGCAATGTGTCGCTAAGCGGCACGTCGGAGAGCAGCGGCGTATCGAAGGTCATTTTCGTGAGCGTGAGCGTCAGCGCAGCCGGCAGCGGTTGCCCCGCCGGAATGGTCAACGCCTGCTTCAGCTTCACCGCGGCCGGCGCCGGCGTACCGGCCGGCAAGATGCCGCCCGCGAGTTCGGCGTTGTCGCCGATCAGGACGTTGCCGGGCGAGGAGATCGTCAGCGTGCCGCCGCCGCTGACGCCCCAGGCGCGGATCGCACCGTCGAGAACAAGCGTTCCATCGCCCGGCATGCCGGCGTCCTGCTGGGTGTGGCCGGCGAGGATCGCGACGTTGCCGCCCTTGCCGCCTTGCGTCTTGCCGTTGACGAGAACGGCGCCGCCGGAGGACACGTCGATCACGCTGCCCGCCGCGAGCGAGACATTCTGGGTCGAATCGAAGGTGACGTTGCCGCCGTCGAGCAGGCCGAGGCCCGACACGCTGGCCGGATCGGCCTGCGCATTGATCCACAGGCCGCGCGTGTCGATGGTGACGCCGGATTCCAGCGTCAGCGCTGCTCCGCCTGTCGCATTCGTCAACGTAACCGTGCCGCTTGCGGTGTTGAGGATGTTGCTCACCGTGACGCTGCCGGAGCGCGCCGTGATGTCGGCTGCGATATCGACGGTCGGAGCGGTCAGCTTGACCTGCGCGCCCGGCGCAAATTGCAGCGGCGCGTTGATCGAGATCTTGTTGGCGGTGTTGATGTTGAAGCCGCCGAGGCCAAAGCTGTTCAGCGTCGGCGCATCGAACCAGGCCGTGTTGGTGCGGTCGGATGGCAGCGCGGACGTCAGGCCGAGATTGCCCGACACCGGCGCGACATTGCCGAACGTCACATCGGTGTTGTAGGCGCCGGCCAGGCCATAGCGGGTGTACTGCCCGAGCGCCAGCGTGCCGGCGAGCGGCACCGTGTTCTGCGTCAGCTTGTAGCCGTCGCTGACGCCGGCCGGACGCTTGGCGATCTGCTCCTCGCCGTCGATCACATTGGCGAGGATGGTGCCCTCGAACACCGAGGTCGGGGTCGACAGGACGAGGCTGCCGGCGTCGCGGCCCATCGTGTAGCCGTTTTCCCAGCGGCTGCTGCCCTTGCCGAACGGGCTGAGATAGACCTCGACCACGCCCCAATGCGCGTGATTGACGATGAAGCCGTTCGCCACCGCGACATAGGTCAGATAGGACGGCGCATTGTCGGCACTGTAGATGCGGCCGTCATTGCCGAGCAGCAGCGTCTGCCGCACATAGCCGCTCTGATATTGCACGGCGCCGCCGGAGATATTGAAGAGCGCGCCCTGCTGCGCCACCACTTCCGGTGCCGACAGCGTAATGGTGCCGCCGACCGCGGTCCATTCGCCGATCTTGTGACCGGTGTTGTTGAGATAGCCCGAGACCTCAAGCAGGCCGCCCGCGGTGTAGTAGCGATCGGTCGCATAGCCGCCGGTGCCGGCCGGCACCAGCGTCAGATCACGGGCATCGATCCACATGTTGCTGTTGAGCAGCGTGCCGCTGTCGCGGTTCTGCGGACTGTCGCGCAGCTCGTTGCCCTGGACGTTGACCTTGACCGCGTTGGCCGACACCGGCAGCACGGTGCCGGTGGTGCCGGAGACGTCGATCACCGAGCCGGTTTCGGCGAACACCCGCTTGCCGGCGGAAGCGGACACCTGGCCGCCCTGCGCCATGGTCAGCGAGCCGTTCCTGAAATCGATCGTGCCGCCGGTGACGATCTCGATCCGCGATTGATCGGGGCGGTCCACCAATGTCGAGAGGTTATCGAACTGGCCGGTCGCCAGCAGATTGGGCCCGGCCGACGCGATCAGCGCATCGCGCTGCGAATTGAACGCGGTCGCGGTCGGATCGATGCCCGAGACCAGCGCGGCCGCGGCATCGGTCTCCGGCAGGATCAGGCTGATGCCGTTATTGGTCAGCGTGACGCTGCCGGTGGCATCGGACGCCGAGTTGAGCAGATGGATGGTGCCGCGCTGATTGACCGAGGTGGTGGAGACGAGGATGCCGTCCTGGGTGACGGCGTGGCCGGCCAGCGTGATGTCGCCCTGCTGGGCCAGCACCAGACCGGTATTGGTGACCGTGCCGCTGGTGCTTCCGCTGCGCAGCAGTGGCGCGATCTCGTTACCGCGCGTGGTCGAGTTCTGGTTGGCGTTGGTGCCGTAGCCGGCGCGCAGGATGAAATCGTCGCCGGCCGCGAACTGGGTCTGGCCCTTCGGCGTGGTGATGGCGCCGGCATTGCTGACTTCGGTGCCCATCAGCAGCACGAAGCCGCCGCCCGCCGTCACCGAGGACGGCGCATTGGTGGTGATCAGCGCGCCGCTCTCGATGACGATCTTGCCGCCGGCACCGGTGAAGTTCGGCGTATAGACGACACTTGCGCCGCCGCCGGTAGTCGATGCGTAGATGCCGTTGCTGAGGAACTGATTGTCGGCGATATTGGCGCTGGAGGCGATCAGCGAGCCGACATTGATCTGGCTGGCGCCGCCGAAGATGATGCCGTTCTGGTTGATCACCAGCACCTGACCGGGAGCGGTGATGCGGCCGAGGATTTGGCTCGGCCCGGTGTTGCCGACGACGCGGTTGAGCGCGGTCCAGCTGCCGGCCTGCTGGTTGAAGTTGAGCGTGGTCTGGCTGCCGACGTTGAAACTCTGCCAGTTGAGGATCGCCTGCGGCGCGGTTTGATTGACGGTGACCGTGGTCTGACCGCCGCTTGCGCTCTGGCTCGGCAGCGCCGCGCCTTGCCAGAGGCTCGAGCCGGGCACAGCGCCCGGCGCAACCTGGAGCCCGCCCGCAGCAAGGCCGTTCGGCACCGCCACTTGCGGCAACGTGCTCGATCGCTGCGAGGCGGCAGCCGCGCTGCGTGCGGCGGACTGCGCGGCTTGCAGCGCCTGGATCGCCTGGGTTGCGCGCGTCAGCGCACCCTGGCTTTGCCGGGCGACTTCGGTCGCCTGCTGGGCCGCGGCGGTTGCCGCATCGCTCGCGATCGTCGGCGCCGATGTCGTCGCTCCGAAGTTGCCGAACGGCCGCGCCGATGCATCCTCCATCCCGGTCAGCAGCAGCGCCAGCGTGCTGGTGCCCGCGAGCAGCATCGAGCGCGACACCAATCCGATCCGCTGGCGCGGAGGAAGCGGCGCGATCCGGCGCTGATCGAGGCGAGAGCGGCGGGCGGCTTTCCGGCGAGACGGCATAAGATGTCCTCTGGAAACGGAATAACTGGGAGGGAGCGGATCAGGAGCGCACAGGCGGAAGCGCCGGCGCTTCCGCCTGACTGATGCGCGGCCGGTGTGTCTGCTCGCCAGCCATTGCAAGATCCATCCCGCGCATCAGATGGCTCTGCAACGAACCGAACCACGCGGCAATGCGCAGGGGGCACGAGGGGCGGGAGATCACACGATCGACGAACATTAGGGATCCTGACTAAGCCGAATTGCGATCATTGTGATGACCGCTGGCTCACTGTCGTGACACCTCTGGACGCCGGAACCCTCAAAGGAATTTTATGAATGTTTTGTGTCACCGCTGCGGAGGGTCAGAGCACCTTCGAGCGAAGCAAATACCGTGGAACTAGATTCCCAGGTTCGCACCAGTTCGCGTAAAAGAGATGTCGAGCGAGAAAGCTCTAGGAGAGCAAAAAGCTCTAGGAGAGCAAGACGAGCCCGCCGGGCAACGTACGGGCACGAATGCCGAAGGCACGCTCAATCTGCACCAAGGCCTCGTCGGGACGATCTATCCTGAAACGACCGTTGACGGGATTGCGCCCGAACTCCGCGTTCAGCAGCACGATGCGGCCAGAGCGATATCTGTTCAGCTCCTGAATCAGGTCCGTCAAAGGCATCATGTTGCAGATGATCAAGCCCTGCTGCCAGGCGGCCGCAATCGATGGGTCGATCGCAACGACATCGTCAAACCCGCTATCGCTGTAGGTCACACGCTGCCTGGATTTGAGAACGACCTGTTGCGTCCGATACTCGACACGGGCCTCGTTCGTGAGGCACGTGACGCAGACGCTTGCCCCGTCAACGCGCACATCGAACTGTGCGCCCGCCGAAGTGGTCTTCCCACTCGCCGCGATCACGCTGAACGTCTCTGCTCCGCGGTCGGCGACCTTGAAGGAGGCCTCGCCCGCGATCAGCTCGACCGTGCCGGACGCAGCTCCCGATCCCAGCGCGATGCTGGTGCGCGTATTCATCTGGACCGCGACGCCATCCACCACGGCCACCTCACGTTGCTCGCCGACGCCGGTGCGGTAGTCAGCCCGCAGTTCGAACAGCGACGGCCACAAATCGAGTGGAGGGCGCACCACCATGATCCCGGTTGCTGCCGCCGCCAGCGCCCCTCCCACCACCACGCGGCGGCTCATGATCGGGGACCTGCCACCGACGCGCGAACGGCGGCTCGTCGCCCTCTCGTCCTCCAGCAGGCTCTGGCCGGCAGGGCCGAACGCCTTCCAGAACTGGCTGGCCTCTGAAAAAGCGGCCGCATGTGCCGGGCTTTGACCACACCACCGCTGCAAGGCCGCAGCGTCAGCCGCTCTCGCCTCGCCGGACGTCAGCCGCCTAATCCAGGCATGGGCTTCGCGCTCCAGCACGGAAAGCTCGTCGTGATGTCGGTCGCTATCAATCATCAAAATTGTATGTTGCCGGTCATGATGAGGACTGCGGTCGCGATCCTCGGCGGGCGAACCAGCGGCCCTCCCGTAACATAGACACTCCCTGACGCCCCGAACCGCACAATTTTCTACTCCGGACGCCGAATTTTCTTGAAACGGGCGACGCAATGCTCCTGCGCCCTCCGCAATTCCTTCTCCACCAGGCTCACGGAAACGCCGAAGCGCCCGGCGATCTCCTGCCGGGAGAGCCCTTCCAGCCTGGCGGCCAACAGGATGGCCCGCGGACGCGGCGGCAGTTCGGCCATCACTTGCTTGAGCATTTCGAGATCGGAACGGCCGGAAATCACGCGCATGGGATCGGGCGCATCGTCCGCGAGATTGAGCAGCGCTTCGACCTCTTCCGCGTTGAGGCGCCGGTTATCGGCGCGCCGCTGATTCAGTGCGACATGGAACGCAGACCGGAGCAGGTAGGCGGCCGGATTGCGGACGTCGCCAACGATCTCCCGTCCGTTCAGCCGCAGGTAGGTATCCTGTAGCGCGTCTTCCGCCCACTCCAGGGAACCCAGCCGACGTGCCAGGCGCGACTTCAGGTCCTGATACCGTTCGACGAACAGGGCCCGCAGCGTTCGCGAGCTCTCATTGTCCCCGGCCGGGTCATGATCCGAGGAGTTGGAGAGCCTCTCGTCCTCACTCATCTTGTCGGCCGCCTTCACCCGGCGGACAGTCGACGGTGCCACCGGACGCTCGGGGCAGGATAACCATGGTGAAGGGTTGCGTCATCTGCGCCGGAGGAGCTTCGCCTGCGGATAGGCGACGCGCCGCCTCCGCGATCGCTGCATCCCGTTGCGGATCGCCGGTCGTCCCCAAGAGCTTCACCTTCGTCACACTGCCGGACGGCCCGATCCAGAAGCTGATTGCGGCCCGGTACGTACCGGGCCTTGTCGCTCGCTGGGCGCACAGGGCGTTGTTCAGCCGCTCCTGTAGCAGCGCCGAATATCGCCGTTCAATAGCGCTCTGTTGTGACAAGGCCGCCTGCGCGATAGCCGATGGCGGCCGCGTCACAAAAGCTTCATCCGGCGCTGGAATGACGACGATGGCATCGGATGCCGTGTAGTCCGCGACCAGTCCACTGCCCTTCAGAAGAAGCACAATGGCTTGCTGCGGATTGAACTGGCCTTTCACCGGGTTGGAAACCCGCCCGACCGCGAGATTGCCATTATAGGCGATGACCACGCCCGTCGTCTTGCTATAGGCGTCGAGCGCCGAAGCGAGCGGCTGCGAGGGAATGTCGAACCACGCCTGGCTCGCCGGCTGAGCGGTTTGTGCTGATACCCCGCAAGCCCAGAACATGCCCAGGGAGAAAAGGCCGCCGAACCAGAAACGCCACCGAAACAGCATGAGATGCTGACATCATTATCCCAAGTGAACTCCGACTATCCCATAGCGTCTGCAAAGCTCTTGAGCCACTCCTCTTCACGTAGGTCTCCCATCATTGCGGCGCACCGACGCCGCGGCCCGGAACCTGAATCCTCCGGGACCGACTTAGTACCGCGCCAGCGATGCGACACCCAAGACATCGACGACGGTAACCGCGAGGCGATAGCGCATTCCTGCGAAACGAGACTAACGAGATCGCGATACCAAGCCGCAACTACGCTCACCGCAGACAAATGTGCGGCGGTGAATGCGAAGCGGCAGCGCGCGACTGGAGGATCATCCCCTCTTATGTGATTGAATTCGCGATACGATCTTGAGCTGAGCCCAAACTTAGTGCGGCTAATGGCCGGTGGAACGTCGGTTCATCTGCTCCAAAAGCTCGCGCATTGCATCGAACTGTGTGCCAAAGCCCTTCCAGTCGCCGGACCGCAATCGTTCAACGGCCTGATTGTAGCGATCGAGCGCCTCCCTTGCCTGGCTCGTCGACGGGCCTGTGACAGGCATTTCCTCATTCGTGCTCGAGACCGGTCGCGCCGCGCCAGGCTCGACGAACAGCGCAGACAAGGCCTCGCCGAGCGTCTCCTTCATCACCACATGTTCGCCATAGGCCGCGATCACGCGTTTCAGCTCCGGCAGGTGCCCGTACTCCGCACGCAAATAGAGCGGCGACACGTAAAGGATCGAATTCTCGATCGGTATAGCCAGCAGGTTCGCCCCACGTATCACCCGCGAGCCCATCTGATTCCACAATGTCAGCTGTTGCGATATCTCCGTGTTCTGATTGATCCGCGCCTCGATCTGGAACGGCCCGTAGACGAGCTTATCCTTCGGGAATTCGTACACGATCAGCCTGCCGTAGTCGGGCGCGTCACAACGCGCCGCCAGCCACGCGATCATGTTGTCACGGCGGCTCGGCACCATCGGAACCATGAGGAAGAACTCGGCCCGCGCCTCGCCCGGCAGCCGCATGATAATGTAGTAAGGGCTCATCACCGAGGTGCCGCCGCCGCTGCCCGGCTGGCGCGGGAATTGCCAGAGATCCTCGCGATTGTAGAACACTTCGGCGGCCTCCATGTGGTAGGTCTGGAACAGCCGCGCCTGGATCAGGAACAGATCCTCCGGATATCGAATGTGCTTCTGCAAATCCGCGGGCATCGCCGCGAACGGCTTGAACAAGTGCGGAAAGATGCGCGCGTAGGTCGCGGCAATCGGGTCCTTGGGATCCATCAAATAGAAATCGACGGTCCCGTGATAGGCATCGATGACAACCTTCACCGAATTCCTGATGTAGTTGAGATCGAAATCCTGCGCAGGCGGCGTCGACGGAAAATAGGAACTCGTCGTATACGCGTCCTGTATCCAGAACATCCGGCCGCCGCTGATAACCAGATAGGGATCATGATCGAGCCTGAGGAACGGCGCGATCGCGGGTACCCGCTCCCGAATATTGCGCCGGATCATGATCCGGCTCTCCGGCGTGATGTAGCTGGAGAGCAAGAGGTTCGGGTCGTTGAAGTAGTACGCGAACAGGGTTCGCCACGCCGCTGAGCCGATCGGAATGCCGCCAGCGCCCTCATACTCCGCATAGACGTTGTCTTTGCCCTTCGGATAATCAAACTCCGGCGCACTTCCCTTGACGATGACGTAGTCGTCGCTCTCTTCGCCGTAGTAGATGCGCGGCTCGACAATCCCGGGGCCTCCGTCCGCAACCGGCGGAATGTCCCGCAAATAGAACAGCGGCAGTCCCTCAGTGCTCTTGCGGGTGACTGGGCTCATCACCGCGCCATTGCCGTGGGTGAACAGCACGTGGCGGTTGACCCATGTCTGCGCATTTGGCGGCAACAGCGAGGAGCGCAGCTCGCGCGCCGAAAGCATCACGCTCTGGTAGGAATCGTTGAGCCAGTAGCGATCAACGTCGAGATCATGGAATTTGTAGTAGGTGCGGATCTCCTGCAACTGCGCGTAGGTATCCGACAAGGGCAGCCAGTCCCACAGCCTGATATTGTCGATTGTCGCCTTGTTGGCGTCGAGCGTCTTGAAGGTAAGCTTCTGCTCGGCGGCAAAGGGCTTGGCTACGATCTTATCGAGATCGTACGCCTGCCGGGTGAGAGCGATATTGCGTTCGATGTAGGGCTTCTCCAGCTCCAGCTCGCTTGGTCTGACGAAGAATTGCCGGAACAGCGCGGGGATTACGCCGGACAATGCCAGGGTGCCGATGGCAACGAGCACGACCGCCGCCGCCGGAAGCCGGTAGCCGCGCGCCCGCACGTTTGCCCACGCGACGAGCGCCGCGATGATCGAGAGGGCGATCATGAGCCACAGGGCCGGCAACCCCACATGGACATCGGTGTAGCTTGCGCCTACGACGACGCCGTTGTCGCCGTAGAGCAGCAGATAGCGGTCGAGAGCGTAGGACCAGGCCTTCACCGCGAAGAGAAGACCGAGCAATGCCGAACCGTGGGCAATCGCCATGGGCGACATCGACCGGCGATGAACGTCGTATTCGATATCGCCGCGAGCCCAATAGATTGTTGCGGCGAAGACCGCGCACAGAGCCAGGATGACCAGCATCCAGTTCTTGATCAGGACATAGGCGGGCAGCGAGAACAGGTAGAAGCCGAGGTCCTTGTTGAAGAGCGGATCCTCTGCGCCATAGGGCGCCTGATAGAGATACCTCAGGAAGATGCCCCAATAGCCGACTTCGGCCGCCGCGACGAGCAGCGCGAGCAAAGCTGCCCCGCCTGCGACGATCGCGGGCCACGGCAGTCGATCGAACAACTGCGCAAACGGATTCGGCGGCGCGCTGCCCGCGACCTGCCAGACGGAAGCCACCGCAACCCGTGTCGACCCCTTGCCGGCTAAACCCAGCGCGAGCCAGCCGTTCATTCCCAGGATGAGGGCCGTTCCCGTCCAGACCGCTGCAAAGACGGCGGCTTTGGCGCCGATTGTTGTCCAGAACACCTGCAAATAGCCGACCGACGAAAACCACAGCCAGTCGACCAGGAAATCGCTCGCGAGCGCGAGCAGGATCAAGCAGATCACAATGACAATGGCCGCAAGGATGAGCCTGACCACGCCACCTTGTCGTGGTGCCTTCCGTTCGGGTCCGGTAATCCCGATCGTCATGGCCGCAATCATAGCGGAAAGCAGGGGCGTCCGCCCGCCTGATTGGGACCGGGATTCCACGGAGTGCAAAGCAGCCCGCGCGAAATCACGCTCCCGCGACGAGGCCGCTTCGGACAAGGCTATGGAATGGCGCGGATTTGGCGCGCCGTTCAGAATAGAACTGCGAACTCTTATGCGATTGAAATTGTTCTCTAATTCCAGACTGCGCCCAAGCCATTGAGTGCAGATGGAGCAAGGCGAGGAAGCCAGGAGCGCGCCATACCCTCGATCCGATCGAGCACGTCACGAAGCGCCGGAGCTCACGGACGAGCAGCGCGCCGGCGTCTTTGACCACAACGCGGCCAAGCTGCTCAACATCAGCCTCAGCTGGCACTGCGGAGACGCTGGCGCCCGGCGGCTCCGGCGTCACAGCTCCCCGTGGCCGTTCGCCGAGCGGAACAGTTCGGCTTCGGATGCGTTTTTCCGACTGAAGAACGCCATTGGGCGGAACGCATGTGCTGATGCGCAACGACCGACCTGCGGTTACGCTTGAATGCCCCGCGTGCAGTCGCGCGACGCTGCATCGGCTTCTTTACGTCAAGAACGGTTGCGACATCCTGCAATGTCCTGACTGCGGACTGGGACGCACCGAGACATCGAGCTTCGACCCCCTCGCCTATTATGACGACGGCTACTTTTCCGGCCGTCAGTCCGACGGCTACGCCGACTATCTCGGCGCCGAACCCGTGCTACGGCGCGAGTTCGCCCGCACGGTCGAGTTCATCCAGCGCCGCAAGGCACAGGGCTTCTTGCTCGAGATCGGCTGCGCCTATGGCTTCTTTCTCGATGAAGCGCGCCGCGCTGGATTTGAGGTGAGCGGCATCGAGCCCGCAGAAGCGGCTGCAGCGCATGCTGGCGATCTCGGCTTGAACGTCGTGCGCGGCCCGCTGAGCGAAGCGACTCTCAAGTCGCTTGGCACCCTGGATGTCATCGTCCTCCTCGATGTCGTCGAGCATCTGCCCGAGCCGAGGGAAGCCCTCGCGCTACTTGCGGACCATCTCCGGCCGGACGGAATCATCGTGCTGACGACCGGAGACTTCGGTTCCTTGGCAGCGCGATCGACCGGCGCGCACTGGCGCCTGATGACGCCGCCGCAGCACCTCTGGTTCTTCAACCGCGACAGCATCGCGTCTCTGGCCGATTCGATCGGTCTTCGCATAGAGAGTTCCGATCACCCCTGGAAATTCGTGCCGTTCTCGCTGATCACCTTCCAAATCGGTCGCATGCTCGGCCGCAAGATCGCGGCCAGCCCGACCGGCAACCGGTTCGCCATTCCGGTGAACCTGTTCGACGCGATGCGCGTGGTCTTGAGCAAGGCGCCCCCACGTCCGGATACGAGCTTCCCATGACCGGCCGGATTCGCAATCCCTGGGTTGTTGTCGCGGCGTACAATGAAGCACCGGTGGTCGGCAGCGTCGTGTCCGGCATTCGCCGCGCCGGATACGCGGTCATCGTGGTCGATGACGGCTCCGCCGACCGCACCGGCGACGTCGCGTTGCTCGCAGGTGGGGTCGTGGTCCGGCATCCGATCAACCTCGGACAGGGCGCCGCGCTACAGACCGGCATCGACTTCGCCCTTGAGCAGCATGCGGATGCACTCGTCACGTTCGACGCCGATGGTCAGCATTCCCCCGCGGCCATCGCGGCGCTGCTCGCGGCCATCGAGCAGCCCGGGATCGATTTCGCGCTCGGCAGCCGATTTCTCGCCGGCGCGACGGCAAATCTGCCGGTGCTGCGCCGCATCTTGCTCGGCGCCGCGATCCGGTTTACGCGCGCGAGCACCGGACTGCCAGTCACCGATACCCACAATGGCCTACGGGCGATGACCGCGCGCGGCGCCCGCGCGATCTCCTTGCGACAGAACCGAATGGCACACGCGTCCGAGATCCTGCACCAGATCGCCCAGAGCCGCCTGCGCTTTGTCGAGGTGCCGGTGAACATCGAGTACAGCGCCTATTCGTTAGGCAAGGGTCAACGCATCACCGATGCTCTGACCATCCTGATCGATCTGTTCGCGCGGAGACTCTACCGATGATCGCACAGCTCTTTCTGACCGTCCTTCTCGCGTTGGTTCTGGTCTACGCATGGTCAGCGCATCGAACGGTGCCGATTATCGGGCTGTTCGCGAGCGGCGCCGCGCTCGCCGGCCTCTACTTCGTCTGGGTGCCGGAGCATGCCACGGAGCTTGCCGCCTTCGCGGGAATCGGCCGCGGGTCAGACCTCATCGTCTACACCTGGGTCGTGATCAGCCTGCTCATCATGCTCCACTTGCATCTCAAGCTGCGGCTCCAGCTCGACATGATCACGCGGCTGACGCGCGCCGTGGCGATCGATCGCGCCAAGGAGAGCCGGCGTGAGGCAGGCCGCCCGCGAGAACGTCGCCCGGTCACGTTAGCCCGAAAGGCCGAGGCGCCCCCGATCGAATTGCAGGCGAAGAAGTAGATGCCATTGCCAGGTCGTGCGGGGCAAGTTTGTGCAGGCAGGCGTCACTCACCGAGCCCGCGACGAATTGGCGTAGATCCAGGCGAAGGGGCGGCCAAATCGTTTGACCTCGTCAACCAGTACGGCCGTCGTGCTATCGGCACAAGGCCAGCGCTCGGTGGCGATCAGGTAGTCGGCCTTATCCAGATGTGTTTCGGCAATCCAGTTGCGACGGAACATCACGCCGGCCAGATTCTCGCGCCAGGCCAGGCAGAGCAGCACGCGCGGTGAATCGCCCGCGAACCGGCCTTCGGCGTCAATTCGCGCCTCGAGGCGGCGCAGCGCCTCGGGAGCCGCCATGCTCCAATAGTCGAGGTCGAAGCGGCCGTAAGCGCCCGGGACGCCGCCTGCCAGACCGTTCATCGCGATATATTCAAGCGGATGCAGGATGATGAGCGTCGCCAGGATGGTGGCCGCGTGCGCGATCCCGAGGGCCACGGGCACGATCGGGAGGCGCCGCAAGAAGGGCAAGAGGCTCGCGAGCCCGCGCGCGGCGACGATGGCAAGCATCGGGATCACGAACAATACGTGGCGGACACCGTCATAGAGCGTCGAACCTTGCAGGACGAGCACCGCGGTAGGCCCGAACGCCGCGACACTAACGACCAGCACCGCGCGCGCTGCTGCGAGCTCGGCCGCGACCGGTCGCAGTCCCGCGACGCCGGACCGACGCAGGGCGCTGAAGGTGGCACGGATCCACGACCCTGCAGCACCGATCCAGACCGCCATGCCAAGCAACAGCAACGCCAGAGAGCCCTCCGGCAGACGCGCCGCGAGCTGTCCCGGGATGTACCAGGCGGGCACGTTATCGGTGAACGTGAGCCGGCCCCAGTTCTGGAATTCGAACGACGTGTCGAGCGTACCAAAGTGCCGATAGGCCTCGAGGAATTGCGTGAGCGGATTTCCAATCTGCAACCACGGCCAGAGCGCAACCGCCGTCAGCCAGGCGATGAGGATGACGAGCAGCGTATGCAAGGCGATCTGAAGCAATTGGCCATAGCCCGCGCGGCCATGGCGCAGCACCGCCTCGAGTGCGCACAGGCTCATGCCGCCGACGAGGTAGACGTGCGTGATTACCCCGCCGGTGCGCGTTGCGATGGCGAGACCGGTGGCAAGGCCTGTCACAAGGGTCAGACGCCAGCTAGGCGCCGCCTGCCGTACCATCAGGACGATCGCGAGGGTCGACCAGCTCATGGCGAACAGGAACGGCACGTCGATCGGGGCGAAGAACAGGTTGCCGTAGAGGTAGCCGGTCAGCAGGCACAGGGTGAGCGCCGTCAACCCAGCCCAGGACCCGACCGTGAGCCGTGCGATCGGCACGACAGCGGCGAGCCCAGCGAGACCGACCAGAAAGGTCATCGCGTGCCGGACCGTGATCGGGCTCGCGATCGCAAGCGACTGCACCGCCGCGACGAGCATCTGAAACCAGGGTCCATACATCCACAGATACTCTTCGACCGTCTCGAACTGAGACCGGTCCGCAAAAGAGCTCGTGTACCAGGCAAGCGCCTTGGGGCCGTACTCGTCGGTGTTGAATTCGTCGGTCGACAGCCCGTAGTCCGCGGCGGTCGCAAGCCCGATGATTAGGGCCACGCCGAGCACAAGGAGCAC
Source organism: Bradyrhizobium sp. CER78 (assembly GCF_029846235.1). Lineage (GTDB taxonomy): Bacteria > Pseudomonadota > Alphaproteobacteria > Rhizobiales > Xanthobacteraceae > Bradyrhizobium. The sequence goes on from NZ_JARVWP010000008.1 coordinate 142,470, forward strand.
GAGCAACGTCTCGGCATGGCGAGCAGCAAATGCGAGGCCGAGTTGCGGACTCACAAACCCGGAGCTGTCGCGATCCACCCGTTCAAGCGCCATGCAATGTCCTTAACCGGTTGCATGACCACGCACTGGGGCCGCCGGGAACGCGGTGGGAACTTGCGTTGCGGAAGCACCCGTCACTTGAAGCTATCATCTCGCTCAACCGCTCAATCGGGAACGACCCCCAGCGCCTCAAGTGTTGTACTCTGGCTGGACTTCGGTAACACGCCTGACGGGAACTTTGTTCCCGACGGCGCAACAACTTATGTCGAAGACCACTCACCACTACTTTCCCGGCGGCACGAAAGATCAGTATCCGAAGTCGATTGCCGCGGTACATCCGAGCTCGGGCGGGCTCCCGGCGGGTCAGATCTTCCACACACCGCCGGGCCCGCGCCGGGTGGTTGGACTGTTATTGCGGTGCACGACACGAAGGCGAGTTGGGAATGGTTGCAAGAAGAGATCTTCATGCCGCGCTTGAAGCAAGGCATCGCAGGGGGATTGGCGGGCCGCCGCAGGAAACTGTGTTCGAGACACATACGCTCAGCATGTAGTGTCGCCGTCGCTGTCAATCGGGCGGACAATCTAGCACCGGGCGGCCCAGAGGCTTTGCGCGGCAGATTGGTCTGTAGTCTGGCGAACGGCCCGCGACCGCCGCTTTTGACCCGGATGACAACGCTGCAGGGAGCGGTTATCGTGTCGATCCAATCCGCTGTCAGGGAGCGGCGGATCAAGCGGCAGCTTGATTCAGATCAGGAGGCCAACGAAGGCCCCATCATAAAGGCGGAGGAACCTCTCAATGAGCCAGCGCCTGCGCTTCGGCATTTTTCTCGCGCCCTTCCATAAGCCCGGCATCAACCCAACGCTCGCATTGCAGAGCGATCTCGATCTCATTCAATGGCTGGATCGCTGCGGCTATGATGAGGCTTGGCTCGGCGAACATCATTCCGCTGGCACGGAGCTCTCCGCCTCTCCGGAAATCATGATAGCGACGGCGGCAGAGCGCACGCGTCACATCAAACTCGGCACCGGGGTGACCAGCGTCTCGTATCACAACCCGCTGTGGGTCGCTGAGCGCATCGTCCTCCTTGACCATTTGACGCGCGGGCGTGCGATGCTCGGCCTCGGCCCTGGCTCGCTTCCCACCGACGGCGCCATGATCGGGCTGCAGCAGAGTCAGACACGTGGGCTGCTCGAAGATGGCGTTGCCATCATCACCAAGCTTTTGACCAGCGACGAACCGGTCACTTTCAAAAACGAGCGCTGGGACCTGCGCGAGGCGCGGTTGCACCTGCGGCCTTACTCCAACCCACTCTTCGACGTTGCCGTCGCTGCCGTAGCGTCCCCTACCGGCGCCAAGCTTGCCGGCCGATATGGCCTAGGTATGCTGTCGGTGGGCGCCACCACCGCCGCCGGCTTTGATGCGCTTGCGCTGCACTGGGATGTGCTGACGGCCGAGGCGAAGGCCCATGGCAAGACCGCTGACCGCAGCAAGTGGCGACTTGTTGGCTTGTGCCACATGGCGGAAACCAAAGAGCAGGCATATCGCGAGGTGGAATACGGCATCGAGCATTGGTTCCGCTACTTCCAGCAGGTCGCTGCATTCCCCCAAATGGCGGTGGTCGGCAACTCGGTTGCCGAAATGATCGAGTTCATCAACGGCTCAGGCCTTGGTGCTATCGGGACGCCGGACGCGTGCGCCGCCCAGATCGAGCGGTTGTGGCAACAATCAAACGGCGGCTTCGGCGCCTATCTCCTGCTGGCGCACAACTGGGCCAATCCTTCAGCAACAATGCGCAGCTACGAACTGATCGCACGCGAGGTCATGCCGCAGTTCCAGGGCCACGCGCAGGCGACGCTTGATGCAGCGCGCCGCGCCAAGGAGGTCCGCGAAAGCCTCGCGGCGGCACAGGCGCAGGCCGTCGAAGATGCCCGAGCGCGCTATGGCGCGGAGGTGGCCAAGCGGCCGGCTTGAGTTGTTCGGCAGCGTTGATTCCGCGGTCCGACGCACCATCCGCCGGATCTATAGGCCTCCCACACGGTCGGAGTGGGGGTGGTCAGAACTCTAGAATTTGATCTCTGCCGACCGGCTTCTCTGGTTCACCCGCAAAATCGTGGAATTAAATACAAAAAGCCCACCTCACACTTTGAAGGCCGACGAGGGGTGGGGGTGGGTAATTCCTCAGCGCTATTCAGTACGCGGACCGGCCTCACTGCCACTCAGAGATTTTTTAAGTCCGGCGCCGTTTTTGGGTCGAGCGATCAGATTACGCTCCTGTGGCTCCTGAAATAAGAGCGATGTTTCAATCGCTTGCAGGGGACCGACTATCGAAACCGCTAAGTGCTGGTGAGAACTTGAGGTTTTTTTTCAAGACTGGGAGCTGAGGGATCTGGCCGCTTCCCTGAGATATCTTGCGCTCCCGTGTTCGTGTTCAGCTGCCAAGGTAGGCTTAAGAATGGTTGCGGCCGATCCGGCGGTCCCGTCTGTATGCCGAATGCTCGGAGATTGAGGTCCGATCAACAACAACAGACGCCGGTCGCCGCCGAGACGCAGCGATGCGGCATGCGGCTTCGCATGTCGCGCATCAAGTTGTCATCGTACGTTCGCAGAGGTGATCCTAAGCAGCGCAATCTGGTGCTTGCGAATACCCGGCGGAACGGGATTGCCGTCAATAACGCCTCGTGCGAACAACACCGCCGCTTCCGGTAGCAACGGCGCTTCATCGCAAGATGTGTGTACCGCCGAGGGTCAGCGGATCATTACTGATCACAATCCGGGAGAATGAATTTGCCTCCCTGTCGACCTCCACGAAACGAGTATTCCGCAAAGCCGATCCCACGCTATCCAATGATTGCAAAGTGGGACTGTCCATCACGGCTTGCGTTCACGTCGAACAAAGACGTGATAGGCTTATCTGATCACGGCTGTTTCAAGGAGCTTCCATGCGCTCGCCATTCTCCTGGGCTTACACTCTCAGTCGTATGGCTTGGCGCGTACGGCGATGGCGCAGACGGGTTGCACGCGCGGCAAACCACGATCAGCGTGACCTCGACGAACTGTTCCTGTTCGGACCGCATGGCTAGCTGCGGCGGACGAGCGAGCCTGTTTGGATCGAATCTGTCGCTTCGATCAGCCCAATAACATGCGGACGACCCCGTCGCCGTTGCCGCCTGTCTACCTTTCGTGGCCTTGATCCTTGGTGTTGCGCTCGTCTCGTGCAATCGACTGGTCGATGGAGGAGCATCATGACGGGTCCGGGTGGACGGCATGTCATCATTGTCGGCGGAGGCGCCAGTGGTGTCTTGCTAACCTATCAGCTGCTGCACCGTTCGTCGTGCAGCCTCCGTGTCACGCTGATTGAGCAACGTCCGGATATCGGCCGCGGTATCGCTTACCACACCGGAAATCCGGATCATTTGCTCAATGTCCGAGCTGCCAATATGAGCGCGTTGCCGGATCAGCCGGATCACTTCTGGCGTTGGCTGGTTTCGCGGCAGGACGGCATACCGATATGTCCTGATCCCTATTGCTTCGTTCCCCGACGGGTCTACGGCGATTACATCGCGAGCCTGCTCGATCGCGGTGCGTCGGATTGTGCAGACGAGCAACGCCTTACGATCGTTCACAGTAGGTGCATCGATGTGAGTAGTGGCCCGGATGAGGCGGTCGCCGCGCTTGAGGACGGCCGCCGCATTGTCGGCGATACCATCGTTCTCGCCACCGGACACGATATGCGCGCCAGCAGTCCAGGGCGCGTGGATCCATGGACGCCGCCATCGGCTGCACCAATCGACGTCAACGCCGCCGTCCTGATCCTCGGAACAGGGCTCACAATGGTCGACTATGTCCTGTCCTTGCTACGTGACGGGCACCGTGGGCCGATCATCGCGACGTCGAGGCGGGGCTTGCTCGCCAGACCGCACCGCCGGGTCGATTCGATGCGCATCGCGGAAGCCGAGGTTCCTTTCGGCGCAAGCATCGCCACCCTGCTGAGTTGGATCCGCGCGCGTGTTGCTCAGCATGCTGCGCAGGGCGGCGACTGGCGCGGTGTCATTGATGGCCTCCGGCCCTACACGCAGCGGCTTTGGCACGAACTCCCGCTCTCATCCAAACGCCGCTTCCTCGAGCATGCGCGCGCCTGGTGGGACGTTCATCGGCACCGGATGGCACCGGAATTGGAGTCCCGCATCACTGCGGCTCTATTCAGCGGGCAGCTAAACCTTATGGCAGCGAAAGTAATCAAGATCGAGCCTAACCGCGACGGCGCCAAGGTGACCTACCGACGGCGCGGGGCTGCCGAGACACACCATCTGCAAGTCGGCGCCGTGGTTGATTGCACGGGAATCGTAAAGGATCCTACCGCCACGCCCAATTCGGCGGTACGTAGCCTGTTCGAACGGGGACTGGCGTGCGTCGATCCGCTCCGCATCGGCATCGAGATTCATCCCAGTTGCGCAATCGTCGACAGTGAAGGCGTCCCCTCCGAGCGCCTGTTCGCGGTGGGACCGTTGACTCGCGCTACCTTCTGGGAAATCATCGCAATCCCCGACATCCGAAATCAATGTGCCGAGCTCGCTGCCCTGCTCTCCCGAGAAGAAACAGGGCAGCTCCCTACCCGCCGTGAACTCTCGAATGTCTAGCTGCTGAAGCCAGCGGGAATGAACGCCGGCAGCTTCTCCTCGATAAATTTCTTGACCTCGGGCGAATTGAAGACCTGGATGAACGCTTTCAGGCGGGGATCATCCTTCTTGTCCGGCCTCGCCGTGAACCGCAGGACCAACCCGTCGTCCACGGTGCGGTCGATGACCAGTGCCGATTTCGGATCGCCGCCGGCTGGAATCAGATAGGTGATGTTGACCAGCGCCAACGTCACGTCGTCGAGCGATCGGTAGGTCTGCGCCGGATCGAGCTCGACGATCTTCAGGTTCTTCGGGTTCTCGATGATGTCGAACCGGCTCACCGAAAAGCCCTTGCCCGGCGCCAGCTTGATCAGCCCGGCGCGTTCGAGCAGGATCAGGCCCCGCGCGCCGTTCAGCGGCTCGTTCGGGATCGCAACGCTGTCGCCGGACTTGATCTCGTCGAGCGACTTGATCTTCTTCGAAAACAGCCCGACCGGCGCGATCACGCCGACCTTGTCGACCTGGACCAGGTTGAAGCCGCGCTGCTTGTTCTGGATCGCGAGATACGTTCCGTGCTGGAACAGATTGGCGTCGACGTCACCGCTGTTCACCACCTCATTCAGCGCGACCCAATCCGACAGCTCGACGATCTTGACGTCCTGGCCCTTGTCCTTGGCGATCTTGGCGGCAAACGCTGCTAGCTGACCGACCGGTCCGGCGCTGGTCGCGATCTTGAGAGGCTCGTCGGCAACAGCGACCGCAGTCATGGCAAGCAGCACGCCGGCCGCCTGCACTAGGCGCAACAATGTCTTCATGGTCTCGGTTTCAACTCCGTCTTCGGGGATCGATCAGGCCGCCTTGCGGCTGCTGCCGCCGGCCTCCGCCTGGGCCAATGCCTGGGTGAGGTCGGCGAGGATGTCGTCGGGATGCTCGATGCCGACCGAAAGCCTGATGTAACCGGGCGTCACGCCCGCCGCGAGCTGCTCCTCGGCGCTGAGTTGCTGATGGGTGGTCGACGCCGGGTGGATCGCCAGCGACCGCGCATCGCCGATATTGGCGACGTGATAGAACAGTTTCAGCGCATCGATGAAGCGACGGCCGGCCTCGACGCCGTCCTTCAGCTCGAAACCGACCAGCGCCCCATAGCCACCCTTGAGGTAGAGATCCGCACGGCGCCGGTTTTCCCCGCTTTGCTGACCGGGGAAGATCACATGCGAGATGGAGGGATGCCGTGCCAGGAAGTTCGCGACCTTGATCGCGTTCTCATTGTGCTGGCGCAGCCGCAGCGGCAGGGTCTCCAGCCCCTGGATGAACTGGAACGCGTTTTGCGGAGCGATCGCGGCGCCGAGATCGCGCAGCAGCTTGACGCGTGCACGCAGGATGTAGGCGATCGGGCCCAGCGGCTTGGCGGCTTCGGTCCAGATCGCGCCATGATACGCATCGTCCGGCTGCGTCAGCAGCGGGAACCGCTCGGCATGCGCCGCCCAATCGAAATTGCCACCGTCGATGATCGCACCGCCGATCGAGGTGCCATGGCCGCCGATATATTTCGTAGTGGAATAGACCACGATCGCCGCGCCATGATCGAACGGGCGCGCGATCAGCGGCACTGCCGTGTTGTCGAGAATGAGCGGCACGCCGAGTGAACGCCCGATATCCGCAACCTCTCGGATCGGGAACACGTTGAGCTTGGGGTTCGGCAAGGTCTCGGCGAAGTAAGCTCGGGTCTTCGCGTCGGTGGCACGGCGGAAATTCTCCGGATCGGCCGGATCGACGAAGCGGACCTCGATGCCGAACTGCTTCAGCGTCTGCGACAGCAGCGTCCAGGTGCCGCCATAGAGATCGGTCGACGAGACGATGTTGTCGCCGGCCTGCGCGATGTTGAAGATCGCGTAAGCCGTCGCCGACTGGCCCGACGCTACTGCCAGCGCCGCCACGCCGCCCTCCAGCGCAGCCAGGCGCTCCTCGAACGCGTCGGCCGTCGGGTTCTTGATCCTGGTATAGATCTGGCCGAGCGCCTCCAACGCGAACAGCCGTGATGCGTGATCGGTGCTCTCGAATTGATAGGATGTCGTCTGATAGATCGGAACCGCCACGGCTCCCGTCGCCGGGTCCGACCGATATGAACCGCCGTGCAAGGCGAGCGTCTCGACATTCTTGGTTTCGATCGGCATTTCCAAATCTCCTGCAATCCGGTGATCAGCATCAAACGCAACGAATGATGCGCAGCAGCGCTTGCGGCTGTCGAGGCGTCGGAGAAAATAGCGATGCGCGTGCTGGCGGCACGTCTGATCACGTCGCGAATTTTTCAGCGCGTGCCCCGCTCGCGTTGCATTTGTTTCGCTGCGCCCTGCGCTCGGCGGATCCGCCGCACGTTATTGCTCCGGCCGATCGCATTCGCAAATCAGCGCGCGATGCCGGACATGCCGACCATTGTGGACGATGCGGCAATGTCGAACAAACCAATCCCTGCTGCGCCGGACGAGAGACGGAGCACGATCTTGATCCAGCCACGCATAATAGAAAATAAAGCCGCACAGGTGGCGTGCTAAATGACTTGCAGTCCCCAACTGCCGGAAATCGCGCGATGACCAGACCGAAAGAGCTTCGTTTCAACGCGTTCAACATGATGGCGCCGAGCCACAACTGGGCGGGCCTGTGGTCGCATCCGCGCGACACCTCACTCGACTACAACACGCTCGACTATTGGGTGAACTATGCCCGGACGGCCGAACGCGGCCTGCTCGACGGCATCTTCCTGGCTGACGTGTTCGGCATCTATGACGTCTACGGCGACAGCCCCGAAACCGCGCTGCGTCACGCCGTTCAACTGCCAAACGCCGAGCCGACCCTGCTCGTCTCCGCCATGGCACACGCGACAAAGCATCTCGGCTTCGGCATCACGTCCAACCTTACCTACGAACATCCTTACCAGCTCGCCCGCCGTTTCTCGACCCTCGATCACCTCTCGCGTGGCCGGATCGGCTGGAACATCGTCACCGGCTATCTCGACAGCGGTGCCCGCGGCATGGGCCTTGCCGCCAATCGCGCGCATGATGAGCGCTATGAGGCGGCGGAAGAGTTTCTCACGGCGAGCTACAAGCTGTGGGAAGGCAGCTGGGAGGACGGCGCCGTCCGCCGCGATCGCGCGGCGCGGATCTTCACCGATCCGGCCAGAATCCATCCCGTGCGGCATCAGGGACGTCACTACCAGATCGACGGCATCCACCTCGCCGAGCCGTCGCCACAGCGCACGCCGCTGCTCTATCAGGCAGGAACCTCAAAGCGGGGCCGCGCCTTCGCGGCCCGGCATGCGGAGGCGATCTTCCTTAACGGCCAGACCAAACCGATCCTGGCCCGCGCCGTGCGCGAGATCAGGGAGGCTGCCCGGGAATTCGGACGCGATCCCTATGACATCCGCCTGTTCGCCGGCGCGACCGTGGTCGTCGCACCGACGCGTGCCGAGGCCAACGATTTGCTCGTGGAGTACGCAGAGCATGTCGATCAGGCCGGCCAGCTTGCCTTGCTCTCGGGATGGACCGGCATCGATTTCTCGAAATATCGCCCGGACCAGGCGGTGCAATATGTCGAGAGCAACGCGATCCAGTCGATGGTGGAGAATTTCACGTTGCGCAGCGACCGGCCGGTCAAGGTCGGCGATCTCGCGACCCTGAGCCGGGTCGGCGCGCGCTCCCCGTTCGTGGTCGGCTCGCCGCAGGATGTGGCGGACGAGCTGATCACCTGGGTCGATGAAACCGATGTCGATGGCTTCAACCTGTTCCGCCTGGTTGCGCCGGAATCGCTGACGTCGTTCGTCGACCTGGTCGTGCCGGAACTGCAGTCACGCGGGGTCTACAAGACGGCCTATCGCGAAGGCACGCTGCGCGAAAAGCTGTTTCCCGGACGCGGGCCCTATCTCGACGCCACGCATCCCGGCGCCGGTTTCCGCCGCGTCCCCTCGACAACGCATGCTGACGCCGCCGAATAGAATAGCTTGCGATCCCTCGCGGTATGGACGCGCAGCGCCCATCACCAGGTCGCGATATAGGTGCCTTTGAAGCGCTTCTCGAGGAACGCCTTCACCTCGTCGGAGTGATAGGCGTCGATCAACTGCTTGACCCAGGGCTTGTCCTTGTCTTCGTCGCGGACGGCAAGGATGTTGACCCACGGGCCATCGGCCGCCTCACGGGCAATCGCGTCGGTGGCAGGATTGAGCCCAGCCTGAACCGCATAATTGTTGTTGATCGAGACCAGATCGACGTCCTGCAGCGACCGTGGCAGCTGCGCGGCATCGAGCTCGACGAAGCGCAGATGCTTCGGATTGTCGGTGATATCGGCGATGGTCGAGGCGACGTTGTTCGGATCCTTCAGCTTGATCACGCCGTGCAGCGCCAGGATCATCAGCCCGCGCGCACCGTTGGACGGATCGTTGGCGATCGCCACCCGTGCGCCGTCCGGAAGATCGGCCAGCTTCTTGTACTTCAGGGAGTAGACGCCCTGCGGCGAGGCAATCGTATTGGCGACCTTGGCGATCTTCCAGCCGGTCTTGGACAGCTGGTTCTTCAGATAGGGCTCGTGCTGGAACGAATTGGACTCGAGATCCCCGAGCGCGAGCGCCTGATTCGGGATCACGTAGTCGGTGAATTCGACCACCTTGACGTCGAGCCCGTGGCCGGCGGCCACCTTCTTCACGACGTCAAGGATCTCGGCATGGGGCCCGGCCGTGACGCCGACCCGGATGGTGTCGGCCGTTGCCGCGCCGGTCAAGAGCGCTGCGACGGCAAGTGCGGTCATCAGGATACGCATCAATCTATCCTCGATAGTTGGATCGGCGATTACCAGCTCGGCAACACCGCGCCCTTGAACTTCGTGAGGACGAATTCCTTGACCTCGGGCGTGTGGTAGCTATCGACCAGGATCTTGACCCACGGCTTGTCCTTGTCGGCGGAGCGAACCGCGATCAGATTGACGTACGGCCCCTTCGGATCTTCGCGCAGGATCGGATCCTTGACCGGATCGAGGCCGGCCTGCGTCGCGTAGTTCGTGTTGATGACCGCCGCATCGACATCGTCGAGCGCGCGGGGGGCCTGGGCGGCGTCGACCTCGACGAATTTCAGCCTCTTGGGGTTGTCAGTGATGTCGATGACGGTCGGCTTGAACCCAACATCGTTCTTCAGCTTGATCGCTCCCTTGTCGCGCAGCAGGAGCAGCGCCCGGCCGCCGTTGGTGGGATCGTTCGGAATCGAGACCTTGGCTCCCTCAGGCAGGTCGGCCCAACTCTTGTGCTTGCGTGAATAGATGCCGATCGGAAAATTGACCGTCAGCCCCACCTGCTCGATCTTGTAGCCGCGATCGGCCTTCTGGTTGTCCAAATAGGGCTGGTTCTGAAACGAATTGGCCTGGATGTCGCCGGCGTCGAGCGCGGCGTTGGGCACGACATAGTCCGAGAACTCGATGAGCTGGAGATCGAGCCCGCTCTTGGCCGCGATCGGCTTCACGGCCTCGAGGATCTGCGCATGCGGCCCGGGCGTCACGCCGATCTTGATCGTTTCAGCCGCAGCAGCGGTCGACCAGACCGCAACAATGCTCGTGAGCGCGACAAAGGATCGAAACAACATCTTGGTCTCCATGGAATAGAAATGGCTTTGGGATCAGCGATTGCGCAAGCGACGATTGACGCGGCGCGCCAGATAGTCACCGGCGGTCTGCACGGTCTGCACCAGCGCGATCAGAACGACGACGACGGCCAGCATCATCTCAGGCATGAAACGCTGATAGCCGTAGCGGATGCCGAGATCGCCGAGACCTCCCCCGCCGACCGCCCCGACCATCGCGGAGTAACCGAGCAAGCTGACGACCGCGAGCGTCAAGGCGAGCACCAGGCCCGGCAATGCCTCCGGGATCAGGACCTTGAACACGATCTGCAGCGGGCTCGCGCCGAACGAGGATGCCGTCTCGATCAGGCCGGCATCGACCTCGCGGATCGCCGCCTCGACCAGGCGGGCGATGAATGGCGTCGCGGCGATGGTGAGCGGCACGATCGCCGCGCCCGAACCGATCGAGGTGCCGGCGATCAGGCGCGTAAAGGGGATGATCGCGACCACGAGGATGATGAACGGCGTCGAGCGCGCGGCATTGACGATCACGCCGAGAATGCCGTTGGCCGGCGGCGCAGCGAACAACTCGCCTTTCCGGCTGGTGGCAAGGAAGATTCCGAGCGGCAGGCCCAATATAGTCGCGACCAGGGCCGCGACAGAGACCATGAACAGGCTCTGGCCGGTGGCCTGAACGATCAGGTTGATGAGTTCACGCGACATAGCCGAGACGCTCCACCAGAATGTCATGCTGAGAAAGATAGGCCAGGGCCTGTTTCGCCGCAGCTTCGCCGCCGGGAATGCCCAGGATCAAGGAGCCGACATGCTGGCCGCCGATCTCGTCGATCCGGGCCGACAGCAGCGCCACGTCATGGGACAGCTCGCGCGACACCCGCGCCACCACTGTGTCGCCGGCCTCGGTGCCTCGCACCTGGACGCGGAGCACCGCCTTGCCGCCGGCAACCGGCTGTGGCGACAGCCGGCTCGCCAGCGACACCGGAACGCTGTCGCCGATCGCCTCGGATAGGAACGCCTGCGTGACCGGATGCCGGGGATGCGTGAAGATGTCGGCGACACGGCCGCGTTCGACGACATGGCCGCCGTCGATCACCGCAACCTCCTTGGCGAGCTGGCGGACCACCGACATCTCATGTGTGATCAATACGATCGTGACACCGAGCTCGCGATTGATGTTGGCCAAAAGATCCAGGATCGCGCGCGTGGTCTGCGGATCGAGTGCCGAGGTCGCCTCATCGGACAGCAGCACGTTCGGCCGCGTCGCGAGCGCGCGCGCAATGCCGATGCGCTGCTTCTGGCCGCCGGACAGCTCGGAGGGATAGCGGTCGGACTTGTCGGCGATGCCGACGAGCGCGAGCAATTCCTCCACGCGAACCGCAATGTCGGCCCTGGACCAGCCAGCGATCTCGAGCGGCAGCGCGATATTGTCCGCCGCCGTCCGCGACGACAGCAGGTTGAAATGCTGGAAGATCATGCCGATCGAGCGCTGCGCCAGGCGCAGCTCGCGGCCGGCCAGCGCTGAGATCTCGCGGCCGTCGACGACGACGCGGCCGGTCGACGGCTTCTCGAGCCCGTTGATGAGGCGGACCAGGCTCGACTTGCCGGCACCGGAACGTCCGATCACACCGGTGATCGAGCCGCGCGCGATCGCGAAATCGATCGCCTGCAAGGCATGCACGCTCGGCTTGTCACGATAGGCCGGATAGACCTTCGAGACGCCCTCGAAGCGGATCATGGCATCGCTTGCATCCGATGCGAGCGATATCGACGGCAGCGGCGCGATAGGCTGCGCCGTCGTCAGGGATTGATGTACGTTCATTCGGTCGGTCCAATTGGGAAATGGCTTCGGTCGCCGGGTACAGCCCGGACTCAATGACCAAAGAGCAGATAGCTGCGGTCGATGCCGCGGAGATCGCGCGTCTCGTCGGTCCAGCCGACCGCGCGGCGGTAGCTGCCCAATACGGCGGTCTGCCGTAGCGCGACTATGTCGGTCGGACAAGGGGTATCTGCATGGGGCGAGACGTAAAGCGCATCCTCGGGACAATAGAGCTCGCAAAGAAAGCAGGTCTGGCAATCGCTCTGGCGGGCGATCACTGGAATTCCATCCGTCTTGTCGAAGACATTGGTCGGGCAGACATTCACGCAGATGTCGCAGGACGTGCAGCGTTCGGCATCGATCACCTCGATCATTCCGCAGCCTCGGCGTAGCTGATGTCGGCATGCGGCCGGACCGCAGTCCAGACCTCGTCCAGGCCACCGCTCGTCAAATAATGGCGCAGCCGGTCGTCCTGATCGGGATGATCGTCGCGGCGATGCATGCCGCGGCTCTCGTGACGCGCCAGCGCGCTGCGATACATCCAGCGCGACGTCGCCAGCATGGCCGCGCTCTCGCGGGCGCGCAGCACATCGTCCTTGCTCGCTGCGTCGGCCGCCGATGCATCCGTCCACGCCGCATCGAGCCGCGCCAGTGCGCCCTCGAGGCGCGACGCGTGCCGGAAGTAATTCAGCTCATACGGATAGACCTCGTCCTGAACCGCCTTCGCCAGCGCGGCCGGCTCAAACGGGCGGCGCGACCGGCTTCGGAAGGCGACCGTCCCGGCGGAGGCCAGGTGTCGTCGCCGTGCCGGGCCAAGCTGCCGGGCATAGCCCGCCGCGCCCCAACCGGCCCAGGTCCCCGATGACATCGCCCAGGCGGCGTTGTGGCTGCCACCGCCGGTGAAGCCGCCGCAGATCAATTCGCGCGTAGCCGCATCGCCGGCGGCGTAGAGCCCCGGCACACTGGTGGCGCAGCTGTCGTCGACAATGCGAAGGCCTCCGGTGCCGCGCACGGTGCCTTCGAGTCGCAAGGTGACGGGGAAGCGCTCGCTGAAGGGATCAATGCCGGTGCGATCGAACGGCAGGAAGAAATTCGGCTGCGACGCGCGCATGTGCCGCTGAACGTCGACATCGGCTTTGTCGAGACGGGCATAGACCGGACCTTGCAGCAATGCGCGCGCGATCGCCGATCGCCCGCCCTTGGATGCCGCACCGGGAACCACGCTGCCGTCCTCGTAACTGAAGGTCGCCCAGCCATAGAACAGCGTCTTGGTCACCGAGCCGAATGCCGGCGAGATCGCATAGGGATTGGAGAACTCCATGCTGCTGAATTCGGCGCCGACCTCCGCGGCCATCAGATAGCCATCGCCGGTCAGCACGTTCGAGCCCAGCGTCTTGCTCAGGAAAGCGCAGCCGCCAGTCGCGATCACGACAGCGCTGGCTCGCACGGTCCAGCCATCGTGCTTCTGGCGGCGCACGCCGCTGGCGCCCGCAACCGCGCCATCGTCGTCCACCAGCAGCTCCAACGCGGGGCTGTGATCCAGAATGGTGACGCCGGCCTGCTTGGTGCGCTTGCGCATCAGGCGCATATATTCCGGCCCTTGCAGCGAATTGCGCTGCGACTTGCCGCTGTCGTCGACGGGGTATGGGTAGCCCCAGGCCGCTAACCGATTGCTGTCCTCAAAGGTCTGGTCGAGCACGCGCGCCATCCAGCGGCGATCCTGCAGGTACCCGCCCATCTTTTCGCGATTGGCCATCGCGGCCTCGCGCAGTGCCGGGTCGGGATCGACATACCAGACGCCCGTGCCTGCGGCTGCGGTGGCGCCCGACGTGCCGCAAAATCCCTTGTCGGCGAGTACAACGCGCGCGCCGCGCTCCGCGGCGCTCACCGCCGCCCAGGTGCCCGCCGGTCCGCCGCCGATCACCAGGACGTCAGCGTCGAATTCGACCGCGCCATCCGGCGAGGTTCGCAGTTCGGCGCGTCCGTGGATTGTCATCGTTCTAGTCTCCAGGCGACACCGATCGCTCACAACGCGCCGCAGCAACATCGTTACGCGTGCGTGCGCCTCTGGCAATTTCAGATATTTGCATGGACTTGGACGAAGCTTCCCCTGCCGCGGTCAGAAGAAGAATAATCATGCACCGGCGCGGAGGACGTTTCGTTTAACGCCGGAGAGGCACACGTGTTTTGTCCGACGAACCGCGCAGCGGAGGCGGGTATTTCTTTTTGTCTGCACGTGCCAGCCGTTCGTTCCCTTCTCGCGCGACAGGCGATATTTCGAAAAGACATCTCATCTCACTGCGTGGCAGCCATGTCCGACCGTCAGCTTCATCTCAACGTCAATCTGCTGCATTCCGGCGTCTATGCGTCGGCCTGGCGGCTACCGGAAAGCGATCCGCGCGCCTGCTTCGACGTCGGCCACTACGTGCGGGTCGCGCAGATCGCCGAGCGCGGCAAGCTCGATGCAATCTTCCTGGCCGATACGCCTGCGATCACCGACCGAATCGACTACCGCTCGTTCATGTCGATGGAGCCGACGATCGTGCTGGCCAGCATCGCCGCGGCAACGACTCATATCGGCCTGATCGCAACCGCGTCGACGACCTATAACGAGCCCTACAATATCGCCCGCCGCTTCGCGACGCTCGATCTGGCAAGCGGCGGCCGTGCCGGCTGGAATGCGGTGACCACCGCCGACGCCACCGCCAGCCGTAATTTCGGTCTCGCCAACGTGCTCGAGCACAAGGCGCGCTACGACCGCGCCCAGGAGTTCGCCGAGGTCGTGCATGCGCTGTGGGACAGCTGGGAGGATGACGCCTTTGTCGGTGATAAGGCGACCGCGCGATTTGTCGACACATCGAAGGTGCATCCGATCGCGCACCGCGGCACGCACTACAGCGTCGCCGGCCCGCTCAACGTCCCGCGCTCGCCGCAGGGACGCCCGGTGACGGTCCAGGCCGGCGGCTCCAGCGATGGCCGCGACCTCGCCGCCGCGCAGGCCGAAGCCGTGTTCACGCTGGCGCAGACCATCGACGAAGGCGCGGCCTATGCACGCGATCTGCGCACGCGCGCCGCCGCCTATGGTCGGCCCGCCGATTCCATCGTCATCCTCCCTGGGCTTGCCACGGTCATTGGCAGCACCGAGACTGAGGCCAAGCGGCGGCAGGATGAGCTCTGGGAGCTGGTTCCGATCGAATACAGCCTTGCCCGACTTGCCGGCACTTTGCAGGTCGATCCAGCCATCCTCGAGCTTGACAAGCCCCTGCCCGATCTCCCGCTGCCGGCCAATGCGAACCACACCATGTTCAAAGGCACGGTGGCGCTTGCCCGTCGCGGCAATCTCACCGTCCGACAATTGCTGCACGCGCTCGGCGGCGGTGTCGGCCATCGCATCATTGTCGGCACGCCGGAACTGATCGCCGACGACATCGAGGCCTGGTTCAACGCCGGCGCCGCCGACGGTTTCAACCTGATGCCGGACGTGCTGCCGACGGGACTGGAAGTCTTCGTCGACAACGTGGTGCCGATCCTGCAGCGGCGCGGACTCTTCCGCCGGGACTACGCCGGCACCACCCTGCGCGACCATCTTGGATTGCCGCGCCCGGCCAGCCGGTTTGCGCAGCGAGCGGCAGCGTGGGCGAGCGCCTGACGCCGTCAGCGCACGCCGGCCCGCACCGGCGTGTCGTTGGCGGCAACCGGCGCTGATGCGCGCACGCGCGGGATGACCTCCCTCGCAAAGCGCTCCATCTCTGCCTCGAAAGGCTGAAACTGCAGCATGAACAACTCGATGCCGGCGGCATGAAAGGCTTGGATGCGGGCCGCCACCTCGTCGTAGCTGCCGACCAGCCCCGCGGCGGTTCCGCCATTGCTGCCGACCCGCGCCGATTTCTGCATGGTCTGCATCATCACGACCTTCGGATCGGTGTTCTGCTTCTGGATCGCCTTGATCGGTGCATCCTTCTTCGACAGCTCGAGCAGTCGGTCATACGCCGCCTGAGCCTCGGCTTGTATCTCGCGCGCGATGACGAAGGCGGACAGACCGAAGCGCAGTGGCGTGGTGGCCCGTGACCGGGCCGCGACATCGGCGATCAGGCCAGCGACATCGTCCAGCGGCTGGCCGTTGATGAACCAGACGTCGCCGTGGTCCGCGACCAGCGCACGCGCCGGCTCCGATTCACCACCAACGTAAATCAACGGCCGAGACCGGTAGAGGCTCGCCGGACGCAGCGCATAATCGCGGACGTCGAAATGTTCGCCTTTATAGGTTAATCGCTCACCCTGCATCAGACGTGACACCACGGTGATCCACTCGCGCCCATAAGCATAGCGGGCATCGTGCTCGGCAAAACCGATGCCGGCCTTGTCGAGCTCCGGCTTATTCCAGGCGTTGACCAGGTTGATGGCAAAACGACCGCGGCTGATGTTCTCGATGCCAAGTGCGAGCTTTGCGAGCACGACCGGATGATAAAGATAGGGCTTGATCGCAGCGATGATCTCGATCCGGCTGGTCAGCGCCGCAAGCGCCGCCGATGCGCTCCACGCTTCGAGCTGGTCGAGATCCTCCTGGTGCGGATTGATCGTGTGCTGCGCAATCAACGTTGAATCATAGCCGAGCCGCTCGGCGGCCAGCACGAGATCGCGATTGCGTTCCCAGGACGCATCATAAGGCTCGTCGGGATCCTGATAGGCGGCGCGCGAACCGTGCACCAGCGCCCAGATGCCAAAGCGGAGCGGTCGTGTCGTCATTTGTTGTCTCTCCTGCGTCCTGTCGCGTTGTTTTCGCGCCAGCAACCACAAGAGATCAAGCGAGCGTGCATCAAAAGATATTCCTTGCCGTGTCCCACGCTCGGGTAACCGAGAAACACTCCGGAGCGTACGACAATTGAAAAACCGCTCTATTTCTGTCTGCAGAAAATCGTGGGACAGTTTGCGGCATGTAGACAACACGTCACGCAACGCGATGCGACAGCGTCCGTCGCGCGAGCGAAGAACTGCGTGACAACAGAAGAGCACGCAGGATGACGCAGGACAGATTACCTTGAGCAATCTCGAGCAGACGGCGTCACCAGTTGCGTTCGACGCCGCACCGCGCGGCGACACGACCGCCGCACATATTCCAAGGCGCAGGCTCGAGATTGGTCGGCGCGGCTTGCAGCTTCTGTCGTGGCTGGCGCCGGCCATCCTGCTTGTGGTCTGGGAACTCCTGGCACGGGGCGGATGGCTGTCACCGCAGGTGCTGCCGGCGCCGAGCAAGGTCATCGGGACGGCATTCAGGCTGACGACCTCGGGAAGCCTGCTGAACGATCTCGGCGTCAGCCTGCTGCGTGCCGTCGCCGGTTTCGCGATCGGTGGCGGCGTCGGTTTCGTGCTCGGCACCCTGGTCGGCTTCTCGCGGATCGCCGAGGCCGCGATCGACCGCAGCGTCCAGATGATCCGCGCCATTCCGTTCCTCGCCGCACTGCCGCTGGTGATCGTCTGGCTCGGCGTCGGTGAGGCCGAAAAGATCTTTCTCGTGGCGCTCGGCGTCACCTTTCCGATCTACATCAACACCACGCTGGGAATCCGGCAGGTCGATCCGAAGCTGGTCGAGCTCGGCCGGGTCCAGGGCCTCGGCACGCTGGAGTTGATCCGCCGGATCGTCCTGCCGGGCGCATTGCCCTCGATCCTGACCGGCGTGCGCTATGCGCTCGCTACTGCGTGGCTGGCACTGGTGGTCGCTGAAACCATCGGCGCCCAATCCGGGATCGGTTTCCTTGCGATGGATGCGCGCGAGTTCCTGCGCACCGATGTAATCGTGCTAACGATCGTGATCTACGCGCTGATCGGTGTTGCGGCGGACGGCATCGCGCGCAGCCTCGAGCGACGGCTGTTGGCCTGGCATCCGAACTACGGGAGCGCGCGATGACCCTGCACGTCGTCCCCGCCCTTACCGCGGTCTCGCCCGCAGTGATG
Organism: Bradyrhizobium sp. CER78; assembly: GCF_029846235.1. Lineage (GTDB taxonomy): Bacteria > Pseudomonadota > Alphaproteobacteria > Rhizobiales > Xanthobacteraceae > Bradyrhizobium. The sequence goes on from NZ_JARVWP010000008.1 coordinate 160,506, forward strand.
GTGACCAACCTCCGGCGCGCCTATGGCAATCGCGTCGTGATCGAAAACCTCAATCTGCGCATCGAGCGCGGCGAGTTCGTCGCCCTGCTCGGCGAGAGCGGTTGCGGCAAGACCACGCTGCTGCGCGCGCTCGCCGGGCTCGACCCGGTCGACGGCGGACGCATCGCAGCGCCCCGGCGGCCCGCGGTCGTGTTCCAGGAACATCGCCTGCTGCCATGGGACAGCCTGTGGCGCAACGTCTCGCTTGGCTTGCAGGTCGGCAATCCGCGTGATCGCGCCGCAACGGCACTCGCTGAAGTCGGCCTCGGCGACCGGCTCGACGACTGGCCACGGAACCTGTCCGGAGGGCAGGCACAGCGCGTGGCCCTGGCGCGCGCGCTGGTGCAGGAGCCTGAACTCCTGCTGCTCGACGAACCCTTCGCCGCGCTCGACGCGCTGACACGCATCCGCATGCACGACCTCGTCCGCGAGCTCGTCGCCACCCATCGGCCCGGCGTGTTCCTGGTCACCCATGATGTCGACGAGGCGATCGCGCTGGCCGACCGCATCCTGGTGATGCGCGACGGCCGGATCGCCTTCGAGCATCGCACGCGTGGTCGCGGCGGAGCATCGATCGCCCGTACCGAGCTGCTCGCCGAGCTCGGCGTCGGCGCCACGCATCCCGCTCCTGCTGCCTGATAATTTCAAGGACAAGCTTCATGTCTCGTTCAATCGCAAAACCCTCCCGCCGCGGCTTCCTCGGCGGCGCCGCGTTCGGCATCGGCGCCATCGCTGGCTTCAACTTCCCGGACATCGCGCAGTCGGCAACCGACCGCGTTACCGATACCGTCCGCCTCACCTGGGGCCTCAGTGGCCTCAATCTGATCGCCAAGGAGCGCGGAGCATTCGAGAAGCTGCTGGCCAAGGACGACATCAAGGTCGAATGGCTGGGTCCGTTTCCCAACCATGCCCCGACATTGCAGGCGGTGACCGGCGGCAGCGCCGATTTCAGCTTCGGCGGCAGCACGACGCCGGCGCTCGCGGCGATCATCGCAGGCTCGCCGCTCGTCTTTACCCAATTCGTGGTCTACGAACCGCGCACCACGGCGATCATCGCCAAGGACGATTCCGGCATCACCAGGATCGAGGACCTCGTCGGCAAATCGGTTGCGGTGAACCGCTCCGGCCTCGGCGAGTTCCTGCTCGTTGCCGCGCTCGAGAAGCACAAGGTCGACCGCTCCGCGGTGAAGTTCGTCTACCTCAATCCGCCGGATGCCGCGCCGGCGCTGGCGTCCGGCAAGGTCGACGCCTGGTCGATGTGGAGCCCCGGCGTCGACATCGCCCGGCTCGACTACAAGGCGCACGACATCTTTCTCGAGGGTCGCGATCTGGATTTCCAGATCGACTACACGTCGTATTTGACCACGAGGAAGTTCGCGACCGAGAATCCCGCGCTGGTGCGCGCCGTCAACGACGCTTTCCGCGCCGAGGGAAAGTGGATTTCAGAGAACGGCAAGGACGCTGAATACATCGCGCAGAAGGCCGGCAAATACAGCGACCAGGTGCGCGACCAGTTCATCGCACTGGACCGCAAGTATCGTTACTTCCCGGTCAATGACGAGAACTTCCTGTCCGAGCTGCAGAAGGCGGCCGATTGGCTGGAGGCTCGCAAGGTGCTGCCCGAGCCGATCAAGGTTACCGACCATCTCGCGCAGCTCTGATCAACCAACTCCGGGTGAAACCAATGAACAAGCCTGTCCCAGCCACCGCGCTGGCCTCGTCCGATCCTCTTCACAGCCAATCGCCTGACATCGACGCACTGTTGAACCGCATTGCTGAGGGGGCCAGCGATCGCGAGCGCGAGCGCGTTTTGCCCTTTGCTGAGATCGATCTCATCCGCAAGGCGCGGCTCGGCGCGCTGCGGCTTCCGACCGAGGTCGGAGGCGGAGGCGCATCGATCCGCGCGCTGTTCGAACTCGTGATCCGTCTCGGCGAGGCCGATGCGAATGTCGCGCACATCCTGCGCAACCACTTCAGCGTCGTGGAGCGGCTGGTGCGTCGGCCGCAGGACGCCCAGCACTGGCAATGGCAAGAGGCCGTCGCAGCCGGCGCCATCATCGGCCTTGCGGCCACCGAGCTCGATACGCCGAAGGTCGGCAACGTCACGCCGAACACGACGCTGACGGCCGACGGCGACGACTATCTGCTCAACGGCACCAAATATTACAGCACCGGCACGCTCTACTCCGACTATGTGCTGGTGCGGACAGCAGATGCCTCGGCCACCAATGCGGCTGTCCTGATTCCCGTCAATCGCGAAGGCATCGAGCTGGTCGACGACTGGGACGGCCTCGGCCAGCGCCTGACCGCGACCGGCACCAGCCATTTCCGCAATGTCCGCGTCAAGCGCCAGGAGGTGGTGTTCGACGCACCCGACGCCGGCTACGGCATCCCCTACTCCAACACGTTTGCGCAACTGTTCCTCACCGCCATCAACGCCGGCATATCTCGCGCGATCCTGCGTGACGCAACGGCGCTGGTCCGATCCCGCAAGCGGACCTTCTACTACGCCCCGAGCGAGATTCCTGCCGACGACCCGCTGCTGCAACAGACCGTCGGCCAGATCGCGAGCGGCGCATTCGCAGCCGAAACGGTGGTGCTGGCGGCGGCCGATGCCCTCGACATTGCGACCGATGCGTTCGACGCCGGCGATGCCAGCGCCGCCGACGCCGCGCACCGGGCGGCGTTGCTGTCCGCAAAGGCCAAGATCGTCGCTGACGAGTTCGCGATCCGGAGCGGCAGCCTACTATTCGACGTCGGCGGCGCCTCCGCCACCAAGAAGGCGACCAACTTCGACCGTCACTGGCGCAATGCGCGCACCCTGGCCTCGCACAATCCGAACGTCTTCAAGACGCGCTCGATCGGGCAATACGAGATCAGCGGCACGCCGCTACCGGCGAAGGGCTTCTTCTGATCGAAGCATCTGGTCCGGCGAGGCAGGAAGAGGGAGACACTCGATGAGCAAGCCGGATATCCATCTCGTCGATGCAAATGACGAGATCGAGCGCCAGTTCCGTCTCGTCATGCGCCGCCTCGCCGGCGGCGTCTGCGTGATCACCGCGGGCCTGGGCGAAGACATCACCGGCATGACGGTGACCTCGCTGACGTCACTCAGCGCCGCACCGCCGCGGGTCCTGGTCAACATCAATCGGCAGGCGTCGTCCTTTGCCCAGATCGCCCGCCACCGGGTGTTCGGCGTCAATATCCTCGGCTCCGACCAGCAGGCGCTGGCGGAGCGCTTCAGCAATGGCCGCCTGAAGGGCCGCGAGCGCTTCGAGGGCATCGCCTGGACCCGTGGCTCGTCGGGCGTGCCGTTGCTCGAACGCTCGCTGGCAATGGTCGAATGCCAGGTCGAGGAAATCATCGAGCGGCATTCCCACGCCATCATCGTGGGCCGCCTCGCCAGCATGGAGCTGTCGCACCGGCTGTCCGGCCTCACCTACTGGAACGGACAGTATGTCCAGATCGATCACGAGACCGATCTCGATCTTCTGGCCGAGGTCAGCATCCCCCTTGCGCACGTCCGATAGGACCGGGAGCAGCCCATGAAACGCGAAACGCCGCCACAATCGCCCGCATCATCGGTCGGCACGGCAGGAAGGCCGCCCGGCCGCTGGCAGCTCGACCGCATCGTTGCCGAACTGCGGGTCTCCCGGGAAGAGACCCACAGCATCCGGCAGGACGGCGAGGCCCGGCGCGCGCCATCGCGCGATACGCTCGATGCGATCCTCGACGGCCTCACCGAGGCGCTATTTCCGCGGCACTACGGGCAGTCGGACCTCGACGGCGAGAACATCGACTATTTCGTCGGCAACAGGCTGAGCATCGCGCTGGATTCGCTCAGCGCCCAGATTCACCGCGGAGCGCTGTTCGTCGGCGATGAGCTCGAGCCCGGCTTCGAACGAGAGGAGGCGGTCGAGCTGACGCGTGCATTCGCCTCCCAGCTGCCGTCAGTCCGCGGGCTTCTCATCAGTGATTTGCGGGCGGCCTTCGTCGGTGATCCCGCCGCACGGAACTTTCCTGAAATCCTGATCGGCTATCCCGGCATGACCGCGGTCATCCATCATCGCCTCGCGCATCTCCTGTATCGTCTCGGCGCCCGGCTGATCGCCCGCCTGATGTCCGAGATCGCTCATGCGCGAACCGGAATCGACATCCATCCAGGCGCCAGCGTCGGCTCCGGCTTCTTCATCGATCATGGCACCGGCGTCGTGATCGGGGAAACCGCCATCATCGGCAACCATGTCCGGATCTATCAGGCCGTCACGCTCGGCGCGCGGCATTTTCCGACCGACGACGAAGGCAGCGTCATCAAGGGCGACGCCCGCCATCCGATCGTGGAGGATGACGTCGTCATCTACGCCGGCGCCACCATCCTCGGCCGCATCACGATCGGCCGAGGCTCCACCATCGGCGGCAATGTCTGGCTGACCAAGGACGTGCCGCCGAACAGTGTGGTCACTCAGGCCAGCGTCCGGAATACGCCGGCGGGAGCCTAGGCCGGCGTTTACGCCGCCGGCTTCCATCGCATGAAACGCCGCTCCAGCGCCTCGAGCACGGCGTTGAACACGAGGCCGATCACGGTGATCCCGAGGATGCCGAAATACATCTGCGGGATCAGGAAGCTGTACTGGCTGTTGATGATGAGATAGCCAAGACCCGCCTTGGCGCCGACCATTTCGGACGCAACCAGCACCAGCATCGCCGAAGCGCTGGCGAGACGAATGCCGACGAAGATGGTGGGAAGCGCCGCCGGCAGGATCACCTTGCGAAACAATTGTTGCGGTGTCGCACCCATCGTTCGCGCCGACTTGATCAGGAGCGGATCGACCTGCTTCACCGCCGCGATGGTGTTGAGCAGCAGCGGCCACGCACAGCTGTAGATCACCATCGTGATCTTGGAGAGCTCGCCGATCCCGAGCAGCAGGATGAACACCGGCAGCAGCGCCAGCGGCGCGGTATTGCGGCAAATCTCGATGAACTGGTTCAGCAGATCACCCAACCGGGCATACCACCCGACCGCGAGGCCGAGCGGGACGATCACGACAACCGAGACCAGAAACCCGCTCAGCGCGCGCAGCAGGCTGGCCGATACGTCGTCATAGAGCTCGCCGGTCTGTGCGAGCTGCCAGCCGGCGGAGATCACCTCCGAGAACGGGGGCAGGAATACCGGATCGATCAGCCCGAGCCTCGGCGCCGCCTCCCACAGTGCAAGCAATGCAACCACCAGCAGCGAGCGGCGGCCGAAGCCAGCCAATCCCCGTAGCGTGGCGCGGAGCCCATCCAGAGCCGGCGCGGGTCTCCCCGCACCGGATCGCGGCTCGCGCCGCTCACGCGCCGGCCCCAGCAATGGCGATATCTCAAGGCTAGACATGGGCCACCTCTTTTACTTCACGGTCGAGGCGACGCGCGGCGACGCCGCCCGCCAGTTGTTGCGCCTTCTGCACCTCTTCGCGCAGCAGGCTCCAGACCTCGTGGCGCACCTCGCCGAATTCCGGCAACGCCCTGATGTCCTCGGCCTCGCTGCGCAGCACTCCGGGGATATCGATGACCTGCTTGATCCGGCCGGGGCGCGACGTCATCACCGCGACCCGCTGCCCCAGCACGACCGCCTCGTCGATGCCGTGGGTGATGAAGACGATGGTCTTGCCGGTCGCGCGCCAGATCCGCAGCAGTTCGCCCTGCAGCGTCTCGCGCGTCTGGGCGTCGAGCGCCGCGAACGGCTCGTCCATCAGCAGCACTTCCGGATCGTAGGCGAGGCTGCGCGCGATCGCGACGCGCTGCTTCATGCCGCCGGAGAGTTCGTGCGGATAGCGATCTGAAAAGCCGGACAGGCCGACCAGGTCGAGGAAGTGCTCCGCAATCTCGCGCCGCTGCCCGGCCTTAAGGCCAGCGATGTCGAGCCCGAACTCGACATTCTGCGCAGCGGTGCGCCAGGGAAACAGCGCATATTGCTGGAACACGATTCCGCGATCGCGACCTGGCCTGGAGATCGGGCGACCATCGAGCAGGATGCGGCCGCTGGTCGGTGTCGTCAGGCCGCCGAGCAGATCGAGCAGGGTCGATTTTCCGCAGCCGCTTGGGCCGACCAGCGCCAGGAACTCGCCGGAACGAACGTCGAGCGTGATGTCCTCGAGCGCCGTGAAGCGCCCCGCCGGACGGCCGCCCTCACCGCGCGTGATGAACTCCTTGCGGACCTGCTCGAAGCGGATCTTGACCGCGCTCATCGTGCCTCCGCAGTCTTGCCGGGACGGAAATAGTTGAATTCGTTGGTGTAGGCGTCCGCGGCCTTGATCTGACCCGGCTTGAGCAAACCGTCCTTCACCAGCCAGTCGATCCAGACCTGCAGTTCGGCATCCGAAATCACCCCGCCCTTGGACGCAACGCCGGTGCTCTTCCAATATTTGATGGAGGACGCATCCTCGTTGCGCTTGCGCTCGGCGATGATCTTGTCAAAGCGCGCCCGCACTTCTTCCGGCGGTGTGGTCTGCGCCCACTGGATTGCGCGCGAGATGCCCTCGACCAGCCTGCGCGCGGCATTGGGATTGTCCTTGATAAACCTGTCCCGCAGCACATACGCGCCGCCGGTGAACTGGCCGAACAGATCGGTATCGTTGAACAGCGAACGGATCCCGCCGCGTTCCAGCGCCTTGTCGCGCAGCACGCCGCTGAGTGCGCTGACCTCGACCTGGCCCTGCCGCAACGCCTGCTCGCCCGAGACCGGCGGGATCGCCACCAGCGTCACCTGCCTGGCCTCGCCGGCGCTGAGCCCGTTGCGCGCGAGATATTCGCGCAGCACGAATTCCAGATGGGCGCCGAGCGTGTTCACGGCGACCTTCTTGCCCATCAGGTCGCGCGCGCCCTTGATCGGGCTATCGTCCTTCACAAAGTAGCCGTAATAGGTGTTGGCGTCGGAACCGTAGTAGCCGACCACGGCCTTGATCGGCGCCCTCGCCGCGATCAGCTTGAGGATCGCGCCGTAAAAGGCGCCGCCGATATCGGTATCACCGGTGACCACAGTCTGGATGTCCTGCGGACCGCTGATGGTGTTGCCGACCCATTTGAGCTTGAGCGGCGCGAGATAGCCGAGGTCTTCCGCGAGCTCGGTGAACGTCACCTGCCCGGCCCAGCCCTGATAGCGGATCTCAGTCTTCTCGAGCGGGGGCTCGGCGACGGCGGGCGCGACGAGGCCCAACGCGAAGGCTCCTGCGAGCAGGAGGCGCGCAGCCCGGCGCGCGGCGGCGCGCCGCGCGCGAACAAATCGAATGATGGCGTTCATCTGTTGCTCCAATCGCTGAAATGCTCAGGCGGCCTTCGCGGCCTGCGGTTTCGGCGACTTGATCCGCGTCACGCTGTGCCGGCCGTCGATGCTGACCGGCACCTCGCCGCCGATGGTGGCGCGGCGCACCACGCGATGCTGGTCGCCATAGTCGTTGACGGCGTAATGCTGGGTGGCGCGATTGTCCCAGATCGCGACGTCCCCGGTCTGCCAGTTCCAGCGCACGGTGTTCTCGGGTGCGGCAATGTGCGACTGGAACAGGTCGAACAGCTTTTGGCCGTCATACTTTGGCAAGCCGACGAAACGCTGCACGAAATTGCCGAGCACCAGCGTACGCTCGCCGGTCTCGGGATGGACCCGCACCACCGGATGCTCGGTCTCGTAGATCGTGCCGGTGAACACCTCGTCGAAATGCTTCCTGTCCGCCTCGGTCGCGCGCGACTTCACGGCGTAGTCATAGGCGTTGCTATGCACCGCCCAGAGCTCGTCAGCGAGCTTGCGCAGTGGCGACGGCAGATCCAGATAGGCGGCCGCCGTGTTCGACCACACGGTATCGCCGCCATAGGGCGGAATCACCACGCCACGCAGCACTGAGATTTTCGGATAGGCGTCGACGAACGTCACGTCGGTGTGCCACTGGTCGGCCCGGCCACCGCCGCGGCCCGAATCCAGTTCCAGGATCGACGACGTTCCCTTGATCGCGGCGATCGTCGGATGCGGCACGAGCTTGCCGAGCCGCACCGCAAAGCGCTCCTGCTCGGCGTCGTCGAGATGCTGCTGGCCGCGGAAGAAGATCACCTTGTGCTCGAGCAGCACCTGGTTGATGGCGCGAATGACTTCATCTGAGAGGTCACCCGATAGTTTGACGTTCCTGATCTCGGCACCAAGCCGGGCCGCGCGCTTGACGATGTCTGCGCGCGGAATGACGTTGTCGATCGTCGTGGTGTTGCTCATGGTCCTGTTCTCACCCTTGCGATCCCCTGGACAAGGCTCCGCCATGCGCCGGTCGCGTGAACGACGGCGGAGGTTGATGACATTATTCCTGTGCGTGCGCCCTACTCGGCCGCAACATGCTCCGGCGGTCGCCAGATCGCCGATGCGTACAGCTCCGGCGCAAAATCCTCCGCAATCGCTCCGTTGATGCGCGCTTCATGGGAGGCGAGATCCGCCAGGAACAGATCGCGGCTGATCCGCGCCACGATCGCCGGAATATCGCGCTTGAAGCTCGGCACGTCTCCGACCGGCAGGCCAAAGCTGACGAAGGCCGCCGGATTGAAGACGTGGATATCCCTGAGATACGGCGCGCGGCCCGGCACCTTCTCCAGATATTCATGCCCCGACCCGAGATACGGATAGGCCGCCAGCGTCTCGTCGCGCTGGTCCGCGGGCGGCGCAAAACGATCCCGCCACAACAGGATTTCGTCTGCAAAATCCCGCAGCTCGGCCTGCGCGCCGAGGCTCACGGCATAGCCGGTGCCCGCGATCGCAAAGTCGAAGCCGAATTCGCCATGCGGCGTTTCCGCGACCGGACGTACGCCCTGCAATCGTGCCGAGGTCCAGGGCGCCCCGAGGTGCAGATGGAAATTGGGGAAGGACACCGCGCGCGAGATCGCATCCGGCGGCGGGGTCGAGCCGGCTAGCCGGAAGCGGATTGCCTGCTGCCAACGCACCGCGTCCGGGAGCGCGCCGTAATTGTCATAGGCACCCGGATAGCCGCGGATCCGGATCACCGGCAATGCGGCCAAGGACTCGCGCCGCGCGAACAGATGGACATCGCGCGCGCCGGCCTCGAGCGCGACCGCCGCGGCATCGAACGCCGATGCGGCGCTCCCGATCACGGCGACGGAGCGGCCGCGCAGGCTCCTGAAGTCGATTGCCTCGGAAGTATGCACATAGAACCGCTTCGGCAGGCCTTGCAAGACCTCCGGCACCGACGCGCCGCCGCTTCCGGCAAAGCCGGTGGCGAGCACCAGCTTCCGCGTGGTCTCGATAACAGCCTTGCCGTTCCGCTCCAGATGCAGTCGCAAATGCCCGTCCGCCGGTTCGATGCGGACCAATCGCGTGCTGTAGCGAACGGCAAGGCCCGTGACCTTGCGATACCAGTCGAGATAGGCCGCCCAATCGAGCCGCGGGATGCGATCGAGCGCGTCATAGGCGGCCGCGCCATGGCGCGCTTCATACCAGGCCTGGAAGCCGAGCCCCGGCAAGCCGAGCTCCGGTCCCGGCAACCCCTTCGGCGTCCGCAGCTTGTGCATCCGCGCGCTGGTCAACCACACACCCGCTTTGGCGCCGTCAGCCGCGGCATCGATCACCGAGACCTTGCCGATCCCGGCGCGCCGAAGCGCAAAGGCAAAGGCGGAGCCGGATTGCCCGCCGCCAACCACGACCACGTTGTGATCGATCCCTGCGCGCTCGGGGACCCAGTTTTGTGGATCGGGACCGATCAGGCGAAGCGCCTCGCGGGCAACGCCGTCGGGTTCGGATTGCGGCATGGTGCAGAACCTCGTTTTGACGTTGCAAATCGTAAAAGCGATCGACGTTCAGTCAATGAAACGAATCCAGCTTTGTTTTCGACGGCGAGCAATGTTCGCTTCGTCGGCGGCACACCTGCGGGAAAATTTGCGATGATCGTGATCCGCTCGACCATCTCGCGCGCTTTGCAACGCGCAAAATCGAGCAATCAACATGCGAAGCGGCCTCACGCCCCGGCTTTGGCCGTCATCGCGAGCGCACTCGTCTCCGATCGGCAACCTCCCCATAAGGTTCATGCTCGGCGTTCGCGCAACAACGCAAATTCATTTCACCGGCGCCGACGTAGAGTTCTTGGCAATGCTCGCGTCGAAGGTCGGCGCGTTGCCGTGAAGCAAATGGACGGATCGAATGCCGCAATCCGCAGGCGCCATCAGCCTTGAGCACGACACGCCGGAGCTCGCCCGCTCTTATGACGAAGCAGGACTGGTTCAGTTCCGGCACGGCAAGTTCCTGATCGGGCCGCTGGCGATCCGGTCCGGCGAGCATGTGCTCGATATCGGAACCGGCACCGGAAGGCTCGCGGAATTCGTCGCCGGCCTGGTCGGCCCGGACGGCCGCGTGATCGGCATCGATCCGCTTGCCGGCCGCATCGAGATCGCGCGGCTGCGGCAGGCGGACAATCTCCAGTTCGACACCGGCCGTGCGGAGGATCTCTCGCGCTTCGCCGACGCCCAGTTCGACGCGGTCTATCTCAACAGCGTGTTTCACTGGATTGCCGACAAGGACGGCGCCCTGCGGGAAATTCACCGGGTGCTCAAGCCGGGCGGCCGCCTTGGACTGAACGTGCAGGATCCATCCCGGCCGCATCAATCCCGCGTGCTGCTCAGCCAGGCAATCGCCGAAGCAGGTCTTGGCGATCGCCGTCAGGATTCCAATCCCGTGCTCGGATCGACCGACGAAGAGCTTGCGGCACTGTTCGCAGCCAACGGCTTCACTGGTTACCGCAGCGAGCTGCGCGCGCTGGTCGACATCCATGACGATGCCGATTCGCTGCTGCGCTGGTCGGAAGCAAGCGCCTTCGGAAACTTTCTCGAAGCCTTCCCTCCAGCCGAGCGCAGCCTGGTGCGCCAGGCCTTCGCCCGGCTCGTCGAGGACAAGCGGACGCCCGAGGGCCTGTCGCTCGAGCGGTATCTTCGCTTCGCGTTCGCGCGCAAGGCGCCGGCCGCCAACTGATCCGATCCATTTTCGCAAGGTCCAGCCATGAGCAAGCGGCAGCTATCCCTCAATTTCTTCATCTACCCGGACGGCCATCATGAGGCTGCCTGGCGCTACAAGCACTCAACTCCCGATCGCCTGCTCGATGTTACGTACTATCAGGAGCTGGCGCAGCGCGCCGAGGCGCACAAGTTCGACGCGATCTTCTTCGCCGACGGCCCTGCGTTGGCCGACAATGTCCGGCACGCCGCGCGGTTTCGGCTCGAGCCGATCACCCTGCTCACCGCGATCGCATCCGCCACCAAGCGCATCGGCCTGATCGCGACGGCATCGACGACCTATACTGAACCCTACAATCTGGCGCGCCTGTTCGCCTCGCTGGATCACCTCAGCCGCGGCCGCGCCGGCTGGAACATCGTGACGACGAGCTCGCCGCAGGCGGCGCAGAATTTTGGCCTGCCCGAACACCCGCCGCATCACGAGCGCTACGAGCGGGCGCGCGAATATCTCGATGTCATCACGCGGCTGTGGGACAGTTGGGAAGACGATGCGCTGGTCAATGATCCCGCATCGGGCGTCTTCGCCGACACCGCCAGGATCCATGCCATCAACCACGTCGGAAAGCACTTCCGCGTCCGCGGCCCGCTCAACGTCTCGCGAACGCCGCAGGGACGCCCGGTCTATGTGCAGGCCGGCTCGTCCGACGACGGACGCGCCTTCGCGGCGCGCTTCGCGGAAGCGATCTTCACCGCCCACCAGACACTGTCGAGCGCCCAGGAGTTCTACACCGACATCAAGCGTCAGGCCCGCGCGTTCGACCGCGGTCCCGATCAGATCAAGATCCTGCCCGGCATCAGCCCGTTCATCGCCAGTTCGCAGCTCGAGGCAGATCGGCTGCAGGAGGAGTTCAACGAACTGATCCAGCCGGAATATTCGCTGGCCCAGCTCCGTCAGATGATCGGCCTCGACCTCTCCGGTTTCGACCTCGACGGCCCCTTCCCGCGCCATCTGATCGACACCGACAGCGCGCGCGGCGTCGCCAGCCGGTTCAAGCTCGTCGTCGACATCGTCGATCGCGAGAAGCCAACTATTCGTCAGCTGGTGCAACGCCTCGCCGGCGCGCGCGGCCATTGGGTGATCGCCGGCCCGCCGGAGAAGATCGCCGACAACATTCAGACCTGGTTCGAGAACGGCGCCGCCGACGGCTTCAACGTCATGCCGCCCTGGCTGCCCGGCGGCTTCGATTTGTTCGCCGACCAGGTCGTGCCGATCCTGCGGAAACGCGGTCTGTTCCGCCACGACTACGACGGCACGACGCTGCGCGATCATTACGGGCTGAAACGCCCGGCAAGCAGCTATTCTAATGCGATCCACGCCATCGCGTGAACGCCAGGCAAGCGGGGATCTTCGACCTATCCTGCCGGCCGCACGGCTTGCGCAAGACACTCGGACGTCGGATGGCCGACGCCGGATGTACCGCGCACGAGATCATGGCGGTGCTTGGCCATCTAACGTTGGCTGAAGCCGAGCGCTACACACGTGAAGCTGACCGCCGGCGCGGCGGTCGCCGCGCGATCCTGAAGCTTGAAGATCACAAGGCGAACAGAATTCCCCAAACCTCTTCTGACAGTTTGGGGAAACTGCCAAAAATCGAAAGGAAATCAAGATGAAGGGAAGATCGCTGGCGCTCCCTAGGGGAATCGAACCCCTGTTTCAGCCTTGAGAGGGCCGCGTCCTAACCGCTAGACGAAGGGAGCGTTGAGGGACAGGCAATAGCCTTGAAATCCCCCCGCCGCAAGGTGCCTTGTGCATTGCGGCGGGGATTTTGTCATCCATGCTTTACGAAAGTCGCCTCAAAAGGCCCGCCGTCGTAACCACCTGTCATTCCGGGGCGCGCGAAGCGCGAACCCGGAATCTCGCGCCATTACCTCTGGATTCCGGGTTCATCGCTGCGCGATGCCCCGGAATGACGATGTCGGACGGATGCCGCCTTCCTTGCGCGCATAAGCAGCGATGCGGCCGCGCCGATTGCATGACGGCCACCTCCGGATGTCATGTCTGCGTCGCACACGGCCCTGCTTTTGACAAACCGCAAATGCAAAACGGCTGCCTCTAGAACACCTGCCTGTGAAGTCACTCGCCGCCTTGCTCTGCTAACATCGCAGCCCTTCACCATGCTGCGCCGGGCAAGGCGCTCGAGAAGCAAAGAGGAGTGCTTGGAACAAAGCGCAGAACCTTGGCGCACGACAATTTGGCTCACCAACGTCTTCACAAACATCTTGGCAAAACAAACATCAGCGCGGCCGCAGGCGATGGAAGACGTTCCGCACCTCGCGCCGCAACCGGTCAATAGCTTAGGCAGAGCGAGGACAGACCATGATCAAACTAAAAATCAACGGCCAGGAACAGAATTGGGACGGCGACCCGGATCTTTCGCTGCTCTGGTATCTGCGTGACGAAGCCGGGCTCACCGGCACCAAGTTCGGCTGCGGCCAGGCGCTGTGCGGCGCCTGCACCGTGATCATCGACAAGGAGGCGGTGCGCGCCTGCATCACCTCGGTGTCCGACGCAGCCGGCCGCGAGGTCACCACCATCGAGGGGCTGCATCCGACCGGCGACCATCCGGTGCAGAAGGCGTGGCGCCAGGTCAATGTTCCGCAGTGCGGCTATTGCCAGGCCGGCCAGATCATGCAGGCCGCGGCGCTCTTGGACCAGAACCCGAAGCCCAATCACGACCAGATCCGCGAAGCCATGTCGGGCAACATCTGCCGCTGCGGCTGCTACCAGCGGATCGAGAATGCCGTGCATCTCGCATCGACGGGGGTGTGACATGAATATCCGCACCAATATCCCCACAAATTCTCGCAGACTTCGCGGCTTCGAGAAGCAATTGAAGGTCGAGAATCTTTCTCGCCGCAGCATCCTGAAAGGGCTCGGCATCGCCGGCTCCTTCGTGCTCGCCGCCCCCGTGATGACGCGCCAGGCGTTCGCCTATGAAACCGGTGCCGGCAAGATGCCGCATGGCGTCGTGGTCGACCCGCGCGTGTTCGTCGCGATCGCGCCCGACGGCATCGTCACCATCCTGGCGCACCGCTCCGAGATGGGCACCGGGGTGCGCACCAGCCTGCCCCTGATCGTCGCCGAGGAGATGGAGGCCGACTGGTCGCGCGTCCATGTCCAGCAGGCGCATGGCGACGAGGTCAAGTTCGGCAACCAGGACACCGACGGCTCGCGCTCAACGCGGCACTATCTGATCCCGATGCGCCAGATCGGCGCCGCCGCGCGCGCGATGCTGGAAGCCGCCGCCGCCAAGAAATGGGGCGTGCCGGTCACTGAAGTGAAGGCGCAGAACCACGAGGTCGTGCATTCCGCGAGCGGACGCAAGATCGGCTTCGGCGATCTCGCCGCCGATGCCGCCAAGGAACAGGTGCCCGATATCAAGGACCTCAAACTGAAGGAGGCGAAGGACTTCCGCTATCTCGGCAAGGGCCAGGTCTCGATCGTCGATCTGCACGACATCACCACCGGCAAGGCGCATTACGGCGCCGATACCCGCCTGCCCGGCCTGAAATACGCCGTCATCGCCCGCCCGCCGGTCACCGGCGGCAAGGTCAAGTCGTTTGACGACAGCGCGGCGATGAAGGTGCCGGGCGTCGAGAAGGTGATGGAGGTCAAGGGCTGGCCGTGGCCGTCCAAGTTCCAGCCGCTCGGCGGCGTCGCCGTGATCGCGCGCAACACGGGTGCCGCGATCAAGGGCCGCGACCAGCTGAAGATCGTCTGGGATGACGGCGCCAATGCCAAATACGACTCCGTGACCTATCGTGCGTCCCTCGAAGAGGCTGCGCGCAAACCCGGCCTCGTGGTGCGGAAGGAAGGCGATGTCGATGCGGCGCTGAAGAGCGCCGACAAGGTCATCACCGGCGAATACTATCTGCCGCATCTCGCCCATGTCAGCATGGAGCCGCCGGTCGCGGTTGCCAATGTGACGGGCGACAAGGCCGAGATCTGGGCGCCGGTGCAGAGCCCCGGCGGCACCCGCGAGGATGTCGCCAAGACGCTCGGGATCCCCGAGGACAATGTCACCGTCAACGTGACGCTGCTCGGCGGCGGCTTCGGCCGCAAGTCGAAGTGCGACTTCGCGCTGGAGGCGGCTTTGCTGTCGAAGGAACTCGGCGCGCCGGTCAAGGTGCAGTGGACCCGTGAGGACGACGTCCATCACGACTTCCTGCACACGGTCTCCGTGGAACGGATCGAGGCCGGTCTCGACAAGAGCGGCAAGGTGATCGCGTGGCGGCACCGCAGCGTGGCGCCGACCATCGCCTCGACCTTCGCCGCCGGTGCCAACCACGAAGCGCCGTTCGAGCTCGGCATGGGCCTGATCGACAACCCGTTCGAGATCGCCAACCTGCAGTGCGAGAATCCGGAAGCGGCCGCGATGACGCGGATCGGCTGGTTCCGCTCGGTCTCCAACATCCCGCGCGCCTTCGCGGTGCAATCCATGGCCGGGGAGATCGCGCATGCGACGAACCGCGACCAGAAGGACATGCTGCTGGAGCTGATCGGATCGCCCCGGATCGTCAACCTGTCCTCGGTGAAGGATCCCTGGAACTACGGCGAGCCCTATGAGAGCTACCCGATCGACACCGCGCGGCTGCGCAAGGTGGTCGAACTGGTCGCCGAAAAGGGCGAGTGGGGCCGCACGGTGCCGAAAGGCCACGGCCTCGGCATCGCGGTGCACCGCTCTTTCGTCAGCTACATCGCGACCATCGTCGAGGTGGCGGTCGACGACAAGGGCAAGTTCACCGTGCCGCGGGTCGATACCGCGATCGATTGCGGCACTTACGTCAATCCGGAGCGCATCCATTCGCAGATCGAAGGTGCTGCGATCATGGGGCTGAGCCTCGCCAAATACGGCGAGATCAGCTTCAAGGACGGCAAGGTCCAGCAGAGCAATTTCGACGACTTCCCGGTGATCCGGATGGACGAGTCGCCTGGCATCACCAACGTCTACATCGTGCCGCCCGGCGCGGACACGCCGCCCAGCGGCGTCGGCGAACCCGGCGTGCCGCCGTTTGCTCCGGCGCTGATCAACGCGATCTTCGCCGCCACCGGAAAGCGCATCCGCGCATTGCCGATCGGCAAGCAGCTGGAGACGTGAGTCTGGTCGACCGCTAGACGAAAAGATCGGACGCCCGCGACGCTTTGTTCGCGGGCGTCTTGCTTGCAAGGCAGGATGATTTTGGATCGTCGCGGAATCGCACACCGTCATTGCGAGCGAAGCGAAGCAATCCATCGCTCCGCATATGCGGAATGATGGATTGCTTCGTCGCTGTCGCTCCTCGCAATGACGCAAGCGCGGACCGGGAAGCGGCCGGTCTCCCCAACCGCCGCTCCCCGATCGCATCGCCCCCTGTCGGAACGTCGCGCGTCTCTTTCTACTTCTTATCGAGCGCGAACACCCAGATCACGCCGCCTTGCGGGACGTTGTTCTCGAAGCCCTTGACCTTGCCGGCCAGCGCATCCTGGATGCGCTGCGCGTCGACGCCCCAGCCCGACTGGACCGCGATGTACTGCGTTCCATCGACCTCATAGGACATCGGCATCGCCATGATGCCGGAGTTGGTCTTCTGCTCCCACAACAGCTCGCCGGTCTTGGCGTTGAAGATGCGGAAGGCGCGATCGTTGGTGCCGCCGGCGAGAACCAGATCGCCTGCGGTCGCCGTCACCGCGCCGAACAGCTGCGACGTCTTGTAGTCGTGCTGCCAGACCTTCTTGCCGGTGACCGGATCCCACGCCTGCAACTCGCCGAAATGATCGGCATTCGGCGCCGGGATCAACCCGATGTCCTCCGGCTTGGTGCCGAGCCAGAGCTGGCCCGGAACCAGCGGCTGCTTCTCGCCGGTGAAGCCGCCGCAGAAGTTTTCGTTGGCGGGCACATAGACGAGCTTGGTGTTCGGGCTATAGGCCGCGGACGGCCAGTCCTTGCCGCCCCACAGTGACGGGCAGAACTCGACCCGCTTGCCGAGCACCGGCTTGTGCTCGGGATCGACGATCGGCCGGCCGGTCTCGGCCTCGATGCCCTTCCAGACGTTGGTCTTCACGAACGGCCAGCCGGCGACATAGTTGATCTTGTCCGGCTTGCGCTCCAGCACCCAGAAGATCGCGTCGCGTCCCGGATGGACCAGGCTCTTGAACGACCGTCCGTCGCGCTGCATGTCGATCAGCATCGGCGCATCGACCTCGTCCCAGTCCCAGGAATCGTTCTGGTGATACTGGAAATGGGTCTTGATCTTGCCGGTGTCGGGATCGAGCGCGAGCACCGAGCTGGTGTAGAGGTTGTCGCCGGCATGCATCGAGCCGGGCCACGGCGCGGCGTTGCCGACGCCCCAATAGACCGTCTTGGTGTCCTTGTCGTAGGTGCCGGTCATCCAGGCCGATCCGCCGCCCGACTTCCAGTCGTCGCCGCTCCAGGTCTCGTGACCGGGCTCGCCTTCGCCGGGGATGGTGAAGGTGCGCCACAGCTCCTTGCCGCCGTTCGCGTCGAACGCGGCGACATAGCCGCGCACGCCGAACTCACCGCCGGAGCCGCCGACGATCACCTTGCCGTCGACGGTGAGCGGCATCAGGGTCATGTACTGGCCCTTCTTGTAGTCCTGGACCTTGGTGTCCCAGACCACCTTGCCGGTCTTGGCGTCGAGCGCGACCACGTGGTCGTCGGTCGTCGCGAGATAGAGCTTGTCCTCCCACAGGCCGACGCCGCGGCTGGTCGGATGCAACTGGAACAGATCGTCGGGAAGCTGCCGCTTGTAGCGCCAGTACTCCTCGCCGGTCTTCGCGTTGAGCGCGATCACCTGCCCCATCGGGGTCGCGACGAACATCACGCCGTTGTTGACGATCGGCGGCGCCTCATGGCCCTCGATCACACCGGTCGAGAAAGTCCAGGCCGGCTTGAGGTCCTTGACGTTGGATGTGTTGATCTGGTTGAGCGGACTGAAACCCTGTCCGTCATAGGTCCGGCGATAGAGCATCCAGTTGCCGGGTTCGGGATTTTCGAGACGCTGAGACGTCACCGGACTGTAGTTTTCGATCGGCCCCGCGACGGCGTAAGTCGAAATGAGGCACGTGAACGCGACACAACTCGACAGTAACCACTGCTTGCTTGTCATGAGATGCTACCTCCCTGCTCTGTTTTTTCAGTTTTATTTAGGTCATGCAGATATCCCGATGTGGCCTCATCCTCCCTGCTGAGCACCCACCTTCCCGACGAATGGCGCTGCGACCGTGATCGCGCCGTCCGCAACCGTCAGCGGCAATGCCGCGAGGCGACGTGGCGCCGGCCCGAACACGACCTGCGCATTCTGCCGCGGATCGTATTCGGAGTTGTGACAGAGACATTTCAGAACGTTCTTGTCGCCCTGCTCTTGCTTCACCCAGGCGGTGATCGGACATCCGGCGTGCGAGCAGATCACGGAGTAGCAGACGATGCCGTCAGGCGCGCGGGCGCGCGTCGCATCGTCGAGCTCGTTCGGGTCGAGCTTGACCAGCACGACCTCGTTGAGCCGCGAACCTTTGCGGACGACCGAGGTCTTCGGGTCCTGCGGCCAGGCGCGAATGGGCGGCCCGCCCAAGATCAGATCATCCGACTTGATGACCTGGCCGGCCTTGTCGCCTTCGGCGCGCACAAGCACATCGGCTTTTTGCGGTCGCTCACTGGCGCCGGGCTGATCTTCATCGTCGGCGGCCGCGGGCTCGATTGCGGCAAGACAGGCGCAGCCCGCGAGCGCAGTCAACACCGCGCGGCGCGTCGGATCGGTGCACGACCCCACTGCATCGGATTCACCGGACTGTTCGATGGAAGCGTTGGGGTTGGGTTGCGACATGGCGCAAGCTGAACGTGCAACTCGGCCGAAAAGATGGCGGCACATCTTCTCGATGCGCGAACGCATGCGCAAAAAATACACTGCAGCTTTTGGTTGATCGCGTGCGCGGCTTCGCGATTGCGAAGGTCAGGGCTCGTTGACGAAGCTCAGCCTGCCGACAGGTTTCAGCGTCTTTGCATCAAATGTGCGGATCTCTGTTGCACCGCCTATATCGAGCGTGAGCACCAGCCGCTCGCCGGCGACGCCGGTTGCGACGATGCGGGCGCCTTTCGGCAGCGCAGCAGTGACGTCGGATACCGAAACGGGGCTTCCCTCGCTGCGATAAAGGCGGTAGCCGATGGCAATCAACACGACGGCCACGGCCAGTGCCGAGGTCAGGCCCGCGATCAGCATCATGCGCCGCACCCGCGCGATCAGCGCGGCCTGGTCGGGGGTCGGTTCGGTCACAGCGGTGTCGGTCATCACAAGGCTCTATGTCTTTGCAACAAGTCTCTTCGAATGGCGGTCGGAAGCTGGAGGTCATCGTCGCGGGCGACGAGGGCTCGGCCCGGCTTGACCGCGTGCTCGCACAGCGCACTCCGGAGCTGTCGCGGTCCCGGCTGAAGGCGCTGATCCTCGCCGGTTCCGTGACCGTCAAGGACGCCGTCGTCCGCGACCCCGCTTATCATGTCGCTAGCGGCGATACGATCATAATCGACGTGCCCGAGGCCGCCCCCGCGGAGCCGAAGGGTGAGGACATCGCGCTCGATATCGTGTTCGAGGACGACGACATCATCGTCATCGACAAGCCCAGGGGCCTGGTCGTGCATCCGGCTGCCGGGCACGCCACGGGAACGCTGGTCAACGCGCTGATCGCCCATTGCGGCTCGAGCCTGTCCGGCATCGGCGGGGTCAAGCGGCCGGGCATCGTGCACCGGCTCGACAAGGACACCACCGGGCTGATGGTAGTCGCCAAGAACGACCAAGCCCACCAGTCGCTGACGGCGCAATTCGCCGACCATGGCCGCACCGGCCCGATGGAGCGCGGCTACATGGCGTTCGCCTGGGGCGTGCCGAACCGGCCGCACGGCACGATCGACGCGCCGATCGACCGCCACCCGCATGCCCGCGAGAAGATGGCCGTGCGCCAGGGCGGTCGCGAGGCGATCACCCATTTCGAGGTGCTCTCGAGCTTTGCCGGCCGCGACGGCAAGCCGGTCGCCTCGCTACTGGCCTGCCAGCTCGAGACCGGGCGGACCCATCAGATCCGGGTCCACCTCGCCCATCTCGGCCATCCCCTGATGGGTGACAGCGTTTACGGCGCCCACTTCAAGACCAAGGCCGGACAGCTCAGCGCGGAAGGTAAGCACGCACTTACCGCCCTCGACCGGCAGGCCCTGCACGCCTATCTGCTGGCTTTGGAGCACCCCCGCACGGGGGAACTTTTACGCTGGGAGTCGCCCTTGCCGGAGGATTTGCTTCTCCTGGAACGGGCGCTGGCAGCGGCGGTATGACGCACCCCTCCTGGAAAAGTCCTGTCATGACAACAGGTTATACCTGCCACACGGGGACGTGACGTCAGCAATCCTTCCCTATCACGGACAGTTTGGTGTATGTTGCACCTGCGCTGAATATCCAGCGCGGAACATCGCAGCATGGCCGGCTTTAACCCAGCGGCCACCTGCCGGGCCCGCCGCTATCGGGGGTCTGAACCACTGGAGGGCGCTCGAATGGCCCGTACAGCTACGCTGCCGGTTCTCAATGGAGAATCCGGCCTTTCACGATACCTCGCCGAGATCCGCAAGTTCCCCATGCTGGAGCCCCAGCAGGAGTACATGCTCGCCAAGCGTTGGCGCGAGCATGACGATCGCGACGCGGCGCATAAGCTTGTCACCAGCCATCTCAGGCTCGTGGCCAAGATCGCCATGGGCTATCGCGGCTACGGCTTGCCGATCTCCGAGGTCGTCTCGGAAGGCAATGTCGGCCTGATGCAGGCGGTGAAGCGATTCGAGCCCGAGAAGGGCTTCCGTCTCGCCACTTACGCCATGTGGTGGATCAAGGCGTCAATACAAGAGTACATCCTGCGTTCCTGGTCGCTCGTGAAGATGGGCACCACCGCGAACCAGAAGAAGCTGTTCTTCAACCTGCGCAAGGCGAAGAGCAAGATCTCCGCGCTGGAAGAGGGTGATCTCCACCCCGACCAGGTGAAGCTGATTGCCAAGCGCCTCGGCGTGACCGATCAGGACGTGGTCGACATGAACCGCCGCCTCGGCGGTGACGCGTCGCTCAACGCCCCGATCCGCGACGACGGCGAAGCCGGCGAATGGCAGGACTGGCTGGTCGACAACTCGCCCAACGCCGAAGCCCTGATGGCCGAAAGCGAGGAGTTCGATCATCGCCGCCAGGCCCTGAACGGTGCGATCGGCGTGCTCAACCCGCGCGAACGCCGCATCTTCGAGGCGCGGCGTCTGGCGGATGAGCCGATGACGCTGGAAGACCTCGCCGCCGAGTTCGGCGTGTCGCGCGAGCGCGTGCGGCAGATCGAGGTCCGCGCGTTCGAGAAGGTGCAGTCGGCCGTCAAGGGCACGATCGCCCGTCAGGAAGCAGCTCTCGAAGCCGCGCATTGATTGCGCGGCACTGAGCCAACAGACACGAAAGCCGGCAGCAACGCCGGCTTTTTTGTTTTTGTCCGTAGGATTGGTGGAGCTCGCATCCATTGAGCTTGGTACAGCCAAATTCGGCAGTCTTGGTCCTGTTCTTATGACCAGGCGCAACGCATCTATGCTGGCGCCAGCGACCGGAGGGATCCATCAGATCTGGTGCTCCGGCCAATGCGGACAGTGCAGATCGCGAGCGCGGAGCCTGGAGTTCCGCACTGCCTGGCGTTTGTTGATAGGCGGCGCTTTCGTGCTCGCTGCAACATCTCCACCCATGAGACAAATGATCGAGGAGACAGTTCCTATGAAAGCGATCGTTGTAACGAACCAGGCCGCGGGAACGGCCGGGATGAAGTTAGTGGACCGGCCCGAGCCGAAAGCAGCGATAAACGACGTCGTCGTTCGGGTTCATGCGTCGGGATTTGCCCCGACCGAGCTGACGTGGCCGTCGACCTGGACCGATCGCCTCGATCGAGACCGGACACCGTCGATCCCTGGGCACGAGCTCGCCGGAGTGGTCACCGCGCTTGGATACGGCACGACGGGACTGTCAGTGGGCCAGCGGGTGTTCGGCCTCGCGGACTGGTATCGCGACGGCACGCTGGCCGAGTATGTGGCGATCGAGGCACGAAACCTCGCACCGCTGCCGGGCGACGTCGAGTTCACGGTGGGCGCCAGCCTGCCGATCTCGGGTCTGACTGCATGGCAAGGGCTGTTCCAGCACGGCCGCCTTCGGGCGGGGCAGAGCGTCCTCGCACATGGCGCGGCCGGTGCAGTTGGATCGATGGTGACGCAACTCGCACGCGAGGCCGGCGCCTACGTGATCGGCACGGGACGCTCCGCCGACCGTCAGACCGCGCTCGACCTGGGCGCGAAGGAGTTCGTCGACCTGGACCATGACGTCCTGGAAGACGTCGGCAAAGTCGATCTCGTGTTTGATATCATCGGCGGTGACATTCAGAAGCGGTCCGCAGGACTTATTCGAGCCGGAGGAACGCTGGTGACCATCGTCGGGCCGGCCGAAGCACGGCCCTCCGGCGGACTTGCGGTCGACTTCGTCGTTGAGGCCGATCGTGTCCAACTGAGTGAGATCGTCCAGCGGGTGCGCGACGGACGACTTCGGACGCACATCGGCAAGGTCTCATTCCTCGACGATGCCGTCGCCGCCCTAAATCCGACCGAGCGACGCAAGGGGAGCACCATCATTTGCATTCGTCGCTGAGCGACGCGCCGATTGATGCAGCCTCAGTCTGCGTAGGATGGGATGGGTCGAGCCAACGGGGATGGCTTTTGGCATGGGCTCAGAAGCAAAGACGCGCTCTTGGCCATGCCCGCCAATGACCATGCGCTCATTCAAGCCAGTCGAGAACGAAATTAGCTTGCCTTGCTTGGAGTCCTTTAGCACTCTCAGGCAAGGAGGCCGATGCATGAAAATAATGACCGTCGCGTGCGCTCTCGGAGCGGCCTTGGTGCTGTGCAACCTCGGGACGTCTGGTGCTGAAGCCCGAACGCGGAAGGCACAGGTCGTGCATGAACCGAGAAGGGTTATTATCCCGGGGCCCGTGATAAGGCCAACTCCATGGGATTATTATATTGTTCCACGATATCGTTATCGCCCTGAAGACGACCGGGTCGATCCAAACGGCCCGCCCGTGGTGTCGTTGTGGCGCCTCTATGAGGGGTGGCGGTGGCCGTACTGGTGGTGAACAGTCTGCAAGATGGGCGGAGCCAACGGGTCCGCGCAACGCGCGGCCCGATGATAAACTCCGCGATACCCATCATCCCACCGCGCGGCACGAGGTTGATGGGTATCGCTTCGCTCCACCCATCCTGCGCGGCTATTCTGGAACGCCTTCGCGTCAGACTTAGGTACCGATTTTAGGATGGATGCGACGAACGTCTATCTCTTCCCACCGCGTCATGACCTTCTCGTTGAAGCGCGCCCGATCAAACGTGACCTGGCCATCGTCCTCCACCAGAAAAATGTCATCTTGGGACGCGACGGCTTCCAGGAAACGTGGTGATCGGACGCCGAGATCGACGCGCTCACGAAAGCGGGAATGCATGTGCAACTCGTCAAAGGAGAACATCGCAACGCAATAATTGTCGAAAGTTTCGAATCTTGAGAAATCGGCTACTGCGCATTCGTCCAAGCTCATTACAGGGTAGAAATGCGGCCCCCACCGATGCCGACTTGGTTGGAGAGCTTTTAGAACACCAACTTCCTCAAGCGTACCGCTCGGCCACTCCCAACAACTCATGAATTCATGGAAGAAGGCCTCACGCGAAGTGCCGTTTTCATCGGGAAGGGACCGGATCCGCCCTCCCTTTCGGTCGTGATCCATCTTCCGATAAACCTCAAACAGAAGCTCGTACACGAGCGCTGCCACTGGCGCGTTTTGCATTCTTCGACCTCTCGATGCCGCTCAGGGCTCAGTCTGCAGGATCGGTGGAGCGAAGCGATACCCATCATCCCCCGCGCAGCACGAGGCCGATGGGATCGCTGCGCTCCACCGATCCTACGAAGCTGGCTAGTGTGCAGACCCTTTGCGCCGTGAGGCCTCCTCATGGAGGTAGCTTTCGGCAAAGACGCCGACAAACCAACCTGCCGCGAAAGCGCCAACAAGCATGATGAAATGGATCGTGGCGGAGGGGACAAAGTCTTGTTTGTCCTGAACATGATCAAATCCGATCAGTCCCAGCGCAAGTACTCCCGCGCAGAGCGACGGCCAAATCGCGGCGAGTCGCCCCCGAAAGCTTCGTGATTGAAGCCTGGATCGACGAAACGAGATCACCACTCAAGACCATCGCAATCAAACAAGCAGCGAGGAACATCAGACTTCATCCTTGGCGCGCCGGCCGTGGGCATCTTGACATCAAGCGGAGCCAATAGCGTGAGTTGATTGTTTCAACCTTAAGGAGACAGCTAAAACACCCGCGACATTCGAGCGCGCCAGGCCGTGTACCGATAAATCCAGCGGCGTGATGCGATGGCGATGTCCGTTTTGCCCTGATGGCGGCTGGAGTTGTACGGCAGCGCAAAATGTCGCGATGGGCCAGAACGAACCGGACTAGTCCCAAACCGCGCGTCGCTGCGCGATTGTGGCAAACGCCGCGGCGGGGGACAAGCCATGATCATGGCTGGCAGCCGAGATCGCGGAAGCGTTCTCTTTTGGCGGCCGCCGGTGTTTGGTTGCGACCGGCGGGAGGACGGGCGATGCGGGGATCCCTCGGGGAGAAGATCAACCAGGGCGGCACGGCGGATATCCACGCCTGGGCGCCAGGTCAGGTCGTCAAACTGTTCAAGGAAGGTTTCCCGCCGCGACTCGGCCAGCAAGAGGTGCGGATGACCCGGGCGGTCTTCGCCGCCGGCGTGCCTGCGCCGGAGGTGTTCGGCGAGGTGACGATCGACGGACGCTTCGGCATCGTGCTCGCCCGCCTCGACGGACCGACGCTGCTGCAGCTCACGCGCAGCGGCGGCGTGACGTTCGCCCAGGCAGGCGCGATCCTCGCGTCCCTCGCTCTGTCGGTTCACAGGATATCACCGCCGCCGGAAGCCTTCGGTCTGCGCCGCTGGATGGACGCCGCCTTCAGGCACTCGGGCGACATCGTGCCCAGGCACATCGCCTCCGGCATCCTCGCGCTGATCGACCGCCTGCAGCAGCCGGGGGACGGGCTGTGCCATGGCGACATCCACCCTAACAACGTGATCATGACGACGGACGGTCCGCGGCTGATCGATTGGACCTTTTCGATCCGCGCGCCTGCGGCCTTCGATCATGCACACTTTCAAATCAACCTGACCGAGCTCGCCCTCGACGTCACCGACAATCCGCAGCGGCCGCTTGCGGTCCATGCGGCCGCGCAAGCCGAATACGCGCGGCTGTCCGGCACACCGATAGCGGCGCTGAGGCAAGCGATGGAGACCTGGCTGCCGATCGCGATCGTCCGCTGCTTCCTGCTGATGGACGGGCCGACAAGCGAGCGATGGCGGCGGATGATGCAGCGCGCCGAGGCGGCCCTGCGTCCGCAGGATTGAACATTTGTCGCGCGTGCGTGGCCGTCGATGCGGCTGCTTAATGCCCGCCCCTATTTGCCCCACTCTCGCGCCATGGTCGCGAGCGCGCAGCCCTCGCAATAGCGGGCGTCCTTGAAGTCGATCCAGTTGTGGGCATAGACGCGGTCGAGCGGAATGCCGTAGCGCGCGCGCAGCACATTGAGCAGCACCCGCCAGGCCGCGATCTGCGCGTCGGTCGGCCCCTTGGTGACGTCGGGGTAATTGCCGGCGAACTCGACGCCGATCGAGGTGTCCTTGTTGACCTGGTGATAGGTCTTGCCGTTGTCGATGTATTTGCTGTCGTTGCGATCGGCGCCGTCGGTGTGGGTCGGAACGAGGTTGTCGGCGACCGCCCAGTAGACCGTGCCGTCGGTTTCGACCCAGACCATGACGCCGCGCCTTGTCGGGTTCTTGTGCTGAGCCTGCGCGCCGTAGCGTGCAGAGCCCTGCGGCCCCTCGGTCTGGTGCACGATGATGTTGCGCCAGGGGTGCGCCTTGGTGACGTCGCCCCAGGGCGACAGCCACACCATCTTCAGTCCGGGAATCTCGGGCGTCCCCTGCGCTCGCGCGATTGCCGCGAGATCGGCGGTTTCGGCGAGGGCTGCAGAGGAGATCACGAGCGCAAGGAGCGCGGTGAGCAGGCGAGGCATGATGACAGACATTCCGGTGTCGCGCTTCGGTTCTGCAACGGCTTCGTTTCACCTCGCCCCAGCGGGGAGAGGTCGATTTGCGGAGCAAATCGGGTGAGGGGCCGCGGCGCTAACGAGAGACCGTAAGCCCTCACCCGGCGCTGCGCGCCGACCTCTCCCAAGGGAGAGGTGAGGTCCCGCCGCCGTTCCAACTCAACTTGATCTCATCATGCTCTAGCACGCTCAGGCGCGCTTGCGCAGGGTCGCCTCCAGCGCATCGACCATCTCGGGCGGCAGCCTGGGCTCGTAGGTCGCAAAGCCGTTCTTGCCGCCCTTCTTGGCATCGTAGAGCGCGTGGTCGGCGGCGGCGATCAGGCGGTCGGGATGCATCCCGATCTCGCGGGTCCATTGCGCAATGCCGATCGAGACCGCGATCGGAATGTCGTTGCCGGTGCACTGCTCGGCATCGGCGCGGCAGACCTCCAGCACGCGGCGGGCGATCATCGCGCCCTCGCGCAGCGTCGAGGACGGCAGCACGATGCAGAACTCGTCGCCGCCGGTGCGGGCCAGCATGTCGCCCGGGCGGAGCCTCGTCTGCGCCATCAGCGTGAAGTGCTGCAGGCAGGCGTCGCCGGCGGCGTGGCCATGGGTGTCGTTGATGCCCTTGAAGCCGTCGAGGTCGATCACCAGCAGCGCGAACGCCTCGCCGTTGCGGTCGGACCGCGCGCATTCCTCGGTCAGGCGCTGCAGGAGGTGGCGGCGGTTGCCGACGCCGGTGAGATCGTCGAGCAGCGCGAGGTCGGCGACCTCGTTGCGCAGCCGGTCGATCGCCATCAGCAGGAAGCCGAAATTGAGCGCCATCGACAGGAAGACCATCAGCAGGATCACCAGCGACTGACCCGCATTGAAGCGAACGAAGGAGTACTCGCCGGGCTGCAGCAAGGCGCCGACGAGGCGCAGCGCATAGATGCCGATCAGCACGGAGGCGACGATGCCGGCGAGCCGCGCGCCGGGGCTGACGCGCCCGTTCTCGGGCGACAGCAACAGCTTCAGCGTCAGCGCGAACGGCATGACCTGGGCGACGGTGTAGACCAGGATGCGCATCGGCATGCTGTCATAGGCAAAGATGAAGACGCCGAGGCCGACGAACGCGAACGCGGTGAACAGCGCGGTGCTGCGCCAGCCCACCGGCTTGCCGTAGAAGCGCTCGATGCCCATCGCGGCAAGGCCGGCGGCGAACACCATCAGCGTCCCCGCCGCCAGCAGCGGCAATAGCGAGTCCGTCATCATCACACGGAGCATCGCGCAGGAGGCACCGGCGGCCGCAACGAAGGCGGACGCGGTCCAGAACCGCGCCGCACCGAAAGCTGGATAGCTTTGCGCGACATAGGCCCAGATCAGGCCGAGCGCGAGAAAATTGATAACGAATACCGTCCAAAGCGTCGGAACGCTCAACATCGCCCCTGTTCGAGACCCGTATCGGCCTCGCCTCCCCTGAAATGACCTTCCGCCCCTAAAGGCGTTTCCTCAATGACAATCCCCGTTGTCTTGGGGGAGAGGATGCGGCCGCGCCGCTTAACGGACTCTCACCGCCGCGCGCCAATCCGTGCTGTGGTTTTGAATTGATGAAGATGCGCGCGTCCACCATTTGTGCGTCGTTAAGCATGACCGGTGCGACGGCGCCGCGACGCGCGACACGCCGACGCTGGCGAAAAACTGGCAAAAGCACGTAACAGCTGTGGATAACACGATGACGGCGCCGTGACAGCACGCGGCAGCCGCCTCCGAATCTGCTGAGTTTGGTACTGAGGATGTTGCGAGGCTGGCCCTCCGCCAAGCATGCCTCGGAGTCGCGTTCAATCCATGAAACCCTGAGAGGATACTATGGCTAAGAAAGCGAAGAAGGCGAAGAAGGCGAAGGCGAAAAAGGCCACCAAGAAGAAGGCTGCCAAGAAGTAACGAATTCCAGCCCGGGTAGCGGCTCTTGCCCTGCCCGGGCACTCGGTCCGGGACCGCGGGTCGAAACGACGCCAGCCCCGAACGCATCAACCCCAAATTCACCTAATCGATCGCCCCCAACGGATGGGGCAAGGCAGCAGGCGCAAGGCCTGCTTTTTTATTGCCTGCTTCTTTTTTATTGCCGGCCTCGGGCCGCGAGCGAATGCGAGCTCAGCGCTCGGCAAAGGCGAGCTTGGCGCCGAGCGCGGCAAAGCCCGCGGCAAAGCTGCGCCGCAGCCAGGCCATCACCTTCGGCCGGGTGATGACGCGGTCGCGCACCGATGCCGCGAACAGCCCGTAGACCGCGAACACCGCAAAGGTCATCGCCATGAAGACACCGCTGAGCTCGACCATCCGCGTCAGCGGATGCGGGTCGTCGACGGCGATGAACTGCGGCAGGAAGGCCAGGAAGAAGATCGACAGCTTCGGATTGAGGATGTTGATCAGGATCGCGGTCACGATCACCCGCCCGCTCGAGCGCGGCTTGATCTCGGCGTCGACGGCGAGCGCGCCGCGCTCGCGCAGCGCCTGCCAGGACATATAGAGCAGATAGAGCACGCCGCCCCATTTCAGCGCCGCGAACGCCATCGCGCTGGTGTGCAGGATAGCGGCAAGGCCGAGCATCGCCGCGATCATCTGCGGCACGATCCCGAGGGTGCAGCCGAACGCCGCCGCCACGCTCGCCCGCGAGCCACGGGTCAGCGCCACCGCCAGGGTGTAGAGCACGCCGGTGCCGGGCGAGGCGACCACGATCAGCGTGGTCAGCAGGAAGGACCATGTCATTTCAAATCCTCAACGGGGAGCGACATGGTCCGGAAATATCACGGCGCCCGGGCAGGCGGAAGCGACCACCGGCCGGCCGCCGTTCGCCCGTGCTGACAACTCCGTTATACGGTCCTCGCCCGGCGGCCGCCCGACAGCTCCGAGGCCTTCGTCTCGGCGACCCGGATCACGTCCAGAGGCGCCCAGGGCTTGGACCAGAACATGGTGCCCTCGGGCAGGCGCTGCCGCAGCGGCTTGCCCGAGGTGACGATCACATCGAGATCGGGCTTGTATTTCTTGGCGACATGGGCGAGCTCGACGCCGGTCATGTTGCCGGCCAACTCGACATCCGTCAGCATCAGCACGACGTTGTCGCCGCTGCCTTGCAGCACGAGTTCTGCGGCTTCCGCGCTCTCGCAGGCAATGACGTCGAACTCACTCTCTTCCAGCAGCAGTTCGATCATCTCGCGCTGCATCGGGTCGTCCTCGACGACCAGGGCCTTCGCACGATAGGGCTTTGACTGTCCCATAGGCTGGCCTTCCTTGGTTTCAATGTTTCGGTTGCGCGCTTAACAAATGTTAATGCCTAAAATCACTGGATGGTTCGGTTCCAATTTGAGAAAAGTGAGGACCCGCCGTGTTCCTGCATGGCAACCGTCGCGCCTCGTTCTGATGGAGCCCACCCGACATGACCGCGATCTCTGGATCCGCCGCCGCCGTGACCGGAGCCGCCAGCGGCATCGGCCGCGCGCTCGCGCTTGAACTGGCGTTGCGCGGCTGCGATCTCGCCATCGCCGACCGCGACGAGGGCGGCCTGCAGGCCACCGCCGCCGAGATCGCCAAGGCGATCGAGACCACCAAGGCGAGCCCGCGCAAGGTCACCGTACACCGTGTCGACGTCAGCGAGCCCGGCCAGATCACCGCGTTCGCCGACGCGGCCGGCGCCGCGCATCCCGGCCTCAACATCGTCGTCAATAATGCCGGCGTCGCATTGCTCGGCGAGTTCAGCGAAATCGACCAGGCGCAGATGGACTGGCTGTTCAACATCAATTTCTGGGGCGTGGTGCACGGCACCCGCGCCTTCCTGCCGCTGCTGTCGCAACGGCGCGAGGCGCATATCGTCAACATCTCCTCGATCTTCGGCATCGTCGCCCCGCCCGGCCAGAGCGCCTATTGCGCGGCCAAGTTCGCGGTGCGCGGCTTCTCCGAGAGCCTGCGCCACGAGCTCGCGGTGGCGAACAGTCCGGTGAAGCTCTCCGTCGTGCATCCCGGCGGCATCGCCACGAACATCGCACGCAACTCGCGCACCGGCAGCGGCGTCACCGACAATGCCCGGCGCTCAGAATCGATCGAGCGCTTCGAGACGCTGGCGCGGACCACCCCGGCGGCGGCCGCGCAACGCATCATCACCGGCATCGAGAAAAACCAGCCGCGCATTTTGATCGGCAAGGACGCCATCTTCATGGACCTGCTGCAACGCTTCCGCCCCGGGACCTACTGGAAGGTGATGCAGCGGCAGATGGAGAAGACGGCCGCAAGGCGGATCGCGCGCGATGCGGCGCAGGCGGGTTGACTGCACGACGGCGCCGGGTCATCCGGTGTCATCACCCGCGAAAAGTTGTTGTTGAACCGATGGGCCGCGGCGTACTGGATCGCCCGGTCGAGCCGGGCGATGACAGGTGTTGTGGGGACACATCCTCGCGACGAGGTCTGCCTGAGCGAAGCGCGCCTCACCCGCCGAGCTGCTTCTTCACCCCGAGCGCCAGCCGAAACAGCGGATCGCTCCGTTCCGACGGATAGAGCGCGCTCCGCGTCACCTGCGGGAAATTGTCGTTCTTCCAGAACGAGGACGGCGCGAACGAGAATTTCGCGACCAGCCGGCGGCCGAAATCCATCTCGTAAGGAAAGTAGTTTTCTTTCTGCTCGGTGCCGGACATCTCGGGATATTCGCCGAGCAGATAGCCCTCCTGGATATGCGGCCGCACCGCCGCCGGCGGGCAGACACTGGACAGCCGCACGATCTGCAGGCCGGCCTCGGCGCTCGCGGTGATCGCGCCGCTCAAATTCGGCACGCCGAGCACATAGAGGAAGGCGGTGCCGGTCTCCGCCAGCGACGCAAACGAGGCGGCAATGCGGATCGAATGGGTGACGTCGAGCAGCGGCGTGGTGCAGACCTCGTAATGCTGCAGGATCGACCAGCGCAGGATGCGGTGCCGCTTCAGCCGCTCCAGTCCGAGCAGCTTGGCCTTGGCATATTCCGCGATCAGGACCTGCTCGGCACGCCGCAAGGCCTCGAACCGCATCGCCAGCGTCGCCTGATCCGGATTGCTGCGGCCGCCGCGAAACAGCGTCGGCTTCAGCGACGAGTTGCGCTTGATGTTCCTGAAGTCGGCGCCCTGGCCGCGAAACAGCAGCACATGGTTGCGGTTGAGGAATTGCAGCTCGGCGATCTTGGTCGCAAGCTCGAGATAGGAGCCGACGCGATGCCCCGCCCCCTCCCGCACCGCCGAGTTCTTCGCGACCTGGCATCCCCGGCGGTCGAAGAACGACCAGATCTTTTGGCTGCCGATGGTTTCCATAGGGGTACTTGAAGTCTCAGTTCGTCATTCCGGGGCTCGCGAAGCGAGAGCCCGGAATCCATTTCTCAACACGTGACGCGGTCCGATGGATTCCGGGCTCGCGCCAAGAGGCGCGCCCCGGAATGACGACGGTGGATGTGGCGCGCCCCGCCCTCACCGCCCCACGAGCTGGTCGGCAAAATACCCGATGGTCTTGCGATAGATCACCGCCCTGTTCCACTCGCGCATCGCCTCGAAATTGGCGCTGCCCTCGCCATAGGGCGCGCCCATCTTGAAGCCGTTCGAGTGCAGCAGGTTCGCGGTCGAGGCCAGCACGTCGGGCACCGAGTGGCGCAGATCGACATGGCCGTCGCCGTCGAAATCGACGCCGTACTTGATGTAGGACGACGGCAGGAATTGGGTCTGGCCGATCTCGCCGGCATAGGCGCCGATCATGTCGTTGAGCCTGAGGTCGCCGCGCTGCAGGATCTTGAGCGCGGCGAGCAGTTCGCCCTGGAACAGGTCGGTGCGGCGGCAATCATGCGCCAGCGTGGTGAGCACGCGGAACACCGGCAGCTTGCCCATGTCGCCCTTGCCGAAATCGGTCTCCAGCCCCCAGATCGCGACCAGGATCTGGCGCGGCACGCCGTATTGCTGCTCGATCTTCGACAGCAGCGCAGCGTGCCGCTGCAACATGGCGCGGCCGCCATTGATGCGCCCAGAGCCGACGCGGGTTGCGACATACTGCTCGAACGTCTTGTTGAAGGTGTAACGCTGCCGCCGGTCGAAGGCGAGCACCCCGCCATCCTGCTGCACCCCGCCGAGCGCCTGCGAGATCACGTCCTGCTGGATGCCGGCCGCGGCCGCCTCCTGCGAGAACGACTGGACGAAGGCGGGAAAGCTGCCGCCGCAGCGGGCGGCATAGGAGGGGGTGGCAAGTAGCAAGGCGCCGAACACAACCGCCAAACGACACCTGAGCATGCAAACATCCCTCCTGCTTCGAATGGCCGATCATGCCATGGAGCAAACGAGGCAGTCAAAGCGTCGGCACCGACATTCTGTCCGCGGTCGCGTCATCCCGCCGTCGTGTCTCGCCCCTCCACCTCCGTGGCGCATTGACGAGACTCACCAGCGTGTAGCTGATGATCAGGAGCAGGAACCACGACCCAAGCTTCTCGATTCCGACCATCGACCAGCCGAGCCGTTGCGAGGGATAGAGCCAGGTCTTGGTGAAGGTGCCGATGTTCTCGGTGAACCAGATGAACAGCGACACCAGCACGAGGCCGAGCAGCAGCGGCATCGCGCGATAGCGGGTCCAGACCTTGAAATGGATGCTTGTGCGGCCGAACAGCCAGATCGCCCAGGCGAACAGCCCCCAGCGCAGGTCGATGACGTAGTGGTGGCTGAAGAAGTTGACATAGATCGCGACGCTAAGGGCGACCAGGCTGAGCCGGCGCGGATGGTGCGTGAAGCGGAAATCGAACAGCCGCCAGCAGCGGCAGATGTAGCTGCCGATGCAGGAATACATGAAGCCGGAGAACAGCGGCACGCCGCCGATATGGAAGATGCTGGGCTCGGGATAGATCCAGGAGCCGACCCGTGCCTTGAAGATCTCCATCGCCGTGCCGACGACATGGTAGATCAGGATGACCCTGGCTTCCTCCCAGGTCTCGAGCTTTCCCGCCAGCAGCGCGACCTGGACGGCGAGCATGCAGAGAAACAGGAAGTCGTAACGCGCAAGCACCGCATCCGGCGGATAGAAGCGCCAGGTGCCGATCATCAGCGCCACCGCGATGCCGCCGAACAGGCACGCCCAGGCCTGCTTGACGCCGAAGCGGAGGAATTCGTAAAGCGCCGCCGTCCAGCGACGCTGCGCCATGACCAGGCCGAGGCGATGTTCGCCGGCGATGAAGCGGCGCAGCGGCGGCCAATTGGCCGCGGCGCTTGCGATCGGTCTGGTATGACCTGTCAGTTTGTGATGCACGCCGCTGGTGATGGCGGCAGATCACGGTCGCGGCGCGGCGGAGTTGTGCAGATTTCCCTCAATCCTTGAGCTGGCGCTCCAGATCGACAAAATCGATCTCGGCCCAGCGCTCGGAAATCTTGCCGTCGTGAATCCGCCAGAACGTCATGCCGCGGAATTCGACATGACGGCCGGTGGGCGCGATACCGCGCCACGGGCTGCGGTGCCGGCCGCGCCAGACGAAACGGCCGGCGACGATGTCGCGCTCGGCCACCAGGCATTCGGCGACCGCCGACAGGTCGGCGAAGGTCTCGTGCATGGCAGACGCATGCGCGATCACCTCCTCGGCGGTCATCCGCTTGCCTGCGGCATGGTCGAAGTAATCGGGTGCCAGCTGGGCGCGGATCGCATCGGGATCGAGACGATTGGTCACGGCGTCGTAATGCGCGAGCACGAGCGCCTTGTTGGCGTCGCTTGTGGCGTTGGACATCGGCGATCGGCTCTCAAGAAAAGTTGTACAAACCTGAGGATGCGCCTCATACGCGAATCGGAGGCGATGGCGCAAGTGACGATGGTCAGAAAAATCAATGGTTTCGGCGCTGGCGCGTTTCGGCTTCGAAGCGAAAGGCGGTTGCCGGGAAAGTGCATCCGCCAGCGGTAACATCATCCGATGCCTCGATCATGCCGCTGGCATGCAAGCAGCGGCACACCACACGGTGCATCTCAGGGAGCGTGCGTGAACGCCGGAGGCACTGGCGGCGACCAAGGAAGCACCAGCCCGGTAGACCGGTTCCGCCGGCGCGCCGCCGCTCGCCCCGTCTTGTTCATGCAAAGGCGCGCCGCTAAAGCCAGCCAGGCTGGCTGCAACGACGCCGTCATTGGGGGATGCCATCCGGTGACGAATTCTGGGAATGAGGGTGTGCTGCCGATGACGACCGCCGGACGCTTCGCACGCGCGCGCAGGGTTGCCGCGTCACTCGGTATCATCACCCTCGCGCTCGGCGCCACACTGACCGGGCCGATCGATACCGCTACTGCGCAGAACGCCTCCACCAAGCGCGCGCCGGCGCAAGGTGCCGGCAGCACCCAGGCGATCACCGCGCAGATGAAGAACGCCATCGCGCTGACGCGCAGCGGCAAGATCGACGCCGGCGCTGCGCAGCTCACTGCCGCACTCGACGCCGCGGACAAGCTCGACGACGCGCAGTTCGTAATGGGACAATATTACGACGCGACCGCGACGCTGCGCGCGGTCAAGCGCGACGATCTCGCCGAGAAACTGTTCGTGCGCGCATTCAAGAGCAAGGCGGCGGCGCAATCGCCGCCCGGCATCGCCGATGTGCTGCTGGAATACGCCATCCTGCTGTCCGACCACGCCAGGATCGCCGAAGCGGTTCCGGTCTACATGAAGGGGATCGCGGCCTTCAATGCCTATTGGGGCGAAGGCTCCGAGGAATCGCTGATCGCCAATGACAAGCTCGCGGTCGCGCTGTCGGCCAACGGCTCGGCGGCGTCGGCGACGAATCTGGGCCGGCACAATTTCGAGCGCTCGGAGAAGGCGCTGGGGCCCGACCATCGCACCACCGCGAAGCTCGCCAACAATTATGCCGACATGCTGCGCGAGATCGGCGCACCGGCGAAGGCGCTCGAGCTCGACCTGTTCGCGATCGAGAAGCGCGTCAAGCGTTACGGCGAGAACCATCTCAACACGCTGGTGACGGTCAACAATGCCGGACAGGATTTCCTCAACCTCGGCCGCTTCGACGACGCCCGCCGCTATTTCCGCCGGCACCGCGCGATCGCGACCGTGCTGGCGCCGAAGGATCCGAGCTTCGCCGGCCAGGCCGACGCCTGGCTGTTCTACACCGACATGCTCGCCGCCGGCGATGCGCCGACGTCGCCGGCCGATCTGGCGCGGCTGGAGGCGATCGTCGCCAATGAGGCGAATTTTGCGGACTTCCTGCGCATAAAAGCGGCGGAGCTCGCTGCCGGCCAACGCGAGCGGCGCGGCGAGTTGGACGCGGGCATGCGGCCGCGCGAGACGGCGCTGGCGATTTCGACCAAGGCCTTCACCGCGCAGCATCCGCTCTCCTTCGAGATCAAGCTCGGCATTGCCGTTGCCTTGATCGCGAGCGATCCGAACCGCGCGGTGCGCGCGTTCACCGCGCTCGACCGCGAGATGTTCGAGTGGATGAAGCGCGAGGTCGGCACCGCGGGCGATCGCGCCGTCGCGGAAGCGATCCGCTCCCATGCCGACCATCTGCTGTTCGCGTTCGGCCGCTTCGCCACCGGGGCCGGCTCCGCTGTGGCGCAGCCGGCCTTTGCCGCCGCCGTGCTGCGCTGGAAGACGCTCGGCGGCGGCGATGCCACCGCGCTGCGCCGGTTCGAGACGGAGGTCGCGAAGGACGTGGAGACCGCGACGCTGGTGCGCACAGCACTGCGACTCAACGGCGAGAAGCAGGAGCTGTTCTCGTCGGGCAATATCGACGACTGGGCACGATCGGTGTGGCAGCGGCAGGACGCGGCCGAGAAGGCGCTGGGCAAGCGGCTCGATGCGATCGGCGTGAAGCTGCCGCAGGATCCGATCCGTCCCGCGCAGCTGCTCGCCCCGCAGGAAGCCGTCGTCAACTACTTCATCACGCGGCAGTGGAAGGCGAACCGGCAGTCGAAGGAGCCGCTGGCGGCGACCGTGCTCTACGCCATCGTCGAGACCGCAACGAGCGAGCCGCGCGTGGTCGATCTCGGCGATCCCGGCAAGACGGTCGACACCGGCGTGCGCACCGAGATCGCGCGGCTGCGGACGACACGGGCCACCGTCGCCGGTCTCGACGCCGGGGGGTCCGACACCAGGGCGCTCGACACCAAAGGCCGCTTCCAGAACCTGCACGCGCGGCTGTTCGCGCCGCTGGAGGCAATGCTGAAGGACAAGACCACGCTCTATGTGGTGCCGGATGGCTTCCTGTTTGCGGTGCCGTTCTCGCTGTTGCCCGGCACCGACGGCGGCCTGCTGGAGGACAAGTTCACGATCCGGCTGCTGACCAGCCCCGATGCGCTGATCGCGATCCATGCGCGCGAGAAAATCGACAAGACCGGCGCGATGCTGCTCGCCGGCGGCATCGAATACGGCCAGCCGGGGCCGATGCCGCTGCCCGGCACCAAGACCGAGATCGAGGCGATCGCCAAACTCGCCCGCGCGCGCGGCGCCCCGGTCGAGATGCTGACCGGAAGCGGCGTCAGCGAAGCTGCGCTGCGCGAGGCGATCGGCAAGGTCCGCATCGCGCATCTGGCAACCCACGGCTTCTATCACGACAGCACCGCGTCCGGCCTCGACACGCTGTGGCAGAGCGGCATCGTGCTGTCGGGCGCCGGCGACAGCCGCTGGCCGCTGCGCGACGACAAGGACGGCTATCTCTATGCCTTCGAACTGATGGACTGGGACCTGTCCGTGCTCGATTTGCTGGTGCTGTCGGCCTGCGAGACCGGCCGCGGCGACGAGAGTTTTGTCAGCGGCCTGCGCGGCCTGCCGACAGCGCTCGGCATCGCCGGCGCCCGCCGCGCGCTGCTGACGCTGTGGCCGGTCGCCGACGAAGGCACCGCGAACTTCACCGTGCGCTTCTATGAGCACCTCGCGGAGGGCATGACCTATTCCGATGCGTTGCGCCAGACCAGGCGCGATGCGCGCGAGGGCAAAGTCGCGGGCGCCCGCGACGCCAGCGTGTGGGCGGCGTTCGTGCTGTTCGAGGGCTGAGACGGACACCGGACGCAAGAGAACGGTGGACATCTCGCAGACCGTTGTCATCTTGACACGTCGCGGGACTACGTCCGGTCACATCACAAGGGCCTTCGCCGCCGGATTGCGCAGGGCAGCCCAGCGCGCTAGCGCGCGGGATTTGCTTTGACAGCGGCGCTGTGATCGGGGACAAGCCGCGCATGCCGAAAAAACCGGGGACCAATCCCAAAGGCGAATTCGCCTTCTTCAACGTCTTCTATGAAGACGGCTCGCAGCGCTCCAACCGCCGCGTGCCCTCGGAGCTGCTGGGCGGGCTCGACGGCGACGAGCCGGTGCGCGCCTTCCTGCGCGACCAGGACCGCGAGATCGCCGAAAAGGGCGGCCGCCCGCCGCTCGAGATCAAGTCGATCGAGCGGGTTGGGGCTAAGAAGAAGTAGCGGCGCGAGCTGGTTGCTTCGTCAAGTCCACCCGCTGAACCATCTCCGCACGCCATCAGCATCAGAGCAAGCGGTACCCCTCTCCCGCAAGGGGCACTGCTGCTCGTCCCAACCAGGATGTCATCACCCGCGCATGCGCATGCGGGTGATCCAGTATTCCAGAGACGCCAGTGCTTGAGCCGAGAGGCCGCGGCGTACTGGATCGCCCGGTCAAGCCGGGCGATGACAGCTGAGGGTGGGATGCGTAGAACTGGCCCTTGTGGGAGGGGTGGCCGCGGGCGCTGGCGTACGAAATGCATCACGGACTGGCCAAACAAAAACGGCGGGCATTTGCCCGCCGTTCTTGTTTCGATGGATGCCGATCGAACTAGTTGTCGAGGAACGACCGCAGCTTGCGCGACCTTGACGGGTGCTTCAGCTTGCGCAGCGCCTTGGCTTCGATCTGGCGGATGCGTTCGCGGGTGACCGAAAACTGCTGGCCGACTTCTTCCAGCGTGTGGTCGGTGTTCATGCCGATGCCGAAGCGCATGCGCAGCACGCGCTCTTCGCGCGGGGTGAGCGAGGCCAAGACGCGCGTCGTGGTCTCGCGCAGGTTGGACTGGATCGCCGCGTCGATCGGCAGGATCGCGTTCTTGTCCTCGATGAAATCGCCGAGATGCGAATCCTCTTCGTCACCGACCGGGGTCTCGAGCGACAGCGGCTCCTTGGCGATCTTGAGGACCTTGCGGACCTTCTCCAGGGGCATGCCGAGCTTCTCGGCGAGCTCTTCCGGGGTCGGCTCGCGGCCGATCTCGTTCAGCATCTGGCGCGAGGTGCGGACGATCTTGTTGATCGTCTCGATCATGTGCACGGGGATGCGGATGGTGCGGGCCTGGTCGGCGATCGAGCGGGTGATCGCCTGCCGGATCCACCACGTGGCGTAGGTCGAGAACTTGTAGCCGCGGCGGTATTCGAACTTATCGACCGCCTTCATCAGGCCGATATTGCCTTCCTGGATCAGGTCGAGGAACTGGAGGCCGCGGTTGGTGTACTTCTTGGCGATCGAGATCACGAGACGGAGGTTGGCTTCCACCATCTCCTTCTTGGCCTGACGGGCCTCGCGCTCGCCCTTCTGCACGCCGTGCACGATCTTGCGGAATTCGCCGATCTCGAGCCCGGTGAGCGCCGCCAGCGACTGGATCTCGTGGCGCAGGTCCTTGATGCGGTCCTTCTCGTGATGGACGAAGTTCTTCCAGCCCTTGGCCGAGAGCTTCGAGACACGGTTGAGCCAGCGCGGATCGAGCTCCGAGCCCTGGTAGTTGCGCAGGAAGTCCTCGCGCGCGACGCCGTGGCTGTCGCCGAGGCGCAGCAGGCGACCCTCGAACGAGACCAGCTTCTTGTTGATGTCGTAGAGCTGCTCGACCAGCGAGTCGATGCGGGCCTGGTTGAGGCGCAGCGACTTCACCTCGACGATGATCTCGTCCTTCAGCTTCTTGTACTTGCGCTCCTGTGAGGGCGACAGCGACTCGCTCTGCAGCTGGTTGGCAATGTCCTGCTCCTGCAGACGGCGCAGCTTCTTGTACTCGGACGCGATCTTGTCGAAGGTCTCGACCACCTTCGGCTTCAGCTCGGCCTCGATGGCGGCGAGCGACATCTGGTTCTCGAACTCGTCGTCGTCCATGTCGCCTTCGGCGGCGGCTTCGCCCGGATCCTTCTCCTCAGCACCGGCTTCGCCACCGGCGGGCGCGGCGCGGAACGGGGTCGGCGACGGCGGCGCGGCGGGCGGCGCGACATGCGCCGGCGCGGCGGCGTCAGCGCCGTTGCCATTGCCTTCGGCAGCGGCGCCCTCGGCGCCGTTGGCGATCAGGTTCGGATTGATGCCGCCCTTCGACTCGGGGCCGGCATAGGTGGCTTCGAGATCGATGATGTCGCGGAGGAAGATCTTTCCTTCGTTGAGCTCGTCGCGCCAGATGATGATGGCCTGGAAGGTCAGCGGGCTCTCGCAGAGGCCCGCGATCATCGCCTCGCGGCCGGCCTCGATGCGTTTTGCAATGGCGATTTCGCCTTCGCGCGACAGCAGCTCGACGGTGCCCATCTCGCGCAGATACATGCGCACGGGATCGTCGGTGCGCTCGCCGGGCTCCGACTTCTTGACCTCGGTGACGGCCTTCTGCGTGACCTCGACGAGTTCGTTATCGGTCTCGTCGTCGCCGTCGTCCTTCTCGTCCTCGCCTTCAGAGTCATCGGCTTCGGTGACGTTGATGCCCATGTCCGAGAGCATCGACATGATGTCTTCGATCTGTTCGGGCGAGGTCGTATCGGAGGGCAGCACTTCGTTGAGCTGATCGAAGGTCACGAAGCCGCGCTTCTTGGCCTGCTTGATCATCTTCTTCACCGCGGCATCCGACAGGTCGAGCAACGGCGACGGCGCGTCAGCGGAATCCTTCTCAGGAGCATCCGCTGCCTTGTCGTCTTTTTCCTTGTCCTTAACCTGCAGCGTCTTTGCCTTGGTGGCCATTCACTAAGCTCCCGAAACGCGGTCATGCAAAATGGCGCCACGCACGCGCATCCGCACGAAATCTAGATTTACTCTCTCGACGCACAAAGGGCGGCGCAAAATCTCGCCACCCCTGTCATCCGTCTCGACGGTTTCCATCTGCAATAGCCGCGAGGCTATTAAGTTTCGCTTAACCCTGTTTTTGCAGCCAAACCATGGATTTGGCGAGTCTTTTTGCGGGTTCGGCCGGCGCCGTCCGCAGCATTTTTGTTATCAGACATTACGCTGGAACCGGCCCGATAATTCGCCGAACCCTTCAATCAGGGCTTCGGTCCCGTCGGCTTCTGCCATCCGGGCCTGGATATCCTGCAACCATGCCAGATTGGCCTCGCTGGAGTCTTCAGCCAAGGCCGCTTCCGCATCTTTTCTTTCCCTAAGTAAGGCGTGGGTTTTCTGATGCAAGGCAACGAGTTGACGCCAGGTTGATAAAACATCCTCGCGCGCGGCACCGATCTGCGTCCCCCACACCGCCTGGGTTGTGATCGCCCGCTCAACCCTTTGAAGAATCTGCGATAATCCGCTCGCCTCAAGGTCGGCGCGCATCTTCTCGGCCTGCTCCTCGACATCGGGGGAATGGTGATGATCATGGGCAAAGGCGGCGATAATGGCGGCCCTGAGCTTGTGGGCCTCGGGGTGGGCGAGCTCCAGCGCAGCCACCTCCTCCAGATGGTCGTGCAGCAGCCAGGGGTGGTTGATCAGGGATAGCAGGATCAGCGCCTCGCGGCGGGAGATCGCGCTGCGCTGGCCGCGCATGATCGAGCTGTTGGCGAGCTGCGGGCTCGCGGCCTGATACGGACCCCGTGAAATCCCGGGGGTCGCGCCGCCCTTGCCGCCAAAGCGGCCGGCCTGGCCGCCTCGGGCCGGGCCACGGGGGGCAAACTGGCGAGGTGATTCGCCGCCGCGCCCGCCGCCGAAATTGCCCCTGCTGAAGCCGCCGCCGTAACCGCCGTGGCCGCCCTCCGGGGCGAAATTGCGTTGCAGCCGCTCCTGCAGGTCCTGCCGGTAATAGCGGCGCACCACCTCGTCGCGGATGCCATTGGTCAGCTCGCCGATCCGCGCCTCCAGCGCGGCGCGGCGCTCGGGGGTGTCGAAATTGCCACCCTCAATCTCGCGCGACCAGATCATGTCGGCGAGCGGACGCGCCGCCGAGATCACATCCTCGATCGCAGCGCGGCCGCCGGAGCGGGCGAGATCGTCGGGATCCTGCCCTTCCGGCAGCAGCGCGATGCGCAGGCTCTTGCCCGGCTTGAGCTGCGGCAAGGCAACGTCGGCCGCGCGATACGCCGCCTTCTGGCCGGCGCGGTCGCCGTCGAAGCAGAGGATCGGCTCGTCGACCATCTTCCAGAGCAGGCCAAGCTGGTTCTCGGTCAGCGCGGTGCCGAGCGGCGCGACCGCGCCGGGAAAGCCTGATGTCACCATGGCGATGACGTCGACATAGCCCTCGACGACGATGAGCTGCGCGCCGTCATGCGCGGCCTGCCGCGCCGTGAACAGATTGTAGAGATTGTCGCCCTTGTGAAACAGCGTGGTTTCCGGCGAGTTCAGGTACTTTGCCGGAACGTCCTTTTCCAGCGCACGGCCGCCGAACGCGATGACGCGGCCGCGGGCATCCGCGATCGGGAACATGACGCGGTCGCGGAAGCGATCGAACGGCACCGGCTTGTCCTCGCCGGACACCAGCAGCCCGGCCTCCACCATGTCTTCGGTGGAGATGCCCTGCGCGCCCAGATGCTCCTTCAGCGCGAAGCGATCCGGCGGAGCGTAGCCCATCCGGAACTGGAGCTGGGTCGCCGGCGAGATGCCGCGGTCGGCGAGATAGCCGCGCGCCTTGGCGCCGTTGCGCGAGGCAAGCGTGTCGGCGAAGAATTTGGTCGCGAGTTCCATCACGTCGTGCAGGGTGCGGCGGCGCTGCTCGTGCCGCGCCGCATCCGGGCTCGCCGCCGGGATCGCCATGCCGGCCATCGACGCCAGCCGCTCGACCGCCTCCGGAAAGGTGACGCCCTCGGTCTGCATCACGAAGTCGAAGATGTTGCCGTGCTGGCCGGAGGAGAAGTCGTGATAAAACCCCTTCTGGTCGTTGACCGTGAAGGACGGGGTCTTCTCCTGCTGGAACGGCGATAGCCCCTTCCACTCCCGCCCGGCCTTCTTGAGCTTGACGCGCTTGCCCACGACTTCCGAGACCGGAAGCCGGGCGCGCAGCTCTTCGAGGAATTGGGGCGTGAAACGCATCTGGCTCAGGTTCGGCGTCAATCGGACATCGATATAGTGAGGACGCCCTCAGCCTAGCAAGTTTTGGTCACCTGCTCCCGCTATCCACACCCCTGTCATTCCCCGGTGCGCAATTGCGTACCTGAGGGCGATGCGAAGCATCGAGCCCGGAATCCATGCATCCACATTGCCGGTCTATGGACTCCGGGCTCAGCCCTTACGGGGTGCCCCGGAATGACGATGGGGATGATGTCACGACCGAGCTTGCCCCCCGCCCGGTTCCGGGATTGGATAGGCCATGTTCACGACATTCAGAGGCGGGCAGAGCGGCGGCTGGCAGGTCACGTCCATCACG
Source organism: Bradyrhizobium sp. CER78 (assembly GCF_029846235.1). Classification (GTDB taxonomy): domain Bacteria; phylum Pseudomonadota; class Alphaproteobacteria; order Rhizobiales; family Xanthobacteraceae; genus Bradyrhizobium. The sequence goes on from NZ_JARVWP010000008.1 coordinate 203,260, forward strand.
CGGGTGAAGGGCGAGACGCTGCCGAAGGTCGCGGCGCTGTCGATCGTTGCGAGCGATGCGATCGCGCTGCCGCTGCTGCCGGCGCAGACCTCCTGGCGGCTCGCCGGTGTTGCAAGCCATCTGCGCTACACCGAGAAGGAAGAGCGCGAGAAGCTTGCCGCCGTGCAGGCCGGGCTCGGCCGCAGCGAGGCAACGCATGCGGCGCTGATCCCGATCCGGAAATCCGCGGCATGGTGGGATCTCACGCAGGAGGAGCGCCGCAAGATCTTCGAGGACAAGTCGCACCACATCGCCGGGACCCTGAAATACCTGCCCGCGATCGCCCGCCAGCTGTTTCACGCCCGCGACCTCGGCATGCCCTTCGACTTCCTGACCTGGTTCGAATTCGCGCCCGAACACGTCACCCTGTTCGACGAGCTGGTCGCCATGCTGCGCGCGACCGAGGAATGGAGCTTTGTCGAGCGCGAGGTCGACATCCGCGTCGAGCGGGAAGTGTGAAGCGCTAATGCTCGAGGAATTTTCCTGACCCGATCCGCGGCAGCTCGGTGACCGGCCAGTTGTAGAGATAGGTCCACGCCTCGCTCACGCTGCCGTCGGCGAGCGTGACCTTGAGCATCTCGCGGAGATATTCGGTCGGCTGTGGAAAGCCCTCGCCGCAGGCCTCATACATGTCGAATTCGCGCAGCATCGCCTCACGCTCACGCAGGCGAAACAGCTCACCGTGCACGATGTCGGCAGGATCGTCAGACGCCACCAGGCCTGGATAATGCTTCACCAGATAGAGCCGGCCGCGGCACTGCGCGGGCCCAAGGAATTCGGCATTGCCCGCGAGCAGCTTCGCCATCGGGTGGTCGAAGCCGCGCATCAGCGTGCCGTAGACGAAGAGGAGATCGGAGGTCATTTTAGCGAGTCAATCCGGGATGGTCCGAAGGACCAGACCACAGATGCGCAATCTGCGCATCGGGGAATCTCGAGATTCCGGGTCTGGTGCTGGCGCACCATCCCGGAATGACGGGCTAATGTCGAGTACCTCAAGCCGCTACCACCTCATCCGTGACCACCACGAACTTCGTCAGCGTCATCCGGCCAAAACTCGTGGTAAGCGCGACGTCGGCGGCATCGCGACCGGTCGCCATCAGGATGCGGCCGATCCGCGGCACATTGTGGCGAGCATCGAACGTGTACCACTGGCCGGACAGATAGACCTCGAACCAGCCGGAAAAATCCATCGGCGCGGGATCCGGCGGCACGCCGATGTCGCCGAGATAGCCGGTGCAGTAGCGCGCCGGAATGCCCATGCAGCGGCAGAAGGTCAGCGCCAGATGCGCGAAGTCGCGGCAGACGCCGGCGCGGCTTTCATAGACGTCGTGCGCCGACTTCATGTGATGGGCATGCTGATAGCCGAACGTCACGTGGCGGTGCACGAAATCGGTGATCGCCTGCACCCGCGCCCAGCCCGGCGGTGTGTTGCCAAACAGCGACCAGGCAATGTCGGTCAGCTTGTCGGTCTCGCAATAGCGGCTCGGCATCAGATAGAGCAGCAAGTCGTCAGGCAATTGCTCGACCGGCAGCTGCTGCGCTGCCGGATTGACGATGTCAGGCAATCCGGAGTCGCGCACCAGCGCGCCGCCGCGGAAGGTGACGCCACCGCGAGGGGCAACCAGGCGCCCGCAGACGTTGCCGAAGCCGTCGCGATAGAGGCCGATCGGGACATCCGGCTCGGTCGCAATGCGCTCGGTGCCGACGATGTCGGCGTAACGCGACGGATGGATCGACAACATGATCACCATCGGGGTCGGCTGCGCCGCCGTGTAGGTGATCTCGAAGCCGACCCTGATCTGCATCGTCAGGCCGTCTCCTGCTCCGCCACGCTCTCGCCGACCGAGACGACCTTGATGTCGACGTCCATCGCGAGATAAGCATCCGCGGCGCCGAGATAGACGCCATGCAGCGGGATCGCCTGCCGCGGATCGCGCGCCACCGCGACGCGGATCAGATCGCGGGTGCCGACGATGCCGTTAGTCGGATCGAACTCGATCCAGCCCGCGCTCGGCAGATAGACCTGCACCCAGGCGTGGGTCGAGCCGCCGCCGACATAGCCGTGCGCGCTGCCGGGAGGCATCGCGAGATAGCCGGAGACAAAGCGCGCGGCGATGCCGAGCCTGCGCAGCGCCTCGATCATGAACAGCGCATAATCGCGGCAGGTGCCGGACTTCGTGCGTAGCGTGTCGAGCGGATGCTGGGTACCCTGCTCGTAACGCTTGCGGTAGCTGAACGTCTCGCGGATGCCATGGGTCATGTCGCTGAGGATCTTGAACGTCAGCGTCGGCGCCTCGACATCGAGAAAGCGCCGCGCCCACGCCGATAGTTCACCGTTCGGGTCGCCATATTGCGGCGTGATGAACTGCTGCAGATCGGGGAATTCCTCATCGTCGTAGAGGAACGGATAGAAATAGGCCGCGTCGTCCGGCGTCAGCGCAAACCTGTCGGCGGGATTGTGCTCCACCGTCGCGGTCGAGACAAAGGAAAGCGTGTCGGCGCGCTCGTCGAAGGCCGCGATCGCGACGCTGTTGCCGAACACGTCGTGGATCCAGCGCAGCGACATCGGCTGCGGATCGATCACAAGCGCGCTGTCGAGCACGCGCAGATCATGGCCGTCGCGCGGGCGCAGCATGATGCGGTGCTCGCCGAACGCCACCGCGCGCGTGTAGCGATAAACGGTCTTGTGATGGATAGTCAGGAGCGTCATCTTCAAACAATCATCGTGATTTCGGACCGCTTAATCTATAGAGAAAGCTGCTCGATTCCAGACCAGATGCCGCTCGAATAGGCAAAGTTGAGGAAAAAGGCCCTTGAATTACGGCGGCACTCCATCCTTCCTGCTTGCAAGCACCGATGTTTCGCCGGTTCTTGAACACAATCCTGCCGGCCGCTCGCCGTTCCTGCTCACCTGCGATCACTACGGCAGGCTGATTCCCTCGCCGCTGGGCGATCTCGGCCTGCCCGAAGGCGAGCTCGTGCGGCACATTGCCTGGGACATCGGCATCGCCGGCGTCGCGACCCAGCTCTCCCACCTGCTCGGCGCGCACCTGATCGCGCAGCGCTACTCGCGGCTCGTGATCGACTGCAACCGTCCACCACACGTCGCAAGCTCGGTGCCGCTGATCAGCGAAGCCACCACCGTGCCCGGTAACGAAGGCCTGTCGCGCGAGGCCGCCGAGATGCGCCGTGCGCAGATCTTCGATCCGTATCACAGGCGCATCGACGACATCATCGACGAACGTGCGCGTCAGGGCATGCCGACGGTGCTGGTGTCGCTGCACAGCTTCACGCCGGTTTATGCCGGCATCGCCCGTCCCTGGCACATCGGCACGCTGTATCATCGCGACAAGGCGCTACCGCCGCTGCTGCTCAAGCATCTGCGCGCCGAGGGCGATCTCGTGGTCGGCGACAACGAGCCCTATGCGGTCAGCGACGAGACCGACTACACGATCCCGGTGCATGGCGAGAAGCGCGGCCTGATGAATTCGGGCATCGAAATCCGCCAGGACCTGATCTCCGACCAGGCGGGCGAAACCGCATGGGCCGAGCGGCTGGCGCGCATCCTCGGCGAGATCGAGACGACGCTGCGCGCGGAAGCGCTGATCTAGTCCGATCAATTCGGCCGGCGCCGGCAGATGAACAGCAGATAGAGCAGCACGGGCAGGCCGAGCGCCGCCCATGAGACGGCGTCCCACCAGCCGTCGCCGACCAGCGCGCTGATCAACCCCACCGTGCTCACGATCGCGATGACGAGCGGGGCGGCGAAAATCTGGGTCAATGAGCGACGTGCGACCATGCTGATGTCACGACGTGAGCGCGGGTTTGTCGATCGCGGCGGCGTTGGCGATGGCGCGTTCCTGGCTCACGCCCGCCCTGCGCCGGCGCATCCACAGATACACGCCGGTCACCAGGATGAAGATGGTCAGGATGTCGAGCAGCGCCCAGACGATCTTGAGCGGCATGCCGCCATAGTCGCCGAAATGCAGCGGCTGCGAGATGTACAGCGTCGACATGTACCAAGGCATGTCGCGGCTGTCGGTCAGCGTCCCGGCTTCCGCGTCGATCAGTGCGGGCTTCAAGAGCCGCGAGGTCAGCGGCGTATCGCCGTGCAGGAACACCGCGTAATGGCTCTTGCTGCTGAACAGCGTTCCCGGGAAAGCGACGAAGCTCGGCGTCATGCCTGGCACCGCGTGCCTCGCCACCTCAACCGCAGCATTCAGCGAGGTCAGCTTCGATGCCACCGGGCGGTCCTTGTACTGTGCGGTCATCTCGGCGAGCTGGCCGAACTGCCACATCTTGAGCACGAGGTCGGCCCAGGTGTTGATGACGCCGGTGAAGCCGACCACCAGCGTCCACGCCACCAGCAGGATGCCGGCGAGATTGTGCACGTCGAGCCAGCGCACGACGCGGGTCCGCTGCGCACGGTAGGCGCCGAACCGCAGCTTCCGCATCGACGGCGCGTAGACGACGATGCCGGAGATGATCGCGACGCAGAACAGGATCCCCATCAAGCCGAGGAACAGCTTGCCGGGCAGCCCTGCGAACATGTCGGTGTGCAGCTTCAGCATGATGTAGGTGAAGCGGCCGGTCACATCGGGGGAATCGAGATAGGTGCCGGTATGGGTATCCATCCGGATCAGCAGGTTGTTGACGGGATTGGCATCGATCGTCGGGCCGACGCTGACCCATATCGTGCCGGGCTCGTCGCGATCCCAGATCAGGAAGTGCGGCACCTTGCCCGGCGCCTGCGCCAGCGCGTTGGCCAGCAGATGATCCAGATCGGCGGGCGCCGTGCCGGCCGGCGCTTCGGCCGGCTTGACCGAACTGTGCAGGAGATCGTCGATCTCGTCGTGGAAGATCAGCGGCAGGCCGGTGATGCACAACAGCAGCATGAACAAGGTGCAGATCAGGCTGGTCCATTTGTGGACGGCGCCCCACCGCCGCAGGGATTTGGTCGTCGCAGTCAACGTCGCTACCTAATTCCAGAGTCTCCATTGTTGCCGTCACTAACACGATGAAGGATGCGCGCGGCCGCGTGACGATTAGAACTCGTCCAGTGTTGGACATATCGTTGGCCGTGTTGCGAACTCGCAACGAGCGCGTCAGCGAACTGCGACGAAGCGTCTCGTCTTTTGGCGCAGCTCTTAGGATGGTTCTAAACTGAATCATCGGCGGCGCCACAGGGCGCCGCCGATGTCGAAACAGCCTCAGAGATCGATGACGCGCTCCGGATCGGCGGCTGCGAGCGCTGCCGCCCGCTCGGCGCGCGGCGGATAGATCCAGACGGTGTTGATCTCCCGCTTGGTCTTCTTGGCGACGTCGCCGACCAGCTCGACCTTGCGTTCCCAGCCGCGGGTGAACAGCGCGCCGGCCTCGCCGAGGTCGAGGCAGGTGACGTAGACCTTCTGGTGATACGGCCGGGTCGGGACGCCGAGCAGCTCGGCGGCGGCGTTGTTGCCAGCAAAGGCGCCCATCCGCGTCGCGTGCTGGCACGACATCAGCGCATAGTTGCCGACGTCGTCACATGCGGCCCGCGCCGCATCGCCGGTGGCGAACACCCCTGCAACCGACGGCACGCGCAGATCGCGGTCGACCAGCAGCCGACCCAAATTGTCGCGCTCGGCCGGGATCTGTTGGGTCAGCGGCGCGGCCCGAAGGCCGGCCGACCACACCACGGTCGCGGCCTCGATATGCTCGCCATTGGAGAGCGTGACGCCGGACTTGCTGATCTCGGCGACGCCGGCGCCGAACCGGCCCTCGACGCCGAGCTTGCGCATCGCATCCTCGATGACCGGGCGTGCATCCGCACTCATGTCATGCGCGATCGCAGCGCCGCGATCGACGATGATGACGCGGGGCCTCGCGTCCTTGCCGAGGATGTCCCGCAAGCGCGCCGGCATCTCCGTCGCCGCCTCGATGCCGGTGAAGCCGCCGCCGGCAACCACCACGGTGTCGCGCGCCACTGATGCCGGCTGCCTGGCGAGGCCATGCAGATGCTGGTCGAGCGCGACCGCGTCCTCGAGACTGTCGACGCTGAAGGCATGTTCGGCAAGGCCGGGCACGTTCGGACGAAACAGCCGGCTGCCGGTCGCCACCACCAGCCGATCGTAGGGCAGCGTCTTGTGCGCATCCCTGGCGGTGACGATCTGCACGGTGCGCGCCGCGGTGTCGATCGCCTCGGCGCTGCCCTGCACATAGACGACGTCGATCGCGTTGAAGATGTCGAGCAGCGGCGCGGTCAGCGTTTCCGGCTTAGGCTCGTAGAGCCGCGGGCGGACCACGAGGGTCGGCTGCGGCGCGACCAGCGCGATCTCGAACTCCTCGGGCGAGACGCCCTGGATGTCGCGCAGGCGGGCTGCAGAGAGTGCGGCATACATGCCGGCAAAGCCGGCGCCGATGATGACCAGTCGCATGTAGTATCTCCTTTGGGTTGGCAGTCTCTGATGTCTGCGCGTCGCCGCGCTGATGGGTCTTGCGGCGATCACGACGCGAACGGGTGAAGCAAATGCTGCGATCGCCTATCGGCGCTCGGCGCAGCCCGATACGAACGGCGTCCGCACGGCCGTCTCGCAAGCTGGACGACACGCACGGGAGGCGAGCGAGCCGCCGCGGCGAAAGGCGATCGGTTGGACCGCGGCCGCGAGCCAGTCCCCGTCGACGATCGGGGCGCTGTCGTTGATCATGACCGATGTGATGGGATTGGCACCCTGAAACGCCTGTGCCGAAGCATCCGCGTCCGCACTCGTTGTCGACGTAAAGCGAACGGTCAGCGTCAGCCCGTACATGAGCGCAGTCGCCACAATCCGCCGTCGGCGCGTGATTGCAAGAGAACTGCCGAAATCCTTCCAAACCATCGCTTGTCTCCGTTGTTGGCATGAGCGCCACGGTGATCTAGCGAATGGGGGTTGTGAGCGCCCCAGAGCGATTGCCTGACCTGAAGAGCGATTGCGGCTACCGCAGCCGCCGCCGCCAATCGCTCGGGGTTTCGCCGGTCAGCTTGCGGAACGCGGCGGCAAATGCGGTCTGCGAGCCGTAGCCGAGCGCCGCGGCGACCGAGACGACGGATGCATCGGTGTCGCGCAGCATGTTCATGGCCTGCTCGAGCCGGTGCTGGCGCAACCAGGCATGCGGCGAGAGCCCGGTGCTTTCCTTGAAGGCACGGCAGAAGTGAAAGCGCGATAGGCCGACATCTGTTGCCAATGCTGCGAGCGAGACGTCGGCCTCGCTGTCCGAGCGCAACCGCTCGATGGCACGGCGCAGCGCCTGCGGCGCCAGCCCGCCACCAACCGGTCGGACCGGTGCCGGCGCGCCGGTGTGCGCCGCCAGCAGCCGCGTGGCCAGAAGATCCGTCAGTTGCTGCCTGAACAGTGCATCGAGGGCCTCGTTGCCCTGCAGCACATCCGCCGCACTCAACAGCAATCGGGACGTAATAGGGTCCGGATGCGCCGTCCGCTCCAGCAGATCAGTCGATGGGGCGTCGGCTTCATCGGCGACGCGCGCGAGCGTCGTGCGGGGAAGATAGAGCTGAACGACGTCGACGGGTTTCGGAATATCCCATCGGGAGCTTGATCCCTCGGGAATGATGATCAAGACCCCGGGACGAAACGTGCCGACTGCGACCGACCGTCCCGACCGGCGCTCCATGCGCTGCATCGTACCGTTATAGGCCATGATCACGTGGTGGCTCATCGGCTCGACGACGTCGTGCAGCGGCTCGTGTTTCCAGTGGGCGATCCCGCCGCCGGCGGCATCCAAAGCCATGCGAAACGGAGTGGTGCCGAGCACGCGCGCCATCTCCACATCCGCGGCACGGTGCTCGGTACTCGGCTGGTTGACCTGACGCGCCTCGGACGATGGCGACAAACTCTCTGGGGCATCACGCAACAACGGCTTGGTCATGATATCGGGCTCGTTTTCGGAGCAGGAAACGTTCGATCGAAGCGACTGCCACGTCCGTTAAACGGCCGATATCGTGCCCGAGGATAGGTTGCCTGTACCGAGGGCTAGGTCGACTGGACCGCGCACGCCGAAGGAATGCCGCGCATACGCCGGAATGCGTCGCCGCTTCAGCAACTTAGGGTGACATCGACGCATCGCGGTCATCACGCTGTCGTGGATCCGCATAACTCGGACAAATGCTATCCGCGTATTGCATGGATCAACTCGGACTGCTATGGTCCGCGTTATGGCACACGTCACCGTGAGCGTCGAATACGGCATCCATTGCCTGCTGTGGCTGGTCGGCTCCGGCGACAAGCCGTTGAGCAGCCGTGACCTCGCCGAGTTACAGGGCATTTCGCCGAGCTTCGTCGCCAAGATATTTCCGAAGCTGGAGAAGGCCGGCATCGTGAAAGCATCCGAAGGCGCCAGAGGCGGATATGTGCTTGCGAAGGCGCCGAAGCAGATCAGCTTCCTGGACATCGTCGATGCCATCGAGGGCGATAAGCCGCTGTTCGATTGCCAGGATGTCCGGTTGCGATGTCAGTTGTTCGGCGCAAAGCCGCCGACATGGGCCGCGAAGGGAACGTGCGCGGTTCACGCCGTAATGCTTCGCGCGGAGAAGGCCATGCGCGACGCCCTGGCCGAACAAACCCTCGCCGACGTTGCGCAGCGTTTCGGGCGGGTCGCACCGGCAGCGTTCTTCGGGGACGTCCAGGACTGGATCAGCGACCGCGTCAAGGATCGGCCCCGAAGATCCGACCCGACCGACGATCCGAACAAGTCGCCGAAGCGACGACCGCGCAGGTCGAAGCGGGAGGGCGGCCCATGACAGGCACGTCGCGTTTCGCTGAGGACTTCGGCTTCGCCCTGTCGGGCTGCGGTGTCGGATTGCTGCTGGCTGGGTCAACGCTTGGGCTGAACGGCCTCTGGGCTGCCGTCGCGGCGTGCTGCTGTCTTCTCGTCGGCATCGGCGGCATCTGCTCCGGACGCCGGCGGGCGATGCGCGCAGGCAAGGCCGAGCAGGCCCTGCGCATCATCGAAAGCATGCCGGCGCTCGCATGGTCGACCGATGCCCGCGGCAAGTTTCTCTATATGAGCCGCCGCATCAGGACCCTCACGGGGCTTTCCAAAAAGGAGCTGTCGCCGCTTGGGCGCGACACGTTCGGCGTGAGAAACGTCGTTCATCCCGATGACTATGATCGGCTCCTGGCGGCATGGCAGCACAGCCTCGCGACCGGCGATTACTATGATCTGGAGCATCGCATTGCGCTTGCGGACGGCGTCTATCGCTGGTTCCGCAATTTCGCATCGGCGGAACGCGATCAAGACGGGCGGATCGCCGCCTGGTACGGCACCACCATCGATGTCGACGACGAGAAGCAGGCCGAAGCAGCTCTGCTCGAACGCGAACAACAACTTTCCCGACTGGTCGATTCCGTACCCGGCCTGATCTGGAGCCTGGCTCCGGATGGCGAACCCACTTACTTCAACAAGCAAATGGTGCAATTCACCGGGCTGTCGATCGACCAACTGGACAATCTCGACACAGGACGGCTCGCCGCGACAGTCGAGACCATCGTGCATCCCGATGACGCGGCCGTCGTCACCGACGCAGTTCGCAGCGCGATCGCGACGGGCGAGCCGTTCTCGTTGAAGCATCGGCTTCGTCGTTCGGACGGCGTGCATCGCTGGGTGGAGGCACGCGCTACGCCGATGCGCAATGCTGAAGGCGTCGTGGTGCAGTGGTACGGTGTCTGTCTTGATATCGAAGATCAAGTCCAGGCGCAGGATGAGCTGCGGCGAACCCGGGACACCCTGGGACGCGCAAGCCAGGCGGCCAGCCTGGCGGAGCTCTCCGCTTCGATCGCCCACGAGGTCAATCAGCCCCTCGCCGCCATCGTCGCCAATTCGCACGCATGCCAACGGTGGCTGGCCGCGGATGTGCCGAATGTCGAGCGCGCGCAAGTGATCGTTACGCGCATCATTCGCGACGCCAATGCAGCCGCGAATGTGGTCAGCCGCATTCGCGCGCTGTTCAAACAATCGACGCAAGAGAAGAGACGCGCGACGCTCGGCGAAATCATCGCGGAAGCGCGTGATCTGATGATCGACGCCGCACGGCAGAGCGGCGTCAGCGTCGCGATGCAGATCGAGGCCGGCCTGCCCGCCGTCGTCTGCGACCGGATCCAGATCCAGCAAGTTTTGATCAATCTCATACGCAATGCGATCGAGGCCATGGAGGGTCTCGGAGACGCCAAGTCGCTTGCCATCCGCGCGCGCAGATCCGGCGGCAGCGTGCGGATCGAGATCAGCGATCGCGGTCCCGGGGTGCAATCGCCGGACCGGATATTCGAGGCGTTCGTCACGACGAAGACGGACGGCATGGGAATGGGGCTCGCAATCTGCCGCTCCATTGTCGAAACCCATGGCGGCCGGCTGTGGACGAAGACCGGCCCGGCCGGCGAGACAACGTTCACGTTCACGCTGCCGGCGGAGGCCGACGAGGCCGTGGCAGTGTGATGACCGAGCATCGAACGTCGATTGTCGCCGTCGTTGGTGGCGCCCCAAAGATGCTGGAGCGGATGCTGGAGCACTGTTCGAATCGGGGAACTGGCGCGTGGCGCGAGTTCGATGAGGAGGGAAATATGACACATGAACTCGAGACGTCGCAGAACCCCGCTTCGGGTTGGATGCGGCCAAAGGATGAGGCCGAGCAGCCTCTTGTCATCATCGTGGACGACGATCCGGCGGTTCGCGAAGCCGTGCAGGAACTGATGTTGTCGGCCGGTATGGAGTGCGCCTGCTTTGCCTCGCCGCAAGAACTGTTCGCGGCAAGCGTATGGGAGAGGCCCGCATGCCTGATTCTCGACGTTCGGATGCCGGGATCGAGCGGTCTCGATCTGCAGCTTCATCTCACAGCAAGCGGCAGGCGCAAGCCGATCGTGTTCCTGACCGGCCACGGCGACATCCCGATGACGGTGCAGGCCATGAAGGCCGGCGCCATCGACTTTCTGACCAAGCCGGTGCGCGACCAAACCTTGCTGGATGCGGTGACGGCCGGGATCAGGAAGGATCTCGCGCAACGTGCCGATGAGAGAATCGTCGAACGCAATGTCCGACGGCTGGAATCGCTTTCTCCGCGCGAACGCCGGGTCCTCTACGAGGTTGCGCGCGGCCGTGCGAACAAGCAGATCGCCTTCGATCTCGGCATCAGTGAAGTGACTGTCAAGCTGCACCGCGCCAACGTGATGCGCAAGATGCAGGCGAGCTCGATCGGCGATCTCGTTCGCACTTGGGAATCCCTGCCGGCCCCCATGCGCGAGACCTGCGCGGCCTAGCTGGGATCGGGTCCGCGTTCAGCCGGCTGCCGTGGCTTGAACGGCGTGCTTGGCGCGCCATTTGGGGCCCGGCCCGCGCATGTAGTGGAGCTCGGGGCGGTAGGGATCGCGAATTCGCGCGATCAGATTCCGCCAGCCGGTCGCGATCGCATTCAGGCTGCGGCAGAGGGCCGGCAATGACGGCATGGCTGCCTCTCAGTGCGCTTTGCCGAGAACGAATGCGAAGGGCAGGATGACAATCTCCTCGCCGTCCTCGTCGCTGACATGCACGGCCCAATCGCGCCAATCTTCCAGACTGACCGTCGCGACCAGCGAGCGCATCATGCTGGTCGCCGCCTCGCAGGCCTCGGTGAGGCTGGCGACCGAGGTGCCACGGCGATCCATCAATACGCCGCGCGTATTCGAGCAATGGAAATAGACCTGAGTCATGTGCGTATCTCCAGGCGAGCAGGCTCGCCCTTACATGACGAAGCTTTACGCAACTGGGACGCGGCCCTCCGTGACGCGCCTCACACAGGCGAAAGGCGACCCGGCTGGCCGCCTCACCAAATCGCGATTTGACAGTTTTTCTATTCTTGTCAAAATCGTCAAATGGGACCGAAAACCCGCATCCTCGATGCCACCATGCTGGTATTCCGCCGGCACGGCTTTCGCCGTTCCTCGATCGAGCAGGTCGCCGAGGCGGCCGGCCTGACGCGGCAGGCGCTCTATCATCATTTCGAATCCAAGGAAGCTCTGTTCCGCGCCGTGATCGAGCGCATCCATGAATCCGCGATCGCAGCCGAGGAGACCGCCGTTACAGATGCCGAGACGGCAGGCGGCAATCTCGGCGACATCCTCGCCGCGGGCATGACCGCGCGGATGTCGACCATGATCGGATCGCTCGACGGCTCGCCGCATCTCGAGGAATTGTATTCCGAGCACCTCGTGCACGCCCGCGACCTCTACCAGACCTATGCGGCGCGTTATGCGGAGCGCATGGTCGCGACCATCGCGCGGGTCGTGCGCCAGCAGCAGCTTGCGCTACCGCAGGACCTGTCGCCGGCCGAATTCGCGCGCCTGGTCGAAATGTCGATCTACGCCGCGAAGTCGCAGTACCCGGCGATGCAGCCGGCCGACGCGTTCCTGAAAGACATGGCGATCATGGTGCGGACGCTCTGCGCGGGCGCCAAGCCGAAATCGGAGCCGAAATCCGAGAAGTCGCCCATCAAGAAGGCGGCGCCCCCAAAGAAGCCGACACGCAGGACAACTGGAGGACAGTCATGACCACGACGACCGTCAACGGCCGCGTCGAATCCCTGCCCGATGATCCCGACGCGCTCCTGATCGACATCGTGCGCGACCAGCTCAAGCTCACCGGCACCAAGCTCGTGTGCGGCGCCGGCGTCTGCGGCGCCTGCACGGTGCTGGTCGACGGCGCGCCGGTCGCAAGCTGCCTGATGCCGGCGCAGGCCGCTGCCGGCAAGGCAGTGACGACGGTGGAGGGCATCGGCGCAGCTCAGCTGCATCCGGTGCAGAAGGCGTTCATGGCGCACGATGCCCTGCAATGCGGCTTCTGCACGCCGGGCTTCATCGTGGAAGCGACCGCGTTCTGCGACCAATGGCGCGCGACCAGGGGAACGGCCGTACCCTCGCGCGAGGAGATCGGCGCGGCGCTGTCGGGCCATCTCTGCCGCTGTGGCGCCTATGACGGGATCTTCCGCGCGGTGGCGGACGCCTGCGCCGGCCGCTTCGACGGCGACAATGTCGCAGCGCCCCGCATCGAAGCGCGCGACAAGGTGACGGGCGCGGCGAAATACACCGTCGACATCAACCATGACGGCCAGCTCGAAGGCCTGATCCTGCGCTCGCGCGAGGCGCATGCCCGCATCACCGCGCTCGACCTTGCGCCGGCGCGCGCGCTTGCCGGCGTCATCGCGGTGTCGCTGCTCGGCGACGACAAGATCGTGCGCTATGTCGGCGAGCCGATCGCGGCGGTCGCAGCAAAGGACCGCAAGTCGGCGCTGGCCGCGCTCGCCGCCGTCAAGCTGAGCTACGAAAAGCTGCCCGCGGTCGTCGGGCTCGACGCCGGACGCAAGGACGGCGCGCCAGTGGTGTTCGACAAAGCGAGCCGCAAGCGGGCCGGCAACGTCTCGGAAGCGGCCGGCGGGCCGGCGCCATGGAAGCAGAACATCCGCGGCCCGACCGCGGTGTTCTCGACCCGCGCCAAGAAGGCTCGCAGCTGGGTCGACGAGGCACGCCAGGCGAGCAACAAGCTGCTCGTCGAAGCAACGTTCCGCACCGCCACGCAGCAGCATGCCTGCCTCGAGCCGCACGCCGCGGTGGCGCGCTTCGACGGCGATCGGCTCACGCTGCACGCCTCGACCCAGCAGGTGTTTCACCTGAAGGAGCAGATCGCCAAGCGCTACAAGCTCGATCACGACAAGGTCCGCGTGATCGCCGATCACGTCGGCGGCGGCTTCGGATCGAAGGCGAGCTTGGGTACCGAGACCATCGCCGCCATCGAGCTGGCGCGCGAGGCGAAGGCGCCGGTGCGCGTCGCCTATGATCGGCAGGAAGAGCTCTCCGTCGCCGGCTACCGGCCGGCCGCCGAGTTGAAGGTCGCGCTGCTGCCCTCCGAGCAGGGCGGCCTGAAGGCACTCTCGGTCACCGCGCATGCCGATACGGGAGCGGCGACCAACTCGACGATCGCGGGCCTGGCGCGGCTGATCTATCCGGCTGAGGCGAAGGAGCTGTCGGATTTCGACGTCATCAGCAATCTGCCGCCCGGCGCCGCCTTCCGCGGCCCCGGCGGACCGCCGATGGCGTTCGCGGTCGAGCAATCGATCGACGAGGCCGCGCTGCGGCTCAACGTCGATCCGATCGCCCTGCGCAAGCGCTGGGATCCCGACCCCAACCGCCAGCGGCTCTACGACTGGGCGTCCGGGCTCGACATCTGGCGTAATCGCAAGCCACAGCAAAATGGACGCTATCGCCGCGGCATCGGCGTTGCCACCGGCTACTGGCTCTATCTCTGGCAGCCCAACGTGAAGGTCGAGGTCGCGGTCAAGGGCGGCCGCATCGTCGCCAGCACCGCGACGCAGGATATCGGCACCGGCACCCGCAGCGTGCTGGCCGACACGATCGCGCGCGAGTTCGATCTCGAGCCCAGTGATATCGATGTGCGGATCGGCGATTCATCGCTGCCTGAAGGACCCGGCTCCGGTGGCAGCCGCGTCACCGCCTCGGTGATGCCGCCGACCTTGCAGGCGGTCCGGAAGCTGAAGGCTCAAATCCTCGAACAGGCGACACGAAAGCCTGCGCCCGGCTCGAACGCGCCGTGGCGCGAGCTGATCGCGCGCTCGCCCGACATCGCGGTGGTGGAGACGCGCGGCGAGGACGGCAAGAACACCGCGCCCGGCATTCGCTCGCCGCTGCGCGAAGTCGGCCTGATCGGCATGGTGTTCGGCTGGATGATGCGCCGCTTCTCCAACATCGCTGTCGGCGCCGGCGTGCCGAGCTCGGTGCAGGTGATCGAGGTCGAGGTCGACACCTGGCTCGGCCATGTCCGCGTGCTCAACGTCCATACCGGCATCGCGGTCGGCAAGATCGCTTCTCCCGCGCTGGCGCGCAGCCAGGCCTGCGGCGCGGTGATCCAGGGCCTCGGCTACGCGCTCTACGAGGCGCGTGAGCTCGATCCGAAGACCGGCGACGTCCTCACCGCGGGGATGGAGGACTATCGTATCCCGGGGATCGCCGACACGCCGGAGATCGATGTCCACTTCGACGAAGCCGGCTTCGACCACGTGCTCGGCAACAGCGTCGGCATCGGCGAGGCATCGACGGTGCCGACCTCGGCTGCCGTCGCCAACGCGATCCACAATGCGATCGGCGTCCGCCTCACCGAGATTCCGATCCGGCCCGACCGCATCGTCGCTGCGCTGAAAGGGAGGGACGCCGCATGAGCGCCGCAACTGCACTGGCAATGTCCGCACCCGAATTCCGTGCCGCCGGCACCGACCTGTCGGAGCGTCGCCGCAGCGGCCTGTCGTGTGGAGAGGTCATCGATCTCGCCGCCAGTCCCGATACGATCGGAATTGCGTGGGGCGCCGACGGCGCGGCGCGGATCGGCGCCCTGACCGCGATCGCTGCGATCGCATCCGACGCGCGGCTCGCCCAGGCCTATCCCGGCATTGCTGCGGCCGCTCAGGGCCTCGCCACACCGCAGATCCGGCACATGGCGACACTCGGCGGCAATCTCGCGCAGCGCTCGCGCTGCTGGTACTTCCGCAATCCGCAGATCGCCTGTCTCAAGAAAGGCGGCTCCGACTGTCCGGCACGGACCGGCAACCATCTCTATCACGTCGCGTTCGATCTCGGTCCTTGCGTGGCGCCGCATCCGTCGACGATGGCGATGGCGCTGCTCGCCTATGATGCGAAGGTCACCACGGACCGGCGCAGCGGATTGTCGATCACCGACCTGCTCGGCGACGGCAGCAACGGCGCGGCCGACAATCTGCTCGCACCGGGCGAACGGATCGAGCGGATCGAGCTCCCTGCCCCGCTGGCCGGCGAGCGCGCGCTCTACAAGCGCGCCATCAGCCGCTCCTATGCGGAATGGCCGCTGGTCGAGATCTGCGTACGGGCCGTGATATCAGGCGGCACGTTTCAGCAGGTCCACATCACGGCGGGCGGTATTGCTCCGGTCCCGCTGCGTCTCAAAGCAAGTGAGGCGGCACTACAGGGGAAACCGGCCGATGCGGCGACCATCGCGCAAGCCGCTGCGCTGGCAACAGCGGGAGCCAAGCCGCTCCCGATGACGGGTTATAAGCTCGAGCTGCTGACAGGCCTGGTGCGCGACGTGGTCGAGCGGATCGCGACGTAGCGCGTGAGGAAGTTAGGTCGAAGAGCGACGGCGCTGCGCTCCCTCGCCCCGTTCTTACGGGGAGAGGGTTGGGGTGAGGGGCTGTCTCCGCGTAAACGCTGATAGTTGCATGTACGGAGACTCCCCCTCACCCGGAACGCATCTGACGATGCGTTCCGACCTCTCCCCGCAAGCGGGGCGAGGTGAAGCGGAGGGCGCGCAAGCTCACCGCGCCCGGGTCAGCGCCAGCCAGATGCCGCCGCCGATCATGAAGCCGCCTGAGATGCGCGACATCAGCCGCGTCCGCTCCTTGGAGAAGAACTTGCGGGCGCGGCCGGCCGCCAGCGCGTAGGCAGCATCGGTCAGCACCGCGGTCGCCATGAAGGTGACGCCGAGCAGCGCCACCTGCGGCAAATGGGGCTTGTCCATGTCCATGAACTGCGGAATGAAGGCGCCGAAGAACACCAGCACCTTCGGGTTAGAGAGCAGCACCAGAAAGCCCTGCAGGAAAAACCCGCCGCGCGGCGGCGGCGGCTTGTCGTCGGTGCCGACGCCCTCGACCGGCGAGCGGATCAGCTTGATGCCAAGCCAGACCAGATAGGCGGCGCCGGCAAAGCGCACCCAGTTGAACCAATAGCCCATGGTGGCCATCAGCGAGGTCAGGCCGACCGCGACGATGCCGATCACGATCGCTAGCCCGACCTGCGCACCCAACACGTTGGTGAGCGCCGCACGGGTGCCGTAGCGCAGCCCGTTGGCGATCACCATCGTGACGATCGGACCGGGCAGCAGCGCCAGCGCGATGCAGGCGGCGACAAAGGCGAAATAGGCTTGCAGGGACATGGGGGCTCACTGACGGTGAGGATGAATTATGCACGTCCGACGGGCGAAGAGGAAGCGGTTCCTGCTCATGTCTGTCATACCCCGCGAAAGCGGGTATCCAGTACGCCGCGGCCTATCGGCTGAGCATCAGCATCTGGAATACTGGGTCACCCGCTTTCGCAGGTGGCGACACCATTTTTCACACACGGGAGAGGCGCTCCTCAACGGCCCTCCAAGGCGGCCGTCATCCAATTCCTGATCTCCTGCGATCCCAGAAAAGCCAGCGTCGCCCGTTGCACGCGTGCGGCATCGCCCCTGCCCTGCGCCGCGACCGCCATCAGATCGCAGCGGTGCGAGACCGCGATGCCGATAGCAGTGCGGCTTCCGTCGAGGCGATAGGCCCTGATCCGTCCGTGCATGTCGGCGACATCAACAACGTCGCCTGCCCGCAGCGGCACGAAGCGCGGGCTGATCATGTCGACGTCGGCGACGCGGTCGACCTCGTCGTCATCGGCGACCCCGCTGTCGCAATTGCAGAAGCCGAGCTTCGGCCTGAGATAGACCTCGACCTCAGCGCCGCACTCCACGGTGCCACAGCGAAAGGCGCGGCCGGCGGGCCAGCCGTCGCGCGGGAACGGCCAGGCTATTTCACGCCATGCAGCGGCTCGCGGCGGCGCCATCTCGTAGCCGGCCACCTCCGAGAGGCCGCCGAGCGCCAGGAACATCGCTGCTATGACCGGCCACAAGCGCATCATGAAATTCTCACGGCAGACCGGCGGCCGCGCGCGCTGCGTCGGTCAGTTCGAGAATGTGCAGGCCGGTATTGGCGCGGTCGACCGCGTAGATGTAGCCGCGTTCGTCGGTCTCGACATTGTTGGTCTGGATCGCGACCTTGCAGCGGTCCTTGCCGTCGATGGTGACGCAGCGCTTGTCGGTCGCCGCCGTGATGGAAGGAATGAAGTACCCGACCTCCCTGGGGTGATAGGGATCGCGGATATCGAGCGCGCGGACGCCGGCATTGAAGAAGGCGATGAAGGCCAGCTTCTTGTAATAGACCGGCGCCATGCTCTCGTTCGACGAATGCGAGCCGAACCGGCCGCCGCGCTCGCAGAACGCGCCGGAGACTTCCGGCACGGTGTAGCTCGAGATCATCATCGGTCGCGCTTCGGTGGTGACGTCGGCGAACCACACCATCTGCCGCGCCTCGCCGCATTCATTCTGGATCGCCTCGTCGACGATCATCACGATGTCCCGCGTCCTGCCGTCCTTGTCACGGGCGAATTCCGCGATCGGCATATCAGGCATCGGAAACACCGTGTGCGCGCCGTTCATCGCCGATAGCGGCATCCGCGCGATCTCCGGGAATGTCAGATTGTCCGGCGTCGGCTCCTTCGGTCCGTTCAGCAGCTTGTCGCGGTCGACGATCTGCAGGAAGCCGCCCTTGTTGGTGCCGTAGCCGAAGTAGACGCGGTTGCCTTTCGGCCCGGTCGAGATCGGCCCGTGCAGTTCGGTCGGCACCGCGCCGGTCGCGCCCGGCTCCTGCCCGGGCAATCCGAAGTCCCTGATCTTCACCGGATGCGCAGGATCTGAGAGATCATAGATCTGCGTCATGCGACGCGTCCGCCAGTCCGGCGCGCCCGACACCAGATAGGCGATGCCGGTGCTGCATTCCCAGAAATTCTTGTGCGTGTCCTTCAACCCGCCGATCCGGGTGATGAGCACAGGATTGGCGGGATCGGCCACGTCCCAGATCTCATGCGCCTCGCTACCGAAGGTGCGCAGCATGTAGACCGCGTTGCGATCGCCCTTCGGCAGATCCTTGCCGTCGCAGATCCGCACCATCTGCGCGCCGCCGGCTTCATATCTGCCCTCCTGGCCTGGGATGTGCCGGAGATACTTTGGATGCGCTGGATCGGTGACATCGACGATCGAGGTGCCGTTCGGTTCAGGCTTGCCGGTCATCGGATTGACCGGATCGGGAATGTCGTCGGTGCCGCCGTGGTGGCCGATATACGCGATCCAGCTGTTATCCTGATGATGAATGGTCGGCTGATAGGCGCTGCGCGCCTGCAGATCGTTGGTTCCAACCAACTTCATGTTGGAGGCTTCCGGCGGGTCGCCGATCTTCTGCTGAGCGCTCGCAGCATTCGCGAGCAGGACAACAAGAAACGTGCAGCAAACTGCCGTAACGCGACCACCCATGCGCACCACCCGAGTTCCCTGCCAATCTGCGTCGGCTGTGCGGAAGGCTAGCACGGCCTTTCCGGTGCCAAAACACACGCTCTTGACATGCAACCATTTGGTTGCCTATTATCCAACCCATGGATGAAGTCTTCAAAGCCCTCGCGGATGCCTCACGGCGGACGCTGCTTGACCGGCTTCACGATCAGAACGGGCAGACGCTCGGCGAGCTCTGCGACGGGCTCGACATGACGCGTCAGGCCGTCACCAAGCACCTTGGGATTCTCGAGGAGGCCAACCTCGTCACCACGATCAAGCATGGCCGCGAGAAGCTGCACTATCTCAACCCGGTTCCGATCCATCAGATCGGCGAACGGTGGATCAGGAAGTTCGAGCGCGGGAAACTCGCCGCGCTCAGCGAATTGAAAAGACAATTGGAGAAGCGTGATGAGTAAACCCGACTACATCTACGTCACCTATATCGAGACCACGGCCGAGAAGCTGTGGCATGCGCTGACATCAAGCGAATTCACCGAACGCTTCTGGTTCGGCTATCGCGCCACCTCCGATTGGAAGGTCGGCTCGCCCCACCATCTCAGCAAGGACGGCCGCCGCGCCGTGCAGGGCGAAGTGCTGATCGCCGATCCGCCCAAGAGGCTCGCTTACAGCTGGGACGTCGTGAAGGAAGGCGTCGAGCGCGAGCAGGTCTCGCGCGTGACTTTCGACATCGAACCGCACGGCGGGGTCGTCAAGCTGACCATGACCCACGACAACCTCGGCCCGAAGACGCTGCGCGACGTCTCCGGCGGCTGGCCGATGGTCCTTGCAAGCCTGAAGAGCTTCCTGGAGACCGGGCGCGAACTGCCGGCCGAACTGCTCACAAGCGGCGCCAGGGAGCCCTACCATGCCTAAGCCCGAATTCGTCTACGTCACCTACATCGAGACCACGCCGGAGAAGCTCTGGGATGCACTGACATCAAGCGCATTCACGCGGCAATACTGGTTCGACACCGAGCTGCAATCGGACTGGAAGGTCGGCTCGCCGCTCGCGCTGGTGATGAGCGGCAAGACCACCGACACCGGCGAGATCCTCGAGGCCGACCGGCCGCGGCGCCTCGCCTACACCTTCAAGCACGAGGCCGATCCCGAACTGCGCAAGGAGCCGACGACCAAAGTCGTGTTCACGCTCGAGCCGTTCGGCAAGATCGTGAAGCTGACCGTGACCCATGAGGGTTTTGGCGTCGGCAGCAAGCTGCTCGACGGCATTTCCAGGGGCTGGCCTGCGATCCTGTCCGGCCTCAAGAGCCTGCTCGAGACCGGCAAGGTGGTCGCGATCCCGCCTGCCGCGCTCGGGATCGAAGGCTTCGAATGACAATGAAGATCTATCGAAGGACACGTGCGGACATGAACATCGAGACATTCAAGCCGGCCATCGTCTACGCGATCTACATCGCCGCGACGCCCGAGCAGGTGTGGCAGGCACTCACGAACGCCGAGTTGAGCCGGAAATACTTTTCCGGCAATGCGGTCGAGGTCGATCTTCGGGTCGGCGGCGCCTACATCGTGCGCACGCCCGACGGCGCACTGCACATCTCCGGCGAGGTGATCGCATGCGATCCCTTGAAGCGGCTGACCGTCACCTTCAACGTCAACTGGCCGCAGCTGGTCGAAAAGCTCGGGCCGACGCTCGTTACCTGGGAGATCGAGCCGGCCGGCGACGGCGTGAAGCTGACCTTGCTGCAATCGCATGACCGCCCGATCAGCGACGACATCCTGTCCGGCGGCCGCGCCGGCTGGCCGGCGATCCTCTCCAGCCTGAAGAGCATGCTGGAGACCGGCAAGGCCATGGTGATCCCGATGCAGCCGCCAGCGCGCATGCTGGCGGCGCTGAAGGAATTGGGGATACCGATGCCGTCGTAAAGTCTGCGCCACATACTCCGCTGTCGTCCCTGCGAAAGCAGGGACCCATAACCACCGCTCTTCGCGCTTGGGCCTGCTGGAGCCACAGCGTCGCGCCACCGCTCTACCCTGTGGTTATGGGTCCCGGCCTTCGCCGGGACGACGGTGGAGGGATTTAGCCCAGCGCCCTTAGCTCCCGCCGCAACACCTTGCCGGTCGCCGTCATCGGCAGGCTGTCGGCGAACTGCACGAAGCGCGGATATTCGTGGGCGGCGAGCTGCACCTTGACGAATTCCTGGATCTCACGCGCCAGTGTGTCGCTCGCAGCATAGCCCGGGCGCAGCACGATCCAGGCCTTGATCGACTCGGTGCGGATCGGATCGGGAATGCCGACCACCGCCGACATCGCGACCGCCGGATGCTTCATCAGCGTGTGCTCGATCTCGGACGGGCCGACGCGATAGCCGGCCGTGGTGATGACGTCGTCCTCGCGGCTGACGTACCAGAAATATCCGTCCTCATCCTGCACGCCGAGATCGCCGGTCAGCAGGAATTCGCCGGCATATTTCTTCGCGGTCGCTTCCGGATTGCGCCAATATTCGATCATGGTGCAGGGGCACGGCTGGCGCACGCCGATGATGCCGCGCTGTCCCCGCGGCAGTTCCTCGCCCTTGTCGTTGACGATACGGACATCAAAGCCCGGCGTGGCGCGGCCCATCGAGCCCGGGCGGATCGGAAACAAATTGGAATTGCTGCCGATCACGAGATTGCACTCGGTCTGGCCGAACACCTCATGCGCGTCGATGCCGAAGGTCTCGCGCACCCAGCCCAACAGCTCGCCGCCGAGCGACTCGCCGCCGGTGAAGATGCTGCGCAGCTTCACCCCCGAATTCTTCACATCCGCCTGCCGCATCAGCTTCAGCGCGGTCGGCGGCAGGAACACGTTGCGGATGCCGAGTTCGGCCATCATCTGCATCGCCGCCTGCGGCTCGAACTTGCGGGCGCGGTGACCGACCATCGGAATGCCGTGATACCAGAACGCGAACAGACCGTTGATCAGGCCGCCGATCCAGGCCCAGTCCGCCGGCGTCCACATCAGGTCGCCCGGCCGGGGCAGGAAGTTGTGACACATCTCGACATTGGGCAGATGGCCGAGCACGACGCGATGCGCATGCAGCGCGCCCTTCGGATTGCCCGTGGTGCCTGAGGTGTAGATGATCAGCGCCGGATCGTCGGCCGAGGTGTCGACGGTGGCGAATTCAGGCGATGCCGACTTGATCGCGCTCCAGAACGATTTGGTGCCGGGCGGCGTCTTGTCACCGACGATGTAGACGCTCTTCAGCTCAGGCAGCCGATCGCGGATTTTTGCGATCTTCTCCCAGCCGGCCTGATCGGTGATGACGGCTTTCGCCGCCGAGTTCGACAGGCGGAATTCGAGCGCGTCCTCGCCGAACAGCGCGAACAGCGGGATCGAGATGAGGGCCGCGCGGAACGCGGCGAGATGCGCGACCGGCAATTCGAGCGATTGCGACAGGAACACCGCCACGCGATCGCCGCGCACCAGACCGTCGGCGGTCAGCACATTGGCGAAGCGGCGCGACGCATCTGCGACCGCGTCGAACGAGGTGCGTGTGGTGCCGCCATCCTCGTCGACATAGATGAGCGCAAGCCGGCCGGTGCCATCGGCATAACGATCGCAGCACGCGGTCGCCATGTTGAAGCGCGCGGGAACGTCCCAGCGGAAGTTGCGATAGAGCTCGTCGTAGATCTTGGCTTCCTGAAGCATGGCGGCAGATTAGAGCATTGCCGCCGGACCACAAACCCCTCCTTAGGGGAAGGCCGTCAGGCCGCCCGCTCCATTGCGACCTCGGCCTTGAGGCTTTCGAGGTCGCGATAGATCGAGGCGACCGCAAGCACGCGCCCGCCACGCTTGTAGCGCAGCACGCAATCCCTGCCGGCAATGCTGCCATCCACCGCGATCTCGTCCCACTGCTCGGCGTGGCCGACATAGTTGATCGGCACGTCGTAATGCTGGCTCCAGAAGAACGGCACCGCATCGAAGGCCTCGCGCTGCCCAAGCATATTCCGCGCGGCGGTCTGGCCCTGGCGCTCTGCCACCACCCAGTGTTCGACCCGGATATTCTCGCCGCTGTGCGGGTCGGGCCAGCGCGCGATATCGCCCGCCGCGTAGACGCCAGGAGCGCTGGTCTCGAGATAGGCGTCCACTGTCACGCCGCGATCGATCGTGAGCCCGGCGGCTTCCGCCAGCGCCAGCCGCGGCTTCACGCCGACACCGAGCACGACGAGATCGGCGTCGAGCACGGGCCCGCTCTTCAGTCGCCCGCGCTTGCCTTCGATCGCGGTCACGGTGTCACCGAGATGGAAGACGACGCCATGCTCCTCGTGCAACGCGCGGACGAAATCGCCCATCTCGGGCCCGAGCACGCGCTCCAGCGGCCGCGCTTCCAGCCCGACCACGTGAACCTCGATCTCTCTCGCGCGCAACGAGGCCGCAACCTCGAGCCCGATGAAGCTTGCCCCGATCACCACTGCACGGCGCGCTCCGCTGGCCGAGGCGATGATCGCCCGGCAATCGTCGAGACTGCGCAGCACATGAACATGGGGCTGATCAACGCCGGGGATCGGCAGCCGCACCGGCTCCGCACCGGTCGCCAGCAGCAGCCGGTCGTACGCGAGCACCTCGCCGCCGGCGAGCACGACGTTGCGTCGGCCGGTGTCGATCGACTTGACCTCGGTCGCAAGTCTCAGATCGATCGCCGCCTCGGCATAGAAGTCGTCCGGCTTCAGCGGCAGCCAGTCTTCCGGCGCGCTGCCGGCGAGGAAGTCCTTCGACAGGTTCGGCCGGTCCACCGGCGGCACGGCCTCGCCGCTGAGCATGACGATACTGCCGCGATAGTCCTGCCGCCGCAGCATCTCGGCGGCGGCAAAGCCTGCCGCACCGCCGCCGACAATCACGATCCTGCCGGGTGCATCGACCGGGCCCTTGACGCGGGGTTTCGGCTGCGCACGCTTCTCACGCACGATGATGCGATCGCCGTCGCGCTCGACCTTCCAGACCGCGAGCGCGTTGAAGGCGGGCGCGGCGACCGCCTCGCCGGTGCGAATGTCAAAACAGGCGTGATGCCAGGGGCAATGGACGGTCTCGCCTTCGACCAGGCCGTCGGCGAGCGGGCCGTGGTAATGGCTGCAATGCGCGTCGATGGCGAAGATATCCGCCCCCGAGCGCAGCAGCAGCACGTCGTCCTCGCCGACATGGCCGAGCAGCATCGTGCCCGGGAAGTCGGAGAGGGTCACACCCTGAGTCAGATCCGGACCCGAAGGAGCTTGCTGATCGGCCATGGCCTGTCTCCAGTTTATCCAGAACTTCACCCCGAGGCTTGCGCGAGGGCTTTGTCGCTATCAGCTTCCCTGCATATAGCGGACCGGGTTCTCCCGATCCGCCTTGAAGATATCGGCGGCCTCGGCGAACAGCGCCGCAACGGCGGGCGCCTTCAGATCATCAAACGCTTCGAAGCTGAAATTGTTGCCGCCGGCGCGCAATTCGCCGAGCTTGCCGGCATAGCAGGACACCAGCGGCTTGCCGCCGCGGGTCACCGCGACATAGACGCTGATGTAGTTCTTCTGCAGCGCCACCCCGATCACCGGCCAGGCGGCCGTCTTGCCGGACTTGATCGCGTAGCGAAACTCGCCATAGCCGATCATGTTCATGCGCATACCGGCTTCACCGGCCGGCGTGCCCTCATGAAAATGCCGCTTGAGCGAAGGCGCCGCCTTCCGCATCAACGCGTGCAGTTGTTCGAGATCCGCGGTCCGTGCCGGATCAAAGGCGAGGTAGGCTTCCAGACTGTCCGCGGCGACACGAAACATTGGAAACCTCCGCGACCATCCGACCCGGCACCGTGCGGGTCTTGCGTAGCCCGGATGAAGCGAAGCGTAATCCGGGGCCTCACCGATCGGATGGACTTACCCGGATTTCGCTTCGCTTCATCCGGGCTACAAAATCTACGCAATCAGGACGACAGCGCGGCCTTCACGAGGCCGCTGGCCTTGCCGAAATCCATCTGGCCGGCGTATTTCGCCTTCAGGGCGCCGATCACCTTGCCCATGTCCTTGATCCCGGCGGCACCGGTCTCGGCGATGATGGCCGAGATCGCGGCCTTCACGTCGTCGTCGGACATCTGCTTCGGCAGATAGGCCGAGATCACGGCGATCTCCGCGCGTTCCTGATCCGCGAGCTCGGCGCGGCCGCCCTTGTCGTAGAGCTCGACCGACTCCTGGCGCTGCTTGATCATTTTCTGCAGGATGCCGAGCAGATCGGCATCGGAGAGGGGCGGCTTGCCCTGCCCGCGCGCATCGATGTCGGCATTCTTGATGGTCGAATTAACCATGCGCAGGGTGGAGAGCTTGCGCTCATCCTTGGCCTTCATGGCTTCCTTGACCGCATTGTTAATGTCGTCGCGCAGCATCCTGGTGTCCTCTCGTCTGGCAAGATGCTGATCTAAGCCCTCCGCGACGCCAGAACAACAGCTAAGCCCCGGTTCTGGCGACCCCAGAACCGGGGCTGACCAGGCCAGCCCTCGGGCATTGGCGCCGGCCCGCGGTCCGCCGGCGAGCCGGGCAATTTCACTGCATGAGATGCCTGGCCAGCGCAGCGAACGCCGGCAGCGTGGTCGGGTCGTTGTGGGCGTTGGCCGCCAGCGGATGCGAGCCGAAACGGGCAATGACCATCTCGGCCTTGGGATCGATATAGATCGCCTGTCCATTGACGCCGCGCGCCATGAACGCGCCGTCCTCGTTGTTGGTGACCCACCACATGTCGCGATAGCTCCAGCCGGGAAGCGTCGCATAGCCGGCCTTCTCGAAATCGGATGTCCGGCCGCCCTTGCGGATGTCGTCGACGACGGCTTTCGGCACGATCTGTTGGCCGTTGTAGGTTCCACCGAGCCGCATCATCTCGCCGAACCGCGCCAGGTCCCGCACGGCCGCATTCAGCCCACCGCCGGCAAATTCCGTTCCCTCGCTGTCGATCAGCATGTAGGCGTCCTGCTCCATGCCGAGCTTCTGCCAGATCCGCTCGGAGAGCAGCTCGCCGACAGTCTTGCCGGACGCGCGACGGATCAACCAGCCGAGCACATCGCTGTTGACGGTCTTGTAGGCGAACGCCTCGCCGTGCTGGCCTTCCTTCTTCAATGTCTTGAGGAAGCCGTAGAAGCTCGTCGGTCCGGCATAGCCGGGTGGGCGCGGCACGAGGCCGCCTGCCCTGACGTGATCAAAGATCTCCGCCTTGGGATTGGCGTAGTTCTCCGAATATTGGACGCCGACCGTCATATCCAGAACCTGCCGCACGGTGGCGTCGCCATAGGCCGTGTCCGTGAGCTCCGGAATATACTTCGAAACCGGAGTCTTTTCGTCGAGCTTGCCTTCGGCAACCAGTGTGGCACCGAGCGTGCCGAAGAAGGACTTGGTCACCGACATCGCGATGTGCGTGGCGTGCGGGTTCATCACACCGAGATAGCGCTCATAGACGATCTTGCCCTTGTGCAGGACGACGATTGCATCGGTGTAGTTTGCCGCGAGCGATTCCGCCCACGTCATGGTTCCGGATTGGCCGAGCGGCTGAAACGTGATGGCGTCGATGTCGTTTCGTTCGGCGCGCGGCAGCGGTGACGCGGCGTTGTCGCCGCGCCAGACGTTGCTGGTCGGCAGGAAGCGGCGGAAATTCGCGAACGACCAACGCGTCTGCGGAAAAGCAAAGTGCGAGCCGTTGGAGAACTGGATCAGCTTGTCCGCGGGCGGCGGCGAGCCGACCATCCATCCCATCTTCACGGGATCGGAGTCCGCGGCACTCAGCGGCGCCTGCGCCAGCGCGGCTTCCGTGCCGAGCCCAATCGTTGCGGCCATCACAACACCGACCATCGTCGAGCGTCCGGTCATCGAAACTTCCTCCCTGGATAAGTAGATTTCGGCCGCAGTAGCTCTCTGCCTCGATATATGTCAAATTCATAATATTACTAATCATATGAGTACGTTTCATCATGCCGACGCTTCGACAAATCCAGATGGTTCGCGCCCTGGCCGAACACAGGCATTTCACGCGCGCGGCGAACGCGCTCGGCGTTACGCAGTCCGCCCTTACGAAAAGCGTGCAGGCGCTCGAGGACGAACTGGGCGTGCGCCTGTTCGACAGGGGTGCCGGCACGCTGGAGCCCACCATGTTCGGCACGATCATGCTTGCTCATGGTCGGACAGTCCTTCGGGACGTGTCCGAGCTTGTCAGGGAGGTCGACCTGGCGAAGGGACTGGAGACGGGCGGGATCACAGTCAGCGCGAGCGTGTTTCCGGGGGAGTTGTGGGCGCCGCAAGCGCTGGGGCGCCTCGCTGTCCCTCACCCCAAGCTCAAATGCGTGCTGCGAACGGTCGACAGCAGGCAGGCGGTGGACGACGTGCTGGAAGGCATTTCCGACATCGCCATCTCCGATGCGACCGAGGCCGAGGGACGCGATAACCTGGACAGCGAGATTCTGGCGACAACGCGCATGTCGCTATTTTGCCGGAGCTCGCACCCGCTCGCACGGCGCAGAAGCATCCGGCCGCAGGACCTTCTCGGCTATCCTTTCGCCGGACCGCCGCTCTCCAGAGCGCTTGCCCGTCGCAATCTCGGAACGTTCGGCAAGATCGCGCTCAACGTCTCGCCGGGCGAACAGCTTATGCCGCGCGTCTCGGTCGGCAGCTTCTCGGCAATGGTGCAGGCCGTGCTTCACAGCGATGCGCTCGGTTGGGCGCCGGACTCACTGCTCGCAGGCGACGTCAGAGGCAGCGGGCTCGCGCCGCTGAAAATCCGGGAGCTGACACTGAGCGCGACCTTCGCGTTCTTTGTGCGACGCCATCGAACGCTGTCGCCCGCGACCGTCGAATTCATCAAGCTCGTGCGAGCCATGCAGCCGCCGGACGCAACCGCTCCGACCTCAAGGCTGCCGGCTTGAGGCGGAGATCTCAGTTCCGCAACCATTCGACCAGCGCATCGGCGCAGGCCTGCGGCTGCTCCAGTTGCGGCAGGTGACCGCAATTGGCGAGCACGACGAGCTTGGCCCCGGGAATGCCGTTGGCCATCTCGTCCGACAGCGAATTCGGCACGGTGTTGTCGGTATCCGAGGTCAGCACAAGGGTCGGGCACTTGATCCAGGCCATGCTCGGCCGCGAGTCCGGCCGGCTCAGCACCGCATTTTGCTGGCGGATGAAGGCCTCGGCGCCGACGTCCTCGCTCATGTCGTCGACAATCCGGCGCAGGCCCGCATCGCCTTGCCGCGATGGATGCACGAAGCCGGGAAACAGTTCGTCGACCACGCTCCGATACTGGCCGCTTTTGGCGCGCTCGATCATGCCGCGGCGGCGCGCGGTCGCCTCCGGCGTGTCGGCCCGCGCCTGGGTGCTCATCAGCGCCAGCTTCGCGACCCGCTCCGGCGCCTGCCGCATGATCTCGAAGGCGACGTAGCCGCCCATCGAGTGCCCGGCGAGGGCAAAGCGCGGCGGCGCCTCGGCCAGGATCCGGCGGGCGATCGCCCCCATATTGTCGTCCCTGACGTGGTTGGCGACCGTGACCGGCCAGCACCGCCACAGCGCCGGGATGACCGGGGCAAAGATCCGCGGCGAGCAGATGAGGCCCGGGACGAGCAGGATCGGCATCGTGTTGTCCATAGGGTGCTCCGGACCGGGTCATTTTCGGCAAGCAAACGGCCGCTTCGAGGAACTTTAGATTAAAAGGCCGTTCCGGCCTGTCAAATCGGCCGGGAATGCCGTGTGAATCCGCGCCCTTTCACTTTGACGCCGCAGCGTGCGGCCTCTATTTAAAGGGCTCATGACAACATCCGAAAACGCTCCCGCCTGGCCGGACCACAAACCGACCGCGCTCCTTGTGCTCGCCGATGGTACCGTGCTGGAAGGCTTCGGTCTCGGCGCCGAAGGCCACGCCGTCGGCGAGGTCTGCTTCAACACCGCGATGACCGGCTATGAGGAGATCCTCACCGATCCGTCCTATGCCGGGCAGATCATCACCTTCACCTTCCCGCATATCGGCAATGTCGGTACCAACGAGGAAGACATCGAGACGGTGAACATGGCCGCGACACCAGGTGCGCGCGGCGTGATCCTGCGCTCGGCGATCACGGATCCCTCGAATTACCGCGCCACCCGCCACCTCGACCAGTGGTTGAAGGCGCGCGGCATCATCGGCCTGTCCGGGATCGACACCCGCGCGCTGACCGCGCTGATCCGCTCCAAGGGCATGCCGAATGCGGTGATCGCGCATTCGAAGACCGGCGAGTTCGACCTGCACGGCCTGAAGGAAGAGGCCCGCGAATGGCCTGGCCTCGAGGGCATGGACCTGGTGCCGATGGTCACCTCCGGCCAGCGCTTCACCTGGGATGAAACGCCCTGGGTGTGGGGCAAGGGGTTCGGCCAGCAGACCGCGCCGGAATTCAACGTGGTCGCGATCGACTACGGCATCAAGCGCAACATCCTGCGCCTGCTCGCCGGCGTCGGCGCCAAGGTGACCGTGGTGCCGGCAACGACGGCGGCCGAGGACATCCTGGCGATGAAGCCGGACGGCGTGTTCCTGTCGAACGGCCCCGGCGATCCCGCCGCGACCGGCAAATATGCCGTGCCCGTGATCCAGAAGGTGATCGCCTCGGGGACGCCGACCTTCGGCATCTGCCTCGGCCACCAGATGCTCGGGCTCGCCGTCGGCGCCAGGACCATGAAGATGCATCAGGGCCATCACGGCGCCAACCATCCGGTCAAGGACGAGACCACCGGCAAGGTCGAGATCACCTCGATGAACCACGGCTTTGCGGTGGACCAGGCGACGCTGCCCGCGGGCGCGACCCAGACCCATATCTCGCTGTTCGACGGCTCCAATTGCGGCATCGCGCTCGAGGGCAAGCCGGTGTTCTCGGTGCAGTACCACCCCGAGGCCTCGCCCGGCCCGCGCGACTCGCACTATCTGTTCCAGCGCTTTGCCGACCTGATGCGGCAGAAGAAGCAGGCCGCCTAAACAACATCCGTCATTGCGAGGAGCGCAGCGACGAAGCAATCCATCTATCCCCGCGTGGAGCGATGGATTGCTTCGCTCCGCTCGCAATGACGGAGATTTTCCGATGACCGACAGCCCGCCCACGAAGCCGACCTACGGCGTTTCCTCGACGGAGGTGATGGCGTCGATGCCGGGGCTCGACTTCGTGCGCGGCATCTTCGCCCGCACCCTGCCGGAACCGCCGATCATGGAGACGGTCGAGCCGTTCGACTGCACCGCCGAGACCGGCCATGTGGTGATCCACAGCATCCCCGGCCTGCGCCACTACAACCCGATCGGCTCGGTGCATGGCGGCTACGCCGCGATCCTGTTGGATTCTGCGATGGGGCTCGCGGTGCAGACCACGCTGCCGCAGGGCTTCGGCTACACCACGCTGGAGTTCAAGATCTCCTTCGTCCGCGGCATGAGCCAGGACACCGGCGCGATCCGCACTGAAGGCCAGGTCCTCAACGCCGGCCGCCGGGTTGCAACCGCCGAAGCGCGGATCACCGACGGCAAGGGCAAGCTGATCGCGCATGCCACCACGACCTGCCTGGTGTTCGAGCTGCCCAAGACCTGAAGGCAATCGACCTGAAGGCAATCGCGTCTTCGCGCATTGGAGGCATGACGAAGCGCGCTGGATCGTTGCCTGCGCTCTGTGATTGAGTTTCCCTTATCCGAGATCAGGCAAACATGGTCCGGCCCGGAATAAGGAAACGCCCGATGACATCAGCCCATTCAGACATGACCATCCGCGACATCCGCGTGACGATGCTGCGGCTGCCCTGGGCCGACGATCCCTGGCTGAAGGGCGCAGCGCTCGGCGCCACCCGCGACATCCTGATCTGCGACGTCGAGACGTCAGGCGGCATCACCGGCATGGGCTATCTGTTCGTGTTTCGCCCGGCGATGCAGTCGATCGCGGCCTGTCTCCACGAGTGCATCATCCCGCGCGTCATCGGCAAGGACGCCAGCGCGATCGAGGCGATCTGGCGCGATCTCTGGACCGCGACGATGACCTATGGCCGCGGCGGCATCGCCGCGATGGCGATGTCGGCGCTCGACATCGCGCTGTGGGATGCGCTGGGAAAACGCGCCGGCCTGCCGCTGCATCGGCTGTGGGGTCACTATCGCTCGGAAATCCCGGTCTATGGTTCCGGCTGCTTCCGTGGCGCCGGCGGCGACGGGATGATCGAGAAGGCACTGCATTTCGTCAAGCAAGGCTACAAGGCGATCAAGATGCAGGTCGCGCATGTTCACACGCCGGCGCAGGACCTCGACAATGTGCGCCGCATGCGCGAGGCGCTCGGGCCCGACATCGACATCATGATCGACGTCAACATGGGCTGGAGCGCCGATGTCGCGATCGAGATGGGACGCAAGTTCGAGAAGTACGATATCTACTGGCTCGAGGAGCCGGTACCGGCCGATGATTTCGCCGGCTACCAGCGCATCGCGGCGGCGCTCGATATGCGCGTCGTCGGCGGCGAGACGCATTTCACCCGCTACGATCTGCGGCCGTTCTTTCTCAATCCCTGCCTGCCGATCCTGCAGCCCGACCCGATGCGCGGCGGCATGACCGACCTGCGCAAGATCGCGACGCTGGCGGACACGTTCGGCATCACGATCGCGCCGCATCTGTTCCCCGAGCTCAACGTGCACCTGCTGGCTTCGATCCCGAACGGCATCTGGTGCGAGAACATGGCGCTGATCGACGACCTCTGGGTCGATCCGCCAGAGATCGCCAACGGCGTGATCACCGCGCCGGAGCGACCGGGGCACGGGCTCAGGTTCAAGGACGGGGTGTTGAAGTTCAAGATCTAGCGGGAACGGTTTCCGGACCGGCCGCTTGGTCTGACCTGACCTCACCGCCACTCGCAACGCTGGAGATTAGCCATGCCCGTCGTGAGTCCCGATGCCGAGCCCCTGACCTTCATCTTCCGGGACGATGGCCTGGTGCCGAACAATCCGATGCCATTCCTGGTTTACAAGGGCGCGGTCCACGTTGGCAGCAATCCGGAAGCGACGATCGAACAGCTGTTCGGCAGCAATGGCTGGGGCGCGATGTGGCGGAACGGCGTCTACGACTTCGCGCATTACCACGCCACCGTGCACGAGGTGCTGGGCGTCGCGCGCGGCAGCGCGCGCGTGCAGTTCGGCGGCGAGCATGGCCGTGCGCTGGAGATCGCAGCCGGCGACGTCGCGATCCTGCCGGCCGGCACCGGGCATCAATGCCTGTCGGCGAGCGGCGACTTCAGCGTGATCGGCGCCTATCCGCCGGGCCCGCCGATGGACCTGCAACGGCCGACGCCGGAGAACCACGCGCGGGCGCTGAAGACGATCCCGCAGGTCGCGATCCCCGCGACCGATCCGGTGCTCGGCAAGGACGGGCCGCTGGTGCGGCTGTGGAAGCCCCTCCGTCGTCCCGGCGAAAGCCGGGACCCATAACCACAGGAGTCTGTAGTTAAGTGAGCTGGGGCCACGGCGTGGGCCAAACACAAACGGACGTGGTTATGGGTCCCGGCCTGCGCCGGGACGACATGTGTGCAGAGCTAAGCCGCGTTGCTGCCTTCCTGGCGGCTGGCCTCGAACAGGAACCAGGTGCGGCGCTCGGTTTCGTCGATGAAGGTTTCCAGCAGGCCGGCAGTTCCGGAATCATCATGGTCGTCGGCGAGCTTGTGCGCCTTGCGCATCGCCGCCGCGATGTGCTTGTTGTCCTCCATCAGCTCGCGCAGCATTTCGCGCGGCGGGACATAGTCCTCGTCATTGTCCTTGATGGTCTGATGCCTGGCGATGTCGCCGATCGAGCGCAGCGTCGCGCCGCCGAGCTTGCGCACCCGCTCGGCGAGCTGGTCGGTGGTCGCGAAGATCGCGTCCGACTGCTCGTCCAGCAACAAATGGTAATCATGGAAATGCCGGCCGCTGACATGCCAGTGAAAATTCTTGGTCTTCAAATAGAGCGCAAAGGCATCGGCCAGAAGCGTATTGAGCGAGGTCGAGATCGTATCCACAGCGGCCCGCGGCAGGTCGCTCGGCGTGTCGAGGTCGGGCGAAATCTTTTCGGTCTTGTTGGCGTCAGTCTTGGCTTTGCTCACGTTGAACCTTCCTGTTAGGAACCCGTATTTCGGCGCATTGAACATTGGCCGCCGGACCGCTAACGCATCGTCAGCCCACCCGTTCCTGGAAGTCAGGAACCCATTCTGCCGGATACCAAACGCAATGGATGAATGGATCGACTATTACGATTCCACGCATACGATTTATGCGAGCCGACTGCACCGCGACCTGCATTTCCAGGTCATCGCAAACGACATTATCGGATACATCACTTCGCCCGACGCCGTGGTGCTGGATTACGCCTGCGGCGAGGCGCTCTCGGCTGTGAAGGTCGCCGATGCCTGCGCCCAGCTCTATTTGGCGGAGCCTGCGCCCGGCGTGCGCGGCCGTCTGGTTGCGCGCTTTGCGTCCGACACCCGGATCCGCGTCCGCTCGCTCGATGAGCTGAAGAACATGGCGGCCGACTCGATCGACCTCGTGGTGATGAACTCGGTGGCGCAATACATGACGCCGCAGGAGCTCGATTCGGCGTTCGACGTGATCCACCGCCTGCTGAAGCCGTCGGGCCGTTTCGTGCTCGGCGATATCCTGCGGCCCGAAGTCGGCATGGCCAAGGACGTCGTCGCGCTGCTGCGCTTTGCGACGACCCACGGCTTCCTGCGCGATGCGCTGGTCGGGCTCGCTTCAACCGCACTGTCGGACTACCGGCAACTGCGCACCAGGATCGGGCTGCAACGCTACCGCGAGGACGAGATGATCGCAAAGCTCGCTGCCGCCGGCTTCAGCGCCACGCGCGCGCCGCGCAACATCGGGCACAATCCGTGGCGGATGACGTTCGTGGCGCACCACTGATCAAAGGTTGCAGGAAAAATTAGGGTTAACCAAAAGTAAACGTGGCGGCCGCTGAAATAATCAGCAATGATCCACTCGGCCCGGTGGCGGAAGCTTCGACGCGGCAGTGGTGCAACACTGTTTATCCTGGTTCAAATCCAGGCCGGGCCTCCACGCTTCGCCCTGACGGGCTACGCGAGGCGCAGCCACGCCGGACCGGCGGGGCAAGGCGTGTCCGGCGTAGCTTGAGCGCAGCGAAAGCGTAGACGGACAAAGGCGGCAGCACAAAGCCCGCCCCCCACTCCCCCGCCTCAGCACCCCCAACCGGGCATAGGTCGAATGAGGAATTTCCCCCAGAATCGCAGTTGATCGGGCGTTTTTGGGGGTTTCGCGGGTGCGGAAACTGGTCTAAAGACCACCCGCGCGCGAGGGATCGCGCTTCCGGCGCTACAAAATGTAGCGCATGGCTCGAGGGACGCGCGGAAAGCGCGCCCTTTTTTTGTGCCCAAATTCCAGTCCGCGAGAGCTGATGCCCAAAAGAAACGACATCTCCACCATCCTGATCATCGGTGCCGGTCCCATCGTGATCGGCCAGGCCTGCGAATTCGACTATTCCGGCACGCAGGCCTGCAAGACGCTGAAGGAAGAGGGCTATCGGATCGTCCTGGTCAATTCGAACCCGGCCACGATCATGACCGACCCGGAGCTGGCGGACGCGACCTATATCGAGCCGATCACGCCCGAAATCGTCGCCAAGATCATCGAAAAGGAACGCTACGTCCTGCCCGGCGGCTTCGCGCTGCTACCGACCATGGGCGGCCAGACCGCGCTGAACTGCGCGCTGTCGCTGCGCAAGCAGGGCACGCTGGAGAAGTTCGACGTCGAGATGATCGGCGCCACGGCGGACGCGATCGACAAGGCGGAAGACCGCCAGCTGTTCCGCGACGCCATGGAGAAGATCGGGCTGCAGACGCCGCGGTCGCGGCTCGCCAACGCCTCGGCGCTGAAGAAGTCCGATCGTGACAAATACCTCGCCGACCAGGCCAAGCTGTCCGGCGCCGAGCTCGAAGCCTTCGAGCGCAAGTGGGAAGCCGGCGAGAACGAGCGGCGCAAGCGCTACCAGCAGCAGGCCCTGGCCGAAGCGCTGATGGCGCTGTCCGACATCGGTCTGCCCGCGATCATCCGCCCCTCCTTCACGCTCGGCGGCACCGGCGGCGGCATCGCCTACAACAAGGAAGAATATCTCGACATCATCGAGCGCGGGCTCGATGCCTCGCCGACCAACGAGGTGCTGATCGAGGAATCCGTGCTCGGCTGGAAAGAGTTCGAGATGGAGGTGGTGCGCGACAAGAAGGACAATTGCATCATCATCTGCTCGATCGAGAACGTCGATCCGATGGGCGTGCATACCGGTGATTCCATCACGGTGGCGCCGGCGCTGACGCTGACCGACAAGGAATACCAGATCATGCGCGACGCATCGATTGCGGTGCTGCGCGAGATCGGCGTGGAGACCGGCGGCTCCAACGTGCAGTTCGGCATCAATCCGGACGACGGCCGCATGGTCGTGATCGAGATGAATCCGCGAGTTTCTCGTTCTTCGGCGTTGGCGTCGAAGGCCACCGGCTTCCCGATCGCCAAGGTCGCCGCCAAGCTCGCGATCGGCTACACGCTCGACGAGATCGCCAACGACATCACCGGCGGTGCGACGCCGGCTTCGTTCGAGCCGACGATCGACTACGTCGTCACCAAGATCCCGCGCTTTGCGTTCGAGAAGTTCCCCGGCGCCTCCTCCACGCTGACGACCTCGATGAAGTCGGTCGGCGAGGTGATGGCGATCGGCCGCACCTTCCAGGAGAGCCTGCAGAAAGCCCTGCGCGGGCTCGAGACCGGGCTGACCGGCCTCGACGAGATCGACATCGAAGGCCTCGGCCGCAGCGACGACAAGAACGCGATCCGCGCGGCGCTCGGCACCCCGACGCCGAACCGGCTGCTGCAGGTCGCGCAGGCGATGCGGCTCGGCTGGACGAACGAGGAGATCTTCAACTCCTGCAAGATCGATCCCTGGTTCCTCGCCGAACTGCGCAGCATCGTCGAGATGGAAGACAAGGTCCGCAGCAGCGGCCTGCCGTCGAATGCATTCTCGATGCGCATGCTGAAGGCGATGGGCTTCTCGGATGCGCGGCTCGCCGTGCTGACGGAAACCACCGAAGCCGACGTCACCGCCAGGCGCCATGCGCTCGGGGTGCGCCCGGTGTTCAAGCGCATCGACACCTGCGCGGCGGAGTTCGCCTCGCCGACGGCCTACATGTATTCGACCTATGAGCGACCGTTCGCCGGCGAGTTCGCCGACGAGAGCGCGCCGTCGGACCGCAAGAAGGTGATCATCCTCGGCGGCGGGCCGAACCGCATCGGCCAGGGCATCGAGTTCGACTATTGCTGCTGCCACGCCTGCTTCGCGCTGGAAGACGCCGGCTACGAGACCATCATGGTCAACTGCAATCCGGAGACGGTGTCGACCGACTACGACACCGCCGACCGGCTGTATTTCGAGCCGCTCACCGCCGAGGACGTGCTCGAAATCATCGCGACCGAGCGTACCAACGGCACGCTGCACGGCGTGATCGTGCAGTTCGGCGGCCAGACCCCGCTGAAGCTTGCCCGCGCGCTCGAAGCCGCCGAAGTGCCGATCCTCGGCACCTCGCCTGACGCGATCGACCTCGCCGAGGACCGCGACCGCTTCAAGCGCGTGCTCGACAAGCTCCGCCTCAAGCAGCCGAAGAACGGCATCGCCTATTCGGTCGAGCAGGCCCGCCTGGTCGCCGCCGATCTCGATCTGCCGCTGGTGGTGCGTCCGTCCTACGTCCTCGGCGGCCGCGCGATGCAGATCATCCGCGAGGAGACCCAGCTCAACGACTACCTGCTGGGAACGCTGCCTGAGCTGGTGCCCGCCGACGTCAAGGCGCGTTACCCGAACGACAAGACCGGGCAGATCAACACCGTGCTCGGCAAGAACCCGCTGCTGTTCGATCGCTATCTGTCCGATGCGACCGAAGTCGACGTCGACTGCCTCTGCGACGGCAAGGATACCTTCATCGTCGGCATCATGGAGCACATCGAGGAAGCCGGCATCCACTCCGGCGACTCCGCCTGCTCGCTGCCGCCGCATTCACTCGACGCCAAGACCATCGAGGAGCTGGAGCGGCAGACCCGCGAGCTCGCGCTCGGCCTCGACGTGGTCGGGCTGATGAACGTGCAATACGCCATCAAGGACGGCGATATCTACGTGCTCGAGGTCAACCCGCGCGCGTCCCGCACCGTGCCGTTCGTCGCCAAGGTGATCGGCACGCCGGTCGCCAAGATCGCGGCGCGGATCATGGCCGGCGAGAAGCTCGCCGACTTCAAGCTGAAGAAGAAGAAGCTCGACCATGTCGGCGTGAAGGAATCGGTGTTCCCGTTCGCGCGCTTCCCCGGCGTCGACACCGTGCTCGGACCGGAGATGCGTTCGACCGGCGAAGTGATGGGCATCGACCGCTCGTTCGAGGTCGCGTTCGCGAAGAGCCAGCTCGGCGGCGGCACGCGCGTGCCGCGGCAGGGCACGGTGTTCGTCTCGGTGCGCGGCGACGACAAGATGCGCATCGCGGATGCGGTGCGGCTGTTGCACTCGCTCGGCTTCAAGGTGATGGCGACCTCGGGCACGCAGCGCTATCTCAGCGACAACGGCGTGCCGACGGAGAAGGTCAACAAGGTGCTCGAAGGCCGTCCGCACATCGTCGACGCCATCACCAATGGCGACGTCCAGCTGGTCTTCAATACCACCGAGGGTCCGCAGGCGCTGGCCGACAGCCGCTCGCTGCGGCGGGCTGCCCTCTTGCATAAAGTGCCATATTACACCACTCTTTCAGGCGCGGTGGCGGCCGCGCGGGGGATCCGGGCCTATCGGGACGGGGACCTTGAGGTCCGCACGCTTCAGAGTTACTTTTCCGAAAGCTGACCGTTGTCCGGGCTGAAGGCCCGCAACGGTCAATTAGCCGAATGGCTGGAACTCACCGCGCGATTGGATGTTGTCACGGCCCTTAGCGGGGCCGAAAATCACTGGGCTTCCGGGCGCGCGTGCGTCCTGATTCCTGCGTTAGCTGAACTGGATATTCCTGCACGGCCGCCGGGCGCGCGGGATGAAGGACGAAGATGATGGATAAGGTTCCGATGACCGCGGGCGGATACGCCGCGCTGACGGACGAGTTGAAGCGACGCCAGTCGGAGGATCGTCCGCGCATCATCGAACACATTGCGGAAGCGCGCTCGCATGGCGACCTCTCGGAGAACGCCGAGTATCACGCCGCCAAGGAAGAGCAGTCGCACAACGAGGGCCGCATCGCCGAGCTCGAGGACAAGCTCGCGCGCGCCGACATCATCGACATCTCGAAACTGTCCGGCGACACCATCAAGTTCGGCGCGACCGTGACACTGATCGACGAGGACACCGAGAAGAAGGCGGTGTGGCAGATCGTCGGCGAGGTCGAAGCCGACGCCAAGAAGGGCCGCATCTCCATCACCTCGCCGCTTGCGCGCGCGCTGATCGGCAAGAAGAAGGGCACCACCGTCGAGGTGATGGCGCCGGGCGGCGCCAAGGCCTACGAGATCACCAAGGTCGAGTGGCGGTAGTTACCTCGATGTGACTGGTGCAAAAAGGCCGCGTCTCGCACGCGGCTTTTTTTGTGCCCGCGTTCTGACGGCAATGTGAGTGGAGAGCCTCCTCGCCCCATACTAGTGAGGCCGTGACATGTTTATGCAATATAATCATGTCGGGGACTGCGGCTCGGCTGATGATTGCGTCGCAACACGCATCGCAGCGCGTCACCATGTCACTGGTGCGTTCTCTCGCAACTGCAATAGCGCGAGGAATGATTCCAGACGCAAGGTGTTGACATCACACTCCGGTGGCGAACACCGTATGGTTCTGCATCGTGCAACGTTCCAGCGTGTCAAACAGGGGGTAAATGACAATGGACCAGATGTTTTCCAAATTTCAACCGGTGGCGCTGAGCCTGTTTCGGTTCATCACAGGACTGCTGCTGTTTCAGTTTGGCGTCGCCAAGCTTCTCAAATTCCCGCCCGGGACGATGTTCGAGAAAGTCGAACTGTTCTCGCTGATCGGCGCGGCCGGCACGCTCGAATTGATCCTGGGCGGTCTGCTGATGATCGGCCTGTTTTCACGGATCGTGGCCTTCATCCTGGCGGGCGAAATGGCCTTCGCCTACTTCATCGGCCATTTCCCCAAGGGCTTCTATCCGCTGCTCAACAACGGCAGTCTTGCAATCGCGCTCTGCTTTGCCTGCCTGTATCTCGCGACCTCGGGCCCGGGCCCGATCAGCGTCGACGCCGCAATGGGCAAGCGGTAGCAAACCAAGAAGTAGCAAACATCGTCATTGCGACCCAACGGGTCGCGCGAATGCGCGCCCGATGACTGGCTCCGCGAAGCAATCCATCTGCCTGCATATGCGGAGCGATGGATTGCGTCGTCGCTTCGCTCCTCGCAATGACAGCCGACGTGCTCCGCGCGTCAGCTCGCCGCTTTCACGCCCAGCGGCACCGCGGCTTCGTATTTCGAATTGTGCAGCACCAGCGACGTCCTGACGTTGCGGACGTGCGGCGCGGCGGTCAGATGGGTGACGAAATCCTGGAACGTCGCCATGTCGGGGGCGACGCATTTGAGGATGAAATCGACCTCGCCCGACAGCATCCAGCATTCGCGCACCAGCGGCTCGGCGCGCACGAAATTCTCGAAGGCGCGCAGATCGGCGTCGGCCTGGCTCGACAGATGCACCGAGGCGAACACCGTGACGTCGTAGCCGAGCCGGCGTGGATCGAGCAGGCCGCGATAACCCTGGATGTAGCCTTCCTCTTCCAACGCCCGGACCCTGCGCAAACAGGGTGGCGGCGAGATCCCGACGCGTTTGGCGAGTTCCACATTGGTGATTCGGCCATCAGCCTGGATCTCGGCGAGGATTTTGAGGTCGATCTCGTCAAGGTTCTTCGACACGCGACTACGGTTCCCCTGGAGTTTGGAAGGCTTGGCAGGTCTGCCGGCAACTCTCATAGCGCAGCCACCCAGCATTGCGCAATTTTATTGCGCGTGCAGCGCATGATTTCGCGAATGTGACTTCAGTTCCGGGGAAAAATCGCTGCCATGGATTGCAATTCTTGCATAGCTTCCCAGATATCCTAGACTTGGATTTGACACTTTTGGCGCCGCCGTGACGAGTTTCCGGGGCGCTTCCCGCACAAGTCCTTGATCAAAATCCCCAAAACAGAGGGATCTCAAAATGCCCGCGCCTACCCATGCCAAGGTCGTCATCATCGGGTCCGGCCCCGCCGGTTACACCGCAGCGATCTACGCGGCGCGCGCGATGCTCGAACCGATCCTGATCCAAGGCATTCAGCCGGGCGGGCAGCTCACCATCACCACCGACGTCGAGAACTACCCCGGCTTCGCCGACGTGATCCAGGGCCCTTGGCTGATGGAGCAGATGGAGAAGCAGGCGGCCCATGTCGGCACCAAGATCGTCACCGATCTGGTGAACAAGTTGGAACTCGGCCAGCGGCCGTTCCGCCTGACCTGCGATTCCGGCGACATCTATCTTGCCGAGACCGTCATCCTCGCCACCGGCGCCCAGGCGCGCTGGCTCGGGCTGCCCTCGGAAGAGAAGTTCCAGGGCGGCGGCGTGTCGGCCTGCGCGACCTGCGACGGCTTCTTCTACCGCGGCAAGGAAGTCGTGGTGGTCGGCGGCGGCAACACCGCGGTCGAGGAAGCGCTGTACCTGACCAATCATGCCTCCCAGGTCACCATCGTGCATCGCCGCGATCACTTCCGCGCCGAGCGCATCCTGCAGGAGCGGCTGTTCAAGCATCCCAAGATCAAGGTGGTGTGGGACTCCGCGATCGACGAGATCTGCGGATCGGAGAATCCGAACAAGGTCACCCATGTGCGGCTCAAGAACGTCAAGACGGGCGCCCTGACCGACCTGAAGACCGACGGCATCTTCATCGCGATCGGCCATGCGCCGGCGACGGAGCTCGTCAAAGGCCAGATCAAGCTGAAACCGTCGGGCTATGTCGAGGTGGCGCCGAACTCCACGGCGACCTCGATGCCCGGCCTGTTCGCCGCCGGCGACGTGGCGGACGAAACCTTCCGGCAGGCGGTCACCGCCGCCGGCCTCGGCTGCATGGCTGCGCTCGAGGCCGAACGCTTCCTGGCTCTTCGCGCGAGCGATCGCGCAGCGGCGGAATAATCATGGCACGATCTCGCGACGGATTTACGGATATGGATTGGGACAAGCTGAAGGTCTTTCACGCAGCGGCGGAAGCTGGCAGCTTCACGCATGCCGGTGAGCAGCTTGGCCTGTCGCAATCGGCGGTCTCCCGCCAGGTCAGCGCGCTGGAGCAGGAGCTCTCGGTCTCGCTGTTTCACCGCCATGCCCGCGGCCTGATCCTCACCGAACAGGGCGACCTCCTGTTCCGCACCGCGCATGACGTGTTCATGCAATTGCAGGCGGCCCGCGCAAAGCTCACCGACAGCCGCGAGCGGCCGAGCGGCGACCTCAAGATCACGACGCCGCCGGCGCTCGGCATCAACTGGCTGATCCCGCGGCTCGACGAATTCACCGCGCTCTATCCGGACATCCGGATCTCGCTGATCGTCACCGACGAGGATCTCGATCTGTCGATGCGCGAGGCCGACGTTGCGATCCGCACCCGCAAGCCGACCCAGCCGGACCTGATCCAGCGCAAGCTGTTCTCGATCGGCTTCCATGCCTATTGCTCGCCGGAATACATCAAGCGCTTCGGCACGCCGCGGACGCTGGATGATCTCGACTCGCATCGCATCATCATGCTCGGCGACTCGCAGGTGCCGCCGCATCTGCAGAACCGCAGCTGGCTGATCGATGCCGGCCGCAACGGCTCCGGTCCGCGCGAACCCTACTTCAAGGTCAACAACATCTTAGGGTTGGTGCGCGCCTGCCAGCAGGGCCTCGGCATCGCCGCGCTGCCGGACTATCTGGTCGAACAGAACAACCTCGTGCAGCTGTTCGGCGAGTCCGACTCGATCGCGCTCGACACCTACTTCGTCTATCCGGAAGAGCTGAAGACAGTGGCCCGGGTGCAGGTGTTCCGCGACTTCGTGGTCAGCAAGGCGCAGCGCTGGCCGTCCTGATTAAGCCGGCCTTATGGGGCCGGTTTATAGGGATGTCCGTGCTGCCCCAAGAGGCCCCTGAATCTCCGCATGACTGACATGCGACCTGGATAGTTGCTGCATGGCGTCGATGGGGATCATAGTGTTGCCACGCTGAGCGGTCGCGTCGCGCATATGTCCCCCTCCTCCAGTGGCGCGGAAGTTCAGTAATCCCTCTTGGAAGGTGATTGTGTCGGCCTCACGTGGCCAATACCTTAAGCCGGGCTCTCTTGGGCCCGGCTTTTTTTCTTCGTGATGTCCTTCACCCTTATGCCCTTCACCTCGATGTCATGCTCAAACGTGCTGCACGTCACGGTCAGCATGTGCATTGACAACAACCTCGCAGCGCAGCATCATTATCCGATGATCACGACTTCGTGCGCCGCTCTCTCGTCGAAAAAAGCTCCCCTCCCGGGGACACGAGATCGCGCGCGATAAGATCACCTTCGCATTCAACGATCCCGAAACCCCGCCGCCTGGACGGGGTTTTTTGTTGGTCCCGTCTCCGGCTTTGTCCCCTTAGGAGATGGAACATGACTGAGCTACACCAGCAATTGCAGGGCCTCTGGCTGCCTTTGATCACGCCGTTCCGCGGCGGCGAACTCGACGTCACCTCGCTGCGCCGCCTGGTGCGGCACTATGCCAGCGGCCCCGTCGACGGCTTCATTCTCGGCGCAACCTCCGGTGAAGGCATGGCGCTCAGCACCGATGAGCTGGAGGGGCTGGTCAGCGTCGTGCTCGACGAGCTCAGTGCCAACTCCCGCCATTTGCCGGTCGTCCTCGGGCTGTCGGGCGCCTCGACGGCCAGGATGAAGGATGCGCTCGATGATACGGCCGACTGGCCGATCAATGGCTATCTGATCGCGAGTCCCTACTACATCAGGCCCTCGCAACGCGGGCTCGTGCAGCATTTCAAGGCGCTTGCCGATCACGCGTCGTGGCCGATCGTGCTCTACAACATTCCGTATCGC
The DNA here is from genome assembly GCF_029846235.1 of Bradyrhizobium sp. CER78. Classification (GTDB taxonomy): domain Bacteria; phylum Pseudomonadota; class Alphaproteobacteria; order Rhizobiales; family Xanthobacteraceae; genus Bradyrhizobium. Next base: position 246,506 of record NZ_JARVWP010000008.1, read on the forward strand.
ACGGCGGTGAACCTGACCAACGAGACGCTGCTGGCGCTCGCGGAACATCCGAACATCGCCGGCATGAAGGATTGCTGCGCCGACCGCGCACAGTCGATCGACTTCCTGAACCGGAGGCCGGAAGGCTTTCGCGTGCTGACCGGCGAGGATGCGCAGACATTCGACGCGCTCTCGGACGGCGCCGACGGCGCGATCCTGCTGTCCGCACATCTGGAGACCAACACCTTCGCTTCGATCCGCACGCTGCTGCGGCAGGGCAAGCGCGATGCGGCCCTGGCCGCCTGGCAGAGCGTCGTAGGCCTGACCCGGCTGCTGTTCGCGGAACCCAGCCCCGCGCCGGCCAAGCACTGGCTGTGGCGGCAGGGCCTGATCGACAGCCCCGAGGTGCGGCTGCCGATGGTCGAGGTGAGCGAAGATCTCGCGACCTGGCTCGATGCCGAGATGGAGCGCCGCGCGCAGTTGCTGTTGCCAGCGTAGTCCTCTTCCCCCCTCCCCGTTCTTACGGGGAGAAGGTTGGGGTGAGGGGCTGCTTCCGCGCTCATGGTGAGAGACGGACTCGCAGAGAGTCCCCCTCACCGGATCGCATCTGCGATGCGATCCGACCTCTCCCCGCAAGCGGGGCGAGGTAAGAAAGCTTCGTAGCCCGGCTGAAGCGCAGCGCAATCCGGGGCGGTCTCACCACGCGGTGAAGACCCCGGATTTCGCGGAGCTACATCCGGGCTACCGATCTCGTTGACTAGTCCAGCCTCATCCTCGCCAGCCGCAGCGCATTGCCGATCACGCTGACCGAGGACAGCGCCATCGCAGCCGCGCCGACCATCGGCGACAGCAGGATGCCGAACAACGGATACAGCACGCCGGCTGCGATCGGCACGCCGGCGGCGTTGTAGACGAAGGCGAACGCCAGGTTCTGGCGGATGTTGCGCATGGTTGCGACCGACAATCGCCGCGCGCGGACGAGCCCCATCAGGTCGCCGGTGAGCAGCGTGATCCCGGCGCTCTCGATCGCCACGTCGGTGCCGCCGCCCATCGCGATGCCGACATCGGCCGCGGCAAGCGCCGGCGCGTCGTTGACGCCGTCACCCGCCATCGCCACCGTGCGGCCCTCGCCGCGCAGCCGCTGCACGACCTCGCTCTTGCGCTCCGGCAGCACGCCGGCCTCGACCTCGTCGATGCCGAGCGTCTTCGCCACCGCGCGCGCGGTGGTCTCGTTGTCGCCGGTCAGCATCACGATGCGCAGGCCCGCGGCGCGCAGCGCTTGCAGCGCGCTCGTCGCCGACGGCTTGACCGGATCGGCGATCGCGATCACGCCGGCAATGCTGCCATCGATTGCAACATAGATCGCGGTTGCGCCGTCGCGGCGCGCGGCTTCTGCGGCCTGGTCCAGCTTTGTCGTCGCGATCTTCAGTTCGGCCATCAGAACGGCGTTGCCGAGCGCAACCTGCTTGCCGTCGACCGTGCCGGTCGCGCCCTTGCCGGAGGGCGAGGCAAAGTTGCTGACGACTGATGATGCGAGCTTGCGTTCCTTCGCGGCCGCGATGATCGCCTGCGCCAACGGATGCTCGCTGCCCTGTTCGACGCCGGCGGCAAGGCGCAGCAGGTCGCTCTCGTCGACGCCTTCGACGGCAATGATGCGCACCACCTTGGGCTTGCCCTCGGTGAGCGTGCCGGTCTTGTCGAGCACCAGCGTGTCGATCGCTTCCATCCGCTCCAGCGCCTGCGCATCGCGGATCAGGATGCCGGAATGCGCACCGCGGCCGACGCCGACCATGATCGACATCGGCGTGGCCAATCCGAGCGCACAGGGGCAGGCGATGATCAGCACCGTGACGGCAGCGACCAGCGCAAAGGTCAGGCGCGGCTCCGGTCCGAACACCGACCAGGCGATGAAGGCGAGCACGGCGGCGGCGATCACCGCCGGCACGAACCAGCCGGCGACGCGGTCGGCGAGCCGCTGGATCGGCGCGCGTGAGCGCTGCGCCTTCGCCACCATGTCGACGATGCGCGACAGCATGGTGTCGCGGCCGACCTTCTCGGCGCGCATCACGAGGCCGCCGCTCTGGTTGACGGTGCCGCCGATCACGCTCGCGCCCTCGGCCTTCGTGACCGGCATCGATTCACCCGTCACCATGGATTCGTCGACGACGGCGCTGCCCTCGATGACGACGCCGTCGACCGGGACCTTCTCGCCGGGACGCACGCGCAGCCGATCGCCGACCTTGATCGCGTCGATGTCGATGTCCTCGTCGCCATGCTCGGTTATGCGCCGCGCGGTCTTGGGCGCGAGGCCGAGCAGCGCGCGGATCGCGCCCGAGGTCTGCGCGCGGGCGCGCAATTCCAGCACCTGGCCGAGCAGCACCAGCACCGTGATCACGGCCGCCGCCTCGAAATACACCGCGACCACGCCATGCATGTCGCGCAATGCAGGCGGGAACAGCTGCGGCGCCAGCGTCGCAACCACGCTATAGGCATAGGCGACGCCGGTGCCGATCGCGATCAGCGTGAACATGTTGAGATTGCGGGTCACGAGCGACTGCCAGCCACGCACGAAGAACGGCGCGCCCGCCCACAGCACGACCGGCGTCGCCAGCACGAACGAGATCCAGTTCGACCAGGGCTGCGGCAGCAGATGCATCAGCCCGAGATGGCTGCCCATCTCAAGCACGAATACCGGGAGCGTCAACGCCAGGCCGATCCAGAATCGCATGGTCATATCGATCAATTCGGGATCGGGACCGTCGTCGAGCGAGACCTGTTCGGGCTCCAGCGCCATGCCGCAGATCGGGCAGCTGCCGGGACCGACCTGACGCACCTCGGGATGCATCGGGCAGGTGTAGATCGTGCCGGCCGGCGCCGGCGGCTCTGCCTCGCGCGGCTTGAGGTACTTCTCCGGCTCGGCCTCGAAGCGCTCGCGGCAGCGGCCGCTGCAGAACAAATACTCCTCGCCCTTGCAGCTGAAGCGGTGCTTGGCGGTCGCCGGATTGACCTTCATGCCGCAGACCGGATCGATCGCGAACACAGCTTCAGTCGGCGCAGCGTCGTGATCATGCCTGCCGCCGCAACAGGAATGCGCGGCCGCGCCATGATGGTGATGATCCGCGTGCGAATGATCGTGCTTTGCCTGTGCCACGAAACTCTTCCCGGCCGCTATCCCGGCCTCTTGATTTACATACCCTACGGGGGTATATGAACCCTATGCGCGAAGAGATCAAGACATCCTGTTTAAAACGGCTCAAACGAATCGAGGGCCAGATCCGCGGCCTCGCCGGCATGGTCGAGGAGGATCGCTATTGCATCGACCTCGTGACGCAGATCGCGGCCGCGCGCGCAGCGCTGCGCCGCGTCGAGGAAGAAGTCCTGCGCGATCACGTGGCGCATTGCGTGGAGCATGCGATCTCGTCCGGCGACAAGGCCGACCAACGGCGCAAGATCGCCGAGTTGATGGATGTGATCGGGCGAGCGGATCGCTGAGGCGTAGCCCGGGCGCTTAACCTCGCCGCTCTGACTGAGTCGAAAGCGCGCCTCACATTCGGTGTCGTCCCGGCGAAAGCCGGGACCCATAACCACAGGGAGTAGTTGTTGGTGCGAGCTGGAGCCCCAGCGTGCTTCATAACCACGCCCTGTGGTTATGGGTCCCGGGTCGCGCTTCGCTTGCCCGGGACGACGTGGGGAGAGAGCGGCGCTTAATTCACTGCCGCCTTAAGCGCGGTTGAACATTGCGCTCAGGTATTGAACCGGAAATGCATCACGTCGCCGTCGGCGACGACGTACTCCTTGCCTTCAAGCCGCAGCTTGCCGGCATCGCGCGCGCCGGCTTCGCCGTTGCCGGCGATGTAGTCGTCATACGCAATGGTCTCGGCGCGGATGAAGCCCTTCTCGAAATCGGTATGGATCACGCCGGCGGCGGCAGGCGCCTTGGTGCCGCGGTCGATGGTCCAGGCGCGGGCTTCCTTCGGGCCGACGGTGAAATAGGTGATGAGGTCGAGCAGCTTGTAGCCGGCGCGGATCAGCCGATCGAGGCCAGCTTCTTCAAGGCCCAGCGTCTCCAGGAAGTCGGTACGCTCCTCGCGCGACAGCGTCGCGATCTCGGATTCGATCTTGGCGGAGATCACGACCGCCACCGCGCCCTCCTCCTTGGCACGCTCGAACACCGCCTTGGAGAAATTGTTGCCGTCCTTGGCCGAGCCTTCCTCGACGTTGCAGACATAGAGCACGGGCTTGGAGGTCAGCAGCCCGAGCATGCGGAACGCACGTTCCTCCTCCGGCTTGCGCTCCATGCCGCGAGCCGGCTTGCCGTCGCGCAGCAACGCCAGCGCGCGGTTGACCAGCTCGAGCTGCTCCTTGGCTTCCTTGTCGTTGCCCTTGGCCTTCTTGGTGAGATTGTCGACGCGCTTCTCGAGGCTGTCGAGGTCGGACAGCATCAGCTCGGTCTCGATGGTCTCGATGTCGGCGAGCGGCGCGATCTTGCCTTCGACGTGGGTGATGTCGGAATCCTCGAAGCAGCGCACCACATGGGCGATGGCGTCGACCTCGCGGATGTTGGCGAGGAACTGGTTGCCGAGGCCTTCACCCTGCGAGGCGCCGCGCACGAGGCCCGCGATGTCGACGAAGGTCAGCCGGGTCGGGATGATCTGCGCGGATTTCGCGACCGCTGCGAGCTTCTCCAGCCGCGGATCGGGCACCGCCACCTCGCCGACATTCGGCTCGATGGTGCAGAACGGATAGTTCGCCGCCTGGGCGGCCGCCGTCTCGGTCAGCGCATTGAACAGCGTCGACTTGCCGACGTTAGGCAGCCCGACGATCCCGCATTTGAATCCCATGTCTTCCTCTATCCATCTTCGTCATGCCCGGCCTTGCGCCGGGTATGACGACAAGGGGATCAGGCCGGCTTATCGCCGCCGTTCTCACCCTTGTCGAAAAATCCCTTGGCCTGCATCGTCAGGTGCACCTTGTTGGCGAACGAGGCGTCGTGCCCCGCCGCCAGCAGGCCGGCATTGTCGGCGACGGCCTGGCACAAGGCCTCCACCCACGCCCGGTCGCTTTTGGCGAAGTCCGACAGCACGTGGCTGTGCACGAGCTCCTTGACGCCGGGATGACCGATCCCGAGCCGCACCCGCCGATACTCGTTGCCGATATGTGCGGAGATCGAGCGCAGCCCGTTATGGCCGGCGATCCCGCCGCCGATCTTGACCCGCACCTTGGCGGGCGGCAGTTCGAGCTCGTCCTGGAACACGGTGATGTCGGCGGGCGCGAGCTTGAAGAAGTTCGCCGCCTCCTGCACCGCGCGTCCGGACTCGTTCATGAACGTGGTCGGCTTCAGCAGCACGACCTTCTCACGATCGACGACGCCTTCGGAGGTCTCGCCCTGAAAGCGACGGCGCCATGGTGCGAAACCATGACGCCGTGCAATCTCGTCGACCGCCAGGAAACCGATATTGTGCCGGTTGCTGGCGTATTTCGCGCCGGGATTACCGAGACCGACAAAAAGGCGCATGGCGCGGCATCCCGCGTCGGCGCGCCATCAGAGCATCGCGCGCCGACCTGATCGATTACTTCTTCTTGTCGCCACCGGCGGGGGCCTTGGCACCCGCGGCCGGAGCCGCAGCACCCGCAGCCGGAGCCGCCGCAGCGGCCGGAGCCGCCGCACCCGCAGCCGGAGCAGCGCCACCGGCAGCCGCAGCAGCCGCGGCCTTCTGCTCTTCAGCGTAGCCGGACGGCGGCACGATGGTGACGAGCGTCGCGTCCTCGCGGGTCAGCGACTTCACGCCCTTCGGCAGCTTCACATCGGAGAGATGCAGCGAATAGCTGATCTCGAGGCTGCCGACGTCGGCTTCAATGTATTGCGGAATGTTGTCGACCGCGCACTCGAGCTCGAGCGTGTGGGTGACAATGTTCACGGTGCCGCCGCGCTTGACGCCAGGCGAGGTTTCGCCGTTCACGATGTGCAGCGGCACGCTGACGCGGATGGTGGCGCCTTCGCCGAGCCGCATGAAGTCGACATGGAGCGGGAAGTCCTTCACCGGATCGAGGTGATAGTCGCGCGGAATCACGCGGTGCTTCTTGCCCTCGAGATCGATATCGAACAGCGTGGTCAGGAACCGGCCCGCCAGGATGCGCTGACGCAGTTCACGATCGTCGACCGAGATGGTGACGGGGGGCTGGTTGTCTCCGTAGATCACTCCGGGAACTCTCCCGGCGCGACGCTCTGCCCGGGCGGCCCCCTTGCCGCTCTTCGGACGCGCGGTCGCCTTCAATTCCTTGACGGTCGCCATAGCGTTAAGTCCTTGTATTTAAAAAGTTAAAGGCCGCAGCGCGGCCCATGCTCAAGTCCACAGCAAGCCTCCAGGGGTGCGGGGGCCGCGGACGTGGCGGGCTTTTAGCCCCAAAGGGCCGAAATGACAAGGAAATGAAGGAAATTTTCTTGCTTCACCCTCCCCTGGAGGGGGAGGGTCGGGCCGCATGCAGCGAAGCGGAATGCGGGCCGGGGTGGGGTGATCCCTCAACACGGGCAGTGATCGCGTGGAGGGACTTTCACCCCACCCCGCCGCTCATTGCATTCGCGTCGACCCTCCCCCTCCAGGGGAGGGTGAAAGATCAGCCAGCTCCGCCTACGCCGAGCTTGGCTTCCAGCGCGGCGATCCGCGCCTTCAGCGCCTCGTTCTCCTCGCGTGCCAGGCGGGCCATGTCCTTGACCGCGTCGAACTCCTCGCGCTTGACCACGTCGAGGTCGCGCAGGATCCGTTCGGCCTGGTTGCGCATGACCGTGTCGACCTCGCGCTTGACGCCCTGGGCGGCGCCTGCGGCATCGTTCATCAGACGGCCGATCTCATCGAAAAACCGGTTGCTGGTCTGGGTCATCTCGCAAAACTCTCCGCGTTCACTGGCTTGCGCTCAAGACAATGGCGATCCCCGCCATCCGGTTCAAGCCCGCCGCGAATGGCAGGCCTCCCGAGAGCTTGCCTTGTCATGCTCCGGTTTCCTTGCAATCGTATGAACTCACAACAGAAATCGCACACATAACGCGAGCAGAAACGCCATGATCGAAGCGACCGTCGAGATCCCGACCAAGGACGGCAAGACCACCACCTTCATCACCCATCCCGAGCGCGGCGGCCCCTTCCCGGTCGTCATCTTCTACATGGATGCGCCGGCGATCCGCGAGGAGCTGCGCGACATGGCGCGCCGGCTCGGCACGTCGGGCTATTATGTGATGCTGCCGAACATGTACTACCGCGCCGGCGTGATGGAGCTCGGCCCGATCAATCCCGATCCGGAATCACCGGAGCGCAAGCGCATGTTCGAGCTGATGCACTCGCTCAACATCCCGCTGGTCATGGAAGACACCAAGGGCCTGCTCGCCTATGCCGAGACCCAGAAGGCCGCCAACACCAACATCATCGGCACGGTCGGCTATTGCATGAGCGGCCGCTATGCGGTGAACGCGGCGACGCATTTCGGCGATCGGGTCAAGGCCGCCGCGTCGGTCTACGGCACGCATCTGGCGACCGACCAGCCGGACAGCCCGCATCTCGCAGCGCAGAAGACCGGGGCCGAGCTCTATTTCGCCTGCGCCGAGACCGACATCTACGCGCCGGCGGAGATCATCGAGCAGGTGAAGGCGGGCATGAAGGGCTCGAACAACGAGGTCGAGATCTATCCCGGCACGCATCACGGCTTCGCCTTCCCCAAGCGCCCGGTCTATGACCGCGACGCCGCCGAACGCCATTGGGAGCGGTTGCTCGCGCTCTACCGCCGCAACCTGGTCTGAGGCCCGAAGAATTGGGATGGCGGAGGCCGCGCGAATTCGAGGCTATCGAAGCTCGGACGCCGACGAGGTGAACCGGCTCGCGATTGCCGCTTTCGACCAATTCCGCGACGCCTTCGACGACTGGCCGGCGATGCGCGCCGGCCTGTCGCGAACCTCCGAGCTGAGTTCCGGCGGCGAGACCATCGTCGCCGATCTCGGCGACCGGCTTGCCGGCGCGTCGGCTATTTCGGGCCCGGCGTCAAAAAGGCCGCATTCTTCGATCAGGCATGGCCGATCATTCGCATGCTGGTCGTCGACCCCGTCGACAGGGGCAAGGGACTCGGGCATGCGTTGACCTCGGAATGCTTCGCCAGGGCGCGGCGCGACCGGTGCCGGACCATTGCGCTTCACACGAGCCCCATCATGACGATCGCCTTGCCGATGTATCTGAAGATGGGCTTCAGCAAGGTCCATGACGCTCCGCCCATTCATGGCGTGCCCTACGCCGTCTACACGAAAGCGCTCTGATCCCGATGCCGTTCCTGCTGATCGACTTTCCGGTGTTCAACCCCGTCGCGCTCGCGCTCGGGCCGATCGTGATCCGCTGGTATGCGCTGGCCTATATCGTTGGCATCGTGCTGGGCTGGGTCTACGCTCGCTCGCTGATCAAAAAGGATCGGTTGTGGGGCGGGCCGGCGCCGATCACGCTGCCGCAGCTCGACGATTTCATCCTCTGGGTCACGATCGGCATCATCGTCGGCGGCCGCACCGGCTATGTACTGTTCTACAATCTGCCGTTCTTCATCGCGCACCCGTCCGAGATCCTCGAATTGTGGAAGGGCGGCATGTCGTTCCACGGCGGCTTCCTCGGCTGCGTCGCCGCGGTGATGCTGTTTGCCCGCCGCAACAACATTTCGATCCTGTCGCTCGGCGATATCACCACCGCGGTGGCGCCGATCGGGCTGTTCCTCGGCCGGCTCGCCAACTTCATCAACAGCGAATTGTGGGGCCGCCACGCCGATCCGAGCCTGCCCTGGGCCATGATCTTCCCCAATGGCGGACCGCTGCCGCGCCATCCGAGCCAGCTCTACGAGGCCGGGCTTGAGGGCATCATGCTGTTCACGGCGCTGGCGATCATGATCCGGATGGGGGCGCTGAAACGGCCCGGCTTGATCCTCGGCAGCTTCATCACGATCTACGGCATTGCCCGGATCATCGGCGAGCACTTCAGGGAGCCCGACCCGCAGCTCGGATTCCTGTGGGGCGGATTAACCATGGGAATGCTGCTGTCCGTGCCAATGATTATTGTCGGCGCTATCATCATCACGGCCGCCGTTCGCCGCAGGGCAAACGGGCCGGCACCAACAACTCCAACCTGACGCAAGTACATTCCAAGGAAGGCCGTGAGCGAACCCTCCCCGCTGCTGGATGAGATCAGGAAGCTGATCAAGCTGTCCGGGCCGATGCCGGTCTGGCGCTACATGGAATTGTGCCTGATGCATCCGCGCTACGGTTACTATCTGTCGCGCGATCCGCTCGGCCGCGAGGGCGATTTCACCACGGCGCCCGAGGTCAGCCAGATGTTCGGCGAACTGCTCGGGCTGTGGAGCGCCTCGATCTGGCGCGCGATCGGCTCGCCGGACACGCTCCGCCTGATCGAGCTAGGGCCCGGCCGCGGCACCATGATGTCCGACGCGCTGCGTGCGCTGCGCGTGCTGCCGCCGCTCTACCAGTCGCTCAGCATCCACCTGGTCGAGGTCAATCCGGTGCTGCGCGAGAAGCAGCAAGCCACGCTGACCGGCGTGCGCAACATCACCTGGCACGACAGCATCGACGACGTGCCCGAGGGACCGGCGGTCATCCTCGCCAACGAATATTTCGACGTGCTGCCGATTCACCAGATGGTCCGCCGCGAGACCGGCTGGCATGAGCGCACGGTCGGAATGGACGCCAATGGCAACCTGTATTTCGCGCCCGCCCCCGAGCCGACACCGCACTTCGAGGTGCTGCTGCCGCCGCTGGTGCGGGCCGCGCCGCTCGGTGCGGTGTTCGAATGGCGGCCCGACAACGAGATCATGAAGCTCGCCACGCGGGTGCGCGACCAGGACGGCGCCGCGCTGATCATCGATTACGGCCATCTGCGCAGCGACGCCGGCGACACCTTCCAGGCGATCGCGCGCCACAGCTTCGCCGACCCGCTGAAGAACCCCGGACAGGCCGACGTGACCGCGCATGTCGACTTCCAGGCCCTGGCGCGGGCCGCCGAGGACGTCGGCGCGCTCGTCCACGGGCCGGCGACGCAGGGCGACTTCCTCAAGCGTCTCGGCGTCGAGGCCCGCGCCGCCGGACTGATGGCGAAGGCAAGCCCCGAAATGTCCGCCGACATTGCCGGCGCGCTGAAGCGGCTGACCGAACCCGGGCGCGGCGGGATGGGCTCGATGTTCAAGGTCATGGCCATCTCCGACCCGCAGCTCACCTCGATCGCGGGCCTCAGCGATCAGCCTGACGAGACCGAACAATGACATTGGGATCACCGTTGCTGTCGGCCATTCCAGGCCTGCGCCATGCCTTCTTCTCGCGCGAGGGCGGCGTGTCCCAAGGCATCTATGCCGGCCTCAATGGCGGGCTCGGCTCAAGGGACGATCCGGCCAAGGTCGTGGAGAACCGGCGGCGGATGGCGGAGCAACTCGGCGTGCCGCTCGATCATTTGATCAGCGTGCATCAGGTGCACTCGCCCGACGCTGTCGTCGTGGACAGCCCGTGGAATGGCGCGGCGCGCCCGAAGGCGGATGCGCTGGTCACACGTACCGAAGGTCTTGCGATCTCGGTCACGACGGCCGACTGCGGCCCGATCCTGTTCGTCGATCCCACTGCGCGGGTGATCGGCGCGGCGCATGCCGGCTGGAAGGGCGCGCTGACCGGCGTGCTGGAATCGACCATCGATGCGATGGAGAAGCTCGGCGCCGAGCGCGGCGGCATCGTCGCCGCCATCGGCCCGCTGATCCGCAAGGAATCCTACGAGGTCGGCAACGAGTTCGTCGAACGCTTCATCGAGGCCGATGCCGAGAACGGCATGTTCTTCATGCCCAGCGAACGCGACGGACACGCGATGTTCGATCTCCCCGGCTTCATCCGCATGCGACTGGAAAACGCCGGCGTGCTGATGATCGACGATCTCGGCATCGACACCTATTCCGACGAGCGCTGCTTCAGCTACCGCCGCTCCGTGCATCGCAAGGAAGGCGACTACGGCCGGCACGTTCACGCCATCGCGCTGGAAGGCTGACGCCGAACTCTTCGCCATATTTGTGCGATAACGCGCTTGACTCTCCACCTGCTGGAGACCGGACAAGCGGCGCATGACACAACGCACCTACAGCATCGGCGAGGCGGCGCGGCTCAGCGGAATGAGTGTCCGCAAGCTCCGCTTCTATTCGGACCAAGGTCTGCTGCCGCCGGCCGGCCGCACCGCGAGCGGCTATCGCGTCTTCACCGACGACGAGCTGGTTCGCCTCGACCTGATCCGCTGCCTGCGCGATGCGGGGCTCGGTCTCGACGCCATCCGTGAGGTCCTGACCAAGGAGCTTTCGCTGGTCGAGGCGCTGAAGCTCCGGCTCGAGACGCTGGAAGCGGAGATCGCGGCGCAGCGCCGCGTCGCCTCGGCCCTGCGGGCTGCGTTGCGTTCACCGCAACTCACCGAAGCAGATTTGAGGAGATTTCTGACCATGACGCAGCTGTCCCGCACTGAGCGCCGCAACGTCGTCGAACGCTTTTTCGAGAAAGTGTCCGACGGCATCAACATCGACCGGACGTAGATCCGGCAGATGATCGAAACCAGCGTGCCCGAATTGCCTGACGAGCCGACGCCCGAACAATGCGATGCCTGGATCGAGCTGTCGCAGATGCTCAGCGATCCCACGCTTGTCGCCGACATGCGCGCCAACGCCGAAGACGTCTGGAATCACCACGTGCTGGATCTCGCCGCCTGGCAAGAGGCCAACGAGGCCGTGCTGGCCAGGGCAAAAGAGATCATCGCGCGCGGCCTCGCGCCGACTTCGGAGGCCGGCCAGGCGCTGGCGCGCGATTGGCTGGAGACGTCGGCGCGATTGCTGAGGCGAGAGCCCGATCCGGAATTCCGCAACTGGATTCGCGGCAAGTATGCGCTGCACGACGCTCGTGCGGCGCGCTACTGGGAGCTGGTCGCCGTCATGCGCGGGCAATCGCCGCACGCGAGCCCGAACCGCGAATGGGCCTGGATCACCGAAGCCATGCGGCACCATCTCTCTGACTGAGCAGGGAAATCCGAATCCTCGTGGCACGGCCGCCGGATCGGTTAAGGGCTGTGGCCGTCCTGCCCTAGACGTTAAGCCGTTTTAACGATATCGCAGGACGCAATGAGGGAAGCGTCAAACCACCAGTTTCAAACTGGGACAGCCGTGCGTGCCGCGCTCGCAGCCAGCTGGCTGGCGATCGCCTGCGCGCTCGGCGGCTGCGCGGCCGGCGGCAATGTCGCCGACTCCTACGCCATGGCCACGCCGGCGAGCGGCGGCGCAACCGTCGCGTTCGAATCGATCGACGGCCCGCCGCCTCAGGTGTTCGACCGCATGGTGGGCGTGCTCGACAGCGAATCCAAGCTGCGCAGCCTGTCAATCGTGTCGCGCGAGGGCAGCGCGTCCTATCGCGTGCGCAGCTATTTGTCGGCGCAGGTGGTGCGCGGCCGCACCATGATCGCGTGGGTCTGGGACGTCTACGACAGCAACCAGCAACGCGCGCTCCGCCTCTCCGGCGAGGAGCCCGCAGGCAAGGCCGGCCGCGACGCCTGGGCCGCCGCCGACGATCTGGTGCTGCGCAAGATCGCGCAGGCCGGCCTCAGCGGCCTCTCCAGCATGATCAACGGCGGCCCGGCCGACAGCCCGGCGCCCGCCTCGGCACCGGAGCTCCGTGGGCCGGCGATGGTCAGCGCCCCGGCCCCCGCCGCGCCCGAGGCCGTGGCACTCAGCTATTCCGCCAACTAACCCCCGGTATCTCCCGGGGAAACGTGTTTTTTGCCCAGGAAAACCGCGGCCAAGGCGACCTAATGGGTTGCCATCGGAGCCGCCTGCCTGATATTCCCTCGCGCACCGAAAACCCGCCGGTTCTGTAAGGACTTGAGATGCTGAACGTCGTATCCAGCAAGGCGCGGGGGGAAGCATCGATGTCGGCAAAAAACGGATCAATCAAGCTCGTCGCCGGCAACTCCAATCCTGCGCTGGCGCAGGACATCGCCAAGGGACTTGGCATCGAATTGACCAAGGCCGTGGTCCGGCGCTTTGCCGACATGGAGATCTTCGTCGAGATCCAGGAGAACGTCCGCGGCTCGGACATGTTCATCCTGCAGTCGACGTCGTTTCCGGCCAACGACAATCTGATGGAACTGTTGATCATCACCGACGCGCTGCGCCGCTCCTCGGCGCGCCGCATCACCGCGGTGGTGCCCTATTTCGGCTATGCCCGCCAGGACCGCAGGTCCGGCTCGCGCACCCCGATCTCGGCCAAGCTCGTCGCCAACCTGATCTCGCACGCCGGCGTCGACCGCGTCATGACGCTCGACCTGCATGCCGGCCAGATCCAGGGCTTCTTCGACATCCCGACCGACAATTTGTTCGCGGCGCCCTTGATGGTGCGCGACATCAAGGAAAAGTTCGACCTCGCCAAGGTGATGGTGGTGTCGCCCGACGTCGGCGGCGTGGCGCGTGCGCGCGGCCTCGCCAAGCGCATCAACACCCCGCTTGCGATCGTCGACAAGCGCCGCGAGCGCCCGGGTGAATCCGAGGTCATGAACGTGATCGGCGACGTCGCCGGCTACAATTGCATCCTGGTCGACGACATCGTCGACTCCGGCGGCACGCTGGTGAACGCGGCCGAAGCGCTGATCGCGCACGGCGCCAAGGAAGTCTCGGCCTACATCACCCACGGCGTCCTGTCCGGCGGCGCCGCCGCGCGCATCGCCTCGTCGCGGCTGAAGGAACTGGTCATCACCGACTCGATCCTGCCGACCGAAGCGGTCAACAAGGCGCCGAACATCCGCCAGATCTCGATCGCCGGCCTGATTGCCGAAGCGATCGGCCGCACTGCGGCGGAAGAGTCGGTGTCGAGCCTGTTCGATTGATAGTTTACGCCGTCATTCCGGGATGGTCCGAAGGACCAGACCCGGAATCTCGAGATTCCGGGTTCGATGCTTCGCATCGCCCCGGAATGACGAGCATCAAAACCCCGGCCGCGGCACGTGGCTCATCAGCGTCCGCGCATAGCCGCCATCGACGATGATCTCCTCACCATTGACGTAGGACGAGCGGTCGCTGGCCAGGAACAAGGTCGCGTCCGCCATGTCCTGCGGCGCGCCGATCCGGCGCATCGGCACCACGGCGGTGCGGCGCTCGGTGACGCCGGGCGTATCGTAGAACGCCTGGCTCATCGGCGTGACGACGAGGCCGGGGCTGACCACATTGCTGCGGATGCCGTGCGGCCCCCATTCGGCGGCGAGTTGCTGCGACAGCATCACGACGCCTGCCTTGCTGACGCTGTAGGCGCCGCTCTGCCCCTGCGCGTTGCTGGCGGCGATCGAGGCGACGTGGATCAGGCTGCCGCGACCGGCCTTGCGCATCTGACGGCCGAACGCCTGCGCGCAGATGAAATAGCCGGTGAGGTTGACCGCCAGCACCGCATTCCATTCGGCGAGCGGCAGCGTATCGAGCCCGCCGGGCCGCAGCACCGCCGCGGTGTTGACGAGGATGCCGCATGAACCAAGCGTGCGCGCGACGGTGTCAGCTGCGGCCGCGACGTTATCCTCGCTGGTGGTGTCGCAGCTTGCGACGAGATGGCCGTCGCCGAACTCGCGCAGCTTTGCCTTGGTCTCCGCCAGCCCACGCTCGTCGCGATCGAGCGCTGCGACCTTGGCGCCGGCGCGCGCGAAGCTGACCGCAGTGGCGCGGCCGATGCCGCCGCCTCCGCCGGTGACGACGGCAACGCGGCCCGACAGGCCGAGCCAGTCGGAGGAATGTTGTTCGGTCATGGGCGCCTCCCGCGCATTTTGATTTATGGCGGCAAGCATAACCGAACGCACAGCGCGCGAGAGCGATCCCGGCACGCATGCCGGAATCGCTTTTGCGTCAGGACTGGAGCGCTTGGTGCTCTTGTTATTTGCGCATGATCTTTTCGGAAAACCGCTTCACACTTTGCGCTAACGCGGCCCTCCGGGTCCGGATCACGCGCTTTATCCAGGTATCCCCGCCGCGACCTGGCCGCGCAAACGTTCCAGGCTGAGCAGCGTGTTGGCGCAGGCTTCCGCGACCTCGATCCCCTTGATCACGAAGTGCTTGCGGAAGAACTCGTAATGCACCTCGGTCTCGTGGAATTGCTGCGGCGTCAGCACCGCCGAGAACACCGGCACCTCGGTGCGCAACTGCACATCCATCAGCGCCTTGATCACGGTGTCGGCGACGAATTCGTGGCGGTAGATGCCGCCATCGACGACCAGCCCGGCCGCGACGATCGCGGTGTAGCGGCGGGTCTTCGCCAGCAGCTGCGCATGGAGCGGGATCTCGAACGAGCCCGGCACCTCGAACACATCGACATTGGTGATGTGGCGCGCCTCGATCTCCTTCAGGAAGGAGATGCGGCACTCTTCCACCACGTCGCGATGCCAGGACGATTGCACGAAGGCAACGCGCTGCGGCTTGGCGAAGTGCGGATGCTCCGGCGCCGGCGGAATTACCGGCGTGTCGGAAGCGCTTTCTGCTTGGGAGGTTTGGACTTCAGCGTCTTGAACTTCAGTGTCTTGCAACATCTGATTCATGGCTTTCCTCTTTCAGGACCAGAATCAGGGCATACGGACAACGACACGAGCCCACGCGAAAAATCGCGTTGGCTGCCGCAACCGTTCTCTTTCATCCGGACTGTAACCGTCGGCTTCGGAATCACACCGAATCTGCTGACCCTTTTTCCGGCTTCGCGGAAAAAGGCGCTCGCGGGCTTGGGCTCATCACCCTTACCGCCGGTGGGGATTTTCACCCCGCCCTGAGAACATCGGCACGCCCGGGATGGACGCGCCTGAGACGAAATATGACCAAACCGCGACAGCCGGGCAAGGCCTTTGGCATGGGGAAACGGCATGTCCCCATGAGCGCGCCGCGGCTCTTGCAGAGTGGTGTGAGCGCCGGAAGGGCTGATTCACACGCGCGGCGAAGCGCCGGCAAATGGTTAACAAATCGTTTACCGACCACGAAGATTCCGATTTGTTCGCAAAATCACAAGTGTGGCGGAGATCAGCTGTGGACGATGCGCGCTTTGGCTGTGGACGGACTCGGCGTGCGGTTGCGCGGATTCCGCAAATCACATCACTTCATCGGCGTCAGGTCCAGGGGCATCCGGAAGCCCGTTTCAGGAACTGCACTCGGCCACGACGCAGTATGTCGCAAGTGCCGGCTTCCGTGTGCGTATCAAGCGATCATAAGAACAAGGTCCGAGACGGCATGTCCCTCCTCGAAAGCATTATCGATTCCCGGAACAACCCGCTTGCGGTGGTCGAGGATATCGCCACCGACAACAACTGGGCGTTCGAGCGTTCCGGCGAAGACGAGGTGACGATCGTCTCCAAAGGAGACTGGATCGACTATCAGCTCTCCTTCACCTGGATGGGTGAGATCGAGGCGCTGCATCTCGCCTGCGCCTTCGACATGAAGATGCCGCAGGCGCGCCGCCCCGAGGTGCAGCGGCTGGTCGCCGCGATCAACGAACAATTGTGGGTCGGTCATTTCGATCTGTGGACCCACACCGGCATGGTGATGCATCGTCAGGCGCTGGTGCTGCCCGGCGGCCTCACCGCTTCCACTTCGCAATGCGAGGCCATGGTGGTCAACGCGATCCACGCCTGCGAGCGCTACTATCCGGCGTTCCAGTTCGTGGTGTGGGCCGGCAAGTCGACCGCCGAGGCGATGGCCGCCGCGATGTTCGATACCGAGGGCGAGGCGTAAGGGCTTCGTTCAGCTGCTCCCTCACATTCTGCGTCGTCCCGGCCTAGCGCGCAATTGTGCGCGGGAGCCGGGACCCATACTCCGTGACCTCGGGGCTCGCGCAAACTGCTTGTGGCCCCTTCCTCGCATCACTAGAACCATCTGTGGTTATGGGTCCCGGCCTTCGCCGGGACGACGAGTGGTGGCACCTGTGAGCACAAGCAGCGCACTGAAAAATACTTCCGGCACCATCGCGCTTGCGGGCGCGGGCAAGATGGGCGGCGCCATGCTGACCGGCTGGCTCGCACAGGGGCTTGCGCCCACGCAGCTCGCGGTGATCGATCCGCATCTGTCGCCGGAGATCTCCGCGCTCGCCGCGAAGGGCGTGCGGCTCAATCCGCAGGCAGCGGATCTCGGCACGGTCGACACGCTTGTCGTCGCGGTGAAGCCGCAATCGTTCCGCGACGCCGGCGCCGCGCTGAAGGCGCTGGTCGGTCCCTCGACGCTCGTGGTCTCGATCATGGCCGGTACGACCATCGCAGCGCTCGAGGAAGTGGTCGGCGGCGCGGTGGTGCGCGCGATGCCGAACACGCCGGCGGCAATCGGCCGCGGCATCACGGTCGCGGTGCCGTCAAAGCGCGTCACCGCCGCGCAGCGCGCCATGACCGATGCACTGCTGAAGGCGACCGGGCTCGTCGAATGGGTCGACGATGAGAGCCTGATGGATGCGGTGACCGCGGTCTCCGGCTCCGGCCCGGCCTATGTCTTCCTGCTCGCCGAAGAGCTCGCACGCGCCGGCGTCGCGGCCGGCCTGCCCGAGCAGCTCGCGACCACGCTGGCGCGCGCGACCGTCGCCGGCTCCGGCGAGTTGCTGCATCGCTCGGATCTGCCGTCGGCGACGTTGCGGCAGAATGTCACCTCGCCTGGCGGCACCACCGCCGCAGCGCTCGAGGTGTTGATGGCGAATGACGGCCTGCAGCCGCTGATGACCCGCGCCATCGCCGCTGCAACGCGACGCTCGAAGGAATTGGCGAAGTAACTTCTCGCCTACTTCCCACCCGTTGTCCCGTCACCCCCGCGCATCGGCGCAGCCGATGTCGCTGGAGGTGCTCGCGAAGCGAGCCTCGAAGGGTGCACGGGCCCGTGACCCATCCTTCGAGACGCGCTGCGCGCTCCTCAGGATGACGTTCGAGCAAGCGGACCGGAGCGCATCAGCGATTGGCCTACCCCGCTTGTCCCGATGTCCCGGCCAGCCGCTTATTAAAGCTCTCGACATTGATCAGGCCGCGGGCGTGGCGGCCTTCGCCGAGCTTGCGCGTGCCCTCGAACGCTTCGACCTCGAAGCGGATCACACGACGCTCCACCGCGACCACCTTTGCGGTGGTCCGCACCGTGGCCCCGACGAGCGCTGCCGCGAAGTGACGGATATCGACCTCGGTCCCGACCGTGACCCAGCCGGGCTGCAGCGCGGCGCGGATGGCATCGCCCGACGCCATCTCCATTTCCAGGATCATCATCGGCGTCGCATAGACCATCGGCATGCCCGGCACGAAATGCCCGACCGTGCGTTCCGGCGGCACCACCAGCATGCGTTCGGCGTTCATGCCGATCTTGATGAAGTCGCGTGCGTCCATTGGTGCCTCAGGAAAACTGTCGTCCCGGGCAAGCGAAGCGCGACCCGGGACCCATAACCACAAATATCAATTGATCGAAGGCTGGGGCCCCAGCGAACACAACAACCGGCATCGGTGGTTATGGGTCCCTGCTTTCGCAGGGACGACGAAGGTGAGCTACTTCTTCGCCGCAGCCGCGCGCTCGACGAACGACTTGCCGCCCTTCATCTTGTGATGCAGCGGCGCTTCGTTGATCTGGATCACGACCGCATCGGCATCGACGCCGAGATTCTTCACCAGCGCCTGGGTGATGTCGCGCATCATGCCGAGCTTCTGCTCGTCGGTACGGCCGGCGGCCATGCTCACGGTGATCTCAGGCATTGGTATGTCTCCCTGGTTGTCGTTGACGCGCAAAGCCGGTCACTTGCCGGTCTGGCGGGCGCTGCATCTTTTTGAAGATGGATGCGCGGGTCAAGCCCGCGCATGACAAACCAGCTATCCCCACGCCACGTCATGCCGCGCCAGGACCTCGCGGACTTTCGCGACCAGATCGGCCTCGGCGCAGGAGAACTGCGCCGGACGTGTTTCACGCCATTCCTGGTTGGAGGCGATCGCAGCCGCCGCCTTGGCGCCCTCGATCAAATCCTTGACCTGCACCTCGCCGCGCGCCTTCTCGTCCGAGCCCTGGATGATCACGCAAGGCGAGTTGCGGCGGTCGGCATATTTGAGCTGGTTGCCCATGTTCTTCGGATTGCCGAGATAGAGTTCGGCACGAATGCCGGCCTGGCGCAGCTGCGCAACCATCTTCTGATAGTCGGCGACGCGGTCGCGGTCGAACACGGTGACGACGACGGGGCCGAATTCGGCCTGTGTATCGAGCTGGCCGAACATGGTCAGCGCGGCCTGCAGCCGCGACACGCCGATCGAGAAGCCGGTTGCCGGCACCGGCTCGCCACGGAAGCGCGAGACGAGGCCGTCATAGCGGCCACCGCCGCCGACCGAGCCGAACCGCACCGGGCGGCCTTTCTCGTCCTTGGTGTCGAGCAGCAGCTCAACCTCGTAGACCGGGCCGGTGTAGTATTCGAGGCCGCGGACAACGGTGGGATCGATGCGGATGCGATCTGAGCCATAGCCGGACGCCGCGACCAGTTTTGCGATTTCTTCGAGCTCGCTCACGCCGGCCTGGCCGACCTCGCTCTTCGCCAGATAGGTCTCGGCCGCAGCGATAGCCTGTTTCCAATCATCGCGCTGCTGCGTGACGGCCAGCACGATATCGGCATCCGCCGGGCTCAGCTCAGCGCCCTTGGTGAAGTCGCCCTTGCCCTCTTCGCCGCCATCCCATCGTCCGGGACCAAGCAGCTTGCGAACCTCGTCGGCTGGAAACTTGTCGAGCTTGTCGATCGCGCGCAGCACGGTGAGACGACGGCCGGCATTCTCTTCACCGCCGAGACCGATCGCCTCAAGCACGCCGTCGAGCACCTTACGGTTGTTCACCTTCACGACATAGGAGCCGCGCGGAATGCCGAGCGCTTCCATCGTGTCGGCCGCCATCATGCAGATCTCGGCGTCGGCCGCCGGCGTCGCCGAGCCGACCGTGTCGGCGTCGAACTGCATGAACTGGCGGAAGCGGCCGGGACCGGGCTTCTCGTTGCGGAAGACATAACCGAACCGATACGACCGATACGGCTTCGGCAGCGCGTCGAAGTTTTCCGCGACATAGCGCGCCAGCGGCGCGGTCAAATCGTAGCGCAGCGAGATCCACTGCTCGTCGTCGTCCTGAAACGAGAACACGCCCTCGTTGGGCCGGTCCTGGTCGGGCAGGAACTTGCCGAGCGCGTCGGTATATTCCATCGCCGGCGTCTCCACCGGCTCGAAGCCGTACAGCTCGTAGACGGCACGGATCTTCTCGACCATCGCCCGCGTGGCATTGATCGCGGCCGGGCCGCGATCTTCCAGCCCGCGCGGCAGGCGCGCCTTCAGTTTCTGGGGTTTTTTAGATTTTTCGGCCATGGCGGGCATTTACCAGCGGACGCGCGAGGCGGCAACCGGCACCGTCCTTGTCGCACCGTCATTCCGGGGCGCGTCGAAGACGCGAACCTCAGGTGCGCAATTGCGCACCAGGGAATCTCGAGATTCCGGGTCTGGTCCTACGGACCATCCCGGAATGATGCCTCGTCCGTTACTGGACGTTTCTGATCCAGTTGTGCGGATCGTTGGTGCGACCGTACTGGATGTCGACCAGCTTCTTGCGCAGGCCCATGGCGACCGGGCCGGCCACGCCGCCGCTGATCTGGAAATCGCCGCTCGCCGAGCACACCTTGCCGATCGGCGAGATCACGGCGGCGGTACCGCAGGCGAACGCTTCCTTCAGCTTGCCGCTGGCGGCGTCGGCACGCCACTGCTGGATCGTGTAAGGCTCCTCGCGCACGCGCGTGCCGGCATCCTTGGCGAGCGCGATGATCGAGTCGCGCGTGATGCCGGGCAGGATGGTGCCGAGCGGCGGCGTCAGCAACGAGCCGTCGTCGAACGCGAAGAAGACGTTCATGCCGCCGAGCTCCTCGATGTAGCGGCGCTCGACCGCATCGAGGAACACGACCTGGTCGCAACCGCGCTCGATCGCCTCGGCCTGCGCGCGCAGGCTGGCGGCATAATTGCCGCCGCACTTGACGGCGCCGGTGCCGCCGATCGCGGCGCGCGTGTAATTCTCCGACACCCAGATCGACACCGGCGCAGGACCGCCCTTGAAATAGGAGCCGACCGGCGATGCGATGACCGAGAAGATGTATTCCGCCGACGGCTTCACGCCGAGGAAGACCTCGCTCGCGATCATGAACGGCCGCAGATAGAGGCTGCCCTCGCCGCCCGGGATCCAGGCGCGATCGATCCGCACCAGCTGCTCGACCGCGTCGATGAACACATCCTCGGGCAACGGCGCCATCGCCATGCGCTCGGCCGAATCGTGGAAGCGGCGGGCATTGGCGTCGGGACGGAACAGGTTCACACCGCCATCATCGCGCCGGTAGGCCTTGAGACCTTCGAAAATTTCCTGGGCGTAGTGCAGCACCGCGCCGGCCGGATCGAGCGGGAAATTCGCGCGTGCCTCGACGCGGGCGCTGTGCCAACCCTTGCCCTGGCTGTAGCGGACGATCGCCATGTGGTCGGTGAAGACGCGGCCGAAGCCCGGGTCCACGAGCTTCGCCGCGCGATCCTTGTCGGAGGTCGCATTCGGCGAAGGCTGGATGTCGAATTTCAAAGTCATTTTTCTTGCTTTCCGCTGTCGGAACCGGCGCCATACCGGGCGCCGGCCTGTTTCCCCCGGAGCCATCAGGCTCGGCTGGCCCGGACTTCACCACCACCGGCCTCACGGGCCGGTTTCCATCGCCAACATGCCGTTTAGACATGCTTTTGCGGAATGCTGAAGTCCAGTATGTTTGCCGAAATGCCGCTCGACAATCGCACGGTAGTCCAATTTGCGGCCCAAACCGCCTCACAGGCTCTTTCAGGCCGACTCAAACGCTGTCGGGAACGAAACGACCTAATGTTTCGTCGTGACAGGCAGTTTTGTAACATTGAACCCAAGATACGTCAATATGACTGACATAAATTTCTCAGGCATGGCTGCCAAGCCCGATTCGCAGGGAGACGATCACGCTCCTGCGGCGGGCGGACGCGACCTGCGCTGGGACATCATCGAGCTGTTGTTCTTCGCCTACCGCGACTTTGTCGGCGACGCCGACCAGGAGCTGGAGGCATTCGGTTTCGGCCGCGCCCACCACCGCGTCATCCACTTCGTCACCCGCTATCCCGGCCTGAAGGTCGCGGACCTGCTCGACGTCCTGCGCATCACCAAGCAATCGCTCGGGCGCGTGCTCAAGCAGCTCTTGGACGAGGGCTACATCGTGCAGAAGACCGGCAACAACGATCGCCGGCAGCGCCTGCTCTACGCGACGCCCAAGGGCGAGGCGCTGGTCGCCAAGCTCGCAGGGCTGCAGACCGACCGCATCAACCGCGCGATCGCCGGGATCGATCCGGCCGGCGTCGAGACCGTTCGCCAGTTCCTCCGCGCGATGATCGACCGCGACGATCCCGACAAGGTGCTCGAAGCGATCTTCGGCGGCGGCAAGAAAACAAGGGAGTGAACCTGGTGCAGGCTGCAACCATGATGCGCGCGCCGGTCGAGCCGGCCGACGACGCGCCGCATCTTCTGCTGGTCGACGACGACCGGCGTATTCGCGACCTGCTGTCGCGCTTTCTGTCCGGCGAGGGCTATCGTGTCACGACGGCGATGAGCGCCACCGACGCGCGCGCCAAGCTGCTCGGGCTGCATTTCGACCTGCTCATCCTCGACGTGATGATGCCCGGCGAGAACGGCTTCGACCTCGCCCGCTTCATCCGCACCTCCTCGACGGTGCCGATCATCATGCTGACTGCCCGCCATGAGGCGGAGGCCCGCATCGAGGGCCTGCAGATCGGCGCCGACGACTACGTCGCCAAGCCGTTCGAGCCGCGCGAGCTGGTGCTGCGCATCGGCAATATTCTCAAGCGCACCGCGCCGCCGCAGGTCACGGTGGTCGAGCAGATCGCATTCGGCCCCTACATCTTCCACATCGAACGCAGCGAGCTGCGCCAGGGCGAGGAGATCATCCATCTCACCGACCGCGAGCGCGAGATGCTGCGCATCCTCGCCAGCGCTCCCGGCGAGACCGTGCCGCGCGCCGAGCTGACCTCTGGCGGCACCGTCAACGAACGCGCGGTCGACGTGCAGATCAACCGCCTGCGCCGCAAGATCGAGCACGATCCCGCCAATCCGCTGTTCCTGCAGGCGGTGCGCGGCATCGGCTATCGCCTGGTTGCCTCACCCTGAAGCGCGATGAGATTGTAATGAATCTTCATCGCGCTTCAGGTCCTCATTTGAGCATGATCTTGTCGGAAAACCGCTACGCACTTTTCCGGATCATGCTTTAGAGCATCCGCATGAGCACGCTCGACTCCGGCCTGACCCTGATCAAGAACGCCTCGCAGCGCGTCTCGAAGGCGAACGGCTGGATGGGCAATGCGTTCAAGAGCTGGATGCCGACCGGCCTCTACGCCCGCGCGCTGCTGATCATGATCGTGCCGATGGTGATCCTGCAGACCGTGGTGGCGTTCGTGTTCATGGAGCGGCACTGGAACACGGTGACGCGGCGCCTGTCGGCCGCGGTGGTGTCCGACATCGCCGCGCTGATCGACGTCTACAAGAATTATCCGCAGGACAAGGACCGCGCCCAGCTTCGCCACATCGCCCAGAAGCTGCAGCTGGTGGTCGACTTCCTCCCCGCCGGCGACATGCCGCCGCCGGGGCCGAAGCCGTTCTTCTCGCTGCTCGACCAGACTCTCTCGGTGCAGCTCGGCCGCCAGATCAGCCGTCCGTTCTGGATCGACACCGTCGGCAAGTCCAATCTGGTCGAGATCCGCGTCCAGCTCGACGATTCCGTGATGCGGATCTTCGCCCAGCGCAGCGCGGCCTACGCCTCCAATTCGGAGATCTTCATCTTCTGGATGCTCGGCACCTCGACGATCCTGTTGATCGTCGCCGTGCTGTTCCTGCGCAACCAGATCAAGCCGATCCTGCGGCTCGCCGACGCCGCCGAAAGCTTCGGCAAGGGCCGCGAGGCGCCGAACTTCCGGCCGCGCGGCGCGCGCGAGGTGCGGCGCGCGGCACAGGCCTTCATCGAGATGAAGGCGCGCGTCGAGCGCTCGATCGAGCAGCGCACCGCGATGCTCGCCGGCGTGTCGCACGATTTGCGCACCATCCTGACCCGATTCAAGCTCGAGCTCGCCCTGATCGGCGAAGGTCCCGAGATCGACGCGATGCGCAAGGACGTCGACGAAATGTCGATGATGCTGGAGGACTACCTCGCCTTCGCGCGCGGCGATTCCGGCGAGGTCGCGCAGCCGACCGACATGGCGATGGCGCTGGAGGAGCTGCGCAGCGACGCCGAGCGCCACGGCCACACCGCGACCGTCGCATTCCACGGCCTGCCCGTGGTCACAGTGAAGCCGGCCTCGTTCAAGCGCTGCCTCGCCAACCTCGTTTCCAACGCGGCGCGCCACGCCAACACGATCTCGATCACCGGCCAGCGCGACCACCGCTATCTCAACATCACGGTCGATGACGACGGCCCCGGCATTCCCCCCGCCATGCGCGAGGAAGTGTTCAAGCCGTTCCTGCGGCTCGACGATGCCCGCAACCAGGACGAAGGCGGCAGCGGGCTCGGGCTTGCGATCGCCCGCGACATCGCGCGCTCGCATGGCGGCGATATCATGCTCGGCGAAAGCCCGATGGGCGGCCTGCGCGCGCAGGTGCGGGTGCCGGTGTAGCCTGAGCTACCAGCGGTAGGACAAGGCCTGCGCGCAATGATGGCGGTGCCAAAACGCCACGGCCTCTCGCGATGAGAGGCCGTGTTCGAACGCGCGGGCAGCAGTCGAAGGCGCTGCGCCTTACTTCTGCTTGGGCAGCAGGCCCTTCAGCTTTTCCATGTCCTTGATATTCATCTTCATGCCGCCGGGCATGATGATGTCACCGGGCTTCTGGTCGCTCTTGCAGGCGCCGAGCCATTTCGCCTCGATGGTCATCGTGGTGTCGCGGGAGCCCGCCGCGCCGCCCTCGGCATGCGAGGTGCTCTTCACCGTGTAGGCGGAATTGAAATCGCCGACGATCTCGGCATGGCTCTGCATCGACATGCCGGCGACGCTGCACACGCTGTCGCTGACATAGCCGGTCGCGGTCTTCTGGACGTCCTGCTTGGAGCAGACTTCCTTGGCCATCGGCGAGGCGGCAGCGCTCATCTCCTTGTCGGTGGTCTCGTCGGTGCAGTGCTGCATGGTGATTTCCGGCATCGGACCGCCGGTACGCACCATCTTCATCTCCCACAGACCGGCTTTCCGGATCGGCAGGTCGACGGCGCTTGCAGCGCCAGTGGACAGGACAAGGCAAACGGCAGAGCCAAGCAAGGCAAGCTGTCGGGTCATGCGGCTAGCTCCCGGCTGAACGATTAGGATATGGAGCGCGCTCAGTAGAGCGTGCGCACCGGCCTCTGCGCCGAGCCATAGGGTACCCAGCGGCAGGCGAAAGAGATGTAGCCGCCCGGATAGCGCTGCACCGCAAGGAACTTGGCGACCTTGCCGTAGGAGGCACAGTGATCGACGGCGAGTTGCCGGGCGTCGGTCTGGGTCGCCAGGCTATAGGCGATGATACCGCCGGTATCATTGCCCTTGAACGGCGGCACCGGCTGCATCCAGTCGGCTTGCGCCGGACCAATGGCCAGCATCCCGCAAACGGCAACCAGGCACGCGGCCAATTTCCTTCGCATCGCAGACTCCATTTCGCTTGGTGCCAACATAGAGTGCGCCGGCGACGGTGAAAAGAACGAGCCGGCAGCTAAAGGTGGACTTCTCGGCAGGTGTTGCCGCGCTGCACTTGACCTTGCCGGGGCTTCACGGCACCGTCCGGCGCATCGGATAATCGGGTGGATTCCCATGCGCAGCCTGTTCAACTCCCGCAACAAACTCGGCCATAAGCTTGGTCTCGGCGCCGCAGTCCTGGTCGGCATGCTGGCTTTCGGGGGCACGGCCCAGGCGGCCAATCCGTTCGAGCTGAATTTCTGGCTGTCCGGACCGCGCTATGACGGCAACGTGGCGCCCTGCGAAAGGGCGCTCAGCGTGATCAGCGATCAATTCCATGAGAAGGAAGCCACCTTCTGGAATTCGCCGCTCGTGATCACCGGTTTCAGCCGGATTCACGAAACCGCCTTCCGCCCCTGGCAGTCCGACAACATTCCGCGCCGCTATTGCTCGGGCGATGCTATGCTCAGCGACGGGAAGGTGCGCAAGGTGCACTATTCGATCATCGAGGATGGCGGTTTCGCCGGCGTCAGCGATGCTCTGAGCGTCGCCCCTGGCGTCGAATGGTGCGTCGCCGGGCTCGACCGCAACTGGGCCTATAATCCGAATTGCAAGGCCGCCCGGCCCTGATCTCCGACCGGATTGGTAAAACGGAAGCCGCCGCCATTCAGACGGCGGCTTTTGTTCTTGAAATGTTCCGGCGGCCTGCTAGGCTCCGAACGGTCGCGTGAGGGGAGCGTTTGATGCCTCGGTTGGTTACAATTTCCCGATTTCTGATTTCGATTGCCTTTGTTCTGACCGGAGCGGTGGGGGCTTCGGCCCAGGATCGCCGCCAGAATGCGCCCGGCGAGTTCGATTTCTACGTGCTGTCGCTGTCCTGGTCGCCGTCGTTCTGCGAGGCGGCGAGCGAGCGCGGCAACAACGGACGCGGCACGCAGGCGCAGTGCGGCGGACGGCCCTACTCCTTCGTGGTGCACGGCCTGTGGCCGCAATATGAGCGCGGCTTTCCGGAATACTGCCAGCGGCCCTCACCGCGGCTGGCGCGCAACATCATGACCTCGATGCTCGACCTGATGCCGGCGCCCGGACTGATCTACAACGAGTGGGACAAGCACGGCACCTGCTCCGGGCTCGGCGAGCGCGCCTATTTCGAAGCCATCCGCAAGGCTCGCGCCGCGGTGAAGATCCCCGAGGAATTCCTGCAATTGTCGGAGCCGAAGACGGTCGCGCCCGATGAACTCGAGGCGGCGTTCATCAAGGCCAATCCGGGGCTCAGCAACTCCGCGATCTCGGTGACCTGCGACAGCAAGCGGCTCAGCGAAGTGCGGATCTGCCTCAGCAAGGATCTGCAATTCCGGTCCTGCGAGGAAATCGATCGCCGCGCCTGCCGCCGCGATCAGGTGCTGATGCCGCCGGTTCGCGGCGGCTGAAGCCTGCTCCACGTCATGGCCGGGTGGACGCGCGTCGTCGCGCGGAGCGTCACGGTCGTCGGCGCCGTCACGAAACCGGCGAGACGAGGCGCAGATGCTCGGGAGCCGGCTTCGCCGAGCTCTGACGTTAACCTCGCCGAAGCTTGAGCGAAGGCCGGGACAGGCCGGGCGTGACGAAGTACAACATGCGCACCCTCAGGAGCGCAGCGCGATAACAGCATGAACTACCGTCACGCCTTTCATGCCGGCAACTTTGCCGACGTCATCAAGCACATCGTGCTGGTGCGCATGCTCACCTATTTGCAGGAGAAGCAGGCGCCGTTCCGCGTCATCGACACCCATGCCGGCGCCGGCATCTATGATTTGACGTCCAGCGAAGCGCAGCGCGGCGGCGAATGGCTCACCGGCATCGCGCGATTGATGCAGGCGCGACTCTCCGACAAGGCATTGCCATTGATCGGGCCCTATCTCGACATCGTCAGGGCATTCAATCCGAGAGGCGAATTGAAAACCTATCCGGGATCGCCGCTGATCGCGCGGGCGCTGCTGCGTCCGCAAGATCGTCTGACGGCCTGCGAGCTCGAGCCCGGCGCGCGCAAGCAGTTGATCGATGCGTTGCGACGCGACGCGCAGGCGCGCGTCGTCGATCTCGACGGCTGGATGGCGCTGCCCGCATTCGTACCGCCGAACGAGCGGCGCGGCCTGGTGCTGATCGATCCGCCGTTCGAAGCGAAGGATGAGTTCGAGCGGCTGGCCGGTGCTTTTGCGGAAGCGTATGCGAAGTGGCCGACCGGCGCGTACCTTTTGTGGTACCCCGTAAAATCCCGGAGGGCCACCGACGACCTCGCGCGCAGCGTGGCCACTGCAACAGCAAGCAGCAGGCCCGCCGGCAAATTCTTGCGTTTGGAATTCAGTGTGGCGCCGCAAGAATCCGACGCGGGCCTCGTTTCAACCGGCCTTTTGATAGTGAATCCGCCGTGGACGCTGGTGAACGAGCTGAAGATCATCCTGCCCGAACTCGAGAAGCCGCTTGGTCAGGGCGGCGCGGCACGCTTCAGACTCGAGACGCCTAAACATTGATCGGTAGCACCCACTGAAAAGTTCGATTTTGAGCATAGGCAATTTGCGCGGAACCGTATTATGCTCATCCTGTTACGACTGGCTTTACGTTCCGCTTCCGCGAATGGTTGCGGCGGAGTGACAAGGCCGAAATAAAATCCAGGCAGACCGGCGGCGTGACGCCGGCCTGTCCAGGTGGCCAAGCTTCCGACAAGCGAATGTCGGTCAACCGCTACGCGGCGTGCGCGTAGCGGTGGAGCAATACGGGGGAGGAGTTTCCCGATGGCCATGACTGGGACAGTCAAGTTCTTCAACGGAGAGCGTGGCTACGGCTTCATCAAGCCTGATGATGGCGGCCGCGATGTGTTCGTTCACATCACAGCTGTCGAGCGTGCAGGATTGAAGGACCTGACTGAAGGACAGCGCATTACGTTCGAGGTTGAACCGGACAAGAAGGGCAAGGGCCCGAAAGCCGTCAACCTGGTGGTTTCATGACGAACCCTCGCGATGCGCGGTTCGTCTTGAACGGCGAATGAAGCGTTGCGTGTGAGTTGATTGCCGGGCGCGTGGCTCGCGCTCGCTGCATGACCGCCTGCATGATGCGGACGCGACTGACGGTGCCCGCATATCAGATGCGTGCGGCCGACCGGCCGGCTGCGCTGATGCCGTGGCGTTGACGCTGCCGCGCGCGATGTCGCCCTGACCTGCGCAAAGAAAAACCCGGCCGCGCGAGGCGCGACCGGGAGTTGAGATCAGACGTTTTCTTGTTCTCAGAAGTGATAGTTGATGCCGGCGCGAACCAGGCTGAAGCTGTAGCCGTTCGACGCACCGCCGGTGACCGTGAAGTTGCTGTTGGCGAGATCGACGTAGAGATATTCGATCTTGGCGCTCCAGTTCGGTGCGAAGCCCATTTCGGCGCCGGCGCCGACGGTGAAGCCCGCGTTGGTGTGGCTCTCCGTCATGCCGAAGGTCTCGCCGCGCAGTTCGCCGAAGGCGAGACCGCCGGTCGCGTAGAAGAGCACGTTGTTGACCGCATAGCCGGCGCGGCCGCGCACGGTGCCGAACCACGGGTTTGAGAATTTCCAGGGCGCAAACCGGTCGTCGGCCGTGGAGCCCTGGATATCGGCCTCGAAACCGAACACCCAAGGTGAGCCGTTCTGGAAGTTGTAGCCGGCCTGCACGCCGCCCACGAAGCCGGACGGCTTGGTCGGGTTGTTCTCGACCGAGCCCCAGCCATAGCCGACGTTGCCGCCGAGATAGGGGCCGGCCCAGCTATAGGCATTGAGCGGCTGATAAACGGTGTAGGGCGAACCGTAGTTGAGATCGGCCGACGCCGCGGAGGTCGTCCAGCCTGCGACGATCAGTGCCAGCGCACGCGCAACCAACCGGGTCATAGCTACTCTCCACCACGCAACTGCCGCAGCCCGCTGGCCCCAGGGCCGGCGTGGTTACGGAATTCCACTTTTTCGCTAAGGTTTATCGAGAGTTTTAAGTTAAAGGGCTGTTAAGCCCGGTTACCGGCCCGCTCATCAGTCTTAACAATGTGTTACCCACCGGTCGCGGCCGCGGCGCGGGGTCGGTAACCTGCTGCGATCGGGGCTGTTTTCCGGTGCCGCCAACGCTGGCGAGCGGTCTCCCAAGCGCTTAGTTTACGGCCCATGGTTCACGATTCTCCCGAGCGCCCGACGCCGGCCGCCAAGACTGACCTCAAGGCCGTCTCCAAGCCGCGGCGCGGTTCAAAGTCCGACCTGCCACAGGACGACCTGACGCTCGACACAAGCGATGTCGATCCCGAGACCTCCGCCGCCGAGGAGGAGGATGACGCGCGTCTGCCCGAGGCTGCCGAGGACACCACCGAGGCGGTCGCCGAGGGGACGCTCTCGGTCGGGCACGCCGCGATCGAGAACGCGGTCCGCCTTGCCCCCACCTCGCCCGGCGTCTACCGCATGCTCAATGCCGCCAACGACGTGCTCTATGTCGGCAAGGCGAAGAACGTCAAAAAGCGGCTGTCGTCCTATGCGCGCGCCAACGCGCCGCTGCCGGCGCGCATCCTGCGCATGATCGCAGCGACCACGCATGTCGAGATCGTCTCGACCATGACCGAGACCGAGGCGCTGCTGCTCGAGGCCAATCTGATCAAGCAGCTCCGCCCGCGCTTCAATGTGCAGCTGCGCGACGACAAGTCGTTTCCCTATATTCTGATATCAGGCGACCATTGGGCGCCGCAGATCCTCAAGCATCGCGGCGCGCAGTCGCGGCCTGGTCGCTATTTCGGCCCGTTCGCCAATGCAGGCGCGGTCAACCGCACGATCACGGCGCTGCAGCGCGCGTTCTTGATCCGCTCCTGCACCGACGGCTTCTTCGAGAGCCGCAACCGGCCCTGCCTGCTCTATCAGATCAAGCGCTGTGCAGGCCCCTGCACGCGCGAGATCGACTTCCCCGGCTATAGCGAGCTGGTGCGCGAGGCGACCGAATTCCTGTCCGGCCGCAGCCACGCGGTGAAGGAATTGCTCGCGGCCGAGATGGAGAAGGCTTCCGGCGAGCTCGAATTCGAGACCGCGGCGCTGTACCGCGACCGCCTTGCGGCGCTGTCGGCGATCCAGTCGCAGCAGGGCATCAATCCGCGCACGGTCGAAGAGGCCGACGTGTTCGCGATCCACCAGGAAGGCGGCTATTCCTGCGTCGAGGTGTTCTTCTTCCGCACCGGCCAGAACTGGGGCAACCGCGCCTATTTCCCGAAGGCCGAGAAGAGTTTTACGCCCGAGGAGGTGCTGTCCTCCTTCCTCGCGCAATTCTACGACGACAAGCCGCCGCCGAAGCTGATCCTGCTGTCGCACGAGATCGAGGAAAGCACGCTGCTTGCCGACGCGCTGTCGGTGAAGGCCGGATCCAAGGTCGAGGTCTCGGTGCCCAAGCGCGGCGAGAAGAAGGAGCTGATCGGCCACGCGCTGACCAATGCGCGCGAGGCGCTCGGCCGCAAGCTCGCCGATACCGCAACCCAGAGCCGGCTGCTGGAAGGCATGGTCACGACGCTCGGCCTGCCGCACACGCTGCGGCGCATCGAGGTCTACGACAACAGCCACATCCAGGGCACCAACGCGGTCGGCGCGATGATCGTGGCGGGACCCGACGGGTTCATGAAGAACCAGTACCGCAAGTTCAATATCAAGTCGGAAGGGCTGACGCCCGGCGACGACTACGGGATGATGCGCGAGGTGCTGGAGCGCCGCTTCAAGCGGCTGCTGAAGCCGCCGGAGGGCGAGGCGGCCAAGGTCGACGACAAGGCGGACGACGAGTCGTTCCCGCAATGGCCCGATCTCGTCATCATCGACGGCGGCCGCGGCCAGCTCAACGCGGTCAGGGAGATTTTCGCAAATCTCGGGTTGACCGGGGTCTCGCTGATGGCGGTCGCCAAGGGGCCGGAGCGGGATGCGGGGCGCGAAACCCTGTTCATGCCGGACCGCGAGGCCATCAAGCTGGAGCCGCGCGACCCGGTGCTGTATTTCATCCAGCGGCTGCGCGACGAGGCCCACCGCTTCGTGATCGGCTCGCACCGCAAGCTGCGCAAGAAGGACATCCGGGAGGCCGGCCTGCAGGAGATCCCGGGCATCGGCCCGTCGCGCAAACGTGCCTTGCTGCACCACTTCGGAACGCTCAAGGAGATCGAGCGGGCCTCGATCGCCGACCTCGGCAAGGTTCCCGGCGTCAGCGCCGAGAGCGCCCGCAAGATTTTCGAGTTTTTCCACGCCCAGCCGGGTTAAACCAAAGGCGAGTCATCAGGGCGTCGCCTGCGACAGGGCATCTAGGGCATGATGCGGCAAAGTGCGAGGCGGCTGTCCGAAAAGATCATGCTTAAACAACGAGCTAAGGCGCTATGACGTTTCCGCGTAATCTCGCCGCGCTTTGGCGCCCGCACGGTTGACCTTCTCGCTTCAGCGGTATTGGTAGAACGGATGAACATCGCCACGACCCGGGGACAGACCAAGACCATGTCCCTCCCAAATATCCTGACCTACGCTCGGATCGCCGCCATCCCGGTGGTGATCGGCTGCGTCTACTGGCAGTCGATCCTGGACGGCCCGCTGTGGCTGCGCTGGGTGGCGCTTGCCGTGTTCATTGCGGCGGGGATCACCGACTATCTCGACGGCTATTACGCCCGGATGTGGGACCAGCAGTCCGCCTTCGGCCGGATGCTCGATCCGATCGCCGACAAGCTGCTGGTCGCCTCCAGCCTCTTGATGCTGGCCGCCGACAATTCGATCCACGGCTGGACGCTGTGGGCGGCGATCGTGATCCTGTGCCGCGAGATCCTGGTCTCGGGCCTGCGCGAATATCTCGCGGGCTTGCGGGTCAGCGTACCCGTCACCAAGCTCGCCAAATGGAAGACGACGATCCAGCTGGTGGCGATCGGCTTTTTGATCGCCGGCGAAGCCGGCGAGCAGGTGTTCCCGGCCACCACCCTGATCGGCATCGTGCTGCTGTGGATGTCGGCGATCTTCACGATCTACACCGGCTGGGATTACTTCCGCGCCGGCATCCATCACCTCATCAAGGAGGATGAGGGATGAAGCTGAAATATTTCGCCTGGGTACGTGAACGCGTCGGCAAGGCCGAAGAGACCGTCGAGCCGCCGGCCGAGGTGCGCACCGTCGCCGACCTGATCGGCTGGCTGACCGCGCGCGACGATGCATATGCTTATGCGTTCGAGAAACCCACGGTGATCCGCGCCGCGATCGACCACGCCCATGTCAAGCAGGATGCGGCCATCATCGGCGCCCGCGAGATCGCGTTCTTCCCGCCGATGACCGGCGGCTAAATCCAATCATGTCTGTTACTGCGACCATCCGTATCCAGCAAGCCGACTTCGACGTCGCGCAGGAGATCGCGGCCTTGAGCAAGGGCCGCAGCGATGTCGGTGCGGTGGTCAGCTTCAGCGGCATCTGCCGCGGCAGCGAACAGGGCGAGCCGATCGCCGCGCTGACGCTCGAACATTACCCTGAAATGGCGGAAGCCGAGATTTCGCGTCACGCCGACGAGGCACTGGCGCGCTGGCCGCTGCAGGGCCTCACCATCATCCACCGCTTCGGCCGCATCGCGCCGGGCGAGAACATCGTGCTGGTCGTGACCGCCTCGGCGCACCGGCAGGCCGCGTTCGAGGCAGCCGAGTTCCTGATGGACTATCTGAAGACCAACGCGCCGTTCTGGAAGCGCGAGGAAAGTGCGCGCGGCACGAATTGGATCGAGGCGCGCGACCATGACGACGCGGCCGCCGCGCGCTGGACCAAATCCTGATGGCCAAGCGCAGCAAAGTGCCGGCAAAGCGCAGCCCGGCCGCGCCGAAAGCGCCGAAGGTCGGCGCCGGCGAGCTTCACAGCCTGTTCGATTACCTGCGCTACGCGGTGAGCCGCTTCAACGCGGCAAAGCTGGTGTTCGCGCACGGCACCACCGATCCGGTGGCCGAAGCCGCGTTCCTGGTCTCCGAGACACTGCATCTGCATCCCGACCAGTTCGAGAATTTCGCGACCGCGCGCGTGACGCTTGCCGAAGGCAAGCAGATCCTCGACCTGATCGAGCGGCGGATCGCGACGCGCAAGCCGGCCGCCTATCTCGTCAACAAGGTCTATATGCGCGGCCTGCCGTTCTATGTCGACGAGCGCACCATCGTGCCGCGCTCCTTCATCGGCGAATTGCTGGATTCGCATTTCGGCGGCGACGAGGACGGCACGTCGCTGATCGGCGATCCCGCGGAGGTCGAGAGCGTGCTCGACCTCTGCACCGGCTCGGGCTGCCTTGCGATCCTGGCCGCCCGGCATTTTGCCAACGCCGCGGTCGACGCAGTCGATATTTCAAAGGATGCGCTCGAGGTCGCCGCGCGCAACGTCGCCGACCACGGCCTCGACGACCGCCTGACGCTCCATCGCGGCGATCTGTTCAAGCCGCTCGGCAACAACAGATACGATCTGATCATTTCCAACCCGCCCTATGTCGACGCCGAAGGCATGGCGGCATTGCCGCGCGAGTGCCGCGCCGAGCCGAAGATCGCGTTCGACGGCGGCCCTGACGGGCTCGATATCGTCCGCCGCCTGCTCGATCAGGCCAAGCAACATCTGACCCCGCAGGGCGGGCTCCTCTGCGAGATCGGCCGCGGCCGCGACAATCTCGAGGCCGCCTATCCGAACCTGCCGCTGCTCTGGCTCGACACCGAGGACTCCGAGGGCGAGGTGTTCTGGATCGCCGCCGCCGACCTCTGAGCCGCCCGGCGCGGCCGATCCGGACCAATACCGAGCCCGACTGCGGAACCGGATCGGACGAAACGAAATCGTGTGCAGTTCCAGCCGGTTCCGAAGATCGCAGGCCCGTCGAATCAACAATGGTGCTAAGCTTGCGCGCCGGGGATGTTCGGACGGAGGGCGCGGGCGCGCGACATGATTCGCATTTCGACGATCTTCATCGCCATCTGCATGGTGCTGGTCGCAGCCTCGCTCGGCTTCGTCCTGTATTCGGCGGCGGGCATCAGCGGATCGGAATCGGCGATCGTGGCGCTCACCGCCCTCACCTGCCTGATTCTCTACAACGCCGTCTCGATGCGGTTGCGCGACCGCAGCGATGTCGGCGGCCAAATTGCGGATCTGTCGCGCGGCACCGCCGACCTCGCCCGCCAGGTCGCCGAATTCGGCCGCCGGCTGGCCGCGGTGGAGGGCCGGATCGCTTCGGCCAATTCCACCAGCGCCGACCGCATGCAGGGCATGGCCGGCGAGATCAACGAGCTTGGCGGACTGGTGCGGCAGCTTGCGGCATCCATCGCCCATCATGAGGATCTGCTGGCAGCGGCTCCCGTGGCGCAGCCGGTACCGGTCGCCTCGCCGCGCGACGATCTGCTGCAACCCGTGGCGCCGGCCCCGACCGTCGTATTCGCGCCGCCGCCAGTTGCGCCTCCGCCGCCGGTCTCGCGCAGCCAGGCTCAGCTCGTTGCCGCGATCAGGCATGCGATCGACGAGAACCGGCTCGACATCTACCTGCAGCCGATGGTGACGCTGCCGCAGCGCAAGGTGCGCTACTACGAGGCGGTGACGCGGCTGCGCGACGAGCGCGACCAGGTGCTTGCCGCCGACGATTTCATCGAGGCCGCCGAGGCCGCCGGCCTGATCGGCCGCATCGATCACATGGTGATGCTTCGCTGCGTCCAGGTGCTGCGCCGCCTGATGATCCGCAGCAAGGATGTCGGCGTGTTCTGCAACGTCTCGGCGGCGACGCTGGCCAGTCCCGCGCATTTCACCCAGTGTCTCGACTTCCTCGAGGCCAACCGCGCGCTGGCGCCGTCCTTCGTGCTCGAGTTCAAGCAGGCGACCTTCCGCAATCTCGGCCCGATCGAGAGTGAAAACCTCGCGGCGCTGTCGCAGCGCGGCTACCGGTTCTCGATCGATCATGTCAGCGACCTCCGCCTCGAACCGCGCGAGCTCGCCGATCGCGGCGTCCGCTTCATCAAGGTGCCGGCGGCACTGCTGCTCGACACCAGGCAGAGCGCGACGTCAGATATCCATCCGTCCGATCTGTCCGACCTGCTCGGCCGCTTCGGCATCGACCTGATCGCCGAACGGATCGAGGGCGAGCGTTCGGTGGTCGACCTGCTCGATTACGATGTCCGGTTCGGCCAGGGCTTCCTGTTCGCACCGCCGCGGCCGTTGCGGCCGGAAGGGGCATCTGCTACCGCCGAAGCTCCGCAGGCCAAACCCCAGGACCTCAATGGCGCCGGCACTTCAGCATCCGTCTCCAGCCCAACAGCGCCGTCGCGCGCAACCGGCAGCGCCGCGCTGGCGCGCCGCGCGCTCGGTCCGAACTAGCCAACGGCCTGCATCATGACGTCATTGCGCTTCGTGGAGCAATTGCGCGACCTTGTCGGCGATGTCGACGTCGTGCTGTCGGACATCTGGGGCGTCGTGCACAACGGGCTCGAGTCCTTTCCCGAGGCCTGCGAGGCCCTGCACAATTTCCGCCAGCGCGGCGGCACCGTCATCCTGATCACCAACGCGCCGCGGCCGGCCGATTCCGTGCAGCGCCAGCTGCGCAAGCTCGGCGTTGCGGACGAGACCTATGACGCGATCGTCTCCTCCGGCGACCTGACGCGGCACTTCGTGGCCGACCATCCCGGCCAGAAGATCTTCTGGATCGGCCCCGAGCGCGACAGCTCGATCCATCGCGGCCTCGACGCCACCATGGTGCCGCTGGAGCAGGCGGACTACATCATCTGCACCGGCCTGTTCGACGACGAGACCGAATCCGCCGAGGACTATCGCGACACCCTGCTCAAGGCGCTCGAACGCAAGCTCACGCTCGTCTGCGCCAATCCTGATATCGTGGTCGAGCGCGGCGACCGGCTGATCTATTGCGCCGGCGCGGTCGCCGAACTCTATCGCGAGCTCGGCGGCGAGGTGATCTTCTACGGCAAGCCGCACCGGCCGATCTACGAGCGCGCCATGGCGCTGGCCACCGAGCGCCGCGGACATCCGACCGAACTCGGCCGCGTGCTCGCGATCGGCGATTCCGTGCGCACCGATCTCGCCGGCGCCCTTGGCTTCGGCATTGATCTCCTGTTTGTCACCCGCGGCATTCATTCCGAGCAGTTCGAGGGCATCGAGCAGCTCGATGCGACCTCGATCAAGGAACTGTTCGGCCACCCGCCCCGCGCGCTGATGCGCGAGCTGAAGTGGTAGCGGCCAACTCCACAGGGGGGCGCTGCCAAAATATCGAAAACAACCCCATGCAAAGGAGCCCGTGGCTGGCCTTCGTCCAACGAGCCAGCTTGACACGTCGGGCAACTCAGGGATATTCTTCTAATATTCCGAAATCGTGCACTCGCATCATGCTTCAGTCCCGTCATCCTGAGGAGCGCGCTCTTGCGCGCGTCTCGAAGGATGCACGGCCCCCAGCCGGGCCGTCGACCCTTCGAGACGCCGCTTCGCGGCTCCTCAGGGTGACGGTGATACGGCGCTGACCATTCGCTGACGCGCTATGAGATGAGGACGAGTTGTGATGCGATGAACGGCGCTTACGCCGTCGCCATGTCCGGGAAGACCGCCTCGATCTTGGTCTTCAGCGTCGCCGCGTTGAACGGCTTGACGATATAGTTGTTCACGCCGGCCTTCTTGGCCGCGATCACGTTCTCGGTCTTGGATTCCGCCGTGATCATGATGAAGGGCGTGGTCGCGAGATTAGGATCGGCGCGGACTTCCTTGAGCAGGTCGTAGCCGGTCATCGGCTCCATATTCCAGTCGGAAATCACCAGGCCGTACTTCTTGCCGCGCATCTTGTTGAGCGCCGCGGAGCCGTCGGAGGCATCGTCGATATTTTCGAATCCAAGCTGCTTGAGAAGATTCCGGATGATGCGGATCATGGTGCTGTAATCATCAACCACCAGAACCGGCATGGACAAATCAACCGCCATCTTTTCCCCCAAAACGCCTGACGCAACTTGGCTTCTGCACGAACGCAGCTTTCCGGCAACGAGTAACAGCAGGCGTTAAACAGCGCGTTAACCGGCTGAATCCGGATTGTTACGGATTTGACGCGATTTTCGGCAAGCTTGACTTCCACGCCGCCGCCGCGTCACGGTCCGGCCCGCAACAATCATGCTTAAGAATCCTTGAAGAATACCTGACATGAGCACCGGCTTTACCGTTATCCGCGACAACACCCCCGAAAGCGCCATCCCGAAGGGCGCCGTGGTCGCGATGGGAAATTTCGACGGCGTCCATCTTGGTCACCGCGCCGTGATCGGTGCGGCGCTGGCGATGGGCAAAGCGCACGGCGTGCCCGCGCTCGCCGTGACCTTCGAGCCGCATCCGCGCAAATTCTTCAGCCCGAACACCCCGCAATTCCGCCTCACGGACGAGACCAACAAGCTGCGGCTGCTCGCGGCGACCGGCCTCGCCGGTGCCGTCGTCATGACGTTCGACAAGGCGCGTGCCGGGACCACGGCGCAGGATTTCATTCACCATGACCTGATCCGCCGGCTCGGCATCAGCGGCATCGCGGTCGGCTACGACTTCCATTTCGGCAAGGGCCGGGTCGGCTCGCCGAGCCTGCTCGTCAGCGAAGCGCCGCGGCTCGGCATCGAGGTCGATGTGCAGGCGCATGTCGACATCGAGGAGCGGCCGGTCTCCTCCAGCGCGATCCGCATGGCGCTCGCCGAGGGCGAGGTCACCGATGCCACCACGATGCTGGGCGGGCCGTGGTTCGTCACCGGCAAGGTGATCCACGGCGAGAAGCGCGGCCGCGACCTCGGCTACCCCACCGCCAATATCCGCCTCGACAAGCATTGCGGCCTGAAGCACGGCATCTATGCGGTGCGGGTCGGCAAGGCACAGGGCAACGACACGGTGCGGTTCGACGGCGTCGCAAGCTTCGGGCGCCGGCCGACCTTCGACAACGGCGCGCCGCTGCTCGAAGTGTTCCTGTTCGACTTCAAGGGCGATCTGTACGACACGGTCCTCGATGTCGCATTCATCGGTTTCATTCGCGAAGAGCTGAAATTCGACACCATCGAGGCGTTGATACGCCAGATGGATGACGACAGCGCCAAGGCGCGCGCGCAACTCGCCGCCGCGCCGGACGCGTTCCCGCAGCTCGGAGCGATTGGTTGAAGACAGAAAAAGAGAAAATGCTGGCGGGCGAG
The DNA here is from genome assembly GCF_029846235.1 of Bradyrhizobium sp. CER78. Taxonomy (GTDB): domain Bacteria; phylum Pseudomonadota; class Alphaproteobacteria; order Rhizobiales; family Xanthobacteraceae; genus Bradyrhizobium. The sequence goes on from NZ_JARVWP010000008.1 coordinate 285,400, forward strand.
CTCTATCGCCCGGATGCGGAGCTTGCCGCCGACCATACCGCGGCGGAACGTTGGATGGCGCGCTACAACAGATCGGGCGCGTCCTCCGCGGGCGAGTTGCACGCGCTGCTCGCCGAGCGCTTCCGAAAGGTCGGCAAGGGCGCCGTGATCCGCCCGCCGTTCTTCTGCGACTACGGCAGCAATATCAGCCTCGGCGACGGCGTGTTCCTCAACTTCAACTGCGTCATCCTCGACGTGGTCACGGTCGTGATCGGCGATCGCACCCAGATCGGGCCCGCGGTGCAGATCTATACCGCCGACCACCCGCGCGATGCCGAAACCCGGCGCGCCGGGCTGGAATTCGGTCGCCCGATCCGGATCGGCAGCGACGTCTGGATCGGCGGCGGCGCCATCATCCTGCCCGGCGTCACGATCGGCGACGGCGCCCTGGTCGGCGCCGGCAGCGTGGTGACGCGGGACGTCGCAGCCGGCACCATCGTGGCCGGAAATCCGGCCCGGCGGCGGCTGCCTGGCGCAGGATGAGGTTAGGTTAGATCAGTTTGACCGCGGGTTCGGTCCACCTCTCCCCGGCGGGGAGAGGTCGGCGCACCCGGATCGGCGCTTTGCGCCGTCCGAGCACAGGCTCCGCGCCGGGTGAGGGCTCTCGTTCCCTCGATAGACCGCAACCCCTCACCCGATTTGCTGCGCAAATCGACCTCTCCCGAGGGAGAGGTGGCACCTCCGCCGCCGCTCCAGCTCAACCTATCTCGCTCCAGGGGCGGTCCCCCGGAACGGTCCGCCGGCCACCGGGGGCTTTGCGATTTGCCCGCTTGGCTGCTATGGAAACCCCATGTTTTCGCGGCGCATCATACGGATTAGCGGCCCGGCTTCCGCCTGAGCCTGAAGGCTCGGCGCAAGACCGGGACTTTCGCCGTTTTCACCCGCGATTGATCGCGTATCCGCGCCCGCACCTGCCAAATCAGAGCTTTCATGTCCGACAAGCCGCAAAAGACCGACGCCAAAAAGACTGACACCAGGGACTATTCCAAGACCCTTTACCTGCCACAGACGGAATTCCCGATGCGCGCCGGCCTGCCCCAGCGCGAGCCGGAAATCCTGAAATACTGGAACGAGATCGGCCTCTACACCAAGCTGCGCCAGGAAGCCGAGGGCCGCGCCAAATTCGTGCTCCATGACGGCCCGCCCTACGCCAACGGCAACATCCATATCGGGCACGCGCTGAACAAGATCCTCAAGGACGTCGTGACCAAGAGCCAGCAGATGCTCGGCTTCGACTCCAACTACGTGCCGGGCTGGGACTGCCACGGCCTGCCGATCGAATGGAAGATCGAGGAGGAGAACTACCGCTCCAAGGGCAAGCCGAAGCCCGACTTCCGCGACTCTGCCGCGATGGTCGCGTTCCGCCGGGAATGCCGCGCCTATGCGACGCACTGGATCAACGTGCAGCGCGAGGAGTTCAAGCGGCTCGGCATCATCGGCGACTGGGATCATCCCTACCAGACGATGAGCTATCCGGCCGAGGCGCAGATTGCCCGCGAGCTGATGAAGTTCGCCGCCAACGGCACGCTGTATCGCGGCTCCAAGCCGGTGATGTGGAGCGTGGTCGAGAAGACCGCGCTGGCCGAAGCCGAGGTCGAATACGAGGACTACACCTCCGACATGGTGTGGGTGAAATTCCCGGTCACCTCGCCGGCGCATGGCGCGCTCGCCAATGCCTCGGTCGTGATCTGGACGACCACGCCGTGGACGCTGCCCGGCAACCGTGCGATCTCGTTCTCGCCGAAGATCGCCTACGGCCTCTACAAGGTGACGGATGCGCCCGCGGACAATTGGGCGAAGACCGGCGATCTGCTGATCCTGGCCGATGCGCTCGCCGCCGAGGTGTTCAAGCAGGCGCGCGTCACCTCCTATGAGAAGGTCCGCGATATCCCCGGCGACACGCTCGACGCCGTGGAATGCGCGCATCCGTTGAAGGGCTTTGGCGGCGGCTACGAATTCATCGTGCCGCTGCTATCGGGCGAGCATGTCACCGACGACACCGGCACGGGCTTCGTGCACACCGCACCGAGCCACGGCCGCGAGGACTTCGACGTCTGGACGGCCAACACCCGCGAGCTCGATGCGCGCGGCATCCCGACCGCGATCCCCTACACCGTCGACGAGAACGGCGCCTACACCGCGCAGGCGCCGGGCTTCACGGGAAAACGCGTGCTCAACGACAAGGGAGAGAAGGGCGATGCCAACGAGGCCGTGATCAAGGCGCTGATCGAGTCCGGCAAGCTGCTGGCGCGCGGCCGCCTCAAGCACCAATATCCGCATTCCTGGCGCTCCAAGAAGCCGGTGATCTTCCGCAACACCCCGCAATGGTTCATCGCGATGGACAAGCCCATCGCGATGAACGGCCATGCCAAGAAGGGCGACACGCTGCGCGCCCGCGCGCTGCACGCGATCTCGGTCACGCAATGGGTGCCGCCGGCCGGCGAGAACCGCATCAACGGTATGATCGCCAACCGTCCAGACTGGGTGATCTCGCGGCAGCGCGCCTGGGGCGTGCCGATCGCCGTGTTCGTGCGCGAGAACGCCGACGGCTCGGCCGAGATCCTGCAGGACGAGGTGGTCAACCAGCGCATCACCGAGGCGTTCATGGAGGAAGGCGCCGACGCCTGGTACATGGACGGCGCCCGCGAGCGCTTCCTCGGGAGCCGCGCGTCCGAGAACTGGAAGAAGGTCGACGACATCTGCGACGTCTGGTTCGATTCCGGCTCCACCCACGCCTTCGTGTTGGAGGACCGCCAGAACTTCCCGCAGCTCGGCAACATCGTCCGCAAGGTCGACGGCGGCAACGACACCGTGATGTATCTCGAAGGCTCGGACCAGCATCGCGGCTGGTTCCACTCCTCGCTGCTGGAAAGCGCCGGCACGCGCGGCCGCGCGCCTTACGACATCGTGCTGACCCACGGCTTCACGCTCGACGAGAACGGCCGCAAGATGTCGAAGTCGCTCGGCAACACGGTCGAGCCGCAGAAGGTGATCAAGGATTCCGGCGCGGATATCCTGCGCCTGTGGGTCTGCGCCACCGACTATGCCGACGACCAGCGCATCGGTCCGGAGATCCTGAAGAACACCATCGAGACCTATCGCAAGCTGCGCAACTCGATCCGCTGGATGCTCGGCACACTGCATCACTTCAAGCAAGCTGAGAAGGTCGCCTTCGCCGAGATGCCCGAGCTCGAGCGGCTGATGCTGCACGAGCTGGCCGGCCATACCGAGACCATCCGCAAGGCCTATGCCGCGTTCGACTACAAGACTGTGGTCGCAACGCTCGCCGCCTTCATGAACTCCGAGCTGTCGGCGTTCTACTTCGATATCCGCAAGGACACGCTGTATTGCGATCCGCCGTCCTCGCTGGCGCGCAAGGCGGCGCTGACGACAATCGACCTGCTGTGCGACGCGATCCTGAAATGGCTGGCGCCGATCCTGAGCTTCACCACAGACGAAGCCTGGCGGATGTACCGGCCGAACGCCGAGCCTTCGGTGCACCTCACGCTGTTCCCCGAGGGCCTCGAGCAGTTCCGCAACGATGCCCTCGCCGCGAAGTGGGACACGATCCGCAACGTCCGCCGCGTCGTCACCGGTGCGCTCGAGCTCGAACGCGCCGCCAAGCGGATCGGCTCCTCGCTCGAGGCATCGCCGGTGATCTACATCGCCGACCGCGAGATGCTGGCCACGCTGTTCGACATCGATCTCGCCGAAGTCTGCATCACCTCGAACTACGAGGTGCGCGAGGGCGAGGCGCCGGCGAACGCCTTCCGCCTCGATGCCGTGCCCGGCGTTGCCGTGGTGGTCGAGAAGGCGGTCGGCACCAAATGCGCCCGTTCGTGGAAGATCCTTCCGACGGTCGGCGAGGATCCTGAGTATCCCGACGTCTCGCCGCGCGATGCGCAGGCGCTGCGCGAATGGAAGGCGCTGGGGGTCACGGCTTGAATTCGCCCGTTCGCGCCGGCGTGCTGGCGGCGATCATCACCCTGATCGCCGACCAGGCCTCCAAGCTCTGGCTGCTCCATGTCCTCGACATCGCGCACCACGCCCCGGTGACGGTGACGCCGTTCTTCGACCTGGTGCTGGCCTGGAATCCCGGCATCAGTTTCGGCTGGTTCCAGAGCGAGACCCCGGCCGCCCAGATCCTGCTGATGGTGATCAAGGCCGCCGCCGTGATCGCGCTGGCGATCTGGATGGCGCGGTCGCGGACCTGGCTTGCGACGCTGTCGCTCGGCCTGATCATCGGCGGCGCCATCGGGAACGGGATCGACCGCTTCGCCTATGGCGCCGTGGTCGATTTCGCCCTGTTTCACGTCGAGATCGTCGGAAAAACCTATAATTGGTATATCTTCAACCTCGCCGACGTGGCGATCGTTGCTGGCGTGGCGGCCCTATTGTATGATTCCGTCGTGGGGACCCCCGCCGTAAAAGCGCCCTGATCCCGGCCGATACGAGCCGATCGGCGGTCGACCTGCACCCAGCGGAACTGAGCGGTAAGCCAGTGATCGCTCTGGCGAATTTTGAGATGGGAATAGCGCGATGCGCAACACCAAAGCCCGCGGAAATCTGATGGAGACCTCCCAGCTGTCGCTGCTGCGCGGCCTGCGTCTGGCGTTCGTTGTGGCCGGGATCGGCCTCGTGATGACCGCTGGCCCGGTGCGCGCCGGCGACGATGAAGATGACGGCGATGACGGCCTGACCTTCGAAGAGCGGATCATCGACAATCTAATGACCGGGCTCGGCGCCAAGAGCGCCGCCAGCAAGGGCATCGACTACCGCGAGCGCTCGCCGCTGGTGGTGCCGCCGAAGCTCGACCTGCCGCCGCCCGCCTCGACCACGCAGGTCAACGCGCCGAACTGGCCGAAGGACCCTGATATCGCCGCCCGCAAGGCCGCCATCGCGGCGCGCAAGAAAGAGGTCAAGAAGGAGCCGTGGCAGTCGGCGGTGGCGCTCACGCCGGCCGAGATCGAGGCCGGCCGCAAGCAGCAGACCGCCACCGAAGGCCGCAAGGAGCCGCTCGAGCCCGGCACGAACACCAATCCGTCGCTGATGCCGAGCCAGCTTGGTTACACCGGCGGTCTGCTCGGCATGTTCAAGGGCAACAGCAGCGAGTCCAAGCCGTTCAAGGGCGAGCCGACGCGCGAATCGCTGACCGAGCCGCCTCCGGGCTACCAGACGCCGTCTTCGGGCTTTGCCTATGGCACCGGCCCGATGCAGCCGGTGGCGAAGGAAGGCCAGTACGACGTCATGACCGGAAAACCGGTGCAGTGATCGCTTGGCCTCGGCGAACGAAGGCTGACATGGGCAAAGCTTAATGCGGGTGGACGTCCGTCTCTCCGCTTCGTGACGACGGGCACGGGAACGACCGTGTACGATGGCTTGCTTTCGCGCCCCGGCCGCATGTCCGGGCTTTCATAAGGACCGTGATGCGCTCTCGCCGATCGATTGCCCTGTTCGCCGCCGCATTTGTTTCAACGATCCCGCTGTCGGCGACCGGCCTCCGCGCCCAGACCACCGTCACCTCGGAACGCCCTGCCAGCTTCACGCTCGACAACGGCCTGCAGGTCGTGGTGATCCCCGATCACCGCACGCCGGTCGTGACGCAGATGATCTGGTACAAGGTCGGCTCCGCCGACGAGACGCCCGGCAAGTCGGGCCTCGCACATTTCCTCGAGCATCTGATGTTCAAGGGCACCGCCAAGCACCCGGCCGGCGAGTTCTCGCAGACCGTGCTGCGCGTCGGCGGCAACGAGAACGCCTTCACCTCCAACGACTACACCGGCTACTTCCAGCGCGTACCGCGCGAGCAGCTGCCCACCATGATGGAGTTCGAGGCCGACCGCATGACCGGCCTGATCCTGAAGGACGAGAACGTGCTGCCCGAGCGCGACGTCGTGCTCGAGGAGTTCAACATGCGGGTTGCCAACAACCCGGATGCCCGGCTCACCGAGCAGATCATGGCCGCGCTCTATCTCAACCATCCCTACGGCCGGCCGGTGATCGGTTGGCACCAGGAAATCGAGAAGCTCGACCGCGAGGATGCGCTCGCCTTCTACCGCCGCTTCTACGCGCCGAACAACGCGATCCTGGTCATCGCAGGCGATGTCGACGTCAAGGATATCCGCCCGCTGGTCGAGAAGAATTTCGGCCCGATCCCGGCGCAGAAGGCAATCGCCGAGAAGCGCGTCCGACCGCAGGAGCCGACACCGGCCGCCCCGCGCACCGTGACGCTGTCCGATCCGCGCGTCGAGCAGCCGAACCTGCGCCGCTACTATCTGGTGCCGTCGGCAACGACAGGGGCGGCCGGCGAGAGCCAGGCGCTCGACGTGCTGGCGCAATTGATGGGCGGCGGCGCCAACTCCTACCTCTATCGCTCGCTGGTGATCGACAAGGGCCTCGCGATCTCGACCGGCGCCGGCTATCAGGGCACCGCGCTCGATCCGTCGCAATTCTCGATCGCGGTGACGCCGAAGCCGGGCGTCGAGTTCGCCCAGATCGAGGACGCGATCGACAAGGTGATCGCCGACCTCGCGCAGAACCCCGCGCGCGCCGAGGATCTCGAACGGGTCAAGACCCAGCTCATCGCCGAGGCGATCTACGCCCAGGACAACCAGGCGACGCTGGCACGCTGGTACGGCGGCGCGCTGACCACCGGGCTCAGCATCGACGACATAAGAAGCTGGCCGGAACGGATTAGCGCCGTCACCGCCGAGCAGGTGCGCGCAGCAGCAGCCACCTGGCTCGACAAGAAGCGGTCGGTGACCGGCTATCTGATCAAGGATACTGCGCCGAAACGCGAGGAGAAGCGCTCGTGACCTATTCCCTCACCCGCCGCGCGGCGCTGATCGGCGGCGCCTGCGCCGCGCTGCTGACGCTGACGTCGGTGCCCTCGCAGGCCGCGGCCAAGATCCAGCGGCTGGTATCGCCCGGCGGCATCGAGGCCTGGTTCGTGCAGGACGCGACCGTGCCGCTGATCGCGATGGAATATTCCTTCGGCGGCGGCGCCAGCCAGGATCCGCCCGGCAAGTCCGGCGTCGGCAATCTGGTCGCCGACCTGCTCGACGAGGGCTCCGGCGATCTCGATTCCAAGACCTATCACGAACGGCTCGAGCGCCGCGCCATCGAGCTCAGCTTCCAGTCCAACCGCGATCAGTTCCGCGGTTCGCTGCGCATGCTCAAGGACAACAAGGACGAAGCCTACGACCTGTTGCGGATGGCGCTGAGCTCGCCGCGGTTCGAGCCGAAGGACGTCGAACGCATCCGCGCCCAGGTGATCTCGAACCTGCGCCGCGAATCGACCAATCCGTCCTCGCTGTCCGGCCGCAAGTTCCTCGAGCTCGCTTTCGGCGATCATCCCTATGGCAGGCCGGCGACCGGCACGCTCGAGAGCGTGCCCACCATCGAGATCTCCGATCTGAAGGACTATGTCCGCCGCATCATCGCCAAGGATACGCTGCGGATCGCCGTTGTCGGCGACGTCGACGCCGACACGCTCGGCAAGCTGCTCGACAAGACCTTTGGCGACCTGCCCGCCAAGGCCGAATTGACGCCGGTTCCCGACGTCGTGGCGACCAAGCCGCCGCAGCGCGCCTTTGTCCCGCTCGACGTGCCGCAGACCATCGTCACCTTCGGCGGCCCCGGCATCAACAGGCACGACCCTGATTTCATGGCCGCCTATGTGGTGAACCACATTCTCGGCGGCGGCGGGCTGTCGTCGCGGCTCTACAAGGAAGTGCGCGAGAAGCGCGGGCTGGCTTACTCGATCTATGAGGCGCTGCTCTGGATGGATCACTCCGCGCTGTTCATCGGCAACACCGGCACCCGCGCCGACCGTGCCGGCGAGACCATCGATGCGATCGAGGCGGAGGTCCGCCGCATCGCCGAGCAGGGTCCGACGCAGCAGGAACTCGACGAGGCGAAGTCCTATCTGAAGGGCTCGCAGATGCTGGCGCTCGACACCTCCTCCAAGCTCGCGCAGGCGATGCTGCAATACCAGCTCGACAAGCTGCCGATCGATTACATCGAGAAGCGCAGCGCCATCGTCGATGCGGTGACGCTCGACGACGTCAAGCGGGTCTCCAACCGGCTGTGGGGCAATGGCTTGCTCACCGTGATCGTCGGCCGCGCCCCGCAAGCCGCCGCGCAGCCGGTGTCGGCGCCGCCGAAGGCGAACTGAGGCGCTTCAGCGCGCCCCTACTTCATACACCACCGTCGTGGCCCCCCTCTCCCCACCCTCCCCCGCAAGGGGGGAGGGAGCCTGATGGGCGTGCTCACCTCACATGTATCCTCACCTAGATCGCGCAGATCGCGTCGAACGCTGACGTTTCGATTGTCAGGGACGCGCAAGCAGTAGGGCTCCCTCCCCCCTTGCGGGGGAGGGTTGGGGAGAGGGGTGAGCCGCGAGCTCAGACCGTAGACATCACAAGCGCTGCATCCACGCACCCCGAGCACACGCAACACAAACCCGCTATCCTGCGGCCGCCGATTCTTCCCTCCACGGGTGATGTCATGCTGCGGGTGTCCCGCGACCTTACGATCGACGAGAACGACATTGAGATCGTCTTTGTCCGCGCCTCCGGTCCGGGCGGGCAGAACGTCAACAAGGTCTCGACCGCAGCCCAGCTCCGCTTCGACACGACGAAGATTGCACTGCCGCCGGACGCGGCGCAGCGGCTGGCGCGGCTCGCCGGAAGCCGCATGACCAAGGACGGCGTGATCGTGATCCAGGCGTTCCGCTTCCGCACCCAGGAGCGCAATCGCGCAGACGCAATCGAGCGGCTGCTCGATATGCTCAGGGAAGCGATGGTGCGGCCGACACCGCGGCGGCCGACCAAGCCGACGCTCGGCTCCAAGCAACGCCGGCTCGAAGGCAAGAAGCGCCGCAGCGACATCAAGGCCGGCCGCGGCACGCGCCGCTTCGACGACTAGAGCGTCTTCGAGCGAAGCGCTCCAGCGAACGCCGGACACAGCGCACGCGCGGCGCTGCATCCGGGATCGATCATCGCGGCACTTGAGCAGACAAACGCGGGAAATGCGTTTGCGCGGAGATCATCGTCAAACAAGAAGCCGAAGCGCGCTAGACTAGCGCCTCAGCACATCTCATCGCGCCTTAGTACTTCTTGGTTCCCGGCGCCATCTCGGAACCGCCGGACTTCGGCGTCGTCGCGTGGCCGCTGCTGCTGCCGACCGTTCCCTTGTTGCCTGACTTGGCAGTGGCGCCGCCCTTCTGGCTCGGCGTCGGCTGCGCCGCCATTTCCTCATCGCCGCTGCCGGACATGCCGCCGCCCTGCTGCATCGTTCCTGCGCCCGGCGCGCCGCCGCGAAGCTGGGTGTTGGGTGTAGCCGCTCCCTGTGCCAGGACGGGGCCGGCCATCGCGGCCGAGATGGCAAGGGCGAGCACGCTGGTTTTTGCAAACGTCATCATTTCTCCTGGACTTTGATTGACGATGGAAGGAGCGACGCAGGTCGTGCGCCGTTTGCAGCGCCGACCCTAAAACCCCATCGCGCAAGACTGAATTTCCGCAAACGGCGCACACGCAATGCAAGCTGCGTCGTGTGGTGATCGTGCAGGGATTTCGCGGTCATTTTGCGGATTTGTCGTCCGCATATGCGGCAGCGACCGGTTCCGCGCCAAACCGCTGCCCAGCTTTGTTCTGCTGTGAAACAGCCCGCTACTACCAACGGCGGATTTCAGCCTCCTACAGTCACGGCACAGAGGGCGGTGATGTATATGACAAAGCTGCGCGCAGGGTGGGCTGCAGGATGGACGTCGGCGCTGGGATTTTGCAGCGCAATGCTTGCAGTGCAAATTGCGGCTGCGCAAATGCCCCTGCCCGCCGCCAAGCCGCCCGACGGGGCGACGCTGTTCAAGCAGCAATGCGCGACCTGCCACACCTCAAACGCGACAGATCCCGTCCGGCAAGGACCGTCGCTCTACAAGGTCGTCGGCCGCCATGCCGGCAAGGCTGACGGCTTCAAATATTCCGCAGGTCTAGCCAAGGCAGATTTCGTCTGGGACGACGCCAGGCTCGATGCCTGGCTGACCAATCCGCAAGAGGTGATCCCCGGCAGCGTGATGGCCTATCGACAGGCCAAGCCGGAAACCCGCGCCATGATCATCGCCTATCTGAAGGAGCTGAACTGAATGGCGAAACCCGTGCATTCGATGATCCGCGTGTTCGACGAGGCCAGGGCGCTCGACTTCTATCATCGCGCGTTCGGCCTCGAGATCGCGGACAATCTGCGCTTTCCCGATTTCGCGCTGATCTATCTGCGCCATCCGTCCTCGCCATTCGAGGTCGAGCTCACGGTCAATTTCGATCGCAAGGAGCCCTACGCGCTCGGCGATGGCTACGGCCATCTCGCCGTCGTCGTCGATGACGTCGATGCCGAGCACGCGCGCTTCGAGAAGGAGAAGCTGTCGCCCGGGCCGCTGCGCGACTTCAAGCATGACGGCCGGACGTTGGCTCGCTTCTTCTTCGTCACCGATCCCGACGGCTACAAGATCGAGGTGATCCAGCGCGGCGGGCGCTTTGGCTAATCCAATTACAAAAAATGTCTACGGAGGAAACCATGAGAGAAATCGATCGACGCAGCAAATATGACCGGCGTGTCTTTCTCAAAGGCGCGGCCGCCACCGCACCCGCCGTCGCGATCGCGACATCGACCGGGCTCGGCATCACCGATGCCTGGGCTGAAGGTGCCTCGACGCTGACGCCAGCGACCATGAAGACGCTCTTGAAGATGGCGCGCGACATCTATCCGCACGATTTCCTCGGCGACAGCTATTACATCACCGCGGTCAAGCCGTGGGACGACAAGGCCGCCAAGGACCCGGCGGTCAAATCGCTGATCAATGACGGCGTCGCGCGGCTCGATGCGGAGGCAAACGACCGCCACAAGATGCCCTATGCGGAGGTCGCCTGGGAGAACGATCGCGTCGCGCTGCTGCAACGGATCGAGACCAGCGCATTCTTCCAGAAAATCCGCGGCGATCTGATCGCCTCGCTCTACAACAACAAGGAGGTCTGGCCGCGGTTCGGCTACGAGGGCTCCTCCGCCGAGCATGGCGGCTACATCAAGCGCGGCTTCGCCGACATCGATTGGTTGCCGAAGGTTTGAACCGACAACGCCAAGGAGGAAGCCATGGCAAAATTCGATCTGAATGACAGCGGCGTTGTCGTGATCGTCGGCTCCGGCGCCGGCGGCGGAACGCTCGGCAATGAACTGGCGCAGAAGGGCATCAAGGTCGTGATCCTGGAAGCCGGCCCGCGCATCGAGAACCAGGATTTCATCAACGATGAATGGGACAGCTTCAGCCAGCTCGCCTGGTCCGACGCGCGCACCACCTCGGGCACCTGGCGCGTGCACAAGGACTTTCCCAGCATTCCAGCTTGGATCGTGAAGGCGGTCGGCGGCTCCACCGTGCACTGGGCCGGCGCCTCGCTGCGCTTCGACGAGCACGAGTTCAAGATCAAGTCGGCTTACGGCAATATCCCCGGCGCCAATCTGCTGGACTGGCCGATCACGCTCGCCGAGATGGAGCCGTATTACGCCAAGGCCGAGAACAAGATGGGCGTCACCCGCACCAACGGGATTCCGGGACTGCCCGGTAACAATAACTTCAAGGTGATGGAGGCCGGTGCCAAGAAGCTCGGCTACAAGGAGGTTCATACCGGGCGGATGGCGATCAACAGCGAGCCGCGCGACGGCCGCGGCTCCTGCCAGCAGATCGGCTTCTGCTTCCAGGGCTGCAAGTCGGGCGCCAAATGGTCGACGCTCTACACCGAGATCCCGAAGGGCGAGGCCACCGGCAATCTCGAGGTGCGCCCCGGCAGCATGGTGATCAAGATCGAGCATGATCAATCCGGCAAGGTGACCGGCGTGGTCTATGCCGATGAGACCGGCGCGATGCAGCGTCAGAAGGCCCGCGTGGTCGCAGTCGCCGGCAACTCCATCGAGAGCCCGCGGCTATTGCTCAACAGCGCGTCCAGCATGTTCCCGGATGGCCTTGCCAACTCATCCGGCCAGGTCGGTCGCAATTATTTGCGGCACATGACCGGCAGCGTGTATGCGACCTTCGAGAAGTCGGTGCACATGTATCGCGGCACCACGATGGCCGGCATCATCCGCGACGAGGCGAAGAACGATCCGAAGCGCGGCTTCGTCGGCGGCTACGAGATGGAAACGCTGTCGCTCGGCCTGCCCTTCATGGCCGCGTTCCTCAATCCCGGCGCCTGGGGCCGCAGCTTCACCAGCGCCATGGAAGGCTATCCGCGGATGGCCGGCATGTGGCTGGTCGGCGAGGACCTGCCGCAGGAGACCAACCGCGTCACGCTGGATCCGAACGTCAAGGACAAGTTCGGCATGCCGGTCGCGAGCGTGCATTTCGACGACCACCCGAACGACGTCGCGATGCGCGATCACGCCTACAAGCAGGGCGCCGCGGTCTATGAGGCGGTCGGCGCCACTGTGACCTATCCGACGCCGCCCTATCCATCGACCCACAACATGGGCACCAACCGGATGAGCGAGAAGCCGCGCGACGGCGTGGTCAACAAGTTCGGCCAGACCCACGACATCAAGAACCTGTTCGTCTCCGACGGCAGCCAGTTCACATCAGGTGCGGCGTGCAATCCGACGCTGACGATCGTGTCGCTGGCGATCCGCCAGGCCGACAGCATCGCCGGCGCGATGCAACGCAAGGAAATCTAGGTCCCTCAAACTGAAGCGGCCTTGTCCTCCCCGGACAAGGCCGCTCTTTTCTGCGCGATGCGTCCGAAAGCCTACTCCGCGGCGTCGAGGATCGGCTGGCCCTGGAATTCGGGAACTGCCGCTGCGCTCTGCGAGCGATAAATCAAACAGCAGCACCGCAACAGCGATGCGAAATTATTGACCTCGCCATGATGGTCGAGCACTTCGCCATACAGCGTGGTGACGAACTTGGCGACACTCATCCCCTCCTTGGCGGCGATCTCCTCCAGCGTGTCCCAGAACGACATCTCCAGCCGGATCGAGGTGCAATGGCCGCCGATCCGCAGCGACCGGGTCTGCGATTCATAATTGCGCTGCGGCTGGTGCGAGAACAAATGGCACATGGCTATCCTCCCGATCGGATTATAATTTTTCTAAACGATATACCCGCCCGTAGAGCCCCACAATCGCCACGTAGGACGTAGCCGGCGCACACGCGAAGGTGAGCGTCTTCAAGGCGATAGGCCGGCTCCATCCCCAGCTAAAGGCAGCCATTCGCGGACCGGCCCATGCATTTGGCCGGCGAGCCGACTAGAATGCCGCCCAACCTCGAATCCGATTACGCAGTCCATGCCCGTCCGCCAGCTTCCCGAACAGCTCGTCAACCGCATCGCCGCCGGCGAGGTGGTCGAACGCCCTGCGAGCGTGGTCAAGGAACTGGTCGAGAACGCGATCGACGCCGGTGCGAGCCGGATCGACGTCTTCACCGACGGCGGCGGGCGGCGCCGGATCGGCATCACCGACGACGGCGGCGGCATGACGCGGTCGGACCTTGCGCTCGCGGTCGACCGCCACGCCACCTCCAAGCTCGACGACGAAGACCTGTTGCGCATCCGCACGCTCGGGTTCCGCGGCGAGGCGCTGCCGTCGATCGGCGCGGTCGCCAAGCTCGGCATCACCACGCGTCATGCCAGCGAGCCGCATGCCTGGTCGCTCTCGGTCGAGGGCGGCGAGAAGTCGGAGATCATGCCGGCCGCGCTCGGCCAGGGCACCCGCGTCGAGGTCAACGAGCTTTTCTATGCCACGCCGGCGCGGCTGAAATTCCTCAAGACCGACCGCACCGAGGCGGAGGCGATCCGCGAGGTGGTGCGGCGCCTCGGCATGGCACGCCCCGACATCGCCTTCACGCTGGCGGGCGAAGAACGGGCGCCTGTCACCTGGGCCGCGGCGCTGCCCGGCGCGGCCGGCCGGTTGACGCGGCTCGGCGATATACTTGGGGCGGACTTTCGCGCCAGCGCGATCGAGGTGCGATCCGAGCGCGAGGGCGTCGTGGTCGAGGGTTTCGCCGCCGCGCCGTCGCTGACCCGCGCCAATGCGCTCGGACAATATCTGTTCGTCAACGGCCGCCCGGTGCGCGACAAGCTGATCCTCGGCGCGGTGCGCGCGGCCTATTCCGACTATCTGCCGCGCGACCGCCATCCCGTGGTGGCGCTGTTCGTGACCTGCGACCCGCAGGAGGTCGACGCCAATGTGCATCCGGCCAAGACCGAGGTGCGCTTCCGCAATGCCGGCCTGGTGCGCGCGCTGATCGTGCATGCGCTCAAGGACGGTCTCGCCCGCGAAGGCCGGCGCACCGCGGCCAACACCGCCGACGGCTCGACATTGCAGGCGTTCCGTCCGGCCTTCACGCCGCCACGCCCAACCAATTGGGACTGGCGCAGTTCGCCGTCCTATCCGGCTGGTCCGATGCGCGGTTTCGAGAGCGCCGCAGCGACGGCCTTCGCCGAGCCCAGACAGGCCGCCTTCGACGTCGGCGCGCCGACCGCCGATGTGCGCTTCGAGGCTGCACCCGCGCCCGATCTGCTCGACCGTCCGCTCGGCGCGGCGCGCACCCAGATCCACGAGACCTACATCGTCTCGCAGACCCGCGACGGCCTCATCGTGGTCGACCAGCACGCCGCGCATGAACGCATTGTCTATGAGAGGCTGAAGGCCTCGCTGGCGAAGAACGGCGTGCAGCGGCAGATCTTGCTGATCCCCGAGATCGTCGAGCTTGATGAGGCGACCGTCGAGAAGCTGCTCGATCGCGCCGAGGAGCTGTGCTCGTTCGGGCTCGCGATCGAATCCTTCGGCCCCGGCGCGGTCGCGGTGCGCGAGACGCCATCGCTGCTCGGCAAGGCCAATGCGGCCGGCCTGCTCCGCGACCTTGCCGAGCATATGGCTGAGTGGGACGAGGCGCTGCCGCTGGAGCGGCGGCTGATGCATGTCGCCGCCACGATGGCCTGTCACGGCTCGGTCCGCGCCGGCAGGCGCCTCAAGCCGGAAGAGATGAACGCGCTGCTGCGCGAGATGGAAGACACGCCGAACTCCGGCCAGTGCAACCACGGCCGGCCGACCTATGTCGAGTTGAAGCTGAGCGATATCGAGAAGCTGTTCGGGCGGCGGTAGGTGCCGCACACACAACTGTCATCGCCCGGCTTGACCGGGCGATCCAGTACGCCGCGGCCTCTCAGCTCAAGCATGGACGTCTCTGGAATACTGGATCACCCGCTTTCGCGGGTGATGACAGTAAGCCTGCGAATATCCTACCGCGCGAACACTTCGAGCGCAGTGCGCAGCTGCGCGATCCATTCATCGCCGTCCTTGAATCCGCCTGCCGCGATGCGGGCGCAGACCTGATCGAGATCGTTGCCGCCGGCCGTACGCTTGCCGACGTGCCGCACGATCGCGGAGTAGCCATCCACCAGCAGCACGAGACCGGGCGCGTTCGCCGCGCCGTACTGTCCGCGCGCATCGCCGAACAGCCGTGACGCCTCGTCGTATCGGCCGAGCGCCAGGTCAAAGGCGCCGACCAGCCAGATACCGGTTGCGACACGCATTGGCCCCAACTCGAGCCTCTCGACGAGACGCAGCGAGCGCTCCGCGAGCTCGCGCGCCGCCAGCAGATGATCCGGGTCGATCGGCCTGTCCGAAACGCTCCAGCCCGGCCAGCAATCCGCCGCCGCGTTGAACGTCAACCGCTGCGCCACCTTCAGCGCTTCGGTCCGGTCACTGTCCGGCGATCCAGGATGGCGCTCGATCTCGTCGGCGGCGTCGCGGGCCGCCGCGAGCAGCGCGGCGTCATCGCCCGTGCCGCGCAACGCCTTGACGCGCGTCTCCAATTGATTTGCGAGCATTGCAAGAGTGACGGTCATGCATTCAGCATAACGTCGTCAAATGACGCCGGCGCTGGTGCGCCCTACACTTTTTCGCGAAGGAAGACGAATTCGGTATCGTCGTAAGCCCGCCGCTCGATTTCCTCAAAACCGTTCGGCACCGCGAACGCCGCGGACTTTGCCTCCTCCACCACGAGCAGCGCGCCCGGGGTCAGCCAGCCGCCATTGCGCAGCGAGGCCAGCGCCTTGTCGGCGAGGCCCTTGCCATAGGGCGGATCGAGAAACACCAGCGAGAACGGCTCGACCGGATGCGCCGGCCCGAGGTCGGTGGCATCGCGGCGATAGACCTTGGTGGTCCCGCCGAGGCCGAGCGACTCGACATTGTTACGCAGCAGCGCCCGCGCCTCGGCGCCATTGTCGACGAACAGCGTGAATTTCGCGCCACGCGAGGCCGCCTCAATGCCGAGCGCGCCGGTGCCGGCAAACAGATCGAGCACGCGGGCGTCCTCGATCGGATTATCGTAGGCGTGCACCAGGATGTTGAACACGGACTCGCGCAGGCGGTCCGCGGTCGGCCGGATCTCGCGCCCCGAGGGCGACGCGAGATTGCGGCCCTTCAGCCTGCCCCCGACGACACGCATCGACGTTTACTCGTCCTGCGGCTTGAGATCGCGCTTGCCATGATAGCCGCGCTTGGGGCGGCGCGGCGGGCCGTAGCCGTTGGCCTCGTCCTCGTTCCGGGCGCGGGCTTCCTCGCTGCCGGTGCGCTGCACCAGCACGCGGCGGCCCTTGCGATCGTTGATGGTTTCGCGCTTGGCTTTCGGCTTCTTCGCGGGCGCATCGTCGCTAGCGTCACGCTGCTCCGGCCGCGTGAAGTCGGCACCTGCGATCTTGGCGATCTTCTCGCCGAGCTGTTCGCGCAGCACCCGCGTCTTGACCTCCTCGACCTTGCCCTCTTCGAGCTCGGCGAGCTGGAACGGGCCGTAGGAGATCCGGATCAGGCGGTTCACCTCCAGGCCAAGATGCGCCATCACGTTGCGCACCTCGCGGTTCTTGCCCTCGCGGATCGCGAACACCACCCAGACGTTGGAGCTCTGGTCGCGCTCCAGCGTCGCATCGATCGGCCCGTATTTGACGCCGTCGACCTCGACGCCGTCCTTGAGCTGGTCGAGCTGGGCCTGCGTCACCTCGCCATGCGCGCGCACGCGATAGCGGCGCAGCCATCCGGTGTCGGGATGCTCCAGCGTCCGCGCCAGCCCGCCGTCGTTGGTGAGCAGCAACAGGCCCTCGGTGTTGAAGTCGAGCCGGCCGATCGAGATCAGCCGCGGCAGGCCCTCGGGCAGATTGTCGAACACGGTCGGCCGCCCCTCGGGGTCGGCATGCGTCGTCATCAGCCCGCGCGGCTTGTGATACATGAACAGCCGCGTCCGCTCGCGCGGCGGCAACGGCTTGCCGTCGACCGCCACGATATCGTTGTCGGTGATATCCAGCGCCGGCGAGTTGATCACGCGTCCGTTGACGGTGACGCGCCCCTGCGTGACGATCTCCTCGGCATCGCGGCGCGAGGCAAGGCCGGCGCGCGCCAGCACCTTGGCGATGCGTTCGCCTGATTTCTTCGGCTTCGGCTCGGGACGCTCGCGGCGATCGTCATAGGAGCGCTCGCGATAGGCACCGCGGCCGCCGAACGCCGGGCGCTTCGTGAAGATCCTGCTGTCGTCCTCATTGTCGCGGCGCGGACGGTCGGAGAAACGGCCCTCACTGCGCGGATGCTCCTGCCAGTCGGTGCGGCCTTCGGGACGCTCGCGCCGGCGGCTGTCGCGGCGATCGCCACCGTCCTCCTCGCGGCCCCAGCGCGGCCGGCTGAACTTCGGACGATCGCCGTGCTCGCGATCGTCGCGCGATCGCGAAAAGCGCGGGCGCTCGTCACCGCCACGGTCGTCGCGCGGTTTGCGCTCGCGCTTCTGCCAGGGCTTCTCATCGCCACGGTCGCGGCCCTCGAAGTCGCGGTCGCGCTTGAAGCGCGGCCGGTCGCCGAAATCGCGGCGCGGTGCATCGCCATCCTCGCGGCGGCGGAACGGGCGGCCCTCACCCTTGTCGCGGAACGAGCCCTTGTCGCGATCGCCACGCGAAAACTTCCGGTCGTCGAACTTGCGCTCGGCGCGTTCGCCGCGCGGCGCATAGGTTCGCTTCTCGCCGTCGCGCTCGCCGCGCGGCGTATAGGGACGCTTCTCGCGATCGCCATAGGACCGCTTTTCACCGAACTTGCGATCGGATGACCGGCCCTCCGACCGCGGACCACGCTGCGGACGATCGCCTGCGTCGAAATCGCGGCGCTCGCCGCGCGGCTTGAACGGGCGCTTGCCGCCCTCGCCATCGCGCGCCGGCCGATCGCGGAACGGCCGGTCGCCACGGGGACGATCGTCACGGCTGAATCTGGGCTTGTCGCCGAAATCGCGGCGCGGCGGACGGTCTTCGCGGTCGCCGCGATAGGGCCGCTTCTCGCCATCGCCCTTGCCGGCGAAGTCCTTGCCGGCAAAGCCGCGCTTGGCGAACTTCTTGTCCGGCCCACGCGCGGCTCCGGAGCGGCCTTTGCCGCCGCCGGCGCGGCCCTGGCCGCCGCCGGGCCGATCACGCCGGCCGCGGGAATCGTTGTGTTTGTCGCTATCGCGGGGCATGAATGTTCTCGCCTGGGCGTTCAATTGGGGTGCAAGGGCCAACCGGTCGTGCGCGCCCCGTTGGCAGCGCGCTTGACGCAAAACCGGCATCCACTTTTGCTGAAGGCGAAGCTACTAGCAGGTTTCTTCGGATGATACGAGGCATGTCGGCCCCTTCTTTCATGGATTTGGCGCTGAAAACCGCCGAAAATGCCGGAAAATCGGGCGAAGTTCCGATCGGATGCGTCATTGTGCGGGGCTATGAGGTGATCGCCACCGCCGGCAACCGGACATTGACCGACCGCGACCCCACGGCGCACGCCGAGATTCTGGCGATCCGGCAGGCCGCCGAGGCCATCGGCAGCGAGCGGCTGGTCGACTGCGACCTCTATGTCACGCTGGAGCCCTGCACCATGTGCGCCGGCGCGATCTCCTTCGCCCGCATCCGCCGGCTCTATTACGGCGCCGCCGACCCCAAGGGCGGCGCGGTCGAGTCCGGCGTGCGGTTCTTCGCGCAGCCGACTTGCCACCATGTGCCGGAAATCTATGGCGCGGTGGGAGAGACCGAGGCGGCGACGCTGCTGCGCGAGTTCTTCAGGGAGCGCCGCTGACGAACACGGAATACAAACCCGTCATCCTGAGGAGCGCGCTCTTGCGCGCGTCTCGAAGGATCGACGGCCACCGGCCGGGCCGTGCATCCTTCGAGACGCGCGTTCCGCGCTCCTCAGGATGACGGGTCCAGGTTGCGGCTACCCCGCCAGGAAGAACTCCCGCAGCAGCTTCGCGGTCGCGTCCGGCGCCTCCTCGGGCAGGAAATGCCCCGACGCCACCGGCGCGCCACTGACATTGGTGGCCCAATTCTTCCAGGTGTCGAGCGGTGTCGTTGCCGCGCTGGCAACGCCGGCATCGCCCCACAGCGCCAGCATCGGGATCGTAATCTTCTTGCCGGCGTCGACGTCGGCCTTGTCGATCTCGTAGTCGGCATAGGCGCCGGCGCGGTAGTCCTCGCACATCGCGTGGATGCGGGCGGGATCGCGGAACGGCGCGAGGTAATGTTCGAGCGCGCGCGGATCGATCGCCTCCAGCGTCTTGGTCCTGGTCTGGCTCGCCATCTTCTCCTTGAGGAAGAATTCGCCGTTGTTGGAGATCAGCGTCTCCGGCAACGGATAGGGCTGCGCCAGGAACGCCCAGTGGTAGATCTTCAGCGCCGACAGCCGATTGAGCTTCTGCCAATAGTCATAAGTCGGCGCGATATCGAGCACCGCGAGCTTCGACAGCCGGCCGGGATGATCGAGTGCCAACCGATACGACACGCGGCCGCCGCGGTCGTGACCGGCGAGCGCGAAATGTACATGCCCGAGCTGCTCCATGGCCTCGACCAGGGTCTTCGCCCAGGCGCGCTTAGTGTAGGGCGTGTGATCCTTGTCGCTATCGGGCATGTCGGACCAGCCATAGCCCGGCAGGTCGGCGATGATCAGCGTGAACTTATCGTCAAGTTTCGGCGCAACGGTGTGCCACATCACATGCGTCGACGAGAAGCCGTGCAGCAGCAGCAATGGCGGCCCCTTGCCGCCGACGCGGGCGAAGATGCGGCCCTGCGAGGTGTTGATCCATTTCGACTCATAGCCGGGAAAAAGATCAGCGAGATCAGGCATCGGTAGCTCCTCCCGGCCGCGTGCGCCGTGCTTCAAACTTTGTTCGGCGTTGCCGCTGGCCTGGTTTATGCCATCCTGAGGTCCTGCCAACAACAACACGAAACGAGGAAGTGCCATGTCGATCGATTTCGAGATTCCCGCCGAGGCCAAGGCGATCCGCGAGAAGGTGCGCAAATTCGTGCACGACGAGTGCATTCCGGCGGAAAAGGAACTCGACACCAAGCCGCTTGCCGAGGTGCTGGGACCGCTGCGGAAGAAGGCCCGCGCGCAGGGCCTGTGGTGCCCCTTCGTGCCGAAGGAGTATGGCGGTATGGGCCTCGGCCCGCTGGCCAACGCGCTGGTGCAGATGGAGCTCGGCGAGAGCATGCTCGGCGCGCTCTCGATGAACACCCAGGGGCCGGACGATGCCTCGATGATGACGATCCTGGCGCACGGCACCGAGTACCAGAAGGAGAAATTCCTCAAGCCCCTCTTGAACGGCGAGAAGCGCATCTGCTTCTCGATGACGGAAAAGGCCGCCGGCGCCGATGCCACGGGCATGCAGACCACAGCGGTGAAGGACGGCAATGAGAACTACATCCTCAACGGCGAGAAATGGTTCTCCTCATCGGCGAGCGTCGCCGACCTCGCGCTTGTCATGGCGAAGACCGATCCGAACGCGCCGCGTCACAAGCAATATTCGACCTTCATCGTCGAGCTGCCCAATCCCGGCTACCGCATCAAGCGCAACGTCGCCAACATGGCGATCGAGGGACCGCATGACGACGTGATCCACGGCGGCCACTCCGAGATCGAGATCAAGGATCTGAAGGTGCCGGCCGACAATCTGCTCGGCGGCGAAGGCAACGGCTTCAACATGGGCCAACACCGCCTCGCCTACGGCCGGCTGCGCCACGGCATGCACAATGTCGCCAAGGCGCAGCGCGCGCTCGACTTGGCGGCAGCGCACGTCACCAAGCGCTCGACCTTCGGCCAGCTATTGGCCGATCGCCAGGCGGTGCAGTTCATGCTCGCCGACTGCGCGAGCGAGCTCTATATCGGCCGGCTGATGCTGCTGCACATCGCCTACAAGGCCGAGAAGGGCCTCGATATCCGCCAGGAGAACTCGATCGCCAAGATCTTTCACGCCCACATGGTGCACAAGGTGATCGACACCGCGATCCAGCTGCACGGTGCACTCGGCTTCAGCCAGGATACGCCGCTGGCGAAATGGTACACCCAGGTGCGCTCGCAGCGGCTGGTCGACGGCCCGGACGAGGTGCACAAGTGGAAGATCGGCAAGAACGTCATCAAGGCGTTCCGCGAACACGGCACCACGGCCAGCGCGGCGGGCGGGGATTTGCTGTAGCTCACGTCGTCATTCCGGGGCGGCGCAACGCGCCGAACCCGGAATCTCGAGGTATTGAGAGAAGCACCTACAACATCGAGATTCCGGATCGACGCGCGGTGCGCGTCGTCCGGAATGACGCGCTAGCCCTTCTCCGCCTCCACCGCCTGCCAGGCGATGTCGCGGCGGCAGAATCCTTCCGGCCATTTGATGCGATCGACGGCCTGATAGGCGCGGTCGCGCGCGGCGGTGACCGTCTTGCCCATCGCACAGACGTTCAGCACCCGCCCGCCATTGGCGAGAATTGCGCCGTCCTTCGCCACCGTGCCGGCGTGGAAGATCTCGACGCCCTCGACCTTGGCGGCGTCATCGAGCCCGTCAATGCGCGTGCCCTTGATGTAGTCGCCGGGATAGCCCTTGGCCGCCATGACAACCGTCAGCGCCGGGTCCGGGTACCAGCGCAGATCGAAATTCTTCAATTGCCCGTCGATTGAGGCGAGCAGCGCCGGCACGATGTCCGACATCATCCGCAGCATCACCACCTGGCACTCCGGATCGCCGAACCGGACATTGTATTCGAACAGCTTTGGGCCCTGCGCGGTCAGCATCACGCCGGCATAGAGCACGCCCTTGAACGGGATGCCGCGGCTCTTCATCCCGGCCACCGTCGGCAGGATGATCCGCATCATGATCTGGTCGTGGACCTCGGGCGTCACGAACGGCGTCGGCGAATAGGCGCCCATGCCGCCCGTGTTCGGCCCCTTGTCGTGATCGAACACCCGCTTGTGGTCCTGCGCGGTCGCGAGCGGAATCGCGGTCTCGCCGTCGCACAGCGCGAAGAAGCTGATCTCGCGGCCCGAGAGGAATTCCTCGATCACGACCTCGGCGCCGGCCGAGCCGAACGCGCCCTCGAACATCATCGCAATGGCGGCTTCGGCCTCGGGCAGCGTCTGGGCCACCACGACACCCTTGCCGGCGGCGAGCCCGTCGGCCTTGACGACGATCGGCGCGCCTTGGGTGCGGACATAGGCCACCGCGTCCTTCGCGTTGTCGAAGCGGCGATAGGCGCCGGTCGGAATGCTGAACTCGCTGCACAGGTCCTTCGTGAAGCCTTTCGAACCTTCGAGCTGGGCGGCCTGCTTGCTCGGCCCGAACGCCTTGATGCCTTCAGCGGCGAGATCGTCGACGATGCCGGCGGCGAGCGGCGTCTCCGGTCCGACCACCACCAGATCGACCGCGTTGCGCCGGCAGAATTCGATCACCGCGGCATGGTCGGCGACATCGAGCGCGACGCACTCGGCCTCGCGCGCGATCCCGGCATTGCCCGGCGCGCACCAGAGTTTCGTCACCAGCGGGGATGCGGCGATCTTCCACGCCAGCGCATGTTCGCGGCCGCCGGAACCGAGCAGGAGGATGTTCATCAGGTGTCGCCGATCAGAGGGGTTGTAACGCCGTTTGGTCCGGTTTAGCACGCTCGCCGACCGCGGCAACACGCGGTTCGATCAGATGTGGATATGTGATTCGGCGCTTGAAACGAGCCGTCCGGACCTTGCACACGGGGTCGAAAACCCCGATTCTATAGACCAGATGACCGCTGCTCCGAATCTCGTCAACGCGCCCGAATTCACCGTCTCGGAACTCTCCTCCGCCCTGAAGCGGACGGTGGAGGACCGGTTCGGCCATGTCCGCGTCCGCGGCGAGATCTCCGGCTTTCGCGGCCCGCACTCCTCCGGCCACTGCTATTTCGCGCTGAAGGACGAGAGCGCCAAGATCGAGGCGGTGATCTGGAAGTTCGCCCATGCCCGGATGCGCTTCAAGCCGCAGGAAGGGCTCGAGGTCATCGCCACCGGCAAGCTGACCACCTATCCGAATTCCTCGAAGTACCAGATCGTCATCGACTCGCTGGAGCCGGCCGGCGTCGGCGCACTGATGGCGCTGATGGAGGAGCGCAAGAAGAAGCTCGCGGCCGAAGGCCTGTTCGACGAGGCCCGCAAGCAGCTGTTGCCCTGGCTGCCCGAGGTGATCGGCGTCGTCACCTCGCCGACCGGCGCGGTGATCCGCGACATCCTGCACCGGCTGGAGGACCGCTTTCCCCGCCGCGTGCTGGTCTGGCCGGTCAAGGTGCAGGGCGACGGCTCGGCCGAGCAGGTCGCGGCCGCGATCCGCGGCTTCAACGCGCTGCCGGAGGGCGGCCGGATCCCGCGGCCCGATCTGTTGATCGTCGCGCGCGGCGGCGGCTCGCTGGAGGACCTGTGGTCGTTCAACGAGGAGATCGTGGTCCGCGCAGCGTCCGAGAGCCACATCCCGCTGATCTCGGCGGTCGGCCACGAGACCGATATCACGCTGATAGACTTCGTCGCCGACAAGCGCGCGCCGACGCCGACCGCGGCCGCCGAAATGGCGGTGCCGGTGCGGAGCGAGTTGTTCGTCGAGGTTCAGGCGCTCGCCCGCCGCACCATGGTGTGCTGGCAGCGCGCCCAGGAGGCCCGCCGCACCGAGCTCCGTGCCGCGGCACGGGCGCTGCCCGCGGCGAACGAACTGCTGGCGATCCCGCGGCAGCGGCTCGATCATCTCGCAGCCGGGCTGCCGCGCGCCCTGAAGGCCAATACGCACGCGCATTTCCGCCGCTTTGCCGCGTCGAGCTCGCGCCTCACCATCGGCGTGCTGCGCGGCCAGGTCGCGCATGCAAGGCAGCGGCTCACCGCATCCGGCGAGCGCATCACGCTGTCGGCGCGCGCGCTGCTGCATCGCAGGCGCGAGCGCTTCAGCGGGCTCGAGATCCGGCTCAAGGCCTCGAAGCTCGCCAATGCCAAGGCGCAGCGCAACGCGATCGCCCGCGATCTCGAGCGCACCCACCGCCTCGCCGAGCGCGCCCGCCGCGCGCTGCTGACGACGATGCAACGGCTCGAAGCGCGGGTCGCCCATCGCAGCCAGCTGCTATCGGCGCTGTCCTATCGCGGCGTGCTGGCGCGCGGCTTCGCGCTGGTGCGCGACGCGCAGGGACACGCGCTCCATTCCGCCGCGGCGGTCGGCCCCAGCGCCGACGTGTCGATCGAGTTCGCCGATGGCCGCGTCGCCGCCACCACGAATGCCGATCAGCCCGCGGCGACGGCGACGCCCGAGAGCCAACCGAAGCCGCGCGAGGCGAAACCGGCGGCGCCGAAGCGCGTCACCAAGCCGGTCGATCAGGGCAGCTTGTTTTAGCGCGACAGCCACTCCGCGACCTGTTTCTGCGCGTCCTTGCGCGCATCCGCATCGGTGCCGATATGGCCGCGCTCGGCGATCTCGGCGTCGGAGGCTGCGACCACATGCAGCGGCAGGTTAGCACGGTCGAAATCGTGATAGGCTTCGGGATAGACCACGATCCGCGCCAGCGCGCTGCGGCCGCGCGCGCCGTCGACCATCTGGTGGCAGGCCGATGATGAGGCGACATCGTCGCGCGCGCCGATCAGAACCAGCGTCGGCACCCGCGCGCTCCAGCCGAGGCCGAACGAGGTGCGGCAATCCGGATAGAACGCGACGGCCGAGCGGAAGTCCGGCTCGCCATTGCGCGACCACACCTGCGGCCGCACCGCCCACAGCAAGGCGGCCGCGCCGTTGCCCCAGCCGATCAGGCTGATGCGGCTCTTCGCCACCCATTTCTGCTGCACCAGCCACTGCCTCGCGGCGTTGATATCCGCAACCCGGGCACGGCGAGTCTGGACCTGATGCTCCTTGATGCGGCACTGCGGACCAAGCCCGCGCGAGCCGTAACTGTCCGGCAGCAGCACCGCATGCCCTGATGTGAGCAGCTGCTCGGCCCAATCGCGGTAGCGCGGCAGCACGGCCTCGGAACGGCCGGCGAGACCGCCGCAGCCATGCAGCGCCATCACCGTCGGGAACGGGCCGTCGCCATCGGGCCGGTAGAGCTGCGCGTGCAGCGTGACGTTACCTTCGGGAATCTCGACCTGACGCGGGGCCGGCAGCGGCGCCGCGGCCGCGGCCGGCACGGCAAGCATCGCGAGGCACATGAAAACTGACTTGAGGCGCATCCGATCCGGCCGGCTCGTCATGGCGCTGCAAAACACAGCGGACCACATCCGCAACGCTACCATGCGCTTTCGCCGCCAAATCATCACAAGTCGGTGGTTTAACGGGCGGACATGACACCCTATCTGTGATAGACGGCTTCATGAACATTAAGGCTGCCTCATCGGAGGCGCCTTTTTCAGAGGTAAGGCGGAGAGCTCAAACGTGCTGAACAAGTTCGGTCCCTCGGGCCATGGCGAAGCGCAGGTGCAATATCTCGACGGCGATTTCCGCGTGGTCTCGCCCGGCACCTTTGTGCGTTGTGCCATCACCGACGTCCGGATTCCGCTCGACGAGCTGAAGTACTGGAGCGTCGACCTGCAGGAGGCCTACGCCACGCCGACCGCCGTGCTGCAGCGCCACCATCCCGGCGTGCTCAAGCCGCAGGCCTGAGCTCAGGGCTGGGTTCATCTCCGCAACCTCCTGTCCCGCGCCTTGAACAGCTGATCGATCACGAAGCGCCGCAGCGCGGCAGCATCGTCGAATTGCATCCTCACTGCGAACGGCACGATCGCCTGTGCCGAGGCCGGCACCCCGTCCGGACCGCGCAACCGCGTCAGATCCTTTTCCGTCGTCACCAGCGTCAGCCCATCGCTTCGCGCGTCGGCCGCGAGCTGTTCGATCTCGTCCGCCGTGAAGGCGTGGTGATCGGGGAAAGCTCGGCTGCGCACGACGTCGACGCCGCTCGAACGCAGCGTATTGAAGAAGCGCGCGGGATCACCGATGCCGGCAAAGGCGAGCGTACGCGCGCCGCGCAGCGCCGCCAGTGAAGCCTGATCCGGCTTCAGACGCGCAGACAACACCGGCTTGCCACGCGATGCGAGATCGCCCGCGAACTTTGCTGCCGCGTTCCCCTCGCCGACCACGATCAGTGCGTCGGTTCGCGCGAGCTGCGGCGACAGCGGTGCGCGCAACGGGCCTGCCGGAATGACGCGGCCATTGCCGACGCCGCGCGTGCCGTCGATCACGATCAGGCAGGTGTCCTTGACCACGGATGGATTCTGGAATCCGTCATCCATCAGAATCACGCTCGCATCCTGCGCGCGCGCCAGCGCGAGGCCCGCGGCGCGGTCGCGCGACACCACGACCGGCAAGGTCGCCGCCATCATCAGCGGTTCGTCGCCGACATCGGCCGCCGTGTGGCTATTACGATCGACCTTGACCGGTCCGGCAAGCCTGCCGCCATAGCCGCGGCTGAGCACCACCGGCCGCTCGCCGAGCTCCTGCAGCAGCTTTGCGAGCGCCAGCACCGTCGGCGTCTTGCCAGCGCCGCCGACATGATAGTTGCCGACGCAAATCACGGGAATGCCGGCATCGGCGCCGGGTTGCCGCATCCGCCGCGCGGCGACCGCGCCGTACAGCGCGGCAAGGGGGCTCAACAGAGATGCGATCCGAGACGACGGCCGGTGCCAGAAGGCCGGCTCACGCATTGGCCGCTCCCATCTCGAGCCGCAACTGCAACAGATAAGGCTCGAGAGCGTTCACCGTGCGCTGCAGCGCACCACCGAGCTGTTCGACGACGCGCTCGGAGGCGGCGAGCGACGCATCACGCGACGCGGGATCGGCGAGAAACTGGCCGAGCTGCTTGACCAGCGCGTCCCGGTCGTCGGCGCGCCGCGCGCCGCCGCTACGATCGAGCGCCTCATAGACATCGGTGAAATTGAACACGTGCGGGCCGTGCACGATGGCAGCGCCAAGCTTGATCGCCTCGATCGGATTCTGGCCGCCATGCTCGACCAGCGAGCCGCCCATGAACACGATCGGCGCGAGGCGGTAGAACAGGCCGAGCTCGCCCATCGTATCGGCGACGTAGATATCTGTTGTCGCGACCGGCAGGTCCTCATGCGAGCGCAGGCCGGGACGCAGCCCGGCATCCGTCACGAGTTGTGCGACTGCCTCACCGCGATGGGCATGCCGCGGCACGATCACCGTGAGCAGCCCGGGGAAGAATTTGGCGAGCGATTTGTGCGCCTCGATCAGGATCTCTTCCTCGCCGGGATGGGTCGATGCGGCGACCACGATCGCGCGGCCGCGCGTCACCGACATCAGCCGCTCCAGCTTGGCCGGATCGGCCGGCGGCGCGGCGACGTCGAGCTTGAGGTTGCCGGTGACGACGACGTTGGGGCTGCCGAGCGCGGCAAAGCGTTCGGCGTCGGTCTTCGACTGCGCGAGGCAGATGTCGAACCGTCCGAGCAGCGCGCCGATGGTGTTGGAGACCCGGCGCCAGCGCGGGAACGAGCGCTGCGACATCCGTCCGTTGATCAGGACCATCGGCAGCCGCCGCGCGGCGCTCGACAGGATCAGGTTCGGCCACAAATCGGACTCGATGAACAGCGCCAGCGACGGACGCCAGTGATCGAGGAAGCGCGCGACATAGCGCGGCGAGTCATACGGCACGTATTGATGGATCACGTCGGGCGGAAAACGCTTGGCGACGATCGCGGCCGAGGTCACCGTCCCCGAGGTGAGCAGGATGCGCAGATTGAGCGCGCGCAGCCGTTCGATCAGCCCCACCGCCGCCAGCACCTCGCCGACGCTGGCGCCGTGAATCCACACCAGCGGGCCCTGCGGCCTGGTGTCGGCGCTGACGCCACGCCGCTCGCCGACGCGTTCGGGATCTTCCTTGCCGAGCTTGAGCCGCCGCTTGATCAGCGCAGGCGCGAGCGGCACCATCGCGGACGACAGCTTGCGGTAGACGCGCAACGTCATCGGTAGCGAGCTAGCCAAGCGTTGCCTCCGGCCGCCCGACCGCTGCATAAGCGCGCCGGGTCGCTTCGTTGAGCAAATTCTCCACGTGCTGCCGAAGCTTTTCCATCGTCGCGGCGTCGGCATCCGGCGGCACATAGACCGGCTCAATACCTACCACTGCGCCGCGCCCGAATGGCAAATTGATGGTGGTCGAATCCCAGTTTTTCAACCGGATGAATCGGCTGGTGACCATCGCAAAGGGGACGATCGGCCGGCCGGTTTCCCGCGCCAGCATGATGGCCCCGAGACCGGCCACCCGCGCCCGCTTCGGCACGTCGGCCGTGGTCGCCATGTTACAGCCGTCCTCCAGCGCCCGCACCATCTCGAGGAAGGCCCCGACGCCGCCCTTGCGATGGAACGCGCCGGAATGGTCGCCGGAACCTCTGATGGTGCCGATGCCGAGCCGCTCCACCGCGAGGGCGTTGAACTCGCCATCGCGGTGGCGGGAGATCAGGACCTTGGCGCGGTAACTTGCCTTGGTCTTGATGAACGGCGTCATGAAGTGCTGGCCGTGCCAGAACACGAAGATCGCCGGCATCAGGGGCTCGACGATCGCGTAGACGTCAGACGGCTGATAGATGAAGCGGTTGGTGTACCAGACCAGCCGCAGATATTCGGCCGCAAGCACACCCAGCGCGCGCTGCACGAAGCCGCTGCGCAGCAGATCGCGAAGAAGTCGTTTCAATGGGAATGCTTTGTGTCCTGCTCAGGATCGAGCAACCGGTGGAGGTGAACGACGAAATAGCGCATCTGGGCGTTGTCCACCGTCGCTTGCGCCTTCGCCTTCCAGGCCGCATAGGCGGTCGCGTAGTTCGGGTAGACGCCGACGATCTCGACTTCGTCCAGATTCTTGAAGGTGTTGTGCTCGAGATCGGTCAACTCGCCGCCGATAACGAGGTGAAGCAGCTGCGGCTGGGCATTGTCTGACATGATGGTGGCTTTCCTAACGAGATGCCCGGCAAAGAACTGAAGTCGTGGTCGTCACAGGTCGTGTCGTCGCAAGTCTGGTCGTCACAAGTCTGGTCGTCACAGGTCTGTCGTAACAAGTCTGGTTGTCACAATCGGAAGCGCGGAGCGGATCGGCGAGGCCTCACGGCAACGGACGGCTGCGAAAATGCTCGACAATGCGTGCATGACGTTCGCGTCCTGCTGCCACTAGCACCCCATGCGTCACCTCCCGGCGATTGTACTCAATCGCTTCCCCCGAGAGCGCGGTCATCTTACCACCCGCTTCCTGCACGATCAAATTCGCGGCGGCAAGATCCCAGTCGCGGCTTTGCCCGCCCGCGAAGGCCGCGTCAAGTCGACCTTGTGCTACGCGGCACAACCGCAACGCCAGCGATCCGATCCGCGGAAACAGCGTGATCTCGTCCGGCGTCGGGCTGAGCCGCTGCACCAGCGGTTTCGGTCCGGCCATGCGGGGAAAATTGAAATCGGTGCCTGTGGTCGCGTGCACGGCGGCGTCGTTCAGGGTTGCGCCCTGCCCGCGGGCGGCGAAGAAGAATTCCTCGCTCACCGGCGCATACACCGCCGCGAGCACCGGAGATGCGTTTTCAACCAGCGCCACACTGACGCACCAATCCTCGCGCCCGGCGAGATAGGCGCGGGTGCCGTCGATCGGATCGACGATCCAGGTGAAGCGCTTGCCGAGCCTGCTCTCGCTATCGGCGCTCTCCTCCGACAGCCAGCCATAGGCAGGCGTTGCCGAACGCAGCTGCTGCTCCAAGAGATCGTTGACCGCAATGTCGGCCTCGGAGACCGGCGAGGACGCGCCCTTGATCCAGTTCTTCAATTCGGTGCGGAACAGCGACAATGCGAGCCGGCCCGCTTCCTGCACCGATCTGGTCAGCAAGGCGGCATCGCGCGCCTTGGTCCAATCGTCCGTATCAGCGTCCGCCAAGCGTCAGACCCTCGATGCGCAGCGTCGGCGAATTGACGCCGTAGCGGAACTCCAGATCGTTGGCGGCGACCAGCGACTTGAACATCGGCAGCAGATGGCCGGCGATGGTCACTTCGCTGACCGGATAGGTGATCTCACCATTTTCGATCCAGAAGCCGGACGCGCCTCGGCTGTAATCGCCGGTCACGCCGTTGACGCCGGAGCCGATCAGGTCGGTGACATAGAAGCCCTGCTTGATGTCGGAGATCAGCTCCTTCGGCGTCACCGCACCGGGCTCGAGATGCAGATTGTATGTTCCCGGCGACGGCGAGGACGAGACGCCGCGATGCGCATGCCCTGTCGTGACCAGGCCGAGCTCGCGCGCGGTCGCGGAGTCCAGCACCCAAGTGGTCAGCACGCCTTCGTCGATCAGCGCGATCTTCTTTACCTTGACGCCCTCGGCATCGAAGGTCTGCGAGCGCAGGCCACGCACGCGCAAGGGATCGTCGATGATGCGGATGTCCTTGGAGAACAGCTGTTCGCCGAGCTTGTCCTTCAGGAAGCTGGTCTTGCGCGCGATCGAGGCGCCGTTGATGGCGCCGACCAGATGACCGACGATCGAGCCGGCAACCCGCGGATCGAACACCACAGGCACCTTGCAGGTCTCGACCTTGCGCGGGTTCGACCGCGCCACCGCGCGCTCGCCGGCCTTGCGGCCAACGGTCGTGGGTGAATCGAGATCGGAGGCATGCGGCGCGCTGGTGAAGTCGTAGTCGCGCTCCATGCCGGTGCCCTCGCCGGAAATCGCCGTCGTCGAGATGCCGTGGCTGGAGCGCAGATAAGAACCGTGGAAACCGGTCGACGTCACCAGCACCATGCCGCCGATGCCGGTCGAGGCCGACGCACCGCCGGACTTGGTGACGCCCTTGACCGCGAGCGCCGCAGCCTCGGCCGCGATGGCGCGCTGCTCAAGCTCGGCCGTGGTCGGAACATTGCGGTCGAGCAGATCGAGGTCGGGGAAATCATGCGCATGGAGCGCGGGATCGGCCAGGCCGACATATTTGTCGTCCGGCGCCACGCGCGCCATCGCGACCGCCCGTTCGGCGAGCTTTGCGATCCCGTCGCCGGTGACATCATTGGTCGACACCACGGCCTGGCGCTGGCCGACGAACACCCGCAGGCCCACATCATCGCCCTCGGAGCGCTCGGTTTCCTCGACCCGGCCATCGCGCACCTCGACGCCTTGCGAGACGCCGCGCACCGCGATGGCATCGGCGGCGTCGGCGCCCGCGCGCTTGGCGGCATCGACCAGGCGCTGCGCGAGGTCGCTGAGCGCGGATTGGTCGAACAGATCGGAGGTATCACCGTGTCGCGATGCAGATGGTGAAGAGTTCACGAACGAATTCCTGCGGATTGAGGGGGGCCCGGAACGAAGTCGACAGACCTAACCAGATGTGCCGGATTCACAGGGATTTCAAGCACTTTGCACCGGCAGGCAACAAAGATTTGAGTGATCGGTGCAAGGCTTCGTCAATCATGCGGGCCAACCTCTTGTCAATCATGGCGCCAGGTGAGGAGCGATTAACCAGGCTTTTTAAGCTGAAACGGCAATCGGTCGGCTAGGCTCTCACACATCGACCGGGAACATAATCCCGGCGGGGAGACTAGAGCTTTGAGGCGTCAAACACCAACAAGCGGAATCAATTCCGCCGGGTCGAGCTGCGCAATGCGGCTCGACCCACTTTCCCTTCCGCTCAGCTTCCACGCGCAGGATGCGCGCGCGGACGGCGGCATGCGGCAGGTCGAGCTTCATCGCGAACATGTCGTGCTACGCCGCGCCGTCCTCGGCATGCGGATGGCGGTCAATGTCCGCGTCAGCGATTTCCTCGGCGTCGCGCTGCGCGGCATCGACGACGCGCAGATGCTGGTGCTGGTGCACCGCGATCCCGCGCTCTCCATTCCGCTCGGCTCCAGTTCGGATGCCGATGAAATCACCTCCGCCTGGCAGATGTGGAGCGACATCTTCCGTTTGCCGCAACTGAGCGAGCCGGCACCGCGGACGCCTTCGGCGCGCCGCCGCCGCCGCAACGCGATCCGCGCGCGCCGCCCGAAATTCCTGGTCCGCCGCCGCGCCGGATTCCGTCTCAACGAAGCCAGCGTGCATCGCGACGAGCGCGAGATCATCGCGCGGGATTAGTCTCACCGTCTCACGCTCCATCTACCTCACCATCGGTGTCGTCCTGGCGAAAGCCAGGACCCAACCACCGAGTTTGATTGTGAACGGGATCGTGGCCCCGGCGTCGCGCAACGATGGGCAGCTGGGGTAATGGGTCCTGGCTTTCGCCAGGACGACGCTGGTGGATGGTTCTCGCTTCATCGTCTCACACCACGCGATTCACAGCACTCGATGTCATCACCCGCGAAAGTGGGTGATCCAGTATTCCAGAGACAGCAGTGATTGAGCCGAGAAGCCGCGGCGTACTGGATCGCCCGGTCCCGTCTCCGCCAAGGCTTCGACGAGGCCATGCATCCCAGGCGCGCCGAAGCTTTAGCGGAGGCGGCGAGCCGGGCGATGGACAGTTGAGGGTGGGGACGCAGCGTCGCATGCTCGCGTGAGGGACGCACCACCATCGCTCGTCATTCCGGGGCAGCCCGTAGGGCTGAGCCCGGAATCCATCACGCCACAGAACAAGTGGGGGAATGGATTCCGGGCTCGACGCTTCGCGTCGCCCCGGAATGACGAGAGCGTGCTACCCCGCCCGCATCACCGCATCGACGACCAGGCTCGCGAACAGGATGAAGCCGGCGTCGCGGTTGGATTTGAAGATGCGCAGGCAGAGCGCGCCGTCGCTGGTGTCGAGACGACGGACCTGCCAGCCAAGATGCAGCGCGAACGCCGCAAGGCCGATCCAGGCCGGCCAGCGTGCGCCTGCCAGCGCGAACGCCACGCCGATCAAGAACACGGCGAGACCATAGAAAATCACCAGCGCGCGATGGGTGCGCGCGCCGAACAGGCGCGCGGTGGATTTGACGCCGATCAGCGCATCATCCTCGGCATCCTGATGGGCGTAGATGGTGTCGTAGGCGATCACCCAGGCGATCGATCCGGCGTAGAGCGCGATCGCGGTCAGATCGATGCGTTCGAGCGTCACCGCAAATCCCATCAGCGCGCCGTAGGAGAAGGCGAGGCCGAGCACGACCTGCGGCCACCAGGTGATCCGCTTCATGAATGGGTAGATCGCGACGATCACCAGCGAGGCGATGCCGGTCATGACCGCGAAGCGGTTGAACTGCAGCAGCACGAGAAGCCCGATCAGCGCCTGCAGCACCATGAAGATCACGGCCTGCGTCACCGTCACCTGCCCGGCCGGGATCGGCCTCGACCGCGTGCGCTCGACCCTGGCGTCGAGATCGCGGTCGGTGATGTCGTTCCAGGTGCAGCCGGCGCCGCGCATCACGAAGGCGCCGATGAAGAACAGCAGGACTGTGAGCGGGAGCGAGCGAACATCATGCGCGACGCCGGCGGCGAGCGCCGCCGACCACCAGCATGGCATCAACAGCAGCCAGGAGCCGATCGGCCGATCGTAGCGCGCAAGCCGCAGATAGGGCCGCGACCAGACCGGCGCGTGCGTATCCACCCAGTTGCCTGTGGAGTCGGCAACGCGGGCGGATACGTCGCTCATCTGCGATCCATCATCGGGTCAGAACGTTGCCGTTCAGGGTGTCGAAGGTGCTGCCGCCCTTCTTGGTCGGGGTCGCTTCCGGCAGCGAGGCGGACGAGCCGAGCACGTCGCTGAGCGACGGCCCCGCGGGCCCGCGCGGCTGCGCCGCCGCCTGCTCAGCGACGTTGCAGACCTTCTTCAGCAGCGCTTCGGTATTCTTGTGACCGTCCTTGAGCTGGTTGGAGACCTGTGGCGGAATTCCGCACTTCGTCGCGTTGGTGTCGACGTACTTGATCATCTTGACTTCAGCCTGGCTGTAATTGCCGATCAGCTTGCAGGCCTCTTGCGGGCTGGCGTGCCGGTCGCTCGCCGCCTTGATCGCCTTGCCGCGCTTCTCGGTCTCTTCGCGCAGCGGCACGAAATCCTTCATGCAGGCGTCACCGGGACCCCCGCCACCACCGGCCCCCGGCGGAGGCGGTGGGGATGACAGACCGCCGCCGGCGATCGGAGCTGCACCATTGGACGGAAATGCCGACGGCGTAGCGCCGACCCTGGCCGCCGGCGCGCCGTTGACTGGCGGGAACGCAGGATCCGAAGCGGTGCCTGCCCGGCTCGGCCGCGCGCCGTTCACCGGCGGGAACGCGGGGTCGTTGACGGTGCCGGCCTGGCCAGGGAGCGGAGCCGGAAAAGCGCTCTGGGCAGCGGCCTGCCCCACGGACAGGGCGGTCGCAGCAACGGTCAGCACGATCAGTCGGCGGATCATCGAGGGTGTTTCTCCGGCAAAAGGTCCAGGCAACCCCAGCGCAACGAAAACGAAGCAACGAAATTTGGGGGCGTTTTACGATTCCTGTGAGCCCTTAACAACCCGTGGATTTGGGCGACAGCGCGGCGTAGGGCCACACCGGCCACATTAAATTGTTCCCGGATTCTAAGCCTTTAGGCTACGAACGGCGGTAAAACAGGCTTCAAATCTGCCTGAACAGGATTTTCGGGTCATGCGTCGCTTTGAATTTGCGCCCGCACCGACCGAACGACAAAAGGGGCCGCGTGCAAGCGACCCCTCGGACTTCAAAATGACTTGGTGACAGAAGCAATGTATCGACGCTTTCTTTCTACCCGGCCGGCGAGTTCATGGCGAGTCCGCGGGATTACGGTGTCGTTCAGTTTGGTAAACTTGCCGAGCTGCAGTGAAGCCGCCGCAGCGCTGGTGAACGATGTCCGTCAGGGAATTTGAAGATCCTCCCCGAAACATGCCCGAACACGATTTTCGCAGCCCCCGTCTGTTCGTCGATGCGCCGCTTGGCGCCGGTGCAACCGTTTCGCTCGAACGCGACCAGAGCAATTATCTCGGCAACGTGCTGCGGCTTGGCTCCGGCGACACCGTCCTGGTGTTCAACGGGCGCGACGGCGAATGGCGCGCGGCGATTTCCGGCCGCAAGCGCGCCGATACGCTGACGATCACGGCGCAGACCCGCGCGCAGGATCGCCTGCCCGACGTCGCCTATGTGTTCGCGCCGCTGAAGCATGCGCGGCTCGACTACATGGTGCAGAAGGCCGTCGAGATGGGCGCCGCGCGGCTGGTGCCGGTGCTGACCCGCTTCACCCAGGTATCGCGGGTCAATGGCGAACGGATGCGCGCCAACGTGGTCGAGGCCGCCGAGCAATGCGGCATCATCTCGCTTGCCGAGGTCGCCGATCCCCTTCCGCTCGAGCGCTTCCTCGCCGGCCGCGACCAGGCGCGGTTATTGGTGTTCTGCGACGAGGCGGCCGATGTCGAAAACCCGGTGCAGGCGTTGCAGGCGGCGAAGGCTGCGAATGCCGGGATCGATGTCCTGGTCGGCCCCGAAGGCGGCTTTGCCGAGGAGGAACGCGCGCTGCTGCTGCGCCAGCCCACCATCCTCCGCCTCGCACTCGGCCCGCGCATCCTGCGCGCCGACACCGCCGCCGTCGCCGCGCTGGCGCTGGTGCAGGCAGCGCTCGGGGATTGGCGTGGCAGTGATGGACGCACCAGCGGACGGGTTCCCTCCCCCCTTGCGGGGGAGGGTTAGGGAGAGGGGTGCCGCTTGCTCCGTCGTGTGACGGTTCGCGCGGATTCACGCTCGCGACGTTCGCGCGACAACGGCTGGATTGCGGAGAGCCATAAAAATCTCGACCGCTGGAGCCCGGGGCTTACCCCTCTCCCCGCCCCTCCCCCGCAAGGGGGAGGGAGCCTGAGAGGCGTGCTCACCTCACTCGCAATTCGGCGCGCCCGGCCCCTAGCCAAGCCGTCGCAAAATCGTTAACGAACCCAATCATTAAGCCACTTGGCTGATCTTTGGCTGATCCCTGTCGTAACCATGGATCGGCCATGCTAAGGGCTCCGCCAACACCACCTATGGAACCGGCCTCGAAACGCGATTGCGGGGCGAATTGGACCTCGAGATGACCGAAGCTGCCGCACCACGATCCGCCGCCGGATCCGCCCCAGGGGCAGCTTCCTGGGCGGATGCGCTGCTGGCCTCGTTCGCGCAGGCCGGTTACGTCAGGTCCGAACCCGCGATTCTGCAGCCGGCCGAGCCGTTCCTCGACCTCTCCGGCGAAGACATCCGCAAGAGCCTGTATCTGACGACCGACCCGAGCGGCGAAGAGCTCTGCCTGCGCCCGGACCTCACGATCCCGGTGGCGCGCGACTACCTCGCCTCGCCTCGCGCCGGCCAACCTGCCGGCTTCAGCTATCTCGGCCCGGTGTTCCGCTATCGCGGCGGCGCGCCGAGCCAGTTCCTGCAGGCCGGCATCGAATCCTTCGGACGGCAGGACCGCGCCGCGGCCGACGCCGAGATGCTGGCGCTGGCGCTGGAGGCGACCACCGCGTTCGGGCTGACGGACGTCGAGATCCGCACCGGCGACGTCGCGCTGTTCAACGCGCTGATCGATGCGCTGGAGCTCTACCCGGTGTGGCGGCGCCGCCTGATCAAGGATTTCAACCGCAAGGTCTCGCTGACCGACGACATCGAGCAGCTGACACTCTCGACCGCGCCGGGCCGCAACGAATATGAGGGCGTGCTCGCGGCGCTCGCCGGCTCCGACCGCAAGGCGGCGCTGGCGCTGGTCACCGACCTGATGTCGATCGCCGGCACCACCAATGTCGGCGGACGCACGGTCGCTGAGATCGCCGACCGCTTCCTCGAGCAATCGACCTTGAAGGCCGGCGCGCTGCCGCGCGATGCGGTCGCCACCATCAAGCGCTTCCTGTCGATCGCGGGCGATCCCGACGACGCGGTCGCGCAGCTGCGGGCGCTGGCCTCGGACGCCAAGCTCAACCTCACTGCTGCGATCGACCAGTTCGAGAGCCGGGTCGGCTT
Organism: Bradyrhizobium sp. CER78; assembly: GCF_029846235.1. GTDB lineage: Bacteria > Pseudomonadota > Alphaproteobacteria > Rhizobiales > Xanthobacteraceae > Bradyrhizobium. The sequence continues at coordinate 322,621 of NZ_JARVWP010000008.1, forward strand.
CATGGCCGCGCGCGGCATCGACATCAAGAAGACGCGGTTCTCCACCGCATTCGGCCGCGGCCTCGACTACTACACCGGCTTCGAATTCGAGCTGCACGCCAAGGGTAACGGCAGCGAGCCGCTGGTCGCGGGCGGCCGCTATGACGGGCTGATGTCGCAGCTCGGATCGGCCAATCCGATCCCCGCGGTCGGTTTCTCGGTCTGGATCGAGGCGATGACCCGGCATGGCAAGGCCGCCGGCCGCGGAGCCACCCAATGAGCACGCCCTTCGTTGTCGCCGTTCCGTCCAAGGGACGCCTGCAGGAAAACGCGGAAAGCTTCTTCGCCCGCGCCGGGCTGACCCTGTCGAAGGCCGGCGGCGCGCGCGACTATCGCGGCACCATCGCCGGCGTCGACAATGTCGAGATCGCCTATTTGTCGGCGAGCGAGATCGCGGCCAATCTGGCGCGCGGCACGGTGCATCTCGGCGTCACCGGCGAGGACCTGGTGCGCGAGAGCATTCCGGATCCCGACAAGCGCGTGCTGATGATCGAAGGCCTCGGCTTCGGCTATGCCAATGTCGTGGTCGCGGTGCCGCAGGCCTGGATCGACGTCCGCACCATGGCCGACCTCGACGACGTCGCCGGCGGCTTCCGCGAGCAGCACAATCACCGCATGCGGGTTGCGACCAAATACATCAACCTGACGCGCGGCTTCTTTGCGAGGCACGGCGTCGGCGACTACCGCATCGTCGAGAGCGCCGGTGCGACCGAAGGCGCGCCCGCGGCCGGCACCGCCGAATTGATCGTCGACATCACCACGACAGGCGCAACGCTCGCCGCCAACGGGCTCAAGGTGCTCGACGACGGCGTGATGCTGCGCAGCCAGGCCAATTTGGTGGCTTCGAAGGATGCCGACTGGTCGACCGGCGCCCGCGAGACCGCGCGCGTGATCCTCGACCACATCGCCGCGCGGGCCCGCGCAGCCAAGTACCGCGAGGTCCGCACCCGCTTTGCCGGCTGCAACGACGCGCTGCTGTCCGAGGCGCATCAGCGCTTCGGCGTGGTCGCCCCGTTCGGCGGGCCGACCTCGTCGGGCATGCTTACGCTGCACTGCCCACCGGGCAAGCTCTACGCGCTCGGCAGCTTCCTGCGCGAGCACGGCGCTGAAACCGTCTCGGTGGTGTCGCTGGACTATGTGTTCGACCGCGAGAATCCGCTGTTCGCCAAGCTCGAGGCGTTCCTGCGACAATGAGTCGGCCCGGCCGTTCATCTTGGCGACAGGCGGCCGCCGGTACCATATTGTGTTCATGATCGCTCGTTGTGACGCGTTTTTCTTGCCGCGAAGGCGAACCCCACCCCGCATCAAGCGCGGGGCAGGCTTCGCCCGAAAACGCTCTTGTTCTGGAACCTGACCGATGATGCTGGGCTCTGACGTTTCCAGCCTGACCACGACCGCCAAGACCGCTGCCGCGCAGGGTCTGTCGATCGTCGTGCCCGTCTACAACGAGGCCGCCGGGCTCAGTGCGCTGCACCAACGGCTGATCGACCTTGCAAGGTCGCTGCGCGCTCGCTACGGCCTCGCCTGCGAAGTGGTCTATGTCGACGACGGCAGCGCGGACGATACGCTTGCGATCGCGCGCGGCCTGCCCGCCGATGGGCTCGACCTGCAGGTGGTGTCGCTGTCGCGCAATTTCGGCAAGGAGGCGGCGCTGATGGCCGGCCTCGACCACGCCCGCCGCGGCGCGGTGCTGTTCATGGATGGCGACGGCCAGCATCCGCCCACGCTGGTCGAGCAACTGGTCGCGCATTGGATCGATGACGGCTACGACGTGGTCTACACGGCGAAGGCGCATCGCGACAATGAATCGGCGGCGCGGCGGCTTGCCGTGCGCGGCTTCTACGCGCTGATCAACTGGGGCGCGCGGCAGCAGATCCCCGAGGATGCCGGCGACTTCCGCCTGCTGTCGCCGCGTGCGGCGGCGGCCTTGCGGCAATTGCCGGAGCGCAACCGCTTCTTCAAGGGCCTCGCCAGCTGGATCGGCTTCAAGCAGATCCGCGTCGACTACGAGCCGGCGCCGCGTGCGCATGGCGTCACCACCTTCAATGCGGGACGGCTGATCGGCCTCTCGATCGAAGGCCTGACCTCGTTCTCGGTGGCGCCGCTGCGCTTCGCCAGCCTGCTCGGCGCGCTGCTCGCAGGCGCCGCCTTCCTGTTCGGCCTCTCGATCCTTTGGGAAGTCTTGACCACCGGCAAGCAGGTCCCCGGCTATCCGTCGCTGATGATCGGCGTGATGACGATCGGCGGCGTGCAGCTGATCATGATCGGCATCGTCGGCGAATATATCGGCAAGATCCTCTCCGAGCTGAAAGCCCGGCCGATCTACTTCGTCGCCGAGCATACCGAGAAGCACGCCGACGGCGGCGCGACGCAAGATGCCTCCGAGCGGACCGCCGCCGAATGAGCGAAATTGCGCCGCGTCGGATCTGGCTGTGCGCTGACGATTATGGCTTGAGTGACGGCGTCAACCGCGCGATCCGCGATCTGATCGAGCGCGGCCGCCTCAATGCGGCGTCGGTGATGATGGTGACGCCGGCGATCGGCCGCGAGGCTGCGGCCGCATTGCAGGAATCGGTCGCGAAAAGCCCGCGCTGCGCGATCGGGCTGCACGTCACGCTGACCGCGCCGTTCCGGCCGCTGACCATGCATTTCCGTCCACTCGACGGCGACATGTTCCTGCCGTTCCCACGGCTGTTGCGCGCCGGGCTGATGCACCGGCTCGACGCCGAGCTGGTTCATGCCGAGGTGCTGGCGCAGCTCGACGCCTTCCACGACCTGTTCGGGCGCGCGCCCGATTTCGTCGACGGCCACCAGCACGCGCAGCTGTTCCCGCAGGTGCGCGACGGCTTCCTGCGCGCTGTGAAGGAACGCGCGCCGGACGCCTGGGTGCGGCAGTGCGGCCGCGAAGATCCTCTGGCGCGTCAGCTGGCGGCGCCGAAGGCACTGGTGCTCAACGTGCTCAGCACCCAGTTCCGGATCAAGGCGCAGCGATCCGGCCTGCGCTTCAACCCGGCCTTCGCCGGCGCCTATGATTTTACACGCGAGAACGATTTCGCGGCGCTGATGCGCGGCTTTCTCGACGGCCTGCCGGAGGACGGGCTGGTGATGTGCCATCCCGGTTTCGTCGATGAAACACTGAAGAACCTCGATCCGCTGACGACGCAGCGCGAGACCGAGCATGCCTATCTCGCCAGTGACGATTTCCCGGCGCTGCTGGGCCTGAATAAAGTTACACTCGAATAAAGTTACACGAGCCTGACAAGGTTCATAAAGAAACCTGCGGTCGTATTGTCGCATACATAAATTTAATTCTGGGCCCCACTCCTTGCGCCACAAAGCCCGTCCTACATCAGCCGCGCGCCGATTCGATCGACGCGATGGAGAACGCCATGACACCGCAAGAACGCCAATTGATCGACGATCTCTTCGACCGGCTCGCCAAGCTGGAGAATGCCCCGCGCGACAGCGAGGCCATGTCCGCGATCATGCAGGGCCTGCGCAACGCGCCGAATGCGGTCTACGCGCTGGTGCAGACCGCGCTGGTGCAGGACGAGGCGCTGAAGCGCGCCCATGATCGGATCCAGGAGCTCGAGGCTGCGGTCAGCCAGCAGCAGCCCGCACAGCAGCTGGGCGGCGGTTTCCTCGATTCGATGCGCGATGCGATCTTCGGCCAGGGACAAGGCCAGCCGCACGGCTCGGTGCCGCCGGTGCGCGCGCCCGACATGGGCAACCGCGATCCGGGCGGCAGCCGCCCGGTCTGGAACTCGGGCCAGGCGATCCAGCAGGCGGGTGGCGGCTATGGCCAGCCGCCGCAGCAATACAATCAGCCCCAATACAACCAGCCCTATGGCGGCCCGCCGGCCTTCGGCGGCGGCGCGCCCGGCAGCGGTGGCGGCTCGTTCCTCGGCACTGCGGCGGCGGCCGCGGCCGGCGTGGTCGGCGGCGGGCTGCTGCTCTCCAGCATCCGCGGCATGATGGGTGGCGGTCACCAGTCGCTGGCCGATGCCGGCAGCCTCACTGGTGGTTCGCGTCCCTGGGGCGGCGACCAGTCGTCGAGCGATCTCGCCCGTGACGCCGGGATCAACGATGTCAGTTCGTCCGGTCGCGACAGTGATTACGGCTCGCGCGCCGGCGCGTTCGACCAGGCGCAGGCCGACCGGGACAGTGACGATGATCAAGATGCCGACGACTTCGATGACAACGGCGGCGACGACAACAGCGATTACGCGTAAACGCGGTCGCTGGAACAACAACGGCCGCTCCAATCGAGCGGCCGTTTAGTTTGATCAATCGTAGCCCGGATGAAGCGAAGCGCAATCCGGGGCAGGTCTATCCGCGATGAAGTCCGTCCCGGATTTCGCTTCACTGCATCCGGGCTACAATCTTACATCACGACGACCTTGGCGCCGACATTGACGCGGCCGTAGAGATCGATCACGTCCTCGTTGCGCATCCGGATGCAGCCGGACGAGACGTTGGTGCCAATCGTCCAGGGCTCGTTGGAGCCGTGGATGCGATAGAGCGAGGAGCCGAGATACATCGCGCGGGCGCCGAGCGGATTCTCCGGGCCGCCTTCCATGTGCCGCGGCAGGTCGGGACGGCGCGCCAGCATTTCCGGCGGCGGCGTCCAGGCCGGCCACTCCTTCTTGGCCGAGATCGTCTTGGTGCCGGCCCAGGTGAAGCCGGGCCGTCCGACGCCGATGCCGTAGCGCAGCGCGCGGCCGTCGCCCTGCACCAGATAGAGGAACTTGTTCGGCGTATCGACGACGATGGTGCCGGCGCCTTCCTTGCCGTGATAGTCGACCAGCTGCTTTTCATATTGCGGATCGAACGGACGCTGGGTCGGATCACCTGCCGCCTCTTGCTGCTGACGGATCATCTGCTGCTGCGGATCCATCGGCGGCAGCCCCCGGCGATTGCCGTAATAGGCTGGCTGCTGCTGATACATCGGCTGCGGCGCATAACCCTGCGACGATGGCGCATCGCCGAACAGGAATTCGATGAAGCCGCCGCCCATGTTGGAGCGTTGCGGCTGCACATAGGCGGTGCGCATCGGCGGCTGCGGTGCGCCCTGGTTGGCGTAGATCACGGCGGGCTCGGGCTGAGCCGACGCATCGATCGCCATGGCGGAATGGGGAATTGCAATAAGAGAAGACGCGCCGGCGAGCAGCGCAAGCGTGGTTTTCCTGAACATCGACGTACTCTGTACTGGTTTCGTCGTGACGTGATGCGCGAGGGCGCCGACTTGCGCCGTTGCACGTGGTCAATAAGCAATGAAAACCGCATCGGTTTGGTAAACGGAACGGCCGTTTGGATTCACCACGTCGGCAATGCGGCGCGGTTTTGCCCGGTAGCGTTTATTTTGCGTGAACGCAGCAGCGACATGGTTAATCGGCGGTATCGCGGCGGTCGCATGCTGTCGATGCAAACTGTTCCCGCGTGAACCTGACGTTAAATCCGCACTGTCTAGAACGGACTGCAGTGAAGGGGCGGGAATGAAAATCATGTCAGTGAAGCGCAAGCGTTTTCGTGTCGAGCAGGCGATGGGTGAGGTTGTGATGCCGGAGCCGGAAGTGACCGGTGGCGCCGACCTCGGTCCGATGCATCGCGAGATCATGGCCGAGCTTCGCTCGATCCGCTCCCAGATGGCCGCAGCACCGGCACAGCGCAACGGCGACAGCGTCGATGCCGCAGTTGCCCGCGAAGTCGCCGAAACGCAGGCGCTGCTCGAGACCTACCGCGCGCAGGTCGAACAGTGCGAGAAGCTCAAGGTCGAGCTCGACCTGATCCATGACGCGATCAGCCGCACCAAGCGCGAGATCGCCGTGCTGCACGGCAAGAGCTTCAACGGCGAGGAGATGGCCAAGGTCAATGGCGAGCTCGGCGCCGTGGTCGGCGGCACCGAACAGGCCACCCAGCAGATCCTCGAAGCGGTCGAGGCGATCGACCAGGCCGCGACCGCGCTCGCCAACAATGTCACGCCCGACCAGCAGAAGCGGCTCAGCGAAGACATCCAGGAGCGCGTGGTCTCGATCTTCGAGGCCTGCAACTTCCAGGACCTCACCGGCCAGCGCATCAGCAAGGTGATGCAGACGATGAAGTTCATCGAACAGCACATCAACGAGATGATGAACATCTGGGGCGGCGTCGACGCTATCAAGACCCACTCCCCGCCGATCGTCGACACCCGCGAGGGCGATGCCCGCCTGCTCAACGGCCCGAAGCTCGACGGCGACGCCGGCCATGCCTCGCAGGACGACATCGACGCGATGTTCAACTGAGCGATCGTCACATTACGAAAAACGCCGGCCCTCGGGCCGGCGTTTTTGTTTGGGCGGCAGTCCATCCTCGTCATTGCGAGCGAAGCGAAGCAATCCATCGTTCCGAAAAGGCGGCGGCATGGATTGCTTCGTCGCTTCGCTCCTCGCAATGACGGTGGATCTTCCCTTCTCCCCTTGTAGGAGAAGGTGGCATAGGCGGCCTTCCGGCCGCCGTTCTTAGAACGCCGATGCTTCGCATCGGCTATGGCGCCGGATGAGGGGTTGTCGCCGCATACTCAAATCGCGAGAGGGTCACTCGCGGAGAGATACCCCTCACCCGAGTTGCATCTGGCGATGCAATTCGACCTCTCCCACAAGGGGAGAGGTGCACCACTCGCGTGGCACTATCCGATGCTGAACAGCTGAGCCGTTACGCCCGCGGGGCGCAGCGGACGTAGACCATGTTGCCGTAGCGGGTGGCGGCGTCCTTGTCGACGAAGCGGGTGATCAGGACCCTTCCGTCGAACGAGATGATCTCGCGATCCTGCTCGCCGGGCACAGGTCCGGGCGGACCGATATAGTTCTTGCCGCTCGGGGAACCCTTCAGCCGCAATTCCTGCGGGGTGGCCTGGTCGGCCAGATGCATGATGACGCCGCCGTTCTGGCCGGCGCCGATCACGTAAGGCTGCTTGCACTGGCCGCGCGCGGCGGCCTCGGTGCGGGCGCGGTCGGCGGGATTCTGGAACGACGCGAGACCCCAGCGGCCGACGATCTCGTCGGGGCGGATGCTCGCCGGCATTTCCGGGGCGACCCCCGGTTCGGGCGCCGGCTCGGGGTTCGATGACAACGACGGCAGGCTCATGCTGCCGCACGCCCCCAAGAGTGTCGTCAGCGCCGAAACGGCCGCGAACCGTGCGACCAATCGCGCGTTGAGTGACCTGATCATATGTATCCCCCGACAATGTCCCGGCCGCACCCGTCCTGCAGCCAAGCGTAAAACTTAAGACGGAGCAATGACGTCTGACAAAATTACGTCATCGCTACGATTTGGTTTCTGGTCCACCATCCTATATTGGCCTCACCAAGGCCTTAACCCGTTTGCTTGACAGAAACTGCGCCAAGCCATATTTCCCGGCGCACAATTAGCACTCTCGCACCACGATTGCTAAATGCGTCGGGCGTCCTGCCCTGCGCCGACCGGGCCGGCATTCAACGCCGGTCCCGATGAACCGGACCTGAAACCGAGCCTCCAAGAGGGAACGTCATGGCTAAATCCACCTTCCGCCCACTGCATGACCGCGTCGTGGTCAAGCGTATCGATGCCGAGGAGAAGTCCAAGGGCGGCATCATCATTCCGGACTCGGCCAAGGAGAAGCCGTCGCAGGGCGAGATCGTCGCCGTCGGCCCCGGTGGCCGCGACGAAGCCGGCAAGCTGATTCCGATCGACCTCAAGGTCGGCGACCGCGTGCTGTTCGGCAAATGGTCGGGCACCGAGGTCAAGCTCGACAACCAGGAGCTCCTGATCATGAAGGAGTCCGACATCATGGGCGTGCTGGCCTGATCACACCTCTCTCCGTCACCCTGAGGAGGCAGCGCAGCTGCCGTCTCGAAGGGTGAGCCCCCACAACTCATCCTTCGAGACGCGGGCCAAGGCCCGCTCATCGAGCAATAACGGCAAAGGCCGTTATGCAAGGGATGACGCCTTTTCCAGGAGTTCAAATCAATGGCTGCCAAGGACGTAAAATTCGCCGGAGACGCCCGCGACCGCATGCTGCGCGGTGTCGACGTGCTCGCCAACGCCGTGAAGGTGACGCTCGGCCCGAAGGGCCGCAACGTCGTCATCGAGAAGAGTTTTGGCGCACCCCGCATCACCAAGGACGGCGTCACCGTCGCCAAGGAGATCGAGCTTGACGACAAGTTCGAGAACATGGGCGCGCAGATGCTGCGCGAAGTCGCTTCCAAGACCAACGACACCGCCGGTGACGGCACCACAACCGCCACCGTGCTGGCGCAGGCCATCGTCCGCGAGGGCGCCAAGTCGGTCGCCGCCGGCATGAACCCGATGGACCTCAAGCGCGGCATCGACACCGCGGTCGCCGCCGTGATCAAGGACATCGAGAAGCGCGCCAAGCCGGTCGCCTCCTCGTCGGAAGTCGCCCAGGTCGGCACCATCTCGGCCAATGGCGATGCCGCAATCGGCAAGATGATCGCGCAGGCGATGCAGAAGGTCGGCAACGAGGGCGTGATCACCGTCGAGGAGAACAAGTCGCTCGAGACCGAGGTCGACATCGTCGAGGGCATGAAGTTCGACCGCGGCTATCTCTCGCCCTACTTCATCACCAATGCCGAGAAGATGACCGCCGAGCTCGAGGATGCCTACATCCTGCTGCACGAGAAGAAGCTGTCCGGCCTGCAGTCGATGCTGCCGGTGCTGGAAGCCGTGGTGCAGTCCGGCCGTCCGCTCCTGATCCTCGCCGAAGACGTCGAGGGCGAGGCGCTGGCGACGCTGGTCGTCAACCGCCTGCGCGGCGGCCTCAAGGTCGCCGCCGTCAAGGCGCCGGGCTTCGGCGATCGCCGCAAGGCGATGCTGGAGGACATCGCGATCCTGACCGGCGGTCAGCTGATCTCCGACGACCTCGGCATGAAGCTCGAGAACGTCACGGTGAACATGCTCGGCCGCGCCGGCAAGATCGTGATCGACAAGGAGAACACCACGATCGTCAAGGGCGCCGGCAAGAAGAAGGACATCGACGCCCGCGTTGGCCAGATCAAGGCGCAGATCGAGGAAACCACCTCGGACTACGACCGTGAGAAGCTGCAGGAGCGCCTCGCCAAGCTCGCCGGCGGCGTTGCGGTGATCAAGGTCGGCGGCGCGACCGAGGTCGAGGTCAAGGAGAAGAAGGACCGTGTCGAGGACGCGCTGAACGCGACCCGCGCCGCGGTGCAGGAAGGCATCGTGCCGGGCGGCGGTGTCGCACTGCTGCGCGCCAAGAAGGCGGTCGGCCGTCTCACCAACCCGAATGCCGACGTCCAGGCCGGCATCAACATCGTGCTCAAGGCGCTCGAGGCTCCGGTTCGCCAGATCTCGGAGAACGCCGGTGTCGAGGGCTCGATCGTGGTCGGCAAGATCCTCGAGAACAAGTCGGAGACCTTCGGCTTCGACGCCCAGACCGAGGACTATGTCGACATGGTCGACAAGGGCATCATCGACCCCGCCAAGGTGGTGCGTACCGCCCTGCAGGATGCCTCCTCCGTGGCCGGCCTGCTGGTAACCACCGAAGCCATGGTCGCCGAAGTGCCGAAGGATGCGGCGCCGGCGATGCCGGGCGGCGGCATGGGTGGAATGGGCGGCATGGGCGGCTTCTAAGCCCCCTCCGCACATCCGCATCGCAATCGAAGGCCGCCTCCGGGCGGCCTTCTTTTTTGCGATTTGATCACGATCGAGATGTAAGGACGATCCGATGTCCCGCGACGCCAAATCATTGACGACAACGCTCGCACTGTTCTATGCGATCGGCGCGGTGCTCGCATTGGGCGCCTATGCCCAGGACCGAGTCGATGACTTTGCCGTCGTCTTGACGTTCTGGTTCAAGCAGACGCTGACGTTCGCCGTTCTCGGCGCAGGCTATGGCCTCTATTACGTCATCTTCGGTTCGATCGGTCATCGTCCAAAGGCGCCCCTGCGATTTCTCGACATCGCCTTTCTGACCGGTGTCGCCACGCTCGCTGTTCTCATGGCGATCCACAATTGAGCGATTTTGGCCTGATCGTAGGGCGGATTAGCGAAGCGTAATCCGCCGAGATCTCGCGCGTGATCGGCGGATTGCGCCTTCGGCTAATCCGCCCTACCGGCTAATTCGACGGCACGCTATGCGACGCAGATGTCGGCCACCGCGACCTTCTGGAACAGATGCGGCGATGCCACCGCCGAGGCCGGATAGGCCGAGAGCTTGGCCCTGAACTCCGGGTTCATGAAGGCGGCGCGGAAGGCGGCGGTGGATTCCCACACCGCGTAATTCAGATAGGCCGGGCTGTCGCCGAGCGCGCGGTGCAGCTGGGTCGAGATCAAGCCGGGCTGCCGCTTCATGATGGCGGCATCGTCCTGCCAAGCCCTGAGGAAGGTGTCCTCGTCAGCCGCATCGAGCGTGAAGAGGTTGACGAGCACGACGTTGGTGGCCTCGACCGCGAGCTGGCGGTCGATTGGGAATGCGGGGTCCAGGGGGCGCATATGCGGCATGGCTTGCTCCGTTGATATGGTGCTATGATGTCATTTCGATCAGATGGATACACATCAATATTGACATCACGATGTCAATATACACCTATGATGACAAATGCCCCAAACCAAGCGAACGCCGGCGGGTGAAGCCCTGAGCGGCCTGATTCTCGACCTGTTCAGGCTCAACAGCCTGCTGTTCACGTCAGGCGACCGGCTGGTGGCGGGGCTCGGGCTGACCAGTGCCCGCTGGCAGATCCTCGGCGCCATCGTCACCGCCGAACGCCCGCAACCGGTCGCGTGGCTGGCGCGCGACCTCGGCGCTGCCAGGCAGAACGTGCAGCGCATCGTCAACGACCTCGAACGGGACGGGCTCGTCACATTCGAGACCAATCCGCATCACCGCCGCGCCCAGCTCGTCGTGCTGACCGACAAGGGACGCCAGGCCTTCGATGCCGCCATGCGCCTGCAACTGCCCTGGGTGAACAATCTCGCGGACGGACTTTCGCTGAAGGATATCGAAACCATGGCCCACGTCGTCACGACGCTGCGCGGCCGGCTGGAGAACGGCGAGGAACCTGCCGAACGCGGATGATGCACGGCACATCTGCATTCGTCATGACAGTGCCAAAGGTCAGTTCGGTCCAAACGCGACAGCCGCCGTCACGCGGCCTTCTTTTTTGCGCAATGACACGGAGGTTTGCTAGTTACGACGGAACCGATTCTGCCCTTCGAGGACTCATCGTATGCGCGCGCTCCCGCTCCTGCTGCTCGGTCTTGCCGTCGCCTCGGCGCCTGCCCTCGCCCAGATGAAGCTGCAAACGAAGCCGGCGGCCGGTGGCGGCCCCGAGACGCGCTATTTCACCGCGATCGACGGCCTGATGGACGGCAACGCCGACGTCGTGCTGAAGGAAACCCGCCAGGGCAAGACCGTGACCGCGGCGGTGCTCGACGTCTGCTATCCCGCCGACAAGAGCTCCGACCGCAAGGACCGCTTCGTCGCCACCCTCACCGTCAACGGCCAGACCCTGTCCGGCAGCACCCAGAGCGTCGCCGACAAGCAGCCGGTCACCATCAAGCTGAACCGCAAGCAGACCGGCGACAGTTTTGAGTTCCGCGGCCAGATCACGATCGGCCAGACCGTGACCGAGGTCGCCTCGACGGATAATTCCGATCTCAGCGAGAAGGAATTCCAGGACAACCAGGCCACCGAGGACGGCATCACGCCGCAGCCGAAGGACTTCACCGACGTCTCGCCGGAATCGATCGGCGTGCGCGTGAAGCTCGATGCGGCGGCGGACTTCCTCAAGAGCCTGAAGGGCGAGGCTGTCGAGATCGGCACCTCCAGCCTTTCGGTGACCTGCGATGCGATGCGCTCCGGCGAGCAGACCATCAATCTCACCGTCGATCCCGAGCACGCCAGCGCGCTGCTCGCGAAGGTGAAAGCAGCGCCCGGCGTCACGGCGGCCGGCTGGACCAGCGGCGTGGTCGAGATGGACCGCACCATCCGCTTCGCGGCCGCCGACTGGCGCGACGGCGACAAGGTCAACAAGGACAAGCTCGCAACCGCGATCGCGGGCGTGCTGGCGAAGACACTTGCCGCAAAGCCGGCCTCCGCGACATGGAATGCGAACACCGGCAAGCTCAAGCTGGTGCTGAAGCGGCCAAGCTCCATCTACCCTGCGCTCGGCCTCACCCAGAACTACGAGGTCACCGCCCTCGTCTCGCCCGACAAGCCCGGCAGCTCCGACAAGCTGATGCTGTGGGTCTCGAGCCCCACCGTCTCGACATCGGACGACAGCGCCGGCGCCAAGCTGAATCTGTCGGACGATTCCAGCAGCGACGAGGAAGGCAGCGAGGCCAAGGACGACAACGGCGCGATCGACGCACTGCTCAAGGAGTTCAAGGGCCAGCGCTGGGACGCCGACAAGTCGGTGTGGAGGTAACGCCGGCACTCTCCTTCGGTGAGGCCGCCCTCGTCTTCAGCGGCACGACGTTGTCGCGCGCCGGCTTCGGGGTGGCGTCCGGACCGGACTGAAGCATTCCGTCGCTCCTGACGAACAATTCGGAACGAGGCTCGATCGCGGCGCGATCGAGCAGCGCCCGCAATTCGGGACGAAGCCCGTCGCCGCTCAGCACGGCGATCGCATCGAAGTTGCGCACGATGATCTCCCGTGTGATCGCGAAGATGGTCTCGCGCGCGTATCGTGCGAACCACCCGCTTTCCGATTCCGCGACGATGGTCGAGAAGCGGCGCTAAGCGCCATATCGACCAAGCGGAATCTCGTCTCGAACGCGGTCGCGCGCCCGATCTGAAATCGGGTGGCTCGATAGGCGCCTGCGAATGTTCACTGCGCGCATCGACACAACGCCGGCCGCGATACCGGCAACGCGCAAATGGAGACGAAGAGATGTCAGAGGAAAACAAGAACGTCGTGGGCCGGTGGTTCAAGGAGTTCTGGGGCAATCCCTGGAATCCGCGCGTCATCAACGAGCTCGCCACGGCCGACATTGTCGTGCACTACCCGATGCACGAACCGAAGAAGGGCCGCGCCGCGGTGACGAAATTCATGACCGAGTTTCGCGAGGCGTTTCCGGATCTGAATTTCTGGGGCGTCGGCGATCTCGTCGCGGAAGGCGACCTCGTCGTCGGCCGTTGGGAAGGCGGCGGCACCCACACCGGACCCGCATTCAACGACTTCCGGCTCGGCTCGCTGCCCGCAGCCTCCGGCCGCAAGATGACGTTCGCCGGCACGACCGTGCTGCGCGTGCAGGACGGACGGATCGCCGAAGAGCTCGGACAGGAAGACGCGATCACCGCCATGCTTCAGCTCGGGCTCATTCGCTTGCCCGAACACGCTGGCTACTCGGGCTGACCCAGTCCGCGCAGCTCGCTCTGGCTGAACCGGCATCGCGTCCCTCGATGCGATGTCGGCGCAGTCCCTCCGCGGCGGTCCGCGCTAGGCCGGGAAGATCAGGCACGTCGTCGTGCCATGCGCAAGCAGCCGTCCCTTCGCGTCGGTGACCCTGCCTTCGGCGGTGCCGACGCGGCGGCCGCAATTGAGCACATGGCCCTCGGCCCGGATCGGCCCGGTGTCCGGCGTGATCGGACGCAGCAGCGAGATCTTGAACTCGAGCGTGGTCTGGCTGGTGCCGGCGTCGAGCGTCGACTGCACCGCAAGGCCCATGCAGCTGTCGAGCAGCGTGGCGGTGAGCCCGCCATGCACGGTGCCGGCCGGGTTGAGATGCGCGTCGGTCGGCAGCAGCGTGACGACGACGCGGCCGTGCTCGGCCTCAGTGACGTCATAGTCGAGCGTCCGCGCGATGGTGTTGAGCGGCAAGTCGCCAGAGGCGAGCCCCTGGACGAAGTCGAGGCCGCTCATCCCGAGTTTCTGTTCGGCACTGACGGTGCCGTAGCTCTTGCCGTAGCTCTTGGCCATTGCTGGTCTCCGTTGGGTTGCATCGTGACGCCTGGCGGCCGTTTCCGTCGCAGCGAGGCGGGCGAGCGGCCGTAGAGTTTTGCGAAGGCGGCGTTCATGCGCCTTGCGCTGGAGAAGCCGGCGCGCTGCGCCACCTGCGCGAGCGGAAGATCGCCGCCGTCGATCAGGCACTTGGCGCGCTGCACGCGCCGTGACAGCGCGACCTGCAGCGGCGAGGCATCGAGATGCGAAGCGAACAGGCGCGACAGATGCCGCGCGCCGATGCCGAGCCGATCGGCCAGCGCGGCGACGTTGCCGTGGTCGAGCGCGCCGTCCTCGATCAGCGCCAGCGCGCGCTCGACGGTGGTCCTGGTGCCCTTCCACGCCGGACAGAATGGCGCCGCCTCGGGACGGCAGCGCAGGCAAGGCCGGAAGCCGGCGCGCTCGGCGGAGGCGGCACTGCCATAGAACCGCACATTGCGGGCGAGCGGCGTGCGCGCGGGGCATACCGGGCGGCAATAGACGCCGGTGGTCTTGACCGCCACGAACACGATGCCGTCCCAGGCCGGGTCGCGGCGTTGAAAGGCTGCGTATTGTGCGGCGAAATCGAGCATGCGTCCGCTATAGCCGCGGCCGCGCACCGCGACGACCCGCTTTGCGGAGACGACGTCCGGAAACGACCGCCGCATGCGGGGCGCCGAACCAAGGCTGCACAAGACTTCATAGCGCCCGTACTCATGCGTGCCCTGTCAATTTACGGGGGCCTGCGACCAAAAGACTTCGTGCTGCCGCAGTTCGGTCACCGAAAATTAAGGCTCGATTTAGTTTCGAGGATCATCCTTTGCGTCACCGAACACAGGTCACGCCATGCAAGACCGCGAGCCGATCAACCCTGAGAGCATCTGGCCGACAGATGTGACGGAGGGTCATTCGCCGGCGCAGACGGCGGACCTCTGGGACGTCTCAAACGAGAACCACGACGCCGCCCTGCTGCTGCGGGAGCCGTTCGCCGACCGCATCGGCACCGCGCTGCTGGCCGCCACCGCTCTCGCCGCAAGCTTCGTCCTTGGATGGACCGGCGGCGCCAACTGGCACGACTTCGCAAGCCCCGCCCCCGTCCCGGTGGCCCAGAAGGAAGCGCCCGCCCCGCACGTTGCGGAGGCACCGCCGAGCCGCAGAAGCGAGAGCCCGCGGCGGACCACGTCGAATGCCGAGCCATCGGTCACCGGCAGCATTCCGAAGACCACTCCCGCCGGCCCTCGCCCCCAAGTGCTGGGGGCCGCGCCGACGACGCTCGGCGCGCAAGCCGCCATGCTCGGATCGAAGCCGCAGCTGGCAGCGGGACCGGAGACGCGGCCGAGCACGATTCCCGGATGGTCGGTGGTCGAGGTCCGCGACGGCACCGCCGTGCTCGAGGGCCCGGAGGGCGTCAAGATAGCCGCGCGCGGCGACGTTGTCCCCGGCCTTGGCCGGGTCGATTCCATCGTGCGCTGGGGCAACCGCTGGATCGTCGCCACCGCGAGCGGATTGGTCGCGACGCCCTGAATGCCCACGCCGACGCGATCGACCGCGCTTAGTTGCCGTTGATCAGGAAGCGCAGCGACTTGCTTCCTGAGAAGATCACCTCTTCATTGTGCCGCCGCCAGCTCGTCATGTCGCCGAGCGCCGCCAGCAGATCCTTGTCGGCCTGCGCCCGCTCCGGCGAGCAGCTGCGGTTCTCCATCGCGCCAGGAACGAACACGATGGTGTTGCCGGCAACCGAGAACTGGCCCTTGCCGCCATCGCACCAGAGCTCGAGGATCACCTCGCCATTGTCACCGATCTCGATCGAGGGGATCCGCTTGGAGCCCGGCATGCGCGCGGCGTCGAGCGTCATCACGTCGCCGAACGGGAATCCTTCCTGAGCCTTGGCCGGAATCGCGACGAAAGCCGCAGCAGCCAGCACCAATGCGGCCATGCCGCCGTTCAGAATCCGCTTCATCGAGACCATGCCATTCCCAGCAATTGCGACGCCGTCCTTCTATGGGACGAGGCCGCGATTGGCCAGCTTGGCCGCGCGAGAAAAAGTGCTTGAAAATGCAAAATCCCCGCGGGCTCTCACCCACGGGGATCTTCGTTCGGGCGACGCCTCGCCGCGTTATTTCAAGACCAGCTCCGTGAACGGATACACATAGGCCTGCAGGGTCACGAACAGGCCGACCAGACACGCCAGCACGATCGAGTGCAGGAACACGTAGCGCAGGATCGAACCCTCGTGGCCGTACCAGTTGGTGGCGGTCGAGGCGACCACGATCGATTGCGCGTCGATCATCTTGCCCATCACGCCGCCCGAGGAGTTCGCCGCCGCCATCAGGATCGGCGGCAGGCCGAGCTGCTCGGAGGTGATCTTCTGCAGATTGCCGAACAGCACGTTGGAGGCGGTATCCGATCCGGTCAGCGCCACGCCCAGCCAGCCGAGCAAGGTGCCGAAGAAGGGATACAGCACGCCGGTCGCCGCAAAGGCGAGACCGAGCGTGGCGTCGACGCCGGAGAGCCGGGTCAGCGTGCCGATCGCCAGCATCGCCGAGATCGTGATCAGCGAGATCGCGCAGAGGCGGATGGTGCGGCCATACTCGGCGATCAGCTTGAGCGGCGAGAAGCCCATCAACAGACCCGAGATGATCGCGGCGATCAGCATGCCGGTGCCGGTGAACGACAGGTAGGTGAAGCTGAACACCGCGCCTTCCGCCGTCGGCTTGGCGGCCACCGGCGGCACCTTGAAGATCAGCTTGTCGAGCTCGGGGACCGCATAGTTCCAGGTGAAGTTGGCGTTGGCCCAGGTCTTGAAGGCGCCATTGCCCCAGATCAGCATCAGGATGCAGACGATGATCCACGGCAGCAGCGCGCTCCACAATTCGCTTTGGGTCAGCGGCGTCTTGTCGAGCGGCGGGGCGGAAGCCATCGTCGCCGCCGATTCATCGCGGCCGCGCAGTTTCGGCGACAGCCAGAGCTGCTGCGGCTGCCAGACCTTCAGGAACAGGATCAGCGCGCCCATCGAGATCAGCGAGGCGCCGATGTCGACGATCCAGGGATTGATGTGGTTCGAGATCACGTATTGCGGGACCGCAAACGACACGCCGGTGACCAGGATCGCGGGCCACACTTCCTTCATGCCGCGCCAGCCCGCGAACGCCCACACCACCCAGAACGGCACGATCAGCGAGAACAGCGGCAGCTGGCGCCCGACCATGGCGCCGAGGATGTAGGGATCCAGCCCTGTGACCGAGGCAAGGCCCTGGATCGGCGTGCCCAGTGCACCGAAGGCAACCGGGGCGGTGTTGGCGATCAGCGACAGGCCGGAGGCCGCGAGCGGCGAGAAGCCGAGCCCGATCAGCACCGCGCCGGTGATCGCGACCGGCGTGCCGAAGCCCGAGGCGCCCTCGAAGAAGGCGCCGAACGAGAACGCGATCAGCAGCAGCTGCAGGCGGCGATCCTCGGTGACACCGCCGACCGCGCGCTTGAGCAGCTCGAACTTCCCGCACCTCACCGTGACCTGGTAGAGGAAGATGACGTTGAGCACGATCCAGCCGATCGGGAAGAACCCGGTGATGACGCCGAGCAGCGTGGCGCGGATCGACATGCCGGCCGGCATCGTGAAGACGAAGATCGTGATCAGGTTGGTCACGATCACGGCGATGATGGCGGCGATATGCGCCTTCACCTTGCCGCTGGCGATCAGGACCAGCAGCGTGACCACGGGAACCGCGGCGGCGACGGTCGACAGCCCCGCATTGCCCAGCGGATTATAGATTTGATTCCAGGTGTTCATCTCGGGATCCTTCCCACATTTTTATGCAGCGCGCCGGCATCGGTGTGGCCAGACGCGCTGATGCGATTGCGGGAGTCCGTCGGAAAAGTCGTAGCCCCGGCTCGCGAATGAACGATCGGTAAGGATCGCTCACATCCTCGCGAAAAATCGAAGGTCCCCCGCCCCTCGCCGTTGTCGTCATGCTAGGGTTGACTCGATCGCCGGGACAAGCCAACGCTTGCATGCCAGACCTACGACTTTAGTCGAGGATCGCCCTGATTGTCCCGATTCTTCAGGCCTTTGCGGCCCCTTCCCTGGAGACGATAATCTGTGAAAAACATTCGCTCGACGCTCGCGACGGTGTGGCGCATCGCCTCGCCCTATTTCAACTCCGATGACAAATGGGCAGGCCGGGGACTGTTGGCCGCGGTGATCATCATCGAGCTTGCCAGCGTCTTTCTCACGGTGCTGTTCAACCGCTGGAACAATGTTTTCTACAACGCGCTGCAGGAGCGCGATCAGGCGGTCTTCACCTATCAGATCGGCTATTTCTGCGTGCTCGCGGCGTTCTGGATCGCGCTGAAAGTCTACCAGCTCTATCTCAATCAATGGCTGCAGATCCGCTGGCGGCGCTGGATGACCACCCGTTATCTCGGCGGCTGGCTGCACGATGCCAACCACTACCGCATGCAGCTGCTCGGCGATGCCGCCGACAACCCGGACCAGCGTATCGCCGACGACACCCAGCGCTTCGTCGAACAGACCCTGACGCTCGGAATCGGATTGTTGAGCTCCGTGGTGACGCTTGCGTCCTTCGTGGTCATCCTGTGGGGCCTGTCCAATCAGGCGCCGCTGCATCTGTTCGGCAACGACATCGCGCTTCCCGGCTATCTGGTCTGGGGCGCGCTGATCTACGCGATCCTCGGAACAACCTTGACCCATTTGATCGGCCGGCCATTGGTCGACCTGAACTTCCGGCAGCAGCGGTTCGAAGCCGATTTCCGCTTCAACCTGGTGCGCACGCGCGAGAACGCCGAGCAGATCGCCCTGCTTGAGGGTGAGCCGGCCGAGCGCACGCGGTTGCTCAATCGTTTCGGGTTCGTGGTCGGGAACTGGCTCGACATCATGCAGCGAACCAAGAAGCTGACCGCCTTCACCGCGACCTATTCGCAAGCCGCCGTGATCTTCCCCTACGTGCTGATCGCGCCGGCCTATTTCGCCAACAAGATCCAGCTCGGCGGCATGATGCAGACCGCCTCCGCCTTCAGCAGCGTGCAGGAGTCACTGTCCTTCTTCATCACGGCCTACCGGACGCTGGCCGAATGGCAATCGGTGGTCGCACGACTTGATGGCTTCGAGAGCTCGATCCGCGGCGGCGATGCGCTCGCGCAGCGGCAGGACATCATCCACGTCAAACCCGCCGGCGGCCGCGGCGTCGAGCTCGACGATCTCGTGATCACCCTGCCCGACGGCAAGCCGTTGCTCGCGGCTGACGGTTTCAGCCTTACCGGCAACGCACGCACCCTGGTCACCGGCCCCTCGGGCGCCGGCAAGTCGACGTTGTTCCGCGCCATCGCCGGCATCTGGCCGTTCGGCAAGGGCGCGATCAATGTCCCCCCCGGTGCCACGTTGATGATGCTGCCGCAACGTCCCTATCTGCCGATCGGGTCGCTGCACGACGCCGTGGTCTATCCGAGCGAGGCCACGCAATTCGACGCGGGGCGGGTGCGCGAGGTCGTCAGCGCCGTCGGACTGCCGCAGCTCGCGGCACGGCTCGCCGAAGAGGCGCACTGGAACCGGATGCTGTCGCTCGGCGAGCAACAGCGGCTCGGCATCGCCCGCGCACTGCTGCATGCACCGCAATTCCTGTTCCTGGACGAGGCGACCGCCTCGCTCGACGAGCCCTCGGAAGCCGCGCTCTACCGGCTGATCGCCGAGAGGCTGCCCGACACCACGGTGGTGTCGATCGGCCATCGCTCGACGCTCGATGCATTCCACCAGCGCAACGTCGCGCTGGTCCGTGACGGCGAGCGCTTCACCTTGCGCGATAGGGTCGAGGCTCCGGCGTCGTAGGCTAGCGGAGTCAGGGCCAAGGGTGCGGGTCACCTCTCCCTTGGGAGAGGTCGATTTACGCAGCAAATCGGGTGAGGGGTCACGGTCTATCGAAAGGGCAAGAACCCTCACCCGGCACTTCGCGCCGACCTCTCCCCGGCGGGGAGAGGTGAGATCGAAGCTGCGGCACCGGCCGCCGAAAACCAAGCCGCCAAAACAAAAGAGGCGGCAGATTGCTCTGCCGCCCCTCGATCCCCGGAAGAGGAGATTACTTCAGGTTGGACATCGCGGTCAGGTCGACCGAGAGCTTGGCGATACCAGCCGCGCCGCACCAGTTGGAGCCGGTGCCGCCCGGATTGATCGGGGTGACGTTGGTGGTGCCGCCCGCGGTGTAGTCGCTGGTGAAGGCGCTGCAGTTACCCTTCGACATGTCGGTGTCGGAGTAGCGCAGATCGAGCGTGAACACCTTGTAGGTGAAGCCGATGCCGATGTTCCAGGTGTTGTAGTCGGCATACTTGATGCCGTTCGGGAACGCCGGGACGCCGTAGAAGCTGTCGGAGGTGCCGAGCCACTGCCGGCCGAACTCACCCGACACGTACATGCCGACGCCGCTGGTGCCGAACAGGGTGCTGGGCGCGGTGTACTTGCCGATGATCGAGGAGTAGTTGCCCCAGGCGCCGGTGTTGAGGAAGTTCGGCGAGTAGTATTCGTTGATCGTGAACGCCCAGTTGTCGTTGATGGTCCAGGTCGCCTTGCCGTAGACTTCGAAGAACGAGACGTCCTTCTTCATGACGTTGCCGTTCGGCAGGAAGTTGGTGGCGCACTCCGCGCTGAGCGGCTTGCCGGCGGTGTCGAACGGCGCGCCGAAGTAGCAGGTTCCACCCGGATACAGGTAACCCCAGACGCCGATGTCGAAGGCGAAGGCGCCGAAGGTCGGGCGGATACCGCCGTAGACGTCGACTTCAGCCGCAGCGCGGTTGGCGAAGGAGATGCTTTCGGTCGAGGTGCCGATGTAGAGCTGCAGGTCCTTGTTGACGTTGTAGCGCGGCTCGAAATAGGCGGTGACCGACGGATTGTGGTTCGACTGGGTGACGCCGCGGAAGATGTAGTCATTCATGATGCCGGCGCCGAAGGCGATATCCCAAGGATCGAAGGGAGCCGGCGGCGGCGCCTTGACGGCCTTCACCGCCATGTCAGCTGCCATTGCCGAGCTCGAAATCATTGCTAGCGCCGTTGCTAACAAAGCCAGTTTCTTCATGACGATCCCCATCTACTTTTCCAGACAGCCCAGCTCCGGTGGCCCCCAGGGCGCGCGATAACGGACTGCAACACAATCGCGTGTGCTCAATTTGAAACGCGCCCCCATTTTGGAGAAGGCAAAAAGACATGCATCTGCCGACTTTTTAGGCGTTCTGGCAGTCGCGCCACAGTTGGTTGGCGAGTGTTGCATTTACACCACAATACTGAGGCCTCCCGTTCCGGTTGAATGACCCCCTCAGCCGGAACCGAGCAACGTTTCGACACGCTGCGGGCGGCATCGATGCGAATCGCCCGATCCGCAAAACTACGGACCGCCGATACGGAAAAAGCCGCAGCGGCGTCCGCTGCGGCTTCGATCAGGTGAACCAATGCAGGTTCGGTTAGTGGTGCTCGCCGTCGGAGGTGCCCCAGCTCGGCTCTTGGCTCGGCGTGGCCCAACTCTGGGCCGGCTGCGGCGCAGGTTCGGGCGCCGGCGGTGCTGCGACCGGGGCAGCCGGCTTCGGCGCGGCGGCCTTCTTCGGAGCGCTCTTCTTGGCAGCTTTCTTCGCAGCCTTCTTGGGTGCGGCCTTCTTCGGAGCAGCCTTCTTCGCGGCTTTCTTCGCAGCCTTCTTGGCTGACTTCTTCGCCGATTTCTTTGCAGACTTCTTCGCGGCCTTCTTGGCCGACTTCTTCGCTGACTTCTTCTTAGCCGCTACCGCCTTCTTGGCCTTTTTGGCCTTCTTGCTTTTCTTCACCTTCTTCGACTTCGCCATCGTGGTCCTCCTGTTGCCGCTATGTGAGTCCGCCGGGCGTATTGAAGTGATCGCTTGCCGGACGTTGGCTGCACCTCGGGGAGAGGCACCCTCCACTTCGCTTGTCGGGCATGATGGCCGCGCGATCGCTTCGCGTCTGTGGCTGAGGAAGCGCCGGTCCTTCACATTGCTCCAGACACATTGCGTCAGAGACGTTGCGTCGGGACAAGGCTGAGGTCCGGATCATGCTCGAGTGGCAGTCGATCAATTCAATCCTGGCCGGGGACCTCCTGTCGCCCAATCGAGAAGCTCAATCGTGTGCACCACAGGAACTGACGTACCGCCGGCAATCTGAACCATGCACCCAATATTGCCCGCGGCGATCATGTCCGGTTTGACAAGCGCAATATTGGCGACCTTGCGATCGCGCAATCTGCTCGCAATGTCGGGCTGGAGAATGTTGTAGGTCCCCGCCGAACCGCAACACAAATGGCTCTCGGGCACATCTTTCACCACGAATCCATTCTTGGAAAGCAATTCTTTCGGAAGTTGAGTGATTTTCTGTCCATGCTGCAACGAACAAGCCGAGTGATAGGCGACGGTGACGTCGCCCTTCTGCGTTGAAGGCGCGAGCTCGAGAGTGCTGAGATACTCGGTGATATCCTTCGCCAGCGCCGAGATTCGCTGCGCCGGCTCGGCGAATGTTTTGTCCTCGCGCAGCAGGTAGCCGTAGTCTTTGACAACTGTCCCACAGCCCGAGGTCGTCACCAGAATGGCGTCGAGCCCGTTCTGGTCCGCTTCCCTTTGCCACACCGTGATGTTGGCCCGTGCGCGCGCCAGCGCATCGCCGTCCTGTCCCATGTGATGGGTCAACGCCCCGCAGCATTGCTCGTCCCTGACCAGCACCACTTCGACGCCGTGCCGGGTCAGCACGTTGATGGCGGCCTGATTGATCCGCGGCGCCAGCACCTGCTGGGCGCAGCCCTGCAGCAGCGCGACCCTGCCGCGCCGCCGGCCGGTCGCCGCAAACACGGTTCCCGCTGCCGGTCCCGGCTGCGGCAGGCCGCGCGGTGCCAGCGCCAGCATCGCCTTGATCCGCCGCAGCAGGCCGGGGCTCGACGCACCGACCGACGGCGTCGGCAGCAGCGCGGCGAACGGACGGGCGAGCCCGGCTAGGATCATGCTGATCCGGAACAGGCCCGGTCGCGGCAGCACCAGGGCGAGCACCGACCGCAGCATCCGCTCCGTCAGCGGCCGCTGATAATCCCGCTCGATCCTGACCCGGGCCTGGTCGACGAGGTGCATGTAATTCACGCCCGACGGACAGGTGGTCATGCAGGCGAGGCACGACAGGCAACGGTCGATATGCTTGACCACCTCCGCCGTCGGCGGCTTGTCCTTCTCCAGCATCTCCTTGATCAAATAGATGCGGCCGCGCGGGCTATCGAGCTCGTCGCCGAGCAGCACATAGGTCGGGCAGGTCGCGGTGCAGAAGCCGCAATGCACGCAGGCGCGCAGGATCTTGTCGGCTTCCTGGATGTCGGGATCGGCAAGTTGCGCCAGTGTAAACTCGGTCTTCATGCAGCCCCGCTTCGATTCATCCGGCCGCGGTTGAGCACCGACCGTGGATCAAAGCTCGCCCGCACTCGTTCGCCGAGCGCGGCAAGCCCGGCCGGTTGCGGCTGGAACACATCGACCGCACGGCGCACGTCCTCGGTTGCACGGAGCAGGGTGGCGTGTCCGCCGATCGCCTCGACCTGGCCGCGGACCAGGGTGGCCTGCGCATCGGCACTCGGCGGCACCGCGGCCCAGATCAGCCCGCCGCCCCAGTCATAGATCACGTCGCCGCCGGTCGAGCGCGCCAGCGCCTGGCCCAGCGCGCCGCCCGAGGCCGGCGGGCAAACGATGCGCCACACCGGCCAGGCCCCAAGCGTACCGTTTGCCGCGAACGGCGCCACGTCGCGCAGCGCGCTCCAGATCGCAACCGAGGCATCGTCAGCAAGGCTGTCGACCGTTCCATAGGATGACAGTGTCTGGCTCAGCGAGGCGGCCCGATGTGCCGCCGAGGCCGAGATGCCCTCGAGCCGCACCAGCGTGACCGGCTGGCCGGAGGCCGCGAGGCCGGCGAGCGCCCCGGTCCCGGACCGCAGCACTGAGCCGGGCAGGTGCGCCGCGCCCGAGACGTCGAAGGGCGACCCCAGTGCGGCCGTCATCGCCTTGTTGGCCGTGACGTCGTCGAGACCGCGCAGCACCAGCGTGCGTTCGGCTTCCGGCTTCGGCATGACCTTCAGCGTCACCTCGGTCATGACCGCGAGCGTGCCCCAGGACCCGGTGAGCAGCTTGCAGAGGTCGTAGCCGGTGACGTTCTTCACCACCCGTCCACCGGTCTTGAAACCGTCGCCGAACCCGGACACCGCATGCGCCCCGAGCAGATGATCCCTGATGCCGCCGGCCTTGATGCGACGCGGACCGGCAAGGCCGGCACCGATCATGCCGCCGATCGTGCCTGCGCCCGCGGCGCCGAGCAGCACGGACGTGTCCATCGGCTCAAAGGCGAATTGCTGGTTCTTGGCATCGATCAGGGATTGTACGTCGGCGAGCGGCGCGCCGGCCTCGACGGTGATGATCAGCTCGTTCGGCTCATAGGCGCTGACCGCGTTCAGCACCGAGACGTCGAGCACCGCGTTGGTCGGCATCGGATAGCCGATGGCGCGCTTCGATCCATGACCGATGACCTCGAGCGGCTGCTCGCTGGCAACAGCCGCGCGCACCACCTCTTCGACATCCTTGATGTCTCTGACTTTGAGCGTTTCCACCCGCTAGGCGGTATCGAAATTCGGCTCCGAAATCAAATGCGCGCGCCGAACAGGTCCCTGAATGCGACGAGCCCGGCCTCGGTGATCTCGACGGAACGGCCCTGCGGCCGGCGCCGTATCCAGTCGCGCTGCATCGCGAGGTCGGCAACCGCAGCCCCTGCCCGCCCGGCCAGATGCGGACGCCGCTCGCTCCAATCGAGACAGGGCCGGCACAACTGCCGCCGGCTTCGTGTCGGCGATCGCAGGTCGATGCCGAGATCACGGAGAAATGCGCGGCCCGACGTGGTCAGCTCGCCGGCTTCCTGGTCGAGGCGGAGGTGGCCGTGTTCCCGCATCGCGTCGGTGACCGCGACGCCGAGCTCGCCGGCAAGGTGGTCGTAGCAGGTCCGGGCGCGGCGCATCTCCGCATCGATCCACGGCGGCGGCCGGGACGGATGCGGATCAATCGCCGCGACCGTCATCATCCCCTCGAGCATCTGCGCAATCAGCGGGGTGGCCAGCCGGTAGAGGCGGCACGGACCGCGCCGCTCGACCTTGAGCAGCGCACGCTCGACCAGCCGCGCCAGATGCCAGCTCGCGGTCTGCGGCGTGACGCCTGCGACCCGCGCCAGCTCGCTCGCAGTCTGCGCGCGTCCGTCCATCAGGCGCGACAGGATGCCGGCGCGGCCGGGATCGGCGATCAGGGCGGCGAGTTCCGCAAGCTCGGGTGCGATGGTCTGCATGGCCAGCTCCTGTCCAAGTCATCCATTTGTCGCACGCCGCACCTCCACAACGCTTCGATCATGATCGAAATGTTCACGACATCGACACTTCGATCGCCACCTAACCGAGTTCAACGAGCGATCCACTATCTCTCGCCTTGCGGTTCGGCCGGCACGACGGTTGGCGCAAATCATCTGGAGGCGATCATGAAGCGTTCGGAACTTCCCACCACGACGATGATGCTCACCCGACGATCGGCCATCGGCTCGTTCGCAGCGATCATGACGATCGCCGGCGTCTCGCCCTGGGCCGGATCGCAGGCTCGATCGGAGCAGAACAACGGAGGACTACCAATGAAGCACTATGCGATGAGCACGAGAACCATCAGCGATGCGATCAACACATCAGGCCTTCTGGTCGTCGCGCAGTGGGAAGCCAGGGAAGGCCAGGCCGACAAGGTCGCGGCAATCCTCGACAGCTTCCTGCCCGAGGCGCAGAAGGACCCCGGCACCAAGCTGTTCCTGATCGGCCGCGGCAAGGACAATCCGGCGCAGTTCCTGTTCTACGAATTGTTCCAGGACGAGGCGGCGTTCAAGGCGCATGCGGAGAGCGCCTACTTCAAGACCTACATCGCGGAGCAGGCGCTGCCGCTGCTGGCCAAGCGCGAGCGGACGCAATACGCGCTGCTGTGAGCAACTTCGCCGCGGGGGGATGCAAATCCTTCCCGCGGCGGCGCAGGTCAGATCGATGCGCTGCTGTTGCCAAGCCTTGCGTGCAGCTCGACCCGCTCGGGCGGCTTGCGCCAAAAGCCGACGATCGCAATCCGCGACAGCACCGCGGCCTCGAACGTCTCGACCTGGCCGCGGAGCCGCAGCGCCTGTTTCTCGACGAGATGCCAGGACGCGACGGCGACGCCGAAGGCGAGCGGCAGGCTGATCAGGATGTTCAGATACCAGTGCTGGACCGGCGGGCCGAACGAGGCAACGCATTGCTGGATCACGAAGCCATAGAGGTAGAGCCCGTAGGAGTAATCGCCTGACGATACGATCCAGCTCCGCCGCGGATTCATCAGGCCGAGATAGCATGCGACGTAGGCGGCCGGCACCGGCGCCAGCGCGTCGCCGCGTCCGGTCGCCATGCCGGCGGCGCAGGCCACCAGCGCCAGCAGGCAGACGGTACGGTTGAACGGCACCTTGTCGCGCCAGAGGTAGAAGCCGACGCCGGCAAGGAAGCAGAACACCAGAAGATGCGGGCGCAGCTGGATCGGCACCTCGTCCCAGCGGTAGATGTCGTAGCTCACCAGCGCGACCTGAACGACCACCAGGAACACAAGGTAGGCCACCCTGTTGAAGCAGATCGTGGTCACCGCGAGCAGCGCCAGGACGACGTAGCACCACAATTCGTACGGCACCGTCCAGAGCTGGGCATTCACCACGTCCGGCAGCGGATTGTGCAGGAAGACGCCCGGCAGCTCGTAATGGATGTCGCCGACGATGTTGAGAAAATAGGCGTGGAATTTCGGGTCGGCGACATACTGCGCCAACGGCAGTTCGGTGAAGACCGAACCGATGATGATGGCCGACAGCGTCGTCTCGACCGCGAGCGCGGGCCCGATCCGAAGCACGCGCAGGCCGAGGAAGGAAATCAGGCTCTTGCAGCGCTGCAGGCTCGCCGTCACCAGAAAGCCGCTCAGGGAGAAGAACAGCGCCAGGATCATCGCGATGCCGATGCGAAGCGTGCTCTGGATCTCCAGCGCCCGGCCGAGCCCGAGCGTCACGTTCGCGCCGTGCAGGCAGATGATCGTCGATGCCAGCGCGATCCGCATGTAGTCGAAACCTGCGGGCCGATTGCGCGAAAGCGCCAGCTGATCGGCAAGGCTCGGCATCGATGTGTTGGCGAAGACATGCATCTCGGGAAATTACCCGGGAACAGCTGAAGGCCGTGTAAATGGTGCCGTCTGCAATTGCGGCGACGCGCGACGGCAGCCTGACCGCCGGCCACGGCGATCGCGGCAAGCAGCGGTTAAGGTTATCGGAGGGCTAAGACAACCCGAAGAATTGTATCGATCGACGACCGTTGCCGGGCGACGAGGCCCTAGAATCGCGGGATATCCGGAAAGGCCAGCTTGCCGGCGTGGACATGGACGCGGCCGAGCTCGGCGCAACGATGCAGCGTCGGAAACACCTTGCCGGGGTTGAGCAGCCCCTCGGCATCGAAGGCGCATTTGAGCCGCTGCTGCTGGTTGAGGTCGATCTCGGTGAACATCTCCGGCATCAGGTCGCGCTTCTCGATGCCGACGCCATGCTCGCCGGTGAGCACGCCGCCGAGCTCGACGCAGCAGCGCAGGATGTCGGCGCCGAACGCCTCGGCTTTCTCGATCTCGCCCGGCTTGTTGGCATCGTAGAGGATCAAGGGATGCAGATTGCCGTCGCCGGCGTGGAACACATTGGCGACGCCGAGGCCGTATTTCTCCGAGAGTTCGCGGATCCGTGCCAGCGCCTTCGGCAGCGCGCCGCGCGGGATGGTGCCGTCCATGCAGAGATAGTCGGGCGAGATGCGCCCGACCGCGGGGAATGCGGCCTTGCGGCCGGCCCAGAACAAATTGCGCTCGGCCTCCGAATTGGAGATCTGCAGCGTCACCGAGCCGCAGCCCTTGGCGATGCTCTCGACCCGCGCGATCAGCTCATCGACCTCGATCTGGGGACCATCGAGCTCGATGATCAAAAGCGCCTCGACATCGAGCGGGTAGCCGGCATGAACGAAGGCCTCCGCAGCGTGGATCGCGGGCTTGTCCATCATCTCCATGCCGCCCGGGATGATGCCGGCGCCGATGATCCGCGCCACGCATTCGCCGGCCGCCTCGACTTCGGCGAAGCCGACCATCAGCGCGCGCGCCGTCTCCGGCTTCTGCAGGATGCGCACCGTGATCTCGGTGATGACGCCGAGCAGGCCCTCCGAGCCGGTGATGATGCCCATCAGATCGTAGCCGGCATTCTCGGCCGACTTGCCGCCAATGCGCAGGATCTCGCCCGACATCAGCACGATCTCGCAGCCCAGCACGTTGTTGGTGGTCATGCCGTATTTCAGGCAATGCACGCCGCCGGAATTCTCCGCGACATTGCCGCCGATCGAGCAGGCGATCTGCGACGACGGATCGGGCGCATAGTAGAAGCCGGCATGGGCGACCGCCTGGCTGATCGCAAGGTTGGTGACGCCGGGCTCGGTGACGACGACGCGGTTGTCGAAGTCAATCTCGCGAATCCGCTTGAACTTGCCGAGGCCCAGCAGCACGCCGTCGGCGAGCGGCAACGCGCCGCCGGACAGCGAGGTGCCGGAGCCGCGCGGCACCACCTTGATGCCCTGGCCCTGGCAATATTTGAGGACCTTTGCGACCTGCTCGGTGGTATCGGGCAGCACCACGACCATCGGCGGCTGCCGATAGGCGGTCAGGCCGTCGGATTCATAGGCCAGCATCTCGGCGGCGCTGTCGATCACGCCCTCGCCCGGGACGATGGCGCGCAAGGCGGCCACGATTTCGGCGCGGCGAGCAAGCACGGCCTGGTCGGCCGCCGGCATCATGATGGACATTGCTGTTCCCTCGGCGGGCGTTTGCCCTTTGCCGATTTGTTACGACAAATCAATCAGGTCTGCACCTGTTTCAGTCGCCTTGTTCCAGTCACCGGCCGAAGGTCGGATTGCCCTGCCCCGCAATGACGAGTTCTCTCTCGGACAAGCGGGCGGTCATGAAACCTGTCAAAGTTTCGTGGCTTGTCCTGTCCAAGCCGGACATGCCACAAACGATCACTACCCACCGGGACGAAACGAAGAGAACCCCATGAACCTAAAGACCTTGAGCGCGCTGGCGGTCGTCACATCGCTGGCCACAGCGTCCTCCGCGCTGGCGCAGGATGCCGCCGCCGGCAAGACCTCGTTCAACAAATGCCTCGCCTGCCACGCGATCGGCGAAGGCGCCAAGAACAAGGTCGGCCCCGAGCTCAACGGCCTCGACGGCCGCCGCTCCGGCACCGCGCCGGACTACAACTATTCCGATGCCAACAAGAATTCCGGCATCACCTGGAACAAGGAGCAGTTCCTCGAATACATCAAGGATCCGAAGGCCAAGATCCCCGGCACCAAGATGGCGTTCGCCGGCATCAAGAACGAGACCGAAGCCCAGAACGTTTGGGCCTACATCTCGTCCTTCGACAAGGACGGCAAGCAGAAGCAGTAATCGGCGGTATCGGACGGCGTCCGCCCTGTGCACCAGCCAGGGCGGACGTTTTTGTTGCGTTCAACGCGGCAACAGATTGGTCTTGGCGAGATCGACCACCTCGTCGCCGCGGCCGCTCATCACGGCGCGCAGCACCCACAGGCTGAAGCCCTTCACCTGTTCCAGCGTAATGGTCGGCGGCATCGACAATTCCTGCGTCGCGGTCACGACATCGAGCACGGCCGGGCCGTCATGCGCGAGCACGTCGCGGATCGCACCTTCGAGCTCGCCGGGATCCTCCACCCTGACGCCGTGAATGCCCATGGCGCGGGCCATCGCTGCAAAATCCGGATTCTTTAGATCGACCCCGGTCTCGATGAAGCCGGCGGCCTTCATCTCCAGCGCGACGAAGCCGAGCACGCTGTTGTTGAAGATCACGACCTTCACCGGTAGCCTGGCCTGAGTCAGCGTGATCAGATCCCCCATCAGCATCGCGAAGCCGCCGTCGCCGGACATCGACACCACCTGCCGTCCCGGCTGCGCCGCCTGCGCGCCGATCGCATGCGCCATCGCATTGGCCATCGAGCCATGGACCCAGGAGCCGATCAGCCGGCGGCGGCCGTTCATCTTCAGATAACGCGCGGCCCAGATCGTCGGTGTGCCGACATCGGCGGTGAACACCGCGTCCTCGGTGGCCTGCTCGCTGAGCAGCCGCGCCAGATATTGCGGATGGATCGGCTTCTGGCCCGGCTTGCCGCGGGCCAGATCGTCGAGCCCGGCGCGGGCGTCCTTGTAATGCGCGAGGCTGGCGTCGAGAAACTTGCGATCGGTCTTCGGGTTGAGCTTCGGCAACAGCGCGGCGATGGTCTCGCCGACATCGCCGACGATGCCGAGATCAAGCTTGCAGCGGCGGCCGAGATTTTCCGGGCGGAGATCGACCTGGGCGATGCTGATGCCGCTCGGGAAGAACTGCTTGTAGGGGAAGTCGGTGCCCAGCATCAGCAGCACATCGCAGCCGTGCATCGCGGCATAGCCGGAGGAGAAGCCGATGAAGCCGGTCATGCCGACGTCGTAGGGATTGTCGTATTCGACATATTCCTTGCCGCCGAGCGCGTGCACGATCGGGCTCTTCAGCGTCTCGGCGAGCTTGAGCAGGCCGTCATGCGCGCCGGCGCAGCCACGGCCGCAGAACAGCGTGACGCGCTTCGCGCCATTGAGCAGCCCGGCCAGCGCGTTCAATTCGGCATCGGCCGGACGCACCACCGGCATCGGCGGCAGCAGGCCCGCATTCGGTGCGATGTCGCGCTTCGGCGCCGGCCGCATCGCGACGTCGCCCGGCAGCACCAGGACGGCAACGCCGCGCTTGCCGATCGCGGCGCGGATCGCGTTCTCCAGCATGTAGGGCAGCTGCGCCGGATCCGACACCAGCTCGCAATAATGGCTGCATTCGCGGAACAGGTCCTGCGGATGGGTCTCCTGGAAATAGCCGCCGCCGATCTCGGCGGATGGAATCTGGGCCGCGATCGCCAGCACCGGCGTGCGGCTGCGATGCGCGTCGAACAGGCCATTGATGAGGTGCAGATTGCCCGGGCCGCAGGAGCCCGCGCACACTGCGAGATCGCCGGTGATCTGGGATTCGGCGGCGGCGGCGAACGCCGCCACCTCCTCATGGCGCACATGCAGCCAGTCGATCGTGCCGCGCTTGCGCAGGGCCTCGGTCAAGCCGTTGAGGCTGTCGCCGACCACACCGTAGATGCGCTTCACGCCGGCCTGGGCAAGGGTTTCGGCGATGAGGTCGGCGATGTTGTCGATCCGCATGAGAGACGTCCTTTGGGTGAGATCTGAAGAACCGCACCGCCGCATGATGTTCGGCACGATGGACCCGCGCAAGCCTTGGCCGATCACAGATTCGCGGGGGCGTTCTTGCCCTTTGTTGCTATCGATAGAACCAACTTGCAGACCATCGCCTCGATCTCGGACACCACGAGATCGGACGCGGCGTACTGCACCATGTGGCCGACGCCGGGCAGCACGATGAGCTTTGCCTGTGGCACTGTGGCTGCGAGCAGCCGCGAATGGATGCCGGTCGTGACCGTCTTGTCGACGTCGCCCGAAATGATTGACAGTGGCGCCCTGATCTCCGCATAGCGCGGCGCCTGCTCGACCACGGCGGCCTTCAGCGAGACGAGGTCGCGCGCGTTGGCGATGAACTCGCGCGGGCGCAGCAGGAGCAAGGTCGCGCTGTCACGGACGAAATCGTCAGGCATCGGCTGCGGCGCGAATACACCGCTCGCGCCCGAATTGGCCACAAGATAGCCGAGCGGCAGCGTGATCGTATGCGCAAGCAACGGCCCGATCAGCGGCGTCGAGATCACGTCGTTGTAGCGGCCGGCGCCGCCTCGCCAGGGATAGGCGACCGGGGCGAGCAGGACGAGGCCCGCAACGCGCTCCGGGTGATCGAGCGCAATGCGCAGTGCGAGCGCGCCGGCCCAGGAATGCGCCACCACGATCGCGCGGTCGACGCCGATCCTGGTCAGCGCCTCCACGATCATCCGGCCCTGGACCTCAGGCGTCGAATCCGCGACGTGCTCGCGCGGGCTCCAGCCATGCCCCGGCCGGTCGATCAGGATCACCCGGCGCGTCCTGGCGATGCGCTCGCCGAGCGGCTGCATCGCGCGGAGATTGGAGCTTGCGCCGTGCAGCATCACGACCGGCGGCCCCGCGGCATCGCGCGGGCCGAGCTCGACCACATGCAGCCGCGCGCCGGCCACGTCGACCATGCGGCCCTGTGGCGGAAAGGCGCGCTGGATCAGCGCCACGCCGATTTGCGTTGCCAGGGCCAGCACCAGGGCCAGTCCGGCGGCCGCCAGCACGATGATCGCGGTCAACATCGAGAGGGTCCGGGATGTGTTGGGTACCTGAAGGGAGTTGGGTATCTGAAGCGTGCTGGCCACCCCGAAACTACGGAGTAGCCGAAATCAGGTTTTGCCCAGTGCCGGATTTGAACCCTGCCCGGGCCCGCTCTGGTTCGGAAAGCCAATGTCGATTTTCCGGGCTCCGGCCGGGGCACAGAGTTGTCCACAATGCGCCCAGCCTGTGGATAGCGGGTTCATACCTGCGTCATTAGTAATTTCATAGATTGAAGGTGGCAATTTCGCCATCAGACGCGAGGCTTCATCGAAACCGGGACGCTACCTGGGTGCTTCTAGGGCTTATACACTGAATCCACAGGAACCCGCGTCCGCACGACGAGTTCAACGGGAAGTAATCGGAGGAGTACCATGATTTCCGACCCTAGCGATGCGGCCATCGACCAGATCGTGGCGAGTTGCAATGGCGACCTGCGCGGCGCCCTGAAGGCGTTGTTGCTCGTGAATGAGCACCTGGAGGCGGAGCTTCAGCAATTCTACGCTGCCGTAGCCCAGGACAACGCGTCCCGCGGCAAGTTCCTGCACTAGTCTCCTGCGCCGGACCGTATCGCGAGCAAGCATCGAGCTCGCGCTGACGTGCCCATTCGCGTCCATCGGACCGCGATCGCGATCAATCGTAGGCAATCAGATGTCGCGGCCTTCGACCTTCTCGGTCAGCTGCTTGACGATCTGCGGCACCTTCTCGAGGTAAGGGTCGACAGCCAGTGCCTTGCGGAAGGCGTCCAGCGCGCGCTTGTCGTCGCCCATGTCCTGCATGATCATGCCGACACCCGCCAGCGCGCCGAAATGGCGGGGCTCACGGGTCAGCACCTGTTGCAGATCTCCCAACGAACGGACGTAGTCGTTCTTCAGGTAATAGATCGTCGCGCGCCGGTTCCAGGCCTCGACATAGTCGGGCCGCAGCTTGATCACGGCATCCAGCAGTTTCAGCGCGACATCGACATTCTGCGCGTCGAGCGCGGCCTTGGCGCGCACCATCAGCAGCGCGGCGGTATCGCTCGGGGTTTGCAGCCACAGCGCCCAGATCCGCGCCTCGACGTGGCGGGCGCTGTCCTCATCGGGCGCGGCCTTCAGCGCGCCGAACAGGAAATCCAGCCCGCGGGTGCGGTCGGCCGGAACCTTCGGCAGTTTGGTCGGCGCTTCCGGCAGTTTCTTCTGGGCCTTCGGCGGCGGGATCACCCGCGGATCGTCCTGCGCGACGGCTGCAACGGGCATGGCCAGAAGCGCGGCGATCAGGATCGCCAGCCGGCGGTTGGTCGGGCCAAAGAAGTTTAATCCCATCGCCGAAGTCTAGACGCACAAAGCCGCACTGCAAAGCAGCGCGGCCTCAAAGACCTGTGAAGGATTGCAAGCAGCCGGTGATCCCAGCGGGATCGACTGCTCGGATCAACCCTGGCGCGCCTTGAAGCGGCGCTGGACCTTGTTGATCACGTAGACGCGGCCCTTGCGGCGGACCAGACGGTTGTTGCGATGGCGGCCGCGCAGCGACTTCAGCGAGTTACGGACCTTCATGGGACAATCCTGTTACTTCGAAAGGCCCGTGTTGGAGGCCGTACCTGATCAATGCCAATGCTTGGGGCAAGCCAATATCCGGGCAAGCCAATCGTTGGCCAAATGGGATTTATCCCGACAAGCGGCCAGACCGCGCGGGACGGCCGCGTTCTAAGCCATCGGACCGTTAAATGTCAACGGAGATGGGCCGATTTTCGGCCATATCCCGGCCTGGATCCTACGTCGGCCGCACGCCCATGCCATTGAGATCGCTTCGGAAACGGCGGCCGCAACGATTGTCGCGCCGTGGCCCGTGCCGCCGGCATTCCCCGACGGCTGCCGCAAGAGCGGCGAATCGTGCTTGCGGGCCGAGCCCGAACCGATCCTTACGGACTTTCCCGGCCGAACCGGGATCAGTCAGCAATCGCACGCTCATCCGCCAGACCGCTTGCGAAAATCGTTATATCATATAATTATTTTCCATCACTAACAAACACGCCGCCGGGGAAGCCGAATGCCCAAGCTCAAACTGCCTGACATCGAGAAAGTCGTCGCGATCGACATCCACACCCATGCCGAGGAGCCGTGCGGCATGCATGGCGAC
Organism: Bradyrhizobium sp. CER78; assembly: GCF_029846235.1. Classification (GTDB taxonomy): domain Bacteria; phylum Pseudomonadota; class Alphaproteobacteria; order Rhizobiales; family Xanthobacteraceae; genus Bradyrhizobium. The sequence continues at coordinate 357,138 of NZ_JARVWP010000008.1, forward strand.
GACGGCTATGACGATTTCCAGGCGCAGATGGCCGACTATTTCAAGTCGCCGCACAAGCATCCGCCGACCGTGCCGGAGACCGCCGCCTACTACCGGTCGAAGAACATCGCCGCCGTGATCTTTCCGGTCGATGCCGAACGCGAGACCGGCTTCCGCCGCTATAACAATCTCGAAATGCTCGAGGTCGCATCCGATCATCTCGATGTGCTGATCCCGTTCGTCTCGATCGATCCGCACAAGGGCAAGCTCGGCGTCCGCGAGGCGAAGCGGCTGATCGAGGACTACGGCGTCCGCGGCTTCAAATTCCACCCGACCATGCAGGGCTTCTACGCCAACGACCGCATGGCCTATCCGCTCTATGAGGCGATCAATGACGGCGGCGCGATCGCGCTGTTTCATACCGGCCAGACCGGCGTCGGCTCCGGCATGCCGGGCGGCATGGGGATGCGGCTGAAATATTCCAACCCGATGTACATGGACGACGTCGCGGCTGACTTCCCCGACCTCAAGATCATCCTCGCGCATCCCTCCTTCCCCTGGCAGGAAGAGGCGCTGTCGGTCGCGACCCACAAGCCGAACGTCTATATCGACCTCTCCGGCTGGTCGCCGAAATATTTCCCGCCGATCCTGGTGCGCTACATCAACTCGATCCTGCAGGACAAGATGCTGTTCGGCTCCGACTGGCCTGTGATCACGCCGGACCGCTGGCTCGCCGATTTCGCCAAGCTCGACATTCGCGAGGAGATCCGACCCAAGGTGCTGAAGGCCAACGCGCGGAAGATTTTGGGCATCTGAGGGAGTATTGTCGGCGGCAAGCTTCGGGGGTGGTTCATGACCAGCTTCACCGGACTTGCCGCATCCCTCGCCGTGCTTCTGATCGGAAGCGCAGGGCCGGACTATGCGGCTGGCGCGGGGCAGCCGCCCGCCTTCGTCGAATTCGAGACTCCGCTTGCAAACGCGCAACCGCTGCAAGGCTATCTGCGATTGCCGGACGGACCAGGCCCCTCACCCGCGGTCGTGCTGCTGCATGGCTGCAGCGGGTTCTTCAAACAACTCGACGAGCGTTGGGGCAGGCTGTTGGCGGCCTGGGGTTATGTCACGCTCACGGTCGACCGATTCGGACCGCGCGGCATCACCAGCGCCTGCACGAGCGGGCCGCCGGCCGCGACCGTCCATGACGCCTATCGCGCGCTGAGTTTCCTGGCACGGCAATCGTCCGTCGACCCTGCCCGCGTCGCGGTGGTCGGGTTCTCGCAAGGCGCCGAGCTTGCGCTGTTCTCGGTGGAGCGCGGGGCGATCGAACGTAACGCGACTGAGAAATTCCGTGCCGCCGTGGCGTTCTACCCGCCTTGCCTCAGCATCAAGGGTGACATGACGGTGCCGACGCTGATCATGGTCGGCGAACTCGACGATTGGACGCCGGCCAGGGAATGCCGGAGCTTGGCCGAAGGCCGCGACGACTACGGAATCTCGCGCCGGAAGGACACGGGGTATCCGATCAAACTCATCGTCTATCCCGGCGCCTATCATGATTTCGACGTGCCTGCTTTTGGCACGCCCCGGACGCAGCTCGGTCATCACCTCGAATTCAACGCGGCGGCCCGCGACCAATCCGTCGACGCCTTGCGGAAATTCCTGTATTCGACGATCGGCGGGCAAGAGAGACCACAATGACAATCAACGCAATCGTCTTCGACGCCTATGGCACGCTCTACGACGTGCAGTCGGTGGCCGACGTCACCGAGGATGCATTCCCCGGCTATGGCGACATCATCACGCAGATCTGGCGCATCAAGCAGCTCGAATATTCCTGGCTGCGCACGCTGATGCGGCGCTACCAGGATTTCGCCGTCGCAACCCGCGATTCCCTCGCCTACACGCTGCGCTGCCTCGGCCTGCAATATGACGAAGCAATCTTTGGGCGCATCATCGACAAGTATCAGCATCTCGCGCTGTATCCGGATGCCGTCGCCGCGCTCGAGGCGATGAAGGACAAGAAGCTCGCGATCCTCTCCAACGGCAGCCCTGAGATGCTGAACGCGCTGGTGCGCAATTCGGGGCTCGACCGGCTGCTCGATGCGACCATCAGCGTCGATGCCCACAAGATGTTCAAGCCGGCGCCGGAGGCCTACACGCTGATCGAAGAGGTGCTGAAGGTGCCGCCGGCGGAGGTCTTGTTCATCTCCTCCAATCCGTGGGACGCCTGCGGCGCCAAGGCGTTCGGACTCAATGTCGCCTGGATCGAGCGGGTGACGCCGGCAGCGATGGCGCTGGCTTGCGTCGAGAGCGAGACGATCGCCCCATTGACGATGTTCAAGGCGCTGCGTACCCAGATGGACGAGCTCGGCGTCGTGCCCGATCACCGGATTCACGGCCTCTCCGAGCTTCCTGCCCTGGTGTCTGCCAGATCCTGACTAGCAAGGTCCTGAACTTCATGAGCATCGAGTCCGTCCGCGCCTTCTTCGCCGAGAAGGCGCCCGAAATCACCGTGATCGAATCCACCACAAGCTCCGCGACCGTCGTGCTGGCGGCGGAGGCCTATGGCGTCGAGCCGGCGCGGATCGCCAAGACGCTGAGCCTGCGGGTCGGCGACCGCGTGGTGCTGATCGTCGCCGCCGGAACGTCGCGGATGGACAACAAGAAGGTGAAGGCAGCCTTCGGCGGCAAGCCGAAGATGCTCGGCCTCGACGAGGTCGCCGACATCACCGGCCATGAGGTCGGCGGCGTCTGCCCGTTCGGGCTGAAGACGCCGCTGCCGGTCTATTGCGATGTCTCGCTGAAGGCATTCGACGTCGTGGTGCCGGCCGCCGGCTCGACCCACAGCGCGGTGCGCATCACGCCCCACAGGATGGCGGAGCTGACCGCGGCCGAGTGGGTCGATGTTTGCGAAGTCAGGGCCTAAGGATTCTTGACGCGTCTTCTTGACGCGAACCGGTATCCACTTCGCTCGAAAACGCTCTAGTCCTCATCATCGCCGGGCGCCGGCCGCGGCGGCGCAACCGGCGCCGGCTGGATCTGCTGTGGTGCGCGTGGCCGTTGCTGCAACTGCGGGCGCTGCTGCGGCGCGCGCCCCTGGGTTTGCGGCTGCTGCGTGCTTGCATTGGACTCGAATACGGCACGACAGCCGCTGGAGAGTTGCGGCGTGTTCTGCCGCAGGCAGGCGACGATCCGGTTGGTGTCGGGAATCTGATCGCCACAGAGCCGCCACACATCCGGTGTGCACGCCATCTGCTGTTCCCATGTTCCGCGATACTCCTGCGACAACGCAGGCGTTGCGGCGGCGAGGCCGCCGATCGCGATCGCTACGCTCAGGACAATCCGCTGCGTCTTCATGCCCAGTGCCCTCGTTCGACATGATTGATCCGCGCACGCGCGAGTTCCGCGCGGCAATTTGCTTCAGGCTGGCAAATGAATGCGGCCAAGGATCGTTGCAAGGAACGACCTTGCAGACAACTAAATGTGAAGGCGAATGGACCTGAGTTCCCTATTCGACCTTGCCGATCTTCACGCGCGCGCTGTCGTCTGCAACAAATTTTGAAAACTCCGGTGCAGCCACCTGTACGCGAACTGCGGCGCCGAAGGTCTCGATCAGCTTCGACGCCGCTACGACATCGGCCGTCGCCGCGCGCATATCTTAGCGCTTGCGCGACGCCTTGCGTGTCTTTGCGACCGACCGCTTCCTGACTGCGCCGCGCTTGGTCGCGGTCTTCTTGCTGGCAGCTGCGCGGCGGGCCGGTGCGGCCGCAGCCGGACGCTTGCGCACCACGGCCATCGCCACAGCCTTCTTGGGCGCTCTCCTGGCAGTACTCTTGGTTGGCTTCTTCCCTGCTTTCTTCGCGGCTGGCGGGCGCGCGCGGCGTGCAATTGTCGCACTGCGGCGCCGTGCTCCGCCTCCGCCGACCGGCACGATATGGTCGTTGGCATCCAGCGTGAGCTGCTGGAGCGGATATGCCGGCAGGAAGCTCGGATCGTTGTAGAGCTTGCTCAGGCTGCCCTGATCGAACTTGCCGCCCTGCCCGCGATCTTCACCCGCACCGGCACGCCAGGCCGCTTCCCAGACTCGCGCAAGCGTCTTGGCGCCGTCCTGCATGCAGGCCGCGGTGGCGTCCTTCAGCTTCGACCACATTGCGTCGACCTGGCCGCTCCCCATGTGCGAATTGAACAGGTTGACGATCGTCATCGGCGGCAATCGCTTCACGGTGCGCTGCATCAGCGCGACCACGGCGACGGCGGCATCGCGACCGGTCGGCGTTGCACCCGGCGCGATCTCCGCGACGTCGCTGGCCTTCGCGTCGGGGATCATCTTGATGAGATCCTTGCCGTAGCGACCGATCATCGTGGTCTCGTACACGCTGTGCACCTTGGCGTGCTTCTTGTCGTTCGGATCAAGACCATGATGGAATTGCGAGATGTGCAGCGGCTGGCAGGCATCGCCGATGTAATGCGCGACGATGCCCGCAGCGCAGACGAACTCCAGCTTCTTGTTGGCGGCGGCGTATTCGACCATCTCGTCGAAGATCTGCCAGACCCGGAACGGCAGCGCGCCGCGCCGGTCCTCGCCGATTCCGTCGTAATAGTCGTTCCAGACTTTTGGATCGACGTTGCGCGTCGATTCGGCGCAGAGATCGAGCAACGTCTTGCCGTCCTTGCCCGGCTTGTCCATGTCGGCGAAATGGTTGCTTTCGTCGGTGTGCCGGGTGAAGCGCCAGACGAGGTCAGCGACGTCGGCCAGCGGCGCGAACGTGCCGTGCTGATACGGCTTGAGGTCGGCAAGCAGCTTGTCGTCGAGGCCGATATTGTCGGAATTGGCATCCATCATGGCCGAGAGCTTGGGAAGCTTCGCATCGATCAGGCCGGTCGCGTAGGCGCCGATCTTGACGTGTCCCCATTCGCCCCAATACTCGGTGTGGCCGGCATTCCAGTCGCCGATCAACTCGACATCGAGCTCGCGGCACAGCGTCGCCATGCAGATGCCGAGCGCGACCTGCATCGGGACCTTGCCGCCTGACCCGAACAATTCCTGGCCGCCCCATTCGAGCGCCAGAGGGCTGAGGATGCGCGCGCCGCCGGCGTTCTTCTTGGCGTCCGGATCGTCGAGGAACCAGACCGTGCCGGAATCGCCGGGATAGTTGTTGAGCGGCGTGTCACCGTCGCGCGGACCGATCACGAAATCGCTGACATATTCCATGCCACCCACGGTCTTGTAGCGATAGAACAGGCCGATGATCTTGCCCTTCATCAATCCGCTGGTCGCACCGAAGGCGATCAGCGGCTGGTTGATGATCTCGAGGCGGAAAGTGCCGACATTGAGATCGACGACGTCGCCGACCTGGCCGACGCCGTAGATCTGCGCGGTCCAGCCCTTGACGTCATCGACGCGGATCAATCCGGCATCGAGATTGGCCACCACGCGCGAACCGGGCCAGCCGGGATAGACGTCGCTGAAGGCGCGCTTGCCGAGTTGCAGCGCATCGCTGACGCCGAGACGGCGGTCGGTGTTCTTGAAGCCGGCGAAGATCTCGCGTCCTGCCGCGCCGACCACGTGGCGGTTGGAGAGTGCGAACACGGTCTCGCCATTGGTGACGAGACAGCCGATCGAGCCGCGGTGGATCTTGCCCTGGATCATGGTCTGGACCGGGAAGCCGCCGCCAACCAGATCGCTCTTGAACACCGGCGGGTCGACGATGCCGGGGCTGCCCTCGTTGGGATCGACCTTGACGACGCAGGTGGGCACGACGCGGCCGTCCGGCAGATACAGGAATGGAGGCACCAGTTGGTCCTGCTTCTCCGGATGGTTCTTCAACTCGGACCGCTTCATCCAGTCCCGCACGAAGACGAGAATGCACGGCCACGACCAGTCCTTGACCGACGAATTGAACAGCGTGCGCGGTCCGAGTGCCTGCGGCTTGGAATGGTGCCGCCGTTCCGTCGCGTTGCGGTCGCTGTCGCGGATCAGATAGCGGCCGATCGCGGTGGCGTAGACCGATTGCAGATGGGCCAGATGCACATGATAGGCCTCGCGGGCATCGAGCAGATCCTTCACCGACAATGACGTGAAGTCATGCTTGGTCAGATCAATCATCTGGTTCCTCCGAAAATGTGCTTTGCGGCAACAGGTTCAGGATGAAGAGATAGACGATCGCGCCTGCCCACGATCATGGGTTAGTTCACACAATCTATACAATTTAAAAGGGATGACACGAATGTGACGGCGCGCGGCCTTTGGCCTCGCCCGCGCCAGCGCTTCCGCCGCGTGCGCTCCGTTATTTTCGCTGCGCGCGGCCCTCTACTTGCGCTGCGCGCGGCCCTTGGCGAAATGCTTGGCGAGAAAATCCGCCAGCACCTCGACGCGCGCGGGACGCGGGCCGCCGGGCGGGGTGACGAGATGCACGGCGCCCTCGGGCTGCTTCCAGCCCTTCAGGATCACCTCGACCTCGCCGCGCGCGATTGCATCGCCGACGATGAAGTCGGGCAGATCGGCGATGCCGAGGCCGGCAATCAGCGCGGGCATCACGGCCTCGCCATTGTTGACGCGCAGCTGTCCGGCGGGACGGACGCTCGCCTGCTCGCCCGACGCGTTGGTGTAGTGCCAGACGCCCTGGGTCGAGAGGTAGGCGTAGCCGAAGCATTTGTGCTCGGCGAGGTGCATCGGATGGGTCGGCCGGCCGTTGCGCTTCAGGTAGGACGGCGCCGCCACGGTGTAGCGCGGCATGCCGCACAGCCGCCGCGCGATCAACGAGGAATCCGGCAGCCGCGCGATGCGCAGGCCGGCATCAAAGCCTTCGCCGATCAGATCGACCGTCGCGTCGCTGAGATGCAGGTCGATCGCGACCTCCGGATAGGCCTCCATGAATTCCGGCAGCAGCGGCGCCACGGTCTTGATGCCGAAGCTCATCGGCACCGCGAGCCGCACCAGGCCGCGCGGCGTGGTCGATTGCGCCAGCGCCTCGTTCTCGGCGGCCTCGCCGTCGGCCAATAGCCGCGCGGCGCGCTCCGACAATTTCTGGCCGGCATCGGTCAGCGCCAGCCGCCGCGAAGTGCGGTTGAACAGCCGCGCGCCGAGCCGCTCCTCGAGCCGGCTGACCGCCTTCGAGACCGTGGCCTTGGACAGCGAAAGCTCGGTCGCGGCGGCCGCAAACGACCGCAATTCCACGACTTTTGCGAAGATCGCGAGCGCCTCGAAGTCCGGCAGTTTCGACATGGCAGCAGCCCCGATAGCTCAATTTGGAAACAATGAGTTTCAATAGTTTCTATTTCTATACCACGGCCGGAGGCATATCCAAGGGGTCAACGAGATCGAAACCAACGCATCGAACGGAGTAAACCATGATCGAACTGAAACCATTCGCAAAGCTCGGCGGCGCCGACCACGGCTGGCTGAAGGCCAAGCACCACTTCTCGTTTGCGAGCTACTACGATCCCGCCAATGTCAGCCACGGCGCGCTGCGGGTGTGGAACGACGACGAGATCGCGCCCAATTCCGGCTTCCCGGCGCATCCGCATGCCAACATGGAGATCATCACCTATGTTCGCGAAGGCGCGATCACGCACCAGGACTCGCTCGGCAACAAGGGACGCACCGAAGCCGGCGACGTGCAGGTGATGAGCGCCGGCAGCGGCATCCGTCACTCCGAGTACAATCTGGAGCCGTCCAAGACCAAGATCTTCCAGATCTGGATCGAGCCGACGACGCAGGGCGGTCAGCCGACCTGGGGATCGAAGCCGTTCCCGAAGGCGAACCGCTCGGGCAAGCTCGTCACCATCGCCTCCGGCATCGACGGCGACGAGGACGCGCTGCCGATCCGGGCCAACGCGCGGGTGCTCGCCACCACGCTGAAGGCCGGCGAAAGCGCGGAATACGCCGCCGACAAGGCCCGTCACCTCTATCTGGTGCCGGCGGCCGGCAGCATCGAAGTCAACGGCGTGCGCGTCAATGCGCGCGACGGCGCTGCGATCCGCGATGAAGCTACGCTGAAGATCACCGCGCTCGAGGATGCCGAGCTCGTGCTGGTCGACGCGGCCTGATCAACTTCACCCTCCTGCAAGCGCGGACAGACGTCCGCGCTTGCTCCCCCCTCTAAACATCTCCCCTATCCAACCCCAAAAGGAGGCCATCATGGCCAAGGTTCTCGTTCTCTATTACTCCGCCTACGGTCACATCGAAGCGATGGCGAATGCCGTTGCGGAAGGTGCCCGCGAAGCCGGCGCCACCGTCGACATCAAGCGCGTGCCCGAGCTCGTGCCGGCCGAGGTCGCGAAAGCCTCGTACTACAAGCTCGACCAGGCCGCGCCGATCGCCACAATCGATGATCTCGCGAACTACGACGCAATCATCGTTGGCACCGGCACCCGCTTCGGCCGCATGGCCTCGCAGATGGCCAACTTCCTCGACCAGGCCGGCGGGCTCTGGGCCAGGGGCGCGCTGAACGGCAAGGTCGGCGCCGCCTTCACCTCGAGCGCGACCCAGCATGGCGGGCAGGAGACGACGCTGTTCTCGATCATCACCAACCTTTTGCATTTCGGCATGACGGTAGTCGGCCTCAACTACGGCTTTGCCGGCCAGATGAAGCTCGACGAGGTCACTGGCGGAGCGCCCTATGGCGCGACCACCATCACCGGCGGCGACGGCAGCCGCCAGCCGAGCGAGAACGAACTCGCCGGCGCCCGCTATCAGGGCCGCGCGGTCGCGGAGGCCGCCAGGAAACTACACGGCTAAACTGCACGGCTAAGCTGCACGGCTAAGCTTTACGGCTGGGTTTCACGGCTGGCTGAATGGCCACGCGATAGGGCGGCACTCCCTGGCGATTGCCGCCCTGTCTGCATTTTTGGAAGCAACGGTTCCCGAGATCATCGGGACCATTTTCGTGATATGCCGCAAGACTTCCTGTCGGCGCAGCCAAGAGGTTTGCCATGACCAACACACAGAAGACCCGCTGGCCGGAACTGCCGACCGCGGCGTGGCGCGACAGCTGTGCCACGCTCCAGCTCTTGACCCAGATCGCCGGCAAGATCCGGCTGACGAAGTCACCTTGGCTCAATCACTCCTGGCACGTCACGCTCTATGTCACGGCCCGCGGGCTGACGACCTCGCCGATCCCCGACGGCGACCGCACCTTCCAGATCGACTTCGACTTGATCGATCACAAGCTCCGCATCTCGACCAGCGACGGCACCGAGCGGCAATTCGCGCTGGCCGGTCAATCGGTCGCGAGCTTCTACGCGGCGACCATGACCAATCTGAAGGGCCTAGGGATCGACGTCGTCATCGACGAGATGCCGAACGAAGTCACCGACCCGATCCCGTTTTCGCAGGATACGCAGCATGCCTCGTATGACGCGGATGCGGTGCGCCGGTTTCACCAGATCCTCGTGAACTGCGATCGCGTGTTCAAGCAATTCCGGACCGGCTTTCTCGGCAAGGCGAGCCCGGTGCATTTCTTCTGGGGCAGCTTCGATCTCGCGGTGACGCGCTTTTCCGGCAGAACGGCGCCGCAACATCCCGGCGGCGTGCCCCATTTGCCCGACGCGGTGGCACACGAGGCCTATTCGCACGAGGTCAGCAGCGCCGGCTTCTGGCCGGGCGGCGGCGCAATCGATTATCCCGCATTCTATTCCTACGCCTATCCGGAACCCGCGGGCTATCGCAGCACGGCGGTGCGACCCGGCGCGGCATTCTTCAGCGAGGCACTTGGCGAATTCATCCTGCCTTACGACGCCGTGCGGCTGGCCGCAGACCCGGACAAGGCGCTGCTCGAATTCCTGCAATCGAGCTATGAGGCAGCGGCCATCAACGCGAACTGGGACCGCGCTGCGCTGGAATGCGCGCCGGGCCGGCCGGGCGTCGTCAGGGCGGCCTGAAGCGCGATGAGAGCAGCGGCCTAGTCGTCCTCGCGCGACGGCGTCGCCTTGCCCAGCGCCTGCTTCAGCCGCGCCGACAGCTTTGGATAATGACGCAGCGCGAGTACGGCGCGGTCGCGCAGCGCGTAAGGCTGCCCGCGCCAGCTCAGGGCGGCACCAAGATCGACCAGCGGCGTGCGCTGCGGTCCGAACCGCCGCTTGTAGCTGTAATTGCCGATCGAGAAATCGAACTCGCGCACGCCGTCCTTGTGCAGCGCTGCGATGGTGCGGTCGATGATCAGCCGGCCCGGCGAACATGCCGACCATTTCTCGCCCGCATTGCTGATCCGGAGCATGACGTAACGTGAGCCGGTGCGGATACCAAGCAGCGTCGCCACCACTTCATCGCGGGTCGCAAGTGCGGTCATCACCGCAAAGCCCAGACCGGCGCCTTCGCGTACGAGGTCGCGATAGAAGGCGGTGCAGTCCGCATTGCCGAGCGCGTAATTGAGCCCGAGACCGCTCAGCCGCGCGCCCTGCTGCACTTCCGTGACGGACAGCAGGTCCACCGCCTCGTCGGTATCCGCGGCGACCTTGAAGACGGCGGACCGCTCACGCGTGAACACACGCCAGCTCCGTCCCAGCTCCTTGCGAACCTTGCGGTTCAACTCGTAACGCCAGGCGTTGTGGTCGTCGCCGATGGTCAACAGATTGCCGTTGACGACCGACGGCCCGATGCCGTCGAGCAGCGCCAGCGGATTGGATCGCGTCGCGAGCCTGACCGGCATCTTGCGAAAACGAATGAGATCGGCCCCGCCACGCGAACTGCGCAGCGCGGCCTGCAGATCGCGCCAGAACTGCCATGCGGCGACCTCGTCGCGCGGCGCCGCCGGGCCGAGCAACGGCGCATTGAAATCGGTGAGGTTGAGGTCGGCGAATTCGACGATGCCGAGGCCCCCCTGCCGGCGGCGGATCAGCGGCAGCAGCGCAGCCCGCTCGCCGGTCGCGGCATCGCTGACGACGGCGATCAGCGGCTCGACGCCGTCGGTCGATGCGAACGCGCGGTACCACGACGCATACCATTGCGGATGCTGGAACGCGGTGAGCGGCTCGAACGCGCCCCAGCGGGCGGCGGCCTGCGCCCAATCGAAAACCAGTTCGACGCGATAGCCGACCGCATACGAAGCGACCTGCGCCCCGAATTTCTCAACCGCTGTCGTCAACACTGTCATTCCAGCACTCGCAACCGGCAAGTTCGCTTACGCTGCCACCAACGCCGCCTTGGGCAGATCGACGATCTTGCCGAGATCGCTCTCGTCGAGGCGGAAGTCGATCGCGCGCCGCACGGTGCGTTCGCGCTTCACCCGTTTGCCGTCGCGCAGCAGCTTCTGCATCACCTGCTTGGCGAAGAAGACCGGGCCGCGGATGCTGCGGCTGCGCGGCGCGTAGCCGAAGCGATGCCGCAGCATGCCGTTGGCGAGATGCAGGATCTGGGTGCGGCGGATGTCGTCGTTCACATAGGAGAGCGTCATCGAGATGTTGACGGTGTCGAGGTTCTCGACGCGGTGCGGCGCATTGAGCGGCCAGATCAGCATCTGGCCGGGTTCGAGATCGATCACCTGCGCATGCCAGTCGTACCAGGGCTCGTAGGGGATATCGACCTCGACGTCGAACAGCGCGATGTTCTCCAGATGCTCGGGCCGGATGAACGGCTGCGTGGTGGGATAGATGTAGACGCGCTTGCGTCCGGCGATCTGGACCAGGCCCTGCCCCGGCAGATCGGCGTGGTAATAGACCTGCGCATCGGGCGAGGAAATCAGGATGCCGGCCTGATGGGTCGGCGTGTCGAAGCCGGGAACCCTCGCCGCGATCTCGCCGAACATCCGCTCGATCATGTCGCGGTAGCGGCGATCGATCGCGGTGACGTTGCGCAGGTTCAGCCACAGGCCGCCGCGCGAAATCGCCTCGATCACCTGATGGCCGCGCAGCCTGCCGATCTCGCCCTCGCGCCAGACCCGGCTCGATCCCTTGGCGCCGGTCTTGACCAGGCTGTAACGCTCACGCGGATAGTGCTCAATCAGCTTCGCGAGATCGTCCATCGAGAATGCCGGCTGCTGGTGCATGGTATGCTCGAGCCGGATCGGCCGACGGCTCCAGAGCCTGGAATGGTTGTCATCCCAATTCGTGAAGATCCTGCCTGTCGTCATGGTCGCGCTCCTGGCAGCTGCGCCATTTTGCTTCAACCGATGTCCCGTTCCGGGACGAGCGGGCTGCTCTTGCGCAGGGATTGGCAAGAACGGTGCCGTCGCGTATGCGCGCGGGGTTACGCAACGCTAATGTCTCGCCGATATGGCTAACCGCGACGTTTCCGGAGCCGGCCGCCATGGCCGGCAGGACCGAATGACTGAACCACGTCGCCGCTGCAACATGATCGCGAGTTGATCGTCCAATGGCCCGGCTATCGTCGATCCCCGTTGTTTTCGCCGCCGCATCCATTCTGCTGTCCGTCGCCGCGCGGGCCTGCCCTGCCTTGATGGAGGGCGTTCCCGCGGATCGGCTCGAGGCCTTGTCGCGCGGCGTCAATGCCGACGGCTGGATCGCTGATCCGCGGTCGGCGCCGCCGCGCGGCCTGCTGCTCGAGCTGCGCAAGGCCGGCCTGACCCACATCCGGCTGCCTGTGCCCGCCGACTTCATCATGCCGCGCTTCGCTACGCAGGCAGACATCGACGCCCGCCTGCAAACCGTCGATAGCGCGCTGAAGACCCTGCTCGGGCTCGGCTATGTCGTGTCGATCGACCTGCATTCGGGCCGGCACTTCAACCCGCTGCACAAGGACGATCCTCCCGGCGCGATGACCGAAATGAAAAGCGCCTGGCGCGAGCTGGCGCGTGTCATGCAGCGCTATCCTTCCGATCGGGTCTTTGCGGAACTCCTGAACGAGCCGGAGGTCGATGCCGCGCAATGGCAAGGCGAAGTCCGGGAGCTGGCCGGCTTCATTCGCCAAATGCTGCAGCAGACCACGCTGATCACGGGTCCGGTCAATTGGCAGCGCGCGGATTCGTTGCCCGGCTTCACGCCGCTCGACGATCCGAACGTCGTCTATGCCATCCACTTCTACGATCCGATGGTGTTCACCCATCAGGCCCATTGGGATCCGAACGAGCCGCTCCATGATGTCGTCGGATTGCCCTATCCCGCCCGCGCCGACGATCCCAGGGTCCAACAGCTGCGGGAGCAGCTGACCGTGCTGAACAGGCCCAAAGCGCTGGCGATGGTCGACCGCGCCATGCCCGACCGCGGCATCGACAAGTGGCTCGAACCCGCGGTCGCGTGGCAGCAGCAGTATTCGCGCCCGATCATCATCAACGAGTTCGGGGTGCTCAAGGCCGGCGCGCCGCGCGACAGCCGGTTGCGCTGGCTCGCCGGCGTCACGGCTTACGCCCGGCAGCAATGCTGGGGCTGGACACATTGGGAAATGTCACAGGGCTTTGGCCTGGCCGACGCCGTCACCGGCAAGGCCGACCAAGGGGTGCTCAAGGCGCTGCTCGGAACCCGCTAACGCGGTCTGGTTAACCCGTTTTTACACAATGCGGGGCTAGATCGACGATGCGGTGTAGCGTGCCCACACGTCCGGTCATCTTAGGTCAGAGCCTGTGCAAGCAGAGATAGCCCCGCGGCCGCTGTTGGCCGGCGACTTGCTTCCGGCGCTCGGCATCGCCGTGGCATCGATCGCCTTCGCGCCAATCATGCAGGCGGCCAACGCCGGGCTTGCGATCGTCGTCGAAAGCCTGATCGGCTGCGCCATCGTGCTCGCGGCGCCGGCCTACGCGCCGTCGATCGCCGTCTTCATCATCTTCTTCCAGAACCTGTTCGTCTCGATCCTGTCATCCTACATGACGACCGAGCAGGAGATGGATTTCGTCAAGGGCTACAATTTCCTGATCTGCGCGGTCATGTGGCTGGTGACGCTGGCGCTGTATGTGCTGCGCGAGCGCGAGCATTCAACTGACGTCGACCGGATCATGAAATGGGGGCTGATGACCCTCGCGGTCGTGACCGGATATTTCCTGCTCGGCGCCACGCAGGATCCGCATGCGGCCCTCGTCTATCTGCGCAACATTGCGTTTCCGATCTTTCTATTTCAGCTGTCACTGCTGACCGCCGCAAGCTTCGAGATCCGCGTCACGCCGTTCCTGGTCGCCGTCGCCGCGCTGCTGATCGTCTGCGGATATGTCGAACTGATGTTCCGCGATTTCTGGCTCACCATCACCAATGGCTACACGTTCTGGCACTTCGACGAGCTGAAGGCGACCCGCTCCGGAGCCTGGGAGGCCGAGATGCGCCAAACCGGCAACGTCCCGGTGGATCTGATCGACCGCTTCCGCTTCAGCTTTCTCAACAGCCCGCTGTTCGAGGACCTCGGTCTGTCGTCGATGATGCGCATCTTCGGACCGAACATGAGCCCGATCAGCTTCGGCTACGGGATCGCCTTCTCGATCCTGTTCCTGTTCGCGGTCGGATATCGCTGGCTGGCGCTGGCCGCGATTCCGCTGCTGATCTGCTGCAGCGTGAAGGGCGCGCTCATCCTGGTCGTCTTCGTAGCCCTGGCCTGGACGGCAACCTGGCTGTTCGGTGCGACCATCACCTTAACCATCGCGCTGGTCGGGCTCGCGGGTTACGCGATCGCGGCGATCTATATCGGCCTCCAGATCGGCGACTTCCACGTGATCGGCTTCATGGGCGGCTGGGACGGATTCCGGCATAACCCGATCGGCCGCGGGCTCGGCGTCGGCGGCAATCTTTCCGAAGGCTACTTCTCAATCGACTGGAACGCCGCGCAGGCGGCCGGCACCATGGACGGCGCGGTGGAAAGCGCGGTCGGCGTGCTGCTCTACCAGATGGGCATCGGCGCAATGGTGCCGCTCGGCTTTTTCTTTGCGATGGCGCTGAAGGCCTGGCGCCTCTACGCCTCGTCCGGAATCCTCATCCAGGGGCTCGCCGCGTTCGGCACGATGGTCGTGCTGGTGAACGGCATCTTCCAGGAAGAGGCGCTGTTTGCGCCGCCGGCTCTCGGGCTGTTGCTGTGCCTGACCGGGCTCGTGATCGGCCATCATTTGCGCACGCAAGGCGACGATCCAAAGGCCGCCGGCCGATAGCGTGCGCCGCGCGGCAGAAAGCCCGGCCGCGGCGCGACCGGGCTCCTCTCGACCTTGCGCCGTCAGAGCGGCTTGATCTGCACCTTGCGGAACTTGACCACGCCCGAACCATACTGAAGCGCGATGTAGCCGCTGGCGTGCTTGGAGTCCTGCGCGTCGACGGTCTTCTGGCCGTTCAGGGTCACGACGAAGTGCGGCCCCTGCGCCGTGATCTCGTAGACATTCCACTTGCCGGCCGCCTTCGGCATCGGATCGACCTTGCCGACGTCGACGATCGCGCCGGTGCCGTAGGTCGGGTCCGGCCGCTTGTCGAAGATATTGACCTCGTAGCAGACCTTGGAATCGATCGTCTTGTTGCCTTCGCAGCGGATGAAGACGCCGCTATTGGCGTCCTCGTCGGTCCAGAACTCGGCGCGGATCTGGAAGTCCTTGTATTGGGTCTTGCTGACGAGATAGGAGAGATCCTTGCCGTCGAGCTTGTCGGCGACCAGCGCGCCGTCCTTCATGGCCCAATTGGCCTTGCCGACTTCGTCCCAGTCGCCCTTCTTGGTGCTGTCGAGCAGCGTGACCCAGCCGTCGTCCCCCGATGCGCTGGTGGAGAATTGCAGCGCGGCCGCACCGATCACGAGTCCCGCCGCCAGTATCGACAGATGCTTCTTCAAGGTTGTCCTCCCGTCTTTTGGTTGGCGCGCAACCTATCATTGTCAGCACCGACGTAAATGCGTTTTTGATATTGCACTGCGTTGTGTCACGCGCCGCTGACGCAATCTTGAGGTCAGACATGCATGGACGCGTCTTGTCCGGCGGAAGCGAGAGCCATTAGCATCATGCGACATACGGGCGCAGCAGTTGCCCGAGGACACGGAACTCGGAGGATACCATGTCGGCGTCGAACCGGTCCTGGCGATACCTGATGATGCCGCTGGTGTTTGCCGGCACGCTGAGCGTCAGCTCCGCGGCCGAGCTCAATCCGGCCGCGGTCACCTACAAACTGCCGGACCAGATTCCCTGGAGCCCGGTCGATGCGCGCGGCGCGCAGAATGCCGTCGTGGTCGGCGATCCGTCGAAACCGGGCTTCTACATGGTCTACACCAAATGGACCAAGGGCAATCACTTCAGCCGTCCGCACTTCCATCCCAACGACCGCTACATCGTCGTGCTGAAAGGCACCTGGTGGGTCGGCTCGGGTCCGAAGTTCGATCCCGATCACGGCACGGTGGCGATGCCGGCCGGAAGCTTCGTCACCCATTTCGGCAAGCAGGTGCATTGGGACGGCGCCAAGGACGAGGATGCCGTGCTGCTGATCATGGGCGAAGGCCCGGCCACCGCGACGGAAGTGGAGCAGAAATAGCGCCGCCGATAGCCGCGTTGCGCGGGGTGGGGGCGATGCTATCATCGCAGCCCGAGGAAGGGCTTTCTATGCATCCCGCCGCCAAGCTGCAATTTGCCCGCATCGCCGACGAGTTCGCGCGATGGCGCGCCATTCCAGAACCGGAACGGCCGCCGGCGCCGGCGTGGTGGTGGGGACCGGCATTCGAGTTGCGCGATGCCGTCGGCCCGCTGCCATCGAACTGGTGCCGTCAGCTCCGCCTGCCTGACGGCGCGAGCTTCGCCGACGGCACGCGCGTGCTGCGCCAGACGCTGGCCGGCCAGACTACATTGCCCTGGCCCTATGATTTCTCGCGCAAGGTCGCATCCACCGATTCCGACGTCCGCGACCTGCCGGTGCAGCCGTCAGACGACAGCGCGTTTCCGCCCTAGATCCGGCCCGGCCTCACTGATCGCCTCACCGTCCAGCGACGGCTGCAACGGCGGCGACGTCAGCACCGGCGATGCCTTCAACAGCTCGGCGAGATCGCGCGGCGGCAGCGGCCGGCTGAACAGGAAGCCCTGCATCTCGTCGCAGGCATGCGCGCGCAGGAACTCCTGCTGCTCGGAGGTCTCGACGCCTTCGGCCACGATGGTCATGCCGAGCGCCTTGCCCATGCTGATGATCGCCTGCGCGATCGCGACGTCCTCGGAATCATCGGGCAGGTCGCGCACGAAGGAGCGATCGATCTTGATCGTGTCGATCGGGAACTGCTTCATCAGCGACATCGACGAATAGCCGGTGCCGAAATCGTCGATCGCGAGGCGAATACCGCGGTTCTGGATCGCGTCGAGCACGCGGACCGCACGCGTCACGTTGCGCATCACCATGCTCTCGGTGACCTCGAGCTGCAGCAGCGCCGGCGACATGCCGCTCGCCGCCAGCGCCTCGTCGATGTCGTCGAGCAGATGCGGATCGCCGAACTGCCGCGGCGAGAGGTTGACCGCCATCGTCACCGCCTTGAGGCCGCGGTGCTGCCACGCCATGTTCTGCGCGCAGGCTTCCTTCAGCACCCAGCGGCCGATCGGCACGATCAGCCCGATCTCCTCGGCGAGCGGAATGAACTGCCCCGGCGACACCTTGCCGAGCTCGGGATGGGTCCAGCGCAGCAACGCCTCGACACCGCTGATCTCACCGCTCGCCATGTCGACCTTGGGCTGATAGTCGAGCGAGAACTGCTCACGCTCCAGCGCGCGGCGCAGCGCGCTTTCCATGGTCAGACGCTCGATCGACTGCGCCCTGACTTCGTTGGAGAAGAAACGGAAGCCGTTCTTGCCGTCTTCCTTGGCAAGATACATCGCCATGTCGGCGTTCTTGGTGAGCGTCTGCACGTCGGAGCCGTCGGCGGGATACATCGCAATCCCGATCGAGGCCGTGGTGTGGCACTCGTGCCCGCTGATCGTCAGCGGCTGGCTCAGCGAAATCAGGAGATCGCCGGCAATGCGCTCGACGTCGCTCCGTTCGGCTGTTTCCTCCAGGATGACCACGAACTCGTCGCCGCCGAGCCGCGCCACCACGTCGCTCGCGCGGAGCGATCCGCGCAACCGCTCAGCGATCGCCACCAGCAGCATGTCGCCGGCGTCGTGGCCGAGCGAGTCGTTGATGATCTTGAAGCGGTCGAGATCGATGAACAGCACCGCGACCTGCCGGCGATGGCGATCCGCCGCCGAGATCGCATGACGCAGCATCTCATTGAACGTCTCGCGGTTCGGCAGGTTGGTCAGGCTGTCGTGCGAGGCAAGATATTCGATCCGCTCGTCGGCCTTGTGCTTCTCGTCGGCGCGATCGAAGCTTTCGAGCGCGAACGCCAGATTGTCGGCGAGCCGCTGCAACAGCTCGGCGAACTCCGGTGTGAAGGTGTCCTTCTCGATCGCGACGAAGATCATGACGCCGACCACCCGTCCGCTGACGATCAAGGGGAACGAGGCGCCGGACTTTGTCCCGTCGAGGCGGGCCCGCTCGTGGAAAGCGGCGGTCTCGGTATCGGCAAAATAGTCGTTGATGATGCAGGCCTTGCCCGACCGGAACGCCCTGCCGCAGGCGCCGCGCCCCTCCGGGTGCGCCTCGTTGACCGAGAGCGTCACCTGGCTTGCGCCCTCAGCTGCAGGGCCCGCGATCGCGACGATCCGGAGATAATCGCTGCCGGGCTGCGCCAGCGCGATGGTGGTCGACGTGAATTTGCCGCCGGTCGCGGCCGCCTCGCTGACCAGTTGATACAATTCAGTGCGGGACTTCGCCCGCATGATCGCCTCGTTGGTCGCACTCAGCGCCGCGAACATCCGCGACAGCCGCTCCTTCTGCTCGTCGGCCCGCGCCTTCTCGTCGGCGCGGTCGAAATTGGCCAGCGCAAACGACACGTTCTCGGCGAGCCGCTGCAACAGCGCCATCATCTCCGGACTGAAGGTGCCGAATTCGCTGGAGAGGAACACCAGCGCACCGATCGCCTCGCCGTTCTTGAGCAACGGCAGGGCCGCGCCGGACTTGCTGCCACTGTCGCGAACGACCGGATAGACATGCGATTCAGGGCCGAAATCGCTGAGATAATCGTTGCTGATACAGGGCCTGCGGGTACGGATCGCAACGCCGGTCAGCGTCTGTCCCTCCGGACGCGTCGCATCGGCCGACAACTGGACTTCGCGGGCCCGGACACGGTCGGGACCGGAAGCCGCCACGTTATCCAGGAAGACCTCGCCCGGGCGCACCAGGCGGATCGTAGCCGAGATAAACTGACCGCCGACCGCGGCGGCATCGCAGACCAGATCGAACAGCTCGCTGCGGGATTTCGCCCGCATGATCGCTTCGTTGGTCGCGCTCAGCGCCGCGAACATCCGCCTCAGCCGTTCCTTCTGCTCCTCGGTCCGCGCCTTCTCGTCGGCGCGATCGAAACTGCCGAGCGCATAGGAGACGTTGTCGGCGAGCCGTTGCAGGAGCTCGGCGAACTCGGCCGAGAAGGTGTTGCGCTTGGCGGAGATGAACAGCATCACGCCGACCGGCTCGTCGTCGACGATCAACGGAAATGCTGCGCCCGACCGCGCATCCTCGCGGTCGATGACGTCGCGGAACGGGCTGTTGGCGACATCGCCCATGAAATCGTTGTTGATGCAGGCGCGCCGGGAGCGGAACGCCCTGCCGCAGACGCCGCGTCCTTCGGGCCGCGCCTCGCTGCGCGAGACGTTGAGGCGGCGTGCATTCTCGGCGGTCGGTCCTGCGACCGCCATCATCTCCATGAAATCGTCGCCAGGCTTCGCGATCAGAATGCTGGTCGAGTTGAACCCGCCGCCATGCGCCGCCGCGGCGCAGACCAGCTCGAACATCTCGAGCCGCGACCGCGCCCGCATGATCGCCTCGTTGGTCGCGCTCAGCGCCGCGAACATCCGCGACAGCCGCTCGCGTTCGGCGTCGGCCCTGGCCTTCTCGGTGGCGCGGCCGAACGTGTCGAGCGCAACCGAGACGTTCTCGGCGATACCCGCCAGCAGCGCGATGATCTCTTCGTCACGGGCCCAGGAATTGCCGGTGAAGAAGATCAGGACTCCGATGCTCCTGCCGAACCGGGTGAGCGGCAGCGCGACGCAGGCCATCAGGCCACTGCCACCGGCCTGCTTCTGGGAGGGGCTCGCCGATATCGGGATATCGTGTTCGACGCACGGCCGTTGGGTGCGGAACGCCTCGCCGCAGATCCCCTTGCCGTAGAGATTGTCCGGATCGGTCGAGAAACGCGTCTGCGTGATCAGGTCGATCGCCTCGCCAGTGCCGGCGACGGGCTCCAGCCAGTGCGTGTCAGGCTCGGCCAGCAGCACCACGGTAGCGAAGGATTTGCCGCTGAACACCGCAGCATCGCACACCCGTTGATAGAGATCGTGCTCGGTCTTGGCGCGAAGGATGGCCTCGTTGGTTGCGCTGATTGCGCCGAACATGCGGTTCAGCCTGCGCATCGCCCGCTCGCCGCTCTTGCGTGACGCCTCATGGTCGAAATTGTCGAGCGCGTAGGACACGTTCGCCGCGATGCGCTTCAGCAGCGAGACGATCTCCTCGCCGAGCGAGTCGACCTCGCGCCGGGTCACCATGAAGACGCCGACGCTGCGCCCGCCGCAGACTAGCGGCATCGCCGCCGCCGCGCCGACGCCGGCCGCCGCGAGGCCGCTGCGCCAGGCCGCCGAACGGGCGTCGTTGATATAGTCGTTGCTGACACTGGCGCTCTGATCGCGGAACGCGTGGCCGGCGACGCCCTCCCCTTCCGGGGTGTTGGCGATCGCGGAGATCCTGATGCTGCGCAGACGCGCGACATCGTCGCCGCAACCGGCTGCGAATGTCAGCAGACCGGTATCCGGCTCCAGCAAAAAGACAGTCGTGGCCAGGAAGCTCCCGCTCGAGAACGCGGCTTCGCAGACCTTTCCGTACAGTTCTTCTGGTGATTTCGCGTACAGGATCGCTTCGTTGGTGGCATTCAACGCCGCGAATGTACGTCCGATGCTCGACTGCACGATTCCTGAAGGCCCCGGGGCCACCCCCTTCAATCTGGGGCGGAAGATTGCCCGCGATAGGCCTAAGTGGTGGTTAGCGTATCGGGCAAGTTGCACGACAAAGTAAACGGCTGACGAACGCGGACGGCCGTTTTCCGGGATATTACGGACGCCGGTGTGCCAGCCTGAGGCGGAGGATTGCGGGGCCCGGATCCCGAGCCCGCCTCGGCGTCCGAGCCGCCAAATTCCGCATCGCGACCGCGCCCGTTCCACTCGGTGAAATCCTGGCCGCCAGCACCCTGCTGGCGGTATGGCGGACCGGATTTTCTGCCCTTGCTCGCACCTCGGCGCTTTGAGAGCATGACACCGACAACAGCAAGCAAGACCCGCGCATCACGCGGGCCGACCGCGAGGAAAATCCCATGCCGATCGTCCAGGCCGACCGTCTCACGCGCATCGGCGCGGCGCTTCTGAAGGGCGCCGGCGCATCGGAGGAGGAGGCGAGCGCAGTCGCCTCCGGCTGTGTCAACGCCAACCTCGCCGGCCATGACTCCCACGGCGTGATCGCGATCCCGACCTACATCGACCGCATCAAGGCCGGCCATATCGTCCCCGGCGCGAAATGGACCGTCGTGCAGGAGACGCCGACCACGACCGTGATCGACGGTCATTGGGGATTCGGCTTCCACGTCAACGCCAAGGCGATGGAGATGACCATCAACAAGGCGAAGACCGCCAATGTCGCGGCCTGCACCGTGTTCCGGCAGAGCCATGTCGGGCGCCTGGCGCATTATCCGATGATGGCGATGCGCGAGGGCATGATCGGGATCGCGGCCGCGGATTCCGGCCGCTCGCCGAAGCATGTCGCCCCGTTCGGCGGCCGCGAGGCCCGGCTCGGCACCAACCCGCTGTCGATCGCGGTGCCGTCGGATCTCGAGGCGCCGTTCTATCTCGACATGGCGACCTCGGCGGTTGCGGCCGGCAAGATCCAGCTCGCGGTGGCGCGCGGCGAAAGCATCCCGAAGGGCTGGATCATCGACGCCGAGGGGCGCGACACCACCGACCCCAGGGACTATCGCAAGGGCGGCGCGCTGCTGCCGCTCGGGGGCAGCGAAGGCTACAAGGGCTCGGGCCTTGCCGCGATGGTCGAGGTGCTGTGCGGCCTGCTGACCGGCCTCGGTTTCGGCGTCGAGCCGACCGGCCGTCACAACGACGGCTGCTTCATGGCTGTCTTCAACGTCGCCGCATTCCGCCCGCTCAAGGATTTCAGGCGCGAAGTCGCCGACTTCGCCCGCTATCTGAAATCGACGCCGCCCTCGGAAGGGAGCCGCGGCGTGTTCTATCCGGGCGAGATCGAACATCTGCGCGAAGTCGAGCGGCGCAAGAACGGCATCGAGATCGAGGATGCGACCTGGGACAAGCTGAAGGCGCTCGCCGCCGACTACAAGCTGACCGACCAGCTCGATCTTCGCTGAACCATCCGAGCACAGGAGAACGACATGACACGGCAAATGGCGCTGGTTGGCTTTTTGCAGGCGCAGAACTGCACCAACCTGCCGAGTTCCTGGCGCCACCCGGAGTCGCGCGACGACTCAATGTCGGCGGATTACTACCAGGAGATCGCGCGCATCCTGGAGCGCGGCAAGTTCCACATGGCGTTCTTCGACGATCGTCTGGCAATGCCCGACCGCTACGGCAACGATCATGCCCACACCGTCGAATACGGCATCCGCTGCGTGAAGATGGACCCGATCGTTGTGCTGACCACGATGGGCATGGTCACCACCAAGCTCGGCCTCGCCTCGACCGCGTCCACTACCTATTTCGAGCCGTTCGACGTCGCCCGCCGCTTTGCCACGCTCGACCTGATGACGAATGGCCGCGCCGCCTGGAACGTGGTGACGTCGGTCAATGACGGCGAAGCGCTCAACATGGGCCGCGAGCAGCATCTCGAGCACGATCTCCGCTACGACCGTGCCGACGAGTTCATGGAGGTGGTGCTCGGCCACTGGGACGCCTGGGAAGACGGCTCGCTGGTGATCGATAAGAAATCCGGCCGCTTCGCCGATCCGAGCAAGGTGAAGCGGCTCGACCACAAGGGTCCGTTCTTCACCTCACGTGGGCCGTTCACGGTGCCGCGCTCGGCGCAGGGCCATCCCGTCGTGATCCAGGCCGGCGCCTCCGGCCGCGGCCAGCGCTTTGCCGGCCGCTGGGGCGAGGTGATCTTCACTGCGGCGCGCAACCTTGCCAATGCCAAGCAGGGCTATGACGCGATCCGCGGTGAAGCCGCCAAGGCCGGCCGCGACCCCGACCAGATGTTCCTCTGCAACCTGATCACGCCGGTCACCGGCGCGACCAAGGCCGAGGCCGAGGACCGGATGGCGGTGATCCAGAAACTGCCGCTCGAGATCGACGCGCTGTCGCTGCTCGCCGAAGGCCTCAACTTCGATTTCGGCGCCAAGGGGATCGACGAGCCGCTTACGACCGAGGAGCTGCAGGGCATGCAAGGCATGCTCGGCATCCGCGACGGCGTGCTGCGCACCTCCGGCAAGACCAATCCCTCGACCCGCGACTTCATCACCTTCTCCGGCCGCGGCCAGGTGCAGGACGCGATGGTCGGCGGCCCCAAGGAGATCGCCGACCGGCTGGAGGAAATGTTCGTCAATCGCGGCTGCGACGGCTTCGTGGTCGCGGCGAGCTACGTGCCGGGCTCCTATGCCGACTTCGTCAACCACGTGGTGCCGGAGTTGCAGAAGCGCGGGCTCTTTCAAAAAGATTACGCCGGCACGACGCTGCGGGAAAATCTCGGGCTGAAGCGCCCGGCGGCCGGCGCCTGGAAGACCCGCGCGCAGGCCGCGGAATAGAAGGACATCATCATGCGTTGGCTGAAATTCACCGCCGCGGGCAATACCGCAAGCACTACTTCTTGGGGCCTCGTCGAGGGCGACATTGTCACCACCGTCAACGGCGATCCGTTCGGCGAATGGAGCAAGACCGCGAAGACCCACGCCTTGAAGGACGTCAAGATCGAGCTGCCGCTGATCCCGCGCACCTTCTACTGCGTCGGGTTGAATTATCTGAAGCACCTCAAGGAAGCCGCCGACAAGGCCGGCACCGTGCCGAACGTTCCCGACCGGCCCGAGATCGGCTACCGCGCGCAGAACGCGCTGATCGCCCATGACGAAGATGTCGTGATCCCCGCAAGCGCGACCGAGAAGATCCATTACGAGGGCGAGCTCGTCGTTGTGATCGGCAAAAAGGCAAAACACCTGACCGAAGCCAATGCGATGGACTGCGTGTTCGGATACACGATCGGCAACGATGTGTCCGAGCGCAGCTGGCAGAAGGCCGATCGCGGGCTGTGGCGCGCCAAGAACGCCGACACCTTCAAGCCGATGGGCCCGTGGATCGAGACCGACGTCGACCTCGACCGCATGGAGACCGCGATCCGCGTCAACGGCAAGGAGACCGGCCGCTTCCGTACCAACGAGATGATCTTCGGCATCGTGCCGTTCCTGGTCGAGCTCAGCAAATACTTCACGCTGTCGCCCGGCGACGTGATCTGGATGGGCACCGACGGCGCTTCGCCTGACTTGAAAGACGGCGACGTGGTGGAGATCGACATCACCGGCATCGGGACCTTGCGGAACAGGTTCGTGAAAGAGAAGGTTTGAGGCGGGAGGTCTAGCGGGCGCGCGCCTCATCATCGT
>NZ_JARVWP010000009.1 GCF_029846235.1 Bradyrhizobium sp. CER78
TTCCAGAGGCGTTCGTGCTTGAGCAGAGAGGCCGCGGCGTACTGGATCGCCCGGTCAAGCCGGGCGATAACAGCTGTGGGATGGCCCGCGCCGGCAGGCCGAGCGGCACGACGACGCTGCGGCCATCAATCGGGCAGACCCGCCCGCCGTAGCGCATCCGCATACTTCGACACATCGTCGGGGTTCCGGTACGGACCCAGCACGGTGGTCAGGGTCGAAGGGCGTAGCGCCGGGTCGACCTCGTGCAATCGCGCTGCCAGTCTCCTTGCCTCGTCGCAGCGTCCGGCGAGCACGCCGCTTGCGGCACCGATGCGCAACGCGGCGTGGCTATCCGGCCGGCTGCGCAGCGCCATCGCCGCCCAGGCGAACGCTTCGTCGTAGCGGCCGGCAAAGAAATGAGCATGGGCGGTGCCTTCCTGCGGCCAGAACTTGCCCGGATCGACGGGGCTCAGCCGCATGGCGCGTGCAAAGTGCTCAATGGCCAAATCTGCATCTCCGAGCCACAGCCGCGGCCAGCCGCTATGTGCCCACGCGGCGCCGAGGTTCGGGTTCAGCGCCAGCGCACGATCAATCATGGCGACGCCATCATCGAGGTCCCTGGCGACATAGCCCAACGCATGCCCGACATGCACGAATGCAATCGCGTCGTTCTTGCCCAGTTGCATCACGCAGCGGGCCAGCCTCCTGACTTCGGCGATCTCCTGATCACGATCGACGATCCAGCCGAACCCCTTGCGCACGGCGAAGCGCATCGCCGCAGCGCCGTAAGGCGTCGGGAATTCGGGATCAAGTTCAATCGCCCTGTAGAACAGGCGGAGCGCCGCTTCATTCCCCTCCTTAGTCCATTTGTAGGTTTCCGCCATTCCGCGAAGATAGAGATCGTAAGCGCCCAGATTCTCCGTCGGCTTGCGCTTGGCATGCTCGAGCTCCGCCACATACACGTGGTCGGCGAGCACGGCGACGATGGTGCGCGCCACCTCCTCCTGGACCGCAAAGATGTCCTCCAACTCGCGATCGTAGCGCTCTGCCCAACGATGCGCCCCGGTCAGGGCATCGATCAGCTGCGCCGTGATCCGCACCTGCGCTCCGTCACGCCGAATACTGCCTTCAAGCAGGTAGCGCACACCAAGCTCCCGTCCGATCTGACGGATGTCGATGGCCTTGCCCTTGTATGTGAAGGACGAGTTGCGGGCGATGACGAACAACTCGGAGAAACGTGACAGCTCGGTGATGATATCTTCGGTGATGCCGTCGCTGAAATAGTCCTGCTCCTTGTCCCCTGACAGATTGGCAAACGGCAGCACCGCGACGGACGGCAAGCAGCCTGGAGTGCCGGACGGCGCGTCCAACTCGCTCCGGATCTCGCGGTGGGGCGGCCATTCCAGGCCAGCGAGGGGACTTGCGTTCTTCCCGTCCAGAGCCGTGCCTGGCGAACCGGCCGGAGCATCCTGCGCCCGTTGCACGACGCCCACGAAGCGGAAGCCTTGTCGCGGCAGCGTCCTGATCAGGCGTTGCGCTTGCCCGGAATCGCCGATTGCGTGCCGGGCAGCGTTCAGACGCGTCGTCACCGCCGCATCGGAAACGGCACGTCCATCCCAGATCGCGTCGACAAGATCGTCCTTGCTGACGACGCGATCGCTGTTGCGGATAAAATAATCAAGCAGCGCGAAAACCTGCCGCGTCGTCGGGATAACCTCGAACCCGCGTCGCAGCTCGCGCCGCTCGGTATCCAGCGAATAATCTTCGAAGAAATAGCGCAAGGCACCATTCCCCAAATGGCCGTCCGCTCGCCCGAGGGCGCTCTCGTGCGGGCCGGCGCAGAAAGAGTAAGCCGCCGGTGAGGAAAATGTAAGCGACATGTCAAGCAGACCTGCCGGCGTCCTGCCACCGTGATGCAGAGACAAGCCGTCGGGAGATGCCCAATGGATACGCCCTACAATGTCGCCGGATCGCCGCAAGCGATTGCGCCAGCACATCCGCGCTTTGCCATCGTGAGCCGGTGCTGGGCCGCGCTTCTGGATTGGCAGCTACGCGCGGTGCTGAGGGATCGCCTGTGCGATCTGAACGACAGAGAGCTGCGCGATATCGGCATTACGCGTGGTGAGATCGACTACGTCGCCTCGCATCGCGCGGTCGACCCGCGTAGCGCCGTCTACCCTCCATGAACGGAGGCGCCCGGCTTCGGGAAAACGTCCGGGATCATCATCGCATTGCAAAGAGGCTGTGTCATGCCGGCACGAAAGATTCCGCTCGAGACCATCGAGCAGACCGTCGTCGCATTTCGGGTCCAGCCTGGCTGGTATGAGGAATACTGGCTGAGGTCGGAGACGGCTGCACCGTCCGGTTCGGCGAGATGGCTGGGCACGATATCCCGGCTTCTTACGCCATCTTGTCGGGAAGCCATCGTCGCAGCGCTGATCAGGTTCGCCGGAGCCGGCAGGTTGGTCGCCGTCATGGCGGCCGGCCGTACTGGCAGCGAACCATCGGATCACCATCTCGATCCAAGTCGAGAATAGCCCGCGGCGGCACCGCGCGATTGAAGCTGCTCAGGGTTTGCGCAGATTGAGCGAGAAGCGCAGGTTGAGCGGCTGCAACATTTCCGGCGGCGGCGCCTCGCCGACATTGCCACGCTTCAGGATGGTACGCAGGTCCTCGGTCGCGCCGGCGTCGGTGAACGCGGGAAACGCGACGCGCTCGACGGTGCCGTCCGGGTTGAGCCAGGCGCGCACCACGAGCGTCGGCGGCGGCCCGTTCTCCTTGCCGGAATGCTCGATCACCCAGTTACGGAAGCGATTGGCGACCGTCTCGTCGGCCGCGATCCATTCCTCGAACCGGTATTTGACCAGCTTGGCGAATTGCGCCCATGACGGCGGCGCCTGTTCGGGATTGCGAAAGTCTTGGGCATGGCTTGGCGCCGGGGAGAAGACCAGCAGGCCGAACGAGAGCACGAGCGTGCCCCGCAGAATGAGCATGGTTCTGGACAAGGGTTGACCGCAGACGGCAGGCTGACAGGACGACGCAAGAGCGTCCGCGGCAGCAACTAGTCGCTCATTGTTGCAGGCATGTGACGCGCGCCGAGATGCTGGCGGCGCGATGCGCGCGTGACGCGGTGCCGCTCATCTGCGGCCGGTCGTCCTCCTGGAAGCGCACGCCATGCGCGGCAAGAAAGGACTTGGCGTGCGCGGCATCGACCGCCAGCACGCGATCGATCGTGGTCCTGCGGCTCACCACCCCCTCGACGAGGCCGCGGGAATCCAGCACCGGCGCACCGCTGGTGCCGAAGGTGACATTCGAGCGCAGCACGAGATGCTCGGGATCGCGCAGCGTGGTGTCGACGAACGCATTGCCGAGCGATCCGCCATGCGCGAGCATCGGCTTCAGCCGGTCATAGGCCTCGGCAAACACCATGTCGTTGGCGACCGATGTGCTGGCGCGCGGAAATACCGCTGCGAGGCCCAGCGTGCGTGGGACCTTGATCAGGGCAATGTCGCTCGCAGCCAGCGCCACCACCCGCGCTGCAACGGCGCGCCCCTCCTTGCTGACGACAATCCGGGCGCAGTCCGTGACGGCATGGCGCGCGGTCAGCATGTGGCCGAGATCGTCGACAAAGAACGCGGTGCCGTCGAGCCGCTGGCTGACCGTCGGCGGGCCGGTGACGTCACGCGCCAGCGGCTTCGCCGCCTCCATCTGTCGCGCCGGTTGAAATAGCGAAAACGGCACCTGCGCCGCCGCCCGTTGCGGCGTGAAGCCGATGAGAATGCAACCGATCGCGACCCTGCCGGCCAGCCTGACCATGCGGACAAGCCGTCCCGCGCGCGCCGCCAGCGCTGCGCGGCCTGAAATCGAAACCAAGTGATGCACCTTCAGACCCCAACCCCGCCCGATGCCGCCGTGCGAACCGCTTCGCCGGCAACGTCTGTACATACACCGCACTCTCTACTTCATTTCGCGCGTCGCGGCCGATTTTCCGGATAGGCAATTTGTCGACGGCAGCGGCGCGCCGGAATGCACGCACCGCGGCTTAGGGCAGGCCCGCTAACGGGTGATGGCGACCTCCTGCCGAGCCAGTCTCCCCTGTTCCCGTGGCTACCGTCGGTTCGCCTAGCCAATTGTTTTAGCTAGTAAATCTCCTGCGCGCAGCACCGTCAGTGGCGACACTCTTTCGCTCGTGGCTATTTTATGATATCAAAAAATATCAGCAATTATGCTGGATGCATCAGGGGTTTGCTCCCATGACCATGCAAGACCATTCCGCTTCAGGCCTTTCCACGATCAAGGTCAGGGTCGACGACCACCCGGCCGTCCTCGTCGGCAGCGGCTACGTCGCGCTTCTGCTCGCGCTGACCTTTCTCGTGCTAACTGTCTGGTGCGCCTACGGCGCGTTCATGCATGCCTCGACCTGGTCGCTGCTCTGCGCGCTGCTGAGCCTGGTCGTCACCATCCTGTTCGGCTCGTCGATCTATTCGCTGCAGCCGAACGAGAGCGCGGTGCTGACATTGTTCGGCGCCTATGCCGGCACGGACTCCGCACCGGGGCTGCGGGCCACCGTGCCGCTGTTCAAGATCGCGAAAGTATCGCAGCGCGTCCGCTACCATGAATGCGGCAAGCTGAAGGTCAACGATCTGATCGGCAACCCGATCGAGATCGGCGCCGTGGTGGTCTGGCGCGTCGACAACAGCGCCAAGGCGATCTTCCAGATCGACGACTATGCCGACTTCGTCGGCGCGCAGACGGAATCGGCGCTGCGCCACATCGCCGGCCGCCATCCCTATGATTTCGACGAGGCGGTCACCCATGCCGGTCCCGATCAGGCCGTCAGCCACGACAAGGTGGCGGCGCGCACACTGTCGCTGCGCGAAAGCGGCGACCAGGTCACCAACGAGCTGATCGTCGAGCTCAAGGAGCGGCTTGCGGTGGCCGGCGTGACCATCAACGAAGCCTGGATCAACCATCTCGCCTATGCGCCGGAGATCGCTCCGGTGATGCTGCGCCGCCAGCAGGCGAGCGCGGTGATCGCCGCGCGTAAGCTCGTGGTCTCAGGGGCGGTCGACATCGTCAAGGAAGCGCTCGACAAGCTGAAGGAGCAGACCGACATCGATCTCGACCCCGAGCGCAAGGCGGCCATGGTGTCGAACCTGCTCGTGGTGCTGGTGTCCGACAAGGATGCGACGCCGGTCGTCAACACCGGGACGCTGTATGCCTAAGCGCGGGCGCCCCAAGGGGCCGGACAAGGAGCCGATCCTGCTGCGGCTCGGCAGCCCGCTGCTCGACATCCTCGATCGGCTGGCGGCCGCGGAATTCCGCTCGCGCCAGGGCCAGATCGAAAAGCTGCTGCACGAGGCGCTGGTCCGGCGCGGCGCCTGGCCGCCGAAGGCGGAGGCGGAAGAGGAATCATCTGACTCCAGCTGACACGCCAGCGGCCGCGACGCCGGCGTCAGTCAGATGCCGAAGCGGCTCGGCTACGCGCTACGAGCGAGGGAGCGGACGTCGCGCGACGGCACAACCGGCCGGGGCTAATGCGAGCCAGCATGCGCGCGCGACATCCGCCCGAGCTAATGCCCATCCGTCAACGCGCCCCGGATCAGAAGCGCGCAACGGCCCCCGCCTCCGCGCGGGACGCTGCGAAGCGCCGCCGCGCGAGAGTGACATCAGATCGATCTGCGCCGCGTTTGGTCGTCCGTAGCCGTCAGCTGCCCGGCGGCGAGTAGGCAGCCCTGAGCTTGGCCGCGTGCTGACGCACCACCTTGATCTCGTCCTGGGTAAACAGCCGGACCAGCTTCACGTTCTGGATGGCGCCAGCCGCGACGACGATGCCGGTGATGGCAGGCGCGACGGTCGGATCCGGCACGTCGAAGATCACCATCACGCTGGGGCCGTCGGCCGCCATGCTGTACATCGAAATCAACTTGCCGCCGCCCGCCTCGATCAACTTCTTGGCCGCCTCCAATCGATTGGTAGTCGGGTTCTCCAGGATGTTGTTGATCGCACGCGGTGTGTATTCCCCTGTGAGGCAGAAATGCATGGCAATCCCTCCATCTTTGTCTGGGAATGAAAAGGCATTCACCCGGGCATCGCCCAGGCAGGAGAAGATTTCGTACTGAAATGAAGAAGAAAGGGCCTGCCGATGGCCATGCGCGCTGCCGCGCATTCTCCGGAATTCGGCGTAACCGGTGGCAGCTCGCCGCGCAATCTACATGAACTGCACGGCAAATGAAATCGCGTTCCTGCGCGACCAATAATTGATCGATGATCGACGCGGCACGGAGGGGCAGCGTGCCTGACCTGACGCGCGCGTCACCTCACGCCACCTCCGCCTCGGCTTACGGCACAGCGCCTTGCAAACACTGGCGATCTGCCTCAGTGTCCGCCTCTCCCGCAAGAACAAGAGAAAGAACACTCATGAAGCATCGTCCGCTCGGCGGCTCCGGCCTCACCGTCCCTCCTTTGTGCTTCGGCTGCAACGTGTTCGGCTGGACGGTCGACGAAGCCGCGTCGTTTCGCCTGCTCGACACCGTGCTCGATCAGGGGCTGACATTCCTGGATACGGCCGACGTCTATTCGCGCTGGGTGCCGGGCCATCACGGCGGCGAGTCCGAGACGATCATCGGCAAATGGATGAAGGCGCGCGGCAACCGCAATCGCGTCATCCTCGCCACCAAGGTCGGCATGGACATGGGAGGCGGTAATGTCGGGCTGAAGCCAGACTACATCGCGCGCGCCGTCGAGGATTCGCTGCGGCGGCTGCAGACCGATCACATCGACCTCTACCAATCCCATAAGGACGACGAGACGACGGCGCAGGAAGAGACGCTCGCGGCCTACGACAAACTGATCAAGGCCGGCAAGATCAGGGCGATCGGCGCCTCGAACTTCTCGCCGGAGCGGCTGCAGGCTGCACTCGATATTTCCAAAGCGGACAACCTTCCCCGCTACGAGAGCATGCAGCCCGAATACAGCCTCGCGGAGCGGTCGAGCTACGAAGGCGCGCTGCAACGCGTCTGTGTCGAGAACGACGTCGGCGTGATCACGTTCTTCTCCCTGGCTGCGGGCTTCCTCACCGGCAAATATCGCTCGGAGAGCGACTTCGCCAAGAGCCCACGCGGCACGCGCAGCATTCCCAAATACATGAATCCGCGCGGCATGCGCATTCTGGCCTCTCTCGACGAGGTCGCCGCCGAGACCCGCGCCGAGCCGGCCGCGGTCGCACTTGCCTGGCTGATGGCGAAGCCCGGCATAACCGCTCCGATCGCCAGCGCCACCAAGCCCGAGCAGGTCACGACGCTGGTCGCGGCGGCGAACCTCTCGCTGAGCAAGGACCAGGTCGCACGGCTGGATGCCGCGAGCGCGTAGCGTGGTCTAAGCTCGCAAGCTTTAGTGCAGGATTGGATAAAGTTGATTGCCGACCGCAAGTGCGGTGCGCTCCCGCTTGCGGGGGAGGGCTGGGGTTGGGGTTCTCTCCGCGAGTCACATTGTGGAGAGAGCCCCCACCCGCCGCGCTGCGCGCGTCGGCCTCCCCCGCAAGCGGGAGAGGCGAACGAAATGTGCTGCTTCAGTTCAAGCTAATTTCATCGCGGCTAACCCCACGGCCCGCGCTGGCCCGACGCTCCGCCCCACGGGGTACGCGGCGGATAGCTGGCGCCTGCGGGGCGCGGCGCGGTCTGGGTGCCGAGCTCGGCGGCGAGCTGCTGCAACGCCGCGATGCGGTTCGCGGTCGAGGGATGGGTGGCGAACAGATTGTCGACGCCGTGGCCCGACAGCGGGTTGATGATGAACATGTGCGCGGTGGCCGGATTGCGCTCGGCTTCCATGTTCGGCACCTGATGCGCCGAATTCTCGATCTTGGCGAGTGCGGACGCCAGCCACATCGGCTGGCCGACGATGCGCGCGCCATAATTGTCGGCGGCGTATTCGCGGGTGCGGCTGATCGCCATCTGCACCAGCATGGCGCCGAGCGGCGCCAGGATCATCATCGCGATCGAGCCGACGATGCCGGGGCCGTTGTTGTTGCGGTTGCCGCCGAAGAACATGCCGAACTGCGCCAGCATCGAGATCGCGCCGGCGATCGTCGCCGTGATCGTCATGGTCAGCGTGTCGTGGTGCTTGATATGCGCGAGCTCGTGCGCGATCACACCGGCCAACTCCTCGCGGCTGAGCTGCTGCATCAACCCCGTGGTAACGGCAACTGCCGCGTTCTCCGGATTGCGACCGGTCGCGAACGCATTGGGCTGCGCCTCGTCCATCACGAATACGCGCGGCATCGGGAGAGCTGCGCGCTGCGCGAGCTCGGCGACGAGATTATGGAGCTCGGGCGCGGAGCGTTGATCGACCTGATGGGCGCCGTACATCGATAGCACCATGCGATCGGAATTCCAGTAGGTGAACAGATTTGTCGCAGCCGCGACGATCAGGGCGATCACGGCGCCGGTGCCGCCGCCGATCAGATAGCCGACGCCCATGAACAGCGCTGTGAGGCCGGCAAGCAGGAGCGCGGTACGAAAATAGTTCATCGTGGTTCCCTGACGGCAGGCGGAATGCTGCCACAATCAACGCCGCTGAGGTAGGGATTTTGCCGCCGGCATCGCAAGAGGAACCCGCAGCGACGCGGCGCGGATTAACAATCGGTCATCTGCAAGCATTCACTTGTAGCCCGGATCAAGCGCAGCGAAATCCGGGGCATATCCACGGCGAGAGTGATCCCGGATTACGCGTCGCTCCATCCGGGCCACGTGCTGCCGTCCTGTCCGTAGCGTAACCCGCATGAGCGAAGCGACATGCGGGGACACCGCCCCCGGATATCGCTTCGCTATGAAGCGGCAATGATCGCGCCTGAAATCGCGTGGCGATCAGCTCCGGCGCTCACAACAGGCAGATGCCGTGCGGCGAGGCCTAAGCCCAATTGGTCCAGGAGTGGCACCCGGTTGTTGCCCAGTGTCGCCCTGGTGTATGCAGGATGGGCCTTTTCCCCCTGTTCCCAGCCGGTGACATCGATGCCAGCACCTTCCCTCCGCGCCCCGATCATGATCGCAGCGATCGCGGGGGCGCTGGCGCTCTCCTCACTTGTCTCGTCCCCTGCCTCGGCGCAGCAGCCGCTGCCCAGCCCCGCCGGGCCGGCCCCGGTCCGGGCGCGCCCGGCTGCGATTGCCTCGCCCAGGGCTGCGTCCTGTCACAACGGGCAGAGCTTCGATCGCTTCCTCACTGAACTGAAGCAGAAGGCGGTCGCCGCCGGCGTCTCGCAGCGCACGATCGCGGAGGCCGCGCCGTACCTGGTCTACGACCAGGGCATCGTCAACCGCGACCGCGGCCAGCGCGTGTTCGGCCAGATCTTCACCCAGTTCGCCGGCCGCATGGCTGCGAACTACCGCATGCAGCAGGGCCAGCAATACATCCGGACCTATGCGGCCGCGTTCGCCCGCGCCGAGAAGGAGTATGGCGTGCCGCCGGCTGTCATCGCCGCGTTCTGGGGGCTGGAGAGCGATTTCGGCGCGCAGATGGGCAATCTGCCGACGCTGAAATCGCTGGTGTCGCTGGCCTATGATTGCCGCCGCTCGGAGATGTTCCAGGGCGAGACCATCGCGGCGCTGAAGATCATTGAGCGCGGCGACCTGACGCCCGACGAGATGATCGGCTCATGGGCCGGCGAACTCGGCCAGACGCAATTTTTGCCGACGCATTATTTCAACTATGCCGTCGACTATGACGGCGACGGCCATCGCAATCTGCTCGCCAGCGGCCCCGACGTGATCGGCTCGACCGCGAACTACATCGCCAACGGATTGAAGTGGCGGCGCGGCGAGCCGTGGCTGCAGGAGGTGCGCGTGCCGCAGGCGGCGAACTTCCCGTGGGACCAGGCCGACCTCACCATCAAGCTGCCGCGCTCGAAATGGGTGGCGCTCGGCGTCACCTTGAGCGACGGCAAGGCGCTGCCGAATGACGAACTGCCGGCCTCGCTGCTGCTGCCGATGGGCCGGATGGGTCCAGCGTTCCTCGCTTATCCGAATTTCGCCGCCTACACCGAATGGAATAACTCGCTGATCTATTCGACCACCGCCGGCTATCTCGCCGGCCGCATCGCGGGCGCACCGCCGATGCAGCGGCCGCACGCCCCGGTCGCGCAGCTGCCGTTCGGCGAGATCAAGGAGCTGCAAGGGCTCCTGGCGCGCGCCGGTTATGACGTCGGCAAGATCGACGGCGTGCTCGGCCAGGCGAGCCGCAGCGCTGTCAAGGCGATGCAGATGAAATACGGCCTGCCCGCGGATTCCTGGCCGACTGCGGAGCTGCTCGCGCGAATGCGCGGCGGCGGCCGCGCCCAGCCGGCGGCGGACGCTACCGTGCCGACGCGGTAAGAGATTTGCCATTCGCGAGGCCACTCCGTTCGTTGCCCGTCACCCTGAAGAGCGCATAGCGCGTCTCGAAGGGTCGACGGCCACTAGCCGGGCCGTACATCCTTCGAGACGCGCTTCGCGCTCCTCAGGATGACGGAATTTAGAAACCGCCACGGAAATATTTGACCAACTGTTACGGCTCCCCGCAGTTGTATTCTTCCAACCGCGGCCCCATTTGCAGCATCGCCGTTCGGTAACATCCGGATTTTAATCAGCACCAGGGAGCATCCCCATGTCCTTTCATGACGCCGTCGTCCCCGCATATTTGCAGATCCTGAGCAGCCTCACCGGCGAGCTGACCAAGGCCGAGACGCATTGCGAGGCGAAGAAGATCGCGCCCGAGGTGCTGCTGGCATCGCGGCTCTATCCGGACATGCTGCCGCTGACGAAGCAGATCCAGCTGGTCTGCGATCACGCCGCACGCGGCTGCGCGCGGCTGACCCACAGCGAGGTGCCCTCGACGCCCGACACCGAGAAGAGCTTCGGTGAACTGAAGCAGCGGCTGGCCAAGACGATCGACTATGTGAAGTCGTTCAAGCCGGAGCAGTTCGATGGCGCGGACGCCAGGGACGTCACCTTCCCGATCGGCCCCGAGCGCACCATGACCTTGAAGGGTCAGCAATTCCTCAGCGCGTTCTCGTTCCCGAACTTCTATTTCCACGCCGTGACCGCACACGACATCCTGCGCCATAACGGCGTCGAGGTCGGCAAGCGCGATTTCCTCGGCGTGAGCTGACGCGCTTCGCGCGTCATTCCGGGGCGATGCGCAGCATCGAACCCGGAATCTCGAGATTCCGGGTTCGTCCTTCGGACGCCCCGGAATGACAGCGACTAACATATTCCCCGCCGCGGGATTTTAGCCTCACACGCGCAGCCGTGCTACTGCTCCCTGACAACAACAAGACGTCAGGGAGCACGCCAATGTCGACCACAACCCACGCACCGAAAGCCATCGATCCCTCCTCGTCGCTGCATGCCGAAGCGCTGGGATTGGCAAAGAACCACGGCCGCCTCGCCGGCCGCCGTATCATCGTGGTCGGTGCAGGACAGCGCACAACCGTCGACGCGGAGCCGCCGATCGGCAACGGCCGCGCCATGAGCGTGCTGTTCGCGCGTGAGGGCGCCTCGGTCGCCTGCATCGACGTCAACAAGGAGGCTGCCGACGGCACCGTCGCGCAGATCACAAAGGAAGGTGGCAAGGCCTTCACCGATGTGGTCGATGTCTCCGACGTCGCGGCGATCGCGCCTGCGGTCGAACGCTGCGCGCAAAAGCTCGGCGGGCTGGACGGGCTGGCGCTGAATGTCGGCATCTCCTCCGGCCTGTCATTGCCCAAGATGACGGCGGAAGCCTGGGACCGCGACTACGCCGTCAACGTGCGCAGCCACATGCTGTTCGCGCAGAAGGCGCTCGAGCTGATGGCGCCGGGCGGCGCGATCATCCTGATCTCGTCGATGGCGAGCCAGCGTGCCGGCGGCCGCAACCCGGCCTATGAATCCTCGAAGGCGGCGCAGATCGCGCTCGGCCGGGCGATCGCGCGGGCCGGCGAGGACAAGGGCATTCGCTGCAATGTGATCGCGCCCGGCTTCATGGATACCCCGATGGGCCGCGATGCCAGCCGCAGGCGATCGGACCGCGCCGTGACAGTGCCATTCGGCCGTCAGGGCACCGGCTGGGAGGTGGCCTATTCTGCGCTATTCCTGATTTCGAATGAATCCTCCTATGTGAACGCGCACACCCTGTTCCTCGATGCCGGCCACATGGGCGGAATCGTGCGCGGCTGATCTGCGGACGGGCCATTGCGCTCGTCGCCGCAATGCACAACTCTCCCTCATCGATCATTGTCTGGAACATTTCACATGAGCCAATCGACCAAACTCCTCGAGCCCTACAAGCTGGGCGCGCTGACCTTGCCGAACCGCCTGGTGATGGCGCCGCTGACGCGCAACCGCGCAGTGCCGCCCGGCATGGTGCCGAGCCCGCTCGCGGTGGACTATTACGGCCAGCGCGCCTCTGCCGGCCTCCTGATCACCGAGGCGAGCCAGGTCTCGCAGCAGGGCCAAGGCTATCAGGACACGCCCGGCATCTATTCGAAGGAACAGGTCGAAGCCTGGCGCAAGGTCACCGATCGCGTGCATGAGCGCGGCGGCCGCATCTTCATCCAGATCTGGCATGTCGGCCGCATCTCGCATACCTCGCTGCAGCCGAACGGCGGCGCGCCGGTGGCGCCGAGCGCGATCCGCGCCAAGACCAAGACCTTCGTGAACGGCACCTTCGCCGACGTGTCCGAGCCGCGCGCGCTCGAACTGTCGGAAATCCCCGGGATCATCGAGGACTTCAAGCGCGGCACCGCGAATGCGCTGGCGGCCGGCTTCGACGGCGTCGAGATCCACGGCGCCAACGGCTATCTGCTCGACCAGTTCGCCCGGGACAGCACCAACAAGCGCACCGACGCCTATGGCGGCTCGATCGAGAAACGCGCGCAGCTGATGCTGGAGGTCTCCAAGGCGGTCGCTAAAGAGGCCGGCGCCGACCGCACCGGCATCCGCATCTCGCCGGTGACGCCGGCCAACGACGTCTCCGATTCCAATCCGCAGCCGCTGTTCGACCACATCGTCGACCAGCTCAACGCGCTGAAGCTGACTTATATCCATGTCATCGAGGGCGCGACCGGCGGCCCGCGCGACAATTTGGCGTTCGACTACGCCTCGCTGCGCAAGCGCTTCAAGCAGACCTATATCGCCAACAACGGCTACGACTTCGCACTGGCGGAGAGGGTGCTGGAGGCAGGCGCCGCCGACCTGATCGCATTCGGCAAGCCGTTCATCTCCAACCCCGATCTGGTCGAGCGGCTCAAGGCCGGCGCCCCGCTCAACGAATGGGACAAGGCGACCTTCTACGGCGGCGGCGCCGAGGGCTACACGGATTACCCGACGCTGAAGGCGACCGAAGCGGCGGAGTAACGCGCTCCGCTCTCTCCACATCGTCATTCCCGGTGCGCAATTGCGCACCTGAGGATGCGCCGCCAGGCGCAGGCCCGGAATCCATAATCCGCATCACTCGCGTCAGGATGGATTCCTGGCTCGCGCTTCGCGCGCCCCGGAATGACGAAAGAGATGGCTGGAATGGCGGCGAGACAAAAAAGGCCGGGATCGCTCCCGGCCTTTTCTTGCGCGCGGCATCTGCGATCCTACGCGTCGACGGCCTCGCCGCTCTCAACTTCCTCCGCGACCATGCGGTCAAGGTTACGATTCAGCCGCCGCAGCAGATCAAGCAGTGTTGCGGCCTCAGTCGCGCTGAAGCCGGCCAGCGCCCGATCCTGGTTGCGGTGGAGCGCCTTGCGCGCCGCGGGCAATTTCGCCCTCGCCGCCTTGGTCAGCGAGACCTGCTGGCTGCGGCCGTCGCCCGGCATCGGCGTGCGCTGGACGAGGCCATCGCGCTCCATCCGCGCCAGGATCTGCGCCATCGACGGCTGCTCGACCTTCGCGGTGCGGGCAAGGTCGCGCTGTGACATCGCCTTGCCGTCACGCAACAGATAGAGCACCGGCAATTGGCCGATGCTGAAGCCGTGCTGCCTCACCCGGCGCTCGCCGAGCCGCAGGAAGCTGCGCGAGGCCATGTTGACCAGCGGCGCGGGGCGGTCGAACAGGTCCCAGTCGGTCATGATCTCACCATTTACATAGACACCTATTTATATTAGATAGGTACCTATATATCCTGGTGTGAGCGTGGTGTCCATGAGTTCGAATTCAATTCGCATTGCCATCGTCGGTGCCGGCCCCGGAGGCCTGACGCTCGCCCGCTTGCTGCATATCGCCGGCGTCTCGACGACAGTGTTCGAGCGGGAGGCATCGGCAACTGAGCGGCCGCAAGGCGGCACGCTGGACCTGCACACCGAGAGCGGCCAGCTCGCGCTGGCGCGCGCCGGGCTGACCGAAGGCTTTCTTCGCATTGCACGTTACGAGGACCAGGGCAGCCGGCTTTACGACAGCGACGGCCGGCTGCTGCTCGCGGATGACGACATGACCGGCGACCGTCCCGAGGTCGACCGCACCGCGCTCCGCGATCTCCTGCTGCAATCCCTGCCGCCGGACGTCGTCCGCTGGGATCGCGGCCTGCGCGAGGTCACGCCACGCGATGACGGACGTTACGACCTCGTCTTCGACAACGTGCGCGAAGGGCCGTTTGATCTGGTGATCGGGGCCGACGGCGCGTGGTCGCGGGTGCGGCCACTGGTGTCGCGCTATCAGCCACAATATAGCGGACTGACCTTCATCGAGTTCGGCATTGACGACGTCGATCGACGCTACCCGGCGCTGTCGCAGCTGGTCGGCCGCGGCAAGATGGGCGCGGAGAGTGACGGCCGCAGCCTGATCGTCCAGCGCAACGGCAACGCCCATCTGCGCGGTTACGCGATCTTCCGCGTGCCGCTCGAATGGGCCGAACGGCGCTTCGACGTCACCTCGCCATCTGGCATGCGCCAGGCGCTGCTCGGCGAATTCGCCGGCTGGGCCGACGTCCTGCTCGACCTATTCCGCGCCAGCAGCGATCAGTTCGCGCTCCGGCCGATCCATGCGCTGCCGGTCGGGCATCATTGGACCAACCGGCCCGGCATCACCTTACTCGGCGACGCCGCGCATCTGATGTCGCCATTCGGCGGCGAAGGCGTCAACGCCGCGATGCTGGATGCGGCGGAACTGGCGGGGTATCTCGTGGGATCGCCGGATTGGCGCGAGGCCGTCCGCGCTTACGAGACCAGGATGTTCGCGCGCGTCGCCCAGCCCGCTCGCGAAGCTGCCGAAGCCGCCGCCACCGAGCTGTCGCATATCAGCCAGGAACTGACATTGGCGCAGCACCATGCGCACATGCAGATGCGCGCGGCGGCCGGACGATCCGCGGCGCGATAGACGCTGGCCATGCCTTCCGGCGCCGCATAGCATGGTCCGGCCTGAAGATGGTCACGTACGGGAATGAGCAAGGACAACGCCGAGGATATCGTTCGACGCGCGACCGCTGCATTCAATAGCGGTCGGCATGACGAGGCCATAGCGCTCTGCGAGCGCGGCCTTTCACGTCAGCCCGGCGAGCCGATGCTGAGCCACCTGCTCGCCGCCGTGCTGTTTGCCAAAGGCGAGATCGCGCCGGCCCGCAAGCATGTCGAGGCGAGCCTCGCGCAGCGTCCCGACAATGCCGCAGCGCAGCTGCTCGCCGGCCGCCTCGCCCGCTCCGGCGGCGAGTTCGACGCGGCCTTGACGCATCTCGACCGCGCCATCGCGCTGAAACCGCAGCGCGATGCCTTCGTCGAGAAGGCGCGCACGCTGGATCTGGCCGGCCGCAAGGCGCAGGCCCGCGAGGCCTGGGAAGCGATCCTCAAGGCCATCCCCGAGCATCAGGAAGCCAATGCGCGGCTCGGGCGGCTGGCCTGGGAGGATGGTGAGCTCGCCAAGGCTGCAAGCCTGCTTGCGCGCGCCACCGCGAGCCCAGCGCCGGCCTCGGTATGGTTCGACCTCGGCGTGGCAAGGCAGGATCTGCGCGATCATGACGGCGCCGCACTCGCCTATCGCAAGGCGCTCGAGATCAAGCCGGACTATGCCGAAGCGGCCCTCAATCTCGGGATCGCGCTGCAGGAAGACGGCAAGGCCGACGCCGCGATGCAGGCCTTTGCGCGCGCGTACGGCCTGCGTCCAAAACTGTTCGGATCGATCGCCATGGCGCTGACCTCGGCCTCGCACGGCCGCCTGTGGCTCGACGAGCGCGCGCTGCGTATCGCGTTAGGTGGTTAGCCGCCCGCGCTTGGCGCGGAAATGCTTGCGGTAGACATTGGGCGCGGCCAGCACGTCGCTAACGACCTTCTCATAGGCCTTGCTGTGCGCATCGTCGAAGGCTTCGAACACCAGTTCGGGAGCCTCGCGCGGCACGGCGAAGCATTGCGCGACCGGCGTTCCCTTCGGCAACACGCCGGCGAAATCAGGCTCCGTCCAGACCGCCGGGAAATTGATCCCGCCGTCGTGAAACCGGTCGGCGTCAACGAGGCCCGAGATCAGCCGGAACGGCAGGTCGTCGCGATTGACCGGATGCGTCGCGAACAGCGACCAGCCCGGCTCGAGCTCGATGGTCCAGAAGCTGTTGAATTTCAGCGCGGCCTGCCCGTTGGCGAACGGCGCACCGGCGAATTGCGCGACCGGATGGAAGCTGAGCGGCGCGCGCGGATGGCCCTGCGTTGCGGGCTCCGGAATATCCCAGTCCCACGCGAACGCGCCGTGCTCGACCCTGATATCGCAAGGCAGCGGGATTATGACCCCGTAGGCCATCGCATCGACGAAGGGCGGGCATTGCTTGACCGTGCGGATGTCGCGGTCGTGGATCTCGGAATGCGCCTTCGCCGGCATCGCGCGCAGCCAATCGGGCAACGCAGTGCGGGCCGGGAACGGCCGCGGCAGATGCTCGGCAAGCCGCGGATCGCAGCGAAAGACCATGCGCATGGTGAACTCCCGGATCATGATGCGATGACGAGGCGACGCATGATGACCTCATCGCGCCATTTGAGCACAATCCCGAAGGGGGCTCCACTCTTCCGGATACAGGCGTCCATGAAGCAAAAAAGGCCGGGATCGCTCCCGGCCTTTCGCAGTTTTCGGATGGCGTGAGCGGTCAAGCCTTACCGCCTTACTTCGCTTCGGCGCGCTTGGGCGGGCTGGCCGGCCACGACTTGATCAGGGTGTCGTAGTCGATCGTCTCGCCCTTCGGCTTCTCGTTCGCGAGCTTGCGCTGCGGAGCGATGGTGCCGTCCTTCTCGGCCTTCTTGTACCAGTACTCGGCGGTTTCCTTCTTGTTCAGCTTCGGTCCGCAGGCACCCTGCACACCGGACTTCTCAAGACGCTCCATCACCGAATCCTGGGCCGCGGCGAGCGCGTCCATCGCAGCTTGCGGCGTCTTCGCACCGGACGACGCATCGCCGATGTTCTGCCACCACAGCTGAGCGAGCTTCGGATAGTCAGGCACGTTGTTGCCGGTCGGGGTCCACTGCACGCGCGCGGGCGAGCGGTAGAACTCGATCAGGCCGCCGAGCTTCGGCGCACGCTCGGTGAACGACTTGTCCCAGATGTCGGATTCACGGATGAAGGTGAGACCGACATGGCTCTTCTTCAGCGACACCGACTTGGAGACGATGAACTGCTGATAGAGCCAGGCCGCCTTGCGGCGATCGACCGGGGTCGACTTCAAGAGCGTGAGCGAACCCACGTCCTGGTAGCCGAGCTTCATGCCGTCCTTCCAGTACGAGCCGTGCGGCGACGGAGCCATACGCCACTTCGGCGTACCGTCCGCGTTCATCACGGCGATGCCCGGCTTCACCATGTCGGCAGTGAAGGCGGTGTACCAGAAGATCTGCTGGGCGATGTTGCCCTGCGAGGGCACCGGGCCCGACTCGGAGAAGGTCATGCCCTGCGCCTGCGGCGGAGCATACTTCTTCATCCAGTCGAGATACTTGACGATCGAATAGACCGACGCCGGGCCGTTGACGTCGCCGCCACGCTCGACCGACGAGCCGACCGGACGGCAGCCTTCCATGCGGATGCCCCATTCGTCGACCGGCAGGCCGTTCGGGAGACCCTTGTCGCCGTTGCCGGCCATCGACAGCCAGGCGTCGGTGAAACGCCAGCCGAGCGAGGGATCCTTCTTGCCATAGTCCATATGGCCGTAGACCTTGACGCCGTTGATCTCCTTGACGTCGTTGGTAAAGAAGTCGGCGATATCTTCATAGGCCGACCAGTTCACCGGAACGCCGAGATCGTAGCCATACTTGGCCTTGAACTTCGCCTTGTATTCCGGGTTGGTGAACCAGTCGTAGCGGAACCAATAGAGGTTCGCGAACTGCTGGTCGGGCAGCTGATAGAGATGACCGTTCGGCGCCGTCGTGAACGACTTGCCGATGAAGTCGTCGACGTCGAGCATCGGATCGGTGACGTCCTTGGCTTCGCCCTTCATCCACTCCGTGAGGTCGACCGCCTGGCCGTAACGGAAGTGGGTGCCGATGAAGTCGGAGTCGTTGATCCAGCCGTCATAGACGTTCTTGCCGGACTGCATCTGGGTCTGGATCTTCTCGACGACGTCACCTTCCTGGATGATGTCGTGCTTGACCTTGATGCCGGTGATCTCCTCGAACGCCTTGGCGAGCGTGCGGGATTCGTATTCGTGCACCGTCAGCGTTTCGGAGACGACGTTGATATCCATGCCCTTGAAGGGGGCAGCGGCCTTGATGAACCACTGCATCTCCTTCATCTGGTCGTCCTTGGAGAGGGTCGACGGCTGGAATTCGCTGTCGATCCACTTCTTCGCGGCCGCCTCGTCGGCGCGCGCCGGCGCGGCGATAGCCACTGATGCCACAGCCAGCGCGACGACGCTGGTCATGGTCAGAAGACTATCCTTGGTGCTTCTCAAGTGTCGCATGTTGATTCCTCCGGTTGCAGCGACAAACTAAGTACCCCAGGTCCGGGTAGGCCCCGGATCTGCTCTTTTTCGCCTCTCAGACGGTTCGAAAGATAAACGCAGCTGAGGCAAGCGAAATCAGTGTTGCGAGCCACAGGCTCGAAATATCAATGCCCTCCCCGATCGGCAGGGTGAAAATCGGATCGGTGC
This sequence comes from Bradyrhizobium sp. CER78, assembly GCF_029846235.1. Taxonomy (GTDB): domain Bacteria; phylum Pseudomonadota; class Alphaproteobacteria; order Rhizobiales; family Xanthobacteraceae; genus Bradyrhizobium. Next base: position 19,018 of record NZ_JARVWP010000009.1, read on the forward strand.
CGACGAGGCCGATCCACAGCAAATGGATCACCGCTGCCAGCACCAGCGAGACGAACAGGCGATCGCCACGCGTGGTCGGAATCCGCAGCACGCCGACCCGCTCGGCTTCGGGATAGGCAATCGCGAGCCAGGTCATCATCCCGAGCGTAGAGGCAAGCAGCACGAAGAAGACTGCGGTCGGCCAGGTCCATGCCATCCATGCGATGCTGTCCATGCCTCAGTTCCTTCCGCACGGCGCGGCGCGCCCCCTCTCCCATGGGGAGAGGGCTGGGGTGAGGGGGTACGGTCTATCGATCGAGCGGAACCCCTCACCCGGATTTGCCGCTTCGCGCCAAATCCGACCTCTCCCCATGGGAGAGGTGAAGTCCGGCGTCGAGATGCTAGTTATTCGATTGATCATTGGATTAGACCCGGCCGAGCGCGAAGCCGCGCGCGATGTAGTTGCGGACGAACCAGATCACCAGCGCCCCTGGGATGATGGTGAGCACGCCGGCCGCGGCAAGCAGCCCCCAATCCATGCCGGCGGCCGAGACCGTGCGCGTCATGATCGCCGCGATCGGCTTGGCCTGCACCGAGGTCAGCGTGCGCGCCAGCAGCAGTTCGACCCATGAGAACATGAAGCAGAAGAAGGCGGCGACGCCGATGCCGCTCGCGATCAGCGGCACCAGGATCTTGATAAAGAAGCGCGGAAACGAATAGCCGTCGAGGAACGCGGTCTCGTCGATCTCGCGCGGCACGCCCGAGACGAAGCCTTCGAGGATCCACACCGCCAGCGGCACGTTGAAGATGCAGTGCGCGAGCGCAACCGCCCACGGCGTATCGAACAGGCCGATCGCCGAATAGAGGTTGAAGAACGGCAGCGCATAGACCGCCGCCGGCGCCATGCGGTTCGACAGCAGCCAGAAGAACAGATGCTTGTCGCCGAGGAAGCGGTAGCGCGAGAACGCATAGGCCGCCGGCAACGCCACCGCGATCGAGATCACGGTGTTGATGACGACATATTCAAGCGAATTGATGTAGCCGGAATACCAGCTCTCGTCGGTGAAGATGCGCCGGTAGTGCTGCAGCGTCGGCGTATGCGGCCACAGCGTCATCGTCGAGACGATCTCGGCGTTGGTCTTGAAGCTCATGTTGACGAGCCAGTAGATCGGCAACAGCAGGAAGATCAGGAACAGCGCCATGACCAGGCGGCGGCCGGGGATCGAGTGCATCACGCCACTCCTTCCTTCGGTTTGAGCACGCCTGCGGGCTTGGGCGCGGCCGCTGGCTTGGGCTCGGCAGCCGGCTCGCCCTGCGCCACGGCCTTACGTTCGGTGCCGGCATTGGTCATCACGGTGTAGAACACCCAGCACACGATCAGGATGATCAGATTGTAGACCAGCGACAGCGCGGCAGCCTTGCCGAGGTCGAACTGGCCGAGCGCGATCTTCACGAGTTCGATCGAGACGAAGGTCGTCGAGTTGCCGGGCCCGCCGCCCGTGACCACGAACGGCTCGGTGTAGATCATGAAACTGTCCATGAAGCGCAGCAGCACCGCGATCAAGAGCACGCGGTTCATCTTCGGCAGCTGGATCGCCTTGAACACCGCCCAGCGCGAGGCGCCGTCGATCTGCGCCGCCTGGTAATAGGCGTCGGGGATCGACTTCAGGCCGGCGTAGCACAGCAGCGCGACGAGGCTGGTCCAGTGCCAGACGTCCATCACGATGACGGTGACCCAGGCGTCGACCTCATTGGAGACGTAGTTGTAGTTGAAGCCGAGATGGTTCAGCACGTAGCCGAGCAGGCCGATATCTGGCCGGCCGAAGATCTGCCAGATGGTGCCGACCACGTTCCACGGAATCAAGAGCGGCAGCGCGAGGATGACGAGGCAGGCCGCGACGCTCCAGCCCTCGCGCGGCATCGACAGTGCGACGACGATGCCGAGCGGCACCTCGATCGCCAGGATCACGGCGGAGAAGAACAAATTGCGGCCGAGCGAGGCCAGGAAGCGGCCGCCGAGATCGGTGGAGGGATCAAGCAGCTCCTTGAACCAGCCGACGCCGTTCCAGAAGAACTGGTTGTTGCCGAAGGTGTCCTGCATCGAATAGTTCACGACCGTCATCAGCGGCAGCACCGCCGAGAATGCGACCACCAGGAACACCGGCAGCACCAGGAACCAGGCTTTTTGGTTGATCGTCTTGTCCATCAGGCGACCCCTTCCACCAAATGGCTGTCGGCATAGACGTGGACATAGGCGGGATTGAAAACGAGACCGGCGGTGTCGCCGGAGACCGAGAAGCCCGGCGGCACCCGCGCCGCGAGCTTGGTGTTGCCGACGCGAACGCGGGCGAACTGGATGCGGCCGAGGTCGTCGATCCGCTCGATGGTGGCCGAGAGCAATCCCGACGCAGGCGGCGCGACATCGACGAATTCGGGCCGCACGCCGATCTCGATCTTCTTCCCAGCCGGCAGGACGCCGTAGTTGCGGCGCAGGCCGATGACGTGGCCGTCGATCCGCGCCTCGTGGCCTGATACCTCGGCCGGCACGATGTTCATGCCGGGCGAGCCGATGAAGTAGCCGACGAAGGTGTGCGCCGGCTTGTCGAACAATTCGGCCGGCGTGCCGCTCTGCACCACGCGGCCGTCATGCATGACGACGACGGTATCGGCGAAGGTCAGCGCCTCGGTCTGGTCGTGGGTGACATAGATCATCGTGAGGTCGAGCTCGCGATGCAGCGCCTTCAGCTTGGAGCGGAGCTGCCATTTCAGCTCGGGATCGATCACCGTCAGCGGCTCGTCGAACAGCACGGCGGCGACGTCGGAACGCACCAGGCCGCGGCCGAGCGAGATCTTCTGCTTGGCGTCGGCGGTGAGCCGCGTCGCCTTGCGGTTCAGATACGGCGTGAGGTCGAGCAGACCGGCGATCTGCTTGACCCGTGCATCGACCTCGGCCCTGGCGATACCGCGGTTCTTCAGCGGGAAAGCCAGGTTCTCGCCGACCGTCATGGTGTCGTAGATCACAGGGAATTGGAACACCTGCGCGATGTTACGCTTCTGCGTCGACAGCGGCGTGATGTCCTTGCCGTCGAACAGGATCTGGCCGCGCGACGGCGTCACGATGCCGGAAATCAGATTGAGCAGCGTGGTCTTGCCGCAGCCGGACGGCCCGAGCAGCGCATAGGCGCCGCCCTGCCGCCAGGTCATGGTGACCGGCTTCAGCGCAAAGGATTCCAGCGGTGCGTCATTGCCGCTGTAGGACTGCGCGAGATCGACGAGGTCAATGCGGGCCATGGAGCATCTCCCTCACTTCGAGAAACTTGTTGCGGGTGAAGCGACGAGGCGGTCGGCCGCGTCGAACACGAAGATGTTGTCGGGATCGAGCGCGGCGTCGAGCACCTGCCCGGGTTCATATTCATGCACGCCGTGCAGCACTGCGACCCAGTTCGAATCGTGGACATGGACGTGGACGAAGCTCTCCGAGCCGGTGATCTCGGTCACCGTCACGGTGGCAGCGAATTTGTGGCGGCCGGCCGCGGCGCTGCCGACCTCAAGCTGATGCGCGCGGAAGCCGATCCGGTAGGCGCCGTCGGGCAGGCCGGCGTAGAGCCCGGCTGCGGGCGCCTGCTCGCCGCCGGCATAGATCACCCGGTCGCCCTTCTTCTCGATGCCGATGATGTTGAGCGGCGGATCGGAGAACACCTGCGCGACGCGCAGCGTGTCGGGATGACGGTAGACCTTCGGCGTCGCGCCGGTCTGCAGCGCCTGGCCTTCCCACATGCACACCGTGTCGCCGCCGAGCAGCAGCGCTTCTGATGGCTCCGTGGTGGCGTAGACGAAGATCGCGCCCGACGCCTCGAAGATGCGCGGCAGCTCGGCGCGCAGCTCCTCGCGCAGCTTGTAGTCGAGGTTGGCGAGCGGCTCGTCGAGCAGCACCAGATCGGCGCCCTTGACCAGCGCGCGCGCAATTGCCGTGCGCTGCTGCTGGCCGCCGGAGAGCTGCAGCGGCGTACGCTTGAGGTAGGGCTCGAGCCGCAGCAGGCTGGCCGCTTCCGCGACACGCTTCTCGATCTCGGCCTTCGGCTTGCCCTGCACCCGCAGCGGCGAGGCGATGTTCTCGTAGACCGTCAGCGAGGGATAGTTGATGAACTGCTGATAGACCATCGCGACCGAGCGCTGCCGCACGTCGGCGCCGGTGACGTCCTTGCCGTCGACCAGCACGCGGCCGGTGGCCGGCTTGTCGAGGCCGGCGAGCAGCCGCATGATCGAGGTCTTGCCCGACAGGGTCGGCCCGAGCAGCACGCTGAGCGTGCCACGCTCCAGCGTCAGCGACACATCGCGGATGGTCGGAACGCCGTCCACGGTTCGCGTGACGTTCTGCAGTGTAACGCTCATGCCCGTCCTCCCGCTTCGCGGAGGGGACGTTCACCGGACACGCGGTTGGCGGCCATCCACTCGTCGAGCGCGGCGATTTCACCCGCCGTCATCCGCAAGCCCAGCTTGGATCGTCGCCAAACGACATCTTCCGCAGTCCGAGCCCATTCGTTCGCCATCAGGTACCGGACTTCACTCTCCGTCAAGGTGGCGCCGAAGGAACGGCCGAGATCTTCAGCCGATGCTGCATTGCCGAGGACCTTGCCGGCGCGCGTGCCGTAGGCGTGCGCGAGACGATTGGCATGGGGCTGCGCGAGGAATGGATGGTTGCGAACCAGCTCGGCGGCGAGCGCCGCGACCGCCGACACATCCATGTCGCCGCCAGGCAACGGCGCCTTGCCGGTCCAGCCCTCCTGCGCTTTCGCGCCCTTGAGATAAGGCGCGAGCCGCTCCAGCGCCTCTTCGGAGAGCCGGCGATAGGTCGTGATCTTGCCGCCATAGATCGAGAGTAGCGGCGCACCGCCAGGCGTATCGAGCTCGAACACATAGTCGCGGGTGGCGGCCTTGGCTTCGCTCGCGCCATCGTCATAGAGCGGACGCACGCCGGAGTAGTTCCAGACCACGTCCTGCGGTTTCACCGGCTTGGCAAGGTATTCGCTGGCGGAGGCGCAGAGATATTCGATCTCCTCCTGCGTCGCCTTCACCTTGGCCGGATCGCCGTCATAGTCGCGATCGGTGGTGCCGATCAGCGAGAATTCGTCCTGGTAGGGAATCACGAAGATGATGCGGCCGTCGGCATTCTGGAAGATGTAGGCGCGGTCGTGGTCGTAGAGCTTGGGCACCACGATGTGCGAACCCTGCACCAGCCGCACCTTGGCCCGTGCATTGACGCCGCCGCCCAACGCCAGCACCTGCTCGACCCAGGGACCGCCGGCATTGACCAGCACACGCGATTTGATCGTCTCACGCGAACCGCTCGTCGTGTCCTCGACCGTGACGTGCCAGACGCCGTCGACCTGCCGGGTCTCGACCGCGCGGGTGCGGGTGCGGATCTCGGCGCCGCGATCGGCGGCATCGCGCGCCGTCAACGCAACCAGCCGCGCGTCGTCGACGAAGCAGTCGGAATATTCAAAGCCCTTGGTGTAGCGGCCGGGGATCAGCGGCTTGCCGACCACGTCGCGCGTCAGATCTACCGAGCGCGTCGCCGGCAGCAGATGACGGCCGCCGATATGGTCGTAGAGGAAGAGGCCGAGCCGCAGCAGCCAGGCGGGGCGCAGGCCCGCGTGATGCGGCAGAACGAAACGCAGCGGGCGAATGATATGCGGCGCGATCTGCCAGAGGATCTCGCGCTCGATCAGCGCCTCACGCACCAGACGAAACTCGTAATATTCGAGATAGCGCAGGCCGCCATGCACAAGCTTGGTCGACCAGGACGACGTTCCGCTGGCCAAGTCATTCATTTCACAGAGGAAAACAGAATTGCCCCGGCCCGCCGCATCGCGCGCGATGCCGCAGCCATTAACGCCGCCTCCAATGATGGCGAGGTCGTAAATTCGATCCAAAGAACGCTTCCCCCGGCAACCGCCTTCGCTTTGACGGTTTTACTTTCGGATTGGAGTAGATCACAACAAAAAACGAAAGCAAAGCGAAAATGGGGAACTTTAGCTGGGGATTTTTTGGGCGGGATGATCGCGGCGGGGGCAGAGCGTCGGCAAGTTTCGCGCGGTCACTCTCGCGCAGGGCATCGCGGATGGCTCTTATCCTCCCCTGGAGGTGGAGGATCGGTTCGCATGCAATGCGAACCGAGATGGGGTGATCTCTCCGCTCGGGCACTACTCGTGTTGAGAGATCACCCCACCCGGCCTCACATCTCGCTTCGCTCGCTGTGAGCCGACCCTCCCCCTCCAGGGGAGGGTGAAGCGAGCGCGCTGCTATCGTGGTTGCCGACGAGTCAGCGCAGACACTGACTATTCAGAGCTGCGCGGCTTCGTCGCATCCGCTGTCATGCCCCGCTTCAAGCGGGGCATCCAGTACGTTGCGGCGTCTCGACTCAAGCGCGAATGTCTCGGGAATTCTGGATCGCCCGGTCCCGTCTACGCCAAGGCTTCGACGCGGCTCAGGTATTAGGCGCGCCGTAGCATTTGCGGAGGCGGCAAGCCGGGCGACGACAGCGAGATGATACGGAATCACGCGCTGCGCAGCGTCGCCGGTGTCGGGTCGGCGCCATTGTCGTCGATGTCGGCGGCCGGCTTGTCCATCGCGACGACCACCTCGATCCCTCTGCTGTGGCAGATGTTGGCGAGGCCCGCAGGCAAGGGCGAGTCGGTGACGAAGGTCTGGATCTGACTCATATGGGCGATGCGCACCGGCGCGCTGCGGCGGAGTTTTGTCGCATCCGACACCAGCATCACATTGCGCGCATTGGCGATGATCGCCTGCGCCACCTGCACCTCGCGATAGTCGAAGTCGAGCAGCGCGCCCTCCTCGTCGATCGCCGAGGCGCCGATGATGGCGTAATCGACCTTGAACTGGCCGATCAGCTGCGTCGCGGTCGAGCCGACCACCGCGCCGTCGGCGCGGCGCACCGTGCCGCCGGCGACCACCACCTCGATGCGCGGATGACGGTACAGCAGCATCGCGACATTGAGGTTGTTGGTGATGACGAGCAGATCCTCGTGCGAGGTCAGCGCGCTGGCGACCTCTTCCGTGGTGGTGCCGATGTTGATGAACAGCGAGCAACCGTTCGGAATCCGCGCGGCCGCAGCGGCGCCGATCGCCTTCTTCTCCTCGGCGGCGACGAAGCGCCGCGCCTCATAGGCGAGGTTCTCGACGCCCGAGGCGATGATCGCACCGCCATGGATGCGGGTCAGCGACCGCTCGTCGCAGAGATCGTTGAGGTCCTTGCGAATGGTCTGCGCCGACACCTCGAACCGCTTGGCAAGGTCCTCGACCATGACCCGGCCGAATGCGCGTGCGATGTTGAGGATTTCAGTCTGGCGATGGGAGAGTCCGGCCACGGCGGCCCCCTTAAAACGGCGAGTCGCCCATGGTGCGACCGTTCGGCACCGAGGTCAACGAGCAAGCACGGACGGGGTTAAGAACTGCGTTGCAGCAATGCCGATCTACCAAGTCATCGCCGACGCAACCAGGCGGATCAATTCCGGATCGTCGAACGCCCGGGCGCTGGCGACCGCGCCGGCTGCGAGCAGATCGGCATGACTGAGCCCGGTTCGCATCCCGATCGTCGCGATGCCCGCCGCCGTCGCGGACTGAATGCCGGAGCGCGAGTCCTCGAACGCCAGTGACGCCGATGCCGCCGCGCCCGCAAGGCGCAGCCCCTCGAGATACGGCAATGGGTGCGGCTTGCCATGCGCGAGCTCGTCGCCGATCACGAGCGCCTTGAAACGGTGCGCGATGCCCAGTCCCGAGAGCAGCAGTTCGGCGTTCGGGCGCGGCGCATTGGTCACGGCGACCATCGGCACGCCGGCGCGATCGGCGCGGTCGAGCAGCGCCATCAATCCCGGCACCGGCACGATCTGGCCGCTGACCAATTCGCGGAAAATCCGCTCCTTCTCGCTGAGGATGCTGGCGCGGCGTTCAGGCGGCTCGTGGGCGAGGAAGCGCGCGCCGATCGATGCGTTGGAGAAGCCTTGCAGCTCCCTGCCGAAGCGCGCGTGATCGAACGAATGTCCATGCGGGCCGAGCACCCGGTTGAACGCGGCCAGATGGAGTGGATCGGTGTCGGCGAGCGTGCCGTCGATATCGAACAGCAGCGCTCCTTGTGTCTGCGACGCTTGTTGTGTCTGCGACGCTTGGCCTTGTGTCTGCGACATCCGGGGAAATATTCCGTGAACCCGGATGCATCAATACAGCCTCTTGCGGCGCGCGCAAACGGCACACCGCAGCTCAATGGCCGATCAGGAAGCGACCTGCAAAATTTGCCCGGTGACAAGGCGTCGCGCCGCACGCTCGGCCTCGCGTGCGTTGCGGAAGATTTGGCCTTCAAGGGCCTGGAACAGGTGCGAGGCTGCAAAAAACGCGTACCCGCGTGCGTCGCGCACCACGATACCCGCAGTTTGTGAATTTACCTCGATCACGCAGCTGTCTGACATTATGGGCCTCGGTTTGATTCCGGGCCGACAACGATGTCACCGCCTGTTTGTTCCTCAGTTTATTTGCGAACCGAAGCGCCGTTTTTGCAGCCAGGCCGCGCTCCGGTCTCAGTTTCGACGCGTTTTACTCGCGCCGAATCAGCGACGCTTTTCGCGCGAAAAACGTCAGGTCGAAATCGTCGCGCCGTCGCGCTGGATCGGTTGCGGACGGCCCTGCTCGTCGATCGAGACGTAGGTGAAATTGCCGTCGGTGACGAGAATCGATTGCTGCTCGCGGCGGCGCAGCACCCAGGCTTCGAGATGGACCGTGATCGAGGTGCGGCCGACGCGGACGAGATTGGCGTGCACCGAGACGAGATCGCCGACATAGACCGCCTTGCGGAAGTTCATCGCCTCGATCGCGACCGTCACGGTGCGCGACTTCGCCACCTTGCCCGCGAACACGCCGCCGCCGAGATCCATCTGGCTGAGCAGCCAGCCGCCGAAGATATCGCCATTGGCGTTGGTGTCGGCCGGCATCGCCAGCGTGCGGATGCAGAGATCGCCCTGCGGCTCGTTGCCGCTGATCGGCGGCGCGTGAACATGGGTGTCGGTCACTTGCGAGTCGGTCACTTGAAGCCCTCCCAGCCGGTATCCGGCGCAAATCGCCCGCCGAACTTGCGCATCAGCGATTGCATGGTCGACACGATATCGTCGACACCGCGGCTGCGCGCGTAGTTGAGCGGGCCGCCACGGAACGGCGCATAGCCGGTGCCGAAGATCATCGCGCCGTCGACCATGTCAGGATCGTCGACGATGCCTTCGCGCAAGGCGGCGACGCAGACATTTGAGATCGGCAGCACCAGGCGGTCGATCATTTCATCGCTCACCCGTGGACCGGTCTCCGGCAGCGGCGATTTCTCCGCCTTGCCGTCCTTCCAGGTATAGAAGCCCTTGCCGGTCTTGCGGCCAAGCTCGCCCCTGGCGACTTTTTCGCGCAACCACGCGGGCGTCGGCGGCAGCGTGTCGCCGAACTTCGAGCGCAGCATGTCGCCGACATCGAGGCAGATATCGAGGCCGACCTGGTCGGCGAGCTCGATCGGGCCCATCGGCATGCCGAACTCGACGGCAGCCGCGTCGATCAGGCGCTGGTCGGTCTTCTCGTCCAGCATCATCATCGCTTCCAGCATATACGGCGTCAGCGCGCGGTTGACGAGGAAGCCCGGCGAGCTCTTCACCGGCAGCGGCAGGCGGTCGATGGCGCCGACGAAGGCGAGCGCCTCCTTGAGCATGCCGGCATCGGTGCCGTCATGGCTGACGACCTCGACGAGCTGCAGCCGCGACACCGGGTTGAAGAAATGCAGGCCGAGCAGCCGCTCCGGCCGTGCCAGCGTGGTGCGCAGGTCCTGCAGCGGAATGCTCGAGGTGTTGGTGGCGAGGATCGCGCCGGGCTTCATCTTGGGCTCGAGCGAGGCATAGACCTTCTGCTTCAGCTCGAGCTTTTCCGGCACCGCCTCGATGATGACGTCCGCATTGCGCACGCCCTCGCCGTCCATATCGGGGATCAGCCGGTCGAGCGCATCGCGCTGGTCGATCTTGTTGCGCATGATCTTGCCGAACAGGTCCGAGGCGCGCTTCATCGCACCCGCGATCGGCTCGGCCTTCATGTCGGCCAGCGTGACCCGCATGTCCTGGTTGGCGCACCAGGCCGCGATGTCGCCGCCCATCGCGCCGGCGCCGATGACGTGGACGTGCTGGACCTTGTTGCCGCCGCCTGCCACCTTCTTCATCTGCTCGCGCAGGAAGAACACGCGGATCAGATTCTGCGCCGTCGGCGTCACCATCAGATTGGCAAAGGACGCCTTCTCCGCGTTCAGCATCGCCGCGCGATTGCCGGCGTGCTGCTCCCAGAGATCGATCAGCGCATAGGGCGCCGGATAATGCTTGCGCGGCGCCGCCTTCTCGGCCTCGCTGCGCATCCGCGAGGCGAGGAAGCCCCTCACCGGCCCCAGATTAAGCAACGAGTTGAGCACGCCGTGCTTGGCGCGCTTCAGCCGGCCGAACACCGCGTCCTTCACCGCATTGCGGACATGGCGTTCCTGGGTCACGGCATCGACCAGACCGAGCGACTTGGCGCGGCGCGCGTCGATCGTCTTGCCTGTGAGCATCAAGGTCATCGCCTGCATCGGGTTGACCAGCTCGGTGAAGCGCACCGTGCCGCCGAGGCCGGGATGCAGGCCGAGCATCACCTCGGGAAAGCCGAACCTGGCATCGTCGATCGCGATCCGCATCTGGCAGGCCAGCGCGACCTCGAGGCCGCCACCGAGGCAAAAGCCGTGGATGACGGCGACCGAGGGCACACGCAGCGCCTCCAGGCGGTCGATCACCGCATGCGCACGGCCGATCTGGGTCTCGACCGCGCCGGGGTCGGTGACGCCGCGAAACTCGTTGACGTCGGCGCCGGCAATAAAGCCGCTCTTTTTCGCCGAGCGCACCACGAGGCCGGTCGGCCGCTGGTTCTCTAGCGCCGTGACGACAGCGTCGAGCTCTTCCAGCAGATCGGCAGACAGCGTATTGGCGCTGGCGCTGGCGCGGTCGAACAGCAGCCAGGCAATGCCGTCCTCGTCACGCGTCAGCTTGAAATTCCTGTACGGGCTGTCGGCGGCCGGTTTCGGCCCGAGCTCGAGCACGCGATCGGCGAGAAGGTCCATGATCCGTGAATCCATGATCACACCATCTCAATCAACATCGCGCCGCCCTGCCCGCCACCGATGCATTCGGTGGCGACGCCGCGCCTGGTGCCGAGCCGCTTCATCGCATTGACCAGATGCAGCACGATGCGGTTGCCGCTGGTGCCGACGGGATGGCCGAGGCTGATCGCGCCGCCATCGACATTCAACTTCGCACGGTCGATCTCGCCCGCCGCGCCGTCGAGTCCCAAAATCTCCCGGCAGAATTTCTCGTCGTTCCAGGCTGCGAGACAGCCGAGCACCTGGGTGGCAAAGGCCTCGTTCAGCTCCCAGGTCTCGACGTCCTGCAATGTCATGCTGTTGCGCTTGAGCAGCGCACTCGCCGACAGCACCGGACCGAGTCCCATGATCGACGGATCGAGCGCCGACCACTGGCTGTCGAGGATGACTGCCTTCGGCGTCAGCCCGTGCTTTGCCACCGCGGTTTCGGACGCCAGGATCACCCAGGAGGCGCCGTCGGTGATCTGCGAGGAATTGCCGGCGGTGACCTGGCCCCAGGGACGCTCGAATACCGGCTTCAGCTTTGCCAGCGTCTCGGCTGTGGAGCCGGGGCGAACGCCATCGTCATGATCGTAGAACTTGCCGTCGCGCGAGAATGCGGTCTCGACCTCACCCTTGAGGAAGCCCTCCTTCTGCGCGTTAGCCAATCGCTGATGGCTCTCGGCGGCGTAGGCATCGGATTGCGCGCGGGTGATGCCGAAGAGATGGCCGACCTTCTCGGCGGTCTGCCCCATATTGAGCTCGGTGATCGGATCGGTCAGCCCGCGCTCGAGGCCGATGATCGGCTTGAAGTAGCTCGGCTTCACCTTCAGCGCCGCGGCGATCTTGGCACCCAGCCCCTTGGCCCCGGCAAAGCCGGCAAACCAGCGCACGCCGGAATTGGGCCAGACCAGTGGCGCGTGGCTCAACGCCTCGGCGCCGCCGGCGAGGATCAGGTCGGAGAGACCCTCGCGGATATAGCGGTAGCCGGTGTCGATCGACTGCATGCCGGAGCCGCAATTGATCTGCACCGTGAAGGCGACCATCTGTTCGCCCATGCCGAGCCGGAGCGCCGCGACCCGTGCCGGGTTCATCTCGTCGGCGATCACATTGACGCAGCCGAGGATGACCTGGTCGAAGGCATCAGGCGCGAACGGCTGCCGCGCCAGCAGCGGCCGACCGCACTGCACGGCAAGATCGACCGGGGTGAACGGGCCGGGACCGGAGCGTGCCTTCAGGAACGGCGTCCGGCTGCCGTCGACGATAAAGACTGGTCGCGCCATCAGCTCGCCGCCCTCTGCTCACCCAGCTCCTGGAAGAACTGATGCACGTCGGCGGATTTCTTGTAAATCGGGGACAGCGCGTCCGGCGCAAAATCATCGACCTCGATGACCTTTGCGACGGCCTCGTGAGCGGCGGCGAGCTTCTCGCCGTCATCCTGGGTGATGACGCCTTTCTTGACCGCTTCCTTCCAGTCATGCAGCCGCGCCGCGCGCAGCTGCTTGGCCGCATCCTCGGCCGCAGTGACGAGGCGGAAGGCCTTCTCCAGCCGCGCGATGCCGCCGTCGTCCTCGACAAAGGCAAGGTCCGGCGTCAGGCGGTCGCGCGCCGCTGACGGCGACAGCACGAGTTGGGCGCAGAGATGCACGACGCGATCGGACGGACCCGTGACGCGCGCGCCGAACGGCTGGATCAGGAATTTCAGCAGCCATGCCACCGGGCGGTTCGGCAGATTGGCGATGATCTCCGCAAAGCGGTTCTCGATGGTCTTGAAGCCCGATGCCATGCACCATTCGAGCGCGGGAAAGTCCTCCTTCTGCCGTCCCTCGTCCTGCCAGCGCTTCAGCGCTGCCGAGAGCAGATAGAGCTCGGACAGGATGTCGCCGAAGCGCGCCGAGAGCATCTCCTTGCGCTTCAATGCGCCGCCGAGGGTGAGCAGCGTCATGTCGGCGCACAGCGCGAACGCCGACGAGTAGCGCGAGAGCTGGCGATAGAACTTCGTTGCGTCACCGGCGTCCGGCGCCGGCGCGAACAGGCCGAAGCTCCAGCTGCGGCCCCAGGCGCGGAACATGGTCGCAAAGCTGTGGCCGACATGCTTCCAGAACGCAGTGTCGAATGCGGTCAGGCCCTTGTCGCGGTCGCTCTCGCCGAGCGCGTTCATCTCCTGCAACAGATAGGGATGCGCGCGGATCGCGCCCTGCCCGAACACGATCAGGTTGCGGGTCAGGATGTTGGCGCCCTCGACTGTGATGCCGACAGGCACCGAACGATACAGCCCGCCGAGATAGTTCTGCGGCCCGTCGATGACGGCCTTGCCGCCGTGGATGTCCATCGCGTCGTCGATCGCGATCCGCATCCGTTCGGTGGCGTGCAGCTTCATGATCCCGGAGATGACGGCGGGATGATGCCCCTCGTTCAGCGCAGCACAGGTCAGCCGCCGCGCGGCGTCGAGCAGATAGGCGGTGCCGGCGATGCGCGCCAGCGGCTCCTCGATGCCCTCGAACTTGGAGATCGAAATGCCGAACTGCTCGCGGATGCGGGCATAGGCGCCGGTGGTGCGCGCGGCATAGGCGGCGCCGGCGGCCGACAGCGACGGCAGCGAGATGCCGCGGCCGGCGGCGAGCGCCGTCATCAGCATCTTCCAGCCCTGCCCCAACCGCTCCTGGCCGCCGATGATGTAGTCGAGCGGGATGAAGACGTCCTTGCCCCAGTTCGGGCCGTTCTGGAACACCTGCATCGCCGGCAGATGGCGGTGGCCGATCGAGACGCCGGGCAGATGGGTCGGGATCAGCGCGACCGTGATGCCGAGCTCTTCCTCGCTGCCGACGAGATGATCGGGATCATAGGCCTTGAAGGCAAGGCCGAGCAGCGTCGCGACCGGACCGAGCGTGATGTAGCGCTTGTGCCAGTTCAGCCTTAAGCCCAGCACTTCGCGGCCTTCGAAATTGCCCTTGCAGATGATGCCGGTGTCGATCATCGAGGCGGCATCCGAGCCAGCCTCGGGGCTGGTCAGGCCGAAGCAGGGAATGTCCTGGCCCGCGGCCAAACGCGGCAGCCATTTGTCCTGCTGCTCTTTGGTGCCGAAGCGCATCAGGAGTTCGCCCGGCCCGAGCGAGTTCGGCACCATCACGGTGACCGCCGCGGTCAGCGAGCGCGACGAGATTTTGCGCACCACTTCGGAATGCGCATAGGGCGAGAAGCCGAGCCCGCCGAATTCCTTGGGGATGATCATGCCGAAGAATTTCTTGGCCTTGATGAAGGCCCAGATCTCCGGCGGCAGATCGCGCCATTCCCAGTTGATCTTCCACTCGTCGAGCATCGCGCAGAGCTCGTCGACCGGACCGTGCAGGAAGGCGTTCTCCTCGTCGGTCAGTCTGGCCGGCGCGAACGCCAGCAATCTCGACCAGTCGGGATTGCCGGTGAAGAGATCGGCGTCCCACCAGACGTCGCCGGCTTCCAGCGCCTCGCGCTCGGTGTCCGACATGGTCGGCAGCACGCCACGCGCCCAGGAAAAGATCGGCTTGGAAAGGTAATCGCGGCGGAAGCTCATGGTGGGGTCCTCATGGATCGGCGGCGCGGATGCATAATCCTATCGGAAAGTGCCGGTCCCCGGTGAACACTTCGCTGTTCAAATAAAGCGAAATTGACGCGGCCAAGCCGCCGTTTGTTAACGGCAGGCCGCGCGTTCAGTTCCGAAAGCTGAGGTGCGACAATCAGGTAACGCGGTGGCGCCGGCAGGTCGTGCCGGCGCCCCTGCTCCCGAGATTAGGCAGGCCCGGCGCCCTGGGTCGCGGTATAGACCGCGTAGAGCGACTGGCTTGCGGCCATGAACAGGCGGTTGCGCTTGGGGCCACCGAAGGTGATGTTGCCGCACACCTCGGGCAGCCGGATGCGGCCGAGCAGCTTGCCTTCCGGCGACCAGCACGTCACACCGTTGTAGCCGACCGCGCGGCCGGCGTTGCTCGAGCACCAGACATTGCCGTTGACGTCGCAGCGGATGCCGTCCGGTCCACACTTCACGCCGTCGATCGTGAAATCGCTGAACCGCTTGCCGTTTACAGGCTTGTTGTCGGCGCCGACGTCGAACACGAAGACGTCACCCTTGCCGCCCGCGCCCGTGTCGCCCGGTCCCTTGCCGGTCGAGACGACGTAGAGCTTCTTGTAATCCGGCGAGAAGCAGATTCCGTTCGGGTCCGGCACCTGATCCTCGCTCACCACGAGATCGACGCGTCCGGACGGGTCGATGCGGTAGCAATTGGTCGGCAGCTCGCGCTTGGCCGGCACGAAGCCCGCCGGCTGGCCGATCCTGGGATTGAGCTTGCCGGCGGAATTACCGGGGCCGCCGGCCGCGTCCGGCTCGCCCTCGTAGAGCTGGCCGCCATAAGGCGGATCGGTGAACCAGTAGCTGCCGTCGGGATGCGCGACGATGTCGTTCGGCGAATTCAGCCGCTTGCCGTTATAGGAATCAGCCAGCACCGTCGCGGTACCGTCATTCTCGTAGCGCGTGACGCGGCGGGTGAGATGTTCGCAGGACAGCTGGCGGCCCTGGAAGTCGAACGAATTGCCGTTCGAGTAGTTCGACGGCATGCGGAACACGCTGACGTGACCGTCATCCTCCGACCAGCGCATCTGCCGGTTGTTCGGGATGTCGCTCCACAGGAGATAGCGGCCCTGCGAGCTCCAGGCCGGGCCTTCTGCCCACAACAGCCCGGTATGAAGGCGCTTGATCGAGGTGTTGGGCTGGGCCAGGTCGTTGAAGGACGGATCGACCGCGATGATGTCGGGGTCCCAGAAATAGGTGGTCGGCGCACCGCGCGGGCTGAAGTCGCGCGGCGGGCTGGTGATGGTTGTCGGCGGCCCGACTGGCGCGGGCGCGTTCTGGGCCAGCGCGCCACT
Source organism: Bradyrhizobium sp. CER78 (assembly GCF_029846235.1). GTDB lineage: Bacteria > Pseudomonadota > Alphaproteobacteria > Rhizobiales > Xanthobacteraceae > Bradyrhizobium. The sequence goes on from NZ_JARVWP010000009.1 coordinate 35,084, forward strand.
GACGCCGGTTGCGGCAGCGGCCGCCCCCACCGCCAATCCCTGGACAAGTGTTCGTCGTGAAACGTTCGGATCGCGCCGCTCTTCTGTTGGATTGCTCCGCGGTTGGCGTGTCATCGCATCCTCCCACTGTGTTAACCGGCCGTTGATCCGGCCTGGCGCGCGGGAGGTTAGACTGCTCGCCCCGAGGTTGCGAGTGACGGTTTTTCATCCCCGAGGGCAGAAATTTCACATTGTTGTGGTGCACGCCATCGTGTCGAGCGCGCGAATGCGCGGCAAGGCGACGTCCTTCACCTCGCCCCGCTTGCGGGGAGAGGTCGGATTGCATCGTCAGATGCAAATCCGGGTGAGGGCGTACAGGTCTCACGACGGTCACAACTCGCGGAGACGGCCCCTCACCCCAACCCTCTCCCCGTGAAGAACGGGGAGAGGGAGAGAATAGAGCCGCGATCAATCCGGCCGGATCATCTCGAACATGTTTTCCGGCGTGATCTCGAAATAGTCCCCCCTTCGCCCCGCCCGGACGATCGGGTGCGCGAGACCGGTCTGGTAGACGCCGTCCTTGATGAAGGCCTTGTCGATGTGGACGGCGACGACCTCGCCGAGCGTCAGCCAGGCCTCGGCCTTCTTGCCGTCGGCGCCCTGGAGCTGGATGATCTGGCTCACCTTGCACTCGAACGACACCGGGCTTTCGGCAACGCGCGGCACGTTGACGAGCTTGCCGGGCACCGGCGTGAGGCCCGCGAGCTTGAACTCATCGACATCGCGGGCGACATGCGCCGCGGTCGCGTTCATGTGCTTGGCCAGATCCATCGTCGCCAGGTTCCAGACGAACTCGCCGGTGTCCTGGATGTTGGCGACGCTGTCCTTCCAGTTGGTGGAGGAGAAGCCGATGATCGGCGGCACGTAGCAGAAGGCGTTGAAGAAGCTGTAGGGCGCGAGGTTGACGTTGCCGCCCTTGTCGCGTGAGGCGATCCAGCCGATCGGCCGCGGCGCCACGATGGCGTTGAACGGGTCGTGCTTCAGGCCGTGGCCGTTCTTCGGCTCGTAGAAATGCAGGTCTTTGGCGGTCACGGGGGAATCTCTCCGTCGTCATTCCGGGATGGTCCGTAAGGACCAGACTCGGAATCTCGAGATTCCGGGTTCGATGCTTACGCATCGCCCCGGAATGACGAGGGAGTCAACTGACGAAAATGTCAGCCCTGGCGCTCAATGGGCGCGGGCGCGCGGCGACAGGCCGGCGATGACGAAATCGATCATCTGGTCGATGGTCGGGCCCGGCTTGGTGGCGCATTGCGCGATCATCTGCGGGTGGAAGAACCGCATCATCGCCGTGCAGGCGCACAGCGCGGCGACCTCGAGGTCCTCGACCTCGAATTCGCCCGAGGCCACGCCCTGCGCGATCACCTCGCCGATGGTCTGGCCGATCAGCTCCATATGGGCGACGCAGACGTCCCAGTCCTCCTGCATCGCGATCTCGACCATCTCGTGCAGCTTGGAATCGCCGACATAGCGCTCGGTGTTCATCCGATTGATGGTCGTCATCATCTGGCGCAGGCGCGTCGCGGCCGGCCCTTCCGAGCGCGCGATGCGCTGCGCCTCGATCTCGACCTCGCCCATCAGGCCGCGCGCCACGCCCTCGTGGATCGACTTCTTCGAATCGAAGAAGCGGTACACGTTGGCGGGGCTCATCCGCAGCTCTTTGGCGATGTCGGCGACCGTGGTCTTCTGGTAGCCGATCTGCCGGAACAAGCGCTCCGCCACCACGAGAATCCGTTCGCGGGTGTCGGTTTCGCTATGTTCCGAGATCAGTGTCATGTTGGCCTGCTCAATCTTCAATTATTCGGCCGCCTCAGCAAGTGGAAATGCGAGTTGTCCTTTTCCCGCATGCTGCGGCGCAGTATCGGTCTGCTCGGGGCCGCTCTCCTCGAGGGTCTTGCGGAACCAGAGGGCGTAAAGGCCCGGCAGATACAGCAAGGTCAGGAAAGTCGCAACAAACAAACCGCCCATGATGGTGATCGCCATCGGGCCCCAGAACGCCGAGCGCGACAGCGGGATCATGGCGAGGATCGCGGCGAGCGCGGTCAGCACCACCGGCCGGGCGCGCCGCACGGTGGCCTCGACGATCGCCTCGCGCCGGGTCAGGCCGGACGCCACGTCGCTCTCGATCTGATCGACCAGGATCACGGTGTTGCGCATGATCATGCCGGCGAGCGCGATCAGGCCGAGCAGCGCCACGAAGCCGAACGGCTGGTTGGCGACGTTCAGCCCCAGCGAAGCGCCGACGATACCGAGCGGCGCGGTCAGGAACACCAAGGTCAGGCGCGAGAAGCTCTGCAGCTGGATCATCAGCAGCGTCAGCATCACCATCACCATCACGGGGAAGAGGATGAAGATCGACGCATTGCCCTTGGCGGATTCCTCGAACGCCCCGCCCGGCTCGATCCGGTAGGCCGGCTCGAGATGAGCCTGGATATCTTTCAGCTTCGGCGCGATCTGGTTGGTGACGTCGGGCGCCTGCACGCCGTCGACGACATCGGAACGCACCGTGATCGCCATGTCGCGGTTGCGCCGCCACAGGATCGGCTCCTCGTGCGCATATTCGATTTTTGCAATTTGCTGCAGCGGGACCGCCACACCATTGCGCGACGTAATGGTGAGGTCGCCGACCCGGCCGAGATCGAGCCGTTCGGACTGGACCGCACGGGCGACCACGCCGACCTTCTCGATGCCGTCGCGGATCGTGGTGACCGGCGCGCCCGAGATCAGCATCGCCAGCGCCTGCGAGACGTCCTGCGGGGTCAGGCCGAGCGCACGCGCCCGATCCTGGTCGACGGCGAGCTTCAGGTAGGGAGACTGCTCGTTCCAGTCGAGCTGGACGTCCTTGACGTTCTTGTTCTGGCGCATGACCTCGCGCACCTGGTAGGCGATGTCGCGCACCTTGTTGGCGTCGGGCCCGATCACGCGGAACTGGACCGGGAAGCCGACCGGCGGACCGAAGTTGAAGCGGTCGACGCGGACCCGCGCCTCGTTCAGCGCGCCGTCGGCAGCAGCCTGCTCGATCTTCGCCTTGACGCGCTCGCGCGCCTCGACGTTCTTGGCGAGGATCACGATCTCGGCGAAGGCCTCGTTTGGCAGCTGTGGGTTGAGGCCGAGCCAGAAGCGCGGCGAGCCCTGGCCGACATAGGCGGTGTAGGTCGCAATGTCGTCATCGCCCTTCAGGAGCCCTTCGGCCTGCTTCACTGCCTTCTCGGTGACGTTGAAGGCCGTGCCTTCGGGCAGGCGGAGCTGCAGGAACAGCTCGGGCCGCTCCGACAGCGGGAAGAACTGCTGCTGGACGTGGCCGAAGCCGACGATCGCGGCGACGAACACGCCGACGGTCGCCGCCACCACCTTGATGCGGTGATCGACGCACCACTGCACGACGCTGCGCAGGCCGCGATACATCCGCGTCTCGTAGATCGCGTGCGGATCATGGTTCTGGTGCACCTTGATGTTAGGCAGCAGCTTGACGCCAATGTAAGGCGTGAAGATCACCGCGACGAACCAGGAGGCGACCAGCGCGATCGCCACGATCCAGAAGATGCCGCCGGCATATTCGCCGACCGCCGAATTGGCAAAGCCGATGGGGAGGAAGCCAGCGGCCGTGACCAGCGTCCCCGTGAGCATCGGAAACGCAGTAGATTCCCAGGCAAAGGACGCCGCCTTCATGCGGTCCCAGCCCTGTTCCATTTTCACCACCATCATCTCGACCGCGATGATGGCATCGTCGACCAGGAGGCCGAGCGCGATGATCAGCGCGCCGAGCGTGATGCGGTGCAGGTCGAGCGACATCGCGTTCATCACGATGAAGACGATGCCGAGCACCAGCGGCACCGACAGCGCCACCACGATGCCGGTGCGCCAGCCGAGCGCGACGAACGAGACGAACAGCACGATCGCCAGCGCCTCGACGAAGGAGTGCACGAACTCGCCGACGGCATGCTCGACCACCTTGGGCTGGTCGGCGATCTGCTTGATATCGATGCCCTGCGGCACCGCCTTCATGAACTCGGCGGTCGCCTGCTGCACTTCCTTGCCGAGCTCGAGGATGTTGGCGCCCTTGGCGGTGACGACGCCGATACCGAGCGCGGGCTTGCCTTCCTGCCGGACCTTGAAAGTCGGCGGATCGACATAGCCGTGGCTGACGGTCGCGATATCGCCGAGCCGGAACACGCGGCCGTTGCTCTCGACCGGTGTCTCGGCAACCGCCTTGACGCCGTCAAGCGCGCCTGTGACGCGCAGCGGCACGCGCTGCGAGGAGGTCTCGACGGTGCCGGCCGGGGTGACGTTGTTCTGCTTGGCGAGCGAATCGAACAGCGCCTGCGGCGTGATGCCGAGCGTCGCCAGCTTGGCATGCGAGAACTCGACGAAGATGCGCTCGTCCTGGATGCCGTAGAGATCGATCTTGGTGACGCCCGGCACCTTCAAGAGGCGCTGGCGGAAGCCTTCGGCGACCTTCTTGAGCTGCGCGTAATTAGCGCCGTCGCCGGTCATCATGAAGAGAATCGAATCGACGTCGGAGAATTCGTCGTTGACCACCGGGCCGAGGATGCCCGACGGCAACTCGCCCTGCACGTCGGCCAGCTTCTTGCGCAACAGATAGAAGAAATAGGGCACGTCCTTCGGCGAGGTCGAATCCTTGAAGGAGACCTGCATCGCCGTGAAGCCCGGCTTGGAATAGGTCTGCACCTTGTCGAAGAACGGCAGCTCCTGCAGCTTCTTCTCGATCGGATCGGCTACCTGCATCTGCATTTCCTGCGAGGTCGCACCCGGCCACATCACCGAGACGTTCACCACCTTGACGGTGAAGAACGGATCCTCGGCGCGGCCGAGCTTCTCATAGGAGAAGAAGCCGGCAGCACCGAGGATGATCATCAGGAACAGCACCAGCGTCGGATGGCTGACCGCCCAGGCCGAAAGGTTGAAGCGCTTCATCGAACTCTCCAGGTCCAAATCGTCTCGACTTCAATCGTCATTGCGAGCGAAGCGAAGCAATCCATTCTTCAGCGTGCGGCGACGTGGATTGCTTCGTCGCTTCGCTCTTCGCAATGACGCGCGACTAGAACGACAGCGACGACACGACCCGCACCTTCTGGCTCGGATCGAGTTTCTGCACACCGAGGGCGACCACCTTGGCGCCATCGTCGACGCCGCCGGAGATGACGACGTTGTTGCTCTCATAGGCTTTCACCTTGACCGGCTTCAGCGCGATGTCGCCCTTGTCGTCGACGATGTAGAGCGAGGGATCGCCGCCCTGGCTGTACAGCGCCGACAGCGGCAGCTTCGCCACCCGCTCGCTCGCCTTGTCGGCCAGGGTCAGCGTCGCGGTCATGCCGAGCGAGACCGCCTCGTCGGCATCCGGCAGCGAGAATTTTGCGAGATAGGTGCGGGTGGCGGGATCGGCCTGCGGCGCGACTTCGCGCAGCTTCGCGGCGTAGGTCTTCTTGGCATCCGACCACAGCGTCACCGTGGCAACGCCCGACCTGGCACGAGCAAGAAGCGTCTCTGGGATCGCGACGACAGCTTCCTTCTCGCCAAGTCGGGCGACACGGATCGAAGCCTGGCCCGCGGCAACCACCTGGCCGGGCTCGATCATGGTCGCTGTGACGACACCCCGGGTGTCGGCCACGAGCGTTGCATAAGAGAGGGAATTCTTGGTCAGCTCGACCGAGCGCTCGGCGCGGTTCAGTCGCGCGCGCGCCTCGTCGCCGGCCGCCTTGGCGGAATCGAGCGCCGCATCGGTGGTCCAGCCCTTGGCTTTCAGGTCCTTGGCGCGCTGCTCGGCGGCGGCGGCCTGCGCCAGCACGCCGGTGGCGGCGTGGAATTCGGCCTCCGCCTGCTCGGCCTGCAGCTTCAAATCGACCTCGTCGAGGGTGGCCAAGGGCTGGTCGACGTCGACTGTCTGTCCGACCTCGACCAGCCGCTTGGCCACCTTGCCGGCGACCCGAAAGCCCATATCGGCTTCGATACGGGGCTTGATGGTGCCGACAAAGCTGCGCTCGGGGGTTTCGGCTTCATAATGGACGGTCGCCACCAGCACGGGGCGTCCCGGATCGGCGGTTTCGGCCGCCTTTTCGTTGCAGCCGGTCAGCGCGAACACCGCAAAAGCTAACGATGCTCCCGTCAAGAGCCTGTAATAGCTCGAGAAAATGGAACGGCCGAACATCTGAATTCTCCATCGGGGCGCTGACGACTGATGAAGACTATCGATTTATCACTGATGAATGTCAATATTCGTCAGTAGTAACCTATTCGTGAGGACGGCCGTGGGCTTCGGATTGGCGGGGCTTTCGGGGGGGGGGGGCGTAGCCCGGATGGAGCGAAGCGAAATCCGGGAGGCTGCCGATGCGACAACGGTCCCCGGATTACGCTTTGCTCCATCCGGGCTACGATCGGCGACGACCAGCGAAATCGTAGGATGGGTGGAGCGCAGCGACGCGAGCGTTACGCGCCGCTACTTCGCTTCCGCGAACTCGGTCTTGGTCTCGTGGCCGCCGAGGAACACCAGCAGTCCCGCAGCGAGCGGTAGCAGCGCCAGGATCAGCAGGCCGGTCGAGGTGCTGCCGGTCGCTTCCTTCACCCAGCCGATCAGGTAAGGCCCGCCGAAGCCGGCGAGGTTGCCGATCGAGTTGATCAGCGCGATCGCGCCGGCGGCCGCGGTGCCGGCGAGCCAGGCGGTCGGCAGCGTCCAGAACACCGCAAAGGTGCAGAACACGCCGATCGCGGCGACCGTCAGCACGACCATCGTCATGGTCGGATCGGTGATGTAGCTGGAGACGGCGAGCGCCAGCCCGGTGAGCAAGAGCGGCGCGCCGACATGAAACACGCGCTCCCGCGTCGCATCCGACCGGCGCGCCCACAGGATCATCGCGACGGTGCCGAACGCATAGGGGATCGCGGTGACGAAGCCGGTCTGCGCGTTGGTCAGGCCGAACGCCTTGACGATCTGCGGCAGCCAGAACTGCATGCCGTAGAGCGCGGCGACGAAACCGAAATAGATCGCGCTGAGCGCCAGCACCTTCGGCGAGGACAGCGCCTCGAACAATGTGAAGTGCTTCGCCGCCTGCTTGGCCGCGACCTCGGCGTCGAGCTTCGCCTTCAGCCACGTCTTCTGCTCGGCCGAGAGCCAGACGGCCTTCTCCGGCCGGTCGGTGAGATAGAACCAGGTGACGATGCCGAGCAGCACCGAGGGGATGCCCTCGATCACGAACAGCCACTGCCAGCCCTTCAGCCCCATCACGCCGTCGAGCCCGAGCAGCAGGCCGGAGATCGGCGCGCCGATCGCGGTCGAAACCGGGACGGCGATCGCGAAGGCGGCGAGGAAGCGCGCGCGATATTCGGCCGGATACCAATAGGTCAGATAGAGGATGATGCCGGGGAAGAAGCCGGCCTCGGCCACGCCGAGGAAAAAGCGCAGCGCGTAGAAGCTGTGCTCGTCATAGACCGCCGCCATCAATGCCGAGAGGATACCCCAGCTCACCATGATGCGGGCGATCCATTTGCTGGCGCCGAACCGCTCCAGCGCCAGATTGCTCGGCACCTCAAAGACGAAATAGCCGATGAAGAAGATGCCGGCGCCAAAGGAGAATACCAAGGGCGAGAACTTCAGCTCGGCATTCATGGTGAGCGCCGCGAAGCTGAGATTGACGCGGTCGAGATAGGAGAAGAAGTAGGCCAGGATCAGGAACGGGATCAGCCGCCAGGAGATCGCGCGGATCGTGGACGTCTCGATCTCGCTGCGGGCGCCGCGATCGGACGCGACGGTTGCGGTCTGGCTCATCAGTTTCCCCCCAAAGGCTATTGCTTGCCTTGAGGATTATTGCGTGGCTCCGCCTTGGGCAATGGCAAAAACTCGAAGCGCACAGCCGGAATGCGGAACTTTTGCACTTTCCACGCCGTCATTGCGAGGAGCGAAGCGACGAAGCAATCCATCGCTCGGCATACGCGGTGAAATGGATTGCTTCGCTTCGCTCGCAATGACGAATGTGAGAGCCAACCCTACTCCGCCAGCTGGAAGCGCGCGAAGCGGTCGAGTTCCTCCTCGATGCGGCGCTTCAGCTCCTTGCGCCCCGCCTGCTTCTTGCCGTTGCCGACCCAGCTCCATTTCTGCATCAGCAGCTTCCGGTTCTGCCGATCGGTCTTCAGGTCGAGGGCGGCAACGATGTCGTCGCCGACCAGCACCGGCAGCGCGAAATAGCCGAACAGGCGCTTCTCCTTCGGCACATAGGCCTCGAAGCGGTGGCCATAGCCGAAGAACAGCTCGGTGCGCTTGCGCTGGATGATCAGGGGATCGAACGGCGAGAGGATGTGAACCAAGGAAGGATCGCCCTCGCCGGTCGCTTCCAGCACCTCGGGCCGCGCCCAATGCTCCTGCTTGCCGGCGCCGTCGAGCGCGATCCGCACCAGCTCCTTGCGGCGCACCCTCGCCTCGATCAGGCCGCGCACCGCCTTCTTGCTCGGCGCGTCGAGATGGCAGATCGAATCCAGGCTGACGATGCCCTGCGAGCGCAGCGCGCGATCGAGCAGATAGGCCGTCCGGGCCGAGGCCGTCGCGGGCTTGGGCGGCTTGTCCCAGCCGAAATGCCTGCTCGTCAGCTCGTAGGTCTTCAGCATGCCGGCGCGCTCGCTGATCGTGACCACGCCGCCGTAGAAGGCAAGCTGCAGCGCGCGCTTGGAGGGCTTCCGGCTCTGCCAGAGATGCTCCTTCTCGGTCAGCACGTCGTCTTCGATGTCGCGGATGGTCAGCGGACCCTCGCGCAGCAGCCGCATGATTTTGCGCGTATCCGCCGGGGTCACCGACGAATACCATTTGTGCCCATCGCGCTTATGCGCCTTCATGACCGGCAGGAAAATGCCGATGTCCTTGGACGGAATGTAGGACAGCGCGTGGGTCCAGTATTCGAACACGCTTTTGTCCCGGCTCTGCGCCTGCTTGAGGTCGGCGCGGCGGTAGTCCGGAATCCGGCTGAACAGGATGTGGTGATGGCAGCGCTCGATCACGTTGATGGTGTCGATCTGCACATAGCCGAGATGATCGACGGCCGCTGCCACAGCTGACGCACCACCCCCGAACGGCGCCTGGATATCGAGCCGCTGGGCGCGCAGCCAGATATGGCGGGCGGCAGCATTGTTCAGGGCTAAGGGTTCGGCGGCGCGGGGCATTGCCCAGGCAATGTAGTGAGATTCGCGCCGCTGTGGAGGGCGGCGCGAGCGAAATCAGCCGTGCATGATCATCGCCCCCCGGACGTTGGGCGCTTCGGGCCGCCTACTGCCATCCAACGGCTCGCCGCAACCAGGGAACGTCCGCCAGCGCCGCGGCGAGCGCGGCGCTTTCCTCATGGAAGACCCGGGACGAATGACCGCCGACCGGAAACCAGCCGCGGCCATCTTCCACGTCCCGCCGATACTCCTCGAAGCCAACAGTCCGATCCGGCCGAAGGAAGATATCGACGCAGCGCGAGGCACCCTCGTCATTGATCGAGCGAAGGACGCGATTGACGTGGGCCATGATGTCCTCCTCTCCGCCACGCACCCCTGCCGAGGGCCGGCCTATCCGACCGTGACCTAGATCACATTCCGGGCTTTGAACCCGTCCTAGGTTCCCAGCATCAAAACGATAGCAGCCGGATTGGCTGGCCGGACATTTAAGGACCAAAACCATGACCCGCTCTCATTCCCTGTCTCTTTTGACAATCGGCGCTGCGCTGTCGATGACGGCGGGCGTCGCACTGGCCGGCAGCGACACCGTTCCGGCCGCCCAGATCCTCAATGCGCTGAAGCCGAAGTCGGCCACCCGCAGCCTCTCCGGCACACCGGTCGACCCGGCCGCTTCGGCCAAGGAGGCAAGCTTCCTCAACAGCGTGCGCAACCGGCAGACCCGATCGCTGTCACTGGGCGAACGCCAGGAGATCGCCGACATCGCCGCCAACAAGCCGAAGATCGATCTGGAGATCCACTTCGACTACAACTCGGCGGAGATCGCCAAGGGCTCGGCCCAGGCGGTGCAGGAGCTCGGCAAGGCGCTGTCGGATGCCAGCATGAAGGGCTCGACCTTCGTCCTCGCCGGCCACACCGATGCGATCGGCAGCGAGGCCTATAACCAGGATCTCTCGGAGCGCCGCGCCGACACCATCAAGACCTATCTGGTCGAGCATTACGGCCTGAACGGTTCCGATCTCGTGACCGTCGGCTACGGCAAGACCCGGCCGAAGGATCCGAACGCGCCGATGGACCCGACCAATCGCCGCGTGCAGGTCGTCAACATGGATACCAAGACGGCGCAGCAGTAATCTCCCGAACGTCCGATCCGCCTGTCAGACCCCGGCAGGCGGGCCGCTTGTTTCGGAGGGATTCAAATCCAGTTCTGGAACAGCATCAGCCGATTGAAGGTCGCGATCGACGTCTCGATCGCGGCGACCGTGATCGGCAGCATCGCGATGAAGCCTGCGCATCCGACGGCCACGAAGGCCCATAGCAACCAGCGCGGCGCGCCCTTGCGGGTCAAGGCGTAGACCAGCACGAAGCTCGCGGTGGTCGCCGCCGGCAGATAGTAATAGATGAAGCCGAGCGTGCGCGGCAGCAGCGCCCAGGCGAGATACGGGCCGAGATAGAACGCAAGCACGAGAAACGCATCGCGGCTGCGGACGACGATCCAGTCGCGCAGCGCGACGATCAGCGCGATCAATGCCGGCCACAGAACCAGCGGATTGCCGAGAAACACGACCGCCGCGAACCTGTCATCGCCGACCTTCTCGAACAGATACCAGACCGGACGCACCAGGAACGGCCAGGACGGCCATGAGCTCATATAGGTGTGGCCCGCGATCGCGGTCGTGGTGTTGTCGGCAAAGATGCGGCGCTGCGCCTCGATGATGTCGCTGAACGAGAGGCCGTAGAGCGGCACGAAGGTCGCGAGATAGACGGCCGCCGGAATCAGCCCGAAACAGACGATGAAGTGCCGCAGACGGAAATCCGGCCAGAGGTCCGGCCGGTACCAATCCTCCGCATTGGCGTCGGCGAAGCGCGTGCGCCAGCCCTGCATCAGGCGGATCGCGGCAATGATCGCGACACACGTCGCAAGCACGAACAATCCGCTCCATTTGCAGGCACACGCCAGCCCCGCGGCCAATCCCGCCAGCGCGAAGGCAGACTGCGGCCGCGTCTGCCTGAAGCCATGGATGAAAGCTGCGATCGCGAACAGACAGAAGGCGAGCGCGAAAATATCCAGCATCGCAATCCGCGACTGCACGAACAGCATCTGGTTGAAGAAAGCGAGCAATACGGCCGCGATCGCGCGTTCCCGCGATGCGAACAGCGCCAGTGCGCCGAGATAGACAGCGACCAGCGCCAGCGCGCCGAACAGCGCCGCGGGATAACGCCATCCGAGCGGCACGTCGCCGAACGCCTTGATCGAGAGCGCGATGATCTGCTTGGCAAACGGCGGATGCATCGGGTTGAGGATCGGGCCCTCGACCACCGGCTGGAGCATCTGCCGCGCCGCCGGCACGTAATGCACCTCATCGAAATAGAGCTTGTCCGGCGTCGTGATCCCGAGCAGCAGCACGACATGGGCGACGACGAAGATGACCGCCGCGACGCCCGCGGTGCGGGCGGCGGGACGCCGCAGAACAGAAGGAGATTTGGATGCGATGATCAAAGGGCGGGCACGTCGGGAGAACGAGTGTGAGCGAAGTGTGAGCTACGATCGCGCCGTCGCACGCGACGTGTGTGACCTGTGTGATCGAAACTCACTTTCACGACCACAGCGTTGAACGCAATCGAAACGGCAGAGACTAACCATCCAGTCACCTCGGGGGAGTTTGTGACATATATACAATATCAGACGCATGCCCGATCCGGTACGATGACTGCGTTCAATCGATCGGTATTGCAATGAATTCGCCTCGCAGCCTTTTCTCCCTGCTTGCACTCGGTCTTGCCGTCGCCCTGACGGCGCATCCCGCTCAGGCGCAGACCCGCGTCGGCGAAGCGGCGATGGTGAAGAACCAGGTCCTCCGCGTAGCGGCTGCAACCACGCCGATCAATGTCGGCGACGCACTGCTGCGCGATGAGACGGTGCGCACCGGCCTCGAGAGCGCCGCACGGCTGGTGATGGCCGACAGCACCAACCTCTCGCTTGGGCCGAATGCCTCGCTCAAGCTCGATCGCACCGTGTTCGACGATGAGCATCACTATCGCGATGTCGCGGTCCGCCTGACTTCGGGTGCATTCCGCTTCGTCACCGGGCACTCGGACAAGGCGGCCTACAAGATCACCACGCCGCTTGCGACCATCGGTGTTCGCGGCACGGTGCTCGACATCCTGTCACAGCGCGGCAAAACCACTGTGGTGTTGCAGGAAGGCGCATCGACGGTGTGTACGTCGAACCGGCAGTGCATCGACCTGACCCAGCCCGGCGACACCGCGATCATCACGTCAAGCGGCGGCCGTACCACGATCCAGAAGACCAACAACCCGCCCTGGACGTTTGCGGCGACCTGCACCCAGGCCGCAGGGCTCTGCACCGTCACCCAGTTCGCGGATGCGACACCGGTGACGCCGACGGTCGACGACACCGGCATGCTGTGCGGACGGTGACGATGGCACGGCGCATCCATTACGTGGTCCTGTCGACGGCCCTGACGTTGGCGCTGTCGCTCGCGATGCTGCAGGTGCTGGCTGCGCCGGCCCAGGCACAGACTCCAACGCCGAACTGCACGTCGATTCCCGATACCAACCTGTCAGCATTTGTGTCGTCGAACTGTGGAGCGACCCCCACGCCGACGCCCACTCCCACGCCGGCGCCTACTCCCACGCCAACACCGACACCCACGCCGACCCCAACGCCGAGTCCGTCGCCGACGCCGATCACCGGCGCGCCGTCGAGCGGCAGTTCGATCAACGGCCTCGCCGACCAGCGCTTCAACCAGATGATCACCAACCGCGTGCTCGGGTCGGTGCTGCTCGGCGTCAATGAGCAGGTCAATTGCGACGACTGCATCAGCGCGTTCGGCTCGGCCGGCTCGTTCTCGGCCGGCATCCACGGCCGCAAGACCATCACGCCGAATCTGTCGCTGCTCGCCGGCATCGCCTACACGCAATATGGCGAGGGCGGCTACAATGTCACCAGCGCGCCGATCGGCGCCTTCGCGCTGCGCTACGACTTCGTCGACTGGGGCTCGTCGCGGCCGTTCTTCGACATCGGCAGCATCCTCTCGCCGTCCGAGAAGGTGCGCTATACCCGCAGCTACACGACCAGCCTCGGCCCGGTGTCGGTCACCGGCCAGACCTCGAGCGAGAATTACGGCGTGTACGGGCGCGCGGGCTGGATCAGCCGGCTGTCGGCGCGCGACGAGGTCGCGGCCTCGGTCGAGGTCTGGCAGCTGTGGCAGCGGGTCAAGGGCTACAGCGATCCGGCTGTCGCCTTCAATCCGTTCGACGCCACCATTGCCGACGGCACCGATCGCACCAGCCTGGTCAAGATCGGCGGCCAGTGGACGCATCTGTTCGGATCGAGCATCGAAACCAACATCAATGGCGGCTGGGTGCAATCCTTCGCCACCCATTCCGGCATCGTCGCCACCGTCACCGGCGATGGCACCATCGTGCCGACGATCGGCAACCAGGGCTGGTTCGAATATGGCGGCCGCGTCGGCTTCCGCATCACCAAGGGCTGGATCGCCGACCTCTTCCTCAACGGCACCGCCGGACCGCAGCCGGTCGGCAACACGGTGCACGGCGGCGTCGGACTGCGGATCAGTTACTAGGGCGGGGCTCCGATGTCAGCGGACCAACCCCGCATCCATGGCACAACAACTGTGATGCGGCCGGAGGCGATCGACCTCCGGCGACGCAGCGGCTGAAGAACGCAGCCTCAGCCTCACATGATACGCGCGGTCCGTGCGGCTCCGTTCAGTCGTTGTCCCAGTAGCCATCCGAGTACCCGTCGCGGTACCCATATGAATAGCCGTGGTCATATCCGCCCGGATATTCGTCGCCGTAATCGTACACGTGACGATGATAATGGACGACGGGAGGCGAGTAATAATCCCGCTCGTAGACGTAGGCCGGCGCCGCCCGCGCAGTCATGGTGGAGCCCAACAGGGCTCCGACGGCGAGACCGCCAACCACGCCGGCGGCCACGGCATCTCCCCGCCGCCAGCGCGCCGTGGCTTCGGTCGACGCAAGACATCCCGTCACGATGACCGCAGCGGTCGTGAGAACAGCTACTCGATTCATTCACGCATATCCCTATTTGAGTTCGACAGCGGCGCGGGCCGATGGCAGCGATCAACCATCGCGCTTACCGCAGGATGACATCGTCGCGCGACCGGCATCCTGCTTCGCCGTGCTCTCGGGTCCTCTTGTCCGCCTATCCGCGCCGGACGTCCGGCCCGCGGCAGAGAGCCCTCTAGAACGTGACGAGGTCCTTGATCTCGCTGCGGACAAATCGCGGTACAACCCGTCTGCCCACGAAGTCGTTCCAGTCCTTGAACTTCGACTTCGTTCTCGCCTCTGTGATTGCAGTGACGGCACGAACGCTGAGATGCGGAAGCTTCACCAACTCGCTGACAGGCGCGGTGTTGAGGTTGATCTTCTCGGTCCGGCCGACCGGCTCTCGTGTCGCGGGTGCCTGGCGGGTCGAGCCGGTGACTGATGGAGATGTCTGTGCCAACGCGGTAGCACCGATGACGCAAACACCAAGGCTGATGTAAACCAACCGAGCAAACATGGACTACTATCCTTCGACATGACGCCCTTGACCCGCGACCGATAAAGCGGCTGCCGATTACCGCAAGCTTACGGTCGCGATCGTCGCAGCGACTTTCTGAAGCATCCGGTCACCGGATCACGACGAACAGTCCGGCCCGGCGCGCTGTGGTGGATCGGCGCGCCAAGGCATGCGTCCTTGCTCTGGCCAATATCGTTGCGAGGCTTGAAGCAGCACTACCCGGCTCGCGAAGCGGCGCCACCAGGAATGCAACGAGGTTTCGCCTGACGCCTGGAATTCCGAACAAGCTCGATTGAATGGAAATTTCGCGCCTGACATAGTGTCCGGCCTGCGCCGCCATCCGCTCAGTCCATTCAACGCAATCATCTTGATCGTCGAAACAGAGCGCAGCCCAGCCGCGCTCCGGCGTCACCTGGCGAGGCAGTGCCAACGAATACTGGTAGGCGAAAGGATCGCCATAATACGGGTGATCGGAGCTGTAGAAGGCCACCGCAAGCCCGAGGCTATCATTGCCTCCGACGATCGACAGGGGCGTCGCCATCTCCTCGTGCCATAGCCGGGTGAGTTCGTCTGCCGCCTGGTGATAAAAGCTTCGTCCCTCCTCATAGCCGTGGCTGTTGCGATAGAACGCATGAATCGGGGCCGCGATCACAGCGGCCACGATCGCTATCCCGGCAACGAGGAGCGCGGCGTTGACCGTGTAGAACCGCTCGATCCGGTAGCGGGTGCTGCAAACCATCGGCACGGCGAGCAGGAACAATCCCTGCAGCGCCCATAGCGACGGCAAGTCGGTGCAGAGGAATATGGATGTGGTGAAAGGAAGCACGATCGTGCCGATCGCGATGTGCCAGAGCAGCTTCAGGTTTAGATCCGACACCGCAAAGTCCCGAGCCAGGCGCCTTATTCGGTAGCCTGCGATCATCACCCAGGTCACGGCGGACAGACTCACTGCCGCAGCAAGGCCCAGCAGGAAATTGGCTGCGTCTTGCAGAGACGTCAGAAAATCGGCCCGCACATGGGTCGCCGCATAGTAAACGGGCTCCGCGCCTGTCTCGGCCAGCCATTGCAGGTGCGGAAACAGTGCGAGCAGCCCGGCCGCGGTGGAGATCCAGGGCGAACTGGAGCTGAAGTAGGCGCGCCGCGCGGGATGAATGATGGCCGACAACGCAAAGCTCGCCACCAGAAAGATGGAATAGTACTTGCCCAACATGGCAAGCGAGGCCGTCAGACCTGCGGCAATCGCCCAGAGTGGCGCCCTTGTTTCAAAGGCACGGAGGAAGCAATAGGTCGCAAGCGGCCAGACCGCGAGCAACACCGCGTTGGCGTTGAAGCGCTGCGCATGAAACTGATACGCCGGGGTCAGCATGAGCAGGAGCAGCACCAGCAGGCGCTTGTGCCCACAGACAAACCTCCTTGCGATCAGGTCGACGAACCACAAGGCCAGCGCCGCATTCGTCATCGCCATCAGCTGCAACGACCAGTCGGTCAGCGGAAAGACCGAGGTCCACGCGCCGGTGACCCATCCCATCAACGGCGGGTGCTTGGGATAACCCCACGCGAAATGCCGTCCATACGTCCAGGTCTCCAGCACGTCGGGATGCAGGCCGGCACCGTGATAGGCGACGGCCAGATACAACGTCCAGATGCCGACGAAGCCGGCGAGCAGCAGTGGCACCGACCACCCTGCTTCGACCCCTTCCAGCCACCGGGTGAACGGGCGGCGCCAATACGCCGGATCGCGATCCGACCGCTTGGCCATCGCCGACAACGCAAAATCTACCGGCATGAAGCCTTCGTTTTCATATCGCGAACGCCATGTCCGGCGCTTCCATCGACATGCTCTTCACAGCCAGCATTACGACAGCCTGACGTGGCTCAGCTCACGTCTCCCGGGCGGCCTCGCCGACGCTGATGGCGGTCATGCGCCGGTAATGCTGATCGATGCCTCTGGCGGATCAATCCCGTCAAGGAGATCCGCATGCAAAGACTCGCCATCATGATGATCATGACGCTGATTGGCTTTGGGGTGCTTGGTGCTCGAAGCCGGCGCCGGTTACGGGGCAGCAGTGGCCGCAGGGGCCATTGACGCCTTGGCGATCGTTAGCCGCGGCGGCGATTGCGAGGTCCCGGCGCACTCCGGCCGATTGGCATGACGCCATGCTCGCCTATCGACTGTGTCGAAGCGGTCTCTCACGCGTGGAAATCACCAAGCGAAGCATGACGCGATCCGGCAGCCTCCGAAGGCGAGCCGTCGAAGAAGGGATTGAGCTCGATCGACGGAGCTTCGGCGCCCATCCCGACGGGTCTTTCGGACGGCAGCCAATCGGGCGGCAATCTCGTCGCTTCCTGCATCAAAAAACCGACGGAATCGTCAAGAAAATGCCCAATCACGTCAACGTATTGAGATGAAATATCGCACTTTTCCGACCAGCCGTAATCTTATGGTAATCCGTCCGTAATGGTAGAAGCCGTGTCTCATGCTTGGGAGAATGCGGTGCGGGTTCTGGTCGTGGAGGATGACCCTCAGCTTGGGCCATGGCTGCGGGATACTCTGGGAACGGCCTTCGGCTCATCTGATATGGTCACGACGCTCGAGGAAGGCCGGGCCGCGATCGCCGTCCGGAATTTTGAACTTGTGGTGATCGACCGCGGACTACCGGATGGCGATGGCCTCGCCTTGCTGCGCGACCTGAAGCAACAGAAGCCGAGCCCGGCGACGATTGTGCTGACGGCACTTGATGATCCCGTCGATATCGCACGCGCCCTCGACGACGGAGCGGACGATTATGTGGCCAAGCCATTTGAACCGATCGAGCTGGTCGCGAGGGCAAAGGCG
Organism: Bradyrhizobium sp. CER78; assembly: GCF_029846235.1. Taxonomy (GTDB): domain Bacteria; phylum Pseudomonadota; class Alphaproteobacteria; order Rhizobiales; family Xanthobacteraceae; genus Bradyrhizobium. The sequence continues at coordinate 52,690 of NZ_JARVWP010000009.1, forward strand.
GTGCTCCGGCGTCTGTTTCTGGATCGAGGGGCGGTCGTTCGGATCAGCAATCTGAGCTACGACGTCCTCAATCGCGAGGTCTGCGTCGATCACCAGCCGATTGTCGTCCCGCGGCGAGAACTGGCAATCCTGGAAGCCATGGTGCGGCGGATCGGGCGCGTGGTCCTGCGCGAGACCCTTGAAGTTGCGGCCTATGATTTTGACGACGAGATCCAATCGAACGCGATCGAGGCGCATGTTTCGCGGCTGCGCCGACGGCTCCGTGCAGCCAACTGCAGGATCGTCATCAAACCGGTCCGCGGCCTCGGCTATCTGTTGAGTGGTGAATGATGATGTTGAAGTGGCAAACGCTCAAGCGCAGCCATCGCTCGATTGCGGTGCTCTCCGCGACGCTGATCGGCGCGGTGACGACGATCATGCTGCTGTGCGCGGCCGCCTTGCTGATCCGATTTGGCGGTGACGACGATGGCACCTGGGCGGCCGCAGACGTGGCTGACGCATTGAAGGAGGCCGTCACGCGCAACGAAGCCGGGCAACTCGCGCTCAAGCCGACGTCGAGGCTGAACGAGATCACCCGCAATTTCCCGACGTTCTGGTACGTCGTCTCCGACAAGAGCGGCGAGGTCAGCTACGGCCCGATACCGAAGTGGCGTCCCCCGAAGACTCAGACGTCGCGTGACGGGACGAGTTTCCTCGCCTACGCGTTCGACGGCGAAACCACGAAGCTGAAGAAGATGACCGCGGTCAGGAATACGCCGGTGGGCGAGGTGTGGATTGAGACCGGTGGCGTGGTTTATACGGCAAGCCAACTGACGACCGGAATGCTCACCGATGCGACGATCGTTGCGCTCCCCATCATCCTCGTCCTGGCAGCGACGGCAATTACCGCGATGGTTTTCGTGCCGACGCTCATCGCGCGTCCGGTTCGGGCCGTTGCCGCGGCCGCCGAGATGATCGATGGGGTTTCGGATGGCCGCCGACTGCCGGAAGACGATGCGCCATCCGAGCTCTTACCCCTCGTCATGGCGTTCAATCGCGCGCTCTCGCGGATAGACACCGCGTCGAAAGCGCAGCGAAATTTCCTGTCGAACGCAGCACATGAACTTCGGACGCCCTTGACCAATGCGCGCACCATACTCGAGCAGGTCGAGGACGCTCCGTTGCGTACCAGGTTGATAGCCGAGAACCAGAAGCTGTCGTCGATTGTCACCATGCTGCTGCAGTTGGCGCGGATCTCGGCCGAACCTGCCGAACTGATCGACATGGATCTTGCAGCGCTCGCGCGCAGGGTGGCGGCCGAACACGTGCCGATGGCGTTGAAGAACGGAAGCGATGTCGAGTTCACCGAGCCGCGTCACCCGGTCCGGGTGCGTGGCTCGGAAGCCGCGATCGCTGTTGCACTCTCGAATCTGATCCGAAACGCCGTGACGCATGGAAGCGCGGGCGGCTCCGTCCTCATCAAGGTCGAAGCGCCGGCGCGGCTGAGCGTTATTGATTTCGGATCAGGTCTCCAGCTCCGCCAACCCGAGCTTCTACTCGAACCCTTCAGGCGCGGAAACACCGGCACGGAAGGGACTGGGCTCGGGCTTTCGATCGTGTCCCAGGTGATGACCACACACAACGGCAGCGTTTCCCTCCGCGAGACGCCGGGAGGCGGCACCACGGTCGAACTGAACTTTCCGGCCCTTCCCTGTCAGCCGTCCGAGCTGCCGCTGGGGAGAAAGGCCGCCCACACCATGACCGACGCTGCCTGAAGCAACTTCCCCCGCCTCGCACAAGCGAGGTGGGGGAGCGAGGGAGAACGGCTCACGCCGCCTTGCTGCGATCAGGCGGTGGCCGCGGCGGACTGCTTCGTCGCAGCCTCGACGTCCATCCACATCACTTCCCAGATGTGACCATCGGGATCCTCGAAGCTGCGGCCGTACATGAAGCCGTAGTCCTGCTTCGGCGACGGATCGGCGGTGCCGCCCGCGCCGGTGGCCTTGGTCACGTAGCCGTCGACGGCGTCGCGGTTATCGGCGGAGAGGCAGACCAGCACTTCGCTGGTGGTCCTGGCGTCGGCGATCTCTTTCGGCGTGAATTGCCGGAATTTGTCGTGGGTCAGCAGCATGACGAAAATGGTCTCCGAGATCACCATGCAGGACGCCGTCTCGTCGGAGAATTGCGGGTTCCTGGTCGCGCCGATCGCCTCATAGAACGCGGTGGCATGGGCGAGATTGCTGACCGGCAGGTTGACGAAGATCATTTTGGGATTGGCCATGAGAAGCACTCCAATTGGCGGGGTTGTGACCCGAGGACGAACCGCATAGCCGCTTCCCGACGTCGCCGCGCAAATTTTTCTTGCGGCGTCGTACCGCAGGCGGCCTCAGGGCACGATCGGCGTCGGCATGGTCAGGAATGCCCGTGTCACATGCCAGAACAGCTCACGATTGATGGCGAGCGCCACCGAATGGGCGGTGCCGGGCAGGATGATGAACTGCGGTGCGCCGGAGCATAACAGCGCGCACGGTTGCGCGACGCGGGCGTCTCGCGTCCATCGATCCGCTGCACGATTTTGTGAACGCCGTTTGCGGCATTCTGCGCGGACGACGGACGGACTTGGTCCTAGTCTCCGCCGCGGTCCGACCGGAAAAAATCCGGCGAGAAGCGGGAGCGAAGAATGAGCAGCAACCTCACCGACGAAGAACTTGCCGCCTTGATGCCCTCGGAACTGTGCCAGTACCAGACGCCGATCCCGACCCAGATCGTCTCCAGCGACGAGTTCTATCCCGACCCGCAAAACGAACGGCAACGCGAGGTCGAGGCACGGCTGCTGGCGATGGCCGACGATCTCGGCGGTAAGCAAGGCCTCGATCGCCGCAGATTCTTCCAGACCGCGGCCGGCATGGCCGCCTCGTTCGTCGCGATGAACCAGGTTTATGGGCAGCTGTTCGACGTGACGCCGGCGGAGGCCGCAACGCCTGCGATGGCGCAGGAGCGCGCCAACGGATTGAAGGACCAGTTAATCATGGACATGCACACGCATTTCCTGCGCGACGACACCCGCATCATGGGCTTTGTGGAAATGCGCAAGGCGGTCGGCAAGGCCGGCTGGAACAAGGAGCTCAACGATCACGAGCAGACCATCGAGGATCTGAAGTTCAACAACTACAAGAAGGAGATGTTTCTCGATTCCGACACCAAGATCGCGCTGATCTCCTCGGCGCCGTCGGACATCGAGCAGGACTGGTTCCTGACCAACGAGCAGATGGCCGATGCCCGCAAGACGATCAACGACGAAGCCGGCTCGCGCCGCGTGTTCTGCCACGCGATCTTCACGCCCGGGCAGCCCGGCTGGCTCGACAAGCTGGATGCTGCGCTGGCGCTAAAGCCGGAATCCTGCAAGGGCTACACGATCGGCGACAATACCCACAAGGAGATCAGCCGCTATCCCTGGCGGCTGGACGACGAGAAGGTCGCCTACAAGGGCTACGAGAAGATGGTGAAGGCGGGCATCAAGAATGTCTGCGTCCACAAGGGACTGTTTCCGCCCGGGATCGAGAAGCAATATCCGAACCTGCGCGGCTTCGCCGACGTCGCCGATGTCGGCCAGGCCGCCAAGGACTGGCCGCAGCTCAACTTCATCATCTACCACTCGGCCTATCGCCATGTCGGTGGCGATCCGAGGGTCGCGCTCGCCGAATTCGAGCGCACCGGCCGCATCGCCTGGACCTCCGACCTCGCCGACATCCCGGCGCAGTATGGCGTCAACAATGTCTACGGCGATGTCGGCCAGCTGTTCGCGACCACGCTGGTCGCCGAGCCCAACGTCTGCGCCGCGCTGATGGGCACCCTGATCAAGGGGCTCGGCGTCGACCACGTCTGCTGGGGCACCGATGCGCTGTGGACCGGCGCGCCGCAATGGCAGATCGAGGGCCTGCGGCGGCTCGAGATCCCCGAAATGATGCAGAAGAAGTTCGGCTACGCGCCGCTTGGGCCCGCCGACGGAGCGGTGAAGACCGCGATCTTCGGCGACAACAATGCGCGGCTCTACAACATCCAGCCGAAGCGCGCGATGCTCGACATCAAGGGCGATCGCTTCGCGATGATGAAGGCGCAGTACGAGAAGGCGGGCCCCGAGCCGTCGCACACGCGCTACGGCTATGTGGTGCCGAACGGGCCGATCGATCACCGGGTGTTTGTGTGACTCTAGCCCCGTCATTGCGAGGAGCGACAGCGACGAAGCAATCCATTCATCCGCATGCGCGGAAAGATGGATTGCTTCGCTTCGCTCGCAATGACGAGCAGCCGGAGTTTCATCTCCCCGTAAATCTCGGCTTCCGCTTCTCGCTGAAGGCCTTGACGCCCTCCTTGAGATCGTCGCTGTCCCTGACTTCGTCGAGCAGCCGCCGCACGTCGGCGACCGTCTCCAGCGGCCCCTTCGGCATGGCTTCACGGGCGAGCTTCTTCAGCGCGCGGACCACCAACGGCGCGTTGCCGGCGATCTTCGCGGCCATCTCCTGTGCCATCGCGATATGCTGTCCCTTTGGCACGACCTTGTTGACGAAACCGATCTGGAAGGCGCGCTCCGCCGACATCTCCTCGCCGACCAGCAGAAACTCCATCGCGACCTTGTGCGGCATGCGCGCCATCACCGACGAGACGCCGCCCGCGGTGGTTCCGATCTTGCCCTCGGGATAAATGAAACGCGTCGTCTCCGACGCCACGCACAAATCGGCCATCTGGACCAGCACGAAGGCACCGCCGACGACCCAGCCAGACGTCGCCGCAATGACCGGCTTGTCCAGTTCGACGCCCAGACCGGGCACCGCGTGCCACATATTGACTGGAAGGTCGGCCACATCGGCGCCGACCGAGAAATACTTCTCCTCCGCGGAAGCCAGCACCGCGACGCGATCGTCGCTATCGCGGAAGCGCAGCCAGGCATCACGCAACTCGCTGCACAGCGCATTGTTCAGCGCATTGTGCTTTTCGCTGCGAGCCATCGTGATGGTGGCGACGTGATCCGCACTCTCGTAACGAACGAGCGTCATGCTGGCCTCCTACCCTAGACTGTCATTCGGGGGCACGCGAAGCGTGAACCTCGGGTGCGCAATTGCGCACCGGTGAATCTCGAGATTCCGGGTTCGATGCTCTGCATCGCCCCGGAATGACGTTGCAGCCAAGCCGCGTCGTCACTTCTTCTCGTCGGGATGCCGGTGCACCGGATCGACCCACAGCACGTTCTCGGGCTTCTCGACCGGCTCGATGTCGAGATTGATCGCGACCGCCTCGCCGTCGGAGCGCACCAGCACGCATTCCAGCACCTCGTCGGGACTGGCATTGATCTCCTGATGCGGCACGTAGGGCGGCACGAAGATGAAGTCGCCGGGACCGGCTTCGGCGGTGAACTGCAGCTTCTCGCCCCAGCGCATCCGCGCCTTGCCCTTCACGACATAGATGATGCTCTCGAGGTGACCGTGATGATGCGCGCCGGTCTTGGCGTCCGGCTTGATGCTGACAGTGCCCGCCCACAATTTCTGCGCGCCGACGCGGGCGAAATTGATCGCCGCCTTGCGGTCCATGCCGGCGGTCGACGGGACATTCGGATCGAGCTGGTTGCCGGGAATCACGCGGACGCCGTCGTGCTTCCAGCGCTCGTCGTCGTGATGATGACCGTGGTCATGAGAATGGGTGTGATCGTGGGAACCGCTCATCGCTCTTGCTTTCGTTGGTCGAGTTTCGTGCCTGGAACGCTATCGAAAAGCGCGCGCGCAGGCGAGCGCAAAATCGGAACATTGCCAATCGGAACATCGCGGTGTCCGAGCGCGTTGCGTCAGCGTATTTCGAAGGAGTATTTCATGACCAGCACGACCGACAAGATCAGGGGCAGGGCTAACGAGGCGATCGGCAGGCTCAGGCGGCGCATTGGCAAGGCTACCGGTTCTCCGGCGATGCAGGGCCGAGGCGTGATCCAGGAAGCCAAGGGCAAGGGACAGAAGGCACTCGGCGGCGCCAAGCGGATCGTCAGAAATGCGCTCAAGCGAGCGACCTCAGCGGCCCATTGGCCTCGCTGAACGACAACGAGACGGCCGGCCGATCGGGCCCGCTGTTCGAGCATGTGCGACGCTCGTCAGCCGCGCGGGCGCGGATGTGCCAGCACATCCGGATGTGCCAGCACATCCGGATTGACCACATTGGTCGGCGTACCGGCAACGTAGGCCACGATCTGATCGAAGATATCGGTGAACTGGATCTCGTATTCGTCGCGCGAGACGTAACCGAGATGCGGCGTGCAGACCACATTGTCCATGTTGAGCAGCGGGTCCGTCGTGTCGCGCAGCGGCTCCTTCTCGTAGACATCGACCGCGGCCATACCGGGCCGGCCGGCCCGCAGCGCCTCGACGAGCGCGCCCGGCTCGATCAGCGGCGCGCGGCTGGTGTTGACGATCAGCGCGGTCTGCTTCATGCGCGCGAGGTCTTCCGCCTTGACGATGCCGCGCGTGGCGTCGACCAGCCGCATATGCAGCGACAGCACGTCGCAGCGGGCGAAGAAATCCGCCTTGCTGGCCGCGGTCTCGTAACCGTCGGCGCGCGCCTTCGCCAGCGCAGCCTCGCGCGCCCAGACCAGCACGTTCATGCCGAACGCCTTGCCATAGCCCGCGACCACGGCGCCGATGCGGCCGTAGCCGTAGATGCCGAGCGTCTTGCCGCGCAACGTATGGCCGACGCCGATCTGCCATTTGCCGGTTTTGAGCGCCGCCATCTGCTGCGGGACCGCGCGCATCGCCGCGAGGATCAGGCCCCAGGTGAATTCGGCGGTGGCGTAGGACGGCGTATCGGCATGCTGGCTCGACGACACGATGATGCCGAGCCGCGTGCAGGCGTCGATGTCGATATGCGGATAGACGCTGCGCTGGCTGATCAGCTTCAGCTTGGGCAGCCGTTCGAGCAGCGGCGTGCGGATCTGGGTGCGTTCCCGGATCAGGACCAGCGCGTCGGTGTCGCGCAGCCGTTCCGCAAGCGCGTCGACGTCCTGGACATGATCGTTCCAGATCGTGACGTCGTGGCCGTGGAGCTTGTGGAAGCAATCGAGGGTGCGCAGCGTGTCGAAATAATCGTCGAGGATCGAGATCTTCATCGCTGCGCCTCCCCTTTCTCGGGTGCCGCTTATTTCACGCCCAGCAATTCGACGTCGAACATCAGCGTGGCATTCGGCGGGATCACGCCGCCGGCGCCGCGCGCGCCGTAGCCGAGGTTCGGCGGAATGATCAGCGTGCGCTTGCCGCCGACCTTCATGGTGGCGACGCCCTCGTCCCACCCCTTGATCACGTGACCCTGGCCGATCGGAAACTCGAACGGCTCGTTGCGATCGACCGAAGAGTCGAATTTCTTGCCCTTCTGGCCGTTCTCGTAGAGCCAGCCGGTGTAGTGCATGACGCAGGTCTGGCCGGGCTTCGGCGAGGCGCCGGTGCCGACCTTGCTGTCGATGATCTGGAGGCCTGAAGCTGTGGTCATGGGCTTTCCTGCGGTTTGGGCCATTGCCGGACCGCCGGCAACGGATGTGGAGACTGCCGCCGCAAGGCCGGCGAACGCAGTCCTGATGATCGTGCGTCGTGAAGATTGCATCCGGGACGTCCTTCCTTGATTGATATTGATCGCGATCAGTAGCCGAGCGCGCAACCGTCCTTGCGCGGATCGGAGCCGCCGGTCAGCGTGCCCTTGTCCCAATCGATCCAGATGCCCTGGCCGCCGCCGAGCGGCGCGACCACGCTGGTGGTCTTGTGGCCGATCTTCTTCAGGCCTTCGACAATCTCCGCCGGCACGCTGTCCTCGAGCTGATAGACGCCCTCGTAATGCAGGCCGCGCGGCATGTCGATCGCTTCCTGAATGTCACAGCCATAGTCGAGCATGTTGGTCAGCACACGGGTCTGCCCGACCGGCTGATACTGCCCGCCCATCACGCCATACGGCATGACCGCACGGCCGTTTTTGGTGGCCAGCGCCGGGATGATGGTGTGCAGCGGACGCTTGCCCGGCGCGATGCAATTCGGATGGCCGGGCTGGATGCGGAAGCCGCCGGCGCGGTTCTGCAGCAGGACGCCGGTCTTGTTGGAGACGATCGCCGAGCCGAACGAATGCGCGATCGAGTTGATGAAGGAGCAGACGTTGCGATCCTTGTCGACCACCGTGATGTAGACGGTCGACGGATTCATCGGCGGCGCGACGTTCGGCAGTTCGAGCAGCCGGTCCATCCGGATGTTCTTGATGTGCTCGTCGGCGAATTCCTTCGAAAGGATGCCGGCGACATCGACGTGGGCGTGCTGGGGATCACCGATATATTGCTCGCGCATCATGTAGGCGATGCGCGCGGCCTCCGCCTCGAGGTGGAAGCGCTCGATGCTGAGCGGCTTGAACTTGGTCAGGTCGAAGCGCGACAGGATGTTGAGCATCACCAGCATGGTGATGCCCGGGCCGTTCGGCGGGCACTGCCAGACGTCGTAGCCCTTGTACATCGTGCCGATCGGCGAGGTCGTCTCGGTCGAATGCGCCGCGAAGTCCTCGAGCGTGTGCAGGCCGCCGATGCCGCGCAGCGTGTCGACCATGTCGGCGGCGATCTCGCCGCTATAGAAGGCGTCGCGGCCCTTCTGCGCGATGGCGCGTAGCGTCTTGCCGAGCTCGGGCTGGCGGATCACGTCGCTGGCGACCGCAGGCTTGCCGTGCGGCAACAGATAGCGCTCGGTGTTGGTGCCGTTCTTCAGCTTCTCGAAGCCGTTCTTCCAGTCGAAGGCGATGCGCGGAGCGACGACATAGCCTTCTTCGGCGGCCTTGATCGCGGGCTGCAGCAGCCGGTCGAAGCCGAACTTGCCGTGATCCCTGAGGATCACGTCCCAGGCATCGATGGCGCCGGGAATGCTGACGGCATGCGCCGAGGTCAGCGGCACCGAATGGATCTTGCGCTCGAGATACCAGTCGGCGGTCGCCGCCATCGGCGCCCGGCCGCTGCCGTTGTAGGCCGTGATCTTGCCCTCGCCCTTCGGCTGGATCAGCGCAAAGCAGTCGCCGCCGATGCCGGTCGATTGCGGCTCGATGACGCCGAGCAGCGCGCAGGCCGCGACCGCAGCGTCCGCGGCCGTGCCGCCCTCGCGCATCACCTCGATGGCCACCAGCGTCGCCTGCGGATGCGATGTGGCAACCATCGCGTTCTGGGCGTGGACCGTGGAACGGCCGGCGAAGTGGAAATTCCTCATAACGGAGAGCTCGCTTGATCGTGATGGGCTGATGCTGCTGCGGCGGATGGGCGCCAAAGGGATAGCAAGGGGATCGAAAGTACATGGCACATTCATCCCCGACTGAGCAATGCCTGGCATGCCAGAGGGATTATCCCGGTAATGCATGGCTTTGCGGGGTTACGCCGACCCGGCCGGGCTGATAAACCCCGGCCATGCCCCTCAAGGTCGCCGCCTTCTACCAGTTCGCCGCGCTGCCCGACTTCCGCGCGTTGCGCGAGCCGCTGCGCGCGCTCTGCGCGGGGCTCGATCTCAAGGGCAGCGTGCTGCTCGCGCATGAGGGCATCAACGGCACCATCGCCGGCAGCGACCAAGCGATCGATGGCTTCGTCGCCGAACTCAGGCACGGGCCGCTGTTCGGCAGCCGCCTCGACAATCTCGAGCTGAAATTCTCCGAGGCCGCGCAGATGCCGTTCCAGCGGCTCAAGGTACGGCTGAAGAAAGAGATCGTGACGCTCGGCGACACCACCGTCGATCCGACGCGGCAGGTCGGCACCTATGTCGACGCCGCCGACTGGAACGAACTCATCGCCTCGCCTGACATCATGGTGCTCGACACCCGCAACGCATTCGAGGTCGCGATGGGCAGCTTCGAAGGCGCGATCGATCCCAGGATCGCGAGCTTTGGACAGTTCAAGGAATTTGCCGCGCGGCACCTCGACCCCGCGAAGCACCGCCGGATCGCAATGTTCTGCACCGGCGGCATCCGCTGCGAGAAGGCGAGCGCCTATCTGCTCGCGCAGGGCTTCGCCGAGGTCTATCACCTCAAGGGCGGCATCCTCAGATATCTCGAGGAAACGCCGCAGCACGACAGCCGCTGGCGCGGCGACTGTTTTGTGTTCGACGAGCGTGTCGCGCTCGGCCACGGGCTGCGCGAGCGTGGATGCGAGGACGCCACGCATGAATGACACGGCAAGACTGATCGAACGGATCGATGCGCTGGAGGTCCGCCTGACCTATCAGGACGAAACCATCGAGACGCTCAACCAAACCATCACGGCGCAATGGAAGCAGATCGACGCGTTGACACGCCAGCTCGCCGAGCTGCGCGACCGGCTTCAGGAGGCCGAACGCCAGGCGCCAGGCCCCGCTAACGAGCGCCCACCGCACTATTGATCGGCGCCGCCGGACTGCCGCGGCACCGGACTACATGTTGCTCGCCTGACGCATCGGCTTGGCGCCGCTGAAGAACAGGCTGGACAACCGCTGCACCATCGCCGTCGCGCGGCTGCCCTCGAGGCCCGGACGAACACACAGCAGGCGCTTCTGCACCGGAAGCTCCGGAAGATAATAGTCCTTCGCCGAAATCAGCGAGGACGGGATCATCCGCTCGGGGCACGCCGTCAGGCCGTATCCGGCCCGTGCGGCTTCCAGTCGCAGTTGGTGGTTCGGGCTCCTGAACACGATCTTGTACGAGATGTTGTGCCTGGTGAGCGTCCGGATCATCCAGTCGTCGCCCGGCCACGCCAGGATCGGGATCGGGGCGCCCGGCCGCAGCACAAAATCGCGTGATCGCACCCACAGCGAACGCTCGTCGGCCTCGGCGGCGATCGTCACCTCGTCTTCGTTCTCATGTGACGGGTTGCTGTAGACGAAGGCGATGTCGATGTAGCCGTCGATCAATCCCCTGATCACGATCGGCGACATATCGACGTGAACCAGCACGTCGGCGAGCGCGTCGGCGGGATGCAGCTTGAGGAACTCCTCGGCGAGCATCGTGCTCATGCCGAGCCGCAACGGCTGCGGTCCTTCATGATTGCCGCCGAGCCGAAGCAGCTGATCGTTCGCTTCGAGGATGCGCCTTGCCTGCTGCACGGCAACCTTGCCGAGCTCGGTGGTCGTGGTGCCGTTTGCCGTTTTGACGAAGAGCGCGCCACCAACCAGGCTCTGCAGTCGTTTGACCTGCGAACTGATCGCCGGCTGACTGAGGCCGAGACGCTCCCCGGCCTTCGATAGACTTCCCGTCTCTGCAATCGCAACGACGGTGCGAACGATTTCAGTAGGAATATTCAAATGCTGACGTGGTCTGTGCATCGCGAGCCCTCCAATCTCAGCACGGGACGCAATTACGTTCTCCAGTATGTGATTCAGCTATACTAACATTTGGTTGCACTTTCGTTTAGTTTCAATTTGTCGCGGCACCGCCGTGATTGCGCGCCATATGTATTGTTACGTGCATTGCCACGTAATGCTACGGTATCGGACGGCTGCAGCTGCACACGCGCGCAGCACCTCGACACCATCGGCCCCCGGATTTTTGCGGACACGGCATCAAAGATTCTGATCGCCCCATAACGCATCGCGCACCCAATAAGTCCAAGCGCCGCCATTCATCTGAATTGGCGCCCCTGATTCGCGGAAGCGTTTTCATAGTTTTCCTTAATCAAAGCCCCGCAACGTGGCGCCGTAACTTGCGTTTCGAGGTGTCTCATGACCAGGTTTTTTCGCTGTCGAAGCGGCGCTTCTGCTGTCGAATTTGCGCTGATGCTGCCGCTGTTCCTTGCCTTCATTTTCGGCATCATTGTATTCGGTTCGTATCTTGCGATGGTGCATGGCGTTCAGCAACTCGCGGCCGAAGCGGCGCGATCGTCGATCGCCGGAATGACCGACACTGAACGCAACAGCCTCGCAACCAATTACGTCACCGCCAACGTATCGACCTATCCGCTGCTCGTTCCCAGCAACCTCACCGTGAATGCCGCGCCGTCGGCATCGAACGCGAACGTCTACATCGTGACGCTCAACTACAACGCGGCCGGCAACTTCATCTACAAGCTGCCTTTCGTGCCGGCGCCTGCGAGCACCATCGTCCGCTCCGCTGCGATTCAGTATGGGGGGTTCTAGGATGAGCGGCACCCTCACGCTGATGCGGCGCTTCGGCGCCGACGAGCGGGGAAATTTCGCGATGATCAGCGCCGGCCTGATGACGCTCCTGATCGGGTGCGCCGGGCTTGCCATCGATCTCGGCACGATCTTCGCCGATCGGCGCAAGACCCAGACCACCGCCGACCTCGCTGCAATCGTCGCCGCCGCCAATTTGAGCAATCCGGTCAACGCCGCCTCCGCGACGGTGACGCAGAACAACTATCCGGCCAGTGCGCTGGTCAAGGTCGAGACCGGGACCTACACTGCAAGCAGCGCCATCGCGCCGCAGTCCCGTTTCGTGACCCCGGCGGTCGGCGTTGCGAACGCCGCGCGCGTCACGCTGACGACCAAGACCCCGCTCTACTTCGCGCGCTACCTGACCGGCGCGAGCAGCTTCAACATCACGACGACCGCCACCGCGACATCGACCGAAATGGCCACATTCGAGATCGGCTCGCGGCTGCTCTCGGTCAACGGCGGGGCGCTCAATGCGCTGCTCGGCCCGATGCTCGGCACCACGCTGTCGCTTTCGGCGATGGACTACAACTCGCTGATCAGCGCCAAGATCGACGCGCTGGACTTCCTCTCGGCGCTGGCGACCCGGGTCAACCTGACCGGCGTCAGCTATGGCGACCTCCTGAGCAGCAACGTCAAGGTCGGCGATTTGATGGCGGCTGCGCTGACCACCCAGCAGATCACCAATGGCGCGGGTGCCGCGACCACCGCGCTGTCGACGATCTCCCAGGCCGTTACCGGCTCCTCGACCAAGGTTTCGCCGGGCACCCTGATCGACCTCGGGCCCTTCGCCAACCTCACGATAGGGCAAAAGCCGAAGGTCGGCGCCAGCGTCTCGGTGTTCGACCTCGTCAACACGGTGGCGCAGATCGCCAACGGCAGCCATCAGATCGCAACCTCGGTCAATCTCGGCCTGCCCGGCATCGCCAACGTGTCGGTGATCGCGACGATCGGCGAGCGCCCGGTCGGCTCGAGCTGGATCGCGATGGGCACCCAGGGCGTGAGCGTGCACACCGCGCAGACCAGGATCCTGGCGACGATCAACGTTCTCGGCTCCGGCAGCATCGCGTCGATCAATCTGCCTGTCTATGTCGAGGTCGCCTCAGGGACCGCGACGCTCAATGCGGTGTCGTGCGGCCATCCGAACATCAACACCTCGCAGGTCACCGTCGGCGTGACCCCGGGAATCGTGGATGCCTGGATCGGCAACGTCACGGTCGCCGACATGACCAACTTCGCGACCAAGCCCAATCCGCCGCCGGCGACGCTGGTCACTGTGCTGGGGATCCCGATCACGGGCCTCGCCCATGCCGGCATGGGCAACACCACGCCGACCAACGTCAATTTCAGCTACAGCGACATCCAGGCAGGAACGAAGAAGACCGTAACGACGACCAACTTCCTGTCTTCGCTGACGGCAAGTCTGCTCGGTGACCTCACGCTCAACATCGCTGGCATTCCGATCCCGGGATTGGGCGCGCTCGTCATGAGCATCCTGAACGGCGTGACGAGCCCGATCGATCAGGTGCTGGCGTCGCTGCTCTCGACGCTCGGCATCGGGCTCGGCCAGGTCGACGTCTGGGTGCTGGGCATCCGCTGCGACGGCGCCGTGCTGGTGAACTAGAGCACGATCGCGACCGGGCATCACACCGGGGGGTAGGAGACTGCCGTGAGTACAACAATAAGAAGATACAAGACCGACAGCCAGCGAATGGCCTTGATGAAACGCGGCACGATCTTGTTCCGCAACACCAGCGTCGAATGTCTTGTGCTCAACATCTCGACCGGAGGGGCCGGACTTGCGGTGGAAAGCGACGCCGCACTTCCGTTCGCGTTCGACCTCGAGATCGAGAGCGAGCCGATCCGGCGGCACTGCATTCTGGCCTGGCGCCTGGAGCGCCGGCTCGGCGTGACCTTCGAATTCGACCGGATGCAGCGTCCCGAAGGCGGCCCGATCTAGTTGATCGCGACGCTCACATGATACGGCGCCAGGGTGATTGCACCCAAGCCGCTAGTGCGCGCCCGCGTCGAACCGCCACGACGCGGCGGTTCGTTCCAATATGATTGAGCTGATCTCGCGTCGTGGTTAGCAATCGCTGGGATATACCAGCTAATTGTCCCGATTGCCGTCGTGCTTCGATGGCGAGGGCTGCGTGGCGCTGACCGGATCGGAAGCCGGGAAGGTATCCTCCAATCCCTCCTTCAGCTGGTTGCGGGCCTTGCGGTCGGCGGCCTGTGCCTCGTGCGGCTTCTCGGCATGCTTGTCGTGCGCCGCAGGATCGAATTTCTTGGTCATATCGAATTTCTTGGTCATATCGTCCCTCCATCCCTCCCAGAGGGCAACGCGCCCACGCAAACAGGGGTTCCAGAACCGCCTTGGCCCGCTGCGCCGCAGCGTGTATCAGGGGCCAAATTTTGACCGAGATCAGGAACCTTCGCGTGCCCCAGGATCCCACCACGAAGCCGCTCATCGACCTCCTGTCGGGTTACCGGCAAGCCACGCCGCCGCTCTGGATGATGCGGCAGGCCGGCCGCTATCTGCCGGAATATCGCGAGCTGCGTGCCAAGGCCGGCGGCTTCCTGGATCTCTGCTTCACGCCCGAATTCGCCACCGAGATCACGCTGCAGCCGATCCGCAGGTTCAACTTCGACGCCGCGATCATCTTCTCCGACATCCTGGTGATCCCCTACGCGCTCGGCCGTTCGGTGCGCTTCGAGGCCGGCGAAGGACCCCGGCTCGATCCGCTGGCGACGCCCGGCGAGATCGCGACGCTGGCGACGCACGCCAATTTCGACCAGCTCGAGCCGGTCTTTGAAGCCCTGCGCCGCGTCCGCCGCGAGCTTGAGCCCCACATCACGCTGATCGGCTTCTGCGGCGCGCCATGGACGGTTGCGACCTATATGGTGGCCGGACAGGGCACGCCGGACCAGGCGCCGGCGCGGATGCTCGCCTACCGGCATCCGGACGCGTTTGCCAAAATCATCGACGTCCTGGTCGAGAACTCGATCCACTACCTCGTCGGTCAGCTCAAGGCCGGTGCCGATTGCCTGCAGATCTTCGACACCTGGGCCGGCGTGCTGCCGCCGCGCGAGTTCGCCCGCTGGTCGATCGAGCCGACCCGGCGCATCGTTGCCGGGGTGCGCAAGCAGGTCCCCGGTGCCCGGATCATCGGCTTTCCGCGCGGCGCGGCGGGCATGCTGCCGGCCTATGTCGAACAGACCGGCGTCGATGCCGTCTCGATCGATTGGGCGGCCGAGCCGTCGATGATCCGCGAACGGGTGCAGAGCCGCGTTGCCGTGCAGGGCAATCTCGATCCGCTGGCCCTGATCGCCGGCGGCGCCACGCTCGACCGTGCGGTGGACGACGTGCTGGAGAATTTCGGCCAGGGACGGCTGATCTTCAACCTCGGCCACGGCATCCTGCAGGAAACGCCGATCGCCCATGTCGAGCAGATGGTCGCACGGGTGCGCGCGTACAAGGGGTGAGGCAAAGCCCCCCTATCACCATCACGCTGAGGAGCGCGCTCTTGCGCGCGTCTCGAAGGGTCGACGGCCCGAGTCTCTCCGAGCCGCACGAGCGGGGCCGTGCATCCTTCGAGACACCGCTTCGCGGCTCCTCAGGATGACGGGTTCGCTACTGCCGCGCTACCTCGCGTCCTCCAAAATCATGTCCGACGCCTTCTCCGCGATCATGATCGTCGGCGCGTTGGTGTTGCCCGACATCAGGTCCGGCATGACGGACGCATCGACCACGCGCAGACCATCGATGCCGCGCACCTTGAGCCTGTTGTCGACGACCGCGAGCGCATCGTTGCCCATCCGGCAGGTCGAGGTCGGATGATAGACCGTGCTGCCGGTGCGGCGGCAGAACTCGAGCAAATCGTCGTCGCTGACCACCTTGGCGCCGGGATCGACTTCGCCGACCGAATATGACTTCAGCGCCGGCGCGGCCAGGATCTTGCGCAGGATTCGGATGCCGTCGATGAAGGCACGGCGATCGGTCTCGGTCGCGAGATAATTGATGCGGATTTCCGGCGGCACGCTCGCATCCGCGCTCCTGATCTTCAGCGAGCCGCGGCTCTCCGGGCGCAGCTGGCAGACCGAAGCCGTGAAGCCCGAGAACGGATGCAGCTTCTCGCCCATCTTGTCGGTCGAGAACGGCAGGAAGTGGATCTGGATGTCGGGTGACGCCAGCCGCGGGCTGGTCTTGAAGAACGCGCCCGAGGTGCCGGCCGCGATCGTCAGCGGGCCCTTGCGCAGCGCCGCGTAGCGCAGGCCGGCCATCACGCGGCGCACCGGATTGTTGACGACGTCGTTCAGCGTCACCGTCTGGGCGCAGCGCGTGACGATGCGCACCTGCATGTGATCCTGCAGATCGTTGCCGACGCCTGGCGCATTGAGCACGATCTCGATGCCATGCTGCTTCAACAGATCGGCGGGGCCGACGCCGGAGAGCTGCAACAGTTGCGGCGAGTTGTACGCGCCGCTCGAGACCAGCACCTCCTTGCGCGCCTTGGCCGTGCGCAATTGCCCGTCCTGTCTATACACAGCGCCGCTCGCACGCTTGCCGTCGAACAGGATGCGCTGCGCCAGCGCCGAGGTTTCGACACACAGATTGCCGCGCGTCAGCGCCGGCCGCAGATAGGACCTCGCGGTGCTGGCGCGCCGGCCGCGCCGCGTCGTGGTCTGGAAGAAGCCCGCACCTTCCTGAGTCGCGCCGTTGAAATCCGGATTGGTCGGAATGCCGACCTCGGCCGCGGCATGCACGAAAGCTTCCGACAGCGGATCGTGATGGCGCCAGTCCGACACCGGCAGCGGGCCGCCGGCGCCGTGATACTTGTCGCCGCCGCGCTGCTGGTCCTCCGCCTTCCGGAAATAGGGCAGCACGTCGTCATAGCCCCAGCCGGCATTGCCGCGCTGGCGCCAGCGGTCATAGTCCTCGTGCTGGCCGCGCACATAGAGCAGGCCGTTGATCGAGCTGGAGCCGCCGAGCACTTTTCCGCGCGGCTGGAACACCTGCCGCCCGTTCAGGCCGGGCTCGGGCTCGGTCTGGTACATCCAGTTGACGGACTTTTCCTTGAACAGCTTGCCGTAGCCGAGCGGGACATGGATCCAGATGTTGGTGTCCTTCGGCCCGGCCTCGAGCAGCAGCACCGAATGCTTGCCGTCGGCGCTCAGCCGATTGGCGAGCACGCAGCCGGCCGAGCCGGCGCCGACGATGACGTAGTCATACTCGGCGACGTCGTTGGTCGACGCGCCATGATTGTTGTTGTTCATTGGTTTCCCCCGGCCATGCGGCGCGGCCGGCAGAGTTGCGTCCCTGCCCAGCATTGGGAAAAGACCTAGCGAGCGAGGCAGATGCGGTCAAGAAAGTAAGCGCACGATCCGGAGCGGTACCACCGGACCTCTGACCGCGGGATCGATGGCCACAAACGCCTCAACGCGACGCGCGCGTTCAGCTCCCCGCTTTTCGCCGCCGCGTACCGGCGCGTTCCGGGTTCCGGCGCGCGGGCTTGGTCGCCGTTTGATCGACGCGGGAGCCGGACGGCAGGCCGTATTTTGCCGACGCAGCCTCCAGCGAGGCCTCCTCGTCAGGCACATGCAGGCTCGAGAGAAAATCCGCGCCGGCCCGCATCACATGCTCGGCCGCAAGCGTCGCCGCGGCACGCTCATCGCCGGCGATGATGGCGCGCAGGATCGCCGCGTGCTCGTCCCAGGTGCGGGCCTGGCGTACCGGATCGGTCGGTGAGAACAGCATCGCCGTGCGTTCGCGCAGCCGCTTCAGCAGATCCGCAAGCACGCGGTTGCGGCCGGCCTCGGCCAGTTCATGGTGGAATTGCTGGTTGAGATCCGGCAGCAGGTCGTAGCGCCGTCCCGCAACCGCCTCGTTGCCCTGCTTCAAGACCGCCGCGATCCGCTTAATGATGCTCTCCTCGCGGCGGCGCGCAGCAAGGCGCGCGTTCTGCCCCTCGAGCAGCGCGCGGACCTCGACCGTCTCGCGCGCCTCCTCATCGCTCATCGTGATCACGGAGGCACCGCGCCGCGCGGTCACCTCGACGAGCCCTTCCGACTCCAGCACGCGGATCGCCTCGCGCACGGGATTGCGGGACACGCCGAGCTCATCGGCGAGACGGCCCTCGACCAGCCGCTCGCCGGGCTTCAGCCGCCGGCTCAGGATCGCCTGCCGCAGCTCCTCGATGACCCTGCCGTGGAGGGAGAGATAGTCGTCGCCGAGACGTTTGGAGCTTCCGAGCTTGCCTGCCATGAACTGACCCGTCCGGCCGCGCCTCGCTCAATGCATGGACACCGGAGGTCCAACGAGCTGCCAGACTCCTGGCCGAATGACCGCGATTGCGTATTTAGACCGCCGGCTGCATGCCATCAAGCCGCGCTCATTCGCCGTCAACAGCTACAGGCCGCGCCGCCTGCACCGCGGTCTTCGGCACCCACGACACGCTGACGCTGCCGGTCAGAAAGGTCTGGCACGCCATCCGATAGCCGGCGGCGAACTGCGCGTCGGTGAGGTGCTTGCGCTCCTTCGGCTTGATCGCATCGGTGTTCTCGATGCCCTTCTCGATCAGGCATTTGCAGGTTCCGCACAGCCCGCCGCCGCACTTGAACGGAATGCCGCCCTGCTCGCGCAGCGAGACGCGCAGCAGGTTGCTGTTCTCCGCGGCGGTCACGGTTTTCCCGCCATTGGTCAGAAACGTGACTTCGATCATCCCGGCATCCGCTCAGCGCTTGCGCAGTTTGGTGTCCATGTGGCCGAACGTGATGAGGTGCTCGAGCTCGTTCAGCGCCCGCTCCGGCGTTTCGAACTTCTCGAGGAATTTCGAGGGCACCTCGTTCACGATCGGCGGTGACCAGGCCTCGTCGATCACCCTGACCTTGGTCTCCGCGACCAGCTCGGCAATCACGAACGTCGCTTTCCTGATGCCGTAGAACAAATAGTCATAGGCCGCGAGCGGGCGCAGGCCCTCGACGATCTCGGTGCGAAACTGCCCCGGCTTGCTCGTCAGTATCACATACATCGGTCACGTCCTCCCAACCGCGGCGCCGGCCGGCGCGACGATGTCGGCCAGCGGGGCCGCCTCCTGCGACAGTTCAACGTCATGCGTGAGCCAGAGCTGGCAGGCGAGGCGATAACCCTGCTCGATCCTGGCACCGAGGCGCTTCTTCTCTTTCCAGTTCGGCTCCGGCAGGTGCTCGCCGCCCTTGATGATCAGCGACGCGCACTTCCCGCACTTCCCCATCCCGCAGCCGTACAGGAAGTTGGGATAGGGAAACTGGCGGATGCCGGCGCGGACGACGAGATTGGTGTTCTCCTTGACCTCGCCGGTGAAGGTCTCGCCATTGCGGTGAAAAATGACGTTGGGCATCGCCGCGCTGCTCCCCGCGATTCAGGCCTGCAACAGCACGCGTTCTTCAGCCGAGACGCCGCTGGCGAGATCGAGCTCCGCCAGTGGAATGTCGTTTGCGACATAGTCGTGGTACAGCGCGGTGGTGTAGAGCAGCCGCATCTGTGCGCCGACCTCGCAGATCTTGAGGCAGCGCTGCTGCAGCTCGACCGTATTGGCGTGCTCCAGCACGATCTGGTAGCCGCGCTCGCCGTGGATCTCGTCCGACACGATGTGAAGGTCGAAGAACTCGACCTCCTCGTCGGTGAATTTGTACTTCTCGCGCAGGGTCGGCGTCTGCTTGCGATAGATCGAAGGCACCTGCGACTCCAGACCGACCACGAGGCCGGCCACCGCGACGATCGGATCCTCGCGCATCGCCACCGCATAGCACCAGCTCTGCAGCCCCCGCGTCGTCGGCGTCATGTTGTCGGGATCCTTGATGCGCGCCGCGGTCGTGCCGCAGGCCTCCGCGAAGCGGATCAGGAGATCGGTATGACGGTCGCCGCCGATCTCTTCCTCATACATGTTGGCGAGCAGGAAGTCCTTGGCCTCCTGGTACTGCTCCGGCATCCGCGCATAGATATAGCCGAGGTAGTCGGCGAACGGACCGACATAGTGATAGTGGTTCTCCGCCCAGCGTGCGAGATGCGCGCGGCTGAGCTTGCCGCTGGCCCAGGCGACGCTGAACGGCGCCTTGTTGGCGCTCTTCCCCTTGATGGCGTTTTCGAGGGCCGCTCGAAATTCCACATGATCCATCAGCTTCTGCATCGTGGCGCTCCTGTGCCGTGAAGAAATTGCCGTCCAGACAAACCGGTCATGGTCATACCCAGCTTTTTCTGTATACTGTATACGATTTTGGTGACTGTCAACACCGAAGACCGGACTCCTCACCCCGCATCCTCAGCGGCATTATCCGCATGGTAAGCCGCTATTTGGTGCTTCCATTGCACAAAAATGCGGTCAGGATGCTCCCGCCCATTATACGCCGCGTGGATCGCGAGCCCGCAATTTGCGCTTGCCAATCTTGAATACAGTATACATTAATTGCGCATTAGAGGGGAAACAACAAACATGCAGCACGCTCCGATCGTCGCCGCACATTGGGTCTATCTGCTCGGCGTCGCCGTCATCGTTCTCACCATGATCTGGCGCGCCAACGTCGTGGTGCCGTCGGTGATCGCAACGCTCCTGGTCGCGCTTGCATGGACGCACAGTCCGGTCGCGGCGCTCGCCAGCGTCTTCAACGCGAGCTTCACTGCCGCCAAGGAGCTCTTCAACATCTTCCTGGTGATCGCGTTGATGACGGCGCTGCTGAATGCGCTCAAGGTGCTGCGTTCGGACATTCGCATGGTCGAGCCGTTCCGCGCCGTGATGAAGACCGGACACACCGCCTACTTCGTGCTTGCCGGCATCACCTATGTGATCTCGCTGTTCTTCTGGCCGACGCCGGCAGTGCCGCTGGTCTCGGCGGTGCTGCTGCCCGCAGCGATTGCCGCCGGCCTGTCGCCGCTTGGCGGCGCCATTGCGATCGCGATCGCCGGACAAGGCATGGCGTTGTCGTCGGACTACGTGATCGGCGTCGCGCCCGGGATCAGCGCCAAGGCGGCCGGCGCTGCGGTCAGCGCCGCCACCGTCGCGGACCGCGCGCTGGTGCTGTCGCTCATCACCGGCGGCATTGCGCTGACGCTCGCCTATTTCGCGATCCGCAAATCGATCACCGAGCCCGACGACCGGCTGCTGGAGCGTTGGCAGGCGCAGTCGAGCAACGGCGAACTGACGCGGCTGGAGCAGGAGGGCAGCTTCGACAAGGCGGAGATCGCGCGCGGCACTGCGGAGGGACAGCGGCCGTTCGCGACCCAGGCCCAGATCGACAAGGAACTTGCCGGAGTGCCGACGCGCCGCGAAGGCTGGTCGAAATTCTTTGCGGTTGCGACCCCACTCGCCTTCCTCTGCGTCATCGCGGTGATGGTGCTGGCCAAGCTCGGCATCGGCCATGACCTCAAGGGCGGCGACGCGGCCGCGCTGGTTGGCGGCGTCGCCGCGATGCTGATGATCTGCGCAACCTCCATCTCTGAAAACCTGCGCAAGTTCCTCGACACCAGCGCCGACCACGTCACCGAAGGCTTCGTGTTCGCCTTCAAGGCGATGGGATCGGTGCTGCCGATCGCGGGCTTCTTCTTTCTCGGCGCCGAGCCGGGCCTGTCTGCGCCGATCCTCGGAGTTCCGGCAGCCCAGGCACCGAGCCTTCTGTTCGAACTGATCCAGACCGCCCAGGCCTGGATCCCGGGCAACGAATTCTTCGTCGCCTTCGGGATTTTGATATCAGGCATGATCACCGGCATCGACGGCTCAGGTTTCGCCGGCTTGCCGCTGACCGGCTCACTGTCGGGTGCGCTGGCGCCGTCGGTCGGAATGCAGCCTGCGACGCTCGCCGCGATCGGCCAGATGGGCGCGGTGTGGACTGGCGGCGGCACCCTGGTGGCCTGGTCGTCACTGATCGCGGTGGCCGGCTTCGCGCGCGTCCCCGTCTTCCAGATCGTGCGGATCGCGATGGTCCCCGTATTGACCGGGCTGGCGATATCGACCGTCTGCGCGGTCCTGATCTGGCACTGAGGAGAATCCTGTGACGATAGCTGAAACGACGGTCCGCAATGCGCGCCCTTCCACCGAAGGCGCAGCCGACATCGAGGAGTTTCCAAACCTGATCGGCGGCGAGCTAATCTCAAGTAGTTCCGGCAGACTGTTCGCGAACATCAATCCCGCGGACACCAGCGACCTGGTCGGACGCTTCCAGCAATCGACCGCCGCCGATGCGCAGGCGGCCGTCAATGCTGCCGCCGCCGCGTTCGAAGGCTGGAGGCGGACGCCGATCACGAAGCGCGCCGCCATCCTGAACCGGGCCGCCGATCATCTCGAGGCACGCGCAGATCAGATCGCGCGGGAGATCACGCGGGAAATGGGCAAATCGCTCGGCCTCGCCCGCGACGAGGTGCTGCGCTCGGCCCAGACCCTGCGGTTCTACGCCGTCGAAGGACAGTCGCTCACCGGCGAGGTGTTTCCGAACGACGATGCGGACATGACGGTCTATACGCTGCGCGAGCCGCTCGGCGTCGTGTCGGTCATCACGCCCTGGAATTTTCCGATTTCGATCCCGGCGCGCAAGATCGCGCCGGCGCTGATCACCGGCAACACGGTGGTGTTCAAACCGTCGTCCGATGCACCGCTCAGCGGCTATCGTCTGGCAGAAGCGCTGATGGTAGCGGGCCTGCCCAAAGGCGCGCTCAACTTCATCACCGGCAAGGCCGGCGAGATCGGGCCTGGGATCACCGAGCCGCCGGTCATTCGCGCGATTTCCTTCACCGGATCGACGTCCGCCGGCGAACAGATTTGCCGTGCGGTCAGCTTCGTGACCCGCACGCAGATGGAGCTCGGCGGCAAGAATCCGCTGATCGTCATGGACGACGCCGACCTCGATCTGGGCGTGGATTTGACCGTCAAGGGCGGCCTGTCGCTGGCCGGCCAGGCCTGCACCGGCACCAGCCGCGTGTTGGTCATGAAGCAGGTGCGCGCCGAATTCACCGCGCGGCTGCTCGCCAAGGTGAAGGCAATCAAGATCGGCAGCGGCCTCACCAGCGGAATGGACATGGGGCCGCTCGCCACAGCGCGGCAGCTCGAAACCGTGCTGCGCTATGTCGCGATCGGGAAGAAGGAAGCGACGCACCTCTATGGCGGCGATCGGCTCACCGGCGCCGCCTATGACGGCGGATACTTCGTCTCGCCCGCGATCTTCACCGACGTGACCCAGGACATGACGATCGCACGCGAGGAGATCTTCGGCCCCGTGATCGCCATCATCGAAGTCGATAGCTACGCCGACGCGATCGCCAAGGCCAATGCCAGCGAGTATGGGCTGTCGGCCGCAATCGTGACCCGCAACCCGCGCGCGATGCACGATTTCGCGAGCGACATCCAGTCCGGAACGGTGAAGATCAACCGCACCACCACCGGCAATTTGATCAACGCGCCGTTCGGCGGATTGAAACGGTCGAGCACCTCGACATTCCGCGAGTCCGGCCGGACCGGCCTCGAATTCTACACCCAGATCAAGACGGTCTACCGCGGCGTCTGAGCCACGATCGACCATCTAGCCAATCCCGGAAGATAGCGATGAGACAGACATTCAAGCTTGAACTTGCCGAAGCCCGCCACATGATCGCCGCCGCGATCCGTAAATCCGCCGAAATCGGCGTTGCGGAGACGGTCTGCGTGACCGACGACGGCGGCTATCCGCTGGCGCTGGAGCGGATGGATGGCGCGCGGATCACCGGCCCGCAGATCGCCTGGAACAAGGCGTTCACCGCAGCCGGCCACAAGCGCTCCACCCATCTGTTCAACCAGCCGCCGAACGGACCCGCCCTGCCCGGCAATGAGGCCTTCGGCATCCAATGGAGCTTCGACGGAAAGTTTGCCGTGTTCGTCGGCGGCTTTCCGATCGTCGTCGACGACGAGGTGGTCGGCGGCATCGGGCTCAGTGGCGGCAACGGCGAGCAGGACACCCAATGCGGCGTCGCGGCGCTGCAGGCCTTGCAGGAGCTGCTGCACGGCCACCGCGTTCTGGTCGCGGCCGATATCAAGAAGTGACGGGATTCGCCGGAATTGATGAGGGCGCCGCACCCAGAGCTTCCAGCAGTTGACCGACGAGCAGATTGAGCTCGTCGGCATTGCCGGCGGCCCCGAACACGTAACGATCGGGCCGCACGATGACCGCCGCGGCGCCGTGTTGCCGCATCCAGTCGGCGAACAGACCGTCACGCTCCACCACGCTCAGAACGCCGTCGGCATCGCCGCTTTCACCCGACGTGGTGATGACGACGCGCTCGCCGGCGAGATGCTGCCATGCGGCACGGGATTCGTCCGACAGCCACGCCATCGGCGCCGCGGCCGCCGTCACGATCGCAAATTCCGGTTTCAGCAGATCGTCGAGCCGGCAGGTCCGCCCGTCCGGCGCGCGCACATGCGGCTGCACGAACAGCCGCCCGGCGAGATCGGTATCGCGCGCGATCAGGCCGGACACGAGATCGGGGATGAATTTCTGTCTGATGGTTTCGGCCGTGCCCGCCTTCAGGTCGGCGCGCAGCCGCACGTCGCGCTCAGCGGCGGCCGCTGGATCGAGCTCGCCGATGATCTTGCCGAACTCCTTGGCGCTGGCGACGACGGCGCGAACATGCGGCTTGCGCTCGATCTCGTAGCTGTCGAGCAGCGTCTCGCCAGCGACGCCGCGCAGCACCAGCCTCAGCTTCCAGGCGAGGTTCACGGCATCACGGATGCCGGCGCACAGCCCCTGCCCGAGGAACGGCGGCGTCTGATGCACGGCATCGCCCATCAGCAGCACACGACGATCGCGCCAGCGCTGGCCGAGCAGAGCGTGGAAGCGATAGACCGCCGAGCGCCAGATCGTGAGATCGGAGATGTCGGTGAAGCCCTGCAACAGCCGCACCACATTGTCGGGTGCGCCGGCGGCTTCCGGATCCTCGCCCGGCAGCAGCTTGATCTCCCAGCGCCGCAGATTGCGCGGGCCCGGCACGAAGGTGCCGGGACGCGACGGCCAACAATACTGAAAACTCCTGGCCGGCCGCTTGGCGGGATCGCTGGTCAGCGTGTCGACCACCATCCACCATTCGTCGAAGGCGAGATCTTCCAGGCCGACGCCGAGCTGCTTGCGCACGAAGCTGTTGGCACCGTCGCAGCCGACCAGATATCGCGCGCGGATCAGGAACTCCTCGCCTCGCTCGCGCCGCGCGGTCAACGTCACCGCGCCGTCGTCCTGCTGCAGCGCCACGCCGGCCGCCGCGAGGAAGACGTCGGCATGCGTATATTCGGCGAGCTTGTCGCGCAGCGCCTGCTCGAGATCGGGCTGCACGAAGGTCACGTTCGGGATCCAACCGAGCGGAAACGGCGGCGGCATCGGATCGAAGATCTTGATGATCTCGCCGTCGACGCCGAGATAATGCGATCCTTTGTGCGGCGCGATCGCCTGCTCCATGAAATCGCCGAGCCCGATCGCCTGCAGCGCGCGCAGCGCCTCGTGATCGAGCGTGATCGCGCGCGGCTTGTCGTAGATGTCAGCGACGCGCTCGACGACGGCGACGCGCAAGCCGGCTTTCGCCAGCAGATTGGCGAAGATGGCGCCGACCGGCCCGAGGCCGACGATTGCCACATCATAGGTGGGATTTGCGACGGACAACGACATGCTACTTCGCGAGGTAGCTCTCGAGCGTCAGCGGCATCGGCTTCATTTGCGGCTCGCGGATCGGAACATCGGCAAACGGCGTCGCCTCCTCGAACCAGGCCTGCCGCGCCGGCAAGCCCCATGGAAACGAGATCTTATGGTCGGACGGATCCCAGCCGATCGGCTCGTTCTCGATGTCCATGATCTGGTAGTGGGTGTTGAACAGTTCGACGCGGTGCCCGTCGGGATCGCGCATATAGACATACATCGCGTGTCCCGGCCCGTGCCGCCCCGGGCCGCGTTCGACGGCCGCGCCATAGCCGAGCTCGCCGGCGAGATCGCAGGCGTTCAGCAGATGGTGCACCTCGGGCGCGAGGAACGCGAAATGATGCAGCCGCGGTCCCGCGCCGTTGAACAACACGATGTCGTGCGGATTGCCCTTGCGCTGCAAGAATACGCCGCGCAGATCGAAGGTGCCGGCGGGCGCGATATACTCGCTGAGCCGAAAGCCGGCCGCAGTGTAGAACTCGCACGCCTTGCGCACGTCCGGCGTCAGCACCTGATAGTGATCGAGCCGCAGCGCCGAGCCGCCGGCATGGCGGCTGAATTGGGTGATCATGCGCAGCTCGACCGGCATGGTCGCACAGAACTCCAGCGGCGTGCCGGCCGGATCGGTGGCCTGCAGCGTGCGGCCCTGGTGCGGCACCTCGGCCCAAGCAGCGCGACAGCCATGCGCCTCGAAGAAAGCCTTGAGCTTGTCGAGGTCGTCGTCTTGAAACACCCGCAGGCCAAGCCGTGCGCAGACGGCGTCCGCGCCCTTGCGCAACACAAGGCTGTGATGGCAGGCCTCCTCGACGCCGCGGAAGTAGAGCGCATCGCCCTGCTCCGCGGTCAAGATCAGCCCGATCACCTTTTCGTAAAACTGCCGGCTCGTCGCGAGGTCGCGGACGGTCAGGACCACATGGCTCGCCCGCGTGATACGAAACCCGGGATCGTGGTTCGTGGTCGGCAAGCTCATGTGCACCTTCTGGTTTTGCCGTTCGCGGCAACCCAACTCATTGCGAAAAACCGGCAGGCGATCAAGCAGCGTGGTGGGCAAACTCTGCCGGTCCGTGACGTCGCGTCACGCATTTGTATCGATTTGTTAGCAATGCCCGCCCGTGGAACCGAAACGTGAGCCCACCGTGGCACGGTCTGTTCCAATAGTTCATAGTTTGTCAAAGGTTTGCAGAGAATTCTTCGGCGCTGCGCCACGGCCAACCGCGCAGGCAACGTGGTGAGATGCGTACCTATCTCAGATCATATTTCGCGGCCCTGTTCGCGGGTGACCTCGCGGTCTTCGGCGCACCACCGACGGATGAAGCGCTTGCCGGCCACATCCGCGCCGAGCAGGTGTCGCTCGTGCTCGGCTATTCCTTCGGCATCATGCTGGCCAACGCCTGCAACGCGATGGTGCTGGCCGCTGCACTCTGGCAATCGCCCGATTGGATCTTTGCGCTGGTGTGGGCCGCCGCCGTCAGCGGCGCGGCGCTGCTCTTCGGCCTGCAGGCGCGTGCGTCGCGCCGCATCGCCAAGCCGCAATTCGTCTCGCGCCGGACCATGTACCGGCTGGTGCGCAATGCGGTGGCGCTCGGCGCCGCCTGGGGCGTCGTCCCCGTTGCCTTCTTCGCCAACGCATCGAGCGGCGCGCAATTGGTGATCACGTGTCTCTGCGCCGGAATGCTGGCCGGCGGCGCCTTCGCCTTCTCCACCATCCCGATCGCCGCGATCGCGTTCACCGCGCCGATCTTCGTCGGCACTGCGATTTGCCTCGGCCGGGACGGCGACTTCATCTATCTCCTGATGGCGGTCCTCGTCCTGGTCTACGGCTCCGTGCTGCTGCGCGGCGTCTTCGTCAATGCGTTCGAGTTCCGCCGGCGCATCATCGCCCAGCATGAGGCCGAGCGGACGGTGCGGCAGGATCCGCTGACGCATCTGCCGAACCGCGTCGCCTTCAACGAGGCGCTCAACGGCGCGCTGAACCGATTGTCGCGCTCGGGCGAGGAATTCGCCGTGCTGCTGCTCGATCTCGATCGCTTCAAGGAGATCAATGACAGGTTCGGCCGTCCGGCGGGCGACGAATTCCTGGTGCAGGTCGCGGCCCGGCTGCAGCGCTGCACGCGCGCGGCCGAGCATGTCGCGCGGATCGGCGGCGACGAGTTCGCGCTGATCATGTCCAATCTGACCCGGCCCGAGGACGTGCTCGCGATCGCCGAACGGTTCGTCGCAGCCTTCGCCGATCCATTCCCGATCGACGGATTCGAGATATCAAGCGCGATCAGCATCGGCATCGTGCTCGCGCCGCGGGACGGCAACACGTCGCACGATCTGCTCAAGCATGTCGACATCGCGCTCTACCGGGCGAAGAAGACCGGTCCCGGCACGATCTGCTTCTTCGAGGCGAGCGACGACCAATCGGCGCGCGACCGCCGCGCGTTGCAGCGCGATCTCGAACAGGCGATCGAGGCGAACCAGCTGTTTCTGGTCTACCAGCCGTTCCTCGACATCCGCAAAGGCCGCATCACCGGCTTCGAGGCGCTGCTACGCTGGCAGCATCCGGTGCGCGGCCTGATCCCGCCGAGCGTCTTCATTCCGATCGCCGAGGAGAGCGGACTGATCCACCAGCTCGGCGAGTGGGTGATCCGCCACGCCTGCGCGATGCTGTCGCGCTGGCCAGACGACATCAGGATCGCGGTGAATTTCTCCGCGGTCCAGTTCCAGAACGTCGGCATCCTGCAGACCATCGTCGAGGCGCTTGCGGAGGCGAATGTTGCGCCGAACCGGCTCGAGATCGAGATCACCGAGTCGATGCTGATCTCGAAATACGGATCGGCGCCCGCGATCCTGAACGGGCTGCTCGAGCTCGGGCTAACGGTCGCACTCGACGATTTCGGCACCGGTTTCTCGTCGCTGACCTATCTGCGCAAGCTGCCGTTCAGCCGCATCAAGATCGATCAATCCTTCATCCGGGACATGCTGACCCAGCCGGATTGCGCGGCAATCGTCAAATCGGTGATCGGCCTCGCGCAAGACCTGCAGATCGGCGTCGTCGCGGAAGGCGTCGAGACCGCCGATCAGCTCGAATATCTGCGCCAGACCAGCTGCGACGAGGTCCAGGGCTACCTGATCGGCCGGCCGATGTCGGCCAGCGAGATCACCGCGCTGCTCGATCACGATCCGCAGCACTCGGTGCACGCGGCGTAGCCCGATCGAGCGCCGCGCGCGTCACGGAACGTCGGCGCGATGCAGTGTGTCCACCGTGATGGTGCCGCGCGCACGCGAAACGCACGCGCAGATCTTGCGGCTTTCCCGCTTCTGGTGCTCGCTGAAGAAGACGTCGCGATGGTCGATTTCGCCGTCGACAGCGACCACATCGAGCGCACAGACGCCGCATTCGCCGCGCCGGCAGTCGCTCATCACCTCATGACCGGCGTCGTTGAGCACGTCCAGCATCGAGCGGTCGTGCGGGATCACGAACTCGGTACCCTCGCCCGCAAGCCGCACCCGGAACGCCTCGGTCGGCAACAGCCCGCTCGATCCAAAGGTCTCGTAACGCAGATCGGTGATCGCCCGGCCTGACGCTTCCCAGGCACGCCGGGCCGCATCGAGCATCCGCATCGGGCCGCAGAACAATGTCATCGTATCCTGCGGCAGGTTTGCGAAGACGCGCTCGAGATCGAGCCGCCGGCCCTCGTCGCCGGCATGGACGATCAGGCGCTCGCCGAGCAGACCTTCGAGCATGTCGAGATAGGCCGCATCGCCGCGCGTGCGCACGGCATAATGCAGCGTGACCCCGGCGTCACGGCGGGCCAGCGCCTGCGCCGCACCGACGATCGGCGTGATGCCGACGCCGCCTGCGATCAGGCAGAACTGCCGCCGCGTCCAGTCGAGCTGCACCAGCGAGGCGGGCTGCGTGATGTTGAGCCGCGCCCCCGGCGCGAGCGACCACATGTAGCGCGAGCCGCCGCGGGAATCCGGCGCGCGCCGCACCGCGATCCGGAAACCTTTCGGATCGACTTCGCCGACCAGCGAATAGGAACGGGTCTGCGGCTGGCCGTCGATGGTGACGCCGACATCGATATGACTGCCGACGGGATAGGGCGCGCCGGTGAAATGATCCGGCCGCAGCAGGAACTCGCGGATCGCAGGCGTGAGATCGCGCACAGCTAGCAGCGTCGCTGATGTCCAGGTTTCAATGAATCGCATGGCGCGCTCCGCTCAGCCGGATGTGATCAGCGCCAGCGCCGGCAGCAGATCGAGGTGAGTGCGGTTGCGCAGCGCCAGCCGCAGATTGCGCGCCGCAAGCCGGGCGTGCTCGCGCATGACCGCTTCGGCGCGCGCACCCTCGCGGTTCTCGATGGCGTCGACCACCACGCGGTGATGGTCCTGCGCGATCAGCAGGATCTGGCGCGCCTCGGGCAGGGCCGATTGCGCCATCACGAAGCCGCTCGGCGAGGCGAACGGCAGCGCCGAGGCGCGGTCGATCTGCCGGATCAGCGGCGGGCTGCGCGACAGCTCGGTGAGCAGCGCATGGAAGCGCGCGTTGAGCGCGACATAGGACGAAAACGCTTCGACCGAGATCGGATCCTGCCGCACCAGGCCGTCGATCTCGTTGAGGCATTCCTTGAGCGGCTCGAGATCGCGCGACGAGACGCCGCGCTCGGCGGCAAAGCGCGCAGCCAGCCCCTCCAGCGTGCCGCGCAGCTCGATCGAATCGAGAATGTCGCGCTCGGAAAACGCCTTGACCATGAAGCCGCCGGACGGGATCGCCTCCAGCAGGCCTTCCTCCTCCAGCCGGACCAGCGCCATCCGCACCGGCGTGCGCGACACCCCGGTGATCTCGACCGCCTGCAGCTCGGAGATGCGCTCGCCCGGCCGCAGCCGGCCGGAGAGCACGAGGTCGCGCAGCGCAAGCTGCGCCCGCACGGTCTGCGACACGGAGCGATCGGTCTCGCGTTCCGCCATGCCGCCTACTCCGCCGCCTGCATCTGCTGCGGCGGATTCTCCTTCGCCACCATGCGGTCGATGACGCGACGCGCCCACATCGCGCCGGCATCGATGTTGAGATTGTAGAATACGCGGTCCGGATTCTCGTCCATCGCGCGCTGCTGCGCCTCCAGGATGATCTCGTCCTCGTGGAAGATGCCGGCGACGCCGTCGCGGATTTCGCTGGTCAGGCGCTGCTCGGTGATGCGGTGATTGCGGACGAAGGCCCAGAAGTAATGGCAGGTCTTCTCGGTCTCCGGCGTGATGGTGTTGAGCACATAGCCGTTGACGCCCTGCGAGCGATCGCCCTCCGGCGCGCCCGATCCGGCCGGCGCAACGCCGACATCGATATTGACGGTGCACGGCGCCTCGAAACGGATGATCTGCCAGCGATCGATCGGGCCCGGCTTCTGCAGCTGCTTGGCCCAGAACGGCGGCGCCTCGATGCCCTGCATCCAGCGCGTCACGGTGACGGTCTTCTCGCCATGGGTGACATCGAACGGCGCTTCGGCGACCGCGTCATTGCCGATGCTCGAGCCGTGCACGAAGGTCTCGTGCGTGAGGTCCATCAGATTGTCGACGACGAGTCGGTAGTCGCATTTGACGTGAATGGTCTTGCCGTCGCCGGCCCAGGCCGGATCGTGGTTCCAGTGCATGTCGGGCACCAGCGCCGGATCGGCCAGCGCCGGATCGCCCATCCAGAGCCAGATGAAGCGGTGACGCTCGACGACGGGGTAGGCGCGCACGCAGGCCGACGGATTGATCGTCTCCTGCGAGGGCATGAAGGTGCAGCGGCCCTGCGCATTGTATTTCAGGCCGTGATAACCGCAGACCACGGTGTCGCCGTCGAGCCGGCCCTTGGAGAGCGGCACCAGCCGATGCCAGCAGGCATCCTCGAGCGCCACCACCTCACCGTCACCCTTCCGGTACATCACGACATGCTTGCCGCAGATCGTTCGCGGCAGCAGCGCGTGCTTGATCTCGGCATCCCAGCCGGCCGCGTACCACGCGTTCATGGGGAAGGGTTTTGGCATCGTTCGCTCTCTCAGCATCTCCTCGGATACTGAATGTATACATCACTGACTTATATCGTGCAAGTAACGGTATTATAATACTTTAATTGCCATACTCGTATACATAAACTGATATCTGCTAGGTATGAGAGCTTTGCCTGAACGTTCCATCACGCACACGGCGCATCGCCGGCGCTTTCGCGCCGGAGGCGAGGAGACATACTGAATGCTGAAGGACTTGATGCGCCGAACAGCGCCGGCGCGCGGCCTTAAGAGTTCGACGCCGAGCGGGTCGAGGCCGACTGAACATCCCTGATGCTGATGACGACGGCGATGCGCTTGATCGTGCCGCTGCGGTAGGCCTGCAGGAACTTGTCGTAGTGCTTGACCGAGATGCAGCCGTTGGAGTCGCCGTTCGGCCCGAGCATGTAGCTGTGGACCAGCAGGCCGACGCGCCCGAACGTATCGCTGCCATCGACCGGCGTCATGCGCAGCGCCGGCACGCCGTGGAACAGCTTTTCGCGCGGCTTCATCTCATAGATGCCGGGCGGCGTTGCACCGGCGTTGCGGGCGTTCACATGCGCCGGATCGTCGAGCAGATTGCCGAGCCCCGAATGCGCTTCGAACTTGGTGCCGTCGGGCATGTACACAATGCGGCCGGTGATATCGTAGACCGCCGTGGTGCTGTCATAACCGAGCTTGCCGAGATCGGGGCTCGGGCCGGACAACAGGCCGTCATTCGGATCGACCGAGGCCAGCTGAATCTTGCCCGGCATCATGTCGGCGATCTTCTGCAGGAACGTCCGGTTGTCGCCCTGCTGCACCGGCGCCTGCGGCGGCAGCGGCTGATCGTTGCGCGCGAGCAGATTGGCCTCGGCAGGGCGCGACCGCGGCATCGGCACGGCGGGTGCGGTCGTCACCGTGGTCGTTGCGGCGACCGACGCCGTCGCCGGCTCGCTGCTGCTCGGCAATTCGGTCTGCGTGTCACGCAGCTGACCAGACAGCGCGTCCTCGATCTGACCGAACTCGGAATTGAAATCGCCGCGGCTCGAACGGAACCCGCGACGCAGAGGATAATAGAGCGAAGCCGTGTTGATCGTGGAGCGAGATCCGAAGCGGTCGTCGAAATTCAACGAGGCGGTGGTGTTGGCGAGTGCCGGTCCATGCAGCCATGCGGTCGGATCGATGCCGACCATCCAGGCGGCAAGGCCAGACGACAGGACGAGCGCGCTCACAGCGAACGCCGTGCTGCCCACCAGAGACATGCCGCGGCTTGACCTACGCCCGGCAGCTTTCGTCGTACGTTGACCCATCATCCCCAAGTTCGGTGTTCTGGGGCCTGTTAGCCGGCCCACGTGGGATTCACCGATCACTCATCATATCAGGGAATTAGAGTAAGGCATAATCGAGACGAAGCCGGCAACGACAGGTTTTTTAACGTTTTTCGGATGGAAAGTGCCAGGGAATCAGTCCCGTAAGGGCTGAAACGGACGAAAAAGTCCCGATTCGGGACAATTTCGGCGACTCAGGCGATCTTTTCTTCCCGCAGCGTCAGCACCGGGACCGGCTTGCCGATCGCGTAACCCTGGACGTAGTCGACCCCGATCTGGCGTAGCTCGTCCAGGATCGCGAGGCTCTCGACGAACTCCGCGACCACCTGCTTCTGCATGATCTTGGCGGTCTTGGTGATCATCTCCACCATCGCGCGATCGACCTTGCTGTTGAGGATCTCCTTCACGAACGAACCGTCGATCTTGATGATGTCGACCGGCAGGTGCTTCAGATAGGCGATCGAGGACATGCCGGTGCCGAAATCGTCGAGCGAGAAGCTGCAGCCGATCTCGCGTAACCGCGCGATGAACGTCTGCGCCTCGTCGAGATTGGAGATCGCGCTGGTCTCGGTGATCTCGAAACAGACCAGCGCCGGCGGGACGTCGTGCTGCGCGAACAGCCCGGCGACGAAATCGACGAAGTCGCTATCACCGATGGTAGCGCCAGACAGGTTGATGGCGTAGCTCGCGATCTTGCGCGGATGGTGCTTGCGCTCGGCGATGATCTCGAAGGCGCGGCGCACCACCCAGCGGTCGATCAGCGGCATCAATCCGTAGCGCTCGGCGGCGGGCAGGAAGCTGCCGGGCGGCACCAGGGCGCCGTTCTCGTCGCGCAGGCGCAGCAGCAGCTCGCGCCGGTCGTTGCCCTTCAGCACGCCGTTCACCGGGCGGATCTCCTGCTCGTAAAGGCAGAAGCGGCCCTCATCCAATCCCTTGCGGATGCGATTGACCCAGCTCATCTCGGCGACCCGCACCGCCATGCCGGTATCGGACGGACGGTGCTCCTGGACGCGGTTGCGTCCCTTGTCCTTGGCAAGGAAGCAGGCGACGTCGGCAAGCCGCAGCGCGTCCTGTACGCCGGCGCTGTCGGCAAGCGCGACCAGGCCGATGCTGGCGCTGATCCTGAAGCTCGAGCCCTCATGAACGAAGTTCGACTGCTCGACCACCGCCCTGATCCGCTCCGCGACATCGGCGGCAACGTCGTGCGTGGCAGAGCCGTCGTCGCGCAGCAGAATGCCGAATTCGTCGCCGCCGAGACGCGCAACCAGCCCGCTGTCGCCAACCTCGGCGGTCAGCAACCGCGCCACCTGTCTCAGCAGCCGGTCGCCGGCCATGTGGCCGCAGGTGTCGTTGACGATCTTGAACTGATCGAGGTCGATCAACATCAGATCGGCGCCAACAGCCGGTGCGCCCGACATCGCCTTGTGCAGCTCGAACTCGAACTGCCGCCGGTTCGCAAGGCCGGTGAGCGCGTCATGCGAGGCGGCCCACGCCAATTCCTCGACCAGCCGCCGCTCGGCGGTCATGTCGTGAATGATCATGACGCGGCCGGACGGCTCACCTTCATGCACGATCGGCGTCTCGACCACCGAGACCGGCACGCTGGATTGATCCGGCCGCACCAGCAGCCGCTGCTGCGGCCGGCTTTCGTCATCGCCATCCGCGCTCTGGAACGATCCGCGCACCGGCTGCTCGGCGATGTTGAACAGCGATGAAAGCTGCCATCCGGTCACGTCCTGCCCCGCCGCGATCAGCCGCTGCGCGGCGGCGTTCATGTAGCCGACGCGATCGTCCTGCGTGGTCACGATCACAGCATCGCCGATCGAGGCCAGCGTGAGCTGGGCGCGCTCCTTCTCGACCGCGAGCGCGGCCTCGGCAAGCCAGCGCCGCCACAGCATCCGCCGCGTGTGGAACAGCACGATGCCGGCAAGGCAGGCCGCGATCACGAGATTGACCAGCAGCAGCAGTGCGGAGACCTGACGCGACGCCTTGCCCAGTTCGTCCGAGAAATCGACGGCAAGCGTGCTCAGCGCGGCATCGACCGCACCGATCCGCTCGGCCCAGTGCTTGATGGCCGCAGCCGAGGGATCATGCAGCGCGACGTCGTTCGCGGCCTCGTTCCTGATCTCGATCAATTGATCGA
Source organism: Bradyrhizobium sp. CER78 (assembly GCF_029846235.1). GTDB lineage: Bacteria > Pseudomonadota > Alphaproteobacteria > Rhizobiales > Xanthobacteraceae > Bradyrhizobium. Next base: position 87,980 of record NZ_JARVWP010000009.1, read on the forward strand.
GCAGCGCATCCGAATTCCGCCACGCCGTCACCGCGCCGGCCACGTGGTGCATCTTGCGGAAGTATTTGAACAGCCAGATCAGGCCACCGATGTCGTCATCGTGATTGCCCGCCTTGGCGAAACCGGCGCGGGCCACGGCGTCGTTATTGCCTGGCGATTCCAACGCGCGCCGCGCCGTGCGATCGGCCAGCGGCACCGCGATCGCGGCGTCGAACTTCTGCAGATAGAGCGGCGCGCCGGTGCTGACATAGGTCTGGAGATAGTGAATGGCGTCCTTCTGCCCCTTCGACCACATGCTTTCGCCCGCCACATAGGCCCTGACCGCGGACATCACCTGCAGGCTGCCCGCCGACAGGCCGCCCAGCAGCAGCACGATCGCCAGCAGAGGCCCGACGACCCGCCACAGCGCCCAGCTTCGGAATGAAAAGAACATGCCCAATGCGCCCAACCCTGAAATAGTCGGGTGAGCCTAGGAACGGTGACTTAACCTCACGTTGCAAAACGCGATGAGTTTGAAACGACTTGGTTGTAATTGAATTACGTCAAACTTTACGCACCCGGCGACCGGACCCGCAGCGGTCATGGGCGCAATGTCGGCGACGTATTCGGCGCCGGTGCCTGCTCCATTTCGGCCTCTTCGGGCAATTTGTCGGCATGGACGGCGAGCGGCGCGCCGATCCAGAGCGGATCGTCGCGATGATCGCGGCGCGGATTGGTCGTGTTGGGATGGACCAGGATGCTCAGGCTGCCGTGGTTGAGCATCAGCCACGGCACCAGGGTCGGAAACAGCTCGGCCGCAAACGCCACCTGATACATCGCCTGATCGTGCGGGCCGACCTTGACGTCGTGCCAACGCCCAAGCGTGACCAGGAAACGCTCGCCCATCCAGGTGCGCAGGCGCTCAGCCTCGCCCCGGCTGGTTGCGGGATCGTAATAGACATGGGCGTGATAGCTCGCGATCTCGGCGATCGTCCGTGGCGCGTCCGTCATCTCACCTCTCCTCCCGCGGCTGTCACCTGCGCCGCAGCACACTGAACTGGAACGACTGCGTCGCGCCCCAGGGCGTGACGTGCCGGTGCGCCTCATGCGCAATCAATTCGAATGCCGGACCGATGGCCCGGCCGAGCGTTGCGGGATCATAGCGCTGCACCGGCAGCCCGCTGCATTTCTCCGGACCGTCCAGCGCGAAGGTGCCGATCACGGCGTGGCCGCCTGCCTTGACGCCGCGATGCAGCCGGTCGAGATAGGCCGCGCGGTCGTTCTCCTCGACCAGAAAATGAAACGCCGCACGATCGTGCCAGATGTCGAAGGCCCGCGGCGGCTGCCAGACCGTCGCATCATCGGCGACCCAGCGCACCGCATCGCCTGTCGCGCCAATGCGCTTCCGCGCGCTCGCCAGCGCCGCCTCGGAGAGATCGAGCACGGTCAGATCGTGGAAGCCATTCGTCAGCAGCGCATCGACGAGGCGCGAGGCCCCGCCGCCGATGTCGATGATCGACGCGTCGCGGCTCGGCGCCACGGATTCGATCAGGCGTAGCGAAGGCTGCGGATCGGCTTGCGACCAGCTCACCTGCTGCTCGCCCTTGGTCAGATAGACGGTCTGCCAATGCGATTGGCGATCAGATGCGGTCATGGCGATACGTCCCGAAAGCGGCAGCAACCTGCGTTGCGCGCGGTTAACCATGAGCTAGGCGCGGCGCTATCCCGCGTCAACCGGCAGCAGCCGGCACACCCGGCCGCATGGCGGCAAATGCCGCATTTGCATCGCCGCATTTTCCATCTAACCTGACCGGCAGGTTGAGATCGGGGCGCCCGGGGATGGCCAATTTCGGCTGGACACGCGTCAACAAGCCTGCACAAGCGGAGGATGCCGCCAGCGACTTGCGCGGCCTCACCGACCCATCCGCGTTTCTCGCCGCGCTCGACAAGGTGGTGCCGCGCTATCTCGATCTCGCCGACAACGGCGTGCTGGTCTATCCTGCCTGCAAGCGCAAGCCCGGCGACCTGCTCGGCGATCCCAGGGCGATCTGGGAGCACACCCGCCTCGAAGCGATGCGCTACGTCCCGATGGTGCCGCGCAAGGATACCGCACTGCTGACCGATCCGGCCCGCCAGGCCGAGACGATCGATGCCTTCCTGCGCCAGCGCGCGCATGACAACACCGTTGTCGATTTCACGGGAACGGCGATCGAGGACTACGGCATCGCGATCTATGCGGCGCTGAACTGGCTGAACCATTGCGGCGCCATCGTGAACGCCGATCCGCAGAAATTCTCCGGCACGCTGCGAAGCTTCCGCAAGGTCATGGTCGTCGCCCGGCAGTGGTGGGCGCTCGACGGCGCCGCGGAGCGCTGCCGGCAGATGCTGGAGGCGCGCGAGCGGCCGCCGCTGGTGTTCTTCCTGCTGTGGGCCGAATGCACCAACCTGGCACGCGAGATTGCGATCGCGGCGGCCGGTGCGACTGCTGCCGAGGACAGCATCGCGCGCATGCGCGCAGCCGACGATCCGGAACAACTGACGTAGCGAAGAGGCCGGCGCTGTCCTGGTTAGGACACTCGCTCGCTATGGGAATTAGGACACCCGTTAAGCATGCTGGAAAAAAGCTGCAAATGATTTACGTTTGATTCACATACTTTAATTGACTGGCTCAGGCTTTGATTCGATCATTCAAACACTGGGCAGGCTGTTTCATTAAGATCAATTTACAAGCCCAGAAGGGGCCGTCTATTACCCGACAAGCGGCGGTTCGGCGTGAGAATGGGAATAAAGAACGGCCCCGGCGATGAAGCTTCGCTGGGGCCGTTTCTTCGCCGGCGGTTTTAGGTCGCGCTCGCTGCCATGCCTATGTGAATGCGGGAACGGTTATCCGGCCGCACACAAGTCCCATGTTCGATCAGATCGACGTCGTCGAATGCGCCGGCTCTGGGTTGATCGGCCTCGCTCTAGGCGCGGCCTACATCCTCATGTCCTAAAGCCACCTCTTGGATGACACGTAAACTTGGCCCCAGCTTGTGCCCCCTCGCTGGGGTCGACGAATCTAAAAGTGAAAGAGGCCGCCACTGAGCGGCCTCACCGTAGACCAATCCGAGCCACGGCCATCCAATACGAACAGCACCAAGAAGCCGGCGGAGCCCGATGGTCAGGCAACAGGGTCCGCGTCGGCGGACACCACCAGCAGATCCTTGGACTTGCGCGCGATCAGGCGGCCGAGATCGCCCTGCTTGTAGGTCTCGACGAACTTGATGGCGAAGCCGTTCGGCAGATGCCGGACCACGCGCCCGACACAGGCACCGATCGCCAGCGGCATGCCGATCGGCGGCTGCACCTCGGAGGACACCGCGGCGCCCGACAGCGACATATCGATGATGAAGCAGCTCTGCACGGTGCCGTCCGCCAGGGTCAGCATCGCGTGCGGCGCGACGGGAACGAAACGCCGATTGTTGCGCGCCTCGCGGACGCTCGGATCCTTCTGCTTCTTCTCGATCCAGGTCAGCTTGTCGGCGAACTTCTCGCGCCTTGCATGCGTCATCTCGAGCTCGAGCAGGAAGCTGCCGCTCATCGTGTCGGTGATGCAGCCCTCGAACTTGCCGAACTCCTCGAAATACGAGGTCAGCCGGTCGCCGACCTTGCCGACGACGGGCACGTCCACGATCATGCGGAACGGCGAGACGCGCGTGGTCCGGCAGGCAAACGTGCGCAGCTTGCCCTGCGCATCGTACCAGTTCGGCAGCGTGTAGCTGCCGTTGACCGCGATCCTGACCGCGCGTTGCTTGAGGAACTTTTCGACAGACACGACTTGACCTCGCCCGAGGCGATGTGAGTGCACGGAGGTCAGGGCAGACCGACATCCGGGTCGGTCTGGTGGTGGAGACATCCGCTACCGACGCGATGGCAGCGGGAAGGCTGCGGCACGCGTCCCAGCGCGCCGCGGGAGGGTCCTGGCGCGCAGGTGCGTACAGTCGTACCGTCGAAAAACTAGGGAAAAGTTAAACCGGGACGGAGCGCGGGCGGCGCACTCTATGGCGCAAGCCTTACGCGGCAGTTCATTTTGCGAGCCGTACAACTACCGGGAGAGTTGCCGCACGCCGATGCAATCGCGCCGTGCCCTAAACCGGCTGCCTCGGCTACCGGCCGGGTGCTAGGCTTGGCCAAAATCAGAGCGGACCTCACATGGCAAATATCACGGCAAATATCTCGGCAAACATCTCGGACAAATCGCTTGCCGACGGCAAGATCCTGCAAAGCGTGGTCGACGGCGTCGGCGTCATCACCTTCAACAATCCCGGCAAGCGCAACGCGATGTCGCTGGAGATGTGGGAAGGGCTCGGCGAGGCGTTGATCGCGCTACGCGACGATCCAGCCGTCCGCGTCGTGATCCTGGTCGGCGCCGGCGACAAGGCCTTCGTGTCGGGCGCCGATATCAGCCAGTTCGAGAAGACGAGACACAACGCTGAGGCCTCCGAGGAATATTCCCGCCGCAGCGCCGCCCAGCGCGCCTTGCTCGCGGATTACCCGAAGCCGACCATCGCCTGCATCCGCGGCTTCTGCCTCGGCGGCGGCATGCAGGTCGCGATGCTGACCGATATCCGCATCTCCGGTGCCAGCGGCCAGTTCGGCATTCCCGCCGCCAAGCTCGGCATCGCCTATGGTTATGACGGCTTGCGCCATCTGGTGTCGCTGGTCGGCCCGTCCTGGGCGCGGCTGATCATGTATACCGGCATGCGGATCGATTCCGCGGAAGCGCTGCGGATCGGCCTCGTCGATCGCGTGCTGCCGGATGCCGAGCTTTGGGACGCGACCATGGAGATCGCGCGCACCATCTCGGGCAACGCACCGCTGGCGATCAAGGCCGCCAAGATCACCATCGCGCAGGTGCTGAAGGATCCCGCCGATCGCGACATGGCCGCGATCAGGCAGATCGGCATCGACTGCATGGACAGCGCGGATTTCCGCGAAGGCCGCAACGCCTTCATGGAAAAGCGCAAGCCGCAGTTCAAGGGCCGGTAGAGCGTTTTCGAGCGAAGTGGCTGCCGGTAAAGTGCGTCAAAAACATCCGCTGTCATCGCCCGGCTTAACCGGGCGATGACAGATGCGGATGAGAACGCCGCCTGCATGATTTCTGAATATTAGAAATATATCCCTGAGTTGCCCGACGCGTCAAGTCCCCGGCTCGACGGCCGGCCGCTACTTTGCATGGGGTTGTTTTCGATATTTCGGCAGCGCCCCTACTTCTTGTCGTGGACCGGCACCGTGTAATTGAGGATCAACCGGCCGCCGTCGGGATAGATGGTCTGGCCGGTGATGTAGGAGGCATCGTCGCTGGCGAGGAACGCGACCACCGAGGCAACCTCGCTCGGCTCGCCGCAGCGGCCGACCGGGGTGCGCGACAGCACGCTGCGCCGCGCGTCCTCCGACGAGAAGATCGCGGTTGCCACCATCTCGGTCAGGATCGTGCCGGGCCCGACCGCCACGACGCGAATGCCGTGCGGCGCCAGCGCCACGGCGGCGACCGAGGTGAGCTGCTTCATCGCGCCCTTGGACATCGCGTAGGTCGCAAGCGAGGGGATCGCGAGCAGCGCATTGACCGATGACATGTTGACGACGACGCCGCCACCGCCCTGCGCAATCATCTGGCGCGCCGCGGCCTGCACGCCGAAGAAGGCGCCCTTCAGGTTGATCCCCATCACGTCATCGAACTCGGCCTCGGTGATGTCGAGAAAGTCGCGGTTGCGCGCGACGCCGGCATTGTTGACCATGACGTCGAGCCGGCCGAACTCCTTCACCGCCGTGGCGACGATGCGATCAACGTCGGCGCGCTTGCTGACATCGGCTTCCACCGCCCGCAGCTGATCGACATGTCCGAGTTCCTGGGCGGTGTGGACCAGCCCGGAGGCATCGACGTCCGAGATGACGACCCTGGCGCCATCGGACAGGAAGCGCGCGGCACAGGCCTTGCCGATGCCGCGCGCCGCTCCGGTGATGGCGACGACCTTGCCGGAATTCTTCATGGGAGTGCCTCCAAAACAAAGCTGTTTACGGAGCAATAGCGCATTGCGCGGCGGCAGGGAACGCGGCGGATTCTCCGCGCGATGCGTCAGGACTTGATGCGCGCGAGAATCCGATCGGCCTCGATCCGCCAATCGGCGCTGCGGGCGAAGTCCGCCGTGCCCTTAGCCCCGAACACGCCCTCATCGGCAAGATCGGCGATCCAGCTTTGCCGCTCGGCGGTCCCCGACGCGGACCATGGCGTCAGCCCGGCCTCGCGCACGGTCTCCGCCACCTCGCACACCTCCTCGGCGCGCCGCCGGCCGTGCTCGATCACCCGCTGGAAGAAATAGGCGCCCTGCTTCTCCCAGTCGACGCCAGGGAAGGTCTCCTTGAGCGAAGCCAGCACGGCGTCCTCGACGCCATAGGCGCGCGCGGTGGTAAAACTCTCGATCACCATCGCTTCCAGGCCCTTGATCATGATGCTGCGGCACATCTTGACCGCCGAGGACACGCCAAGCTCGTCGCTTGCAACCTTGGCGGCGAAGCCGAGCGCGACCAGCAGCGGCGCCAGCTCCCGCGCGCCCTGGCCGCCGAGCAGCAGCGGCACCTTGATCCGGTACGGCGGCAGTGAGGTCATCACCGCGCCCTCGACATAGCGGCCGCCGGCGCCATCGATGTGGGCCGCCGCGCGCTGCTTGGCGCCGGGCGAGGCCGAGTTGAAATCGAGGAACCAGGCGCCCTTCCGGATTGCGGGCGCGCAGGCCCCGGCCACCGGCACCGCCTGGCTCGCCGTCACCGCCGAGATGATGAAATCGGCGCGCGCCGCGAGATCGGCATGCGATTCCGCAAGCGCGACGCCGTTCTTCGCGGCGTGTGCACGCAGCGGCGCGTCCTGCCCGCGGTCGAGCTTGATGTCGTAGGCGGAGACCTTGATGCCCTCTTTGCGAAGATCTTCGGCCAGGATGCGGCCGACCTCGCCATAGCCGAGCATGCCGATCTGCCACTGTCGCGGATCGCTGGAGATGGTCATCAGTTCAAGTCCCGTGTTGTGTCGTCGAACAGCTCGTCGACCGTGACGCGCCGGGGGATCAACGCCTGCTGGGCGCAATAGTCGATCATCAGCTCGAGCGCCTTGCGGTTCGCCTCGACGCCGAACGGCACCATGTCCGGGACGCCAGGCGGTCCAGCCTCCGCCTTGCTGCGCTTCAGGAGATCGTAGAGGCTCCGCACCACATCCGGCCGCGACGTCGCGAGCCGCGTTGTCACCACCACCAGGTGATTGACCGGCACGACGCCATGCCGCGCGTACCACCGCGCCGCCTCCGCGGCCGGATCGGCGAACAACGGCTTGAGCGCCGGATCATTCGAGGTCTCGCCCAGCACGGCGTCGAGTTCACCATCCCTGAGCATCTGGATGATGCTGCTTCCCTTCGGGGCGCGCTCGGTGCGGTCGACATATTCGGCGACATGCGGGTCCTCGAAGGTCACCCAATTGATGCTGTCGAGGTTGACGCCATGGTCGTTGGCGAGGATGCCGCGCATCCACGCTCCGGTCGTGGTCGTGAACGAGCGGATACCGACCCGCTTGCCTTCGAGATCGGCAGGCGCAAGCGCGCCGCGATCCGCGCGACAAAGCGCGTGGCCGTGCTGGAAGCGGCCGACCATCGCCGCCGGCAGCAGCACCAGCGGCTTGCCGTACGCCCTTGCCATCAGATAGGTCACGATCGCCATCTCGCAGACGTCGAACGCCTGCTCGCGCACCATCGACTTGAACGCGGCATTGGTCGGCGTGAACTCGGTGAAGTCCAGATCGAACAGATCCGAGCCCAGCTCACCGCGCTTCGCCGCCTGGACGTGCGGGTGATTGCCAAGCACCGTGCGCAACCGAAGCTTCTCCATGGCGACGAACTCCGCGGGGGTCAGGTCAGCGCCCGTCCTTGAGTAACGCCCGGCGCCTTGCGCGGTGGGGGTGTCGCCGGATCGAGCGGCGCGGCTTGCAGCGCGGCGACCGTCGCGCGCACCAGCTCCTCGATGGCATGGCCGGCATCGGTGCCGTCGGCGCTGCCGCGCGACAGGCGCGAGACGCGCTCCGGCGTCACCAGCGTGTAGTAGAGCGCGCCGAGCAAGAAGTGGCCGCGCCAGACCAGATCGGTCCGCGGAATGTGCGGCAGGCTCTCATGGATCGCGTCGATGAAGGCATGGCTGGTGTCGTCGAAGGTCTGCGCGATGATCTTGCGCACCACCTCGTTGCCCTCCGCCGACATGATCGCGCGCAGCCGCGTGAACCGCGTGCCGCCGCCGGCAAGGTCGCTGCCCGAGGTGAAGGCCGGCAGCACATAGGCGCGCACGATCGCCTCGAGCCGGTCCTGCAGGTCGCGCACCCGCCGCGCCGCCGCCAGAAGCTCGGAGCGCCGCCGGTTCATCGGGCCGCAATGGCGCCGATAGATTTCGAGCAGCAGGCCGTCCTTGGTCTTGAAGTGATAGGTCACGCTGCCGGGATTGGCGCCCGCGGTCTGTGCGATGTCGCGCACCGAGACGGCGTTGAAGCCGTAGGTCGAGAACAACTCCTCCGCCGCGGCGAGGATCGCCTCGCGCATGTTCGGCTTGCGCGTGCTGACGGCCTTCGCGTCGGCCTTTGCGTTGGACTTGGCGGGCTTGCGGACCATATTTGTACTATCGTCCAAATATTCAGGTCGCGTCAACAAGGCGGCCCGCGGGCCCGCGATCAAGACAGTTTGACGTCGGGCTCGGCCCGGCCGCGTGCCGCCGCATCGAGCAGAAAGGTCTGGCCGTGGCCGGGATCAGCCGCGCGCTGCGCTTCATCCATGTCCTGCCAGGCAGAAGTGACCAGCACGCGCGAGAAATCGCGGCCGACAAAGGCCGGGCAGCTCGATTGCTTCGCCGGCACCTTCAGCGAGCGCAGATGCCGGCCAGAGGGATCGTAGACGTCGACGCAGCCGCCGCCCCAGCGCGCATTCAAGATCATGCCGTCGGCGTCGACGATCGCGCCGTCGAGCCCGCCGACGCCTTGATGTCTGATCAAGTCGATCGGCTCGCCCGTCGGCAATCCCGTTGCTGGATCGAGCGGTACGCGATGCAGCACGTTGGTCGCGGTGTCGGCGAAGTAGCCGACGTCGCCCGCGGGCGAAAAGCACATCGCATTCGGGATCGTAATCCCGGGATAAAGCCGCGTGATGCGGCCGCGGTGCAGCGCGTAGATCGCGCCGGCGCCCTGCTCGGCCTGGCGCCCCATGGTGCCGAGCCAGAAGGTGCCCGACGGATGCACGCGTGCATCGTTGGAGCGCGTCACCGCATTGTCGGCCTCCAGCGCGGCAAACAGCTCCAGGCGTCCGCCCGCAACCTGCCGCACATAAAGTCCATCTTCGGTCAGGATCAGCTGCCGCTCGCCATCGATCCGCGCCAACGCACTCGCCATCTTCGGCAGCGCGTGAATGATTGTGCGGCCATCTGCAAAACGATGCTCGAACAGGCGACGCTCGCGGATGTCGAACCACCAGGCGGTATCGGTCGATGCGTCATAGGTCGGGCCTTCGCCGAGATGACAACGCTCGGCCGACAGCACGGATGTCGGCACCTCTTCCATCAGCGGCTCGGCGGCACGGTCGGTCATTGCGTCACTCACACGGTTGAAAAGCGGTAGACGATACTGCGCCGGTAGATCTGGCCGGGATCGAGCCGCGCCGACGGGAAATCCGGCCGGTTCGGCGTATCCGGCCAGGCGTGCGGCTCGAGACACAGTGCGTCGGATTGCCGATAAAGCCGATCGCCCTTGCCGGCGGTCGAGCCGTCGAGGAAGTTGCCAGAATAGAACTGCAGTCCCGGCTGATCGGTGAACAGCTCCATCACGCGGCCGCTGTGCGGCGCCTCGAGCCGCGCGGCGAAGCGAAGGCCCGTCCCCGAGGCCAGACAGAAATTGTGGTCATAGCCGCGCCCGAGCCGCAGCTGCTCGTCATTCATCCTGATCCGCTCGCCGATCGCTGTCGGCTTGCGGAAGTCGAACGGCGTGCCGTCAACCGGGCGCGGCGATTCCGGTAACGGAATCGCCGTGGCATCCACCGCGAGAAAGTGGTCGGACGCGATCGTCAGCCGGTGATCAAGGATCTCCATGCCCGAGCGCGCGCCGTCGAGATTGAAGAAGCTGTGATTGGTGAGATTCACGTATGTCGGCCGGTCAGTCGTCGCCTCGTAGGTGATCGAGAGCTCTATTGAATCGCGGACGCGATAGGTCACCCGCGTCGCGAGCGTGCCCGGATAGCCCTCCTCGCCATGCGGGCTCTCGCGCTCCAGCACCAGCGTCGGCTCCAGGTCATCTGATAGCTCGGCGATCCGCCACAGCTTGCGATCAAAGCCCTGCGGCCCGCCGTGCAGCGCGTTGGGGCCGTTGTTGGCCTCGAGGTTCACCGTCTCGCCATCGAGCACGAAGCGCGCGCCGGCGATCCGGTTGGCATAGCGCCCGATCGTTGCGCCGAAGAATTTACGCTGCGCGAGGTAACCGTCGAGCTCGTCGTGGCCGAGCACGACATCGTCGCAATGCCCGCTGCGATCCGGTGTGAGCAGCGCTTGCAGCGTGGCGCCGAAGGGAAGGATCGCGGCCTCAAAGCCGTGCGCGCCGCGCAATGTCACGCGTTCGACCATGGTGCCGTCGTGCAACTTGCCGAAGGGCGCGCGAGCAATGCTGGCTGATGTCATTTTCAGTCCTCGAACGCCTCGACGGGGCGCCGTCGCCCCAGCATGAAGCTATCAGCGACGAGCCGCAAGGGCGCGAGGTCGACGTCGGATTTTCCGTTCGACGTCAACGCGACGAAGCGGCGGTACAGCGCCGGATATTCCTCGTCAGTGGCATCGACCACCAGCCTGTTGCCGTCGCGTAGCTGCCGTCCGCCTTTCGACAGCGTCACCGGCCCGGCCTCGGTCTCGCACAGGATGTCCCAGCTCGGCGGCCCGCTCTGCCGAAAATCGAATTCGGCGTGGATCGGCAAGCCGTTCGCATCGGACAGTTCGATTGCTGCTGCAATCGGCGTCTCTCGATTGGCGGGAAAGTCCAGCACCGCACTTTTGACAAAGACCGGATACGGCAGGATCTCGGTCAGGATCGACAGCGCGTTGATGCCGGGATCGAACACGCCGGAGCCGCCCGGCTCGAAGATCCACGCCTGGCCGGGATGCCAGACGCGGACGTCTTCCTTCCAGATGATGGTGACCTTGCTGATCGTGCGTCCGGCGAGCAGTTTTCGCGCCGGACCCACCGCGGGTGCGTAGCGCGAATGCCATGTCGCAAACAATGTCCGGTTCGCCTCATGCGCGGCGGCAATCAGCGGCGTGAGCTCGCTCACCGTGGCGCCCGGCGGCTTCTCCAGCAGCACATGCTTGCCCGCGGCGAGCGCCGTGGCAGCCTGCACGTGACGCACCTGCGGGGGCGCGCACAGCGCGACCGCATCGAACTCCGGCCCGTCGCGCAACAACTCCGGCAGGTCGCGGAAATGCGGCAGGCCGGATGGAGTCTTGGCAGGATCGACCACCGCGACGAGTGCGGCGCCTGACGTCTTCGCGATCGCAGGCACGTGTTGCCGGCACGCGATCTCGCCGAAACCGACGATGGCGATGCGAAGCAGGTCGCTCATGGCCGTCCTCGCGTTGCTGCCCGCCGGGCCAGCCGATGCCGCCAGGCGAGATCATAAGCCAGCGCCGAATACCAACGGCATGATCCGGGTTTGGTTGCAATCGTGCAAGCCCACGACGCCTTGTTGTGGCACACGCGGCTGGGACATCGGTTCTGATCCATCGCAACCGATGCTCCAGTCTGTTGTTTCGACGGGCTTTCTTCACGCGAACCGGTCACCGTGTCATTCGAAACCACGCTAGCGCGCGGCCTCGAATCCGCCGAGCACCGCCGTCAGATTGGCACCGAGGATGTCGGAGAGATAGCCGCCCTCCTGGACCAGCACCGTCGGCAGTCCGAAGCGCGCCAGCGCCTCGCCGATCCGCCGGAAGCCGTCGGTGGTGACAGCGAGACCTGCGAGTGGATCCTTCTCGGAAGCGTCGAGACCGAGCGCGACCACGAGCGCGGTCGGCGCGAAGGAACGGATCGCCTTCTCCGCCAGAGCGAGCGCCTTGACGTAATCGTCGTCGCCGGTGCCCTTGGCGAGGGGAATGTTGAGATTGGTGCCGAGACCGGGCCCGGCGCCGCGCTCATGCGCATAGCCCCAGACGAAGGGGTAGAAGAACGACGGATCGGCGTGGATCGAAACGGTGAAGACATCGCCCCGTTCGTAGAAAATGCCCTGGGTGCCGTTGCCGTGATGCACGTCGACATCGAGGATCGCAACGCGCTCGTGCTTCTGGCGCAGATGCTCGGCCGCGATCGCGCCGTTGTTGAGGAAGCAGAAGCCGCCGGCGAGATCGCGGTAGGCGTGATGGCCGGGCGGACGGCACAACGCGTAGACAGCGTCCTCGCCGTCGAGCACCATCTGCGCAGCCGTGACCGCGACATCGCTAGAGGCGCACGCGCCGGCCCAGGTGCCGGGGCCGATCGGGGCCGCGGTGTCGACTGTGTGCCAGCCGAGCTTGCCGACGATGTGGGTGGGATAGGTGCCGGCGTTACGCACCGGATGCATGTTCGCGATCATCTCCGGTCCAGCATTGCCGAGCGCCGACCATTCGTCCCAGGCACCTTCGAGAAAGCTCAGATATTCGGGACTGTGCACCCGCGCCCGCGGCCCCTGCCCGAACTTGGTCGGCTCGATCAGCGTGTGCTTGCCGGCTTTCAGGCCCGCTAGCAGGCGGTCGGCGCGCTCGGGCTGCTCGGTGGTGCGCTGGACCACACCGCGGACCAGGAAGAACTGCGGATCATGGCTGCGGTGCAGATCACTGTAGACGGCCTTCACGGGACACTCCTGTTTGAACGGCGGCTGAGCTGGGTCTTCGCTGGCGCGTTGCACACTATCAGCGACAGCGATGATCTGAAACCGAGCGCGATTTCATGCTATGTCCGCATGCAGCGCAATGATTCAAAGACGCAGGACGCGAATTCCGGCCATGGCGGGCAGCAAGGCGGAGACCGAGGATGCGACGACGGGACGGCGCGGCCGGCCGCGCTCCGCCGCGACCACAGCCGCGATCTTGCAAAGCGCCTATACGCTGATGGCGACAACAGGCCTTGCCGCCACCACCATCGACGCGATCGCCAAACATTCCAACGTCTCGAAGATGACGATCTACAAATGGTGGCCGTCGCGCGAAGCCCTGCTGATCGATGCCTTCCTCGACCAGGCCTCGCGCGCCGTGCCGCTGCCCGAGGCGGGTGGTCCGTCGGCCCGCATCCGCCGCCATGTCGCGACCTATGTCGAGGCACTGCAAGGCGAATTCGGACGGGTGCAGCTTGCGGTGATCTCGGAATGCATCTCGAAGACCGGCACGGCCGAGCTGTTCTATGAGCGCTATCTCGGTCTTCGCCGCGCCAGGATGATCGAGATCATCGCTGCCGGCCAGAAGGACGGCAGCATCGGCGCGCCGGGCGTGCCGGGCGATATCTATGACGCGATCTATGGCAGCCTGTTCTATCGCTATGTCTTCGGCATCAAGCCGCTGACGTCCGCCTATGCGCGCAATCTCGTCAATCTGGTGCTGCGGCCTCGCGCCGACGCTTGAATAGTCAGGCAGAACGCTGACGGCGGAACCAGGCCCAGGTCTCGCGCGTCACGGCGCGGTAGTTGCGGCCGCGATAGACGATGTGGCCATCAACGATGGCGTTCAGCTTCGGCAACGCATGGAACGGCACCGTCGGATAGGCGTGATGCTCGACATGGTAAGGCATGTTCCAGGCGAACCACTTCATGATCCGGCCGGTCATCGTGGTGCGGGTGTTCTCGAACGCACTCCGCGTCCGCTCGCAACCGGTATGCTCGGCATAGAGATAGGGGCGCAGGATCAGCTGACCGGCCAGCAGCGGCACGATCCAGGCCCACAGCAGGATCGCACTGTGCAGCGCGAGCGATGCCGCCAGCAGCAACAGATAGCCGGCGAGATAGAGCCTTGCTTCCAGCACAATCGCGGCGCGCTTGTGCTGTGGAATCCACGGCACGATCACCTGTCCGGTGAGTGCGTGCCGAAACATCAGACGGATGCGGACCACTACCTGCAACAGTCCCGAATAGGCGATCGCGAGCTGGGTGTCAGACGCGGGCTTGGGACCGACGATCAACTCCGGATCTTTCTCCGGATCCTGGGTGTAGCGATGATGGTCCCAGTGAAACAGGCAGTAGTACTGGTAGGGCAATCCAATCATGAATGCAGACAGGTTGCCGACGACAAGATTGAGCGCATGACTGCGGAACGCCGTCTTGTGCGCGGTCTCGTGCACCACCATGAACAGGAACGCGACGAAGTACCCCTGGATGGCGATCAGCGGCAGCGCCCACGGCAGCCCGTAGCGCGACGCGACCAAATAGATCAGCGCGCCGATGACGACGATCATGCCGTAATGGCTTGCCGCGCGCACCGCGCCGGCAAGATTCGATTTGATCGACAGATCGCGGAGGATCAGCGGGCTGAGCGGCTTCAGGCGCGGTCCGGCGTCACTGGCTTCTGCGGTGCTCATGGTCGTCTCACCTGTCAACGTTGCAGCAGCGCCGAGATCTCGGCGTTGATGAAGGCGCGGTCTTCGGCGTTGTTGATCGGATTGCCGGCGCGGTGGCCGTGGATGGAGGGGATCGGGTGCAGCGCCGCGGAGCGGGCATTGACCAGGCGGCCGAGTTCCTCCTCGTTGTCGCGCGGGTCGAAATAGCGGTCGGTACGGCCCGGCATCAGCAGCATGTGCGCCTTGATCGCCGCCAGCGCGCAATCGAAGTCGCCGCCGAATTCATCGCAGCGGCTGACGTCGCCGGCCTGCCAGATCGCGATTTGCGCCAGCAGATCGTTGGCATCACGCCGCGCGAAGGCGCCGTCCCACGATCCCGCGAGGTAGTCTTCCAATGAGTTGAAGCCGGCCTCGCGCCAGACTTCCCCGCGATAGAATTCATGCGACATCGCCCAGCCGGCATAGACGCGTCCCATTGCGCGCAGGCCCGCCGCCGGCTTGCTGACGAAGCGGCCATCCCGGTAAGCGGGATCGGCAGTCAAAGCGGCCTTCACGCCTTCGAGAAACACATAGTTGTAAGGCGAGCACCTCGCGCTGCCGCACACCACGGCTGCGCGCTCGACCATGTCGGGATAACGCGCAGCCCAGTGATAGGCCTGCATGCCGCCCATCGACCAGCCATAGACCAGCGCGAGCCTGGTCACGCCAAACCGCTCGACCAGCAGCCGCCGCTGGACGGCGACCGCATCATGATAGGTGAAGGCGGGAAACGGCGCACCGCCGAGCAACTCGGCCGAATTCGACGGCGAGGATGAGAGACCGTTGCCGAACAGGTTCGCAATGATGATGAAGTAACGCGCGGGATCGAGCGCACCGCCCGGCTGCACCAGCCAGTCGATGTCATCGTGCTGCGCAGCGAACGACGTCGGATAGAGGATGACGTTGTCCTTGGCCGCATTCAGCGTGCCGTAGGTCTTGTAGGCGAGCAGAAGCTGCGGAAACACCGCGCCGCCCTGCAAGGTTACCGAACCTGCCTCGAACACCTCGTAGTCGCGTGGCGTGGTCATCAGCATTCGACCTCGAACAGGTAGGCGCGACACTGCGCCCTCAATAACTGTACTAATAGTACACTAATTAGCAAGGCGATGCAAGGGCCGTAAAGGTGGAATGACACCGGGCCGATCCATTCAAAATCGGTATGGATCAATACCCGTTTGGGCTTGGACCCATTGTCGTCATCTCTCTAGGACAGACCCCGAGGAAATTTCCAAGGAGGCGCGAATGAGCGCAATTGTGTCCGCCACGGATGCGCGGCGATCCCGCGTCCGGCTGTTGATCGTGACGATGCTGTTTCTCGTCACCACCGTGAACTATGCCGATCGCGCCACGCTCTCGATCGCCGGCCCCGCCCTCTCCAAGGAATTGCATCTCGACCCGGTCGCGATGGGTTACGTGTTCTCTGCGTTCGGCTGGTCCTATGTGATCGCGCAGGTGCCTTGCGGCTGGCTGCTCGACCGCTTCGGTTCGAAATGGGTCTATGCGATCAGCATCATCGTGTGGTCGGTGCTCACCGCGATGCAGGGCATGGTCGGATTCCTGGCCGCGGGAACCGCGATCGTCGTGCTGTTCGCGCTGCGCTTCCTGGTCGGCATTGCCGAGGCGCCGTCATTCCCGGCCAATGCGCGCATCGTCGCGGCCTGGTTCCCCGGCAATGAGCGCGGCACCGCGTCGGCCTTCTTCAATTCGGGGCAGTATTTCGCGACCGTGATCTTCGCGCCGCTGATGGGCTGGATCGCGCATGAGCATGGCTGGAGCCACGTGTTCTACGTGATGGGCGGGCTCGGTATCATCATGGGGATCGTCTGGATCAAGACGATCTACGAGCCGAAGGACCATCCTGCGATCAACGAGACCGAGTTCGACTACATCAAGCAGGGCGGCGCCCTGGTCGACATGGACGCGGCGAAGGACGGCAAGGCGCGAGACAGCGGCCCGCGCTGGGATCACATCCGCCAGCTGCTCGCCAACCGCATGATGCTCGGCGTCTATATCGGCCAGTACTGCATCAACACGCTGACCTATTTCTTCCTGACCTGGTTCCCGGTCTATCTGGTGAAGGAGCGCGGGCTGTCGATCCTGCAGGCCGGCTTCGTCGCGACCTTGCCGGCGCTGTGCGGCTTCATCGGCGGCGTGCTCGGCGGCGTGATCTCGGATTACATCCTGCGCCGCACCGGCTCGCTGACCATGGCGCGCAAGATCCCGATCGTCGGCGGCATGCTGCTGTCGATGGTGATCATCGGCTGCAACTACGTCGACAGCCAGGCGCTGGTGATCGGCTTCATGGCGCTCGCCTTCTTCGGCAAGGGCATCGGCGCGCTCGGCTGGGCTGTGGTCTCCGACACCTCGCCGAAGGAAGCCGGCGGCGTGTCCGGCGGGCTGTTCAACACCTTCGGCAATCTGTCCTCGATCACGACGCCGATCATCATCGGCTACATCCTGGCCGCCACCGGCTCGTTCAACGGCGCGCTGGTGTTCGTCGGCGGCAACGCGCTTGTCGCGGCAATCGCCTATCTCTTCATCGTCGGCGAGATCAAGCGGGTGCAGCTGAAGGCGGCCTGATAATTAGCGGCTTCGCCCACGATGAAACCGGCCGCTCCGCGAGCTCGCTTCACCTCTCCCGCTTGCGGGGGAGGTCGCAGCGCATCGAAGATGCGATGCGGGTGGGGGCTCTCTCCACAGTACGACTCGTGGAGAGAGCCCCCACCCCACCCCTCCCCCGCAAGCGGGAGAGGGAGTAGAGCTCCCTCGCGGTCACATTCTAATCCAGCCCCGTCACCCTTTGCGTAACCTCAAACGGCGGCTTCGGCCGCCGTCTTTGTCTGCTTTTTGTCTTCTTGGCCAGTGGGAGGCATCGATGCTAGAACGTACAAATCCGCGATCGATCCATTCCGGGTTAGCATCGATGTTCGACCTGAGCCAGCTCCGCTGTTTCGTCACGGTGGCGGAAGAATTGCACTTCGGCCGCGCCGCCGCGCGGCTCAACATGACCCAACCGCCGCTGAGCCGGCAGATCCAGGTGCTCGAGCACATCATCGACGCGCCGCTGCTGGAACGCACCAGCCGTTCGGTGCGGCTGACCCCTGCGGGCCGCAGCTTCCTGCCGGAGGCGCGGCGTATCCTCAAGCTCGCGGAATCCGCCTCGCAGGTCGCACGCCGCATTGCGCTCGGCAAGACCGGCTCGCTCAAGATCGGCTTCACCGCGGCGGCCGCCTACGGCTTCCTGCCCGACCTGATCGCAGCCGCCCGCTCCCGCCTGCCTGAGGTCGACTTTTCGCTCAAGGAGATGGTCTCCGGCGATCAGTTCGAGGCGCTCACGACAGGCCAGATCGATGCCGGCCTGCTGCGCCCGCCGATCGCGCGGCCGGAATTCGCCAGCCGACGCGTCGTCGCCGAGCCGCTGCTCGCGGCGATCCCGAAGAAGCATCCGCTGGCTGCAGCCGAGACGATCAGCATCAAGGATTTCGACGACCAGCCCTTCGTGATGTATTCGCCCTATGAGGCGCGCTACTTCCACGACCTCCTGGTGTCGATGTTCACCCGCGCCGACGTGCTGCCGCGCTATGTGCAGCATCTCAGCCAGATCCACTCGATCCTCGCGATGGTGCGCGCCGGGCTCGGCGTCGCGATCGTGCCGGAGGCCGCCGCCAGCCTGAAGATCGCGGACGTCAAGCTGAAGCCGCTGAAGCTGCGCACGCAGGTGCCGGTCGAGCTGTTCATGGTGTGGCGGCGCGATCACGAGAACCAGCTGCTGCCGTCATTGATCGAGATCGCAACCGAAATCGCGGCGCCGCAGCTGCGCGGCGATTGATGCAGAGTTAGCATCGCTCGATACCGCGTTTGGCTTGGACGCGCATCGAACCATTCCCTAGAAACTCCGCCATGGACGCGCGCTGCTCGCGCATCCCTATCCCAACAGCATTCAAGGAGTGGCGCCATGAGCAAGATGACCCCTCGGGAGATGGCCGCGAGAATCGGCGGCGGCCTCCTGTCTTTTCCCGTGACCCCGTTCAACGCGGATTACTCGTTCGACGAGGCGACCTATCGCGCCAACATGGACTGGCTGTGCGGCTATGACGTCGCCGGCCTGTTCGCAGCCGGCGGCACCGGCGAATTCTTCTCGCTGACCCCAACTGAAGTTCCGCACGTCGTGAAGATCGCGGTCGAGGAGACCAAGGGCCGCGTTCCCGTGCTGGCCGGCACCGGTTACGGCACCGCGATCGCGCGCGAGATCGCCGTTGGCGCCGAGAAAGCCGGCGCCGATGGCCTCTTGCTGCTGCCGCCCTATCTCACGCATGCCGAGCAGGACGGCCTCGCCGCGCATGTCGAGGCGGTGTGTTCGTCGGTGAAGATCGGCGTCATCGTCTACAACCGCGACAATGCGATCCTGCAGCCCGACACGCTGGCGCGGCTCTGCGAGCGCTGCCCGAACCTCGTCGGCTACAAGGACGGCATCGGCGACATCGAGCTGATGACCCGCGTCTACACCAGGCTCGGCGATCGCCTGACCTATATCGGCGGCCTGCCGACCGCGGAAACTTTTGCGCTGCCCTATCTCGACATGGGCGTCACGACCTATTCGTCGGCGGTGTTCAACTTCGTGCCGGAATTCGCCACCCAATTCTACGCCGCGGTGCGCCGGCGCGATCATCAGACCATCCATGCAGGCCTGAAGGATTTCATCCTGCCGCTGATCGCGATACGCAACCGCAAGAAGGGTTATGCGGTGTCGATCATCAAGGCCGGCATGAAGGTGATCGGCCGCGATTCCGGCCCGGTGCGGCCGCCGCTCACCGATCTCACCGAGCAGGAGATCGCCGAGCTCGCGGCACTGGTGGCGAAGCTGCCGCAGGCCGCCGCGCAGCAGGCGGCAGAATAAGCTGAACGGCAAAGAACGAAGGGAGGAGCAGATGATTCAAGACACGATCCGCAGCGGCTTTGCCGGCGCCCCCGTCGTCACGGCGATGGAGGTGATCCCGGTCGCCGGCCGCGACGGCATGCTCCTCAATCTGAGCGGCGCGCACGCGCCGTTCTTCACCCGCAACCTCGTCATCCTCACCGACAACTCCGGCCACACCGGCGTCGGCGAGGTGCCGGGCGGCGAGAAGATCAAGAAGACGCTCGAGGATGCCCGCGACCTCGTCGTCGGCCAGACCATCGGCGCCTGCAACAACATCCTGGCGTCGATGCGCCAGACCTTCGCCGACCGCGACGCCGGCGGCCGCGGCAAGCAGACCTTTGACCTGCGCGTCACCATCCATGCGGTCACCGCGGTGGAGTCAGCGCTGCTCGATCTGCTCGGCCAGCATCTCAATCTGCCGGTCGCAGCGCTGCTCGGCGAAGGCCAGCAGCGCGCCGATGTCGAGACGCTCGGCTATCTCTTCTTCGTCGGCGACCGCAGGAAGACCAGCCTTCCCTATGTCGAGGGCGAGACCGGCAAGCCCGACTGGTTCGATCTGCGCCATCAGGTTGCGATGACGCCGGAGGCGATCGTGCAGCTCGCCGAAGCCACGCAAGCGCATTACGGCTTCGCCGATTTCAAGCTCAAGGGCGGCGTGCTCGCGGGCGAAGCGGAGATCGAGGCCGTCACCGCCATTGCAAAGCGTTTCCCGAAGGCACGTGTCACGCTCGACCCGAACGGCGCCTGGTCGCTGGATGAAGCGATCCGGCTCTGCAGCAACACGCATGGCGTGCTCGCCTATGCCGAGGATCCCTGCGGCGCCGAGGCCGGCTTCTCCGGCCGCGAGATCATGGCCGAGTTCCGCCGCGCTACCGGGCTGCCGACCGCGACCAACATGATCGCGACCGATTGGCGCCAGCTCTCCCACGCGCTGCGGCTCGGGGCGGTCGACATCCCGCTCGCCGATCCGCATTTCTGGACCATGCAGGGCTCGGTGCGGGTGGCGCAGACCTGCCGCGACAACGGGCTGACCTGGGGCTCGCACTCCAACAACCATTTCGATATTTCGCTGGCGATGTTCACCCATGTCGGCGCCGCGGCGCCCGGCAAGGTGACCGCGATCGACACCCACTGGATCTGGCAGGATGGCCAGGCGTTGACCAAGGAGCCGCTGCAGATCAAGGGCGGCAAGATCGCGATCCCGGATCGGCCGGGCCTCGGCATCGAGATCGATCGCGGTGCCATTGCGGCCGCGAACGCGCTATACAAGCAGCATGGTCTCGGCGCCCGCGACGACGCGCTGGCCATGCAGTTCCTGATCCCGGGCTGGACCTTCGACGACAAGCGTCCCTGCCTCGTGCGCTAACAACAAAAGGTTGGAGAGAACAATGACCGCTCACCAGAAGAACTTCATCGCCGGCGAATGGGTCGACGGAACCAGCATCACGCGGGACATCAACCCCTCCAACACCAAGGACGTGGTCGGCGAATACGCCAAGGCCGACAAGGCGCAGACCGAAAAGGCGATCGCCGCCGCAAAGGCCGCCTTCCCGGCCTGGGCGCGCGCGACGCCGCAGGAGCGCTTTGACGCGCTGACCCAGATCTCGGTCGAAATCCTCGCCCGCAAGGAAGAGCTCGGCCGCCTGCTGGCGCGCGAGGAAGGCAAGACGCTCCCCGAGGGCATCGGCGAGGTGGCGCGCGCGGGGCAGATCTTTGCGTTCTTCGCCGGCGAGGCGCTGCGGCTGATGGGCGAGAAGGGCGCATCGGTGCGTCCGGGTCTCGACGTCGAGATCACCCGCGAGCCGGTCGGCGTCGTCGGCATGATCACGCCCTGGAATTTCCCGATCGCGATCCCGGCCTGGAAGATCGCCCCGGCGCTCTGCTACGGCAACACCGTGGTGTTCAAGCCGGCCGAGCTGGTGCCGGGCTCTGCGCATGCGCTGTCCGAGATCATCGCGCGCTCCGGCATTCCGGCTGGCGTCTTCAACCTCGTTCTCGGCTCGGGCTCGGTGGTCGGCCAGACGCTCCTGGATCATCCTGACGTTGCCGCGATCTCCTTCACCGGCTCGGTGCAGACCGGCCGCAAGATCGCGCAGGCCTGCGTGCTCTCCAACCCGATGAAGAAGTTCCAGCTCGAAATGGGCGGCAAGAACCCGCTGGTCGTGCTCGACGACGCCGACGTCAAGGTCGCGGTCGAGGTCGCCGTCAACGGCGCCTATTTCTCGACCGGCCAGCGCTGCACGGCGTCGTCGCGCCTGATCGTCACCGCAGGCATTCACGACCGCTTCGTCGATGCGATGACCGAGCGGATGAAGGGCCTGTCGGTGGACGACGCGCTGAAGAGCGGCGTGCATGTCGGCCCGGTCGTCGACCAGAGCCAGCTCGACCAGGACCTCCGCTACATCAAGATCGGTCAGGATGAAGGCGCCCGCCTGCACTGGGGCGGCGAGCTGTTGAACCGCGAGACGCCCGGCTTCTATCTACAGCCGGCGCTGTTCACCGGGGCGAGCAATCAGATGCGCATCGCCCGCGAGGAGATCTTCGGCCCGGTCGCCTGCGTGATCCGCGCCAAGGATTATGAGGAGGCGCTCGCGATCTCCAACGACACCGAGTTCGGCCTCGCCTCGGGCATCTGCACCACAAGCCTGAAATACGCCTCGCACTACAAGCGCAACAGCGAGGCCGGCATGGTGATGGTCAACCTGCCAACCGCCGGCGTCGACTACCACGTGCCGTTCGGCGGCCGCAAAGGCTCGAGCTACGGCGCGCGCGAACAGGGCGCCTATGCCCGCGAGTTCTACACCACGGTGAAGACCGCCTATACGTTCCCGGGCTGAGATGCGTAGGGTGGGTTAGCGTCAGCGTAACCCACCATCGGCACCGCACACGAAACGCGGCGGGTTACGCCTTCGGCTAACCCGCCCTACAGACTTCCGGAGCCCTCATGGACCAGTCGATCGGCGCGCAGGAGCAGCCCCGCTACATCAAGCTCAACGCGCGCGACAATGTCGCGATCGTGGTGAATGATTTCGGCCTGCCGGCCGGCTCCCGCTTCGCCTGCGGCCTCACGCTGCGCGCCTTCGTGCCGCAGGGCCACAAGACTGCGCTCGATGACATCGCCGAGGGCGCGCCGATCATCCGCTATGGCGAGGTGATCGGCCATGCGCTGTCGCCGATCCTGGCCGGCGAGTGGGTCGACGAGGCGCGCATCCGCATGCCCGACGCGCCGCCGCTCGATCAGCTCGAGATCGCGACCGCGGTGCCGCCGGCGATGCCGCCGCTCGAAGGTTTTACGTTCGAAGGCTACCGCAATCCCGACGGTTCGGTGGGAACGAAGAATATCCTCGGCATCTCCTCATCCGTGCAATGCGTCAAGGGCACGATGGAATATGCAGTCAAGCGCATCCGCGCCGAGCTGCTGCCGAAATATCCCAATGTCGACGACGTCGTGCCGCTGACCCATGCCTATGGTTGCGGCGTCGCGATCACGGCGCCCGATGCTGTGGTGCCGATCCGCACCCTGCAGAACCTCGCGCTCAATCCGAATTTCGGCGGCGAGATCCTCGTCGTCGGGCTCGGCTGCGAGAAGCTCGCGCCGGAACGGCTCGTGCCGGAGGGCATCAGCGATGCCATCGTGCGGATGCAGGATGAAGCCTTTGACGGCTTCGGCGCCATCGTCGATGCGATCATGACGCAAGCCGAGGCCCGGCTGAAGGTGCTCAACACCCGCAAGCGCGAGACCTGCCCGGCCGCCGATCTCGTGATCGGCTTGCAATGCGGCGGCAGCGATGCGTTCTCCGGCGTCACCGCCAATCCCGCCGTCGGCTTCGCTGCCGACCTCCTGGTGCGATCAGGCGCGACCGTGATGTTCTCGGAAGTCACCGAGGTGCGCGATGCGATCCAGCTTCTCACCCGCCGCGCGGTCAACGAGGATGTCGGCCGCGCGCTGATCCGCGAGATGGCCTGGTACGACGCCTATCTCGCCCGCGGCGGCGCCGACCGCAGCGCCAACACCACGCCGGGCAACAAGAAGGGCGGCCTCGCCAACATCGTCGAGAAATCCCTGGGCTCGATCGTCAAGTCGGGCTCCGGCCCGATCGCGGGCGTGCTGTCGCCGGGCGAGAAGGCACGGCAGAAGGGCATGCTGTTCGCCGCGACGCCGGCCAGCGACTTCATCTGCGGCACGTTGCAGCTCGCCTCCGGCATGACCTTGCAGGTGTTCACCACCGGCCGCGGCACGCCCTACGGCCTTGCCGCCGCGCCTGTCATCAAGGTCGCGACCCGCAGCGAGCTGGCGCGGCGCTGGAAGGACCTGATCGATTTCGACGCCGGCTGCATCGCGACCGGCGAGAAGACCATCGAGGAGACCGGCTGGGACCTGTTCCACCTGATCCTCGACGTCGCGAGCGGGCGCACCAAGCCGTGGTCGGACAAGTGGGGCATCCACAACGACCTGACGCTGTTCAACCCGGCGCCGGTGACTTAAGCGCACCCAGATCCCGGATTAACCGCCTGTTAGCCACGTCCTCACTGGCCGGGGAACGTCGCAATTCGATTCAAATTGTCTGGGCATGGAGGCAGCCGTGAGCCGGACATTCGACGATCTCAAGGACAAGGCCGACCGCGCTGAGCGGCTGGTACGCACGGGTTTGGACCCGCTGACCGCCGAGCGGCTGCGGGCATTCGCCGAGGAATGCCGCCGTCAGATGGCAGCGACCGAGCAGGACGAGCGCGGCGCACCACACGCGGCGTGACACATCGCGTCATACGAAAGCCGCGACGAGACGGTGCATGCCCTAAAACGGCTTCAGTCCGCGCACTTCCTGCGCGGCGATCTTGATCAGCGGCTTGACCGCCTGCTCCTCGCGGCCAAGCACCACGCCGGATGCGAATGCACGGTCGCGTTCCCTGCGATGCGGCGCCTTGAGCGCAGCGTCGACCGCCAGCTTGCGATGCGCGACGAAATCGTTGAGCGAACCGAGCCCATCCTGGATCCGCTTCAGCTGCTTTGACAGCCGCTTGAGCTGCTTCCGCTCGTGCTTACCCGCGAACAGACTCTCAAAGAAGTCGATGGCGTATCTGATCTTCTTGGCCCTGATGCGCACCTTGTGCCGCTGCCGGGCCGCCAGTTCGTCGATATGGCGGCCGTCCTTGCGCAGCTTCCTGATCCGGCGATGCAGCAGCGCGGCGGCGAACTCGCCGATCGGGCCGCCTTCGTCCTCGACCGCGATCGTCTGCTTTGCTTCGATCCACTGCATGGTATCGATCAGCATCGACCGGTAATGCTGCGAATCGACCGCCTGCCTCGCGCGCGCGAATGCCCGGTCGCGGCGGACGGAGAATTCCTGCCGGATCGCCCTGCCGCCTCGTCGCAACAGCGCATCATGCGACGCAGGCTCGATATCTTCCTTGACGAACACGTCCAACTCGCGTGCCGGCGCGAGCGCGCTGGTCAGCCACTTCAACTGCGTCTTGACCTCTTCGGTCGAAGCCTTCGGCAGGATCTTCGAGAACAACGAGATCGCGGCGCGCAGCCGCCGCAGGCCGACCCGCATCTGGTGAACACCTTCGTGCTCTCCCTCGCGGACCGCATCCGTATTCGAAGAGAAGTGCCGGAACGTTGAACGCGCGATTACCCGAAAGGCCTCGCCTGCCGTGAACTCGGAATCAAGCATGACCCTCTCGGCGGAGACGGAGCCATGCTGATCATGATCTGCCAGTTCATACCCACGCTCGGCCTTCGAGCAGAGATCGAGTTCAGCGCCGGACCGCCGCTCCAGCGCCCTGGCGACCCGGAACAGATCGAGCACCCGCCCGCTCTTCAGCTCGAGCTCGACCTCCCGGATCGGACGGTACCGAAGGCCAGCTGTCGTGCGACCGCGATCGATGGCAAGCTCGATCTCGCTGCGCTTGGTCCGAAGCGGCACTGTGATGCGCTGCACCGATGTCTCGAACACCGGCTTCAGCTTGCGGCGCAGCCTGCCCGACGCGAGCTCCTCGAGCGGCGTGCCCTCGGCCTTTTCGAGGTCGAATGCGTCATCCCTGAGCTCGCTCTCCCATTCACCTCGCGCAAACTGTCGACCCGCGCCGGACTTGATCGTCTGAACATAGTCGTGGCCATCATAGCGCACGCGCAGTGTCAGCCCATGCCGTTTCAGCTTGTGCTTCGCGGTATCAAAATAGGTTGAGACGAGATCGCTCGTTGACGGTTCGCCGGTCTTGGCGCCGGCGATCCGCGGCTTCTCCAGCGCCTTGAGCTTGCGCCCGGGAACGCGAAATTTGAGCTCTGTCTCGGCAGCCATTGCCTCTCCACGGATAACCCATCGCGATCACGCGACGAGCAAAAGTCCGCCGCGACGGGATCGCAGCGGACTTTTGACCACACGCCCGTTCAACTATTAGTCGTCGTCGTCGTGAATCACGGTCTTGCTGCGATCGCCGAACTCATCCCGCGTCTTGATGACCGTGGTCCGGTCGCTGCGCGGTTCACGCTCCCTGATCACCGTGGTACGGTCACGATCGCGGTCGCGATACTCGGGGGCCCGGCCCACCGTCACGCCGGCGCCAACCGGACCTACGCGGACACCGACATCGTCGGCGAACACAGGCGATGCGATCGCGGTCACCGTGGCCGCGGCGAGCAGATACTTCCTTATGACGTCTCTTCTCCAGTTTCGACGTGAAGAACGAACGCTGGCTGCGACCATACCGTTCCTATGCTGGCTGTGCTGCATATGCTCACGCGCAAATACGGAACATCGCGCGGGAACTCGCTGAACAGACATTCACGTGTGTGGCGAAATGCTCATGTTCCACGCGTTGAATAGCCTGATTTGATGTCCCACGTCCTCACTAACAGGAGGACGTTCCATGAAGCAATCACAGCACTTCCTCGACAATGCCGAGAACTGCGCGCAGCTTGCCGAGCGCGCCGACGACGAGCCGACCTACAACCGCTTCAAGCGCATGGAAGCGGCCTGGCGCGCCCTGGCAGTTGAACAGGATTGGCTCGACGGCGAGACCTCGCCGGCGCAAACCGCAGCGTGAACCGGAGGCCTGTGGCGGCGGATGCGACGCCGTCACGGCCCTCGTCTATTCGGCGCTGCGTTGCCGCTGCCAGCGCAGCAGATAGGCCTGCAGCCGCCAGATGATCGCCGACAGCACGACGCCGACCAGCATCAGCACCACGACAGCTACCATCATGCCGGATGCCTCGCCGCGGGCCTCCGACTCGATGATCAGTCGGCCGATGCCGCGCTCGGCGCCGATGAACTCGCCGACGATGACGCCGATCAGCGCAAACGAGATCGCAGGCGTCAGCGAGGCGAACACCCAGGCCATGGTCGAGGGGATCACCACCGTGCGGGTGATCTGCCATTCGCTGGCGCCGAGCAGCCGCGCGGCGTTGGTGAAACCCTCGTCGATCGAACGCGCGCCCTCGAAGGTGTTGAAGAACACCAGGAACACGACGACGATCCAGGACGTCACGATCTTCGACATGTCGCCGATCCCGAACGCCAGCACGATGATCGGCGCCAGCGCGATCCGCGGGATCGAATTCACCGCGGTGATGAAGGGCTGAAAGATTGCGCTGAGCCGATCGGAGCGCCCAAGGATCAGCCCCGCGACGAAGCCAGAGACCACGCCGGTGACGAAGCCGAAGAAAGTGTTCTTCAGCGTGATCGCCGTTGCCGCCCAGAGATTGTTCTCGTTGCGCGCAAGGCATTTGCCGAAATCGCCGTTGAACCAGCTGTTGAACGCACCGAGCTTCGAGGTCAGGCAGCTCTGGATCAGGAAATTGTCTGATATCATCGACGGCTTCGAGATGAAATACGGATCGAGCAGGTCGGGCACCAGCCATGGCAGCTTGGTGCGCAGATCGTAGCCCCATTGCCACACCGACAGCACCACGGCGCAGATCAGGACCTGCCAGCCGACCGTCCCGAGCGTGCTGTACTTCTTCATGTGCTGCGGCCCTTGACGAATTCCTCGCCAAGCGAATGCCAGATGTGCTGGAACAGCTCGGCATAATGCGGGGTCTCGCGCACCTTGACCGCATCGCGCGGGCGGTCGAAATCGACCGTGAACATATCCTTGATGCGGCCCGGTCGCGCCGAGAACAGGATGATGCGGTCGGCGAGCGTGAGCGCCTCGCCGAGATCGTGGGTCACGAACAGCACGGTCTGCTGCTCGCGCTCCCAGATCCGCAGCAGCACCTCGTGCATGTCGATCTTGGTGTGGGTGTCGAGCGCACCGAACGGCTCATCCATCAACAGGATCCGAGGCTCGACGATCAGGGTCCGCATCAGTGCCGCGCGCTGCCGCATGCCGCCCGACAATGCCGACGGATAGGCGTTCTCAAATCCCTTGAGCCCGGCCTGCGCGACGCATTCCGCGATGCGCTCTTTCCGTTCGTGCGCGGGCGCGCCTGACAGCTCCAGCCCATAGCCGATATTGTCGCCGACGGTCCGCCACGGAAACAGCGTGTCGCGCTGGAAGACGTAGCCGACATTGGGTGTCGCCTTGCCGGCGACGACGCGCTTGCCGTCGATCAGGATCTCGCCGCCCGTGGGGCGGATCAGCGAGGCGATCATGTTGAGCACGGTGCTCTTGCCGGAGCCCGACGGCCCGAGCAGCGCGACGAACTCGCCGCGGCGGACGTCGAAGCTGACGTCGCGCACCGCCTCGATCGTGGTTTTGGCGAGCTGGAACGACTTGCTCAAGCCCTTGACCTCGACGCGGCGCTCGGCCGAGGCGCGCGGCGATGTGGTGACGCTCGTCTCGAGCGCGCTCAACCCGGATAGGCCTTTCGCGCCGCGTCGATAAGGTTGGAGTTGACCACGTCTGCGATCTTGAGCGGCTTGATGCCGGTCATCTCGCGGAACCAGACCTTCTCGCCGCGCGCGAAGCTCGCCGCGTCGACCGAGCCCTCATAGTCAGCGACTTTCTGGATCGCGGTGATCTCGAGCAGATTGGCGTCGCGCGAGGTGCTGCCGACATAGGGCTCGATGGCGTCGTAGACCTCGGCCGGCTTGTGCGCCTTGATCCATTGCGACGCGCGCCAC
This sequence comes from Bradyrhizobium sp. CER78, assembly GCF_029846235.1. GTDB lineage: Bacteria > Pseudomonadota > Alphaproteobacteria > Rhizobiales > Xanthobacteraceae > Bradyrhizobium. The sequence continues at coordinate 116,586 of NZ_JARVWP010000009.1, forward strand.
AGCGCGGTGACGTAGGCCTGCATCTTGGCCGGGTCCTTGTCGATGGTGGCCTGCAATGTGAAATGCGCGGTCACCGGCACCTTGCCGCCGATATGCTTGTTCCAGATCGCCTCATCGGTGCCGTCGAACAGCAATTCGCCCCAGCCCTGCTGCTGCGCCTCGTTCAACAGCGACAGCGAGCTGACGAGGATGTCGACCTGCTTCGACTTCAGCGACCCCAGCATGGTGTCGACATTGCCGGTGCCGATCCAGGTCACCTTGTCGTCCAGCCCCATGGTTTCCATGTAGTAGGACGCCCAGACATGATTGGTGCCGCCGAGCGAGGAGACCGAGACGATCGGCTTGCGGCCGTCGGGCCGCTTCCACTGCGTGAACGCCTCCAGCGAGTTGATGCCCTGGTCCTTCAAATCCTTGCGCAGGATGAACATCACCGAGTTCGACCGTGTGTCGACCGGCAGAAGCACGCGCGCGGCGCGGCCGTGATTAGTCAGCTGCATCGGGTGGGTGACGTCGCCGATGCCGATGTCACCCTGCGACGATGCGATGATCTCGCGGGTCTTCACACCGCTGCCGCCCTGCACCAGCTTGCAGTCGAGCCCGGCCTCCTTGAAGTAGCCGATGCGGTCAGCGACAAATTGCGTCTGATAGACCGGCACCGCAACCGGATAGATTGCGCGGCCCGGGGTCGCCTGCGCCCATCCACGCCCGTTCACCAGCGCGGCACCGCCGGCGGCGATCACCGTCAGAGCCGATCGCCGCGAAATCTGAGGCGTGGTCAGGCGCGCCATTACGCGTGCTCCTTGGCCGAGATCTTGTCCAGCGCGTTGAGCACCGCATCGCCCATCTGGACGGTCGACAGCCTCTTCGCACCGGCTTCCGCAATGTCGGCCGTTCGGGCGCCGGAGGCAAGTGCGGTCTGCACCGCTCGCTCCAGCAAATCGGCGTCCGCGGGGCGGTTCAAGGTCAGGCGCAGCAGCATCGCGACGCTGAGGATCGAGCCGAGCGGATTGGCGACGCCATTGCCCGCGATGTCGGGCGCGCTGCCATGCACCGGCTCGTACAGCGCCTTGCGCCGGCCGAAGCGATCGACCGGGCCGAGCGAGGCCGACGGCAACATGCCGAGCGAGCCCGAGGCCATCGCCGCACAGTCGGACAGGATGTCGCCGAAGATGTTGCCGGTCACCATCACGTCGAACTGCCGCGGCTCGCGCACGATCTGCATCGCGGCGTTGTCGACATAGAGATGGGTCAGCTCGACGTCGGAGAACTCCTCCTTGTGCAGGGCGATCACCTCCTCGCGCCAGACCACGCTGGTCTCCAGCACATTGGCCTTGTCGACCGAGCAGACCTTGTTGCGCCGGGTCCGCGCCAGCTCGAACGCCGAGCGCGCCACGCGGCGAATCTGGTTGGTGGTGTATTGTTCGGTGTTGAAACCGCGGCGCTGGCCGTCGGGCAAGGTCTCGATGCCGCGCGGCTCGCCGAAATAGATGCCGCTGGTCAGTTCACGGATGATGACGAAGTCGACGCCTTCGAGCACCTCGGCTTTCAGCGGCGCGGACGCCGACAGCGCCGGGCTCGCCATGATCGGACGCAGATTGGCGTAGAGATCGTATTTGCTGCGCAGCCCCAGCAGGCTGCCGGCCTTGCGCGCAGCCGCCGGCACTTCGGTGGTCTCCGGTCCGCCGGTCGCGCCCCACAGGATGGCGTCGGCCTCGTCCATCGCCTCTGCGGTGTCCTCGGGCAGCACCTTGCCGGTCGCCAGATACGGGATCAGGCCGTATTGCGCCTCGCGCAAGGTCATCGGCACGTTACGCTTGGCCGCGAACCAGTCGAGCACGCGGCGCGACTGCGCGGTGACCTCGGGGCCGATGCCCTCGCCGCCGACCACGGCGACCTTGATCATGTTGGATTGCGTGCTCATGCTGATATCCTTGTCGAATGAATCCAGGGCCGCGCGGTGCGGTCGGAAGCCTGGAAGGCGTGGATCTCGTCGTCGCGTTGCAGGGTCAGCGCCACCTCGTCGAGCCCCTTCAACAGCCCGTCGCGCCGCCGCGGATCCATCTCGAACGAATGCCGCGCGCCCGACGGCGACACGATAGTTTGCGCTTCCAGGTCGATCGAGACCTTGCCGGCGCCCTGTGTCGCCTCGATGTCGGCGGCAAGCTGATCCACCACCGCCTTGTCGACGATGACAGGCAGGATTCCATTCTGAAAGCAGTTGGCGAAGAAGATGTCGCCGAAGCCAGAGCCGATGACGGCGCGGATGCCGCGCTCCTGCAGCGACCACACCGCGCCCTCGCGCGACGAGCCGCAGCCGAAATTCGGTCCCGTCACCAGGATCTCCGCCTCCCGGTACGGCTCGCGATTCAGGATGAAATCCGGATTCTCGGAGCCATCGGGCAAATAGCGCAGCGAGCCGAACGCCCATTTGCCGAGCGTGCCGCGGATCGAATTGCCGACCAGCCGCTCGATGCGGATGATTACGTCGGTATCGATATTGCTGCGCATGATCGGCGCGGCGGTTGCGGTGAGCTTGTCGAACGGTTTCGGCATCGTCTAGCGCCCCATCATCCTGACGTCGGCGATCGCGCCGGCGATGGCCGAGGCCGCCGCGCTCGCGGGGCTCGCCAGATGCGTCCGCGCGCGTGGCCCTTGCCGGCCGACGAAGTTGCGGTTCGAGGTCGAGACCGAGCGCTGCCCCGGCGCCACCACCTCGCCATTGGCGGCAAGGCACATCGAGCAGCCCGGCTCGCGCCACTCGAAGCCGGCGTCGATGAAGATCTTGTCGAGCCCTTCGGCGACCGCCTCGCGCTTGACGTTCTCCGAGCCGGGCACCACCCAGGCGCGGACACCTGCGGCGACCTTGCGGCCGCGCGCGACCTCGGCCGCGGCGCGCAGGTCGCTTAAGCGGCTGTTGGTGCAGGAGCCGATGAACACCCAGTCGACCGGCGTGCCGGCGATCGGCGCGCCGCCTTGCAGGCCCATATACTCCAGCGCGGTCTCGACCGCCGCGCGCCGTGCGGGATCGTCGATCGCCTTCGGGTCGGGAATGACGCCGTCGACGCCGACGACATGTTCGGGGCTGATGCCCCAGGTCACCTGCGGGATGATCTTCTCGACATCGATCACGACCTCGCGGTCGAACACGGCGTCGGGATCGCTCGGCAATTCGCGCCACGCCTTGACCGCGCGATCCCACATCTCGCCCTGTGGCGCATAGGGACGGCCGCGCAGGAATTCGAAGGTCTTCTCGTCCGGCGCCACCATGCCCATCTTCGCGCCGAGCTCGATCGAGAGGTTGCAGATCGTGAGCCTTCCCTCGATCGGCAGCGCGCGGATCGCACTCCCCGCATATTCGACGGCGTAGCCGGTGCCGCCGGCTGCGCCGATCTGCCCGATCAGCGCCAGAATCATGTCCTTGGCAGTGACGCCGAGCGGCAGCTTGCCTTCGAAGCGCGCGCGCAGCGTCTTCGGACGGCGCTGGATCAGCGCCTGCGTCGCCAGCACATGGGTGAGTTCGCTCGATCCGATGCCGAAGGCGAGCGCCCCCAAGCCGCCATGGGTGCAGGTGTGGCTGTCGCCGCAGACGATCGTCGCGCCGGGCAGGCTCAGGCCGAGTTCGGGTCCGATGACGTGAACGATGCCCTGGCCGGGCTGATCGACATCGAACAGCGTGATGCCGCTCGCCGCGGTCTCGACCCGCAGCGCGGCGAGCAATTCCTGTCCGATCTTGCTGGTCCCGGCGCGGCCGGGCGCCGTCGACAGCGCGTGATCGGGCGTCGCGAATGTCAGTTCGGGATTGTGAACCTTGAGGCCACGGCTCTTGAGATCGAGCAGGCCGCGCGAGCCGCCGAGATCGTGCAGCAGATGGCGATCGATATGAAGGAGATCAGTGTCCTCGCTCAAACGGGCAATGACATGCTGGTCCCAGATCTTCTCGAGCAAACTTCGGCCGGGCATCCGCCTTCCCCTGCTCTCTGCGTTTCCATGCGACTTGATCTAATTGGCGCCAATCTGTGCCAAAGTTGTCGTCAAGTGAAGCAGTTTGGGCCTAACATCACATATGTGATGGAGGCGCGGTACCTGCCCCGCCGCGGAGACTGCCATGCCGAACGCGAATAAGACGGCGATTGTCAAATCGGCCATGCGGGTGTTCGCAGTTCTGGAGTTCTTTCGGGAAACCAAGCGGGCTGCTTCCGTGACTGAAATAGCTTCCGCGCTGGCGATGCCCCAATCGAGCACGTCAGTGTTGCTCCGCACTCTCGTTGAATTGAACTACCTCGAATACGAGCGAAAGACGCGGCGCTTCATCCCTAGCTACCGGGTCAATCTGCTGGGTGATTGGATCCGTCGTTCTCCGTTCCGTGACAAGAAGCTCACCGATCTGATGGAGGAACTCTGGACCGCAACCGGCGGCGAAACCGTCATGCTTGGGCAACAGGCCGGTGCCGCCGGGATGCAATATCTGCACGTTGTCCCCGGCGGCTCTCAGCTTCAGTACACTGCACATGCCGGTCAAATACGACCGATGGTTCGGACCGCGCTCGGACACGTGCTGCTGAGCCAAATGCCGAACACCAAGATTCGCGGCATCATCCGCCGCAACAACGCCGAGGAGCCGAACCAGCCGGCGCGCGTCCGCGAAGCGGCCTTTCTCGAGGAGGTCGAGCGCATTCGCCGTCGCGGCTTTTCCGAGTCAGGCGGCCGTACGACGCCGGGCGCAAGCACAATAGGCATGCTTGTTCCCCTGCCAAAGCGCCGCGCTCCGCTCGCGATCGGCATCGGCGGACCAATCGAACGGATTGCGGCAAAGCGCGCGCATATCATTGAAGTCATGCAGAGCCGGCTGAAAGCACTGACCGGCGAAGCCAGGTCGGACGCTTGACGCATCGTGCGGATGACAGAACCGTAGCCCGGATGCAGCGAAGCGAAATCCGGGGCTGGTCTCTCCGCTGAGGGACCGCCCCAGGATTTCGCTTTCGCTCCATCCAGGCTACGAATACCCGGGCTTGCCGAAATTGCTACGAAGCCAGCGCTTCCTCCGGCATCACGGCCGACAGATGCTGGCTCTCGGCCACGGCACGATTGGTGATGCGGCCGCGATGGACGTTGAGGCCCGCACGCAGATGCGGATCCTCGACCAGCGCGCGCAGTCCCTTCGAGGCCAGCGCCAGGCCGAACGGCAAGGTGGCGTGGTTGAGCGCGTGGCTCGAGGTGACGGGTACGGCGCCCGGCATGTTGGCGACGCAATAATGCACGATGTCGTCGACCAGATAGGTCGGCGCCTGGTGCGTGGTCGGCTTCGAGGTCTCGAAGCAGCCGCCCTGGTCGATCGCGACGTCGACCAGCACCGCGCGGCGCTTCATGCCTGAGAGCTGCGCGCGCGACACCAGCTTTGGCGCGCTGGCGCCGGGCACCAGCACCGCACCGATCACCACGTCAGCCGCGAAAACTTCCTGCTCGATTGCCTCCAGTGTGGCGTAACGGGTGCGGACGCGGCCGATGAACAAATCGTCGAGCGCACGCAGCCGCGGCAACGAGCGGTCGAGGATGGTGACGTCGCTGCCGAGCCCAGCCGCCATCCGCGCCGCATGGGTGCCGACCACGCCGCCACCGATGATCGCAACGCGCGCCGGCGGAACGCCCGGCACACCGCCGAGCAGCTTGCCCATGCCATCGGCGGATTTGCGCAGCGCGGCGCCCGCGGCCTCGATCGCAAGGCGGCCGGCGACTTCGCTCATTGGCGCCAGCAGGGGCAGCCCGCCATGCGCGTCAGTGACGGTTTCATAGGCGACCGCCGTGCAGCCGGAGGCGATCAGCCCCGTGGTCTGCGGCACGTCGGGCGCAAGATGCAGATAGGTGAACAGGATCTGTCCCTCGCGCAGCCTGATCCATTCCGACGGCTGCGGCTCCTTCACCTTGACGATCATCTCCGCGACGGAGAACACCTCTTCGGCGGTGTCGGCGATCCGTCCGCCGGCCTGGGTATAGGCATCATCGCCGGCACCGATGCCGTCGCCGGCGCCGCGCTGCACCACGACCTCGTGGCCATGGGCCACATATTCCCGCACCGAGGCCGGCGTCAGCCCGACCCGATATTCCTCGACCTTGATTTCCTTGGGCACGCCGACACGCATGGTCCGCTCCTTGCAGAATTGGTTTCCGCCAACCACAAGGCTATGCCCCGTCACACGGGGTTTCTCAGCGAATTCCGGCTTGCCCACAGCCGGATACGCTCATATCCTTCGTCGTTGGCTTTGCTCTTGAAGGAAAACTGCGTGGACGGTCTCGATCGTATCGACCTCAGAATCCTCGCCGAGCTGGTCACTGATGCCCGCGCGAGCCAGATCGAGCTTGCCGAGAAGGTCGGGCTGTCGCCGACCGCCTGCGCGCGGCGCATCCGCCATCTCGAGGAGATCGGCGTGATCCGCGGCTACCGCGTCGACCTCGAAGCGTCAGCGCTTGGCCTCGTCACGACCGTCGTCGTCACCATCACGCTGGAGAAGCAGAGCGAGGATTATCTCGCCGCCTTCGAGGCCGCGATCGCGCGCTGTCCCGACGTCGTGTCCTGCCATCTGATGTCGGGCAGCGACGATTATCATCTGCAGGTCATCGCCCGCGACATCGCCGACTTCGAGCGCATCCACAAGCAGCATTTGTCGCGGATGCCGGGCGTCGCCCGCATCCATTCCAGCTTCGCGATGCGCGAAGTGGTCCGCCGCACCATTCCCGAAACCGCGCTGCGCGGTTAGTCCGAAAGAGTGGGGCCGCGATGGGATTGCGCTCCCTCTCCCGCTTGCGGGGGAGGGTTGGGGTGGGGCTCTCTCCACGAGTCATATTGTGGAGAGAGTCCCCACCCGGCGCTACGCGCCGACCTCCCCCGCAAGCGGGAGAGGTACAGCGAGTTTGCCGATAGACTGAGTAAGCTCAGACGTCAGGTCGGATTGCGGCTCGCGCGCGGCCACATCCGCGCTAGCGTCTCGTCCTTCTTGACGACGACATGCCAGAGCGTCGCCGCGATATGCAGGGCGACTACGGCGTAGACGACATAGGCGAGCGCGCCATGCGCAAGCTCGCCGGCCTCCGCCACCGCCTTGTTGTCGGTGAACAGGCGCGGCCAGCTGAAGGTCCAGAAATAGCGCAGCGAATAGCCGCCGGCCGACGAGAACATGTATCCGGTCACCGGCATCACGAACAGAATGGCGTAGAGCGCCCAGTGATTGAGCCGTGCTGCAATCCGGACCAGCGGCGAGAACGATCCCGGCTCCGGTGGCGCCGTGGTCGCGGCGCGCACGATCAGCCGCAGGATCGCCAGGAAGAACAGGGTGACACCGAGCGACTTGTGCAGCTCGAGCAGCTCGCGCCGCGGCGACGTCCCGGCCGGCTGCAGCCCGCAATACAGCCCGATCAGCATCGCCGCGATGAACAGCACCGCCGTCGCCCAGTGAATCCTGCGCAGCAGCGGGTCGTAGCTGGCCGTCATGTCCGTCGTCACAAGGCGCCTTCGCTTGAAGCCAGCCCGTGCGGGTGCGGCCCGAAAAAGGAAGCCGTTCTCTAGAGGATCGGGCGGAGCCTGCCTACCCGCCGCGGATGTCACATTCGATCACGATCGCGAAGGCCTGGCTTTCCACGCCGTCATTCCGGGGCGCGCGAAGCGCGAACCCGGAATCCATCAGGCAGCGACACGGCGGCCCGATGGATTCCGGGCCTGCGCCTTCGGCGCATCCCGGAATGACGAGAGGGGTTGGGCCGCTCGCTGTCATAAACGCCGGGGCCGCCGCTCACTGTCACGATCGCCGCGCTGTCACAAACGCTGTCACAATCCGTAGCCGCCCGGCCCCGCGCCACACGCATTTTTTAGTCGTGATTCGCGTCCTTCTATGACAGAATTACTACAGTTCAATATCAATTCGGTTACACGCGGAGCGGTGAATGAGCATGGAACGGCGGGCACGGCCGGTTTCGCTGGCTTGGTCGAATCCAGTGGTCCGGTGGTGGGGTCTCTTGAGCCTCGTCAGCGCCGCCAACATCGCGGTCTGGTTCGCGCTGTATCGCCAGTTCCATGAGCAGTCGAACGGCAGCTTCAGCAACACCTCCGGCATCGGGCTGATGCTGCTGCTCTGCGCGGCCTATGTGTTCGGCTGCGCCTTCCGCTCGGTGCTGCCGCGCGCCGACGTGCAGCGCATCTGCCTGTTCGACACCTGGCTGTCGAGCGTCGTGGTCGGCCGCACCGTCGCCACCGTCGCCGAGGTCTGTTTCGCCGCGCAATGGGCGATCATCCTGCATCAGCTCGGCACCATGACCGGCGCCGAGACCACCGTGACCATCGCCTGGATCATCGTGCCGCTGATCGTGATCGCGGAATGCTTCTCCTGGTATGCGGTGCTGACCACGCATTATCTCTGCAACGCGATCGAGAACTCGATCTGGGCCGTGGTGTTCTTCCTGGTCGGGATCGCGCTGTGCCGGCTGCTGCCGGAGTTTCACGGCCCGGTGCGCTGGGCCTTCGTCGTGGCGATCGTCGGCATCGCCGCCTTCCTCGCCTTCCTGATGACCATCGACGTCCCGATGTACCTGAATCGCTGGCGCGCCAACCTCGCCGCCGGCGGCACGCTGCTGCATCCGCTCGACGGCCTGCGCGACGTCAGCCGGCGCTGGGTCGTGACCCACGACATCGCCGAGTGGCGCGAGGAGATCGCCTGGATGTCGCTGTATTTCAGCATGGCGGTGTGGTCGAGCCTCGCGCTCTGCGTCGGCTATTCGCTCGAGGATCAGCTGCCGCGCTACCGCACCGAGCCCGTCATCGTCAGCACTGCGCCGGCGAGCGTGACGACGCCTGTGATCGCCCACACGACACCGGCAGCACAGCACACCGCGACGATCGACGCGGCGGCACCGTCGCAGAATTGATCGACGGCCGCCCCAGCGCGGCTTGAGGTGATCAGCGCTTTCGGAGTAAAGGCTGGGTCATCCCCGCTCCTCCGTCAGCGCGTTTCATGCCCCGCATCACCATCATCGAAACCGGGCTCGTCAGCCCGCAATACCGCGAGCGCCACGGCAGCTATCCGCAGATGTTCCAGCGGATGGTGGCCGCATCAGATCCATCTCTGACGTGCGACGTCGTGAGCGTCGCCAAGGGCGAGGCGCTGCCGGATCCAGCCACGCTGGATGCGATCCTGATCACGGGATCTGCGGCAGGCGTCTATGACGATGTCGAATGGATCGCGCCGCTCGAAGCCTTCGTGCGCGCGGCCCATGACAAGCATGTTCCGATGGTCGGCGTCTGCTTCGGCCATCAGTTGATCGCGCAGGCGCTCGGCGGCACGGTGCGCAAATCGGAGAAAGGTTGGGGCATCGGCCGCCACGTCTATCGGATCGCACCGGACAACGGCCTGCTCGACGGTGAGACGATTGCGGTGGCCGCCTCGCACCAGGACCAGGTGATCATCCCGCCCGCCTCCGCGAGCACGATCATGTCATCCGCCTTCACGCCGCACGCCGGGCTGCTCTATGCCAACGGCACGACATTGTCGGTGCAGCCGCATCCAGAATTCACCGCCGACTACGCCGATGCTTTGTGCGACCTGCGCCGCGGCCTCGCGCCCGACGCCGTGGTCGACACCGCCAAGGCGTCGCTCGCCGAGCCGCTCGACCACGCCATGCTTGGCGGCGTGATCACGCGCTTCCTGACCCGTCCCGGCTCCTGAATCACCGGCTTCGCGGGCGGACCCCGCGACCGGCATCCGTTCATCCCTCCATTGCGGCGTCCCCGCCCGGCGAATCTATGCGCAACCGCTCACCTCGTCCGGCAGGTATCGTCCGAGAGGCGCAATGCCCCATCTCCCGACTACCCTATTGTCGTGAATCCTGCCTATAAGCCGACCTTGGGGGCCGGTTCCGATCCCGTCGGGCCGCAATCATGCCGGTTCTGCCCTCGAAGGTGGCCTTATGTCGTTTCAGGACGTTCGCTCAGCTGTATGGGGACCTGTCTTCCTGCGGCCCAATTTCTGGGACCTTGCGGCGTTGTTGCTGCTGGTCGGTGCGATGGTGCTCGTCGTGTATGGCGGCGAGCAGACCATCGTTCCCCTGTCCGATCTTAAGCGGACGCCAGTATCGCTCGATCCAGCAAACCTGCCTTACTACGCGCTCAGGACCACGATGCGGATGCTGCTGGCGATCGTCTGTTCGATGGTCTTCACCTTCATCTACGCCACTGTCGCGGCCAAGAGCCGGCGCGCCGAGATGGTACTGATCCCGATGCTCGACATCCTGCAGTCGGTGCCGATCCTCGGCTTCCTCACCTTCACCGTCGTGTTCTTCATGAACCTGTTTCCCGGCCGCGTGCTGGGCGCGGAGTTCGCCTGCGTTTTCGCGATCTTCACGAGCCAGGCCTGGAACATGACGTTCAGCATGTATCAGTCACTGCGCAACGTTCCGAAGGACCTCGACGAAGCGACCGCGAGCTTTCACCTATCGGGCTGGCAGCGGTTCTGGCGACTGGACGTTCCCTTCGCGATGCCCGGCCTGATCTGGAACGCAATGATGTCGATGTCCGGCGGTTGGTTCTTCGTCGTGGCGTCGGAGGCGATCACCGTCGGCAAGACGACCGTGACTCTTCCTGGCGTCGGCTCCTACGTTGCCACGGCGATCGAGCAGAAGAACCTGCCTGCGATCGGCTACGCACTCATCACGATGCTGATCGTCATCATCGCCTATGACCAGTTGCTGTTTCGTCCGATCGTTGCCTGGGCCGATAAATTCCGCTTCGAGCAGACTGCCTCCGGCGAAGCTCCGACATCGTGGATGCTCGATCTGTTCCGACGAACACGCGCGCTGCGCGCCCTGACCTATCCACTGGGAATGGCCAACAAGGCGATCTCCACAATGCGCATCAGCTGGCCCGTGGCGCTGCGGCGCGACGGCAAACCTGGGCAATCTTCGCGCATCATCGACGGCATCTGGATTACGGTGATCGTTGCTACGGCTAGCTATGCGGCCGGGCTGGCGTACCAATATCTCTCCGCCTCGCTCGGGTTGTCTGATGTCGTCGATGCCATCGGATACGGGCTCATCACGCTGCTGCGCGTCATCGTGTTGATCGCGTTGGCCACGCTGATCTGGGTGCCGGTCGGCGTCTGGATCGGTCTGCGGCCCAAGCTTGCGGAGCGGATCCAGCCGCTCGCGCAATTCCTCGCGGCATTTCCGGCCAACCTCGCCTTTCCCGTGTTCGTCGTGCTGATCGTCCGCTATCACCTCGATCCCAATATCTGGCTGAGCCCGCTGATGATCCTGGGCACCCAGTGGTACATCCTGTTCAACGTGATCGCGGGCGCCGCCGCCTTCCCGACGGACCTGCGCGAGGCGGCCAGCAGCCTCCACCTTGGGGGGTGGCGATGGTGGATGAAGGTCGTACTGCCCGGCATCTTCCCCTATTACGTCACGGGGGCGATCACCGCGTCGGGCGGATCCTGGAACGCCTCGATCGTCGCGGAGGTCGCGAGCTGGGGCAATACCCATCTGGTCGCCACCGGCCTCGGCGCCTATATCGCTCGCGCAACCGAGGCCGGCGACTTTCCCAAGGTCGTGCTCGGGATCGTCGTCATGTGCATCCTGGTCACGTTGTTTAACCGCCTGCTGTGGCGACCGCTCTACGCCTTCGGCGAGCGCCGCCTTCGCCTCGGCTGATCGAGAGGAATCCCGATGCTCGACCAAACCAAGCAAGCCGCCCTGATCGACATCCGCAACGTCTGCCGGTCGTTCCCGAAAGGAAGCGGTGAGCAACTGCTGGTGCTCGAAAATGTCGACCTGACGATTCATGCTGGCGAGATCGTCGGGCTGCTCGGCCGCTCCGGATCGGGCAAGTCGACCTTACTGCGGATCATCGCGGGGCTTGTCGCGCCGTCATCGGGCGCTGCGACCTGCCGCGGCGAAGTGATCGCGGGGCCGCCGAACGGCGTCGCCATGGTGTTCCAGTCATTCGCGCTGTTCCCCTGGCTGACGGTCTTGCAGAACGTCGAGCTCGGACTGGAGGCGCTTGGCGTCGATGCTCCCGAGCGCCGCAAGCGCGCGCTCGCGGCAATCGACCTGATCGGCCTCGACGGCTTCGAATCCGCCTACCCCAAGGAATTGTCGGGCGGCATGCGTCAGCGCGTCGGCTTTGCGCGCGCGCTGGTCGTGCACCCCGACCTGTTGTTGATGGATGAACCGTTCTCGGCGCTCGACGTGCTGACGGCCGAGACGCTGCGTACCGACCTGATCGACCTTTGGATCGAAGGCCGACTGCCAATCAAGTCAGTGCTGATGGTGACGCACAATATCGAGGAGGCCGTCCTGATGTGCGATCGCGTCCTGGTGTTCTCGTCGAATCCGGGACGCGTCGCTGCCGAATTCAAGATTGACCTGAAGCATCCGCGCAATCGGCTGGATCCGACGTTCCGCCAGCTCGTCGATCAGCTCTATGCCCGGATGACACAACGAGAGGAACCCAAGGCGCCTACGCTCGGGGGAATTCCCGGCTCCGGTGTCGGCATGGTTCTGGATCACGTCTCGTCCAACGTGCTGTCGGGCCTGATCGAGACGCTGGCCGGTCCTCCCTATGGCGGACATGCCGACCTTCCGGTGCTGGCGAGCCAGCTTCAGCTCGAGACCGATGAAATCCTGCATCTCGGCGAAACGCTGCAACTGTTGCGCTTTGCCCAGCTCAGCGAAGGCGACGTGGTGCTGACCGAAGCCGGCGTGCGCTTTGCGCATCTCGACACCGACACGCGCAAGAAACTGTTCGCCGAGCACCTCATCAACTACGTGCCGGTGATCGGCCTGATCCGCCGCGTGCTCGACGAGCGGCCCTCGCACATGGCGCCGGCCGCGCGCTTCCGCAACGAACTCGAGGACTACATGTCCGAGGACTACGCGGATGAAACTCTCAAGACCATCGTGTCCTGGGGCCGCTATGCCGAGCTGTTCGCCTATGACGAGCAGTCCGAGACGTTCAGCCTGGAGAATCCGGGGTAAGCGATCGCCGGATTACCGCACGCCGGGCCGCTCGACCACGCCACGCTCGGCGGCGTGGTCATGCACTTCCTCACCCGCCGCCCCCCAATAAGACCGCTCAGGTCATGCTGCCCGGCATGAAGCAGCGCACGCGCGGGTGGCCGTCGATATAGTGCTTCCACACCATGGTTCGCCCGATCTTGTTCGGCTCGGTGATCAAGGCCTCGTCAGGCACTACGACCCATTCACTGTCGATCAGCACGCGATAATGGCCGTGATCCGACTCCCAATCGGGATCGGCGACCACATATCCGTCGGCATCCGAGCAGCACTGCCCGTAGCCGCTGTGCAGGCTTTCAAACCAGGGCTTCAATGGTGAGTTGGCGTAGCGGCCGTCGTCGCGCGCCAGGGTCGGCGATGTCAAGAACACCGTCCCAAGCAGGACTGCCGCACGTGTGAGAGCGTGCATCTTGTCGTCTCCGCAGATGTCAAATAGCTGCGGGCGCGCATCACCAATCCTTCGCTCGCGACATTGCCGTCGCAGGCGGAAGCACGACGAATCGGCGCCCCAGCATCTGACATTCGGCTATGCAAGAGCAGCGCCAGACTGCGTTCCGGGAGACTACGGCCTACGAAAGTATGGGGTCCGCGGACCGTCGCGTGCGACGCCCGACAAGCGGCCGGTCGCCTTCCGCGTGGCGCGATCAACGGCTCGCTGCGGCGACCTCGGGAACGAGCGGCGGTGCGCTGCGCGATGCCGCCTGCAATGCGCATTCGACGAACCGGCGCGGCAGCAGCGAGGCGTTTGAGCGCATCGCCACCAGCATGCGACTCTCGGCGTCCGGCGTATCGAGTGTCTTGGCGACGACGTTCATGACGCCGGCCTGCTGGTAGCAGGACGGCAGGATCGAAAGCCCGATTCCGGCCGCGACGAGGCTGAGCACGGTGCGCAGTTCATGCGCCTCCTGCGCGATCCGCGGCGCAAAGCCCGCGCGCCGGCACAGCATCGCAGCCTGATCGCCGACGCCGCAGCCGCTCTCCGCCATGCCGACGAATTCGTGCTCGGCAAGATCGGCAACGCCGAGCTTGCCGGGTGCTGTGGCGAGCGGATGATCGATCGGCAGGAACACCATCAGCCGGTCGCGCCAGACGACATGAACCTGCAGATCGGCCGCCGGCCGGAAGTCGAGCGGCGGCCGCATGATCGCGACATCGAGCTCGGCGTCGGCGAGAGCCTGGAGCTGCTTCGCCGTCGACATGTGCCTGAGCTCGATCTTCACCCGCGGATAGCTGGCGCGGAAGTTGCGGAACAATTCGGCGAACATGTCGAGCATCGGAACAGAATCCGTGAAGCCGACACGAACCGCGCCGGCTTCACCGCGCGCGGCGCGGCGTACGGTCTCCGACGCAAGGTCGAGCTCGCTGACGGCGCGGCGCGCGTGCTCCAGCAGCAATTGTCCGGCCTGGGTGAGCTCGACGGCACGCCGTGTCCGCGACAGCAGCTGCGTGCCGAGCTCCTCTTCCATCGCCTTGATCTGCGTGCTCAGCGGCGGCTGGCTGACATGCAGCCGTTTGGCGGCGCGGCTGAAGCTGAGCTCCTCGGCCACGGCGATGAAATAGCGAAGCTGCCTGTAGTCCATCGCTTATTCCGATTCCCTATAAGTGACGGGTCAAAGCGGTATTTGACCTCCCAGGACCGTTTCCCGATCTTGGCGCCAAAACGCGGTCCCTCCAAGGGGCAACACGCGCAGCCGGTCAGCCATGCGAAATCGCCGCGAATAACAGGCGTTCTGCCCGGTTCGGATCACAGGCGCGACAACAAAAAGCAAGGGAAGAATCCAATGGGCCAGGCGTCCGTCAGCGAGCTCGAACAGCAAACCATCCGCCGGGTCTATTGGCGGCTGATCCCGGTCCTGTTCGTCATGATGTTCTTCAACTATCTCGACCGCATCAATCTCGGCTATGCCGGGCTGACGATGAACAAGGATCTCGGCCTCAGCCCCGCGATCTTCGGCTTTGCCGCCAGCATCTTCTTCCTCGGCTACATGGTGCTCGAGGTACCGAGCAATTTGATGCTGCACTGGCTCGGGGCGCGGATCTGGCTGGCGCGGATCCTGATCACCTGGGGCCTCGTCGCCACACTCACCGCCTTTGTCTGGAATCCGCTCAGCCTCTACGTGATGCGGTTCGGCCTCGGCGTCGCGGAAGCCGGCTTCATGCCCGGCGTCGTGCTTTACCTCACCTACTGGTTCCCCTCGCGCTATCGCGCCCGCGCGGTCGCAGGATACATCATCGCCGGCTCGTTCTCGGCCGTAGCCGGCGGGCCGATCTCGACCAGCATCATGACCTGGTGCGACGGCACGGCCGGCCTGCATGGCTGGCAATGGATGTTCATCGCCGAGGGCGTGCCGACCATTCTGCTCGGCCTGTTCACGCTCTATTATCTGACCGACCGCCCGACCAAGGCGAGCTGGCTCACCAAGGAGCAGGCCGCCTGGCTGGAGGGCGAGCTCGCCGCCGAGCGGGCCGAGATCGAACAGCAGGGGCAGCACAGGTTGATCGAATGCGTGCTCGACATCAGGGTCTGGCTGCTCGCGGCGCTGTTCGGCTGCGCGCTGGTCGGCATCTATGGCCTGCTGCTGTGGCTGCCGCAGATCATCAAGGGCATGGGCGATCTCAGCAACATCCAGGTCGGCTTCCTCTCGGCGATCCCGCCGCTGCTCGGCGTCATCGGCACCATCGTGGTCAGCCGCAGCTCGGACAAGACCGGCGATCGCAAGTTTCATCTCGCGGCCGTCTATCTGCTCGCCGCCGTCGCGATGCTCGGCAGCGCCTATGTCGCGAGCCCGGTGCTGGCCTTCGTGTTCCTGTGCATCGTCGGCTTCAGCCTGAATGCCGGCAATCCGCTGTTCTGGAGCATCAACGCCTCGCTGCTGACCGGCGCGGCCGGCGCCGCGTCGATCGCGATGGTCAACACGCTGGCGCAGTTCGGCGGGCTGATCGGGCCGTGGTGCATCGGCCTGATCAAGGATTCCACCGGAAGCTTCTCCTGGGCGCTGGTCGGCATCGCCGGCTTCCTGTTCGTCGCATCCGCCATCGCCGCCACCATGCGCGTCAAGCCGCGCGAGACGGAATTGACCGGCGCGATCCCGTCATCCGTCGCACAGTCATAACACTGCCAAGGACACCACCATGATAATCGATTGTCACGGCCACTACACCACCGAACCGGCCAAGCTGCAGATCTTCCGCGACAAGCAGCTCGCCGGCCTCGCCGACAAATCGCGCCGGCCGCTCTCCACCAATCTCGGCATCACCGATGACGAGATTCGCTCGAGCGTCGAGGGTGCGCAGCTTCGCCTGCAGAAGGAGCGCGGCACCGACGTCACGATCTTCTCGCCGCGCGCCGCCGGCATGGCGCATCATGTCGGCAAGGAAACAACCAGCCGTGAATGGACCACGATCTGCAACGACCTGGTGCACCGGGTCTGCACCCTGTTCCCGCAGAACTTCGTTCCCGTGTGCCAGCTGCCGCAGAGCCCTGGCGTGGCGCCCAAGAACTGCGTCGAGGAGCTGGAGCGCTGCGTGACCCAACTCGGCTTCGTCGGCTGCAACCTCAATCCCGATCCGGCCGGCGGTTATTGGTGCGATCCGCCGTTGACCGATGAATGGTGGTATCCGCTCTATGAGAAGATGGTCGAGCTCGACGTGCCGGCGATGGTCCATGTCTCCTCGTCCTGCAATCCCTGCTTCCACGGCACCGGCGCGCATTACCTCAACGGCGACACCACCGCCTTCATGCAGTTCCTGACTTCCGATCTGTTCAAGCGCTTCCCGACGCTGCGGTTCATCATCCCGCATGGCGGCGGCGCGGTGCCCTATCACTGGGGACGCTACCGGGGTCTCGCGCAGGACATGAAGCTGCCGCCGCTGTCGGAGCATCTGCTCAAGAACGTGTTCTTCGACACCTGCGTCTATCATTTGCCCGGCATCGAGCTGCTGACCCGAGTGATCCCGGTCGAGAACATCCTGTTCGCGTCCGAGATGGTCGGTGCGGTTCGCGGCATCGATCCGGAGACGGGTCATCACTTCGACGACACCCGCCGCTACATCGACGCGCTGCCGCTCAGCGCCGAGGACAAGGCCAAGATCTTTGAAGACAATGCCCGCCGCGTCTATCCTCGCCTCAACGCCCATCTCGACCGCCGCGCGCACTAGGTGATGGTTGAACCGATCCGGCCGCAGACCCGCTTCACCTCTCCCGCTTGCGGGGGAGGTCGCATCGCAGGATGCGATGCGGGTGGGGGTTCTCTCCACGACACGACTCGCGGAGAGAGCCCCCACCCCAGCCCTCCCCCGCAAGCGGGAGAGGGAGCCCATCTGCTGCGCGGCCGCAGTTTAGCCCAATCCAATCATGCTCCAAGCAATCACGCTCAAGCAGACCCCGGAGAAAACCGATGGCCATAGGATTTGCAATTCACAAGGCAAAGCGGAAAGTCTCGCCTGATCTGGTCGCGCGCTACCGCACGCTGCCGGTCGCCAATATCAGCGATGTGATGTCGCGGATCGCGGGCACCAACCGGCTGCGGCCGATGCACAAGGGCGGCTGGCTCGGCGGCCCGGCGCTGACCGTGAAGACCCGGCCCGGCGACAATCTCATGGTGCACAAGGCGATCGACCTCGCCCAGCCCGGCGACGTGATCGTGGTCGATGCCGGCGGCGTCCTGGTCAACGCCATCATCGGCGAGATCATGTCGACCTTGGCCGAGAAGAAGGGCGTCGCAGGCTTCGTGATCGACGGCTCGATCCGCGATGCCGGCGCGATCCGCGCCGGAGCGTTCCCGGTGTTCGCCGCAGGCGTCGCCCATCGCGGGCCCTACAAGGACGGCCCGGGCGAGATCAACTGCGCGATCTCGATCGACGGCATGATCGTCGAGCCCGGCGATCTCATCGTGGCCGACGATGACGGCGTGCTCTGCGTGCCGCATGACGACGCCGAGGCGATCTGCAAGCTGACCGAGGCCAAGAAGGCGACCGAGGAGAAAGCCATCCAACAGATCCTCGCCGGCACCAGCGACCGCCGCTGGGTCGATGAAGCCCTGCAGCGGCTCGGCTGCGAGTTCAAGGACTAGACCCCGTTGCCCAAGAGGCGGGAGTGCCCGCTTCTTGGGCACGAATTTGCGTAAAGCTGGCCGGAATCACCCGCCCCGGCTGTCCGTCCATCGAAATCGGGAATTTTTCCCGATGACCGATGGAAAGAATCCCGCCCTCCCGGGACACATCTCGTTTGCCAAAGCACCAGCGCTCCCGCAGTCTCAGGACTAGGGTTCGTCGGGGATAAAAGCCGAACCGCGACAATGGGGTGGGCGTTATGGCTGGTACGTTGTTGCGTACGGCAACACGGTTTCTGTCTTGTTCGGTCCATACCCCCGGCGCTGCGGCCGTGCTCACCGCCATCGGAGCCGCAGCGCCGCTGACCGCGGGCGCCCAGACCCCCGCCCCGACCGAGCTGCCGCCGGTCTCCGTGATTGCCCCCTCGCCGCTGTCGGGCACGCGCAGCATCAAGCCCGCCTCGCGGCCGGTGGTGCGGACCTCGCGGACCGCCCGGACACGGGCCGCCCCGGCGCAAACCGCAGCAGCACCCGAGGGCGGCGCCGGGGTCCCCGGCCCCTCCGAGCGCGACTCGAGCCTGCTCGACCGCGACAAGATTCCGTCCAACACCGAGGTGCTGACCTCGGCCGATTTCAGCCGCAACTATTCGACCAACTTCCTCGACTCGGTGAACCGCAAGCTGCCCGGTGTCACGCTCACCGACCAGACCGGCAACCCGTTCCAGCGCACGCTTGATTACCGCGGCTTTGTCGCCTCACCGGTTCAAGGCACGCCGCAGGGCATCGCGGTCTATCAGAACGGCGTGCGCATCAACGAATCCTGGGGCGACGTGGTGAACTGGGATTTCATCCCGGAAAAGGCCATCGACCGGGTTTCGCTGGTGCCCAACAACCCGATCTTCGGCCTGAACGCGATCGGCGGCGCGCTCAGCATCCAGATGAAGAACGGCTTCATCTATCAGGGCTCCGAGGCGGAACTGTTCGGCGGCTCCTACGGGCGCGTGCAGGGCAGCGTGCAGGCCGGCGGCCAGCGGGACAACATCTCCGCCTATGCGGCGTTCGAATCCGCCTATGATCGCGGCTGGCGCGACCATGCGAATTCGTCACACATCAACCGGATGTATGTCGACGTCGGCGCGCGCAACGATGACACCGAATTCCACGTCAACTTCACCGGCGCCAGCAATCTGCTCGGCAACGTCGCGGCAACGCCGGTCGAGATGCTCAACCAGCGCTGGTCCAGCGTCTACACCTGGCCGCAATCGACACTGCTGCAGCTCGCCTTCGTCAACGCCACCTTGAGCCACAATTTCTCGGACACCTGGTCGTTCCAGGGCAATGCCTATTTCCGCGGCTTCCGGCAGACCCATGTCGACGGCAACGGCACCGACGTTGCGCCGTGCGACGATCCCACGACCTTGTGCATCGGCGACGGCCTTCCGGTCTTCGGTCCAGCCGATGGCCCGGCCACTCCGAACACGCTCGGCAACGCCTTCCTCGGCGAAATCGACCGCAACCGGGCCGCGACCAACAGCTACGGCGGCACGGCGCAGTTGACCAATTCGGACAAGCTGTTCGGGCACGACAACCACGTCGTGATGGGTGTCAGCGTCGACCACGGCAACACCAAATTCACGGCGAGCAGCGAGCTCGGCACGGTCGACCCGAACAACCTGTTCGTGACCGGCACCGGCGTCTTCATCAACCAGCCCGACGCAGGCCTCAGCCCGGTCGATCTGCGCGCCACCAACACCTACACCGGCATCTACCTCACCGATACGTTCGATGTGACCAACAAGTTCTCGGTGACCGCTGGCGGGCGATTCAATTACGCCCAGATCGATCTGCAGGACCAGACCGGGACCAATGACCTGCTCAACAGCAGCAACCGCTTCCAGCGCTTCAATCCGGTGATCGGCGGCACCTACAAGATCACGTCGAACCTCACCGCCTATGCCGGCTATTCGGAAGCCAACCGCACGCCGACGCCGCTGGAGCTTGGCTGCTCCGATCCCAACCATCCCTGCATGATCGACACCTTCCTGGTCGCCGATCCGCCGCTCAAGCAGGTGGTGTCGCACACCGTCGAAGCGGGCCTGCGCGGCAGCTGGGGCCGCGATGCCAAGACGGGCGTTCTGAGCTGGGGGCTGGGCGCGTTCCGCACGCTGTCCGACGACGACATCGTTCAGGTGGCAAGCCCGCTCGGCGTCAACAATTTCGGCTTCTTCCAGAACGCCGGGCAGACCTTGCGCCAGGGCATCGAGGCCAAGCTCGACTACCGCTTCGATCGCTGGAACGCCTACGCCAACTACACCTATGTCGATGCGACCTATCAAAGCGCGATCACGCTGTTCTCGCCGAATAATCCGAACGCCCAGATCGACCCGAACAACGACAGCGTCTCGTTCGTCAACGTCAAGCCGGGCGACCACATCCCTGGCATTCCCGCGCACCGCTTCAAGGCCGGCGTCGACTACAACGTCACGGATGCGTGGAAGGTCGGAGCCGACCTCAACATCGTGGGCAGCCAGTGGCTGATCCATGACGACACCAACAAGAGCCCGAAAGTGCCGGCCTACTCGGTCGTCAATCTGCACACGTCATATCAGATCACGAAGAACATCGAGGTGTTCGGCCTGATCAACAATGTGTTCAACCAGCATTACTATCTGAGCGGCGCGTTCTACCAGACCGGCGGCTTTGTCAGCGCCGGTGGTGCCCCCAACCTGATGGCGCAGCTCAGCGATCCCCGCGCCTTCGTGCCCGGCATGCCGCTCGCCGCCTATGCCGGCATCAGGGCGAAGTTTTAGGGCATTATAAAGTTAGGTTGAAGCGGCCAAGAGAAGCGAACTCGCTGCACCTCTCCCGCTTGCGGGGGAGGTCGGATCGCATCGATAGATGCGATCCGGGTGGGGGTTCTCTCCTCGTAAAGAGTGTCGACCGTGGAGACACCCCCACCCCAACCCTCCCCCGCAAGCGGGAGAGGGGGCGCAGTTCCTTGGGGCTGCAGATCGACTTCAGTTCATTGATGCCTACGCCACCGTCCCGCCGTCGACCGGCATCGCGATGCCGGTGACGAACGAGGCCTTGTCCGACAACAGGAACACCGCGACCTCGGCGATCTCCTCGGGGCGCGCGGCGCGGCCCATCGGATTGCGGGTGACCGCGGCCTTGATCAGTTCCTCGGGATCGGCCTCGTTGTGGCCGGGCTGGTCGGGCCGATTGACGAACACCCGCAGCATCGGCGTGTCGATCGCACCGGGACAGATCGCGTTGACGCGCACGCCATCCTTGGCGTGGCGCTTGGCGAGCGCACGCGCCAGACCAATGACGCCGGCCTTGGCCGCCGAATAGGTCGGGCTCCACGGCGAGCCGACCAGGCCGGAGGTCGATGCGGTGAACAGGATGCTGCCCTTGCGCCGCGCCGTCATCTGCGCGAGCGCCGCATTGGTCGTGATCAGCTGCGAGCGCAGATTGAGATCGACGCTGAGATCCCAGCCTTCGAGATCGTCGATCACGGACGGACCGGGAATGCCGAGGTGATTCCACACGCAATCGAGCGCACCGAATTCCTTCACGGTCGCGGCGACGATGTCGCGCGAGAACTTGTCGTCGCGCAGATCGCCGGCCAGCGCCAGCGCGCGTCCGCCGCCTTTCTTGATCTCGTCGACCACCGCCTTCGCGCCGGCCTCGTTCTGGTCGACCACCGCAACCGCGGCGCCCTCGCGCGCGAGGATGCGCGCGCCGGCGCGGCCGGCGCCCGATGCCGCAGCGGTGACGAGTGCGATCTTGCCCTGCATGTCCATGTTTCGATCCCGATTGTGCCCGTGAGGCCGAGCCTTCTTGGTGCTGGTTGGTTGAATCAGGACCGCGCCGCCGCAGTCTTGCGCTGAAGCGCTAGCGGCCGCCGAACAGAACCGGGGACTGGCCGGGCAACAGCTGCGAATGAATGTCGCTGTCCATGCGCTCGGCCCCCTGCTGGGTGAAGCTGGCCCCGAAGGACAGGCTGACATTCGAGCTCGGGCGGAACTCGACACCTGCACGCGCCGAATAGCCGGCGTTGACGCCTTGATTGCCGCTGAACGGCGCCAGCGGGCCGCCGGCGCCGGGGGGATTGTATTTCAACGAGTCGAAGCCGGCGAAGAACGTCACGGGCGTATTGCCGACGCCCTTGAAGTTGTAGCCGACCTGCGCGCCCTGATATTCGAGCCCGCCGAATGCCGCCGATTGGCCGAGCCCGTTCCAGCCGACACGGCCGCCTTCGCCGCCGACAAACCAGCCGTCCGGCCGGCCGTTCAGATACGAGAAGTCGGCGCCCTGCGCGCCGGCGGCGTCAAAGCTCGGAAAATTGCCGTAAGTGTCCGCCTTCTGGCCATCGGCCAGGCTGCCGCCGAAACCGAACAGCGAGCCCGGGGTCCAGTAGCGCACCGGTCCGGCCTGGGCATTGGCCTGCTGGCCGCTCAGGCACAGCACCAGGAAGATGATTGCGAGACCGGATTTGCTTGCGAGGGACATTCCGACTGACCGCCACGTTGGGCCCAAATTATACGTCCCGGACGCCGGGAATGCCAGCGCGGCACGCCGATCTTGGGCCGTCAGCCCAGGAACAGCCCCGCAACGATCATGAGAATGCCGATCGTAGGCACGTTCCAGACCAGCGAACGGAGCAGCGCGATATCCGCCAGATACACAATGGCGTAAAGGAGGCGGCCCCAGAAATAGCAATGGGCTCCCCACATTGTGAGCCCGTTGTGCTTGCCCGTCACCGCAGCCGCAAGAATTGCGGCCGCGAACAATGGAAACGTCTCGAGGAAATTGCGAAGGGTCCGTTCAGCCCTTCCGGCAATGCCGGTGAGCGGGGCAACGGGCTGCTCCCGCGAGCTGGCCGTCCATCGATACCCCCGCTGCCAGCTCTGCAGATGCGACGCGACGAGGATGTGCGCAATGCCGAGTACAACGCTTGCCGCAAGCAGCTCGAGTTCGACGGTCATGCAGGCAGCATAGCATCGGCCGCGCCGATGTACGCTCGGCTTCCGTCGCGCCCATCGCATAAGGCGCACCTAGAGAGCGTTTTGCCGCCTCAATCGCGATGTTGCAATTTCGTCCGATCGCCCGGAAATTGATCGCATTGCCCAGCAATGCGGATTGACAGGCTGGTGGGTTTTCGAAACTGTGCGGCATTGCGCCGCATGGGGGCTGTGGGCTTTACGCCAACTGGCCAATCCCGCTTGGCGCGGAATGGCGTCGTCATGAAGTGGTTTCGCTCGAACATCAGGCAGGGGACTCGGCTGGCGCTGTTGGCGCTGTCGATCCAGTTCGTGCTGTCGTTCGGGCATTTTCATGCCATCGCGCCGGCCCAGGCCACGACATCATTGGCGACGCATGTCGAGCGCGCTTCGCGCGACGCGCCGCGTTCGAACCCCGATTCCGATCAGGCAACCGACCTTTGCGCCATCTGCGCCGTCGTGGCGATGGTCAACTCGGCAGTACCGGCGCCAGCATTGCCGCCGTTGCAATTGCCTGATGCCGCCGGTCTGCTCTGCTGGCAGATCGACAATTATGCGGCGCCGGTCGAGATCGGCCGGCTTCACTATCAGCCGCGCGCGCCTCCGGTCGCCTGACATCCCCGCACACTTGAACGTCGAACGCAGCCTCGCACCGGCTGCCGTTTGATCAATCGGAATCTGGCCGTCGCGCAGCGACGGTGGGCTCGACCGCGTCTTCCTCAGAAGGATCCGGATCGCTGCCTGACGAGATCGGGAACCAACATGTCAGGACATATCAGACGACACGCCGCCGGTGCGGCCTCACTCTTGTTCTGCGGGATGAACGGCGCCGCACTCGCGCAGACGACGGCGCCGACCACCACCCTTCCGGACGTCACGGTGACGGCGCCGCAGAGCCACGCCGCGCCATCAGGGCCGAAAAAGCCGAAGACCCGCGTTGCCGCCGGCGGCGGCCACCGCGCGCGACGAACCGGCGCGGTCACGGCGACGCCCGAGTCTCCAGAACAGACGCAGGCTCAGGCCGTAGCAAGCCAGAATACGCGGCTCGACCAGGCCCGCGCCGCCCTGCTCGCGCCGACCGGCGCCAACAGCTACCAGATGAGCCAGCAGTTCCTTCAGTCGCTGCCGCAGGGAACCAACACCACGCTGGACAAGGCGCTGCTACAGGCGCCAGGCGTCTCGCAGGACTCGGCGGCAAGCGGCGAACTGCACGTGCGCAACGAGCACGCCAACCTGCAATACCGCATCAACGGGATCATGCTGCCGGACGGCGTCGGCGCCTTCGGCCAGATCATCGACACCGGCATCGTCGGCAGCATGGCGCTGATCACCGGCGCGCTGCCCGCGCAATACGGCCTGCGCACCGCTGGCGTGCTCGACATCCAGACCAAGACCAACGCCTTCAACAATTCCGGCAGCATCAGCGTCTATGGCGGCAGTCATGGCAACTTCACCACCAGCGTCGACTATGGCGGCACGGTCGGACAGACGCAGTACTACGTCTCCGGCCGCTATTTCGGCAGCGACGTCGGCATCGAGAACCCGACACCGGCCTACAACGCGATCCACGACCGGACCGATCAGGAGAAAGGCTTTGCCTATATCTCGACGGCGATCGATCCGACCAGCCGGCTGACCTATATCGGCGGCGTCTCCAACGGCAACTACCAGATCCCAAACAATCCCGGGCAAACTCCGGCCTTCACCGCTTTCGGCGTCTCCAATTTCGACTCCGCGCTGCTCAATGAGCGGCAGCGGGAGTTCAACCAATTCAATGTCGTCGCCTACCAGAAGTCGGGCGACGGCTTCGACTACCAGGTCGCCTATTTCAACCGCTACAGCCAGCTGCACTTCATGCCCGATCCGATCGGCGATCTCGTGTTCAACGGGGTAGCTTCGGACGTGTATCGCCAGAGCTTTGTCAACGGAATCCAGGAAGACACGTCCTACAGGCTGGGCTTCGCGCACACGCTGAAGTTCGGCATGTCGTTCAGCGCCGAGCGCTCGCTGGTCAATAATGGTTCGACCGTGCTGCCGCTCGACGATGCCGGCAACCCGATCGACGCACCATTCTCCGTGTTCGATTCCAACGCCAAGACCGGATATCTGTTCTCCACCTATATCGCCGACGAGTGGAAAATCACCAACCAGCTGACGCTCAACGCCGGGCTGCGCTTCGATCAGATGTGGCAATATGTCGACGCCAACCAGCTGAGCCCCCGGGTCAGCCTGACCTGGAAGCCCGTCGAGGGCACGACCTTCCATGCCGGCTATGCGCGCAACTTCACGCCGCCCGAGCAGGTGCTGGCCGCCCCGACCAATCTTTCGCTGGTGCAGAACACGACGGCGCAGCCGGCGATCTCGACCAACGATCCCGTGCTGCCGGAGCGCTCGCACGTGTTCGACATCGGCGTGACGCAGAAGGTCTATGCGATCCCAGGCCTCGAAGTCGGCATGGACGCCTACTACAAGATCGCGACCGACCTGCTCGACGACGGCCAGTTCGGCCAAGCCTACGTCCTGACCGCCTTCAACTATGCGAAAGGCACCAATGAAGGCGTCGAGCTGACGGCGAGATACGACCACGACAATCTGCACCTCTACGGCAATGTCGCGATCGCAAGGCAGGTCGCTACCAACGTCGTGTCGAACCAGTATCTGTTTGATCCGGACAAACTGGCCTACATCGCCAACAATTACGTCAACACCGATCATGCCCAGGCGGTGACCACATCGGTGGGCGGCTGGTATCAATGGCACGACACCAAGTTCAGCGCGTCGCTGATCTACGGCTCAGGCCTGCGCGACGGCTTCGCCAACACCGGCACGGTGCCGCCCTATTCGCAGGTCAATGTCGGCGTCTCGCACGACTTCAACATCGTCGCGCCGAACAAGCCGACAACGCTGCGCCTCGACGTGGTCAACCTGTTCGACACCGTCTACCAGATCCGCGACGGCTCCGGCATCGGCGTATTCGCGGCGCAATACGGCCCGCGCCGCGGCGTCTATGCCGGCATCACGCAGAAGTTCTGACGCGGCCGACCACCGAGCGGGCGGTACGTGGAGCACTGAAAGTATTGCTCCGAGATCAATCTTTCTATTGTACCGATCAATGTGCCTGACCATATCTGGTTCATCGAACACGTTGCACCGGGTAAGCCCGTTGCAAGCCGCATGGAGACAACTGAAATGGAGATCAATTATCTCGATACGTTCCTGGCATTCCTCGGAATGACCTTCGGACTGGTCTCGGTGCTGCCCGGCCTGTTTTTCCAGCCCAAGGCCGAGGTGAAGCGCGCGACAAGGACGGGCTCAAGCCGCGCCGCCAACAGCAGGCGATGACGCGCCGCGGCCGCCAGGCCGGCATCACGCAGAAGCTCTAGCCCGCCACAAGCAGCTTCTCCTTCAACAGTGCCGTCAGCCAATCGGCAAACACCTGCAGCCGCCGCGACAGATGCTGGCGGTGCGGATAGAGCAAGGTCATCGGCATCGGCATGGCGCGGTGCTGCGGCATCACCTCGACGAGGTCGCCGGCATCGAGGTGCCGCCTCACGTCATAGGCGGGAATCTGAATCAGGCCGAGGCCGGCAAGGCAGCACGCGATATAGGCCTCGGCGCTGTTGACGGTGACGCGACCGCGCATTGCGATGCTGCGTGCCGCGCCCTGCTCGCGCCATTCCCACGCCTCGATCCGTCCCGTGGATGGCGAGGCGTAGTTGACCGCCCAATGCGCGGCGAGATCATCCGGCGTCTGCGGCGTGCCGTGGCGCGCGAGATATCCCGCGCTCGCGACGTTGATCAGCGTGAGGTTGCCGAGCGGCCGCGCGATCAGACCGGAATCGCCGAGCGGGCCGACGCGCACCACGCAATCGGCGGAGTCCTCGATCAAATTGATGGCGCGATCGGTGACGCCGAGATCGATGTCGATCTGCGGATAGCGATCGAGGAAGGCCGGCAGCGCCGGCGCGATGATCAGGCGTCCGATCCGCCCGGGCACGTCGACCCTGAGCCGGCCCGACGGTTCGGCGGCGGTATGGCGGAACAGGGTCTCGGCTTCCTCGACGTCGGCAACGACGCGCAAGCACCGTTCGTAGAACGCCGCGCCATCATGCGTCGGTGACACTTTTCGTGTCGTGCGATGCAGCAGCCGGGCGCCGACGCGCTGCTCCAGTTCCGCGACGGCTGACGAGACCGACGAGCGCGGCAGCCCCAGCGTGTCCGCCGCCCGGGTAAAGCTCGCGCATTCGACGACGCGCGCGAAGATGCGGAAGAGATCGATGCGGTCCAAGATCGGGCCCCGATTGTTCGCCATTTCTGACAAGTGACGTCAGAATGCACGGCTTTATCGGCAAATCCTAGACGATATCGTTGCCTCCAGAAAGCGGCCGCAGGGCGTGGCCGCAAGATCTGGAGCAGCCAACGCCATGACCGACCACAGCATCAACGACAAGACCGTCATCATCGCCGGCGGCGCCAAGAATCTCGGCGGCCTGATCGCGCGCGATCTCGCGGCCCACGGCGCGAAGGCGGTCGCGATCCATTACAACAGCGCCGCCACCAAGGCCGATGCCGACGCGACCGTCGCTGCGATCAAGGCTGCCGGCGCCAACGCGGTCGCCTTGCAGGCCAACCTCACGACAGCGGGCGCGATGGAGAAGCTGTTCACTGATGCCGTCGCCGCGATCGGCCGTCCCGACATCGCGATCAACACCGTCGGCAAGGTGTTGAAGAAGCCGATGGTCGAGATCTCGGAGGCGGAATACGACGCGATGAGCGCGGTCAACGCCAAGTCCGCGTTCTTCTTCCTCAAGGAAGCCGGCCGTCACGTGAACGACAACGGCAAGATATGCACGCTGGTGACGTCGCTGCTCGGCGCCTACACGCCGTTCTACGCCGCCTATGCCGGCACCAAGGCGCCAGTCGAGCATTTCACCCGCGCGGCCTCGAAGGAATTCGGCGCACGCGGCATCTCGGTCACTGCGATCGGCCCCGGCCCGATGGACACGCCGTTCTTCTATCCGGCCGAAGGCGCCGACGCGGTCGCCTATCACAAATCGGCAGCGGCGCTGTCCGGCTTGTCGAGGACCGGCCTCACCGACATCAAGGATATCGTGCCCTGGATTCGCCTGCTGGTGTCGGAGGGCTGGTGGATGACCGGCCAGACCATCCTCGTCAACGGCGGCTACACGACGAAGTGAACTGCTGCCGTTCCCTGCAGCGGCCCCTCGCGCGTGCCTCCTTGCTGCGGCGCCCTCGCAAAGGGGGCGCCGCAACGCCTTGAAGCAGCGCGCAACGCGCGCCGTCCTGGCTTGTTCGCACCGTGCACGATGCTCCATTTGTTACAGCCGCAACAGGCCGATGACGGAATTTGACCACCACTTTGGCCGGCGATATCCTTCGAGCGCTGGGGCCTTGTGACATTCTATTCGAGGCGCGCATGGAATGGTCGACCAGGCCGGCCCGTCCGGATCAACCCTTCGGCAGTTGGGCGGACGACTTGGCCGCTGCTTTCGTGCGATTGGAGCCGCGCAGGATTGCAGAGGATTCCTTTGCAGGCGCGATCTCCAAGGTCGACGCCGCTCCGCTCCAGATATCGCTGGTCACGGCGAGCGGACACACCGTGCACCGGCTCGCGTCGCACATCGCTTCAAGCACGGATGACCTTTGCTTCGTCAACCTCCAGCTCGAGGGGCTGGGACGCACCTCGCAGCGCGGCCATGAGCAGATCAGCGCGCCCGGCGATCTCGCGATCGCGGATACGACCCAGCCGTTCGAGATCGCCCACCGCCACGCCTTCAAGCTTTTTTGCTTTGCCGTGCCGCGCCGTCTGTTGCCGGACGCGCTGTTCGATCACCCGCAGCTCTGCCTGTCCGCGACAGAAACCGGCCGCGCGCTGTCCCGGACGCTGGCGAGCTACGCCGAGCTCTGCCTGAGTGGCGGTCAACATGCAGAAACCTCCGCGCTGATCGGCGCGCACGTCGCCGAGCTGATTGCCCATGCGCCGGATATCCTCGCCGACCTGCCGGCGGAGCACGTGCATACGCCTGTGCTTTTGTCGATGATGCTTGAGCATATCGCCCGTCACAGCGATGCTCCCGAACTCAACGCTCGGGTGCTGGCCACCAGGTTCCGCTGCTCCGAGCGCTACGTGCATCGCCTGTTTGAGACCACCGGCCGTTCCGTGGGCGAACAAGTCAACGAGGAGCGGATTGCCGCGTGCACGCGCGCGCTGCTCGATCGCAACTCTGCTCACAAGACCATTGCCGAGATTGCCTTCACCGCCGGGTTCCGCGACATCTCGCATTTCAACCGTCTGTTCAAGCGCCGCACCGGCCTCGCTCCGCGCGAGTTTCGCCGCGCCGCCGCGAATTGAAGCGCGACGAGACCAGGTTCACTCCACGCCAAGGATTCGGGCGCTGCCGTCCAAGATTTCCTGGTCGCGCCAAGCTAGCGATAGCCAAGCGGCCGACACGGAGCCGGAGGGCATTGGCATGGCGATCGATTTCACGCTCACGGCGCAGCAACGCGAGCTGCAACTGGCCTCCCGCAAATTTGCCAGAGAGGTACTGGCCGAGGCCCGGGCGGCCGAGTTGCTGGCGACGCCGGAGCAGCGCTTTCTCGCGACCAGGCCGACCTACGAGGCGATGGTCGCGGCCGGCTATTTGCGCAAGTGCATTCCGACACCGGCAGGCGGCGACAATGCCGGAATGATCGACATGGCGATCCTGGCCGAGGAATTCTACAGCGTGAATCCGAGCGTGACCCTCACCATGCTCGGCACCGTGCTCGGCCTGCTGCCGCTTCTGCTCGGCGGCACGCCGGACCAATGCAAGCGGCTGCTGGCGCCGTTCCTGAAGACCAGTGGCGCGCCGCTGGCCGCCTTCGGTTCCAGCGAACCGGGCGGCAGCGCCAACGCCGCCGCGCCGCCGCCCGGCGAGGGCGTCCGCACGACTGCCCGGCGCGAGGGCGACAATTGGGTAATCAACGGCCGCAAGAAATGGGTGTCCTCGGCCACGGGCTGGAATCGCGAGGGCGCCGATCTGCTGACCATCGTATGCCGAACCGATCCGGCGGCGGCGCCCGACTCGGCGATCTCGATCATCGCCGTGGAAGGACCGGTGGCCGGGCTGGTATTCGAACGCGCGATCGACAGCATCGGTCATCGGGCGCATCTCGTCCCGCAGTTTGGCCTTCAGAACGTCATGGCGCCGCACCACAATCTACTCGGACAACAGGGTGCCGGCCTCGCGCTCACCGCGGCGGCATTCACCGGCACCGCGGCACTCGTCGGCATCTTCGGCGTCGCGCTGATGCGTGCGGCCTTCGCGTTCGCGCTCGATTTTGCTCGCACTGAAAAGCGCGGCGGCGTCCATCCGATCATCGAGCATCAGGCGGTCGGATACGCGCTGGCCGATGCCAAGACCACGATCGAGGCGGCGCGTTATCTCAGCTGGCGCGCCTGCCACGCTCTCGACACCCAGTCGCCGGCAGCCGAGGAACTGGCGGTGCAGGCCAAGATCTTCGGCTCCGAGGCCGCCGTCAGCGTCATCACCGGTCTGATGCGGGTGGTCGGGATCGACAGCTACGATCATGAGACGCCATTTGGCGGCTTGCTCCAGGACGCGCTCGCACTGCCGATCTTCGACGGTGGCAATCTGGGCATCCGGCGGCGGCAATTGCACACGATGTTCAAGAGCCGCGACTACAGCCCGCTTGCTGCAAGCGGGGCGGCTTAGCGCGAAATCTTGAAGGAGTTGAATCATGAGCACCGAGCGGAAAGTGGCAATCGTCACCGGCGCATCGCAGGGGATCGGCGCCGGCATCGTTCAGGCCTTCAGGGATCGCAATTGCCGGGTCGTTGCGACATCCCGTACGATCAAGCCGTCCGCCGATGCGGATATCGTCACGGTGGCGGGTGACGTCGGCGCAGCAGGGACGGCGGAGGCCGTGTTCAAGGCGGCGCTGGAACGTTTCGGCCGCGTCGACACACTGGTCAACAACGCCGGACTATTCATGGCGAAGCCCTTTACGGCCTACTCACAGGACGACTACGACACCTACATCTCGACCAACGTGACCGGCTTTTTCCACATGACCCGGCGCGCGCTCGAACTGATGAGCAAGCAGGGCCACGGTCACGTCGTCACGATCACGACAAGTCTCGTCGACCAGCCGATGAGCAGCGTTCCGGCCGCCCTCACCTCGCTGACGAAGGGGGCCTTGAGCGCCGCGACCCGTGCACTCGCGATCGAATATGCGAGGACCGGAATCCGCGTCAACGCGGTGTCGCCGGGAATCATCAAAACCCCGATGCACCCGCCCGAGGCGCATCAGGCAATGGCGGCCCTGCATCCGGTCGGCCGAATGGGAGACGTATCCGACATCGTCGATGCGGTGCTTTACCTCGATGGCGCAGGATTTGTGACCGGAGAAGTGCTCCACGTCGACGGCGGACAGGCGGCCGGCCACCATATGCCCTAAGTCCGCGCTCGCCCCATGCCACTGAATTTGCCCGACGGCGCAAGCCGTCGCGTCGACAAAAAAGAACAGAGCTCGGACAGATCTTGTCGCGAGAGCGCTTATCCATGACCACCGGCCGTGCAACATACTCGGTGTCGTCCCTGCGAAAGCAGGGACCCATAACCACGATTGGCTATCGTTAAACGATGCCGGAACGACGAGTCCCTTCCACAACATCGGCTGCGGAGTATGGGTCCCTGCTTTCGCGGGGATGACATCGAGAATGCATCCGCTAGCCCTCCGCACCGAGAGAACTCTGCGACATTGCGTCGCGAAACTCGTTGCGGCGCAACAATCAAAATGAGACTGCCCGTTAAGCACCCACGCACCGACGACATCCGCGCCGCGCCTCCCTTCGGCTAGCTTTGCCGGCAACAACCGGACGCCCATCAGCCTTCTCGCCATGTGGACGCCGGCGACAACACAGAGGGAGGAAGCGATGTTGAAAGGCAGTTTGGGACTGATTGCGTTGAGCAGCCTGTTGCTTTCGGGCACGGCGTTCGCCCAGGAGAAGATCAAGGTCGGCGTCACCGCGACGCTCGAGGGCACCTACACGGTGCTCGGCGAGGACGGCATGCGCGGCTTCCAGACCGCGCTCAATGTGCTCGGCAAGAAGATCGGCGACAAGGAGCTCGAATTCGTCGTCGCCTCGACCGACGCGACGCCCGACTCCGCGGTGCGCGCGGTGCGCAAGCTGATCGAGCAGGACAAGGTGCAGATCCTGCTGTCGCCGCTGTCCGGCGACGAGGGCATCGCGGTGAAGAATTTCGCCAAGACCCATCCGGAGCTGACCTTCGTCAACGCCGCCTCCGGCGCGCAGGAGACGACCTATGTCGATCCGGCACCGAACTTCTTCCGCTACAACATGGACGGCGCGCAGTGGCAGGTCGGCCTCGGCAAATACGCCTATGAGACCAAGGGCTATCGCAAGATCGCGACCGTCGGCGAGGACTACTCCTTCATCTACACCCAGGTGTTCGGCCTGGTGCTGGAATTCTGCGGCGCCGGCGGCCAGGTCACCAACCGGCAATGGGTGCCGCTCGGCACCAAGGACTTCGCCTCGGTCATCGCAGCGCTGCCTGACGATGTCGATGCGATCTATCTCGGCCTCGGCGGCGCCGACGCCGTCAACTTCCTCAACCAGTATCAGCAGGCCGGCGGCAAGGCGCATCTGATGGGCGGCTCGATCATGATCGACCAGACCATCCTGTCGTCGAAGGGCAGTGCCAAGAACGCGCTGATCGGCACCATCGCCGCGAGCGGCCAGGCCGACACCTGGGAGGATCCGGGCTGGCAGAAATTCGTGAAGGCCTATCAGGACTCCTTCCCGGAGAGCAAACGCTTCCCGAGCCCGTCGCTGCTCGCCACCAACTATTACGGCTCGACCATGGCGCTGATCCTGGCGCTGCGGCAGGTCAATGGCGATCTCTCCAACAACCAGGCCAAGCTGAAGGACGCGCTGGCGAAGATCGAGATCGACGCGCCGAACGGCAAGATCAAGCTCGACGCCAACCGCCAGGCGATCGGCACCAATTTCGTCACCGAGGTGGTCGATGACGGCAAGGGCGCGCTGTTCAGCAAGGTCGTGAAGGTGATCCCGAACGTCAACCAGACGCTGGGCTACGATCCGGCGGTGTTCGCCAAGATCGGCCTGCCGAGCCGCACGGTCCCGGAGTGCAAGAAGTACTGACGTATTTGTTGCAGTGCAGGCAGAGCGGCCGCGGCATGGCGCGCGGTTGCATCAGGAGCCCTGCTCGCCCTTGCTTTCCGCGGGCGGATGATGAACGCTTGTCGAAAAGACAAGAACATCCCGCGGGAGGGGAGGCATGAGCAGGGCGCTTGCCGTCTTCCACGGCCGGTTCGGTCGCGCGACGGTCTATCAGTTGAACCGTCCCTTCAACGTGCATGCGCACCGCGAAGGGCACCTGATCTTTCATGTCGGCGGCACGCCGGCGCAGATCGACGTCTCCGAGCAGCGCCTGCTGCTCAAGGACGACACCGTAGTCGCGGTCAACCCGTGGGAACCGCACAATTTCCTGCCGACCGACATGGACCACGGCGCGATCTTCTTCGTGCTCTATGTCAATGCCGAATGGTTCGCCCCGCAGCCCGCCAGCGCGCAGGGCCTGCGTTTCGGCCGCACCTTCTTTCCGCGCACCGAGACGCTCGACCGGCTGATCCGCCGCACCGCAGCACTGGTGTGCGGCGCGCCGTCGCTGCGCAGTCTCGATTGCGAGCTCAGACAGCTGATCGATTCCTGCTACGAGGAGAGCTGGCAGGCGGCCGAGGGCGCGCCCGCGGCCACCGCGGTGACCGATTTCCGGGTCCGCAAATCGATCAAGCTGATGTCGGAGAGCCCCGGCGCGGAGATCGAGCTCGATGCGATCGCGCGCGAAGCCGGCCTGTCGCGGCCGCATTTCTACCGGCTGTTCCGGACGCAAACCGGCGTCACCCCTCACCTCTACATGAACACGCTGATCATGGAGCAGGCGCTGGATGCGCTGGTCGCGACCGAAGCGCCGATCGCCGATATCGGCTTCGATCTCGGCTTCTCCTCGCAGAGCGGCTTCACCCGCTTCTTCGCCGCCAATGTCGGCATGGCCCCGACCGACTATCGCCGCGCCGCCAAGGTGTTGCGGCCGTGAGCGAGTTCCGCACCGGACGATAAAAGATACTCTCGATCAAATCCGACGCTTTCGCCCTCGGTAGGATATTGGACACGCGGCCCGGCAGACGGTCGCGACCGACTGAGGGAACGCGGCTGACATGGCCAGGTTCATCGAACGCCATCCGGCCTGGGCGCTGATCGTGATCATCGCGGTCGCGGTGCTCGCATGGCTGGTGTTCGCGATCTGGCCGCCGGGGCTGGAGGCCGCGATCGGCCGCAAGCGCGTGTTCCTCAACGCCGTACTCAACGGCATCACGCTCGGCGGGCTCTACTTCCTGGTGGCGAGCGGCTTCACGCTGATCTTCGGCCTGATGCGCAACGTCAACCTCGCGCACGGCTCGCTCTATCTGTTCGGCGGCTATATCGGCTACGCCGTCAGCACCTGGACCGGTTCGTGGATCCTCTCTTTCATCGTCGCCTTCATCGCGGTGGCGCTGGTCGGGGTGATCCTGCAGCTCGCCGTCTTCCGCCGCATGGAGGGTCAGGACCTCCGCCAGACCATGGTCACGATCGGGCTCTCGATCGTGTTCGCCGATCTGATGCTGTGGGTGTTCGGCGGCGATTTCTACCAGGTCCAGACCCCGAGCTGGCTGATCGGCCCGGTGCAGCTGCCGCTGCTGACCGCGATCAAATCATCGGGCGAGCCGGTCTATCTGCAATATCCGCTGGTGCGGCTGGTGATCTTCGCCGCCTCCGTTGTGATCGGCATCGCGATGTGGCTGGCGCTGAACCGAACCCGCATCGGCATGATCGTGCGGGCCGGCGTCGACGACCGCGACATCCTGGCCGCGACCGGGGTGCGGATCCAGCTGGTGTTCGTGCTGGTGTTCGCGCTCGGCGCGGGGCTTGCCGGCATCGCGGGTGTCGTCGGCGGCACCTTCCAGTCGCTGTCGCCCGGCGAGGATACCCGCTTCCTACTTGCTTCCCTCGTCGTCGTGATCGTCGGCGGCATGGGCTCGATCCCGGGGGCGGCGCTCGGCGCCGTCATCATCGGCCTCGCCGAGCAACTCGGCTCGGTCTACATCCCGACCTACGCCATCGTCGTCACCTTCCTGATCATGGTGCTGGTGCTGGCGCTGCGGCCGCAGGGCCTGCTCGCGAGGCGATGAGATGTCGTTGCTGCAGAGCACCCAGTTCCGCCCCGATCCATCCGCCAACGCGACCCGTCGCGCCCTGCTCCGCACTTGGCCGGAATTCCAGAATCCTGTGGCCTGGCTGGTCGCGCTGATCCTCGTGATCATGCCGCTGATCGCCAACGGCTTCTTCCTGATCGAGATCTTCGCCACCACGCTGATCCTCGGCGTCATCGCGCTCAGCCTGATGTTCCTGGCCGGCTATGGCGGCATGGTCAGTCTCATGCAGCTCACCGTCGCAGGCTTCGCCGGCTACATGGTCGCGGTGTTCGGCATGAGCGGCAACGCCAATATCAGCCTTGGCTGGCCGTGGTGGCTCGCGACCCCGATGGCACTGGCGCTGGCGACGCTGTTCGGCACGCTCGGCGGCGCGCTCGCGGTGCGTACCGAAGGCATCTACACCATCATGATCACGCTCGCGATCGGCGCCGCGTTCTACTATTTCACCAACCAGAACTGGGCGATCTTCAACGGCCACACCGGCATCAACACCGTCGCAACGCCGCACTTCTGGGGTGTCGACTGGCGTTCCGATATCGCGTTCTACTACGTGACGCTCGGCGTCGCCGCGATCTGCTACTTCGCCGTGCAGTATGTGTCGCGTGCGCCGTTCGGGCTCGCACTGCAAGGCGTCCGCGACAATCCCCGCCGCATGGCCGCGCTCGGCTTCAATCCCAATGCGCACCGCATCGCGGCCTACGCCTTCGCCGCCTTCATCGCGGCGCTCGGCGGCGTGTTGCAGGTCTGGAACTACCGGCAGATCTCGCCCGGTTCGGTCAGCGTCGGCGCCTGCATCGACGTCCTGATCATCGCCGTGGTCGGCGGCATCACAAGGCCGATCGGCCCCTTCATCGGCGCGCTGATCTTCGTGCTGCTGCGGACCTTCGCGCTCGACGTGCTGATCAAGCTCGGGCTCGACGGCAACCGCTTCCGCCTGTTGATCGGTCTCGGCTTCCTCGCCATCGTGTTCTGGTCGTCCGACGGTGTGATCGGCCTGTGGGAGCGTTGGCGGCGCCGCAATGCATCCTCGACGCAACGTTCGGGCGGAGGCCGCCATGGATAGCGTCGCGCACCGCCTGTCCGCTGTCGGCGCCGGCGCGGCGCTGGAACTGCGCGGCGTGACGCGGCTATTCGGCGCGCTGGCGGCGCTGACCGACGTCACCATCACCGTGCGTCCCGGCGAACGCCGCGCCGTGCTCGGCTCGAACGGCGCCGGCAAGACCACGCTGTTCAACTGCATCACCGGCGACTTCCCGCCCTCCTCCGGTACGATCCGCTTCTTCGGCGAGGACATCACCCAGTTCCCGCCCTATGAGCGCATCCGCCGGGGCTTGCGCCGCACCTACCAGATCTCGGCTTTGTTCCCCGGCCTCACGGTGCAGGACAACGTCTATCTCGCCTGCCGCGGCGTCTCGCGCGGACGGTTCTCCTTCCTGCGTCCGGGGCAGAACGATGCGTTGATGCACGCGACCGAGACGCTGGTGCAGGCGGTGCATCTCACGGGCGTCAAGGACCAGCGCGTCGCCGAGCTCGCGCATGGCCAGCAGCGCCAGCTCGAGATCGCACTGGCGCTGGCCGGCGCGCCGCGCTTCATCCTGTTCGACGAGCCGGCGGCAGGACTATCGCCGACCGAGCGGCGCGAGCTGATCGAGATCCTGACCTCGCTGCCGGCGCATATCGGCTACATCATCATCGAGCACGACATGGACGTTGCGCTGCGCGTCGTCGAGAGCGTGACGATGATGCACAACGGCCGCATCTTCAAGGAAGGCCTGCCGCGCGAGATCGAATCCGATCCCGAGGTGCAGGAGCTCTACCTCGGAGGCGGCCATGAATGACCGCCGCGCCGCGCCCGCGCTCGAGGTGAAGGGCCTCGACGTCTATTACGGCCATTCGCACGCGCTGCAAGGCGTCGATCTCACGCTCGATAGCGGCGTGTTCTCGGTGGTCGGCCGCAACGGCATGGGCAAGACCACGCTGTGCAAGGCCATCATGGGCCTGATCCGCGCCAGCGCCGGCTCGATCCGGATTCGCGGCGAGGAAGTCACGCGGCTCAATCCGGCGCGAATCGCCCGGCTCGGCGTCGGCTATGTGCCGCAGGGCCGCCGGCTGTGGCGTTCGCTGACGGTCGACGAGCACCTCGCGCTTGCCGGCGGCCTGCGCCGCGGTGCCTGGACCATCGAGCGCATCTACGACACCTTCCCGCGCCTTGCCGAGCGGAAGAACAACGGCGGCAACCAGCTGTCCGGCGGCGAACAGCAGATGCTCGCGATTTCGCGCGCACTGCTGACCAACCCGCATCTGTTGATCATGGACGAGCCGACCGAGGGCCTTGCGCCCGTGATCGTCGCGCAGGTCGAAGACATGCTGCTGCGCCTCGGTGACGAGGACGATATGTCCGTGCTGGTCATCGAGCAGAACATCGGTGTCGCGACGGCGGTGTCGCGCAACGTCGCGATCATGGTCAATGGCCGCATCAATCGCATCATCGACTCGGCCCGCCTCGCGACCGACCGCGAGCTGCAGCAAAGGCTGCTCGGCGTCGGCACCCACGGCACTGATGAGACCGACGCCGAGACGGCACCGGCGAAGGCCGAAGCGCCCGGAACGCCGCAGCCGGAGCGCAAGGGGCCGACCCGCATCTACGTCTCCAATCCCGCGCTGCCGACGCGCTGGTCGCAGCCGGTGCCGATCGCCCGGATCGAGGCCGCTGCGCGGACGCAGTCCGCCGCCGTCACGCGTCTCGAGGAGACGGCCCGCACGCGGCGCGAACCGGCAACGTCGAAGACATCGGGACCTCCCGTCGTACTGGTCGTCGGCACGCTCGACACCAAGGGCGCCGAGCTGCGCTTCATCCGCGACATCGTCGCGGGCAGCGGCCTGCGCACCCGGCTGGTCGACGTCTCGACCAGCGGCAAGGCGGCGAGCTGCGACGTCACCGCGCAGGAGATCGCGCTGAACCACGGCCGCGGCGGCTCCAGCGTGTTCGGCGCCGATCGCGGCGCCTCGGTCACGGCGATGGCGGAGGCCTTCGAGCGATGGCTGCGCCGCCAGGGCAATGTCGCCGGCATCATTTCCGCAGGCGGCTCGGGCGGCGCGTCGCTGGTCGCGCCGGGCATGCGCGCACTGCCGGTCGGCGTGCCGAAGCTCATCATCTCCTCGGTCGCGTCCGGCGACGTCGGCCCCTATGTCGGGCCCGCCGACATCACCATGATGTATTCGGTGACCGACGTGCAGGGCCTTAACTCGATCTCGCGTGCCGTGCTCGGCAACGGCGCCCATGCGCTGGTCGGCATGGTCAAGGCCCGGCTCGACGACCAAGCCAACAAGCAACGGGAGAGGAACGCCGGCCTGCCCGCAATCGGCATCACCATGTTCGGCGTCACGACGCCGGCCGTGCAGAAGATCGCAGCCGACCTGCGCGAAGATTTCGAGTGCCTGGTCTTCCACGCCACCGGCGTCGGCGGCCGCTCGATGGAGAAGTTGGTCGAGTCCGGTCAGCTCGCCGGCGTGATCGATCTCACCACGACCGAAGTCTGCGACCTCCTGATGGGCGGCGTGTTCCCTGCAACCGAGGATCGCTTCGGCGCCATCATCCGCAGCCGCGTGCCCTATGTCGGCTCGGTCGGCGCGTTGGACATGGTCAACTTCGGCGCGCCCGACACCATTCCGGAGCGCTACCGGCAGCGCAAATTCCATGTCCACAATCCGCAGGTCACCTTGATGCGGACCACGCCGGAAGAGAACGAGCGCATGGGCCGCTGGATCGGCGAACGGCTGAACCAGATGGACGGACCGGTGCGCTTCTTCCTGGCCGAGGGCGGCGTCTCCGCACTCGATGCGTCGGGCCAGCCGTTCTGGGACCCGGAGGCGGACGCCGCGCTGTTCCGCGCGCTGGAGCGCACCGTGCGCCAGACCGGCAACCGCCAGATCATCCGTATCAAGCGCAACATCAACGATCCCGAGTTCACCGCCGCCATCGTCAGCGCGTTCCGTCCGCTGCTCGGACGCGCCGGTGGCCGGCGGAGAGTGGCGAGGTGACCCATGCCCAGGTTTGAACGTGCGTCGCTGTTGAAGAAGTTTCACGCCATGATCGCCCGCGGCGAGCCGATCGTTGGCGGCGGCGCCGGCACCGGGCTGTCGGCGAAATGCGAGGAGGCCGGCGGCGTCGACCTGATCGTGATCTACAATTCCGGCCGCTACCGGATGGCCGGCCGCGGCTCGCTGGCCGGACTGATGCCGTATGGCGATGCCAACGCCATCGTCGTCGAGATGGCCGGGGAAGTATTGCCGGTCGTGGCAAACACGCCGGTGCTCGCCGGCGTCAACGGCACCGATCCGTTCCGCGACATGGACGTGTTCCTCGACCAGCTCAAGGCGCTCGGCTTCGCCGGCGTGCAGAACTTTCCGACCGTCGGCCTGATCGACGGCACCTTCCGCGCCAACCTCGAAGAAACCGGGATGTCCTACGCGCTCGAGATCGACATGATCGCGAAAGCGCATGACAAGAACATGCTGACCACACCCTATGTGTTCAGCGAGCAGGAAGCGACCGCGATGGCGATCGCCGGCGCCGACATCATCGTCTGCCATATGGGCCTCACCACGGGCGGCACGATCGGCGCGCAGACCGCGCCAAAGCTCGAAGACTGCCCTGCCCGCATCGAGGCCTGGGCCGAGGCCGCGCTCAGCGTCAATTCGAACATCATCGTGCTCGCGCATGGCGGTCCGATCGCGGACCCGGCCGACGCCGATTTCATCATGAAGAAGACCCGCAACTGCCACGGCTTCTACGGCGCCTCCTCGATGGAGCGTCTGCCGGTCGAGCGGGCGTTGACGGAACAGGTTCGCAAATTCAAGGCGATCGGCGCGCGCTAGAGCCGCCGTGACCAAGGGAGGAAGACATGTCGGGGATGCTGGTCGGTGAATTGATCCTCTGGCTCATCGTCGCAATCGTCGCGATCGTCATCATCGTCTATGTCGTGAACTGGCTGTATCACCGCTCCTCGAAGGAGGTCTCCTTCGTCCGCACCGGTTTCATGGGTGAGCGTGTGGTGATCAACGGTGGCGCCTTCGTGCTGCCGTTCATCCACGACTACACGCCGGTCAACATGAACGTGCTGCCGATGGGGATCGTGCGCTCCCGCCAGGATGCCGTAATCACCCGCGACCGCATGCGCGTCGACATCGAGGCCGATTTCTACGTCCGCGTTCAGCCGACCCGCGAGGCGGTCTCGATCGCCGCAGCGACGCTCGGCCGCCGCACCATGGAGCCGGAGCAGCTGCACACCCTGCTCTCCGGCAAGTTCATCTCCGCGATCCGCTCGGTTGCGTCAGAGATGACCATGGAGCAGATGCACGAGCAGCGCGGCGATTATGTCGCGCGCGTCAAGGCAAATGCGGCCGAAGCGTTGGCGCAGAACGGCCTCGAGCTCGAGTCGGTCGCGATCACCGATCTCGACCAGACCGATCTGGAATATTTCAACCCCTCGAATCGCTTCGACGCCGAAGGCTTGACTCGGCTGATGGAGGACATCGAGGCCAAGCGCAAGCTGCGCAACGACATCGAGCAGGACTCGATGATCAAGATCCGCTCCCGCAATCTGGAGGCCGAACGGCAAGCGCTGGAGATCGAGCGCGAAAGCGAGACCGCGCGCCTCGAGCAGGAGCGCGACATCGAGATGCGCCGCGCCCTGCAGCGCACCGAGGTCGCCCGTGAGCGCGCGCTGCGCGAGACCGAGGCCGAGCAGGCCCAGATCACCGCGCGCGAAGCCATCGAGAAAGCCCGCATCGCCAATGAGCAGGCCATCACTGAGGCAAGGATCGCCTCGGAGCGCGAGACCCGCCACAAGGAGATCGAGCGGACCCGCGCCGTCGAGGAGAAGGAGCTGCTGGCCCGCGAGGAGATCGAGAGGGTCCGGATCGCCAACCAGCGCTCGGTCGACACCACGCGGATCGCATCGGAGCGCGAGGTGCGCCAGCGCGAGATCGAGCGGATGCGCACGGTCGAGGAGGCCGAGATCGCCGCCCGCGAAGCGATCGAGAAGGCCCGGATCCAGCAGGACCGCGTCATCACCGATGCCCGCATCGCCAATGAGGAAGAGACCCGCCGTCGCGAGATCGAGCGCACCCGCGCGGTCGACGAGGCCGAGATCGCCGCTCGCGAGGCCACCGAGAAGGCGCGTATCGCCCAGACCATGACGGTCAATGTCGAGCGCATCTCCTCCGACGAGCGCACCCGTGCGCTGGAAATCCAGCAGGTGCGCATCATCCAGGAGGCCGAGATCGAGGCGCAGAAGGCGGTCGAAGCCGCCCGGATTGCGCGCGAGAAAACGCTGGCTGCCGAGCGCATCGCCGCCGATCACACCACCCGCAAGCTCGAAATCGAGCGCAACCAGGCGGTCGAGATCGCCGGCATCAGCGCACGCGAAGCCACTGAAGCATCGCGGATCGCCCAGGAAGAGCACGTCCGTGCGCTCGAGA
Source organism: Bradyrhizobium sp. CER78 (assembly GCF_029846235.1). Classification (GTDB taxonomy): domain Bacteria; phylum Pseudomonadota; class Alphaproteobacteria; order Rhizobiales; family Xanthobacteraceae; genus Bradyrhizobium. The sequence goes on from NZ_JARVWP010000009.1 coordinate 158,497, forward strand.
TCGCCCGCACCCGCGCGATCGAGGAAGCCGACATCGCCTCGCGCGAGGCGATCGAGGCGGCACGGATTTCGCAGGAGAAGTCGGTCGCCGCGCAGCGCATCCGCGCCGAGCGGGAGACCCGCGGGCTCGAGATCGAACGCACCGGGGCGATCGAGGCCGCCGAGCTGAAGCGCCGCGACGCCATCGAGCGGCAGCGCATCGATGTCGAGCTGGCGCTGGAAAGCGAGCGCATCGCCTCGTCCAGGACCCGCGAAGTGCTCAACATCGACCAGAAGAAGGCGATCGAGCTCGCCGACGAGGAGCGCGTGATCGCGCTCGCCGCCAAGCGCTCCGAACGGATCGATGCCGATCGCCAGGTCCGGCAGGCCGAGATCGTGGCGCGCAAGGACATCGACACGACCGACGTCTCGCGCGAGCAGGCGCTGGAAGCCGCGCGGATCGCGCGGCGCCGTGCGATCGAGCAGCTCGAAGTCGCCCGCAACCAGTCGCTGCAGGAGGCCGAGATCGCGGCCCGCGAGGAGGTCGAGCGCGCGCGCATCGCATCGGACCGCGGCCTCGACGAGGCCCGCATCGGCCGCGAGCGCGAGCTGCGCAAGCTCGAGGTCAACCGCGAAAAGGACGTCGAGACTGCGTTGATGGAAAAGGCCATCGCGCTGCATCAGAAGTCGCTGGAAGAATCCGCGGCACGCGCGGCCGCCGAGGATGCGCGGATCCGTGCGACGGAAGCCGCCGAGCGCGTCGTCACCGCGCGTGAAAGTGAAATCGCAAAACGGCGCAAGACCGTCGAAGTGCTGCTCGCCGAGAAGCAGGCCGAGGAGACCAGGATCGCCGCCGAAGCCGAGCGCGTCCGGGCTGCGGTCGAGGCCGAGGCGCAGCGCATGCTCAACGAGGCCGAGAACGTGCTGACGGACCAGGCGCGCTACTCGCTGTTCCGCCGCAAGCTGCTCGACCGCATCGAGGGCATCGTGCGCGAGAGCGTCAAGCCGATGGAGAAGATCGAGGGCATCCGGATCCTCCAGGTCGACGGCCTCAACGGCAACGGAAATGGTGGCGGCAACGGCCGCAGCGCCACCGACGAGGTGATCGACTCGGCGCTGCGTTACCGCGTGCAGGCACCGCTGATCGACTCGATCCTGTCGGACATCGGCGTCGAGGGCGGCAGCCTCGCCAAGATGCCCGGCCTGATCCGCGAGGCGCGCGACATGCAGGGCATCAAGGATTCCGCACGCAAGAGCGGCGGTGAATCAAAGCCGGCGGCGCCCGAGGGGGGAAGCGAACCGGCGCGCCCCGAGCGCACGCCGCGCAAGAAGGACTGAGCGCACACCATGGCACGGGTTTACGTCTCCACCGTCGTCAATGCCCGCAACGACCGGGTCTGGGCCCGCGTCCGCGATTTCAACGGGCTGCCGAACTGGCATCCGGCGATCGCGGAAAGCCGGATCGAGGGCGGCGAGCCCTCCGACAAGATCGGCTGCGTCAGGGATTTCCGGCTGCGCAACGGCGATCGCATCCGCGAGAAGCTGCTCGGGCTGTCCGACTACGACATGTTCTGCACCTACTCGATCCTGGAATCGCCGATGGGCGTCGAGAACTATGTCGCGACCTTGCGGCTGACGCCGGTCACCGATGGCGACCAGACGTTCATGGAATGGACCGCCGAGTTCGACTGCGCGCCGGAGCGCGAGGCCGAGCTCGTCAACAATATCGGCGGCGGCGTATTCCAGGGCGGCTTCGACGCGCTGAAGCGGGCGTTTGGAGGATAGCGATATGTATCGTCCAGCTATCGCGACGCAGACGGTCCACCTCTCCCCCTGTGGGAGAGGTCGGATCGCATCGCCAGATGCGATCCGGGTGAGGGGTTACGGTCTCTCGCGGGACCTGAGCCCCCTCACCCGGCGCTGCGCGCCGACCTCTCCCCGATGGGGAGAGGTGAGGTCCGCGGATAGCTCCATCAGACTCGCAGACACTGGACTTTGACCGTGCCGCATATCGTCAAAAGCACGATCCTGGATGCACCGACCGATGCGGTGTGGGCCGTGCTGCGCGATTTCAACGGCCATGACCGCTGGCACCCGGCAGTCGCGACCAGCGGGATCGAGCGCGCGCAGCCGTCCGACAAGATCGGCTGCGTCAGGCGATTCAAGCTGAAGGACGGCGCCGAACTGCGCGAGCAGCTGCTGGCGCTCTCGGATCTCGAACAATCGTTCAGCTACTGCCTGCTCGATACCCCGATCCCGATGTTCAACTACGTGGCGCATGTTCGCCTGCTGCCGGTCACCGACGGCGACCGCACCTTCTGGCACTGGGAATCGCGCTTCACGACGCGGACAGAGGACAGGGACCGCATCACGCAGATGGTTGCGGAAGACATCTACCAGGCCGGCTTCGAGGCCATCCGCCGGCATCTGAAGGAGGCCGCGTAAGCGGGGAAGGACATCATGCCAGTCACGGTGAAGACCTTCACCAGCACCCATGACGCCGCGGCGGCGCTGTCGTCGGATCGCAGCGCCCGCTATCTCGGCGGCGGCACGCTGGTGATGCGGGCGCTGAACGAGGGCGACATCTCGATCTCGACAATCGTACGCGCCAGCGACCATGCGATGACGCGAATCGACGCCTCGGGCTCGCGCATCACGCTCGGCGCCGGCGTCACCTTTGCGCGCATCCTGGCCGAGCGCGAGCTCGGCTTCCTGCACGGCCCTGCGCGCTCGATCGGCGGACCGGCGGTGCGCAACATGGGCACCGTCGGCGGCAATCTGTTTGCGCCGGTGCCGTATGGTGACTTCACGGTGGCGATGCTCGCGCTCGATGCTGTGGTATCGGTGCAAGGCGGCCTCGGTGGCCGCGAGATCCCGATCGATGAATTCCTGCAATCGCGCGACCGCCAGACCGGCGTGCTGGTGCTGGCGATCTCCTTTGCCAAGCCTGGTAGCGCAGAAGCCTTCCGCTACCGCAAGATCGCGCGGATCAAACCCAAGGGCGGCGCCGTCATCACGCTGGCGGCGCATCTGCCGGTCAACGGCAGCCGGATCGTCGGCGCGCGCGTCGCGCTCGGCTCGATGGCGCCGACGCCGATCCGCGCCCGCGCCGCCGAGCGTGCGCTGGAGGGCCGCGCGCTCGATACCTCCACGATCAAAGCGGCCGCCGCGGCGGCGGTCGAAGGCACGTCGCCCAGCGACAACGCGCTCGCCAGCGCCTGGTACCGCCGCGAGATCGTCGGCGTGCATGTCCGCCGCCTGTTGTCCGGTCAGGAATAATCGCGATGGCCAAGACTGCACTTCAATTCCAGCATAACGGCCGCGACGTCGCGATCTTCGTCGACGGCGGCACCAACCTCCTGGTCGCCCTGCGCGAATTGATCGGCGACATGACGCCGAAATTCGGCTGCGGCCAGGGCGGCTGTGGCACCTGCAGCGTGCTGATCGACGGCGAGTTGCACCTCTCCTGCCTGACGCTGGCCGAGACCGTCGCCGGCCGCTCGGTCGAGACGCTCGACGGCATCAAGGAGGGCCCCAATCTGCACCCGCTGCAGCGCGCCTTCGCCGACAATTTCGCCGCCCAATGCGGCTATTGCACGCCGGGCATGCTGATGGCCGCCAAGGCGCTGCTCAACCGCAACCCGCAGCCGAGCCGGGCCGAAGTGGTCGAGGCGATCTCGGGCAATATCTGCCGCTGCACCGGCTATGAGCCGATCATCAACGCCGTGCTGGCTGCCGCCTCCGGCGGCCGGGCGCGCGCGTAAGGGAACAGTGCCATGCTGGAATTGCGCAAGGACCTCTTCGCCGACGAGCGCGACGATAATCTGAAGGAGATCGGCAAGGGCACGCAGCGCCAGGACATGCTCGGCCATGTCACCGGCACCTCGCCCTATTTCGACGACCACAAGCTGCAGGGCATGCTGCATCTGAAGGTGGTCCGCAGCGCCCAGTCGCACGCACGGCTGCGCCGGATCGACACCTCGGAGGCCGAGCGATCGCAGGGCGTGCGCCGCGTGATCCGCGCCTCCGACGTGCCGCGCAATTTGAACACGCTGCTCAGCCTGATCAATTTCGGCAAGGACGACGAGCCGTCGCTCGCCGTCGACAAGGTGCGCTACAAGGGCGAGCCGATCGTCGCCATCGTCGCCGACAGCCCGCGCGAAGCCTATGAGGCGATCGCCAAAGTCAAGATCGACTACGAGGTGCTGCCGGCGGTGTTCGATGTCGAGGACGCGCTGAAGTCCGGCGCGCCCGTGGTCAACGAGGTCTATCCCAAGAACACCTTCACCTATCACGAGACCTATGATCGCCAGCAGTTGCGCTTCGGCGATGCCGACCGTGCGCTGGCCACCGCCGACCATGTGCTGGAGCAGCGCTACCAGATGTCGCCGATCGAGCACGCCCCGACCGAGACCAACGGCTCGATCGCCGCGCCCGACACCAACGGCCGCTATATCGTCTACACCTCGACGCAGGCGCTGTTCTTCTCGGTCGATACCTGCGCAAAAATCCTCGACGTGCCGTCCAACACCTTCCACTTCATCGGCGGTACGGTGGGCGGCGGCTTCGGCGGCAAGGTCGATACGCTGACCGAACCGCTCTGCATCCTCGGCGCGATGCTGACCGGACGCCCGGTGCGCTACGTGTTCGGCCGCGAGGAGGAGATGCAGTACGGCCCGCCGCGCGGCGCCGAACGCATCTACATCAAGGATGGCGTGATGCGCGATGGCCGCGTCGTCGCCCGCAAGGTGCGCGCCTATTTCGACAGCGGCGCCTATACGCGGCTGTCGAGCTATGCGGCGGTGAAATGCGCCGCGCATCTGCCCGGCCCCTACACCATCCCGAACGTCCACGGCGACGTCTACTGCGTCTTCACCAACCGCACGCCCGCGACCGCGATGCGCGGCTTCGGCGTCACCGCGATGGACTTCGCGATCGAATGCCAGATGGACAAGCTCGCCCATCTCGTCGGCATGGACCCGATGGAGTTCCGGATCCTCAATGCGTATCGCGACGGCGACATGAAGGCGCATCGCCGCGAGGCCAAGAACACCGCGCTGATCGAATGCGTGCAGGTCGCGGCGGAGAAGGCGAAATGGCCGCTGCGCGAGGACTTCAAGCGGATGTCGTCGCGCAAGGACGGCGGCGGCGCGCGGGCCGCCGTGACGCCGACGCCGCGCGAGACGCATGCGCCGCCGCCCGCACCGACCCAGCAGCGCACGACATATGACCGCGCGCCGGCCGCAACCCGCGAACCGCCGCCACCACCGCCCTCCTCACCGCCACCGTCATCACCGCCGGTGCGGCCGGCCGCGCCGTCGCATGGCGCCACCCGCTTCTCCTCCGTCTTCGGCACCAGGAGGCGCTGACCATGACAAGGCATCGCGGACGCGGCATCGCGTCGGTCAATTATCCCATCGGCATGAATCTCGGCGGCGACCCGAGCCAGGCGCTGGTGCATTCCAATCCGAGCGGCAAGTTCACGGTCGCGCTGTCCTCGATCGATCTCGGGCAAGGCATGAAGTCGGTGACGCGGCAGATCTGCGCCGAGACGCTCGGCGTCCCGGTCGAGGACGTCTATGTCGACACCGCTGACTCCGACACCGGGCCGCATTGCATGGGCTCGTTCGCCTCGCGCGGCACCCATCGCGTCGGCAACGCCGTGATGGCGGCGGCGCGGGAGGCGCGCGGCGTGATGATGGAGGCGGCGGCCGAGGAGCTCGAGGTGAATGCCGCCGATCTCGATACCGACGGCCGCGGCAACATCCACGTCAAGGGCGCGCCGCACCGCTCGATCTCGACCAAGGACGTCGCGATCGCCGCCCAGTTCAAGCAGGGCAAGACGATCTCCGGCCGCGGCATCTTCCTGGTGCCGCTGTCCGACGTCGATCCTGAGACCGGCGAGATGTCGCCGGCGACGTGTTACGCGCATGCCTGCCTGGTCGCCGAGGTCGAGGTCGACGACGAGACCGGCGAGGTCGACATGGTCAGGATGGACTCCGCCTACGAGCTCGGCCGCGCGCTCAATCCGCGGCTGGTCGAGCAGCAATTGGTCGGCGGCGCCTGGATGGGCGTCAGCCACGCGCTGTACGAGACGCCGGAGCCTTATTATCCGGAGCCGGTGCACGGACCGCGCGATTTCGTCGAATATCTGATGCCGGGACCCGGCGACATCTGCCCGCACGACATTGCGGTGCTGGAACGCCCGGCACCTGACGGCCCGTTCGGCGCCAAGGGCCCCGGCGAGATGTGCGCCAATCCGGTGCTGCCTGCGGTCGCGAATGCGATCTTCAACGCGGTCGGGGTGCGGATCGACGATCTGCCGATCACGCCGGAGAAGGTGCTGCGCGCGATCAAGGCGCAGGGCGGCGCGCGGCCGCAGCCGCGGCGCTGAGGTTCTGATATGCCGGTCCGCAGCAACATCGTCGGCATCGACAGCCCCGAGGCGCTGGAGAAGGCGCTGCGCGCGGCCTATTACCTTGCCGACGACGGCATCGCCACGGCCTCCTATCTCTCGCTCGCGCTCGGCAAGCCACTGCTGCTCGAGGGCGCGCCGGGCGTCGGCAAGACCGAGGCGGCGAAAGCGATCGCCGCCGTGCTCGGCCGCAGGCTGATCCGGCTGCAATGCTATGAGGGCATCGACGCCGCGGCTGCGCTCTATGAGTGGAACTATCCGCGCCAGATGCTGGCGATCCGGCAGGCCGGCGAGGAGAGCATCGACATCTACGGCGAGTCGTTCCTGATCGAACGCCCGATGCTGGCGGCGCTGCGCGCGCCTGACGCGACCGTGCTGCTGATCGACGAAATTGACCGCGCCGACCAGGAGTTCGAGGCCTTCCTGCTCGAATTCCTCTCCGACTTCCAGATCTCGATCCCCGAGCGCGGCACCATCCGCGCTGCCGAGCATCCCGTCGTGGTGCTGACCTCGAACCGGACCCGCGATCTGCACGAGGCGTTGCGGCGGCGCTGCGTCTACCACTGGATCGACTACCCGAATGCCGAACGCGAGGCGCGGATCGTGATGATGCGCGCCTCCAGTGTTGCCGAAGCCACCGCCCGCGCCGTGGTCGCCGCGGTCGGGCGGCTGCGCCGCGAGCCGCTGAGCAAGGCGCCGGGCATCGCCGAGGCGGTCGACTGGGCGGAAGCCGCGACGTTGCTCAACAAGGGCGGTGCGCGCTGGCCGGACGCGTTCAAGCGCTCGATCGGCGTCGCGCTGAAGGATGAGGAGGATCTGCATTTCATCTCGCCGCGGCTCGATGCGATCATTGCGGAGGCAGCCGCGTGAGCGACGATCTCAAGCTGCCGCGCGCCGCGCGGACCTTCGTCACCTTTGCCGCGCTGCTGCGCGCCAACGGCTTTTCGGTCGCGCCGGAGCAGACGACGAGCTTCCTGGCTGCGATCGAACTGCTCGGACCACGGAGTCTCGAGCACATCCGCCAGGCCGGGCTCGCCACGCTGGCTCCGCCGCCGGAACGCCGCGCGACATTTGACCGGCTGTTCGACATCCATTTCCGCGGCGCTGATGCCATCGAACAGGCCGAGGGCGAGGACGAGGAGACTGTCCGCCTGCAGGAGGAAGGCCGCGGCGACGACGAGCCGCCGCTCGCCGACGAAGCCAATGAATCCGGCCTCGCGGCGGCGCGCGCCGAAGCGCTGGTCGAGCGCCGCTTTGCGCAAGTCCCGACCAGCGATCCGCTGCGCCAATTGTCGCGCGAAGCGGCACGGCGACTGCCGCGACGGCGTGGCCACCGGCGTCGGCGCGCACGCAGCGGCCCGTTCGCCGATCTGCGCCGCACGCTGCGTGACAGCGTCCGCAATGACGGCGAGGTGCTGCGGCTCGGGCGCATGCGCCGCCGCCAGCGCCCGCGCAAGATCCTGTTCCTGATCGACGTCTCCGGCTCGATGAAGGCGCGCACCGAAGAGAACATGCGGCTCGGGCATGCGCTGGTGCAGGCGGCCGGCAATGTCGAGGTGTTCACCTTCGGCACGCGGCTGACCCGCGTCACGTCTGCACTGCGGCTGAAGCGCCGCGAGCAGGCGCTGAATGCCGCGTCCTTCCTGGTCAGCGATTGGGACGGCGGCACAAGGATCGGCGATGCGCTGCAGGCGTTCCTCGCGGTACCGCGGTTCGGCGGATATGCCCGCGGCGCAGCTGTCGTGATCGTCTCCGATGGTCTCGAGCGCGGCGATCCGGCGGCGTTGCGCGATGCCGTTGCAAAGCTCTCGCGCTGGGCGTGGCGCGTGAGTTGGCTGACACCGCTCGCGACATCGCCCGGCTTCAAGCCGCAAACCGAGGCGCTGATCGCGATCCAGCGCTTTGTCGATGATCTCGTGGACGGCGGATCGAGCGCGGCTGTTGTCGCGCATCTGCTGTCGCTCGGAACAAGGAGAGCTGCGTGACTGGAATCGTCGACGGACACCATCACATCTGGCGTCAGGCCGATCTCGCCTGGCTGTCCGGCCCGATGCAGCCGCGCATCTTCGGCCCCTACGAGCCGATCCGCCGCGACTATCCGATCGAAGAATATCTCGACGACCTCAAGGGCAGCGGCGTCACCCGCTCGGTCTATGTCCAGACCAACTGGCCAAACGGCAAGTTCGAGGACGAGGCAGCCTGGGTGCAGCAGACGGCGGATCAGCACGGCTGGCCGCACGCCCTCGTCGCCTATGCCGATTTTTCCTCAGGCGACGTACGGCCGCAGCTGGACCGGTTGAAGCGTTACCCGCTGGTGCGCGGGGTGCGCATGCAGCTGCACTGGCACGAGAACCCGCTCTATCGCTTCGCGGCGCGGCCCGATCTCTGCACCGACCCGGTGATCCGGCGCAACGTCGGCCACCTCGCCGACTATGGCTGGAGCTTTGACCTGCAGGTGTTCGCACCGCAGATGGCCGATGCCGCCGGGCTCGCCGAGGCCTGTCCCAATGTGACGTTCATCCTGCAACATGCCGGCATGCTGGAGGATCTGTCGCCGCAAGGGCGGGCCGCCTGGCGCGCCGGCATGGCACGCCTCGCACAGTGTCCCAACGTGGTGTCGAAGCTGTCCGGGCTCGGCACGTTCATCCATCGCAACGATGCCGCGCATATCGCCGGCGTCATGACCGACACAGTCGCGATCTTCGGTGCGGACCGCTGCCTGTTCGGCTCGAATTTTCCGATCGAGAAGCTGTGGACTAGCTACCGCGATCTGATCGACGCCTTCAAGGCAGCCGCCGAACGGCTCAGCCGCGAGCAGCGCGCCGCGATCTTCAGCACGACGGCGACGCGGGTCTATCGGCTGGAGCCATAGCCGCGCCGCGAACGCGAACACAACAACGAACATGAATTTGGAGGGAGAGCGATGCCGTTGGAGATCAAGATTCTGGACTATGGCGATATCGAGCTGGAATCGAGCTTCCTCGTGCTCGGGCACAATTGCGGCCGCACCCGCCGCGTGCTGACGCTCGGCTTCCTGATCCTCGGCGGACCCTACCCCGTGCTGGTCGACACCGGCTACCGCTCCAACCAGATCATGGAGACGCTCGGCATGCGCGGCCTCCAGTTCCACGAGAACATGATCGAGAACCAGCTCGCTCGCCACGGCGTGCGGATGGGCGACGTCCGCTTCGTCTGCCATACCCATCTGCACATCGACCATGCCGGCAAGGACGACCTGTTCCCGATGAACACGACCGTCGTGCTGAACCGCAAGGAACTGGAGTACTCCGTCTCCGGCCTGATGCATCCGCAATATCCCGCGCCCGACATCAAGCACCTGATCGACCGCCTGCACACCAAGAGCGCGCTGCGCTTCCTCGACCTCGAGATCACCGGCCCGGTCGAGCTGATGCCCGGCGTCTATTGCGATGCCGCCAACGCCCACACCGAAGGCTCGATGAACGTGCACGTCCATACCGCCGACGGGATCGCGACGATCTGCGGCGACGTGATCTATGACTTCAACGACCAGATCGTCACGCCCTTCAACGAAATCCACGACGCCGAGCCGCGCACCACCGGCAATCACGGCACCAGCAAGCGTGCCGAGAAGGCCGCGATCAAGAAGCTGCTCTCCAGCTCGCGCTATCTGCTGCCAGTGCATGATCGTCCGGCCAAGATCGAGGGCGGCATGGTGGTCGGCCGCCTGCATGACCAGGTGCCCGGGCCGGTCGTGCAGAGCCTGCCTCAGCGCAGCTGGTTCCCGGCATAACCGCGAAGGCCTGTCACGATGACGCATGTCACGCTGCGCAGCGAATTCGAAGACCTGATCGACCCCTACGCACCGGTCGGCCAGGTCGGCACCGGCTTCGATTTCACCGAAGGGCCGATCTGGCACCCGGTCGATCACTTCCTGCTGTTCTCCGACATGCCCGGCGACGTGCGCCGGCGCTGGGATGCGCGGCGCGGCGTGGTCGAGGTCAAGCGCCCGTCGAACAAATGCAACGGCATGACCTATGACGCGGACCTCAATCTGATCGTCTGCGAGCACGCGACATCCTCGCTGATCCGCGAACGGCCCGACGGGCGGCGCGAGGTTCTGGCCTCGCATTACGAGAACCAGGAGCTCAACAGCCCGAACGACGTCTGCGTCCATTCCTCGGGCGCGATCTACTTCTCCGATCCCTGGTATGGCCGGATGCCGGTCTACGGCGTGGAGCGGCCGCGGCAGCTCGGCTTCCAGGGCGTCTATCGCGTGCCGCCGGGCGGCGGCGCGCCAAAGCTGCTGGTCGACCGCTATCTGTTCGAGCAGCCGAACGGGCTGTGCTTCTCGCCCGACGAGCGCATCCTCTATGTCAATGACACCGTGCAGGCGCTGATCCGCGCCTTCGACGTCGGCGCCGACGGCACGCTGACCAATCCGCGGGTATTCGCCTCCGGCATCCGCTCCGAGCTCGAACCCGGCCTGCCCGACGGCATGAAATGCGACCAGCGCGGCAATGTCTGGGTCACCGCGCCCGGCGGCGTCTGGGTCTATTCGCCCGGCGGCGATCTGCTCGGCAAGGTCCGCCTGCCCGAGCTCGTCGCCAACCTCGCCTGGGGCGGCGCCGATTTCCGCACGCTCTATCTGACCGCGACCCATTCGGTCTACGCGATCCCGACCAAGGTCGGGCCGCGCAACGAGCCCTATATGAGCGGCAAGCGCGCCGGCGCCGGCGCTGCATCATCCACGCCCGCGCCGAACCTCACCGCCGGCGAGATGCGGATCGATCCGCAACGCTGCGCGATGATCATCCAGGACATGCAGAACGACGTCATCATGGACGGCGGCGCTTTCGCCGACTCCGGTGCCCCTGCGCATGCGCGCCAGCAGCATGTCGTCGATAATGTCCGCCGCGTGGCGGAGGCGGCGCGGGCGCGCGGCGTTGCCATCATCCATGTCTGGTTCGTGGTCGAGCCGGGCGCGCCGGGGGTGACCTTGAACGCGCCGCTGTTCGAGGGCCTGGTCGACAGCAAGGCGATGGTGCGCGGCAGCTGGGGCGCGGCGCCGGTCTCCGGCCTCGAGCCGCGCCCGGGCGATTTCGTGGTCGAGAAGATGCGGATGAGCGCCTGGGAGGGCACGCGGCTCGAGACCATCCTGAAGGCGACCGGCCGCGACATGATCATCAACACCGGGGCCTGGACCAACATGTCGGTCGAGCACACCGCGCGAACCGGCGCCGACAAGGGCTATTTTATGATCGTGCCGGAGGATTGCTGCTCGACCATGAACGCCGACTGGCACAACGCCGCAATCAACTTCGCGCTGCAGAACGTCTCCGTCGTGACCAACGCCGACGCGGTCATCAAGGCGCTCGGCTGAGGGAGGCGCGGTGCCGAAGCTGCTGCATCTTGCCTGCTCTCCCCGCGCCGATTCGGAATCGGCGGCCGGCGCGCACGTCTTCGTGGAGAGCTTCCGCAAGGCCCGCCCGGACTGGGAGATCGACCCGATGAACCTGTGGCGCGAGCCGCTGCCGGAGTTCGAGGGGTATCTGCTCGAGGCCAAATATGCCCGGATCGGCGGCAAGGGCTTCACCAATTCGCAGCACGATGCTTTCGCGGTCGCCGAACGCCTCGCGCTGCGGCTGTCGCTGGCCGATCGCGTGCTGATCTCGACGCCGATGTGGAATTTTAGCATTCCTTACAAGCTTAAGCAGTGGCTGGACGTCATCATCCAGCCAGGGCTGACCTTTCGCTTCGATCCGGCGCAGGGTTATCTGCCGCTGCTCAAGGACCGCCCGACGGTCGTGATCCTGGCGAGCGGCAGCGACTTCGTCACCGGCATGAACCGCGGCCGCATCGACATGGCAACGCCCTATCTGCGCGAGGTGCTGCGTTTCATCGGCATCAGCGACGTGCGCTTCCTGCCGATCGGCCCGACCACCGGCCCCGCGGAGCCGATCCGCGCGGCCCGCGACGCGGCGCATCGCAGGCTCGCGGAGATGGCGGCGCGGTTTTGAACGGTTAACACCGCCGTCGTCCTGGCGAAAGCCAGGACCCATAACCACCGCTTTCGGTGATGAGCGGGATCGCGGCCCCAGCATCACGCAACAATTGAGATTTGGGGTAATGGGTCCTGGCCTTCGCCAGGACGACGATGGGGATCGTTCGACTCAACGTGTCAAACAGCCTGTTCGGGGTCATCACCCGCGCATGCGGGTGATCCAGTATTCCAGAGGCAGCGGAGCTTGAACCGAGAAGCCGCGGCGTACTGGATCGCCCGGTCGAGCCGGGCGATGACAGTGAGGATGACGACGCTGCGGCCACTCCGCTTGGCGAGAGGCGCTCACAAGACAATTTCGGATTATTAGAAGTGTATCCCTGATTTGCCCGACGTGTCAAGTTGCCTTGTCGAACGCCGGCAACCGCGAGCTCCTTTGCATGGGGTTGTTTTTCAAAATTTTGGCGGCGCGCACCCAGCGAGGAGTTCCTCCGCCGTCACCACCCCACGTTCCTAGGTTTCCGCCACAGGGAAGACGAGCCTGAACAACAATCCCGGTCCGTTGTCGAGCAGCTCGATCTTCGCGCCGTGCAGGCTGGCGACCGCGGCGACGAGGCTGAGGCCAAGGCCGTTGCCCGGCGTGTAGCGGCTCTGCTCGAGCCGATAGAAGCGCTTGAAGACGCGGTCGTGCTGGTCGGCCGGAATGCCCGGGCCGTCATCGGCAACCGAGATCACCGGTCCGCCTTCGTCATCGTCGCAAGTCACGGTCACCCGTCCGCCCGGGCGGCCATGCTTGATGGCGTTGTCGACGAGATTGGCAATGGCGTCGAACAACAGGTCGCGGTCCCCGGTGACCATCACCGCGGGATCGCCGGCAAGGTCGAGATGGGTGGTCACCTCCTCGGCCGCGGCATCGTACAGCTCGACCACCTCGCCCGCGATCTCGACGAGATTGACGGTGCGAAACGCGCCCTTGCGGGCCCGCGTCTCGATCTCGGAGATCCGCGTGATCGACGCGAACATCCCGAGCACCGCGTCGAGATCGGCGATGGTGTCGCCGATCAGCGCCGCATCGCCGTCCGCGTTGCGTGGGGCGTGATAAGCCTTCTCCAGACGGCCGCGCATCCGGGTCAGCGGCGTGCGCAGGTCGTGGGCGATGTTTTCGCTGACCTGCTTGACGTCTCCCATCAGGGTCTGGATGCGATCCAGCATCAAATTGAGGTTCTCCGCGACACGATCCCATTCGTCATGGCTGCCAAGGAGCGGGATGCGCTGGTCGAGGCCGGAGAGCATGATGGCGCGACTGGTCGCATTGATCGACTCGATCCGGCCGACCGTCCGCCGCGTGACCCCGATGCTGGCGGCCGCAGCCAGCACGATGATCAGCACGACGACGGCGATGCCCGCGGCCCGGATCTGCGTCATGAAGCCATCGAGATCGCTGATGTCGCGGCCGACCAGCAACCGATCGCCGTTCGACAGGGTCTCCGTCACGACTCGCGCCAGCGAGGTTCCCGTGGAGAGCTGCGGCAGCGAGACCCGGAATTCGGTCCATCCCTGCCTGGCAGCCTCCGCCGGCCATTGCTTGAGATTCCCAGCGAACACCGCCGCGCCGGGGCCGGCCAACAGATAGACATGGTCGGCAAAGGCCTTGTCCGCGATGCGTTGCGCGATCAACGCGGTCAAGCCATCGCGGCCGGACCGCGCATAGGCATCGTCGAGGCTTGCCTGCTCGGTCATGATCGCGCGGTCGGACCTGTCGCGCACGTAGGACAGCGTCGACCAGTAGACATAGGCGAAGATGGCGGACACGATCAGGCCGAAGACGCCGATCGCGATCAAGGCCAGGCGGAACGTCGATGACCTGAGGGTCTTAGCCAGGAGCACGGAGGCAGTACCCGATGCCGCGGATCGTGTGGATCAGCGGATAGGCTTGCTGGTCGTCGACCTTGCGGCGCACCCGTCCGACGTAGACGTCGATGATGTTGGTCGAGGGATCGAAGTGCAGATCCCACACGTGCTGCAGCAGCATGGCGCGCGATACCACGCGGCCTTCGTTGCGCGCGAGATATTCGAGCAGCTGGAATTCCTTCGGCAGCAGCGGAATCTTGCGACCGCGGCGGCTCGCCGTCCGCGCGATCAGATCGACCGCGAGATCGCCGACCCGCAGGATGGTCTCCTTGGCAACGGTCTCGCTGCGGCGGCCGAGCGCCTCCAGGCGCGCCAGCAACTCGACAAAGGAGAACGGCTTGACCAGATAGTCGTCACCGCCGGCGCGCAAGCCGCGCACGCGGTCATCGACCTCACCGAGCGCGCTGATGATCAGGAACGGCACTGCGATGCCGTCGTCGCGCATCTGACGCATCACCGTGATGCCATCGATATCGGGCAGCATGCGATCGATCGTGATCACGGCATAGTCGCGCGCCGCCCCCTGGCTCAGCGCCTCGCGGCCGTTCGCCGCCAGATCCACGTCGTAGCCGCAGGTGGTGAGTTCCTCGACGAGCTGACCCGCGGTCTCCGGATCGTCCTCGACGACGAGAATGCGGCGGTGAGCTCCGGTCATCTTCTTGAACTCTCCGAGTTCTCAACCCCTCCGAGCGCCCCGCGACGGTCGCCGCCAGACTATCCCATTCCGGGGCTGGATGGAACGTCTGGCGACGGCCGCGACAACGCGTGCGGATGGTTGGGCGATCACCAATAGTCCCCGCACACATTGACCCATTGCAGCCCGTAGGACGTCCATACCCTGCGGTAACAGCCGTCGTAGTAATTGGCATAGACGTACGGCCCGCCAAAGAAGGCGAAGCGATGGAAGTGGTGGTGACGGAAGAAGCCGCCGTGATGGAAGAAGCGTCCGCCGTGGAATCCGGCGCCGGCAAACCGCGGCCCGAACGCCGGCGCACCGGCAAAGCGCGCGCCGCCGAAATGCCCGCCGGCAAAATGCCCGCCGCCGCCCATGGCGGCGAACGCCATGCCGCCACCATGCATACCGCCAAAGCCACCGCCGTGCATGCCGCCGAAGCCTCCGCCATGCATGCCGCCACCCATGGCGCCAGCAAAGCCACCACCGTGGCCGCCGCCACCACCGCCGCCATGCCCGCCACCACCGCCGCCGCCTCTGGCAAGGGCCGCGGGAGCGAGCGCAACGCTGACAGCGAGCGTCGCCGCCGTGAGACACGTGAGAAGCCTGTTCTTCATGAAATCCTCCCTGATTGGGACCGCGGCGAACCTCGTATCGCCGCACACGAGCATGATCAGAAGACGCAAGCGCGAGCCCGACTTCAACTGACAAATGCGCCAGATTCTGACGCCGGATTTAGGATTGGCGAGCGCACCGGCATGCGCAGCAAATGACCGGATCGCGGGCCCCGACTACGTTGGCCGAGATCGACGGACATTTGGCTGGAATCAGCGGATAGCGCGCGTTGAATCGATCCCCGCGATTTCTTAATCGGGGACTCATCCAGAGACGACGCCGTCGTAGCGGGATCGCAGATCCGGTTCACAATTTGTCGATCACCGGGTCTCCCGTCGCGCCGGCCGTAACGCATCCGCGATGCAATCGTCTTTCACCCGGCTTCCCTCAGGACCGGGACGACGAGTGCTGACTTCCAGCAAGGAGCTTTCGATGAGCGACGAGATCAAGAAGCCGTTCCTGACCCACGCCTCCGGCGCACCGGTTGCCGACAATGTGAACGTCATGACGGCGGGGCCGCGTGGGCCGGCGCTGCTGCAGGACGTCTGGCTGATCGAAAAGCTCGCGCATTTTCACCGCGAAGTGATCCCGGAGCGGCGCATGCACGCCAAGGGCGCCGGCGGGCACGGCACCTTCACCGTCACCCACGACATCACCCGCTACACCAAGGCCGGCATCTTCTCGGAGATCGGCAAGCAGACGCCGATGTTCGCGCGGTTCTCGACCGTTGCCGGCGAGCGCGGCGCGGCCGACGCCGAGCGCGACATCCGCGGCTTCGCGCTGAAATTCTACACCGATGAAGGCAATTGGGACGTCGTCGGCAACAACACGCCGGTGTTCTTCTTCCGCGATCCACTGCGCTTCATCGACCTCAACCACGCGATCAAGCGCCATCCGCGCACGGGCGTGCGCGATCCCGACATGAACTGGGATTTCTGGACGCTGCTGCCGGAAGCGCTGCACCAGGTCACCATCGTGATGAGCGAGCGCGGTATCCCCAAAAGCTTTCGTCACCAGCACGGTTTCGGCAGCCATACCTACAGCATGATCAACGCCGGCAACGAGCGCGTCTGGGTGAAATTCCATTTCCGCACCCGGCAGGGTGTCGAGAATCTGACCGACGCCGAGGCCGAGGCGTTGGTCGGCAAGGACCGCGAGAGCCACCAGCGCGATCTGTTCAACAGCATCGAGCGCGGCGATTTCCCGCGCTGGACGCTGTTCATCCAGGTGATGACGGACACACAAGCCAAGGCTTTCCCGTTCAACCCGTTCGATCTGACGAAAGTCTGGCCGAAGGCGGACTATCCCCTGATCGAGGTCGGATACTTCGAGCTCAACCGCAACCCGGAGAACTTCTTCGCCGAGGTCGAGCAGGCGGCATTCACGCCGGCCAATGTCGTGCCCGGCATCGGCTATTCGCCGGACAAGATGCTGCAGGCCCGCCTGTTCTCCTATGGCGACGCGCAGCGCTACCGGCTCGGCGTCAACCACCACCAGATTCCGGTGAATGCGCCGAAATGCCCGTTCCACAGCTATCACCGTGACGGCGCGATGCGCACCGACGGCAATCTGGGCGCGACGCTGACCTATTGGCCGAACAGCCACGGCGAATGGACCGACCAGCCGCTGCTGAACGAGCCGCCGCTCGAAATCTCAGGCGCGGCCGGGCATTGGGATCATCGCGTGGATGACGACCACTGGCAGCAGCCGGGCGATCTGTTCCGCAAGATGAATGCCGCACAAAAGCAGGCGCTGTTCGACAACACCGCGCGCCAGGTCGGCCAGGCATCGAAGCACATCCAGGAACGGCATGTTGCGAATTGTAGCAAGGCCGATCCGGCCTACGGCAAGGGCGTCGCTGAGGCGCTCGCCAGGTTCGCTGCAGCAAAGCTGTAACGAGGGCCGGGACGGGTCAAGTACCGCTTTCGTCCCGTCACCCTGAGGAACGCGCAGCGCATCTCGAAGGATGCACGGCCACGGTTGGGCCGTTGTGCTTCGAGACGGCCGCTCCGCGGCCTCCTCAGCATGACGGGAACGGAACCCGCACCACAGACCTACGTCGGCTTGCCGCGGCCGCTCTTCTCGGCGGCGCGACGCAGTGCCTCGGCGAGCGCGCCGCCGCCGGACTGTTCCTGCGGACGGCGCGGCGCGGATGAGGTCATCTTGGCCGAGCCGCGCGAGAAATCGCGCGACGGTCCCGCGTTATCCTTCTTCGGCCCGACCTCATCGTCGAGCCGCAGCGTCAACGCGATGCGCTTGCGCGCGACCTCGACGTCCAGCACCTTGACCTTGACGATGTCGCCCGGCTTCACCACCTCGCGCGGGTCCTTGATGAAATTCCGCGACATCGCCGAGATGTGCACCAGCCCATCCTGATGCACGCCGATATCGACGAAGGCGCCGAACGCCGCGACGTTGGTCACAGTGCCTTCGAGGATCATGCCCTGCTTGAGGTCCTTGACCTCTTCGACACCGTCCTTGAACACCGCCGCCTTGAACGCCGGACGCGGGTCGCGGCCCGGCTTTTCCAACTCGCGCAGAATGTCGGTGACGGTGGGCAGACCGAAGGTGTCGTCGACGAAGGATTGTGGCCTCAGGCCGCGCACCATATCGGCGTTACCGATCAGCGCCTTGATGTCGCTCTTGGTCGCCTCGAGAATGCGGCGCACCACCGGATAGGCTTCCGGATGCACGCCGGATGAATCGAGCGGATCCTCGCCGTTGCTGATGCGCAGGAAGCCGGCGCACTGCTCGAAGGCCTTCGGCCCGAGCCGCGGCACCTCCTTGAGCGCCTTGCGCGACTTGAACGGGCCGTTGGCGTCGCGGTGCTGCACGATGCTCTGCGCCAGTCCCTGGCCGATGCCGGACACCCGCGCGAGCAGCGGCACCGAGGCGGTATTTGCGTCGACGCCGACCGCGTTCACGCAGTCTTCCACCACGGCATCGAGCGAGCGCGCCAGCTTGGCTTCGCCGAGATCATGCTGGTACTGGCCGACGCCAATCGCCTTCGGATCGATCTTGACCAGTTCGGCCAGCGGATCCTGCAGGCGCCGCGCGATCGAGACCGCGCCGCGAATGGTGACGTCGAGGTCGGGCAATTCGTTGGAGGCGAAGGCGGATGCCGAATAGACCGACGCGCCGGCTTCGGAGACCACGATCTTGGTCATCTTACGCTCGGGCAGCCGCTTGACGAGCTCGGTCGCCAGCTTGTCGGTTTCCCGCGAGGCGGTGCCGTTGCCGATCGCGATCAGCTCGACGCCATGCTCGATCGCGAGCTTGCCGAGGATGGCGAGCGACTCGTCCCAGCGCCGCTGCGGCTCGTGCGGATAGATTGCCGTATGCGCCACCACCTTGCCGGTGGCATCGATCACCGCGACCTTGACGCCGGTGCGATAGCCGGGATCGAGGCCCATGGTGGCGCGCGGGCCGGCCGGCGCCGCCAGCAAGAGGTCGCGCAGGTTCGAGGCGAACACGCGTACCGCCTCGGTTTCGGCCGCGGTCCACAGCCGCATCCGCAAATCGATGTTGAGATGGATCTGGATCTTGGTGCGCCAGGCCCAGCGCACCGTCTCGGTCAGCCACTTGTCGCCCTTGCGTCCCTGGTTGGAGATCGCAAAGCGGTTCATGATCCTGAGCTCGTAGAGACTGGGCTGGCCGACGACCGGCTCCTGCGCCTCCGGCTTGATCGCGAGGTCGAGGATCTCTTCCTTCTCGCCGCGGAACAGCGCCAGGATGCGGTGCGACGGCAGCTTCGGCAGCGGCTCGGAGAAATCAAAATAGTCCTTGAACTTCTCGCCTTCGGTCTTCTTGGCGGTGCGGACGGTCGAGGCCATGATGCCGTTCGACCACATCTCCTCGCGCAGTGCGCCGATCAGGTCGGCATCCTCGGCGAAGCGTTCGACCAGGATGGCGCGCGCACCGTCCAGCGCCGCGGCGACGTCGGCGACCTGCTTCTCGGCGTTGACGAAGGGCGCGGCAACCTCGCTGGGGTCGTTCTGCGGCTGCGTCAGAAGCTGATCGGCGAGCGGCTCGAGCCCGGCCTCCTTGGCGATCTCGGCCTTGGTGCGGCGCTTCGGCTTGTACGGCAGATAGATGTCCTCCAGACGCCCCTTGCTGTCGGCCGCCATGATCTGCGCCTCGAGTGCGGCATCGAGCTTGCCCTGCTCGCGAATCGAATTGAGCACCGCGGTGCGGCGCTCCTCGAGCTCGCGCAAGTACGTCAGCCGTTCTTCCAGCGTGCGCAGCTGCGCGTCATCGAGCGCGCCGGTGAGCTCCTTGCGGTATCGCGCGATGAACGGCACCGTGGCGCCGCCGTCGAGCAGCGTCACCGCCGCCTCGACCTGCTCGTCGCGAACCCCAAGCTCCTGCGCAATCTGATGATGAATCTTTGCCACGCCTGTCTCTCTGATTCCGTTGCACCGCCAAATCACGACGACGCGGACGCCGCTTATGAACCATCCCGGATTGATTCATCAAGGCGCGCTGTGGATCAAATTGGGCGCAGGCTGCAATCTATTTCCGGGATGTTGGCCGCCCGCGGCTTGACAAATAGATGCGCGCCGCATTGCCGCCGAAAATCGCAGCTCTTGCCTCACTTGACAAATCAGCAAGCAGCCTCTGCGCCGCCGCGAACCAGTGCGCATAGCCGCCGGCGAGATTGACGACGGGCCAGTCGCTGCCCCACAGTAGCCGCTGCGGACCGAAGCATGCCAATGCATGATGCACCGCCTCGCGCAGATCGGCGACCTGCCAGTTCGGCGCGGCCTCGGTCGCAAGGCCCGACAGCTTGCAGACGACGTTGGCCCGTGCGGCAAGGCGCGCGATGTCGTCCTTCCAGGCCGCGATCTCGCCGGTTGCGAGCCGTGGCTTGCCGAAATGGTCGAGCACGAATTGCAGGTCCGGATGGCGATCGACCACCTGAACGAGCCGCGGCAGATGGCGCGGCAACACCAGCGCATCGAACACGAGGTCGTGCCGCACCATGGCCTCGAGCGGCGCCGCCAGTTCAGGGCGCAGCAGCCAGTCGTCGTCGGCGATGTCCTGCACCATCGGCCGCAGGCCGACCAGCAGTTCGCGTTCGGCGATCGCATCGACCCGGTCCGCGGCATCGGGCGCATCGAAATCGATCCAGCCGACCACGCCGCGCACCGGTTCCGAGCTCTTCGCGACGTCGAGCATGAATGCCGTCTCCGCCTCGGTCGGTGCGGCCTGCACCAGGATCGTGCCCTCGATCGCAGCCGCGGCGAGATGCGGCATCAGGTCGGCCAGGCCGAAGTCGCGATAGATCGGCCCGCGCTCGGGCGTCAGCCAGCCATAATCGGCACGCGCCAGGGTCCAGACATGGTGATGGGCATCGATCCGCATCATGTCGGCACCGGCGCATGCTGGTCGAGCAGGCCCTCGGCCTTCAGGTCGCGCCACAGCGCAGCAGGGACCGAGGCCGAGAGCGCGGCAGCATTGCGCTCGACCTCCTGCGGCGCCTGCGCGCCGAGCACGACGCTTGCGACCGCCGGATGGCCGAGCGCGAAATGCAGCGCCGCGGTCGGCAGCGCCACGCCATGCGCGCGGCAGACGCGCTCGATCGCCGCCACCTTCTGCATCACGTCGGGTGGCGCGTCCTTGTAATTGTACTTAGCGCCGGCCACCGCGCCGGTCGCCAGGATGCCGGAATTGAACACGCCGCCGAGCATCATGCCGATGCCTTGCTTCTCCGCCAGCGGCAGGAATTCGGCAAGCGCCGGCTGCTCCAGCAGCGAATAGCGGCCAGCGAGCAGCATGGTGTCGAACGTTCCCGCCTTGGCGAAGCGCACGCACATCTCGGCCTCGTTGACGCCGATCCCGATGCCCTTGACCACGCGTTCCGAACGCAGCCTGTCGAGCGCAACATAGGCGCCCTCCATCGCCTCGCGGAATCGGGCTTCGATGGCATCGGCGCCATGGGTCCAGACGTCGACGTCGTGGATCAAGAGCAAGTCGATATGATCGGTGCCGAGCCGCAGCAGCGACTGCTCCACCGAGCGCATGGTGCCGTCATAGGAATAGTCGACCACCGCACGATGCGGCTGGCCGCCGACGAAATTGGAGCCGTCGCCGCGGCCGTGGAACGGGTCCATCCAGCGCCCGACCTTGGTGCAGACGACGATGTCGTCGCGCGCCACGCGGCGCAGCGCGGTGCCGCAGCGATGTTCGGCGAGGCCATGGCCGTAGAGCGGCGAGGAATCGAGCAGGTTCACGCCCAGCGCAAATGCCCGCTCCATCGCGGCGATCGCAGCCGTGTCGTCGAGCCGCGCAAAGAGATCGCCGAGCGGTGCGGTGCCGAAACCGAGAATGGAAACATCGAGCCCGGTGCGGCCGAGCCTGCGGCGCGGCAGCGCTGGATGTGAAGATGGAGTCTGGTTCACCGTGACGGCTCCCTTGCAGTTTTCTTGCTTGCAGGGAGAGTAGCCTTGTGGACGCATCAAGCACAAGCGGATGCGCGCGGCGCATCACACGCGGACATGCGCCGCCGGGCGGCGGTCGAAAGTTCCGCCGTTGTCAATTGACGCGACGACGTCTTCCTAGTCGTCGCCGGAGCTGATCTGCTCGGCGACGTTGTCGACCACCACGGGGCTTTCGAAATAGGTCACCGTCGGATCGGCGCCGTACTTCTCGCGGGCGCGGGCGCGCCACGCATCGGTGTACAAAGCTTCCGCCTCGCTCCGCGAGTTCCAGAAATAGATGCCGCCCGCGGTCATGCCGTCTTCGGACAGCACATAGGTCTTGCGAAACAATCCCTGTACGCCGCGATAGATCGGCGCGGTGCTGAGGAAGATGGTGCGCGCTTCCTCGCGCGTTATCGGCTTGGGCAATTTGAAAGACGTGACGGCGGTAATCATGCTGATCTCCCGAGGCATCATTCTTGACATAGTTGTCAATTTTGACGATAGTGTCAATGATACTCAGGCGGAGTGAGTCGGATGGTGGGCGTGCGTCAGTTCAACGAGAACGAGGTGATTGCGACGGCGCTCGACGTGTTCTGGCGCAAGGGCCTGCACGACGCGACGATGCAGGACCTCGCCGCCGCGACCGGCGTGCAGCGCGGCAGCCTCTACAATGCCTATGGCGACAAGGAAGCAATCTTCCTGCGCGCCTTCGATCAATATACCGGGCAATTCCTGGAAGCGGCCGGTCATGCGCTGGCTCACGCCGACACGATGACCGCTTTGCGAAATTTCTTCGACATGATCATCGTCAACATGACCGACGGCTCGCCAGCGCGCGGATGCCTGACGACGCGCACCGCGCTTGATGCGGCGATCTCGAGCACCGAGGTACGTCAGCGCGTGCAGGATGTGCTGGGCCGGCTCGAGCAATTGATCGGCAAGACCCTCAG
The DNA here is from genome assembly GCF_029846235.1 of Bradyrhizobium sp. CER78. Lineage (GTDB taxonomy): Bacteria > Pseudomonadota > Alphaproteobacteria > Rhizobiales > Xanthobacteraceae > Bradyrhizobium. The sequence goes on from NZ_JARVWP010000009.1 coordinate 181,441, forward strand.
CGCGGCTCCGGGCCGGCGACGTGCTGCGGATGCCAACCGGTTGGCGCGGGTCATCGTGACCTTCACGCGCGGCCTCGCCGTGATGGAGCGCGCCGGTTACAGCCGCAAGCAGCTGAAGGAATCGGCTGCGACCTTCGTCGACGCGGTGATGGGCGCCTGAGGGAGATTTGTCAGGTCAGCGTTTTGGGAGGAAACATCATGCAGGATCGAAAGGGCGGCTGCCTGTGCGGCGCCGTGCGCTACGAATTGAAGGCCGAACCGCGCGGCATCGCAATCTGTCACTGCACGCATTGCCGGCGGCTGAGCGGTAGCCTGTTCTCGCTCAACGTCGTGGTCCGCGAGGCCGAGTATCAGCAATCCGGCGAGACCGCCGTCTTCATCAACGGGGGTGACAGCGGTCACCCGGTCAAGCGCCATTTCTGCGGCGGCTGCGGCTCGCCGATCCTGGCGAAGACCGCGCTGATGCCGGGCAAGGTCGTGGTCAAGGCCGGCACGCTCGACAGCATGGACGGTCTGCAGCCGCAGATCGAGATCTATACCGATCGGGCCGCGACCTGGCTCGCACCGGTCGCGGGCGCCGCACGCTTCGCGCAGAATGTGTGACGGCCGCGGCCCGCGGCAATCAGGCCGCCTGCTTGCGCGACCAGGCGCCGACGAAGGTGGGCAGCGCGAAGACCCCCTGCATGCCGACCACTTCGGTGCGAAGACGCTCGGCAAAACTATCCAGTGCCAGCTCCGCCTCGGTGGCGACGCCGAGCTTGACGATATGCGGCTGGTTGCTGCGCAGGCCGCTCGCCATGTAGTCGTAGCCGTCGAAATCGATGCCGCCTCCCACCGGCGCAAACAGGCTCATGCGCGGCGCGGGAAGCCCGGCCGCGACGAAGGTGCCGTGCAACGATAGTCCCATCCGCTTGTTCAGCCCGGCGCGGTGGAACATCTCTTTCACATAACCCCAGGCCTGCGACAGCAGCGGCGACGGCGGGTTGGCGATCGGCCCCTCGCCCCAGTCGAGATCCTGAAACGCCACGATGCCGCCAGGCTTGACGTGGGCGAGCAATTGTCGAACCAGCGCCGCGGGATCCTTCACGTAGATCAGCACGAGCCGGCCGACGACCGCATCGAAATCCCGCTCCAGCTCGATCGTGCCGATGTCGCCGACCCGGAATGACACCTGGCTCAAGCCGAGCGAGCGCGCGGTGGCCGCAGCCTCGTCGACGATGGCGGGATTGCTGTCGACGCCGACGACCGTCCCGCTCTTACCGACCAGGCTTGCGGCGATGAAGGACACGTTGCCGGCACCGCTTCCGACGTCGAGCACCTTCATGCCCGGCGCGAGCCCGGCCTCCTTCAGAAGCTGCCATGTCGACGAATCGTAGAGCTGCGACTGGCGCTTGAGCCTGTCGGTCTCCGCGGTCGAGCGCCCCATCACGTAGTTCGGATCGTAGCCGGACGTCTCTTGCATGAATGATCCCGCCTTCGGTTCGTGAATCTGAGGTACTGGATCGCGCCCGCGCTCACCGCGACAGCAGGCTCGACAGGAAAGCTTGCAGGTCTGCCGCGAAGCGTTGCTCGAATGCGATGGCGCGGTGGGGTGAATGGCCGCATCCCTCATAGCGAACGATGTCGGCACGCGGATTGGCATACGCGAGGCGCGCCTCGTGATCCCTGAGAAACGCCGCGCCACATCCCGGATCGGCCTGGACAATCCTGACCGGACACAGGAATTCCCGCTCGGTCGGGATCGCCGCCAGGACGGCGCCCGCAACGTTTCCATCGGCCCAGCACCGCCCGTCCTGCCGCTGCAGCGCAGAGGCGTGACTGAGCAGATGACGTGGGCCGTAATGATCGCGTCCGATTCCGCCCATCGGCGTCGGAGAGTCGGAAACGAACGCAAGATACGTGCCGAGCGGCGCGCGCGCTTGCTGCCACGTCGCCTGACGCGCGCTGGCGATGGAAAACAGTTTTGGGAAGGCCGATTTCTCCCACTCCCCCGGTTGTCCCAGATACCAAGGCGGATCCTCGAGCAAGGCGGCGCGTACATTGGCGTCACCGCTCTGCGCCAGCACACCGGCAACGCAGCCGCCGAGCGAGTGGCCGACAATCACCGCCGGACGCCCGATTGCGGCCAACGCGGTCGTCGCATCCGAAACATAGGCGGCGAGATCATAGTCCGGGGCACGATCCGAGTGCCCGTGGCCGCGGAAATCCAGGGTCCAGACCCGATATCGATCCTTCAGCCGGCCGGCGATTTCCTGCCAGGTGTCCCGGCTCAGCGACAGGCCGTGCAGAAACAGGATCGGTTCGCCGTCCGTCGGGCCATGGACGGATGCGGCGAGCCTGATGCCGTGATTGTCGAGCGCGATATCGGTCACCGAACATCTCCGTTACGAAATACGAGCAACACCGGGCATCGGCCGGCAGGCTTGCTGCTCGGCACGACACGCGAACGGCAGTCTCAGCGTCCGATCTGCCGGAACTTGTCAGAGAGGCCGTCGAGATAGCCGACCCAGGTCGAATTGATCGGCTGGTGCTCGATCAGCACGTGAAAGCGGATCATCATGCAGATCAGGAACAGCGGCTGGATGAATGCGGCGCGCACCGTCACGGCCAGCAGGGCCGCGATGAACACGGTGACGATGGCACCATACTCCCTGACCGCCTCCGGCAACCAGACCGTCACCAGCCCGGCAGGGACCAGCAGCAGCAGGCAAAGCAGGATGCTCAGGATCCGTTCGACGATGACCATCCAAACCGACGTGGTCAGGATCGGCTTGGCATTCTGGCAATAATAGACCAGCCCGTCCTGGATATTGCGCCTCGGATCGTCGCCGCCGCGCGCCAGATCGTATGACAGCACCACCTTGTCCAGATAGCGCGTCGCGGCCGACAGGATGGTGTTGAGCAGGCCGACGATCGCCTTCATGCCGGGGGCCGGCAGCCAATCGCCGAGCGTATCGAGCGCATTGTGAAACGCACGCAGCACGGCGCGGATCAGCGCATTGAGCCCGAACAGGACCGCGACCTCGCCGAACCGGTCCATCACGATCCGGCGGCCATAGGCAAACTGCCCTTCGGTGCCGTTGCCGATGCGGCCATGCGTGATCAGCTCGGTGAGCACGGCGACATGGCCGCAGGCGATCATGTGCAGCGTGTAGCGCAGGATGGCGCCCCAGATCCATCCGCCGAGCAGCAGGATGCCGAGCAGCCAGCAATAGCCGAACACGCTGGCAACATGGGTGCCGAGCCACACCGCGCCGCCCACGGCGACAAAGGCAAACACTGCGCACGCCACAGCAAAGCCCAGCAGCACGCCCCACCGCGCCAGCGCATAAGGCAGGGTCTCGAGCAGCATCTTCAGCGCGGTGCCAAGACCGTGATCGCGCACCAGCAGCGGATAGGAATGCGATGGTCCCTGCGACGATCCCGGAGACGATTCTTGCGTCGATCCTTGGGACTGCCCCGCGGCGCGCCATTCGCCAGAACGACCGCCGCCATTGCTCAGACTCATGTCAGACACGTGTTGCTCTCTTCCGTTGCCGTCGAACGACGTCCGGCGTTGGCAGTCGTTGGGTAAGTCAGTTGGTAGCGTTGGCGCCTGGCGTCACAGCGCCAACACCTCCGGGGCTGGCAGAGGGTTGGTCCGTTGGCGCTGTGAGCCGGCACAGCCGCGACATCGATCAGGGAGGAGCGCCGATGTCGCGGCCAGCGATCATTGACCCGCGGCCGGCAGCTCGGCGTAGTTGCCGTCCTTGTCGCGCCGGTACACGACGTAGTCGATCAGCGTGATGTCGCCCTTCGGCGTGTAGCTGATATTGCCGAGCACGGTGTCCCAGCTTCCGGCCTTGATGGCGGCTGCGACCTTCTTGGCGTCCGTGGTCTTGGCGCGGGTGGCGGCCTGGCTCCAGATCTGGAACGCGGCATAGCTGTAGAGCGTATAGCCGTCCGGATCGATGCCCTTGTCCTTGAACTTCTTCAAGGTCGCGGCCGCGGTCACCTTCTTGCGCGGATCCGGCGAGAAGGTGAACAGCGAGCCCTCGGCAAGCGGACCCGCGATCGCGGCGAACTGCTTGTCGACCAGGGCATCGCCGCCCATCAGCACCGCATTGACGCCCTGCTCGCGCATCTGACGCAGGATCAACGCGGCCTCGGCGTAGTAGCCGCCGACATAAACGAAATCGATCGATTCCTTCTTGAAGCGAGACACCAGCGCGGCAAAGTCCTTGTCGCCCTTGGTGTAGGCTTCATAGAGCTTTTCCTTCACGCCCGCCGCGTTGATGGCGTTCTTGGTTTCGTCGGCAAGGCCTTTGCCGTAGGTCGTCTTGTCGTGAATGATCGCGACGTTCTTGGTCTTGTAGTTCTTGATGATGTAGCCGGCCGCCACCATGCCCTGCTGGTCATCCCGGCCGCAGACGCGGAACGTGTTCCACAACCCGCGTTCGGTGAACAGCGGGTTGGTCGAGCCCGGCGTGATCTCCAGCACGTTGCCCTCGGCGTAGGCGTCAGAGGCGGGAATCGAGGTCGACGAGCAGAAGTGCCCGACGACGAACGGTATCTTCGCGCCTGCCATCTTCTCGGCAACCGACACCGCCTGCTTCGGATCGCAGGCGTCGTCGCCGACTTCCAGTTTCAGCTTCTTGCCGAGCACGCCGCCGGCCGCATTGATGTCGGCAATCGCGAGATCGGCGCCGTTCTTGAACTGCTGGCCGAAGCTCGCCTCCGAGCCGGTCATCGGCCCAACCACGGCAACACTGATATCCTGCGCCATGGCCGCGCTGGACAAAGCCAGGCTTGCGCCAAGCGCAAGACAATATCCTCGAAGTGCAAACTTCATCACATTCTCCTCGATGGTCTCAAGTCGCCTCAATGCATCGCAATCGACTCAACTCGCCGGCTGCGACGGTCACCGGGGGCTGCCTTGTATGCGCGCGGCGGCCGGCAGGCTCGGACAGGGGCGACGGGGGATTGGACATATGCGACATCGGCCAACAATGTGAAACACGTTGCCGTGCATTGGTGCTCAAATCGCACCGAGAAGCTGTCTTGTGTGCGTGACAGCACATCACGGCCGCACCAGCGGCTCGGACTCTTCCGGCTTGACGCCGGCCCCGACCGGCGCGGCGGCCTCGACAGCGCCCTTCAACTCGATCTCGTAGTAGCCGCCGATCTTGATCGCGCCCCATTGCGTCGAGACGGCCAGATTGATGCGTTGTCGCGCCGGCAGATCGGCATCGGTGTGCCGGTGGGCGATGGTGCCCTGAGACAGCATTTCGATGTGGGACAGCCGAACGCCGTCCGCGTTCCAGAAGTCGAAATTGAGATGCTGCGGCAGCGGACGGCCGAACACGCCCATCTCCTTGAAAGCCAGCTCGACATCGACATGGCCCTGGCCTGCCATGAACGTGTAGTAGTGGCCGCGGACATCATTGGTGATGTTGGCGCGATTGATCCCGGCACCGAGCACCGTCGGATGATGCGGATCGGTGGACTGTGCCGATGCGGCGCCGGCCAACGCGCCAGCCCAGAGAAGCAGGCAGCGCGCCGGCTCCGCGATCGTCCTGAACCCGCAGGCGATCGACGGTTCACCGCACGGGGGACAGGGAGCGCGCTTCATCGCGGTCATCCGAGAACAGCAGGGGCGTCGACCGCATGTCCGCGCCGAGATACGCCCCGCCAGCCATCTGATAATTGGCCGGCGCCAGAGCGAGGTGCTGGACCGCAGCATGGACGTCACGCACGCAACGCTCGAGCCCGCAGCTCACGTCGACAGACGCCGAGCCGCCGGCACCGAACATCAGCTCGGTCGCCTGCTTGGCCGTGTTCGCCGCGTGCGTCGATGCCAGCCACAGCTTGGCGCGCTCGGCAACGCTGAGTGCCTTGCCGGCACTGACCGCCTGCCACGCCTCTCCCAGTGTGCCGTAGAGGAACGCCCGCCCAGAGCCCAGCAAGGCCTCGGCGCGTCCGAGATCAGCCTGGACCAATGCATCCTCAGCGAGCAGCTTGCGCGAACGCGACGCGATCTTTCGTCCGACGAGCCCGACCAGGATGTCGATCGCGTGGCGGGCGATGCCGAGCGGCACGGCCGCGAGCGCCGCCCCGAACAGCGCGATGGTCGGAAACGCATAAAGCGGCCCCTGCTCCACCGGCGGCTCGCGAAACGAGAGCGACCGCGCGGACGGCACGAAAGCATCCGCGATCGCATAGTCATGGCTGCCGGTGCCGCGCAGCCCGATGCTGTGCCAGGTGTCAAGGATCTCGCATTGCGCGGTCGGAAACAGCATGAAGCGCATCACGGGGGTGCCATCGGGGTGCAAGCGCGGTTGATCGCCGTCGAGGATCCGGCAGTTGCCGATCATCCAGCCGGAGTGCTGGCAGCCGCTTCCGAGCGGCCAGCGGCCCGTGACGCGATGACCGCCGTCGACGACCGAAGCTGTGCCCATCGGCCGCAGGGCTCCCGCGGTTCGAACCAGCGGATCACTGCCGTAGATCTCGCGCGCGGCATCCTTGCCAAGATAGCCGCCGAACACGCCATAGATGCCGCCGATGGCCATGCACCATCCCGCGGCACCGTCGGCGCGCGAGATCTCCTCGACCACCCGAACAAGGGTCATCGGGTCCGCCTCCTCGCCGCCGATGGCGCGCGGAATCCAGAGCCGGAAGAGGCCCGCCTGCGCCATCGCCTCGATCAGCGGGACAGCCAGCCGCCGCGATCGCTCACTCTCCTGGGCGGATGCCTGAACCAGCGGCGCGAGCGCCGCGGCAGCATCGACGAAGGATGATCGGATGGTGTCAGTCATGGCTGCCTCGCTGCATCGCTGTCGATCAATCGCCCCCGCAAAGTGATCCGCGGGGGGGGGGCCGCCTTTTAGTCGCCCCGGCGATGCAAGGCTCGGACGGACGCGACGGCGATTGGGACGCATGCGACATCACACAACATTGTTCGCCTTCATTGCGTGCTGCTCGCCTGCGCTAATTCGGATTCGGCACGAAAATGACGATCTTCAGATCTCGCGACGGCGTGAAGTTCGCGTGCCGGACTTCGAAGCGGGTCAGTCCGGTCTTCTTGACACCTTCTGCGCAGAAGCTGACGAAATTACTTGGCTCGCCCTTGTCGACGGTAAGGTGAAAGTCGCCGATCGGCGCCGCCCAGTTCGCACCGGTCGAGAGCACGTACGCAATCGACCGTTCACTGAACGGCGGATAGGGAGCGCGCCTCGTCGCACGCGCGCGCTCAAGGCTGCGGATCAGGTCGTCGTCGATGCAGTATGACGCGAGAAACGCGGGCGCTTCCGGATTGCTGCGCCAGTTATCGGCGCCGATGATCGTTTGCACGGAGCCGCCGACGCTCGGACGATAGGTCTGCTCGAAGGTGATTTCCCGGCCGGCAGGGAAGGTCTGCGTCCAGGTATAGGCCGAGCGCAACGTCCAGGTCGGCAACAGATGATCCTGCATCGGGCCACCACAGCCATAGGTCTCGATCGCGCCGACACCGAGCTTGACGAGCTCGGGCCAGTTCGATTTCGGCACTTTGTCGAGCAGCTCGCCGGCGGGCCCCCTGATCGGCATCAGCGGAATGCCGAGCTTGCGCAGCAGCGCCGTCTGGTCCGCATCGTTCGCGAGCGCCGTCTGCTCGAGATGCGGCGAGGCCGCCTTGCCGTCGACCGTGACGTGGAAGTCGAAGATGTTTTCGGGATCGTCGGTCGGCAGGCCAATATTCTCGTCGCTCTCCTTGCCGGCGATGTCGGGCATCGGGAACGCGATCAGGATCGTCTTGTCGGCGGCCGAGGCGTTGAAGAACCGGTAGACGATCCGGATCTGCTGCTCGGAGATGAACAGATCCTCGGAGCGCATCACGATGTCGGGGTCCTGCTTGAAGCGAAGTCCGCCGGTTTCCAGCGCAGCGGACGTGTCGTTGGCCAGCGCGCACCAGGGCATCAGCCCGGCAAGCAGGACTAGAAAAGCCCCTTTGGCTATCGGAGGCATGGTCATTCCTTCTCTCTTGATTGAGGGAGCAAACTCGCGGCAGTCAGTCGCATCCGTCCTTGACCGGGAAGAAATCCGAGACGTCGACGTACGTCGTCTCGATCGGCAGCACGACCCAACTGTCCATCTCGAGATGACCGCAAAGCTTTACGACAGCGATCGATTTCCGGCCCTGCCAGGCCGTCACCATGAATCCGATCGGGACGGCACTGCGCTCGAAAACATGCAGCTTGGCAATACCGGCGGTAGCGCCGGCCGCAAGCGAGATCGTGATTTCGCCGGCGCTGGTGCCACCAGGCCGGATCGGCGATTGCCGCGCTGGTCCAAACGAGAGTTCGCTCCCTGCTGAGACCGCGACGGTCTGCTGGAATCCGTTTTCGATCCTGAGCACAGGTTTCGCACCCGCGGCCTCGGTGGCGATCGGCGCTATTCCCGCTAGAAGGCAGAACATCACTGATGCTGATCGAACGAACGAAACCGACATGAGCGCAATCCTACCTCAATGAGTGCGCGCAAAGCCGAACCGGTTCGCTGCGTCGTGATGTTTCTCCGAATCCAGTATCGATGCACGCGCACGCGCGCCGTCGCTGCGAACGATATCGAATGGCAAGTACTCTTCCTGTCGCGATCAGACGGAAGTTACCTTTTATGTGCTTCGCGGATGTGCGGCACGGACCGATGCGACACTGATTTGGACATATGCGACATCGGTCCACGACTTGAATCGAATTTGTCTCCGCCTGTATCGTCGACGACGTTCATAGGGATGGACAAGCAGCATGCGCGGATCATATCGGCGGATATTCCGATCGCTCCTGTTGATCGGATCAGCATTGATCGTGATGGCGGCTTCGACGCCCGCATCCGAAGTCGCGATCCGTTGGGACGCTAAAAATGCCTACCGCAAATGCGCCGGCGCGATCGACGGCACGATCGCCTGGCCGTCCGAACCAAAGGCGGCATGCGTCGCCATGCTGATGTGCGCGAATGAGAGCCCGCTGTCCGCGGAGCGTAATCAGCGATTGATCGAACAGATTCGGCGGGTGCCGGGCTGCGGCGAGCCGTAGACAGCGGCCGCAGCCCCAAGGCGCGCGTTCCGTCAGATGCGGCGCGGCGCGGTGCGAATGTCCGATGGCGTCGTACCGTAGCGCCGGCGAAACGTGCGGTTAAAGTAGGACAAGTCGCCGAACCCTGCCTCAAACGCAATGGTGCTGATGCTGCGGCCATTGCTGCGCGGATCGCTCAGCAAGCTATGCGCGCGCACCAGCCGCCGGTCGAGCACAAATTCCGAAAATGTCGTCCCTTCGTCGGCAAACAGCCGCTGAATTTGGCGTGGCGTGATCTTCTGGCGCCTCGCCACGGCGGTCAGGCTGAGGCTGTATTCCCCGATCCTCTCGCCGACGTCAGCCTTGACCGCGGCCAGCCGCGCAGCAGCAAGGCCGCGCCCTTCTGCAACCACCTCCCCGTCCCTGGACGCGCCGATCACCAGCGCCGCAAGGTCGATCACATGGCTGACGACGAGATGTTGCAGCTCCGCGCTCGCCGATCGATAAAGATCGTCGATATCCCGGACATAGTGGGTCAGCAATCGCAGCGCTTCGCTCGAGGGCGGCAGCGGACGCATCAGCGCGTCCTCGGGATTGGGCACCAGTGGTATCAGCGCCTTGCGCGGCAGTCGCAGGCTGATGAGGCGTGACGGCGAGGGGTAGGTCATCGTCGCCGTCTCTGCGGTCGCCATCAGAATTGCCTCTCCGGTGCCGATTGCCTGCTCCCGACCGCGGTGCGACACCAGCCGATTGCCACTGGCGCCGATCACCATCAACAAATCGTCACAGCCATCGAGCAGTTCGCGCGTGCGCTCGACCCGCAGGTTGGCGAACGTCCAGAATCCGATCCCGAGCCCGTGCAGCGCAAACACTCTGGCATCGCTATAGTAAGGGCTGTCGATCAATGGCGCCGGATCGAGCTTCACCATCATGCGCCCGATCCGCTCGCGAAAAATTGCCAATCGCTCGCGCTCCGCCCAATCCGCGGTCGAGTAGCGAAAATCCGAGACATCCGGCGCGTTTGGCATCACCGGCTCTTTTGGTGCGGTGGCGTCGCGCCCGCGATCTGCGGCTGATTTGTGGCAGCTCCGCAACGCCCGGCTCGATTGTGCACGATGTCGTCTCCGTCCAAATGCATGTCGCATCAGTCCATGCGTCGCGTTTCCCAGATGCCTTAAGGATCGGCCGGCAGGTGACCAAGGACCTGCGGCTTAGGAATTTTCGGAAATGGGACAAGGGATGGCATCGAGTTCACCAACTGCAGGAGCAATGCTCGCATCGAACCTCTTGCGTGTCAGCGTCGTCCTCTTTCTCGTCGGGCTTGGCCTTGGCATCGGCATGGGTGTGGCCCAGGATTTCACGCTGGCGCCGGCCCACGCGCATCTCAATCTGCTCGGATTCGTCGCATTGTTCCTTGCCGGGCTTTACTACCATGCGTTTCCCGCCGCGGCCACCGGTCCGCTCGCCAGGATACAGGCCTGGCTCTCCGTGATCGGTGCCGTCATCTTTCCGATCGGAATTGCGGCGATCCGGATCGGTGGCCCGGCTTACGAGCCGGTCGTCGTTGTTGGTTCGCTCATCGTGTTCGTGGGAGCTGCCCTGTTTGCCTTGATCGTTTTCCGCGGCGGAGCACGACGCGATGGGTTGGAATCGAAGATCGATATCGGCTAGCGCATTCGCGGCGCCGCGCGAATATCCGATGGCGTCGCGCCGTAATGCCGGCGGAAGGTGCGGTTGAAGTAGGAGAGATCGCCGAACCCGACCTCGAACGCAATCGTGCCGATGGTGCTGCCGCTGTGGCGTGGATCGGTCAGCAGATGATGCGCGCGCGCCAGGCGCTGACCGAGCACGAATTCCGAGAAGGTCGAACCTGCGCTTTCGAACAGCCTCTGGATATGGCGCGGCGTGAGTTTCAGCCGGGCAGCCACTGCGGACAAAGTGAGATCGCCGTAGCTGAGATTGTCATTGATGTCGGCCTTGACCGCGGCAAGTCGCGCGGCAGCCAGCCCGCCGTCTTGGGCGGCAACCGCGGCATCCCGGTTCGCACCGATGATCAGCGCGCCGAGATCGACCAGATGCTTGACGACGGCGCTGCGCAGCTCGGGCGTCGCCAGCTGGTAGCTGTCGTCGAGCTCCCTGATATAGAGCGCGAGCAGGCGCATGGCCTCGGTATTCGCCGGCAACGGACGGATCAACATGTCTTCGGGATCGTGAACCAGCGATGCGAGCGCCTTGCGCGGCAGCCTGAGGCCGACGAAGCGGCTCGGCGCCACCGGGACCACCATGTTGCCGGCCTCCGCGCTCGACTGCAGCACGGCCTGCCCCGGGCTGAGCTCGATGTCGCGGCCGCGCTGCGACGCGCGAACGTTGCCGCTCGTGATGATCGTCAGCACCAGGTCGTCGGTGCCGTCGAGCAGTTCGCGCGGTCTTGCTATCTTGAGATTGCTGCACGCCCAGGATCCGATGCCGAGCCCGGACAATTCGCGCACATTCGCTTCCGCATGAAACGCGCCGTCGTCGAGCGGCTCGGGATCGAGCTTGACGATCATCCGCCCGATCTGCTCGCGAAAGATCGGCAAGCGATCTCGCTCGCCGAAATGCGCGGTCGAGAATCGAAACCCTGTAATATCGCCCGACTGCATGGTCATAGGCTCGCCCTCGTGGCGGCGGAGGTCGCCGTTGATATGCGGCTGATTTGTGGCGGCGCATACCGCGGCATGGGGGCCATGCAGCGCGGCTGCGAACGTGAACCTTTCACGGGTTCCGCCGATGCCTCGGTCTGACAAGTGTCAAGCGTCCGCGCATAAGCATCGCAAATACGAGGGTCCGGCGCGGCGCGCGAAATTTGCTCCGATCTCGATGGCTTTGTCGCGCCCGAATTCGCGGCCGGGACTAAGATCGTCCTCGCTCCGATAAGCTCGGAGACGGCCGTCCGCATTGGGGCAGGCATAATTTATAATTGACTGACCGGACGGTCAATAGTAATCCGATCGCAGGTCATACGACCTCGGTCGTCAGAAGCCGAGAATGGGAGGTAATCATGGTCAGCGATCTCGTGTTGACCGATATCCGCGCCGGATATCGCGTCCTGACGCTCAACAGGCCCGACCGCCTGAATTCGTTAAGCGCCGATCTGCACGCCGCATTGATGGCCGCGTTGATCGCAGCAGAACAGGACAAGTCCTGCCGCGCCCTGATCCTGACGGGAGCCGGACGCGGGTTCTGCGCCGGGCAGGATCTTTCGGACGGCGTCTTCACGCCGGGCGAGACACCCGATCTCGCAGCGCCAATCGAGAAGTACTACAACCCGCTGGTGCGCAAGCTGCGCAGCATTCCGATGCCGGTCGTGTGCGCCGTCAACGGCGTCGCCGCAGGGGCCGGCGCGAACGTGGCGCTTGCCTGCGATATCGTGATCGCCGCACGGTCGGCCAAGTTCATTCAGGCCTTTGCGAAGCTTGGCCTCGTCCCGGATTCCGGTGGCACCTGGTTCTTGCCGCGGCTGGTCGGCGCAGCGCGGGCGCGCGCACTGGCCATGCTGGCCGAGCCGATCTCGGCGGAACGGGCGGAGGCATGGGGCATGATCTGGAAGGTGGTCGAGGATACCGAGCTGATGACGGAGGCCCACGCCCTCGCCGCCTCGCTCGCGACGCAGCCGACCGACGGTCTTGCGTTGATCAAGCAGGCGCTCGATGCCTCCGAGACCAACACACTCGACGCGCAACTCGATCTCGAGCGCGACCTGCAGGGCCGCGCCGGCCGATCGGCGGATTATGCCGAAGGCGTCACCGCCTTCCTCGACAAGCGCGCGCCGCGCTTCACCGGAAGAGCCTAACACCGATTGAACGTTCCGCCCGCAAGGCGAGACGCATCATTGATCACAAGTCAGAGGATTCGACTTCGATGACACAGCCTCAATCCAGCGGCACTCGGATGTCCGACAACATCATGAAGCTCGACTGCTTCGTGCGCGGCAAGTGGTCCGGCGCGGGCGAACCGGCCGCCGAGATTCACAGCGCCGTCACCGGCGACGTGGTGGCGCTCGCGACCAGGAGCGATCTCGACATGCGCGAGATCCTCGCCTATGGCCGCGCGGTCGGCGGCAAGAATCTCCGCAAGCTGTCGTTCCACCAGCGTGCGGGCGTGCTGAAGGCGCTGGCCGACCATCTGAGCCAGCACAAGGACCGGCTCTACAGGCTCTCGCTGCATGCGGGCGCGACCCGCACCGACGCGATGATCGACGTCGACGGCGGCATCGGCACGCTGTTCGCCTATGCCAGCAAGGGACGCCGCGAGCTTCCGAACACCAGGTACCTGCTCGACGGCAATGTCGAGGGGCTCTCCAAGGGTGGCGCGTTCGCCGGCCAGCACATCGTCACGCCGTTGCACGGCGTCGCGGTGCATATCAACGCATTCAACTTTCCGTGCTGGGGCATGCTGGAGAAGCTGGCGCCCGCGCTGCTCGCCGGCGTTCCCGTCGTCACCAAGCCCGCGACCGTCACCGCCTATGTCGCCTACGAGCTGGCGCGGATGATCACCGAATCCGGAGCACTGCCGGAAGGCGCGCTCCAGTTCATCGTGGGATCGACCGGCGATCTGTTCGACCACCTTACCTGCCAGGACGTGGTGTCGTTCACAGGATCGGCCGACACCTCGCAGAAGCTGCAACGGCATCCGGTCGTTGCGCGCGAAGCTGTCCGGTTCATCGCCGAGCGCGACTCGCTCAACGCCGCGATCCTCGCTCCGGACGCCGTGCCCGGAAGCCCGGAGTTCGATCTCTTCATCAAGGAAGTGGCAAAGGAGATGACGGTCAAGGCCGGGCAGAAATGCACCGCGATCCGCCGCGCACTGGCGCCGTCGGCACAGCTCGATGCCGTGATCACGGCCTTGCGCGACCGTCTGGCAAAGGTCGTGATCGGCAATCCCGAAAGCGACAAGGTCAGGATGGGACCGCTGGTCGGCGTCGCCCAGCGCAGCGATGTGCTTGCCCATGTCGCGAAGCTCCGCACCGAGGCCGAGCTGGTGGCCGGCGATCCCGACAATTTCCCGCTGGTCGACGCCGACGCCAAGCGCGGCGCCTTCGTTCCGCCGCTGCTGCTGCATTGCGCGAAGCCGCTCGCTGCGACCGCGGTCCACGAGATCGAGGCGTTCGGACCTGTTAGCACCGTGATGGGCTATGACGATCTTGACCAGGCCATCGCACTGACCAATCGCGGCGGCGGCAGCCTCGTCGCATCGGTCTACACCCACGATATCCCGACGGCGACCGAACTCACCTTCGGCATCGGCAGCTTCCACGGCCGTGTCGCAATCATCGACCGCGACTGCGCGACCGAGCACACCGGGCACGGCTCGCCGATGCCGCAGATGGTTCACGGCGGCCCGGGCCGCGCCGGCGGCGGCGAGGAGCTGGGCGGCGTCCGCAGCCTGCAGCACTACATGCAACGCACCGCGTTGCAGGGCTCCCCTCGCATGCTGAGCGGCGTCACCGGCCGCTGGTTCAAGGGCAGCCCAATGCTCGAGGGTGACCTGCACCCGTTCCGCTATCACTATGACGATCTGGAGATCGGCCGCACGCTGGTCTCGAAAGCGCGGCAGATCAGCCTCGACGACATCGAGCACTTCGCGCATTTCACCGGCGACACCTTCTACGCCCATATGGACGAGGAAGCGACCAAGGGGCATCCGTTCTTCCCGGGCCGCGTCGCGCATGGCTATTTGCTGCTGTCGTTCGCCGCCGGCCTTTTCGTCGATCCGGACTATGGTCCGGTGCTCGCCAACTACGGTCTCGACTCGCTGCGCTTCGTGAAGCCGGTCCAGCCGGGCGAACAGATCCAGGTGCGGCTGACGGCGAAGGAGAAGACGCCGCGCAACAAGCAGTATGGCGAGGTGCGCTGGGACGTCGAGATCACGACCGGGACCGGCGAGACCGCGGCGACCTACGAGCTGCTGACGATGAATGCGATGCGGAGCTAAAGCCTGATGAGATTAGGTTGAGCTGGAACGGCGTCGAAGGTTCACCTCTCCCTTGGGAGAGGTCGATTTGCGCAGCAAATCGGGTGAGGGGTTATGGTCTATCGAGAGGGCAAGAGCCCTCACCCGGATTGCTTCGCAATCCGACCTCTCCCCAACGGGGAGAGGTGAACCGAGACCGCGCCAAACCGATTCAACCAAAACTCATCCCGCCTTAGAGCGTGACGTCTCCCTCTCCCCGTTCTTACGGGGAGAGGGTTGGGGTGAGGGGCTACCTCCGCGTATGCGGTGACAGCTGTATTTGCGGAGACTCCCCCTCACCCGGATCACATTACGCTTCGCTCCATGCGATCCGACCTCTCCCCGCACGCGGAGCGAGGTGAAGCGAAGCCCACTTCAAAGTAGCTCCGCCTGCCGGCTTCGGCCGGCGGGCTTTGCCTTGCCGCGCGGCCGGGCAGCGGCGGCATCCGCGGCACCGGCCAACACCAGCTGCGCGACGAAGTCGGCGTATTCGGCACGGGTCATCGGCCCGCCCTCGCGGAACCACATATAATGCCAGTTCAGCATGCCGAACACGCTCATCGTCAGCGGCTTGAGCACGCGCTTGTGCTTCGCCGCCGGCACCGCCGCGGCGAGCGCATCCGACATGATCCCGACCAGGATGCGCTCACTCGCAAGCAGCGGCTGCTGCTTGTCCTTCGGCAGCAGCTTGAGGCTTGCGATCTGGACCTGATGCTCGGCGTCGGCATGCCGGTAGAGCTCGAGCAGGGTGGCAACGATCGTCCTGAAGCGCTCGACCGGATCGCCGGCCGACGCGCTCGCCTTGCGAACCGCCGCCGCCAGCGTCTCGAGATGCGACGACAGGATATCGAACAGGATCGCTTCCTTGTCGGGGTAATAGTGATAGAGCAGCGCCTTCGAGACCCCGCACGCATCCGCGATCGTATTCATCGACGTGCCGACATATCCCGATGCGGCAAACAGCTCGGCCGCGCGATGCAGCATCGAGAGGCGCTTGTCGTCGTAGTCCTTGGCGCGCGATCGGGCCATGTCGTTCCGTTCCACCGGCCGCCGTCCGGTCATCGTCAGAAGCCGTCAATCGACGGCAAAGTTCCGGAATGCCACCCTGTCTCGGCCGGGCCGCATCCGAACCACCTTTTATTGACCATCCGGTCGAACAATTCCATGGCTGAGTTGGAATGGCGCCCTGTCTTGCGGACACACCATGCAGACGCTGCCATCGGGACGTCAGTCGAGCTTGAACGGCTCCGATCCCGGATAGGAATGGGCGACGAACTCGCAGAAGGCGCGGGCCGCCGGCGAAAGCGCCGCGTTGCCCTTCCAGGCCAGCCCGACATCCATGGTGTGGACATCGTCATCGAGTGTCTTGAGGTCGATGCGATGTCCCTCGAGCGACCAGGGACGGTAGACCATGTCCGACAGGATGGTGATGCCCATCCCGGTCGCGACCATGCTGCGCACCGCTTCCACCGACAGGGTGCGGAAGATGACGTTGGGGACGTATGCCGTGTGCTGCCAGTAGCGCATCGCGGAGCGCTCCGCCTCATCAACGGTCAGCATCAGATACGGCTCGCTCGCCAGATCCGCCAGCTTGATGCTGTCCTTGCGCAGCAGCGGATGATTGACGCAGGTCCATAGCCGCCGCGGCGAGCGCAGCAGCAGGCGCGAGCGGATCGAGTGCCGGTCATGCAGGTTCGCGATCAGCATGATCGCCGCATCGACGCTGCCGCTGATCAGGCTCTGCTCGATCGCATCGCGTTGAAACTCGTGCAGCCGGACCGTGATGCCCGGAAAGGTTCGCCAGAACCGCGTCAGCAGCGGCGGCAGGAAATATCCGGCAACGGTGTAACTCACCGCCACGTCGACCGTGCCGTCGACCTGCGTTCCCCAGCGATGCGGCCCCCGTGTCGCATCCGACACGCTCGCCTCGATCGCGCGGGCCCGCTGCAGGAATTCGTGACCGTCGAAGGTCAGCGTCACGCCGTTGGAATGGCGGTCGAACAATTTGCGGCCGAGCTCGGCCTCCAGCGCCTTGATCGACGAGGTGACCGCCGACTGCGTCACGTTCAAAGCGGCCGCAGCCGCGGACACGCGTCCGCTCTCTGCGGTCGCGATGAAATGCCGGACCTGACGGAACGTCAGAGACATAAAAATTTCCGATATCAGCGAACGATATTTCGAATTTTACAATCCCGCGACGGAACGGAAAAATCAATCCGTCGGTTCTGGGTGAGAAGGCGTTGGGATGATGTCCGCTGGTTTGGAGTTGGTCGCGCGTGGGGTCAGCGTCCAATTCGAAGGCCTGAAAGCGCTGTCCGACGTTACACTGGCCGTGCCGCGCGGGCGTATCGTCGGACTGATTGGCCCCAATGGCGCCGGCAAAACCACCCTTATTAATGTGTTGACCGGCTTCCAGCCGGTCGGCACCGGCACCGTGGAGCTGGAAGGCGAAACGCTCAACGGCATTGCAGCGCACATGCTGCGACGCAAAGGCGTGGCGCGAACCTTCCAGTCAGGCCGACTTTTCCGCGACCTGCCCGTCATGGACAACCTGGAAGTGACCGGCGTCGGCCTCGGCCAAAGCCGGCCCGAAGCGATCAGCGAGGCCGAACGGGTGACGGCCTGGCTCGGCATTTCGCATCTTGCAAACACCATCGCCGGCGCCTTGCCCTATACGGACGAGCGCCGCGTTGCGATCGGCCGCGCCATCATGTGCACGCCGCGCTATCTGCTGCTCGACGAGCCGGCGGCCGGCATGTCGGAGCATGAGAGCCACGAGCTTGCCGCGATCATTCGCCGCATCGCAGGCGAGCTCAATGTCGGCGTGCTCCTGATCGAGCACAATATCGGCCTCGTGCTCGAACTCTGCGAACGGATCTTCGTGCTCGACTCCGGCGAAATCATCGAGGTCGGCACGCCGCCCCAGATCCGCGACAGCGATGCGGTGCGGCATGCCTATATGGGCACGCAGCGCGACGAACTGCTGCCACCGCTCGCAGCCGATGCGGCCGTCGCGTCATGACCGCGCTCGTCGTCGACGACATCACGGTCAGCTATGGGCGCCTCACGGCACTCCGCGGCGTGACGTTGACGGTCGACGAAGGTGAAATCCTGTTCGTCACCGGCCCGAACGGCGCCGGCAAGTCGACGTTGCTCAACGCCATCGCAGGTGTCGTGCCGCCCGCCTCCGGCTCCATCAGGATCGACGGCGCGGGGATCACGGGCGCCGCGCCCGAAGACATCGCCCGGCGCGGGTTTTCGCTGGTGCCGGAAGGACGCAACGTCTTCGGCGCGCTGACGATCGAGGAGAACCTGAAGGTTGGAACCGGCATGCGCGCCGACCGCAGGAAGATCGCCGACGACCTGAATCAGGTCTACGGCGAATTCCCGATGCTGGCCGAGCGCCGCCACACCCCGGCGGGCATGCTCTCCGGCGGCCAGCAGCAGATGCTGGTGATCGGCCGCGCGCTGATGGCCGCGCCCCGCATCATGGCCATCGACGAGCCGTCGCTCGGCCTCGCGCCCAAGATCATCGACCAGGTCTACGAGATCCTGATGCGGCTGCGGGCACAGCGCAAGCTCACGCTGCTGATCGTCGAACAGAGCTCGACGCGCGCCATGATGACGGGCGGGCGGATGGTCCTGATCCGCGGCGGGCGCATCGTGCTCGAGGGCCCGGCGGCCGACATGGTCAGGGACGATCGCCTGAAGCAGAGCTATTTCGGCTTCGGAGATCACTGAGATGCGAGAGCTGCTCCAGATCATCTTCGACGCGCTGAGCCTCGGCAGCCTCTATGCGCTCGGTGCGCTCGGCATCGCCCTGATCTTCGGCGTGATGCGGCTGGTCAACTTCGCGCATGGCGACTTCATCGCCTTCTGCGTGTTCGCCATGCTGTGGCCCTCGATCGATGCGGCGGCGGTGGTGTTTGCCGGCCAGCTGCCATTCTATCTCCTGATCCCGCTGCTGCTCCTGACCGGTGCCGCGCTGTCGATCCTGTCGGAGATCGTCGTCTTCCGGCGTTTCCGCAA
Organism: Bradyrhizobium sp. CER78; assembly: GCF_029846235.1. Lineage (GTDB taxonomy): Bacteria > Pseudomonadota > Alphaproteobacteria > Rhizobiales > Xanthobacteraceae > Bradyrhizobium. The sequence goes on from NZ_JARVWP010000009.1 coordinate 200,487, forward strand.
CGCCAATCCGGCGACCATGATGATCGCGTCCTTCGCGCTCGGCTTCGTCATCCGGCATCTGCTGCTGATGCTGTTCTCCAGCCGGCCGAAGTCGATCACGCTGTGGCCGAGCCTCGGCCTTCCGGTCGAATTCCTCGGCGCCCACATCCCGATGCTCCAGGTCGTGACCATCATCATCACGCTGGCCGTGCTGGTGATCCTCGTGCTGTTCCTGAAGCGCACGCGCTACGGGCTCGAGATGCGCGCGGCGGCCGATAATTTCACCATGGCGCGCATGCTCGGGGTCCGCGCCAACGGCGTGATCCTGCTGGCCTTCGCCATCAGCGGCATGCTGGCGGCGGCGATCGGGCTGATCCTGGCGACCAATTCCGGCACCGCCGACATCGGCATGGGCGCCAACGTGATGCTGATCGCGTTCATCGCGACCGTGATCGGCGGCCTCGGCAGCATTCCCGGCGCCGTTGCCGCCGGTTTCCTGATCGGCGCGGCCAGCGTCGTGTTCCAGGCGACCCTGCCGCACGACGCCCGCGTGTTCCGCGACGCGTTCGTCTACGGCGCCGTCATCGTCGTCCTTCTGGTGCGGCCGCAGGGCCTGTTCGCACCGAAATCCGCCAAGCAGAGGGTCTGACCGATGTCGCAGCGGCCGTCCGTCATCCGGCAAACGATCATCACGCCGATCGTGCTGATCGTGGCGCTGCTCATCATGGCCGCCCTCAGCTATCAGTTCGGCAGCCGGGCCTTCAACCGCACCGTGGTCGAGATGTTCATCAACATCATGGTGGTGGTCGGCCTCTACGTCTTCGTCGGCAATTCGGGGCTGCTGTCGTTCGGCCATATCAGCTTCTTGTGCCTCGGCGCCTACATGACCGCGTGGCTCACGATTCCGCCGGTCATGAAATCGATCACGCTCAAGGGGCTCCCGGCGTGGCTGCTCCATGCGCAACTGCCGATGTGGGTGGCGACGCCGATTTCGGGGATATTTGCCGCCTTGTTCGCGCTGATCGTCGGGCGCGTCATCATGCGCCTGTCGGGCATCGCCGCCTCGATCGCGACCTTCGGCCTGCTCGGCGTCATCAACAACGTCTATTCGAACTGGGATTCGGTGACGGGCGGACAAGGCTCGATCGTCGGCATTCCGCCCACCATGAACGTCTGGACCGGATGGATCGGCGGCGCCGTGGCGATTGCGATCGCCTATCTCTATTCGATCTCGCGCTCGGGGCTGGCGCTGCGCGCCACCCGCGACGAAGCGGTCGCAGCCAGCGCCTCCGGCATCGACATCGTCCGCGAGCGGCTGATCGCCTTCGTCGTCAGTGCCTTCATCATCGGGCTGGCAGGCGCGCTGTACGCGCACTTCCTGAGCATCGTCAATCCCGGCGCATTCTATCTGCGGACCACCTTCATTACGCTGTCGATGCTGGTGGTCGGCGGCATGTACAGCCTCAGCGGCGCGGTCTCGGGCGTGGTCGCGATCTCGGTGCTGATCGAGCTGTTCCGCGATCTCGAGAAGGGCATAAGCCTTGGCGGGCATACCGTCGGCCTGCCGAACGGTGTCCAGGAGATCGCGATCGGCATCATCACCATCGTGATCCTGATGTACCTGCCGACCGGATTGACCCGCAACCGGGAGTTCTCCTGGCGCCGATGGCCGCTGCAGCGGCGCCTGCCCCGGCCGGTCCAGACCGCGCTGAAGGAACTGCACTGACGCTCGTTTTGTAAAATTGGAGGAGTGGCATATGCGCTTGACGACATTACTCGGCATCCTGGCCGGAGCATCCACGCTCTGGTTCGCGCCAGCCCAGGCGGCCGACGAGATCGTGGTTGGTTTTGCGACCGCGGCATCCGGATTCATGCAGGCCTATGACAAGCCGGCGCAGGACGCGGCGCTGATCCGGATCGAGGAGATCAACAAGGCGGGCGGCCTGCTCGGCAAGAAGCTCAAGCCGGTGTTTGCCGACACCAAGACCGATCAGGCCGAAGGCGCCAAAGCCGGCCTTGCGGTGCTCGACCAGGGCGCCGACCTCGTGATCGTCTCCTGCGACTACGATTTCGGCGCGCCCGCGGCGCTGCAGGCGCAGGCCGCCGGCAAGGTTTCGTTCTTCCTCTGCGCCGAATCGATCAAGGCCGGAATTCCCGGCGTCGGCCCGTTCTCGTTCTCGGCCTCGGTGCTGGCACCGGTGCAGGGCGCGACCATGTCGGAATGGGCGTACGCCAAGAAGAACGCGCGCAGCTTCTATCGGCTGCTCGACAGCTGGACCGTCTACAACAAGGGCATCTGCGACGGCTTCGACTGGATGCTGCCGCGCCTGAAGGAAGCCAAGCTGGTCGGCAGCGACACCTTCAAGAACGACGACGCCTCGATCGCGTCGCAGATCACGCGGATCAAGAGCCTGCCGAAGGAACCCGACGCCATCATGCTCTGCACGATGATGCCGGGCGCCGTCTCCGCCATCAAGCAGATCCGCGCCGCCGGCATCAAGTCGATGATCCTCAACGGCTCGGGCGTCGACGGCAGCTACTGGATGAACGCCGTTCCGGATCTGTCGAACTTCTACGTTCCGGTTCAGGGCTCGGTCTACGGCGACGATCCGAACGCGAAGGTCAACGAGTTCAACAAGAAGTACAAGGAAGTCACCGGCGGTGACCCGTCCAGCCAATACGTCTATCCGGGCTACGTCCTGATCGACGTCTGGGCCAAGGCGGTCGAGCGCGCCAAATCGACCGACGCAGCGGCGGTCGTCGCCGAGCTCGAGAAGATGAACAACGAGCCCACGCTGTTCGGGCCGCGCACCTTCACCAAGGACATCCACCACCAGAACCAGGGCCGCTACCTGATCGTCGACACCGAGGCCGGCAAGCCGAAGGTGATCGACCAGTGGACGATCTCGGAAAAGATCCCGCTCGACTATCTGGTGTCCAAGTAACCCGGCAACGCGCCGCCCTGGGTGCGCCAGCCGTACCCAGGGCGGCCTCGCCGCCGGTCCTCTACGAAGCCTGTTGGAAGGAAATCAGGAGATGGTCGTGATCAACTGCGACATGGGCGAGGCCTACGGCCTCTACAAGATGGGCGACGACAGGGCGTTGATGCCGCATATCGACGTCGCAAACGTCGCCTGCGGCTTTCATGCCTCCGACTTCAATCACATGCGCAAGACGGTGCAGCTCGCCAGGGAGTTCGGCGTCAAGGTCGGCGCGCACCCCTCGCTGCCGGATCTGCAGGGATTTGGCCGCAGGGAGATGAAGATCAGCCGCGAGGAGCTGACCAACTGCCTGCTCTACCAGATCGGCGCCCTCAAGGCGTTCCTGGATGCCGAAGGCATGTCGCTCAACCACATCAAGCCGCACGGTGCGCTCTACGGCATGGCGTCGCGCAACGAGGACATCGCCGAAGCCGTGGCCGACGCCGCTGACGTCTACAAGGTGCCGCTGCTCGGCATGAAGGGAACGCTGCACCAGCAGGTCTATGAGCGCCGCGGCCATGCCTTCGTCGCCGAATATTATGCCGACCTCGACTACAACGCCGACGGCAGCCTGATCATCACGCGCGAGCACGAAGCGAAGGACCCGGCCGACGCCGCGACCCGATGCGCGAGAGCCGTGAACGAGGGCAAGACGCGCACGGTGGCGGGAAACGACATCGTGGTCGGCGCCGATTCGATCTGCATTCACTCCGACACGCCGAACGCCGTCGCCATCGCGGAAGCCGTGCGCGAGGCGGTTCGTCCCTATCTCACCCCGCGCTGAGCCGGCGCGGCAAAAACCAACGATCCAAGAGGAAACCATGGCAACGCAGCAGATCTTCTCGCCGCTCCCGGGCATCTTTTACCGCAAGCCCGCGCCCGACAAGCCGGTCTACAAGAACGACGGCGACGTCGTCGCAGAGAGCGACACGATCGGGCTCATCGAGGTGATGAAATCGTTCAACGAGGTGAAGGCCGGCGCCGCCGGCAAGATCGTTCGCTTCCTGGCCGAGAACGAGGATGCCGTGATGGCCGGGCAGCCGATCGCCGAAATCGACGTTTGAGCCCCCAACCAGCCATGGCAATCAAGAAGCTCCTCATAGCCAATCGCGGCGAGATCGCGGTGCGCATCATCCGCGCCGCACGCGATCTCGGCATTGCAACCGTCCAGGTCTACAGCAAGGCCGACAAGGACTCGCTCGCGGTCCGGCTCGCCGACGAAGCGATCGATATCGGTCCGCCGCAGGCGTCGAAATCCTATCTCAACCAGGCGGTCATCCTCGCCGCGGCGCAGGCCACTGGCGCCGACGCCATCCATCCCGGCTACGGCTTCCTCGCCGAGAACGCCGAGTTCGCGGCCGCCGTCGAAGCGGCCGGATTGATCTTCGTCGGCCCGACCGCGCAATCGATCCGGCTGATGGGCGACAAGGTCGCGGCGCGCGAGGCGGCCGCCTCGGCCGGCGTGCCGACCGTCCCCGGCAGCGAGGGGCGGCTGGAGTCGGCGGAAGCGGCCTTTGCGCTGGTCGAGAAAACCGGTTTCCCTGTCATGATCAAGGCCGCCGCCGGCGGTGGCGGACGCGGCATTCGTATCGCGCGGTCCGCCGAGGAATTTCATCATCTGATGCCGCAGGCCCAGGCCGAAGCGCTTGCGGCGTTCGGCGATGGCGGGCTCTACGTCGAGAAGCTGATCGAAGGCGCGCGGCACATTGAGGTCCAGGTGCTCGGCGATGGACGTGACGTGATCCATTGCTTCGAGCGTGAATGCTCGTTGCAGCGGCGCCGCCAGAAAGTGTGGGAAGAAGCGCCCTCGCCCTCGCTGACCCAGGCCGTGCGTGAAAAACTCTGCAGCTCCGCGGTGGCGCTGGCCAAGGCGGTCAACTACCGCGGCGCCGGCACGCTCGAATATCTCTACGACGACAGGACAGGCGAATTCTACTTCCTGGAGATGAACACCCGGATCCAGGTCGAGCATCCCGTCACCGAAATGGTCACCGGCATCGACCTCGTGCGCGAGATGATCCGGATCGCCGGCGGCGAGCCGTTGCGCATTCGTCAAGACGAGGTGCGCGTCGGCGGCCATTCGATCGAGGTCCGCATCAACGCCGAAGATCCCGCCAGGAATTTCCTGCCCAATCCCGGCACGGTGAACGCACTCAGCGTGCCCGGCGGCGACGGCGTGCGCTTCGACAGCATGCTCTATCAGGGCTACACCGTGCCGCCGTTCTACGACAGCCTGCTCGGCAAGCTGATCGTGCACGACAAGGATCGGCAGAGCGCCATAAGACGGCTCGAACGCGCGCTGGCCGAGCTCAGCGTCGAGGGCATTTTCACGACAAAGCCCCTGCACCAGGCGCTGGCGCGCGACGCCGACGTCAAGGCCGGTCGCTTCCACACGGCATGGCTCGAACCGTGGCTGGAGTCCCATGCCGCAGCCCTTGCCACCGCTCAACCGCCATCGGCCGTGAAGGTCGCGCCATGATGACGAAACATTCCGCTCCGTCAGCAACAGGAGGCCGCTAGTCATGCAAACCCGATTTTCCTTCGGCGGCGACGAGCACATCTTCGCCGAGGTCGGCGAGGCGATGTCGCTCGAGGCCTTTTTCAAGAGCCTCTTCATCACCAACGCGGTGCGCGACGCGAAGATCAAGGGCGTCACGGAAATCTGCCCTGCAAATGCGTCCTATCAGGTCAAGTTCGATCCCGACCAGATCAAGCCGGACGATCTCCTCACCGAGCTGAAGCGGCTAGATTCCGCATCGGAGAAATCGGAACCGGTGATCAAGACGCGGATCATCGAGATTCCCGTGCTCTACAACGATCCCTGGACGCATGAGACGCTGATGCGCTTCCGCGAGCGTCATCAGGATCCCAACGGAACCGACCTCGAATATGCCGCACGCATCAACGGCCTCGACAGCGTCGACGCCTTCATCAAGGCGCATTCCAGCGCGCCCTGGTTCGTCTCGATGGTCGGCTTCGTCGCCGGCCTGCCCTTCCTCTACCAGATGGTCGAGCGCAAGCGGCAGCTTCAGGCGCCGAAATATCTGCGCCCACGCACCGACACGCCGAAGCTCACCGTCGGACATGGCGGCTGTTTCAGCTGCATCTACTCGGTGCGCGGCGCCGGTGGCTATCAGATGTTCGGCATCACGCCGATGCCGATCTACGATCCTAACCAGAACATCAGCTATCTGCGCGACTTCATGTGCCTGTTCAGACCGGGCGACATCGTGAAGTGGAAGCCGATCGACCGCGCGGCCTATGATGCAGCGGTCGCCGATGTCGATGCCGGCCGGTTTGCGCCCGTGATCCGCGACGTCTCGTTCTCGCTGACCGAATTCAACCGCGACGTTGATGCCTACAACAGCAAGCTCGATGGAGTTCTCCATGGCCGTTAAGGTTTTGAAGCCGGGTCTTGCGACCACCGTCCAGGACCTCGGACGTCCGGGCTATTATCACATCGGCATCCCGCTCTCCGGCGGCATGGACCGTCACGCGCTCGCGGCCGCCAATCTGCTGGTCGGCAACGAGGCGGGCGCAGCCGTGCTCGAAGCCGTGTTCATGGGACCCGAGCTCGAATTCACCGAGGACGCCATCGTCGCGGTCACCGGCGCGGAGCTGCCGCCGAAGCTCGACGGCGAGCCACGCGAGACCTGGACCAGCTTCAGGGCGAAGCGCGGCCAGATCCTCTCCTTCGATTTCCTCAAGCAGGGCGCACGCGGCTACATCGCGGTTTCCGGCGGCATCGACGTGCCCGTCGTACTCGGCTCGCGCTCGACCTACGCGCTCGGTGCGCTCGGCGGTTTCAAGGGCCGCAAGCTCGAGGCCGGCGACGAGCTGCCCATCGGCCGTGCCGTCGCGACAGGCAAGGAAGGACGCAGTGTTGCCAGGGAACTGCGCGGGCAACCGGCGGGAATGCCGACGGAGCTGCGCGCCATGCCCGGACTCTACTGGCACCGCATCACCGAGGCGGCCGGCAACGGCTTCTTCTCCGACACCTGGAAGGTTGCACCGGAGGCGGACCGGATCGGCTACCGCTTCAAAGGCGGCAAACCGCTCGAATTCGTTCCACGCGAACCGCCGTTCGGCGCCGGCTCCGACCCGTCCAACATCACCGATGCCTGCTATCCCTACGGCTCGATCCAGGTTCCCGGCGGCACCGAACCGATCGTGCTGCATCGTGATGCAGTCTCCGGCGGCGGCTACTTCATGGTCGGGACCGTCATCGCCGCGGACATGGACTTGATCGGCCAGCTGCAGCCCAACACACCGGTGAAGTTCGTCAAGGTCGACATGAATCAGGCGCTTGTGGCCCGCAAGAGCCGGTCGGAACTGCTCGGCAGGCTGCACAGCGCCCTGGCGTGATCGCCGCCGAGCCGCCCTATCCATCAGCGAGACCCCGGCCGGTGCCATTGGTCGGGGGATCGTGCCTGAGGTCGACATCACCGCGAGAGCTGCGGCTGTCGGCACGAGAGTTGCAACGCATGCGGCCGGGCTGAGAAACACCGCTCATGAGTTAGGCAACATCGGAACAACCGCGATGTCCGTTTCTCTGAAACAGATCCGTTACTTCGTCGCCGCCGCCGAGACCGGGCGCATCAGCCAGGCGGCGATCGACCTCAACGTCTCGCAATCCGCGGTCACCGCAGCGATTCAGCAGCTCGAAGCGACCGTCTGCGCCCGCCTGCTGGAACGCGCGCCGAACGGCGTCACCGTCACGATGGAGGGCAGCCGCTTCCTGTCCCAGGGCCGCCAAATCCTCGCCGCCGTCGCCGAGGCGGTGCGGAATACGCAGATGTCGGCGGGACCGCTGTTCGGGACGATCCGCATCGGCGTCACCTATACCGTGTCGGGCTATTTCCTGCCGCGTCACCAGAAGCGCTTCCAGGCAAGCTTTCCCGGCATCACGGTCGAGCTGTTCGAGGCGCCGCGCGACGTGCTGGAACGTGCGCTCGTCGATGGTGCGCTCGATCTGGCGGTCATGCTGGTGTCGAACCTGCGCGACAACGCCATGCTGACGAGCGAGACGCTGCTGCGATCGCCGCGCCGCCTGTGGCTTGCGCCCGAGCATCCGCTGACCCGCACCGAGCGGGTCCATCTCGCCGACATCGCGACGTATCCCTACGTCATGCTCACCGTCGACGAGGCCAAGCACACCTCGATGCGCTACTGGAGCAACGCCTCGCTCGAACCGAAGACGATCTTCCGCACCTCCTCGGTCGAAGCCGTGCGCTCGATGGTCGCAGGCGGCATGGGGATCGCCATTCTGTCCGACCTGATCTACCGGCCCTGGTCGCTGGAGGGACAACGGATCGAGACCCGCGTCATCGAAGACGAGGTGCCCAGCATGGATATCGGCCTGGCCTGGCGGCGCGACACCAGGCCATCGGAAGCCGCGATGGCGTTCCGCGATTTCATGCGCTTCGCGGTTGCCGGCGTCGGGCCGGGGCGGCCGCCCGTCAGCATGGATCAGCGGCATCAGGCCGAGGAGGCGATCGAAATCTAGAATATCTGTTTCCGTTTTATTCGACTTGACGCCGTCCGGCAGTCCTCGCCAAACTTTGCCCGGGGACACGACGAGCGGAGGCACAGCCGGCGGCGGGGAGTGAGACATGCAAGTCACCTACACGACCAACGACATCCCGTTGCAGAGCCGCCGCCAGTACTGGCAGGAGGTCGTCTCGAAGACCTATTACTCGCTCGACCTGCGCTTCCCGAGCACGCGCGAGTTCGATGCGCGCCTCGGCGCCTGGTCGATGGGTCGGCTCTCGGTCTCGCGAAACATCGCCAATGGCCTGCTCTACAAGCGCCACGAGCGGCATCTCCTGAGCGAGCGGGAGGAATCCTTCCTGATCACGGTGCCCGAACTCGCCGAAATCCGCTTCGAGCAGGACGGCAAGGTGGTGCGCTGCCGTCCCGGCGCATTCCTGATCGAACGCAGCCATCTGCCCTACGAATTCAGCCATCAGGATCCGACGGCGCTGTGGTGCCTGAAGATCCCGAGCGCGGTGCTGCGCGGCCGCATTTCGCGGCCCGAGCGCCTTGCCACGCTGCAATTCGATGCCAGCCGCAGCGTCGGCGCGCTATTCGTCGACACGCTGCGGCTCTCGGGTGAGCGCATCGAGGAAATGGACGAGACGGCGCGCACGCTGATGGGCAAGCACCTGATCGAGCTGCTCGCAATGGCTATCGAATCCGACGACCGGGTGCTGACCGGCCACTCGTCCTCGGTGCGCAATGGCCATCTGCTGCGCTGCGAGCAGTTCATCCGTGCCCGCCTCGACGACATGCGGCTGACGCCGCAAATGATCGCCGACGGCTGCGGCATTTCGCTACGCTATCTGCATCAGATCTTCGAGGGCGAGGGTCTGACCGTCTGCGCCTATATCCGCAACCAGCGGCTGGCGATGTGCGACGCCCTGCTGCGCGATGCGAGCTGCCGCAAGAGCATCTCGGAAATCGCCTATCAATGGGGCTTTGCCGACCAGGCCCAGTTCAGCCGCAATTATCGCGGCCGGTTCGGCTGCACCCCGAGCGAAGCGCGCGCCACCTCCCGCGCCGCCAATGCCTGACGGCACCGCGACCGCATCGGCCCGATCGTTTCCTGGGCAGCCGTCTTTGGCAGCCCGCCGCCGTCCGCGGCACGCACCCCCACCATACGGTTCGCTCTCTCGCACAAATCTTCCTGCGCTCAGCGTCAAGAAGGCCGGCCGCCGCTCTGCCTAAGATCGGCGAAACGCTTGATCGAAAGGAAGACGCATGGTGCAGGACCTTCGTGTGGCTGTCGATGTCGGGGGTACGTTCACCGACATCTGCATCATGGACGAGACGACCGGTCTCATCCGCATCGAGAAGACCTCCTCCACGCGCGATCCGATCGAAGGGATCATGGGCGGCGTGTCGAAGGCCGGGATCGATCTGTCCAGGGTGGCGCTGTTCTCGCACGGCACGACGGTCGCCACCAACGCGCTGATCACGCGCCGCCTGCCGCGCACCGCCGTGGTGACGACCAAGGGGTTCCGCGACGTCATCGAGATCCGGCGCGCCAACAAGGAAGACCTCTGGGACACCTACAAGGACGTCGTGCGGCCCTATGTGCCGCGGCGCGATCGCCTGACCGTGCCCGAGCGCGTCGATGCCGGCGGCAAGGTGATCGAACCGCTCGACGTCGAAGCCGCGCGCGAGGTGGCCCGCATCCTCAAGCGCCGCGGCGTCGCCGCGGTCGCGGTCTGTTTCATGAACGCCTATCTCAACGGCGCCAATGAGCGCGCCATGCGCGACATCCTGCTGGCGGAGATGCCCGACATTCCCGTGTCGATCTCCTCGCAGGTGCTCCCCGAAATCTTCGAGCATGAGCGGTTCTCGACGACGGTTGCCAACGCCGTCGTGAGCCCGGTCGTCGTCAACTACACGAGCCGGCTCGGCGAGCGCCTCGCCCATGAGGGCTACACGCGCGATCTCTTGTTGCTGCACACCGGCGGCGGCGTGATGACGCCGGCGAGCGTCAAGGACTTTGCCGCCCGCCTCGCCGGCTCCGGCATCGCTGCCGGCGCCATCGCCAGCCGTTACATCGCCGGCCTCTGCGGCTTCCCCAATTCGATCGGCCTCGACATGGGCGGCACGTCCACCGACGTGTCGCTCGCCTATGAGGGCCACTCGCGCGTCACCAAGGACTGGCACATCGAATTCGGCTATCCGATCCGCTTCGCCTCGATCGAGGTGCTCACGATCGGCGCCGGCGGCGGCTCGCTGGCCTGGACCGACCCGGCCGGCTCCTTGCGCAACGGCCCGCAATCGGCCGGCGCCCACCCGGGACCTGCCTGCTACGGCAACGGCAACACCCAGCCGACCAACACCGACGCCAACGTGACGCTGGGCCGGCTCGGCACCGACCTTGCCGGCGGCAAGGTGAAGCTCGATCCCGAGCTGGCGCGGCAGGCCGTTGAGAGCGGCGTCGCCAAGCCGTTCGGCCTCGGCCTGCACGAGGCCGCGGACGCGATCGTCAAGGTCGCCAACGCCAACATGTCGGATGCGGTGCGGCTGATCTCGATCAGCCGCGGCTACGATCCGCGTGACTTCGCGCTGGTGGCGTTCGGCGGCGCCGGCGCCCTGCATGGCGTCGACGTCGCGCGCGAGCTGTCGATTCCGGTCGTGATCGTGCCGCCGAATCCCGGCGTGACCTCCGCGCTCGGATGCCTGCTCGTCGACATGCAGCACGACTTCTCGCAGAGCTGCATGGTCGACGCGGCCGACGCCGACGCCGCCGAGATCGAGGCGCAGTTCGCCGAGCTCGAGAAGACCGCGCTCGCGCGGCTCACCCATGAGGGTGTCGCGCAGAACGACATCGTACTGCAGCGCTCGATCGACATGATGTATCGCGGCCAGTGGCGTTCGCTCGCGGTGAACGCGCCGCAGCCGATCGGCGCGATCGCCGACCTGGTGCAGAGCTTCCACGCCGAGCACCAGCGCGAATACAATTTCCGCCGCGACAGCGCACCGGTCAGCTTCTTCCGCCTCAACTTGAAGGCGGTCGGTGTGGTTCCGAAGGCCGAATTCGCCGTTCACGCGCCGACCGGCGTTAGCCCCGCACCGGTTGGCCACCGCAGGGTCTGGTTCGAAGGCAGCGGGCTCGATACGCCCGTCTATCAGCGCGACGACCTGCCCTGCGGTTTCTCCTTCCAAGGCCCCGCGATCATCGAGCAGCTCGATGCCACGACCGTCGTGCCGCCCGGCGCCGGCGCGGAGGTCGACAAATATCTCAACATCATCATCCGCGTGAAGGAGTGAACCATGGCCACGGCCCTCCCGCTCGATCCCGTGACCTTCGAGGTCCTGAAGAACTCCTTCATCACCAGCGTCGACCAGATGGGCGAGCAGGTGCTGCGAACCTGCTACTCCTTCGTGATCTACAACCGCGATTTCTCGAGCGCGCTGCATGACGCCAACGGCGAATGCGCGGCGCAAGGCAACCAGGATATCGCGGTCCACGTCGGCACGCTGCATTTCACCTGCAAGGACGTGATGCGGCATTTCGAAGGCGACATGCATGAGGGCGACGTCTTCGCGATCAACGATCCCTACGCCGGCGGCACGCACTTCTCCGACGTGCGGCTGATCCGTCCGATCTTCGCCGACGGCAAGATCATCGCCTTCAGCCAGTCCAACGGACACTGGTCGGACGTCGGCGGCAGCGTGCCGGGATCGTTCGACGTCGCCGCCCGCGAGATGTTCCGCGAGGGCCTGCGCATCACGCCGGTCCGCCTGTTCGACAAGAACGGCCTGCGCAAGGACGTCGCCCATCTGATCGCCTCCAACACCCGCGACCCGGCCTCGATCATCGGCGATATCCAGGCGCAGGCCGAAGCCACCGCCGTCTGCGAACGCGAGATCCTGCGCCTGGTCGGCAAATACGGCCGCAACACCGTCGAGACCGGGCTTGCCGCGGTCCAGGACTATGTCGAGCGCTCGGCGCGCCAACGCATCGCAGCACTGCCCGACGGCGAATGGGAAACCGTCGACTTCATCGACCGCGATCCGGCCGGCGGCGAGGGCATGATCCCGATCCGCATCAAGATGACGATCAAGGGCGACCGCGCGATCTACGACTTCACCGGCAGCCATCCGACCATCGGCTCGATCTACAACTCGGCGTTCGGCGCCACCTTCTCGGCCGTTGCGGCCGGCATGAAGACCTTCTTCCCCGATCTGCCGCTCAATTCCGGCTTCTATCGCTGCTTCGAGATCATCGCTCCCGAAGGCTCGATCGTCGACGCCAAATGGCCGATCGCGGTGACCGGCTTCCTGATGCCGTTCGAGAAGATCATGAACTCGATCTACGAGATGTGGTCGAAGCTGATGCCGGAGCGCGCGCTCGCCTGCGCCTTCAACCTCGAATATCTGCTCACCGGCGGGCTCGACGCCCGCAGCGCCGACAAGCCGATCTTCATGTTCTACGACTGGCTGCCCGGCGGCTGGGGCGGACGCAACGGCAAGGACGGCAGCAATGTCACCACCGCCTGCTTCGGCACCGGGCTGATGTCGCAGCCGGTCGAAGGCCAGGAGCGCGCCAACCCGATCCTGACCACCGAATGCGAGATCCTCACGGACTCGCCGGGTCCCGGCAAATGGCGCGGCGGCGCGGGCGTGGTGAAGACGTCGCGGATGCTGCAGGCCGAGAAGACCGTGATCTCCTATATCTGCGACCGCGAGCGCGCCATCGTGTGGGGCATTGAGGGCGGCCTGCCGTCGATGCCGCACGGCCTGACCCTGAAGCGCGCCGGCAGCACGGCCGAGGAGCGGCTCGGCTCGATCTTCTCGGACGTTCCGATCGGCGAAGGCGACGTGTTTTCGCGTCCGACCGCCGGCGGTGGCGGCTTCGGCGATCCTTTGGAGCGCGACCCGAACCTCGTGATCGAGGACATCAAGGACGACTATGTCTCGATCGAACGCGCCGCCAAGGACTATGGCGTCGTGGTGCACACGATCGATGCCGAACTCTGCAACTACGAGGTCGACAAGGTCGCGACCGCCGCGCTGCGTGCGAAGATCCGCTCCGAGCGCGTCGCCAACGTCCGGCTCGATCCGGAGACGGTGGCGCAACGCTACCGCAGCGGGGAGCTCAACGCATTCGACGTGATCCGCAAGCACGCCGTGATCCTCGACTGGGGCACCGGCGCGCTGCTTCCTGAATCCACCTGCCAGTTCCGCGAAGCGTTCGAGCGGCGCTCGGTCGCAATGTGGAAGGCAGTCTGATCGTCATCGGCAGCCGCGCCGCAGGCGGGCTCCATGCACCAGAAGAGGACTAGAAGCCGCCGCACGTGCTCGAACTCCTGGTCGATCGCACGCAGGATCTAGCCCTACCCCCACATCGCCGATGCATGGACGGACAATCTGATACGATCGCATCAGACAGCTCGCAACAAATAGCAGCGAACCCGCGTCCGTCCGGTGCGTCAACGCGGTCGATTGAATCGCTAGACCCAGCCGCCGTCGACGATATGGCTCTGGTTGGTGCAGGCGCCGCTGTCATCGGCGGCGAAAAACAGCACGACGCGGGCGATGTCGTCAGGCACGAGCTTGCGCTTGAGGCATTGCCGCTGCATCAGTTCAGTGACGCCTTCGGGCGTCAGCCACAGATCCTGCTGCCGCTGGGTCATGATCCATCCGGGCAGGATGGAGTTGACCCGCACATTGTGCGGCCCGAGATCGCGGGCCAGCGCACGGGTGAGGCCCTGAACCGCTGATTTCGCCGTGGTGTAGCAGGGCATGTTGCCCTGACCGATCACCCAGCTCACCGATCCGATATTGATGATCGCACCGCCGCCCGCCTGTTTCATGTCGGGTGCGACCGCCTGGGCGCTGAAGAACTGGTGCTTCAGGTTGACGGCGATCCGCTCATCCCAAAATTCCGGTGTGACGTCCTCGATCGCGTGACGATCATCGCGCGCCGCGTTGTTGACCAGGATGGTGATCGGCCCGAGCGCCTCGCGGATGCCTGCGACCGCGCGGCGCAGCGCGCCGATGTCGCGCAGGTCGGCGTGTTCGAAGTGCACGCGGGCTTGCGCCCCCAGATCGGACAGCAGCTGCTCCGAGGACGTCAGATCGATGTCGATGAAACCGACCCGCGCGCCCTGGCTGATGAACTGGCGGACGATCGCCTCGCCGATGCCGGAACCGCCACCGGTGACCAGGACGGTCCGGTCCTTGAGGCTTGGATAGATAGCACCCTGCATTGGCATCCTCACGATTTGGCGCCTGAAGGGCGTCAGTTGCATTGCTGCGGCTCAACCAAAGGGCCACAGCTCCCGAGGTTTCACTCGGTTGTCTCCATGTGGCTTCGGTCCACGACCCGTAGCGTCCGCCGCACCATGCCGTCGACAATTGTCGCCGACTCGCTTGGACGTACATGGATCGCCGTAGACTTGAGCAGCCACGGCAACGCCGCCTGCTCGAGCCTCTCCTCATAGGCACTGCGCATCATGTCGAACGCCTGCAGGCCGGGACCTGCGAGGATCAGATGATGCGGGCGCAGCACCGATATCGTCGTGGCAACCGCCTCGGCAAGCGCGTGGCCGGCCTGCCGGAATAACTGCTCAAGACGAGGATCGCCGGCGCGTGCCCTTGCCCGCAGCAGCGCCATCTGCGCCTCGGACGGTTGCTGCGACACCGCCGGCGGCAGGTCGAGAAAGGTGCGGGCGTCGCGGTAGAGCGCATAGTCGGCAAGATGGGCCTCGATGCAGCCGCGCTGACCACAGCGGCACTGCGGACCGTTCGGCGTCAACTTGACGTGGCCGATCTCGCTGCCCGCGCCGGCCCCCCAGCGCGCTTCACCGTCGACGACGATGCCCATGCCGATGCCGTGACCGACCATGAGCGTGGCCGTGAGACCCTGCGCCAGTGCCGGCTCGGCCGCGACAAGGGCGAGCGCCACCGCGACCGCGTCGTTCGCCATCACGACTTCGACGCCGAATTCCTCGCGGATCGGCTTTGCCAGGTCGACGTCGGTGATCGACAGCGCGGGGCTCCACAGATGGCGGCCGGTGTCGGCGTCGACGATGCCCTGCAGCGCAATCCCGATTCCCAACAGCCGGTCTCGCGGCGTGCCCGTCTCTTCGAGCATGGCCTCGATCTGCGCGATCACGAGATCGCACACCGCGCCTGCATCGAGCCCGCGTGTCGTCAGTTCAAGCCGCGATTGCGCCAGGGCCGAGCCGCTGAAATCGGCGATCAATGTCTCGATCAGATTCATGCGCAGCGAGACGGCAATGATGCGGCCGAATTCGGGGTTCAGGGTCAGCAGGACCGCCGGCCGGCCACGGCGGCGCCCGTTCACCCCATCCGCATCCTCGTCGTCGGTATCGTCCGGCCACGACGTCGCCGCATCGGTCTCGGCCTCAACCAGCAGGTCTTCCGCCATCAGCTTTGACGTGATGGCCGAAATGGCCGGGAAGCTCAGCCCGGTGCTACGTGCAAGCTCGACGCGCGGCAATGGTCCCTGACGCCGCAAGACTTCAACGAGACGGTCGCGGTTCGATCCGCGGGTCAGACTTGAAGCGCGTCTCAGCGGTTCGGACTGCTCATTCATACCGGCTTTTTTAATTCGCTTGATAAAATTATTCAACGGATACGCCTCAGATGTTGGTCAAAAAGCGTCGATCGCGACCGAAATACATCACCTTGATACTATTTTTGCTTGAGCGTCCGGACTTGAACATCCTTGACTGGACATTTTGCCGCGCTAATTTATTAGTTACGTGAATAAAATAAGGCGCGAAAAGCGCCGAGCGTGAAATCCCCTCGCGGGGGGTATCGACAGGGAGGTGCATATGAATGACTCAATAAAGAGATTGATCGTGCCGCTGCTGGCGGGCGCGGCTGCGCTCGCGATGACCACGGGGATAGCACAGGCACAGCAAAAAAAGACCATCGCGCTGGTGACCAACGTCGCGGCCGACTTCTGGACCATCGCGGGCCGCGGGCTTGAGAAGGCACAGAAAGAGCACCCCGACTACAATATCGAGCTGATCGTCACCAACGAAGGCACCGCGGCCGGTCAGCGGCGCGAGCTGGACGACCTGTTGGTGCGCGGCGTCGCCGGCATCTCGATCTCGGTCGACGATGCGCCGCATGCGACCGAAGAACTCAACAAGGTTGCCGCCAAGACCGTGCTGATCACGACCGACAGCGACGCGCCGCAGAGCAATCGTCTCGCCTATATCGGCACCGACAACGTCGCCGCCGGGCGACAGGCCGGCGAGGAGATCAAGAAGGCGCTGCCGAACGGCGGCAAGATCGCGCTGTTCGTCGGAACGATGGACGCCGACAACGCCCGCGAGCGGGTGCAGGGCATCAAGGAATCGATCGCCGGCACCAAGGTCGAGCTGGTCGACGTGTTCACCGACCAGGTCGACTTCGCCAAGGCCAAGGCGAACATGGAGAACGTGCTCGTCAAGTATCCCGACATCGCACTGCTGTCCGGCCTGTGGAGCTACGAAACGCCGCTGATCTATGACGCAGTGAAGGCCGCGGGCAAGGCCGGCAAGGTGAAGATCGTCGGCTTCGACGAGGACCAGCGCACGCTGCGGGGCATTTCCGACGGCACGATCGAATCCACCGTCGTGCAGCAGCCGTACGAGTTCGGCTATCTCTCCGCCACCAACATCATCAAGACGCTGAACGGCGACAAGTCCTGGATCCCGAAGGACAGCAAGCTGATCGTGCCGACCAAGGTGATCAGCAAGGCCAACGTCGCGGAGTTCGCCGCGAATCTGAAGGATCTGCTGAAGAAGTAACTTCAGCCGGCTTCACCGCCCGGCCGCCACAGGCCGCCGGGCGGTGTGCAGGAGGACATGCCGAATGGCGGAAACGCTGCTCGAACTCAGCGGAATCAGCAAGACCTATCCCGGCGTCCGGGCGCTCGACGACGTCAATCTGCGCGTCGGCCGCGGCGAGGTGCTGGGCTTGATCGGCGAGAACGGCGCCGGCAAGTCGACGCTGATGCGCGTGCTGGCCGGCGTGATCGCACCGAGCGCGGGTGTGATCCGCATCGGCGGTACCGAGCACGCCCGGATGACGGTGAACGAGGCGACGCTCGCCGGCATCGCCTTCGTGCACCAGGAGCTGAACCTGTTCGAGAATCTCGACGTCGCAGCCAACGTCTTCATCGGGCGCGAGAAGCTTGCCGGCGGCCCGCTGAAGCTGGTGGACAATGCGGAGATGCGCGCCCGCGTGACGCCGCTGCTGGAACGGCTGGGCGCCGATTTCACGCCGAGCACGCTGGTCGACAATCTCTCGATCGCCGAGCGTCAGATGGTGGAGATCGCCAAGGCGCTCTCGATCGACGCGCGCGTGATCATCATGGACGAGCCGACCTCCAGCCTGACGATTTCGGAGACCGAGCGGCTGCTGGAGGTGATCGCCGACCTGAAGGCGCACGGCATCTCGGTGATCTACATCTCGCACCGGCTCGGCGAGATCATGAGCTGCGCCGATCGCGTCGTGGTGCTGCGCGACGGGCGCACCGTGGGGGAGCTGGCGCGGGACGAGCTGAGCCACGCCGCCATGATTCGGCTGATGATCGGCCGCGACCTGAAGGCGCTGTACACGCCGCCGGCGCACGCGCCGCAGCCGGGCGGCTGCGACATCGCAGGCGTCGTGACGACGGCCTTTCCTGACCGGCAGATCGATCTTTCGGTGCGGCGCGGCGAGATCCTCGGCCTTGCTGGACTCGTCGGCGCCGGCCGCACCTCGCTTGCCCGCGCCGTGTTCGGCATCGACCCGCTGCTGGGCGGCGAGATCAGGATCGACAACGCGCCGGTCGGCGTCGCCTCGCCGCGCGATGCGATCAGGCAGGGAATCTATTTGGTGCCGGAGGATCGCAAGAAATCCGGGCTGGTGCTGGAACTGCCGATCCGCGAAAACGTGACGCTCGCGAGCCTGTTGGATTATGCGCGGATGTGGCTGGTCAACGGCAACGCCGAACGCAAGATCGCAAAGGACCAGGCGAGGCGCCTGTCGATCAAGGCGCCGAGCATCGACATCGAAGCGGTGACGCTCTCCGGCGGCAACCAGCAGAAGGTGGTGCTGGGCAAATGGCTCTCGATGCAGCCGCGCGTGATGTTCTTCGACGAGCCGACCCGCGGCATCGATGTCGGCGCCAAGAGCGAGATCTACGCGCTGATGCGCAGCCTCGCCGACCAGGGCGTCGCCATCGTGATGATCTCCTCCGACATGGAAGAGGTCATCGGCGTCTCCGACCGGGTCGCTGTGATGCATGAAGGCAGCGTCAGCGGCGTGCTCGAGCGCGACCAGTTCAGCGAATACAACGTGTTGCGGCTGGCGGTCGGCCAAGCGCTCGAGACCATGGAGGCCACTGCGTCATGATGAAGAAGGAACTCGGCCTGTTCTTGCTGCTGGCGGTGATCTCCGCCATCACCGGCGCGATCAACCCGGCCTTCCTGTCGTTCGTGAACCTGCTGAACATGGCCAATTTGATCGGCCTGTTCGGTGTGTTCGCGCTGGGCGAAGGGCTCGTCATCATCACCGGAGGCATCGATCTTTCGCTCGGCTCGATGTTCGCGTTGCTTGGCGTCGTCTTCATCGACCTGCTGACGACGTATCAGGTGCCCTGGCCGTTCGCGCTGCTGCTGGTCCTGATGGGCGGGCTGGCGCTGGGCGGCATCCAGGGCTTCCTGATCACCCGGCTGAAGATGCAGCCCTTCATCGTGACGCTGTGCGGGCTTTTGATCTATCGCGGCGCCGCGCGCTACTACACCAGCGATTCGACGCGCGGCTTCGGCTACGGCGACGAGGCCAACACGCTAAGCAACATCGCCTCCGGCAATGTCGCGGGCATTCCGAACACTTTCATCTTCCTGATCATCCTGGCGGTGATCCTCGGCGTGCTGCTGCATCGCTCGGTCTACGGGCGCTGGCTCTATGCCGTCGGCAAGAACGAGGAAGCAGCGCGCTTCTCCGGCATCAGAACGAACCTCGTGATCGCGACCGCCTATGTCATCAGCGGCGGCCTCGCCGGCGTTTCGACCGTGCTGTTCGTCTTCTATACCAACTCGGTCTCTCCGAGTTCCTTCGGCAATTTCTACGAACTCTATGCGATTGCGGCGGCCGTACTCGGCGGCTGCAGCCTGCGCGGCGGCGAAGGCTCCATTCTCGGTATCGTGCTCGGGACGGCGCTGCTGCAGGTGCTGCAGAACCTCGTGAACATCCTCGGCATTCCGAATTCGCTGAACTTCGCGGTGATGGGCACCGTGATCCTGATCGGCGTGCTGGCGGATCAGCAATTGCAGGCCCGGCGGCGGCGCAAGGCCGCGCTGGCCGGCCTCGCACGCACGGCGCCGAAATCGAAGGAAAACACTCGTCTGCAGAACGCATCTCCGCACGGCGCGGCTGCGTTGCCGACGACGACGGGCGATCAGGCATGACCGCTCGACAAGAAAGGACTGCGATCGGGAATAGGGTCGCGGCGACTTGAGTAGAGGAACTTGGGGAGAATCGATGCGCAAGACCGATCAAGCACATGACGCTCGCATTCGCGCTGCGGGCCGGGCCAAGCCGGGCGGCGGACAGAGCCTCATCACCGTCTTGACGGGTCTTGGTGCGCGCGAGTTTTCTATCTCAAGTTGAACGATCACGACTGAAACGGGGCGCGTTCCACGCTGAAGGGCTTTGGGCGGGAACGTGATGCAAAATGGACAAAGCCGGGGACGCTGGGAGTGCAGAAAATGTCGTTTAGGTCTGTAGGCACCGCGGGGGCGTGCGGATTGGGGATCGCCCTGTTATCTCTATTCAGCGGCGGCGGCGCCGCGCATGCGGCCGATCTGCTCACGAAGGCTCCGCCTGTGCCTTACACGGAGACCGATGATTTCTGGACAAGGCCGTATCTGTTCGGCGATCTCGGCAGGACGCAGCTGAAAGAGCGAGGCATCTCGCTCGCCCTGACGCTGGGCGACGAAGCCGTCGGCAATTTGTCGGGTGGCAACAAGAACGTCGGGGCTAACGCCGGACAGCTGTTCTTCCAGGCGAAGTTCGACATGGCGAAGCTCGCCGGCATCCAGGGCGGCACCGTCGGCCTCACGCTGGTCGACCGCTTCGGCCACAATCTGAACGACGACGCAGGCATTCCGGCCTTGCAGCTGACCAACGAAGTGTTCGGCCGCGGCAATATCCTGCGCCTCACAGAACTCTACTATTCGCAAAAACTGTTCGACGATCGCCTCGAACTCAAGGGCGGCCGTCTGCCGGTCGGCTCCGACTTCTTCTTCGGCCTCTGCGAGTTCATCAACCTGACGTTCTGCGGCGGCCAGCCCGGCAACATCCAGGGTGGCTACATCTACAATTGGCCGGTGAGCCAATGGGCCGGTGTGGCGCACTACAACTTCACCAAGGAATGGCAGCTGTCGGTCGGCGTCTACGATGCCAATCCGAATTATCTGACGACGTCGGATTCCTCGACCTACTTCCTGCCGGGCGTTCCCGGTTCGAGCCGCGCCTCCGGCGTGCTGGTGCCGGTCGAGGTGGTCTGGGCGCCGAGCGGTCCCCTGAACGGGACCTGGAGATTCGGCGGCTGGTATGACAGCGCGTCGACGATTGACGGCGGCCTGCCGGGCATCATTGCGGCCATCCCGGGCGTCGACGGTGTCCCGGGCCAGAATCTGGGAGATCAGCGCGGCCGCTATGGCGTTTACGAGTCGATCCTGCAGCGGCTGACCGTTGAGGGTGCAAAGGCGCAGGGTTGGTACATGTTCCTCAACACGACTGTCGCCGATCACCGCACGTCGTACCAGGACTACCAGGTCGCGCTGGGCTTCAGGCACACGGGAACGTTCTCCTGGCGTCCGGAAGACGAAGTCGGCTTCGCGGTGGGTACGACCCATGTGAATTCAGCGGCCCTCACCCCCAATGCCGGCGGCAACGAAGTTCCGATCGAAGCCTGGTACGGCTGGCAGGCGACTGGCTGGATGAACCTCAAGTTCGACGCCCAGTACGTGATCAACCCGGGCGGACGCGGCTATAACGGCGCCGGCGTCAAAACCGAGAACGCTTGGGTTCTTGGTCTGCGCACGCTGGTGCACTTCTGAGCCGGAGGTGGTTTACCAGCATGCTTGAGCGAGGCCAGCCATGGTGACCCCTCACGACGCCGGGCTGGCAGTCCTGGAGTTGAAGGGTATCGGCAAGGAGTTCGGCGCCATTCGTGCGTTGCATGGCGTCGACCTGCGCGTCTCCCCCGGCGAGGTTGTCGGCCTGATGGGCGACAACGGCGCCGGCAAGTCGACGCTCGTCAAGATCATCGCCGGCAATTTCCCGCCAACTCACGGCGAGATGCGCTTTGACGGCAAGCCGGTTCACTTCGCCCGTCCGATCGATGCCCGTGCGGTCGGAATCGAAGTGGTCTATCAGGACCTCGCGCTGGCCGACAATCTCACGGCGGCGGCCAATGTCTTCCTCGGCCGTGAGCTCAAGCGCAAGCTTGGTCCGTTCGCGTTGCTCGACCACAAGGCGATGGCAGCCCGCGCGCTGGAACTGTTCGGCGAGCTGCGCTCGGAGACCCGGCCGCACGACCTCGTCAAGCAGATGTCGGGCGGCCAGCGCCAGGCGGTCGCGATCGCGCGGACGCGGCTCTCCAATGCCAAGCTCGTGATGATGGACGAGCCGACGGCCGCGATTTCGGTCCGCCAGGTCGAACAGGTCCTGAGCCTGATTCATCGCCTGAAGGAACAAGGCGTCGCGGTCATGCTGATCTCGCACCGCATGCCCGACGTGTTCGCGGTCTGCGACCGCGTCGTCGTCATGCGCCGCGGCGAGAAGCGGGCCGACAAGGCGATCGGCGACACCAGCCCCGAGGAGGTCACCTCCCTGATCACGGGAGCGAAGGAGGCTGCGTGATGGCCACGCCCCTGGAATCTCCCCTCACCTTCACCAATGTCGGCAAGGCCAAATGGTGGCGAAGCGGCCTCTTCGCCTCGCAGACCGGCTACGTCCTGCTGGCGCTGGTGGTCCTATTCGTGGTGATGAACTTCGCCAGCCCCTACTTCCTCACCCAGGGCAATCTGCAGAATGTGGCGAAGAACTTTTCCTTCATCGCCATCGCTACGCTCGGCGTGACCTTCGTCATCATCACGGGCGGCATCGATCTCTCGGTCGGCTCGGTGATGTGCTTCTCCGCGATGATCACTTCGATGGTCATGACGTCCATTTCGACGCCCGGCATGCCTGGCGCGGAATGGTTCGTGCATCTGGCGGACGACGGCAAGACCGTGATCGCCAACGTGCCCGGGTTGATCCTGCTCGTCTCGGTGCTGGCAGGGCTCGGCGTCGCGCTGGTGGTCGGCCTCGTCAACGGCTTCTGCATCGCGGTGCTCGGGCTGTCGCCCTTCGTCACCACGCTCGGCATGCTCTCGATCGTGCGCGGGCTCGGCTACGTCATTTCCAACGGCCGCGGCAGCTTTCCCAGCGGCCCCGAAGCCGATTACTTCTACACCCTGACATCGGGCGTCGTGTTCGGGTTGCCCGCGCCATTCATCTATCTCGTGGTGCTCGCCGTGGCGATGGCGGTGGTGCTGCACCACACCGGCTTCGGCCGCCACGTCTTTGCGCTCGGCGGCAATGAGAAGGCGGCGGCCTTGACTGGAATCCCGGTCGTCCGCGTCAAGATCGAGGTCTACGTGATCTGTGCGCTCGCGGCCGGCCTGCAGGGCATCATCATCTGCGGCTGGCTCGGATCCGCCCCGGCCAACATGGCGACGTCCTACGAGCTCAACGTCATCGCGGCCGCGGTCATCGGTGGCGCCAATCTTGCCGGCGGCGCCGGCGGCCCGCTCGGGGCCATCGTCGGCTGCGCGCTGCTGGAGGTGATCCGCAACGGCCTCGTGCTCGCGCAGGTCAACTCTTACTGGCAGCAGACCCTGGTGGGCGTGATCATCATCGCAGCGGTGCTGGTCGACCGCCTTCGCTCGCGCATGGCCTGACAAGTTCATCCTGGAGGATCGTGAATGTCCGCCTATCCGCCTCCCGGAGCCGCCACCTGAAGGGATAGGCACAATAAGAACGCGGAGGGAAACAATGAGGAAGGCACTTCTTGCCGCCGCGGTGCTCGCCACGATGGCGACGCCCGGCTTCGCCCAGAACTACAAATTCGTGATCGTGCCCAAGGCGATGAACAATCCGTTCTTCGACTTCGCGCGCGACGGCTGTCAGAAGCGCGCCAAGGAGCTCGGCAACATCGAATGCATCTACAAGGGGCCCGTCGAGCACGAGCCGGCGACGCAAGCGCAGATCATCCAGGACTTCATCACCCAGAAGGTGGACGGCCTCGCCATCTCGGTCGCCGACGTTGCTGCAATGACCAAGTCGATCGAGGCGGCAACCGCAGCCGGCATCACCGTCATCACGTTTGACGCGGACGCACCTAGCTCGAAGCGGATTGCCTATATCGGCACCGACAACAAGGAATTCGGTGTCGCGCTCGGCAAGCAATTGCTGAAGCTCCGGCCCGACGGCGGCAAATACGCGATGCTCTCCGGCGGGCCGGGTGCGGAGAACCTCGCCGAACGCGTCAATGGTGTCCGAGAAGCGCTGAAGGGCTCGAAGTGGACCGAGGTCGGAGGATCGCCGACCTTCTGCAACGACGACCCTGCGCTCGGCGTTCAGCAGATGACCGATCTGCGCACTGCCGTTCCCGACCTCGCAGCAATCATCCCGGTCGGCGGCTGGCCGATGTTTGCGCCGGAAGGCTTCAAGGCGTTCGCCAGCAAGAGCAAGAAGGACATCGACGCCGGCAAGTTCACGCTCGTCGTGGCCGATACCCTCAAGATGCAGCTGGAGCTCCTGAACGAGGGCTACGCCAATGCGCTGATCGGCCAGCGTCCGTTCGAGATGGGCGAGAAGGCGATGGATACGCTGCTTGCCATCAAGAAGGGCCAGAAGGTGCCGGAGATCATCCACACCGGTCTCGACGTTGTGACAAAGGACAACGTCGCGGCGATGCTGAAGTAGGAGTTGAGCGGCGCTTTGATGGTTCGCCACGCTCGTTATCGAGAGCAGCTCATCAAGCGCCGCACTTCACTCGCCGAGATCGCTTCCGTTCCTTCATCCAACACCAGCTTCTCCACCACATAGCCGACGTCGCGCCCGTAAAACACGTTGGTGATGTTCGGTAGCGCGACGACGACGAAGCGGCCGACGTGATCTGCAAGGCCTGCTTCGATGCGCTGCCTGATCTCGGAAAACGAGAACGGATTCTTCTCGTCGGTTCCGTGTGTGTCGCGTACTGCCACACACGCCTGCCCGACCCGCCGGATGCCTTCCTCTATCAGCCGGCGGTGGCCTGCGTGAAACGGTTGATAGCGCCCGACGAAGAGTGCGGTCGGCTTCCGTGGATCGAATGGCGGCCGCAATCTCGCAAGCACCTTCTCTGCCCAGAATTGCGGAGTTCCATTTCTATTCACGCGAAGATCGAAATTGCCGGGGAGAACGAACATGCGGTTGGTATCTTCAAAGCGGCCAGC
Source organism: Bradyrhizobium sp. CER78 (assembly GCF_029846235.1). Classification (GTDB taxonomy): domain Bacteria; phylum Pseudomonadota; class Alphaproteobacteria; order Rhizobiales; family Xanthobacteraceae; genus Bradyrhizobium. The sequence goes on from NZ_JARVWP010000009.1 coordinate 225,469, forward strand.
ATCGATGCGATCGACCCAGATGATAAATGCCTTGCCAAAGGCCGCTCGGGTCTCATCCGTCGGGCAGACGAAATCGGCAATCACCGTACCGCCGGCCTCGACCACGCGATCACACATCCATCCCATCCGCCTCGCGTGCTCGACACGGTCTTCGTGACTGAAGCCGAGATCGCGTGACAGGTTCTCCCGCACTGCGTCGGCGTTGAACACGACGGCATTGATGAGAGGCGCAAGGGCTTTTGCCAGTGTGGTCTTGCCCGCGCCAGGTAGCCCCATGATCAATATCTTGCGCATCTTGTTCCTCTCGAACGATACCGAACTGCCGCCGGATGCGGATCGGCGCCCCGCTTCACGAGGCACCCATTTTGAGGTTTGCCTGTCGCGGCAGGCTGTTAAATACCCCGAGCCAGGGTTCATAACGTTGCCAGCGCGAGACGGAGGTCCGATAGATCGGCTGCCGCGCCTGCCATACGCTTGCGGTCTTGATCACCCGTTGGTTCTGCTCCGGCCGCAGACAGGCGTCGTCCCATTGCAAACCGCAAAATTCGATGATCCGTCGTATGAAAGGTTCGGGAGCCCCGACCATATCTTCATAGCTGATTTCAAGCAAGAATCCTGGCGGCAGCACATTTCGCCAGTGTTCGGTCAGCCGCGCATATTGCCGGTAATAGTCGACGATCCACTGCCGATCGAACGAAAAATCCATGCCATTCGCAAAGTTGTTGAAGTAGACCGAAAGGCAGGTATCGATCGGATCGCGGCGACAATGGATGACGCGCGCCCCGGGGAATGTTGCATACAGCAGTCCGATGTTGTGGAAGTTCTGCGGCAGTTTGTCGGTGATCCTCCGCGCGGTGAGAGAGATTTGCTTCAGCCGCGTCTGACATGCTGCTTGCGTCTCCCGGATCCAGGCCGGATCGATCCTGCCTTCGCGGTCCACTCCGAATTCCGGGGCATGATCAGGCCAGAACGACAGCTCGCCACCCGCCGTGACATGGGGATGACTTGAGAGGACCTGTTCAACCAGCGTCGTGCCGGAGCGCGGCATTCCGACGATCAGCACCGGCGCGTCCCACGCATGCGCGGCATCTTTGTTGCGATCAAAGAATTGTGGCGTGAAACGCCGGATCAGTCGGTCAACAAGCTCAGCGTGCGCCGCGGGATTGTAGTGCTTGTTCTTGACACGCTTTTTCAGTGAGTTCGCTTGATCGAAATGTCCGATGGCGTGACCGTATTCGCCGATATCGTCATAGGCCTTGCCCAACGCGAAATGGACAAGTGCCGCCTCGTGTCCGGTGATAGCCGGATTTTCCAACTTTCGCTCCAGCTGGCCGATCAAGGGTCGATCGGCATCCGTGAGGCGCTTCACCTCAACCAGGCCGACAGGTCCCAACACGTCGTGAGTGTTCAGCGCGTTTGCCAGGTCGAATGACGCAGAGGCCTCATCGAAGCGCCCCTGCTGCATCAGGATCGTGCCCAGCATTGCATGCGCATCGCTCTTGCGCGGCTCGAGCAAAATCGCGCGCCTGACGAGTTCCTCCGAAGCCAAATCATCGCCCTCGAAGCCGAGTATCCTGGCCTGGCACAACAGCGCAAAAGTCGTGCCCGGTCTGAGCGCGGCAGCGGCACGAAGGCATTCGATGGCCCGTTTGCGGTAGCCTTCCTCTTCGAGCAGCAGACCGAGCTTGTAGTGCGCTTCCACCAGATTTGGCCGCAACCGCGCGGCTTCTTGATACCGTTCCATGGCGGCGGGAAGCGAACCCAGCGCCTCTAATGCAAGCGCCATGTTGTAGTGTGTCAGCCCGCACGATGGATCAATCCGCAAGGCCTCGGCGAAGCAATCGATGGCTCGCTCGAATTGGCTCTCCGCCAGAAGGACAAGTCCGCGGTCATTATGCGCCCCGGCGTTGTCCGGCTGAAGCTGCAGCGCAAGATCGAGCTCGTTGGCTGCCCCGGCAAGATCGCCGTCCTCGCGCAGCAGGTTAGCCAATTGAACGTGAGGCGAAACATGGTTTGGGTGCAATGATACGGCGTGCCGCGCGATGCGGAGCGCGAGCGGCAGTCGGCCGGTTTGCCCCGCCACGACGGTCAGGATCTGCAGACCGGCAAGGTGATCAGGCTGCTGGACCAGGATCTCGCGAGCTCGCCGCTCGGCATCATCGCCTCGGCCGTCGGTGTACGCCCCAATCGCGTCCCGCAGCAGGGCCTGAATATCGCTGGACGACGGAGCGGTCGCGGGCGCCTCCTCGATCCACATGGCGAATTCGTCATTCATGCCGGGTCAACGCTGCGAACAAGGGATCGAGGTGTCTCTCGTAGTGCCGCCACCGCCCGACTGAACTTTGATAGAGCGGCTGCCGAACCTGCCAGTAGCTCAAGGTCGACACCGGCCGTTCGGTGAGGTGAAAGTTCATGCAAGCCGGCTCCCAGTCCAAGCCAAGAAACTTGATCAAGCGCCGGCTCTGACCTTCGAGATCGTCGGTCAGGGTCTCGTAGTTCATCTCGATGATCCGATCGGGCAACAGGCCGATCCAGTGCCGGGCCAGTCGTCTGATCAGCCGCGCCCTATGGCCACAGTCCGCCAGATCGTAGGAGAAATGCTGGGCTCCAGGTGCGAACATCTGAAAATAACAGGACAATGCGGTATCGCGATCATCGCGGCTGCACAGGACAAATCGTGCCCGGGGAAACAGCTGCGCGAGAAGGCCAACGTGAAGAACGTTGTCCGGCATCTTATCGACGACGCGATGGGCACCTTTCGCATCACCGTACAGCTTGACGATGTGCTCCTTTGCAAGTCGCCGCGCGGTGTCGTGAAACGCTTGCGTTGTGCCGGCAATGTCGGGGCGGCTCAAGACGCCGTCCATCCGAATGACGTCACCGAGTTCACCCGCACCGAACACACGCGAATGGCTGGCGCAGATCTGTTCCACCAGCGTCGTGCCGGACCTCGGCATGCCGACGACGAACACCGGCAATTCCGACATGTTGCTGAAGTCCGTCGGTTCGACGCGGGATCGGTCGCGGTAGCGTTCGATCAATTGCTCGATCCGGACGGTAAAGCTCTCCTGGTCGAACAGATCGGCCACCTTGGGCCAAATGCCGCGGACCAGGCTGTTTGCAGCGGAATACCGCGCGAACGCCTCATCGTATCGTCCGGTCTTGTCGAGCAGACGCCCAAGGCCAAACCCTGCGGTGATCCGCCCGTCTATGCTTGTGTCCGGCTGCTCCAGCGCGTCGGCAAGACGTTGCTCGTCTTCAATCTCGAGCGCGGAGCCCTCGCTGGATACGTGCTTGTACGATCGCAAATCGCCCGGATTGAGAGCGCGGACCTTGTCGGAATAGCTGTCAGCCTCTTCGAACCGACCTAGCGATCGCAATGCCCAGCCGATTCCGGCCAGGGCATCGGGCAGGCCTGGCGAGATGGTCTCGGCCCGCTGGAAACATACCAGCGCCTCGTCGGCCTGGTTCAAATAGATCAGCGTGGCACCCTTGGCGCACAGAAACTCCGGAATGTCGGGCTTCAAGGCCAGCGCCTTGTTGTGGCAGCGCAATGCCTCCGGCAATTGCCCCATATCTCGAAACTGGGTTCCCAGAACGTAGTACGATTCCGCCCGGTTGGGAGACAGAGCAATGATTTTGGACCAGTGACGCGTCGCGTCCTGCAATCGCCCCGCGGATCTTAGCGTGATGGCGAGTTGAATCTGCGCCGGGATGGAAGCCGGCGCGATTGCAACCGCCGCTTCACAATAGGACACCGCCGCCTCATAACGACCGAGATCCGACAACAATCTCGCAAGTTCGGTATATGCGAGGACCATGTCCTGCTTGATGTTGATGGCGCGCTGATACGCGCCGATCGCCTCGTCGTTCTCATGGATCGTCCGCAGCGCGCTCCCGAGATTGACCCACGCTTCGGGATGTCCGGGATGAACCTTGATCGACCGCCGGATCAGGTCGATCGCGCCTCGAACGTTGCCGCGCTGCAATTCGATGACCCCCAGCATGTGCAAGGCCTGGGGGTGGTCAGGCAGTCTTGCCAGGACGCTGCGATAGCCGGCCTCGGCCTCGGCCAGATCGCCCAGCTTGTGAGCAGCGACCGCGGCCGAGAGGACGTCAATGATCTCCGTCATCTGGCTGCGGAAACCTTCGTTCTCGTCGAACAACCTGGCTAGTCTCGCGCGGAATTCCGCGGCGGGACCAAGCGCCGCGCCTGTCAAGGCAATCGTTGGTGCGACCGCACTCATCGCTCGTGCAAGCTTTCGTGTCTGTAGCGCATGATCGGCGACAGCACATACTCGATCACGCGCCGCTGCCCGGTCCTGATCTCCGCCGTCACCCCCATGCCGGGCCCCAGCTGCATTTCTCCCTGTTCGGTACCGATCGTGGTCTCCTTCAACGCGATGCGAACCATGTAGGAGGACTCGCGCTCGGAAGGATTCCCTGCAGCCTGCGGCTTCCCTGCGAATGGATCCTTGTCGGATGTCTCGGAAGAAGGTCGCGTGTAGCGCAGGGCGTCTCGGCCGACGAGGCGAACATTCCCGTGGAGGAGACCGTAACGCGTGTAGTTGAAGGTCTCGACCTTGATCTCGGCTTCCTGCCCCACTTCCACGAATCCCACTTCGCGGTTCGGAAGGGTCGCTTCGACCTCCAGCTTCGAGCCACGAGGAACCACGACCATCAGCGTCTGGGCCGGCGTCACGACGCCGCCGATCGTATGGACCGACAGCTGTTCTACCGTTCCGTCAACCGGTGATCTGAGGGTCTGCAAGCCGCTGCGTTGTCGGGCCTTGATGCTGTCCTGCGACAATTGGGCCGCGGTCTGGTTCGCCTTCGCGAGCTCCTTGATGTCCTGGTCCCGCAACTCCTCTTCCGTTTGCTTGCGCTGTTGGACCAATGCGGCGATCTGCGCAACCGTCGCTTCGACGTGGTGCTCGGTCGCAATCCGGGTATGGCTCGACTCAACCAGCTGCCGTTCCGACTCCAGCAGGTTGACCTTTGACGTCAGGCTCTTTTCCAGGAGCTCCCTGTACATCCGCACCTTCTCTTCGAGCAGGGGCAACGTCGCGTCGATCTTGGCAATGGTTGCCTTCGATTCGTCCCGCTCCGCGACCTTGGCCAGGACTTGCTGATCGATCCCGTCGAGCTTGGCGCGGTGCTGTGCCAGCTCGGTCAACAACTGCCGCTTCTGCGCGTCGACCAACGCTGGCTCCGCGTCCGTTGGCGCAACGAAGGCGTCAGCGTCTCCGGCGAGTTGCGCGGACAGCCGTGCCGCATCCAGCCTCGCTTGCATCAGATCCCGCGCAATCCGGTCGACGTCCGCAGCGGTCGCTGTCGGATCGAGTTCGACCAGGACATCACCGCGCCGGACAGAATCGCCCTCGCTGATCGCGATCCGCTTCACCACTCCGATTTCGAGCGGCTGGATCAGCTTCACCTCTCCGGCCGGGATCAACCGTCCATTCGCCACCGCAATGATGTCCACCTTGCCAAGACAGGCCCAGATCACCGCCACCGTCACGAGCAAGACGATCGTCCCAATCATCAGATGACCGGCCGGCGACGCCGGGGTTTCGATCACCTCGAGTGCGCTGGGCAGGAACTCCCGCTCCGAGGCGCGGCGCTGCGCCGAGCGGCGCTGAAAGAGCACCACCTCGCCGGGCTTATGACCTGCAGCGGAGACGCCGTTAGACCGCATTGGAGATCCCCGACTGAAGCCGATAGAGATGCGCGTAACGTCCCGACCGCCGGAGCAGTTCTTCGTGCGTGCCCTCTTCGACTTTTCGTCCGTGGTCGAGCGTGATCAGACTATCGGCGCCGCGCACGGTCGAGAGCCGGTGTGCGATGACAAGCACGGTCCGTCCTGCCGCGATACGGCGCATGTTCTCCTGGATGACACGTTCGCTTTCGTAGTCCAGCGCGCTGGTTGCTTCGTCAAAGATCAGGATACGTGGATTCGCCATCAGCGCCCGGGCGATCGCGATGCGCTGGCGTTGACCGCCCGACAAGGACGCGCCGCGTTCGCCGATCGTCGTGTCATAGCCTTGCGGCAGCTCGACGATGAAGTCGTGCGCCCCCGACAAGGTCGCGGCGCGAATGATCTGCTCGATCGGCGCTCCGGGGTCGGCCAGCGCGATATTCTCGCGCACCGAGCGGTTGAACAGAACGTTGTCCTGCAACACGATGCCGATTTGGTGACGTAGCCAGGCAGTATCGACCATGCTGAGGTCGATCCCGTCGATCAGCACGCGACCGGATTCCGGCGTATAGAGGCGCTGCACCAGCTTGGCGAGTGTGGATTTGCCCGATCCCGATGGTCCGACGATACCGATGACCTGCCCCGGTGTCACATGTAGCGATACATCGGCGAGCACTGCGGGCCCGTTCGGCACGTAGCGGAACGTAACATGTTCGAACCGGACCTCGCCCCTGATCGCCGGTAGCGAGGCAGCCGCTGTCTGGGCAGGCTCTCGCTGCGCATTCAGAATATCGCCCAAACGCGCGATCGAGAGCCTGGTCTGCTGGAAATCCTGCCAAAGCTGCGCAATGCGTAGCACCGGCTGGGCGACTCGCCCGGCCAGCATGTTGAAGGCAACCAGCTCGCCCACGGTGAGGTCGCCCGCCATCACCGCCTTCGCACCCAGATAAAGCGTCGCGACGATCGTGAACTTGTTGATGAACTGGACAACCTGACCACCAATGTTTCCCAAGGTCTGCGCACGGAAGCTGGCGCGAACGTAACCCGACAACTGATCTTCCCATCGCCGCAGCATCTGCGGCTCGACTGCCATCGCCTTGATGGTTTCAGCGCCGCTGACGGACTCGACCAGAAAGGCCTGATTGTCGGCACCGCGGGCGAATTTCTCATCGAGGCGGCGGCGCAGCACCGGAGTCAAGATCACGCTGATGATCAGATATGCCGGCAGCGAGGCAATGACGATCCACGTCAGTAGCGGACTGTAGAGATACATGACCCCGAGAAAGATGAAGGTGAAGAACAGGTCGATCGACAGCGTCAGCGCGGACCCCGTAATGAAATTGCGGATGTTCTCCAGTTCACGCACCCGCGCAACAGAGTCGCCCACGCGGCGATTGGCGAAGTAGGAAAGCGGCAGACCGAGAAGATGGTCGAACAGCCGCGCGCCCAGTTCGACATCGATGCGGTTCGTGGTGTGACTGAAGACATAAGTACGCAGCGCACCCAACGTCACCTCGAACACCGACACAAATGCCAGGCCGATCATCAATACGTCGAGCGTGGACAGCCCGCGATGCACCAGCACCTTGTCCACCACCACCTGGAAGAACAGTGGCGAGACCAGGCCGAGCAGTTGCAGGAAGAATGATGCGATCAGCACCTCTGTAAGCGCGTATCGATACCGATGCACCGCCGAAAGAAACCACCGGATATCAAAACGATTGGCCAGCATTGCCGGCGAGAGCCGCCAGCTCAGCAGGATCAGCTCGCCTGTCCAGACCGCATCGAGATCCGAGCGTTCCAGCAGATTCGGGAGCGCAGTTCCCGCGGTGTGCACAGCGGCGCGACCATCGATGACACGGCTGACGATGCTAAACTGCTCGTTCTGGTTGACGAGGATTGCAGGCAGCGGCGTTTTCTCGAGCCGATCCCAGTTGGTGTTCACCAGCCGCGCGCGCAATCCGAGGCGTCGCGCGATCCGGATCAGATCTTCCTTGCTCGCGATCGCGCCCGCCACCAGGTGATGGCGGGCCAAGGTCACCGGGTTTGCCGGAATCCCCAGATGTCGCGCGATCTGACAGAGCGCCACAAGACCTGTATCAGTCCTGGGCGGGACTGATACAGGCTCCGACTTTCCATCGTTGACGGTTTCCACAGCGCTAAGCCGTAAGTCGCAGCGGTGGCTATACGGTCTGGGTCACGGTCTGTTGCCCGAACCCGTTCAAGGCGAATGTCTTGTTGTAGATCGGCGGGAACGTGCCGAGTTGGACAGTCGTACCGGCCTTGAACGCCGTAAACGAGCCGATATGACTGACGGAAAGCGCGAGCGCGGTGATCGAGGCATTCATCGTGGCGCCGAGCGAGGTGTTGTTCGTCAACGTTGCCGTCGGCACCAGACCAAGGCCGAACTCGATCTTCCCGTCGTGGTTTGCGTCGTGAGTTGACGCGTTCGGAATCGTCAGCGGAGTACCGAACGACAGCGGCTCGACGGTCCCATCTTCCAGGACCAGTGCAGGCACCAGGCCGGAGGAGTTCAGATCGAACTTCTGCACCACGTTTAGTCCGATACCGAGAATCAGATCGAGAACATCGATCGACAACGGACCGATGTTGATGTCGGTCACGTCGGTGCCGAAGATGATGTTGCTGGCGATCGCGACGAGGTCGCCCGACAGGTTCACGATATCGTTGCTGGTCCCCTTACCGGAAATCGTGCCGGGGCCCGCGTTGCTGCCGTTGGTGTTCACATTGGGGAATGCCAGGGTCAGCTGCGCACCGCCGGGCAGGTTGATCGTCGTGCTCAGCTGGCTGCTCTTCAGACTGAAGCCCAGCACCGGCTTGGTGAACGACCCGACGCTCACATGCGTACTTGGGCCGGCGCCGAAAACGGTGGCGTGCGCGCCGGCCGAAAGGCCAAGATCCAGCCCGAAGGTGAATGAGCCGCTTGGTCCATGCGCCGTGAAGTGCCCGCCGCCGAGTTGCACGTCGGTCGCCATGATCTGCATCGTGTCGGTGGTCTTGTTGTAGGTGGAGTCCAGCCCGACGTTGAACGGCAACGTTGCGCTGATATCACCTGCAGTGATCTTCAGGTCGGCCTGAACGCCTGCCCTGACGTGCAGGTTGGCGCCGGCGCTGGCGATCGTGGTAGAGAAACCAAGCGCACCGACCACGGCCTTCTTCGACGTGCTATAGCTCTTGTCAAGACCGAGGAATCCGGTGTTGAAGTCCTTGCTGAAGGCTGCGCCGGTATCCCAGATGCTCTGCCCGGAGGTCTGGAACGTCAGATTGGTCGAGGATTGAGCGTTGTCGATCACGATCGACTGGCTCGTGGTGTTCGAGGCGGACACGGTCGGGTTTTCCGTCTCGGCCGCCGTCGCAGTGATCCCCAACGAGTCAACGATGGAGGTGTTCGCCGGCATCAGAATGTCGACTTCGTCTTGAAAACTGCCCTGGTTGGATGGGTTGAGATTGATGGTATTGCCTGACAGCAATCCGAGCTTGTCTATGATCGACGTGGCGCCCGTCGTTCCGGTCAGGTTCAGCGCGATGCTCTGAACGAAATCCGAGCCCTGATTCACCGTCCCAAAGTCGCCCGATTGCGAGGTAATTTCCAGACGGACTTCGTTGATCGGGTCGCCCGGCTGCATCGGGAGCACCGTCACGTTCACGGCGGGCGTGTCCGCCACCGGCGTCTCCTTCACGGTAACCAGGGTTACCGCGTTGTTGCCCGCGCCATTGGACGAATAGACCTGGAAAACATCCTGATCGCCGGTCGGCGTCCCGTTGACGAAATCGTCGAGCGTCGTCGGCGTGTAGATAAGGCTCTGTCCGTCAGGTGCGATGGTGACTGTGCCGTATTTTGGTCCGAGCGGCCCTGGAGCAACTCCCGTAATGCTCATGTTCGCGCCGCTGACCAGGTTTCCGATCGGAATAGTGATCGCGGTATCCTCAGGCGTCGTTTCGGTATCGGCGGTAATCGTCTGGGTGATGGTCGTGGACGCGGTCGCCGGGGAGCCGGTGTTTTCGACTTCCGCATTGGTCCCCGTCATCGACAGGGTATCGCTGAACGTCGATCCGGCCGGCAACGAGACGAGCAGTTCGTCCGTGAACTGGCCCTGGTTGACAGGAGGCGTAATCAGGTTGCCAGACAACAAGCCGTCGCTGTCAGTGACCGTAATTCCGCTGGTGTTGGTGCCGGTCAGTGAAAGGCTGAAGCTCTTGATGTAGTCCGACATCTGATTGATCGTCGCGAAATCACCCGACGTGACGGTGATATCGAACCGCACCAGCGTCGCAGCGTCGCTGGCATGTGGCGCGGCGATTTGATCGACAACCTTCGGTGGATCTGCAACGGGCACGGCATTCACGGTGACGAAGCTCGTGACCTCGCCGCCAAAACTGTCCGTCACGCAGACCTGGAACGCGTCCCGATTGCCGGTCAGAATGCCGTCAACATAATAGTCAAGCGTCGTCGGCGTATAGATCAGGCTCTTTCCGTCGGGCGAGATGGTCACCGTGCCGTATTGCGGCCCCTCAGGACCAGAGCCGATCTCGCCGATGCTCAGAATCGCACCGCTGTTCTTGTCGGTCGCGAGCGCGCTGACCGGAATGATGATTGACTGATCCTCCAGCGTAGTCACCGTGTCGGGCGTGGCTGTCGGCGCATACGGCGCGACCGTGTCGAGCTTCTGGCCGACACTCAGCGTTCTGACGCCGACGATGCCGGTTTCTCCGGTCGGGTGGAGGTCATCGATCGACAAGTCGTGCGCAGCGTCGCTCAAGACGAAGCTGGTTGAGTGGATGTCCAGATGATCGCTGCCGATACCGGCCAGCCCGAACTCCATCCCAACGTCAAACGCCGGCACCTTGGCGCCGTTCATGTTTACGCCGTTCTTCAGGTTGATCACGCTTCCGGCGCCCGTGACGAACTGCGTGATGTCGGGATCACCGGAGACCTGGAGGCTGGCCAGCTTGCCGTTCGTCAGATCGAAGAACAGACCCGACAGATCGGCCTTGGGCCCTTGCATCGTCACCGTGAAATCAAGGTTGCCGCCATCTTCGACGACTGTGACTTCTGCTCCGGGTGAGCCCGGTACTGTGAAAGTGATGCTTCGGGGGCATACGACTTCGCTCTTGGGTGGCGAGGTCGGATCGGTGGGAAGGAAGACTCCGTCAATGCTTCCGTAGAGCGCCGCAGGGAAGGTAGGGTCTAAGGGATTTCCATCGGACCAGTACCAGAAGCCGTCCTTGCTCTTGAGGACCAACGCCATCTCAGCCTCCCTCGATCATTGATGAAAAATCAAATTGCTACAATGCACCTCTCCTCGCGGAATCTCCTGCCCGGAGAGTCCGCGGTACTGCCAATGAAGATTGACTGACGAAAACGATATTGGGTAAGCGACGAAACTATTGCACGATCGCGTTGTCGCCACAACGCTTATCGTTTCTACTTTTAACTAATACATCTTTAGATAGTACGATCGCGCAGCAAGAGAGCCGGCAATTGGATCGATGATCTCAAGTCGAAGCAGATAAATGCGCCCGCGATTGCATCGGCTCGATTGATCGACAGCGCTCTCCTATCTCCACATCAGCGAGCCGCGGAACACGGCGGTCGCCGATATTCGCGAACAGGCCGCACACGACGTTGCGTCGGCGATTGTCGCGGATGTTAGCAAAGCCATCGCTGTCCCGCTCGACGCTGGAAATCAGGCACGCATTGACGTCGCCGTTGCACGAATCATCAGGGAGTTCGATCAACTGGATATCGTGGCGCCTGCGGCTTTGTGCGCCATGACGTGCTCCGATGCGACTATCGCGACGTCACGCGCTGCCTTTCCTCATCCGTCAGCTGCCGCGCCTGCTCCGCCGTCAGACTGCCGCTGCCGACCACGCGAAACATGCTGTTCGGATCATAGCTCTGCCGCTCATTGTCGTCGCGGCGGCGCTCGTTGCCGCCAGGGTCCGACACTCCGTCGCCGCCGCCATAGCCTAGCACCTCGACAATGATGACCGACGGCTGGCCAGTGTTGGAGGCGGGTGCCGCGGCCGTTGGTTGCTGGGCCGCACCCGCAGTGTTGTTCGCCGCGGTCAACGCGCCCACCGGCGGCCCCTGCACCACCGGCACACCGACCGATGTGCCCTGCACCTGGATGTTGGCGACGTTGAGCACCTGGAGCGCTTCGAGAGTGAGATTGCCCGACACGCGAATTCCGGCCTCGCCGGCGTCGATCGTACCGTGCGGCGCGAACAGATCGACGTTGCCGGGAGGAACACCGGGAACACCAATCAGGGTTGCGATACCAGCACCGGTCTGCGGCGTGTTCGGCGTCTTGGCTGCGCGGCCATACTGATCGTAGACGACCAGGGGCGGCGATGTCACGATCGAGGTCTGCTTGCCCTTGCCAGCGTTGAGGTCGCCGTTGGTCGAGAACATCAGGATGTCGCCGCCGAGCTCGGTGAAGACGCGCGACTGCGCCACCACCACGCTGCGATCAGTGAAGATGTTGACGTCGCCGCCTTCGAGCGTCAGCAGGCCGGGGCGCGCGGTGTCGGTTTGCCCAGTCAGGTCGGGCGTCTGGTTCTCGATGCCAAGCGACACACCGCCACCGGGCGCAAGGATGTTGATGCTGCCGCCCTGCTCGGTGCGGATACGTGCGAGCTGGAACAGCGACAGATTGCCGGCATAGGCCGTGGTGGTCCCTCCGATCACGCTGCCCGGAAACAGAGTTTCAATCGCCCGGTAGGCGCGATCGTAACCCTTGCCGCCGGCACCTTTTCCGTTTGCCGCCGCCTCGCCGCCCGCCTTGAGCTCGGCGAAATATACCTGCTCGATGAACGGCAATTGTGCGGCCGGGGCGAGGTTGCGGAAGTCGGCCAGTGCCTGGTCGCGACCAAGCGCGACGCCCTCAATCATGCTCATGTAGCTCGTGAGTTGCGCAAGATAGCCTTGCGTCGTCGCATCGGTATTGCGCGGATCGAAATAGAGGTTGATGAAGTCCGTATTGTCGGGACCGTCGGCACCGGTGCCGACCACGACGCCGATCGAGGCGCCGGTCGGCGGAAGCAGCGGATTGTCCGCGTTGCCGACCGACGTGATGCCAAGGCCCTGCGTCTTGAACTGGCCCAACTGAGCGACGATGTTGCGACCTGCAAGGACGGACAACGAGCCGGGTCCCTCCACGCGAATGTTGAAGAAATCCGGGTAGGCCAGGCTGCAGGGCTGACAGCTCGCAATGTCGCGCCCGGCCTGCACCAGCGAAGCATCGCCGGGCCCGGCATTCTCGATATCGATGACCGGCTGCATGATATCGAGGCCTGCGCGCACCTGCGCCCGCTCCGACGTCGCCAGCGCGAGTTTTGTCAGGCTGCCCTGGACCGCATAGACATGGACGGTGTGCGGATCGTTGAACTGCACCAGGTTCGACGGCAGCGACAGGGGGCCACCGAACGTGTCGTAGGAGGACGGATTGAAGATTGTGCTCGCGTAATCGCTCCCTGACGGCGCCGAGGCGCCGTTGATTTGGCTCAGCAGTTCAGCCGCCGTCATGCTGACGCCAAAGCCGACGATATCCCGCTGCGCCAGCAGATCGAGGCGCGCCGTCGGCGCCGCCAGTGACGCTAGATAACTGAAGCCAAAGGTGCTTTGGAAAGTGCTGCCGGCCCGGATGGACCCTCCGGCTGCCGTCAACTCGAAGATCGGTGGCGCGAAATCACCGCTCACCGTGATGTCTCCGCCTTCCGAGAATTCGCTCAGAGCGCTGTTGGCCGTCATGCTGGTGAAGAAGCCCCAGGGCGACTGCGGGGTGTAGTAGAATGAGGGAGGCCCATTGCCCTCCAGGCCGGCCGGGATGCGATAGCTGCTAAAGCCCAATGGATCGGGCTGCTGCGTCGTTCGCGTCGGATCGCCGACGATCGCGTTGATCCCCCGGCGAGTCACCACGTTGAACTGGGCATCGCCGATCAGCAGATCCACCCGCGCAGTCGACAGGGAATTGGCGGCCAATGGCGCCATCCCGACCTCGCCGGCCTGGATGTTGGCCGTCCCCTGCCCGACCAGCAGATTGGCGTAATTGATACCGCCTTCCACCGTGAGCGAGAGATTGCCGCCGCCATACACCGACAGGGCGCCGGTTGCACTCATTCCGCCTGTTGTCGGCACGCTGATGTCGACATTCCTGAGGTCGCCGTCGACAGCGACCCGGACGCTACCTCCTCCCAACGCACCAAGTCCCCTGAACGCGGCCACCGACGGGACTGAGTCGGTTCCGAAGTCGAGATAGGGTTGATAGTAAGTGCCGAAATTGAGGAACCAGGTCGGGCTGGCGGCGAACGGTTCGGTCCACAGCCAATAGGTATCGAGCGCAGTGGCCGCGTAGTCCTTCACGGCACCACCGTTGGTGTCGGCGCCGATCAGGCTGCCATGCACCTTGACCGTGAGATTGCCACCACCGGTCTGATAGCTCGCGTTGAGTGTGGTGGGATAAAGCGTATCGAACGAGAGCAGATTGCCGTTCGCGTCGTAAGTGTAGCCGAGATAGCTGCTGTAGTCGTACGTATTTGCCGACAGGATCGGCGCGCGCGACGGCACCGCAAAATTCGGCGTGGCCTGCTCGCCCGCGGTGTAGATCCCGAACGCGGTCTGGATGTCGATGTTTCCAGCCGCGGCAAGGACGAGGTCGCGGGCTCCGGTGCGCACGACGCTCGGAATCTGCACGACGATGCCGCTGTCATTGACGTTGCCGTCGATCAAGTAGGGCGCCGCGAAGATGATCGAGCCCGGCTCGGGATTGGCCGCCGTGGCCGCGGGACGCAATACGGTCGGCACGAGCGCGAGCGGATCGGCACCGGCGAGATCTGCGCCCGCGACCAGCCGCAACGTGGCGGAGCCCGAGCCCGCCGGCAACGGCGCCGCGATCGCGAAAATGCTGCCGTCCGGCGGACCGACCGGCGCCGCAAAGCCGTCGCTGAGGCTGCCATTGATCAGCAGGTTTCCGGCCGCACGCAGCGTCAGCACCATCGGCTCGCCATTGTAGCGATAGGTGTGCAGGTCGATTCCCGAGTTGGTCCTGGACGCATTTTGCAGCAGTTGCAGGTTGCCGCCACTGTCCAGCTCGATGCCGGGCATCAGGTGGAACGCGGTCACGGAGGTGCCGGTCAGCGACCCGATCCCGGCCTTGATATTTGCTGCGGCGATATAGGCCTGCGCATCGCTATCTGCCGTCGCCAGGCTGGTGTCGACATAGGGCGAGCCGGTAACGTCGTAGACCTTGACCGCCTCGACATCGATCTCGCGCGCGCCGACGACATGGACCCCGTTGTTGCGGATGCGCACACCGGTGGTGCCATCGGCGTTGACCGTCCGCGGCACGCGCAGCCAGAGCTGTCCACCGTTCTGCGCGATATTCGGATCAGCACCGGCAACGTTGATCGTCGGCGTGCTGCCGGAGCCGGCGTCGACATCGAATGTCAGCATGCCCGAGCTGTTACCGGCGAGGCCGAGCGTAACCGTACCGCCCCTGGCCGCGGTGGTGCCGGCATTGAGCACCGCATGCGCGCCGAGCTCCAGATTGTTGCCTGCGATCAGGCTGATGGTCGCATCGCTGCCGCCGCTCGCATCGATCAGGCCGGTGACGGTGATGTTGCCACTGCTCGCGGTGAGCTCGACGTCGTGGGCGGTGATGTTGCCGACATTGATGTTGCCGTTTGCCAGCGTCAGCGCCTGCTCGCCCGAGAAACCCGCGATGCTGCCGAGCAGCGCGCTCGCGTTGCCTGAATTGACCGTGATGATCGCCTTGCCGCCGGGGTAGCGCGGATCGGCGCTGGCCAGCAGCTGACCGTCGAGATGGGCGGTCCCGTTCGGCGCCACGACGGTGAGCGTTCCGGCGTCGCCGCCCTGGTCGGAATCCACGACATCGAGCATGGGCAACGTCACCGAGCCGAGCCGGCCACCGCGCAGGTCGACCGTCGCGCCGGAGGCAATCGCGACATCGCCATGCGCGGTCTGCAGCGTCACGCTGCCGGCCGGAGCAATCCGCACCACGTCGAAGAACGGCGTCACCGCCCCGGCGACGTTGGTGACCGACCCGGCCTGCAGCGTGATGGCGTTCTGCGCGGTGAAGGTGATCACGCCGGACGGCAGGTTGATGGTGGTGCCCTGGACGATGCTCTGCGCCGAGACCGAGAGCGTCGCGCCGTTGGAGGCGGCGACTGGCTGGCCGGTACCGCCGGGCAGCGCGGCAAAGGTGACCGTGCCGGCATTGGCGACGAGCTGCGTCAGCGCGCCGGCCTGCGCCGTCACCAGCGGCGTCACGATCGTCAGACCTCCGCTGACGCTGAAGGTACCCGGCATGACCTCGCCGGGGGCGTAGGACACCGTACCGATCGTTTGCATCGCGCCCGCAGCGATCGGCCCCGCATAGGCGACGCCGCCGATCACCTGCTGAGAAGCCGCCAGCGTCACGGCGTTGAAGCCGCCGAAGGCAAGGCTGCCGCCGCCGCCGAGCGTCAGTTGCGTTGCATCGATCTCGAACGCGCCCTGCCCGGTTCCTGTCGCCGCGGCGCCCGTTGCGCCGCCATTCAGCGTGATCGTGTTGGCGCGGAGCTTGACGCTGTCGTCAGCAGTACCAAAGCCGTTGATCACGGGCGCGCTCACCGTCAGCGCGGCGAGCAGGGGCTGGCCAGTCACCGGATCCAGATTGCCGAGATCGACCGAGCCATAGACGTTGATCGCCGAGGACGCCGACAGCACCAAATTGCCGGTCGCCGGCAGATTGCGCAGCGGATCTCCTTCGGACAACTGCGCAAGCAGGCTGGCGCTCAGGTTGAAGCCTGACGCGCCGCCGGTTCCGAAATTGATCACGGGCACGCTGACCATCACGGTTGGCGCCGCAAGGCGCGCGGATGGATCCATCCTGATCGTGTTCGATGCGCTCAGCGCCAGCTCGCGGCCGCCGAGGATTTGCGCACCCGCGCCGATGTTCAGCCGGCTCGCGCTGCTACCCGTTGGCAACGTGACCGGCAGCACCGGCGCATTGGACGCCAGCACGAAGGCGCCCGCTCCGCCTCCGCTGAGGCGCGCCAGCGCGATCGATCCCAGGGTCCTGCCGGTCTTCGGATCGTTCGGAAACAGGGTCGGGATCGCGCCGTACGACGTCGTGTCGATCAGCGCACCGGCGCCGATCGTGATCGCGCTGCTCGCTGTCAGCATGATTTCGGGCGCGGTCAGCACCGCCCCGCTGTCGATCTGGAGCTTCTGCGCCGCCGGCGTGATGGTCAGCACGTTGCCGTACAGGCTGCGCGTGCCGCCGATCAGAATGCTCTGCGCACCGATGCCGTCGATCGCATTCGCCAGCAGCCCGGTCATGCCCGCTGCTGCGGTCCCGCCCGGCGCGAGGATCTCGAGATTGGACGCGACGATATCGACCTGCCCGCCGCGGCCGCCGGCCGGCGCCGTGAAATTGCCGAACCCGCCTGAGGCCGGCAACGACAGACTGTTGATCGCATTGATGACGAGTTGCCCCGCATCGATCGGCAGATAGGGCGCCGCAATGCCGCTCGCCGCGGCCTTGGAGGCATAGAACTGGGTCGCCGTGGTTTCGGCATATTGCGACTGTTGGCGGACGACCGATCCGGGCGTGACGATGTAGACCGAGGGCAGCGGATCGCGGAAGCCGGTGTTGGCGACCTCGCCGTAGCCGAGCACCCGGTAGGAGCCGTCGCGCTGCGCGGAATTCGACAGCCCGGTGGCCGAGGTCTGATTCACCGCGACGGTGACCTTGAAGGCGCCGGGCAACAACGCATAGTGCCCCGGCAGCAAGGTGTAGGTGCCGGCCGGCAGCCCGGTACCCCCGCTCAGATAGACCTGCTGACCGACCTGCAGGGCAACCGGCGCCGACGCGCTCTGCGTCGGATCGCTGAGCTGCATCTGCGGATCGCGCGGCGCATAGCGGTTGCCGAGGCTCGGCAGGATCGCGAATGTCTGGGTGCCGCTCAGCGTATCGAGCGACCCGCCGGCGCCGCTGACGAACTGCGCACCGTAGATGTCGCCGCCGCCGGACTCGTCGATACGCGCAGAGCCCACTTCACCGGACGCTCCCGCGACCGTCAACGCCTTGCCATAGAACGAGATCGTCTTGGCCGGTGGCGCGCTCATCGTATTCGCCGTGCCGGTGTTGTCGTAGCCGTAGATCCAGTCGGTGTTGCCGAGCGGCGCGCCGTACGGGATCAGCGTGCCGCCCGCCGACACCGACGTGATGCTGCCCGGCAGCAGGTTGATCGCCTTCGTGCCGGAGGGATTCCTCGGGTCTCCGAAGGTGATCTGCCCGAGCGGCGCCAGCAGGACGCCATCCTGGTTGATGGTCGGCGCGATGATCTGCACGGATCCGCCCGCTGACAGCGGCACATAGGGCGTCTGGCCGTTGCTGACGACGCTGACCACGCTGTTGGGCCCAGTCGCCTGAATCACGAACTGACCGCTGGATACATTTGAGTATCCATTGTTGATCGGCGCAGTGCTGATCGGATAGATTTCCGTCCCGGTGAACGTCACGTCACCGGCCGTCGCCATCGTGGTCGGCATGCTGTTGTAAACAGGTGAATTCCTGGAGGCCGGCGCCAACCGGATGTCGCCGAGGCTGTTGAACGACATGCTGGCGAAGCCAGGCAAGGACACCGTCCGCTGAACCGGAGTGTTGAAATCGATGAAGCTGGTGTCATAGCTGTAACTCGCGCCGCTGCGCAGGCTTCCCTCGATGTCGATCAGGTCGGCATCAACCTCGAGACGAGCCGTGCCCGCCATGGGCTTTGCGCTGTAGCTACCCAGAGGGATGAAGCTGGAGCTCGAATATTCGTTGACGTTGCGCCGGCCGCCGCCGATCTCGACATAGGGCGCGCTGAGCCGGACGCTGGCACCCGGCGTCGCGCTGATGTTGGTGGCGTTGATGGTCAGGCTGCGCGGCAAGGCGAGATTGACGCTGCCGTTGAACACCAGCGCATCGATGGCGCCGAGCGACGCCGACGCGAAGCCGCCGCTGGAGATCTGGTCGGCGCCGATGAAGAGCTCCCCGAGCAGGCTGCCCGGGATCGCCTGCCCCGGCGACAGGCCCGCCGACATCTGTGGAGCCGCCTGGCTCACGATGGTCTGGAAGATCGGCTGGACGAATTGCGAGGCGCCGGAGTTGTCGGCGACATAGCCCCCGATCACCTGATCGATCGTCAGGCTGCCGCCCGCAACACCGGCGCCACCGGCCTGCGCCTTCATGGTGGCGTCGAACAGCAGGCCGAGCGATGCCCGGATCGCGACGCTGCCGCCCGGCGTCGCAACGGGTGACTGGGTCGCTCCCGATCGGCCCGTGACCTGGAGGATCGTTCCCGACGCCCCCGAAACATCAATGATCGCCCCGGCCTGTGCCACGACGACGCCGAGCGGTTGCTCGCCATAAGGCTGCGTGGCTGCATAGGGGTAGTAGAGCGACGGCTGCGCGTCCTGATTGATGTTGACCTGGCCGCCACCGAGCACGGTGTTCACCGGACGCCTCAACGGGTCGAGCGTCGAGGTCACGAGCCCCGACGCCAGCAACCGCGCGTCTGCTCCGATCCAGAGCGTCTGCGTCGCGGCATAGAACGGGCCATTGTAGGGCGGCGTACCGGCCACTGATCCAATCGGGACCCAGGGTCCGGGCACGCCGGTCAGATCGAGGTTGATGGTCCCGGCGGGCGCGTTGACCGTGCCGTCGACCGTGAGTTGATGGCGCGCGTGCAGCGATATTGTCGCCTGCGGATCGGCGTTGATCACGACGCCGCGCTGAACATTGAGATTGCCGTTGAAGGCGTCGATCGCGCTCAGGACCAGGTTGACCGGCGCCGGCGGCTGATACGAGGGCAGCGCCCCTGCCGTCGCGACATCAGCGACATCGCTGCCGCTCGGCGCCGATACGGCTTGCAGATTCGGAAGCAGATTGCCACCATGCAGCTCGAGATCGGTGCCGGCAGCGACCGTCAGGTTCTGATAGCTGTAGAGCGCGTACTGGCTGAAGCCGCCGCCGGCGAAGAAGCCCGGCGACAGCCGCAGCACGCTCGCGGGATCGACCGGCGTGAGGTTGCTGGTCCCGTCGGCATTGATAGAGCTGACCGTGCGGAGCGGAAGGATGGCATCTCCGCCGATCTGGATCGCAGGCGTGGCGATGCTGAGCGCGCCGCCACGGGTGAAGCCATAGGACCGTACCGTGCCGTCGAGATAGACCCGCCCCGGATAGGTCTGCGCGAGCGTCGCCGAGTTGTGCAGCGTCGCGCCGAAGCCGTCGCTGATCAGCGTGATGTTGCCACCGGTTCCGACCGGCAGGCCGTTGCCGGTCTTGATCCTGCCCGTGCTCTGCATCCAGCCGCCGCTCGACGCATCGATCACCGCGCCGGCATCGATCCGAACATTGCCATAGGCAGCCAGGCTGACGTTGCCGCCGTTGTAGAGCGTGGGCGTGGTGGCGCTGCCGCCGACGAAATCGTTGACCCACAGGCCGCGCGTATCGATCAAGCTGCCGGAATGCAGCTCGACGTCGCCGGTGATAACAGTCGTTCCCCCCTGCGCGGCGTTGACGGTCACCGAACCGGCACGCGCGATCAGCTGACCGTCGATCGAAATTCCGCCCCCGGTCAAGCCGATGCTCGAATTCAGGGCGATCGAGCCGCCGGAGGCGACCTGAAGCCTGGCGCCGCCCACGACGCTGATGGCGGGAGATACGGCGCCGCTGACCGGATCAGTCACGCCGCCCCCGGCATTGATGGTGATGCTGCCATAGTTCGCCTGGTCGAGCAGATCGGCCGACAGGTAGATGGTCTGCTGCCAGGACGGCGGCAGCGGCGACGTCACGCTCGAAAGCGCCGGCGGCGCGATCGACGGCGTGACGACCACGCTGGCCGGGATGATGCTCGCATCGGATGCCCCGAGGGTGAACGCGGCGCCGGCAGGAAGCGTGTTGGCGGTCCGCTGATAAGGCCCGTTGACCGTCGCCGCGACAACCGAGGCGTCGACCTCGGCAGCGTTCGCAATCACGCTCAGGGCGCCGGCGGCGCGTCCTTCGAGATAGGCCGGCTGGTACCGCTGATCAGAGAAAAATGGATTGGCATAAAATTCGGTGACGCCCCAGTGGGCATGATTGACCGTGAAGCCGACCCCGATCGAGACGTAAGTCAGATCGGCAGGGGCTTGGTTGGCGCTGTAGATCCTGCCATCCGAGCCGATCAGCCAGGTGACCGGCACATAGCCGGCCTGGTGCGCGAGCGAGCCGCCGGAAATATTGATCGACGCACCAGGTCGCAGGATGACATCGCCCGTGGAATAGGCGATCACCGCGCCGCCCGTGGTCAGACGCTGGTCGATCGGCCGGTCGACCTGACCGAGCCATCCCGACACCTCCAGCAGGCCGCCCGCGGTGTAGACCCGATCCGAAGCCACCGGGTTGAGTTCGTGGACGTTGATCCACACGTTCTTACTGGAGAGGATGCCGCCGCGCTGCAATGGCGAGTCGCGCAGTTCGTTGGCGCGCACGTTGACCTGCACCACATCGCCCGACGCGGCGACCGGCACGCCCTGCAACCCTGAAACGTCGATCAGGGACCCTGTGTCGACAAGAACACGCGCACCATCGCGGTTGGAGTTCGTGTTGATCTTGGCCGTGGGATTGTCCTGCAGATAGAGCTGGTCTCCGTAGCTCGATGCCTCGAGCGCCACGCGCCCGGACGGCGCGATGATCGCGGCCCCCGACTGCACATTGACGAAGCCGCCTTCGACCAAAATCCGCGACTGCGCCTGGGGTTGCGTGTCCTTCGCGGTAAGACCATCCTCCTCGGGAAGCACCGCGGTGACACTGCCACGCGCGAGTTGCACCGTGCCGGTCTGCGTCGACACCGCGTAATGCGAGGAGCTGTCGTAGCCAAACTCCCCCTGCAATCCCTGCTGCGCGGACAACAGGATCGAACCGGCCTGATTGACCGAGGTGGTCGCCACCAGCACGCCGGATTGCTGCAGATTCATACCGACCAGCGTGATGTTTCCGGTTGGCGCCGCGATCAGGCCGGTGTTGCTGACGGTGCCGCCATTGAGCACATTCAACGCCAGACCCTGCTGGCTCGTGCTGCCGCTTGTCGTGACATAAACCGACGTGCCGGCGGCGAGTGCGGCCTGCCCACCCGGCGTCACGATGCTGCCGGCGTTCTGCACATTGGCGCCGAGCAGAAATACGTTCCCGCCGCCCGTGGTGACGGATGCGGGCGGCGCCGTGACGATCACGGCACCAGCCTCGACGATGACATTGCCGGTTGGGCCGCTGCTATTGCCGAAAATCGGCGCCTGCAAATTACCGGCACTGTCGAACGGCGAGCGATTGAGCAGGCCGGTCTTGAACTGCTGATCGGTGATATTGAGCGTCGAGGCCACCAGCGAGCCGACATTGACCTGGCTCGCGCCGCCGAAAATGATGCCGCTCTGGTTGATCAGCAGCACTTGGCCGTCGGCCCTGATGTTGCCGAGGATCTGGCTCGGCCCGACATTGCCGGTCACGCGATTGAGCGCAACCCAGCTGCTGTTGCCTTGCTGATTGAAGACGACGTCGGTCTGGGCGCCGACATTGAAGCTCTGCCAGTTGAGGATTGCCTGCGGCGCGGTCTGGGTAATCCCGACACTGGTGCGTCCGTTCACATTCGCCTGGGTCGGAAGGTTGGCACCAGACCAGAGGCCTGATCCGGGCGCGACCTGCAGCCCACCCGGCGTAAGACCATTGGGCACCGCAAGCTGCGGCAACGTCCGCGACGTGCCAGCCGCCTGTGCGGCATTGCGCGCGGCCGCCTGCGCCGCCTGCATGGCCTGGATAGCCTGCGCCGCCCTGGTCAGTGCTCCCGAGCTCTTCGCAGCCGCGTCTGCCGCCTGCTGGGCCCCAGAGCTCGCCGCGTCGGCCGCGTATTGCGGCGCCGCGACCGCCCATGGGCTCCCGAACGGCCGCGCATCCGCAGGATGCGCGGCGAGTAACAATGTCAACAGGCTCGTGCCGGCCATCAACCCGCCACGGGACACCCGGCGCGACGACCGCAGCAGTGCGGTCACGGCCAATTCACCGCGCGTATGGGGATGATGGGTGGCTTGGGCTCGAACCGGCATGACACGTCCTTCCAGCGAACATCGCAGAGGTCACACCAGCGTGACGGGAAGCCACGCTCAAAACTGCATGGATTTTTTGTGAAAGTTTCGTGTCATTGCAGAGCGGTCAGTCGAGGAGTCGGGCTCAGCTCAGCAGCACGATCCCGCCAGGCAGCAACCGCACACGCGCATCGAACGCCTGCTGGATTTGGGTCAGGATCTCGTCCATGCGATCGATACGAAAACGGCCGCTGACGGGTAGCCGCGCGATCTCGGTGTTGACAATGAAGATGCGGCCGGGCCGGTAGCGGTTGATCTCCTCGACCACATCAGCCAGCGGCGTAAAGCGAAACAGCAGAATGCCGCGTTGCCAGGCGGAGGCAACCTCGATATCGGCTTCGGCAAGGCTCTCCCCTCGCGTGTCGTAGCGCAGTTGCTGCCCTTGCTTCATGGCGGTCACCTCGGCGCCGCCCTCGACCTTCAGCGCGCCCTTGAGGCAAGTCACGCAGACCGGCCGCTCGCCGCCGGTCGCCACATAGCGCACGTCGAACTGCGCGTTGTCCGCAAGAATCCAGCGGTCGGCCGCGCGGACGCCAAAGCTGCGCCCGGTTGTGGCGAACGCCGCCTCGCCGGAGAGCAGCTCGATCCACGCAGCGCCGGGATCGGCGGGCCGCAGCGCGATGCTGGTTTGTACGTTCATTCGGATTGAAACATCGCCCGGTAGCGCCACGCTGCGCTGCTCGCCGGTGCCGGTCCGGTAGTCGGCAGCGAACTCCGACCAGGACGGCCACAGGCCGAGCGGCGGACGCGCCAACGCATAGACGCCCGCCGCCGAGGCCGCGAGGCCGCCACCGAGCAATACACGGCGATTGAGCGGCCGCGGCGCGCTGCTCGACTGCCTCGCCAGCGCAGCCGCCCGCACATTGCGGCCGGCCGGTGCAAGGTCTCGCCACAGGTGGCTCGCGGCGGCGAACGCGGCAGCATGCTCTGCGCTCTGGGCACACCAGCTCCGCAGCGCTTCGGCATCAGCCGCGGTGGCCTGTCCGGAGGTGAGATGCCGCACCCAGCCGACCGCCTCCCGCTTGAGCGGATCAAATCCCATATCGTCGTTATCCGTTGCGCTCATGGCCGGCGTCCGCCGCGTGCCTGCCCAGGCCGGGACATGGCTTTTCTCACCACCCCTCTCACAATGACGTTTCCTGCCCGGCGAAACCGCATGTTATCCGCCGCTCCGACCACGCCGCGCCAGACAATATTCCTGTGCCCGCTGCAGCTCCAGATCCACCAGGCGCAAGGAAATGCCGAAGCGGCGGGCGATCTCCTGCCGCGGCATCCGGTCGAGCCGTGCCGCGAGCAGAATTTCACGGCGCCGCTCCGGCAGCTCGTGCAGGATGGCTTCGAGCTTGCGCAGGTCGGAACGCGCGCGCGCCACCTGCTCGGGATCGGGCGCGCCATCGGCGATCTGCAGCAGCCCGTCGACCTCGGCGGCGCTCAGGGTGCGGCTATCCGCATTGCGCTGGCGATCACGCGCCGCGTTCATGGCGACACCAAAGACGTAGTTGCCGGGATTGCCGACCGTACCGACAGAATCCACCTGGGCGATGCGGAGCCAGGCGTCGTGCAGCGCGTCACCCGCGAGCTCGGACGATCCCAGCCGCCGCGTCAGGCGGCGCTTGAGCTCATCATAGCGCTCGACCAGCAGACGTCTTATCAAGGCAAGGGACGCTTCGGTCATGGGCGTGCCGGAGAACCGTCACAAGCCATCGTGACGCCGGATCCCTGCGGAACGACCACCAGGGTCACGGGCTGGGCAAGGCCCACCGGCGGCGCCACGTGGACCTGCATCCGGCGCAGAGCGCGATCGATGCCTGCATCGATCGTGGCGCTGCCCGCCGAGCCCAACCGCTCGAACCGCTCCACATTACCGGCCGGATCAATCCAGAACTGCAACGCGATCCGATAACCGCCCGGCCGCGCATCGGCCTCCCCGCACAGCGCAGCCCGAAGCTCGGTCTGCAGCCGCGCATAATAATGGTTCACGGGAGCCGGCAGCGCCACCTGCGTCGTGGCCGGTATCGGATAGAGGACGAAAGACGTCTCTCCGAGCGCACGCGCCGACAGACCGGTGCCTGCGAGCAGCCGCGCGAGCGCCATGCCCGCAGTCATGGGTCCCTGAACGGCGCTGGAATGCCGTCCGGCCGTCAGGTTGCTGTTGTAGAGGACGCTTCGACCAGCCACGTCACCATAGTGCTCCAGCGCGGCCGCCAGCGGCTGGGCTGCGATATCGAAGTCGATTTGCTTCCCCTCCGCCGATGCCTTCGGCGCCGCCAAGACAATGGCACCGAACACCAGCGCACGGCACAGCCGGGCGCTCCGGGCCTGCGCTCGCGCATCCGGGGGCAACTCGACTCCTCGCGTTACAAGATTGTCATGGTCGGGCCGGGACCATAGGCAGACCGTGTAACAGCCTCATGTCAGGAAGATCGGATGGCCGGACAGCCGATCGTCTCCGCAGCCGACCTGGTCGGCCTGCCCTTCATCGGCTCGAGCGAGGCACCCGCCTCGGTGAAGCCGTGCGTGACAGCTTTGCCCGAGCCGGCGCGCCGTTCCAGCCGACCGTCGAAGTGCGCTATTGCAATACGGCCTGCGTGCCGGCGGCGGCTGGCGTCGGTGCGGCCGTCGTCGATCCCTTCTCTCCGCGCCAAGGCGGTAGCAACGGTCTTGTCGTGCGCCCCTTCGCGCCCAAGACACTCGCTGTCGCCTACATGCTATGGTCGGAGGCAGAGCCCTTGTCGCGGTTGGCGAAGGCGTTCCTGAGCGAAGTTCGGCAGGCGAGCCGGTTGCTGGACTGAATGCGGCAAAGAAGGCACGAGGAAACCGGCTGTTGACTTTTTTAGCGCCTGTTTGATGCTGGGCGCACGTTAGCGAGGTCGGACGAATTGCGAGACAGGAAGTGGGATGAGCGGTTCATGCTTCTGGCGCATCATTTGGCGCACTGGAGCATTGAAAAGGGACGCCGCGTGGGCGCCGTCGTGGTCGGGCCCGATTATGAGATCCGCTCGACCGGGTACAATGGCCTGCCACGCGGGGTCAACGATGCGGTGGAAGAGCGGCACTCCCGTATCACCGGCGCAAAATACGTCTGGAGCTGCCATGCCGAGCAGAACGCCATTTTCAACGCTGCGCGCATCGGGATAGCGCTCAAGGGCTGCACGATCTACGTGCCCTGGTTCCCCTGCGTGGAATGCACCAAGGCGATTATCCAATCGGGCATATCGGAGGTCGTCGGCTATGAGCCTGACCGGCCGAATTCCAACTGGTCCCAGGATTTTGCGATTGCCGGTACGATGCTGAAGGAAGCAAACGTCGCGGTACGGTTCATTCCGAGGCTCGCAGAGCTGCCGGATGTTTCCGACGAAAGCGATTGATCGCCGAATCCTCCGACCAGCCTCGACTATCGAGTCCCGTAGGCACGGTCACCCGCATCGCCAAGGCCCGGCAGGATGAAGGCGTTTTCGTCCAGCCCTTCGTCGATCGCGGCAAGCCAGATTGGAACATCCGGGTGAATGCCGCGCATGCGTTCGACCCCTTCAGGAGCGGCGATCAGACTGACCAACCGGATGTCGTTGGCACCACGCTCCTTCAGCCGGTCCACCGCCGCGACGGACAGATTGGCTGTCGCCAGCACCGGGGAAATCACGATCACGAGTCTCTCGTGCAGATCGCTCGGCGCCTTGAAAAATACTCCACGGCCACGAATGTTTCGGGCTCGCGATAAAGGCCGATATGGGCGACACGCGCCGTCGGCACGAGGTCCAGCATGCCTTCCGCAAAGGTGACACCGGCGCGCAACACAGGCGCGAACACCAGTTTCTTGCCTGATATCTCCGGCGATTTCATTTTCGCCAGCGGTGTCTCGATCTCGACATCCGCCAGTGGCAGATCGCGGGTCACTTCGTAGCAGAGAAGCATCCCGATCTCCTTGAGGAGTTCTCGAAACGACTTGGTCGAGGTGTCCTTGCTGCGCAACAGTGTCAGCTTGTGCTGTACCAGCGGGTGGCTAACGATCGTGACGCCTTCCATACCGAGCCCCTGCCCTAAAACACCGTACCGTCGCTGATGATCTTGATCGGAGGCGACGCGTCGGCGCGGCGCTCACGCGCCAGCCGTCGGCCCGCAGCCCAGGTTCCTCCTTCGAGGATTTTCGCCAGCGGCAGCGCGTTTGCGTCGAGCCCGAGACGACGCCGCACATCATCCGCGACGCGGTCGAGCAACGCCACCGTCAGCCCCCGCCATTCCACAACAAGCGTCGAAGCGACATCATGCTCCCGGAATGCATCGCCCTCGTCGCAGAATGTCAGCACGCCATTGTCGAGGAAAAGACCACCGTTTCGGTACTCGGCAAGGCCGGTCAACCCATCGATATCGGTCACGGCAATGCCGGCATTCTGCAGCGGCTCGATCAGCGAATAGGCCAACCACTGCGAAAGCTTGTGCAACGGCATGAGCTGGCTGGTCACATCGTCAGTCGCCAGGACCGGATGCTTCCAGCAATCACCGAGCGCGATCCCGCCAAGCCTCAGTCGCGACGGCCAGATTGGCCCAAGCTCCGTCAAAAGCTCCGACAGTATCGTCGGCGCGGGAAGTCTGCGATCGTCGGTCAGCGATGCCAGCCGATCGAACAGCCCGCCGGGCCGCGGCGTATCGCAGCTGCCGAAGACATCGGACTTCGCGGCCACCAGGCGGCCGAGGCTGCGCAACAGATTCACCCTGCCGTCGACGCCGACCAGCGGATTGGCGTCCGACACCTGCATGCCGCGTGCGAGGTCGGTCACGGATAGATTCGCGAGCACCTCGGCATCGGCGCGAAGCGGCTGCCGCGGATCGGAGGAGAATGCGCCAGCGGCAAACATCGCAAGCGAGACCAGTCCCAATCCCTCCGAACGGCCAATCGCCGATCCGGTCACAGGGTCGTGGTAACGCCATGATGGCCCGGCGCCGGCGTCGAGAAAGACGCTGACCATGGCCAGATCGAATTCGGCACGGGCCCGTGCCGCGGAATCCTGCCATGCGATCCGATCAGCCAGGGCCGTCCAGCGATCGGCACCGTCACTAGAAAAATGCCGCCAGCGCGAATGAAACGGCACGGCCAGCGAGGGATACGCCTTTCGCGTGGTCTCCACCACCAGTTCGGCCGTCGCATCCATGCGGTCGAGGTCGACGTGGAAGTTCGGCAGCCGGTCCTCGAGGCCGACGGCAAGAAGCTTGTGCGCGCGCTCCCGCACCGCGCCTGCATTGAGCAACGACAGGGCCGCCGACGCCTCGGGACTCACAGCCGCGCTCAATACTTGTCGAGCGAGCGGCCGACGAAGTCCCGCTCGGTTGGCTCCTCGGCCGAGTAGTAGCCGGCCGCCTTCTTGGCGACGATCTCCACTTGGGCATCGGCCGGCACCAGATCGTCGGGGATCGGCACGCGCTCGACGATGTCGATGCCTTGGCTCACCAGCGCGTCATACTTCATGTCGCTCATCGAAACGAAGCGATCGATCCGCTTCAGTCCGAGCCAGTGCACGACATCAGGCATCAACTGCTGGAATCGGGCATCCTGAACCCCCGCGACGCATTCGGTACGTTCGAAATACTGGGCGGCGGCATCGCCGCCGTCCTGCCGCTTTCGCGCATTGTAGACTAGGAATTTGGTCACCTCACCGAGGGCGCGACCTTCCTTGCGGTTGTAGATGATGATGCCGAGCCCGCTGGTCTGTCCGGCGCGCACGCATTCCTCGATGCCGTGCAGCAGATATGGGCGGCAGGTGCAGATGTCCGAGCCGAACACGTCGGAGCCGTTGCATTCGTCATGCACGCGGCAGGTGATTCTGGTGCGATAGTCCGGCAGTTTGGCAACATCGCCGAACAAATAGGCCGTGGTGCCACCGATCGGCGGCAGGAACACGTGAAGGTCAGGCCGTGTCACCAGTTCCGGAAACATGCCGGCCGTCTGCTCGAACAATTGCCGGCGCAGATTGCTTTCGGTCGTGGCGAAGCGAGCTGCGATTCCGGGCAGATACCAGACCGGGTCGATCGCGATCTTGACAACGGAGACGCTGCCACTCTCGTGAACGACAACACCGTCACGCTTGAGCCGACCGGCGGCGATCGCCGCATGTAACTCGGGCAAATCGAGGCGGGCGCGGGTGACGGCAATGCTCGGACGGATATCGACGCCCTCGGCGATCTCGTTCGCGAACGCCTCTGCAGCCAGGTGTCCCCATGGATCGAGCGAGACGATCCGGTTCGGATCGGTCCATTGCGGGAATGGCCCAACCGTGGCGGCAGGTTGCGTATTGGTCAGGTCCGGACGCCGGATCGGATCGAGTGCGCCCGACGAGACCGCCAGCGCGCGATAGATCGAATAGGAGCCGCTGTGGGTGCCGATGACATTGCGCTGCTGGGGGCGTGACACCGTCCCGATCACCGGCCCGCGTTCACGCGCCGTGGCCGCTCCCCAATGAATCGGGAAATCGATCTTCGCGCCGGGCGCCGGATGGGATGTAATCCGAATATGATCGGTTCGATTAGAACGAGTCATCATCACGCACCAATGGATACAGACTGCCGGCGGGGCGGATGGGCCCGGTTGCCAGCAATCGAAGGATTCTTCAGTATGGCCGAATTGCGGCTGAACACAACGGCCGTTTCGCAAGCCTCGCGGGCACATTAGCCGTAGGGTTTACGACGCGATCATGACCCGCGCAGCCGGGCCAGCCCCATTTGCCCGGCGGCACGATAGTCAAGGACCGCATGGGGCATACTCCTTGCACGACACTCCACTTGCGCCACTCCAGATAAGCGATCTCATGACCAAGAACAGCGTGAACCTCGTCAGCCATCCCCTGGTCCAGCACAAGCTCTCGCTGATGCGCGACAAGGATCGCTCGACCAAGGGGTTTCGCGAGCTTCTGAACGAGATCGGAATGCTGCTCTGCTACGAGGTCACCCGGGACTTGCCGTTGGAGATGGTCGACATCGAGACGCCGGTCGCGGCGATGAAGGCACCACAAATCGCGGGCAAGAAGCTTACGCTCGCGCCGATCCTGCGGGCGGGTGTCGGATTTCTCGATGGCATGTTGGCGCTGGTGCCGTCGGCGCGTGTAGCGCATATCGGCCTCTATCGGGATCCGGTAACACTTGAAGCCGTGGAATACTTCTTTAAGGCGCCGCAGGATGTGTCGGAGCGCATCGTGATCCTCCTGGATCCGATGCTTGCCACCGGAAACTCAGCCTGTGCTGCGGTCAGCCTGCTCAAGTCGCGAGGCGCCCGAGACATCCGGTTCGTCTGCCTGCTCGCCGCTCCCGAGGGGATCGCCCGATTTCAGGATGAGTGTCCCGACGTCCCGATCTGGACGGTTGCGATCGACGAAAGACTGAACGATCACGGTTACATCGTGCCAGGCTTGGGCGATGCCGGGGACCGCATGTTCGGCACCAAGTAGGCGTACGGCATCGGCTCTGATGAAAATGCGATCAACCTGACCGATTTTGTGAGCACGCCCCATGCCCTCACATTGCTCGAGGCCAACGAAAGGATCCATCAACACACAACGGCCGGCAGCGCCTTCGAACGCGGAAAGCTTCGATGGGGTCGGCATTGGCTTGCGAAAAGGCCTTTTTTGACATCGCCTCAATCGCTTACGTAACTAAGCCTGAGGAAGCGGGCTAACGCGACAGCTTGACCTGCGAAATCTGGCCAGAGCGGCGCAGGCGACTGCGTCGAACGGCGGAATGTGCCCAGTTTTTGGGTCCTCTGTCGCAATTTTTGGCACACCTGTTGCATCCCATCACGCATAGCGCCCCGAGCGACAGCTCGCCCTGGGTCCTCGGTAAGACGATGCGGAATGGTGCGGATGACGACGACGGCGGCGCTCGAACTGGTGCAATTGACGAAGATGTACGGCGGCGTCACCGCCGTTGACGCCATCAACCTCAGGATTCCTGCCGGCTCCTATTGCTGCCTGCTCGGGCCGTCCGGCTGCGGCAAGACATCGACACTGCGCATGGTGGCCGGTCATGAATCGGTGACCTCAGGCGACATCCTTGTCGGGCCGAAGAATGTGACGGACTTGCCGCCTGCCGATCGAAGCACGGCGATGATGTTCCAGTCTTACGCCCTGTTCCCTCATCTTTCCGTCATCGACAATGTCGGCTTCGCCTTGAAGATGAAAGGCGTAGCCAAGGCCGTGCGCCATGCCGAGGCCAGAAAATTGCTGGGGCTCGTCGACATGCAGCATTATGCGGCAAGGCTACCCGGCCAGCTTTCGGGCGGCCAGCAGCAGCGTGTGGCGCTGGCGCGCGCGCTGATCACCTCTCCCCAAATCCTGCTGCTGGATGAGCCGCTTTCGGCGCTTGATCCGTTTTTGCGACTGCGGATGCGAGCCGAACTGAAAAAGCTGCAGCGCGAGCTCGGGCTGACCTTCATCCATGTGACGCACGGCCAAGACGAGGCGATGGCGCTGGCCGACATCGTGGTGCTGATGAACGGCGGCCGGATCGAGCAGCAGGGTTCGCCGCGTGACATCTTCAACTATCCCCGAACCGAGTTCACGGCGAAATTCATTGGCGGCCACAACGTCATTGCCATGGGCTCCGAGACCTTCGCCATACGGGTCGATCGGCTGATGCTGAAGCGACCGAACGAAGCCGTTGCTGGTCCGTCGGTTGCAGGCACCATCAGCGAGATCGAATACCAGGGGACCTATGTCCGCGTCGTCATCGCTATCGACGGGGGACCCGAAATTTCGGCCCAGATCACCGAAACCCAATTCGACGCAGCCCACTACGCCGTCGGTGAGCGTGTTCTTGCCACGTGGGATCCGGCGCAGGCCAGCCTTCTCAAGACCACCAGTTCTGCAATCGTCCGGTCGCCCGAAAAGGCGGCGTGACACCAAGGGAGATCATCATGACCAAATCTTCGAAGCTCGGTCGTAGCATCAGCCGTCGCGCCATGTTGAAGGGCACCGCCGGAGCGGTCAGCCTTGCGGCAGGTTCAGGCATGATCACCGGATTTCCCTATATCCATGCGGCCGAGCCGAAAGTCCTGCGCTATCTCGGGACGGCGGTGAACGAAGGCGACGAGATCTCAAAGAAATGCCTGGAGGATACCGGGATCAAGATCGAATACATCACCGCAACTACCGACGACGTGACCAAGCGCGTGATCACCCAGCCCAACTCGTTCGATGTGCTGGATACCGAATATTTCTCGCTGAGGAAGCTCGTGCCGTCGGGCAACATCTTTGCGCTGGACGCCAAGAAGATCAAGGAATTCGGCAACATCACCCCGGTGTTCACCAAGGGCCAGTTGCCGAACGGCAAGAAGATCGGCGATCAGGGCACCGCGCCGTGGAAGGTGCTCTATCTCGAGGGGGCGAACTCGAAGACATTCTCCAAGACGCCGACCGAGTTCGTGACGCTGATCCCCACCGTCTACAACGCCGATACGCTCGGCATCCGGCCCGACCTGATCAAGCGGCCGATTTCATCCTGGACCGAACTGCTCAACCCCGAATTCAAGGGCAAGGCCTCGATTCTCAACATTCCGTCGATTGGAATCATGGATGCCGCGATGGTGGTCGAAGCCAGCGGTCAACACACCTATGCCGACAAGGGCAACATGACGAAGCCCGAGATTGATCTCACCATGAAGATCATGACGGAAGCCAAGAAGGCCGGCCAGTTCCGCGCGTTCTGGAAGGACTTCAACGAGTCCGTCAACCTGATGGCATCGGGTGAAACCGTCATCCAGTCGATGTGGTCGCCCGCGGTCACCAAGGTACGCTCGATGGGAATCCCCTGCACCTTCCAGCCGCTCAAGGAAGGCTATCGATCGTGGGCGTCGGGCTTCTGCGTCTCGAAGGCGGTTTCGGGACCCAAGCTCGATTGGGCCTATGAATTCGTGAATTGGTATCTGTCGGGCTGGGCAGGCGCCTATCTCAATCGTCAGGGCTATTATTCCGCTGTGCTGTCGACCGCCAAGGCCAACATGACGGCGGACGAGTGGGGCTACTGGATGGAAGGTAAGACCGCCGTCAACGACATCAAGGCACCCGACGGCACCATTCTCGAGAAGGCCGGCGCCAAGCGTGACGGCGGATCCTACGACGATCGCATGGGCGCCGTCGCCTGCTGGAACGCGGTCATGGACGAGAACGATTACATGGTGCGCAAGTGGAATGAATTCATCGCCGCTTGATGCAATCCAGATGACTTGAGCGGCAGGACTTGCCGGGCCAAAGCGCATGGCAAGTCCTGCTTCGCCATCACCGCGACCGGCCTTTCAATGACGCAAGACCGCAAGACCTTCGTTGCCTGGCTGCAAGCCGCACCGATGATGCTCGTTTTCGCGCTGTTCTTTCTGCTGCCGTTGCTCTTCGTGACGATCGTCAGCGCATGGGACTACAACGAATATGAGATGATTCCGGCCTTCAGCCTGCGCGGCTACACCGATACGTTCGAAGGATGCATTGCCGACCTGCCCAATCTCTGCACCATCCTGAAGACCTATCTGAACACGCTGAAATTATGCCTGCTGACCTGGGGCCTGACCCTGCTGATCGGCTTTACTGTCGCCTATTTTCTCGCGTTCCACGTCCGATCCAAGACCTGGCAGATCGTGCTCACCCTGCTTTGCACCATCCCGTTCTGGACGTCGAACGTCATCCGCATGATTGCGTGGATTCCGCTTCTTGGCCGGAACGGATTGGTCAACAGGGGCCTCGAGGGCGCAGGTTTGATCAAACAGCCGCTGGAGTGGCTGCTGTTCTCCGAGTTTTCGGTCGTGCTCGCCCTCGTTCACCTCTTCACGTTCTTCATGGTGGTGCCGATCTTCAATTCGATGATCCGCATCGACAAGCGGTTGATCGAAGCCGCCTATGATGCCGGCGCCAGCGGATGGCAGACGCTGGTGAACGTCATCATTCCGCTGACCAAACCCGGTATCGTCATCGGCTCGATCTTCGTGATCACGATCGTGATGGGAGATTTCGTCACGATAGGCGTGATGGGCGGCCAGCAGATTGCGTCCGCCGGGAAGATCATCGAGTCGCGCCTCAATGCGTTGCAATTCCCGGCGGCGGCAGCCAACGCGGTCATCCTGCTCGGCGTCACGATCCTGATCATTTCGGCGCTGACCCGGATCGTCGATATCCGTAAGGAGCTGTGAGATGAGCGAGAGGCGGCCGAGGTCCTTTTACTTTCTCGCTGCGTTCTTCAGCGCCTATGTCCTGTTCCTCTATGGACCAATGTTCGCGATCTACATCCTGTCGTTCCAAGGCCCCGATGGTGGTTTGACCTTCCCCATGAACGGCGTGTCGCTGGTGTGGTTCGGCAAGGTGTTCTCGGGTTCGGGCATCGTCGACATCGGGGCAGCATTCAAGCGATCGCTTCAGCTCGGCCTCGTGGTCATGGTGTTGACGGTCGTTCTTTCCGTTTCGGCCGGCCTCGCCTTCCGCAGATCGTTCCGCGGTGCGACCTTGCTGTTTTATGTTGCGATCGCAAGCCTGATCATGCCCTCGATCATCACCTCGCTCGGCATCGCCCTGGAATTCCGCCTGCTTGACGATTTCATCATCAAGAGCGGCGCTGCGAATTGGACGACGGCGATGGGGCTTTTCACGTCCGGCCTCGGCGCGCATCTGACCTGGACCCTGCCCTTCGGCCTGTTGATCATGTTTGCGATCTTCAACAGGTTCGACGGTCGTCTTGAAGAGGCGGCGCGCGATCTCGGCGCAACGCCTTGGCAAACATTTCGCCATGTCGTGCTACCTATTATCCTGCCGTCCGTCGTCGGTATCGGCCTGTTCGGATTTACCTTGTCCTGGGACGAACTCGCGCGATCGAGCCAGACCATCGGCTCGGTCAACACACTGCCGCTCGAGTTGCAGGGTCTGACAACCACCGTGACAAAGCCGGACATCTATGCGCTGGGAACACTGACGAGCGCGGTATCCTTTCTCGTGATTCTTTCGGCGCTGGTTGTCATTCTCGTGCTTCAGGCCCGGCAACGACGCCACGGGTCGGACGCCGGCAAGGGAATGGTGTAGAACCAACCTCATGCGCATCCTGATCGTCAACCCGAACACCACCGCCGCCATGACGGAAAAGATCGGCCGGGCCGGCCGCGCCGTTGCCGCCCAGGGGACGGAGATCATCGCCGTCAACCCGGCGGATGGGCCGGTCTCCATCGAAGGTTATTATGACGAGGCATTTTCGGTGCCCGGGCTGCTGGCCGAAATCGTCCAAGGCGACGCAACAGGCGTTTCTGCTCACATCATTGCTTGTTTCGACGATACCGGCCTTGATGCGGCGCGCTGCATCGCGCAGGCTCCCGTCATCGGTATCGGCGAGGCGGCGTTTCATTTGGCCACGATGCTCGGTCATCGCTTCACGGTCGTGACCACCCTCTCCCGGTCCATTGCGGCCGTTGAGAACAATCTTTTGAAGTACGGGCTGGCCAGCCGGTGCGCGAGGGTGCGCGCATGCGAAGTGCCCGTTCTGTCACTCGATGACCCCGCGTCCAATGCGGCCGCACAGATCAGCGCGGAAATCGAACGATCCAAGCGGGAGGACCACGCCGAAGTGGTCGTGCTCGGATGCGCCGGCATGGCCGATTTGGCCGCGCGGCTTTCGGAAACCCACGGGCTGCCCGTGATCGACGGGGTCGCGAGTGCGGTCAAGCTGGCGGAAGCGTTCGGAACGTTGGGTCTCAGGACATCCAAGATTGGGGCTTATGCGCAGCCGCGACCAAAGGCGTATCTCGGGTCTTTCGGACCATGCGAACCCCGTTAGCGCCCCTTCTGCGATCCATGGCGACGGTCCGACGAACCAAGACTATACTATCTGAGGGCAAGCGAAGCCGGCAGATTCGACCGAGAATGCTACATGACGTTCGACACCATCATTCGCGGCGGCACCGTGGCGACAGCCTCCGACACCTTCCGGAGCGACGTCGGGATCTCGGCCGGACGGATCACTACCCTCGGGCTTGATCTCGGCGCCGCACGGCAGGTCATCGATGCCACCGATCGCCTGGTGTTGCCGGGCGGCATCGACAGCCATGTCCATATCTCGCAGCCGAATGGCCCCGGCATCGTGATAGCCGATAATTTCGAAAGCGGCACGCGCGCCGCCGCCTTCGGCGGCAACACCATGGTGCTGCCGTTCTGCCTGCAGGAACGCGGACAGAGCCTGGGCCAAGCGGTGCGCGACTATCACGCCAAGGCCGACGGCAATTGCTGCGTCGACGTTAGCTTCCATCTCATCATCTCCGATCCGACCGAGCAGGTGCTCGGCCAGGAACTGCCGGCGCTGATCAAGGACGGCTACACCTCGTTCAAGGTATTCATGACCTATGAGGACCTCGCGCTCAGCGATCGCCAGATCCTGGAAGTGATGTCGGTGGCGCGCGAGACCGGCGCGCTGGTGATGGTGCACGCGGAAAACTTCGATGCCATCCGCTTCCTCACCGACCGCCTGGAACGAGCCGGCAAGACCGCGCCGAGGGGGCGCACCAGCTTCCGCTGGGTGCCGAACGGCATTCCCGATATCGAGACGCGGCTGCCGATCCTGTTTTCCGAAGGCGTCTCCAAGGGACGCATCGATCTCAACCGCTTCGTCGCGTTGTCGGCGACCAACCACGACAAGACCTACGGCCTCTATCCACGCAAGGGCACGATCGCGGTCGGCTCGGATGCGGATATCGCGATCTGGGATCCAAAGCGCGAGGTCACGATCAGCCAGCAGATCCTGCATCACGGCGCCGACTACACGCCGTATGAGGGACTCCGTGTCACCGGCTGGCCGATGACCACGCTGGTGCGTGGCGAGGTGGTCGTGTCGGATGGCGCGCTGACCGGCCGCAAGGATCACGGCCAGCATCTTGCGCGGGACATCTCGTCCTTT
This sequence comes from Bradyrhizobium sp. CER78, assembly GCF_029846235.1. Taxonomy (GTDB): domain Bacteria; phylum Pseudomonadota; class Alphaproteobacteria; order Rhizobiales; family Xanthobacteraceae; genus Bradyrhizobium. The sequence continues at coordinate 262,251 of NZ_JARVWP010000009.1, forward strand.
GCGCCGCCGTTGGTGAGCGCGGGAACATATGTTCATGGTTGACATCGCGGCATTGAGCCAGGAGCAAGCCGACGAGCATTTTCTGCGAAGGTCCTTTGATGTGGCGCGCCGGGCGCTCAGCCATGGCAACCATCCCTTCGGCGCAATTCTGGTCGACCACGACAGGCGGGTGCTGCTTGAAGTCGAAAATGGCTTCATGCCGCCACGCGACGGCACGGCGCATGCCGAGCGGTTGCTGGCAACACAGGCCTGCGTGACCCTTCCCGCCAGCGTCTTGCGCCAAGCAACGCTTTATTCTTCTGCGGAACCTTGCGCCATGTGTGCGGGCGCAATCTATTGGGCAGGCATCGGCCGGGTCGTCTATGGCCTGAGTGAGCATGCATTGCGCGAACTCACCGGCGACCACCCCGAGAATCCAACGCTCAACCTCCCTTGCCGCGAGGTATTCGGCAGCGGACAGCGCCCGACCGAAATCGTCGGACCCCTGCTTGAGACGGAGGCCGCGGCACTCCATCAAGACGTCTGGCAACGCAACCGAACCAGCTAAGCTTAACTCCCTTGCCCGGCAACAGAAAAATGGCGCCGCGGGGAGCATCGCGGCGCCATCAGTGCCACCCGGAGGAACGGTCCAGGTGGATCAGAACTTCACGCTGATGCCGGAATAGAGCGATTCCTCGGTGCAGGAATTATTGCTGACGCCGGCAGCGACGTTACAGACGACACTCTTGGCGTGGTCGAGGCCGAACTTGTTCTGCCAATAGCGATAGGCCACCCAGACGTCGACGAAGTGTGAGTATTTCGGACCCCAGAACGCCTTGCTCGCGTCGAAGGTCAGGCGGATCGGCTCGGAGTTGAGTTCGACCGCCGTGCTGATATTGGTGACCGGATTGAAGGCCATCGGCTCGTTCTCGGTGCCCTTCTTGCCGTACCAACCGGCGCGGCCGCTGATCGAGAAATACTGCATGTTCTCGGGCAGGAAGCCGAGATCCATGTAGTAGTTTACCTCGACGGCCCAGGTCGGCTTGAATTTGGTGTTGCCGTCGATGAGGCACGTCACGCCCGGTACGCCCGGTCCGAACAGACCGCACTGGTCGAACGCGTTGTGATTGGAGAACTCGTAGTACATCAACGGCGACACGTTGATGTAACCCTTGTAGGGAAGATTGAATTCGAACTGGAGACCGGCAACGACGTCACGCTTGGCCGGCGCGAGGAAGTTGTTCTCCGTGTTGGCGTCCATGCCGACTTCGAACGAGATGTTGTTCAGCGGCCCCATGCTGAACGCCTTGGTGTTGAAGATCTGATTCCAGCCGAAGGTCGACCGGAACAGGCCGTAGATCTCGGTAGCGCCGGCGCAGGTGGCTGGAGCTCCGGTGATGGTCACGCCGACATTCGAGCACGGCGACGCCGGGTCGTTGTGATCCGACTTGTACATCGAGATTGTGAAGAAGTTCTGGCCATAGGCCCAGATGTCGAAGTGCGTAAAGGAATAGACCTGCTTTGCAGTCTTTCCGTCGATGCTACCGTCGGGGCGACGGGAGAAGACGCCGGGATCGGTACCGGAGAAGATGTACGAATAGGTCACGCGGTCGTCGATGACCAGAAAGAACGGCAGGTCGGCGGCCGGCTTGGGCGCCTTGACCGGCAGATCGGCGGCGCTTGCAAGGTTAGTGGCTGCCGGCATCAGCCCGAGCGATAGCGCGGCGGCTGACAAGGTTCGGCGGAAATTGAACATCGTGAAGACCCCCAAAGTGAAGCATCAGGAATTCAGGCTTCAATGAGAGCCTTGCGCAGCTTGGGGGCGGACAGGAAGCCTGAAGTTTTTTCAGCTGCTGATGCGAGTTTGATCAACAACCTCTGCGAGTTGGTCCGGTTTGATCGGATCTGGCGAGCCAAAAATTCTGCTTCGACTGAATTCAGAACTTTTCAAATTATGCCCATCATTGTTCGGCTTCCGCGACATTTCCGCGCAACGCACGGAGCGCCGTCGACACGCGAAAAAGCCAGACAAAACCGCGTCATCGCGCTCTGCTCAAATTTCCGCCATCGTTGCCTAGCCCTGTGCGAATTGGGTCGACAGTCACAATTCTGCAACAGCGAGGTTCGGGTGCATGGCCGGCCGACGGCCAAGTCGCGCTGCGCCACGCACCGAGGACGCCCCCGTGGATTTACGGAAAAGCTCAACTATGCCGAAGGCTTGAGCAGCTGGTGGCGCTTTTTCGCTACTTACGCATGCAGGAAAACTGGCTCACTATTGCCGCTCCCTCTCCTCATGAACGCGATATCCACGGATGCGAGACACGACATCGGCCGCGCCGCACACGAGTGCCACGCCGCTCTTGCAGACGGTCGGCCTGACCAAGCGATACGGGTCGTTTCTCGCCAACGACAAGATCGATCTCGACGTGTGGCCGCAGCAGATCCACGCACTGCTCGGCGAGAACGGCGCAGGCAAGTCCACCCTCGTCAAGGCCATCTACGGTCTGGTGCAACCCAGCGAGGGCGAACTGCGCTGGGAGGGCCAGACCATGGTGCTGTCGGGTCCGTCGCAGGCCCGCGCCCGCGGCATCGGCATGGTGTTTCAGCACTTCTCGCTTTTCGACAACCTCACCGTTGCCGAGAACGTCGCACTCGGCCTCGATGGCAAGGAATCGTTCAAGGAGATGTCCGCGCGGCTTGAGCAGGTATCCCGCAGCTATGGGCTTCCGCTCGATCCCAAGCGCGAGGTCTGGCAGCTTTCGGTGGGCGAACGTCAACGCATCGAGATCGTACGCGCATTGATGCAGAATCCCAAATTTCTCATCCTGGACGAGCCAACCGCGGTGCTGACGCCGCAGGAAGCCGACCAACTGTTCGTCGTGCTCGAGCGCCTCAAGAGCGAAGGGCGTGCAATTCTCTACATCAGCCATAAGCTCGAAGAGGTGAAGAGGCTGTGCGACACGGCAACTATCCTGCGCGGCGGCAAGAAAGTCTCGACTTGCAATCCCAAAGCGGAGACCGCCGCCTCGCTGGCGCGCATGATGGTCGGCACCGAAATCAAGGAAGTGAAGCCGGCGGCAAGCCGCGAGATCACGGTGCCGCGGCTGGTGATTAACGATCTCAACCTCGACCCCGACGATGCGCATGGCGTGCACCTCAAGGGCATCTCATTGGAGCTCAGAGGTGGTGAAATCTTGGGCATTGCGGGCGTGGCCGGGAACGGACAGGACGAGTTGTTTGCGGCATTGTCGGGCGAGCGGCTCGCCCGCGACCCCGGCACGATCGTGATCGAGGGAATCGCGGCCGGACATCTCTCGATCAGCCGGCGGCGCAAGCTTGGAGCGGCCTTTGTGCCCGAAGAACGTCTCGGTCACGGGACCGCGCCGCGCATGAGGCTTTCGGAGAATGCCCTGCTGACCGGACACGCCGCCGGCAACATGGTGCAGCACGGTTTCGTCAACACTGCGGCGACGCTGAATGCCGTCGACCGAGCGACGGAGACTTTCGACGTGCGCAAGGCAAAGCGTGATCCGGAAGCTGCGAGCCTATCAGGCGGCAACCTTCAGAAATTCATCGTCGGCCGCGAGATCCTGCGCAATCCGGCTGTGCTGGTCGTCAGTCAGCCGACCTGGGGCGTCGATGCCGGTGCGGCTGCCGTGATCCGCCAGGCCTTGCTCGATCTTGCGGCCGCCGGCGCCGCAGTGCTGGTGACGAGCCAGGATCTCGATGAACTCATCGAAATCTCCGACCGGATTGCCGTGATGTTTCACGGCCGCCTGTCCGCATCGCTGCCGACGGCGTCGGCCAGCCGCGAGAAGCTCGGCCTGTTGATGGGCGGCAGCAGCCTCGAAACAAAGGAGCAGGCGCATGCAGCTGATACTTGAGAAGCGCGCCGAGCGGTCGAGGACGGTCGCGCTGGCGTCCCCGCTGATCGCGATCGGGCTCACGATCGTCACCATGACCATCCTGTTCATGGTCCTCGGCAAGAATCCAATCTCGGCGCTCTACGTCTATTTCATCGTACCGCTCGCCGACGGCTACTCGCTGCAAGAGATCGCCGTGAAAGCGACCCCGCTGGTGATGATCGCGATCGGTCTGTCGCTTTGCTACCTCGCCAACGCCTGGAACATTGGCGCAGAGGGCCAGTTCCTGATGGGCGCGGTCGCAGGAAGCTGGATTGCGGTGAAAACGCAGGGGACCGGGGCCGGCCATTGGGTGCTGCCGGCGATGCTGTTGCTCGGCGCCCTCGCCGGCGCGCTCTACGCCCTGATCCCCGCAATCTGCAAGGTCAGGTTCGGCGCCAGCGAGATCCTGACCTCGCTGATGCTGGTCTACGTGGCCGACCTGTTACTCGACTATCTGGTCCGCGGACCCTGGCGCGATCCGCAAGGCTTCAACTTTCCGACCACCGCCGAGTTCGACCCAGTCGCCACGGTGCCGACACTGATCGAGGGTGGCCGACTGCATCTGGGCTCCATCCTGGCACTGATCGTGGTAGCCGCCGGGGCCGTACTGCTCGGCAAGACCATCAAGGGGTTCGAAATCCGCGTGGTGGGCGCAGCGCCCCGCGCGGCCCGTTTTGGCGGATTCAACGCCAATCAACTCATCCTGCTGACGTTTGCGATCTCAGGTGCGCTTTCGGGGCTCGCCGGGATCATCGAGGTCGCGGGCCCGGTCGGCCATCTCCAGCCGGGCATCTCGCCGGGCTACGGCTTCACGGCGATCATCGTTGCCTTCCTCGGCCGCCTGAATCCGATTGGAATATTAATTGCAGGGCTCTTTCTCGCACTCACCTTCATTGGCGGCGAGCAGGCGCAGATCACCATGAAAATCCCGTTGGACGTCACCAAGGTTTTCCAGGGAATCCTGCTGTTCTACGTGCTCGCCTGCGACTCCCTCATTCTCTATCGCTTCCGCATCGTTTCGTCGTCTCCGCAGGTGGCACGTGGAGCTCACTGAAGCCATCATCCTGTCGGTTCTGGCGGCCTCGACACCCCTGTTGCTGGCAGCGACCGGTGAACTGGTGGCCGAGCGCTCCGGCGTGCTCAATCTCGGCGTCGAGGGCATGATGATCGTCGGCGCCGCATGCGGCTTCGGCGGAGCGTGGCTGACGGGCTCGATCATCATCGGCGCGCTTTGCGGCATGTTTGCCGGCGTGCTGATGTCGCTGCTGTTTGCCGCGATGGCGCTCGGGCTTGCGGTCAATCAGGTCGCCACCGGTCTGGCGCTGACCATCTTCGGCGTCGGCTTGTCGGGCCTGATCGGCGCACGCTTCGTCGGCGAACGGATTACACCGGCGCCGCATCTCCATATCCCCTACGTCAGCGACATTCCGCTGATCGGACGCGTCCTGTTCGGCGAGGATGGATTCGTCTATCTATCGCTGGCGCTGGTCGTGGCGGTGTGGTGGTTCCTGTACCGGATGCGGGCCGGGCTGATCCTGCGAGCCTGCGGCGACAACCACGTCTCGGCGCACGCGCTGGGCTATCCGGTGCTGAAGATCCGGATGTATGCCGTGATGTTCGGCGGCGCCTGCGCCGGGCTTGCCGGCGCCTATCTGCCGCTCGCCTACACGCCATTCTTCATTCCGGGCATGACCGCCGGCCGCGGCTGGATTGCGCTCGCGCTGACGGTTTTTGCCTCCTGGTTGCCCGGCCGGCTGGTGATCGGAGCCTACCTGTTCGGCGCGGTGACTATTCTGCAATTGCACGCACAGGGCGCCGGAATCGGCATTCCGTCTCAATTCATGTCGTCCCTGCCCTATCTCGCAACGGTGATCGTGCTCGTGCTGCTGTCGCGCGCGCGGACGGGCGGCTCAACCGCGCCTGCGGCGCTCGGCACCGTGTTCGTCCCGGATCGCTGACATCGATTTCCGGGCGGGCGCGATGGGGGGCGCCGTCCTGGATTGTGGTTCACCCCGCACTTGGAGGACATTCACGATGAATAGGAACTTGCTTGGGGCCGCCGCAGCGCTTCTGATCGCCGGAAGCCTGACGAGCAGCGCCGTCGCGGCTGACAAGCTGAAGGTGGGGTTCATCTATCTCGGACCGGTTGGAGATCTCGGCTGGACCTATCAGCATGAACTTGCCCGACAGGCGCTGGTGAAGGAGCTCGGCGACAAGATCGAAACCACCTTTCTCGAAAACGTCCCGGAAGGCCCCGACGCCGAGCGCGCCGTCGAGCAGCTCGTCCGCGCCGGCAACAAGCTGATCTTCACCACCTCGTTCGGCTACATGGACCCCACGCTGAAAGTGGCGAAGAAATATCCCAACGTGCACTTCGAGCACTGCTCTGGTTACAAGCGCGACAACAACATGGCGACCTACTCGGCGCGCTGGTACCAGGGTCGTTACATCCAGGGAGAAATCGCAGCCAAGATGTCAAAGGCCGGCGTGCTCGGCTATATCGGTTCGTTCCCAATCCCTGAAGTCGTCTCGGGCATCAATGCGACCATGATCGGCGCGCAGACGATCAATCCAAACATCAAGGTCAAGATCATCTGGGTCAACTCGTGGTTCGATCCCGGCAAGGAGGCCGATGCCGCCAAGGCGCTGCTCGATCAAGGCGCCGACATCATCATGCAGCACACCGATTCGCCCGCCGCGATGCAGATCGCAAGCGAGCGCGGCAAGCTTGCATTCGGCCAGGATTCCGAGATGATCAAGTTTGGTCCCAAGTCACAGCTCACCTCGATCCTCGACACCTGGGCCCCCTACTACATCGAGCGGGTCAAGGCGGAGCTCGACGGCACCTGGAAGTCCGGAGATGTTTGGGGCGGCCTCGAGACCAAGATGTTCGAAATGGCGCCCTACACGAACATGCCGGACGACGTAAAGAAAATGGCCGAAGGTACCCAGGCTGCGATCACCGCCGGCAAGCTGCATCCGTTCAAGTGTCCGGTTGTCGGCCAGGACGGCAAGGAGGTCGAATGCAAGGGCGGCGATCACCTCGAAGATAGCCAGATCCTGGGCATGAATTTCTATGTCAAGGGTATCGACGACAAGCTTCCCGGCAAGTGAGCGATCGCCCGATGATAGATCCCTCCCCTCAGGGGAGGGATCTTTCAAGGCGACTCTCGGAAAGGATCATGTTCGAACAAGGAGCTGAGGCGCGATGACCATTCGACTCAATCTTATCGCGCTTTAGCCGGTCTGCATCGCCCGGGCAGCGGCGCTGTGACGACGGATCAGATCGGCGACATCGAGGCCCGGGATCGCTCCATCGATCACGGTCCAATGACCGCCTACCATAACGCGATCGGCACGATGCGCGCCACACAGGACGAGAGCGGCAAGCGGATCACCGTATCCGGAGAAGCGCAGTTCGTCCGGCTTGAACAGTGCGAGATCAGCCGCCTTGCCGACTGCGATTTCACCCAGTTCGGGCCGCCCGACGCAAGCCGCGGAGCCCCTGGTTGCCCATCGAAGCGCATCGATGTGACTGACGCGATTGACGCCGTACCGCGCCCGCTGCAACAGGAACGCCGCGCGTACTTCCTGCATCAAATTCGATCCGTCGTTGGAGGCGGAACCGTCGACGCCAAGCCCGATTCCGACGCCGGCCTCCTCCATCTCGCAGACCGGGCAGCAGCCCGACGCCAAGACCTGGTTGCTGCATGCGCAATGGCTGATCGTCGTCCCTGCCCTGCCAAGCCGCACCATCTCGCCTGCATTGAAATGAACGCCGTGGGCAAGCCAGGTACGCGAATTGAGCCAGCCGCATTGTTCGAGATAGTCCAACGGGCGACAGCGGTATATGCTCTCGCAAAACCTGTTCTCGTCCTCGGTCTCGGCGAGATGGGTGTGCAGGCGAACGTCGAGTTTGTCGGCAAGCTCCGCCGTCTTGCGCATCAGCGACGTTGTCACCGAGAACGGCGAGCAGGGCGCCAGCGCAATCTGCACCATCGCATTCTCGCCGCGCTGATGATGTCGAGAGACGACGCGCTCGCTGTCGGCCAGGATCGTGTCCTCGTCCTGCACCACGCTGTCGGGCGGCAAGCCGCCATCGCGCTGCGACAGGTTCATCGAGCCGCGCGTGAGCAGCACGCGCATGCCGAGTTGCCTGGCCACCTCAACCTCGATGTCGATGGCGTCCTCCAGCCCCGCGGGAAACACATAATGATGATCGGTTGTCGTGGTGCAGCCCGAGAGCAGCAATTCCGACATCGCCACCTTGACGCCAAGTTCCAGCGAGCCCGGCGTCAGTCGTGCCCACACCGGATAGAGCGCCTGAAGCCAGGGAAACAGCTCGCGATCGAGGGCGGCAGGCAGGGCACGCGTCAGGGTCTGGTAGAAATGGTGATGGGTGTTGATCAGGCCCGGCAGAACGACATGCGCGCTGGCATCAAAGATCACCGCGTCGGCGGCCGCAGCTTCGCGGCCACGGCCAACCAGTTCGACGATCTTGCCATGACGGACGACAACGCCGCGTTCGGCCCCGTCGGCCAGAATGGAGAGTGGATCCTTGATCCAGATCGGTTGCGTTTTAGCCATGACCCCAATCATCATGCTCGACTGCGTGGCAAAGCCCAAAGATGCAAGGATCAGCCCAGAATGGCGCTAGTCTTGCAAGATTGCCTTGCGAGGGCGGAACAGGAAAGACTTATATTGCAATGGACTTGAACACCATCAGGGAGGTTGCGCGTCCGCGGACACGCGCACAATTGCCCGTTTGGACGGCAGGCGATGCATGGCTTGCGGGCGGCACGTGGCTGTTCTCCGAGCCGCAGACGCATTTGAACCGCCTGATCGACCTGACCGACCTGAAATGGCCCGCCTTGACCGTTGATGGCGATCACCTCAGCATCGCAGCGACCTGCACCGTGGCGCAGCTCGACGGTCTCGCCTTCCCGCCGGACTGGATCGCGGCACCGCTGATCAACCAGTGCTGCCGCGCTTTCCTGGCATCTTTCAAGATCTGGAAGACGGCGACCGTTGGCGGCAATATCTGCATGTCACTGCCGGCGGGACCGATGATCTCACTAACCTCGGCGCTCGATGGCATCTGCACGATCTGGCGCGCCGACGGCGGCGAGCATCGGATTCCAGTCGCTGATTTTGTGACCGGCAACCAGCGGAACGTGCTCGCAGCCGGCGATCTGTTGCGGCAAGTCGACGTACCGCAGGCCGCGCTGCGGCGGCGCTCGGCGTTCCGCCAGATATCGTTGACGCCGGTTGGCCGCTCCGCGGCGCTCCTGATTGGGAGCGTCGATGGCACCGGCGCGCTGTCGCTGACAATCACCGCCTCAACTGTACGGCCGATCAAGCTCTCCTTTGCGGATTTGCCCGGGCGAGAGGCTCTGAGCAACGCCATCCTTCAGCAGATCCCGGAAGCGGCGTACCATGCCGACGTTCATGGCAAACCGATGTGGCGCAAGCATATGACCTTGCGCCTGGCCGAGGAGATCCGCAGCGAACTCGCCACCGACCCATGAGCTTCGGCATCACATGAGCATCGAGATCAACGGCAGAACATTTGCGGAGACGCCTCGTCCCGGCCAATGCTTGCGCACGTTTCTGCGAGAGCTCGGACAGTTCGGTGTCAAGAAGGGCTGCGACGCCGGTGATTGCGGCGCGTGCACTGTCCTGCTGGATGGCGAGCCGGTCCATAGTTGCGTGATCCCGGCATTCCGCGCCGAAGGACGCGCCGTCACGACAATCGAGGGCTTCGGGTCCGAAGGCGGGACGCATTCTCTGCAACAGGCGTTCCTGGATGCCCAGGGATTTCAATGCGGCTTCTGCACCGCAGGCATGATCCTGACCTGCGCCTCGCTCAACCAGGCACAGCGGCAGGAGCTCGGCGTAGCGCTGAAAGGCAACATCTGCCGCTGCACCGGGTATCGCTCGATCCAGGATGCGATGGATGGAAAGTCGAATGTCGAGGATGCCGCCGCCGGTGGCGCCTTCGGGCGCAGCCTCCCTGCACCGGCCGGACCGCTCGTGGTGCGGGGTGCTGCTCCCTACACGTTCGATATCGCGCTTGACCGGTTGCTGCACATCAAGCTGCTGCGCTCGCCGCATCCGCATGCGAGGATCATCGGGATCGACAAGGCTGCGGCGCTCGCGGTGCCGGGCGTGCATGCCGTCCTGACGCATGAGGACGCACCCAAAATCCTGTTTTCGACCGCGCGGCACGAAAGGGATTGGATGGACCCGGACGACACCCGCGTGCTTGACGACACGGTGCGCTTCATAGGGCAGAAGGTCGCGGCTGTGGTGGCCGAAACCGAGGCGGCGGCCGAGGAAGGTTGCCGCCGGCTCAAGGTCGATTACGACATCTTGCCGGCGGCGACGGACCCGGCGCTGGCGATCGCGCCGGGTGCGCCGGTGATCCACGGCGACAAAACCGCCGAAATCCATCGTGTCAGCAACGCAGCCCGCAATGTCGTCGCCGAAAAGCACGGCGAATTCGGCGATGTCGCCAGCGCGCTCGCAAGTTCCACCGCTATCTATGAAGGCACGTTCACGACTCACCGGGTCCAGCACGCCGCCCTGGAAACCCACGGCGGACTTGCCTGGATCGATGCCGGTGGCCTGCTGAATGTCCGCTCCAGCACGCAAGTGCCTTTCCTGATCCGAAGATCGCTGGCGCAGATCTTCGATCGCCCGCTCGACAAGGTACGGGTGTTCTGCGAGCGCGTCGGAGGAGGATTCGGCGGCAAGCAGGAAATGTTCGTTGAGGACATTCTGGCGCTCGCCGCGATTGCAACCGGCCGGCCGGTCAAGCTCGAATTCACCCGCGAGGAACAGTTCATCGCGACCTCGACCCGGCATCCGATGCGCGTCACTGTCAAGGCCGGCGCCGACAGCGACGGCAAGCTGACGGCGCTGCAGCTCGACGTGCTCTCCAATACCGGTGCCTATGGCAACCATGCCGGGCCCGTGTTGTTCCACGCCGTCAGCGAATGCATCAGCGTCTATAACTGTCCGAACAAGAAGGTCGATGCGGTCGCGGCCTATACCAACACGGTGCCGGCCGGCGCCTTCCGCGGCTATGGCTTGCCGCAGACACTGTTTGCCGTCGAGGCCGCCATCGACGAATTGGCAAGACAACTCGGCATCGACCCGTTCGAGATCCGCCGACGCAATATCGTGAAGCCCGGCGATGCCATGCTGTCGCCGCCGCCATCGCAGTACCATGACGTGTTCTACGGCTCCTACGGGCTCGACCAATGCCTCGATCTGGTCGAGCGCGCAATGTCCGCGGAACGACCCGACTACGGGCTTTCCGATGACTGGCTGGTCGGTGACGGCGTCGCGCTCACCATGATCGACACCGTGCCGCCAGCCGGGCATCTGTCCGATTCGACGATCACGCTCCGCGACGACGGCGGGTTCGAGCTGACGGTAGGGACCGCCGAATTCGGCAACGGCACCAGCACCGTGCATCGACAGATCGCCGCGACGGCGCTGGCGACGACCGTCGATCGCATCAGCCTGCGGCAGTCCGACACTGCGCTGGGCGGCCACGACACCGGGGCGTATGGTAGCGCGGGTACCTTCGTGGCCGGGCGCGCGACGCAAGCGGCGGCGGAGCAACTTGCCGATGGCATCAAGGCTTTGGCTGCGGAGCTGAGCAACGCCGCCGCCTCGTCATGCATCATCGAGAATGAGACCGCGATCTGCGGGAGCGAACGCCGGTCGTTCTCAGAACTTGCATCGGCCGCAAGGACAAAGGGACGCGTGCTGCAAGCCAGCGGCAATTCGGCCGGCACGCCGCGCTCGGTCGCGTTCAATGTCCAGGGCTTTCGGGTCGCCGTCAACAAGGGCACGGGAGAGGTCCGAATCCTGAAGAGCGTACAGGCCGCCGATGCCGGCCGCGTCGCCAATCCCATGCAATGCCGCGGCCAGATCGAGGGCGGCGTCGCGCAATCACTCGGCGCCGCGCTTTATGAGGAGTTGCTCATCGACGATAGCGGCAGGGTGATCAATCCGACGTTCCGCGACTACCATCTGCCGTCGTTCGCCGATGTACCGCGCACCGAGGTCTATTTCGCCGAGACGTCGGATGCAATCGGCCCGATGGGCGCGAAATCGATGAGCGAGAGCCCCTATAACCCGGTCACCGCGGCGCTCGGCAATGCCATCGCCAACGCCACCGGCATCCGCTTTACCAGCACCCCCTTCAAGCCGGACCGGTTGTTCCCGGCCCTGCATGAAAAGTTCGGCTGAAATCCGCGAGGGGCCGCACGAAAGCAACCCGTCCAATGAAACCAATGCCTCGCCTAGCCCCTGGCCACGGTGCATTCGATCTGGCCGTGCGGCTCATCAGTGGGCAGAAAGACTTGGTTGTCGTTGTCGAGCCCGAAGGCCGATAGATTCATCAGGATGAAGTGCATGTTTGGACAGGCCATGCTGATGTCGGAAATCTCCGGCACCGCCGCGAGCGCGGCCTCGCCCATCCGGTAAAGGCTGTCCTGCACACTCCAGCTATAGGTCGTGGCAAACACCTGCAGCAGCGTAGCGAGAATCCTTGCGTTGGTCGCGGGATAGCTCGCCGGCCTGCCCGACCATCTCCATGTTGCGACCATGCTGGTCGCGCACAGCCGATCGTTGGTCGGCGGAATCGTCGTGTAGCGATCCTTGACGTAGTTCTCCCAGCCGGACTGCGTCGACTTCATGAAGGCAAAATTGTCGACGCCGGACGACATCGTCATTGGCCCGCCCCGCTTCACCGCGACTTCCACCGTCGGCCTGCCATTGCCGTCGAGCACGAAGCTGTGCGGATGCGGCTTTCCATCGAAGCTCAGCCGGCTCCATTTGGTCTCGTGCGAAGTGATCGACACCGAGGAGATCTGCGGATAGGTATCGAGATATCTCTGCGCCAGAACCTGACAGAAGTCTTCCGGACTCAGCCCGGTATTTTCCCGCGCCACGACATTGACGATGTTCTTGATCGTGTCGGTCGACACCGTCGAGGAATTGTCGGCGTGGGTGAAGGTGCGGGCGAAATCACCCTCGAGCATGGCCTTGATGCTGAGCTGGCTGACCTCGTGCCGGTCGCCGTCGCGATGAATCCGCATCACACGGACGCGGCCCTTACCGTATCGGTTTTTGATCAGCGGCACGTCTTGTCTCCAACGGGGCTGGCGATCGTACGGATGCTAACTCGGGTTCCGGATAGAGAGCAATGTTCGTGCCAGAGGTGGGCATCAGCTTCCGCGATACGTCGCGTAGCTCCACGGCGTCACAAGGAGCGGCACGTGCAAATGACCTTCCGGCTCACTCACGGCGAAGCGCAGCGTGATGCGATCGAGAAAAGGAGGATCCGCCAACGGCACACCGCGCGCGGCGAAATAGTCGCCGACGCTGAACGTGAGCTCGTATTTGCCGACCGGCACGGGACGTCCGCCAATCAGCGGCGCATCCGTTCGACCATCTCGATTGGTCGTCGCACTTGTCACCACCCGGCTGACGCCTAGTTCGGCCAATTCAACCAATTCGAGAGCGACGCCCGCGGCCGGCCTGCCGCTATTGGTGTCGAGCACGTGTGTTGTCAGCCGGCCGGACACGGCAAGGCGATCGGTGCTCGTCACCGACTGGTCCAGTCGCAGCGCGGCAATCCGGCAGATTTCATCGACCGAGGTCTGTGTTTCAGTCGCAAGGTCGTTCGGCAAACGCCGCGCGAAGTCGCGCAAGATCGAGTCCTTGGTGTGCCGGCGCACACAGACGATGTAGGGGAAGCCGAATTTCGAACGATAGGCCGTGTTGACGCGCTCGAACGCTTCATACTCGGCATCCGACAGGCGATCGAGACCGACACTGTTCTGTTCGGCGTTGGATTCCACGGTCAGCCCCGCAGCACGCTGCGTCTTGTCGGCGAGGTCGGGGTGTGCCTTGATGAGCGCCATCCGCAAGTCGGCCGGCGCTTGATCGACAGCCTCTCGCATCGCGGCAAACAGATCACCGATGCCGGTGAATGGCCGCCTGGCCGCCGCCCGTTCTGCGATCCATGGTGAATGTTCAAAGATATTGGCGAGCGCCGCGACGAAAGTATCGCGGCTGCAAGCGTTCAATTCGGCAAGCGGCTTGGACATCAACGATCCAGTTCTGACGGCACGCTCGGTGCGGGATTTCTCACCAGCCGGAATCCATCGAAACTCTCCAAGCGGCGCCTGGGACGCAGATAGACATCGGACGCAAGGACTGTTCCATCGAGGACGCGTGGCAGGCCCTGCTACCGGCGATCATAAGACCATCCGAACACGCCGCTCCGGCGCACCTCGGGTTCCGCGGCTGGGGCCGCCGCCGGCGCCTCCACCCGCGGCGCCGTCGAAGCAGCCGCACTGGACGGAACCGGCAGGTTGTCGCATTTCAGCGAATAGACCAATTCGCCCTTCTCGGTGCGGCCGATCGGAGCGCAATCGTCAACCACCGGCGCGGCCGGCCTTGCCGAGGGTTTGACGGTCGCTGGCTTGGTCTGAGCCCAGACTGGTGAGACCAGCAGCAGCAGGATAGGCAGAACCTTTTTCATGGGCAGCTCTCGAACACTTGTGCATTCAAACGGATCGAACCGGCAAAGTCCACGATAACACCGCTGATAGGTTGCCGATTATTTAGCCGTGACTAAGGAATTTGCTCGCCACTTCGTGAATCCACCCACCGTCGCAACCAACGCATGCGGGCACCACCTAACCCGGTAACGACGCCATTCGCGGACAAGGCGCATCGGCGTCGACGCAACTATCGGCAACGGGAGACAGGACATTGCCCAGGATATTCTTGACCGCGATCGGCGCGATCCTCATCAGCACGGCTTTGGTTCAGCATGCGACGGCAGCGCAACGCCACCACGCAAGGCCGGACCGGGCTGCAACGACCCTGACCTCGGGTCGCAATCTCGACTCCTACGCGGCCTGGCCGCGCGCCACATCTGAAGGATACGGAGGCCCCGCGCCAAGCTATTATCGCGGTGGCTACTCGGCCCCAGCCGGGCATTGACGGGACTTCTTCTCAACCCGACCTAATTTGCGACCTAGATCCGTAAGCTTCGCGCTCACCCGTAAGCCGACATTTAGCCAGCTTAGGGCCGAGCAGGCTTGTGCGGCTCCTACGGATGTATGGGTTCACGCTCTCGCGACGCTTAGAGCAATCCTATTTTTCATCGTGCCTTAAGGACCGAGCCGCTCTAGCGCCCGCGTCACCCGGCCGATGAAAGCGACGCGCCGGGGCTCCGAAGCAACATTCAAATGATACAGCGCGTGGTAGTCCACGCGCGCCTTGCCACCGGTGAACCAGCGCAGATAACGCTTGACGATCTTGCGCGGTGGATCGCTCATCCACAGCGCCATAAAGCGCGGCCGGCCGTAGGTGACGATGCCGATGATGCACGTGATGTTGTCGAGCATCGGCCTGACCTTGGCCGGATCGCTGATGTCGAAGGCAACGCCGGGCATGATCATGCGGTCAAGGAATCCCTTGAGCATCGCTGGCATGCCGAAGCACCAGGTGGGAAACTGCACCACCAGTACCTCGGCACGCTTCAGCCTCGCGATATAGCTTTCCAGCCCGGCCTGATTCCGCGACATATCGTGGTAGTGTCGCCGCGCATCTTCCGACAATACGGGATCAAACCTTTCGGCATAGAGGTCGAGCAGATCGACCTCATGCCCGGCCGCCTGCAAGGCCCCTAGCGCCCTTGCGCGAATGCCGGCGTGGAAGCTCTCAGGCAATGGATGGCAATAGACGTAGAGGACTCGCATGGGCTTGAGCGATCAATGCCTTGCCCGGCGTCGGGGCCGCGCCGTCGGCAGAAGCTGGTGCATGAGCATGGATGAACTCTCTATTCCGCCGCGGCCGTCCTGCCTGGCAAATCGTCATCTGGCCAAAGCTCCGAATAATCGGGAGGCTTCGCGGTAATCCGCCTGCCACCCTCGAGGACAACGCGGTCGGCCTGCGGCCGGCTGACGATCTCGTTGAGGCTGCGCGCGTTGAACACGATGAGCCGCGCCGGCGCGCCCTCGCCGATCGATCCATGCCCCTCTAGTTTCGCGATGCGCGACGGCATGCTCGCAACCAGCGACGGCGCCTCAGAAAGCGGATGATCGAAATGCAGGATACGCACGGCCTGCCGGAAGGTGTCGACCATGTCGTGATCCCCGTATGCGTAGAAGCTGTCGCGGCAATTGTCGCCGGCAGCAGCCACGCGGATTCCACGCTTGATCATCTCGTGCACCACCGTGACGCCTCGCCAACGCGGTGTTCGGCCGCTGCACCGGTCCTGGAGATACATATTGACCGTCGGCAGCGTCACGATGGATATGTCCGCTTCAGCCAGCAAGTCGAGCGTCCGATCGATCTCGCTGTCGCCCTGCACCGCAAGGCTGCAGCAATGGCCACAGACGACACGGCCCTTGTAGCCGTGCCGGAGCGCCGAGCGTGCGATGAAGGGCAGCGTCGCGGCGGCCGGGTCGTCCGTTTCGTCGACGTGGAGGTCGATATCGAGGTCATGGCGGGTGGCCAATGCGAACAGCCGATCGAGCTGTCGATCGATGTTGGCCTGCGGAGCGCCATGCATGCCGATCGCCGGACGCGTGACGCCGCCAAGCAGCCCTCCCGATTCCTTCACGATTTCGGCGACGCGGTCACCGAAGGAATCCATCAAGAGTTCGATCGGGCAGAGCGAGACCGCCTGCAGATCCACCCTGCCGGCCCATTCCTCGCGCATCTCGCGCAACACCGACCAGCTTCGCTCGGCGCTGTCATGATAGGTGTCGATATGCGTGCGGATTGCCGAGACACCGTGCGCGTGGGCACAGCGCAAGCCGAAACCCATGCGTCGCCGCAAATCGGGCGCCGTCCAGTTCGGACGGTCGGCGGCTGCGGCTAGCCGCGCGTTGTTGAAGGTTCCGTCGATATTCGGGTTGCGCTCGATCGAATGGCCTTTGTCGAGATGCGTGTGAACGTCGATCAGCGTCGGCCAAATCTGGCGGCCGCCGAGATCGACGCGCGCGATGGCATCGTCGCGAGTATCCTGCGCGGGCATGACACGCGCGATCTTGCCCTGCTCGACCAGCACGTCGACACGTATGACACCTTCATGATCGCTGTCCGCCGACCGTGCGGAATTTGCCAGCAGGCAAACCGGAATGCGCGCATTGGCAAGCCAATAGCGCGGCGCGTCGGACCAGGCAATCTCGGCGAAATGAATTGTCATAAGGCGTATTCAAACGTGTCAGAGGAACGTAGCAAGCATCAATTTGTGTCCGCGGCGATGCCTATTCGTCATCGTTCATGTCCGTTGCAAGCCCGGCATGGCAATGCGCATCTCCTCGAGCAGGACACTCGGAAATGCATCAAGCGTGCCACGGGCGCGCACCGCGAGCTTTATCGTGATCGGATCGACCCTGAGATCCTGGAACGGGATAAAGACAAGATCGCCGCGCGCGATATCGACGCCGATATCCACCGGGTTGAGGAAGGTGACGGCATTGCCCTCGCGCACGATCCGCATCATGAACGCGATGGAATTGCTCTCGATGGTCGGATGCAAGGGGATGCCGGCGCGCGTGAAGGCGAGTTCGACCACGGGACGGATGGTCATGGACGCATCGCCCAACACCAGCGGGAATTCGAGACAATCGGCGAGCCAGGCCGGCTTGCGACGCGTCAACGGATGTCCCGGCGCGACCACCGCGCCCAGGTGCAAGTCGTGGCTTGCCACGACGCGCAGGCCCGGCCCCGCGGGGAAATTATAGCCCAACGCGATATCGGCCTCGCCGGTGAGCACTGCATTCGGAATCTGATCGAGCGTCAGGACGCGCAGTCGAATATGCATGCGCGGATGCGCGCCCATCACCCCGGCAAGGAACCTGGGCAACGGACCGCCGGCGAGGCCGTTCATCGTCGCGATCGTCGCCTCGCCGCGCTGAAGACCCTTGAGCGCTTCGATCTGCGCCGCGACACGCTGGCTCGATTTCAGGGTCTCCCGCACATGCATGATCAGGATCTCGCCGGCGGAGGTCAGGCGGAGGCGGCGCGGCATGCGCTCGAAAATCGGTGCGCCCAATTCCGCCTCGAGCGCCAGGATCTGCCGGTTGATGGCGGAAGACGCCACGTTCAGCCGCGCCGCCGCCTTACGGATCGATCCGAACCGCGCCACCTCGTCCAGATAGGTCAGGATTCGGGCATGCAGCATTGGGAACTGGCCTCCAGCCATTTGATGATTCAATGCGTTGAATCCGCGCTGACGAGCCGCTGCCTAGTGTGAAAGCTCGTCGCCCAAGAACTAGCCATCGATGCCGCAAAAGCATCACAACGCACTAAAATTGATGCTTTCTAATCATTCGCATTTGCTGACATCCTTGCCAAGCCTGATCACACCAACGGATGTCGCAAATGACCACGCCCGTACGGATCTCCCGACATGCCATCGCTGGTGCGATGCTCCTTGGCATTGCCTGCGCTCCATCGTTTGCCGCTGCCGCCGACAAGATCACGCTGCTGTCGAGTTGGTTCGCGCAGGCCGAGCATGGCGGCTTCTATCAGGCCAAGGCGACAGGCCTGTACGAGAAGGCCGGCCTCGACGTCACCATCAAGATGGGCGGTCCGCAGGTGAACGGTATGCAGCTTCTGCTCGGCGGCGAAGCCGACGTCATCATGGGCTACGACATCCAGGTGCTGCAGTCGGTCGGGAAAGGCCTGCCCGTCGTCACCATCGGTGCGTCATTTCAAAAGGATTTGCAGGGCATGATGACGCATGATGACGTCAAGAGCCTCGCGGACCTCAAAGGCAAGGACATCCTGATCGCGAGCTCCAGTCACTCCACCTTCTGGCCGTGGCTGAAGACCAGGTTTGGCTTTGCCGAAAACCAGGCCAAGGCTTACACGTTCAACCTTCAGCCGTTCTTTGCAGACGCCAACGTCGCCCAGCAGGCGTATCCCTCATCCGAGCCGTTCCAGGCGTTGCAGAAGGGTGTAGCGGTCAACTTCTTCCTGTTCGCGGATGACGGCTATCCCCCTTACGGCACGACGATGGTGACCACGACCAAGCTGGTCGCAGAGAAGCCGGACGTGCTGAAGCGTTTCGTGCGCGCGTCGATGGAGGGCTGGAAGAGCTATCTGACCGACGATCCCGCCGCTGCCAACGCACTGATCAAGGCAGATAACCCGAAGATGACTGACGATCAGATCGCCTTCGGCGTCAAGCGCATGAAGGAATTGAAGGTGGTCGATGGCGGCGATGCCCAGACCATGGGCATCGGCGTGATGACCGACGCGCGCTGGAAGTCGACTTACGACTTCATGGTGGCCGGCGGCCTGCTCGACAAGAGCGTCGACTACAAGAAGGCGTTCACGACGCAGTTCATCGACGGCATGAAGATTCCGATGAACTGACACGCAGCGCAGCTGATCCCAGCTGCGCCCCCCGATACGACAGACGAACGCCGGCGATGCAACAACACAAGGCCAGTTCCGCCCTTACCGAAGTGCTGCCGCCCCTGGTGGTTGGCGTGATCATCGTCACCGCCTGGGAAACCGCCTGCCGCATCTTCGCCATTCCAGCCTACCTCTTTCCGGCGCCAAGCGCGATCGCGCAGGCGATCGTCGTCGATACGCCGGGACTGATGCGGGAACTCTGGAGCACGTTGAAAGTGGCGCTGACCGCGCTTGGTCTCGCAACCACGATCGGCTCGGCCCTGGCGTTCCTGTTTGTGCAGAACAGGCTGATCGAGCGCAGCTTCTTCCCCTACGCTGTCATCATGCAGGTGACGCCGATCGTTGCCATTGCCCCATTGATCATCATCCTGGTGAAAAATACGCAGGTTGCGCTGATCATCTGCGCCACGATCATTGCCGTCTTCCCGATCATCTCCAACACCACCGTCGGCCTTCGCAGTATCGAGAGCGGCCACCAGAACCTGTTCGCTATCAACCGTGCCACACGTCTGCAGAGCCTGCTTTATCTACGCATACCGAGCGCCCTGCCGTTCTTCTTCGCCGGCTTGCGCGTCGCCAGCGGCCTCGCACTGATCGGCGCGGTGGTGGCCGAATTCGTCGCCGGCACCGGCGGCCGCAGCGCGGGCCTCGCCTATGAGATCATGCAGTCCGGTTTCCAGCTCGACATACCCCGCATGTTCGCTGCGCTGTTCCTGATCACCATCACCGGCATCGCCCTGTTTCTGGCGATGGCCGCCCTGTCGAAGCTGGCGCTCGGCCGCTGGCACGACAGCGAGTTCGAGCGGGACGGCTGATGTCCCGCGAGTTGCCCGCAACACAACACGTCCCGACGAGGTTCGCATGCTGACCACCAAGCAGAAGGTGCTGCGCCGTTTCTGGTACGCGGTGATGCCGCTCTCCGACCTCGCAAACGGACCAAGGCCGTTCCGTCTGCTCGATGAGGACATCGTGCTGTTCCTCGGCCCGGATGGAAGCCCGGCCGCGCTCAGGGACCGCTGTTGCCACCGCACCGCCAAGCTCTCGAGAGGCTGGTGCAAGGACGGGCAAATCGTGTGCGGCTATCACGGCTGGACCTACGACTCCACCGGCAAGCTCGTGCACGTCCCGCAATTTCCGGTGCAGCAGGAAGTGCCGAACCTGTCGACGCCCGCCTATCACTGCCAAGCGCGCTACGGCTATGCCTGGGTGGCACTTGATGAGCCGCTGGCGCCGATCTTCGAGGTGCCCGAGGACAGCGACCCGTCGTTCCGCTACGTGCCGCAGTTCTACGAAATCTGGAACACCTCGGCCCTGCGGATGATGGAGAACTCCTTCGACAACGCCCACTTTGCCTTCGTGCATCAGGGGACATTCGGCCAGGCCGACCAGCCGCTCCCTGACAAGTACGAGATCACGGAAACTGACTACGGGTTCGAGGCCGAGACGCTGATCACCGTCATCAATCCACCGATCCAGCACCGGATATCCGGAACCGATGCCGCCACCACCACGCGTCACATGCGCAACAAATGGTACATGCCGTTTTGCCGCCGGCTCGACATCGAATATCCGTCGGGCCTTCGCCACATTATCTTCAACTCGGCGACGCCGATCGACGACAGCCATATCCAGCTGGTGCAGTGGCTTTACCGCAACGACACGGAAGAGGACTGCCCGGCGCAGCTGCTGAACGACTGGGACTACAAGATCACGCGGGAGGACAAGGACATCATCGAGTCCACCGACTATGACACCCCCATCGACGTCGGTCGCCGCGCCGAAGCCAACATGGTGTCGGACCGGCCCGGCATGATCATGCGCAAGCGGCTGATGAAGCTCCTCGAAGACCACGGCGAGGCGGAGGTCTATCGCGCCGCTTGAACCTCCGATTGCAGGTCGCCACAGATGTCCGACGCCACCCTGTCCATGCCAAACACTCTCGCTGCCGCGTGCTACCCGATCAAGGCCCTGCTCGCCGACATCGGCGATATCGCGACGAGCCTCGATCCGGCCGATCTGCGGCGGAAGTCGCGCGACTACTACTGGTATTCGCCAATCCTCGCCGCCCGGTTGAGGGACAAGGTTGCAGACATCATCATCACGCCGCGCGACGAGGCCGACGTGGTCCGCGTCGCCGCCGCCTGCTACCGCCATCGCATCCCGCTCACCGTGCGGGGAGGCGCGACCGGAAACTACGGTCAATGCGTGCCGCTCGAAGGCGGCGTTCTGCTCGACATGTCCGCCATGAACCGCATCGAATGGCAGACGCCGGGTATCGTCCGCGTCGAAGCCGGCGCCAAGCTGTTCGACATTGACGCACAGACCCGGCCGCTCGGTTGGGAGCTCCGCATGCATCCGTCCACCAAGCGCATGGCGCAGATCGGCGGCTTTGTCGCCGGAGGATCCGGCGGTATCGGCAGCGTCACCTTTGGCGGCATGCGCGAGCCCGGCAACATCCTCGCCGCGCGTATCGTCACCGTAGAGGAGACGCCGCGCGTGATCGAGCTGCGCGGCGACGCGGCGCAGAAGATCAGCCGCGCCTACGGCACAACAGGCATCATCACGGTGCTGGAAATGCCGCTGGCGCCGGCGCTGCCATGGATCGACGTGATCGTTGCCTTTGACGACTTCGCTGAGTCAATCCGCTTCGGTCGCGCGATCGCAATGGCGGACGGCGTGGTCAAGAAGCTGCTGGCGCCGATCGAGTGGCCGCTACCGCAGAACTTCGCCAGCCTTCGCCAGTATTGCCCTGACGGCAAGGCTGTGCTGCTCGGCATGATCGGATCGATGTCGATCGAGAGCTTCGAGACGCTGCTCGACTCATTCGGCGGCACCCTCACCTACAAGGCGCCGAGCGAGGACGTGCTTACGAAGGCGCCGCTCTACGAGCATAGCTGGAACCACTGCACGCTGCAGACGTTCAAGGTCGATCGCAGCATCACCTACCTGCAGGTGCTCTATCCACACAACCGCATTGTCGAGGCGGCCGCAGAGATCGGCGCCCGGTTCGAAGGCGAGGTGATGCAGCACCTCGAATTCATCCGCATCAACGGACTAATGACCGCGAGCGGACTCCCCGTGATCCGCTATTCGACGCCGGAACGCCTCGACGAGATCATGGCAGCCTATGAAGCACTCGGAATCATGATTGCCAATCCGCATGTTGTTACGCTGGAGGACGGCAGCCGATACAAGCGCGTCGACGCCGACCAGCTGAGCTTCAAGCATGAGGTGGATCCGCTCGGCTTGCTCAATCCGGGCAAGATGCGCAGCTTCGTTCCGCGCTTGCCGGGAGCGCAGCAGTGAATGTCATGCCCATGTTCGAGGCGAAGCCTCCCGAGCTCGTCGCCGCGCCCGCCCCATCGCGCGCATTGCTGCAGCTTGCGGGCGTCTCCAAGACCTTCACCAACAGGACGCTGGCGCTTGAGGGCGTTGACCTGACCGTCCGGCCCGGCGAGTTCCTCACCTTGCTCGGAGCGTCGGGCTGCGGAAAGTCCACGCTCCTGAAGATGATCGCCGGCCTCAGCGCGCCCACGACCGGTACCATCGACTGGCCGACCTCGACCTACGATGCGCGCGGAGAGCCCGACCGCTCGCTCGGCTTCGTGTTCCAGGAACCGACGCTGCTGCCTTGGCGGACGGTGTTCGACAACGTCTATCTGCCGCTGATGCTCGGCGGCGCGCGTCGCCGGGATGTGCGCGAGCGCATCATGGAAGTACTGGCGCAGGTCGGCCTCACGCGCTTTGCCGACGCTTATCCGCGCGAGCTCTCGGGTGGCATGCGAATGCGTGTCTCGGTGGCTCGTGCCATGGCGACCAACCCGCGCATCCTGTTGATGGACGAACCTTTCGCCGCGCTGGACGAAATCACTCGCACGAAGCTCAACAACGATCTTATGCAACTGTTTGCGAAGAACAACCTCACGGTGATCTTCGTAACCCACAGCGTCTACGAATCGGTCTATTTGTCGTCGCGGATCGTGGTGATGCGCGCACGGCCCGGCCGCATGAGCACCGAGATCGCGATATCAGCACCCTACCCACGCAACGAAGACTTCCGCGTCTCGCCGATCTACAACGATTATTGCCGACGCGCTTCGGAGGCGCTGCGCCAAGCCATGGCGCAGAGCACCGACGAGCCGGAGTGAACACGGTGCTCCGCCATCTCATCCATGCGGGAATCCGCAAGCCGTTTGCCAATTACAGCCATGCGGTCGAAGTACAGGCCGGCGCACGACTGCTTTTCTGCTCGGGCCAACTCGGCATCTCGGCGAGCGACCGCATCCCGGAGGGCGTTGAAGAGCAGTCGGCGCTCTGCTTGGAGGCCATCGGCTTGTGCCTAGCCGAAGCCGGCATGGGCTTTCGCGACCTCGTACGCATCAACGCCTATGTTACGGATCGCGCATGCATGGCGCCCTATATGGCCGTGCGCGATCGCTACGTGGCACTGCCGGCACCGGCCTCGACCCTGATGATCGTCAGCGG
Source organism: Bradyrhizobium sp. CER78 (assembly GCF_029846235.1). GTDB lineage: Bacteria > Pseudomonadota > Alphaproteobacteria > Rhizobiales > Xanthobacteraceae > Bradyrhizobium. The sequence continues at coordinate 286,091 of NZ_JARVWP010000009.1, forward strand.
CTTTACGCGACCGGAGTTCAAGGTCGAATTCGAGGCCCTTGCGGCGAAGTGACAGCCGCAGCGCACGAATGCTTTTGTCGCGATTTCAATTGCATACCCGATCGGTATACGAGCCCTATGCATTTGGCTCCAAAGCCATTGGCGTCCTAGACATGGAGTCGGCGCGCGAGATACGCTAGGCCATCGTCGCCAGACGCGGTATCTGGCACCCGCACAACCATCGCACGCTGCTTCGCGGCCGAGACAGCAACGGTCGTGCAGGTCTCTCGCCGCGCTACGGGCAGGAGTACAAAATCGCGGCAAATCGCAGTTTGGCGGACAAAATCGAGGGAGCGACTCGAACCCCTGACCCGAACGATCTGGTTTTGGTTCTGCAGCAAGCGGTATGTCGCTGTGACGGGCAGAACAGGTTGTCCGTTTTGCTCGCTCTAATTTCCGATTCTACGACGAGCAAGTAATCGACCTGTCCCATCGGATCTGCGTGCTGTATCGAATGGGGTGAAGACACAGAAACAAGGGAAAAGCCGAACAGCAATCTGGTGATGTCCGCCAAACCACAAAGCGTCGCACGAAACCCGTTTTGTTCTCGTCGACCGCTCCGCGAAGGGCTTGGAAAACAAGAGTTTTCCAATGGTGGGCGCACCAGGGCTCGAACCTGGGACCCGCTGATTAAGAGTCAGCCTCGGGCTGAGGACAATCAATGGCTTACTGGTCGCACCACTGGGCTTATCCGGCCGAAAATGGGCATTCGTCGCACGATCATAATGCTTCGGTGGATTGTCTGTTACTCTGAACTACCCGTCGGATCGAAAGGCGTATTCCGCGATCGGCGGCATCGCGCGCCTGCCCTCCGTAGGCAAAGGTCACACGTTCGAATCGTGTCGGGTGCGCCATCTTTTCAGGCATTTTGGGGTGCTCTCCCGACCCGGCCGTTTCGCTTCGCACAAGCAGCGCGGGGCGGGACGACCACTGGACCTCCCCGAAGGCGATGCAAATCGCTTCCATCGATCATGGATGATCGATCAGAGTAGGCGGAAAGGCTTCCGAAATGTCCCCACCGGGTGACGTTCGCAGAGCCACCCGTTACCTGGCACAGCGGCCGGGCTCGCTATTTCACCTTCTGCTTCCCGGCTGGGGCGAGCACGACCGAGGCCTCGGTAGTCAGCACCCGGAAAGTGAACGTCTCCTGGAGGTAGAGCCCGACCGTTGTGTCGGTGTGGTTGAGATAGCCGATTGAGAGATCTTGGCCGATATCCAGCTCGAAATCGCCTCCTCGCGTCGTTAGAACAAAGGCGCCGTCGATGGCAGGCGCCCAGAAAACACCGCCATCAGCGAGCCGTTCGACGTGGTGGAAAACCGGGTATCCTTCATCACTTCCGCCGCTGGCCGCGGTGTACGCCTCCGCCCCAAGAACAAGGGCATATGGCCCATTGCAGCCGGCAAGCCTGAGTTCACTTACCGCTTGCGCGACGGCACTTGGATAAGCTCCTGCATTTGTGGGAAGAATTAGCCCTGAGTTGTTGCTGGCCCGGCGAATGCCCTCGATCCCTGCGGCAGCATATCCGTCGAAAATCGCACGGTCCTCCGCAAATGCAATTTTGCGGGCAGCGACTTTGACCGGCGTCCAATCAGCGTCCAGGGCGCCGCGCTCGACGTCATCAATCTGCTGGCGGGAGAGCTGGAATGGGACGCGCAATTCGACGAGCGCCTTCATCTCGCGCTGCTGTGCCGTGATGCCCTCGCCTGGAGCCTGGAGTTGTTTGACATGGCCTGTGCATACCCCCGAAAAGCCACTCCCCCTAGCCTCGGGCACGTCGACCACACGCCGGCCGGCAAGGTGTCGCTTCAGGGTACGGGAAGCTTCCTGCTCGATTTGAGCCCATGCCGCATCGGATATTGGAGCGAGTTGCCGGTGGAGATTATTCATGGTTCGCCTTCTTGTTTAAGGAGCCAATTCCAAGCGACCCGTCGCTGACGGACAGATGTGTAGGAGCGGGATCTGACGAATCAGCCCAACGCCGCTCAACGTCGACCTGCGCCTCCGCGTCGGAAGCCGTGGCGCCGATGCCTTCAGGCGAGACCTCGTCGAGAAATGTTGCTGACGGCACGAAGAACAGCGCACCCGTAACGGCACGGCTGAAATCCAGCAACCGATCGTAGTTGCCAGCTGGTCGGCCGACAAACATGCTCTCGAGCATCTGCTCGATCCGGCGGGGCGAACGAGCGTAGCCTATGAAATAGGTGCCAAATTCACCCTTGCCAATTTCGCCGAAAGGCATGTTGTCGCGCACGATCTCGAGCTGCTCACCATCTTCGATGATCGTCGTCAGGACGTTATGTGCGTAGGGTGCCTTGGCCGAATCCTGCTGCTCGATGTCGGACAGCTTGTGGCGACCGATGATACTCTCCTGCTCCGGAATGGATATGGCGTTCCATCGCTTCAGGTCGTGCAAATACTTCTGGGTGATGACGTAGCTTCCGCCAGCGAATGCAGGATCCTCCTGTCCGACGGTCGTCGCGTTGACCGCGCCTTGATCGGACGGGTTCTCAGTTCCGTCGACGAATCCAAGCAAGTCGCGATCGTCAAAGTATTTGAACCCATGGACCTCGTCGATCGTCGTGACGGCCGTGCCTAGTTGGGACATGATCTGCGAGGCGAGCTCGAAGCACAGGTCCATGCGGACGGACCGAATATGAAAGAGGATGTCGCCCGGCGTGGAAACAGCGTGATGCACCCCGTGGATTTCCTTGAAGGGGTGGAGATCCCTGGGCCGCGGACGACCAAATAATCGATCCCAAGCATCGGAGCCCAACCCCATCACGCATGATAGCCGCGCTTCGAGATCCCGAAAGCCGACGGCTCGCAGCAGAGCCGACAGATCGGCACATAGACCGCGCACCGCAACTTCGCTGTCCTTTCCCGGATTGATCCTGACGACGAGAAATATCGCGGCTCGCGTCAGTTTCGCGATGACTGGTTGTGGTACGACGGGTGGCACGATCACTCCATGGCGGCCGGTCCGGAGCCCTCAAAGCGCTGCGTGCCCGTCCGCCTGAACATAGCGCGCGGCGTCGGTGCAGCGGCGGGTCTTCAGAACGAGGCGCGGAGCGGATACAACCGGTAACGCGATCGGGATAACGGAGACACCAGGCCGCGGTATCCCTTGAGGTGCATTCACTCCGATTGGTCAGGCCGAGATCTGGTCAATCCATATCCCGGAAGGCATGGCCATCTGCCTTGACGCCCGCGATCACGCTCGGCGGCAAAAGATCCTGAGCGGAGGTCCCGTCAAAAACCCAATCGCCCTTGTCCGCGAGGTCCGGGAGTTGCGCGCCCTTGCGGACGTAGATCCCAATCGTCGGCTTTTTCACATTGATGTAGAGATCGTATTCTTCCATTGCGTCGATGCTTCCCTATTGCTCTGTCGCGCCATTCATCCGCTACGGAGCAACCGCCATGCCAATCTGAGTGCATCGCGATATCAATGGCTTATGCCGATCTGACAAACCGGTTCTGACAAACTGTCCGAACCAGCAAGGACAAATTGTCCAAACTACGCACGCACGCCTTACGCGGCCCCGAGTCAGATGCCGTCGGCGTGAAATCTGCCGCGGCGATCCCGCTGCAATATCCCGGCTATCCGAGATTGACCGGACGACCCGACGGTTCTTCTTCCAGTGTCAGCGCGATGTCCGCGTTAGCGGATAGGCGTACCTTGTCGCCCTCGACGCCGGCGACGAATCCCAACTCGATATAGTGCTGATGACCTTTGTGATGCCCGAAGCTGTCGCTCTTCTTCAGCCTGATGCGATCGCCTTCGACCCGATCGACTGTGCCGACATGCACGCCGTCAGCGCCGATGACTTCCATTCCGCCGTTGATCTTGTTCATGACCGTACCTCTCCCTTCGAGTCCATTGCGATGGTTGTGTGAGCTATCATCCACGTACCCGCAGACTGTTCGTACCGATTGCTATTTGATGGGGCGTCCGGACTTTTCCTCCTCAAAGAGTTCAACGATGTTGGCATCGGAGCAGAGCCGTACCCTCTGATCCACGACGCTGTCCACGAAATCCATACCGATATAGTGGTGGTGTCGCTTGTGGTGTCCGCTGCTTTCGCTCTTCTTCAGCTTGATGCGATCGCCCTCGATGCCGTCGACGACACCGATCTGCACGCCGTCAAACCCGACGACAGCCATGCCTTCTTTGATCTGATGTTCCTTCATAAACTGCACCTGCTCGTTTCCATGTCATTCCAGGTTGACGCTCAGATCGCTTCGTCATCATCCGGCGGCTTCACGGCCTTCCCGTTGAAGGTCAAACCGTCCTTCCCGGAGGAAACCTGTACCGTGGAGCCGTCGCGGACGTCGCCGGCCAGCAACATCTCAGCCAACGGATCCTGCACATAGCGCTGGATCACTCTCTTTAGCGGCCGGGCGCCATAGGCCGGATCCCAGCCCTTCTCAGCTAGCCAGTTCTGGGCCTTGGCATCAAGCGACAACGCAATCTTGCGTTCGTCGAGGAGTTTCCGCAGTCGCGCAAATTGAATATCGACGATCCGCCCCATATCGTTCTTTTGCAACCGCTGGAACAGGATGATCGCGTCGACGCGGTTGAGGAATTCCGGTCGAAAATGCGCGCGGACCATCTCCATGACCTTGTCGCGAACGGCGCTCGTCTTTTCGCCTTCCCCCTGGCTGACGAGGTATTCCGCGCCCAGATTCGACGTCATGATGATGAGTGTGTTGCGGAAATCGACGGTACGACCCTGGCCGTCGGTCAGGCGACCGTCGTCCAGCACCTGCAACAACACATTGAAGACGTCCGGATGCGCCTTCTCGATCTCGTCGAACAGCACAACCTGATACGGCCGTCGCCGCACAGCTTCTGTGAGGACGCCACCCTCGTCGTAGCCGACATAGCCTGGAGGCGCGCCGATGAGCCGTGCGACCGAATGTTTCTCCATGAACTCCGACATGTCGATGCGAAGGATTGCGTGCTCATCATCGAACAGGAACTCCGCGAGCGCCTTCGCCAACTCTGTTTTGCCGACGCCGGTGGGACCAAGGAACATGAACGAGCCCATCGGCCGATTCGGATCTTGCAATCCCGCGCGAGCCCGTCGTACTGCGGTCGACACGGCGCGAACGGCCTGCGTCTGTCCGACGACGCGCTTGGCGATCATCTCCTCCATCTGAAGAAGTTTTTCCCGCTCGCCCTCCAACATCTTGTCGACCGGAACACCGGTCCAGCGCGAAACCACCTGAGCTATGTTGTCGGCCGTGACCGTCTCGCTGATTGAGCTGGTCTCACTGGCCTCAACGGCGGCCAGCTTCTTTTCGAGTTCGGGAATCGTGCTGTATGACAGCTCGCCCGCGCGCTGATATTCACCTTTGCGTTGCGCATTCGCCAGCTCCGTGCGCAGCTGTTCGAGCTGCGCCTTCATCTTCTGGGCGTCCGAGAGCTTGCTCTTCTCGGCCTGCCATTTCGTCGTCATGTCGGCGGAGCGCTTCTCGAGATCGACCAGCTCTCCGTCGAGTGTCTTCAGACGGCTCTTCGACCCGGCATCGCTTTCCTTCTTGAGCGCCTCCTGCTCGATCTTGCGACGCACGATTTCACGGTCAAGCGAATCCAGTTCCTCCGGCTTGGAGTCGACCTGCATCTTGAGCCGCGCCGCCGCCTCGTCGACAAGGTCAATGGCCTTGTCCGGAAGAAACCGATCGGTGATGTAGCGGTTGGACAGCGTTGCGGCGGCGACCAGCGCGGCGTCCGAGATCCGAACGCCATGATGCTGCTCGTACTTGTCCTTGAGGCCGCGCAGGATCGATATCGTATCCTCCACTGTGGGCTGCGACACGAATACCGGCTGGAAACGGCGGGCAAGCGCAGCATCCTTCTCGACGTGCTTGCGGTATTCGTCGAGCGTGGTCGCGCCTACACAGTGCAACTCGCCGCGAGCTAACGCCGGCTTGAGGAGATTGGAAGCATCCATCGCGCCATCGGTCTTGCCCGCTCCGATAAGCGTATGCATCTCGTCGATGAAGAGGATGATGCCGCCATCCGCCGACGTCACCTCGGAAAGCACCGCCTTCAATCGTTCTTCGAACTCACCGCGGTACTTGGCGCCCGCAATCAGGGCGCCCATATCGAGCGCGAGCAGTTTCTTGTCGTGCAGGCTTTCGGGAACGTCACCGTTGACGATCCGCAAAGCGAGCCCTTCGACGATGGCGGTCTTGCCGACACCTGGTTCGCCGATCAGGACGGGATTGTTCTTGGTCCGGCGTGACAGAACCTGGATTGTGCGGCGGATCTCCTCATCGCGGCCGATCACCGGGTCGAGCTTGCCTTCACGCGCGGCCTGCGTCAGATCGCGGGCGTACTTCTTCAGTGCATCATAGGCATTCTCGGCTGACGCGCTGTCCGCGGTGCGGCCCTTGCGGAGCATATCGATCGCGGCACCGAGCGTCTGGGCGTTGACGCCGCCCTGCGCCAGGATCTTCGCTGCTTCGCTGTTCTTGTCCATGGACAAGGCTTGCAGCAGGCGTTCGACGGTGACGAAGCTGTCGCCGGCCTTTCCCGCCAGCTCCTCGGCGGCGGTAAACAGGCGCGCGGTATCGGGCGCCATGTAGACCTGCCCCGCGCCTGACCCGGACACCTTCGGCAATCCTGCCAAAGCCGCCTCCGTCGCGTGCAGGATCACCCGCGAGTTTCCACCTGCCCGATCGATCAGACTGGCGGCCAGGCCTTCATTGTCGTCGAGCAACACTTTGAGCACATGGAGAGGCGTGAACTGTTGGTTGCCCTCTCTCGTTGCCAGAGACTGCGCCGACTGGATAAAGCCCCTTGCGCGGTCGGTGTACTTTTCAGCGTTCATAGAACTATCCCTCGGACCCGCGGTCTGTCGTCAAATGGCCAGGAATGGAGCTGCGATCCGGTTCGTATCGGTGCGGCAGGCTGTATGCCCAGGAGCTTCTGCCTCATCTCTTCGGCATTTGGCCTCGGCGGGATGGACGATGACGACGCGATCGGACATGGCGGTTACTCCCTGCTTGATGCTCAGTTCCGGCTCCAAGGGACGCGATATGAATCGCCCGCCACTTCAGCGTGGCGTCGCGCGAGGGACTGCTGATCGCGCAATCTTTGCGTCGAGGCGCTGTTGTAGTCTGGCGACCTCGACGAGCATCCGCTCATGGGTCCCCTTGCCGATTTGCTCGATTTCATCGGAGGCGCTGACGACAAACGCGATCCGGCGGCCTTCGACCGCTGTGACCTCGGCTGTGGCAGTCACCGTCTGCCCGACTGTGGTCGCGGTGAGATGCTGCACATTGACCAAGGTGCCGACCACGCTTTCACCCGGCTCGAGATAGCCACGAACGGCGTTCAACGCAGCATTCTCCATCGCCATGATCATGACCGGCGTCGCCAGCACCGGCGGCAGGATGCTATCCTTGACGCGGTTGGCCAGGTGTTCGGGCTTCACGACAAGCGCGAAGCGTCCGGTTGCGCCAATCGGTACGGCCTTCATTGATCACGCCGCCTGCTTGAAGAGATCATCGACATATTCCCAGTTCACGAGGTGGTCGAGAAACGCTCTGATGTAATCCGGCCTGCGATTGCGATAGTCGATGTAGTAGGAGTGTTCCCATACGTCGCAGCCCAATATGGGCTTTGCCCCATGGACGAGCGGGTTCTCACCGTTGGGTGTTTTCATGACGATGATCTTGCCGTTCTCGACGGCCAACCAGCACCAGCCGGAGCCGAACTGTCCGACGCCGGCAGCCACAAACTCTTCCTTCATCTTCTCGATCGAGCCGAAATCCGCGTTGATTTTCCTTTCAAGTATCCCTGGCAGGGCTGCTCGAGCGTGCGGCTTCATCCATTTCCAGAAGTCGGTGTGGTTCAGGTCCTGGCTCGCGTTGTTGAACAGGGGAACGTTGTGCCCGAAAGAGCCGATCACGACGTCCTCCAGGCTCATTCCTTCCCATTCGGTACCTTTGATGAGGGTATTGAGGGCATTCACGTACGCGGCATGATGCTTGTCGTGATGGTACTCCAGCGTTTCCCTCGACATGTAGGGAGCGAGTGCATCATGGGCGTAGGGCAGATCGGGAAGGGTGAAGGACATAGATATCTCCTCTGGAGAGAACCTCGGCGACGGCATGGTGATTGCCACGCGACCGCGCTACTGCCGCGAGATCCTGAGCAACTCATGTGCCACATCTGAAGTTCTACGATATCAATCAGTTGCGTTGCGGGGGGAGGTGCTTTCAGACAACTTGTCGAAAGCAAACCGGACAAAATGTCCTGCGTATCGCGTTGGAGCTCGGCTCACCAAACTGAGGATGAAAGATTGCTTGTCAAAACAGCGGTTCGACATGGATCGAACTCGAATGACGGCAAGTGGCGATCACCGCGGGCGCGTCTACGCCCCCCCCGGCGCACATGGAGCGCGTACGCCCAGATGGGCTGCTCGATAATGCATCAATGCCGGCCGTTTCGTCAGATCAGCCAAACGACGCGAAAGCTCAGCATCGGCTCCTTGATCGAGCTCTGTAGGCGTTTCGGAACCAAGCATCGAGACGACGGCGCGACTAGTCGGCGTCGTCGAGCGGCGGCCGGGCCGCGCGAAACCCGTGCGCGTCCGCAAAACGAAGTGCCTCAACGATCATCGTCTTCACGACCTTGGGCTCATCATCGTGATTGAGCTCGTACTCCAACAGCATTGAGGCAAACGCCTCCTCGTCGACCTTTTCCAGCGCATCGGCCAGTTCAATCAGCGTCATTACGCATCTCCTTGTTCGCGATCTCGCCTGCCGCTGGTGCAGCGGGGCACCCGACTGGCCTAGTCCGCCCGATCATACATGACCGCAAGGGCAGCAAGGGCGAGCAGGATGTACTCGCCGTTGTAGTCGGCGTCCTCGTCGGTGGAGAGATCGAATTGCTGCCACACGCCGTCCAGCTTTCCGGCATCATGCTCGGCAACGACCTTGACGGCGACTTCGCGGATGGCATCGAACTGCGAGAAGTCGAAGTGCAGCCCCTCGCCGTCCATGAACAGCCCATGGCTCTGCAAGAAGGCCGCCATCGGCATCGTCGTCTCGCTGATGTAAAAGAGGAGGTCGTCCGCTTCCAATGGCCGATCCTGTGCCTGCGGCATGAGACCGACCTGATTGATGAGCAGATGCGCTTTGGCCTGCATATCATTCGATAGCTGCTGGTTGGACACAACGGTCATTTCTGAAGCTCCTCGCTCTTCACACCCCGGTCGAGCGCCGTCACTACCGGCAGGGAAGCATCGGCCGGCCTGGCATCATTTGATGCGGCGTCCCTGGAAGCACCCCTCGTTGGTGGTGTTCTCGCGCATGTTTGCTGTGTCACCTTGTTCCGCGTAATTGTCTTCACGCTTCTTCGACGACGTATCCTTCTTGACTTCGGGATCACCGCCGGTGCCCTTCGGGCTGCGGCTGGCCGGCGGAACAGGGGGCATTTTTCCATGATGACGTGGCATGCTGCGTCTCCTTCTCCTTGACCTCAGACTGATTGTTGCACCCGGTTGAGGCTCCGACCGCCCTTGGCGATTCCAGCAACCGCCATGCCAGGCGAGGCTTCATGCGATATCAATCGCTTAATCACTGCAACGAGGAACCGACGGACAATTTGTCTTTCCAGCGGGACGAAATGTCACCGGCTCTTCGGTCATCGTCAATCCTCGGCAGGCAGCCAGACCGTAAAGGTCGTACCCTTGCCGGGTTCGCTCTCGACTGAGATCCTACCACCGTGGCGCGTTACGAGCATCTGGCTGATGGACAGCCCTAACCCGGTTCCCTCCCGCCTCTTGGTGGTGAAGAACGGATCGAAGATCCGCTGCATCACGTCCGGCGTCATGCCGCCACCGGTGTCCGTCACATCGATGACGACGCCACGGCGCCTTCCCTCATTTCGATCGAAGGTCCGAATTGTCAAACGCCCGCCTCCCGACGTCGCGTGAATTGCATTGACAAGGAGATTGACGAGCACCTGCTGCAATTCGGTGCGGTTCATTGAGATGAGGCGTGAGGCGTGATATTCCGTTTCGACGCCGATCGTTGTCTTGTTCAGCAGATGTTGAACGAGTGGCAACGTATCGGTGACGACGACGGCAGGATCGTATTGATCGGTAAAGCCGGCATACTCCTGCGGCTTGGCGAATTGCAGGAGCCTCGTCACAATTTCACTGACACGATGCATCTGCTCGTCGATAAGCCGAAACTCGGTTTTTGCTTCGTCGGCCCTGGCGCCCATCATATCCCTGATGATCTCCAGGTTCCCCTGCATCACCGCGATGGGATTGTTGATCTCATGGGCCACACCGGCGGTGATTTCGCCGATTGCCGCGAGCTTCTCCGACATGATGAGCTGCTTGGTGGTTGCTTCGAGCTGCTGGTTCGCATGCACGAGCTTGTTTGTGCGCTCCTCGACGCGCTGGTTGAGTTCCTGGTTCCATTGCCGCAGCTGAGCGTCGCGCTCGTGGATCTGATCGAGCAGTCGATCCAGATGGACCGCAACCTGCTCGATCTCGTCGCGCCCATCGACGGGTCCGGTTCGTGCGCCCAATTCGCCGCTTTCCACTTTCGAGATCGTCGTCGTCATCCGCTCAAGCGGCCGGAAGATACTTGCCGCCCATGTCAAAAACAGCGGGACAGTCAGTGCAACAGCAACAGCGAATGCCAGCGCGATTTCCAGAACGGTACCGCGCTTTGCTACCGTGAACGGTTGCCGGAGATAACCGGCATAGAGCATTCCGACGCGATGATTATAGCTGTCACGGATCGGCTCATACGCAGAGATGTACCAGTCGTTGACCACGAATGCGCCGTCGAGCCAGGTCTGGCCACGATCGAGAACCGCATCTCGGACCTCCGCAGAGACGCGCGTGCCAATTGCCCGCTGCCCCTCGAACATCCTCACATTGGTGCTGATACGCACATCATCGAGGAAGAGCGTAACGGTCCCGCGACTGCCTTCAGGCAACCCCGCGCCGGAGTAGATTAGATCGTTGATCGTGTCGACAAACGCAAGGTTCTGATTGAGCAGCATCCCACCAACCAACGCCGCCTTTCGTGCATTCGGCAGCGAAACCGGCGTCGCCGACTGCAGCACCAGCCCTCGGCCCTCCTGCGTCCGCGTGGTCGGCGCGCTTCCGGGCGTCGTTACGATGTCGATCTGAGCACGTTTCGGAAGATCGGCGGAGATCGCCGCAAGTTCCATGGATTGAAACACATCAATCGCGGTTCGTGCTCGCCCCTCAAGCGCTGAGCTGATGACAGGCCAATTCCATCGTGGCGCGGCAGCCATCTGATACTCACTCGCGATCACCGCGCCGTCGTCAGTGACAACGTAGAGAAAATCGAATCCGCGTGCCTGTGCGATGTCTTTTAGATAATCGCTCATGGCCCCCCGCTCATAACCTGGGGTTTGTACGATCGACTGAAAGCGCGCGGAGTTCACCGACGACACCAGATAATCCTCCGTGTTCTCGAAAATTCGCCCGAGATACTGCCTGGCGATCGTCAGGTCATCATGGACCTTGGACGTCAATACCGCGTCGAACCTCACGTTCCAGCGATAAATGCTGATTCCAAGCAGCAGCGGAAGGATGACGAGCATCGGCAAGAGCGCCATCGCCAGCAGGCGATACCGCACGGAGGCCCTTGGAGAAAAACTCGCGATCAGAGGTGCCAGCTTGCGCATTTGCGGTCGATCGTTTTGCGCGAGATCCCGAGACGGCGTGCCGCTTCCTCACGGTCGCCCTCCGACTCGCGAAGCACAAAAAGAATATGCCGCCGCTCTACATCGGCGAGTGTGACATCACTTGTCGATCTTTCGCCGCGCGACTTGAGATAATCCTCCCGGAACTCACCGAGGATCACCGTCCGCTCGATCAGATTGCGCAGCTCGCGGATATTGCCTGGCCAATCGTACTGCAAGAAGAACGTCCGCATTCTGGCATCGATCGGAACGCGCGGCATGCCAAGCTGCTCGGCAATCTCGCGCATGAAGATCTCGGCAAGCTCGAGCACATCCTGATCGCGGTCCCGAAGAGACGGAAGCTCGACCTGCATGATGTTGATACGAAAATAGAGATCCGCCCGAAAAGTGCCGGCTGCAACCCGCTTTTGCAGATCGGCGTTGGTGGCGAAGACATACCGGGCGTCGATCGGCACCTCTCGCTCCGAGCCGACGGGACGTACCCGACGATCCTCGAGCACACGCAACAGCTTGCTCTGCAAATGATATGGCAGCTCGCCGATCTCGTCCAGGAAAAGGGTGCCTCCCTGCGCGAACATGAACAGACCCTCTCGGGCCTTCCCTGCGCCTGTGAACGCCCCCCTCACATGGCCGAACAGTTCGCTTTCGATCATTTCCGAAGGGATTGCCCCGCAGTTGACCGGCACGAACAGCTTGTCCGCTCGATTTGACAACGAATGGAGCGATCGAGCGGCGACCTCCTTCCCTGTTCCGGACTCGCCGGTAAACAGAACCGGCGTCGGCAAAGGCGCCACCCGGGCGATAGTCTCCCGCGCCTTTTGAATTGCTGCGGATGCCCCAAGGAGTTTGTTGCGCAGATAAAGCTGCTGCGAGGATGACTTCATCTCATGGCGCAGCACAAAGTTCTCTCGCTGCAGTCGCGCCCGATCGAGGCAACGCGCAACGGCATTCAGCAATTGATTGGATCGAAATGGCTTGATGACAAAGTCAATGACGCCGATGCGCAGTGCGCCAATTGCCGTATCCAGATCGGCATAGGCGGTCATAAGGATGACATCGGTGAAGAACCCGATCGCTCGCTGCTCCGCAAGCCAGTCCAGGCCAGTCTTTCCGGGCATGACGTTGTCGAGGATAACGACGTCGAAATGCTGCCCGTCGAGTTTCCGGGATGCATCCTTGGCGTCCGCGGACTCCTCGATCAGCTTGCAGCGCGGGCGCAGGAGTTTGACGAGGAAATTGCGCATGCCCGGTTCGTCGTCAACGATCAGAATCGAGGCTTGCGCAAGCCAAGGTCCGAATTCCGGGTCGACCACCGGTTCGGCAACGTCACGCGGGGCTTCCTCAGACATCCATATCTCTCCCGACTCCGCTCTCGACGACCACCATCTCAACGCAGGGCGATGACCGTCTCCAGCGCAATGAAAAAGCGAGGGCAAAACGATATCCCTACCACAAGCCGCACTGAGCCATAAGTCATTCCGCTACTCGGCCCGCTCGCGAACATCGCGGGAGGCACAAACCCTCGATTGAAGCGGTCGTCCGCGATCGTCGGTTCGCAATAGCGAAAACGTCCTGACGTTGGCATGTTGCTCCTGTCCATCTCTGGGTTGTTCTCCGGGGCGACGATATGCTCGCGTTGGCGCTCGCGCGGATTACTTTTCTTCGGTCGGTGTCGAGATGAACGATGACTTCCCAGGAGGCGGATCGATCGATACCTTCCGGTCGTCACCGAGGAAGACAGGCGCCAGATCCTCGTCGACCATGATCTTCGCTGCCTGCGGCGTTTGCGGGTCCCCTTCAACGTCAAGGCGCGTCGCCGCCTCAAAGAGCAGCGCCCTCACGTCATCGGATGACAAGACGTTCTTCGCGAGGAGCGTGCGGACCAGAGCCTCAAGCACCAAGCCAACAATCGGTCCGTTGCCGAGCGTGCGTTCCATTGAAAGCTGCTCCTTAATGCCTGTCCCTAATCGACCGTGGTCACCCGTTCTGTCAGATCGTTCGTGAATCATCGTCAAGTGCGGTACGCATCAACGCGAAAGCCTGTCGGACACCATGCAGCTGATCGATGAGATGGAGGATGACGTCGATCCCCTCGTCGTTGACGCCCAGGTCGCTCTTGAGATCGCGGATCAGGTGCGCGCGGGCCACATCCGCGTCAGAGAACTGCGCCCCTGAAGCCGCCTCGGTTGGAAGCAGCCATCGTTGCTCCAGCCAGAATTCGAGTGTCTGCACCCGCAGTCCCGAGGAGATCAGAAATTCCTGTTTGGTCAGGGTCATTACAAGGTGCCTTCGCGCGGATCGAACTTTTTCCCCTTGGTCCAGTTCTCGACGAACGCTTCCAATTCCGGATCCGGAGACTTCGGCAGGACGATTGTCAGCTTCACCAATTCGTCTCCGGCACTCCCGCCTCGGCGCGGGGCGCCCTTTCCCCTGAGGCGCAGTGTCGTGCCGGTGTTCGATCCCTTCGGCACCGCCATGGTAACGTCACCGGTCGGTGTCGGCACCCGGATTTGACCGCCCAGAACCGCCTCGGTCAACGAGATCGGCACTTCGAGCAGAATGTTGTCGCCATCGCGGGTAAAGCGCCGATCCGGCATGACCTCGACTTCGATGAGGGCATCGCCTGGTCCGCCTTTGCCTGCGCCGGGAGCTCCCTTGCCCTTCAGGCGCAAGACCTGCCCGTCGACCAGACCCGGGGGAATCTTCACTTCCAGCGTCCCGCCATCCGGCAGTGTGATTCGCTTGGTTGCACCGCTGATCGATTCGACGAACGCGATGGACAGGCGATAGTGCAGATCTTCACCGCGCCGGTTTGCGCGTGCGCGCTGCCCGCGCCTTAGCAGGTCGGCGAACGCATCGTCCGAATCCATGAAGTCGGCAAAGCCGGCTCCGCTGGTGTAAGCATGCGGATCTCCGGCATCGGCGTAGTCGCGATAGAAGTGATGCTGCGGCCGTTCAGCTCCCGTCGCGTCGATTTCTCCATTGTCGAAGCGGTTGCGCTTGTCAGCATCGCCGAGCAGGTCATAGGCGCCGGCCGCTTCCTTGAACTTCTCTTCCGCGGCCTTGTCGCCGGGATTGAGATCAGGATGCAGCTTCTTCGCAAGCTTACGATACGCCTTTTGTATCTCGGCGGCCGACGCTGAGGAGGACACTCCCAACACATCGTACGGGTTCTTAGCCAATGACCGCTCCCGACTTGAAGATGGCAGAGACTGGATTTGCCCGTAGCGAGGAACGGCCGAGCGCCGGGTCCCGATTATTCAACATGACCGGGATCCACGTATTTGGGGTAGTTCTTCAGTTGCTGAGGCGTCATTCGCGCCGGATCTGGCGCTCCTGGAACACCGCGCGGACCAAGTTTCGCCCGCGTGATGTCGTCTTCCGTCAGTCGCGGCTTGCCGTCGTCGAGTTGCCCATTGCCACCGAGACTCACTGTCATGGTCTTCCAACCTCTGCATGCAGTTCTTCAACGACATTCCAGGCAAGACCCGTTTGCCCGGCACGGACGGTCAGCACCACGCGCCTAGCGCCGTTCCTCGTTTCTCTCGCCGGAACGCTCGCCTTCCGAGGGCGCGCGGCGCGGAGGAGCTCCGGCTTCCTCCATCCGTGGTTCAGGCCTCGCGAACGGCGCGGCGGGTCGGGGCTCGGGTCCGGCCTCGGTTTCTGGCGTTGGCACTGGTCGGACGGTGGGCTCGGCGCGAGGCTCCGGCCTGGGCGCGGACTCAGGCCTAGCCTCCGGCATGCGGATTTCCTCACGCCTTCGCTCTTCCGGCGGAGCTTGATCACGCCGCTTCTGCTCGGTGGCCGATCGATCCTCCTGACCAAGAGGTCTGGGCGCGGCCTCAGGCACGGGCGTTCGTTCACGCCCAAGTTCGCGAGGTGCAACCCTTTCGACTTCATCCGCCGGCGACCTGCGCTCGGTCACAGGGGCCTCCGATGGGCGTCGAGAGCCGTCGAGACGCTGCCGCGAAGGTTCCTCAGGTCGAGCCCCCTTCAGATCTTCGGGTCGGCTTTTATCCGCATTCGACGGCGTGACCTCGGCGGGTGCGCGTGGTCGAATAATGTCGCGCCCATTCAGGATTGTTGGACGTGGCGTAGCGCCCACGGGCGGAGCCCCGCCGTTCGTTCTGTTGAACAGACGAGTATCGTGGCTTGCAATCTCGACGTGCTTACGCTGCAACGGCGTGGGTGCGAAATGTTGTTCCCTGGCGACCGCTCTGTCGGCGGCTGATGGCCGAGCCTCGACGCCGCCGCGTCCGCCATTGTAGCTGACGTTGTTCACCGTCTCATTGACGACGACGGTTTTCTGATAGACGTTTCTAATCGTCACGTTCCGAATGTTGTTGACGGTGCTGTTGTAGTAGAATTGACCACGATCCCAGCGGCCACCTTCGTAGCCATTGCCCGAATAGCCGAAGCCATAGTTGACGCCGCCGTAGAAGCCGACGCGCACACCCCAATAACCCGGGTGGAAAATGTAGGCGCCCGCGAGCCAGCCCCAGTAGCCCGGGGTCCACAACAAGCCCGGTCGCGGTGGCTGCACCCACGTTCCGGGCACCCAATAGTAGTCACCGGCATCCTCGTCCCACGACCAATATCCCGGAGACCAGAGATAGCCTGGCGCAGGTACGGGGGGCTGTTCGTAACGAGGCAGCGGCGGCGGTGGCGTTTCCACAGCCGTGACTTGCGAGCAAGCTGCTTCCTGGGACGACGCGGCCGTCGGCATTACGCATGCGCTTCCAAGCAACAAGGCAGCGAGAACTACAGGAGATGTCGTCGTCAACAGTCGCTTCAACATATGAGAACCCTGGCGAGAAAGCGTTGCTATTCGCGTGATGCACGACACCGCTCGCACCGGCGAACGGTGTCAGTTTCGGCACGTCCCTATCGACCCGGCTGCAGCGTCATGCTCTCCAATCCCGCTGCGACGATCAGGCCGGTTTCCGCTTGCACGCTCAGGGGTTGCAGCGCGATGCTGTTGTTCGAACCACCCAGAAGTACATTGCCGCCTACGCCGACGATTGCCGCAGCCATCGCGTCGACGCCGACATAAGTACCGGCGATATCGCCGCGACCGGGCTGTGCGACAGGCGCGAACACCGTCCAAGCAAGCGCGGTGCTCTCGGTAATGCCGATATCGAGACCGACCTTCTGAATCGTCGCGATATAGTAGTCTTCGGGCAGTCCGTTGATGCGCAAGACACACGCCAGATTAGTTACCGCGCCTACGATAAAGCCGATGCTCGGCCCACCCTTGCACTCAAGTACGCCGACTTGCACCTTTTGAACGGGCTGCTGAGCTTGCGCGGTTGATACCAGGGCGGTCAGCATTGCTCCGGCAAAGGCAGTGAGGACCGTAGAACGTCGTCGCATAAGAAAGCTCCTACAAAATGAAGGCGGAATGCCTTCAAGACGTCTGCTGAAGTTTGAGTAGAACGAAGCAATCGGGATTGCATTCCAGCACCTGAGAGCTGGCGTTTCCTCCCGACAGCGGTGCAACGTGCGATTGGTAACCACGGGCTCGCGCCCGCGCTTGCGGAACCGTGCTATTTCGAATTCTTCTTGTCGTCGTCGATCTCGGTGAATTCGGCGTCGACGACATTGTCTCCGCCTGAACCCGGGGCAGCACCAGGAGCTGCCCGCGCGGCGCTCTGCATCGCCTCCGCAAGCTTCATCGAGTGCTGTTGCAAGGCATTCACCTTGGTATTGATCGTCGTGGCATCGTCGCCCTTCAACGCTTCACGCAAGTCAGACATCGCGCTTTCGATCGCGCTACGGTCCGACGCCGCGAGCTTCGAACCATGCTCGGTGACGGTCTTCTCCGTTGCGTGCAGCAGTGCTTCAGCGGTGTTCTTCGCCTCGACCGCTTCCTTCCGCTTCTTGTCCTCCGCAGCGTGGGCCTCGGCGTCCTTGACCATCTTTTCGATGTCGCTCTCCGACAGACCGCCCGATGCCTGAATCTGGATATTCTGTTCCTTGCCGGTGCCCTTGTCCTTGGCCGAGACGTTGACGATTCCGTTGGCATCGATGTCGAACGTCACCTCGATTTGCGGCACGCCTCGCGGCGCCGGAGCGATCCCGACCAGATCGAACTGGCCGAGGAACTTGTTGTCAGAGGCCATCTCGCGCTCACCTTGGAAGACGCGGATCGTCACCGCGCTCTGGTTGTCCTCGGCGGTGGAGAAGACCTGGCTCTTCTTAGCCGGAACCGTCGTGTTGCGCTCGATCAGCCGGGTGAACACGCCCCCCAGCGTCTCGAGGCCAAGTGACAGCGGCGTCACGTCGAGCAGCAGCACATCCTTGACGTCGCCTTGCAGGACGCCCGCCTGGATTGCCGCGCCGACGGCGACGACCTCGTCGGGATTGACGCCCTTGTGCGGCTCCTTGCCGAAGATCTTCTGCACGACTTCCTGGATCTTCGGCATGCGGGTCTGGCCGCCGACCAGCACGACTTCGTCAATATCCTTCGCCGTGAGTCCGGCATCCTTGAGGGCATTGAGGCACGGCTCGATCGTCCGCTGAACGAGGTCCTCGACCAGGGACTCGAATTTGGCGCGCGTGATCTTGACCTGAAGATGCTTTGGGCCGGAGGCATCCGCTGTGATGAACGGCAGGTTGACTTCCGTCTGGGTGACGGTGGAAAGCTCGATCTTCGCCTTTTCAGCCGCTTCCTTGAGGCGCTGAAGCGCGAGCTTGTCGTTGCGCAGATCAATGCCTTGCTGCTTCTGGAACTCGTCGGCAAGGTAGTTGACCAACCGCATGTCGAAGTCTTCGCCGCCCAGGAAGGTGTCGCCGTTGGTCGCCTTCACCTCAAACACCCCATCGCCGATATCGAGAACGGAGATGTCGAAGGTGCCGCCACCGAGATCGTAGACGGCGATCTTTGCCTGTTTCTTCTTGTCGAGTCCGTAGGCGAGCGCCGCCGCGGTGGGTTCGTTGATAATGCGCAGAACCTCGAGGCCGGCGATCTTGCCGGCGTCCTTGGTGGCCTGACGCTGCGCGTCGTTGAAATAGGCGGGAACGGTGATGACGGCCTGCGTGATCTTCTCGCCGAGATTGGCCTCGGCCGTTTCCTTCATCTTCTGCAGGATGAAGGCCGAAATCTGCGAAGGCGAATACGGCTTGCCCTCAGCCTCGACCCAGGCGTCGCCATTGGACGCCTTGATGATCTTGTAGGGGACGAGCGTCTTGTCCTTCTCGACAGTCGGATCATCGTAACGTCGGCCGATCAGGCGCTTCACCGCGAAGATAGTGTTGGTCGGATTGGTCACCGCCTGCCGCCGGGCCGGTTGCCCGACGAGACGCTCGCCGTCGGACGTGAACGCCACCACGGAAGGTGTCGTACGCGCGCCCTCGGCGTTCTCGATGATGCGCGTGTTCTTGCCATCCATCACCGCGACGCATGAATTGGTCGTCCCGAGGTCAATTCCGATCACTTTTGCCACGTCGCGCTCCTCTGACTTTTTCGTTGATCGACAATGTGCGGCTTGCGCCTTGCGCCACTACCGTTGAGCAACAGATGTGCCACATCGCGACTTGCGTGATTTCAACGACTTGCGCCGCGAGATCGCGACGCGTCGGACATTTTGTCCGGAGCACGCCGGACAAACTGTCTATCGGTTTAAGCGCACAAAAAGCCGTACTAACGGCGCCCGCACCGCGACCCGCGTCAGACAACTTGTCCAATCGACTTTGACAAAGTGTCCGCGGACCACCCCACCAACACCTTCAGCTGCTGATATGACTTGCCATGCGGATGGCACGTGTATTGCTGCGATTCGATCCCGTCGACGACCTATACCGTCGCCTCGACCAGGATGGTTCACGATGCTCTATGTTGACGTGAACGAGACAGATGACGAATTGCAAATCGTTGCAGAGTTGCATGGTCTAACGGCAAACGATGTAGACGTGACCGTCGAGCATGGTGTACTCACCATTATCGCAGAACGGCGGGTAAGCGATGGCCGCAATGCCGGGCGGACAATCAGAGTCTTGAGCTCGATGCTGCTGCCTCGCTCGGTCGATGCTCATAGGCTAAATGCGTACTTCGACGACGGCGTGATGACTGTGACGTTTCCCAAGCACCGGTAACCAAGCCAGCGGCGCTAAAATCATCGGAGCCGCCGAGTAGCTACCTGAGAAGCGAGCAGGCATTTCAGCTCGCCACGCCGACTTTCGCAGGCCGCAACGAACGTGATCCAATCGCGTAACCAGGCTGCACGACAGTCGTGACCGTGCCGCTTGGCACTGACGGATCCTGCACCTGGAACATGGCCTCGTGAAAGTGAGGATCAAACCGGCTTCCGGTCGGATCAAGCTTCTTGACGCCGTGCGCTTCCAATGATCGCAGCAGCTCCTTCTCCGTAAGCTCCACACCCTCGACAAACGTTTTGAACGGGCCGGCATTGCGTCGCAGCTCTGCAGGAAGACTGGACATAGCACGTTCAAGATTGTCCGCGACGTTGACCATATCGCCCGCGAACCTGGTCACGGCATATTGCCGCATGTCGTTCAACTCGCGCTCGGCGCGCCGGCGTACATTCTCGGCGTCCGCGAGCGTCCG
Organism: Bradyrhizobium sp. CER78; assembly: GCF_029846235.1. Taxonomy (GTDB): domain Bacteria; phylum Pseudomonadota; class Alphaproteobacteria; order Rhizobiales; family Xanthobacteraceae; genus Bradyrhizobium. The sequence continues at coordinate 306,407 of NZ_JARVWP010000009.1, forward strand.
AAGCAGGCGGTCCTTAAGATCAACATTTTCCGCCACAAGCCGCGCAATGGCATCATGTGCGTCTTCTGCTGTGCCCGACGGGACGCTCGCGGCATCCGGCCATTCGGAGGCCGCTTCCCTTGCAGAATCCACAGACGTCAGCTTCTCTGCGTCTTCCCCGGCCTGACGAGGCCCTCCTTGAAGATGGTGCGGGTGACTCTGTCTGTTGTAATGAGGATTCTTGGGCGGGCCGTTGTTGGTCATGGCAGCTCTCTTATCTCGCCGTTGATATGTCGTTTGGGGGTCGGTCGGAAGAGCTCCGTCCTTCGCGCGTCCGAGCCGGCCATCTACCGCCTATCGCGAAGCTGCAGGCCCAGGCCAATCAACGTGCAGCCCTGGAAGACCAGGTCGACCGACAACAACAGACCAAGCAACCAGAGACTGTTGAGTGGCCACCCCAGGAGAAACGCCAATCCTGCGATCGCGGTGAGCAATCCGGAGGCAAACAGCCAGCCCCAGCCGCGATCGCCTCTTGCTCTAAAGCTTAGCAGCAGGCGCATGAGGCCAGACGCGATCGTGAAAACGGCCAATATGAGCGTCAGGACAAGCGAAGCGATTACTGGATCCAGAACGATTGTCGTACCGGCCCCGGCATAGAAAACGCCGCCCAGACCCCAAAGAAAGAATCCGCGCCAGTTCTTGACCCTAAACGCATGGACGACCTGGAAAGCGCCCGCGACGATCATCAAAACGCCGATGTAGAAGATCGTTGCGATGGTCGCCAACAGCAGATTGCTGAGAGCTCCGAAGCCCAGCACGACAAAAAGAATGCCTAGGGCGACGAACCAGCCCCACTTCTCTTGCGCTTCGGTCATCAATCCCGTGAACGCTCGCCTCGGTTCCGACATTCGAGTTGTCTGCGTCATGATGAATTGCCCAGCGATTGAGTTGTTGGCGGCTCGCTGCACACGGGCCGGCCCCGCGATGCAGACGACGACATTCTTGCCAGTGACGACAACGCAATCGACGTGCCAGACCGTGAACACCGTGATTTCAATCAGTTATGACAATCGATGTCGCTGAAGGGTCATTTTGGCCGGAATCTCTGGGACAAAATGACCAAAGCGCGGAAGGCTAACTCGCCGGCGGGAGCGTCTGCGATTGGCGGAATTCGGTCTATCGGCAGGGCCTCGAGTACCCGTCAACAGGGTCAGCGAGCTGCAGCTCAACGCTCAATCCGGTGCTCCTGAGCAGGATCTCCGCGGCCGGGCTCCGATGCTGGGATTCATGTCACGCCCCCTTCGGAACAGCCGCCGGCATCGCGTTCGTCGGATCATTGCTCGGCACCGTATCGTGAGGAAACAGCTCGATCCCCGTTGGGATCGTCTCCACGTAGAGCGACTGGCTCGGGAAGGCGAAATCGGATCCGGCCTTCTTCACGATCGCCTTGATGGCATACGCCAGTTCCTCCTTGATCCTCAACCAATCCCCCCAAACCGTGGTGCGGGTAAAGCAGTAGACCATGAGATCAATCGACGAGTCATTGAACTTGTCGATTCGCACGAACGCTACGGCTTCGGGTGGGTGAACGAAATCCGAACTACCGAGGATGTGCGCCTCGATCGCGTCACGGATGTCACGGAGTTGACTGGTGGTCGTACTGTAGTCGAGCCCGATGATCCAGGAAATGCGGCGGAACGTCATCTGCGAGAAGTTCGTGACGGCATTGTCCGCCAGATACGAGTTCGGAACGAATACAGGCGCTTGATCGAACCGACGGACTTTTGTCGTTCGCAGACCAATGGTCTCGACCGTGCCCTCGACAATTCCCTCGGCCAGGATCCAATCGCCGTTTCTGAAGCGCTGCTCTCCAATGATGAAGATTCCAGAGATCAAGTTCTTGAAAAGATTCTGGGCGCCCAGCGCCACCGCAACACCGACGAGCCCGAAGCTCGCCAGCACCGGTCCGACGTGAATGCCCCAGACCTCCAGGATAGCGGTAGCGCCCAGCGCAACGATGATGGCGCGTCCGACCCTGACCGTCCAGCCAATCATGGCCTTGCTGAAGATCGGCGTTTGGCCATCCAGAACAGCGCATAGCGGCCCGATCACCTCGAACAACGCCCAGAAGATCGTGAATGCGATCAACGATTGATCGACCTGGAGAAGCCCGTCTTTGAGCCTCTGATTGGTGAGAATGAACTCGCCGATAATAAGGATGGCCAAGACGATTGGAATGGACTGGAGGTGAGGAGCAAGGGCCTCAACGATCGTTCGGTTGAGGTCTCCCTCTTTGCCCGAAGACCATGCGTGGATACGAGAGATGACAGTGCGGCTAAAGAAGCGCCGGATCAGCACCGCGATTGCAAGTATGACGATCGAAATGACGAGGTGTCCGACAGTGAGGTCCAGGATGCTTCGCTGCCAGAAGGAAAGAAAGATCGTCCAGAGTGCCGACAGATCGTAATTCGCGGTATGTGTCATTTGGGAACGTGCCGAAGCCGACGATGCTTTCCCGCTATGTTCGCTGCTTCGCAACAAGCGGTACGGTTTGGAAATCAGGATGAATGGAGGGGGACTAACGTAGCCACAATCTGATCACGCCAGAGACGAAGCCGACCGCCACAACGCTTGCGGTCCAGATCACGGCCATCCACATGAGCCGTTGCCATAGCGGAAGCCGCGCCTGCATCAGTGATATCCTGCGGTGCCGACCTTGCCGCGAAACACCCAGTAGGCCCAACCCGTGTAGGCAAGGATGAGCGGAATAATCACGCAGGCACCCACCAGCATGAACAACTGGCTCTCGACCGGTGCCGCGGCATCCCAGATCGTAACCGCGCGTGGAACAGCGTAAGGATAGATGCTGATTCCGAGCCCGATGAAGCTCAGCAGGAAGAGGGCCAGCGCCATGAGGAACGGCAGCCGCTCGAACTCACGCTTCAGGCTCCAGAAGAAGGTTACCGCGCAGATCAGAACCAACAGCGGCACCTGGGCCGTCAACAAGACGCCGGGCATCGCGAACCATCGCCGCCAGTAATCATAGTCGAGAAACGGTGTCATCGCGCTGACGGCCCCCAGCGCCAGAAGCGTACCGGCGCCGAGCCAGAAGGCGGCACGGCGCGCGTGACGTTGGCTCGTCCCCTCCGTCTTCCAGATCAGCCACGTTGCGCCGAGCAGCGCATAACCGATCACGACCGCGACGCCGGTCAGGATGCTGAACGGGCTGAGCCAGTCGAGCCAACCACCGGCATAGGCATCATTGACGACGTGGATACCCTGCAGAATTGCCCCGAGAGTCACGCCTTGCGCAAAGGCGGCCACCAGGGAGCCCAACCAGAACGAGATGTCCCACAATGGCCGATGCCCTGGATCGCGCCAGCGGAATTCAAAGGCGACGCCACGGAAGACAAGCCCGAGCAGCATGGCAATCATCAACGGATATGTGGCCGGAAGGATGATCGCATAGGCGAGCGGAAACGCCGCCAACAGACCGCCGCCGCCCATCACCAGCCACGTCTCGTTGCCATCCCAGACCGGCGCGATCGAATTCATGGCCTGGTCGCGCTCGTCGCCGACCGCGAAGCTCGGGAACAGAATTCCGATGCCGAGGTCGAACCCGTCCATGACGACGTAGGCCATCACCGCAAAGCCGATAATGGCTGCCCAGAAGGTGGTAAGGTCGATGCTGTACATGGCCTCACTCCGCCGCGGTCAGAGGTACGCCGACGCTGCGCGCCGGGGTAATACCTGCAGCGCGCTGCGGTACCTTGGGCGGCTCCTTCTCGCCCGGAGCGGGCGGCTTCGCCATCAGGCGCAGGAGATAGTAGGTGCCGGCGCCGAAGGCTGCGAAGTACACCAGCACGAAAGCGACAAGCGAGGCCGCCACCGCCGGCGCAGCCAACGGCGAATGCGATTCCGCCGTTCGCAACAGCCCATAGACCGTGAACGGCTGCCGACCGACCTCCGTCGTCACCCATCCAGCGATCACCGCGACAAAGCCGGCCGGTCCGAGCGCGACACAGGCACGATGCAACCAGGCCCAGTCGTAAAGCCTTCCCCGGAAGCGCGCGAGCAGGCTCCAGAAACCGACAGCGAGCATCGCAAATCCAAGGCCGACCATGATCCGGAACGACCAGAACACGATCGGCACCGGCGGCCATTGATCCCTGGGGAAGTCGCTGAGCCCCGGCAGGGGTGCGTCCGGATCATGTTTGAGGATCAGCGATCCCAGGCGCGGCACTTCGAGCTTGTAATGGACCTGCGCTGCCGCGTTGCTCGGGAAGCCGAAGAGGATAAGCGACGCGCCATCGGGACTGGGTTCGTAATGACCTTCCATGGCCAGAACCTTGGCGGGTTGATGTTCCAACGTGTTGAGTCCGTGAGCGTCACCCGCGAGGATCTGGATCGGGGTCACGATCACGGCCATCCACATCGCCATCGAAAACATCTTGCGCGCGCCGAAATTGGTGCGGTCCCGCAGCAAATGCCAGGCGCCCACTCCGCCGACCACGAACGCCGTCGTCAGATAGGCCGCGATCACGGTGTGGACGAGGCGATACGGAAAACTCGCAGTGAAGATGATCGGGATCCAGGATCCGGCGGGCACGAACTGGTCCTTCGCATTGATCGCAAATCCCGCGGGCGTCTGCATCCAGCTGTTCACGGCAATGATCCAGGTTGCCGAGATCAGCGTCCCGAGCGCGACCATGCACGTTGCGAAGAAATGAAGACCTTTGCCGACCTTGCTCATGCCGAACAGCATGACGCCGAGGAACCCGGCCTCCAGAAAGAAGGCCGTCATCACCTCATAGGCCATGAGCGGCCCGATGATCGGTCCAGCCCGCGTAGAGAATACCGACCAATTCGTACCGAACTGATATGAGAGCACCACCCCCGAGACGACACCCATTCCGAACACAACGGCGAAGATCTTCAGCCAGTAGCGGAACAGGTTGGCATAGACGCCCTGCCCGGTCTTCAGCCACAACGCCTCGAGCACCATCAGATAGCTCGCAAGCCCGATCGAGAACGACGGAAATATGAAATGGAACGAGACGGTGAACGCAAACTGGGCACGTGCCAGAATCACCGCATCGAGATTGTCCAGCAATGTCCCCTCCTTGCCTCAGGATAAAAGTCCCGGTACTTCGTCACCGGCATCCGGCCGACTAAGCGGCAACAACCCGTACTGGAATGGACTTGGCTGCGGGCGTCCCGCTGATCTTGTCGTAGTAGTCGAGAGGCAGTAGCGGATTGAGCTCCGGGTAATATCCCGCAACCGATCCGCGCGGCATCGGATAGTCCAGTACCTTCAATCCGCTTACGCGCCTCTGTATGCCGTCATCACTGATCGTCTCGAGCGCAATGCTCGAGCCGTCTTCGAGCCCTCGTGCGGCTCGATCCTCGGCGTTCATGAACAGGACCATGCGGTCATTATAGACACCGCGGTAACGGTCGTTGTTGCTGTAGATCGTCGTATTGAATTGATCGTGCGAGCGAATGGTTGCCAGTCGCAGCATCTCGGGATCCGAAACGGATGCATTCACCTCCAGACCCGGCAGAAGCAGAAAGTTTGCCTTGCCGTTCGGCGTCGGCCACACCAGTTCGCGTGGCGGCACGTCGAGGTGAAACCCTCTCGGGCTTTCTATACGCTCGGAGAAATCGCTGTAGATCTCCGGATAGACCTCCGCGATCTTGTCGCGGATCAGTCCGTAATCCTCGCTGTAGCTCTTCCAGTCGACCTTACTGTCCGGCAACGTCGCTTGCGCGATCCGGCAGACGATTTCCACTTCGGGCAGAAGATGCGGGCTGGCCGGCGACAACACCCCGCGAGACGCGGTGACGTTCGACATCGAGTCCTCGATCGTCACAAATTGCTCGCCGGCTGCCGTCCGGATGATTTCCGAGCGCGCGATGACGGGCAGCATCAAGGCGTCACGACCGTGAACCAGATGGCCACGATTCAGCTTGGTCGTGATTGCGACCGTCAGCGCAAGCTTTCGCATCGCTGCGTATGATCGTTCGGTATCGGGTACCGCGCGCACGAAATTGCCGCCGAGGCCGATGAAAACCTTCGCTGTCCCCGCCTGCATTGCGGCGACCGACTCAATGGTATGATGACCATGTTCGCGCGGAGGTTCGAACCCAAAAACATCGCGAACGCGATCGAGATAGTCCTGGCTCGGCTGTTCATCGATACCGACGGTGCGATCTCCCTGTACATTGGAATGACCGCGAATGGGCGAAATTCCGGCGCCTGGCTTGCCGAAATTGCCTTTGAGCAGGAGCAGATTGACCAACTGCTGCACCAGCCGCGATCCCTCCTGATGCTGGGTAATGCCCATCCCGTAGCAAATGATCGTCGCGCGCGAGCGAATATAGATTTCGGCGCACCTGCGGATTTGCGATTCCTCAAGCCCGGAGACCCGCTCCAAGTCCGACCATGTCTGCGCCATCGCGTCGTTCCGGATGGCATCGAGGCCGACGGTATGCTCACGGATGAACTCCCAATCGACGATCTTTTCGCCACGTTGCTCTCGTTCGAACATGACTTTCATGATGCCCTTCAGGAGGGCGAGATCGCCTCCAATGCGGACATGAACGAACTCGCTCGCTATCTTGGTCGAACCGAAAGTTGCCATCTGGATGACATCCTGCGGATCAGCGAAGCGCACCAATGCACGTTCGGGCATCGGATTGACGGCGACGATCGGAACCCCGCGTTTGCTCGCTTCGACCAGATTGCTCATCATCCGCGGCGAGTTCGTTCCGGTGTTCTGCCCGATGACGAATATCGCTTCGGCGTGCTCGAAATCATCCAGGATAACGGTGCCCTTCCCGACACCGATGGAGGGCGGCAAGCCCCGGCTGGTCGGCTCATGGCACATGTTCGAGCAGTCGGGAAAATTGTTCGTCCCGAACTCCCGGACGAATATCGAATAGAGAAACGCCGCCTCGTTGGGCGTACGGCCGGACGTGTAGAATTCCGCTTCGTGGGGACTGTCGAGGGACCGCAGATGCCGACCGATCAACGCGAACGCGTCGTCCCAGCTGCACGGCACGTAGCGATCCGACGATGAGTGATAGCGCATCGGCTCCGTCAAACGTCCTTGCATCTCGAGCCAGTAGTCCGACCGCTCCATGAGCTCGGACACGGTGTGCCGCTCGAAGAACTCTCGCGTGACTCGAAACTTCGTTGCCTCAAATGCCAACGCCTTGGCGCCGTTCTCGCAGAAATCGAGCGTCTTCTTGCATTCCGCGTCGGGGAATGCGCAGCTCGAGCACTTGAATCCACCGGGCTGGTTCATTGACAGAAGCGCGCGCGATCCCTTCGTCACCACACTCTGCTCGAGAAGAATCTTTGCAGTCGCTGCGGCGGCACCCCAACCACCTGCGGGATGATGATACGTCTTGAAGCGCGGCTTACCGTCCAACATGAGTCAACTCCGCAATTGTCAGATCTTCAGTACAGTCTTCAACGGGGTGACCTGAACGAGGTCACCCGCAACACGCTGGATCTTGCCACCGGCCGCTTTATCGATCCTGGTCGAGGCTAGCGACGATCACCTTGTCGATCAGGCCTTCGTTGTGCCGGATGAAGTCATCGCGCGTCATGCCGGATGCGCGCCACGCATCCTGGAGGCCGGCGTCTCTGTGAAGCCACTCGTCGCGCGTTTGATGATCGATCTTGTGACGTCGCGCGTCCTGTGATCCGTGTGACGCCTTGTCGTGATCTTTGGACATCGTATCTCCTCGTGTATCCCGTCCTGCCTTGGTGCTCTCGCCGGGGGCGCAAATCGCGGCAGTCCAGGAGAATCTTGAGGCCGGACTTCGCCGACCCACGCTCTGCGCGCGTTGCGGTTCGCTGTGATCGTCCGGCGCGAACGGTGAATGTAAATCGGGTGTCGATGCTGCCTCGCAGCAGCCGTCGATCCGCCGGGATCACTCAATCAGGATCGATCCCAATTTGCTTCCCTGGCCCACTTGTCGACCTCTTTGCGGATCTGGTTCTTGTCAATGCCGTAGAGATCTTGCAGCTTGCCTTCCAGCCGCTCCCTGTCGCCATTGATGATGTCAATGTCGTTGTCAGTGAGCTTGCCCCATGTTGCCTTGAGCGCGCCCTTTGCAGCCTTCCAGTTTCCCTCGATGCGATCCCAGTTCATTTTCATCTCCTTCTTCTGCCTAACCGTGAAACGTGCATCGAGGAGAGGTTAGCAACAGGCGTGCCAGTCTGAGCGCATCGTCATATCAATGAGTTAGGCGACGCGGGCCGTCGGCAATGGACAATTTGTCACGACGGATTCGGCCAAGTTGTCCGCCGTGGCAGGTTGCAGCACGTGCGTTTCCGGCCGCGACTTCATCCTTTTTGGCGCAACGCTTAACGCCGTCGTCGTGGACACGGGTCCCGCATCAACAGGCCATCGACGTCCGAATGCATCTTCTCGGCAGATAGATGGCGTTGCGGAACGCGATGACAAATGACTTCACCACCGCTTTCGCTTACATTCGCGAATGTTGAGGCACCGCGTTCATGCGCAAGGACGCTTCGCTGATTATTCGTGCAAGTGAGGAGATCGAATGAAGGGCGATCCGGGAAGCCGACGACCAATCCATCATTCGCCCATCTTCTGGGTTGGCATCGCCTTATGCCTGGCAGCTATATCCATCTACGTCTGGTCCGGCGATCTTTCCTGGCGACCCGCAGCACCCCCACACTGATCGTCGGCGCGCGAAGAGCCCGCTCCATCCTCTCCAGGTCAGCTGCGACCATCATGCCGTGAGCAGACGTCCTGCCTCCTGCGGCTCGCACCACTCATCGTGAGCTGACAACAAGAAAGACAATACCGGCCGTCAACAGCGCCCATGACACGAGCACAATGATCGTCTCGAGTGGCTTTCGCGGCCTCTTCTTTTCGAGACGATCATTTGGACTGCGCTCCTACCGTAGGGTTCCGACTGATCGAGACCATTCCAGGCCGCGCCCGTTCCAACGAACATCGTGCGCCGAGACTTGCACACTCCGACACCCGGCGGGTTACAAGGGTTACATCAGCACATTCTGGCGAGGCTCTATCGGAGCCGGCAAATCGTGCTCTCCGAGCAGGGCGAGCATCTCGCGCTCGATGGCTCGTCTCATTGCGTCAAGCGGAAGGGCATTTGGCTCCAACCCAAACGGAGACTCAAGCTGATGGCCAAGCGCGTCGAGGCCGAAAAAGGTGTAGGCGACGAGCAGAACGGGCAGCAGTGTCCACCAATCGAGCGATCCGGCGAGCGCGAACGGCAGCGTCACACAGAAGATCAGCGCGGTCCGATGCAGCAACAGCGAATAGGCGAATGGCACCGGAGTGGACGTAATACGCTCGCATCCGCCTTGCACTTCGGAGAGAGCGGTAAGCTGCCCCTCCAGAACCGCGTAGTGGATTGGCTCGATCCGCTCCCGCTTCATCAGCATCAAGCAGTGCAGCCCGATCTGGCTGAGCAAGGCATTGGTCGGGTTGGGGCCGCCTGAAGCGGCTTCGATCTCGCTCCATGGCTTGATCGCCGCCACTTCATCCTCACCCCGCAGGCGCGCTGTCAGTCCGGAGCAAAAGCCACATAGGCCGCGGAGCAGGACGCGACGGTCGTCGTCTTCCAGGGTGGAGACCTGACGTGCGAACGAGCGGCAGGCGATGATCAGCTTGCCCCAGAGCTCGCGTCCCTCCCACCAGCGGGCGTAACATGTGCTGTTTCGGAAGCTCATGAAGACCGATAGCGCGATGCCGATCAGCGTGAACGGAATCGCACTGATGCGCGCGAAAATGCCCGGATGCTCCATGGCAGCAAAAATCGCCAACACACTGATCAGCGCAATCGCCACGAGATGCGGCGCGATCCGCGGCAAGATCGATCCATTGACGGCAAACGCGACGTCCCAGAAGCCGGGCTTGGAGCGTACGATCATTGCAGCGCTCCCGACATCCAAGGCTGACTCTCCTGCGGGGATTGCAAAGCCGCGCCGGTCCGAGCTTCGTTACCGCGGACAGGCCCGAGCAGAGATTTTTCCGATCGGGGAATGGGATTGGCTCGGAACACGGTCGAAAGCACTCCGGACCGGGTCGTTGCCGGCATCGGTGCTTCGGATCCGGGAGGATTTTCCTGCGACGGAGCAGAGAATGCAGCCGCAGTGTCGGGTTGTAGCATCATTTGTAAGACTGAGCTGGGCTTAGAAATCCACGTCGGACCGATCGAGCGAAACCACGCGGGTGACGCTGGGTTGACGGCTTTCAAACTTGTCGCTGGCGGCGCGTTCGATGCGCGCTCGTCGCATCAGGAAGAGTTCCTCGACGCTTGGAACAGGATGATATCGCACGCGCATCACGTTGAGAGCTCTGCGCGCGATCATGCATGTGACCTCGGCACTATCACTGTACATCACGAAATAGATTCCATGACGGTGAACCTCATACTGGCCATCGGGATCTCGGGCGAGCGCCATCTGACAATCTTCATGAATCGATCTGAGCCTCTCGGAGCAATAGATGTGCCATCGTCCAGCGCGCAGTAACGTCAACGACTTGCGGCCTGCAATGAAGCAACTCCGGACAATTTGTCTGAGTAGCTACGGACAAATTGTCTATCAGGTGACGCTAACCACTCCGCCCAACCATTCGCGAGATAGCGCAGCCTCCCAATTGCGCGATTGCAGGACATGAGATCTTCGGCCAGATTTGAGCAGGCGACCAATCGATCGCCGAAGCCCAGACGAAACTGGACGAACGACGCGCAACGGACCCGGCGGGACGATCCTGATTCAACGAGTACGACACCATGAATGTGACAGCGTCCAACGCAACGCAAACTGGGCAGACTCAAAAGTCACGGCAGCGCACTATGGACTCCGAGCCCCAATACATCGATGCGCCGACGACCGCCTCGGCGGCCTTCCTGGTGCTGGTGATCAATCCTGGCGATCAAGCTCTCGAGACGATTCGTGCTGTCGTCGGCTCGACCGCCGATCTCATCAAGGATATCCGGGGACGGGCCAATGGTGAGACGTTCACCGCGAACGTGGGAATTGGTCATCGCGTCTGGCAGACTCTCACCGGCAAACCCGAGCCCAAGGAGCTCACTGCGTTCAGGGAGATCAAGGGAGCCAAGCATACCGCGATTTCAACGCCGGGAGATCTGCTTTACCATATCCGCGCCGCCTCCGCCGATCTGATCGTCGAGTTCGAGAAGATCCTGCTTGAGGCCTTCGGCGACGCGGTCACCGCCGTGGATGATGTCGCAGGCTTCAGGTACTTCGACGGCCGGGACTTGCTGGAGTTCGTGGATGGCACGGCGAACCCCGATGGACTCGATCTTCCCGCCGCGGCCCTCGTCGGGGATGAAGATCCGGACCATGCCGGCGGCAGCTATGTGGTCGTCCAGAAGTACCTTCACAATCTGGCTGCCTGGCGGGCTCAGACCGCCGAAACGCAAGAGGCCATCATTGGCCGGACCAAGTTCGACAATGTCGAGCTAGCGGACGCGAGTGAGGGGCAGAAATCCCATAAGACACTGTGCACCATCATCGATGAACAGGGCGAGCACGACATTCTGCGTGACAATATGCCGTTCGCGGTGCCCGGCCGGGGAGAATACGGGACCTACTTCATCGGCTACTCGCGGCACCTGTGGGTCATCGAGAAAATGCTTGAGCGGATGTTTATCGGAGATCCGCCTCCGCTTCACGATCGTATCCTCGACTACTCAACCGCCGTCTCCGGAGCAACGTTCTTCGTGCCGCCGCGGCAATTTCTTGCGAACCTGGCCGACTGAACCGGACGACGTGCATCTAGCAGAATCACGGCACCGATCGATCATCAGACTGCTCGGTCCTCGCCTTCGGGTCCTGTGCTCAAGAAGCGGACGGGTGATAGGGAACGCGATCAAAGCTGGCCCAATGCAGGCGTTCCTCGTAGGCCAACACGGTGGCGCGGAGCGCTTCAGCATCGCGCAAGGCATTATGTCGCCTGGCTGAAGGGACATATGGACTGATAATCGCAGCGTCGATCAACTCGAAGCGAATTCGGCGGATGGGCTGCATCGTTCCGGGGCCAAGAATGAGTAGCCGGGCCGCATTCGCGATGTCTTCCGGCCAGTCGGCGACGATGATGGGACACTCGTCATTGTGAAGGTACTCGAAAAAAACGGTCAGAGACTTGCTCGCGACTTAGCGGATGTTTGTCGAGCACCGGCTGAACATGCTCGCGTACCCAAGCAGTTGGACGTTCGCAGATGACGGCCTCGTAAAATGCCGGCGCGGCATCATCTTGCGGGACAAGCGCGATAGAAATCAACTCGCCGCCAAATCCGTTGAACTCAGCATCCAGAAAATAGCGCATGATCACCAGATGCACAGCGGTCGCGATCCGCGTCGCAGCACATGTTGCGGAAGGCGTCGCAAGAATGATCAATACCTTGAGGGTTTAGGTTGCGTCTCGCTCACAGGATCGGAGGCCGGAAACGTCTCTTCGAGACCTTCCTCGAGCTTGGTTTGCTTCATGTCCGCCTCGATCGCCTTCTTGGGATCTACCGCGAGCTTGTCGATGGGAGCAGGATCGAATTTTTTCTTCATAGGTGTACTCAATGATGGACTTGTCCGCGCCGAGTAGTGAACCTCGCGAACGACCGCTAGCCAAGGCCGTTCAGAGAAATTCAGTGAGGGTGCGCTCCGCCTTCGGGCGGATATACGATCAAGCGTCGAACTTGCGCTGAAGCGCCTGATGCTAAGCCTTTTTGCACCGTTTCTGCCAGCTTTACGGTACGGCCGCGTCCGCTGAAATAGACGATCGCAATCTTGGCCATAAGAACTGCATCCTAATGAACTTCCGCGGCGGCGACTCGATCGACGTTCTCTCCTGCCGACACCAACGCGATTGTCCGCTTCGCTCGCTCAAATGTCCTATTCTACGACCAATCCGTAATCGACCTGTTCCGAAGGATCCGCGGGCTGTATTGAAGGGGGCGTATGTAGGAGGAAAAGGAAAACGCACGCGGCAATCCGACCGCGGGAAACGTCGCACGAGACCCATTTTGTTCTCGTCGGCATCTCCACGAAGGTATTGGAAAAAAAGACTTTCCAATGGTGGGCGCACCAGGGCTCGAACCTGGGACCCGCTGATTAAGAGACAGCCCCGGGTTGAGAACAATCAATAACTTACTGGTCGCATCACTGGACTTATCCGATCGAAAGTGGGTATTCGTCGCACGATCAGAGTCATTGCACCGCCTGACATCTGAACACGCGCTGCTCTGACTTTGCAGGGTCAACCGCGATGACAAGGCGATCGATCGATGGGTTCAAATCGGGGAGGCGCAACCACCGATACCGATATTCAGTTCAAGTTGCGATTTGATCCCAGCATCCTGGCGACGTCTTGCGGCCACACGGGATGCGCGTTTCAGGATCGCGGCCCTGGCGTAGCTGCGCCCAAGACTGGGCAACTCAGTGCCGAGAAGCGGCTGCAAGATCATCAGTCGAGCAAGACCATCTCCTCCTCAAACCGCTTGATGACCGAGGTCACGAATGCCTTCACGGCGGGCGAGACTTGGCGATGGCTGGGATAGACGACCCACATGCTTTGATCGCGGCGCTTGTACTGCGGCAGGATCGGGACCAGCCGGCCGGCCGCGACGTCGGCGGCAGCAATCGCACCGGGCAGCAATGCGATGCCAAGGCCGGCAACAGCCGCCAGAAGGAGGGCGCGTGTGCTGTTGGCCGCGAAGGTCCCGGTGACTTCGACGTGCTCTTCGGAAGTCTCCGGTGCCCGCAACCGCCAGACGACATGATCTGATTGGCGTGGGGTCGTCAGGCATTGGTGGCTCGCGAGCTCAGCGAGCGCCTGGGGTGAGCCATGGCGCTCCAGATAGTCGGGGCTGGCGAAGAGCCCAGTCGGCGAGACCGGCACGCGATGGGCGAGATAGCCGGACCCGCCGCCACTGCCACCGCGAAATGCGACATCGATGCGGTCCGTGATCAGGTCGACGATTGCGTCGTCGAGCAGGAATTCAAGGCGGACCTGCGGATACGTTCCCAGGAAAGCCGCCGCCAGTTGCGGCGTGTAGAAATCGAGAAAGTTCGCGGGCGCGGCCACGCGCACCAGACCACTGGGGACCCGGCTTCCAGCCGTGAGATCCTGGCTCGCCTGCTGAAGACCATCGATCGCTGCGGCACAGCGGTCGTGGAATTCGCGACCTGCATCCGAAAGAGTGAGCTTGCGGGTGGAGCGCTGCATCAGGCGCGCGCCGAGCTGGTCTTCCAGCTCCTGAATGCGCCTGCTCACCGTGTTGGGCGGGATACCGAGCCTCCGGCCGGCCTCCGAGAAGCTGCCGCAGCGAACGACCTGCACGAACAGGCCGATGTCGTTGAGATCCACCATGCATGGTCTATTACGTCAAATTTCGGATAAGTACAATCCAACCTCTCCATCTAATCAATCAATCGCGACGCCGCTATCTCATGAGGGCAACCAACCGATGAGGTTATCTCATGAACAACAATCTCCTCCTTCTCGCCGGGCGCATCCTGCTCTCGGTCCTGTTCCTCGTCTCGGGCGCCGGGAAAATCGGCACGGGACCAACCTTCGCCGGGATGCTCGGCCACATGGGCCTGCCGGCCCCGCTGCTGCTGGCCTATCTGATGGGTCTCTTCGAAATCGTCGGCGGCACCGCGCTGGTCATCGGCGTTCAGACCCGCATTGTCGGGGTTCTGCTTGCCGCCTGGTGCGTGCTCACCGGTGTCGTTGTCCATATCGGCGCTCCGATCGACCTGATGAAGAACGTTGCGCTGGCGGGTGGCCTCCTCGTCCTCGCGGCCACAACGCCGGGCTCGCTGGCCCTGCCCACAACCTGGTCGCGGCGGGATCGCTTGGCTGCGATGGCGCCTTCAAACGCAACGTTCAACGACTGACGCGCGCCCGGAGTGGCGGCCCGTGCGGCGGGCCGCCCGCCCTTCCTCCCTTCCCTCCCCTTATCGACTGGACATCACATGACCACGCAATCCACGCCGCGCATCGGCATCGTCCTCGGCTCGACCCGCAAGGGACGCTTTGGCGAGAAACCCGCAAAATGGCTCAGCGACTTGGTCGGCAATCGTTCAGATCTAGCTTTCGAGCTGATCGACCTGCGCGACTACCCGCTGCCGTTCTTCGATGAGCGGATGTCGCCGATCTATGCGCCGCCGGAGAACCCGGTTGCACAGCGCTGGGCCGCGAAGCTCGCTACGTTCGACGGCTTCGTCGTCGTGACGCCGGAGTACAATCACGGTGCCAGCGCCGTACTCAAGAATGCCCTCGACCATGCCTACAAGGAGTTCAATCGCAAGCCGATCGGATTCGTCGGCTATGGCGGTGTCGGTGCGGCCCGCGCGATCGAGCATCTGCGCATGGTTGCGGTCGAACTGCAGATGGCGCCCGTGCGCTCCGCGGTTCATCTCGGCATGGTCGAGTTTCTCGGGATCTGGCAGCAGGGCAAGAGTTTCGACGATTTCCCCCATCTCGAACAATCCGCCACAGCCATGCTGGACGACATCGCGTGGTGGGCCCGCGCGCTGAAGTCGGCACGGCAAGCACAAGGCTGAAACCGCCCAAGAGCCCATGCACGCCACTGCCTTTCAAGGAGACCAAACAATGTCACGCAATCTTTCAACCGCGCGCGCGATGCCCAAGCTCGTCGAGCGGAAAATCTTCAGCCGGACCCGCGGCTCCGGACAGGGGCCGATCACCCGCCTGATGAGCCCCTCGGACCTTGGCCAATATCTCAAGCCCTTCGTCTTCCTCGACCTGGTGGATGCACCGTCGTCCATCACGAGCAGCGACAACCTCCACCCGCATTCGGGCATCGCCACCGTCACCGTCCTCACCGAGGGCAATCTCCGTTTCGATATGGGCGATTGGGGCACCGGACTGCTCGACTATGGCGGGGTCGAATGGATGCGTGCCGGCAGCGGAATCTGGCATGGCGGTGAATATCGACCGGCTGGCGCGTCACGATTCAAGGGTTTTCAGCTCTGGGTGGCTCTGCCTGCCGCGCTGGAAGCGAGTGCGCCGGAGTGGCAATTCATCGAGGCAAGCGGCATTCCGACCGTCGGCCCGGCGCGCCTGATCGTCGGCGCCTATCAAGGCAAGACCAGCCCCGTGCGCGCCTTCGATGGCTTCAACTATCTGCTCGTCACGCTCGCTCCTGGCGAGGCGTGGGTCTACGAGACCCCTGTTGGCCACGAGGTCGGCTGGCTCAGCCTGTCTCACGGCAGCCTTGTGGGTGAGGGTCCCTACAAGGCCGGCGACATGATCGCGTTCGACCGCAGTGATGCTGCGATCCCGCTTCAGGCCGGTTCCGAAGGCGCAACCTTCGTTCTCGGTTCGGCGGTGCCTCATCCTCATGAACTGGTGCTCGGCTATTACTCGGTCCACACCTCAGACGAGGCGTTGAAAGCTGGAGAAGCGCGCATCGCTGAAGTTCGGCACCTCTACGTGTAGGGCAACAGCGCTAGACGAGCGACGCGCGGCCGCATCTGTGCCTGTTTCTGCGGGCAGCGGTCCGCGATCGGTCTCAAACGCCTGGACCGAGGCCTCGCCAAGGCGTTCGAATTCGGCATCAAGCAGGCGCCCAGAGGGATCGCCCAGGCAATAGGGTTGCAGGGCGCGTTTGAGGGAGTTCGACTGCAGCAGGACGGACAGGCCCGTTAGGGTGCGTTCCGGCATCGGTGCCGAGGCGAGAGACGTCCGCGCCGACCACAGGTGATCCTTGACCTCCGGGGTAATCTCGATCTTTTCCCGCGCCAGGATCGCGCAGATCCATTCGTCGCCCATCCTCGCTCGGAGGGATCGTCGATCCAAGCCAGCGGCTGCAACGCGACAGGCTGGTCGCCTCCGTCAGACGATGCGCCGCCGAGATCATGCCAATCTCCGCCCATCGCAAGCGCAGATCGATGGACTGACGAATGAAATGGAGATGAGCGACATCGACAATGTTTTGCCGCGCGTCCATGAGTTCATCAGAAATACCCCGGAGTAAGGGGCCAATAGAAATTCGCCTCACTCAACGCGTGGACTGCGGCGAATGCGACAAGAAGGATCGCTTTTGCCGCCAGGTCGCGTTTCCGACCCCTGGGCTGGGATCCACCCATCGCAATCAAGCGGCTGTTTGACTGAGGGCTGCGAATCCGAACGAGCAAGCGGCGAAGGATTCGAATGCCGCACGAAATTCGAGGATTCAATGACCGTCGTTTGACGATGAAAGCGCCACCGATCCGCTACGGTTACGGGCGCGCGCAGTGATATCGGGAACTGACTGATTTATATATATTTTCTGGTAGCGGGGGAGGGACTCGAACCCCCGACCCCAGGATTATGATTCCCGTGCTCTAACCAGCTGAGCTACCCCGCCATGGGCTCGCGATCGGCGGCATAGAAGCCGCTGCTGCGAACGCGCGGGATATAAAGAGTGCCACACGCACCTGTCAAGCAAAGGCGGATGGAGCCGCAAACTATTGCAGCCAGAGGCTATTTTGGCCTGATTGATTGGTCGCCGCCAGGGCTGCCGGGCGGCGGAATCACCGGTGTGTTGCCGCCTTGCGGGGTCGGCGCACGCATTTCGGGGTCAACGCCGGCTGGCGGACAGAGCACGCCGTCGGATTTGGCGAGCTTGTCGCCTAGCGACGAGGTCCCCTGCCCGGTCGTGGTTCCCTCCGGCGCCGCAACACCCGGATGCGAAGGCTGCTGCGGCGCGCAATTTGCGGCGGCGCGCTGTGGCGCCGGCGGCGCGGTCTGTGCCGGCGGCGTGGCGGGCGTCGGCGGCGCCTGTGCCGCGGCAGCCACGGGCGCCGCGATCAGGGCACAGGTCAAAGCGAGCGTTCGATTAATCCTCATGACCAGAAAACCAGGACGACGCGCCGATGTTCCCGGTCAAAATCACAGCAAGCCTCACGATTTGCGGAAGCGGATCAGCGAGAAATGCCCCATCGGCGGCATCGGCCGGCGTTCCGCAAGGCTGACACCGCCATGCTTCGCCGCCCAATTGGTCAGCCGCTCCCATGGAAATTCCGGGCGCCAGCCGAGCCGCCGCGCCAGCGGCGCGAAGGCGAGCTCGAAGGCGCGGCGCGGGCCGCTCTCGGCGCCGATGTGATTGACCAGGATCAGCTCGCCACCCGGCTTCAGCACGCGAATGAAATCGTCGAGCGTCGCCTCGGGATCGGGCACCGCGGTGATGACGTATTGCGCGACCACCGCGTCGAAGAACGAATCCGGGAAGGCAAGGTTCTTGGCGTCCATCACCGCCAGCGTCTCGACATTGCTGAGACCCAGCGCGTGCACGCGCTTCAGTGCCCGCCGCAGCATCGGCTCGGAAATGTCGACGCCACAGAGTTTTGTGGTGCGCGCATAGTCCGACAGCGATAGTCCGGTGCCGACGCCGACATCGAGCACGCGTCCGCCGATCCGATCGGCTTCCGCAATCGTCGACTGACGGCCCTGATCGAACACCTTGCCGAACACCAGATCGTAGATCGGCGCCCAGCGGCCATACGCCTTTTCGACCCCGTCGCGGTCGATGTCCCCAGCCATTCCCTGCCCCCGAAATTAGCTCTGTTTGCGCATGATCTCCGCGCAAACGCGTTCCGCGTTTGTCGCGAGGGAGAACCGGTTCCCACTTTTCCGAATCATGCGCTATCCGCGAACCGCTTCCGCGAGCGGCGCCATCGCATCCTGCGTCGCGGCCCGCGCCACGCGGCTCGCGCTCGCACTTCTGATGAAGCCGCCGCCGAGCACACGCGCCTGCCCGGACGCCGCGTCGTAGAACACGCAGGCTTGGCCGGGCGATACGCCCTCCTCGCCGGCAACCAGCTCGACCTCATAGCCGCCATCAGTGGCGCGCAACCACGCCGGCTGCGGCGCGCGCGTCGAACGCACACGCACATAGATCTCGATGCCCTCGCCGATCACGCGATCCAGCGCGCCATCGCCGATCCAGTTGACGTCGCGCAGCGCGATGCGATCCATCCGCAGCGCCTCGCGCGGCCCCACCACGACGCGGCGCGTCGCCGCATCGAGCTTGACCACGTAGAGCGGGTGGCCAGATGCAATGCCGAGGCCCTTGCGCTGGCCGACGGTGAAATGAACGATGCCCTGGTGCTGGCCGATGACACTGCCGGCGAGATCGACGATATCGCCCGGCGCGATCGCATTCGGCTTCAGGCGTCCGATGATGTCGGTGTAGCGGCCGGTCGGCACGAAGCAGATGTCCTGGCTGTCCTGCTTGTCGGCAACCTCGAGATCGAAGCGCCGCGCCAGCTCACGGGTCTGCGGCTTGGTCATGTCGCCGAGCGGGAAGCGCAGGAAGTCGAGCTGCTCGCGCGTGGTCGCGAACAGGAAATAGCTCTGGTCGCGATCGGCATCCGCGGCGCAGACCAGCGAGCGCGATCCGTCGGCAAGCCGGCGCGAGGCGACATAATGTCCGGTGGCCAGCGCCTGCGCGCCGAGTTCGCGCGCGGTTGCGAGGAGATCGCGGAACTTGACCGAACGATTGCACTCGATGCACGGCACCGGCGTCTCGCCGAGCGCGTAGCTGTCGGCGAAATTGTCGATCACCGATTGCTTGAAGCGGCTTTCGTAATCGAGCACGTAATGCGGGATGCCGATCCGCTCGGCGACATTGCGCGCGTCGTGGATGTCGCGGCCGGCGCAGCAGGCGCCCTTGCGATGGGTCGCGGCGCCATGGTCGTAGAGCTGCAACGTGATCCCGACCACGTCATAGCCCTGCGACTTCAACAGCGCAGCCGTCACCGACGAGTCGACGCCGCCGGACATGGCAACGACGATCCGTGTGTCTTCAGGGCGCCCTTCAAGATCCAGACTGTTGAGCATCTCTCTAAGCGGTCATTGGTCACTGTCGCGGCGAGCCTATGCGCTCCGCGACGAAATTGGAAAAAGCCTTTGTCCAGAAAGCCTTAGAACGCGTCCAGGGCCAGGTCGGTCGGTTCGGGACGCGTCAGAGGCCACCTTTAATATAGGCCGTATTCCGGCGAGGCAATCCGGCGAAAACCGTGCCTTGCCGTGCGCGGACGGCAAATCTTGCCGCCGGGCAAAAACGGGGCCTGCCGGGAACCGGTTCCAAGCCGCCTGCACCAGCCATAACGAACTGATATAACTCGATATATTCTGTGCCCGCCCGTTGGCCCGCTCCTTGCTGACAAAACGCCGGAAGTCTCATTTGCGAGGGTTGGCAGTGGTCAGCGTCACGTCGGAAGCATTGGCAGGCCGGTCTTTTCAGGGCGCGACCCAGCGGTCGGCACGACCCGATCCCGCCTCGCAGGCGGGGAATGACGGCTTTGCCGCGCTGGTCGATAGCAACACTGCGTCCGCCAGCGACAACAGCCGGCACAACTCCCAGCCGGCACCCGCGCGCCGGTCCGACGATTCGTCTTCGACGACCGACGCACGCTCCCGCGACAACAGCACGGCGCCCGATCGGACGTCGCGAGACGCCGGCAGTTCGCGCGACGACACCAAGGTCGATAACGACAACGATGGCGACGCGCCGCGCAAGACCAAGTCGAAATCGAAATCGGACGATTCGAAGTCGAGCACCGATACGCAATCCACCGGCGACAAGGCCACGACGCAAGCAGTGCCGCAGGCGGATCCATCCACCGCGGCGACAGCCAACGCCGTGGTTGCCGTTCCCGTTGCCGCAGCAACGGCGACCGACCCGGCCGCGGCGGCGACCGCGCCTTCCGGCCAGCCCGCCGCGCCTCTCGCGATCGCGGCTGCGGCCATTGCTGCAAGCTCGGCGATCGCCGGTACCGGTGCCGCCGCCGGCACCGGAGCGCCGGCTGGCGCCGACACCGCAACCGCGGCGACCACCGCAGCAAATGCTGACAAGGTCGCCAAGGCGGCCGGCGTCAAGAGCGAGGCACAGGTCACCGCCACCGATACGGCAACGGCCGCGGGCGAAGCGACTGCGACTGGCGATGCGACACTCGCCGCCACCGTCGCTGCCGGAACGCCCGCCACCAAGACGACGCCGCAAGCCAAGACACAGCTGACCACCAAGGACGCGGTTGCGACTGCGCCTGCCGGCCAGGACGGCGCAGCCCAGGGCAGCAACGCCACCGCGCAGGCCGCTCCCACCAACATCGTTCCCGCCGTTGCGCAGCCGACTGCGGTTGCCGGCAAGGCGAAGGCCGACGCAGACGGCGCAGCCGATGCCATCAAGGCCGATGCGAGCAGCGACGGCAAGGCCGCGCCAGCGGCCGGCGGCCAGGCAGCTGCGCAGACCCAGGTTACGGCGCCCGATCCCAGCGCGCAGGCGGCGAATGCACTCCAGCCACAACTCGCCACCCAGACGACGCCGTCGGCGACCGCGCAATTGACCGTGACCAACGCCGCGCAAAGCGCCGCCGTGCCGCTCAGCGGGCTTGCGATGCAGATCGCCGCCTCCGCCAAGAGCGGCAAGAGCCGCTTCGAGATCCGGCTCGACCCTGCCGAGCTCGGCCGCATCGATGTCCGCATCGATGTCGATCGCAACGGCCAGGTGACCTCGCATCTCACCGTCGAGCGCCCGGAAACGCTATCGATGCTGCGCCAGGACGCCAACCAGCTGCAGCGCGCGCTCGACAATGCCGGCCTCTCGACCGGCAATGGTGGATTGCAGTTCAGCCTGCGCGATCAATCGCAGTCGGGTCAGAACAACAACAGCCAACCCAATCCGCACGCCCATCGTTTGATTGTCGCCGAGGAGGACAGCGTTCCCGCCGCCGCGGCAGGCCGCTCCTACGGCCGCGCAAGCAGCGCCCTCGGCGGCGTCGATATCAGAGTGTAAGGAGTTCACCATGGCAGTCGATGCAACCATGCCAACGCCGGTCGTCTCGGCACCGGGCACCAGCAACGGAACGAGCTCCGGCAGCAGCAGCACCGGCACCGGCATGACGACTTCGTCGCAGGGCATCGCCGACAATTTCCAGACCTTCCTGACGCTGCTGACGACGCAGTTGCAGCACCAGAACCCGCTCGATCCGCTCGACACCAACCAGTTCACCCAGCAGCTCGTGCAGTTCGCCGGTGTCGAGCAGCAGTTGAAATCCAACGATCAGCTCAAGCAGCTGATTGCGATCGAGAAGAGCGCACAGTCGACCCAGGCGCTGGTCTATGTCGGCAACACCGTCGCGGTCGACGGCAGCAAGACCCAGTTCAACAAATCGGCGACCTGGAATCTGGTGTCCCCGCAAGCCACCAGCGCCACCATCACGATCACGAGCGCGACCGGCCAGACCGCCTATTCCGGCAATTTCAACCTGAAGCAGGGCAATGCCAGCTTCGTCTGGGACGGCAAGGGCAATGACGGCACCCAGTGGCCGGCCGGCACCTACACGCTGACCGCCACCGGCAAGGATTCCAAGGGCAACGACCTCGCGATCTCGACCGAAATTCAAGGCGTCGTCGACTCCGTCGACCTGACCGCCTCCCCGCCGCTGCTCTCGATCGGCGGCCAGACCTACACCACCGACAAGATCAAGCGCGTGGTGCGCGGCGCGACTGGCGGCAGCAGCAGTTAAGCTAAAGGTCTCCGCTGCACACAGACCTGTCGTCCCTGCGAAAGCAGGGACCCATACTCTGCGGCGGATGTTGCGAGCGGGACTCGCCGTTCGTCGTCCTGGCGAAAGCCAGGACGACACTGAATGCGTTGCACGGCTGGTGGGGCAAACTTCCGCGTTCTCGCGACATGATCTGTCCGAGCTTTGCTCTCCCCGGCATTGCCAGGAGCGGCGCCACAGACACAATCAGCAATAAATTGTTCCGTGTAAGCTGCCTGTAAGCTAGCGGGCGCTATCTTCATTTGCGCGCTTGAGCGCCGATTCAGCCCTGAACCTTCGCAGCAGCACAGGCTGGTCGCCACCGGCAAGAGTTAGCTCGTGAACACGACACGCCCCACACCGCCAGAACTCGCCCAGACCACCCGCCAGCATGCGGCAGCGATACCTCCGCAGCTCGCCGAGACGATGGCCGAGAATGCTCGCCTCAAGACGATCGCCATTAACGTCATGCTCGAGATCGCAGCGCTCCGGGAACGGTTGCCGCCGCCGGCCGGCGAGTAGGCGCACAGGCGGGATATCAGACCAGAGCGCAGCCGGCCGTTGGCTCTCGCGCCTCGCCGTCGGGTTATGCGCATCCCGACAATTTGTCGCAATCCGTAATCTGTTTGCACATTCATCTCGTTTAGGTTGAGCGCGTGCCCTGATCGCTACCCAACAAGAATTTGCATTCGAGGGAGCCTCACTTGAAAGAATTGAAGATGCTCGGCGCCTTGATTGGCGGCGCCGTGCTCGGCGTCGGCGTGTCGTTTCCGCTCATCATGGCGTATGTCTTTATCTATGGGGGCGTCTATAGCGTCTTGCCCTGGTTGGCGCCCGATCCGTCCGCAAAGGGGATACTGCCGTTCCTGCTCGTCCTTTATGCGATCTGGTTCGCCGCCCTTATGCTGTTCGTGAGGAAGGCCGGCGAGTTTCGGGCGATCCATTTGTTCTGGGTCATCCTGCCATGGCCCTCCATTGTGATCCTGCACATGTGGTCGTCGTCGAGCGTCATCTGACGCTGCCGGATTCGCCCGACGCCGGCCGCGCGACGGGCGCGGCCCGCTTCATGCCCTCGCCGCATCAATAGATGCAGACGTGATTGGCATCGAACGTGACCGGAAAATTGTGCGATCGATACGTCGAAAAACTCGTTGGGCGCCTTCGAATCCTTTCCCCACCAGAATGTGAAAGGTTGGCTCGAATTGGCGGCGATCGTTGAGGTGCCTTGCTTGTGGTCGATGTTGGCCATGATGTCGGGGTCCTTCGTTTTCCATTCGTCGCTCCGATGCGACGCCCCAACCATGATGCGCCGCGCGCACACGCCGTGAGCTGCATCACGCTGCTTTGCAGCCCGTGCAATTCAGTCAACGCACCGCCCTTGATGAAAATTTGAATCGTGCGCGACATCGACCATTTGCCATGCTCAGGCGCGCACGCGTTCGCGACGCAACCATTCCGCTCAAGCTTCGGTTTTTGCCCCGGTTAGACGCAACACGGAGGCAAACCACATGAGCGACCCGAATGCTTATGCTGATCAGTATCAGGCCATGGGACAGGGCACTGCTCCTGGCGGCGCTTCTGGATCAAGCAGCTCCGGATCATCAGGACGATCGGCGGGTGGCGGCGGCGCGGATGCCGGAAGCGGCGGCTCTTCGTCGGGCGGCATGACGGGATCATCGGGTCCGAGGCCGTAACGCATCTCGGCGCCGACCTCACCGACACCGTGCATGCGCTCGATGCCGTGGCGGCCGCTCTGCTCACCGGTGTGGTCAATGGAAAGGACGACCCGACCAATCCGGTCGACAATCTGATCCACGATCTCGGTCACGACCTGCAAAGCCTGCCGATCGCGACCGTGAATGGCGGCAACATTGCCTTAGGCAATACGGCGAGCGCGCCTGTCGATGTCGATACTGTGGTCCATGATCTGATCCCGATCACTGGCGATCACGGCATCCTCAACAGTCACGGTGCGCATATCCTCTAAGAGTACGCGCAATGCGGCCCCGGAAACGTCTCCGCGTTCCCGGGGCCGTTTCGTTGTCGATGCATGGAAAAGCCGGTGATCACTCCGGCCGTCCCGCGGCGTTGATGATCAGCCGCGCGATAGGATCGGGCTGCGAGATCAGCGCCAGATGGCTGGCCTTCACCTCGATCGTGGTGGCGCCCATCCGCTTCGCCATGAAGCGTTCGAGATCCGGATTGATGGTGCGGTCCTCGGTCGAGACCGCGTAATAGCTCGGCTTGCTGCGCCAGGCCGCATGGCTGGTCCTGCCGGCGAGCAGTTGCTTGTGGAACGGCTGCTGCACGGCATAGAGCACCTTCGCCTTGGCCTCCGGCAGGTCGCCGGCGAAATCGCGCAGGAACGCGGCTTCACTCAGCCGGCCCTCGTCTCCGTCGAACACGATGCCGGCGCTTGCCGGCGGCGTCGGATAGGTTTTTGCCAATGCGGTGTAGTCCTCGTCCGCATCGGGTGCGCGCGCGGCGACATACACCAGCGCCGAAACATTCGGATGCACGCCGGCCTCGGTGACGATCATTCCGGAGAAGGAATGGCCGACCAGAACGGTCGGACCATCCTGGCGATCGAGCACGCGCTGCGCCGATGCGACCGCTTCCGGCAGCGTGGTCAACGGATTTTGCACCGATGTCACATTGAGCCCGGCCGTCTGCAATCGCGGAATGACCTCGGACCAGCAGGAGCCGTCGGCGAACAGGCCATGCACCAGCACGACGTTGCGCGCCTGCACTGGCGGCGTGGTTGCGGCCATGCCGCGCGAGGACACCAGTGAAGCTGCCGCGCCGGCAAGCAGGGCGGTCGAGAAAGTGCGTCTGTTCATCATCATGACAAGGGCTCGGATGGAGGAAGTGGCGAAGCGCGCTCACCTGCGGCGAGCGGACAACCTCTCCTACGTACGCAACCGCGCCTGGTTACGCGCCGCGCCGCTCTGAGCGCGGAGATCAAGGATAGTTGAACAGGCGGGAAGATCGACGATCGTTCACGTTCCGTGGGGCGCAGTCGAGATTGTGGAAGCGTGTGCTTCAGATCGAACATCTCGCTTGGGGCTCTCCCCTCTCCCCGCCCTCCCCCGCAAGGGGGGAGGGAGCCTGACTAGAGTGCTCACCTCACTTGGCGCGAGTCATTACACATCCGATTTGTGAGAGACGTACCGGCGAGCGGGTTCCCTCCCCCCTTGCGGGGGAGGGTTAGGGAGGGGGGTACCGCTTGCTCCGCTGCGAGATATGTGCGCCGGAGGGCACCAGCCAGCCCCGTGTTCCCGGCCGTTCCAACGAGATTCGTATTGAACGCTTGGGCTTAGGCAAATTTTAAACCGGGAGGCGTAGGTTACCAATCGCGAGTTCAGTGGTTGAGAGTTTGTGAGTACGCCATGACAGAACCCCATCGCCCGAGGGTGAAATACGTCATCGGGCCTGACGGCAGCCCGTTAACGATTGCGGATTTGCCGGCCCCCGGTACCAAACGGTGGGTCATCCGCCGCAAGGCCGAAGTCGTCGCTGCGGTCCGCGGCGGCCTGCTCTCCCTCGAGGAGGCCTGCAGCCGCTACACGTTGACCGTCGATGAATTCCTTTCCTGGCAGTTCTCGATCGACCAGCATGGTCTGGCCGGACTGCGCACCACCCGGATCCAGCAGTACCGGCAGTAAATCCCGTCAATACAAGTGGCATTTGACGAAAACCGGCTTCGCCCCGCGAAGCCGGTTTTTTTCATGTCCGCGATTTTGCCGCGGTCCTTAACCTTCGTTAACCATATGGAAACCATACCCTAGGCAATATTTGCCCAGTCGGACCCGCGTGGGCCGAATCCCTGGGGGCCGTTGGTGCAAAGTCTGGTTGCTTTCCTGAGAGGTCTTGGTGCGGCCCGCCTCGCGGCCATGGTTGCGGTCACCGCGGCCCTGATCGGCTTCTTCGCCTTCGTCATCATGCGCGTCACCACGCCGCAGATGACCACCCTCTTCACCGACCTGTCGACCGAGGATTCCTCGGCCATTATCAAGGAGCTGGAGCGCCAGGCGATCCCGTTCGAGCTGCGCAATGACGGTGCCGCGATCATGGTGCCGAAGGACAAGGTGACGCGGCTCAGAATGAAGCTCGCCGAGGGCGGCATCCCCAAAGGCGGCGGCGTAGGCTACGAGATCTTCGACAAGTCGGACGCCTTGGGCACCACGAGCTTCGTCCAGAACATCAATCATTTGCGCGCGCTGGAGGGCGAGCTCGCCCGCACCATCCGCGCCATCGACCGCGTCCAGGCCGCGCGCGTCCACCTCGTGCTGCCGGAAAAGCCGTTGTTCTCGCGCGAGACGCCGGAGCCGTCGGCCTCGATCGTGCTCAGGGTGCGCGGTTCGCTGGAGCCGCAGCAGATCCGCGCGATCCGCCACGTCGTCGCCTCCGCCGTCAACGGGCTGAAGCCGCAGCGGGTCTCGATCGTCGACGAGGCCGGCCAGTTGCTCGCCGACGGCGCCCAATCCGACGCCGATGCCGCGGTCGGCGACGAGCGCCGCGCCGCCTTCGAGAAGCGGATGCGCAAGCAGGTCGAGGACATCGTCTCCTCGGTGGTCGGCGCCGGGCGCGCCCGCGTCCAGCTCTCCGCTGACTTCGACTACAACAAGATCACCCAGACCTCGGACAAGTTCGACCCCGAGGGCCGCGTGCTGCGCTCGACCCAGACCCGCGAGGAATCGAGCCTCACCGCCGACAATTCCGGTCAGGTCACCGTCGCCAACGAGCTGCCGGGCAACCAGAACCAGGACAACGCCGCCCGCGCCCGCGACCAGAGCAAGAAGAGCGAGGAAACCAACAATTACGAGATTTCCCGCACCACCAAGACCGAGGTGACCGAGGCCGGCCGCGTCAACCGCATCTCGGTCGCGGTGCTGGTCGACGGTGCCTACTCCAAGAACGAAAAAGGCGAGATGGTCTACCAGGACCGCACCAAGGAGCAGCTCGACCGCATCGCCGCCCTGGTTCGCTCCGCGATCGGCTTCGACCAGAAGCGCGGCGACCAGGTCGAGGTCGTGAACCTGCGCTTCGCCGAGCCGCCCGCCTCGCAGCCGATCACCGAGCCGACCGGCCTGCTCGGCATGCTGCAATTCACCAAGGATGACGTGATGTACGTCATCGAGCTCGGCGTCATGATGATGCTCGGCCTGGTCGTGCTGTTCATGGTGGTCCGCCCGCTGGTCAAGCGCATCGTCGCCGCCGACGTCATTCCGGCGCTGGCAGGTGGCGGCGTGCCGGCGCTGGCCGAAGCCAATGCCGAGAGCGCTGGTGCGACCGGCCAGGCGCTGATTCCGGCCGGCAGCGGCGCGGCGCAATTGATCGACGTCGCCCAGATCCAGGGCCAGGTCCACGCCCAGGCCGTGCACCGGGTCGGCGAACTCGCCGAGCGCAATCCGAACGAGACCGTCTCCATCGTCCGTCAATGGCTGAGCGAGCCGGTAGAGAACTGACATGGCCGCCGTACCCCAGACCACCAACGCCAACGACATCGCCACCGTCCTCTCGACGCTGGCGAACCGGCAGAGCGCACGGCCCAAGGGCAAGCCGTTGCCCGGCCCGAAGCGCGCCGCGATCCTGATGCTCGCGCTCGGCGAGCAATACGGCGGCAAGATCTGGTCGATGCTCGACGACGAGGAGGTCCGCGAGCTGTCGGTGCACATGTCGACGCTCGGCACCGTCGAGGCCGACGTGGTCGAGGATTTGATGCTGGAATTCGTCTCGCGGATGTCGGCCTCCGGCGCGCTGATGGGCAATTTCGACGCCACCGAACGGCTGCTGCAGCAATACCTGCCGGCCGAGCGCGTCACCGGCATCATGGACGAGATCCGCGGTCCCGCCGGCCGCAACATGTGGGAGAAGCTCTCCAACGTGCAGGAAGAGGTGCTCGCCAACTACCTCAAGAACGAGTACCCGCAGACCATCGCAGTGGTGCTGTCGAAGCTGAAGCCGGAGCATGCCGCGCGCGTGCTGGCGATCCTGCCCGAGGACATCGCCCTCGACGTGGTCGGCCGCATGCTGCGCATGGAGGCGGTGCAGAAGGAAGTGATCGAGCGCGTCGAGCAGACGCTGCGCACCGAGTTCATGTCGAACCTGTCGCAGACCCGGCGCCGCGACGCCCATGAGGTGATGGCCGAGATCTTCAACAATTTCGACCGCCAGACCGAGACCCGCTTCATCACCTCGCTGGAAGAAGAGAACCGCGAATCCGCCGAGCGCATCAAGGCGCTGATGTTCACCTTCGACGACCTGATCAAGCTGGATTCCGCCTCGGCCCAGACGCTGATGCGCAACATCGACAAGGACAAGCTCGGCGTCGCGCTGAAGAGCGCCAACGAGGAGGTGCGCAGCTTCTTCCTCGGCAATATGTCCTCGCGCGCCGGCAAGATGCTGATGGACGACATGGCCGCGATGGGCCCGGTGCGCCTGCGCGACGTCGACGAGGCGCAGGCGCTGCTCGTCAACCTCGCCAAGGACCTCGCCGCCCGCGGCGAGATCACCCTGACCAAGAACCGCGCCGACGACGAGCTGGTGTACTGATGGCCGCACCCGCAAAATTCCTGTTCGACACCGACTTCTCGGCCCCCGACCGCGCCCGCGAGCGCGCGCCGACGCCCGCCGAGGTTGCCCAGAAGGTCGCCGACGCCGAAGCGCGGGCCTATCGCGCCGGCTATGAAGCCGCGCTGCGCGAGGCCAAGGTCGAGAGCGACCGCCGCATGGCGCAGGCGCTGGAAGAGATCGGCGCCGCGATCAAGGGCATCGCTGCGCGCTTTGCCGGCATCGAGACGCGGATGGAGACCGAGGCCGTCGATGTCGCGGTCGCGGTCGCCCGCAAGCTCTGCGCCGAACTGATCGCGCGCGAGCCGCTCGGCGAGATCACCGCGCTGGTCTCCGACTGCTTCTCGCATCTGGTGGCAACCCCGCATCTCGTGGTCCGCATCAACGACGCGCTCTATGAGGCGGCGCACCACAACATCGAGCAGATGGCGGCGCATTCCGGTTTCCAGGGCCGGCTGGTGATCCTGGCCGAGCCGACCATTGCGACCGGCGACTGCCGGATCGAATGGGCCGATGGTGGCGTGGTGCTGGAGCGCGCCGCGATCGAAGGCAAGATCAACGAACTCGTCGGGCGCTATCTGGCGTCCCGCGGCGAGGCTGGCTGAACGCGATTGAGGGCTGAACCATGAGCGACACCGACACCCAAGTCCCGCTTCCCGATCTCAACACCGCCGACGCGCCCGGGATCGACGACATCGGCTACAACGAGGACGAAAATGCCGCGCGCATCGCGGCCGACCTCGAGGCCGTGTTCGACGTGCCGGTGCAGGTCTCGGCCGTGCTCGGCCGCTCCAAGATGGACGTCGGCGACCTCCTGAAGCTCGGACCGGGCACCGTGCTCGAACTCGACCGCCGCGTCGGCGAAGCGATCGACATCTACGTCAACAACCGCCTGGTGGCGCGTGGCGAAGTAGTGCTGGTGGAAGACAAGCTCGGCGTGACCATGACCGAAATCATCAAGGCAGAACGCTCTTAAACGAATGCAACAGTAGCGCGCGGAATCTGCGCGACCAGACGAACAGGAGATCATCATGCGGCTTCTCATCGTTGGCACCCTGAAGGGCCAGCTCACGACCGCGACCAAGATCGCGATGGACAACGGCGCCTCGGTGACCCACGCCGAGGCCGCCGAGCAGGCGATGAACGTGCTGCGCGGCGGCAAGGGCGCCGACCTCCTGCTGGTCGATGTCGGCCTCGACATCCGCGACCTCGTGATGCGGCTCGAAGCCGAACACATCCACGTTCCGATCGTCGCCTGCGGCATCTCAAACGACGCCCGCGCCGCGGTCGCCGCGATCCACGCCGGCGCCAAGGAATACATCCCGCTGCCGCCCGACCCCGAGCTGATCGCAGCAGTGCTGGCCGCGGTCGCCAACGACGCCCGCGACCTGATCTATCGCGACGAGGCGATGGGCCGGGTGATCAAGCTGGCGCAGCAGATCGCCGGCTCCGACGCGTCCGTCATGATCACGGGCGAGTCCGGCACCGGCAAGGAAGTGCTGGCGCGCTATGTCCATTCCCGCTCGGCCCGCGCCAAGCGGCCGTTCATCTCGATCAACTGCGCGGCGATCCCCGAGCACCTGCTGGAATCCGAACTGTTCGGCCATGAGAAGGGCGCCTTCACGGGCGCGGTGGCACGCCGCATCGGCAAGTTCGAGGAAGCGACCGGCGGCACGCTGCTGCTCGACGAAATCTCCGAGATGGACGTCCGCCTTCAGTCGAAGCTCTTGCGCGCGATCCAGGAGCGCGTGATCGACCGCGTCGGCGGCACCAAGCCGGTCCCGGTCGACATCCGCATCATCGCGACCTCGAACCGCAATCTGTCGGAGGCCGTGCGAGAAGGCAGCTTCCGCGAGGACCTGTTGTTCCGCCTCAACGTCGTCAACCTGAAGATCCCGCCGCTGCGCGACCGTCCGGCCGACATCCTCGAGCTGGCGCAGCACTTCGCCAAGAAGTACGCCGAGGCCAACGGCCTTCCGGTCCGCCCGATCTCGACCGAGGCCCGCCGCGTCCTGACCGCGAACCGCTGGCAGGGCAACGTCCGCGAGCTCGAGAACACCATCCATCGCTCGGTCCTGATGGCGCAGGGCGACGAGATCGGTCTCGACGCGATCCTGACCCCCGATGGCGATCGCCTCGACCTCGCCAAGACCGCGCCCGCGGTGGCGCACGCCACGCTGGCCGCCGAGCAGGTCACCCGCGCGCTGGTCGGCCGCACCGTCGCCGACGTCGAACGCGACCTGATCCTGGAAACGCTGAAGCACTGCCTCGGCAACCGCACCCATGCGGCCAACATCCTCGGCATCTCGATCCGCACGCTGCGCAACAAGCTGAACGAATATGCCGACGGCGGCATCCCGATCACCCCGGCCGGCAACGGCGCTCCCGACTATCAGCGCATGGCGAACGCCGGGTAGGAAAAGGAGCGGCGGCGGAGCAATCCCGTCGCCTGCCCTGCCTCACGAATAGCTGGGCACGTCGGGCTTACGAAAGATCCGGATCGGATCGCCCGGCGTGATGTCGCGGCCGGTGAACGCCGCATACGCATAGAGCGCCAGATAGGCGACGGCGATTGCGCCGACGAGATAGAACAGCCAGGCTCCCAGGCGCTTCATCGAACCGTCACGTCTCCGAAACATCCGCGGCTTTTAGTGTGCTTGCCGGGAAAGCGCCACGGCCAACATGCCGCGCCGGCCGCCTTGCCGTTGATCCCTTGAATCTTGCGGCCAGTTGCCGTATTCAATCTCCTATTGTGCTTTTATATTTCGACAACTGGAGAGTGATATGGCCCTTTACGTGCAGACCGCCGGCACCCTGTCCACCAACTCCGCAACTCTTACGCCGATGCAAGGCTTGAGCCTGACAATCCCGGAGGGCGTCGGCACCACCGCGATCATCACCCTGAACGTTCCGAATCCCTACGCCATGGGCAACGATATTCCAGGCGGCGTGTTCGGCGTCACCGTCAATGGCACGGCCTCGCCGGTCGTCGCGAGCTTTACCTACAATGAAGGGACCCCGTCGAGCTTCGGCCGCGTCCCGACCACGCTTGTCGTCGGCATTCCGCTGAGCAATACGGCTCAGACCATCCAGGCCGTATGGGCTGGCGTTCGCGGCAGCAACGTGATCATCGACAGCCCGGCGTCGCTGAGCGCAGTCTACTGAAGGCCGATCCGGACCGGCAACGCTGCGCTGAAGCATGACCCGGAAAAGTGCGAAGCGGTTTTCCGGATCCTGCTGGAACGAGAATCTCAAGCGCGATGGTGATTCAATCTCATCGCGCTTTAAGCACGCCCGGGGCGTGGACGTGACGCGACGGCAGGCTGACCTCGGCCAGCCGCGCGGCGTCTTCGTCATGGTCGATCGCGACATATTCGCCGTGCCAGTAGGCCAGCGCGGCGGTGCGTTGCGATGCGATCACGTCGAGCACGCGCCCGATGACGATCGCGTGCGAGTGCCGCTCGATGATCTCCTCGACCTCGCAGTCGACGGCTGCGAGCGCGCCGACCAGCAGCGGGACGCCTGAGGCGCGCGTCGTCCATTCGGCGCCTTCGAACCGGTCGGCGCCTTTCAGGCCGCCCTTGCCGGTGAAGCGCTCGGCGATGTCTAGCTGATCCGCGGTCAGGATGTTGACGCCGAACACGCCATGGCGCGCGATCAGCTGATACGACGAGGCTGCGCGGTTGATGCTGACGATCAGCGACGGCGGCTCGACCGACAGCGACGACACCGAAGTCACCGTCATCCCCGAGATCTCTTTGCCGCGCCCGGCCGTGATGACGCTGACGCCGCCGGTGAGATGGCGCATCGCGCCACGAAACTCGGCAGCAGCAACCGCAGGCTCGATCGAAACATTGCGCACGAGGGAATTCATGGCGACCTCACAAAGTGTCTTCGCTGCCTTCAAGCAGATGCTTCAGGATCTCGCCTTCCAGCGCGGCGAGCTCGGCCGAGCCGCGCCGGCGCGGTCGCGGCAGATCGATCGTGACGTCCTCGGCGATCCGGCCGTCCTCGATGACGAGCACGCGGTCGGCGAGCGCGACCGCCTCGGCGACGTCATGCGTCACCAGGATCGCGGTGAAGCCCTGGTCGCGCCAAACACGCTCCAGCAATTGCTGCATCGAGATCCGCGTGAGCGCATCGAGCGCACCGAGCGGCTCGTCGAACGCCAGCACCCGCGGCTGGCTGACCAGCGCCCGCGCCAGCGCCACGCGCTGCTTCTGGCCGCCCGAGAGCACCGATGGCCACTGGGCGCGCTTGTCGCCGAGGCCGACCTCGACCAGCGCGCGCTCGGCACGCGCCTGCGCATCGGCCGAGGAGCGCTCACGCCCCAGACCCACCTCGACATTGGACAGCACCCGCGCCCAGGGCAGCAGGCGCGGTTCCTGGAACATGACGCGGACGTCCTGCGCCCGCGGCTCCTCGCCAAACGCGATGCTGCCCGCCGTAGGCGCATCAAGGCCCGCGATCAAACGCAGCAGCGTGCTCTTGCCGCAGCCGCTGCGGCCGACGATCGCGACGAACTGGCCCGAGGGGATGTGCAGATCGATGCCGCGCAGCACCTCATTGTCGCCGAACGCCTTGCGCAAGCCGCGGATGGTCAGCGACAGGCCGCGGGCCGCATTATCGGTCACCCGCCGCAGGTGCCGCGACTTCACGACGATGTCGGCGTGGTCGACCGGCTCGGCGTCTACGGGCTGGAAACGAAGCGCTTCTTGCATTCTCACTCTCACTTCTTCTGGAAGGCGGGGTGCCACGACAGGGTGAGCCGCTCCAGCGCCCGCGAGGCGCTGTCGGCGAGCTTGCCGAGCAAGGCGTAGATCAGGATCGAGAGCACGACGACGTCGATCAGCATGAACTCGCGCGCCTGCATCGCCATGTAACCGAGGCCCGACGAGGCCGCGATGGTCTCGGCGACGATTAGCGTCAGCCACATGATGCCGAGCGCAAAGCGCAGGCCGACGAAGATCGACGGCAGCGCGCCGGGGAAGATCACCCGGCGGAACAGTTCGCCGTCGGTCATGCCGTAGATGCGGCCCATCTCGATCAGCTGCGGGTCGACGGTGCGGATGCCGTGCAGCGTGTTGAGATAGATCGGGAAGAACACGCCGAGCGCGACCAGGAACAGCTTTGCCGACTCGTCGATGCCGAACCACAGGATGACCAGCGGGATCAGCGCCAGATGCGGGATATTGCGCACCATCTGCAGCGTCGTGTCGGTAAGTTTCGCGGACAGCTGCGACAGCCCGTTGGCGAGCCCGAACGCAAAGCCGATGCCGCCACCGATGACAAAGCCGATCGAGGCGCGCCAGAAGCTGACCCAGATGTTGCGGACCAATTCACCTGATAGCAGCAGCTTCCATCCCGCCAGCGCCACATCGGTCGGCGCCGGCAGCACGCGCGAGGGAACAAAACCGGTGACGCAGGCGAGCTGCCAGATCAGTACGATCGCGAGCGGCACGATCCAGGGGATCAGGCCGTCGACCTTCGGAAGCTTCGGTGCGCCGACGCGCGGTAGTGAATCGATCAAGCTCATGATTGCGATGCCTGCTTTTGCGGACGGTAGTCGTTGCCGATGGTTTCACCGAACGGGCCGGTGTTGACGCGGATCGGCGTCACGTTGCCGGGTTGCGCCAGCGACAGCAGCGGGAACACCAGCTCGGCGAAGCGATAGGCCTCCTCGAGATGCGGGTAACCCGACATGATGAAGGTATCGACGCCAATGTCCTGATACTCCTTGATCCGCGCCGCAACGGTTTGGGGATCGCCGACCAGCGCGGTACCCGCGCCACCGCGCACCAGGCCGACGCCGGCCCAGAGGTTCGGACTGATCTCGAGCTGGTCACGCCGGCCGCCATGCAGCTGCGCCATGCGCTGCTGGCCGACCGAGTCCATCCGCGAAAAGATCTTCTGCGCGGCAGCGACGGTGTCGTCGGTGACGTACTGGATCAGCTCGTCGGCCGCCTTCCACGCCTCCGCGTTGGTCTCGCGCACGATCACGTGCAGGCGGATGCCGAACGACAGCTTGCGGCCGCGCTGCGCGGCGATGGCCTTCACCTTGGCGATCTTCTCGGCGACCTGCGCCGGCGGCTCGCCCCAGGTCAGGTACTTGTCGACGGTGTCGACCGCGACGTCGATGCCGGCGTCGGACGAGCCGCCGAAATACAGCGGCGGCCGTGGCGACTGCACCGGATTGAACAGCAGGCGGCCGTCCTCGATCCTGATGTGCTTGCCTTCGACGTTGACGGTCTTGCCGGCGAGCAGATCGCTGTAGACGTTCAGGAACTCGCGGGTCACCGCGTAGCGCTCGTCATGATCGAGGAAGATGCCGTCGCCCTTGTTCTCGATCGGATCGCCGCCAGTGACGACGTTGATCAGCAGACGGCCGTTCGACAGCCGGTCCAAGGTCGCGGTCATGCGGGCGGCGACGCTCGGCGATTGCAGGCCGGGCCTGACCGCCACGAGATAGCGCAGGCGCTCGGTCCAGGGCGCGACGGCCGAGGCCACCACCCAGGAATCCTCGCAACTCCGGCCTGTCGGCAGCAGTACGCCGTAATAGCCGAGCTGGTCGGCGGCCTGCGCGATCTGGCGCAGATAGTTGAAGTTCACCTCGCGGCCGCCGATCGACGTGCCGAGATAGCGGCTGTCGCCATGGGTCGGCAGGAACCAGAGGATGTTGGCGTTGGTTGGGGTGCTCACGTGCCCGGCCTCCATGCGACGTCGGAAATCTTGATTGGTTTGGGGATCAGGCCGAGCGCGAAGAACGTGTCGGCGACCTGCTGCTGGCCCGCGATCACGGCGTCGGTGACCGGCTTGATGCCATAGGCCTGCCGCTTCAGCGCGACCTCGACCACCGGCACCGACAACCCGATGCTCGGCGCCAGCTGCTCGGCGACGGCATGGATATCGCCCTTGGCCCAGTCATCGACCTCGCTGAGCTGCGACAGCACGAGCTGAACGATCTTCGGATCGGCCTGCAGGAATTTCTTCGAGGCGAAGTAGAACTGGTAGTTGGCGACGATGCCGGTGCCATCGGCGACGGTGCGTGCGCCGGTCGCCGCCTCCGCCGCAGCCTGGAACGGATCCCAGATCACCCAGGCATCGACCGCGCCGCGCTCGAACGCCGCGCGTGCATCGGCCGGCGCCAGGAACACCGGCTCGATCTCGGAATATTTGACACCGGCTTTCTCCAGCGCTTTCACCAGGAGATAGTGGACGTTGGAGCCCTTGTTGAGCGCGACCTTCTTGCCCCTGAGATCGGTGACCGATTTGATCGGGCTGTCCTTCGGCACCAGGATCGCCTCGCCCTTCGGCGCAGGCGGCTCATAGGCGACATACTGCAGCGGTGCACCGGCCGCCTGCGCGAAGATCGGCGGCGCTTCGCCGGTGTTGCCGAAATCGATCGCGCCGACATTGAGCGCTTCGAGCAGCGGCGGCCCCGACGGAAACTCGGTCCACACGACCGAGTAACCGACCGACTTCAGCTTCTGCTCGAGCGAGCCCTTGCTCTTGAGCAAAACCAGCTTGCCGTATTTCTGGAAGCCGATGCGGACCACCTTGTCCTGACCGTAGGACGCGCTGACGGTCGCCGCAACGATGCTGACCGACAGCACCGCGCGGGCAATCCAGCGCCGGAATAAACGCGTCATGGGAATATCCTCTGCATTGAAATGACCAAACGCGCGCCGCTCAGGTCTGGGTATTGCGCCAGACGATGTCGCGGATCGCGATCTGCTTCGGAATCAGGCCGAGCTTGAAGAAGCGGTCGGCGACGCCCTGCTGGGTCGCGATGATGTCGTCGGTCACGGGGCCGACCGAGAAGCCGGCCCGCCGCGCCGCGATGGTCTGGATATCGAGCGGCACGCCGGTGACGGCGGCCAGCGATTTCGCGACCTCGTCGGGATGCGCCTCCGCCCACTTCGCGCTCGACGTCGTGACATCGACAATCTGCTGCAGCAGGGCGCCGTGCCGGTTCGCGAAGTCGCGATTGGCGATGTAGAACGCGTTGGTCTTGGTGACGTCGCGGGTGTTGATCAGGATGCGGCCGTTCTGCTTGGTCTCGGCGATCGCGAAATACGGATCCCAGATCGCCCAGGCATCGATGCCGCCATTGGCGAAGGCAGGGCCGGCGTCCGGCGGCGTCAGATAGACCGGCGTGATGTCATCATAGGTCAGCCCGGCCTTCTCCAGCGTCTGGATCACGACGTTGTGCGCGCTGGATCCCTTGGTGAAGCCGACGCGCTTGCCCTTGAGGTCGGCGATGGTCTTGATCGCCGAATTCTGCGGCACCAGGATGCCCGAGCCGTTGATGATGGGCTGGGCGGCGGCATAGACGATGGCCGCGCCCGCGGCCTGCGCGAAGATCGGCGGTGAATCGCCGACCGCGCCATAGTCGATGCTGCCGACGTTCATCGCCTCCATCATCGGCGGCCCAGAGGAGAACTCGACCCATTTCACGCTGACGCCCTGCGGCTTGAAATGATTTTCCAAGGCCTCGCGCTGCCGCGTGATAACCAGCACGCCGTTCTTCTGATAGCCGATACGAATTTCCTTCGCGTCCGCCTGCGCCTGCGCGCTACGTGACAGCGCAGCTGAAGCGGCCGTGACGAGCGAAAGCTGGAGGAACTCTCGACGCTTCATTCCAAGACTCTCCTGACGATCGAACGCGCTACCACGCGCGCGATCATGCGATGTCAGGATGATGGGGCGCGCGAATGAAGCTGTCGAGCACCGCACAAAAATAGCGATGCCTGCACTCAGGTTCGGCCATCGCACGTGTGGTTTCTTTTAAGACGCCGATCGCACGTAGCGAATTATTTTCCTCACGGAATCGCGAGGTCGCTGCACATCAATTGATCAGCCTGCAGCGGCGGCTTTCGATCCGACATTGACCGCGAGCTTGCCGTAGCGGTCCGAGAACGCCTGGGTGTCGATCTCCTCGAGCTGGATCGAGCCGTCGAGCACGCCCTTCTTCCAGGCATCGTGCTCGGGATCGTGCTGGAACTCCGGCATCACTTCCTTGCCGAACAGCTCGAGCGACTCGCAGATGTGCTCGTGCGTGTTCTTGCCGGCCTGGTTGAGCAGGATCACCTGGTCGATATGCGAGGCGCGGAAGCGGCGCAGCTTCTTGCGCAAGGTCTCCGGCGAGCCGATCAGGCCGCCGCGCAGCGCCGCCTCCTGCGCTTCCGGATTCTCGCGCTTCCACTTGTTGTACTCATCCCACATGTTGACAGTGCCGGGCGCCGGCCGCTGCCGGTTCTGCGACTGGCCGTAATAGCGCAGCGCGAACTGGAAGAAGGTCGCGCCGTCGGCGCGCCGGCGCGCTTCCTCATCCGTCTTCGCACACATGAAGAACGAGACCAGCGCCATGTTGGGATTGATCTCATAGTCGGCGAGCTTCTTCAGCCGCTTGGTGATCGCGTTGTAATAGGCGTGCACCCAGGCGTGCGCGGCCTCGGCGCTGACGAACTGGAAACCGAGTGCGCCAAATCCATTCTGCCCGGCGCGTTCGATGGTCGGCAGCTGCGAGCAGGCCATCCACAGCGGCGGATGCGGCTTCTGCACCGGCTTCGGCACCACGTTGCGCAACGGGATGTCGAAATACTTGCCGTGATGCTCGGTGCCGACCTTGGTGAACATCGGGAAGATCGCTTGCACCGCTTCCTCGAACACCTCGCGCTTG
This sequence comes from Bradyrhizobium sp. CER78, assembly GCF_029846235.1. Taxonomy (GTDB): domain Bacteria; phylum Pseudomonadota; class Alphaproteobacteria; order Rhizobiales; family Xanthobacteraceae; genus Bradyrhizobium. The sequence continues at coordinate 345,235 of NZ_JARVWP010000009.1, forward strand.
GTCTCCATGTCGCGGCCGAACGGCGTCAGCTCGGTGATCGAGGCGCTCTCGCCCATGCCGAACTCGCAGCGGCCGTTGGACAGCAGATCGAGCACCGCGACCCGCTCGGCGACGCGCGCGGGATGATTGGTGGTGAGCTGGAAGATGCCGTGGCCGAGCCGGATATTTTTGGTGCGCTGGCTTGCGGCGGCGAGGAAGGATTCCGGCGCCGGCGAGTGCGAATATTCCTCGAGGAAGTGGTGCTCGACGACCCAGGCGTAGTCGTAAGCGAGCCGGTCGGCGGTCTCCAATTGTGTCAGCGCATTCTGGTAGAGCCTGAGCTCGTCGCCGTCGTTCCAGGGGCGCGGCAGTTGCAGCTCGTAAAAGATGCCGAATTTCATGGCGTCATCACTCCCAAGGTCCGTCCCCGACCGCTTGTTGTTTTGGATCAGTCTAGTGGCGGGGAAGGCCAAGTCCAGCCTCGGGGGTGAAACTCCAATTCCGTGCAGCGGGAGGCGGCTTGCCTGGAACGCATGAATGTTTAGCTTGTGTTGGTATGAGTCGCGGCGCTATCGATCGCGCGCTCCTTCCTCCGAAAGCTCATGACCACCTTTACGCCGCATCAGGATTCCGCGCTGAAAGCCGTCGCCGACTGGCTGAAAGCCAAGCCCGGCCAGAACGGCACGCCGCCGGTGTTCCGCCTGTTCGGCTATGCCGGAACCGGCAAGACCACGCTCGCCCAGCACATCGCCGAGGGTGTCGACGGCGAGGTGAAGTTCGCGGCGTTCACCGGCAAGGCGGCGCTGGTGATGCGCAACAAGGGCTGCGACAGCGCCTCCACGATTCATTCCCTGATCTATCGCGCCCGGGAATCCGGCGTCGAGCAGCCGAGCTTTGAGCTCTGGGACGACGCGCCCGCATCCAAAGCCAAGCTGATCGTGATCGACGAATGCTCGATGGTCGACGCCGAGCTCGGCCGGGATCTGATGTCGTTCGACTGCCCGCTGCTGGTGCTCGGCGACCCCGCGCAATTGCCGCCGATCCAGGGTGGCGGCTTCTTCACCGACGCCGAGCCGGACGCGATGCTGACCGAGGTGCACCGCCAGGCGCAGGACGATCCGATCGTGCGGATGTCGATGGACATCCGCGAGGGCCGCGAGCTCGAGATCGGCCGTCGTGGCGAGAGCGAGGTGGTGTCGCGCAAGGAGCTCGATCCGGACCGCGTGATGAGCGCCGACCAGGTGCTGGTCGGCCGCAACAACACCCGCCGCGCCTACAACATGCGGGTGCGGCAACGGCTGAACATCGAGGATCCGCTGCCGGTCGCCGGCGACAAGCTGGTCTGCCTGCGCAACAATCGCAAGAAGGGCCTGTTCAACGGCGGGCTGTGGCGGGTCAAGGCGCGCGCGCAGTCGAAATCCAAGATCATCACCATGCGCGTGATGCCTGACGAGGATTTCGGCTACAAGGTCACAAAAGTCTCGGTGCGCGGCGAATGCTTCGACGGCGGCGTCGAGGGTGTGCCATGGGAGCAGCGCAAGCCCTACGACGAGTTCGACTACGGCTATGTGTTGACCGTGCACAAGTCGCAGGGCTCGCAATGGGACGACGTCGTGCTGTTCGACGAGAGCTTTGCATTCCAGGATTCGCGCGCGAGGTGGCTGTACACCGGCATCACGCGAGCGGCGAAGCGGCTCAGCGTCGTGGTGTGATAGCCCCGCGCATTCAGCACTTCCTAATGACCCGTCACCCTGAGGAGCGCGCATCGCGCGCGTCTCGAAGGGTCGACGGCCCGGCAGGTGGCCGTGCATCCTTCGTGACGCCGCTCCGCGGCTCCTCAGGATGACGGGTGTATGGCACCTACACGCCTGAATAATCAGCATTTCCCTCACGAAACCGTGTGGCCGGCGCCGTAACAAAACGTCCCTTCGCCCGTATTTTGAAGCGTCGGAGCAGCCCGGCCCGGTTTGCCAATGCCGGCTCCCGCTCTAGACTGGCCCCCAATTGCGATCCCACGAGGAACCCATGCCCAAGAGCTCCCTCAGCCGTCTCTCGCTTTGCGCCGCCGCGATCGGCGCGCTGGCGGTCGCCGCTTTTGCCGTTGCGCCCTCGCTTGCCGCAGAGGACGCCGTGGTCATTCCGCCGCCGGCGGCGAGCGCGCCGGAGACCGGCATCAAGACCGCGGTGCTGGCCGGCGGCTGCTTCTGGGGTGTGCAGGGCGTGTTCCAGCACACCGCCGGCATCGTCAGCGCGGTGTCCGGCTACTCCGGCGGCAGCAAGGCGAATGCCGACTACGAGAAGGTCTCGACCGGCACCACCGGCCACGCCGAGTCGGTCGAGATCAAATACGACCCGCAGAAGATCTCCTATGGCAAGATCCTGCAGATCTTCTTCTCGGTGGTGCACGACCCGACCCAGCTGAACCGCCAGGGACCCGATTCCGGCACGCAATATCGCTCGGCGATCTTCACGACCAGCGACGAGCAGAAGAAGGTCGCGGACGCCTATATCGCCCAGCTCAACGCCGCCAAGGTCTACAAGAAGCCGATCGTCACCAAGGTCGGAACGCTCGAGGCGTTCTATCCGGCGGAAGGCTACCACCAGGACTATCTGACGCTGCACCCGAACCAGCCCTATATTGCGTATAACGACATCCCGAAGGTCGAGAACCTGAAGAAGATCTTCGCGGAGAACTACATCGAGAAGCCGACGCTGGTGAGCAGCACCAAGGTCACCAACTGAGCAACTCGCAAAGGAGGTTGAATGTCCGATACCAAGACCGACGGCAAGGTTCGCAAGAGCGAGGCCGAGTGGCGCAAGGAATTGACGCCGATGCAGTACGCCGTGCTGCGTGAGAAGGCGACCGAGCGGCCGTTCACCGGCGAATATGAGCATGATCCCCGCAAGGGCACCTATGTTTGCGCCGGTTGCGGGCAGACGCTGTTCGAGTCCGACCAGAAGTTCGATTCCGGCTGCGGCTGGCCGAGCTTCTCCAAGCCCGCCGTCGAGAGCCATGTCGATGAGGAGCGCGACATGAGCCACGGCATGATCCGCACCGAGGTGCTGTGCTCGAAATGCGATGGTCATCTCGGCCACGTATTCAACGACGGCCCTGGCCCTACCGGCCTGCGCTACTGCATCAACTCGGCGGCGATGAAGCTGAACGAGAAGAAGTAACGGCCTCCGGGCCTGACGGGCCGAATAATCCACCGGCGCGTCGAACGTTTGATCCGCCCCGCACGACCAAGAACCGGTCGCGCGGGGTTTTGTTTTGGCGCGGCCATCCTTCCGCGCGCCTCAACACAAGGAAATTTTGATGTCACGGATTCCAGGAAAGCTTTTGTTCGGTCTCCTTCTTGCCAGCGTCATCATGGGGAGCACGGTGAGCATGCCGGCATTCGCCGCCGACAAGATCTCGCTGTTCAAGGTCATCACCTCCAAGGACGAGATCGTCATCGGCCTGACCGATGCCGATCTCACGCAGGTCGAAGGCCAGAACGCCGGCGGCATCGCCAAGATGCTGGTCGCCAAGGGCTCGATGAGCGTCTGGCAATATGCCGTGCACAAATCCGCCTCCGGCGATCTCGAACAGGTGCCGCTGCACAAGGTCGGCCTGATCGCCCATGACTCGCTGCGGGTCGAGCCCTATCCGACCCCGCTGAAGGTGCTCCCGATCGACGAAAGCAAGAAATGACGGCGAAGCCGTCATCCCGGGGCAGTGCCAACGGGTCGGCGCTTTCCGCCGCCGGGTGACAGGCTCCGGACCAAGATTCCCCAATTCGCAATTGCGAATTGGGGTTCGCTGCCGCGCATCGCCCCCGGAATGGCGCCGAAGTTAACGACTCGCGGGCCGGAATGTGCTTTGCTTGGAATCCGCGGGGCCGTCGGCGTCTCGCCGTGCGGCTGCCGCCTGTTCTGAGGAGGGCGCCATGTCGCTCGGATTGATCCTCATCATCCTCCTGCTGGTCATCCTGCTGGGCGGCTATAGCGGCCGGATCCGCGGCTATGGCTATGGTCTCGGCCACTCCGGAATGGGGCTTTTCGGGGTGATTTTGATCGTGGTCGCGATCCTGGCCTGGCTCGATAAGATTTAATGGTCATAAGCCATTGAAATAAATAGACTTATTTGACCGAACGCCGTGCCATGCGCGGATTCAGCATGTGCCCTGCCGGGGGCGCTTCTGGGGTCGCATTTTTGTCAAAGAGGCCTATATTAGGGATCGAAATGACATGTACGGCGCGTCGCCAAGTACAGGCCGCCGTCCCCCAAATCCCTTTCGCCACGCCAACTGCCAAGAACACAAGAGGTCGTCGACCATGCGTCCCCTGCGTCCGTTCAACTACAATACGTCTGCCGAACTGTTTCCTGCCGCGATCCGCAAGAAGAAGCGGGCGGGCTTCGCCTACCGCCGTTTCGGCACCGCTGCCGAGGCCGTGCAGTTCGCGATGGAGCAGCTGCCGGCGGATTCGCTGAACGGCGCCTATCTGCAGGTCGAGGAAGCCCGTTTCGACCAGAACGGCATCCGCTCGCTCTATGAGAGCGAGGCGTTCCCGCTGCCGCGCCGTCCGCGCCCCGCCGCCAGCCAGACCGACGCCGACGCCGCATAAGATTTCTGCTCGTCGCCTAACGAAAAGCCCTCGGACGATCCGGGGGCTTTTGTTTTGGGGGCCGCGCTCTCGCCCCGTTCTTACGGGGAGAGGGCTGGGGTGAGGGCTGTCACCGCGCATGCGGCGACAGCTGTGTTTGCGGAAACTCCCCCTCACCCGGAACGCATCTAACGATGCGTCATAGCCGAGGCTTTGCCTCGGCGTTCTTGGGAACGGCCGCCGAAGGCGCCCTATGCCTCGCCCCGCGCGCGGGGCGAGGTGAAGCAGAGTCCGTCGTTCGATCGAAGTACTCTCGTCTGGAGCTAGA